>NC_019977.1 GCF_000328665.1 Methanomethylovorans hollandica DSM 15978
TGGAACACTAAGGTTATGTGTTAGAGGTAAAAGTTGGATGTAAAGATTAACAGTAGTTTTATTTTTTATTTGTTTTGCTATTATATTTATCAAAGACAGTTTTTGTACTCAGAAATAAAGCTTAAATAGTATAAGCTACATAATTGAAGTAGGCTTTTTTTTTGTATATAGTTAAAAATTGTTCACCAATTTTTTTTTATGGCTCCACTGGAAACAATAGGGTTCCTCTCTTTTATAAACCTTCCACTGGAAATAAAGGGGTCTCACATTTTAAGTTCCATTTGAAATTCACAATTAGATGTATCTTTTTTCTCATTAAATTTTGATAAAGGTGCTAAGCACTGTTTTTTCTCCATAACTTTATTTTTATAAATGCTTGCAATGGAAACAAAGGGGTTATCACCATAAGGATTAATAACCCTAATTTCCAATGTAGCGAATGGAAGAAAAGGATGAAATAAAGACTTCAGTTAGTTATAGTAGATTTTCTTTATTCAAGGGTACTGAATTACAGAAGAGTTTATTTTTTCTTCTTTTAGTTCCCTTTACAATACATTTATCTGAAATGGTACCTTTACAGGCTATTTCACGTTGGTGAGTTAAGTCCAAGGTCTTCAGTGGTAGGATGGTAGTCAATATGCAAAATAAAGCTTTAGATGGTCTTTTTCAGGAATTACTTGCAACTGAACCTATTTTTAACAATAAGGAGGTTTTAAGGCCAACATATACTCCTGATACCTTAGTGCATAGAGATGAGCAAATAAACAGTCTTGCAACTATATTGGTTTCAGCTTTAAGAGGTGACACTCCTTCTAATATTCTTATCTACGGCAAAACAGGAACTGGAAAAACAGCTGCTTCCAGGCATGTGGGAAGAGAGCTGGAAAGAATAGGTGAACAACTTAATGTTCAGTGTAGTGTAGTTTATGTTAATTGTGAAGTGATCGATACTCAATACAGGTTGCTTGCTAATCTGGCAAGACAGTTTGGAGAAGATGTACCAATGACCGGTTGGCCTACTGATCAGGTATTTGCAAAATTTAAAGAGGTTATAGACTCAAAAAAGCAAGTAATTGTTGTAATTCTTGATGAAATTGATAAGCTTGTTAAAAAGGGAGATGATGTACTTTATAATCTATCCAGAGCAAATTCAGATCTCAAACAGGCTAAGGTTAGCATGATCGGAGTCTCTAACGACCTTAAATTCACTGAATTTTTAGATCCACGAGTAAAAAGCTCTCTTGGAGAAGAAGAAATCATTTTCCCACCTTATGATGCAGATCAGATCAGTGACATCTTGATGGAAAGAGCAGAAATTGCTTATAAAAATGGAGTTTTGGAAGAAAGTGTCATCCCTTTATGTGCAGCTTTTGCGGCTCAGGAGCATGGTGATGCAAGGCGTGCATTGGATCTATTAAGGGTTGCAGGAGAACTTGCTGAACGCGAAAAGAAACCGCATGTACAGGAAGAGCATGTTAGAAGGGCTCAGGATAAAATAGAAGTTGATCGTGTTATTGAAGTAGTAAAGACCCTTCCCACTCAATCAAAACTTGCACTTTGTGCAGTCATAAATTTGAGAAACAACGGATATAAGAACGTTACCACTGGAGAAGTGTACAATGTTTACCGTCAACTTTGTATTAATGTAGACATGGACATTCTAACCCAGAGGCGCGTGACCGATCTGATGTCAGAACTGGACATGCTTGGTATAGTAAATGCTCTTGTTGTGAGTAAGGGTAGATATGGAAGAACAAAAGAAATAGTTTTGAGTGTCCCCGTTTCCAGTACACAGCGCGTACTTTTTGAGGATTACAGACTGAAGCCACTTGAGGACTTCAAACCTGTAATTACCACTCAAATGCACTTATGATGCTGTTTTCTGATAAAGTCCATATCAGAAAGGCAACATCAGCCTTATCTTCCCTATATATGGTATTCGATATCTGGCAATTCCTATGATCCACTCTTCTTTTACCGGTGTAAGATAGCTTATTTGTCCCTGCTGATCATATATCATATTAGTTTGCTCATTATCCCCTTTAGTGATATAACCATCATGAGGGGCAACTGGCCCTCCTTTCCACATTGGTTCACCTGCTTTAACAAAGTACATCGCTCTATGTATAATAGGTATAACCTCTTCTCTGCCGTAAGGCCGGTATAATATAACATCCCCTTTATCCTTAAATGATACATAATCAGTGGATGCATCATCTTTGGTTATTACAGATGTTCTTTCTATATTTTGGATAAAAATTATATCTCCTATATTCATATGTGGTTCCATACTACCGGATTCCACAGCTACCATTGGTGTCCACATCCCGAATATCAGGTATGAAATTGTTGAAAATAAAAGCACAGCTGCAGCTACAGAAGTTATGTCTCTGGCAAGGGAAATATAAAAGTTCTCGCTTTCTCTAAAAGTTTTAATACCTTCCTTTAAATCCATTCTTTCACCGGATGCTTTTAGATAAAAATGATATAATAGTTTCCTCCTTTCCATTACAACTATATAACAACATAGCATATAGAATACATCGCTCTCCTTGGAGTGCCAGAGGATTGAAAATCTGTGATCAAAATATTTCGCTATTCATAACGCTGATCCTCTATGAATCAGATCGAAGTGATTACCGTTTTCCTAGAAGAAGGATATCAGATAAGCCCGAATGCTGTGGAATTGATATGTTGTCATTGTAACCCACGCAGTCTTCTGGACGATGTCCTGCAGAACATGGACCCTTCTGTGTTAGTAGTGGATATTGAGCATATTAATGAGTGCATTAATGAAAGAGATATTCAAAAAAAATATGAAGTGCCTGTAAAAGCTCCTTTTTCTAAAAGCAGCAATATTATTCCTGCACAAGTAAACCCTATGGTTTCCACTCTTACCTGTCCTCAGTCTTACAATCCTGTTGATGTTTTATTGGACATTACTGATAATTCAACATGTGTAGGCGAATATATGGAATTTGTCCAGTTTTTCAGGAATAGATATAGCAGATTAAGTGAAATGATAAGGGGCAGGTTAAATTCAAGACCTATAGAAAGTCTGAACAAATACCGTAATAAAAAAGGCGGTCGTCGCGAGGGCATGGATAAGGATATGAATGAAGTTTCCATCATTGGTATGATCTCAGACATTAAGAGTACAAGTAATGGTCATAAAATGGTAGAACTTGAGGATACTACGGGTTCTATCTCAGTGCTGATAAGAATGGCTGATAAAGAGCTATTTGAGCTTGCCAGTTGCTTTGTACTGGATGAAGTTGTGGGTATTACTGGTGCTCTTACTAACGATGGTAAACTGCTTATAGCTAAAAAGATCACGATTCCAGACTTACCTAATACTCTGGGTGAAAGAAAAAGATCATACGGCAAAGCTGTCCTCACCTCTGATGTTCATGTAGGTAGTTCTACATTTTTAGAAGAAGAATGGTATCGTTTTATTGATTTTCTCAAAGGTGATACTGACAATGAAGTGATGGCTGAGTTGTCCACGGAGGTACGTTATCTTGTTGTGGCTGGAGATCTTGTAGATGGAGTAGGTATTTATCCGGGACAGGAGATGGAATTAAATATACCGGATGTATATGAACAGTATAAAAAAACTGCAGAATATTTTAGTGAAATACCAAAGCACATTAAAGTTATAATATCTCCTGGTAATCATGATGCTGTGAGACAAGCAGAACCACAGCCCATGCTGCCGGAAAACATACGGGCAGATTTCTCTGAAAATGTATTATTTGTGGGTAATCCCTCTGTTGTTGATCTTGATGGTGTCAAACTTATGATATATCATGGTAGGTCTATTGACGATCTGGTAGCCTCCATACCTGGTGTATCCTATCAGGAACCCACAAAGGCAATGGTGGAAATGATGAAAAGAAGACATCTTTCTCCCATTTATGGCAGCCGGGTATCTATAGCTCCTGAAAAACAGGATCATTTTGTTATTAGCCAGGTGCCAGATATACTGCATTGTGGTCATGTTCACACAGTGGGTGTGGAATGGTACAAGAATGTTCTATTGGTTAATTCGGGTACATGGCAGTCCCAGACCGAGTTCCAGAAAAGAGTAAATGTCGTGCCTACTCCTGCACAGGTGCCTATAGTAGACCTCAGCACTCTTAAGACCACTATCCTTAAGTTTGCTGAGTGATACTTGTAACAGTTTTTATCTAGAAATAAGATTGGCAGTTGAACAGAAAATTATAAATAGAAAATATTTACTACTCAACACCACATCCAATATAAATTTTGAAATTTTTGGTTACAGTATCAAATAAGTTTTTTTAGGTGTTTCTCTTATCTACTTCTTTTTTTCCAAAGCCCCCCATCTTAGATCTCAGAGCAAAAAATATATATTGGTGTGTCCTCAAGTCAAAGTTAAAACTTAATTGCCTGTAAATGCTTTTTGAAGGTATCTTCATGTATGTAATTGCACTAGACCTTGGTACTAGCGGTTTCAGATCGCAGCTGATAGATATAGAGACAAGAGAAACTATTAAAACTGTGATCACTATGGGTCATCCACTCCCTGGCGGGAATGTAATGGACCATCTGGATTTTGCGATCAGCACAGGCAAGGATGTAGCTCATGGATTGATAATTGAGGCTGTGAAGAAAGTACTGGAAAGATTCAATGTTGATCCATTAAGTATACAGAGAATAGCTGTTTGTGGTAATCCTATACAGTTATCCCTTTTTCAGAATAGTGAGATTCTGGACCTTGCGTATGCAGGCGAGGCCAAGCAGAAAAAACTGGGTGTTCACGATGTGAAAAGAGATGCTCGGATCTTCCCTGCCAACCAGATATTCAAAGGCATCTATGAGATGGACAACTGTGAGATAGTAGTCCCTCCTGCAATAAAACATGAGATAGGTGCTGATGCCCTTGCCATGATGATGGAAACCGATTTCATAAACCAGAATGAACCGTGTTTGGTAACAGATTATGGAACAAATGCAGAGATGGCATTAAAAGTAGGAGAGAGGATCATCACTGCAAGCGCTGCAGCTGGTCCGGCCATTGAAGGTCAGGGCATCAATTGCGGTATGCTGGCAGGTCCCGGAGCCATAAGTGATGTTAATCTTGAGGGTTCCTACTGGCGGCTCATAGTGCTCAACGAGGAGATGGAACCCATAGAAAGTGATCTTGTAGATCCAGTTTCCGGTGAAATCATTGAATCTTCTGGAATAAAGGCCAAAGGTATTACAGGAACAGGGGTTATTTCTACCATTGCTTTGGCTATCAAGGAAGGCCTGACGAAAAAGTTGCCGCATCTTCCAGAGGGAAGGATTGTTTTGGGTGATGGGATCATAATCACCGATAAGGATGTGGAAGAAGTGGGTAAGGCGATCGGTGCCATCTGGGCTGCTCACATGACTCTCATGATAGAAGCCGGTATTGAATACTCTGACTTGAAATACGTTTATATGTCGGGGGCTACGGGCACATACGTTGATGCTGAAAAGGCGAGACATTTAGGTTCTGTACCGGGTTTTATCCCTAATATTGTCCAGTTTGGCAACACTTCCATCGGTCTTGCAAGAAAGCTTGCTGTGGATCCTATAAAGTTGTGTGATGTCATATCTGTAGCAAAGAAAATACATGCCGATCATCTCATGATGGCTACAAGTGAAACATTTAAAGACATATATCTCTGTGAACTGTCTTACTGGCAACAGGGAATGCCTTTGGAGATCTATGATCAGATGCTTCAGTTATATAAAATTAAACCTTTCCCCCAAAACCTTGAAAAGGTGAATATAGAAAGACGTGTTTCAAAGGATATTGATGATGTGGGGGAAAAAGGCATAGAGATTGTAAAGGATATAGGTATCATCCTTGAGGCACCTGTGGTAAAATGTATAATGTGCCATAAATGTGAAAAAGACTGTCCTGAAGATGCTGTAATTATCATTGAAAGAGAAGGTAAGAGGTTTGCAAATATAGACAGCCAGCATTGCCTTGGTACAAGTTGTAGACGTTGTGTTACCATCTGTCCCGAACAAACAATGAACCATTCAATTTTGAAGGTGAAGCGTTAAACCTTTGCATGCTAACACTTCTAAAGGTCATAGTATATGGAACCCTCAGAACTTACTGACAGTAATAGAGCAACTTATGGCAGGTATTTTGGCATCTGTACTTCATACCATCATTCTAAAGGTTGCCTCTGTATAAAATGTCCTTCTTATCAGGAAAAAGGGATGATGTTCTGTGCCAGGAAAAATCAGCAAACGCCATCTTTAAAGGCAGGTTGTCTGTGTCTCTCATGTCATACTTATGAGAAGTTCAGACTTGAAGGAGATTATTTTTGTTTTATTCAGTAGTGAGGTAGATACTAATTGAAATTATTTAAAAAAATATTTACTGGCAACTCTACGAAGAAAGACATCAAAAAGATTCACGATGGTGCATTACAGGCTTATAAGAAGGGACATGTTCTTCTTAAGATGCAGAAGTTTGAAGAGTGTATAGCTGCTTATGATCTGGCAGAAGATTTGTGGGAAGAAGAGGTGGACATGCTTACATCTCAGGGTGATTATGAAGCTGCAAAGATATCAAAAGCAAGTGTCCTTAATAGTTTGGCTGGAAAAAGCTATGCAAATTATATGATAGGAAAATATGATAATTCTCTCGAACTCCTTGAAAAGATGTTGGATCAAGTTCCAGATGATCCTGAAAGCCTTTTTAGAAAAGGCTTTGTGCTTTATAAAACTGGGAGATACAATGAAGCTTTGTTTTGTCTTGACAGTGCATTGTCCAAATGTATGCAATTCCCTGAGGCATGGTACTGTAAAGGAAATATTTTAAGAGAGCTTGGAAATTATGAGGGTGCACTTGAAGCTTTTGAGTATTCTATTGAATGTTCGCAGCCTCTTAACTATCAGTTCCCACGGTTTACATGGATTCCTCTCACATCATCTTCTCACATTAAAATGGATAGTGCAGAAGCATGGTACTGCAAAGGTGACATATTTTTCAGACAGACTAAGTATGCAGATGCTCTAGAAGCTTTTAACAGAGCTTTGGCAATAAAACCCGGGTTTGAAGATGCTGCTAAGTTCAGGGATACAGTGCTTCATGAACTTGGAAAGAAAAGTATATCAAATTAGGAATGCTAGTTGAAAACCTATCCTTTTTTTAGTGATAGATAATTAAAAACTAATGCAGGGTCTTTACTAACCCTGCATATTTCAGGTTTTAGTTCAATACTTATGTGCTTTCGCCATTTCCACCATTGCCTGCAGGTTCACTGTGGGTGTCTTGCTGACAATACCACAACCTGGTGCAAGCAATGCGACCCCTGCATCAAGGACTTCCTTTGATTTCTCTTTGATGAACTCAGGTGTCTTGTTCCAGAGCACATTCACAGGGTCCAGGTTACCAACTATCAATGCCTTTTTGACTGCATTGACGGCTGTTGCAGGATCTACATTCTGATCGATACTGATGGCGTTCACACCACTGGATTCCATGAGTGCAAGACCAGCTGTGGTATCACCGCAGATGTGGAGTACTGTAGGCACGTTCAGCTCGTTCATGGCATCTACCAGTTTCTTGTGGAATGGTACTACGAACTTCTCATAGAACTCAGCTCCAATCAGCTGGTAACTTGCTGTTGGGTCGATAATAACCATAGTATCAGCACCGTTCTCCACCATCTTCTTTGCGTATGCAACACTGAAAGCTGTGGAGAACTCCATAAGCTTCAAGCCAAGGTTCTCATCTGTAAAGATATTCATGAACCAGTCATCACCGTTCAAATGCTGGGCAAGGGAGAAAGGACCTATCATACTGCCAATGATGGGTAATTCCTTACCGTACTTGTCTGCCAGGATCTTAATAGCCTCACAGACAACGCCTATCCTGCCGTGGTCCAGACTGTAACCTTCCAATTTAGCTATGTCATCAACGCTCTTGACCACATGGCCTACCACAGAAGGCTGTTGTTCCTGTGTACCTGCCTTGATCTGGCAGCCGAAGAACTCAGCTTCAGCAGTGATATCAAAGGGTACACGTACCGCTTCAAAACCTACAACGGTATGACCAGCTTCGCCTAAATTTGCCATGAGCTGGGCATCTTCATTGGCCTGCGGCCAGAATGCGCCACAAGCTTCCATTTGTTCTACGGTACCGGTCTGCGTGACAGAAATAGCTGCCATACGGTCTACGCTCTGCCCTGTTAAAATACGGGCAAGCCTTTCTTTAGGGGTGTAATCGGACATAATCAGTCTCCTTAAAAATTATGTTCTTTCAAAAGCTTTTCACTGTTAAAATGAAACAAGTGGCTATATACAATCCTCACAGATATGATGGTCTTTGAAAAACCAAAAGGTGAGGTGCTACTTATTATATCAGTTATGAGATTTATATAAACTAGTTCCGTTACTGTTTTTTCACTTTGATTTCTCACTTAAAGTTCATTATTCCCACTTGCAGGGTTTGCCTTCACTCTGTATCTTCGACATGACCTCTATACGTTTGAAACTTTCCCAGAGTCCGTGAACATTGCAACTTGCGACTGCAATTAGATCTGTGAGCACTGATTTTGTACCACAATCACCACACACATTGACCCCATGGATATTACATTGTTCTAACACTTTCACAGCAACAACTTCTTCAGGGATTGTTACTGTGAACTCCGCAGTGGTGCTGGTATCAGATGGTGAATAATTCACTTCTCCTAACTTTATTCCATGCATGGAGAGCTTTATCCATTCGATGTAATGAGATTGTTCCATTACATGTGGAACTGTCACCTTAACAATGAAAGGCTGTCCAGTGAGGACAAGTTCCGGTGCTTCTATCATAGGCACATGCTTCTGCTCAAGCTCTGTGAGGTGAGCTGGATCTACAGGCTTATTGATTTTTTTATCAGTCATTTGATCACCATTTTCCTGAGTTCTATATCAATAAATAAAATAAAAAGCCAGCAGAGCCGGCATTAGAACTTATAGTGTTTCACAGAGTGGTACAGTATAACCACAAAGAACACTATTATTACTCCAAGAGATGAGAAATAGGCTACAGGATCCCATACAAAGCTCATAGCTCCGCTTTCTCCCCAGCCTACAAGCACAGTTCCCTGCAAGACCACTGGTGTTACCACGCAGGTAAAAGCAACTATGAAGACAAAGAGGATGTCAAAGATCCTCATGAAAATTCCTGTTTCTCCTTCCTGTTTAACTGCTGCTGCCATCTTATACCTCCTTAATCATAGTATTCAAATTCGAACATGTGTTTCTTGATGGATTTATATACACCCACACATCCCAATGTTTCTATTCCCAGCAACAGGATTATGAACAGTACATACAGTCCTATGAGGAGAGGTGGTATAGGTACACTGGCTCCTATTATTGACACTATGTTGTATATCATGTACAGTTCGGAGAAGTACAGCAGTGCTAGCAGCAACACAATGACTCCGGCATCCTGATGCAATTTGCTATGGTATCTGTTATTGTCTATATTTGCCAACTTCATCCCTCCTTATTAGCTCCTGTGCATTACCGGATTTGGCCATCCCATATCGCGTTCCCAGTCATGCTCACTTTCCATGCTCTTGTACCTCCAGTTGAAGTAGAAGTACGCTACTATGTAGAACACCAGCCCAAAGATCAGATTGTAACGGTATCCCCAATTGAGTGTCGAGAGAATTATTATTGCAAGGAATATAGTAAAGTAAGCTATCCATGGCTGCAAGGGTCCTATGAACGGACGCACCTTGCTCGAATGCTGTGGGAACATTTTTCTGAACCTTATAAGAGCAAATGGGATCATGACATAGGCAACCATTCCTGATGTGATCGAGAAGGTTATAACCTGGTCAAGGAAACCACTAAATGCAAAAGCAATAGCTATAGGCATTGTAAAGATCACAGCTCTGTAAGGTGTGTAATATCTTGGGTGCACGGCTGCGAACCAGGGTGTCAGGAAATTATCCCTGGACAATGCAAACCATGACCTTGAAGAGTCACACACACATCCGTTTGCACTGGCAATACAGGTAAACAATGTACCTATGGCCAGGAACACTACCAGGAAATACATACCACTTGAAGTTGCTGCCTCATAAAGGGGATATACAGATACTCCGAGTACTGATGCGGGTATAAGGCCAGAACATAGAAACAGCGTCATACCTGCTCCAATAAGCAGAGTGATCATACCAGCCTGTTGTCCCAGTGGAACTGCCCTTGAGGGATGCTTGCATTCTTCTGCGCACATTGCCGCACCTTCTATTCCCAGATAGAACCAGGGACCGAACTGCAATGCAGCAAATATTCCCACAATCCCGTTAGGCATTGCGCCTGAGATCAATTCTGCAGGGTTCCATGGTATATTTCCTATTCCCAGGAGATTGAAGAAGAAGAACATGATTATAGCTATGAAAGCGGTCATGGTTAGCGCAAAGTTAAGAGTAAGTGCAGCCACGACTCCGCGGTAGTTGATAAATGTAAGGATCGATATCACAAGCAATGTAACTGGTAATACTTGTATCTCCGGAAAGATCGATTGGGCTATTGATGCCACGACAATTGAATCTGCAGCTTCCAAGGCAATATATTCCATGTACACGGCAAGACCAACTATGGCAGCTGCTCCTGGTCCTATGAACAATCTTGCCCAGTCATAGGGACCTCCCGCAAGTTTTGTAGCGGCTCCAAGTTCACTAGCACACAGTGCTACCATAACATACATCGTACCTGCTACAAGCAGTGCAAACAGGGAACCAAGTATACCACCCTTTGCAACTGTGAAGTTCCACCCCATATATTCTCCGACAAGCACTATGCCGACACCAAGAGCCCATACGTGATAAGGTCTCAATGTTTTTACAAGGGTGGGGGATTCTGAACTCGTTTCTTCGGTCATTGAGTTTTCCTCCTTTTATGATTTTTTAGACACTTTTACAGCATCCAGCAACACCCAACCTATCAACAAGAAATCGATGAGATAAATTGCACCATTTATCATGGTCCATGTGTCCATTTTAATATGCCTCCGCTGTTTTATATAATTAATAGATATTTCTACTTGGGCTAACCTCCATAAAAAAAAAGCCAGCGATTAATTCGCCGGCTTGGTTTTGGAGGCTTAGAACACCAGCCCCAGTCCTTCGAGCTTCTTTCTTGCTCCTTCGTAGACTTTCATGTATTCATCCGTTGGTTCGATTGTCTTGACGTTGTAGCATTCCTGGAACGTCTTGCCAGCAGGTGCTTTAGCATAGTCGTTCTCGTACATCTTGACGAGGTTGTCCAAGATCTTGTTGACCTCTGGGATCTCCATTCCGGCAGTAGCCCTTGCAGTTTCTCCCATCATCCTGGCTTCCATACCTGTGGTCTTGTCAAGTGCAACACCCTTTGCGGCTGCGACACCAGAGAGGATCTCACGTCCGGAAGCAGTGTCTGTGACGGACTGTGCTGCAGCTTCCAGCAGGCACATCTCGGTACATGGACCTGCACATGGGTAGTACTGGTTGCCTGAGAGAATGTTAGTGAACTCACTGATGGTTGCACATGTCCAGCCTGCGATCATGAGGGTTTCTCTGGTGTTGGTGGAACCCCATCTGATGTGGACAGGACCGTCAAGGTGCCAGCTTGCATTGCTCATCACCATTGCGTTGATGTGGGTTGCAATGTCCACAATTGCTGTCTCTTCTACGCCGCCGGTGTAACCACCGAATATGGGCATCTGTTCGTCCATAATGATGTTGCTGTTAGCCTGATAGTGTGCTATTACAGCAATTGCGTCCAGGTCGATCTTGAGCTCATTGAGCTGTGAGACCTCGTGACTGTCACTGCTTTTCATGCCACCGGCACAGTCTGCAGCTATATTTCCCTGAGCGGACAGGGAAGTCTCTGGTCCCTATATGCCCATACCTGGGCGGCCTGCCATAGCACATGCCTGCTTGATAAGCCTGGTTTCTGTCTTGGCTGCAAGTATTTCGTATGGGCTGCCTGGTACAGGTGACTTGCCGCGGATGGACATCATCACACCATCTACAATGGTGTCGACTTCCTTCTCAAGGGCATAGCTCATGTGTATTGGCATGAACATATCTTCGGATATTGGGGAACCAGTTGGGCCACCCTGAATAATAGGTTTCTTCTTGTCGCCGACATTTCTCTTGCTGACACGCACAGCGTCCCTGCCAGTTCCCAGCCTGAAGTCCTCGCCTGAATTCTTAATGGCATCCCAGATCTCGTCTTCAGTATACTTGACGACCCTGTGGGTGTCGGTACAGAAGATACCACATTCAAGAAGTAACTCGAAACCTGCCTTGAACAGTTTCTCCATCATGTCCTTGTCAGTGGGGACGAACTCGCCCTTGAAATCCAGACCATACTTCTGCTTAAGTTCCATTGTCTTGGATGGGAGGACCATAAGATCCCAGTCGTCCTGAGTTATCTTCTCGCCGCTCTTTGCGCGGTCATAGAAATCATAAACATCAAATGATTTTCTGTATGTCATCTACAAACCTCCTTATTTCATGATATCAATGGCTACACGGGCTGCTTCAGCTGCGTTCTCTGCTGTTGCATCAGCACCGATTTCTTTTATCCATTCCTTGGTAACAGGTGCGCCACCGAACATGCACTTTACACTGTCCCTGAGGCCTGCTTCCTTGAGCAGTATGACCACGTCTTTCTGGCCAAGCATGGAGGTTGTCATGAGTGCAGAACCTACGAGGACGACTTTATGTCCCTTGAGTTTGGCTACTTCTTCAACGACAGTCTCGTTAGGTACATCCACACCCAAATCAACGATGGTAAATCCGCTGGCACCCAGCATTGTGGACACTAACCTGTGACCTATGTCGTGAATGTCTCCTTCCTGCACAAAAGTAATTGCGGTACCTGTGCCTTCTCCCGGCTTCTCCTTTGCAAGTTCAGGGGCCAGGATTTCCATTGCGCCGTTCATGGCCTTAGCTGACATCATGATCTGAGGTAAGTAGATCTCAGCTTTCTCAAATTTTTCACCAACAATATTCATACCCAATGCAAGGCCATCGTTGATAGCATCAAATGCAGGAACACCGGCTTCAAGGGCTTCCTTTGCTGCTGCAACGCAACCATTGATGTCCTGTTTGACTATGGTGTCTCTAAGTTTGTCAAGA
This sequence comes from Methanomethylovorans hollandica DSM 15978, assembly GCF_000328665.1. NCBI lineage: Archaea > Methanobacteriati > Methanobacteriota > Methanomicrobia > Methanosarcinales > Methanosarcinaceae > Methanomethylovorans > Methanomethylovorans hollandica. Next base: position 13,149 of record NC_019977.1, read on the forward strand.
ATTTCTTGTTTACCCATTTAAGTTCCTCCTATTGTAAATCAACTGTACTTTCAGCAATGCCATTACACGCTATGCTAATGGCTTACCTTCAGAACAGTTTATGATCAGGAAGTCATTCTGAAAACTTCCTACCCCATGATGGTATACGCTAATATATAGTATAATTTGTAGCTGCTTTTCCATAGAAGTACTAATATTGCACTTCTTTTTGATTTTAAGTAAAGTATATGACTTTGTGTAGGAACAGGATATTACAGATGTCATATGAAAGGCAGAAGATATGTGATATTACATGAGGTATATGATCTTGCAATATATATGCGAATTAACTGTCAATATCTAAATTTTCATGAGCATCTGGCGCTGGACAATCTTCACTCTGCACAAAGTATTAATAGAGCATTAGAAAGATACGTTATCAATGGCAATAAAGTGAGTTTTAGAGTATTATGCGATATTCACTGATGAACATTATCTGGTATTCAGAAAAGAGAAAGAATATTCTTCTCCTGTTAAAAGAAGGACCAAGGGATATAGATAGAATAAAAATTTCCCTTAATGAGACCTCACGGTCTATAATGCCTCAGATCAAAAAACTCTTGCAAAAGAAACTCATAGTTCAGGATGGAGAAAAGTACTATCTATCTGAAATAGGAGAACTGATAGTAGAGAATATTGAGCCGCTATTGAATACAATGAGAGTGATAGAAGAGAACAAAGAATTCTGGGCGACAAGGGATCTTAGCGCTCTTCCTCAAAATCTTTTTAATAGATTAGGTGAACTGGGACATTACTTGCTAATAGAACCTGATCTAGATCGTATGTTCGAGCTCCCTAAAGAATTCAAAGATAACGTACTTAAGTCCAAAAAAATGTCCACTTTTATATCTTATGTACATCCACATATCCCTTCCTTTTACTTAGAATTAGCAGACAAAGGTGTTTCTCTTTCATTGTTCATGACTAACGCAGCATTCCAGAAAATGAATTCTGAATATATTACAGAGATGGAAGCTATTTCATCTTACAATGATGTTGAAATCTTTCTGTGCGATGAGAACATACCTTTGCCAACAGTGGCTGTAACTGGATGGTTCACATATCTTTGCTTTTTAAACAGTGAGGGAAGATACGACCACAGGGACATAATTAGTTTTGATGAAAGTGCATTGCTTTGGAGTACTGAACTTATTGATTATTGCAGAAGCAAATCTGAAAGAGTCTGTCTTCCTAAGGAAAAGAGCAACTTAGATCATTGAGGGGGTGGATAAATGGAAACATTATCAGAAACAATTTGGTTTTCAGAAAAACGTAAAGAGCTCATGTTCTTACTATTGGAAGGCCCAAAAACTTCTGAAGAAATAGAACATAAAATGGGAGTAGCCTGGAGATCGATGATGCTCCCAGTAAAAGAACTTAAGGAAATGGACCTGCTTGTAACTGAAAATAGCAGATATATGCTATCTAGCATCGGTAGGATCGTAACAGAGAATGCAAAGCCTGTTTCAGATATCATAGATGTACTGGACAAGAACACTGATTATTGGGCAAACAGAAATCTAAAGTTGATTCCCAGGAGACTCTGCAGAAGGCTTGGAGAACTGGGAAATTTTTCTCTCATAGAGCCTGAACTAAAAGATATGTTCGAATTGCCTGAAAAATATATGACTTCAATTTCCAGATCTACCCACATAATGTCAGTATTATCCTTTTTCCATCCCTCTTACCTTTCAATTTTTAGTGAGATGGCCTCAAAAGGTGTTGAGATTTCACTTCTGCTAACAGAATCTGTGTGGCAGAGAATAAAAGAGGATTTCCAGGAACATAAGGACCAATTGGAAAATATCGGTAATGCACATGTATTCGTTTATCAGCATGAATCTGCACCTCCAACTATAGTTGCCACTGATGTTTTCCTGCTTTTAAGCATCTTTAATAAAGAAGGCAGGTATGACCACAGAGATATTCTGAGTTTCGATGCAAGTGCACTGCAATGGGGCAAAGAGTTGTTCCTTCATTATGTTGAAAGTTCCATTAAAGTGATTTGAAACACTGAAGAGGCACAATGATGGGATTTAACGATCTATCCATAAAATTTAAATTAACTCTTTATATAGTAGTAGGGGTTTTTCTGGTGCTGGCAGTGTCCACAGGAGTTATTATTACCACAGTGACTACTCAGCAGGAGAAATTGGCCTATCAGCAATCCATTGAGCTGGCCAGGGACTACGCCAACCAGTTCGATGGCGATATGAGGCAGTCAAAAGCTATTGCTCAGACACTTGCAAATTCAATGGAAGTTTATTCGTCTTCAGACAGGGATGAGGTAAATGATATGCTCAGGAACTTGCTGCTGAAAAACCCCTCAATTACAGGTGTCTATGTCGGATACGAACCCAATGCTTTCGACGGTAAAGATGATGAATACTCTGGCACTAATGGTCATGATGAAACCGGGCGTTTTATTCCTTATTGGAACAAGATCAGTGGTAGTGTGGCTCTGGTGCCTCTTGAGTATTACGATGAATATGATTACTATCAAAAGACAAAAAAAACAACCATGGATGTTGTTACAGAACCATACTACTACCAAGGCATATTCATGGTAAGCTTTGATTCACCAATTATCAAGGATGGCAGTTTCGTGGGGATAGGGGGAGTGGATGTTTCCCTGAAGTACATAGATGATGTCATGGACAATGTAAAGGCATTCGATACGGGTTATGCTTTTGTGACCGGGAACACCGGTATCCTGGTCTCTCATCCTGTGCACAAGGACTGGATAGCTTCAAAAACTCTATACGACTTTGGCATACCAGAAATATCTGAAGCTGCAGACAATATAAAAGAAGGAAAAGGTGGTAACTTCGAAACAGTAGATCCAGCTACAGGTAAAGATGCAATAATGTTCTATGAGCCGGTGAAGACCGGAAACTATTCTTTTATTCTCGTAGTTCCTAAAGATGAGATGCTTGCAGGTGTGGCTTCCCTTAGGAACAAACTCATCATAATCTCTGCCATCTCTATTGCGTTCATGGGACTTGTGGCTTATCTCATAGCAATGTCCATAACCAGACCGATCAATAAGATCGTCACCAGTTTTAAAATGATCTCACAGGATGCTGTAGAAGGTAAACTGGATGCGAGGGCAAATACTGACGTAGGAGTAGACTTCAGGGAGATACCTAAAGGCCTCAATGAAATACTTGATGCTGTGACAGCTCCAATTCGGGAGAATATGAGAGTTACTAATGCTCTTGCTAAAGGAGAACTTAAAACAAGGATACAACTTGATCTGAAGGGTAAATTTAAGCAGGCAGGCGATACATTGGATAATTTCGCCGAATATCTGGATAGGATCATAGAAGACTCTAATAGCGTGCTTACTGCTATCCAGAATAATGACTTCTCTAAACCTGTTAAAGTATATGGAGAAGGTGATCTACGCATACTCACTAATGGTATCGAACAGACACGCTTGTCTCTGGACGAGGCCACTACAGAGCGCATAAAGGCTGAATATGCACTACGAGAATCCGAAAAGAAGTTCAGAACACTCTTTGATAGTACGAGTGATGCAATATATCTCCATGACATGGAAGGAAAAATACTTGAGGTCAACCAGTTAGCATGTGAAAGAATGGGTTATACCCATGACGAATTCCTTCAGATGAAACAGACTGATATAGATGGTACTTTTACAGGTAAATATTTACTTGAACTGATCAAGGAACTTTGTAAGCTAAAAAGTAATATTTTTGAGACAGTGCATGTTACAAAAAGTGGTAAGATACTGCCTGTAGAACTCAGCAGCCGCCTCATCAAGTATGATGGTAAAAAAGCTGTATTGACCATAGCTCGTGACATCACTGAGCGCAAACGCATAGAAAAGGCTCTTAAGCAATACGCTGAACAACTTGAGATTTCTAACAAACTAAAAGAAGAAATGGAAAGAGTTGTGAATAGCAGTCCTGTAATCGTATTTAAATGGAGAATGGAAAAAGACTGGCCAGTTGAATTTGTTTCTGAGAACATCACCCAGATAGGTTATACTGTCGAAGATTTTATTTCTGGTCAAATCAAGTATGCGGATATTTTACATCCAGAGGATCGCGAAAGATTCCACTATAGGCTTGAGCAACATCAAGGCACTCCTTCTGATCAGTTCAATCAAGAATACAGGATCTTCACGAAATCAGGAGATGTCAGGTGGGTAGATGAAAGAACTTTTATCCAGACAGAACCATCTGAAGAAATTATGCTTCAGGGTATCATTCTTGACGTTACTGAACGTAAAAAGGCTGAGGAAGCACTTTTAAGGACAGAGGAGATCCGTAAGAAAGAGATCCATCACAGAGTTAAAAATAATCTCCAGGTAATATCAAGTCTGCTATTCCTTGAATCTGAGAATTTCAAAGATAAAGAGATAGTTGAGGCTTTTCTGGACAGCCGTAACCGTGTGAGATCGATGGCATTGATCCATGAGGAATTATATCAATCAGGAGATATGTCCACAATTGATTTTGCAGATTATACCCGCAACTTACTGAATTTCCTGACAAAATCCTATTTTATGGAATCCAAAAAGATTAAATTAAATTCAAAGATAGAAAATGTTTATCTGGGCATGGACACTGCCATTCCTCTGGGAATGATAATAAATGAACTGGTCTCCAATTCGCTCAAGCATGGATTCCCGCATACTATCGAAGGGAATGTTAATGTTACTCTTGAGCTTGATGGTAATGAGTTCACCCTACAGATAAGTGATGATGGCATAGGATTCCCTGAAAGCATCAATTTCAGACAAACTACTTCTCTGGGCCTGCAGCTTGTGACAACTCTTGTTGAGCAGATAAACGGAACTATTGAACTTGAAAACAATAGGGGAACATCTTTTAAAATACGTTTTAAAGAGTTTAAGTGTAAGGTTTAGGTGGGAGAATGACAGAAGCAAAGATACTTGTAGTTGAAGATGAGAACATAGTTGCTCTTGAAATAAAGAAAAGATTGCAGAAGTTAGGCTATATAGTGCCGAGTGTGGCGTCAACCGGGGAAGACGCGATCAGTAAGGTTGAAGGTATTCTTCCGGATCTTGTGTTGATGGACATAATGCTCAAAGGTGAGATCGACGGAATAGATGCTGCAGGGGAGATCAGGAAGCGTTTTAACATACCTGTAGTCTATCTAACTGCATATTCTGATGAGGAGACATTGCAGAGGGCCAAGTTGACAGAACCCTATGGTTATATTCTGAAACCTTTTGAGGAAAATGATCTGCGTACAACAATAGAAATTGCACTATATAGACATCAAAATTTAAATGGCAGCAAAAAAAAAGAAGGTTATATCACTGAATAAAGCATAGATGTAACTCCTATGAAGAGAGGTTCCATGACTAGATCTACTCTGTATTTACCTCCGACTTCCTGAGGCAATCCACAGGGTATTCCAGGTGTTGAGACCAGACATCTCTCTGCTATCATACCCTCGGTTATTGTGTTTGCATTGGGTGTTGCTTCGAATACCATGGAAAACTTCTTTCGATCCTCTTTGCAGTATTCCTTAATTCCAATTTCATGAGCTGCTTTATCCAGAAAATCTCTGTTAGGATCACAGGCATAAACATCGAACCCTTTTTCTGCAAGATGTTTAGCTCCTGCATATCCTACTCTTCCAAGGCCTATAACAAGGATCTCACTTGAGCCTGAGTCCTTAAACCTGGAAGCGATCTCTGAATAGATGATGCCTGTTGCTTCATGGTTAGTGACCAATTTTCCATTCCTGAGATTGTGAGCGATGAAAAGATGATCATCAGCCATTAATAGTATATCTGCGCCATCCCTTATAGCCTCATAATATCCTGCCACATCTGTATGCTGAGTAATGAAACCTTCAAGCCCAAGGCGCTGAGCTATGAAAAGCAAGGAAGAGGTAAAATTGCTTATGATTCCATTACCTGCGGTTATGGGTATTATACCAACCTTTTCCGATCCCAGGTCTTTTCCATAGAGTTCTTTGCAGATATCTGTAAGTCTGGTTCCTGTAACTCTTTCAATGGTAGACTCACTCTCTTCAAATTGAGCAGAGAGATTATCAAGGTCTTCGGGTGTGAGCAATGCCATTATGGTACCTCCTGTTCTGGCGTACTAAGTATCATTTCGTGTGCCTTTTTTCTGTTCGTTTCAGCTTTTTCCTGGTCTCCACCCCAGGTTATAACTGTAAATGCCTTATGTTCTCCATCACGCTGGAATATCTCTATACTTTCCGATTCATGGATCGGCCTGTAATTGTTTCCCATTGACAGAATGTGCTCACCAACAGGTGACAATTTTCCATCCTTGAGGATAAGGTGCTCATATATGCAGTAATTACCCTCTGGTGCCTGGACTATCTCCTGTACACCTTCTGTAAAAGCCTGCATAAGTAGTTCCAGAAGATTAACTCCTGAAGAATGATAGACAGCTGTAGGTGTCTGGCTGGGGAACCTGGCGTCTATTTCTAGCACTTTCAGTCCCTGAGGACTGTAAATTGCTTCCACGTCCATGATACCCTTGAGCTTAAGATTGCGTGCAAGTTCATAGGTGATCCTCCTTAGTTCAGGATTGTGACTGACAGGTGTTACCATATGGCAATCGTGGGTATCATCAATATGGATCTTTGTTTCCTTTACCACCGCAAAATGTTCTCCATCTCCTACAACTTCAAGAGACAACACATCTCCTTCCACATATTCTTCTATGAGCATGGTAGGGTCAAGACCTTTCAGGCCTTCATCATCATAGATTATGGCTGTACCAATGCTGCTGCTCATGCAGGAAGGTTTTACAAAATATGGTGGATGAGTGGGTTTATCTGTAGGTGTTGGAATACCTATGGATCTGAAGTATTTTTTCGATGTGTTCTTATCCCTGCTTATCCTGTATGCATCAAAATCAAAGAGCAAAGAACAATGAAGCCTATCCTTTATGGTCTCAAGGAAATCGATAGTATCGAAATTTTCGTTTACAGGGATCATGGCATCGACAGCTGCTGATATCTCTATGAGCCTTTCAGGTTGCTCCACAATGTCAAAACAATGGAACGTATCAACCAGATCCTTTATGAACGCATTTTTATTCCTGTCTATCAATACAACTCTAATGCCTGCTTTTCTGGCATGGTATGCTACCTCGAAACCCTGCAGCTTACCTCCGATCAAACATATTTGTTTCATGCCACCACTCCTATCCTAGTAAATTGTTGAAATCTGATTGTGCAGCTGGTTCCATTCCCATGGTCCTGAGCTTTTCTACCACGCTCTTAGGGTCCCTCTTTCTCTCTTCATGTTTGCGGTCATAGTTTGCCACACCCTCAAGTGGAGAATCTGAAGGAATTATAGATGTTACCACATTAGCACCTGCATTTAAGCGGTATACCATACCTTCAATGCCTTCTACGTCAAGAGATGCAGGTATAAGTCTATCTGGGAACATCAGCCTTAATACTGATATTATCTTGAGTTCTGACAGGTTTGATTCCTGCACTTTTTTCTCAAGAGGGGTTCCTTCCTGGGGAATGAAGGTCATCACCCGGACCATCTGAGGATTCTCTTTTGCCATGCTCCTCAGAGAAATTAGTGTTGATTCGACATCATTACCCACACCTGTGAGCAGCCCATCCTCAACACAGTAACCTATCGTCTGAGCAAATTCACGGGCATGCATCCGGTCTGAGAAGGATTGCCCGACTCTCAGCTTCTCATAGAGTTCTTGATCATAAGTTTCCTGATACAAGGCTAAGAAGTTAGCACCATGCTCCCGCAGCATTTTCAGTGTTTTGTCATCCAGCACCCCTGGGGATATCATGACTGGAAGACCGAGTTCCTCTTTGACTATATCTATGACCTTAGCGAATTGTCTAGGATTTTCATGAAAGTACGGGTCTTCCCCCATGGTGAGGTCCACCATGTGGATCTGTTCTCCTTTAAGTTTCCTGCATATATTACGGATATCTTCAAGTTCCAGCCGGTACCTGTTGATCTTGTTCATTGTGTTGTAGTAACAGAATGCACACCTGTTCTTACAGTGTGTGGAAAAGTAGACGAAACTGTAGAGGAACACCTTGTTCCCGAAATAGTGATCTCTAACTTTCCTTGCTACATAATGAAGCTTTTCAAGTTCTGTACTGTCCGTAATCAAAAGCATTTCCCGAAGTTCATCTTCAGGTATTTCTATTCTATTTATGACCTTTAGTGCATATGCATCAAGGTCATTTTTGTCCATATTAGTGAACATTGAGATCCCCTCACAGGTTCGTACTGATGCCATTGTAGTAGTTCTCACAACGAGCTGCCCTTTTAATGGTCTTGAAATTATACGTGACCTTGAGCAATCTTTCCAGTCCGAATCCAGCCCCTATCCAAGGTTTGTTTATCCCCCAATCTATGTCCTGAGGAATTGGTCCTACCACTGCAGAGGAGAGTTCCATGTCCTTGTGGAGCACGTCTATGGTTTCACCATATACCATACAGTTATCAGAAACGATTTCATGCTCTATGTTCAGGGAATCAAGGAAATCTTCAATAAGAAGGATCAGGGTTTCTCGCGTACATTTTGATCCCATCTGGCAGAAATTGAGCATTGTAAACTCTTCAAGGTGGCTTTTACCATCGGATTCTTTTCTGTAACAGGGTCCGATCTCGAATATACGTATGGGGTCAGGAAGAATGTTATCAAACTTGTAAAGGTAATTGTAAAGCCCAGGTGCAAGCATGGGGCGTAGACACATATTCTCACCCACCCGGAAGATCTGCTGGGAAAGTTTTGTATCTTCACCAACTCCCATTCTTTCCATGTATTCAAAGGGTATCAGAATAGGGGATTTTATTTCCATGAAACCCCTTTCTACAAAAAAATCGGTGATCTGACGTTCAAGTTTTCCAAGAAGGTTTTCCCTGCTGTCTTCATATACTTTACGCAGGTCATCTTTTCTTTTGTTTATCAGTTCAGCTTCAAGTTGCTGGAATGAACGCTTTTCCTTAGAAAAAGAGATCATTTCATCCGGTCCCAGCAGCGATACTATTCTGTCCTTCTGGCTCTGGGTAAAACCTGGATCTTTTGCTTTTGAGCTGGAAGCTGCAGGTTTCTTAGGCAAGCTCGTAATTTTTCTTTCAACCTTGTTTTCCGTTTTTTCCTTGACATGTATCGAGGATACTTTTTGAGGTTGACTATGAGGGATATGAGAAAGTGGAACTACAGGTTTTTCAGCATGTACCGGAGTAGGTATATTTATAGAATTAGATGGAATTTCAGTTACTCTTACATGTTTTGTCCTGATCTCTTTGGATGTCTTCTGGAGAAATTCATTGATCTTTAGATCAGAAACCCGGCACTGTTTGCAGGGTTTTTTGAATTTCCTAAGTCTTAGAGCTCGTGCCGAGCGACTGGACCTTGAATTTCTTATATCAAAAGTCTCTCCACAGCCAGTAACTATATGAACAAAACGTTGAGATACATTTAAATCCCGTATGCTATGAAGCAATCCGGTTCTTGATACCCACATATCGGTATCATTAAGTAAGGACTCTATTAATTTTTTTTTCATGCTTTCAGCTCCATTATACGCTACGATCTTTTAAGGATTTTCTATAAGCCCATGTACTGCAATATCCAATTCTTATCTTTGTTCAGCATCATTCCATTCACCTGATTCATTTGTTTATAGCGACTTACTTTCAAGTTTCACAAACCATTAGATATATTTGTCGCTTAAAAAAAGCACTATTTATATTTTCTGCAATAAGCTAAAAAAAATAAAGTTGCCAAGTGATAAAGGCAAGAAAAAGAAAATACATGTCAATAGAACAAAAGATGGCGGAAACCCCGGGAATTTAACCCGGCTGAACGGATTTAGAGTCCATTTGATCAACATGATCCGGTTTCCATTTAATCAAATGTAATCGCTTTATTTGATATTTATATTTTGTGGTTATCTTCCTTAATCAAAAATAAAAAAAGGATCAGGATTTCTTACCAACCTTCAGACTTCCCACTCCCATGAACACAAGTTTTGTTTCAATGGGGACAGGGCTTCCTTCATGTAGATTTATATCTTCCCTGGACATATCTATTCTCACATCGTTCCAGTCCATATCAGCTTCTCTCATATAATCCATGACCAGATTTTCTCCTACATGTTCAGCATACTTAAGAGCTTCTCCATGAGTCGAAAACTCCTCAAATCCTCCGGGAGTGAACACAAGGAAAAATCTTTGTTTCTCCCTGAATACAGCTTTGATGAGAATTTGTATTCTCTTGACACCCTGTCCTACCAATGCACCTACAGCGTTACCGACTTCTGCAAAAGGTGGTAATATTATCTCTGCATCGATGATGCTCTGCATCTGCTGCACATAGGCCCTCACCGGTCCACCCAACAATACAACAGGTACAGAAAGCCTGAACTTAGAGAAGAACTCACCTCTGAGTATTTTTTCTATCTCTTTTCCGTTAACTCCTTTAAGCATGTAGGACATCAGGTTCAAGGCCATGTTGTAGGCAACTTCTTTCTTTATATGCTCAGCAAGTTCCTGCTCGTTCATTTGTACAAGCCTTGACATAATAGTTGCACCTATGAACGAAGCTTCCTTATCCCATTCATTGTAATCATCCAATATATGCAGTGCATCTGTGGGTGTGAACCCAATGGCTTGTATAAGCCTTTTCTTAATAAGGTAATCCAGATGTTCTACTGATACAGGACGACCGAACTTCCAATAAATATCGCTTATTGATACCGGTTCATTACCTATTGTACTAAGTATATCCTGTTCATACGAACTGAGTTTTACCGGCTCTTTTCCTGTGCGTACGAAGAACTTGGTCGGTTGCACGTTCTCTCCGAGTTCCACACGTGCAGGAGTGCGTCCCATTTTCAGTGTTTCCTTGAAACCCGGATACTGAACAGCAGCCACACACAGAGGTATTACCCTGCGCGGCCCGATGTTTATCTTCCTGTTCTTTATCCATACGTGACTATCCCCCCCCATGGCAGATGTTTCCATCCGGATAGCTTTAACTTTTGTATTCCAGCCACCTACTTTAGCACCATCTTCGCAGAGTTCGGGCAGTCCTTTATACAAGAGAGAAACATCAGTACTTGTACCGCCCACATCTATCACTGCACATGTGTCCCTCTCGGACAGGAAGGAAGCTCCTACAAGGCTTGCTGCAGGACCTGTAAAAATGGACTCTATAGGTTTCTGGATGGCTTCTTTGATATTTATTAACGAACCATCACATTTCAGCATCATGAGCTTTGCGTTGATACCTCTTCTCTCAATATCAGATACAATTGCATCGATGAACTGACGGGCAATGGGTATGAGCTGGGCGTTAAGATAGGCTGTAATACCTCTGTCATAGGCTCCCAGGTCCTGCGAGAGCTCATGTCCGCATACCACAGGCATCCCTGTTGCTTTTACTATGTGATCTTTAATCTGCAATTCATGTTCAGGGTTACGCACACTGAAGTATGAAGAAACTGCAAAAGCGGATACATTATCCTTCACCCTGTTCACAAATTCTGTTACTGCCTCTATATCAAGAGCATCTGCTTCAGCTCCGGTAGCAGTATGTCCTCCTCTGACCATCACATATTCCTGGACAGACGTGTCTTGGGGTACCAGATAATTACCCACAAGGATAAGACCTACCGGATAGCCTGTTCGCTCAAGTATTGTATTAGTTGCTAAGGTCGTGGATACTGAGACGAGCTTTATATCTTTCAGGTATTGAGGGTCCAGGCCATCTATAGCGTTCTCGATGCCCTCAAGCAATTCAGGATAAGTAGTAAGGGCTTTGTATGAAGCCATAACTTTCTTGTCAGAGTTCCTTATGATCACTGCATCTGTATAAGTGCCACCTGCATCAATGCCCAGACTATATTGCATATTTTCCCTCTCTACTATTCTATAGTTTGATGTGTTCAAATCCACACATTAAATAACCTTTATTTACCCTTTACTGCCCTATACCAAGGAAACTCAGCCTTGTTTCCAGAGGTGTGGTGCCTTCTTCCAAACTTATGTCGTTACGGCTTATATTAATCTTTACTCCAGTAAGGTCCAGACAAGATGATGACATATAATCCATCACAAGTTCAGAACCGATATTCTCTGCATGATTTAATGCTTCAGCATAGGATGAAAACTCTTTTCTCCCACCTGGATAGAAAACAATATAAGATTTAGGTTTAGCATTATATTTAGATTCTGATAAAGAAGCTTTTACAAGCACTTCCAGCCTTTTAATACCTTTAGCTGCAAGTGCTCCAATTGCATTGCCCACATCTGCATGTTCCGGAACAACGATAAGAGAGTCGAAATATTTACCGAGACCATCCTTGTAAGCAGTTACAGGCCCTCCCAGCAATACAACTGGCATTTTGACCTTGATACTTGCAAAGAATTTACCACTAATCATCTTCTTTATTTCTTTCCTATCCACATCTTCCAGCAAAAAAGCAGCAAGGTTAAGGGCTATATTGCTTGTTACTTGTTCCTTTACCCTGGAACAGAGTTCCATCTTTTCCATGCCTGCAAACCTGGACAAAACTTCAGAGCCTATATGTGCTGCTTCTACATCCCACTTTTGATATTCTCCCAGAACATGAAGAGCATCAGTAGGTGTAAAGCCTATGGTCCTTACTAACCTTTTCTGGATGAGCATATCCATGGTCATAGGACTTGGCATTCTATTTTCGTTCCAGTAGATGTCACTCACTTTATAGGGGACATCACTGAGGCGGTCGAACAAGTCCTTTTCTTCAGGGCTCAGTTCATCAGGTATCTTTCCGCTTCTCATGAAAAACTTCGTTGGTTGTATATTTTCCCCTATTTGATTGCGTAGGATATTTTGCTGCATCATCAGTTTTTCCTTGATCTCCGGATACTTCAATGCCGCTAAACATAAGGGTATGACCCTGCGCGGTCCTATATGTATCTCATGGTTAAGTATCCAGACGTGGCTATCTCCTCCGATAGCGGAAGTTTCCATTCTGAGGGCCTTTACTTTTGTCTGCCACTTCCCTACAACTGCTCCCAGATCAGAGATTTCAGGAAGGCCTTCGTGCATCACAGAAACATCAGTGCTTGTTCCACCTACATCGACCACTGCACAGGTTTCAAAACCTGAAAGATGAGACGCGCCCAATAAACTAGCTGCAGGGCCAGAAAAAATGGATTGAATAGGTTTTTTAAGTGCTTCCTCGATGCTCACCATTGATCCGTCACATTTGAGCATCATTAGTTTTGCTTCAATGTTCCTCTTTTTGATCTCGGAAGTTACAGCCTGCATAAATTGATTAGTGAGAGGTATCAGCTGTGCATTAAGATAAGCAGTCACACCTCTTTCATAAACTCCCAGGTCCTGAGATAGTTCGTGTCCACACACAACCGGAAGGCCTGTAAGCTGCATAACACTTTCCTTTACCTGCAACTCATGTTCCGGATTACGGACACTAAAATAGGAAGATACAGCAAAAGCTGAGACCTTGTTCTTTACTTTCAGAATGAACTCCTCTACTGGCTGGATATCCAGGGGCTCAACTTCATTGCCAGCACTGTTGTGCCCTCCTCTTATCTGGATACTGTACTCTATTTTCCTATCAGTGGGTATACCCGTTTTTCCTATCAGTATTAGACCTGCCGGATAACCCGTATTTTCAAGTATCGTGTTTGTTGCAAGAGTTGTTGAAACACATGCCAACCTCACGTCAGAAAGTAGTTTTTGATCAAGACCGTCCAAAGCTTCACGTATTCCAAATATCAGGTCAGGGTATGTTGTCAATGCTTTGTTTGCCTGCAAGACCCTGCCATCATCACTGTTAAGAAGAACTGCATCAGTATATGTTCCTCCGGCATCTATTCCCAGACTATATCTCATTCAAGTCTGCCCTCTTTTTTGTTATAGAATCTTTTGCCCGCTGATATGACTGTTCTGCGATCCTGATAGTGCCTTGCATATCGACTATTCGGAAATCAAATGCTTGAGCAAACTCTTCCACCTTTGCATCAAAACTCTCCTCGTAAACAAGACCTGTATTGATCTTACCTACATTCTTGTATCCTGCGTAATCGAAAACTATCTTGGTCATGACAGTGTTATCAGGGTCGTTCGTAAGACGGGCAATTACAGCCATCTCCTTCCAGAAAGCTGCACCCATGGGCGTAAGGAAATATACGCCTTCTCCACCGGTTTCTTTTAGAGCTTTAAGATATGGTTCTCTTCCTCCAAGGGAAGCGCCTATACAGTCATCGATTATCTCTCCATCTTCTTCTCTTAGAATGTGCACAGGACAAGAAAGATGTGCAAAGTCTCTGTTTAGATTGCCCAGTACATTCCCACACAAACCATAGAATACTAGGATAGTGTCGGCATACACGGACATGATGCTGATCTCTTTATACACGCTTTCTTTGAGTAATTGAGGAGATGCATCAAGGGAAAAACCAAGGATATTCACAAGAATACAATAATTTGTATCATTTGTATCTTGTTCATTATGCATTAAGTCCTCTATGTCATTTGGTGAACAAACTGTATGGTCTATATTATTTTCAGATAATTTCCTTAGAATGCCTGCGGCATCCAAGCTGTCTACAACTAGAATTCTGGTGATCTGAGAGTCGTTCTTGATGAGGTGTACGATCTCATCCTCAAAGATTCTGCAGGCAATTATGGACATTAAAGTCATTAGAACCTCATATATATTCTTATGCAGATGCGTGAACTGCACACTCACTTTGCTCGTGTGTAAAAAGCATAGTCCATATTTGCTATATATATTTACCCATTTTGGGGTTCAAACCACTACTAATTAATGTTCTTCACGCTGTGCTAAAACTGTTAAACAATCATGTATTTATATTTTTTGATGAGCTGCTGTAAAATCATTTTCAGTTCTGAAAAAAAGAGCTAGAATGATACTGGTTATTTTTCATATTTTGTTTTTGAGCTGCCCATACTTTTTGTAAAAACAAAAAATATTTAAGTATTTGAATTATACTCCTACGAATACCTTTAAATATGTAGTTTCTAGTTTTTTAACTTGATAATAGAGTTATTTCCATTAAAAAAAGCATATACTCATGAATTCTTATTTCACATGATATTTGGTAAAATATTGGTCCTCAGAGGTGATCATAATTTCCAAAATTACAACAGTTTCTGAATATGAAAAAAAACGTGCAGAGTACTATTTACCAGAGGACCCCGATACAATAAAAAAGCTTGAAGCTCTTCATAAAGTAAGTCCGGTGATATCTTTCATTTGGAAAGTGGACGAAAGATGGCATGTTGAGTGGGTTTCAGAAAATATCACACAGTTAGGATACACTCCTGAAGATCTTATGTCTGGAAAAATCAATTATGCTGATATTATTCATCCGGAAGATTATGTAAAGATTAACTCAGAGGTCAAAAAACTGGTTAAAAAGGGTAATACCTCTTACTTTACTCTAGTCTACAGAATACTTTCCAAATCCGGGGAAGTGAGATATGTAACCGAAAGATCTCTTTTAAAGAGGGATGGTAATGGAAATATTTCACGTTATCAGGGTATAATAATTGACAATACCGAAAAAGAAAAGGCAGAAAACACTTTCAGAGATCTGGAAAGGAAATATCGTCTTATCTTTGAACGTTCTCCTCTGGGTATTCTTTGTTTTGATGAGAACGGCGCGATCATTAACTGTAATAGCGTCTGTGCAAAAATTATAGCGGATCCTAAAAGTAAGATAAATGGTCTTAGTGTACTCAAATATGTAGAAGAAGGACCTTTAAAAGCTGCTATTGATCTGGTTTTTTTGGGTGAGTCGGGTCGCTATGAAGGCGAATATATCTCCCCTGCCGGAAAGAGATCTATTATAAAAGCAGAATTTTCTCCTATAATGTCTGAGGATGGTTACCTGATAGGAGGACTTGGACTTATCCAGGATGTAAGTGACATTCAAGAAACTGCAGAAAAGATACATCTAAACGAAGCACGTCTGGAAGCACTTCTTGAATTGTATCAAAGGGGGAATTCCTCTATTTCAGAAATCGCTGAATTTACAATAGAGGAAGCTGTAAAACTAACACATAGTCAGGTAGGTTATCTTGGTCTGCTGAAAGCAGATAATATCCTTGAAATGTATGAATGGCCTACACAGAAAAAAAATCATGATAAAAAGGCCTGGAGATGTCCTGTAAATTCCACAGGCATGTGGGGAGAAGCGATAAGGGAAAGAGAACCTATTGTGAATAATAATCCATCTGGATCTGGTCTTACAAAAGGAATAAAACCTGAACTTGAGGGTAAAGTCAATCGTTATATAAATGTGCCGGTGATGGATGGAGATCAGGTAGTTGCTGTTGCTGCTGTGGCCAATAAATCACAAGAATATGACAGTTCGGATGTAAGACAGATAACGCTGCTTTTTGATGGAATGTGGAAAATTATACAGCGTAAGTTTGCTGATGAACAAATCCTTGAGACCCGCAGGATACTCAAAGTACTCGAATCAGTGATAAATGACAGCCCTGCAGTTGTCTTTATGTGGAGTCCTGAAAAAGATTGGCCAGTTAAATTTGTTTCAAAGAACATTGAACGTTTTGGCTATTTGGTAGAAGATTTCCTTTCAGGTAAAATGATATATGGTGACATCATCCATCCTGCAGATCTCGAAAAAGTGCGTGCACAGGTAGGTAGATGTTATAAAGAAGGATATTCTGATTTCAGCCAGGAATACAGGATCCTTACCCGATCAGGTGAAGTAAGGTGGGTAGATGAAAGAACAATGATCCATCATGGTCAAAATGGAGATATTGATTTTCTGCAGGGAATAGTCGTTGATATCACCGAGCGCAAGCAGGCAAATAACTTTGTTCGGATAGAGTATGATTTTGATGATGTCTTAAGCCCAGGTGATAATCTTCAGGATATATTTGAAAAAATACTGGATTTTGTTCTGCAGATCAAAGCTGTGGATTGCGGAGCTATATACTTATTGGATGGTTCAAAAGGAGATCTTGAGCTTATAGCTTACCGGGGCCTGTCTGAAAAGTTCGCGGATAGTATCAGATATTTTGGTGTTAATACTATCCAAGCAAGACTTTTCACTACCGGTTATCCTGTTTATAAGTATTTCTCTGAGATAAGTGCAATGATCAAGGAAGATTTTGATTATGAAGGCTTGCAGGCAATGGGTTTCATACCGGTACACTATAATGACAAGATTGTTGCTGCAATGATACTCGGTTCACATAGAGAACTGGAAATACCTGCTAATTCCAGAAATGTTATTGATACTATTGCAAGTCAGTTGGGAATGATCGTAACCCGTTTCAAAGAAGGCACTTTGATAAAGAAGGATCATGGACTGCAAGATCTTTTTGATACTATGGATGACCTTATATTCATAATGGACATGGGTGGCTTGATCATCCATACAAATCATGCTTTGCAGAAATATTTGCAGTACTCCAAAAAGGATCTCTCTAAAATGGATTTCCTGGAACTGTTCCCTCCGGGCAAAGAAAAGGAAGTACTTGAGAGTATTGATCTAGAGGGACTGATTTCAGGCAATTCTTCAAGATGTTATGTACCTCTTATGAACAGTAATCATAAATTCTTATCTGCAGACACTAAGTTCTTTGTGGGAAAATGGGGTGGGAGAGAAGTTCTGATTGGAGTATCCAGATTATCCTTGAATGAATCGGCAAATTAAATTTTTTACATATTGTTTCATGAAACAGATAAGGGCTACTATATTTATATAATTCCTACAGTCCCCTGCGCACAGGACCTTAAACTTTTATGAAGAAACTAAGAAATTAATATAAGTTATTTACTGACTTTTTTGATGAGGGGACATAAAAACAATAGGCAGAGGCTTTTTATTGGACTTTTCTTTTTCCTTAAATAAAGGACTTATTTAAGTTGGAAGCAATAATTATTTATAGTAGTGTAATTCCATTAAATGTACTTTTGTACGAACATCAATAGCTATAAAGCATACATGTCTTTTTTAATACATTTTATACGTGTGTAGTTATCCATTCTCTCCCCGTAATCTTTAAATAGGGTGTTCTATTTTTCTCTTACCAAAATATATATATAGGCGAGTTTGGAGAAAAATATATATACGAGAAAAGAGAAGCCCTGGGTAAGGATCAATGCAAGCCACAATTGTACGCTCAGATACTCAATGTTTGGCATGCATGACTGAAGTAAGGAGGAAAGAATATGGTAAACCACTATTATCCAGGCAGGAAAATGCTGGACGGTGTGAAGTTGGAATTGTTCTCTAGCGAAGATCTGAGAGCAATTCACTACGCCACCATGGATGTATTTATGAACCCAGGTATCCAGGTATCAGATGCTGATGCAAGGGCTGTTTTCAAGAAAGCCGGATGCCAGGTAGACGAGACGACACAAATTGTCAAGATCCCTGAGTATGTTGTTAACAGAGCACTTCTGGACTGTCCATCCAGGTTTACACTATATGGACGCGACCCAAAGAAAAAAGTAGTACAGGAGCATAAAGGTAAGGTTCATTGGACATGTTTCGGTACTGGTGTCAAGATGTGCAACTACAAAGCACCAGGACAGTACGAAACAGTTGACTCCACAGAAGCTGATGTTGCAGCAACTGCAAAGCTTGTGGACTGGGCAGAGAACATAGACTATTACTCACTTGCAGTTTCCGCCAGGGATTGGGCAGGCAAGGGAATGCAGGATGTTCACGAGACACTTACTCCTCTGATGAACACCACAAAGCACTTCCACCACATAGACCCTGTCGGTGAACATGTAGAATATTACAGAGATATCGTAAAGGCATACTATGGTGGAGATGACGAGGAGTTCCGCAAGAAGCCTCTTTTCTCAATGCTGGTTTGTCCAACAAGCCCACTTGAGCTCAGCTCCAACGCATGTCAGGTCATCATGAAGGGTGCAAAGTTCGGCATGCCTGTCAACGTGCTGAGTATGGCAATGGCTGGCGGTTCATCCCCTGTTCATCTTGCAGGCACACTGGTAACCCACAATGCAGAGGTTCTTTCAGGTATCGTACTGGCTCAACTCACTCAACCAGGAGCTTCTGTATGGTACGGTAGTTCTACAACCACATTCGATCTGAAGAAAGGTACAGCACCAGTAGGTTCTCCAGAGCTTGCGCTTATCAGTGCTGGAGTAGCAAAACTGGGACAATACTATGGTCTACCCACATATGTAGCAGGCTCGTAGTCCGATTCCAAGATACCAGACGGTCAGGCAGGTCACGAGAAGACCATGACAACGTTGTTGCCAGCCCTGTCCGGTGCAAACACTCTGTATGGTTCAGGTATGCTTGAACTCGGTATGACTTTCTCAATGGAACAGCTTGTCTTTGACAACGATATGATCTCCATGACAAAGAAGGCAATGCAGGGTATTCCAGTATCTGAGGAGACGCTTTCGGTGGAAGCTATCCAGCAGGTAGGAATTGGAAACAACTTCCTTGCACACAAGACCACAAGAAAGAACATAGATCTCCCATCCAGCCCAACGCTTATCAACAGGCTGATGTACGGAGACTGGGTGGCGGCCGGTTCAAAGGATATTGCAACAGTGGCCCACGAAAAGGTAGTTGATGTAATGAAGAACCACGAGGTCACACCAATAGATGCAGATCTGCTTAAGGATATGAAGGCTATCGTAGACAAGGCAGATAAGGCATTCAGGGACAACCTGTGATCTCATAAGAATTTAAATGGAGGATTATCAATGGCAACAAAAGCAGAAATTATTGCAAAAGCAAAAGCAGCAATCCTTGACTTTGATGAAGAGGCAGCCGAGGAAGTAGCTAATGAATCCCTTAAAGCAGGGATCAATCCAGCAGAGCTCATTCAGGAAGGTTTCACTGCTGCAATGACAGAAGTAGGCGATCAGTTCGAAGCAGGCGTTGTGTTCCTGCCACACGTCATTGCTGCATCCGAAGCAATGAGCGCAGGTGTAAAAATACTGACTCCAGCACTGGAAAAGATGGGTTCAGAGGCCGAAAACAAGGGTACGGTCATGATTTGTACCATTGAGGGTGACATTCACACAATCGGTAAGGACATAGTAGCTACTATGCTGAAGATCGCAGGCTTCAAGGTTGTAGACATTGGAAGGGACATTGCAGTCAAAGACATAGTCAGTAAAACCGCTGAAGTCAAACCCAATGTAGTTGCAACTTCTGCTCTGATGACTACCACAATGGTCAATCAGATACAGGTAGAAGAGCAGCTTAAAGAAGCAGGCCTGCGTGCAGGTGTCAAGACAATGGTCGGTGGAGCACCTGTCACCCAGGATTGGGCAGATAAGATCGGTGCAGACATCTACGCAGAAAACGCAGCAGATGCAGTAACAAAGCTTAAAGCTTTGTTCTAACCCCCTTAAATCCGGGGTCTAAATCCAAAATAAGGGGTGTACTCTCCATACACCCCAACTCCTTCAACTATGGGTGGTTGAAGTAGAATATGAGAAGAAAAGGGGAATGGTATCAAAACAATCCTTTCATCAAGTTCTGAGCTATGTATACAGTTCTGAGCTATGATGATAGTAATTGGACCTAATCTCAATATGAAGTCTGGCGGATAGACCTGCCAGTAAAAGAAGGAGGTAAAATATGGATCTGCAAGCTTTAAGAAAACTCGAACATAAAAGACGAGTAAGATATGGATACATGTGGGCTCTTTTCTGTGCTGTGCTCTGGGGACTGTGGTACCTTCCTGGTACAGTTGTATGGGCACTAAATCCTTTTGATCAAATGTATGTTGAGATCGCTGCTGAAAGCGGTGATAGTATGGCTTTGATCATAACTGCTGTGTTGATCACGGCATTCAATGCTTTGACAGTTATAATTGCACTTATGGTATGGAATGGTGTCCTTGGTAAGTTTGGTGAAATGAAGAGGACTCTCAAGGAATTCAAACCCTGTTCAAAATGGTTCTTTTTGGCATCTTTTTTCGGTGGACCTATGGCTATTCTAGGTTCTTTCATTGCAATGGGCTTTGTAGGTGGCGCTTTTGCAGCTGTTGCAGCTTTGATGTATCCTGTAATTGGCTCCATAGTTGCATCTCAATGGTACGGTGAAAAGATCAGTAAGAGAGCAGCAATTGGAATCTTCTTTATCATCACTGGCGGTTTTGTGATATTTGGTGGCGGACTGCTTTCAGAAATGGCTGCCGGCAACGTTGCATGGATCGGATATATTGGTGGCTTGATGGCGGCAGCAGGTTGGGGTATTGAAGGTGCTATAGCCGGCAAAGGTCTGGATGTTGCAGAACCCGATGTTGGACTTACCCTGCGTTTCCTGGGAGAAAATATAATCTGGTGGATTATTGCAATACCACTTCTGTCCATTGCCGGATTCCCGATGATAAAGTACGCTCTGCTTGCATTTGAACCATTCACAATGATGGTACTTATATTTGCAGGTATAACATTCGGTTATTGCTATGTTACCTGGTACAAATCTTTCCCGCTCATAGGAGTTGGAAGAGGACAGGGTATAGGAAACCTCTACGGACTTTTCGCTGTGATCTTTATAATCCTCTTCTTCGGGGATATTCCTTCATGGACCCTGTTGCTAGGAGGTGCATTCTGTCTTGCAGGCAGTTTCACTATGTTCTCTGAAGACACCAGCGGTCTTGAATCTCTAAGAGGTGAATGAAATGGCAGGAAATCGTCCGATCAAGTTCAGAATACTGGAATTATTCAGTGATGAACAACCTCACTGGAATTATGAGATCGTACAGAAGATACAGAAAGAATATAACCTCAATGGAGACTTCTACAGAGACTCGATAAACTTCGATCTTATCGAACTGGCTTCCGGAGGTATGTTAAAAGGTCTTGAGAGCAAAGTTGATGATAAAGGGATCTACAAAAAGGGTTTCCTTCTTCACAAATATGCGATCACAGACTTCGGAAAGATCAGAGCATCTAATGTGTGTCTTGTATATGTCTGAGGAGGAGTTGAAATGGTACAAAGTGCAGCCGCAATGGAAGCATATAATGGATACTGGGCAAACTCATATCTTCCTGCCGCAGATATCCTTTGGATGGTAGTGATAGTAATAGTAGCTCTCTTGGCTTTATGGCAAGCCAGGACTTTTGTATCAAAATTCTAACAGTGATACATTAAAAATAAGTTCAATGTGTAAATATCCCAGCGTCCTAGTGATGCTGGGATGCTATGTATTTCGTTTTTATTTGGTGAAGATGAAATTGAAATCTGTAGCAGCACATTGGATCTTATACACCCCATCACAAAATAAAGTTTATATATTGCGATAAAAAGCAATATAGTAAAATCAAAAGGTAGCCCACCTTTTTCCCAAAAATGGGTACACTCTAAGATAACAAGAAAGAGGTAAATCATGAGCAAAGAAGAAATGTTCAAGGAATTAGCAGATGCTATAATTTCCTGTAAAAAGGATGTTGTGGTCGCTGCTGTGAGCAAGGCAAAAGGCCAGGGTATCGCACCTGCTGAGATCATAGAAAAGGGTCTTGCAGCAGGTATGAACGAAGTGGGTGTCATGTTCGAGAGAGGTAAACTGTTCTTACCCCACGTTATGATGGCTGCAGGTGCTATGCAGGAAGGCGTCAATCTCCTGGAAGCCGACATGCCTAAGGGAGAAGCTTCCAAGAAACTGGGCGTTATCGTCAACGGTACCGTTGAGGGTGACGTGCATGACATTGGCAAGTCCATTGTGTCCACCATGCTGCAATCTGCAGGTTTTGAAGTACATGACATCGGCAGGGACGTACCTTTGCAGAACTTTATTGACAAGGCCAAGGAAACCAACGCCCAGATGATAGGTCTTTCCGCTCTGATGACCACCACGCTGGCAGGTCAGAAGGATGTCATCGAGATGCTCAAGGAACAGGGCATGAGGGATAAGATCAAGGTCATGGTAGGCGGTGCACCGGCAACCCAGACATGGGCCGATAAGATAGGCGCTGACTGCTATGCAGAAAATGCAAGCGAAGCCGTTACAAGGGCAAAAGAGCTTCTGCTTTAAAGGTGATATAAATGACAGAATATGCTTTGAGGATGGGAGACGGTAAGAGGATCTTCCTTACGAAGGAACAGATCCGAGCCGATCTGGAAGCAGGTACTGCAGATGCTGCAGACCTGGGAAGTATTCCAGCACTGACCGGCAATGAGCTGGACAAGCTGGCCGAGATCCTGATGATGCCTGCCAGAATGGTCGGTGTAGAGCCAGGTAAAGAAGTACCAGTAACCCATGACATAGGCACCATCAGGCTTGATGGTGATCAGGGTAACAGCGGTGTGGGTATCCCCACAAGCAGGCTTGCAGGGTGTATGGTACACGAGAGGGCCATGGGCGCAGACACCATGGAACTTGGTCACATAGACTACAGCTATAAGCCAGTGAAGCCTGTCATCTCACAGGAACAGCAGGCAATGGAAGTATGCCAGCAGAACATGATAGTACCTCTGTTCTACGGTGCTATGCCTAACATGGGCCTGTACTACACTCCTGATGGTCCTTTCGAGAACCCTGGTGACCTGATGAAGGCATTCAAGATCACTGAGGCCCAGGCATCTATGGAGCACGCTGCTGATCATCTGACCAGAGACATAGTCTGGATCATGCAGAAGATGATGTTCGCGGGTGCAGATGGTGCTAACTTTGATACTACCGGTGCAGCCGGCGATGGTGACATGTTCGCAACCCTGAGGGCAGTGGAAGCCTTGAGAAAACAGTATCCTGACATGTATATTGAAGTGGGTATGGCAGGCGAACTTGTACTGGGTATGCACGGTGAGCTGCAGTATGATAACACCACACTCGCAGGTCTGTGGCCACACCAGCAGGCTCCTCTGGCAGCAAAGGCAGGTGCCAATGTATTCGGACCTGTGGTGAACACAAACACCAGCAAATCCTCAGCCTGGAACCTCGCCAGGGCAGTCACTTTTGTAAAAGAGGCTGTGAAGGTATCACCAATACCATGTCATGTTAACATGGGTATGGGTGTGGGTGGTATCCCAATGCTTGAGACCCCGACCATTGATGCAGTTTCCAGGGCCAGCAAGGCCATGGTGGAAATTGCTGGCGTGGATGGTATATAGATAGGGGTCGGCGACCCGATGGGTATGCCGATCACTCACATAATGACCTCCGGTATGAGCGGTATCAGGGCAGCTGGTGACCTTGTGGCAAGGATGGAATTCTCCAAGAACATGAGGCTTAACGATGCAAAGGACTATGTGGCTAAGAAACTGGGAGTTTCCACAATGGATCTTTCTGACGAGTATGTCATGAGAGATCTCAGGGAAGAGCTCGGTATCGGTGTCATAACATCCGTTGCAGGTGCCCCCAAGGGAATTGCTGCAAAGATGAACATCGAAAAGCTGCTTGATATCAAGATCAACTGCTGTGAGAAGTTCAGAGGTAAGCTGAGATAACTTAGTTTAAGTCGCGGGGCCGGGAACTTGCGGTGCAGGGGAACGGCCCGACTTATCTCATTTTATTCTTTTTAATTTAGACAAATATTGTATTTATAATCATGTCGGAATGTTAATGCCGGATGACTTACTTAGAAATACTTGTTTTGAAGGTAAGCCATTAGCATAGCGTGTAATGGCATTGCTGAAAGTACAGTTGATTTTCAATAGGAGGAACTTAAATGGGTAAACAAGAAATTCTTGACAAACTTAGAGACACCATAGTCAAACAGGACATCAATGGTTGCGTTGCAGCAGCAAAGGAAGCCCTTGAAGCCGGTGTTCCTGCATTTGATGCTATCAACGATGGCCTTGCATTGGGTATGAATATTGTTGGTGAAAAATTTGAGAAAGCTGAGATCTACTTACCCCAGATCATGATGTCAGCTAAGGCCATGAACGGCGCAATGGAAATCCTGGCCCCTGAACTTGCAAAGGAGAAGCCGGGAGAAGGCACAGGTACCGCAATTACTTTTGTGCAGGAAGGAGACATTCACGACATAGGTCACAGGTTAGTGTCCACAATGCTGGGTGCCAGCGGATTTACCATCGTTGATTTGGGTGTGGATGTACCTAACGAGACTGTCGTTGAAGAAGTAGCCAAACTCAAGGGACATAAAGTCGTCCTCGTAGGTTCTGCACTCATGACAACCTCCATGCTTGGCCAGAAAGACGTGGTCATACTGCTCAAGGAAGCAGGCCTCAGGGACAGTGTAAAGTGCATGTTCGGTGGCGCACCTGTTACCAAGGAATGGATAAAAGAAATCGGTGCTGATGCAACAGCAGAGAACGCAGCTGAAGCAGCCCGTGTAGCCATTGATATCATGAAATAAGGAGGTTTGTAGATGACATACAGAAAATCGTTTGATGTTTATGATTTCTATGACCGCGCAAAGAGCGGCGAGAAGATAACTCAGGACGACTGGGATCTTATGGTCCTCCCATCCAAGACAATGGAACTTAAGCAGAAGTATGGTCTGGATTTCAAGGGCGAGTTCGTCCCCACTGACAAGGACATGATGGAGAAACTGTTCAAGGCAGGTTTCGAGTTACTTCTTGAATGTGGTATCTTCTGTACCGACACCCACAGGGTCGTCAAGTATACTGAAGACGAGATCTGGGATGCCATTAAGAATTCAGGCGAGGACTTCAGGCTGGGAACTGGCAGGGACGCTGTGCGTGTCAGCAAGAGAAATGTCGGCGACAAGAAGAAACCTATTATTCAGGGTGGCCCAACTGGTTCCCCAATATCCGAAGATATGTTCATGCCAATACACATGAGCTATGCCCTTGAGAAGGAAGTCGACACCATTGTAGATGGTGTGATGATGTCCATCCGCGGCAAGTCACCTGTACCAGGCAGCCCATACGAAATACTTGCAGCCAAGACAGAAACCAGGCTTATCAAGCAGGCATGTGCTATGGCAGGCCGCCCAGGTATGGGCATATAGGGACCAGAGACTTCCCTGTCCGCTCAGGGAAATATAGCTGCAGACTGTGCCGGTGGCATGAAAAGCAGTGACAGTCACGAGGTCTCACAGCTCAATGAGCTCAAGATCGACCTGGACGCAATTGCTGTAATAGCACACTATCAAGCTAACAGCAACATCATTATGGACGAACAGATGCCCATATTCGGTGGTTACGCCGGCGGCGTAGAAGAGACAGCAATTGTGGACATTGCAACCCACATCAACGCAATGGTGATGAGCAATGCAAGCTGGCACCTTGACGGTCCTGTCCACATCAGATGGGGTTCCACCAACACCAGAGAAACCCTCATGATCGCAGGCTGGACATGTGCAACCATCAGTGAGTTCACTAACATTCTCTCAGGCAACCAGTACTACCCATGTGCAGGTCCATGTACCGAGATGTGCCTGCTGGAAGCTGCAGCACAGTCCGTCACAGACACTGCTTCCGGACGTGAGATCCTCTCTGGTGTCGCAGCCGCAAAGGGTGTTGCACTTGACAAGACCACAGGTATGGAAGCCAGGATGATGGGAGAAACTGCAAGGGCTACTGCCGGAATGGAGATCCCAGAGGTCAACAAGATCTTGGACAACCTCGTCAAGATGTACGAGAACGACTATGCTAAAGCACCTGCTGGCAAGACGTTCCAGGAATGCTACAACGTCAAGACAATCGAACCAACGGATGAATACATGAAAGTCTACGAAGGAGCAAGAAAGAAGCTCGAAGGACTGGGGCTGGTGTTCTAAGCCTCCAAAACCAAGCCGGCGAATTAATCGCTGGCTTTTTTTTGAACTGATATTTCTATCTTTAACTGTAATTTTTCTATGTTTGAATAAAATTTATAAACTTTAAAAAGCTTCTCCGGGGAAATGACCCATTATCTCATAGGACACTTTTCTGTAGATTAATTCATACTCTTCAGTAGGTTCGAGATCATATTCTGATTTTATTCTATAACATTTATCAAAAGACTTTCCTGCTGGAGGATTAATTAATTTGTTCTCATACTTCGAATATATCTTTGTGATTAGTCTGTTGGCTTCAGATAATGACAAATGTGTAGCCATTTGTGCTATTTCTCCCATGAACCTTGATTCCAGTCCTGAAGAATGATCAGGTATTCCACCACGTGCACCTACTGGTCCCAGTAACATGTCCCTGCCGCATACAGTGTCCCCTATAGCCTGAGCAGCAGTTTCATAGAACATCATATCAGTAGATATACCAGCAGCATTCCAATAATATCTCGCAGTGTAATAGTCCATATTCCTTGATATTGCAAGTGAGGAGAGATTTGAAGCCCAAAGTATCTCTTTTGCAGAGGAAGATCCAGTAGCTGCGTGTGAAGCTCCAGAGGCATGTATACTTGAATGTACGAGCACTTTTGACTGTAACGTCTCAGCAACATCTATTATTGCAAGTCCTTCAGCCGAACCAATGCAAGGTCCTCCAAAAACAGGTACCTGTCCAGAAATATAATGATTTCCGTGCTCTTGGTGAAAGATACATTTGGACAATGTCTCGTAGTCTATTTTGAGATCATCCATGTAGACTTCCTGAGGGTCATATTTTGAGTATAGCTCGTCAGATGAAACAAGCAAATATGATGTAGGAAGTGTGGGTGTGCTGGGTCCCATCAATGCAAGCCCTTCACGCCCTCCGATCTTTGTAGCAAGTCTTTCATTACGTGCAGCTTTTAGGACAGCTAACATCTCCAATGGGCTCTTTGGTCTTACATATTCTCCACAGAACTGCTTCATTGAACCGCTATAGATTCCCTGCACAACATTCTCAAGTACTGCACTTAAGTTAATGTAAAGGAAGTTTTCTTCGGAAACACTTCCCCCCATTGGTCCACCAATAATAATGGGGGGAATTGGTGATAAAGGATATCTGCGGTTAACAGTTACTTTTTCTTTCAGTCTGCCGATCTCTAGAGAATTGATCACATTGAGAGATGTCAGGATATCTTCTTCGTCTATCTGAATCACTTTTTCTGTGCTTTTACAGTACACACCTACAGAATGCAATAGTTCTATACCTGCCTCAAATGTCGCATCTGCAAGTTCAAGGTTATCAGGTACAAAACTTTTTCCATCATATTTGATCCCATATTTTAAAGCAAGTTCTTCTGATTTCTTAAAAACATTTAGGTCATGTTGCTTCTCAGTCCTGCTTTCGCCTTCAATTGCGCTCTTGAGGTACTTATACATGTTTTTCATGTCGACACCCAGATAAAAAGGGACTTAATTAGTTACATTTATTTTTTAAAATTATTTAGTTTAACTTTCAACGCTCATCCTTATATTTATTTTGATATTCTAGGTATGCATAATATAAAAAACATCTTATATCAT
Source organism: Methanomethylovorans hollandica DSM 15978 (assembly GCF_000328665.1). Classification (NCBI taxonomy): domain Archaea; kingdom Methanobacteriati; phylum Methanobacteriota; class Methanomicrobia; order Methanosarcinales; family Methanosarcinaceae; genus Methanomethylovorans; species Methanomethylovorans hollandica. The sequence goes on from NC_019977.1 coordinate 41,508, forward strand.
ATTCTGACTATATTTAACGAAGTTTTTCTTTAAAACAGCCAGTTTCATTGTATGCATCTTATCTCATTTTTTTACGGTTTCTGAGTCTTAAGATAGTATTACTTATATTTTTCTATTATTTACAATCTATGGAATGTAGGTTTTTAAAAGAAAAACTCAATTTTCTTTTTGTTTATTGTTATGAACTCTTGTAAAAAAAGCCTACAATCATTGATTCTCATTTCTTTCTTTTTTTTAATTAGAACAATATATTTTATTGTGCTGTGCTTGTATTTCCTTTCCTAACTTTTCCTTTTTGTTCTTATATATATTTATGCATGTTGCAACCAAAAAATATATATTTAAGTCTCTCCCTTTTGTCACGATCAATATAAAAGAGGAGACTGATTATGTCCGATTACACCCCTAAAGAAAGGCTTGCCCGTATTTTAACAGGGCAGAGCGTAGACCGTATGGCAGCTATTTCTGTCACGCAGACCGGTACCGTAGAACAAATGGAAGCTTGTGGCGCATTCTGGCCGCAGGCCAATGAAGATGCCCAGCTCATGGCAAATTTAGGCGAAGCTGGTCATACCGTTGTAGGTTTTGAAGCGGTACGTGTGCCCTTTGATATCACTGCTGAAGCTGAGTTCTTCGGCTGCCAGATCAAGGCAGGTACACAGGAACAACAGCCTTCTGTGGTAGGCCATGTGGTCAAGAGCGTTGATGACATAGCTAAATTGGAAGGTTACAGTCTGGACCACGGCAGGATAGGCGTTGTCTGTGAGGCTATTAAGATCCTGGCAGACAAGTACGGTAAGGAATTACCCATCATTGGCAGTATGATAGGTCCTTTCTCCCTTGCCCAGCATTTGAACGGTGATGACTGGTTCATGAATATCTTTACAGATGAGAACCTTGGCTTGAAGCTTATGGAGTTCTCCACAGCTTTCAGTGTTGCATACGCAAAGAAGATGGTGGAGAACGGTGCTGATACTATGGTCATTATCGACCCAACAGCAAGTTACCAGCTGATTGGAGCTGAGTTCTATGAGAAGTTCGTAGTACCATTCCACAAGAAACTGGTAGATGCCATGAACGAGCTGAACGTGCCTACAGTACTCCACATCTGCGGTGATACCACAGCTGGTCTTGCACTCATGGAATCCAGTGGTGTGAACGCCATCAGTATCGATCAGAATGTAGATCCTGCAACAGCCGTCAATGCAGTCAAAAAGGCATTGATAGTTGGTAACCTGGATCCTGTGAATGTGCTCTGGAACAAGACACCTGAGTTCATCAAAGAGAAATCAAAGGAAGTCCTTGATGCAGGGGTCGCATTGCTTGCACCAGGTTGTGGTATTGTCAGCAAGACACCCACAGTGAACCTGCAGGCAATGGTGGAAATGGCGAAGGCACATAAGTATTGAACATTTAATTTTAAATATTTGGTTTCTGGGGAAAAATGTATCTAGGCTTTCCCCATATTATTTTATTTTCATGGTAAATTCACTAAATTATATATACTCCAAATCTTAACTAAACCTCAAATGTCCTCTCAGGAATATAATTTCTCAGATCTTACAGATCTTCATTCACTTCTCAAAAAGCAAGGTTATAATCTTGCAGGCAACCACTCGGCTGTGAAGACGTGTCTATGGCTTCGCAGGGCAATGAGAGAAGAAGGTAAATGCTACAAAGCTTCCTTCTATGGGATAGAATCCCATAGATGTCTCCAGATGACTCCGACTCTTATGTGCAACCAGAGATGCTTGCATTGCTGGCGTCCTGTAGAGGTAGACGCACCTGCACCTGAAGAGTGGGATTCTCCATCGGAAATAGTGGGGTCATGTATAAAATCTCAGAGAAAGTTAATATCAGGTTTTGGTGATGCTGATCGCAGGGAGCTATGGTTAGAGGGCAATGAACCCAGGCATGTTGCCATATCTCTATCAGGCGAGCCTACAATGTATCCTTATCTTCCAGAACTTGTGGAAGAGTTCAAAAATCAAGGATTGACAACTTTTGTGGTCAGCAATGGGACTAACCCTGAAATGATGCGTCTTATAGATCCTTCACAGCTTTATATGAGCCTGGATGCACCTAATGAAGAAACCTATAATAAGGTATGTCGGCCCAGATCCACTCAATTATGGAACAAACTGAACGAGTCTCTTGAAATATTGAAAAACAAAGAGACAAGAACAGTAATACGCATCACTCTGATAAAGGGAGTTAATATGTTCCAACCACAAGGTTATGCTGATCTAATAAGGAAAGCTTCTCCAGACTATGTGGAGGTAAAGGCTTATATGCATCTGGGTTTTTCAAGGAATCGTCTTCCAAGGGAGGCAATGCCATCACATGAGGAAGTTTTGAATTTCTCCAGGCAAATTGCGGATTATCTGGGTTATGTAGTTGCTGATGATGTTGAGATCAGCAGGGTAGTATTGCTTTCAAGAGATGGTTATGTTTCTTTTCTCAAATAGCATCTATGTATCTTTCGACTGGTAACAATACCTGTCATAATCTATATTTATCACTAGACCTACATAAAGACAAATTCTAAATTGATATTATCTGATTTCAATCTTATCACGGAGTATTTACAAAATGACAGAACAATCTGCTCATAAGAAGTATGAATTCAAAAAGAAACTTGAGGAACTCAGGATCAAGAAAGGTCGTGGGACAGAACTCATTTCTCTATATATTCCCCCCGACAAGCAAATATCTGATATTACCTCACAGCTCAAAGGAGAACATGGCCAGGCGGCAAACATTAAGTCTAAAATCACAAAGGACAATGTGCAGGGTGCTATAGAGTCCTTGCTTGCAAGGCTCAGATATGTCGAAGTTCCGGAAAATGGTATTGTTTTCTTTACAGGTGCTGTTGATATCGGTGCTAACAAGACTAATATGGAAACCACTATTGTAGAACCTCCTCAGCCAATTGTGACATACAGGTACCACTGTGACTCTAGTTTTTATCTCGAGCCCCTTGAAGAAATGCTCAAGGATGCAAAGACCTATGGACTGCTGGTGCTGGATAGGCGTGAGGCAGCCGTGGGCTTGCTCGTGGGAAAGCATATAGAGGCTCATAGAACCCTAACTTCCACTGTACCCGGTAAACAGAGAAAAGGTGGTCAGAGTGCCCATAGATTCCAGCAGTTGAGGCTCATTGCTATTCATGATTTCTACAAACGTATAGGAGATGCTGCAAGTGACGTGTTCATGGCAGTGGACCAGAAGAATTTCGAAGGTATACTTATAGGTGGTCCTTCTCCCACCAAAGAAGAGTTTGAATCAGGAGAGTTCCTGCACCATGAGATGAGGAAAAAGATGCTTGGTCTTTTTGATGTTGCCTACACAGATGAATCCGGTCTTCCGGAGCTTGTCAACGCAGCAAGCGAAAAATTATCGGATATAGATCTCATTGCCGAAAAAAAACTTATCCAGCGTTTCTTCACAGAATTGGTTTCCGATTCAGGTAAAGCAGCTTACGGAGAAGAGTCTGTCAGGGCTAATCTCAACATCGGTGCAGTGGAAGTTCTCCTGATATCTGAAGATCTGAGGGCAGAACGATTGACGATCCGATGTCCAAATGGGGACCATGAGGCAAAACTGACAAAAGACTTCAAGCCCGGAGAGGACAATTTTGTCCCTGGACCTTGTCCTGTTTGTGGTTATTCCATGGAAGTCATTGAAAAGGTGGATATTGTGGACGAACTTTCTGAGATGGCGGATCAGATGAACACTCAGGTGGAATTCATTTCAACTGACTTTGATGAAGGTTCACAACTTATGAATGCCTTTGGTGGTCTGGTTGCTATATTAAGGTTTAATACGGGTGTATAAAGCGGGTGGTATTTATGTATCTGGATTTCAGAGAACAGGTTGAAACATTATTAAATGAAACTCTTTTCCAGCTTGGGATAGAAGCTGCAGACCTTGACCTTGAGTCATCCAGGCATGCGGATCTGGCCTCAAAAGTTGCTTTCAGGATCGCATCCAGGGAAAAGAAGAATCCAAAAGAGTTAGCAGAAACAATAGTTAAGGCCGCTGATATCAAGAAATTTCCACTGATCGGTGAAATGCGGGCTATGGGTCCATATATTAATATAAGCACTTCCAGGAACTATATAGAAGAAACATTTTCAAGAATAAGGACTGAAGGTGCATCTTTTGGAGGAGGTTTCTCTGAAGGTCGAATCCTTCTTGAACATACTTCTGCTAACCCCAATGGTCCATTGCATGTGGGCCATATAAGGAACTCTGTCATTGGTGACACTTTAGTACGGATTCTCAGGAAAGCGGGTTATGATGTTGAAACCCAATACTATGTGAACGATATGGGACGTCAGATAGCTATTGTTTCCTGGGCCCTTTCGCATTTTGAGTTCGACACATCAAAAAAGTCTGATCATTCCATAGCAGATGTTTACATTAAGGCCAACGCGAATCTTGGAGATGATCCCGAAAAGGTGGCAGAGATAGACAGGCTTATGCAGCTGGTGGAAAGAGGGGATGAGGCTACAATTAAAAGCTTTAGTGAAGCTGTTTCCTTCGCCCTTGAAGGCATCAAAGCAACTCTTTTACGCATGAACATACACCATGATAGTTTCCCTTATGAATCGACTTTTGTAAGGTCCGGTGCTGTTAAAAGGATGATCGAGGAGATAAAAGCTACCGGTCGTACAACTGTAGATGACGGAGCTCTTGTATTGGATCTGGAGGATTATGGCTTTGAGAAGAAACTGGTGGTGCAGCGTTCAGATGGTACTTCTCTATACTCAACAAGGGATCTGGCATACCATGAGTGGAAAGGCGAAAGAGCTGACCGTATGATCAATATTCTGGGAGCTGATCACAAACTAATTTCAGGCCAGTTAAAGGCCACTCTTAATCTTCTGGAAAAACCTGAACCAGAAGTGGTCATCTTTGAGTTCGTTTCTTTGCCCGAGGGTTCCATGAGTACCCGCAGAGGCAAATTCATTTCTGCAGATGAGTTGTTAGATCAGGTGGAAGAACAGGCTTTTATTGAAGTTGACATGCGCAGGCCGGAGATGCCCGAGGATTTCAAAAAGAAAGTAGCCAGGATGGTTGGCATTGGTGCTGTCAGATATGATGTTATCCGTGTGTCACCGGAGAAATCTACGGTGTTCAACTGGAAAGAGGCACTTGACTTCGAAAAACAAGGTGCACCGTTCATCCAGTATTCACATGCCAGAGCATGCAGTATATTGAAAAAAGCTCATGAAGAAGGGCTATGGAATGAGGCTTTTGATACCGATCCCTCAATGCTTGTAGAGGATACGGAAGTGGAATTGATCAAGAAAATGGCTGTTTTTGATAGTATCATAGAGCAGTGTGCAAGGGAGTTGAAACCACATACAATGGCCATATATGCAAGGGAGCTTGCTGAAGCTTTCAACCAGTTCTATCGTTTCGTACCTGTGATCAATATCGATGATGCAAAATTAAGAGCCACAAGGCTTGGGTTGGTGGAATGCGCACGCATTACATTGGCGAGTTCATTAGAGACCCTGGGTATCGATGCCCCAGAGTCCATGTGAATTTTGATAATGGTATTTAAATATAGTTGTATGGTATGAACTCTTGTATTTGTTAATGAATTGCCCAAAATATAAGAATTCTAATAACAGAAAGAATGATGTGGTCACTGGCTATCAATGATATAAATGTCATTATTGTGGCCATGACTATTCAGCAGAGACTTTGCAAACTCTATATTGAAATGCTAAATGGCTCTACTCTTTTTTTAATGGATTAAGAAACAAAAAGCTAGCTATATTTAGTTAACAGCACCAGAATATGCACTGTTATTTAATAGTCATGGCTTGAACTGATCATCTCTCAAAATTACTTTTTAATTCTGCTGGTACATCAGCCATCTGTACTAGTTAGGTCTACTCCCATAAGTCCAAGGAACACTTCTTCTAAAGCAGGCTCCATAGTGCGCATTTCAATTATCCTGCCACGTTTTCTCACTACACGTCCTGTGATCTCATTGACGGTACCCATATCTGCTGTCACAAGTACGAACCTGTCCTGCAGACGTTTCACACCTTCGATACAAAGATCAGCATGGTCATCGACTATGAACTCCAACCTGTAAAGTATCTTAGAATGATTCTTACGTATCTCTGCGGATGAGCCCAGTATAACCTGTCTTCCATCCTTTATTATGAGAATACGGTCACATAGCTTCTCCATTTGATATAGGTTATGTGCACTGAAAATAATGGTCTTTCCGTTTTTCTTGAGTGACCTTATGTATTCTGTTATGAATCTGGAGGTCATAGGGTCAAGCCCCGAACCTGGTTCATCATAGATAAGAAGTTCCGGGTCATTGATAAGGGACCTTGCGATAGCAACCTTACGGCGCATACCTTTGGAAAAATCGCCAATTCGTTTGCATGCTGCATTAAGTGAAAGGTCTTTGAGCAAAGAATTGATCCTTTTTCTGGCAACATGTTTCTCCACATCATATAGTTCACTGAAGAAGAGTAAGTAATCTTCCACATACATGCTTTCATAGAGGGGAGATTCTTCTGGCAAGAATCCAATTATGGACTTTACTCCCACAGGATTCACTGATATATCGATATCTTTTATCTGTATGCTGCCTGCCGTAGGATGTACCAGGCAGCTTAGCATTTTCAGGGTAGTGGTCTTACCTGCGCCATTGGGACCTACAATGCCAAATATCTCTCCTTTTTCCACATTAAAACTTAACCTGTCTACAGCAACAAATTCACCGTATTCCTTTCTCAAGCCGTTAACTTCTATCATGTGTACATATATAATAATAAGTTAAATTATATATAATTACTTGACATTATCAACTAGTAGCTGTTCTTCATATGAATCAGCCAGCACAATTATTCCATAGATATTAATATAATAAATTTATTATATATTATAATGCCAGGCTGGTATACTGTTGCCAAATGGGAATTGATCAGGTCGGGAATGAAGTTCAGCCGCAGGTCTATAGTTGCAGTCCTGCTCACGCTACTGCTGCTCTCAGGCGTATCTTATGCAGTATCTCTTACAGGCATGAATCTTGACCAGAAGATATACAGTGTGGTCACTTCTTCTTCGGAACTGAGCAATATTATCTACAATGATGGCAGATTCGATGTATTGCCTGCAGACAGCAAGGATGCCGATATAACTATCGTTGATGATCGTGCCTATATTTCAGGCACAAAAAAATCAATTGCAGCTGCAGATGCATTGGAAAAGGTATTCATCAATTACAGAGAAACTGTCCTTTCATCATACAACGATATCAATAACAGCCATACGATATGGATTACCATCCATGACCTTGAAAGGCCTGAGAGTTTTCAGGTACTGGGAAGTACTACTAAGAAGAATGATCAGTCATCAGATGCCGGGAACGAGAACACTGATGGCTCCGGAGAAAATAAAAGAACCTCAACAGCAGGAAAACGTGCTTCAACCATTACCTCACCTGAGGAACTGGAAGATCTGGAAAACAGTAATTCTAAAACACTATTTGAGAGGCAGACCATTGCCACACCTTCCAATTTCACTCCACCCATACCTTTTACAGCGATACTATACTCTTTCCTTTTCATATTTCCGATATACTTTGTATCCCAGTTCTATTCTTCCAGTATAATGGAAGAAAGGACGAACCGCAGATGTGAACTGCTACTTGTGGCACCGCTTAAAAGCAGGGATATAGTGCTTGGAAAAAGCATGCCGTACATACTCGTTGCTCTGCTTTTGCTATCTATTATCTCCCTTTACATAGAAAGACCATCAGACATTCGGGAATTGAGAACATCCCTTGCAATGATAGCAGTGATATTTCCGGTGTTGTTGCTGTTCTTTTCATTATCCTTCATAGCAGCTATATTTTCCCGCAGTTTCAAAGAACTGACATTTGCCATGGTGTTCTTCTCAGTGATCGTTTCAGGATACGTATTCTTTCCTGCGATGTTCGCAAATGTACATACAGTGAGCTCCATATCCCCAATGACGCTCATAGTGAACCTGATTGAAAAGGGAAATATAAGCTTTGGAAAGTATATCTTCTCCACGCTACCTTTTTATCTTGTTGCATTGAGCATCTATGGATTTGGTACGGCTATCTTCAGGGAAGAGGATCTTTTCAGCCAGAAGACCATACCCGAAAAAATAATGGATTGTGTGGAAATCTTTCTGTTATCGCCTTTGGGATCTGTATTTTCCCTCAGTATCGTATCCATTCCTTTTGTGTACATGGCTCAATTGATGCTGATAGTCATGCTCTTCAATCTGCCACTTCCTTATTCAGTGATCACAATGATAATATTCGCAGCTTTCGTGGAGGAAACAGCAAAATCCATAGGTATCTACACTATCATGAAAAGGGGATCGAAACCCGTGAAGCTGAAAACTGCCGGATCACTTGCATTGCTTGCAGGAGGTGGCTTCTTCTTTGGAGAGAAACTCGTATCTGTGATCACTCTTGCACCCATTGCCTCCTCAGCATTCGGCTCAGTAATGACCATGGGTACATTGCTCCTGATACCTCTCTTATTACATGTGACAACGACGATGGTCACTTCTCTTGGAATGCATTTTACAGGCCACAGATACTATGTGTTTTTCCTGTTATTGGCAACTGCAATACATACAATTTATAATACATACATAATCAGGGGGCTTCTTTTTAGCTGAAGCAAAAGTGCACCCTAAAAAGATCATGTCTATCTCCAGGAGGGAATATAAAGCACTACTGCTTGAAAAGACATTCGTCCTTTCCTTGCTTGTGCAACTGTTCATTGCTTCCTTTTCTGTATTCCTCGTTGTAGGCCTTACATCCTTCTATGATCCTATGGCTCTGCAAGGCATGCAAATGAAAGAATCAAAGATAGGGGTCATTGGAGACAGCGGGGGAGAACTTTTCAAGCTAATGGAAATAAGAGATCTGGAACCTGTGCAGTATGCAGATTTCGGGGTAGCATATAATGATTTCTATGACAGGGAGATAGACGCCATCATTAACATACCTAACGAAACGGCCGAAGGCAATGATCTGATCAATCTGGATATATATCTGCCCAGATCCGAACTCAAAGCAACCATCGTTTCGCTGCAGTTGAAAAAGCCTCTTGAGAAATTCGAGCAAAGTGTAAGGAGTGTAAGAACTATGAGACTTGATGGTTACACGCCTCTTGATATCCAGATAATCCGGGGTAATAGAGGTTCTTCTTCCAGCAAGTTGGAGTTCATCTACGTGGCACTTCTGCCATTACTTATGTTCACTCCGGCTTTCATATCAGGGGGGCTTGTTATTGATATGATCACCGAAGAGTTCGAACGCAAAACGTTGGAGCTGTTGCTTGCTTCGCCGGTGTCCCTGCTTGATGTAGTGGGAGGGAAAACACTGATGGTTACTGCCATCGCACCTGTGCAATCATTGGCGTGGATGTTACTGCTGGGACTTAATGGTATACAGATCAATAACTTTACTGAAATACTGCTTTTAGTTACTATGATATCCCTGATACTGGTAACTGCAGGGAGCATGATAGCTGTCCTGTGTAAAGAGAGAGGGACAGCCCAGTTGTTCTATTCGCTTGTACTGATATTGTTGTTCATGTCATCATACCTGTACACCAACTCACCACTTAATCTTGTTTCAAGGCTTGCACTTGACAGTATACGAGGTCTGGAAGCTTTTATCTGGACTACAGGATACATGTGCTTTGCTCTCCTATTGCTGTGGCTGCTGACCATGGTAGTAAAAAAAGAACAGATGAAGGTATGATATGAAAAGAACGATACATGTCCTTTTCAGTTCCTTTATGATAATATTGCTGGTTTCGATCTATCCTGCCAGTGCATATGATTTCCAGCATGAGGATATCTGGGTGTATATGGGAAGTTTTGAGCTTGGAACAGGAGAGAAGGCTAGCATTGAACGATACACCCTGAAGATCTATAGCCTTGACCAGAACACTACAGAAACATCTGCTGTTATCCTTGTATACAAGAATGGTGACTTCAAAAAAGCCTATTATGTAGATGCTGGTCCCAACAGCCAGAGAGTATATGACAATGACCTTAAGATCGAAGTAGTCGGAATTAATGCAGGCAAAGTTTCGTTCATTGTGTATAAACATGAATTTGAAAAGGTATGGATGCTTTCCACTCCTAAAATTTCGTTGTCTATGGGAGATGTGGTCCGTGATGGAGTATATACACTTTCATTAACAAACATTTCCAGCAAAGAAGTAAACATTGCTGTTGTATCTCCATCCGGGAAATATGAGAATGTATTTACTTTGAGGGACTACAAAAGATATGACAATGCATTTATGGTCAGGCTGGTCTATATCGACATAGCCAGATCACAGGCATTCATTGAAACCTACAGACCTGGAAAACCGAATGTAGAGGCAATTATCTCTCCTTCAAAGAATACTTTTGAGGCCGATGAGCCTGTTTCCTGCATTCTGAGACTTACCAACAATGGTACTTTAGCTTTGAGGGACATAAAAATAGATAATAAGGCCAGTGAAGGTGTGTTTACAGAGCCAAGAATTTCATTGGAAACACTGGCACCAATGCAAACAGTGACTTTATTCACGGGTCTTGAGATCCCTGTAGCTGCAACAGGCAAGTCTATATCAGTCACCACAGAAGTATCAGGAGGGGATTATTCGGGGAATGCATATTATGCAACCGATACGAATGAGTTCTTTATGGATCCCTATATTTCCATGGTCAAGGAGGTCCTTGGGAATAAAGGTCCTTCTGGAAGAACTATTGTTCCTGTAAATGAACAGCTGAAAGTGCGCCTGGAGCTGAAGAATATGAACACTATTCCCGTAGCATTAAAGATTACAGACAGGTTACCCGAGTCTTTCAGTTTGCAGGATACAGATAAACTTGAATGGGAAATGCAAGTAGATCCACATGCTACGAATGAGGTAACTTACATTGTTACCCCAAACTTTCCCGGTAATTTCACATTGGGAAATGCCGTTGCCACCTGGGAGGATAATGGCGATCTGTATGAAGTAACTTCTGCTGCACCAGAGATACTGGTAAACGGGTCCTGTGTGATGCCTGATAAAACCGTGAGTAGCAGATATGCAATGGAAGGAGTGATAATTACTGTGGCCTTGCAGGTATCGAATATTGGTGAGAGTGAAGTTAAATTCCATGTACACGACGATCTGCCCACGGAAGCTGATCTTGTCAGCGGCAACCTGCAGTGGTCGGGTAAACTTGCTCCAGGAGAAGCGGCCTTGCAGAGCTATGATATTATGTTTACAGAAGCAGGAGAATACACATTGCCTGAATTTAAGATGGAATATACTGATATGCAGATGAAGGAAATGACAGTTTACTCGAACCCTGTAGAAATGTACGTTGACAGGAAAGTTGCGTCTGAAGACTTTGATGAATATGGAGCTGACAGGATAACATCTGTTGCAAACGGGCAGCAACCCAGGGAACTTACAAAAACACAGGCTGCAGGCTTCCTTGTGTCTTCTTTTTTGAGTTTGTTATGCATTGTAGCATTGATACCTATAGCAGTACTTTTTTTATTAAGGAAAGTATATAATTAATAAATTAATAATATTGTTCACGTCTTTTGATAAATAAACTATGAGGATATCATGGATATTGCATATTCCGTTATTTCAATTATAATATTCGCCCTCCTCACTTTGCTGGCGATAGTACTCATGGTGTATGTATCTTCGGCAGTTGCCATACTTGCTCTTTTAATGGTGCCTCTCATATGCATTTTCATAATGCCCGATACTGTACTGTCTTTCCTGGTTTTCAGGCACATAGTGCTTGCAGAAGGCAATGTGCCCATAAATAACTACCATTTGCTGCTGTTCGTCTGGTCAACCCTTATTGGTATGATAGTTTATTCGGAGATCTTCACCTGGTACCTGGGAAGGAGAGACATGAAGAAGGCAGCAGTAAAAACCTACAAATGAAAAGCCTGAAAAGAATATCACAGCTTCTGCCAGAGGCATTGTTACAAAGGCCGGTTCTTTGCTGCACAGGTAATACCAGGACATAGGATTTTACCTGGAAGGAGATTAAAACAGAATCAGGCTGCTTAGCAATTCCAGCCATTCTTTTCTGGAGATCCTTACATCTTCCATCAGTTTCTTAACCATACCTTTACCAAGGTCCTGACCACTGTGAATAGGGATGACAGTCGTTCTTCCATCGGGATGCTGCATAAAAAGATGGCTGCCTTTCTGGCGCACCTGTACAAATCCCAGTGATTCCAGGGCTTTAATCGCTTTTTTGGCAGGAACAGGCCGTATTTTCTCGGTCATACTCCAACTCTTACTTTCTGTATGCCTACAAAATCAAGGTGCTTTTCACGCTCTTTCTCAGAAGTTACTTCAAGATACAGTTCTATTGCCTCTTTGATACGCTGGCTGAGCTCGTCAAGCGTCCTGGCCTGTGTATGACAACCCGGTAGCTCCGGCACAGAAGCTACGTATATACCGTCCTCATCCTGCTCTATTACAACTGTGAATTCTTTCATGATCTTAGCCATTTTGTGTATAGAGAAAGATGGTATTCAGGATTAAAATAACTGACCGTTCAATGTATTTGTCAAAAAGAGTCATGGATTCATTTCAATAAAGTTATATTTCTTGAAACTGTCTATTAGTGGGATGTCACTGGAAGATCTTGGAAAACCTTTTGAAGGTCCATCATGGTCAAATCGTATATTTTTCTATTTTTGTCTCTTTAGTTTTCTACTTATAATATTCCTATTAGTATTCATCGGCTTTGCAGCAATAAATCCTGATTTTGCAATCCCTAATAGACCTCACTATAACACCACTTAATTAAGAAACATGGGTTTCTTCGACAACGAGCGCTACCTTATCAGCGCCCTTGTACAAAGTCTTGCAGCAACCATCGCCCTCGTCATAACTCTAAGCCTCGTGGCAGTACAGCTTGCAGCCCAATCATATTCCACAAGAGTAATTGATGTTTACAAAAAAAACCCTGATATGTGGATCCTCCTCTGCATTTATATTGCTGTAATTTTCTACGGGCTTGGACTGCTGAAGGTAATAGATATTGGTGTTGCAGGCATCAACATGGAATTTGCTATTTTTTGGGTCTATTTCCTGGGATTCTTTGCTTTTATTTGTCTGGTTCCGTATATACTGAAGACATTGGATTTGCTGAAACCTTCAACTGTGATTAATTTGCTGGCAGAAGAGATTACAAAAGAAAACGTGCTGGCAGCTTTGAAAAATCATGAAGTTGTAGCTGAAATAGATCCCATTCAGCCTATCATCGATATAATAAATAGTGCTCTAGAGAAAAATGAATATGAAACAGTAAGAAATGTACTTAAAGCGATTACAAACTCTACAGTGTCCATATTAGAAGAATCTCATTTTGAGTGGGGAGAGGAAGATGAGTTTTCAAGGTATATAGTAGATTCTATCAAAAATATTGCAATTTCGGCAATTCAAAAAGAAAACACAAATTCGACTTTGGCAGCAATCAAGAACCTTGAAATAATTGGAACTAAAGCAGTAGAAAATAATCACGAAAAAACTGCGGGATGGACTGCAAAAGTACTTGAGAAAATAGGAATTAATGTAGCAGAGACACAACTTGAAGAAGCGGTAAGGAGAACTGTCAAAGCACTCGAAAAAATGGGATATGAAGCAGTTTGCAAAAAACTTACAAGATCAATATGGAGTGCTACTACAGCACTCGAAAAAATAGGAGATAAAGCAGTTGAGAATAAACTTAGAAAAACCGTAAGTGAAATTGCTTATTCACTTCAGAATATAGGAACTAAAGCAACAGAGAACAAATTTGAAGAAGCTATATGGAGAACTACAATTACTCTTGAAAATCTAGGAAAAGGAATAATAGAAAGTGAACTTGATGGGATTTATTTAGTAGTAGAAGCCATTGAAATTATAGGAACTAAAGCAGCCAAAAACAGATTTGAAATAGGAACTCTGCATTCAAAACAAATGCTAAATTCACTATTGGAAAAATCTAAAGAAAAAGGAAGGACTGAAATCTCGAATACAATAGAAGAATCCATTCAATCTATTGATAAAATACCTTGAACTCCACATCTAAACAACCTTCCAGCCTTTTTACCTCACCTCAGAAAATCATTATTATCAACATTCTAAGTTCAAAACACAGAAAAGTCAATACATCTTATGAGTTTGTCCCAGCAAGCCAAATAAATTGCCTATTATTTGGTCTGCTAAACCAAATAGGAAAAAATCCAATCTTTACTGATGATGAAAAAGATGAATTACAGGAAAATATTTGTAAAAGCCATCTGGAAATGGCTGCTGAGCTAAAGATAGCCGATATCACAAGATTGAATTTTTACCTAGCCCATATATAGTAAAAAAGCAAATAGAAAGTGGGATACCAGATGATAAGCAAATTCACTGCATATATAGAGAAAGATGTGGAAACCGGCTGCTATGTTGCTATTGTCCCGGGAATTCCCGGAGCTCATACACAAGCTGAAACACTGGATGAATTGCAGGTTCGGTTAAAAGAAGTGATCGAGCTGTGCCTTGAAGAAATGAGCCCTGAAGATAAAGAATCGATCCCCGAGTTCGTAGGCCTTCAGCAAATTGAGGTTGCTGTATGAGCAGATTGCCATTGGTCGATGCCCGAACAATGGAAAAGATACTGTATAATCTTGGATTTGAAAAGGTCAGACAAAAAGGCAGTCATGCATTTTACAGGCATGCCGATGGTAGAACGACCACAATACCCTTTCATTCAAGCAAAGAACTTGCAAGGCCTCTCATAAGAGTCATTCTGAATGAGATCAACCTCACTATTGAAGAATATGGCGAATTATTGAAGGATATTTAGCCTAGAGTGCTCCTGAACAATCTTAAATGTAGAATCTATGACACAATAATAAAATTCTTTTTCAACCTCTTTTGATACTTTTATTTCTCGCCCTCATCCACGAACATCCGCGCCAGCAAGCCCAGATGGTCCTCGTGGAATGGGTCGAGCTCTTTGCGTTGCAGCACCTCGAACTCCACGCCAAAGTCGCTTTCCAGCTTTTTGACCTCGTCCTTGAATACCTTTTTTGGACTGGCTACAGTGTCGATGCTGCGGGATTTTATGGAAAGCATCAGATGTCCGTCCTCTTCTAAGAAGTGTTTGCAGTTAAGAGCAGCTATCTCAGCCTGGTTGGGCTGGGCTACGTCCTGGAAGATAACATCCACCTTTTCCACGATATGAGCATAGGAGCGGGGCTGATTAGCATCTGCAAGTATGGGGATGATGTTGGGGCGCTGGTCGCACAGTTTGATAAGATCGCGCATAGTGCGCGGAGAGAACTCTACAGCATACACCAGGCCATCAGTCAGGATATCCGAAACATGGCTTACGGTGGTGCCCGATGCAGCTCCCAGGTATAGTACGTGGGAATCATATTCGATGGGAATATCAAAATTCTTGAGTACCATAGCGCCCAGCTTGCTTCTGTGAGGATCCCACTGGCGGTATTCCACCCCATCCACATCAATAAGCCTTTCACCATACACACTATGGGCAGGATAGAGGTTATGTGTGGCCAGTATCTTCCTGTCGTCCATGACCACTTCAAAGATACCGTCTGACAATTGTTCAATCATCATACAGGTCTGCCTCCCGATCTGTCACCTGTGCCTTTAGAGCCTTTTTTCATGCCACTTTTATTTTGACCCCGGTGCTTCTTGGCAGGCCTGCCGCCTGCTCTGCCCGGTCCCGGCTGTGTGAACTTTGTGGATTGCTTCTTAGGCGCCTCAGGATTAGCTTTCTTAATAGATTCAACTTTGCGCTCAAGTTTTTCCTTTATGGAAGGATCATGTTTCCCTCCATAAACATCCATGCGTACAGCCAGACTGATCTTCGCTGCCAGTGCCCTGGCGATCTTACCTCTCTGCCACCACGGTGAACCCTTGATGAGAGGATGATTGAAGATCACACCATGCTTGGGAGAAGGAGCGCGTGACCTAAGGTGCTTGAACAGTGCATTGCTCGCGCCGATGACCTGCACGGTACTTGAAGGAAATGCCGCAAGCTTATCCAGTCCTCCGGCCAAGCTGATAAGCCGTGCACCAAGAGGGGCACCAGCTATATTTGTAAGGTTGGGAGCCACTGCACCCATATTCGACATGATATACTGCTCCAGATGCTTGCGAGTGTCATATATTCCGCACAGACTGGCTGCAAAGTTGCGTAAAAGGTCCTCTTCCACCAGCGATAGTTCCGCACCCATGGAACTGCTGGCCTTTGCAAACATATCATGTCCCTCTGGCACATTTTCCCTGGAGCCAAACCTTAATACGAACCTAGCCATGGACTCTGCCGTAAGCTCCAGTTCCGGAAAATATGTGCCATACCACTCCGTAAGCCTTTCAGAGAGCTCATTGGCTGCTTTATCAATGTCATCCATGGCCTCAACTGCCTGGATGATACGCTTGTCATCGGTATCTGTCATGGAGATCTGACGCTTTGCCGCTTTTATGGACACTTCCCGAAGCAACACATCATAATCTTCTTCAAGTTCAACAAAACCACATTTCAGTGCCAATTCCCTCAGGTCCAGGCCATGTGAGGGCAAATCCTCGTTTCCCATGGAAAGCAGCATGTGTTCAGCCAGCTGTTCAACATCTTTCTCCAGCAGGCAGCATTCCTCAACTCCTCCATCTTCAGAAATTGCCAGCGTACCGAACCATGTAACTATCTTCAAATCATTCCTCCCAAATAGAAGCACCAGTATTGTTGGCTCTGGTAATTATGACATTACCCCCGATGGTGCTGTCCAGGAAAGCCTGTGCATCTTCCTTTAGGTAAGCTGCATCCTCTGGATTGTCAGTGAAAGCGTATACAACAGGTCCGAAAGAGCTCATGCCTGCACCATAAGCACCACTATCCTGCAAAAGCTCTATCAGGTCTCTGACAGCCTGATGTTGTAAACGTATTTCCCTTTGCTTGAACCCCAGGGTCTGCAAACGGTTTGTCGCCTGCCCGAAACTCTCAATATCCTTTTCTATGATGGCAGGCATCATTTTCATGAGCACTATGTGGGCTACGGCCTGCACCTCATGCAACGGAATAGGACACTCCTTTCTGAATATATCCACTTCCTGAGCATCATGAGCCCCTATGTGCATGTCCTCACCCGGCAAAGCCACCACTATTTCCCAATCCGGAAAATCTTCCCTGAAAAGCACTGGCCCCGGAGGTGTTTTACTTGCCGATGACGGAGAGAAGGAACCCTTCTCCGCGAACTTATGCCCACCATCAACTATGAACCCACCTTTTTCAAAGGAGGCGACCCCAATACCAGAAGTGCCGCCGCGCTCCACAGCAATGGCCATCTCCCGCACACTCAGACCAAGGTCATACAGCCTGTTCACCGCAGCTGCAACAGAAAGTGCTGCCTGGGTCCCGGAACCGCAGCCCACATGAGGAGACATGTCTTCTTCTATGGTCACCCTGACACCCTGACCCTCTGGAAGCAATACCCTGGCAGCTGCCTCCATGCGCGGGGAGAGTAAAGATTTACCTATTATCTCAATTTCATCAGCAATCTCCGCTGAGATTGCTACGTGAGGATGATCAATAGATATCCCTACCCCACCGTCCACTCTTCCAAGTTCTGCATTCATATCTATAAGACCCATGTGGATTCTTGAAGGGGACTTTACTCTTATCATTCAGGTCTTAATCATCACTGCATGTTATTAAACTTTAACACTTGGACCTCTGTACAGCCCATATAAAGTGTTCATCTATAGGTGCGCACCAATAACCAGCCTGTTCTGAGCACACCCCTATCAAGTGCAAACCTCAGGAATGTGGGAATGAATTTGTAAATACGCATCCTCACATCAGCCATCAATTCCAGGTCCAGCACTTTATCATCGAACCTGGGTTCCAGAAAATAATAAAAATTCTGCCAATACTGATGCAGTGACCCAAATACTCCAAAAAGGATACTGCACAACATTCCGGTATCTGCAGGGTCTGGAAGTCCAAAAGCAACATCACATCTGCCACATCTCAATACCAGATTACGCATTGTGCCTTTGAAAAGCCTTAAGAGAGGGTTTTTGATATCATAATAGATCTTAATGAAATCCTTAGCCTTCAATTCTCTTTTGTTTTTTGTGCTTTTTGCTTCATTTGTGATATTTTCTTCAGGCTCCTTCCTCCCATGTCCTGCATTAACATGGCTGTAATTACCCATTTCTTCCTTCTCACCGTTTACTTTCTCTTTTTTTGAAACAGAACTTCCGGGCTCAGCAGGATAGAAAACTTTGGAATAGGACAGAAAGAGCCATTTGATCAATATCTTTCCGGAAATATCCTGATCCTTTTTCTTCAGATCCACTATCAGGTCTATAGCACAGAAAAGAACAAGCAACACCAACAATAGGATTGCTAGAGCCACTACCTGTACAATCTGTATTAAAGTAAACATGATATGCCCGGATCAAATACGGAATGGAAAAGTATAGAGAAACTATAGACATATTAAGTATATCAATTGTCAAGTTCCTGCTTACTGTCCTTCAACCTCTATTTCAACAGATCCTACACTTTTATCAGCTGTATCAGTGTTATCGTTCACTTTGTCCTTTTTTCCCTTCATGGTCTTGATCTTATCTATAAGACCCGGAACTGATTCAAGAAGGACACCAATATCAGATTTTCCTGAAATAGACATCAAACGGGTTTCTTCCTTGGATATGACTATAAAAGCCACGGGCTCTATCTTTGCGCCTGCTGCACCACCACCGCCAAAACCTTCTTCGTTGTTCTTGCTTTTACCCTCTCCACCACCTGTTCCGAAACCAAAGGATACCTTGGTCACAGGAATGATGGTCGTATCACCGATTGTTACGGCATCTCCGACAACTGTCTTGGTACTCACAAGTCTTTCAAGTTCACTGGATACTTCTTTCATCAGGTCTTCAAGTCCCATGATATCTACTCCCGTAATTTTCGATAACTACGCTTTATAGGTTTATGATTGACCCATATATAATTTGTCCTGATACCCATTATGAATTATCCTGAAAGAAATTGATCAATGAGAACTTTACTTTTTCAGGCTGCACATCTACGAGCTCCTCTCTCTCATCCGGAGGAAATATCTCAAAAACAGCAAATTTCCCATATCTTTGACGGGATTCGCTAAGAAAACGTCCATCAAGTAATATCCTCACCCCATGATCCATAGGAGAACGCACGACCCTGCCCATGGCCTGTCGTATCTTACGGATCGTAGGTATCTGCACAGCATAATCCCATCCAGCTCCGAACCCGTAAGAATGATCATAAGCTGACTCCACAGCATTCATCCTGTCATTGAGAGCCGGATAACCGACACCTACGATTATAACCGTTCTGCCCCTGCCATCCCTGAAATCCACACCTTCGCTCAATGTACCCCAGAGATATGAGAAAAGCACACCTTTTCCTCCCTTTTCTCCAAGTTCAAAGAAAGCTTCTCTCACTACATGGGAAGATACGCCTGCCTCATCCAGGAAAGTGGGCACATTCAGATTGTCGCCAAGTTTTGAATAGTATTTTCTTGCTTCGGCTGCACTCTGGAAAAAGATAATTACATTACCTCTGGAATTCTCGATGGAATCTAGCAGTACCTGTTCCACGGCCTCCAAAGCATGCGGGTCGTCCCTGCTTCTTGCGAACAAAGGAGGAACATCTACAGCTATGGTGAGGCGTCTTTCAGGGGGGAATGATGTCACATAGGAAAGCTCGCATGTTTCCCGCTTTATACCCAGGGTAGCCTTCACCATATCAAAGGGCCGAAGTGTGGCGGACATAAGAATGATAGAGAACACAGAAGCAAAAAGGGGCTCTGTTACATTGCTGGGAATACAGGTGAAAAGCTCCAGACGCCCGTAGATCTGATCGTTAGGGTCCCTGCGCACATTCATAATGGGATAGTAGCGATAATCGTTGGACAGGACAAGATAAGAAGATAGAAAATCTGCAGCATATCGAATATGCGACCTTTTCAATATTTTGCTCAGGCCTTTCTTATATTGTTCCTTGTATTCCTCATCAAGCGTTTTTCCGAACTCACTTGCCTCAGAAAGCACAAGCTGCATGGCAGCCTCGTCCTTAAATCCCAATTCCAGGGCCTGCCTCATAAATCTGCCCCTTACCATATCATTGCGCTCATAAGGATCACTGATGCGCATATCATACCAGATCCTGCCTACTCTTTCCCTTTCACCGAACTTGAACCTGTTGTTGTATGTTTCCCTTATGATTTCATTTAACATTTTGAACAAGTCAAATGCACGGCTTTCAGGCATTTGGTCCTGATTGGCTTCTATCTCTGCGATGGCTTTTTCAATGGTATGTTCAGTGATGGTCATGGATGAATGAGAGCGTGCTGCAGATTCCAGATTGTGTGCCTCATCAAAAATAACTATAACATCCTGCGGCTCCTTGTCCAGCCAGGTAAGCAATGTTGCAAATATTTCAGCACTCAGTACATGGTGAAAATTACAGATTATGAGGTCAGCATGTTTTAATTCCCTTTTAAGCAATTCGTAGCCACACATGCCTTTTTTTGTGGCATACTCGTTTATCTCCTCAGGGGTGCGTACATCAGCAAAAAGCCACTGCCTGAATACTTCACTTTCAAAACGCAACACCTCGTAGAGATCGTTACATGCCCTTTCCCTTACACCACGAGTCTTTTGTTCGGCTGCCTCTATTTCATTAAATAGAGCATCTCTTAAGGCTATAAGAGCTGGGTCCTTGGAACGTTTGTAGTTTTCTGAAGCTGACTTTAGCTCTTTTTTTTTAAGATCGAGTTCCTTTTCCAGCTCTATCAGTTCAAAAGTATTTTCCCTTTTGAGCCGGCACTCCTCGTAATCTACTTCATGGGGACACATGGCAGCCTTACCCTTTACTACTGCCACCTTGACATCATTTCCCCGCTTTATCTCCTTAGCCTCGCTAATGAATTGCACCATCTGTTGATGCACATTAGTTGCAATTATCACAGTTTTTTCCAGCTGTTTGCCCACAAAGAGGGCAGGAGCAAGAGAACTGAGGGTCTTGCCAGTACCACATGCCCCCTCAAAAAGTATGATCTCCTTTCTTAGAAGCGCAGAATATATCTTTTCCATAGCATCCTGTTGGTTAGGATAACAGTGTTCTTTGGGGAAATAGCGTAAGTATCCTCTCTGTCCGCTCATCGCACTACCTTATACCTTTCTATACTAATAATTTGGGTTAGCTCTTCTTTGCAGCCATAACATTTGTATTAAAGCTTGAGATCAGCCTGTTAGATGGACTTTCTATGATTTTCAAGATAATTTCTGTTCCCTTCTTCAAGCCGAAGTTGTTTGACGTATTTGTGATACTTCCCACTTGCACACTTACTGTTGAATTATGACCCAGACCATCGTCACCATTAAGGACAATAACTTCTCCTGCGGACCAATAACCATCTTCTATACAGGAGTTCCTTTTGGCGTAATGTGTTTCTTTTCCTGCAGGACATAGATCAATGTATGTTACCTGCACATCTCCATTGATAATTCTTCCTCCATGTGCCACCACTCCGGTATAACTGCTGCCCTGCCCAACAATAACTATCTTTATGTTTTCAAGGGGTAGGGGATCCCCTCCCTTATGTGCCAGAGTTATGACATTTTCCTTGTATCTGATCTCATTGGGCACTCCGCCTTCTATTAATTCTAGTTCTACATCTGCTGTTAATCCCTTTTTCAAAGGGTTAGGTAGATCGGCAAGTGAAACAGCAGTGATTCCTATAAGCAACATTGTAATAGCCAGCATCAACAAAGTCCCTACAACAGGACTTATTCCCTGGTCTGTGCACCGGACTTGCATAAAGTAGGGAAAAGGTCGTTTTTGGCCCATACCTCGAATTACAGATGACTAAATATATAAATTATTCTAAAATAATTAAACACTTGTAATAATTAAGCTTTTGACAGCAATCACATTAAAAATGATCAGAAAAGAAGTAGTGAGAGAACAGAGACTTCGTTTTATACACGCACATATATATCTATATCTATAGATATGTATATATATATATATATATATGTATAAAAAATAAATTTTGAGTTTCTGGTCGAAAAACGTATAATCATCCAAAAATGATATTTTTAAGGCTGAATGAGTCCTATTCTATCAAAAAAACAAGAAGTCGCTTTACTTGACCCTAATCATCCCCTTTGGTCTGACAACAATCATTTCTTCGACTCTTTTGTGTCACTCATATTAGTAGAGTTGATTTTATGTGCATAAGCCTTAGTGTAGGCATTACCTGCAGTGGCGCGTCAATTACCCCTCCCTGCCACGCTACAGCGTGTCGAGGAAGAGGCTTGCATGTCACTGATAATAATATCAGATCATCTCATGCGTATGGGTGATTGACTGACACCCCTGAGATTCTAAGGTATACCTAAAATCTCGTGTTCTATGCTCTAAGTTATTTGCAGCATTAAGATCAGCATTCACCTCATAACCACAAATTTCACAATGGAATTTGAGGCTGTGTCGATTGTTCCTGCTAATATGATTACAGCGGAAACATGTCTGGGAAGTAAATGCAGGATCTACATATTCGGTAATAATTCCAGCTAATTTCGCTTTATACGCTACAAATGATTGCAGTTGTCTGAAAGCCCAACTGCTGTGATGGTACCGATGTTTCTTTGATATATTGTGTTCAGTTCGTGTTCTTATACCAGTCAGATCTTCAAACCCGATTACTGAAACATTGTTCTCTGCTGCAAATTTAACAATAGCTTTAGATATGCAATGGTTTACATCTTTCATTAGACGTTTCTCTTTACCAGCTAATTGTTTCATCACACTTTTAGCCGATGAAGTTCCCTTAGACTGTAACCTTGCTCTCATGTTCTTGTAGATATTTCTCTGGTTCTTAATCTCTCCACCAGCAAAAAACTTACATTTTTTATCGGTGGTAGATGCAACAGCCAGATAGTTCATACCAACATCAATTCCCATGAATGTAGAAGCATCTTCAATTCGTTTATCGGGTATTTCTTGAGATACGGTCAGATGGAAGTAATATGATCCATCATCATGTTTGACTACTTTCGATGCTCCAAACTTCCAGGGAGACTTAAATAACTGCATTGCATAAGGGTAATTAACAAGTTGGTAGGTCTTCCTTCCACTGCTAAAAGTAGTTATACTAACTGAGTTTTCAGTTATAGTATAATCTCTCTTATACGACAATATCATCGATGTAGGAGAATATACTATCTTTTGCCAATAACTCAAACCTTGTTTAGCAAGTTCTACAATTGTTTTATAGGTACCAGCTACTTGTCTGGGTATATTACAACTAACCTGAGATTTCAAACCAAGTTCTTCTCTTAAGTGGTTATAAACTAAAGGTTGCAACTTCCTGGCAGGTATTACTTTCTCATTATCAAAAACAATTTCAGAAACGTAGTTCATACCTTGTGCATATTTCTTTATGGTTTCTACTAGATCAAAATCAGGATCAACTATTTTCAGTTGGATAGTTCTAGTAGATTCCATGCATAGTAATTCACACGCAAGTATTTATAGATAACATGTGAATAGTTAGTTGTAATCGGTTAATATGCACGGCATTCATCCCCCAGCTTTCGCAAGGGGACTCCTGCCTGTAGATGTTGAAGAGCCAGATAACATAACTGCAGGGATCATTAACAGATCATCACCAACTGCAAAATTGGGTTTCGAGATCATCACTACCTTTTCTCTTTCATGTTTTGCCCAGGAGCCAGTATTCTCATAACCAATAGACCTTTCATTGTAACGATTTTCTATTACCCTTAACTGTCTGTCAAAAGACTCTGTATCCATTTCGCTGGTGGAAGAATTCCATACCTGCATATCAACATTGATGGAACTGGTGCCTGTAACAGCTGCAGTGCTTTCATGAAGCTTTATTTCCACTGACTGAGAAGGTGAACTGCCGAATGCAACCTTATTGATGTTCGAAGTCAGCACGGTAAAACTTTGCTTTATGTTCTCTGTATGTTGGGCTTCCTGCATATATCTCACCAGAGAAAAACCGGCAGTGACTATGATAGATATTGCAAGAAGCATTATTCCCATGATGATACTGAAGTCAACGATCTCTGAAAATGCTTCCTCAGCAATCTTTAAACCATCCAGAGTATTTTTGGAGCTCATATCACCTTATCTCCAAAGTCCTGTTAATTGGACCATAGGCCATATAGTGTGTGCCAGCTTCGCTGAAAACAGTGCTCTCAATAACTCTCATGTTTTGCGCACTGTAGGGTATCATTACCTTTGTTTCTTCCTTGTCCCTGGATTGCAGCACGATCTCATGACTGCTATCAACTATGCTTACAGAATAATGCTCTCCTGCTATTTTATCAGGAAGATTGAGATCATATTCCATCAAGTCTATGTATGCTCCGGAATTATTCATAACAGCTACCAGAGTATCTATGCTGGAGATATGCATCGAAATATCATTTCCATGGATTTCGAACTCGCTTCTCATAACAGTCTGTTCTGCTTTGTCCATGAGCGTGTAGAAAGCAGTAAGCACAGTAACAAGCGCCACAACACTTATAACAAAAGTAAGGATGAAACCAATAGAAATAGAAACCGCAGTCTCATCTTTAAGAAGTTTCATGTTCTACCTCCAGGAACAGGTATGGGATATGAAATGAACATTTCTTTATCAAAGGACACTACAGTAATATTTGCAAGCACTACTGCATGCCTTGCGATATTAAATGAATGACCATCGGCAAGGTTTCCTGCTATACTGAACATACCTTCGCCTGCTGTACCATTGATCACATTTATCTGGTAATTGTGAGAATAAGTCAGGTCATTAAAATGGAAATTAAAGTAGCTTGTCCCGTTGATATAGTTTCCTGTGACATTCAGATAAGTGTAACCTGATGCAGAGGTGGCGGTACTCAGTGTGGAATTACTGTCCATGACCTTCACGTTCACATTGCCTCTGGAATCATAGATGTCCATAGCCCAGAGCATATTGCCACTGGTTTCGACAGCTTCAATGCGTAAACAACTGGAATTATTAAAAAGGGTTCCAGCATCTGGTATTTCCAGCATGAAGGTATCTGTCAAGTTCACATTGCTTATCAATGTCCAGTTAGCCACACCATTTACCATGCCATTTTTTGAGAAATGGGACTCAATAAGCGAACTATTTTCTATTGTCAGACTTGTTCCAGAAAAAGCAAACATCTTAACTAATTGGTTCTCGTATGATGAAATATAATTTATGAACTCATTACTATCAAAAGTACCGGAATTCATTGCACTCTTATAGGAATCCTCATAAGCCTGCGAAGTTAATGCAAGTAGATTCCCTATCTCAAAAGAACTAGTTTCGATACTGGAATCAGATGCCATGTTGCTTGCATATATGACATTATTGAGCATGACGGTGAATACGACGATACCCACGCCTATAGCAAAACCAGCAATAAGTAACATCTGTGCTGAATCATCATCTGCTCTCATTGCTTTTTCTCCTGTTATCACATTCTCCAGAAGGTCAGCCTTACATCAACGATGTTATAAAAATCAGAAGATAGGGATGTGTCAGGTATACCGGTGTTTGCCAGGAAAGCAACAGGTTCAGAGATGTAGTGGTCAGAGAGAAGCACTTTTCTGGAAACTGAAACTGCGTTGTCGGAGGGATCACCATTGTATATATATGCTTTTCCTCGGGGAAGGCCGGAGCTATCTATACACATAAATAGAACATTGTGTGCGATCCCGCGGGGAACTGCAATGTCTCTAAGCATCTTTGCAGTGGAGCTATTCAAACGATCATATTCCATGGCATTGACTGAACAATATGCAGCACCGTTCCAGGAAAAATCCTGGCCGTTCCAGGAAACAATATCCTGCTTAAGAGGTGAAATATATCCGTAAGAACCACGGTCCAGTACATTGAGCATGTCCTGCCCCATGGTTTGCATCTGGACTTCAATGTGGGCATTGGCCGTTGATGATGTAAGAGGTGTAAGGGATGTGGCCTGAACAGTAAACACAATTACTGAAACCATTATCATAGTCGCAGTAACTGCTTCCAGAGTGTGTATTTGGCCAAACGGGTCTTTATCAAGATCATAGTTGCCATTGGACCGAACCATTTCACCACACTCTGAACGACAGGATAGCAGTCTGCGTGTTACCGCTGCTATCCTCTAATAAGACTATTCTTTTGGTCTGCCCTATGCTTCCCACTTGTGGAAGAGTTCTTCCCGCACATGAGATGATCGTTGTGCTATTTTCCAAGAAAACGTTAAGATCGTAGCAGAAAAAAGTGCCATTGAGCCCCAGCGAGTTTTGAGTACTTATATAGTTTGTATCGAGTTGTCTGAAGAGATCCGCCATAAGACTACCAGACACCATGTTGGATGTATGGGATCACCTGTGCTAATCCTATCTTCTACAACAGTTGTAGCTACTCTATCAGCTATCATAGTTACTTCATCTGAACTTGATTCAAATGGTGTGAATAGTCCATTGGTATATTGGAAAACAAACACGAGAGATAACAAGAATATTGTAATGCCTACAAGATAATCTACTGTTATCTGCCCATTATTATCCATAAGAAAAATCTATATTTATAACTTATATAAACTTCACATAAACATTTTTTAGATTAAGTGGGCTGAATCCATAATTCGGAATATTAAAATGCAGTTGGGTCATAGTGTATTCAAGATGGAACGAGAGATCAAGATAATCCATACTGCAGACACTCATATAGGCTACAGGCAATACCACAGTGATGTACGCAGGAAGGATTTCCTGCAGGCGTTTTCAAATGTCATCGATGGTGCCATTGAAATGAAGGCAGATGCTGTTGTACATGCCGGGGACCTTTTCGATTCAAGGACCCCTTCACTGGAAGATATCCTGGACACCATGAAACTTTTTTCCCGGCTCAAAGAAGCAGATATCCCGCTTCTGGCTATTGTAGGGAATCATGAAAGCAAACAAAGTACACAGTGGCTTGATCTTTTTGAAAGCATGGGACTTGCAACAAGGTTAGGGGCTACTCCATATATGCTTGAAAACATAGCTTTCTATGGAATTGACAGTGTTCCCAAATCCAAGATACCACTTTTCGATTTTTCGGTCTTTGAAGAACCTCTGGAGTCTTCATGTAATGTGCTTGTGATGCACCAGCTTATGAGTCCCATTACCATTGGTGAGTGGGACTGTGCTTCAGTGTTAGGATCTGTGCCTTTCCATGTGGATGTGCTGCTGCTGGGAGATTATCACAAGTATGAGAAGATCACTGTAGGTGATACCTGGGTGACATATTGCGGCAGCACTGAGCGTAACAGTCTTGCAGAAGAAGAGAATCGGTCTTATAACATCATAACTGTTTCAGAAAATGATATTGATATCAGCAGGAGGACTATACTTACGCGGGAATTCCTTAAGATACCAGTGACAATCAGGGACCCTGCAAGGATATATGAAGACGTGCTCTCTGCTGTGAAGGAACAGGATGTAGCAGGTAAAGTAGTCTTCGTGGAGATTAATGGAGATACAGATGTATCTATTTCCCATGCTGAAATAGAAGAGATGCTGCTTTCCCGAAATGTATTGATTCCTGGTGTGAGGGACTTAAGGAAAGTCGCTGCAGATGGACTTGAACTTTCTGTTTCTATATCCTTCTATGATCCGGACGAGGCGATAAAAAACGAGATAAGGAATATGCATCTTTCGGAAGGTGGCCTGCTGGTGGATGAGATCGTAAGGGATCTGTCTCTTCCTAAAACCAAGGTTAGCGATGAGGCAGAGAACCGTCTTGGTAATCTTTTGGATAGTATGGACTTTTCAAACCCAAGACCTATAGTACCTGTTCATGAAAAAGTGTCGTCTCATTCACCTGGAACAGAGAATGGTCCCAATCTTTCCTCGCCTCCTGAAGCAGAGATCCCGGAGCCTGAAAAAGAGAGTTATAGAATAGTATCAGAAAAACAAAAAGAAAAGCATGATGATAACAAACAAAAAGCACCTGCTCATGCAAAGCCGAAACAGTACAATCTGGGTGATTACTTTTGATGCTTAAGCACCTGAAAGTAGAGAATATCCGCAGTTACCAAGATCTTGAGATCCATTTCAAAGAAGGTGTAACTGTGATCTCAGGAGTTAATGGCAGTGGCAAATCCAGTTTATTGGAAGCCTGCTTTACAGGTCTTTTTGGAAGCAAAACTCTCCAAAAAGATTTTACTATTGCGGATATTGTGCGCAAGGGGGCTACAAAAGCTTCTACTGTGTTGGAGTTTGAACAGAAAGGTAACATCTATTCTATGGAACAGTTCTTCCGCAATGACCCGGAATCTGGAAGAGCCTCTAATACACGTTCAGTGCTTAAGGTCAACGGACAGATCTTTACAGATCAGGCAAAGAGGACTTATGATAGCATCCTTTCTCTGTTGAGAATGGATGAAGAGGCTTTCAGGAACTGTGTTTACATAAGACAGGGGGAAATAGATGTACTTATTAACGCAAAATCGACAGACAGGCAGAAGATGATCGATGATCTCCTACAGATCGGAAAACTTGAGGACTATAGAGAGCGTGCTGGAAATGCCAGGATAGGAGTGGGGAGGCATCAGCGTGATGCAGAAAGACGCATAAAGGAAGTAAAGAGCGAGGCTGTGGAGATCGAAGGTAGAGATCCTGTTGGGAATTTGAACCGCTTGCTGACCGAAGCTGCACAAATTAAAGAAAAACACGTGTCAGTTAGTGAAATAAGGGATAAGACAAGATCAGGAATCGAAGAGAGGCGTTCAAAGCTTGGAGAATATGAACAACTTGCAATCCAAAAACAGTCAATTGGTGCCCAGATACTGGGCTTCAATAGCAAGAATACAGAGCTATTTGAAATTATTAAAAATAGTACTTCTTCTATCCGGTCACTGCTCCTACATGTAAATGAACTTAAGCAAAGTGTTTCCAGTATCAAGGGACAAATGGGGTGGAATGGGGATGTGGAGCAAATGCTTGCACATGCTGAAGAGCAGGAGCGGGGACAAAGAGATAAACTTAATGAGTCCAGGCAAAAAAAAGCCTTGCATGAGCAGAACATCGAAAATGCATCCAGGACCTTACAGCAGCTTTCTGATCAGATCAAAGACATAAACCAATCGATTGAAAGTAATGTGAAAAAAAAGGATGAAACAACGATACAAATTGAAAAATTAGAATCTTCTCTCAAAGATAGACAGACAGAAAAACTATCCCTCGCTGGTGAAATAGAAGCTCTGGGGTTTACCGCTAAGAAACTATCAGGGCTTGAGGACATAGCGGAACTCGTACAAACACAACAAAAGAGTTTGCATGGGGATAAAATGAAATTGTTCACCCGCAGAGAAGAGATATTGAAGCAAATAGAGAAAAGCAAAGACCTTATGAGCAAGGGCAAGTGCCCTACCTGCGGTCAGGAACTGCATGGTTCTACAATGCATGAAACAATTCAGTCTGATGAGGAACATTTGTCTTCATTGGCAAAAGACCTGGCTGCTATCAGTAAGAAAGAAGAAGATTTCGTCCTGAAGATGGAACAAATAAAGCAGGTAAAAGCAGTTTCTAAAAAGATTGAAGATTGTGATAACCATATCAACTCATTTAATGAGAGAATATATCTTTTACAAAAAATACGTGAAGACCATGTTTCCAGAATGGAAGAAGATGCTAAAAGATTGAATGAGGCGATTTCCCGCAGGCAAGAAATGGAAGATACAATTGTCCAACTGAAAGATAAGGAACAATTGCTGCAAGAAGTTCTTGTTTTTGAAACAAAAAAGCATGCTGAAGCTATTGAAAAATTAAATATTGCTAAAAAAGCACAACAAAATCTTATTGAAAGTGAAGCTAAGGGAAAGGATATAGAGAATCTGGAAGAGCGGATACGCAGTGACCAGGAAAAAATAGGACTTCTGCAACAGCAGATAAAGGATAGTAAGCAACGTTTATCCGAGATTGATGAAAAGATGGGGGGAATAGATGCCCAATCACTGCAAGACAATCTCCAAAAATATGAGATCGCTCTTAAGAATATTGAAGTTGAGATAAAGAAATTAGAAGAGCAAAGAGCTGAACTGATGAAGCAAATAGGAATGACTGAAAAGGAAATCGAAAGGCTTTCTCATCTTCAGAATCAGTTACGCTCTCTACAGCACCGGTCAGATTTCCTTGGAGCCGTGTACAGAGATGCAGAAGAGCTTGAAAGTATGTATATACGCATCAGAGCTGAGTTGCGATCCCGCAATGTGGGGGCTCTTGATGCCCTTATAAATGAGATATTTGCATTTATGTATTCGAATAATGCATATTCACATGTGCAGCTCGATCCGGAATATAATTTGACAATTTATGGGAAAGATGGTACTCCTCTGGAACCAAAGTTGCTTAGCGGTGGAGAAAGAGCTATCTTCAACCTTGTATTACGATGCGCTATCTATAGACTATTGTCCATGGCAATAGGCGGACCTGCAAAAGGTTCAAGTCTGCCCCCTTTAATAATGGACGAGCCGACAGTATTTCTGGACAGAGGGCACGTACAGCAGCTCATAAAGCTCATCGACCTTATGAGAGATTTCGGTGTGGGGCAGATAATCATTGTCTCACATGATGAGTCGCTTATTGATTCTGCGGATCATTTATTCTATGTGGAGAAAGATCCTATCACAAACACTTCCTCAATAACAGCGCGCTGAGCGAGAGAATATATATACATATTTATATAAAGGGACCATAAGTTATATTATACTTTATCATATAATTCGCCACAGAAGGGATAGAATGGTCTTGCGAGGTATCACATGAATGGTGAGAACAGGGATTTCATCATTGACAGGCTTGAAAGGAAACTTCGGGAAAAAGAAACGGAAATAGATGAGATCAAAAAGTCTCTCCGGGATTCCATCCTGATGGAGCTGCGCAGTGAATTTAAAAATGATCTTGATATCAATAACCGTCTTTCAAAAGCTGAGAACAGGATACAGGAACTGGCAAATAATCTCAATGGGATAATGGATGAGCTGTTAGATCAAAAGTCATTGATCCGTTCATTCAAAAAGTCGGCATTTGAGAGGAGAGAACAAGATGTTCCCACACCTGTACACCCTTCTGTACCTGTCCCTCCAAGGGAGACACCAGCGATAAAAGAACCAGAAGCAAGAATATTCCGGGATGAGAATAAAAGAGTAGCACCACAAACTGAAATTCCAAGACCTCCTCAGTCACCTGTCAAAACTCCATCCTTTTCCATCAGGCCGACTGATCTACCGCGGGGACCAATAGGGCAGACAGCCTCAGTGAGCCAGCGCTTTAACATAAGGGATGCACAGCCAGAACCTGCTCCAGTGAAAAAACAGGAGATCGAGCAAAGAAAAACGGAGTACATTATTGCAGAAAACGATGATGCACGCGGTTCCAGAAGGAAAGAGAGAAACGCTCCTCAGGCTTCCAGCTGTGAGTTTATCGTTGCCAAGGACAATGTTTCCAGAAAGAGATCAGATACGGACTACGAAAGCGTAGAGACACGTGATGATGAAGATGCGGTCGTAACTGTCACCCGCAGGAAATGACCACCTTTCATAGAAAGTATTTGAGCACAGAGGGGTCCACTTGTACATAAAGGAAATAGAGTTCATTAATTTCAAGTCCTTCGGAAAAAAGGTAAAGATACCGTTCTATGATGATTTCACCACTATCTCGGGACCAAATGGCAGTGGTAAATCCAATATAATTGACGGTATACTTTTTGTGCTGGGTCTTTCCAGTTCGCGCACCATGAGGGCCGAGAAACTTACGGACCTCATATACAATGGCGATAAGGCCAAAAAACCTGATTTTGCGCAGGTGACCATCAAGTTCGATAACACAGATAGAGAAATGCCTGTGGATACCGAAGAAGTTGTTATCACCAGAAAAATAAGGGAAACTGATACGGGCTATTACAGTTATTTCTACTTCAATGGCAAAGCTGTGAGCCTTACAGATGTGCATAATTATCTTGCAAAAGCAAGGGTGACACCTGAGGGTTATAATGTGGTAATGCAGGGTGATGTAACCCGCATAATCACCATGACCCCAGTTGAAAGACGCAAGATCATCGATGAGATAGCGGGAGTTGCCGAGTTTGACAACAAAAAGGACAGAGCTCTCAGTGAGCTCGAGATCGTTCGGGAAAGGGTTGAAAGAGTCGACATTATTCTGGAAGAAGTTGCTGCTCAGCTAGAAAAACTGAAAGGTGAAAGAGATCAGGCACTCAAATATCAGGCATTGAAAGGGGAAAAGGTACAATTTGAGGGCTTCATGATTCTTGCAAGACTCAAGGATGCAAGAAAAGAGCTTGTATCAATTGATAATGACATGGGGTCACGAAAATCTTCCATGAAAGAACTAGAAGCAACCCTTGAAGAAAGACGCCAGCTTATGGAAGAGTTGGAAAGATCGCTGGAAGACCTCACGCTCCAGATACAGCGTATGGGAGAGGATGAACAGATCCAGATAAAGAAAGATATCGAGTCTACCAGGGGCGAGATATCACGATGCAAGGACAGCATTCAACTTGCTGACAGAGAACTTGCAGATGTCGATTCCAGACGCAGGAAAGCTTTTGTGGATATCGATGAGATCAAAGGCAAAGTAACTGAGCTGGATACCAAAATATCTGAAGAAAAAGTGCGTCTTGAAAGTACCAAATCCGAGCATTCAGAAAAGCGGACCCAGAGAATGATCCTGCAAAGCCGGATAGCTGATGTGGATGCTAAATTTGCCAAGACCCGGGATGACCTGACCCAGCTTAAAAACGGCCTGGAAAGCACAAGGAATGAGAAGAATGAACTCATGCGCCAGGAAGACCGCCTGCTGGATGCCCTGAGGCGCAAATCGGCGGAGGTGCGGGACATTGAGAGCGAGATGGAGGATGCCCGTTCTAAAGCCGCTTCTTCTGACAGTGATATAAGTTCTGTGAAATATGATCTTGATAAGCTCAACGAGAAAATAAATTCACTCACAAAGGACATAGACGACCTGGAAAGCAACCGCGCTCAACTTAAAGGTGTGATAAAGGATCTAGAGGAATCACTGCGCAAATACCAGGATGATTATGCCCGCATCGAAGCACGGGTTAGGGCTGCAGAGGACCACAGTAAATATTCCAAAGCTGTGGATATGATAATCAATGAAAAGAAACACCACGGACTTCCCGGAATATACGGTACTATCGCAGAGCTTGGAAGTGTGGACCAGAAGTATGCAACTGCTCTTGGCATAGCTGCTGGTGGAAAAATGCAGGCAGTAGTAGTGGATACTGATGAAGATGCTGCTAGGGCAATCGATTTTCTCAAACGCAGACAGGCTGGCCGAGCTACATTCCTTCCCCTTAACAAGATGGAAGAGCGCAGACCATACAAAAGTCTCAGTGACAGAAATGGGGTAATTGGCTATGCGATAGACCTTGTGGACTTTGAACCGAGGTTCGAGCCTGCTTTCTGGTATGTTTTCAGAGACACTCTTGTGGTAGATACATTGCAGAACGCCCGCAGACTCATGGGTGGCTTAAGAATGGTAACGCTTGAAGGCGAACTTATCGAAAAGAGCGGTGCTATGGTAGGAGGTTCGGCGCAGAATTCTGGTCTTTCCTTTGCTGCCTCAGAGAAAGACAAGTTGATAAAGGTCGCAGAGAAGATCACTGAGTTTGATTCAAGGCGCAGTGCATCCATTAAGAAACTGGATGCTGTTGAAGGGCATATTGCTGATGTGAACCGGGAAATAAATGAGCATGACAAAGAAATATCCCGTAAACAAATGCAGGTTGAGGAGATTGCTGGTAGAGGAGAGCGTTTAGCACAGTTGCTGGAAGTAAAGAATGGAGAACTTAATGAGATCGAAGAATCCCGAAAGCAACTGAGAAATGAGATGGAGGCTGTAACTGCTCAGAAGAAAGAAAAGGATGAATATGCTGGTTCACTTGAAGAAAAGATAGATGAACTGGAGGGTGAGCTTGCCGGATCTGAAGTGCCTGAGCTGAACAGACAAGCTGAGGGCATTGACGAGGAGATGAGACGTCTGGAAGGACGTATTCGTGATGTTGAAGCGCAGATAAATGCCCTTAACCTTGACAGGGAATATGCTATCGGCAAGATTGAAGAGAACCGGGAGCTAATAAAGTCCTTGGATGAAAAGAAAGCCAGCCACAGGCAGCGGGTAGACGAACTCACAGCCAAGATAAAGGAGCTTGAGATTGTGCTTACCGAGAAGCAAGCTCGTGAGTCAGAGCTTGTTAAAGAGTTAAAGGATATGCAACAGCAGCGTCTTGGCATGCAGAACGAGTATGCTCTCTCCAAAAAACAGTTCGAGTCAGCAAGAACAAGATTTGAGGAGAGCAGTAGGCAATTAATGGCAATAGAAGCTACTCAGGCAGTTCTGGTGGAACAGGTAACCGAACTGTCTTCAGAACTTTTACGGAGAGGCATCGAAGAGACAGATGATGTTCCTGGTTCTGAGGCTGTACGTATTAGGATAGCCTCCATTGAAAAAGCAATGGAACGTCTCGAGCCTGTCAACATGAGGGCTATAGATGAATTCAATGAAGTGGGGGCAAGATTGGAGGACCTCAGGTCAAGAAGGGACACTCTGTTCAATGAAAGGGAACAGATCCTGGAGAGGATCAAGCAGTATGAAGTGCTCAAAAAAGATGCTTTTATGGAAACGTATAATGGGATCAATACGGCCTTCCAGGAAATCTTCAATGAACTTTCGGATGGTATTGGAGAGCTTGTACTGGATGACCCGGCGGAACCGTTCAACGGAGGCCTGACCCTGAGGGCTCAGCCCAAGGAAAAAACTTTGCAACGCCTTGAAGCTATGTCAGGCGGGGAAAAAAGTCTTACTGCATTATCATTTGTGTTCTCCATTCAGAAATACAGGCCGGCACCATTCTATGCTTTTGATGAGATAGACATGTTCCTGGATGGTGCAAATGCAGCCAGGGTAGCCGAGAGGGTCAAAAAGTCTGTGGAAAATGCCCAGTTCATTGTTGTATCATTGAGAAAACCAATGATCGAAGCAGCTTCAAGGACTATAGGGGTAGCAATGCAGGAAAACAATATTACGAGTATAACAGGTGTGAAGTTCAGATGACTGGTATTATAGAGGAATTTGATACACCTCCTATTGTTGAACCTCTTGCAGAGAACTGTACTTTGCTACCCGGAGCCATAGACCCCGAATTCCTGGAAACACTGCGTGCTCTGGGAGTAGATGAGAACCTGCTTGAATTTTCTGATGATGTGATGAACGAACCTGTGGAAATATTGGTAAACCTTGCCAAAAGTGGAGAAATAGATCCATGGGATATTGATATTGTCAGTGTCACCGACAAATTCCTTGCACGGATAGAAGACATTGAGATGATGGACCTGCGCATTTCGGGAAGGACACTGCTTTATGCTTCCATACTCTTACGTATGAAATCTAACTGGGTGGATATGGATGAGCAGGAAGAAGATGACATATTCGACGACGGAATAGACTTCTTTGAAGTTGATGATTATCCTGTGCCCAAGTTGCCTGTGAGAAGGATTGCCACAAGGCCTGTGACACTGCAGGAACTTATAGCTGAACTGAAGAAAGCCGAAAGAGTCGAACACAGGAAAAAGGAAAAAAAACTGCTTCGCAAACTTGAAGAAAGAGTTGCAATAACCACTGATGAGGTTCTGGGTATAGCCCATGAAGAGGACATTCTGGGACGTGTTGCCAGACTTAACCATGTGCTAGATTCTGTTTTTGAAGAGCATGAGTCTGTTGTGTTCTCAGAATTGATGGGTGAAGATAGGTCAGAGAATATCATGACCTATGTTTCCCTGCTTTTCCTTGCTACTGAGAAGAAGATATGGCTTCAGCAGGAAGAATTGTTTGGGGAGCTGTTCATATATCCCTCTAATATTTCTGATGATGGACCCAGAGAGGTTATGACTGGTAATGAACGAGAAGGAAACTATTGAAGCAGCACTTTTTGCTGCCGGTGGGGCACTGGATGCCCATACACTGGGCAAGATCATAGGCAAGCCTGTAAACAAAGCTGTTGCAGTAGTTGAAGCACTCATGAAAGAATACTCAGCGAGGGAATCTGGCATAGAAATAATAGATCTGGGACAGCGTTACGTGATGCAGGTGAAACCCATGTTCACAGACCTTGTTAGGCCGGTAGCTCCCAAGGAACTGAGCGCACCTATGTTGCGTACTCTTGCAATGATAGCGTATCATCAGCCTGTTGTGCAGTCTGATCTGGTGGATATGAGGGGTAACACTGTATATGATCACATAAAAGAACTTATAGGCCGTGGTCTTATCATGTCTTTGCCTTACGGCAGAACGAAAAAACTGCAGACTACTTCACTTTTTGCCGACTATTTCGGGCTGAGTTCCAATGATCCTGAAGCCATTAGACTGAAAATTGTTGAACTTTCCCGCCAGCAGAGCGGTGATCAGGGGCTCAATAAGTGGCTTGGGTGCAAGGTTGTGGCATTCACTCCTATGTATCAATCCCTGGCAATATTGTGTGGCGTAGAGGATTATAAAGTGATCAATGCCTATGATCCCACAGAGGAAGAAATAGAGGAACTTGCAGATGTTTCCAAACTGGTAATATCCAAAGGATATCTGGAAAAAGTGAGTAGGTACTATGACGGTGAGATCATCGAGGTCAGTTCCACTACTTTTGATGATCTTATTGAAGCAGTGAAAGCTTTGGAAAATGTAGGTAATCAGCAGAAAATAGGACTTACTCTCTTAAATCTGCAGGAACTTAAGGAAAGGTATGTTTCAAAGGCGCTTCTGATTGACAGAAAAGTCAAACCTGCAACTGATATGGTGGCCAGGATCGTGAACGACCTGAGACTTGGAGTATCAGCAGAAGGTGTGGTTATAGCTCCTGATTATGGCCTCTCGAGCAGCAATATACACGTGAGTGAAGGAGCTAACATACTTATACCAACCCATGGTAGTTCAGAAGCTGACCTCATCGAAAGGGTTTGCAGAAAATATGATGCTATAATAGATGGATTGAAAACTCAGGAAAAAGATGCTTCTGATTAGCTTCATTTAATTAGATCTCATCTCACAAAACACAACTTTTATTTTTACACCCGGTGAGTTTAAATACCTATATAAATATCAAGCTATAGCTCTATATAAAGGATTACAGATACAAAACATGCTTTTAATACTGAGGATTTTCAATGACCGATTATAATATTAAGATCGAGAATGTGGTTGCTTCTACAAAACTTGCTGATGAATTTGATTTAACCAAGATAGAGGCGGAATTCGAAGGTGCTGAGTATAATAAACAGAAATTCCCTGGTCTGGTATACCGGGTCTCTGAACCAAAGGCTGCATTCCTGGTCTTCACCTCTGGAAAGGTTGTATGTACCGGTGCCAAGAATGTGGCTGATGTTCATACAGTAATAAGCAACATGGCCAAGAAGCTCAATGAAATTGGTATAAAGACCATAAAGGAACCTGAGATCACCGTACAGAATATTGTAGCATCTGCAGATCTTCACGCTGTCCTTAACCTTAATGCAATAGCTATAGGTCTTGGTCTTGAGAATATAGAATACGAGCCTGAGCAGTTCCCCGGACTTGTATACCGTATAGATAAACCAAAAGTGGTTGTTCTTATTTTCAGTTCCGGAAAGCTTGTGGTAACTGGCGGGAAAACACCTGAGAACTGTGCGGAAGGTGTTGAAGTAGTGAAGCAGCAGCTTGATAGTATGGGACTTCTCTAAAGGGTAGCATCTTGCAGGAAAAAGACGTCTGTATACTGATTCCTACACTTAACGAAGGAGCCACTATAGCTCAGCTAATAAGGGATTTCAGATATGAAGGTTTCAATAACATAGTTGTCATAGACGGACATAGTACCGACAATACACAGGAACTTGCAGAAACTGAAGCTGCCCGGGTGATCGTACAGAAGGGAAAAGGGAAAGGCCAGGCTGTCCAACAAGCCTTTGAAACGCTAGATGCTGAGTATCTCGTAATGCTGGATGGGGACGGTACTTATCTTGCCTCGGATATTCATGCAATGCTGGCTCCTCTGTTAGAGGGCCGGGCAGATCATGTGATAGGGAACAGGCTCGCTGACTTCGAAAAAGGGGCTTTTCCAGGCCTGAACTTGATAGGGAACAAACTCATTAATACTCTATTCAGTATAGCATACAGGAAAAATCTTACAGATATATTGACCGGATACAGAGCTTTTACAAGAGATGCTTACAAATCTTTTGATCTCAAAGAAATGGGATTTGAAGTTGAGTCCGAAATGACTATACAGAGCATTAAACTTGACCACCTGATAGAAGTAGTACCCATTTCTTATTTTTCCCGCAAGTCTGATGCGGCAACCAAGCTGAATCCTATTAAAGATGGTTTTAGAATAGGTAAAACGATCTATCTTTTAGCCAGGTTCCATAACCCTATGTTCTATTTTGGCATAATTGGCACTATTTTGATCCTTTCAGGTTTTGTAACAGGCACTTACGTAGTTGACCAGTGGTTCAAAGGTATCACACGTATACCTATGACAGTTCTTACTGCTTTGCTTATCATGTCTGGCTTTCAAATATTCGTTCTGGGGATGCTAAGCGATCTTATGGTTTCTATGCATATGGAGATCATGCGCGTGCTGAGACAGAAGGATAAGTCCGGCAAACAATAACCTGCATTAAACCGTTTTTTTCTTTCAAGACTATCATATTTACTTTACAATAAATAAGATCAACTTGATTTACTTTCATGTAGCTTCATTTTGTTTATATACTCAAGGTCACACTTGAGCTCTAGATATTAAAAAAGGCAGCAAGAATGTGAAAAATAGCTGGCAATCTTTATTGGCATAATAATTCATGGAATTAAGTAAAGTCAACTTGATTTAAACAAAAGTTAATTTTTTAAAAAGTCTTATATAAGAGCTGTACTGTGTAGGATATAGTAACCATTGAGGTATCGATCATGACAATAGTAACAGATGCAAAGAATGGAAAGATCACAGAAGAGATGAAGATTGTAGCCAAGGACGAAGGCAAAGATCCTGAGTTCATAAGAAGGGGAATTGCTGCAGGCAGAATAGTTATCCCTATGACTCCCTACAGGAACATTAAGCTTTGTGGTATTGGTGAAGGTCTCAGGACCAAGGTAAATGCATCTATAGGCGCATCATCAGACATTATAGATGAGGAAATGGAAGTAAAGAAAGCAAAAGCAGCAGAAGCAGCTGGTGCTGACACACTGATGGAGCTAGGTACTGGCGGCGACTTCCTTAAAATGAGAAAGCTTGTATGTGATGCAATTTCACTCTCCGTAGGCTCTGTGCCACTCTACCAGGCATTCATTACAGCAGCAAAGAGGGATGGTTCCATTGTCCACATGACAGAGGACGACCTCTGGTATGCAACTGAGGAACAGGCAAAGCTCGGTACAAACTTCATGGCAATTCACACTGGTATCAATAACATTGTTCTTGACAGGTTGAAGGCACACGGCAGATATGGTGGTCTCTGCTCCCGTGGCGGTGCATTCATGAGCACATGGATGCTCCACAACCAGAAGGAAAACCCACTTTACAAAGACTTCGATTACCTTTGTGAGATTCTCAAGGAACACGAAGTCACACTGTCCACAGGTAACGGAATGCGTGCAGGTGCAGTTCACGATGCAACCGACAGGGCACAGGTCCAGGAACTCATTATCAACTCCGAATGCGCAGATAAAGCACACGACAAATACGATCTGCAGGTCATAGTCGAAGGTCCAGGCCACGTACCACTTGACCAGGTAGAAATGAATGTCAAGCTCATGAAGGCAATGAGCAATGGAAAGCCATTCTACATGCTCGGTCCGCTCGTATCTGACATCGGTGCAGGCCGGGATCATATAGTAACAGCAATCGGTGCAGCAACATCCGCAGCAGCTGGCTGTGACTTCCTCTGTTACGTAACACCTGCAGAGCACCTTGCACTTCCAAACCTCCAGGATGTCATTGAAGGTGTCAAGACCTCAAAGATCGCAGCTCACGTCGGTGACATGGTTAAGTATCCGGAAACCGCTCGTGAAGTTGACCTTGCAATGGGCAGAGCACGTGCAAAACTCGACTGGAAGGGGATGTACAATCTGGCACTCGATCCGGAGCTTGCAAAGAGCGTCAGGGACAGTAGAGCACCCGGCGATGAAGATGCATGTACCATGTGCGGTGACTTCTGCGCACTCAAGATTGTCAACCAGAACTACGACCTTTGCAAGTAATGCCCTTTGCATTACTTCTTACCCTCTTTTTTCTATCTTATACTTATTTTAATTTTTTCTTCAAAAATTAAATACATCTTTACGGCTGGTTTTATGTACTGTGCTGCAAATGTTCTGGTTGTGGATAGTTGAACATCATGGAAGAAGACTACTACTTATACACAAGGAAATTATTTCACAGATTGTCTTATGTGTATGATTTGACAGAAATAGTTCTCTCTGGCACCAGGACTAAAGTCGCAGATTTCATCGATGCAAAAGAAGGTTCTAAGATACTGGATGTAGCTACAGGCACTGGAAAGCAAGTCTTTGAATTTGCAAAAAGGGGCTACGAAGTTGTTGGTATCGATCTTTCAGAATCTATGTTAAGGCTGGCTGTCAGGAACAACAGATATAATAATGCAAATTTTATTCTCGTTGATGCGACAAAACTTCCATTCAAGGAAGAGTATTTCGATATCAGTTATATTTCACTTGCTTTACATGAAATGCCTTTGAGTATAAGGCAAGAAGTTTTGCAGGAAATGGGTAGAGTTACAAGAACTGATGGCACTATATTCATCATAGACTATGCTACTTCCCCCAAAAGCAGGCTTGCAAGGTATTTTGTCCATTACATTGCCAGAGTATTCGAAAGCAAGTACTATCCTGAATTTATACATTCTGATCTTGGATCCTTGCTTAAAAGACAAGAAATGGAAGTGGTTGAAGAACTATCTGTTATATACGGTATATTCAAGATAATCAAATGTGTCAGGAGATAGAATCTTGTGCAAATGGGATCTGCATGATTATATGAATAAAATGGAATATGAGTTGCAGAGATGTTGTATAAATTCTGTATTGCAACCAGTATAATACTCAGTTTTGGTGATTTGGTGGCTTAAAAGCACAATATTTATATAATTATGTTAGTATATGGTATTCAGAGGGTATCACAATTGTATCTTCCAGATAAGTATAGTCATCATCAAATTCTGGGGAGGACAGCAGTCTTCCCCGGAAAGATACCCTTCATCTTCCAATTTTACTGAGGTTTTCACTAATATCACTTCCGATACGTCACTACAGATCATCATGTTAATTTTCGACCGACAGGTACAATCCACATCCTCGTAAATGCACCCCTTTCGTTAACTTCCTGAACCACAATCATACACCTGAATGCATAAAATTAAATCTTTTCCCGTAGAATCATTACTGATGATCATGAACAAAGAGATACAAGAAGCAAAAGATGTAAAGGGTTTTAAGCCAAGGTCTGTGGTCTATGCCACTCAGATAGATGAAGAGTTCGGCGAAGCCCTTGCAGGATATTATAAAGCTGTATGGAAGGAGCGGGAAAACGGGTTGAACATGAAGCAAAAGCATCTTTTGGTTTTTACTATAGCATGCTCAAAACTCAATGTAGAAAGTGCACTCAAGATCCTGGAAAGACTTAAAAAATTTGAGGCAACCTCTCAGGAGATAAAAGATGCTATGATGATTGCAGCCTGGACCGGCGGAATACAGAACTTCACTGATTTCAGTCCAAAGATACTTAA
Organism: Methanomethylovorans hollandica DSM 15978; assembly: GCF_000328665.1. Lineage (NCBI taxonomy): Archaea > Methanobacteriati > Methanobacteriota > Methanomicrobia > Methanosarcinales > Methanosarcinaceae > Methanomethylovorans > Methanomethylovorans hollandica. The sequence continues at coordinate 83,486 of NC_019977.1, forward strand.
AGAAATGGAAAGATTGGGTTTCTGAAACCCTTTATGTTATGATTTCAGGTTAAAGGCAAGACCCTGAACCTTAAGAACCCTATCATAACTAAATGGAAAAACAGGATCAGAGGAAAACCGAATTTGAACTGAGGATGCTTGGTTTTGTGTTTGAAAACATGCATTCCCATAAAGCCGCCTAAGCTGCCTCCTAGAATGACCCATGTGAACAGTTGTTTTTCAGATATCCTGTATTTTTGATCTCTTGATCTTTTTTTATCCAGGCCCATAAGGCTGAAAGATACGATATTAACCACTGTAAGATATGCCAACAAAAAATTAATTAAAAAATACTCAGGTTGCATATTGTCATATAATGTACAACAATGTATTTATTTTATTTTGATAATGGCAGTGGTGATACAAAAAAAGAATAAAAAAGATTTAAATCGATTTATTTGCCAAAATCCCACACATTCAGCTTTCCATCACCTGTGGCGGCAACAAGATTCTTCCCATCTGATGTAAAGGCTATACTGGTCACGGTTCTGACTATGAGAGGTATATTTGACACAATTTCCCCTGAACAGAAATCATACAGGACAATATCATAATCCATTCCCACTGCAAAAGTCTTGCCATTTGAAGATATTGCAAGAGGAAAATGACCTGTTCCCTCAAGTCCTATGGAACGTTCTTGTTCTAAGTCTTTCAGAGACCATATACGCAGCTTCCGATCGTATCCGGAACTAATGAAATACTTCCCATCCGGGGTCAGCACCATCGACATTAAGGCAACCTCATGGCCTGGTAGTATTTGTTCAAGTTTACGTTCAGATAAAGACCAGACATATATATCGCCACCTATGCCTCCACTTAGAAGCTTTTCGCCGTCTGGAGTGAAAAGAACACAGGAAATGTTGTCGGGACTGCCTTTAAGGACCAATAGTTCTTCACCTTCAGGTAAGCCCCATAACCGTACAGTTCCATCGTAAGAACCCGAAGCTAGCAATTTCCCATCTGGTGAAATACATACAGATGATACAATATTGCGATGTCCGGTAAGAACTTTCAAAGGAAGATTTTCAGTACAGGACCAAAGTCTGATAGTATGATCCGATGAACCTGTAGCAATTATACTGTGCTGATTGGAAATCGAGATACTTTTCACACTTTTAGTATGACCTTTAAACTCTCTTATCAGCTTCCAGGAAGGGAACGACCAGAGTTTTACCACTGCATCTGTACCAGCAGATAATGTTTTTTTTCCGGCATCTGTAATACATATATTATTAACATGACCTTTATGAGCATTGAATCTGATATAGTCTCTCTTCATATTCTCGCCCTGAAGTAAAAAGCATTCTGAGGTCATGATTCTTCCCTGAACTCCAATGAAATGGAATTCATACAAAACCTTTCACCTGTGGGAGCCGGGCCATCATCAAAAATATGCCCAAGATGACTACCACATCTGCTGCAAAGCACTTCTGTTCTTTGCATGGAATAACTGTTATCTGGTTTTCTGATAACTTTATCCTCAGATACAGGTGCCCAGAAACTTGGCCATCCTGTACCGGAATCGAACTTCGTCTTCGAATCGAACAATTCCTGACCACATGCAGCACACAGGTAGATACCTTTCTTTTCATTTTGGTAATATTTGCCGGTAAAAGCAGGTTCGGTTCCCTTTTCTCGCAACACATAATACTGTTGAGGTGTTAAGATTTTTTTCCAGTCCTCTTCTGATTTTTTTTCACATAATGACATACAATTCCCCCCTCCCATTCAAAAAAAAGTGAGGCAAAATTTCTTGACGTAATTTTCCTTATTAAGGCTTGATATATTCTATCTTAAATAGTTTACGCAAACAGTATAAAATCAAAAAGTAACAATGGTTTTAGGGCATTATCAACTAAATATATCACAATATAAATCTAAATAGTATAATAAATATGAATGGTATACAATATATAAATAGTATCATGCCAGATTATATGGTAGGGAATTATCCATTGGATCAGGGGTGATATTGTGGCATGCTCTGCTGAAATGTGTATGGATCAGAAAGAACACGCTTTTTGTGTAATAAATCATATGGCATTCTCAGAAAAATATACTGATGCCCTCCGAAGTTGGACAGAGAAGTATCTTGATGTAAGAAATCTGGAAAGAATCGTGTGGGAGGGAATTGCTTCATCTGAAGATCCTTATCGCAATGTGCAGATGGAAGCAGAAAAGGACCTGGAATTCACTGTGCTATTTGCATCAAAATTGGATCGCAGCAACAGTGCTGTGTTTTTCCTTGAGGGGAAGTTGCTGCTGCTTTTCAATATTGTACTGCAAAGCCTGAAAGAAAGCAGTGTATCGTATACATTATAAAAAAATTCAAGACTGAGTTGCAAAGCCGGTCTTTTAATATAAGAAGAGCGGGCAGTTGATTTGATCTCTACTGAATAGTTTCCACAATCATGGCATTTGTATCGTTGACGTCCATTGACTATAAAATTCTTTTTGTGGCTGGAACTCTCACATCTTGGGCAATTCATTCTTTTGCCTAGTCACTTTGTAACTTCCGAATCCCATCGATACGTTTATTAGTTGCATACGCAATTATTGCGCACGCAACAAATAGGAAGCTACAATGATGGACAAACTAAGGGGACAGGAATCTATTGGTAGGGATGTATCCCACCTTTTCAGGTCCATTAGGAACTTCATGGGAAGACGGCTCGAGCCATATGGGATAGGTGATGCCCAGTTCCCTTTCTTGATGCTTTTACTTCACGAGGATGGTATCAGCCAGGAAAGGCTTGCAGCTTATTTAAAATGCGACCGAGCAACGAGTGCAAGGTCAATAGCCCGGCTGGAAAGTGCCGGATATGTGCGCAGGCTTGTAGATCCTGAAGACAGAAGGGCATACAAAGTATTCCTTACGGAACAGGGTCAGGAGCTAGGTGATATATTGTGTTCTGTTCTAAAAGAACTTAACAGCATTTTGCTGGAAGATTTTAGCTATGAGGAAAAAATATCTTTCAGAAACATGATTCAGAGGGCTGGCACGAATATATCTAAATGGGAACAGATCAGGAAGACCACAGATGAATGAAAGTTCACATACAGGTGAAAAACACAAGCCCGGTCATATGACCACAGGGATGAAGACCTTAATGGGTGATCCCAGAAAGGCTATCTTAAAATTAGGCATGCCTATGATGCTTGCCATGTCAGTGCAGATGGTCTACAATCTGGTGGATACTTTTTGGGTTTCAGGTCTTGGTGCCGATGCACTCGCAGCGATTGGTTTTGTTTTCCCTTTTTTCATGGCCATGATTGCACTTTCCACAGGACTTGGCCTGGGTGGGGGGTCTGCCATATCCAGAAAACTTGGTTCCAGAGACAAGAAAGCTGCTGACAATGTTGCAGTGCATACCATGTTCCTCATGCTGTTACTTACATTTCTGGTCAGTGTGCCGCTATTCATTTTTGCAAAACCTATCTTTATTGCTGCAGGAGCAGGTAAGACAGTAGATCTCTCCATGGATTATGGGCGTATAGTATTTGCGGGAGGTATTCTCATTTTCTTCACTAATGTGGCCAGTGCCATACTGCGGAGTGAGGGCGATGCTAAACGCTCTATGTATGCAATGATATTCGGAGCTGTGCTCAACATCATCTTAGATCCTTTGTTCATTTACACCTTTGGTATGGGGATCAAAGGAGCAGCATGGGCGACTGTACTCTCATTAGGCATAACCGCTGCTATGATCTTCAAATGGTTGTTCCTGAAAAACGACACATACGTTTCTTTCAAATTCCGTGATTTCATTCCGGACATTGGTATAATCAAGGAGATATCCAAGGTAGGCTTGCCATCAGCTATGCAGCAATTATCTATGGCATTCACTATGGTCATTATGAACCTAGTTATCATCGCAGTAAATAATACTGATGGTGTTGCTGTCTATGCCGTGGGGTGGCGTGTAGTAATGATAGCCATAGCACCTCTGGTAGGTATCGGAACTGCAGTAATGACAGTATCCGGTTTTGTATATGGTGGGCGTTCCTACAAAAAACTCATGCCGTTACTTCTATATTCAATAAAATTGGGTATTATCATCGAAACTGGCATTGCCATATTTACTTTCTATCTTGCACCTTATATTGCTACGGTTTTCACGCAGGCTGAATCATCTGCTCATATAACTGAGGACATAACCTCTTTCCTTAAGATCGCGTTTCTTTTCTATCCCACGACTGCGATGGGATTGCTTTCTTCATCGTTGTTCCAGGGCACTGGTAAAGGCACAAGTTCACTTATTGCAACTATCATCCGGTCACTTATAATGACACCCCTTTTTGCCTTCTTGTTCTCTTATTACCTGGGGATGGGGCTTACAGGCGTCTGGTGGGGATTGGTCTTTGGAAATGTATTAGGATCCATCATGACGTTTGGATGGGTATACCTGTATGTTCGTAAACTGCAGGCGCATGTTCCTGAAAAGCTATCTGTGGTACATGGAGAGTTTTGAAGTAACTATCAGGCCCTTTTCTCTTCATTTCCTTTCTTTCTTCTCACTTTTTTTATTTTTATTGAACTTTCTTATATACAAGATATACTCTTGAGAATCTCAAATTAGGATTTTGATTTAAAAACCTATTCCTTTTTTCGTTGATACTGCTATTCTCTTTTTTTTGGTCAGTGGTAGCTATAAATATAAAAAATTTTGCTTCTTTATGGATAAAAAATCTATCGAGTATAGAGGAGTCCTCTTCGAGGACTCCATAGAAAACTATCTTTACAGAGAAACTGCCTCTATTTGCCAATTTCTTCATTTTCTCTGTATAGAAGACATTTCACAATACGTTGAACGTACTGTGTATACCAACAAACGTTGGCATTTTAAATATAACGTTTCCTCAATGATAAAGCTCTTTATTGTAAAGTGCTTCAGGAATCTCTCTTATGAAAAAACAGTATCCAGTTTAACAGAAGAAGAAGCTATTATGCTATCGTTCTGTGATAAAAATGGGCAAATAAGACTTCCTTCAGCTGGAACCCTCCATCATTTTGTAAAATATAGACTTGGAGAAGATGGGGATCAATGAACTAATAATAATGGTAGGCGAAAAGATTCTTAAAAGCTCAAAGTTAAAAGACGCCAAGATAGATTCAACACCTCTTGAAGCTTCACGATATGACAAATATGCGGATTATAATCCGCATTATAAATGTAAAATGGACAAAGCTCACATTACAATGATTGGAACTTATCCGGTATTTATGACATATACTAATGGCCTTAGTTCTGATTCTACGGAACTTATCAAACACATACACGCATTAAAGAAAATGGAAGCTAATATTGAATTTTATGCTGCGGATGGAGCTTATGACTCATTCCAAAACAATGCAGATATATGGTATCATCTGAATGCAAAACCAATTATTTCCTACTCTTGTGATGCAGTATTGCACAAAGAAGGTGAAGTAGAGAGGATTGATCATTGGGTGAACAAAATGTGGAAACTTGGTGGAGAGGTTCATACCAAAATAGAAAATAAGCTGAAGTTTCTGTATGAAAATGGAAGACAAGAACAAGTTGGGATGTACCTAAGAAATCAAAACATCCTCGATGAATTATTTTGGGAGTTATACAAGAAAAGAGTAGAATGCGAAAAAGTACATGGCCACATGAAAGATACGATGAACTTCGATGTCAGAAGAATAAGAGTAGAGAGCAGAGCTCTCTACTCTCTGCTAAATTTCGTTTCCTATCAACTATTAGTGCTTACTGAATTGCAAAATAAAGTTAAACTCAGGAATTCGTTTGGGAGGCTATTCTAAAAAAGTACATCAAATTAGAATAGAAATATAAGGAGCTAATTTGATGGCCTCCTCTTATTTTAGGCTCTCATGCACTATCTATTTATAGTTAATAGTCACAACTTTTGTACAGGTTCTTTTTTCTGTTCGGATATGCAAGTGTATTTTCAGGAACAGTAAAAGACGTATTTTATTTTGTAAGGTGGGTAACCATGGACATTACATGCTCTCCTGAAAAAAACAGCCCAGAAAATCTTAATAGCGAGGAAGAGCCTGCTCTGCAGATGTTATTGGAGCTTCCTGGCGGAGAAAAGGTATACAGGCAGGATTGCTCCATAGTCATAAAACTTCCCTCTGGCAGGAGTGCTCTTACTACTTCATGGCTTAACGGAGGTTATCGCGAAGACCTGGAATGTATTATCAATAACCAGATTCCACGTGGAGTAAAAAAAGGTGAGGAACTGGAAGGTGGAGACGTATCTGCTTACCTTTCCCTGCTGGCTTCAAAATTAGGATTCGATCCATTAAAGAGCTCTGGCATGCTAACTGCTGCGAACATGAATAATGTCGCTGTAGTCAGCAAGGGTTTCAGAGGTCTTGAGGTTACTGCAATAGTAACCGGAGGTGTTGAAATAAATGGGGGTAGAGCAGGGGATCCAGCTTCATACTATCAGGAGAACGGAAACCATTTCCCCATAAACGGGACCATAAATACCATTATTGTAATAAATGCGCACCTTCCGGAATATACGATGTCTCGTGTCACTATGACTGCTACTGAAGCAAAGGCAGTGGCTCTGCAGGAGTTGATGGTCCCAAGCAGATATTCCCAGGGAATAGCCACAGGCTCAGGCACGGATATGATCGCTGTTATTTGCAATATGACAAGTTCTCTGAAGCTTACGGATGGAGGAACGCATTCCAAGCTAGGGGAACTTATAGGGAAGTGTGTGATAGAAGCCACTAAGAAAGCACTTGAGAAGCAGTCGGAACTTACGCCTATTTCCCAGCTTAATATGTTATTGAGGCTGGAAAGGTTCGGGGTGGATGAAGCATATTACTGGAAAGTGGCTTCCCATATGGCAGGTGAGAATCGTAAAATGCGTTTCCTGAAAGACCTGAGGGAAATAGCAGCTAATCCTTTATTGGTAACAACCACTTCTGCCATTATACACATAGTTGATGAAGTTTCCTGGGGTCTACTACCTGAAACTTCAGCACGGACAATGGCACTTGCTCTTCTTCAGCAGCTTCCGATCCTGTTAGGAAGCAACAAAAAGCCACCAGAGGACTTACTGAACGGTTATGATAGTATTGTTGATAATCTGGTATACATGACAGCCTGGCTGGTGAAAAACAGTATCATGGTAGAAAAATGATTCTTGATCATTTTATACACTATAGATGTATACAAAATTGTGAGGTTTTAACATTAAAAGTTTAATGAACTTCTCTCTTCATGAGAGTGACCTGTCACGTTTTGAAAATGACTGGAACAAAGTGAAGTCTTTCGTGAGGTCTCATGGACTTGATGGTGTAGAGCTTTTCATTGATCATAATCTTCTTCCAGATATTCCTTCCGGGATAGTTAAAGGTGTACATTTACCTTACTGGATGGGAAGGCATCGTGCATGGGTGGATGAAAAATCTTTCAATGGAAATATGGATGAAAATGAGAAGTTTTTCCTGTTCGGAGGTCATGATCGCCAGGATATGATTTCGAACTTTAGGAGTGCTCTTGAGAATGCTGCATCTATAGATGCAGAATATGGAGTTTTTCATGTTGCTTATGTGGAGCTGGACCATGTGTTCACCCGGAATTTTGGGGTTTCTGATACAGAGGTCATGGATTCAACTGCAGATTTTCTCAATGGGTCTTTATCGTTTTTTCCAAATGGAGAGCCACCAGTAAGGCTCTTTTTAGAGAACCTGTGGTGGCCTGGCCTAAACTTGCTGGACACTGCTGCAACAATTCATTTTATAGAATCCCTTGAATTTGATAACTGGGCTTTTACACTTGATACAGGCCATTTAATGAATGCAATAATGAATTGCACTGATCAAAGGACTGCAATTGATTCGGTACTGGATCTGCTGGCAAGGTATCCGGAAGATATTATTGACAGGATAGAAGGAATGCACTTGCATTGCAGTCTATCGGGTGACTATCAGATGCAAGTGGCAAGAAATGGTGCACCTGAGGGTTACTATGACCTCTCTTTCCATGAGCGTCTCATTGCTGTCATGGAGCATGTTTCAAAAATAGATCAGCACATGCCTTTTACTGAAGAAGGTTGCAGGAAGATCGTGGACTTCGTGAGGCCGCGGTTCCTTACTCATGAATTTGAAACCAACAGCCTGCCTGAACTTGACTGGAAGCTTCGAACACAGATACAAGCATTGTATGGGAACGAAATATAAAAAGAATATATCTCTAGTATATTTGATTCATTGCACAAATATATGTTTTATATACATTACTAATTTAGATGAGGTATATGTCTTATAGAATATTAACGGGGAATGTTTTATATATGTATAAATAATACTTTGCTATATATGAGCCCATTTGATAACAATCCCCCTCAAGACCTTAACAACACTGAACGTCTTAAAGTATTCAGTGCTTTGGGCAGTGATACACGCTTGAAAATGCTGCAAAAGCTGTGCGAGGGTGAGGTTCACATCTCCGAACTGGCAAGGGAGCTTGATATATCTGTTCCGGTTGCAGCGAAGCATGCGACCATTCTCGAGGGCGCTCAACTGATAGAGCGCAAGGTGTACGGGAAAACCCATGTTTTGAAACTAAATAATAAGAACATTGTTTCAGCTTTGGATATACTTGCACCCACTAAAACTATAGAAGTACCAAAAGGTACAACTCTTCTGGAAGCCCTGAAAAAGGTTGCTGTAGTGGAAGTACGGCAGGACTATGACTTTGAGAATATTGTGTCCACCAATGGTGAAGAAGGTTTCTTTGTGTATGAAGTGGACGGCAAACTCCTTGATAAGACAGTTAAGAACTGTACGTTTGAAAAGGATGCAACAGTCGAATGGAAGAAACTGGAAGCCGTTACTAAATTGAAGATCAATATCAAAGTAAAGGATGAAGAGTGATAATTCACACTTTAGTGGATCGTTAAGTTCTCTCATACCTTTTTAATACTTTCACATCGCTTACATTTCTGTTTTATATTCAATCATCAGTCATTGCATTGTGAGAACTCTCCATGAAGCCCATAAGTCCCTCACGGAGCGTATGCGCTATCTAGCATCAGGTACTAAATATGATAGCTGCAACCAAAGTGCCTTATGCCATGCTTTTGCTCCCGATGGCAGATGTATCCAGCTTTATAAGACGCTGCTTACAAATTATTGTTCAGGGGAGTGTACCTACTGTCCCAACAGATGTGAAAGGGATACTCCCCGCGTATCACTATCCCCGGATGAGATCGTAAAGATCACATGGTCCTTTTACAGAAGAAATGCTGTAGAGGGCTTGTTCCTGTCTTCCGGTGTAATAGGGGATGCTGAGAATACTTCCGAAAAACAGCTTGAAGTGGCCAGAAAATTGCGTGCTCAGGGTTTTGAAGGATACATACACATGAGGCTTATGCCAGGTACTCCAAAGTATCTTCTGGAAGAGATCGCGGATGTGGCAAATAAGTTCGGAGTCAATGCTGAAACAACAAGTAGTATCAACTATTCTGAGGTCTGTCCAAACTTCAATTACAATACTGATGTGCTACAGCGTCTAAAATGGACAAAGGAACTCATAATCCAGAAAAGGAAAGAAGTTGGCTATGGGGGTCGTATCATCGGTGCCAACGACACTCAGTTCGTTGTAGGTGCTGCTAATGAGTCTGACCAGGATATTGTGCACACTGTGACAAAGTTCATGGACAAATACGATCTCAGAAGGCCTTATTTTATGAGTTTTGATCCTGTACCGAACACACCTCTTGAACACAACGAACCCTCGCCCCAATGGCGTGAGGCAAGGCTTTATCAGACATCTTACCTACTTAAGGACTACGGACTGAAGGCAAGGGATCTTGATGGAATATATACAGATACAGGTTTTCTGAAAGATCAGGATCCAAAGATCCTGCTTGCCCAATCTAACCCTGAAATATTTCCTATAGATGTCAACAATGCTAGCCTGCAGGAATTGTTGCTGGTTCCGGGGATCGGCCCTGTAAGTGCCAGTCGTATAATGCAATCCAGACCTATTAACTGTGAGCAGGAACTTGCACGCATGGGTGTGGTCATTACGCGGGCAAGACCTTACATTAAACTCAAAGGCCATTTTCAGACAAACCTCTCTGCTTTTATGGAGGTATGTTCATGATAATCGGCTTCAGAACAACTGTAGAAGGTGTGTTGCTTGCCTGCCTGAAACTACGGCAGTCGCCTGATGCACACCTTATGTTTGCTGAGGATCTGGAAGAACTTCGAAGAAAGATCGATTTTACAGGAACAGACAATGATCTTGAGCTTGCTGGCTTCGGATCGAAGCTCTCAGCAATGGAACTTGCAGCACTTGCTTTTGGCAAGCACTGGGATCGTCATTTGAAATTATCTTACAGGAAAGAACCCGATCTCATCCATTTTATAGATATGGTGCTCAGACATTCAAATTGTAACCCCTCAGAGCTTGTAAGAGCTTTGAGCTTATCAGAGGATATAATCTCCCTTTTTTCAGGTAAGAACCAATTGCAAAAGCGATGCTACAGATGCATGCGTGAAGTGAATCTTTTCCATCACAGGTTATGTATGTTTGCAAGGCCTGTTTTTGTAAGAGGGATACTTATAGCGAATGTCAAAACGGAACACAGGATCGAAGATATGTTCTGCAGATGGCTGGCTAGAAAAAATCCGGACCTTCCGGTAGCTGTGGTCAATGGGCATAAAGCGTGGATAGGTAACGGTCATTTTGTAGGTCTTGACAGCTTCATAGTCGTTAATTCTTCTCTCCTGGGTAGTCTTAAAACCATGAATGCATCGGATGAGGTTGAGGAACTATGGGATGTTTATTATGATTCTCAGATGATAGATAGCAGGAGGAACAAGAATCAGGCTAAGAAGTTTCAGCCTAAGGTTGCTTCTTCTGTAAGTAGCATGTCTATGAAAGACAGGTACAAGGTGGAAAGGGGGATATCTCCCTGTAAATTGGGGGATTTTTTTGAAGTGTGAGAAGTGAAAGTATGAAACGCAAAGAAAGCATATGTTCTTTAAATGACATCCCAGGCATCGGGGAAAAAATGGCCAGACGTTTCATAGAACACTTTGGAACCGAACAGAATGCTCTTGAAGCTATCCTAAATGGTGATGTGGCAAGCATATCATGCATAGAAGGTGTAGGTCAGAGATATGCGATATCCTTGGTGCAGGAGGTAAACTCCAGGATAGAAGGTGTTAGAGTACAGGATTTCCTGAAAACACGCGAGTCCATGGATATCTATGAGAGGTTGCTGGATATTATCAAGACCTTTGCACACACAGGTTATGCAAGAGAGAAGATGCATACTTTTTTTCCTTATCCGGCATCCAGTCGGGACAGGATAGAATCGATACGGATTTCGATGGCACAACATATTGAACATGCTGATATGCTCAGAGGGAATGAAGTTTTTCTATCTTTACTAAGTGGTGTGAAACCACTCAATCTGAATCAAAAATCGATGAAAGTGCGGGACCGGGTGGTCCTTACCACTGATCCAAAAAAGCTTGAAAAGATAAAGAAACGGTTTGGAGAATATGTGGATGTGCACCTTGTAAGTTCCCTTACCGATGTAGTGGATTCAGCACGGGGTTATTCTCATGTCATAACCGCAGATGACGATCTATTTTCCTGTGAGTTGCCCGAGGATGTAGAGGTAGAGATAGTTCCTGACCTGGAAGCCTGTGAAGAATGGAAGATAGTTCCTGATAATGAGATCAATCAGGTTTCACGTAATCTGCAGGTGATAGATTGTTCCCTTCAGGTTACCCGAATTATCAGAGAGGCTGGAATGGCCTTCCTTCAGGAAGTGGACAATGTAACTCTGGATAAACTGGAAAAAACCATCTGCATGATAGACGAGAATGGGGATGTGAGGGCAGGTACAGACCCCGAGATAGATCGTCTTGCATTAATACTTGGAGGAATTGATACTGCTGTGGGAAGTGCAAACACCTTTGCCAATGAGGAACTCAACAATGCTCTCAAAGAAAGCCAGCTTGTTCTCAGTGGTCAGGATATGTTAAGGATGATGCATGATAATACTGAACTACAGTCAGTTCTGGAAAACCAATTGCGTCATAATTATGTTTCAGTGGTTGAGAAAGCCAGGAAACATATTTGTACAACTCTCTGTCTGCAAAAGAAAGAGATCTTTTTCCTGGATAACTTATTCCCTCAAACCATTAACCATCCTGTGGAGGCGGACAGGACACAGGTAACTGTCCTGAAACAGTATATTAAAGAGAGGATCGCGAAAAGAAAGATAGAACATAAGAGGCAAGTGGCGCGCTCTCTTGTGGATATGCGCGATACTATCCGAGAAATCGTGAAAGAAGTATTGAATTTCGATGTTGGTTTTACTATTGGTTGTTTTTCTTCAGAGTATGGTCTTTCTCTTCCCAGGATTATAGAAGGAACCGGAGTGGGTTTGAAAAATGCAGAGAACCTCTTCCTCAGATCTAGGCATGGTACAGTTGTACCAATTGATTATGCAGTTGGTGAGACATCTTTCAGCCATAAGCAAGATGTGAGCAGAATAGTCCTCCTCAGCGGAGTAAACTCGGGGGGTAAGACCTCACTTCTTGAATTGCTGGCACAATGTATTATCCTTGCCCACATGGGCTTTCCCGTACCTGCGGCAGCCATGGAGGTAGGACTGACTGATGGGTTGTACTATTTTGCCAAATCCAAGGGCACTCTCGATGCAGGAGCCTTCGAGACAACACTGATCGATTTTTCAGTGGTTGCTGATAGTTCAGGAAAGATCGTGCTTGTGGATGAGCTGGAGTCGATCACAGAACCAGGTGCTTCTGCCAAAATCATTTCCGGTATTCTGGAAATGCTTTCAGAGAACGAGAAAAGCCTGGCAGTGTTCGTGTCGCATCTTTCAGGGCTCATTATGGAAAATACACAAAGTAATGTAAGGGTGGACGGTATCGAAGCAAGCGGTCTGGACAGTGACCTTAATCTAATTGTGAATCGGACTCCCCGTTACAATTATGTAGCAAGAAGTACACCGGAACTAATAGTAGAAAGGCTGCTGCGCAAAACAAGTGGCAATGATCATCTCTTTTATGAGAGGCTGAAAAGTAAGTTTTGAGGGAAATGCAATCAAAGCACACCTTTTGTGCTCTTGATCCCCTCGCCTTCCACAACTATTGCTCTGCGCAGAGCATAAGCAAAGCCCTTAAAAAGTGCCTCTATTTTGTGATGGTCATTGTCCCCGTATACACTCGCATGCATATTGATCTTAGCATTGTTCACTATGGATTCAAAGAAGTGTTTAACCATCTGGGTGCTGAACTCTCCCACTTTAGGAGCGGCGAAAGCAGCATCCAGTATTAGATAGCTACGCCCTCCAATGTCAAGGGCTACTGAAGCAAGGGCTTCGTCCATTGGGATCCTTGCCTCCCCAAACCGGGCTATACCTGCACAGTTTCCTAAGGCTTGAGCTATTGCCTGTCCCAATACAATACCTATGTCTTCTATGAGGTGGTGATCATCTACGATGAGGTCTCCTTCGGCTTTGATCGTAAGATCAAAATTACCATGTTTTGAGAATGCATGCAGCATGTGATCAAAAAAACCTATACCTGTGGAAATGTCGGAAATACCATTTCCTTCCAGGTTAAGCTCTATTTGTATGTCGGTTTCTTTGGTCTTGCGGGAAATATTTGCTTTTCTCATAAGTTTCACTTGCCTATTTTTACCTGTTCTAACTATTTATGTTAGACTATATCAGACAACCGATGTCAGACCATGTTCAGCTATCTTTATTCTGTTTCAGAATGTTAAGAGCTTCTAGGTAAGTGAACTTGCCTGTGTACAATGCGCTGCCTACTACCACTCCGCATGCACCGGTTGCTCTGATGGTGAGTATATCCTGGAGGGTGGTGATGCCTCCTGAAGCTATTACTGGTATGTTTACAGCTTTAACCAGCTCGGCAGTTGGTGTTGCATCTACTCCACGCATGAGTCCTTCGTTATCAATGTTGGTAAAAAGCAGAGTGCCTGCTCCCAGGTTCTCAAACTTTTGTCCCATCTCCACTGCAGTGAATTCAGAAAGTTTCTTCCAGCCTTCTATGGCCACTTTTCCATTCTTTGAATCCAGAGCTACATTTATGTGTTCGCTTCCGAACTCACGGGCCAGCTTTTTAACAAGTTCTGGTTCACGCAGGGCCGCTGTGCTCAATATAACCCTGTCAGCACCAAGCTTAAGAAGATGTGCTGCATCTTCAAAGGAGCGTATGCCTCCTCCTATCTGGATCATTACTCCTCTGTTTTTACCTTCATATACTATCTTTTCGATAATAGGTGCGTTGATCCTTGTTCCATCCAGTGCACCGTCCAGATCTATAAGGTGCAGGGTCTTTGCTCCTTGGGCTATCCAATCCAAGGCAACAGCTATCGGATCATCCAGGGAGATCATTTCACTTCCGGGAACTCCCTGAACCAGTTGCACACATTTGCCGCCTCTCATATCTACTGCGGGGATAACTTCAAATTGCATCGGATGATCACCTCAGGGCATGAGTCTTTCGATGGGTATCACCAGTACGTCCTTTGCACCTACAGATTTTAGCTTGTTGACCGTAGAGAAAATTAGGTCAGCATCTATTACAGCATGTACTGCAAGAATGGACTGTGAAGCTTCTACTTTCATGACGGTGGGCCCTGCAAGGCCAGGCAATACCTGCTTAACTGCTTCCAGGGATGATTCTGGTACGTTCATCATGAGGTAACGCTTGCCTTTTGCTCTGATTACGCTTTCTATGGAAGTGCTAATCTGTTCTATCTTGGAGTTATTTGCGCTGGTTTTTTTGTTAGCGATGAGGTAGACGGAGGAGGAAAAGACATTCTCTATCATCTTCAAGTGGTTAGTTGCAAGTGTGGTTCCAGAACTTGAAATATCCACAATGGCATCTGCAATCCCAACATGTGGTGTAAGTTCGCAGGCACCGCTGACCTTGACGATCTCTACGTTAACTCCCAGGTTCTTGAAATACCTTGATGTGATGTTGGGGAATTCTGTGGCTATCCTTTTACCTTCAAGGCTCTGGGGTGTGTTAAGGTGCGATTCCTCGGGAACTGCGAGTACAAGGCTGGCACGTCCAAAACCCATGTCAAGTAACATTTCCACTTGTGCACCTGTTTCACTTATCAGGTCAAGGCCGGTAACACCGACATCTGCTGCTCCGTCCTGTACATATTCAGGAATGTCCGAAGCTCTTGCGAAAAGGATGGTGATCTCAGGATCGTTAGTTTTTGCGAAAAGTTTCCTTGTTCCCCCTTCAAGCACTGGCAGACCTGCTTCCTTTAGCAGTTCCACGGTAGGGTCGTGCAGTCTTCCTTTATTGGGTATTGCAATACGTATCATAATTCTTACTTCCGGATGCATTCTCTTGGTTCTAAATGACCTGAGGAATACTTTTCTGGCATATAAGCCTTCATATATTCACTATAGTATAAGTTGTCTTGTATAAGCCGTTGAAGTTGCTATTATGGTCTCTCTCTGATCTATAATGCATTTCAATAGTTCATTTTTACTATTTTTCTCCGTAGTTTTTTTATTACCAGTGGTAATACAGGATATGGTTAGTATTAAATATGACTATGCATTAGTTATTATACAAATTCCCCAAGAAATATAAAAACATGTTAAAAATGGAATTTGTTTACTTTAAAGAGGATTAGAATGATCAGGAACATCAAGGTCGAACCTTTGACGGAAACTCCTGTCAACAGACAGCAGATCGAACTTGTTGAGAGAAAGGGTATTGGACACCCTGACAGCATTTCCGATGGTCTCTCTGAGGCAGTGAGCCGTGCTTTATGTGCTGAGTACATTAAAAAGTGTGGAGCTGTGCTACATCATAATACTGATGAAACTCAGATAGTTGCAGGTCGCTCCTGCCCCGCATTCGGTGGCGGCGAGGTCATACAGCCCATATATACATTACTTGTGGGCAGGGCTACCAAAGAGTTTGAAGGTGTGGAGATCCCCACAGATGCTGTAGCACTTTCAGCCGCCAGGCAGTATCTGAGGAAGCACATTGTGGATATGGATCTGGAAAGGGATATCATCATAGACTGTAAACTTGGTACAGGTTCTTCAGATCTGAGGGATGTGTTCAGGAAAGACAGTGTTCCTTTTGCAAATGACACTTCCTTTGGTGTTGGGCATGCTCCTTTCTCAGAGCTTGAGAACATTGTCTACAATACTGAAAGGCAACTCATTAATGACTTGAAGAAAAAGGTTCCGGGCATAGGCACTGATATCAAGGTAATGGGTATGAGGGATGGAGATGAGATCACTGTTACTGTGGGCTGTGCTATGGTGGGCAGACACATTGACGATATGGACAGTTATATCAGTATCAAACAGCAGATGAACAACTATGTCCATGACCTCGCGCTGAAGTATACTGACAGGAAGGTCAATACCTATGTCAACACTGCAGATAATTATGACCATGGATCTGTGTTCCTGACCGTCACAGGTACTTCTGCAGAAATGGGTGACGATGGTTCTGTTGGAAGGGGTAACCGTTGCAATGGTCTGATCACTCCCAACAGGCCTATGAGCATGGAAGCAACAAGTGGTAAGAATCCCATCAATCACATTGGCAAACTTTACAACCTGCTTTCTACAAAGATGGCAATGCAGATCGTTCAGGAAATCCCTGATGTTGAGGACGTGTACATAAGGATACTTTCCCAGATAGGACAGCCCATAGACCAGCCATTGGTGGCAAGTGCTCAGATCATCCCGAAAAAGGGAACACACTTCGAATCCATCAGGTCTGAAGCCAATGCCATCATTGATGAGGGCCTGGCCAACGTGGTAGACATCACTAAAATGATAATAAAGGGTGAATTGGACACATTCTGATGTCCTTTTTGTGAAGAAGGACACTCATTCCTTCTTTCCCTTCATTTTAAAGAGCCCTTAAATCAATTTTTCCGAAAAGGCTAAGTAGTATGATGCTTATCAGTGTGATACTCGTGAGGTATGTCCTCAGTGATTTATCGCGTTGTCCCGCCTTAACTCAGTGGTAGAGTGCGCGGCTGTAGTATGGTCATGTGACGTCAGTCACACATTACCGCGCAGGCACCGCGATGCCCCCGGTTCGAGTCTGGGAGGCGGGACCAAATCCCTAACGAAAGGTTTAAATGTAAAAACCCCCTTTTAGGGGTACTCGCGATCACAGCGTCCGAATAGTGTAGTGGCCTATCATGAAGCCCTGTCGAGGCTTCGACCCGGGTTCGAATCCCGGTTCGGGCGTTATATTCTAAGTTTGATGCCTAAATTTCTTTCACTTCGCTTGGATAAGATCTTTTTAAGTATAAGCGGAGTGAAAGGGCATGACACTTTACAACATTGAGAGTAAGCTTGTTTCTCAAGGAAGAGAGAACCCGTACTGCAAAGTACAAGTAAATCTATAAGAAAGAATTGTTTTTTAAGCTTGGGTTTTTCATCCTTACTATTTTTTAATCCTCTCGGAGATGTGATCATTGTATTGCTGATCATAATTCTGTCAATAATCAAGGTGAAAGAATACCAATTTAGGCAACAAAAGAAAACAAAAAAGTGTGCTTGCTTTCAAGCAAGACCTCATTTTCTGGTATTTATTCTACTTTTTTGTCATGGGGACAAGCGAGATTACATATCGTACATTCCATAAAGCCACGTTCTGTCATTCTGCGGATGTGCTTTTCTCATTTATTATATATATATTTTTCAAGTTGATGTGCTACCACACATTTATCGTATATCACTTTTTCACCTGGTGGAAATCCCTGAGATGGACCTGGAATAATTGCACCATAAGGACATGCTTTTACACAGAACGATTCTTCCTGGCACGGGGGCTGCTCTGCACATAGGTTATGAGGGGAGGGCTTGTCTGGCATTAGTTCAGTTGTAGTTAGCAAAGCTATCCAACAATTCTTGGACCATATTCAGGAGTTATCACCCGGGTATTGTGGCCTATCAAACCAAGATCTATAAGATACGCTGCCACTTTCACATGCACTGAATAGGGCGGGCGCTGCCTTGATATCTTTATCATCCCATAACCATTGAGCCAGTCTCCATGCACCTGTTTTCTCAGTTTCATAATATAGTATTATATTCGGCTTCTTCCTGCTAAAATCACTGGTTCCAGGTGCACTGGATGAAAGCAGCCACTGTCACAGCAAGGCGGCGTTTTTACAGGTTAGTTGGAAAATTTATTGGAAAAGGGTTATTAAGGGTAAAACGAGAAGAAGAGCAATTGAGACTTGGCATTGGGTTGTGAAAACGATTTTATATATAGTACAACACATTTCTTGAAAGTAAATGTGTTTAGTCCTCGAAAGGAAATTACCTCTACAGAGCCAATAATTAAGTTTTCAGAAGATATTGTGTATCTTAAAATAAAAAAGCAGAGCGAAATTGTTTTTCGCCCTTAGTAGATCATATTTTTTCAGGTGGTCACAGTTAACTTCGGCCTTTGAGCTGCATTGGACCATTCTGAGCTATAGAATGCAATGTAATTGCCGCTCTCTGTTCTGGCCTTCAGGAAGAATCCGGTGTTCTTGAACTTACCGCTAACATATTCCTGCACCAGCTGAGTTACATCGAAGTCATAGTATCTGTTACCAGGTACTGTCTTGGCCGCGAATGTAAGAGATGCGTACGGTGTAGCACCCTGAGCCCTTCCGTTCTTGTCATACCAGTTTCCTCCTGCTGTGGTCCATTTTGTGCCAGATGCACGGTTGTTCCAGCTTACATACCTTGGATCCCAGTCAGCTGCTGGTCTGTAGATCTCTACCACTGTGTTAGAAGTGCGGGTGGCACGTGCTGGGTAATACCAGTAAAGGGAGAGAGTAGCCTTGGATATTTTATCTGTTTTTTTGTATTTACTCAGATCGAACATCATTAGATCCCTGCAACTAGCAGAATCCCTTCCAATGTCCATATAGTTGTTTTTGGAGAAAACACTAGTAGGAGATGAAGTCCGCAGGCCATTGTCATGGGTAGGGTATAAGACCGATCCTGCTGTGGATTTCGATGGTGTGCTGGTCTTAGATGTCGGAGTAGATGGTGTGGTCTTTGTTGCAGCTGGGGCAGTATTGGCCTTGTTGACAACCGTTGAACCACTCGAGGATGGGGCTACATTCGCGTTATTGCTCATTGTGAACCCTCCGCCAGATGTATCCCCATTCTTATTGTTGGAAAAATCATTTTTCTGAACTATGAACGTCGCGTAGGATGGCTGTGTGTTCCATATACCCACTCCTGAGCCGCTGACTCCACTCATTCCATCATTGTTCTTTATGACATTGTTCCTCACATGGGTGGTAAACTTAGCCTTTTGCTGTGGAACTGAAGACCATGCATACCATTTTATTGCAGCATTACCGCCATCATCGAATACATTATTCTCGATGATAGTGTTATCAAAGTTCTGCATTGTGATTGCTGCATTGGTATATCCGGTATTTGAAGCATGCTGTCCTACTTTTGTAAATGTATTGTGGTGTATATGGACGTTCTTTGCCCTTATGACATTATCACTATATGCTGCAAACATCCAGATACCTGAACCCCTTATGTTGTGTATCTTATTTTTATAGATCTCTATATTATTGAAGGACAAAGTACCTGATCTGCCGGTTTTATCTATCTCTATTGCCGGTCCTGTTGATGTGCCGCCCCCGTCAGAATAGAATGTATTGTCATGGACAGTAAAATCAGATACACCGCCGGATAATCTGCACGCACTATTTGTCCGTGTGAAGACCGTATTGTATGCAACTTCACCTTTACTAGAGTAAAGTATGTAAAAGGCATCATGCCCCATTTTGTATACATCATTATGGGTAAAATCGATGTTGCTGCCTCTCTTTATCTGTACACCATCATTGCAACCCCATTCAAGACGCATGTTGGATACTTCTATGTTATTTGAATTTTCAAAATCGATCAGATTATAATATCCTCTTCCAAAAGAAACACCCTGACTTTCGCTGTTCCCATCTATAGTAAAACCAGTGATCACGATATTCTTTGCTCCGGTATCACCCCGGATCATTGGAACACCGCTGGACCAACCTGCCTTTGGAACAAGTTTTATTTCAGCAGTGGAGTCACCTGTGAGTTTTGTGTTTGAGCCGATTTTAAGAGTGCTATCTATCCAGTATGTATTTGGACCCCTTAGATGTACAGTACCGCCACCAGTACTTTTTACGTATGCAAGTGCTTTATTTATTTCAACATGATCATTTGTTCCGTCACAAATGTAATCGCCACTTCCGCTCGCAGCAACATTTGCATTTGCTGCTGAAGATAGACCGGATCCGGCTATTGAAAAACACAGGAAACAAAATACTAATCCAAGGACGGAAATAGATATTTTTTTAAAGGTGGTGTTGTTTTTATTTTTAGAGAAATTGTATTTTGTAGAGAAAGTAGCTGCTGTTGAGTATACATAATTGCTCAACCATAAAGCAATTAACAACACATGGCGTGATTTGGCCCATCTATGGGCGCTAAATTTTTCGAAACCCTTAAAACATATATTATCCATATTTACACCTCTGTTTTTTTATTGGAATTATTTTGTATAATCAGTAACAACTTATTTTTGAGAGAACAGATCCAAGCGTGAACAAATATCTATGATCATGATAGATGCAGTAATGAAATCCATTCTATCATTTATTATCCTATGAGAGCTGCAATTTGGGAAACTACAACTTACAGATATCAAATATTGTTGTGCTGATCATTCAATTATCAACAAACGTTTTTGGAGTGAATTCGGATTAGGTTTGAGGTATATAAACATACTTATTCACAATAAATGCTAAAACACCTTATATTTTAAAATCATGCCTTAATAGGGGATTAAAGTAGATTCTAAATTGAAAAAAAGACTAAATGCCCTTAATTCTTTGATATACTTTCTTTCTGTTTGATTAAAATCATATGAATGAAGTATCTAACATTTACCATACCAAAAATAATGGAAAAAAGGAATCTTTGAAGCTGGGTAAGGAAACCCACATGAACTTATTAATACAAACAGTCTTACAAGGTATTTCAAATTGAATTTGATAGCTTTATATGAATCAATATGGGAAAATATTTGTTTTTAAAGTTTTATCAACTATAATAAAGCATTATAAAGTATTAAATCAATGTTTATTCAACAATATATGTAGCAATTTAAATCATTTATACAAATTTATTCCATTAATAGTCACTAACATATTATTATATTTAATGGATAATGTATACTAATTTTGGTGGAGCATCATCTTTCTTCAAAAGAATTGCTTAAATGGATTAAGTCATTAGAAAAAGACAAGATCATGCTTCAGCATCTCTATTTTTTTAATCATTTATATACAGGTCTCATATTGAAGATTCAAAACTTCGGTGACACTTTTTTCCAAACAACATAAGACATGCAATATCTAACAATCCTTTGAAAATCATATTAAGACGTTCATATCTGTTCAAATCCTCGCAATAGCATTCAGGGCGACAGTACTATAGTTTTGGTATAGGCTCACTGATTTCTTTGTAACAATAAATTCAATTAATAAGCCTTAAATACGACATAGTATTTTTACAATGGGTATGTGCTATTTGTTGGCGCAAACAGTTTCATTTTATCTATAAAAAGAATGCAAAAAGGTATGTACTGTTCCTCCTAAAACGAGATTGATACCTCAAACACATATTCTAGTGAGGTAGCAGGAGGTCATCTTAGTGTCTGCTTCAATGGTGGGAATGAGTTTTCTTGTACTTGGTGTGTTTTTGCTCCTCGGGAAATGGATACGAGTAATGTCTCTATCCCTTCAAAAACTCTTCATACCCAGTTCACTTATAGGGGGATTTCTTGCTTTGTTCCTTGGTCCTGAGGTTCTGGGCACCACTGTTTCATGGACTGGCTATTACGGTCCTTCTCTCTAACGGTATATTCCCACAGGAGATGCTTGATGTATGGAGAACCTTGCCAGGACTTTTTATCAATGTAATATTTGCTACGCTTTTTCTGGGAAAGAAGATACCCGGTATCCGCGAGATGTGGTTAATAGCAGGACCTCAGGTTGCCTACGGGCAAACCATAGCATGGGGACAATATGTATTTGGAATACTGGTAATCATCGTTGTCCTAAGCCCGGTGTTTGGAATAGATCCTATGGCAGGTGCACTTCTAGAAATATCTTTTGAAGGAGGGCACGGTACCGCAGCAGGCATGGCTGCGACTTTCGAGGAACTGGGATTTGCAGAAGCAGGTGATCTAGCACTCGGTCTTGCGACAGTGGGTATCCTTTTTGGTGTTGTGATGGGTATATTGATCCTTAACTATGGGGTAAGGACTGGTAAAACAGAAGTATTGCAAAGGACATCCTAGATAGCCTTTGATGAGAAAAAGCAGGCCGATATCATTGATTTTGCTGCAAGGGAATCTGCCGGGAAGATCACTACGAGACCTGAATCAATTGAACCTCTATCTCTCCATTTTCCTTACGTTGGAGTTGCCATAGGTATCGGTTATATTATTCTGCAGCTTTTGATTCAGTTAGAAGAGATCACATGGGGAAAAATCACAGGTATACATTTGCTTACCTACGTTCCTCTCTTTCCTCTGGCAATGATTGGAGGTATCATCCTGCAGGTGTTCCTTGAAAGGTTTGATGTGTACCAGACTCTGGACAGAAATCTCATGATGAGGATACAGGGTCTCTCTCTGGATATATTGATAACCAGTGCCATTGCGACCTTGTCCCTTACAGTGATCGGTAATAATCTGATGCCTTCATCATACTTGCATTTGTAGGGATAATTTGGAATCTGGTAGGATTTATGTTCCTTGGACCTAGGATGATGCCATCCTATTGGTTTGAAAGGAGCATAGGCAATTTCGGGCAGTCTATGGGAATGACAGCAAGCGGTCTTTTACTCATGAGGATTGCTGATCCTGATAACAGATCTCCTGCTCTCGAAGGATTCGGATATAAACAACTCCTCTTTGAGCCAATGTGGGTGGTGGTGTATTTACTGCAGCTTCTGTTCCTTTAATATTCTACTTTGGTCCGATGCCTATGCTTATTCTGACAGCTATCATCATGTTATTCTGGCTCTTATTGGGACTCTTCTACTTCGGGAAAAAATGACAATGATGATCTACAGCGCGGTATGACCTCGAATACACCAATAGATGTTCCATCAATAATTTCGCACTGTGTTCAGTGTAAAGCTCACCAATATCCCTCACTACCCAATCATTTCAAGGTTTTCATTGTGAAAACACTTTACCGTCTTGAAAAAGTGTTTCAGGGACAAATATTAGAAACATAGAATTCAACAGCAATGATTAGAATTACAATTCCAATCTTTTGAGTCCAAAATTATGGCACTAAACTTTTTTGTGAATGACTGAGATAAAATGATCAAGGTTTATGCCAAGTCTAACTCTTAAAAAAAGTAAGTAGAAGTTTATTTTTGATCATAAACTTCTACATCTTTACATGGAAATCAGTTCCATTTACCTGCAAACGGGGTCACGCCTTCCCAGCCAAGACCGATCACTTCATATCCGGAATCTGTCTGGATCAGGAAATTATGTCCCAGTCTGTTATATATGCCAAGTTCAATGGTGTTGTCTCCATTCCAATCACCTACGATTGGTTCGGTACCTGCCCAGCCAAATCCTGCAATGTCAGGAGAGTTGGTATTGGTGTTCCATAGAGCCCAGGTACCTTCATTGTTGTATACACCAACTTCTTCAGCACCGTCTCCGTTCCAGTCTCCAACTACATGGGAAACTCCCTGCCATCCCAGACCAATGACTTCGTATCCGGAGTCTGTCTGGATCAGGAAATTATTACCGTCGGTGTTGTAGATACCCACTTCAGTAGCGCCGTCTCCATTCCAGTCACCTACAACGGGTACTGTATTTGCCCAGCCGAAACCAATGATCTTAGCACCATCAGCACTGTTGCTGGTTGTGTTCCATAGGGCCCAGGTGCCTGCGTTGTCATATACACCGACCTCATCGGTACCGTCTCCATTCCAGTCACCTATGACAGGTGTCACTCCAGGCCAGCCAAGACCAAGAACTTCATATCCGGAGTCTGTCTGGATCAGGAAATTGTTTCCAGCTGTGTTGTACACACCTAGTTCTTTAACTCCATCTCCATCCCAGTCACCTACTATGGGTTCAGTACCTGCCCAGCCGAATCCCACAACATCTGCGGCATTAGTGTTAGTGTTCCATAGTGCCCATGTGCCCTCGTTGTTGTAAACTCCTACGGTATCGTTTGTTTCATTCGCCTCATCTGGATACAGTCTTAAAGTAACAAGACCATTGTTGAAATCGGCGACATATACATAATTACCTTCTACAGCGACACTATATGCAAAACCAGGTGTGTTGTATCTTCCAGCCTCAGTTGGTGTTGCAGGGTTTGTGATATCCAGGATTACAAGTCCGCTGCTATCATCTGCAATAAATGCATGATTTCCTGATATTACTACATCCTGTGCAAAACCGGTGTCATACCTGCCCACAAGTGTTGGAGAAGCAGGATTCACGACATTCAGGATTACAACTCCTTCACCGCCATCAGCAACATATACATAATTACCCTCTACAGCGACTCCGTATGCATGTCCAGTAGTGTTGTAACTGCCTATGGGTGTTGCTAAGATCGGATTAGTAACATCCATGATTACAAGACCAGCATCTCCGTCTGCTATGTATGCATAATTGCCTTCTACAGCAACATCTTCTGCATTTCCTGCAGTATCATAACTGTTTCTGGCCACTGGTGCAGCCGGATTTGAAATGTCTACAGTCACAAGTCCACTGCTATTAAGCGCAACGTATGCATAATTTCCTGATATTGCAATGCCAAATGCCTGACCAAATGTAGCAAGATTGCCTGCGAGCCTTGGTGTAGTCGGATCAGTTATGTCTACAACTACAAGACCACTTCTTCCATCAGCAACATATGCATGGTTTCCTGAAATAGCGACATCGTGTCCATATCCCGTGGTAATATAACTGCCTGCGCTGGTTGGTGCAGCTGGATTACTTATATCTACTACCATAAGGCCCATGAAACCATTGGCCACGTATGCATGATTGCCCGATATGGCCACTCCATTTGCAAATCCTGAAGTGGTACTGTAAAGACCTACTCTGTTTGGACTTGATGGGCTTGTAACGTCCAGAACTGCAAGACCACTTCTACCGTAGGCTACATAAGCATAGTTTCCTGATACATCAACACAATAAGCATTTGAAGCGTCAATGTTATGTGTTCCTGTAGGAACTGGTGATTCCGGGTTCGTGATATCTACTATTACAAGTCCGTTTATTCCGTCTGCTATGTATGTATGGTTACCTGATACGGTTACGTATGTTGCAAAACCATTGGTTTCATAAATTGTTGCAAGGCTTGGTGCTGCCTTATTTGCAACATTGATGATTGCAAGTCCATTTGTCCCGTCAGCTACGTATGCATAGTTTCCTGATACGGCAACGTCTGTTGCAACTCCGTCAGTATCCAAGGACCCTGCAAGTACTGGTATATTTGGATTTGTTATATCAATTATCACAAGGCCTGTGCTACCATCTGCAACATATGCATAGTTGTCTCTTATATCAACTTTATATGCATAACCAGAAGTATTATAGGTTCCTAAGCGGACCGGTTCTTCTGGATTTGTTATATCCACAACTACAAGGCCTCTGACGCCACTGGCTAAGTATGCATAATTGCCTGATATCGCAACACCGGATCCGAATATGGAACCAGAAGTTCCTGAAATAGTTGGTGCTGCCGGGTTAGTGATATTCACTATTGTCAGGCCATTTTGTCCATTTGCCACATATGCATAATTTCCTGATATGACAATGTTGTTGACCAGTGATGGAGTGGTAACCCTTCCTACTTCTACAGGATTGGCAGTATCAGTCATATCCACTATCATCATGTCCTGTCCTTGACCGACATATGAATAATTACCGTTTACAACAGCTGTGGCAACGCTCCCTCCTCGGTGGGCGACGAAATCCTCTCCTTCTGGTGTCAGAAGGGAATTGGTTATAATATTAGTATCATAGGTATTTTCATTATATTGACTTACAAAATCTATTTTGAGTTCCTCAGCTGCACTGATCCCCGGGATCATCAGCATTAAAATTACTGCGACTCCTAAATAGATCGATCCACTTAACTTGAGTTGCATTTTATCCCTCCAGGTTTATTGTTCTATCAGCAAATTGATTTTCAGATACCTTTTTGTTATAGGTATTTTAGTTTATTATGGCATGCTTTCTTTAATAGAAAGCATAATGCTATCTCTCCTATGTGTGAGCATGGATCGAAAAGCTTCTTTGAAGCATTTCGTCCTTCTGAAAATGATACTTACGACCGCTTGAAACAATTATCGCTACGATCAGAAGTACAACAGGAATACAAAACCTGTTTTTGCATGATCGATTCCACTTTTATTTTTAATACTCCGCCTCTGAATGGAGCTTTACTCATATATAAGTATATGCCTTTTTTATATGCCTGCCCTTAGTATTTAAAAAGAGTGGTGTGAATAAAGTATGTAAATATTACTAATTTTTGCTACCAGATCCACACTTTAATATAACTTTAATATATCTTGTATGTCTGTCATATGTCAAAAACAAGATATGGGTCTGTGATCCCAGTAATAAATTATTGTTGCTCAGATCTCACATAATTCTTTATAATTTCATGTATAATTTCATGTGATAAAATAAATACATAGGTGATCATCTTTGCTCAGATTGTACAATAGCATGACGCAGGTTCTTGAAGTATTTATACCACATGAGAATGGAAAAGTAAAGATGTTCACATGTGGTCCATCTATCTACCAGCCAGCACATCTGGGGAATTACCGTACATTTCTTTTTGAAGACATTCTTTTACGCTATCTGGAATTCTCCGGGTATAATGTGGAAAGGACTCTCAATTTCACAGATATCGAGGATAAGACTATAATTGAGGCAAAGAAGAACCTTACAGGTATTTTCACTCTTACTAACAGTTGTGCTGCCAAATTCTTTATGGATATTGCTGATCTTGAGATTAAAAAACCCACATACAATCCCAGATCTTCTACTTCAGTGGAGATGGCTGTAAAAATAATCGAAAGGTTACTGCAGAATGGACACGCTTATTGGCATAAAGGGAACGTTTATTTTGATATACGTTCCGTCAAAGATTTTGGAAAACTGAGCCATCTTAAAAGTTCTGACTGGCCTGCAAAGATAAGGCGTTTTCACAGAGACACCTATCCGGGTAATAACTGGAACATAGGTGATTTTATTCTCTGGCATGGGCATCGCACTGAAGAGGGTTTATCCTGGGAGTCACCTTTGGGAAGGGGCAGACCTTCGTGGAACATCCAGGACCCTGCAATGCTATGTGATACACTCGGTCCCACAGTTGATATCTGGTGTGGCGGTGAAGATAATATTGTAAGGCATCACGATTACAATATAGCGGTAATGGAATCCGTTACTGGAAAAAAACTTTCCAGTTACTGGTTGCACGGTGCCCATTTATTAGTTGAAGGAAAGAAAATGTCCAAGAGCAGGGGTAATGTCATTTATCCGGAAAACTTGCTTACAAATGGCTATTCCGGAAAAGAGATACGTTTTTTCCTTATATATGGTCATTATAGGGAGCGTTTGAACTTTACCTCAAAGTCTATGGAACAAAAGGCTCAGCGTTTAAGGGATCTTCTAGTGATCATAGACAAACTGAAGAAGACATCGCCACTTAAAAACCTGGAAAACAACACAGCCTCAGAAATAATAAAAGAAATGATTCCTATATTTAACAGCCACATGGATAATGATCTTGATGTGCTTTCGGCTTTTGACAGTCTGGAAGGTGCAATCGTAAAACTTGGTTATATGCAGGATCAAGGAAAGATAGGAAAAAGAAATATTGAAGATATCATGTTTTCTCTTGCACAGATCAATACAGTACTAAAAGTGTTGTGATATTGTATAGACCCGGGCTGTATCAAGTTCTTTCTTCGTGGGTGACTTCCCAAAAATGCATAAACATGAAAATGTACTTAACTCTTAACAAAATGTACTGAACATTAAACCCATTTTTTCAGATATACTGTATAATATGTGTATATGTTGAATGATCTCGATAAATACTCTAACCATCGGTTTATCGCTAGAAATGTACTGCATCGAATGCACAAAGCGATATTTATTTCAAAGATATATGGACCTGTAAGGAAGGAACCAGAATTCATTAAAATAATCGAATACAGGATTCTTTTAATCGGTGTGTTAAATTTCACTTCGCATCTTAATATATAAAGCGAAGTGAATATACAACACATCAGTATTTTTACGTCCCGACCGAGACTTGAACTCGAGTCTAAGGCTCCGCAGGCCTCAAGGATATCCACTACCCTATCGGGACAACTGGTTTGATGTCTAATGTACTATTCAAATAAAAGTTTGTTGGTGGATATTGTGAAAGTGAAGTAATAGTCTGTTGTATTTAAAAAAAGTTAAATCCTGGCAAGTGAATTCAATAGATTATGTCGATGACCATAGGACTTGCAGGAAAACCCAACTCAGGGAAATCCACTTTTTTCAAAGCTTCCACTCTTGCAGATGTGGAAATAGCAAATTACCCTTTTACCACCATTCATCCCAACAAGGGAGTCACTTATGTGAGGGTAAGATGTCCGTGCATGGAGCGAGATCACAGATGCGGTAACTGTGTTGAAGGAGTGCGCTATGTACCCATTGAACTCATAGATGTTGCTGGCCTTGTACCCGGCGCTCATATGGGCAAAGGTCTTGGAAATACTTTTCTGGATGATCTCAGGCAGGCTCAGGCAATCATACATGTAATAGATGCAGCAGGCTGCACAGATATAGAAGGAAACCCTATCGATATTGGATGTCATGATCCTGTTGAAGATGTGGAGTTCCTCAACCATGAGATCACAATGTGGATGGTAGGTATACTCAAACGTAATTGGCAAAAGGTATCCCGCAAGGTCCAGGGAGAGAACCTGAAGATCGAAAGAGTGTTAGCAGAACAACTAGCTGGTGCAGGGGTCGAGGAGCCACAGGTAATTGAATCTCTTCTTATGACAAAACTTGATCATAACATTAGCAAATGGACCGATGAAGAAATTATCGATCTGTGTGATAAGATAAGGATGATCAGCAAGCCAATGATCATTGCAGCCAATAAAGCTGATATTGCACCAGTTCAGAACTTAGAAAAATTAAAGGAGGCGGGAAGATTTGTTGTGTCTACAAGCGCGGCTGCCGAACTTGCCCTTAGGTCTGCTTCAAAGACCGGAGCTATCAAGTATGATCTTGGTGAAAGTGATTTCTCCATAATCACCCAGGACTTGAGCCCTGCCCAGCAGAAAGCTCTAGATAGCATTCGCAGCTTTCTGCATAAAATGCACAATACAGGTATTCAGGAATGCATTAACAAAGCGGTTTTCGAACTGCTTGATCTTATAGTTGTGTATCCAGTGGAAGATGAGGGGAAATGGACAGATAAACAAGGAAGGATGCTACCAGATGCATTTCTTATGAAAAGAGGGTCCAATGCCCATCAGCTTGCATTTAAGGTACATTCTGATATAGGCGAAGGTTTTCTGTATGCAGTGGATGCAAAAACAAAGATGAGGCTGGGGGAAAAACACGAACTTGAAAATGGCTCAGTGGTAAAGATCGTATCAACAGCAAAATAACAACAAAAGAAAATAATACAAAAGCTGAGCATATGAAATATAGGAGCATACTAAATTCAGTGTACGAAAAGTATATATTAAGAGATCTTTCCTTGAATCCCGATTCTGTTCCTGGAAACCTCACTCTGGTAATATCAGAAAGTGATCTACTTTATGAGAATGGAATGGACAAGTTAGGGATATATATTCTATGGTGTCTGGAGTTGCACATCAAAGTTATCAGCATATATGTGGATGTGCTGGACACCGAAGAAAACCTTCGGTCAGCAATGATGGTGAGTTTGTTGGAACCTCTTAGTTTGCTGATGGAGCAGCTTCCTAAAGAAATCGGCTTTGAGATATATAACGCTGCAGGCGAATCTGTTAAAACCAGAAGCGGTATGAATCTCATGGTGTACATGGCGATTGATTTTGGTGGCCGCAGTGAGATCACAAAGGCTGTACGAACCATACTTGAAGATGTGAAAATGAAGAAGATCTCTCCGGAACAAATTGATGAAAAGGCCATAGAATCTCATCTAATGTTGAAACATGAACCTGACCTTGTTATAAGGGCAGGAGGTAAGCATCTGTCAGATTTCATGATATGGCAGTCTGTCTACTCCGAACTTTTCTTCACGGATGTTAACTGGAGTGGTTTCAGGAAAATAGATCTGCTAAGGATTCTTCGGGATTTCAGGAAAAGACAGAGAAGGTATGGGAAGTGATCATATTTTGCGCTGCATTCTCACAGCGTTGTCATCAAGATAATAACCTTCAACACTCTCTTTTTCTTTGAAGCCATTTGCCTGGTAGAATCTCTGTCCATCTAAATTCTTTTCTCTTACCTCTAGGGTCATGCTCTTATATCCATAATATCGGGCAATGCTTATGCACTTCTGCAATAATAATGAACCGATTCCGTGTTTTCTTTGTGTGGGATGTACTGCAATACTGAGCAGATGAGCGTTGCTCTTGAATGTGCCTAATATGGCATACCCGATTATCTTCTTTTTGTCTTCGTATACAATAAAACCAGGATTTTCCAGATTAGACCTGAAAAGAAAATCTGGCCAGGGTACAGGAAATGACAGATCTTCTATAGCAACTATTTCTAATATATCCTTCTCCTGAGCTTCACGTATAATATACATCTTCAGTCTTTATGAACAGTACAGTATTTATAATTGGTATCAGAAGTGGTTACTATGTATGGGGTAATAGTATGTAATAAATGCAGGATGCACGCACAGATCATAACAGTGGGTACTTCCAGGACTGTGCAATGTCAGAGATGTGGTGCACGACTGGAGGTGAGGAAGCTGCAATTGATCAGCACTTCTGAGAATCGTAATGAAGTTGTCAAAAACCGGACTTTAATGCAGGCAAAGTTAGAGGCAAACGTTCCTGTTAATTCGATACATGCAGCAGTTCTTAACTGCCAGATATCTCAGAAAAATACTATTAATGGCAATGTATATTCATACATGCCGGATGATGGCAGAAATGTCCGTAGCAAAGATCCTGTTAAGATCATCCTTGACAATATTTCCGATCAGGCTGAAATAAGTCTAGATGAACTTGAAGAGAAATGTTCAGTACTTGGCATAGAAAAAGATCTGATTGTGAAGGTGATTACAAGGTTATTGGAAACCGGAGATCTGTATTCTCCTGAAAGCGGAAAGGTTAAAAAAGTATGATTTTACATCTCTTGCAGCACATTCTTAATTATACAAAAGCTTATTTAAAAAGAGTACCTATATATGCTGCTTTAATAATGCACTTCTGAAATATACAGAACACTTTTGATTGGTTAGAACATGGCAGATATAACCCTTGATATAATTGAGCTTTTGCTTACCACTCATATATTCAATAAATATTCTGAATTGGAAATAAATGATCTTCCAAAAAATATACGGAAGAATTACTGGAGCCGGGAAAAAAGGACAGTCCCGAGGCCGATATTAGTATCAAGTTCGGATGTCGAGAAGCTTTTTGAGGTAAAGGAGTTCAAGGGAGAGGTAAGATCACTGCCTTTCATAGATTTCAATGAACGCGATTTTCGCATTCGTCTCACGGCTTTTGAGGTAGCTGCAGAATGGTTCGAGAAAAGGGAAGGGGCACTTGAAAAAATAGCACATAACCCATGTCTGGCATACTACTACGAGAAGAAGAAATTAGAGGGTGCAAATTATGCTGACGCCCGCAGCAAGATAGGGCCAAAGGAAGTTGACAGAGAGTGGATAGAGTCTCTGATAAATGCCATTGCTGCTGAGGAAGGGGGCGATGATATGCTTAAACTTGTCCAGATCAAGGCTCCTGAGGATATTGTTCAGCCTTTGAGAGACCTTGTCCTCTCAAAAGAACAGGAGGCAGAGGTGGAGAAGATAGTAAAGGCCATTCAATATAGGGATTACCTCAATAAAATAGGTCTTTATGATATAGGAAAGATCCTCATGGTGGGCCCACCGGGTACTGGCAAGACCAGTGTTGCAAGGGCAATGTCAGAACGCCTTGCAATACCCTTTGTTGAGGTCAAGCTCTCTATGATCACTGATCAGTATCTCGGAGAAACAGCAAAGAACATAGACAGAGTGTTCGCCCTTGCAAAAAGGTTGAATCCTTGCATCCTTTTTATAGATGAATTTGATTTTGTAGCCAAGACAAGAACATCTGATGAGCATGCAGCTTTGAAGAGAGCTGTAAATACTTTACTCAAGGCCATAGATGATATAAGCCTCACAAGGGATGGAGTGTTGCTTATGGCAGCTACGAACCACCCAAGAATGCTAGATTCTGCAGCCTGGAGAAGATTTGATGAGATCATGAATTTCCCGCTGCCAGACGAGGAAATGAGAAAACACATCCTTGATATCATCACCAAACCTATACCAGGTGAATTTGACAACTTTGAAATAGCAGCTCTCACTGAAGGATACAGCGGATCTGATCTGAGGATGGTCATAAGAGAAAGCGTACTCACTGCCCTTGTCGAGGAAAGGACTGAACTAACCCAGCAAGATATGCTCAATGCTGTCGATGCTTTTAATGAAAGGGCCGTTATAAAAACAGACGAATATTCCGATCAGGTCTAATACACATGAAGATCACTCTTCTGGGAACAGGTGATGCTCCCGGCACTCCTGTAATAGGATGCACATGCCCGACCTGCATTGATGCTCAAAACGGTGGGCGCAGCAAGAGAACAAGGTTTTCTATACTCGTAGAGTCGCAAAACGGAAAGGTGCTTGTGGATACAGGTCCTGACCTACGTTCTCAGCTACTTGTTAATGGTGTACACCATGTCGATGGTGTGATCTGGACACATACACATTATGATCATTTTGCAGGTTTTGCTGAATTCCACAGGGTGCAGTACAACGTTGATGTCTATGGAATAAAAGAAACCCTGAATTACATTCTGGAATATCTGCATTATATGCACCCCAGGCACCATGAGGTAAAGATGTACAGTCCTTTTTTGCTTATAGGTCTGGAATTCACACTTTTTGAAGTGGTGCATCCTCCCGCTAAAAGACCCGTTGGAGTAATGATCAAAGAAGGTAACAAAAAAGTAGTTATTACTGGGGACACACAGCGCAATATATCTGGCAGAAGCCTTGAGCTTATAGAGAACCCGGACCTTCTCATAGCCGATGCAATAGTGCCACCTACTGTGGAAGTGAAAAAGCACATGAATTCGGAAGAGGCTTTGGACCTGGCCAGGTCAATTGGTGCAAAAAGAGTTGTTTTTACTCATCTGAGCCACTATTTTGCACCACATGAAATAGCCTCTAAAGAATTGCCTCTGGGGTTCGATGGAATGGAAATAAACGTATAGCCAGCTACAAGGATATAAATCACGTCCTTCGCTTTTTTCCATTTGCTCCAGCTTCGATCTGCTCCCGTAGTTCTCTTAATCTTCTTCTGTTTTTGAGATAATTTACAATGGTTATTATGGCCAGTGTACTCAAAATAGTTCCGGCAATAAGAAGGCCCTTAGGTGCCGATTTCGCATAAAATTTTACTCCTATGACCTTTAATGTATTGGATGGTGCTTGGATTTCCGTCTTGAATACGGTTTCGAACATATTTGCCAAGGAACTTTTCTCCGTACCCATATTATACCATACAATATTCATTCTTCCTCTGTCGTCAAAATATATCTGGTCTGCATCAGGTCTTGCTCTGCCTATAAAGGAATTACCTGTTGTATAGCCTTCAGGCAGTACAAAACGCACTACTGATGGTGTCTGAGCAACATGCAGAAAATTCCGGCCTGATGGAATGGTCATTGTATATGCTACATAACCTCTGATGGGCTCACTGAAATTCAGATAGATATGTTTTTGTCCTTTTATCACCTCTTCAGAAATTGTGTAATTAAGGGATGATACTTTTTGTTCCTTTGCATAATTCTTAAAAAGGCTGACAGAGGAGTTAGTATTATTTGCATAGTCTGCTATGACTACTATGTTTGACAGTATCTCTGCATCTCTTTTCGTGAGATCTTCCAGGGGTATAATGTCCAATACAGATTCGTTGTCAATTATGTTCACAACTTTTGCACTGGAATTTGCAGACAGGTAAAAAGTACTGGTCCTTGCAAAACTATCGTTGAGCTGGCTTCCATTGAGAAACACATCAAATTCATAGATCGAAGGATCAGGTGTATTCGGATCATTTTCCAAAGGCACTAATTCGTCTATGCATCCGGACAGAGAAACTACTGCCAGGAAACAGGCAATCAGCAGAATATATCTATTCATTGTTCTATCAAAGATCATATTATTAATTCAATATATCGCTTTCAGTTAGTTATCAAACTATGAGTTTTTTCTTCATGAGATTCATGGAAAGTATAAAAAAAAGTATAGATGCCAGCAATATCCATACCACGTCTGACAGCAGAGATAATTCTAAAGAACCATAGGCAAGTGTCCTTATGACCCTTACTATATGTGTGAGTGGTAAGAAGGCCAAAGCAAGGTATTGGATTGGCTCAGGCAGTACTTCCAGGGGGAAAAATGTTCCGCTAAACAGGAACATAGGTGTAATGAATAGCAGTGCAGGATAATTCAGAGCCATGATGTTCGGCGTCATTGCGGTAAAACACATGGCTATGCAGGCAAACAGCAATCCTCCTAGGAATGCAAAAGGAATAATTAAAAGTGCATATTTTAGATCGATCAGACCAAAGGCTGCGATCACAGGTACCATTACAAAGGCATTTATCGTACTGCGTGTGGCTCCCCACAACAACTCACCTGCGATGACATCCTCTATAATGAGGGGAGTAGCTATGATAGCATCGAATGTCTTTTGGTAATACATTCTCACATAAGAACCATAGGTGCACTCAAAGAAAGACGCATACATGACAGAAACTGCTATGAGGGCTGGGGCTATAAATTGTGCATAGGACATACCATTTATCTCATCCACAAATGTCCCAAGTCCGAGTCCCATTGCCAGCAGGTATAGTATGGGTTCTAAGAAAGGTGGCAGAAAATTAAGTTTAACGTTCTTCATGAAAACATCCTTGTTCCTTAACCAGACCTTTAATAGCCTTCTGTTCAGTTCGGGAATTTGGAAATATTGCATATAGGACATGTTCACTCCCTCAGTTTTCTGCCTGTGAGTTTAAGGAACACATCTTCAAGGGTTGCCTTTCGTGTGGTCATTTTATCCAAAGAGCATTCCTTACTGAGCTGGTCTGTGATATGTGTTGGGTCATTTGTATATATCACTATGATATCTCCCATAACTTCATAGCTGGAATCACTTTTTTGCAGGCACTCTACAATTTCCGAATGGTTGTTAACTTCCACCACACCACTGCCTATGTGATCATTTATTATCTGGCCAGGCTCGCCTTCTACGATTATTTTCCCATAGTCCATTACAACAAGCCTGTCACATAATTTTTCTGCTTCATCCAGATAATGGGTTGTAAGCACAATGGTGACCCCACTTTTTTTCAGAAAGCGTAGTTTATCCCATATTAGATGCCTCGCCTGAGGATCAAGCCCCACAGTAGGTTCATCAAGTATTATCAAGCTAGGTTTGTTCAAGAGTGCCCTGGCAAGCACAAGACGGCGTTTCATGCCCCCTGACAGGGATTCTGGCATCGAGTTCTTTTTGTCACGAAGCTGCACGAAATCCAGGAGCTCTTCAATACGTTTATCTGCTTCTATTGGAGGAATATCAAAGTATCGGGAGTAATTCCTGAGGTTTTCATACACAGTAAAATCAGGGTCCAGATTGTTCTCCTGGGGTACGATTCCCATGTATTTTTTTATCTCTCGTTGATGGGCAGATACGTCCATACCAAAAACTTCAAGCTTGCCAGATGTTTTGGGTGAAACACACTGGATCATTTTCATAGTGGTAGTCTTTCCTGCACCATTGGGACCTAAAAATCCGAACATTTCCCCCTCTTTCACCTGAAAACTTACTCCATCAACGGCTGTGAGTTTACTGTATCTTTTGAAGAGACCCTCTGCCTGGATTATAGTATTTATGGTCACCATCTTGTTATATGGCGGGGGATGTGTTCTTATGCTTTTCGATGGGTGATCAATTACGCAAAGTTTATGACAGAAGCTTTCCTCCTTATTATAGGAGCTTATATGGCACAACTACAGAACATAATACGGACAGCACAAGAAAAAAGGTCTTTTCAGACCCTCCTTAAAGCCGCAGAGATACTGGGTCTAATTGATAAATACAGCAATACAGGTCCTTTTACTGTGTTCGCACCAGTGGAGTCGGCCTTTGAGGTGATACCTGAAGAGGTCATAGAGGAGGCATTTGCTGATATTCCCTATTTGATGGGGATCATAAATTATCATATAGTTGAAGGCAAATATGTGTTGCAGGATCTTCAGAACATTGATTTCCTCAAAACTATAAGTGGTAAAGAACTGAGAATAAAACATAATGGTACTATTGTGGTCGATACCGCCAATATAATAGAGCCAGATATTGAATGCAGTAATGGTGTCATCCATGCTATAAGTGATATCCTGGTTCCATAAAGAGGATGAACTGAATATGCTTTTCAGATCCTATGTATACATTTTTACATCAAATTCCTTAATCAGAATAACTTCTTTGTATACACATAGTTCTCTTCAAAGAACACTTCATACTATCCAATAAGTGGGTATGGATTTAGTATCTCTACGTATCCATCGTGGCATAGCCTCTACTAATCAGCTACATCTCCTACATTACTCAAAGTGCGCTGTAGGATAAGTTTTTCATCACTCACTAGCAGTTGCAGCCAATCCGGTAAGCAGCACTAACTATGTTATGCGCCTATACGCTTGGTGGGGCATATTTTTATTAGAAGTTTACTTGAGAAATCAAGGCAGTATTACAAAGTATGTAAAAATCAGTGACAAAATAACATTTTCACAAAAAGTAAAAAGCATCGCGGAATTCTCAACTTAGTAATAATTAGCTTTTCCAGGTATCAATATTTATATGCCTCATATATGGGAGGCGCATGGATATTGTTCCACTCGGGACTCAATAAAATATCTACCCAGGGTACAACCTATTAACAGCTATGTATTTAGCAGAATAATTAAAATATGATTAATGGGGCCGTGGAGATTTGAACTCCAGTCACTAGACCCCCAGTCTAGTAGGATGGTCCAGGCTACCCTACGGCCCCATCAGGGACGAACATATCCTAATGTACATTGTAGTATATCTCTTTTTCCTATGATATCTGTATGTTTGTGGTCCAGATATTGTATGCCTCTATGACCTCAGAACCTTCGACAAAGACCATTCCATGTTCCTCTGCGTAGGCTATAGCATCCTCTTTAGACAAAGCTCTGCCTGTGTTATCGTCCAGCATCTCGCACACCACCATGGATGGTGTGACATTGGCTATCCTGGCAAGTGCAATGGAGAGTTCGGTCTGGCCAAGTCTTTCATCTATCAGTCCTTTTGCTGCGCGAAGGGTTGCCACATGACCAGGGGTACGGAACTCAGAACCAAAGTTCACTTTATTGCCTGCAAGTACTTGCTCTACCATATCTCCTAATTTTTTTATGGTGATCGCTCTATCATTATCCGGGATACCCGTGCGAGTATCTCTGTGGTTTACCCAGATAGAGAACGAAGAACGTGAATCATATCGAAGGTCTCCTCCCTTTTCCACGGTAGTTCCAAGAGTAGTGCTATACTCATTTGCAGAACGGATTACATCTGCCATAAAAGGCAAGCCCATTTCTTCACAAGCTACGGGATCTAAGGCCACACATATCAGGCCGCCTCCGTCTTTACGCATCAGCTTCACATCTTCAGGCTTAATAGCCTGTGCAAGAATAGTGAGGTCCGTTTCGGCTTCCCTGCCCTCTGCATCAAAAAGTAGGAACATCTTACCCTGCCTTATGGCATCTACAGCCTTTAGTATGTTCTTGCTGTATCCTTGCCTGCCTGTCATAACTGTCATTTTATCCCTCACGTTTGTCTTTTTTCTCTACTACTATTTTCACTTCGTCCCCATCTTTCAAATGAAGCTTCTCCCGAAGGTTTACGGGAGCTATTATCTCCAGCAGATTAGTTGGATAATGTGTTCTTTCCGGGACAATGATAGCGCTCTTCACCCCATCTATTTTGATAGGATAACATTTCCCTGCACCAAAGGTACGCTCTGCGTCATTGAAACCCTGTATGCAGACAGGTTGTATGCAATCCATTCGCTGGAGAATTGAAACACTATTCTCATTGAGTTTTATATTCAGAGTTCCGGGAAACGGTTGGAAACCCAGTTTTTCAGAAAATTGCAACATGTAGCTATTTTGTGAGATGTAGTACTGTCCCTCTCCCAGGCCTGCTACCACCTGTCCATATAGCTCGATATCTTCGCCATCACCACAGAAGATACGCTGATATTCGTCATATTCCTTCCGCAACAGTTCTATTCCATTGCACGTGAGTATGATCTTCTGTCCTCCAGGGACAAGTCGGCGTTCAATATATCTATCATCTTCGAGCTTTTTGAGCAACCTTGCTGCCGTTTTGGAACTGGTGGTAGTGTATTGTGCGAACTCAGCTGAAGATATCTTTATAAGATTTTTAGTAGCACCAAGAAGTGCCAATTTCTTTAAAGGTTCTGCAACATACATAATATAACCCCCATCTCATATTCGAGATGGAGCTCATATTTGAGAAGAAGACTACATAAAGGTTTTGATGTGCAAGATTCTTATCATCCTTTTAAAGGAAATATGAGTATATATCTAGCAAATAATGATCTTTAGAATAACATCTTCAGGCTACAAAAATAGAGGATAGGGATTAAACCCTATCTTATTCTTCAGAAATAGTGACCTTTTTCATCACATCTTTTGGTTTTATTTTATTGACTACGTCCATGCCCTCAATTACCTGACCAAATACTGTATGAACTCCATCAAGGTGAGGCTGGGGCGAGTGAGTGATAAAGAACTGGCTGCCACCTGTGTCCTTACCGGCATGTGCCATTGAAATAGCTCCTTTGCCATGTTTGCGGGGATTGCCTTTTGTCTCGCATTTGATAGTGTAACCGGGGCCACCTGTGCCATCTCCTTTTGGGCATCCTCCCTGGATGACGAAGTTAGGGATAACCCTGTGGAATGTCAATCCGTCATAGAACCCCTGTTTTATGAGCTTTTCAAAGTTTGCCACAGTTTTAGGGGCATCCTTTTCGAACAGTTCCAGTACGATATTACCTTTCTCGGTCTCAATGATAGCTTTCTTCATTATTCCCACCTTATTTCATCTGGTTAAAGGATGGGATCGATTTAAGGGTTTCTCTATACCCACCTTTCCAGCAAATTCTATCTCTAACCAACCGTTGTATTTAGTTCGTTGTGCGTAATGTG
The DNA here is from genome assembly GCF_000328665.1 of Methanomethylovorans hollandica DSM 15978. NCBI lineage: Archaea > Methanobacteriati > Methanobacteriota > Methanomicrobia > Methanosarcinales > Methanosarcinaceae > Methanomethylovorans > Methanomethylovorans hollandica. The sequence continues at coordinate 123,190 of NC_019977.1, forward strand.
CAAATAAGTAAGTATACCGCTTCCGGCATCATAGTTCAGTGTAAGGGCGGATTTACTAAGATCTACATGCTTATACTGTCCTCCCAGATAGAACACAAAAGGTCCGTTCATTGCCATGAGTTTCATATAATGCTGCGTCACGTCGTTGACAGACTGGATCTCTCCTTTTGAAATTGTGAGATTTGGGGTCACAGTGGTAGAGCTGATCTCATCCCATGAAAACTCGGTGTCTTTTGTGTCATATTTCAATCTGTAGGCGCCACTTACAAGATCAACGGTAGTGTTTGCCTTCTTATTATTATTTGCACTTGTGTTAACTCTAATTTCATCTATACCTGTCCATATTTCTTCCTTGTCCACAGATGCATCTTTGTAAGTCACAGTTATGAAAAGCTTATCTTTCTTTTTTAGCTCGTACCAGAAGGTCTTTGTACCTGACGTCGCAGTAAAGGTCATACCTGCCGGATTGAAATCTGCAGCATCATTTCCAGTGTTTTCCAGGAAGAATTCTAAATCGTAGATAGGTTCAGGATTAGATTGGTTCAGTTTTCCTACTTTGAACGAAGAACGCACCAATTGAAATGTACCCATCTGCGGCTTTGTATCTAGTTCTATTACAGCTGTCTGGTTCCTATGATCCAACATCACGGTGGTAGATGTGAGCGTTTGAGCATACTCTGCCCATACTTCATAAAACTCACTGTTGATGTATATGATCAATTTATCGCAACTAAGCGGATTGACAAAATTGCTATTTATGCTGGTATTGGGGTAAAGGATAGCTGGAATGTTCGATGATCTTATGTTTATGTTAGCGTCCGTTCTCCCGGAAAGGGTGGTATTTCCATTGATCTTCATTATCGGAAGGTTAAGTGTCTCACCGTTATAATGGAACTCAGGAGGTGAAACCATTGTAGTTCCTCCCCCAGGATACTTGGACCAGACACCTCCTCCCTCGTAGGCGATTGATCTATCTCCGGAATTGTACTGCACTTTTCCCATTGGTGTCATAAAACCTGTAAAATCAGGTTCATGTTGGTAGCTTTCCCATGCATTCCACACTCCACGGCGTTGATAGAAACTATCATGCCAGGAGGAGTTCTCAGACAAGCTTATGATCATGATCCTGCTCTCTTTATAAGATCCAACATCTCCCAAAACCTTCAAATTGCCCCCCATCATGGAAAATTTCGTATTCTGCGTAGGTGATTCTCCCAGAGCTGTCTTACTGGTCCTCGAGTCGAATACGGTAAATGCCTGTTCCATCTTCTGGGACTTTGCCATATCCTGCATATCGGTAATTGCAGGAGTCATGTACAGGAGCATTATTCCTATGGACGCTAGAGTGATGGTAAGCAATATTGCAACATCAATAACCGATGAAACAGCTATTCCATCTTCTAACACATCATTTTTCATGTTCCCCTTCCTTTTCCTTAGTCAATTCTTACATCCATGGGTGAATCGATTATGAATAAATCTATATTTTCTTGATAATTCCTGTATGCATATACAGTGTTGTTGGAAGTATCAACTCTTGCTATCTGCATGTGCATGGTTTCGTGCAGGTACCTTTCCCATGCTTTGTAGAAGTCGCTGGTCAGTGTCAAGTTAACCTGGGAAACATTCTCATAATTATGGATCGTTTTTTTTCCACCATCTGCAGTAACGCGCTCAATTCCTTTTCCGGATGCTGAAGTTGTCCCAAACAGAGTTATAATGGGTATTATAAGCACATTGTTCTCAAAGATAAAACCTGGCTGGGACACCATTACAGCATTTTCTCCGTGGTATTTTGCCCAGACTCCAGCATTTTCATAAGATATCAATGTACCACCTGATGAGTACTCTATTGTCCTCATTTGCTTCTCAAAATACCGTGGCTCGAAAGAAGGAGGTGTTGCTGAATAATTCCATTCCTTAACAATTAATTCAATGCTGCTGTCTCCGGTTACAGATAGAGAACCCCCCTGCATCTTTAGTTCAACAGATTGAGAAGGAGCCATATCCAATACAACCTTATTAATATTCAATGCAAGTATCTCAAAACCTTGCCTGATATTCTTGGTATGCTGTGTTTCCTGCATGTGCTCAAGAAGGGGAACAGCACCTACAATGACGATTGCCATTGCAAGAATTATGAGACTTAAAACAATGCCAAAATCCACCATTTCAGATACTGCATCATCGGATCTTCTAAAGCTTCCTTTCATTTTCTAAGCCTTCCTTACTCAATCTATGCGTATCATATTCGAATCTTGATCATAGTACAGCCTGAAATTATCTGAATTGCTATACACTATTCCAGAGGCAACATTGGTATTCAATGCAACATAGGGTACCTTAACTCTTGTCTCATGCCTGCCTTCGGATTCAAATATGATCTCCGATGTTTGGTTTGATATTTTTACGGAATATTGTTTGTCTGCAATTTTATCAGGCATAATTAACTTATAATCGATGCTTCTAATTTTTCCTCCCGATGTTTGCATTATCTGGACCGCTGTATCCATGTTTGCTATCTGTAATGCTATCTCATTTCCATGTATCTCAAATTCATCTCTCATGGCAGTTTCTCTTGCTCTGTCAAGCATTGTGAAAATAGAACCTATCAGAACGCTCATGCAGATAACTGTTATAGTGAAGGTCAATATGAATCCGACAGACATCGATACTGCCCTTTCATCATGAATAAATCCCTGCATTATATCTGATCCCCTGGTAGTATTATTGGAATTGTCGCATTCGTTTTCACATTTCCTCTTTTATTCATTACCAAGGTGCAGTTCATGACCTTAAGTCTCTCGATTTCGAAGGCTTCTCCCGAGATCAGATCTCCTGAAATAAGAAAAGTGCCAGCTGCATTGCACCCATTTATAAATTTAATCATGTATCTTTTTCCAGATGTCTGGCTGTTAAAATGGAAATCGAAAGAAGTGTTACCGATTTTGTCAGATGTAATGTTCAGTTCATCAGTTGAAATGATCTTTGAATCAATGATCTGTGTACTGTTTTCGACAGTAACCTTTATCTGGCCATCAGAGTTGAATAATTTTGCTGACCATAATGTATTATCGGATTGATCAATAGCTTTAACCGCAAATCCATCGGGTTCATTTCCCAGTTTTGAGGCGTTAAGCGACATAAGGAACGTATCAGTGCTGTTAACCCATCTGACAATGGTCCATTCATTATTTCCATCCTTCAGACCGTTATGACTGAAATATGGTTCCTCAAAAGCACCATTATGAATAGAAAATATTGTGCCTGTAGGTGCATAGCTCTTTACCATCATTGAAGAGTAATTTAATATATAAGCATCAAATGTGTCTTTATCAAAGTTTTGTCCTCCCCCTGCACCAGCATATGCTTTTTGGTATGCTTCCACAGTTGTCTTCAATATATTGGAAAAATCGAACACATTTGTTTCAATACCGGATTCAGATGCACTATTGCTTGCGAAGATGATATTGCTAAGCATGATACTAAGGACAAGAAAACTAATACATATCACAAAAGAGGATATCAATATCATTTGGCCGGAATCATTGAACTTTTCCATACTGTTGCAAGCTATTTTCCTTACATGCGCCATAAAGTGAGCCTCACATTCACAAGGTTATAGAAATCAGTAGTAGGGTCAGCATCCCAGAGGCCGGTGCTATATGCAAATGCTGTTGATCCTATATCCTGGTCCGATAACAAAACTCTTTTTGAGATTATAACAGCATTGTCAGAAGGGTCTCCGTTGTAGATGTAAGGCAGTGTGGTTATTGTACCATCATTGTTTGTCCATTCCATCTCCACGTTATGAGCTATACCCCGAGGGATCACAATAAAATAAAGTATTTCAGCAATAGAACTATTTGTCAGTTCTTTATGTGCACTTGAAATGTATTTATCAGAGTTCCAATTGTAGTAAGCTCCATCCCAGTTCACGATGTCCTTTTTGAGCTCTGAGTTTTGCCCATATGGTGAGTAATCGAGAGATGTGAGTATATCCTGTCCTATTATCTGCAATTGTGATTCAATATGGGTATTTGCAGTTGATGATGTAAGTGGGATAATTGAGGTTGCCTGAAAAGAAAAAATGATTACGCCTATAATTAAGACAAGGGATATGAGTGCTTCCAGTGTATGCATCTGGCCAAATGCATCTTTATTAAGATCATAGTTACTGTTTTTTCTAACCATCTCACCACACCCGTACGGAGAAAATAGCATTTTGTACATTTCCACTATTCTCATCTCGTAAAAGAACAACTCTTTTTGTCTGGCCAATGTTCTCTCTCATTGGTAACTCCTTTCCAGCCGAATATATCGTACCATCACTTTTTTGCATAGTGACATTAAGATCATAACGAAGGTATGTTCCATTTAATCCGAAATGATCTATTATGTATTCATAATCCGCATTGAATCCCGAAAAAAAATCCCTGGTCTTCGTATCATTCAGAATGTTAGAAGTTCCAGGTTCATATGCACCGAGGGTCTGTTCCACTATATTTATCGATATCCGGTCAGCAAGCAGGGTAACCTCATCTGAATTAGATTTGAATGGGGTGAAAAGTCCTGCAGCATACGAAAAGACAAAAATGATACTAACAAGGAATATAGCAATACCTAATAGATAGTCCACATGCATTTGTCCATTATCATCCATAATCCTCGCTATATAAATTTATTTAATTATATAAATATATGTCTATATTTTATGCGTTTTAAAGCAAGGTTTCAAATTGGGGTTTCAAAAGTATGATTGGAATTCTATAAGCAATATATGAGCACCCAGCGAATTACATCCCAATATCGATAGGTTTTTATCTGAGTTGGCTTATCGTATATTCGATAATTGCTATATATAAAATAACGATTGTCATAAAAGCACGGAGAATATAAAATATGGTAGCAGTAATCACTGTAAATGAATGTGTAGGCTGTGGAACATGTGTTGATGAGTGCCCAGCAGAGGCCATCTCACTGAATGGAGAAAACATTGCAGTAGTCGATGCCGGTGAGTGCCTGGACTGCGGTGCATGTGTTGATGTGTGCCCAACCAGCGCTATATCAATGGAATAAAGTATTGATCAATTTTTTACTATTTTTCAGATCGTTTTCTTTTTCTTCGAGGTTACAATATGGCAGAGCCAATCAGAGCCGGAATATTAGGTGCTACAGGAGCTGTTGGACAGCGGTTCATACAAGCACTCGCCGATCACCCATGGTTTGAGATAACATCTCTTGCAGCTTCTGAAAGGAGTGCAGGGAAGAAATATAAAAATGCTGCCAACTGGAGATTGGATGAAAAACTTCCAGATGAAGTTGCAGATATGGAAATTGTATCTGTGGATCCCACCAAGGTGGATGCAGATGTTGTTTTCTCGGCATTGCCTTCAAGCCTTGCAAAAACCGTGGAAGCAGATTTTGCAAAAAAGGGTTTCGCTGTGGCAAGTAATGCCTCTGCATATCGTATGGAGAAAGATGTTCCCCTTGTGGTGCCGGAAGTCAATGCTGATCATCTTGGACTCATAGAAGTCCAGCAGGATAACAGAGGTTGGGATGGATATATCATTACTAATCCTAACTGTTCTACAATAATGCTGGTAGCTACGCTAAAACCGCTCATGAAATTCGGCATCCAGAATGTGAACGTGGCTACAATGCAGGCTATATCCGGTGCAGGTTATGAGGGTGTGGCATCAATGGCCATTCTCGACAATGTGATACCCTATATAGGAAGCGAAGAAGAGAAAATGGAAACTGAGCCTCTCAAGCTCCTGGGTGAGTTTAACGGCTCAGAGATTATAGATGCTGATTTTAAATTAAGTGCTGCTTGCAACAGAGTACCTGTTATGGACGGGCACACTGAAACAGTGTGGATTACCATGCGGGATGATCCCACCCCTGAGCAGGTAAGACAGGCATTCCTCAATTTCAATCCTCATCTAGGGGACTTGCCCACCGAACCTGACCAGGTGCTCATAGTAAGGGATGAGCCTGACAGGCCACAGCCCCGTCTTGATCGCAATATGGGTAATGGAATGAGTATAAGCGTCGGACGTATCAGGGAAGGTATACGCTACGTTCTTATGGGACACAACACTATTAGAGGAGCGGCTGGTGCCAGTGTGCTCAATGCTGAGCTCCTGCACAAACAGGGTAAACTTTAAAAATAATAACTCAAGAGTACAATGCTCCGCCTGATTATGTTCTTGCTGGCAGTTTCACTGTCAATTGGAATAATATCAGGCGGTATAACATCAGATGTGAGAAATACTATTTTTGAACTTGAGTTAGTATCACTATCGGAGATCGTAAAAAATCCAGCTTCTTATGATAGCACAATGGCCTATCGCAAGATAAGCGTTGTTGGAAATGTTTCGGTGATGGATAAGCACCTCATAGCCATCTCTCAGGATGGTTATGAACTAAAAGTGGATCGCACAAATGACAAGCTGTTTTCTGGTTTCAATATGGGAGATGGTATCAAGATTACAGGTCAGTTCTTGTATGATTCCATGGGAACCAGCATATTTTATCCCAAGTATGTTCTGCATTATCCCACTGTATACATGGCTGATGTAAATATAAGCGGTATTATTTCTGATCCAAGTTGTTTCAATGGAAAATATGTTACTGTAACTGGCAACATAACTGATATCAGATCAACGATGGGTGAGTATATTATAAATCTTGCAAGTCTGGATGATGGTCAGAACCTACGTGTATCTTACTTGGGATCCACTGAAGTTAAAGCCGGAGATATAGTAAGTGTAACTGGTCTTGTTAACGGTGCTACACTGTACAGTGAACAAATGGGAAAGCACTCTCCTCTGTCCATAAGCACGTTCATACCCGGTTTTACATTTCTTTGGACTCTATTAATCATAGGATTACTGGTCATATATATCAAGTATGAATGACTTAAATTCCCAGGATTATCATGTTAATTGCATTATCAGTTGGTGGATCCATTCTTGCAAAGGACTTGAGTCCTGAGAGCTTCCGTGCCTATGCCGAAGTGCTCAAAAGCTTGGCTAAAGAACATAAACTTGTAGTCGTTACTGGCGGCGGTGTTGCTGCTAGGGATTATATCAGGATTGCAAGGAGCTTGGGAGCTAATGAAACAGAATCTGATTACATTGGCATCTCAATAACCCGTTTGAATGCGCAGTTACTTATTACTGCATTGGGAGATGATGCATATCCGGAGCCTCCATGTGATTACAAGGAAGCCTGGAAAGCACTTTCCTCAGGCAAGATCGTTGTTATGGGAGGTGTAATCCCAGGACAGACCACCGATGCTGTGACGGCTATTGTAGCTGAATATCTTCAAGCTGACCTTATTGTTATTGCGACATCCGTTGACGGCGTATATTCCGCTGATCCAAAGAAGGATCCTAATGCGGTCAAATATAAGACAATTACAGCTAAAGAACTTGTGAATATAGTGATCTCCACTGAGATGAAAGCCGGTTCCCAGTCGCCTGTAGATCCCCTGGCAGCCAAGATCATAGAGCGCTCAAACATTAATACCATTGTTATGCATGGAGCAGACCCTGAGAAAGTAGCAGATGTAATTATGCAGGAAAGTATTGGCTCCACATCTAAAGAAGTTCATCTTGGCACAAGGATCGTAGGGTAAACTTCTGTGGTCAGCATGAGGCTCATACCATTTCTTACTGTTATCTTCTTTTTCGTCACTTTGATCGTTCCTGCTGCAGCCACTGAACAGGCTCGCATTACTGATATGTTTGCAAATGGTGATGTGTGCGAGGTCACTATTGGATTTTCAGATGATCTGCACAATGTGACCTTAAGATATGATCTGATGTTAAATGATCGATCAATCGATTCCAAAGTAGTTGAACTGGGTTATGTACCCACAGGAAATGTTACCAGAATTGTTTTTTGGGATAGTTATTTGGAGAAGAACCTCTACGTTTTTGAGGTAAGTGTGTTTGTAGATGGGAAGCTTGCTGACAGCAGGCAGACAGAATTCATTTATGGTAATCAGGCGTTGCTGGAATTCAAAGTAGCAGGTTTCAACTCTGACAATAAAAGGGCTGCAGTTGTTATCAGCCCTAATAACATCTACAGTCCTTCAATAGTTGATCTTACGTTTGAGATATTCGAAGAGAATGAATTGTTGTACTCTGCGACTTTCATGGATGTTCCTGTGATTCAAGCCATGGAAAAAAACATAAAATGGCCTGTTTTGCTTGACAATGGAAGAAAGTACGTTACTGTGCTGAAGGTCCGCTCCCATGGATCTGATATTACATCAGCCTACATTTCCATCTTTATGGCAGAGCAGGATGTAGAAATAATGGCAGATGACGTAGAACTGGATGAATATGGTGCAAGCATCACTCTTAAGGGTATGTCTCAGGTACCTTTCTACGGAAAAGTTGGTGTTACTCTTAGCAATAATGCCACAAATATCTATTTTGAGGAAGAAAGTGATGTGCTGACTTTAAATAAAGAGGACACAGTTGGTTTTCTCTGGGAAGATATTCCTCCAGGCAATTATACTGTTGAAATAAGGGTAATTAACAATGAAGGTAAGATTCTCGATAGCTACGAAACAGCTGTGAGGATACGGGAATTGCCCCCAGTCCCGCCGGAACAAACGAAGGGATTGCCAGGACCAGGTGTTATTGGGAATATTGCAGCTTTACTTGCTGTTTTCTTCCTATTGCGTATTAACAGGAGATAAGATGCTTGATCTGATTGTCAAGAACGCTTCCCAACGTAAGGTAAGAACTTTGCTGACGATCTGTGGCATAGCTCTGGGAATATTCGCTCTGGTGGTTATGGGGGCCATGTCCGAGAATTTCGGCCAGACCTTTGAAAAGTCTATGAGCCTCACAAGTGACAAAATAAGGGTTTTTGCAGAGAGCGGTATTTTTGGTGGTGGTCTAAGCGAACGCAAAGTTTCCGATGTCAGGCGTGTGGCAGGAGTCGAGGATGCTTATGGGGTGCTGGTCACATTGTTCGATGAAGACCAGTTTGGGATGAGCGGCAAACAGGTATTGGGAGTCCCACCACGGAAGTCCGGAAATGTGCTGGAACCAGTGGAGCTAAAAGCAGGAAGATTCCTCAATGCCGGAGATACTTATCATGCAGTGGTAGGCAAGAACATTGCCGGAGAATACGATCTGGACATAGGCAGTACTCTGGAACTGAACGATAAAAGATTTATAGTGGTAGGCATAATTGAATACACTGGATCCATTTTTGACAGTTATGCTATCATTCCCCTTGATACAGCTCAAGACATATATAATGCTGAAATTTCCATAACATACATCTTTGCCCAGCCGGCACCAGGTGTAGATGCTGAACTTTTGTCCAAACGTATAGAGCTGAGCGTAAAAGGAGTTAACACAATATCTCCCAATGAATTGAAGGAACAGGCAGGGCAGTCATTGCTGATCTTCAGCGTGGTAACCATCAGCTCTGCTATCCTTGCAGCTATCATAGGGGGATTGAGTGTGATGAACACTATGCTAATGTCAGTTACCGAAAGAACTCGAGAGTTTGGCATCCTGAAGGCAATGGGTGCAGAAACAAAAGATATACTGCTTCTTACTCTGGGAGAGGCTGCACTGCTGGGCTTAATAGGAGGGGTGCTTGGCATCATTACCGGAGGTGCAGCAGCATATGCTTTGAATTCATGGCTTGCTGGTAAGGGTATAATCTTATTCACAATAACTTTCAGGTTACTTGTTGTTGCCATGCTGTTCGCTATACTCATAGGTATGGCATCAGGGGCATATCCTGCTTACCGGGCAGCCAGCATGAGTCCCATGGAGGCTCTAAGGCATGGTTGAACAAGTACTCGAGGTAGAAAACCTTTGCAAGACATACATACAGGGGAAGATCCCGGTAACTGCGCTCCATGACGTCACTTTCACCGTCAGCCAGGGAGAACTTGTTGCTATAATGGGGCCAAGTGGCTCAGGGAAGTCTACTTTGATGGCTCTTGTGGGCTGTCTTGAAAAACCTACTAGTGGTAAAGTGGTGATAAGGGGTATTGATGTCACTTCTGTGCTTGATAGCGAATTGCCAAGGATAAGGCGGGAAATGATAGGTTTTGTATTCCAGCATTATAATCTGCTACCTGCATTATCAGCTCTTGGGAACGTTGAACTTGCTATGCGGTTCTCTGGAATTACTAAAAAAGAGAGGCTAAAACGGGCAGAAGACCTGCTTCAGAGATTAGGGTTAGAAAAACGTCTGCATCATAGGCCGAATGAACTTTCCGGAGGGGAACAGCAAAGAGTGTCCATCGCAAGGGCTATTGCAAACGATCCCTCGATAATTCTCGCAGATGAACCTACGGGAGAGGTCGATAGCACCACAAGGGATAAAATTGTAAAGATATTCGAAGAATTAAGGGTACAGGGGCAAACGATAATAATTGTCACCCATGACCCAGAAGTTGCAAAGCACTGTGACAGAGTTATCCATATAATGGACGGCACTCTGTCACACTAGGAGAGACTAACTAATCAGCAATATGCTACAAGATAAGCTGTGTTCTCAGTTTTCTTCTCAGTTTCTCTGTTAGTAGATGAACCCGACGTAGCTCTTGATTCTTTCAGAACTCCCAGATCCATTTCCAATTGCTGGATATGCATCTTTGCTCTTTGTACCTTCTTGTTCTCAGCTTTAAGCTTTTCCAGCAGTTCTGCCTTCTTTTCTTCACTAATGTTTGAATCTGATATTTGCTTCTGGTACTGCTGGGATACTTGAGCATATTTCTTGAACATTTCGTGGAGAGTATCAAGGTTCTTTTCCAGATCCATTATAGTCTTGTCCATGCCCATCGATTCCTTCGTTTCCTGAACTTCTTTTGGTAATTTGCGGCTTATATTTGAGTTCTAAGCTCTAATTTAAAAATGGATATGGCCTTATATTAGAATTGCTATACAATTGTATATACTAATTATCATAATAATGAGATAACTTTTCTAATCATTCCGAACAGACATCAAATGTGAGAAATAGAAAGAAAAAACAACAAAAAATAATGAAAAGTAGTATGTAGCAAAAATCTTACTAAATTCCTTCAGAAACCTCGCAGACTTGCAATATTGCAGCTTCTGGGTGGGCATGTATCACTTCATCAAGCTGCTCTTTGCAGTCAGAGAGTATGTCAGAAAAAGTACTGTCCTTCTCAATGAAGTCTACTATAGATTCATTATCTGTGAGTTCTACAACATCAAAATCATTTACCATCAACATTATTTCCAGTATAGACCTCTTTATTGAACTCTCACCCTCCTTTTGTGCGCCTATGACAGCTTTATCATGGTGTTTAAGCTCACCATGCATTTTTTCAATTTCCGGAGAAAGGATGTCCATTCCAGCTTTCATGGCTGCGGATGCAGCAAGCACCTGGACAATTAATATTTCATCAGCCTCGAACATATCTCCAATTTCTCTCATGGCTGCTATACATCCTTCATCAGCAAGTATCACAGGATCTATACCTGCTTGTATACCTTCCTTTACAGATGATTTAACTGCTTTTTCATCGCATTCCCGGATAGCCTTTTTTATCCCGAAAAGGATATTGTCTTTTGTTTTTTTCACATCATTTTTTAGCACAATAATACCTCTCGCATTCCTGTCAATGGTAAGGCAGGATCATTGGAACATATTCGACAAAAACAGAGTTGTATTTAAATCTGGCGAGAGAATATGACAAATCATTATTAATTCATTCTATATTTATAAAAAAAGAAAAATTATAGCTGTGTATGCATCAAAATAGAACAAAATCATAACTAAAATAAAATAATAATCTTTTCTACTGATTTTAGTGAATAAATTGTTCTATGTAAGAAAAGAAATGTTAATACCTGCACGATTGCAGGTACTGGATCTTAAATTGAAGAAACTATTCTTGCAATATCGTCACCTACGTCAGATGTGGTTGATGTACCACCCATATCGTAGGTCTTTACCTTACTGTCAAGGATGTTCTTTTCAATAGCAGCAACTATTGCATCAGCAGCCTCTCCTTCTCCCAGCTGCTCCAGCATGAGGGAACCTGCCCAGATCGTAGCTATCGGGTTTACCTTGTTTTGTCCCTTGTACTTTGGCGCAGAACCATGTATAGGTTCAAACATACTTGTGCCTTCTGGGTTGATGTTTCCTCCAGGAGCAAGTCCAAGACCGCCTTGTATCATTGCACCAAGGTCCGTTATAATATCACCAAACATGTTAGGAGTGACAACTACATCGAACCATTCCGGATTTTTAACAAACCACATGGTAATAGCATCCACATAGTTGAAATCAGTTGTAATTTCTGGATATCCAGAGGCTATGTCCTGGAACTCCTGCCTCCAAAAACCATATATATCGGAAAGTACATTCGCCTTGTCCACAGATGATACGTGTTTCTTTTTCTTCAAAGCCAGATCAAAAGCATATTTGATCACTCTGCGTGTTCCTTCTTTTGAGATCATACCTATCTGATAAGCGATCTCCTCACTGTCAGTTTCAATGTCAAGGTCGAACTTGGCAGAATAAAGATTCCTTTCAACCTCGAGTAGGTTCTTACTTACTCCCTTTTTAGCTTTTCCACCAATGCCTATGTAGAAATCTTCAGTGTTCTCTCTTACAACAGTAAAATCTATGTCTTTAGGAGTCTTGTCTTTTACAGGCGTCCACACACCCTCTAGTAATTTTATGGGTCTTAGGTTCACGTACTGATCAAAATAGAACCTTGCTGCCAGAAGAATTCCTTTTTCCAGCACTCCTGGGGCTATCCGCGGATCTCCGATAGAACCAAGGTATATTACGGGGTAGCTGGATAGTTCCTTGAGCGTATCAAGGGAGATCAATTCCCCGGTTTCAAGGTAGTGATCAGCGCCTTGAGGGAATTCTACCCATTCAACATCGAACCCGAATTTTTCGCCGGCCGCATCTATGACCTTCTTCCCTTCAGCAACTATCTCTGGTCCGATACCATCACCGGGTATAACTGGAATCTTGTATTGTGTCATATTCCTTCCTTCTTAAATTGATATTTGTTTTTGTATTTACCTGACCATCTTTTTGGCATACTCTATTAGCCCGCCGGAATCCACAATTCCCCTTACGAAATCCGGAAGTGGGGTTGCCTGATATTGTTCGTTCTTTGTCATATTCTTTATGACCCCTGTGGCAAGGTCCACTTCCAGGATATCACCGTCATCTATCCTGTCCGCTTCAGAACATTCAAGAAGTGGGACCCCTATATTTATGGCATTTCTGAAAAATATGCGTGCGAAAGATTTTGCTATAACGCAACCTATCTTTGTTCCTTTGAGTGCCAAAGGCGCATGTTCTCTCGAAGAACCACAACCAAAATTGTTACCTGCAACGATTATATCATTTTCTTGCACTTTCTTTGGGAACTCAGCTCTCACTCCCTCAAAAGCATGTGCTGCAAGTTCTTCAGGTGTGTTCATTATGAGATACCTGCCCGGGATCACAGCATCGGTATCGATATCATCCCCAAATTTCCAAACTTTTCCTTTCATGTTATCACAGCCAGAATACTATTATGATAGTCATTCTGTCAGCTTTCCAGTAACTGACATCCAGTAACTAAACACAATAATCCTAAATAATACTAATGTAAAGTGGTTAGTAGTTTGTACATCCACTGAGGTATGTTTATTCAATTTATTGATTTTTATGGCCCAATGCACTGGGTTCATTTCCTCCATGCCAGCTAAGTCGTGGACGCATCTTTATCACATGAGCAGCTTCTGTGGTGTCGTCAAGTATAAATGCTATTCCCTGCTCCATTCCTATTTTCCGGATGGAATCTCCAATATTCTCTTTCATATAGCTCGGTCTGAAAGATTCAAGGGCATTGATATCTTCAGCTGCTGTCAGACGGTGGCATATCAGTATATCAGACTGTGAAGCGACTTCAGGATCAAGGGCTGAAGGACGTTGTGTGGCAAGTATTAATGAAAGACCGGGCTGTCTACCCTGTCTGAGCCATTCATTGATAAGTATGTCTGAAGCAAGTGTCTTTCTCCCAGTGGGTACAAAAAGATGAGCCTCGTCTATGAACATCCATATCATAGGCATGCCTGTATTGTCTTGTGCACATCCCATTGCCATGCGTTCCTCTGATCTGCGTGCCTCAAGACGCTTATAATAAATTTCCTTGCTGATCTGCCCAACAACAGCTGCTCTTACATCATGATCTCTAAGAGTGCTAACATCGAGCACTGTTGTGCACCCCCTACCCACGAGGTCTTTCACATGCACTCCTTCTTCAGTGAAAACGCCCCATGAAGATGCATTTCTGATGTAGTTTTCAGCAGCACTCTTAGTTACATTGTCAGCTCTTTCGTCTTCCATCACCATGTCCATTATCGTATCGAAGGAAAATCTTTCATGCATTGATCTGAGTTCTGCAATTACTCTGATAAAAAGCACTCCCAGAGGAGAAACTTCATCGATGCTGAACAGCTGACACCATGAATACCCATCCATTGAGGAAATGGGTATAGAATATGGAAGTGCCTCTATCTGTTGTTCATCATACTTTTTTATACTTCCAGAAGGCACGAATAATTTTATGTTTATTTTGTTTGGGTTCAGAGACCATTGGTTTAATAAGATTTTCTGTGGCTCATTAGCTTTTTCCATTGTCCAGAAGATACCCATAGTATCTATCACAAGAGAAGCAATATTATTTCTTATATGTTGAGGGAGTAATGATATCTCTTCTACAAGGGTACCCATTGTATAGGACTTTCCATATCCTCTTTTACCACAGATCAAAATGCAATGAGGTCCAAGTGCATCCAATCCTACATGCGATGCAGCTGAGCCGTCAAGTGCAAGATATCTCCCAAGGTTAAGAAGACCCTGTTCCCCACCACTTCTTCTGCCAAGAACATAACGGTTTTTGGCAACTCCCGCTTCAACAGTATTGGATATAGCATTCATATACAATAAAATATATAGAAAATATATATTTATTTCTATATGCTTGCCTGGTTGTCAGTCATTTAATATTAAAAACTATCTTTCACAGCAACAATGTACAAATCGTGTATTCCTTTGTAATATTAGGGTATACAATGATTAAAACGAAAAGTATAAATTCTACTGCACTGAATCCACCTAGAGGAATCTCCCGTGCATAAAAAATCACTCCCATAGATGCCATTATATTTAATGGATCTTTTGGTTTAATGAGATATTATTCCCCGTAATTCACCCAAAATCTGAGAGGTTCCTCATTTTCTCTCTCTATTTCGCATAAGGATCTGTCTTTTTCCAAGAATAATGAATTTTAAGCCTACCTCTGGCTGCAAGTCTTCCTGTTGCGGCAGAGTTGACCAGGTCTCTTGAAAGGCCGGTGCGGTCTCCGGCAGTCATATCTTTCAGAGTATTACTTATTATATTCTTGTCAATTCTTGCTTTAGTGCAGCGTCGATCTGTGTGCAGTTCTCCATCCTCTGTAATACGGTTTTTCCACCACCAACGCCGCATATTGATAACGCGCAAGTTCCCTTGCAGCAAACATATTTGCAGGACCTGCCCCCAATATGATAACGTAATAATCAGATATATTTAATCAGATATATTAATTAACCAGATATATTCAATCAGATATATTAATAGAAGATGCTCTGCACATTATCCTCCATTATATGGACAATGCGCAATATGTGTTTCAAGATAAAATCTTATCCAGTTGTTTCATCTTCCGGGCAAGGGAAATTTCCTGCGCTATCCGTCTTCCTGTTGAAAGACCAGGTTCTATTAAGTCTGAATACGGGGAGCCTGAAGGATAAAGATTTGTACCTGCAACTATGCGGGCTGATATTTCAAAGACCTTGATCTCAAGTTTATCGGTGAACACTGTCTCAAGGCAGAAGGGACCTATCATACCATCGAACAGTTCCAGGGATTCTTCCACAACTCTCTCACCAAGTTCAAATATAAGCGGGAGCAACGATTCTCTTGCAACAAGCGGTACGTTTCCAGTGACAACGTATGTGGGGTGGATCCCTGCATCTTCCAGTTCTCTGGGGGAACCCAACCTGAAGATCTCGTCAGCATTAGATTCTACGCGTCTGTCCATACTTAGCATTTCCAGCACACCAGTGCTTATTGTATAGCCTTCTGTTTTCAGGGGTGAATAGAAGAAATGAAGATAATACCTTGTACCCACTATAAATTCCTGGATATTGTATTTAAGAGTCTTGTCGACATTCTCAAGGAACTCTTCGTAATTCTTGGCAATAAAAAACCCACGCCCTCCTTTAGCACCATGGTATTTTACCATAACAGGTCCATCGATATCTTCAGGTT
Source organism: Methanomethylovorans hollandica DSM 15978 (assembly GCF_000328665.1). NCBI lineage: Archaea > Methanobacteriati > Methanobacteriota > Methanomicrobia > Methanosarcinales > Methanosarcinaceae > Methanomethylovorans > Methanomethylovorans hollandica. The sequence continues at coordinate 139,540 of NC_019977.1, forward strand.
TCACCAATTTTGGCATGTGGATTCCTGCACCTTCCAGCCATTCTCTTTCCTTGTTCCTGTCAGATTCCCATTCAAGTACTTTCCTGTTACCAAAAGTAGGTACTGGAAAATCAGTGAATTTGTCGGTACCCAGGTATTCAACAAAAGAGCCATGTGGCACAACAATAGCATTTTTCATTACAAGTTGTTCCGCTATGGACGGAATGTCTTGATAGCTATCTACTACTATGAACTCATCAGGCTTTGCTTTAGGAAAAGCATCATAAAACTTAGGAGGTTTTTTAACGCAGATGCCAATGGTCTTGAAACCTTCCTTCCTTGCACCGTCAAATATCTGAAGGCTCGAATGAGAGCATACAGTTGCAATTGCAAGTTTATCCAGATCATAGGTTTCGAGTATTCTCATGATTTGGTTTTTTTCGATCATAATTGTGCCCCAAAAAGTTACATTATATTGTTCTATCTATTTTTTAAGTTTGCGGAATCACTCCTATAACTGCGAATAGCTTCGAAGTTTACGGAAAAGTTATGAGGTTCGTTGTGGTTATTATAAAACATGCAAGAAACAAAGGAAGCAGACAATAATTCCGACAAAGTGCTGGTCTTACCCCTTAATGAGAATTCTAAAAAGATAACACAGGCTCTCTCTAATGAAAAAGCTCTCAAGATGCTGGAGATGCTGGCAGACAAACCCATGTCTGCCACAACGTTATCTGAAACGATGGGTCTGCCCCTTACAACTATTAAATATAATCTAGATAGCCTTATCGAAGCTGATCTCATTAAGGTAAAAGAAACAAAATGGAGCCAGAAAGGCCGTGAGATCAAAATATATGAGCCTGTACAAAAACTCATCGTAGTGGTTCCAGGTACAAAGAACGTCGATAGATCATCTATCATGGGTATGTTGAAAAAATACCTGGGTCTTTTCATGGGTGCAGTATTTGCAGCTACAGGCATAGAATTCCTAGCGCGCCGGATAGGTCTGTCTCCTTCGACAAATAATTATCCTGCATCCCTTGAAAAGGCTGCAATGAAATCAGGTGAATATGGTACATCTTTCAATGAAAGTCTTCATCCACGTATCGGAGTGGCAGATCAGGCAAATATAGCAGATGAGACCTCTCCTATGCTATCGACAATGATCTCTAATGATAGTTCAGAAGCTACTATCGCGGGCTCTGGTCAGGCTGTTAATGCTCCTCAGGTGATTCCTTCGGAAGGCCTGACAACATATATGAATACAACAGAATCGAACACAACAGATCTTAATTCAAATATAATACCTGTACAATCTCCGCCAGTCGAAGATGCAACAGTTCTCACAGGTACAAGTTCTGGTCTCATCCCGCCTGACCTTCTGGCTCATGTGAGTATTTGGTTCTTTTTTGGATGTCTATTTGTAATAATATTTATGCTGATGAGGGAAGTATATTATAGAAAAAAGGTTGTATGAGGATTAGTGAGACTAAATGAGGGTTGCACTTAAGATCGCATATGTGGGAACAGGTTATCACGGATCTCAGATCCAGTCAGATGTTGCCACCATTGAGGGTGAGCTCTTCAACGCCTTAAAAGAGCTGGACATAATAGATGATCCAAAGACAGCATCTTTCCAGAGCTCCGGAAGAACAGATGCGGGAGTACATGCAAGAGGGCAGGTTGTAGCTTTCAATACTGATAAGCCTAACCTTTCGATCCCAAGGGTCATTAATTCTAAACTACCTAACTCTATATGGGCATGGGCACACGCAGAAGTTCCTTATGACTTTGATCCAAGAAGAGATGCAAACAGCAGGGTGTACAGGTATATCATGAGTGGAGAGCAATATGATATATCCAGGATAAGGTCTGCTTCAAAGATATTGGCTGGAGAGCATGATTTTTCAAATTTTTGCAGCAAAGACGAGGATAAAAGTACAGTCAGAGATGTAAAAAGAATAGATGTCAGGGTAAGTGGAGCCCTTACAAAGATTGACATAGAGGCAAATAGTTTTCTTTGGAACATGGTGCGTAAAATTGTCACCGCTCTTACAATGGTGGGAAGCCTTATCAGAGATGAGGCGTGGCTAAAGCAGATGCTTGAACCTGAATCATATGAAGAGGGATTGGAACCAGCTCAATCTTATGGTCTTACTCTTATGGAAGTAAAATATCCGATGCCTATACAGTGGGTATATGATTCTTATTCACTACGCAGAGCTTCTGAAAAGGTACAGGAATATCTTGTGAGGCATCGTGTGATGGCAGAGGTCATGCAAGAACTAGTGCCAAAAGATTGAGGTCCTTTTCTAATTGCAGTAGTATTAGGTGAATATGTATTGAATGTCCAGATGGCTACAAATATTGCTTCTTCCATCAAAATCAATGACTTCGATGTACCTTATGAGTTAGTACGGCGAAAAGTCAAAAATCCGAGGCTGGAATTTAGGAATGGTAGCCTCAAGCTAGTGGTACCTAATGGGTTTAAAGAACATGAAAAACTGCTAAATAAACACAAATCATGGATATTCCAGCGATTCATTGCTTACAAACAGAGGCATCTGTTTTCTTCGGAGATAGAACTTAATTCTGCAAGGACCAAAGTTCAATTCCAGGAATATGTTGATTTTTTGATCTCCTATATAGGTACTGAACTTGGTGTCTTCCCGAAGAAGGTGACATTCAGGAAGATGCGCACTAAATGGGGAAGCTGTAGTTCAAAAGGGAACATCAGTCTGAACACTTATTTGATCTTCTTGCCTGAAAGGCTGGTGGACTATGTTGTGTTCCATGAGATGGTCCATCTAATAGAAATGAATCACGGACCCAGGTTTAAGGAAATTGTACGTAATAGGTTCCACGAGCATAGGATTCTTGAAAAACAGCTGCGTGAATACTGGCCCGTTATCATGGATAAGTATTCTATTCAATGATCTATAAGAAATAAGTTCTCGGCCATCTATGACCGTACATCAATTTCCTTCATATCCTAATTCCTTGGCCCTGCTATAGGATGCAGCAGCCTCAGTACCTTTTCCAGCTTGGTCAAGTGCGATGGCTCTATTATACCATGCTACGGCATAATCAGGATTCAATTCGATGGCCTTATCGTATGCTTGTATCGACTCGTCAATTTTTCCCATCCTTCGAAGTGTATTCCCCTTGCTGTACCACGCATCAGAATTCTCAGGATTCAGTTCTATTACCTTGTCGAATACTTGCTCTGCTTCCTCTAGTTTTCCCATCCCATATAGTGTATAACCTTTGTGCATCCAGGTCCAGCTATTCTGTGGATTCAGTTCTATAGCTTTATCGTATGCCTGTATTGCTTCATCATATTCGGCCATCCTGCGCAGTGAATTACCTTTACTATCCCAGGCTGCATCGTTCTGCGGCTCGAGCTCTATGACTTTATCAAATGCCTGAATTGCATTTTCATACTCATTTATATTATAATGTGCCCTGCCTTTATCATTCCAGGCTTCTGCATACTGTGGATTGATCTCCGTGGCTTTATTAAGGTTCTCCAGTGCTTTTTCGTATTCCTTCATCTCATAAAGGGCAGTACCTTTGTAATACCATATTTCTGCATCCAGTGGATCTAGCTGGATAGCTTTATCAAATGCCTGTATTGCTTCTTCGTTTTTTCCCATCTCATTAAGAGCATAACCTTTGTAATTCCAGGCTTTCGCATCCTGTGGCTCGATTTCTATGGCTTGGTCGCATACCCGGATAGCTTCCTCGTATCTTCTCATTTGATTTAAGAGATAACCTTTGTTACTCAGGGCTGTACTGTACTGGGGGTCAAGCCCTATAGCATTGTTCAATGCCTCCATTGCTTCGTAATTCATACCAAGCTCAATGTAAGAAACACCTTTATAATTCCAAGCCTTTGCATCCTTTTTGTTTATTCCGGTGGCTTTGTCAAATGCTTGTATAGCTTCTTCATATCTTTTTGTATAATAGAGGACATACCCCTTGTTATACCAGGCCATGGCGAACCGTGGTTCCAGTTCTGTGGCTTCATCATATGCTTGTATTGCTTCTTCATATTTTTTTATATGGAACAATGCAATGCCTTTATTGTACCAGGCAAAGCCATCCAGTGGGTCCAGTTCTATTGCCTTGTCATAAGCTTGTATAGCTTCCTCATATCTCCCCATCTTCCGAAGAGCAATTCCCTTCTCGCTCCAGAATTTTACATTATTGGGCTTAAGTTGTATGGCTTTATCATATGCCTGTATCGCTTCTTCATTCTTTCCAGTCTCAGAAAGTGCCATGCCTTTACCGGCCCAGGCATCTGCGTTTTGAGGGTTTAATTCTATAGCTTTATCAAATGCCTCAATTGATTCGGAATATTTCTCCTCTTCAAAAAGTTCATTACCTTTCTTGGTAAACTCTTTCGAATCATCGGTTCCAATACACCCCACACAGAAAACTGCAGTAAATACTAAAACCGGGATCACATATTTCATATTCACTAACATTTCCCCTTAGATTTCCCCAATTTTCATTAAAATATAGAATTTCTCGAGAATTAAGTTTTTCTATTTAGAGAGAATGTTAATAAATCAAGTTTATAACACAATTTTATATTCTTATGTCTACTCTATGTTAAGATATTTCACTATATTTTTTACTTTAATATCTTTTTTTATGTAAGCTGAATTAAATATCAACTGTACAATATTCTCTCTACTGCTCGTTTACATATATATTTATATATTGTCAATTTGAACAGATTCATCTTTTTTGTAGTAATGTAATTCTTCTGGTGAGGCTTCTATGTACTCTCTGGCTATATTCACAAACTATTTTGAATCCTGCATCTATTGCAAACACACTTACATCAATTTCAGAGACCACTACAGCAAGTTTCTCACTTTTAAGTAATCTGTACATTTCTCTGAAAGCACCATCATAAAGATGGTGCAGAGATTCGGCTTTAATGGCTGCAGAACGGCCATAGGGAGGGTCTGTGACTATAGCATCCACACACTCGTCATTAAGGGGAACCATGCATGCATCTCCTATTATGACATCATGGTGTCCGCCAAAAGCCTGTAGGTTCATCTGTGCACCTGAAGTTATCATGGGGCGCACTTCAATACCAATCACTTTTGCTCCTATTATGGCACCTTCCACCAGGATACCAGCAGTACCACAGAAGGGGTCAAACAATATCTCACCTTCCTTAACTCCTGATATATTCACAAGAGCTCTTGCTACCCGGGGCATGAGCACACCAGGGTAGAAAAAGGGTTTCTTGTGGGGTAATCTCTTTTCGTAAGCACTCCTGTCCACAGATGCCACTACAGGTCCAAAGATACATTTTTCTCCAATGATCAACCTGAATTTCACATCTGGTGTTTTTAGGTTTGCCCGGAATCTTTTTCTGAATATAGTGCCACCAACATGTCCCTCTATGAACTCTCTTTCAAAATCGCAATAATGCTTGATCTTCCGGGCACGCACCACGAATGTCTCACCAGGGTCAATATGTTTTGAATAATCTATATTTTCTGCCATCTGTAATATGGTATTTGCAGAAGTATCACACATACCTGCAACCCTTATTATATGGTGCGACATGGCAAGTCTCTGTGCTACATGCAGCAAACGAGATTCGATCTCATCCCGTATGCCATTGATGTCCACGACAAGACATTGGTCAAGAACTTCGTATTCCTTGAACTCAAGCCCTGCAATTTTCATGCAGGCATAAGCTTCCATAACCGGGAGGACATCATGCTCTCCAGAAAGTTCTAAAGCGTATAGCATAACACTTGCATAGAGAATCCCTTTGGTATTAAAAAGCTGCTATCATCTTTATTCAAAAATTGAGGCAGGGGACTAACATGTCTTAAATTATCCAAAGCAAAGAACTATTTACTATAAAACTATTGAAATCTCCTAATGTCAAAGCCTCTTTATCTTGGTGAAATGCTGCTGCACTGGTGCAGTAAATGTAATGTACCTGTGCTTGGGAAGGAATGTGTATGTGGCAGTCATACAAAAAAGGTGACTGTAACACCTCCTGGTGACATACGTCCGGCATTTGAATATGATCTCGAACTTATAAATTCCGTTTCCATGCTACAGTTCAATGCTCCTCTTATAGCTGATGAGAGGGTGGTGGTGCTGAACAAAGCTCCTTATGATGATCGTATGGATGAGATCATCGTTGATGGGGAGGTATTAGGAAGCATCAGATTTGAGCTTGATACTCTTAAATGGGTACTTCTCTTGCGTGTAGAAGGGGCTCGGCGTCTTTTCCAGGGTAGGTCCTTGTCTGCTATGAAGGGCTGGGTTATTCTGGAACAAGGTGCAGTAAAGTTCATACTTGGAGGAGCCAATCTGTTGGCTCCCGGAGTGCTGGATGCTGATCCAGGTATTCTGGAAAAGGATGAAGTGGTCGTTCTTGATCCCACAGGCCAGGTTGTAGCTATCGGCAGAGCTCGTATGAGTGGTGAACGAATGCAAGAGCGTCCTAAGGGTGTCGCAGTAAAGGTAAGGGTTAAAGAAGAACCATGTGATGTGGTTGTACCGCCAGGTGGACAGACATGGGATGAAGTCATTGCTGCCAACAAGCAGTTCATGGAAGATTTCATAGCCCGTTCTCATAAGTTCATCACTAATGTTGCATCAAGCATGACCAAACCTGTGACGGTTTCATATTCCGGAGGTAAAGATAGTCTTGCTGTGCTACAGCTAGTAAGTGAGTGCATCGAAAATTTTGACATAATTTTCGCTGATACTGGCATCGAATTCCCGGAAACTGTACTTAATGCTCAGGAAGTCTCGCAGTTATACGGCAAACATCTCAAGTCCATTAGCTCAGAAAATGCTTTCTGGGAATCAGTGGATACTTTTGGCCCCCCCAGTGTGGAAATGCGTTGGTGTTGTAAAGTATGCAAATTGGGACCTATCACCCAGCTCATCGAAGGTAACTATGAAGAAGGCTGTCTTACATTCATCGGGCAGCGCAAGTATGAATCAGGCACAAGGGCAAAAAGTGAAAGGGTGTGGAAGAATCCCTGGGTAGGAAATCAGGTAGGTGCTGCTCCAATACAAGACTGGACAGCTATGCATGTGTGGCTCTATATTTTCATGCATCGCCTTCCTTATAATCCTCTCTACGCAAAAGGGTTTGATAGGATAGGATGTTGGCTTTGTCCCTCATGTTCTCTTGCTGATCTGCGTAGGCTCAGAGAAACCCATCCCGAATCTGCTTCCAAGCTGGAAAATTATTTGGCAGACTATGCTCAAAGGTCTGGACTTTCTCCAGAGTGGGTAGAACATGGGATGTGGAGGTGGAATAAATTACCACCAAGGCTTCAGGAGATTGCAAAGGCTAAGGGAATTCTCACTACACCCAAAGTCCTGGCAAATAGTAAACTTGAGCTTACTGTAACATCTGGTTACCGCCCATGTAAGCAGGGAGGGATGTCTGCAGAGGGTAGTTTTGGTACAGCTATAGATCTCGGGGTGATCGAGGTTTCTGGTATCCTTGAAGCTGTAGGCAAGGTCTCTTTCATGGAAGGTGTTGTTTCTATATCTCAGGGAGAGGACAGTGCTCAGATCTTTGCTTCCGGCACAGTAACAGCTCGCAGTGATACCGAGATACAGGTCCGCCAGTTGATAAGGTCAGTAGAATTGTCTATCAGGAGGGCTCTTCGTTGCAGTGGATGTGGTGTATGTATAGGCAAGTGTCCACAGCATGTGATTAGGGTAAAGGATAACATTGCTGTGATCGGTGAGGAATGTGTACATTGTGGGAAATGTATTGAAGTTTGTCCGGTAGTGAAATTTGGATAATTTTCAATAATTTCATTTTTCTACTTTTTCAACCAGAACATTTATACATGATATGCACTAATCTTTGACGGTGATTTTTTGGTAAAAAGGGCACTGCTAAGCGTTTCTGACAAGGCTGGAATTGTAGAGTTTGCGCGGGGGCTTGCAGCCCTTGGCGTGGAATTGCTATCTACTGGCGGAACTGCACGAATCCTGCGGGATTCGGGAATTGAAGTAAAGGATGTTTCAGAGGTAACAGGTTTTCCTGAGATGATGGATGGCAGGGTTAAGACATTACATCCCAATATACATGGTGCCATATTGTGCAACAGGCATGATCCGGACCATATGGACCAGGCATATAATGCAGGTATCGAGCTTATTGATCTAGTGGCTGTAAATCTCTATCCGTTTGAGATCACAGTGACAAAGGAAGGTGTTTTGTTAGAAGAGGCCATAGAGAATATTGATATCGGTGGTCCCACTATTCTGCGATCAGCAGCTAAAAATTTCCATTTTGTTACTGTTCTATGTGATCCGGCGGATTATGGACATGTGCTTAAAGAGATCAGATCGACCGGTGTAGTTTCAGAGAATACGCGCAAGCAACTTGCTGTAAAAGCTTTCAGACACACGGCATATTATGATGCGACTATTGACACATATCTTAGTAAGGAACTAGCTTCAGAAGAGGTTCTGCATCTGGACTTTACAGAAGGTGTCGAGCTGCGTTATGGTGAGAACTGGCATCAAAAAGCTAAGTTCTTCAAAGAACCTGGAGTGAAAGGTCCATCTCTTGCAAATGCACGACAATTACATGGGAAAGATCTATCGTATAATAATTACGTAGATGCTGATAACGCATTACTGACCATAAAAGACCTTCATGCCGAAAAACCGGCAGTGGTTATTGTGAAGCACAATAATCCATGCGGATTAGCCATTGGCGATACTCTTCTGGAGGCTCTGAGTGCGGCATGGGATGGAGATCCCATCTCTGCATATGGAAGTATCGTTTGCAGTAACAAAGTATTTGATCTGCAGTCAGCAGAGTTCTTGGAAGGCAAATTTATCGAAATTATTCTGGCCCCAGGTTTTGACCATGACGCACTGGAGTATCTTAAGAAAAAGAGCTCTAATCTTCGGTTGGTTGAACTACCTCAGCTAAACGATGTCTTTGACTTCGATCATACGTATAAATTTGTAGTTGGTGGCTTGTTAAAACAGTCCAGAGACGTGGGTCTCTATGAGAAATGGGACTGTGTAACGGAAAAAGAGTTTCCAGAGTCTATGCGCCCTCTATCTGAATTCTGCATCAGCGCCTGTAAGAGCACCAAATCCAATTCCATTACCATTGCATATGAGTACAAGAAAAGTTGTTATATGATACTTGCTATGGGTGCAGGTCAGCCAAACAGGGTAGATTCTATCAGAAAACTTGCTGGCACTAAGGCCAGGGAAAATCTGAAAGTAATGCATGAACGTGACAGTCCTAAAGAGGATTTTAATGAATATTGCACAAAAATTCTTTCAAAGTGTGTGATGGCATCTGATGCTTTCTTCCCCTTCGATGACAGTATCGTTCATGCTGCTGAGCATGGTATAATGTATGTAGTTTCTCCCGGTGGTTCCATCAGGGATAATGAAGTTATAAATACTGCAAACAATCTTGGAGTTTCTCTCGTATTCACCGGCATGCGCCACTTCCTGCATTGAGGCACTCCTTCTCTTTTTTTACAAAAATTCAATAGCATCCTCATTTATATTTGGATGATATATTTATAACTAATATTGATTATTCAATATATAGGTAGTATACAATCATTAAATTATGTGCCCATCTTAAATTTAACCAATTAATCAATTGCGAATGATCACTATGAAATCCAAAGGCCTGCTGAGTTTGCTCACTTTTTCGGAAAAAAGAAAAGATCTACTTCTATTTCTCCTGGAGCAACCTTCAACACTTACTAATATACGTAATAAGTTCAATGTATCTTCTCCAGAGATCGCTCCACGGATAAGAGAGATGGAATCTGCCAACCTTATGTACAAAGATCCTTCTACCAAGATGTATACCCTTACTACTACAGGAATGATCGTCGCAAAATCATTCAAACCTTTTCTTGATATGGTGGGTCTCCTCGAAAAGAATGAAGATTTTTGGAATGATCATGACCTATCCGGAATACCAGAACATTTGCTTGACAGATTAGTGGACCTTAAAGATTGTAATTTTTATGTGGACAAACTTGAGAACATATATGACTCTCATAAGGTATTCACAGAAAATATAGGGCACTCCAGTCTGATCAAAGGCGTTTCCCCTGTATATTTCTCTTCTTATCCCGATTATTTTATGCAACTTGCAATAAAAAATGTCCCTACATCACTAATTCTTACTAGATCTGTTTATGATAAAGTCGAAAATGAGCACGCAGATAAAATGAAGGCATATTGTGCTGCTAAATCCACTGAACTTTATCTTCTTGAGAATGCAAAGGTTGCTTTTGTCGTTACAGATATTTTCTTTTCCATGTCTCTGTTCTTTAAATCCGGTAATTACGATCCCCGCACAGACCTCGTCTGTTTTGATAGGTCTGGTATACAATGGGGAAATGATCTGTTTGAATACTACTTGTCACAAGCAAAAAAGTTATAAAATTCGTGTTCATCCCATACTTCCAATTACTGCTCTTAGAGATATTATGGACCCAGACTCGCCATCAACAAGGAAAAGTCTTTCTATTTTCCCTCTTGTAGTTTCATTTTCCCGGTCATGAGTAAGCCGAATTATATATACTAACCCTATAAAAAAGCTATACAACACTATTAAAGGCTCAAATGCAATCAATTTCATTATTATTGCGGTTGCTATAAGTGAATGAGATATCATGTGCAATGCTAATAGCAATTCACGTGTATTTTTTTTTCCCAAGCTTACAGGAAGTGTTTTAATACCTGCCATCAGATCTCCTTTGACATCCTTAAAGTCGTATATCGTCGAATTAATAAATAGTTTAGATGCATAGTAGAAAAATACTATCAACACAGGCAGGTAATTCTCAATACCATTTCCAGCTATACCTGTAATGAAAGTTCCCCATGTCAATCCAACAACGAGGTTCTTGATGCCCAGGCCACCTTTTAGTTTAAGGTTCAGTTTTCCCAAATTAATTCCTTTACTATATAGATATCCAGTTATAAGGGGAATCAAAGCTATAACTATTAAACCACTGTTACTCAGAATGTAAAAACCCAATAGGAATGCAACCAGGGAAAATAACAGTGCTATTTTTTTATTTGCTCCATTTAGTTCAGATCTGTTTATACTATCTTCGGTTGATTCAAGTGCACGGTCCAGAGTATATACTGCATATACAATAAGTCCCCCTGCTACGCAATTCGATATGCTGGTCTGTGCCAAAAGCAGTAATGATGCTATGTATACACGTAAAGCTCCTGAGATGGATACCAACAAAGAGCTTTTCAGCATGTTTATTGTTGGTAATATATTCCCGTAGTGTTCCTTCTCTATGCTCAGATTTTTCTTTCTGGTATAATTGCCATAGAAATTATTACTTGTGTTCATGTACAAGTAAATTCTAATGCTTTGGAATTATTAGTAACCCATTCTACTTTTATATCAATGAGTTAGTTTGTAAATTCAAGCAACATCCAGACGAATGTGTAAAGGTTATTGTACCTCAATAAAATTGTATTAAATATAAACGAATCTTCTCTATTGTAGCAGATGTTTGTACTTTTACCAGCATACTTTGTTTGCACATTTCGATATCAGCCAACCAAGTCTTACATTTCAATCTATTAATTACCAACTATATTTATAGAAGATTAAGTTCGCCTTTTTTCATTAAGTCCCTCTTTCCATATCTTAGAGGCAGAGTATTTAATATAGATTAGTGATGTTTATTTTCATATGTCACTATCCAAAAAAACTTTACTACTTATGATCCTTGATGGGTGGGGCTATAATCCCGATCCTCAAGGCAATGCTGTTCTGGCTGCCAGGACTCCAGTTCTTGATTCCCTTCTGGAAAAATATCCATTTACTTTTCTGGAGGCCTCAGGGGAAAGTGTTGGTCTTCCTTCAGGACAGATGGGCAATTCTGAGGTGGGGCACCTCAATATAGGTGCGGGAAGAATTGTGTACCAGGATCTGACTCGGATCAATCGGGCAATAGAATGTGGTGATATTTACAATAACCGGGCACTTCTCGCGGCGGTAAAGAATGTTAAGGAGAAAAACTCAAATCTGCACTTTATGGGTCTTTTCTCATATGGTGGAGTCCACAGCCACATAAATCACTTGAAAGGTTTAATAGGGTTTGCTGCAGATATGGGACTCTCAAAGGTCTATGTTCATACTTTTCTTGATGGCAGGGATGTCCCTCCCAGACAAGCCATTTACGATATGGAAGAGTTTCAGCAAATATATTCTCTAAAAGGCAATGCTGTAATTGCTACTGTCTCAGGGAGATATTATGCAATGGACAGGGACAAACGCTGGGATAGGACAAAGCTGGCTTACGATGCATTGGTCCTGGGTAAAGGTTTGAAGTCCAAAGACCCTGTTTCTGCTGTAAGGGAGGCATATGAAAGGGGTGAAAATGATGAATTTGTCAAACCTACGGTGATCACTGGTAAAGATGGGCAGCCACTTGCCACGATCAATGACAATGATTCTGTGATATTTTTCAATTTCAGGCCGGATAGGGCACGTCAACTTACATACTCATTTGTAAATGAATGTTTTAACGATTTTGAAAGAACTATTCATCCACATGTCCATTATGTATGCATGACTGAATATGATGAGAAACTGTCTGTCCCTCTCGTCTTCCCACCAGAATATATTGAGAACACACTTGGGCAGGTTCTGAGCTGTCATGGTCTAAAGCAGTTAAGGATAGCTGAAACCGAAAAATATGCACATGTTACTTTTTTCCTGAATGGAGGCATTGAGCAGCGAAACCCTGGGGAGGACAGGTTATTGGTTCCATCTCCACAAGTGGCTACTTACGACCTTAAACCAGAAATGAGTGCTTATGAGGTCACGGATGCTCTTGTGGAACAGATCCTGTCAGGCTCATACGATGTCATCATAGTTAATTATGCTAATATGGATATGGTAGGCCATACAGGTTTCTTCGATGCTGCGGTAGAGGCGGTCCAAATAGTTGATACATGCGTGGGAAAAGTTGTGAATGCTGTCATGGCATCGGGTGGATCTGTTATCATTACTGCTGACCATGGCAATGCTGAGAAGATGATGGATATGGTTTCAGATTCTCCTCATACGGCTCACACATCTAATTTGGTACCTTGTATCTATGTTTGCGATGAACCAGGCCTGCAGCTTAGAAAAGGAAAATTATCGGATATTGCGCCCACAATGCTTGAAATACTGGGCATCCCTAAGCCATTGGAAATGACTGGCAGATCACTTTTAAACAAGTGATTCTAGAACCATTGGTCCAGGGTTCTCTGCCCGGGTCCGCTAATCTTTTCCAGTCTTTCACAGGCTTTAATGACCCTTTCTTTTGAAAAGTCATGCCCCTGGCAAAGGAATTCAACAATTGCGTCAGTGTCGGGTTTTTTCCATTTGAGAGTATAGTTGTCTGTTACAGAAGGATTTAAAAAAAGATCTTTTATCTCCTGCAGGTCCTCTATATTCTGTCCAACTGCCTGCAACACTTTTTCAATGCTCCTATGCTCTTTTATAAGTTTCAATGCTTTTTTTGGTCCGATCTTTTCAAGTCCGCGGTTGTAATCTGTCCCTACACATAATGCAATCTCTATAAGTTGTGACTGGTCGATCTCCAGTTCTGCCAGATTTTCCCCGAGTTCCATTATTTCAGGTTTCACATCCACAAAAATATTTTTCTTTGGCAATTTACGTTTACCAGTTATTGTAAGGTTCCTCACAACAAAAGAAGCTCCGAAAAGCAATGAATCATAGTCCTGCGAGGCCACATAGTTTGCATCTCCTCTTTTCACCATGTGGGCAGCCTGGCTCTCTCCTTCAGAGGGGGCATCAACCCAGGGAATGCCCATGGCCACAAGAAGCTTTCTGGAATCTTCAACAATTTCATGGGTGACCCTGGAGGAAGCCTGTGCATACATATATGCTTCTTCTGCTAATCCTTTAGACTTTGCTTCTTCCCATTTTATTGTTGCTTTCTCTCTGTCAGCCGTCCGCTTCTCTATAGTCCGGGCTTTAAGATGCGATGGTTTCCCATCAAAAACAAATACTGGTTTAATTCCTTCTTCCATAAGGCTGGTCATCCGATAAAGAATGCCCGACAGATGAGAGGTAATATTCCCTCTGGAATCCTTAAGAGGGGTCCCATCTCTCTGTCTTATTATACTAAGAAACTGATAAAGAGTATTATATGCGTCTACAGCCACTACTTTATGGGACAATTCGGATATTTCAACTTGCTGTTTCTTTAGAAGCTCTCCAATATCTGTTCCCATAAAAACAGAATAGTTGTCACATATTCTTAGTTGTTTCGTTAGTATCCAGTTGTACATCTATGACCGAATCATCAGATGCATCGATCTTCCCTATTTTTAGTATATTTCCTACTCTTTCGACAAAGTCTGCTTTTGTGATCTGGACTTGATGTCCGTCTACATCAGAGCTTCTGTTCTTGTGTACGATAAGCAACTTCTGTCCGCTGATTTCATTGCCAATCTTTGATATGACATTTTTAATGACTTGCTCGAAATCAGAGTAGATCATTATTTCTGAGTATTTTCCAGCTTTTTTTATAATACCAATCGGTTCGAGATGAATGCGCATATACGCACCTCTTTTTAAAATGAGACTTTTAAACTAGTCATCATAAGTAAGCACCTGTTTATATTATTTTCGCATCACCTGGGAAATAAATAATCCTCGATAGTAACAATCTTCCATCATTTCTTATCTGTACCTTTTGCTATCTAGGGCTTCCAAAGTTTCATTTACTCTGCTGATCACTTCGTTCATTTTTCGGTCCATGTTGCTTTCTATGCTCTGAACATTGGTCTTGAGAGACCTTTCCTTTATATCTATCGTAGTCTCTAGTTTGCGCAGGCGTATGTCTACTGACAGGATCATAGCCGCCAGAGCCCCCACCATAACTATTGCTGCGAGTATTATAAGGGAATTTGCAGGATCATAACTGAATCTTCCGAGCCATTCATACGTAAGTACGAACGATGACACAACCATTACTATGGAAAAAACAATATCTCTTATTTCCATCATCTACCCTCATGAAATAGAATTTTGATTCCTTTATTTAATTCTTCTTTAAGGAATAGTAAATCAATAGATTGACTTTGTAGAAAAGCCTTTTCAATCTTATTCAGACGATACTTTCTTGTTTTTTCTTTGAGATGTTCATTTCTGCTTGCATATACTTCTTCATTTCGTTTTCAAGTTCAATGAAAAAGCACACACATAAGCATACACATGCGTACGCATATAGGCATGTGTATTCATATTCTTATTTATATATGCATATATATATAAATCCCTTATTTAACATAGTGGTAACTATAAGTTCCATGGAATGTTATTTAAGTAAACATTTTATATTCCTTAATTGTTAGGGGGTACTTACTTGAGTATAAAGGATCTCATAAATGTCTGGGTTGTAAAGACAGGGTATTCCGGAAAGCAGGCGCGTGAATGTCTTAAAAAAAATATTATTTCATTTGATCTAGAATTGCATATACTTGATGAATTCGAAGAGGACCTGAACTCTTCATCTAATCCGTTCATTATGCAAGATCGTTACAGGATGCTTGATCAAAAATATGAAGATTTTACCAATAATCTGGTCTTAGAACTGGAAGATAATCAGGACGACTTAAATTATTTTTCCGGCTCTCCTCTGAGGAAAGAAAAGATATCCAGGCTAAAGGAAATGCTTGAGTGCATGAACCGGGAGTTATTAGGTTTTCATGAAGTTATGGACAAGTTCGATGAATTTGAACAAGTAGAGTATCTAAAAAGAGCTATTCACGACAAGCTATGTTCTGTTGCACAGTCTAAACTTGAAACATGGGCTCTTGATATGGCACGGTTCTCAATAAGTATCCTTATAGGTGATATTGTGGTAATGCCTCTTTCTGAAAAAGGTCTTTTTGCAATTGGAAGGGTCATTGGAAGATATAGTCACAACAGTACAGAAATATATACCCGGCATTTTCATAATGTGGACTGGTTGAATATGGAAGTCCCATTCTCTGAGTTGAAGGAAGACCTTAACAATCCTTCAGCTGTTTTTCTTCTTACAGGGGAGTCCAGGGAAAAAATACTTGGCATGCTTGTTTCCAAGAGAGTTTCTTCAGATGGATCAATATGATGCGAACCCTAAAAACTGGAACAGACTGCATTTGGAGAATATTACGAGCAGGTTATTTACCATAAGAAGTAAACCCAGAAGACTGACCGTACTTCTGGAAGCTAGCCATATATGGTTCTTCCATGCAGATCCAGTGTCCATTATAGCTCTATAAAACCAATAAATAATTCCGATGAACAAGAACTTCATCATGAGTATTGACCAGATACCAAATTCACTCATCAGGATCACAAGGAACGGATTTTTCTCAAATCCATAATTAAGTGCATGATAAGTGGTTATAAAATCTCCCAATACATAGAATAGGACTACATACTTTATGTCTCGTAGGAACTGTACAGAAGGATCAAATCCTGCCACAAAAACGTTTTTCAGTAACACTATCTTATATCATCATGAACCAGTATATATCCAAAATGGATGCAGATATTTGCCGTATGGACATGCTCTGTAGGATGCTGGTTTTTGCTTTGAACATTATATGACAGGATCATTGAAAAGACAAGACAATTGTTTTGTACTATTAATAACAATGCTTATTAAATGGTGGAGAGGATGGAGAATATGGATATATCAGATTTGCTGAGTAAGCATAAAGCAGATGGTTTCATGATCATGGGTAATGCTGAAAATGCTGATTTCTACTACACTACAAATTTCTTTGTTTCAGATAAGTACACCTATATCCAGACATCAGGCTCCAAAGAGATACTGGTGGTCTCAGAAATGGAAAGGGGCCGTGCTGAAATTGAGTCAAGGATCACGGATATTCGTACATTGCAGGATTATAACTACAGAGAGAAAGTAAAGGAAAGGGGCGACTCATACCAGGCATATGTCGATTGCATAGCGGAGATCTTGCAAAAAGAAGGTATTCGAAAAATAGGAGTTCCCAGGGATTTCCCCTATCATACAGCTCAGGCGTTGAAAGAGGAGGGCTTTACTATTGTTGATATGGAAAGTCCTTTCAGAAAATTGAGGTCCATCAAAAGAGAAGATGAAATCAGACATATAAGGTATGCCCAGAAAGCTTGTGAAAAAGCCATGGCTGCAGCTATTGATATTGTTCATAAGTCTGAGATAGTCGATGGTAAACTTCTTTTCCGGGGTTTTGAACTCACCGCAGACGATGTTCGCAGGGAGATTGACCTTGCATTACTGGATTCTGGTTGTGAAGCAGTAGGAACAATTGTTGCTGGCGGTAAAAAAGCTGCCAATCCTCATTGGGAAGGAGAAGGCCCACTTAAGCCAAATGAGTCTATTGTTATTGATATATTTCCTCGCAGCAAAAAACACCGTTATTTTGCCGATATGAGCCGCACAGTCCTGAAAGGTGAAGCATCTGTAGAGCTTCAGAAAATGTATGATGCGGTTCTGGCAGCTCAGAAGGAAGCCATAGAAATGGTAAAGCCTGGCATACTCTGCAGTGATATACATGACCGTATATGTGATGTACTTGAATCCCAAGGGTTTAAAACAATACGTAGCGGTTCTAAAGTAGGTTTCATCCACTCTACCGGCCATGGGGTAGGTCTTGAGATACATGAGGCTCCATTTATAGGAACTCAGGAAATTCCTCTTGAGAAGGGTAATGTCATTACCATTGAACCTGGCCTTTATTATCCAGATCAGGGTGGTATTCGCATAGAGGATATGTTGTTAGTAACAGAGGATGGTTATGAAAACCTCACGTCACTTGAAAAAAGATTTGTAGTATAAATTTCTAGTATAAGTTTTTATTAAATCATCAGTCAGTAGGTGCTTTATGACAGGTAAAATGCAGGAGGATGTTCTGGAAAAATATCTCAAGGCAGGCGAGATACTATCCAGGGTAAGGAGTGAAGCAAAGGATAAGATCAAAGTTGGTGCAAGTCTGCTTGAAGTAGCGGAGTTTGTGGAAAATAGGACCCTCGAGCTCGGGGCCGATGGTTCAGCATTCCCATGTAATATCTCACGGAATGATGAAGCTGCTCATGCCACACCAATGGCAGATGATGAGGGTGTTTTTGGAGAGGATGTGGTAAAGCTGGATATCGGGGTGCACGTAGATGGCTACATTGCCGACTCTGCTATTACGGTTGACCTCACAGGTAAGCATGGTGATTTGGTCAAAGCCTCAGAAGCCGCCCTTTATGCTGCCATAGATACCGTAAGAAGTGGAGTGGATACTGCACATATTGGTGCAGTGATCGAAGATACTATTCTGGATCTTGGGTTTAAGCCAATAGTCAATCTTACAGGTCATGGGGTTGCAAGGTATATTGCTCACACGCATCCCAGCATACCCAATCGTCATATTGATCATGGTTCTATACTCCAGGCTGGAGACGTGATCGCTATTGAACCCTTTGCTACAGATGGTGCGGGAAAAATCGTAGATGGTTCATGGTCAGAGATATTTAGTGTCATAGGCAACAAACCTATGCGTCTGCCAGCTGCCCGCAAGCTTTTGAAAGAGATCGAGCCGTACCAGATGTTGCCATTTGCCAAGAGATGGCTCAAGACAGAAAAGCTTGACTTTGCTCTTATGCAGCTTGCCAAATCAGGTGTGATCACTTCTTATCCGGTGCTCAAGGAAGTTGCAGGCGGTCTTGTGTCCCAGGCAGAACATACGCTGATAATTACAGAGGATGGTTGTCAGGTGACCACTCTTTAATGGAGGATAGGTTGAGGTTTCAGCTTTTAGTATTTACACTGTTTATTTTATTCATGGTGTTCCCAGTAAATGCAGCTTTTACATGGGAGAACAATATTACCGTAGGGTATGAAGGCATTCAATGGGCATATACAGAAACATATACTGAAGCCAATTCTCTTATCTACAAAGATTACATTGACGTTTCGATGGGTAATGGGGATGGCTTCATCAGTGCATGGGAGGTACTTAAAAGCGATGTGAAGACCAGATCTACTTTGCAAAATTCTATCATTGAGCAGATGGATGTGAGCGTGAATGGTTCTTCTGAACACGTTGTGCTTACAGATGTGGATTCTTTGTTATCGCCTGAATTATTAGGTCCAGTCATACAGTTGGAGGTAATTAAGAACACGTACACTACAAATTACCTCCTTTATGATCCATTTTTATCATCAGGCGACAGCAGTATAAGTTTCATTGGTGAAGCAAGTACTCCTGTGGTCATCAATATGCCAGAAGGAGTATCTATCAATTTCACAGAAGGGGTCGAAAACGTATCTTTCAGTAACTATATAGGATATATAACAATAATTGGTAATTTTGGCCCAGATGGGAAGGCAACCGTTCATTTCCATCTGCAGTCCTTTGAAGATATATCCGCTTCATTCCCGGAAGCTACTGAAATGAATGTTTCAGGGGAAATGTTGGTATTCGAGGATGATGGAAAATCTCAAGATTCCTTTCTTGCAGGAAGGATATTTCCAGGTTTAGGGATATGTAATCTGAAGACTGCTTGAAGATAAAAGGATCGGTCAATTTGAGTGCTTTAATATTGTGAGGTCAATAGAAGATGGTGTTCATCGAACAGATTAAACTGAAAGGTGGTATTGCTCTTGGCCTGAAATTTGAAATGCAGCATGCATCCCTGATCGTAGTCAAAGCTGAGAGAGGGTTCGTAATGTGTGGTTATCTGGATATTTCCACAGCTGAAAAGCTTGGGGATGTGGCTGTAAGGGTTTCAGGTGTTAACACCTTTGAAGATGTTCTCACTGCTGAAGTAAAGTCGATAACTCCGCAAGCTAAAGAACTTGGCATTACCTTAGGAATGCGGGCTAAAGATGCTCTTGAGTTAATGTTCTGAATATATGGACTATCTTTTATATTCTTTGTTATACTATAAAGGTTTAAATCTGCGTAATATTAAATATTCTTAATTATTATTTGAATACAACAATTTCAATCCAATGAGAGGTTCTCACTTTGAGTTCGGAAAAAAGCTTCTTAAAGACTTATGCTCCAATCTTTGTCATGGCTGGCATCATATTAGCTGTCCAGTTTCTGTCCCTGTTGCTGGCACAACCTATGAATGCTGAAGGTATGCAGGCTTTTGAGGATCCGGACTCTACGGCCAATAGCCTGTACTACATAGTGGTCATCCTTGTGTTCACTTTCCTATTGCTCATAGCATTGAAGAGGAACATGCAGTGGATCATTCAGCTTGTGATACTATTGGCTGTTGCTTCTACTATATATTATGTGTTCCTAGCTCTATTATCGCTGTTGGCAGATTCAGGCACGGTAATAAATACTGTTTCTCTGTCCATGGCAATAGTTCTTACTGTTCTGCTCTACAAGTTTCCGGAGTGGTATGTAATAAACACCATTGGCTTGATCATAGGAGCAGGCGCAAGTGCCATATTCGGTATTTCCCTTTCTATAATTCCAGTACTTGTTTTGCTTTCACTCCTCGCTATCTATGATGCGATCTCCGTCTACAAGACAAAGCACATGATAGATCTTGCTGAAGGTGTCATGGATTTACGGTTGCCCATCCTTTTCGTTATTCCAAAGAAACTGGACTATTCTTTCATCAAAGATGATTTCAAGAAAGAGGAAGGTGAAGAGAATGAAGCGTTTTTTATGGGTCTGGGAGATGCTGTAATGCCTACTATTTTAGTAGTATCTGCGAATATCTTCCTTTCTGAGTATTCACCTTTGCAATATATGGGCATTTCATATCCCTCCATAGGTGCCATGATCGGCACACTAGTGGGATATGCTGCTCTGATGGTATTCGTAATGAAAGGAAAACCTCAGGCTGGGCTTCCTTTCCTTAACACAGGTGTTATCCTGGGGTATGCAGCAGGGGTGTTAATAGCAGGGGTACCATTCTATTGATCTTCTAAAAAAAACGTTATTTCTGTTCTTGCAGTTCAGAATTAAAAGTACAGAACATGCAAGAAGGATCCTTTCCTTCAACAGTAGATGCAAATTCAGTATCAATTGCACGGGTACCCTCTGCAAGTATGGAGGCATTGGCTACAGTACTGCTGATCAGGATCGTATCGAATATCTCTTCCTTACTAACTCCAAGTCTTTTGGCTGCCCTTATATGTGTTTTAAGGCAGTGGCCACATTTGAGGGCAGAAGCCACAGCGATACTGATAAGCTCCACGGTCTTTGGGTCCATGCGTTTGAATTCACGCATGATGCTGTTAGTATATATCATTCGGGAGATAAAAAGCTCAGGCATATCTTTAATGAAGTTTACTATATAGGGTACCTCGCCATATTGTTTCTTAATGTCTGCAAGCATCTTCTCAACAATTTCTTCAGGCTCTTCATCAAGAAGCTCTTTGATCTTTTCAATTTCCACGTTGCACCCCGCCACGTCTTAGATCTCTATACCTACTTCGGATTTCCTTTTAACCTTCACAAGTATGTAGTTTTTCATTTTTGAGGGAGTAATAGTTGCAACATCTCTAAGGCGAATATTGTCCTGCAGTTCCAGATCTTCAATCTTCTGATGAAAATCAGCATAAGGAAGTTTAATGCGCAGTCCATCCAATTGAAGTGTGAGAGGTGCAGGTGTGTATACATTCTCTATCTCTTGTATCTGTTCCTGTACTTCTTTCATTACCCTTGCTGGCAAAACAGCAAGCGGATCCCTGGCAATATCCTCTCTAATCTTTTCAACGATATTACCCACTTTCTCGCTCATTACATCCAGACCTCCCAGCTCCTCGCTGTGTCTTAGCCTGTGGGCGACTCTGCCTATGTTCCCAATGTACATATCAGCCCCAGGTACTTCGTCTGTCTTAAGGTCTGGTCCTCCTGTTGCAACAATGGGTATCTTTATACCTTCAAAGAGTTTTGGTTTCTTATTAATGATACAATCCTTGAATGTCCCAAATGAGAACAGGGCAATATCATGTTCGTTTATAAGTCTCCTTTCATAATCTGCAGAAAGTGCAACCCTTCTTCCCATTCCTCTGGCAAGTCCTATCATTGTGGTATTTGCTCCACCGCGCCGCAGAAACTCGGCTATATCGCAGGCAGAATGCGGCAGATGATGAGATGCCAGGGTAGGTGAGACCACAGCAATTTCAGTCCCTGTAAGGGGAGCTTTTGAAATCTTCCCCAGAAGATCTTTGGCTAGCTGCTCAATAAGATGTACGTCCTCTCTGGGTACGAGCATAATAAGAGTAACCTCTGTGGCAGCCGGTGTTTTCTGGATAAGGTATCCTCCCAGATCTTCCAAAAGTTCCAAAAGGAGCGTATGCCTGTGTATACCTCCTTCATATATGTAAGGTTCAAGCACTGCCGCCAAGATTTAACCCTCCCTTTATCTGTTCAAGCATTTGATGTCCCTGTTGCACCCACTCCGGTTTCATGGCATCCTCAGATGCTACAAAAATAAATTCATTATCTCTAAGGGAATGATAACGTACCCTGAACCCTTCGGGGGTTGTCCTTATGGCCATTTCCACAAGCCTGGAAAGCAGCGTGCGCTTTGGATCAAATATGATCATCTCTTTTATGGCCTCTATTTCAGTGTCCATATTTTCTACAGTTACATTAATGGTCTTCCTGTCTTGCTGAATAACCTTTCCCCGGCTATATTTTGCCCAGAGCTTTTCCAATAGTTCGGGTAAGTGCTTCTCATCCCGAAGAACCACCTGTATCTCATTCCTGGTGACTGCTCCCACGTTAACATCTGCAAAGTCCGATGTTTTTACCAGCGGGGGGCTGCCCCTCAGGATGACGGCCATCTGGAACAGTGACTCCTCTGGTGTTATAATCACGTATATCCTGCCGATGGAGTTGGCAAGAGCAAGCTCTGATATGACATCTGAGGTAATAGACCTGTAAGCTTCGGCCTCTTCAGGTATTTTAGTTTCCACCTTGAAGATCTCCAGAGGCTCCATAATTCTTATTCCTCCACAAATCCCGATGCAAGCAATGCACTTCCCACAGCGCCTATAAGGTGCGAGTTTGGTGGTACAAGCACTTCTATTTTAAGCAGAGTGCTCAATGCTTTTGGAACTCCCTCTATCAGTGAAGAGCCACCCACAAGGATCAGCGGCTCTTTTACATCCACTTCCTGCAATTGCTGCTCAAATATCTGTTCCACCACACTGTGACATGCCGCAGCAGCCACATCCTCAGGTCTTGCTCCCTTAGCAAGTGAATTCACAAGTGACTGGATACCAAAGACAATGCAGTAACTGTTCATATCGACTTTTTCCTGCATACCTTTTACAGCCAATGCACCCAGTTCAGTGATATCAACACCCAGCCTCTTTGCCGTCATATCCAGAAAACGCCCGGATGCACCTGCACATATCCCGCCCATTGTGAACATGCCTGGAATACCATCTTCCACGGATATGGCCTTGTTGTCCATTCCTCCTATGTCTATAACGGTTGCAGAGCCTTTTTGTTTGTTTGCCAGATACACTGCACCCTTGGAGTTGACAGTGATCTCTTCCTGTACCAATTGTGCTTTAAAATGTTCTCCTACCAGGAACCGGCCATATCC
Source organism: Methanomethylovorans hollandica DSM 15978 (assembly GCF_000328665.1). NCBI lineage: Archaea > Methanobacteriati > Methanobacteriota > Methanomicrobia > Methanosarcinales > Methanosarcinaceae > Methanomethylovorans > Methanomethylovorans hollandica. Next base: position 163,163 of record NC_019977.1, read on the forward strand.
GGTAGTTCCAAGGGCCTGTATCTCTTCGGCTTTTACTCCAGCTTCCTCAAGCGCATGATTAAAAGCTTCTGTTGCACTATCAATGACCTTTATAGTGGGTACCCAACCCTGGCCAATGATCTTGTCATCTTTCATTACCACAGCTTTTGTAGTGGTTGAACCAGAGTCTATGCCTGCAGTAAGACCAGTCTGATGCTCACGGGCAAGCAGATGTTTCCTTCTTGCGATGGTGGTAAGAGCCTCCATTCTTGTCATAAGAGTAGCGGCTGTTGTCCTTTCCGTGAAAGAATAACTAATAACAGGAATACTTGAATGCTTATTTATGTATCTTCTCACTTCGTTCCTTACAATAGCAGCTTCAGCACACCTAAAACATGATGTGATGAATACTCCATCCACATCTGTAATGCCTTCTACCACTGCCTGGGCTCTTGCCATCATCAGACGCAGGTCAGGACTCGCAGCCTCTATTCCAAAATCCCTTCCGATCGTATCAAGAGAAGCTATATCTATTTCAGGAAAGATTAGCTTTGCGTTAACACTGCCAGTTACTTTTTCCAGTTCTCCCTGGACGCCAGCATATTCCGAACCGCATGACACCAGTGCCACTTTTACTTGCTTCTCCTTGTTCATGATCTCTCCTCCATTGGCAGTGATTTCAAAAATTCGGCTATCTCATAGACAAATTCCTTACCTTCCTCTTCACTTCTGGGATAATCTACTTCAAGGATAGGTATCTCTTTTTTGCGTATCAGGTATTTAGTAAGTTCATTCGTCCTGGCGCATCCCATACATCCAAAGGCCATGGACGCTTCATTCACTATGACAGCAGCTTCTGCCTCATCTATCATCGGGCCCACTATAGCCATTCTCCCCCTTACACCTGCTGGCACTTCCACGGCTGCATACTTCAGACCCTTTTTGGGCTCTTCAGCTGTTATATTAAGGGGTGGAGAGTCTACGCCTACAGTGTTTACTTTCTCTTTGATCTTTTCCATCATTGCAAGGGGTTTATGACCAAATCGCTCTACAAGATCAGAAAGTATCAGGCTGTTGGTAGGATAAATGATCACTTTTGCCATTATATTGCCTCATAAATTAGATTCAATGATACTCTTCAGCTTCTTTGTGTCAATTTTTTCTGCACGGTGTATCTCCGTGGGTGGAACATGTTGTTCATAAGCATCAAGTGCTTTTCCAATCATGGGCAGCATCTGCACTTCTTCTCTCAGATAATGGAAGCCTGGTCTGGGTCCACCTCCCCTCACGGCCCGGCATCTCCTCTCATCGCCCGGATGAAATCCACGTTCTTTAACAAAGATATGATTCCTGTCCATACCTCTCAGTTCAGCTATAACCCGATCTACAGCAATCCTGGGCCCAGTAACCATCGTCCCAAAGCAGGTTTCTTTAATCGTTATAGCGTTTTCTGATTCATACACTTTCATTGCTGCGTCTATGGGCAGAACGCTGTCAGAACTTATGACAACTATTTTGGTGATAATATCTTCCTCATTATTCATGAGTCCCCCTCCCTGTTACGTTCAATAACATAGATCTTATCCCCTTCCCTGAAGTGCTGAAGCTTTTCTATATCAAGGATACGCCCTATGATATTTGTACTTATGAATTTCTCTCCGGTGGGTCCGAACAGATCATCGTCCTTTGTTTTAACTCCTACCATTCCCATACGTTTAGCTGCCTGGTTAGTGACACCTATCTCACCTGCAACGACTTTTTTCTGGGGTGTGTTCTCAGGTAGGATCTCTTTATACCTCTCTGCAGGTTTTTCGGCCTTGAAGATATAGGTATTCTCATACATCATTATTAAAGGCAATATTCCTATGGGTCTGAACTGCAAGCCAATAGCATGTCTGAAAAAGTCAAGGGTTATGGGTGCAACATCGTCGTATAACTCTATACTAACTATTTTTGAGCTGTCAACACCTGTAGCCTTTACAGTTCCTTCCTTCAGTATCTCAATGGTGGTGTCTGGCTCCTGGGCTACGATCAATGCCTCATCTGTGGTGTCCCCTTCCCTTACAAGTTTCACACCAAATGAAGCCATTTCCTCCTCAGCATCAAGGAAGCTCTTACCATGTAACATTATCTGTGGTGGTGTAGTGTGTACCAGAAGGCGATGTCCAACTTCTGCCATCTTTACCAGTTCCATACCCTGGTCCACGTGTCCGATAACCGAATGCAGAATACTGGCAGTTCTGTCTTCAGTTGAGATAAATGCTTTTCCTGCTCCATACCCCACTGTGCGCAAAAATACGCTGCCTCTTGAGCGAGATTCATAGTTTTCATATGCTGGCAGCTCTCCAAGCAGCATGTGATCTGCAATGAAAGAACTAGAAGCCATATCCACCTTGAAACTACCAGTTCTTATCAGTGCAAAAAAATGTTCAGCCCCAAGGGGTGATTCTGGCGACATTACCACATCCAGATATGTGAACACTTTTTCTCCCTCTTCCAGGAGAGTCTCGAGGTCAGTAGTAAGCAGATGTTCACCTGTGTGTTTCCATGATAGTACCGGCTTCACTTCGATTATACTATCTTTCTTTTCCAAATTTTCCAGCACACTTTTTCCGCTGACTACTCTTCCAAAAGCTCCTTCCTGCGGAGCCCCATATTCAGCCGAATGCCTATCCTTGGTTATTATCATATGGGTATTGTGCGGATCTCCTCCTCCCGCTGCAAACAATACTTCATATTCTCTATATGTTCCAGTTTCTCTTTCAGGGATCATGTCACTTACAAAAGGGCCAAAAGCCACAGCATCCCTGCTGGACCATCGCAAAGGTATATCCTTATACTCATTAAATTGCTCTATCCACTGCTTCCGGGAAGGGGAATGGTTTTCAAAGAGTTCTATCATGAACTCTCCGGAAGTGGTGATTATCCGATATTCCGCAACATTTTCTTCTTGTTCGATATCAGACTTTTTAAGTATTCCTACAGAAGTCCCTTTTTTATAAGGGGCGTCAGATGCCTTGATGGCATCCCCTAGAGTAGCCTTTTCAGGCAACCTTATTTTAATTCCGTTGATCTCTACGGTTATTCCATCATCCACATCTAACACCTCTTAATTCTTGGCCATCAATCTGTGTCCGCTTCCACCCTTTCGGCCTCGGTGAGTTGTAAGATCACTTTCTTTGGTTCTCCTATATCCACAATCTCTCCATTTCTCATAAGGGCTACCCTGTCACATACCTCTTCCAAGAAGTCCATATCATGGGATACGATTACAAATGTGTTCCCAAGCTCCTCCCGGGCCTTGAGAATGGACCTTGTGACATCTTTTTTAGTAATAGGATCCATCGTACCTGTTGGTTCATCCATCACTATTATGTTCGGTTCCTTCATCAGTATCTGAGCCAATGCTACCCTGTGTCTTTCTCCCTCACTAAGTTCGTCAGGCATTTTGGATAAGATCGACTTTGCTTTTTCTTCTGTAAAACCGGTGGTTTTCAAAGTGATGATAGCCTTTCGCACTGCAAGTTCATAGGGCAGGTCAATACCAATGGATTCTGTGAGGTTATCTATAATATTGCGGTGTGTATAAAGACTGTATTCCTGGTGTAATATGCCCATGTATTGGAGTGCACGCCCTCTGCATTCAGGTCCAGGCTTCTTCATATCTATCCATTCATCACCTACTCGGGTAACTACCTCGCCGCTCGTGGGCTGTACAATTCCCATGAGGATTTCGGAAGTAGTGGTCTTTCCAGCACCACTGACCCCTGCAAGACCGAATATCTCACTTTCTCTCACTTCAAAGGAGATATCACTAACAGCGTTTACAACTCCTCTAGTAACCGATATATACTTCTTTCGAAGATTTTGTACTTTTATTATAGGGTCACCAATGGCAATGTCCGGCTTCTTCTCTATTGCACATGCCATTCCAGTGAATGCCTTTGCCATTTCGCAGGGGTCTCCTTCATTGATTATAGCTCCATCCTCAAGAATTATTGCCCTGTCAGCAATACTTTCAACAACTTCAGACCAATGAGAGGTTATGACCATAGTCATATTGTAATCCTTGACAGACCTTTCGATTACATCATGTACTATCTTTGCAGTCCTGGGATCAAGAGTGCCGGTAGGTTCATCTGCAAGTAGCAGCATTGGATTTCTCACAAGCTGGCGGGCCAGTACAACTCTCTGTTTCTCACCACCACTCAGGTCTCGTGCCACATGCATCATACGGTGGGATAATTGCACTTTTTCCAGCAGCTCCATCGCCTTTGAGATTGCCTCTTCATCCTGCTCTCCTATTTCGGTAAGAGAGTTTACTACATTTGTTATGACTCTTTCATCACCATACAGTGCAAAAGTGCGCTGCAGCATTATAGCTATTCTCTTGGTAATATCTCTTCTTTTATGGTCATGAATTGCCATCTCTATGAAATCAGCATCAAAAGATAGTAATTTCTCCCCCGGACATCCTGGACATTCATATCCTGTCTTACTTGGGGGTTCGATATGGCCGCACTTTTCACACCTTGCAAGATGATATATTACCTGTCCGCTGATACTTTCGTATTCTTCCACCCCGCGAAGTACGTGCATCAGAACAGTTTTGCCTGCTCCGCTTCGACCCAATATACCGATGACCTCTCCTTCATTTATAGTAAGGTTGATGTCCTTCAGAACTTTAAAGCCGTCAAAATCCACATTAAGGTTTTTTACCTCGATGAACGCTGCCATTTATGTTCCTCCGTTTATGTGCCGGCCGGATTTTCTCTCGCTATGACTACCAATTCAAATTACTTAATGGTATTGTATGGTATGTACTAAACTGCTAACAACTTCTGCCGGACATTTATGATTTGTTTTTATGTTCATTTTTTGTAGAGTATCATCTGCATTATGTTAAATTATACATAAACGTAACGCATATTGTTTTCACCGTTAACAATAAAAAGCTATTCCCTTTTCTCATCTTTGTTCTGGAGCACCAGTGAATCCACAATATCTATAACCTCTATAATATTGTTAATCACAAGATCAGCTGCTTCCAGCAACCTTTGAGGGCGCTTATCGCCTTGCTGGACTGTAACTACTCCCAGGTCAGCAACTTTTAAGGCACGAATATCGTTCATGCCATCGCCTATCATCAATACAGTTTCATATTTCTTTTTAAGGTCCAGTACAATATTGGCCTTGTCATCTGTAGTGGCCAAACAGAACACATTTTCAAGAGGGATACAGAGTTTTTCAGCTACTCCTCTTAGTGAACGCATGGTATCCCCTGATGCAATATATGTGTCGATTCCTCTGCTATGCAAAAGCTCTATTGTTTTTGGAGCATTTGAATACAATTTTCCTGCTGTGCTCAGCACATATGGAATGGAGTATGCCTCTCTATCTACTATCAGACCTGCTGCAATGTAGTACACCTCAGGGCAACTTCTATGTGCCCAAGTTAGGACTTCTATCACATCTCCAACAACGATCTTTTGTTCATTTATTATTGATGCAGCTTCCTTTATGCTTACTGGTCCACTGGAACAACTTATGTCAATTTTTAATCCATTGTCAGCTATGAAACTTTTAAGTTCTTTCGTGGGGTCTGTTTTCTCTATCAAAGATGGTTCAGCATGCATAACTACAAGAGCTCTTCCAGGCTGTTCTGCTACCAGCATGATACTTTCGATACCTTCCAGAATGTTTCCGGTTGCTATTTCTTTTGCAACACGATACATACGTAGCAGTGTTCCCGCACAATCGAATACCGCTGCCATCTTCTTTTGCATAGCGTTGCTTTGTTCCTCCTTGTATTTATCGTTATGTAGATCGTGTCTGCATTCAATTAACTATTTGTATTGTGTAATGTATGTTTATATGGTTCCCAATGTTCCAAAAATTTCCTGCTATCATCGGGTATTTATTTTTTGTTTGCTTTCTCAGTCCATTGACATTCCAGGGCGTCTATGCAATGGAAGATGATACCTATCCAGCACTAAATACAAATCCCTGGGGACACTCTCCTATCACAGTATACATCGACACAATCAATGTTCCGGAACATTACAGTCCCACATATAACGAGCAGGTTGAGGTTGCCATGGCATACTGGGAAAAAGGCGGGAATGGACGTCTTGCGTATAATCCGGAATTCAGTCCGGTTGATTCTGGAAGTGAAGCCGATATCTACATTATATGGGTAGAGAATCTGGAAAAGGATGCTGGTGTTGAGAATGGTGTTGCAGGCTTTGCAAGACCTCATGAAGTAAATGGGAAGTATGTGCGAGTGGACATTGTCATGGAGGTGGGCAATTACGAGGGTTATGCATGGAAGCAATATGGTAATACCAACATGCGCGAACTGGCAAAGCATGAACTTGGTCATGCTCTTGGTCTTGGACACAGTAAAGACAGGCGTGATATCATGTACCCCACCTATGATCAAAAGGATAATATCGATCCGCTACTTGTGGAGAGGACCAGACCTTTCATATATGTTGCTGTTGCAGCTAGCATAATTCTTGTATCCTTTTCTGGCATCAACTGGTTACGCTATCGTAGAAAAAGGCGTTCTCTTGAAGGTAATTTACTGGAGGGCAAAGATGGAAGACCTTGAACGTTTGTGCCAGGAGATCTTACGATATCTTAAAGGTGAACAGGTAAATTTTTTATGGTGTCAAGTGAACCTTTCCGATTTCTCTGATTTTGAGAGGGATGTGCTTGAGCATACAAGGAAGATACCATATGGTCATACAGTGACATATGGTGAACTGGCTGTGCAAATTGGGAGGAAAGGAGCTTCCAGGGCAGTGGGCAGTGCTCTTTCAAAGAATCCCTATCCTATAATTATCCCATGCCACAGGGTAGTTTCAAGTAAAGGCATGGGAGGTTTTTGTGGAAGTAAGGATACTCAAAGTTTGTCTTTGAAACGCAAACTCCTGGAACTTGAAGGAGTTAATATCTAAATAAAGGTGAAAAATATGTTCGGCTGGACTGGAAGGACTATAATTGTTGACCTAAGTTCCCATGCGATCACTGAGTCAAGAACAGGTGCAAAGCAAGCAAAGGAATATCTGGGAGGCCGGGGCTTTGGAATTAAGCTGATGCATGAATTTGTTGATCCAGGTGTGGACCCCTTGTCACCTGAGAATTGTTTGGTGTTTGCAACAGGTCCTTTGACGGGTACTGCAGCTCCTATGTCTGGACATTATTCACTTATCACAAAATCCCCTCTTACCCATACAATATTTGACTCCAATGCAGGGGGATATTTCGGGAAGGCGATGAAGTATGCAGGTATTGATGCTCTGATAATTACTGGCAGGTCTGAGATGCCTGTCTATCTCTCTATCTATGATGAAGATGTAGAGCTCATAGCCGCTGACCATCTATGGGGAAAGGACACCAGAGAAACCACTTTAATATTGAAGGAAAAAGGCAGTGTGGCATGTATAGGCAGAGCAGGTGAAAATAAAGTACGCTTTGCAAACTTTGTGAATGACAATGTTTTTTTAAGTGGAAGAGGTGGTCATGGGGCTGTAGCAGGCTCCAAGAACCTGAAAGCTGTAGTCGTAAAAGGTACAAACGATCCTCTTATAGCACAGCCTGAATCCTTTGAACAGGCTACATTAAGTGCCCAGAGGTTGCTGCAGGCAAATCCTGTAACTTCCAAAGGCCTATCTGTATATGGTACCTCTTTTATGGTCAATGTCCTGGACAATCTTGATATCCTTCCTTCCCTGAATTTCAGGGAACAGAAGTTTCAGCATGCTGACAAAATTTCGGCAGAAAAGATCTCCTCATCTTATACAAGTAATAAAACCCCATGTTCTAGTTGTCCACTTGGATGCAGAAGAGTTCTTGAAAACGGAGCTCCATTGCCTGATTATGGTGCTTTATGGGCATTTGGTCCGGCTGTGGGGAATAATGATCTCAGGTCCATCGTGCTGGCTAACGATCTTTGTTATGCTGATGGTCTGGACCCGATCTCCTGTGGAGCTACTATTGCCTCTTATCTTGAAATGTCAGGTCAGGAGGTCACTCCCGCATTGCTGTTGGAAAAAGTGTCTGAGACATCACAGGGTCGCAGTTCACTTAGTGCAGGCTCTTTGTCTTATATGAATGAGCAGGGGGCAAAAGACCTTAGTATGAGTTCCAAAGGTCTGGAACTACCCGGCTATGATCCCAGGAACATGTCAGGTCTTGCTCTTGCATATGCTACTTCTAACAGAGGAGCATGCCATATGAATGCATTTATGGTGGGTCCGGAGTTATTGGGTAAACCAGTGGAACTTGATAGGTTCGTATTGCAGGGCAAACCAGGGTTTGTTAAGTTTTTCCAGGACTTTGCAGCAGCTCTTGACTCTGTTGTCATGTGCCCGTTTGTAAGTTTCTCTCTAAGCGAAGGAGATATTGCCTCCCTTGTCAGTGCTGTAACAGGAGTATCATATTCTTCCGAGGGCTTGCTAAGGGTGGGTGAGAGGATATGGAATCTTGAAAGATTGTTCAATCTTAAGGCTGGTTTAACCTGTGATGACGATACCTTGCCCAAAAGGATGTTTTCAAATGGTGGTATTTCTGAAGGAGAATTTAAAAAAGCTATGGATGAGTATTACCGATTCAGGGGGTGGGATGGTCTTGGAGTTCCAACTCCAGGCAAGCTTGAACAACTTGGAATAACATTTTAGTATGGGTATTAGTTGATCAGTGGCAGTGAATCTTCTAACTATTGGTCTTTCTATTATATCGAATATATGCCTCTTATATAGATAACTTGATATATGGAATGGTAAATTACTACCTGTCATATTCAACAATTGATCGCTTATTTAACAGACCGTTCCGGAGAATTCATACATGAAACAGCAAGTAGAGGTTAAAGAACTTAAAGAGGGTAAATACGTTTTAATCGATGAAGAGCCCTGTGTCATTAAGAGCATTTCTAAATCAAAGCCAGGAAAGCATGGTTCAGCAAAAGCAAGAGTCGATGCCATTGGAATTTTTGATAATCAGAAAAGGTCTATTGTGGGGCCTGTATCGGACAAAATATATGTTCCTCTGGTCGAGAGAAAGAACGCTCAGGTAATTACCATAACAGGTGATGTTGCCCAGCTTATGGACATGGCTGACTACTCGACCTTTGAGCTTCCCATACCCGAAGAGTACAAGGAAAGGGTAAAGGAAGGGGAAGAGATCAGCTACCTTACGGCTATGGGTAAGATGAAGGTCGATATGAGGTAAATCTATAACCTCATATTTTACAAATACAAGTGTATACTTTATTCTGGTAAATGTTCCACGATCTTTGTATGATGGATTCACTGGCAGATTATGACTCTGCCAGATATGTTCTCTTTGGTGTCCCCTTTGATGGCACCTCATCTTTCCGAGCGGGCAGCAGGTGGGCTCCGGATGCTATGCGCAAGTCATCTCCTAATTTTGAGACCTATAATGCATACTTCGACATAGATTTTGAGGATCTGCTGATCCATGATGCAGGCAACTTCGAGCCATATTCGGATGTTGAGAGGACCCTCGAAGAACTTTTCTTCGCAGTGGAGCCAATTGTAAAGGATGGGAAACTCCCCATAATGATGGGTGGAGAACACTCTCTCACATATCCCTGTGTGAAGGCATGTGCAAAACATGCTGGCGAAGATATTGGTTTTGTGGTGATGGATGCTCATTTCGACCTGCGTGAAGAATACAGCGGTGTGAAATTCAATCATGCATGTGTTTCCAGGCATGTACTCAATGACATCACTGACAGGTATGTGACCATTGGTGTGCGCAGCGGTCCCAGAGAAGAATGGGATTTCGCAAAAGATCATGGCATCTGCTACTATACTTCTGATACTGTAAGAGAAAAAGGTGTTAAAGCAGTTCTTGCAGAAGCACTTGAGCACCTTGAATGTGATAAGATTTACCTATCTCTTGACATGGATGCATTGGACCCATCCTTTGCCCCGGGTTTAGGAACTCCCGAACCATTCGGGCTGACGGATATAGAGGTTAGGGATATCATACGTGTTCTTGCTCCTATGTCCATTGGGTTTGATGTAGTCGAGATTTCTCCGGAATACGATGGTGGGCAAACTGCCCTCTTGGGTACGAAGCTTTTACGTGAGTTCATTGCAGCACATGCTGCAGCACACAGATGAGAATTGATTCAATTTGGACCAACAATAGAACTTTTCTCCTTTTTTACGTATCCATCATCATCCAATAACTATTCATATTCGATGAATCCGGTATGTAACACTTGACTGCATTGTATGGGTATCTGGGGGTAAAATATTTACTCTCTCCTGTCATAAGTAGATAGATTATGAACGAAGAAGTCGAAGTTGTGTGTCCATCATGCTCTCCACGTCATACGGTGCTGCATGAGGTTCTTAAATCAGGTGTTAATCCTGTAGTAAAATGTTTAGAATGCGGCAGAGTTCACCCTACAGTAATAGAAACTCCCAAGAACATTGGCATTAAGGTTATTGTAAGCAGAGGTGAAGCTTCTTTTCCCCTGCATACTTACATGCAGGAGAACGAGATAATTAGCGTTGGTGATGAGATGTTCATCGATGACGAATCTTCAGATGAGGTCTATCCAGTTGTAATAACGGCGATCGAATCTGGTCAAAAAAGGCCAGACACCGCCAAAGTCGCAGACATTAATTATCTATGGGGCAGGGCCATAGATGAGGTGTGCGTAAAGATAGCTATTCATGAAGGTACCACTACAAGATCGGTGATAAAGCAGGTTCCTGGAGGTTACCAGTTCACAATTGGTTCGACTGAAAAGGCTGGCACCGATGAGTTCACGATCATAAAGATCAAGGAAAGAGATGGCAGTTTTAGATCCCGTGATGGTATCGTCATAGAAGCCAAGAATATAAAACGTATCTTTGCAAACCCTGTCCATAGAAGAACATGGGGGAGTGGTACTTCGTGGAGTTCTCGAAGAAGAGGGCAGAGCTGGTAGCTCGCCTGAAGGTCCGTGGTGTAAGTGAAAAAGTTCTCAGGGCAATGACAAATGTGCCCAGACATCTTTTTGTTCCCTCTGTGCACATGTCAAGTGCTTATGTGGATACACCTCTTAATATCGGGCATGGTCAAACCATATCTGCTCCTCATATGGTAGCTATTATGTGTGATCTGCTTGATCTTCAGGAGGGCCACAAAGTCCTGGAAGTGGGTGCAGGTTCGGGGTATAATGCTGCAGTTATGGCTGAACTCATAGGAAATACTGGTATAGTATATTCTACTGAAAGGATACCAGAGCTGGTCGGATCATCAAAAAATAATATAAAGGCAGCTGGCTATCGTAACATAGAGGTTTTTCTTTCCGATGGATCTATAGGGCTACCAGAACACGCTCCCTATGACAGGATATGCGTGACCGCATCAGCACCCTCCATTCCTCAACCTCTGGTGCAGCAGCTAAAAACAGGGGGGAGGATGGTTATTCCGGTTGGAGATATGTTCCAGTCTCTTTATCTTGTTACAAGGGATAGTGATGGCACAGTGGTCACTAAAGAATGGGGTGGCGTAGTTTTTGTTCCTCTAATAGGGAAACATGGTTTCCATTTCGAGCAGAAACCTTATAGACACCATTGAAGGTCCCATTTTTTGGAATAGGTCATCATTCATGATGATATATGTCATATAATAGTTGATAATATAGGGAAGTGTTCTATTCATGGCAAATGAGGAAGGTGTCAGAGAAGTATTTGTGAAGGGTATTTTCCTAGTAAATATGCTGGGTGGTACATCTCCTGCAGTATTGCTGGAGGATGAGGATGGTTTAGTAATACCCATTCATATAGGCCAGGCCGAAGCATTGTCGATTGATACGGTAATACGTAATGAGACCCTTCCACGTCCTATCACTCATGATCTTCTGGTAGCTATTCTTGAGCGCATGGAAGTTAAAATTGACAGTGTGTTCATTGATGATAAAATCGATAATATCTATTATGCCCGCCTGGTGCTAAACGATGGCGGAAAGCATATGGAATTTGATGCCCGTCCAAGCGATTGTATAGCCATAGCTTTGAGAACAGGTGCTCACATAATGATATCTGAAGATTTGATCATCAGTGATGCTGTGAGCAAGGACCTGCTCAAAGGGGCACGTTCTCTTTCTCTTTATTGATAAAAAAGTTTAGAAAAACTTATATGGTGTCCAGTTGATGCTTCTATATGAGGCACAGGATATTCTACAATCCTTTAACAATGGTTTTTACCTTTATACTGTTGCTTCTGTTATCTGTTGTTGTATCATTTCTCTTTTTCGGGCTTGTAAGCTCAGCTTTTGCAAAATTGGGTTTTTCGTGGGGAGATGCATTCCTGCTTCTTTTCCTCTGTCTGATCGGCAGCAACATCAATGTCCCTCTCACAACACTGGAAACTGAGGTACCTATCCCTAATGGTAATTTCGTCAAGGTCTTCGGTGTAAAATACCGCGTACCTTTCATGGATAGTTTTGTAAGGAAGACCACAGTGGCTGTTAACATTGGAGGAGCAGTAATACCTATCTTTGTATCAGTCTACCTTCTTTATACATACCCTGGGGTGATAACCTATTCGCTGTATGGGATAATGATCGTAGCCGCAATTACTAAACTGGTAGCACGTCCTGTAAAAGGTGTGGGTATAGTGACACCCGCACTGGTACCTCCACTGGCCGCAGCGCTAAGCTCCATATTAATAATCTCTCAGTTTCCGGAAAATCACGACTTCATTTTCATAATTGCATATACTGGCGGTACCCTGGGCACCCTGGTAGGTGCAGATCTGCTCAATCTTAGGGGTATTACAAAGATAGGTGCGCCCGTAGTCAGTATAGGTGGAGCAGGCACTTTTGATGGTGTTTTTCTTGCAGGTGTTATTGCTGTGCTCCTGGTGTAAGGGTTCATAAATTATTAATACCAGGTTTGCTTGATTATCCATCATGCTCACAAAAAGGATAATACCCTGTCTCGACGTAACACTTGATGAAGCTGGAGGAACCGTTGTCAAGGGCATTGAGTTCGTTGATCTTAGAAAAGCAGGCGACCCTGTGGAACTTGCCAAGCGGTACAATGAACAGGGTGCTGATGAACTGGTATTTCTTGATATTACGGCTTCTCATGAAGGTAGGGGCACTATGATCGATGTTATCGAAAGAACTGCTGACGAGGTTTTCATTCCCCTTACTGTGGGAGGTGGTATTAATTCAATAGAGGACATCAGGCAGATCCTCCGAGCGGGTGCTGATAAAGTTTCTATCAATACTGCGGCAGTTAAAGATCCGGACCTCATCCGGCAATCATCACAGATATTTGGTTCTCAGTGCATTGTTACTGCCATCGATTGCAAGCGTAATACTGATGTTGAGGGCAATCCTGATAAGGTTATATTGGAGCTTGAGGACGGTACTCCGGCATGGTACGAAGTTGTCATCTATGGAGGTCGTAAATCTACTGGTATCGATGCCGTACAGTGGGCAAAAAAAGTAGAGGAACTTGGTTCAGGTGAGATCCTGTTGACCAGTATGGACAGGGATGGCACATACGACGGATTCGACATTCCAATTACCCGCAAGCTTTCTGAGGAACTGGACATACCTGTGATAGCTTCTGGGGGTGTGGGCAATCCACAACATATATATGAAGGCTTCATTAAAGGCAAGGCGGATGCTGCACTTGCAGCAAGTATCTTCCACTTCGGGGAATACACTGTGCAGGATGTGAAAGAATACCTCAGGGAAAGGAATATCCCTGTCAGGCTGTAATTCTGGAGATGTTATTCTGGAGATCAAGGAATTCCAGCAGTTCATGTCCGATCTGTATGGACACAACGATAGAAGGCGTGGTGCCACTGCAACCATGTTATGGCTTGTGGAAGAAGTAGGAGAACTCGCGGAAGCTGTGCGCAGGCACGATACAGAGAACATAAGGGAAGAGCTTGCGGATTGTTTTGCCTGGGTGGGCGCTCTTGCAAACCTCTACAACGTGGATCTTGAAACTGCTTTCCTTGAAAAGTATCCGCGTGCATGTCCCACATGCGGCAAAAATCCATGTGTCTGCACGGATTGATCTGCCCAAAAAGCCTATATCATATGTATGGTTCACAATGTATGTAGAGAATACTATCATTTCCATATTTTTCACGTAAGCGATTCTCTACTTCAGTGCATATATCATGGGCTTCGATAAGGCTAAGCTTATTATTCACCTGGATATGCACGTCAGTTGCAATATTGTTGCCTATCTTTCTTGTTTTAAGCTTGTGGAAGTCTTTAACCCCGTCGGTTGATGCAATTATATGCTGGATATCTTCAATGATCTCTTTTTCCGGGGCTGCTTCGGTAAGCTCATTTGTATTCTTATATGTGATGTCGAATGCAACTTTAAATATGAACAAACTCAGTATTACCGCAGCAATTGGGTCAAGAACTGCCCACTTACCCCCAAGGGCTATCGCTCCTCCAATTCCCAGCATTGTCCCCACTGAGGAAAATGCGTCTGACCGGTGATGCCATGCGTTTGCTTCCATAGCATCGCTTTTTACCGATCTTGCATAATTTAATGTATATCTGTATAACCATTCCTTTGAAATGATGGAAACCACTGCAGCAATAAAGGCTATTATTCCTGGTTGTTCCAGTTTTCCTCCATTAATTGCCAACAGGATCTTACTCAAGCCACCCACAAAAATCTCTAATCCTATTATGAAAAGAACAATTCCCACAAAAGCCGCGCACAGAGTCTCGATTTTACCATGTCCATAATGATGATTAGTGTCTGCAGGTTTTCCTGCAGCTTTTAGTCCGACAATTACGACAATATCTGTTATAAAATCAGATAGTGAATGGACAGCATCTGCGACCATTGCTGCACTGTTGCCTAGGATTCCGGCAACGAATTTGAAAATAGTCAGGACAACATTTAATATCATCCCGTTCACAGTTACTTTTACTGCTGTTTCATTTCTTTCTTTTCCAGTCTGCATGCAATTAGATGCTCCGGTGGATAGAATAAGATATATATATATCTCTATTTAATTCTTTGTATATTTTTCGGGCACCATTTTCTTTTTTGTCTGCCTTCATTGCTTATTATTGCCATTACTTATTAACCATTTAACAATATGTTTTGAACACCTATCTTTTCAACTTTGATTCATGAACTTTAACCTGGCCTCTAATTTACTTTTTCACATTTCAGAACAATTTAAATAGATCTAACACAGAATTATCTATGTGTAGAGGGGGATGTATATGGTCAACAATATCAGGATATATTTTATAGCCATTTTCTTGCTGACATTAACGATCTATTCCAGTGGCTGTATCAAGAATTTTGAAAAAGAGTCAAACATTATAATAACGGATACTGAATTGTCCGCAGACAAAGTGACAAGTTCTTTTGTAGATATCAACGTGACGACTTATATTCTTCATACAAGCGGAGTTCAAAAAAATGATACTTCACTGCAACTGAAGGTATTTGATAGTAATACTGACTTTTTGAAGTCAAGGAAAGCTACAGAGATAGGGCCCATAAAAGAAGGTGAGACAGCTTCAGTTTCTCACTCTATCAGATTGCCCAGAGAAGGCACATACAGGGTGGAATTTGTGCTGTCTGATGGCAATAAAACAAAATCCACGGCAGAGATATATTTGAGTGGGCTTGAAAGATTGAAGACTGACGTACAGGAAATAGGTATAGGTATAGATAGTATAGATTTCCTGGTTCGGAAGGTCGTAGGCAACAACGTTGTGATCGAATCTGATGTTTATCTCACTAATTCAGGTTCTAATGTGAGTCAAGACTACAAGATGCTGGTGAAAGCCCGCGAAATGGATGCACGTCTTATAGCAGACAAGGTCTGGGCCACCACTGGCCTAATAGGTCCGGAAGAGACAGTTGTCAGAAGTGTAAACCTTACAGTGCCTGATAACTACAATTATGTTGTAGAGGTCCTTGTCTGGAAGGATAATGTCCTTGTGAAGCGTGGAGAAGATTACGTCCAGTTGAATCCACAAAAAGTTATTGATAAAAACAAGACCGTTGAGTCTAAAGATATCGTAACAAGTGATTTTGTTGTGGAAACGCCTCCATCTGCACCGGGTGAAACACCTGCATATGAAACACCTTATGAAGAACCAGAAGTGGGTACACCAGGATTTGGTTCAGTACTTGCTATAATCTCTCTGATTGCAGTATTTATCATCTTCAGGAGGAGATCTGTATGAGTGGGGAATTAAAAGAAACTGGAAATATGGGGCAGGTGCAATCTCCTGCACCAGTAAAGGCGAAAGAGAAAAAAGAAGCATCAATGGAGGACTATTTTAGAGCTGGTCTATTAATACTGGTAGGTCTTCTTCTTGCAATTTCAGTACTCCAGTTCATCGGTTCGGTAGATCAGGTTATATACACATGGTTTGAGTCGGAATATATTCCCATCATCAGGGCTGTGTTTAATCTCGCAGTTGTAGTTTTCTGTTTATATATTATAAAATTCTACCTTATGAAAAAGAAGGTATAGACTTCTTTGGATACATTCCCGAACATTGGCCGGAAACTTCAAAGTATTCCGGATATCTTTTATATATTGTGACATCATCAGAACATCTCATGTCCTCGGTCCCTGAACTGCTGGCCCCTGCCGGTGATATGCTATCTCTTAAGGCAGCTGTGGAAAATGGTGCAGACGCTGTGTACCTGGGCGTTAAGAAGCTAAGTGCCAGAGCTTATGCTTCTAATTTCTCTCTCGATGAGCTGGAACAAGTTATTGATTATGCTCATCTTAGGGGTGTGAAGGTATATATTACAGTGAATACTCTTATAAAAGATGCTGAATTTGCCGAGGCAGCCGAAACTTTGCAGAGTATTGCCGCATATGGAGCAGATGCCGTAATAGTGCAGGATATCGGTTTGCTTTCATTTTTACGTGAATTTCTTCCGGAGCTTCCTGTACATGCAAGTACGCAGATGACAGTACATAACACTGAAAGTGTGCGTTTACTTGAAGATGTGGGTGTGAAAAGGATCGTGCTTGCAAGAGAACTTCCACTTGAAGCCATCCGTTCAATACATGATAATACGCATGCAGAACTTGAGATCTTCATTCATGGTGCTCTATGTATTTGTTATTCGGGCCAATGTCTGCTTAGCAGCATAATAGGCGGAAGAAGCGGTAACAGAGGATACTGTGCACAGCCCTGTCGTAAACAGTATGCTCTTATGAAAAATGGAAAAGAAGTCGATGTTAAGGGAAATTTCCTGCTAAGCCCAAAGGACCTTAATACCGCTGAAATCCTGCCTCAAATAATCGAAGCAGGTGTTTCATCCCTTAAGATAGAAGGGAGGATGAAACGACCTGAATATGTGGCAGGTGTAGTGAGTATTTATAGACAGCTTCTGGACCGGTATGCAGCAGACCCGACAAGATATTTTGTATCTGAGGAAGAATTAAGAACACTTGAACAGCTTTTTAACAGGGGTTTTACCCATGCATATCTTTCAGGAAAACCACGCATTGAGCTAATGGACCACGACATGCCCCATAACCGAGGGGTTCTGGTGGGCACAGTAATTGGTCATTCAGGAGGAGGCTGTGTAAGCCTCAAATTGTCAGGCTCTCTCAATGTTGGCGATGGGATTGGTTTTTCATCGGAGGGAACGGGTGAGAATGTAACCAGGATGTTCTACGAGAGCAGACCGATCACTTCTGCTGGTAAAGGCATGATTGTAGATCTGCTTCTTTCCAACCCCGTATCTGCAGGTACGCAGGTATACAGGACTTCTGATAGCTCACTTATTAAGTCTATGGAACGATCTTTCACTTCTCAAATGCCTGTACGCAAAGTGCCCGTGAGGCTTAAGCTTACTGCTGTAAAAGGCAAAAATCTGGAAATGTCTTTGGAGGATCACAATAACAATGTAGTAAGGATGGTTTCAGAATACATTGTCCAGCCATCCCAAAAAAACCCAACAACCGAGAAGGATATGGAAAAACAGCTTTTAAAACTTGGAAATACTGTTTTCTATCCGGTCTCACTGGAGATTTTATCAGACCCCGATATTTTCGTTCCTATCAGGGAACTGAACAATATCCGTAACAGTGCCGTTCAGGAAATGGAGAAGATAAGGATCATAAAATGGAAACGTATATTTGAAGATTTTATTTTTTCACTGCCTTCTTATCTTGAGGACAATACAGGAACACCTTTCTTGTCTGTCAGTGTGAATACTCTGGATGGATTATTGTGTGCAGCAGATGAAGGTGCGGGTGTAATTTATTATGGAGATGAGAACTTCCGCAGTCACACGAAAGCCACATTAAAAGAAGCACATGATATTACATGCAGAACAGGCTGCAGGATTTATCTTACAACACCATCTATTGTCTGGGATAAGGAGATGGATGAACTGCATTTGCTTATCCGGGAGGCACTGGGAATTGGTTTCCACGGCGTGCTTGTTGGCAACCTTGGTGTTCTCAGAGTAGTTCAACAGTTGGGTTGCAATTTTATTATAGACTATCCTCTTAACGTATTCAACAACAGGTCGTGTTCATTTTTTCATAGGGCAGGCTCTGAAGCTGTTACCTTATCTCCGGAACTTGCAATGGGGCAGGTTTCATCATTGAGCAGGTATGGGAATGTGGAATGTGTGGTACATGGAAATCTCAAGCTCATGGATATAGAGAGTTGCATCGTTGGAAGTTTGCTGGGTGGAAAAAACGATGCATGCTGTATGCCCTGCAGGGATAATACGTTTGCAATAAAGGATGAGAAAGGTTTTGAATTCCCGCTGCTTATGGATGAACACTGCAGGACCCATATTTTCAATTCCAGGGAATTATGTCTGCTGGATGATGTTACCAGCTTTGTCAAAGCAGGTGTATTCAGATTCAGGATAGAGGCAAGGTATATGGATGCGCAGAAAGTGCGGTTAGTAGTAGCCGCATACAAAAAAAGTATCGGTCAATGTATCTCCAAGCAAGCGATCTCCTATATTTCCTGCAGGGATATATCTGGCAAATACACAAAAGGGCATTATTTCAGAGGTGTACTATGAAGGTATTCTTTTCAGGTTCTATTCGTGGTGGAAGGGAATTGTTATCAGTTTATCAGCATCTTTGCTCATTTATTGTTTCTAAAGGTCATGAGGTACTTACCGAGCATGTAGCTGATCCACAGGTTGAAAAAGTGGAGTCTGCCATGACAGAGCAGGAGATCTTTGCAAGGGATATGGCTCTCTTAGAGCACAGTTCATGCCTTATTGCAGAGGTAAGTATTCCTTCTACAGGCGTTGGCTATGAGATATGCAGTGCAGTTCAAAGGAATATTCCGGTACTCTGTCTGTACAGACCCGGAGCAAACGTGTCGGCTATGGTCCTAGGTAATCCCTATGTTGCCCTGTGGCAGTATTCCACACTGGAGGGACTTGATACCAAAGTGTTGGCCTTCCTTATCTCGCTACAGGCAGAAATATGGGGATAATAGTTAAATATTTATTCTGCCATATATTACACACATGGTTACAGAGATCATAATCGTTCTGGCTGCAATAGTAATTGCATACCTGCTTTATAAAGTCCTGAAGACCATAAAAAGCATGGTGATCAATGCTATTATGGGATTATTGGTGCTTGTTATCGCCAATACCGCTCTGGGACTGGAAATAGCATACTCATGGGTTGTGGTCTTCACCTGTGCCATTGCAGGTGTGTTTGGTGCCATCCTTGTGATCCTGCTGCACTATGCGGGCATCTTCTTCTGATTATAACACATAACGGCACTGATCATGTGCCTGATATATTTCTCTCTTCTATACTTTTTTTCCAGCAGTTTGTCTTTCAATTCAAGGAACTGGAATCCTTTAAAAAGTGTCCTTATTTCTTCGGGGGTGAAGTAGTGGTAAAGTATTCCAGTCTGGCGCATAAAACTGCGCTCTTCTACTTCCTCTCCTCCATATCTCATATCCTGAGAACCAAACACCTCTAGGAATACCAATCCATTGCATTTTAAAACTCTTCTTATCTCTCTTGTTGCAGCATATCTTCCTGCTTCAGTGAGATGCTGCAGTACTCCCAGACAGATCACGGCATCAAAAGTTTCTTCCTTAAAGGGCAAGTGGGTAAGACTTGCAGTGGTATAATCAGCTTTTCTATCCTGCTTTTTCAGGTACTCCCTTGCTTTGTGCAAAGCAATGGATGAAATATCCATACCTGTTGTGCTGTAGCAGGTGGACAATGGAAACAGATGTCTTCCACATCCGCATCCTACATCCAGTATTTTGCTTCCGGGAGGAAGCATTTCTGTTATATGGGATATGGAGCCGGCACAGCCCCACTGCAAATGCCTGTACTCCCTTTCCCACGCAAGAATATCTTCTTTCTCTATCAATTCTTCATGGCCTGTAACTTGCAGCTTCACTGAATCTCTTTGCAAGGAAGTCCTTTTCCATTGATGAAAGGAACCATCCGGCTTTTGGTCCGGACTGCTGTCCCAGCACGGCCAGATAGATGGCTTTGAACATTTCAGTGGGCTTCACTTCCAAATCATCAGAGGACATTTCCATTATGCGGCCCATCCTGGCGTTAAGTGAAGAACTCTTATCCTGGGAGGAATAGACAAGGTTATGGTAATCTTCCCCTGTTAGTTCGCTTGCAGCTTCTATTTCCTCGGCCAAAGCCTGCAGGAAAGCTCTCTGGATATCGGTCAAGGTTGCAGCCTGTACCGGCATTTCTTCCTTCACACTGAACTTCACCATGTCAGGAGCATACATCTCAAGCCACTTTCCTACGTTCTCTGCAAGCTCCAGGATACATTTCTCGTTCTTTGTGCTGTATCCCGATCTTTCAACTATTTTCATAACCTTGTCAAGATCACCGTGAGCTACCTGATAAATGGTGATCATGTGCTTGAATGGAATGTCTGTATGGCAGATTCCTGCTGCATGTGATAGCTCTTTCAGTCGCTTATTATAGCCGGATTCTTCTGCGTTAGCACTTAACTTTTCATATTCTTCTACCAGGTTGAGCAGAGGCAGGGAAGGATCAAAGCGAATATGCTTTTCAGGTTTTGTTCTTATGATCAGATATCTCAATATTTCGGGCGGAAGAACTTCCAGCATATCGGATATTGCTACTACCACTCCGCTTGAGGAGGACATTGCGCCTTTTGTACCCAGCATGATCCATTCATATACAATCGGGTATGGTGCTTTGTATCCATATATCTCCTCGCTTATGGCTTTGCCTGTATCGTAGGACCCACCTTTGGAAGCATGGTCCTTCCCGAAAGGCTCAGCTGTAACTCCCAGCACACCCCAGCGGGCAGGCCAGTCCACACGCCATGTAAGTTTTCCTCCTCCGGTCATTGATACTGTTCCACAGTCGCCGCAGGAGCAAGCATAATCTATTGTCTCTGCTTCAATATCAAAACCAGTGACTTTAGTGGTCGTAAGCCGGCCACATTTGCTACAGATCGGATTAAATGGGCTCCAGTCAGCTGTGACCTCTTTTCCGGAATGTTCCTGCAGTATACGCGCGATTTTGTCCCTGTTGAGAAGAGCGGTTTTGATGCTTTCTACATACATTCCCTGTTTATACATCTCATCAGCCCTGTATATTTTAGGATGAATGCCTAAACGGTCCAGTGCTTTGTAGAAAGGTTTGAGAAAATGTTCAGCATAACTGTAACATTCACCGCATGGGCAGGGGATTTCTGAAATGGGCTTTCCCACATGTTGTGCAAAACTTTCATCAAGAAATGGATATACTTTCCTCAGAGGATCGTATGTGTCTGCAACATAGATTATTTCTGCATCCGCTCCCTGATCCAGCAGGGCACGATATGTTGCGTCTGCTGTGACCACTTCTCTCATGTTCCCTATGTGTATGTGTCCGGAAGGGGTGATGCCAGTTGCTACAAGGTGTTTTTTTCCACTCCTTAGGATCTCCTCTGCCATGACATCTGCCCAATGCGTAATCTCTACCATATTAGTTCACCAAATTCATAATAATGATGCATTATGAAATTATATACTATTATTTTAGAGCTGTGGTGTAAAGGCATGTCTGGGCGGTTTAATATTCCCTTTCTGTACTAAACGTTCGCACAAGTACGAATCGAAAGAGTTAATTAGTAGTATATACTCCTTTCCTCAATGACTCGCATAACACCTAAAGGAGAAAGGAACAGTATTTCAGCTATGAGGGATATATTCATGCTGTATCGGATGAGGGATCCGGCATGTGATGAACTTGCTTCTCTTATTGAAATTCTGGGTACTCATGGTGCTATTGCATCCTCTCCGGTTCTTTATGATGAAGGTGACCATTCCGAAGACGATGAAACAGATGCCAGTGCTACCCAAGCTGTGCTTGTATTTACTGGTGAACTCCAAAGTTCAGAAGCTCAGTGACCTCTTTTTTAAACTCTTCAAAAAACAGATAGCATTTTATTATGTCCCCATTACTTTTAAGTGTATCCAGAAATCCATACCAATAGACCACTAATCCATGACCGGACATCTGTTCGTAATGGGAAAACTGTTTTTTAGTATAGCGTTTGTGTTCCTGCTCATCCCCAAAGATCGCTTTACTCTCTATCCAGAATACTTTTATGCCATCTATAGTTATGGGTTCAGCCAACAGGAAATCTGGCGTTTTGGTTGTATTCTGCTCTCTTAATTGGACCTCGGTCAGAAACTCTATCTTATGAGCTTTAAGCCATCGGGAGATTATCTCCTCGCCGAGTCTACCTTTTTCCAGTTGCAGATTGTGTGCATGTGGAGAAAAAAAATGATCTTCATCCAGCGCCTGAATGATCTCCTGGCTCAACCGTTTGTTTTGAAGTTTCTCCGGGTAGTTAAATGCCATCTTTTTAGGTATATTCAGTTCCTTCAGAATAACGGAAGCCATCAATGTGGCAGGTATTTTTTCGGCCCCGGCCATTTCAAGTATCGTTTTTCCTCGGTTCCATTGTTCCAGCTGTGCCGGTCCGTTCCTCTTCAAATGTCCAAAGTCTGATCTAACCTTAGATACTGTCTTTTGTGATAATATTGTATACGCAATTCCAGGGTGGACGCCGAACTCTTTGGCCACAGGTCCTATGTCTTCTATGTCCTCCAATAATCCATAGATCTCTTTATATTTGCTTTTGTCCATGTATTGTTCCTTTCCTGTGACCATTTATCAGAATGCATTCTTTGCAGAGTTTTTTTCCACAATAGGATTTTGCATATTCAACAATAAGTGCATGGTACTCCTTGAATGTGTTTACATCCTTTGAAAGTGTATTTTCAAATAACCTCTGCAGTTCTTCGTAATTACCTTCTACACCCATGCATCCCATAATACGTGTAGTATATGCATCGATAACAAATTTAGGTTTATCAGCAGCGTACAATATTATACTATCCGCAGTTTCATTGCCAACACCGTTCAGAGCCAATAATGTCGTACGTAACTGGTCAACTGGAAGCTTGAACAGTTCATCTATATCCCTCTCGATCAGAAACTGTGCTATGTTTTTTAATCTGCTGGCTTTCTGGCGATAGAATCTGCAGCATCTTATCATTTCTTCCAATGAAGACATATCTATTTTGACAAGACCATGCGGTTCAAGCACTTCTGCCCGTTTGAGATTACATATGGCCTTTTCCACATTGTTCCACTTTGTTTGCTGAGTTAGCAAAGCTCCAACAATTACCTCAAAGCGTGTTTCTGCAGGCCACCACTTTTGTGGACCAAATTCCTCCAGAAGTGTTCTATATATCTTTTTCAGGTCACTTTCTTTAAATTTTGAAGGTAACAGAGAACTCTCAACTCCAAATCTCTTTTTCTTTTTATGGGAAGTATGTGCTTCTAATTTTATTTATTCTTTGCATTTTTGATCATTTCGTATGTTCCGATAGCAGCCATATTCTTGTTACTTACAGTTATCTTTTCAAAATATTCATTTGTCTCAAAATTCTATGTACGTATGAAGCACGCCCATTTCAGAAAAAGTTGTTCAGTGGGAACTTCCTTTCCTGTTATGTAATTAGTCTCTTTTGTGCGTCAATCCACTTGATATAAACGTGGAATTGTTTTCCTTTGGAATTTGATCTTGCATCAAGGAGACACTTTGCCGGAATTCCCATTATTCTTATGAATGATTGTTTAATTCTGAAAATTCTTTATGGATCCAGCAATAAGGGATGCAACACTTACAGAACTCTGTGCTTTTTCCAGTGTATCTGTGGCTATAATGTCGCGCACACCTGCATTGAAGAGGCGCAACACCGCATTCTTTGCCAGTACGGGATGTACGCATGCAAGGTAAACTTCTCTTGCCCCCTGGCTCTTGAGGAGTTTTATAGATTCTGCCATTGTACCGCCTGTAGCGATCATATCATCCACCAGGACCACATCCCTGCCACAGACATCCATATTCTTCGTTTTGATGTTCACGGTGTCCCCGGAAAGCCTGGTCTTTTCAAGATGATCGTACTGGATACCTACTCCTTTTGCAGTATTTTCTGCAAGGGTCATAGCACCTGTATCCGGAGCCACTATCAGAGGATCTTTCAGTTGGAGGGAGCTAATGTATTTTCCTATAACTTCTGATGCATCCAGGTCAAAAGCATCAGAACTAAAATAATTCAGGATACTTGGCTTGTGGATATTCACAGTAAATATCCTGTCTGCAGATATGGCTCTAGCTACAGCTCTTGCACTGATGGGTTCCCCACATTTGAACTTCTTATCCTGACGTGCATACCCCATATAGGGAATAACCACGTTTACCACCTGCGCATCTTCGCAGGCATCTATCATAAGCAGTAGTGCCATGAGGTCAGAGTCTGTTGTTGTGCTCTGAATGATGGTCACTTCGTCCATAGGTTCTTCCATTATGCGGGTATAGATCTCTCCGTCGGGGAAACGGTTAAACTCACAAAGGGTTGGTTCAATGTTCATTTCCCTTGCTACACGGGTAGCAAGCGCCTGTGATGCCGGTCCTCCTATTATTTTCAATTTAAGTACCTCATAAAATTATTTGCTTATTCATTCGGATATGATTTTCCTACTCTACAATGTCTTATGTTAATTAGTTTTGCTTCCCTTTGTCTTCTCAAGTACTTTTATATTCTGTATGGCTGTGTGAGGATAATTGCCTGTATTGTCTTTTTCTGCAGATTTTACCATGTCCCACACTGTCAGCAGTGCGATAGAAACACCAGTGAGTGCTTCCATTTCCACTCCTGTTCTTCCAACAGATCGGACTTCTACAGTGGCAGCTATTGTTCCTTCATGGAAGGAAAAGTTTACATCTACACCTGTTATAGGTATCTGATGACACATTGGTATCATTTCCGGGGTTCTTTTTACTCCGAGTATAGCTGCAGTCCTGGCAGTTACCAATACGTTGCCCTTTTCTATAGTGCCATTTTTAATTCTCTCAATAGTTAGGTCGGAGAGTAAGATCTCGCCGACAGCTGTTGCATATCTTTCAATGATATCTTTACCACTGATATCCACCATTATGGCTCTGTCATCCTTCAGATGGCTTAGTTTTGTTTCCAAGAGAACCACCATCAATTCAATCTATACGCAGTTTTTGCCGCTGCTTATAGTCCTCAACTGTGTTCTCCAACTTTTGAATAAGATCTTTTGCCTCATCCAATGTCAACTTGAGTATTTCCTCATCTTCATCATGGATGATTATTATCCTTACTTTTTTTCTCTCGATATCAACTATGATCTTTCTGCCCTCATCTTTTGCCATATATATCACTCCCTCATCACATCAGTTATCTTGTCTATTATATCGGTAGCAAGTAATCCATATCCATTCTCTTTAAATGCAAGGTCCCCCGCAGCTCCGTTTATATATGCAGCACAAGCTGCAGCTTTCATAGGTGTATTGGTAGCTAAAAGTGCACCTGTGATCCCTGCAAGCACATCTCCTGTACCACCTACGCTCATTCCTGCATTACCTGTTCTGTTTAGTAGAACTTTCCTCCCATCTGAGATTATATCTACCACTCCTTTGAGCAGGGTAACTAATTTCTTTTCTTTGGAAAATATCATTACTTCTTCTATTCTTTTATTTAAGTCCACGGCGGTTTCCATTTTCCTTATACGTGCAAACTCTCTTACATGGGGTGTGATCACTATTTCAGAAGCACCGCTATCAGCATTTTCCAGGGCAGACAATGCATCTGCATCGATCACTAGCTTTTTACACATGGGAATTATACTGCGCACAGTTTCAATCACTTCCTCTCCATTCCCAAGCCCCATACCCATAACTATCACGTCATGCTGATGTGCAAGCCTTGATATCAGAGGTATATCTTCAATGCACAATCTTTGATCTGATAAGCAACGTACAATAAGGTCAGGAGAGAAAGATGCAATTATACCGGCTACATTGGATGGAGCTGCCACTGTTACTATATCAGCTCCGGTTCTAAGTGCTGCCAAGGCTGTCAGGGCAGGAGCTCCCGAATAAGCTCCCCCGCCTATTATGAGTATTCTGCCAGCTTGTCCTTTGTGTGAATCGTGACTTCTTGTATTCAGGCTTCTCAAGTTTCCTAT
This sequence comes from Methanomethylovorans hollandica DSM 15978, assembly GCF_000328665.1. Classification (NCBI taxonomy): domain Archaea; kingdom Methanobacteriati; phylum Methanobacteriota; class Methanomicrobia; order Methanosarcinales; family Methanosarcinaceae; genus Methanomethylovorans; species Methanomethylovorans hollandica. The sequence goes on from NC_019977.1 coordinate 189,722, forward strand.
ACCTATAAAACTTTCAGCATGAGCACAAACACCTATATCTTCAATTCTTACTTCTCCTGTATAGCAGGACATCATAGGTGTATTCAATTCTTTTTTCATTTTATGGAACGTAATGGTAGTGTCTGCTTTGACGCATTTTACAAGTTCATTATTTGCGTCGATTGTTCCCGAAGGCACGTCAATGGATATCACATATTTCCCAGACAAATTTATTAGATCTATCGCTGAAGCTTCTAGCTCTCTTATCTTTCCTGTCATGCCGGTTCCAAGTATTCCGTCAACTATGATGTCAGAACTGTTTATCAGGTCTGATAGCTTTACGTCTCCAGAGTCTGTTATTTCGTTTATACTATTGGTCTGGCAATGTCTAAGCAGCGCAAAGTTTCTCTTTGCTTCTTCAGTACGGATTGAGGCTGCATTTCCTAATAGTATGACATTGACCTGGAATTGTGGGAATTGACAAAGGTGACGTGCGGCTACACAGGCATCCCCTCCGTTGTTCCCTCTGCCTGCAATCAGCAATATTTTTCCTCCGGAAAAATGGTCCCTTATAGCTCTTGATATTGAACAACCTGCGTTTTCCATGAGCTGAATGGGTAAAAGACCAAGCTGTGCACAATTTGCATCAATGGCTTTCATTTCTTCCCAGATAATAGAATCCATAGTTATCTATTAATCCATTGTTTACATTCTATTTATTCATTCATATTTCCCTTATCCAGTTATTATTGAAATATCGTGTTTAATGGGCTGAAGATCATGGAGGTCGTTCTATTAACGCCAACACCAAAGAGATGAATGTTATTGACAAGTCTAAAATAAAACCACTTTATTTGGTCCTGGGCAGCGGTAGTTTAGGTTTCGCTCTTGTGAAAGAACTCAAGGAACGCGACAAAGAATTATTTATTGTAGATAAAGACCCTCAAAAGGTGGAAACCCTTAGAGAAGAAGCTTATGATGCCATTGTAGGAGACATCAGTGATCCGGAAGTTCTGGAAAAGATCAATACTAAAAACTTGGCAGCTATTATGATCCTTAGCTCTGACCCTCTTGCTAATAAAGCTGCGTTAGCGAATATACGGAAGAAAGTTTCGCCGGATGTTTACTGTGTAGCCAGGGCCTCAGATGCAATCAATATGCAGGAAATGGAAACTCTTGGAGCTGACCTTGTGATCATTCCTCCCAAGGTAGTGGCAAAATCCCTCGCAAGATCTCTGGAAAGAGCAGAGTCCATGTTAAGGGGAAACAAACTTGTCCAGTGGTTCAATGGGTTGAGGGGAAAGACATTGGCAATAGTCGTGCACAATAATCCGGATCCTGATTCAATCTCAGGTGCTCTTGCTTTACAGGAGATAGCTAAGAGTTTTGATGTGGTTTCAGATATTCTATATGGTGGGGAGATAGGCCATCAGGAGAACAAAGCATTTGTCAACTTGCTGGGTATAGACCTCTTCAAGATGGAAGACCGTGATATCTCAAATTATGACAAAATTGCTCTTGTAGATTGTGCAGTTCCCGGTGCCAATAATAAATTGCAGCCAGGCACTCACATCGGTGCTGTCTTTGATCACCATCCTCTCGGTGATACACATATAGATGCAGAGTTCATTGATATACGTCCTAATGTGGGGGCTTCAGCAACCATTCTTACAAAATATCTTCAGGAACTAAATATTGATATCGACCAGAAGCTTGCAACTGCTTTACTCTATGGTATCCGTACCGATACTCTGGACTTTAAGAGAAATACGGATTCTTCAGACCTTTCTGCAGCATCTTTTTTGTATCCTCTTTCGGAACACGATATTCTGGACCAGCTGGAACGCCCTTCAATGTCTACAGAAACTTTGGATGTCTTGGGTGAGGCTATTCTCAACAGACGTGTGTATAGCGGTTATCTCATTTCGAACGTAGGCACTATACGGGACAGGGATACATTACCTCAGGCAGCAGACTACTTGCTGAACCTCGAAGGGATCTCTACTACCCTGGTCTTTGGTATATCTGAGGATACTATCTTTATTTCTGGAAGGAGTAACGACATACGTGTTAACCTTGGGGATGTAATGAAAAAGTCATTTGGTGAAGGTTCAGGTGGTGGCCATGCCAATGCTGCAGCTGCACAGGTCTCTCTTGGTTTGTTCAGTGTTGCAAAAGACAGGCAAATTTTGCTTAAGCTTGTGGACGAATCGGTTGTTAAAAGGTTCCTTAATGCGGTGGGTGTGGAAGAATCAAGCAAGAACTAGTCTGTTAAGGACTAATTTCTTTTTGTTTTTTATTTTCCTAAATTCGGTCGTCGTTCTCTATTGGTTTTTTTATGTCTTTTGCTGTTACTGAGAGTTACTATCTGTTACTATCTCAATCACACATACATAAATATACATATTCATTCTTTAATATACACACATTTATAAATACATATACGCACATCTATATATATACATATATACATATCTATTTATGTGTATGTCTATTTTGCAACTACTGGTTATCTTTTCAATACTTATGAGATTTATGTTTCTTACATTTTCATATCTATTTATATATACTTCTTTTTTTCAAGGTCATTAAACATATGTATGAATTTGCATGGACAGGCGAATGAATCTTTTCATAATTGTATGATTGATACTATGCTGTCCCCGATATCTTGATTACTTATATTATATCAATAGGATCTCAATGTCATTTTCAGAGCGATACAAAGATCTTCTGATCCAAGATGCAAGAAAGGAACTGCACCGGGCAACTGAAATAAAAGCTGGATGCATAGCTTCAATGATAAAAGCCATAGGCTTCTCATGTACTCAATGCGGGAACTGTTGCAGAGGTGATCATAGCGATAACCGTGTAATGCTCCTGCAGCAGGACGTTTTACGCATATCTAAATGCAGTGATTTATCTGCTTCAGAATTTTCATTGCCTTTTATTCCTGCTGAAGCTGAGAATGCTCTCAAAGGAATTTCAGATCCCTCAGATCTAGTCCCATTCATTGATAGTGAAGGGAATGTTCACAGCTTTGGTTGGATGCTCAGGCGTAAAAATAATAGTTGTTGCCTTTTTCTTGAAGTTGCGGGTCTATCTTCCAGGTGCAATGTTTATAATCATCGGCCTGCCCTATGTCAGACCTATCCTTTTTATATGGAAGATTGTAAGCTTCATACGTCAGAATGTGAGGGGTTGGGGTCAGATATATCTTATTTTGATAGTCTTACATTTGCAAGGCTGGTACTAGATAGGTATATACATGAACTTGAAGAGCGTATTCTGGTATATCAGCGCTACGAACATTTTGAGCCAATGGGAAAAAATGTTGACTTTTCTCTGGAAAGGTTCAAAAAGGGGCATGTATTCTATATAGTGCATGATAGTGAAGGGACCCATCGCAGATGTGAGCGTCTGTGATCCCTATATATAGCTTTATTTATAATGAAATATTAGAACGTTGATCACCATGTCTGAGAATATCAACTATCCAATGACTATTGCTGAGAAGATCTTCTCTAAAGCATCAGGAAAGGCCGTGAAGGCAGGGGAATTTGTACTTGCAAATATCGATCGTGCAATGACCCATGATATCACGGGTCCTCTTGCAATAGATGGTTTTTATGAGATCATGGCAAGTAAGCAAGAGAAGAAAGTGTGGGATCCCAGCAAGATAGTGATCATTTTTGATCATCAAGTGCCGGCAGATTCTCTAAATGCTGCAGCAAATCACATAAAACTTCGCAAATTCTCTCAGGAGCAAGGCATACTGAACTATGATGTATATGAAGGTATCTGCCATCAGATCATGCCTGAAAAAGGGCATGTAAGGCCTGGAGATCTTGTAGTGGGTTCGGATTCCCATACTTGTGCATATGGAGCTATTGGTGCTTTTTCTACTGGTATAGGCTCTACGGACATGGCAGCTGTCTTTGCCACAGGCAAGCTATGGTTCAAGGTACCTGACACCATCAGGTTCGAAGTGGAAGGTAAGTTGCCAAAAATGGTCTATTCTAAAGATCTCATATTGCACCTAATTGGCGATATAGGTGTAGAAGGTGCACGTTACCAGGCTGCAGAGTATGCAGGATCGACTATCCACAGTATGTCTATCTCAGAGAGGATGACCATCTCCAATATGGCCATAGAAATGGGTGGAAAGGCTGGTATTATCGAAGCCGATGAAATTACTGCCGCTTACCTTGAGGAACGCATTCCTGATTATAAATTTGATCCATACTGGAAACCAGACGATGGTGCAAAATATTCTGAGATCAGGAAATATGATATCTCCAAGCTCGAACCACAGGTTGCCTGTCCCCACAACGTTGACAACGTGAAGCCGGTTACAGAAGTGGAAGGCACAAAACTTGATCAGATATTTGTGGGTTCATGTACCAATGGCAGGTTTGAAGATATTGAGGTAGTAGCAAAGATCATGGGTGATGAGCCTGTTGCCAAGGGTGTCAGGTTGCTTGTCATTCCTGCTTCCAGGACAGAATACCTGAAAGTCCTCAAAGCCGGTTATGTAGAGCAGTTCATGGAAGCAGGTGCCATTGTGGAGGCTCCGTGCTGTGGTCCATGTATGGGCGGCTCTTTTGGATTGCTAGGCGATGGTGAGGTCGGGCTTGCAACATCTAACCGTAACTTCAAGGGCAGGGAAGGAAGCCCCGCTTCTTTTGTCTACCTGAGCTCTCCTGCAACTGCTGCCGCATCAGCCCTTACCGGTGAGATCACTGATCCAAGGAAGGTCTGACGCAATTAGACCAAAAGAGATAAATACATTTCTTCAGTGATATTTTGGATAAGACGTTGGTTATACCAATACCCGTCATATTGGATGGATATATTCCAACGTCTTCACATTAAATTCTATTTTTGATCAACAGGGAAAACTTTTTACATAAAGACCTCTTCATTGCTTTTGCTTCGTATTCTTTGAGCCGAGGTGAACTATGTCTAATACTGATCTATCTATCCTGAATGAAGTTTATGATATTATCTATGACCGCAAATCGAATCCTATAGAAGGCTCTTATGTCTGTTCCTTGCTCAATCATAGGAAAGGTATCAACAAGATACTTGAGAAGGTCGGAGAAGAGGCGATTGAAACAATTTTAGCAGTTAAAGAAAAAGAAAAAGACCAGATCGTATGCGAGTCGTCCGATCTGATATTCCACATGTTGGTTATGTTCGCGGCACTCGATATTTCTCTGGAGGATATTGCCCAGGAAATGAGAAAGAGGAGAAAATAAACACCTCTTTATTATCTTTTCTTCTCTGTCAGAGCTATTCTGTCAGTATACTGCAAGCTCGTGCAGTACATCTGTTTTTGAAAGTACACTTTTTGGAACGCCATCATAGGTTACTATGATGAATCCCACTCCATGGACATTAAACAGCTTAACGGCATCTATCAGGGAAGCTTCTGAGTCAATAGTTACCAGATCCATTGCCATTATGTCTTTAACTTTTGCATCCATACTTCCCTTTGCAAGGGCTTGCCCAATTTCCTTAAAGGTAATTACTCCTACAATCTTTCCCTCGTCTTCTACGGGAGCACCATGTATGTTACTCTGTGAAAGCATCGCAGCAGCATCTTTTATGCTGGTATTCAAGTTCAATGCAATGAAATTTTTGCTGGAATAATATCTTACAGGCTTTTTAGGCAGAGATATCATCTCATTTATTGAAAAAACAAGTATATTCTCGGTATCGTCCCTCCCCACTATCTCTCCTCTTACTATAAGCCTATTGACCGGAGTTGGTCCCATCTGTAAAAGGTCGCCCTGTTCAAATGTTCTTATGTTGCCAAGTACTTTTATCATTCCATGGCAAAGGTCAGGGTGACGTACAGTAGTAAAGCTGATCTCTGCTACAGTTGCCCCTTCTACGACTTCTCCATTCCTGTAGATGGGTACCATCGCTTCATTCTCCATCATCGTGACATTTAAAGCCTCGTAAGCCTCCCCGGTTGCCTTATACCCTCCTTTTGGACCAGGCACTCCTTCCACAAGTTCAAGCACTTTTAAGGATTGCATCTGGTTTCTGACCGTGCCCGGATTTCGGTTGATTATTTCTGCTATTTCTTCACCTTTTATCGCGCGGTCTTTCTCCCTCTGTAGATTGATCAAAGCAATAAGTATGTCTTTTTGGATAGGTGTGAGCTCCATATGATCACCATTCGTCTCTTAGAAACTTAAAATATAGTACTCCACCCATATATATATAATTGAGTATTTTTCATCAATGTTAATTATATTCTATCCGCAGAACAACAATTATATACGTCATTATGCCTTGAACTTCATACAGGTAAAGAAACAATGATATTCGAGAAGATTCCTACTATCCGTACTTCTGATGAACTAATAGATAAAGCTTTCAGAAGAGGTGTAAGGGCAGCAACTGGGAAAAAATCAAGTAGCAGGGCAAGCTTCCTTGACTCCCAGGAGTCTATGCTGCTAACTTCAGCAAATATATTGACCGATAATCTGGCCAATATCAGCAAAAAATTCCCTAACTTTGATGAGCTGTCTGGCTTTTATTACGAACTTGCAGATATACTTGTAGGGGTGGACAGATTACGTACTTCCCTTTCCAGAGTAGCATGGACAAGTGAAAAGATACATGATCTCACCAGGGAGTATGTAGGTCGGATGCGTGGTAGCCCAACACCGGAAAACTTACGCAAACAATGTTTCGGTCGTATGGGGTCGTTGATGGATTCCATAAGTAAAGAACTTTTACTCTTAAATGAAGCCCGCAATATCCTGCGCAAACTTCCGGATGTCCATGAAGAGCCAACGATCGTTGTGGCGGGTTATCCCAATACTGGTAAGTCCAGTTTTGTAACAGCAGCAACGAAAGCAACTCCTGAAGTTGCTTCTTATCCATTTACTACTAAAGGGATATTAATAGGTCACTTTTCAATAGGTGATCAAAGGTATCAGGTTATCGATACGCCTGGTCTTCTGGACAGGCCAATGTCCGAGAGGAACGATATTGAACTGCAAGCAATTACTGCTTTAAAACATCTGGATGCAGTGGTGCTCTTCCTTATTGATGCAAGCGAGAATTGTGGTTATACCATTGAGGAACAAAAAAACCTGTTACAGGAAGTAAGAACTCAGTTCGATCTGCCGATACTTGTAGTATCCAACAAATCTGACCTTCCCCATTTTCAGGACTTAGAGTTCACAGACATGTCCATGTCCACATCTACTGGAGAAGGCATCGAAGAAGTACTAACTACACTTATTGAAATGATCACAGAAAAAAAGAGTGACAGAATTGTCGTTTAAATTTAACTTCTACAGCAGAAGTCTCCTTCCTCGCTTTCATCAGAAAGCAGGGAGGGGTAGTTCACGTAAGCACTTTTTCCATTATTTCCAATGCTTTATGGATGCTTGGCATAGATGATGCATAGGATATCCTTATGTGTCCATCGCCTTTTTCTCCAAAAGCTGTGCCTGGCACCACTACCAATCCATTGGCTATGAGGTCACTGGCTACTTTAGTGCAATCATCCACTTCAGGGAATGCATAAAAAGCTCCTTTAGGAACCACGCATTTAAGTCCCAAGGATCTTAGCCCGTCTATCAATACGTTCCTACGCCGCAGGAACTCTTCTCTCATCTGGGTCACTGAGTCCTGGGGTCCGGATATGGCTGCAAAAGCTGCTTTCTGTGCAATTGAGTTGGCGCATGCCTGCACATACTGATGAACCTTCAGCATCTCTTCCACATATTCTTTCTTAGCGGCCACATATCCTATTCGCCACCCGGTCATAGCATATGTTTTGGAAACGGCATTTACAGTTATCACATTGTCCGTGAACCTGGCAGGGCTGACATGCTCTCCTTCATATATAAAATGCTCATAGACTTCGTCAGAGATTATGGTAACATTCTTGTCATCTGCTATCTCTGCAAAGGCTTTCATATCTTTCTTACTTTGTACTGCACCGGTAGGATTCGCCGGAGAATTGATTATCAATGCCTTTGTCTTAGAATTAACTCTCTCCATTATGGTTTCAGGACGAATGGTAAGTTCATCATCCAAGGGAATATTGGATACTTTTCCTCCCATCATGTTCACAAGAGCGTTGTAGGACACAAACCCAGGATTTGCTATCATCACTTCATCACCTGGGTTTACAAGAGAGGCGATGGCAAGTTCAAGAGCTTCTGAAGCTCCGGAAGTGATAATGATCTCTGAAGGATCAACGGCAAAAGAGTTCTCTTTTTTAAACTTCCTGCTCAATTCCTCTCGAAGTTCTGGAATTCCAGGGCCAGCTGTATATGCGGTGAATCCCGAGTTTATAGCATCGATAGCTGCTTGTTTGATGTGTTGTGGTGTATCGAAATCAGGCTGTCCAAGTCCGAGATTTATCGCATCTGAACCCGCAGCTTCGAACATCTTCCTTATCCCTGATATGTTCATATTGAGGACCCTGTCAGCAAACTTTGACCCAGACATATTCTTCCATCCTTTATTCCAGTTTATTATGTCTTGATTTGAGGTCCTCTTCAGAAGCACCTGTTATATGGATCAGTTCTGCTATGATCCCATCGAGGAAAACAGTTGCAGATGTCTCAAACGATGTGCCAAGGGGTGTAAGGTATGCGAACTCTCCTTTCAGATGTCTTTCAACATACTCGCCGGCATCTTCCTTTGTTCTTCCTGCTATCTTCACTACAGTATCGGATATTTTTCCTAACGCCGAATCCTCGTTAGAAGTAATAGTGATGAGTTTAGCACCTATCTCTTTTGTGGTCTTTCCCAGGTTAGCCATAGAAATTGTCTGCCCAGAGCCAGATATGGCAACGACCACATCTTCTTTTGTCACTGCAGGTGTTGTTGACTCTCCTACTACATAAGCTGTAAATCCAAGGTGCATAAGCCTCATAGCAAAGGCTCTTCCTACAAGCCCAGATCTGCCAGCTCCCATAACAAATATTGCTCGCGCATTTACTATATGCTCGAGCATTTCTTTGATTCTTTGTTGGTTAAGTTCAGTCACTACCTTCTGAAGATGTTTTGTCATCATCTCCATTGATGAAATCAAATACTTGCATCCAGTTACTTCTAATCTTTTTTGTATCATTTTCTTGCTTCCTTTGTGCTTAGAAATTTGATGTATTCCTGCTCTCATCCTTATAGGTTATATTTTTCAGTTTCCATTCCTCTATGTTGCACAGTTCCTGATACAATCTCATAATATTGGCATAATCGCCTGCCCAGTATATATCAATGAGTACATTTGTTTCTTTCAGCTCTTTAAATATAGAATCTGCCAGATATATCAGTGCCTGATTACTTAAGAAGGGGACATTAAAAGTTGCCCGATACCCCCCTTCAAATTTAGCATAGGATATCAATACATATCCATAACTTTCATAAACAGTGATGTCCTCAAAGCTGCAAATTATCTCTTTTTCGTGGACTGCTAGCTTGTCAACATTAGATATACACGTGAGAACTTTCCAGATTACTGTCCCAGGAGCAGTTCTCCCAAACCATACTGATATTTTTCCATAACTACACACCACATTAATGTCATCCCTACCCATTTCCATGGTACAGAGTGATTGAGTAGGAGATATTGTTATTCTACTATTATCTGCAGGTTCCATCTTGGTCACAGTTTGCATCTATCATCAGCTCTCATTTATGAGCTGATAGGAGTGCACTAATCATATTTCGATCTTTTTTAAGTGTTTTAAGCTGATCTGCGGGTCCAACTACTGTAAGCCTTGTGCGGACAGTGTGCTTCTTAAGTAGCTTTCCAAATATTGAGGTGTCATCTTTTGATGGATAACTCTCCATCTCTATTCCTGTGAATCCGTCCGGATCAATCAGGGTCATTGTCATTTCTATGAGGCTTGCCTCCTCTTCAGGTGTTAGACCTTTTTCCAGGACAAGGATCTTGCCGCTTCTGACCTCATCGATAATGAATCTAACTTTCTCAACCGGGGCCATCTCAGCCAGTTTTTCTTCAGATATAAGGTCCATCTGGATTCCCTGCATTTGCATCACCCAAACCTTTTTGCAATCTCTTCATAGAGGTTGTCTATATTCTTTCCTTCAAGTGCTGATATGGCTACCATGGGGTGCTGAGGGAATGCATCTCTTATAGTGGACGGGGACGATTCAGGGAGATCTATCTTATTGGCAGCTATTAAAAGGGGTAACTTCCTTGCTTCCATATTGCCTATCACTGTGACGTTTACCTGGGTGTACGGGTCTTCGGTGGCATCCATCACAAGTATGACGCCGTCAAGATTGTCAAGCCATTTCACCGCTTCAATAACTCCCTCAGTTGCTTCTTTTGCTCTCCTTTTTGCCTCGTTTTCTTCCATTCCATGTTCCATAAACTCATGAAAATCTATTTTAGTGGCAAGACCCGGTGTGTCTATTATATCGAGGGTTATAGAATGCCCATTTGCCTTGATCGTCACACCTTCGCGGCGCCTTGCACGGCGGGTTTCATGTGCTATATGGGACACAGAACCCATTGCATCTCCTGTCCAGTCGCGCAGAATGCGATTTGCAAGTGTAGTCTTTCCGGCGTTAGGCGGACCATAAATGCCTATACGTGCATTCTTTTTTCTAAATACCTTTTTAAAAAAGTCAGAGAAATTCTGCTTGAATGATGTAATTACGCCCATTTATTCCCTCCTGGAAATCCAGCTCATGAAACTTGAAATGTTATTTTTCTATAATAATCCTTTGATTTATAAAAATCATATATTCTGGTTCTGTTTTTGTACTTCTCATTCATGTGAGGCAGCCATAGCTGAATTTATGGCTATTTCTGCTATGTTAGCTCCGTAATCGCCAGTCCTCTCTATACTGTCCATAACAATGCCTAATGCAACAATTGCTTCATTGGATTCTATCTTCAAAATGTACTGATCAAGCTTATTTATCTTTAACTTCAGTGCATGTTCTCTTTCTATCACTTCATTTGCCAGTTCAGCATCGTGGTTATAGAGGGATTCAATGGCATCTTCAACTATCTGACGGGTTGCCTCAGTAGCTTTTTCTATCATTCCCATTATATTGTCTGGAATCATATAGTCCATATGCATTGCCATATTAGCTATCTTCTGTGCATGATCTGCAATGCGCTCAAGCGGGCCTGCAGCCATGCGAAGGTCGTGATATTCATCTATTGATGTTTCAGAAGTGTCGGGAAGCTTTGTGCCTTTAAGTACTGCACGGAATTGTTTTGATGTCAGAAGGAATAACCTGTCAACATCATCATCTCTTTGTATCACGTCAAGTGCCAGGTCCTTATCATTGGTCTTAAGTGCTCTGATAGCATCTTTTTGCATAGAGTTGGATAAAAGGAACATTCTTCTAACGCTCTTTTTAATTGATATCTCATTGGGATTAAGCAGATCCTTTATAACAACTTTTTTTCCAGTTTCTTCAATTATCTCGGGCCCGATTAATTTGTAACACATCTCTCTTATGATGTTCTTTTGTTCAGCCAGCATTCTCTCTGACTTTATTTCTAATATGTCCGCCCCTACCAGGTAGGCTGCTATGATATCTCTTATCAGGATATCTCCCATCCGGTCAGTTACATCAAGCTGTGTCTTTTTTATTGGTGGAGTATCCTGGATGGGGTCTATCACGAGCTTACCGTCCGGTTGTGGTGAAAGTGAGAGACGGCTTCCAGTCCTTATGCCCACTTTGTCTGCCCATTGCTTTGGCAACGAAATTATGTAGGTTGACCCACCGGTTTGTTGCACCTTTCTTATCTCTATAACAATCCCTCATTTAGTCAGGTTTATAGGATATATAGAAATTAGTTTTGTATATATACATTTGTCCAGTACAAGCAATCTATTATATATCTCCTTGTATTCTTTTAGTTTCTCAATAGCCTGCCCATAAACTCTTATGACTATGTTCTTCGTAGAAAGATCATGCCCTGGATATGCATCATTGTTTCATCGGAATTTTTTTACAGTTCAGGTTGGGGCATTGATCTGTGTGGGAGTTTTGATCAATGAGTTTTCCAGGGAGTATATCAATAAAAATTGATGTATCTGGCAGCTACTTCTATTGTGCCAGCCGACATATTAAATAGGTACTAAAGCACCTTTGTCCATTACTCATTGGTGAAGGTATGAATATGAACAGCAAGATCATAGAAGGTGTAGAGATTACTTGGCTTGAGAATGCTTGTTTCAGGCTTCGTGGGGAAAATGTAACTATATATTTGGACCCACATGGTTTATCAGGCAATTTTCCTCTTGAAGATATGGCAGATATCATCCTTCTTACCAGCGAGCATCCTCGAAGCTTTGATCCGGACTCCATACGTATTGTAAGGAACAGCAACACAACCACGCTGTTACCAGAGAATATAACCCTTCAATTCAGGGGTGATGCAAGACGTGTTGAAGCAGGGGATGAACTGGTAGATGATCTCTGTATCAAAGGCATTTCTATAGAAGTAGTGCCTTCCTATAGGCCGGATGCTACGGAAGGAGCAGGTGTCGGCTATATCATAACCATTGGTGGTAAAAGAATATATTATGCAGGCTTTACAGGTTTTATCCCTGAGATGCAGACAATTTCAGCAGATATTGCCATGCTTCAGATTGGTGAGTGCACCATGAATCAAGAACAAGCCACAAAAGCTGTATCTATGATCTCACCTCAAATTGTCATTCCTGTATACTATAAATGCGCAGATATTCCTGATGCTAATATAGCTGCTAATATACAGACTTTCAAAGAAAGTGTATCGACAAAAGTTCCCCATGTAGAAGTGCTGTCTTTTCAAGAGTTCTAATTTGGTATTGCAGCATGTCCCGTTTTAAACAAAAAGGTAAGAATCTTGCAAAGGAACTGGCCATGGAACGTATTCAAAGGCTCTTTGAATTGGCGGATGCGGAGCACAGTTCAAACCCAGCAAGGAGCGATGCATATGTTTCGCTTGCAAGGAAGGTTGGAATGCGTTATCTTGTGAGATTCCCTCGGGAGTTGAAGGTACGATATTGTAAAAAATGTGGAAGTTATCTTGTTCCTGGTAATAATTGCAGGATACGTCTCAAAGGAAGATATATCGCAATAACCTGCCTAAAATGCGGTGGTATCAAACGTTATATCTACCACTCTGCCATAGCTTCAGAGCCTTCAGCTGATAAATCGGTTTAACAAATGTACGATCAAATAGGTAGTAATGAATATTATAAGGCCCATAATAGTATATAATAAGATATTTCTATATACCACCTTTTTCTCGGATCCCGGATAAATGCCCATTCCTCCCCCTTTACAGCTCTTTGAACCGCATCCGCTACATCCTGTAGCAGGATTATCAGCTATTGTTTTCTTCTCTTTTCGGACCATATGAAGAATGACCTTTTTTTCTGTCATATTCTCATATCCAGTAAGGTATATATCATAAAATTAAGCGACGAGAGGGGGATTCGAACCCCCGAGGTGCGTAGCACCACAGGATTAGCAATCCTGCGCCATACCGGGCTTGGCTATCTCGTCATGAAAAATGAACTGTTTTCCCGACTTCCGTTCCTAATGTTATCCACGTATTTAACGTTTTTCCATAAAGTGGCAGGCATGCCTCAGGTTGCTATCATTCACATACACAAATGGTCTGCAGCCTCGCCTCCACCCCGCAACCCTACAAGCGACGGTTGTTCATGGTTGGTCTGCTCCCTTCCGGGCCTGGACTGGTCCCCACGATCAAGATAGAAAGACATGTTCTCCAACAAGCCCTTAAATCAACATCATCCAAGCAGGACGGAGTTTCTCAGTTGAAACCACAGGTTTGGGGATGATCCAGACATCTTCCATCGGCTTCGTCCCCCGCATATCGGCGATTTCGGGTTATAGATGACGCCGGACTATCCGGACTAGCCTGCCAAGGACTAATAATATGTAGGTACTAATAAACCTATTCCCTCCATAAAATGAATAATGATAGAAACACTTTAAATCAGAGTATCTACATAGAAGTGATTGTATCAAGTACAGAATATAACAATGTAAGGAAAGGGGTTGAACAATGGAAGAACTTGTCGGATTTGTTACTGGTAATAATAACAGGAAGAAGCTACTATCTCTTCTCGGATCAAAAAAAGAGATGGACTCAGAACGCATAGCAAAGACAATGCATATTTTCCGTCCATCTGTGGATAAGATCATTGAAGAACTGGTAGAAAAAGAACTTGTGGAAAAACAGGGAGCTAATTACAAGCTTACCGACCTGGGTGCAACAGTAGAAAGGACGATCCAGAATATCTAGATACTGGCTTTACAGGAGGGTACAATCTTTTATTTTGATACCCCTTTCTGTGATCGCATATTCAGTAGAGTTGAGTCTGTGTTGCGTACCTTTGCTCTTTGATACGCACATATATCTTCTTTCTGCTTCTGAATTCCTTAATATGATTATGTTGTCCATCAGGAATTCTGCATCCATTCTGGTATTTTCCGTAATGGTACTGGAAGATCTGGGGGTTGTGAATACTGATGTAATATTTTTCTTCTTCAGATACTTGAGCAGGGAATAAGGGTACCTTCTTAATTGTAACTGATCAGGCAGCATCATTTCAAGATTGAATATACCGTCAAAAAACAATCTTCTGGCATTTATTCTCTTTATATTCTCCTTGATCAAGGTGTCATGTTCCTAAGGCCACATGCTGTCTGGATCTAGAGATATGATATTCAGGTTTCTCTTCAACATCGTGTGGGTAATTGCAGCACCAGTACATCACCAACCTCCCATAAAATAACAATTCACTGTATACAAGTATCTACTGAAATTAGGAATCCACATCATGTGACATAGTTGTAAAGACTGCCAAGACCTGTTCAGTAAGTCAGAACACGCTTTTGCTCCAAATACCTTACGAATTTACCCACTCAATGTTGTGGAGATCCATATTTTTAAAGTTCTTAATAATAATCAGTTGAATAAAAGTCTCTTTTTATGGCTAAATGATATGATAAATATATGTAATTGTAAGTAATATGAGAATGCATGGCAGTTGTTTCCATTGTAATGCCTTCTATGAACGAAGAATCCACTATACGGACATGCATACTGAAAGCTATGTCCTTTTTCGAGTCAAAGGGTCTTGAAGGTGAAATCATCGTGGTGGACAATTCTACGGATCGAACGGCAGAAATAGCCAGATCTATGGGTGCAGTGGTCATACCTTCAGTAAGAGGCTATGGGAATGCGTATCTTAAGGGGCTTGCAAGGACAACTGGGGAATATATCGCTATTGCTGATGCGGACAACACTTATGATCTCAACGAATTACCCAAGTTCTTTGATATCCTCATGCAAGGAGAGGCAGATTTCGTAATTGGCAGCAGGTTAAAAGGTAAGATCAAAAAGGGTGCTATGCCATGGTTACATCAGTATATCGGTAATCCTCTCCTCACATGGATGTTGAATGCTCTTTTCGGTACAACTATTTCAGATGCTCATTGTGGCATGCGGGCTTTTACACGGGAAGCTCTTGAAAAGATGAGCCTCAAGAGTCATGGCATGGAATTAGCTTCAGAGATGGTCATAGAAGCTGCAGATAAAGGTCTGCGGATAAAGGAAGTTCCAATATCATATGATGTAAGGGATTCTCCTTCCAAGCTCAGGTCTTTGCACGATGGCTGGAGGCATATAAGGTTTATGATGCTCTATCGTCCGGTATCTTTCTTGCTTGTGCCTGGTACGTTTGTTTTTTTAGTGGGAGCAGCCTTACTGTTTACGCTGCCCCGTATGGGCAATGTGGCTGAGACCAGGCTTCATTCGTTCATATTGGCAAGTATGCTGACAGTAATTGGTAGTCAGCTTTTTGCAACCGGCCTTTATTTGGGTGCATATGGGCATATAAATGGCTTATATGTGAAGGAGAATTCTTTCATAAAAAAGATAATGGATTATCATTCGCTTGAAGTTGAACTGTTTGCAGGCATGGTTTTTTTACTTGCAGGTCTATTTATTGGTCTGAAAGTAGTTTATACATGGGTTATTTCAGGCTATGGTTCTCTTTTTCAGATCCAAACAGCAGTATTTGCCATGGTATTTGGTTCCATAGGTTTGCAAATGATCTTCACAGCTATATTCCTTAGCGTCCTGATGCTTGGGATGGACACCGATAGGTGACACTATGAAGATCGCCTTTGTGTATGATGCAGTTTATCCTTGGGTGAAGGGCGGTGCTGAAAAGAGGATTTATGAACTGGGCACACGTCTCCTGGAAAAAGGGCATGAAGTCCATCTTTTTGGTATCAAGTGGTGGGAAGGTCCAGATGTTATTGAATACGAGGGGATGTTCCTGCACGGTGTCTGCAAGGCAAGGAACTTATATGTGGACGGAAGAAGATCCATTTCTACAGCAATTCTATTCTCTCTGCAACTGTTCCCACATCTGAGTTATGAGAAATTTGATCTGATTGATGTAAGCGTATTCCCTTATTTTTCATGCTTTACAGTAAAATTTGTATCTATATTGAACAAAGCGCATGTAGTGTACACCTGGCATGAAGTATGGGATGATTACTGGTACGAATATATGGGCAAGGCCGGTTTTTTTGGAAAAGTCATCGAAAAGGCAGTTTCAAAGATATCCGGGGATAATATTGCCGTTTCGGGCTGGACCAAACAAAGGCTCCAAAAGCTGGGTGTTCCCGAGGGAATCATCTCTGTTGTTCCAAATGGTATTGATCTTAAAGAGATCTCTGAAATAGATTCAGAAGCTGACTGCAAGTCACATGGAATTGCTAACAAACATTATGATGTCATCTTTGCCGGGAGGCTTATAAAAGATAAAAATGTCGATGTTCTCCTAAGAGCCATATATCTTCTAAAAGTCGAGAATCCTTATATCAGCTGCTGTATTGTGGGCGATGGTCCTGAAAAAGCAGAACTTATGGACCTTTCAAATGAAATAGGGGTCTATAAGAACGTTCAATTTGTAGGTTTTCAGGATTACAGTTCTCTTATCGGAAAAATGAAAGCTTCAAGGGTTTTCGTACTTCCTTCTTCGAGGGAAGGCTTTGGGATGGTTGTAATAGAGGCATTTGCCTGTTCGATACCTGTAGTTACTGTAAAAGAAAAGTATAATGCAGCACAAGGATTGGTTGAGGATGGGGTTGATGGTTTTGTTGTATCTTTAGAAGACAGGGAGATTGCGCAGGCGGTGTGGAAAATCATTGAGGATGATACTACTTATAAAAACATGTCAAAGGCTGCATTTCAGAAATCTCGGGATTATGACTGGGACAAGGCTTTATCTATTCTTAAAAATATTTATGAGGCACGGGTATGAAAATTGCTATTTTTCATGATTACATCGGAGCTATTGGAGGAGGCGAAAAACTGGTCCTGACACTTGCAAAAGGACTAGGTGCAGATGTGATCACTACGGATGTGGATATGGATTCAGTGATCAAAATGGGTTTTGATGACGTCAAGATCATAAGTCTTGGAAAGACATTAAAAATACCACCTCTTAAACAGGTAAATGCTTCTTTTAAGTTTGCAGCATGTGATTTTTCCAAAAACTATGATCTTTTTATCTTTTCAGGAAACTGGGCATTCTTTGCAGCAAAAAAGCACAAGCCAAATATTTACTATTGCCATACCCCAACAAGAGCCTTTTATGATCTTTATAAGGTTTACCGTAAAAACCAATCTGTATTTACATATCTGCCATTCGTCATTTGGGTACATGTGCACAGGAAGATCTCGGAGTATTATCTTACTCATGTATCTAGTATAGTCACAAATTCCATGAATACTCAGAAACGGATACAAAAGTACTTCGACAGGGATTCTGTGATTGTATATCCACCTGTCGATACTTCAAGGTTCGGATATAAGGAATATGGGAATTTCTGGTTGTCTGTGAACAGGCTTTATCCTGAAAAGAGGGTAGAACTGCAGATAGAAGCCTTCAGGGCGATGCCGGATGAAAAATTGATCATTGTGGGGGGCTATGCGGCAGGGGATCATGCATCTGGATATGCAGCCAGTCTCATTACCGGAATTCCTAAAAATGTAACACTGATGGGTAGTGTTTCAGAGGAAAAACTACTTGAATTATATGCTACGTGTAAAGGGCATATTACGACAGCACTTGATGAAGATTTTGGTATGACACCTGTAGAAGCTATGGCATCAGGCAAACCAACGGTTGCAGTAAAAGAAGGGGGATATCTTGAAACTGTGTTAGATGGAGTCACAGGTTTGTTGGTGGATCCCGAAGTATCCTCTATTGTCAATGGTGTCAAAGAAATCTCTTCAGATCCCCACAGGTATCGCGAAGCATGTATCAATAGAGCTAAAGAATTTGATGTTTCTGTAATGCTTCAGAAAATGCGGGCAATGCTGATACAATGAAATTTAATGTTTAATAATTAATCAATGTGAATAAAAGGGATGAAAGGATGAGTATGATCGATTCTCTCTCTGTCAGGACTAAGATATTCTTAACAATACTTTTTGCATTGCTCATACGTTTGTTTCCAATATCTTCTCTATTCTCGGATGGTAGGGTTACCTTTGTAAGTTATGATTCTTACTATCACATGAGAGGTATCCTCTATACTACACAGCATTTTCCGGAACATATTCTGTCCGATCCTTACATCAACTATCCATTTGGTTTTGACATAAGCTGGCCTCCTCTCTATGATTTGACAGTTTCCTTGCTGGTGTTAATAGTTGGCTTTGGCACTCCAAGTACTAGTACGATAGAGCTTGTTGCGGCACTTTTTCCAGTAATACTTGGAACTCTTTCCTTGATACCTTTGTATTTTGCAGCTTCCAGTATTTTTAGCAGAAAAGTTGGTTTTTATAGTATAGTGGTAATAGCAGTGATGCCCATTCATCTTGCGGTCTCAATGTTTGGTGCAACAGATCATCATATTGCTGAGATCTTGCTCTCTACTACAGCTTTTACTTTGTTCATTTTCTCACTTAAGGAAGGTTTTTCTTATGATCTTTGCAGGGAATTAACAAAAAATGACCTTTTGGCATGTGTTCGGTCCCGTTCAGTGCTTTACGCTATAGCTGCTGGTATGATACTTGCAGTTTCTGTGCTCACCTGGACAGGTTCTCCTATATTCATAGGTCTTTTTGCATTATATGTGCCTGTACAACTGGCTCTTGACATTAGACAGAAAAGACCTTCAGGATACCTGCTGGTCAGCTCATGTGTGATGTACTTGGTTGCCCTTGCATTCATCTTGCCCTTTGTAGCATCTATGGTAAGAGAAGGTTATGAGCTGAGTGCAGCTTTTGTTTCGTGGTTCCATGTATTGTACATTTTGTCAATGCTCTTATTCGTATTCATATGTTGGGTTTTATCTTATCTAATTGGTAAGAAGGGTAAATGGTTGCATTATCCTTTTGCTATCCTTTTCTTTATTGCCGTTGCAGTGACTGGTATATGGTCATTGATGCCAACCTTTTTCTCAAACATCGTTTCAGGTATTGGTTATTTGCTAGGCTTTGCTGAAAACCTTAGCACTATCAATGAAGCGTTACCTCTCTTCTGGGACCAGTATGGAAATTTCACTCTGGGTTCGGTCTGGGGTGGCTTTGGTCTGTTCTTCTTTGTTACTCTGGTGTCTTTTCTGTTTATCTTACGTAAGTGTGATCCATCAAAAAATCCGGAGGTCGCCTTTTTTGTTGTATGGTCGATTATTGTCTTTGCACTTGCTTTCTCTCAAAGACGCTTCATGTATCTGTTATCAGTGAATGTAGCAGTTATGTCAGGTTACTTTATGGGGCAGTTGCACTCATGGATTATACCAAAAGTGGTCAAGGAGCATGGTGGAAAGCGCAAAAAAGTACAGGAAACTCATAACAATGTGCCATTGATTTTAGCGCTTGGAGTTTTATTACTGCCAGGTTTTTTAATATCAGTGGCTGCAGTGTCAAATCCTTCCATTATGCCCTCTGATTGGGAAGAAACACTGGACTGGGTCAAAGTGAATACTCCAGTTACCTCTTATTACAATGATCCTATGAAAACCCCTGAGTATGGAATATTAAGCTGGTGGGACTTCGGTAATTGGATTATTTACAGATCCCAAAGGCCAGTAGTTACCAACAACTTCCAGCCGAGTGTAAGGGAAACAGCTGTCTTTTTCCTCTCCCAGAATGATTCAGCTGCATCAAGTATTCTTGATGCAAGAAAAGTAAAATATTTGCTAACAGATATCTCAATGGTCAAAGGTAAATTCTTTGGTATTGCTAAACTTGCTGGTGAAGACTATGATAGTTTCTTTGATGAAGAAACAGCCCCTAAAGGTTCATCTACAGTTACCACAAAAGTAGAAAATGACAAATTTAAGAACTCAATGCTTGTTAAGTTACATGTTTATGATGGCAGTGGTTCCGGTAACTATCGTTTGTTATACGAGTCCAATACAACCGTTACCAATGACCCCGAAGTTAAATATGTAAAAGTATTCGAGTACGTGCCTGGGGTGATCATTACAGGAAAAGCTGAACCCGGAGAAACAGTTTATGGAGCAACTACTCTTGTCAGCAACCGGGAAAGGAAATTTGACTACTACAATTCTGCGGTCGCGGATCAAGATGGTACTTACTCCCTCGTTCTGGCTTACTCTACACAGGGCAGTAATTCTTCAACTTATGCGATTTTACCATACACCCTCATTGGAGACAAGAGCAGGTCTCCCAAGGAGATCAGTGTTACGGAGAATGCTGTGCAGGCAGGTGAAGTTTTGCAGTTGGATCTTGTGTAGATCCAGATTTTCACATTTCTACATCAGTTAAAAATATATAATAAATTTAATTATATTATTTGATGTCTATGTATGACATCAGGTGATATAACTGCTTTACAGATGTCCATTATGTGAAGGAAAAGTGAATCTGTGAAGGTATCCTGCCATTAAGAGGCAGGACAATTTTAGAAGACAACTGGTGATCTACAAGTGCTTTGAGTGTGGTAACGAAGAAACGTATCCTGACCTTTGAACTCAGACCGTTGAATAGACTTCTTCATGCGGGTGGATAACAAAACCATCAGGTGTGATCTCATATGGATGGATTTTTTTGCTATGGTCAGACCCACGCATCTTATATATTTCCATACTGCGCATGCGTACGTTTTCATGTCTCTTATAGTATAGCACAATGGTTCCATCAGTAACGAAATTTTCAACTCCGAACCTTGAGGGCATTGATTCATCTATTACCTCGCAGGTCATCATAGAAGTAAGTCCTATTACTTCAAGGGTGGTGCTGAGCTTTAGCAACTCCACACGGATTTTTGCCTGATCTTGCAGATAAAAACTTATAGAGGTCGTGGAATCTACAAGAGCCCTTCGGGCATTGATCTCTTCCTGAGTAGTAATGATCTGGTCCATAAGGGAACGAATATCAAAGGGCCGAATGTCCACATATTTCTCCTGCGAGGGTATACCGATCTTTGTGGAACAAGCATCAATGATAGCAAGCTTGTTCTCATCTTCTAATTCTTCAAGGTTCCATCCAAATTTCAGTACGTTCTCACGTATCTGCTCCGGCCTTTCCTCAGTTGCAACTATGATGCCGTTCTCACCATATTTTGTAATGCCATTATAGATGAACTGGATGGAAAAATTTGTCTTTCCTGCTCCGGATGTGCCCGAAACCAGATATGTCCTGTCCCTTATAAGTCCCCCCCCGCAGAGTTCATCAAATCCGGGTATGCCAGTCCTCACTCTGTTAGGGCCTTCTTCCATCTTTATCTCTTCAGATATAGCGCCATCAAACATCTTGTGTTTCGCCTCGTTTTGTACTTTATGTTTTGTATTTATAATATATCTGAGAAGATATAAATGTGTTGAGGTAATTATAATGATGATGGAAAAATATCTAGCAAATTATTCTAATCTATTCGACAATCTATTAAATGCACTTTTTTGTGTGTCGTTCTTCCAGGAGGTCAATATGTCATAGTTCGACATTTCCCGTTAAATACATCGATACTTATCTTTTCTACGTGGTAAATAATGAATTTAAGACCACAAAAGATTTAAAGGGAAATTAGTTAATAGGCTCTTGTAGTCCAATATGACGGGATTAAGAGGGTGATGATGAGAACTTCGTCAATGGGCGAACTTGACGTTCTCCTGATGACGATCTGAGAGCGCATAAGCGTTCTGATCCAATGATCCTCACTCTTAGATCTAATACAAACTAACGGAGGAAAATAATGAATAAATTCGCAGCAGTAACAATTGCCGCACTTATGCTGATGGCTGTATTCGTTTCAGCCGCAAGCGCAGCAACTTCTGTAAACACCGTGGAGGTCAGAAGCCCGGTGTTCAGCGGTGCTAGATTAAGTGAAATTACTGTGGATTTCGACTATACCGAATTCGCAGGATTCTATTATGATATTGACGACGACATTGGTTCCGAGACCATGAGGATCGCCTTGGTTGATGATCCAAGGACCATCAGGGACAACGGACTTATATACACATCCACTATCCAGGAAGTAGGCTACACATACGATAACTGGGCAGGAGAGTACCCCAAGATGGGCTTCCTTGCACAGGAATATGTGCCAGTGAACGGCCAGCCGGATGTTCTGTCCAAGCTCCTGCTTGACAGCGACGACAAGTACACTCTGAGAGTGGGTCAGACCCTTGACCTCGGAGAGGGCTATGCAGTCACACCCAAGCAGATCGATGTAGATGGTAACAAGGTCTGGCTCGAGCTGACCAAGGACGGCGCATACCTTGATGACCAGGTCCTTACAGTAACTAACACCGATGTTGAGAACAGCACCTGGGAATACGAAGAGGATGACGTAGGCGGCGAAGATGATGTAGTCATCATGAGAGTCCATGTCAATGAAGTGTTCCAGGGTCAGGTAGACAGCCTTGCAGTTGTTGAAGGTATGTGGCTCATATCCAATGAACCAATGGTAATCGAGAGCGATGACACTTTCGGCGAACTTGAGGTTACAACCATCGGCGACAACTATATTGAACTCAAGAACGATGGTTCAATAGCACTCACCAAGAACAAGGAAATTGCACTCGCAGGCGATGTAAAGATCCAGGTCGCTGACTCCGATGATGTCAGGTTCTACTTCTTCAAAGAGGTCACTGAACCAGGCACCTATCCAGTAAGGGGTTCAGTTGCAACCGGCAGTTTCGACTGGGATGCAAGTTCATTCGCAGGCTTCTATTATGATATCGACGCAAACGTAGCATCTGAAGAAATGAATGTTATAGTCAGCGAAGGCAGGAATATCGCAGATGGTGCTCTTGTATACACCTCAACTATGCAGAGTGTAGATTATGAGTTCTCTGACTGGGCAGGCCAGTACTCCAAGATGGGCTTCCTTGCAGAAGAATATGTACCAGTGAACGGCCAGCCGGATGTTCTGTCCAAGCTCCTGCTTGACAACGACGACAAGTACACTCTGAGAGTGGGTCAGACCCTTGACCTTGGTGAAGGCTATGCACTCACACCCAAGCAGATAGACGTTGATGGTAACAAGGTCTGGCTCGAGCTGACCAAGGACGGCGCATACCTTGATGACCAGGTCCTTACAGTAACTGACACAGATGTTGAGAACAGCACCTGGGACTACGAAGAGGATGATGTAGGCGGCGAAGATGATGTAGTCATCATGAGAGCCCATGTCCAGGAAGTATTCCAGGGTCAGGTAGACAGCCTTGCAGTTGTTGAAGGTATGTGGCTCATATCCAATGAACCAATGGTAATCGAGAGCGATGACACTTTCGGCGAACTTGAGGTTACAACCATCGGCGACAACTATATTGAACTCAAGAATGATGGTTCTATGACCCTTAGCAAGAACAAGGATATAGCACTCGCTGGAAACATGTTCTTCAAGGTTGCAGATGCTGATGCACTCCGCTACTATCCATATGCTGAGTACACCATCGGTGGCAATGGAACTACCGTTCCGGGCAACGAGACTCCAGGCAACGAGACTCCAGGCAACGAGACTCCAGCCGTTCCGGGCAACGAGACTCCAACCACACCAGGTACTCCAACTGTTGTAGAGACTCCAACAACTCCAGTTGCTCCAGGTAACGAGACTCCAGTCAACGAGACTCCAGTTGAAGAACCAGCAGGAACTCCAGGCTTTGAAGCGATCTTCGCAGTCGCTGGTCTCCTAGCAGTTGCATACCTTGTAAGAAGGAACTAAAATAAATTGAGAAGGGATTAAACCCTTCTTTTATCTCTTTTTTGATATCTCTATTAAATGTCCTTCATCTTCTTTGATAGGACCTCAATTTAATAAACAATGAATATTTATTAGCGGAGTATTTACATCCGAGGTAATACCATGAAGAAACAGTTAAGTTTGGTGTTGGTTTTCGTAGTATTGTTCATGGGTTTCTCTGGCTGCATATTCAAAGGGAGCGATAATAGCAATAATTCCTCTGATGGCCCGGCTATCCCTGTAGAAAGTGTTTCTGAACTTGTGGTAATTAAGAACATCCCTGCAGACTTTGAATACCTTGGTACTAAACCAGTAACTGCAGATGCTGTGAGTAAGGAATATGCTCAAGCAGAAAATGTCGTAGAAGCTGCTGAAGGTATCTACAAGAGTCCAAGTTTGGATTATTACCTCACAGTGATAGAGTTCGCAGATGCTATGTCAGCAGAGTCTTTCCTTACAAACTACAAGGGTACGTTCAACGTTCTCCAAAACAACGATACATTACAAAATATTGAATTAACTGGTCATGAAGCTACCAGGAGCATGAGCTATTCTATTATAGGTGGTAAACAGGTTCCCAGATACAAGTATTTCTGGAATAATGATAGCTTAGTCTTCATCATTGGAGGAAATTCTGAGGACCCTGCTGTAGGTCTTAATTTTGCAAAGGCTACTGGATATTGAATATGTCCTAAGCCTCTATGTTTTTTTCACATGTAACTTCAATCGATACGCTTTAATATGAAAATACCCATCTACATGCTACACATGCCCGGATAGCCTAGTCGGTTGGGGCGCCAGACTCATAGGGAAAATTAACGAGTGCGTCCAAATCTCCTGAGATATCTGGAGGTCGCGTGTTCGAGTCACGCTCCGGGCACTAATTTTTAATTCAGAGTTTTAATCTAATTTTTTCTTATTGTTTGCATATTTAGTCACATTTGACAAAAATATTTTAATCATTTTATTTAAGTCTTTCTCAATTATTTCTATCTCTTATCGCGTAAACCATATATGCTGTCAGAAGTTACATAGGCTCATGAACTTTCAGATCCTGGATGCTGACTATGTAACCGAAGATACTGCTCCTGTTGTGCGCCTCTTTGGCAGAGCTGAGGATGGTAAGAGTGTCTGCTGTTATGTGCCGGGGTTTGAACCATATTTTTATGTGAATGCTTCCGATGAGCTTGACCTGATCTGCAAGCTCATCAAGGAACGTTTTGACGTGGTCAAGAATGTCGAGATCGTCCAGCGGTTTGAGCCAGTAGGGTACCAGAAGTCCAAAAAGTCCATGATACAGGTCACGACCTATGAGCCAAGGCATGTTCCTGAGATCCGTGATGATATACTGCAGATCCCCGGAGTCATGGAGGTATACGAAACGGACATACTGTTCCGGAACCGCTTTTTGATAGACAGGGAACTGCATGGCATGGGCTGGGTATCTGTTTCCCCCTCTCAGGAAGCCCATCAGGGGGGTAAGATCTATTGTGACACCGTCTGCTTAGACAGGCAGCCTGCTGAAGTGGATAAGCTACCTAATGCTCCTCTTAAGTTCCTTTCCTTTGATATCGAATGTCTGCCAATAGGCGGCTCAATGCCTTCTCCGGATGAGTCTCCTGTGATCATGATCAGTCTCACATTTGCTCCAGCCTACAATGGTCACGATTCCATTGTACTTGTGGCAAAGCCTGTCTCAGGGGCTGGTCCTGATGTAGAGTCACTGCAAAACGAAGAGTCCATGTTAAAGCGGTTCTTTGAGATACTCAGGGACTATGACCCGGATATACTAATAGGTTACAACATCAACGATTTCGATATTCCTTACATTAGTGACCGGATCAAGTTCCTTGCAGACTCTGGAACTAATATAAACTCTGGCTCAGGGCGTGACGGGAGGCCAATGAGCTACCGGAAGATCGGAACAATGACCATGATCTCCATGGCAGGGAGGGTTGTGGTCGATGTCCTTCCTCTTGTCCGCAGCCAGTTCAGTTTAAAGAGATACACCTTGCGTAATGTAGCCAAAGAGCTGCTGGACCGGGAAAAACTTGATGTGGCGCCTTCAGAAATGGAGGATCACTGGAACGATGAAGGAGAAAAACTTCTCAAATTCATAGATTATGCAAGACGCGACTCAGAACTTGCCATGGAGTTGGTCATGAAACTCCAGTTACTTGACAGGTACATAGCCATCTCCAGGGTAAGTGGTTCCCTCTTACAGGAAGTCATTGATGGCGGCCAGACGTCTATGGTGGAGAACCTTTTGCTGCGTGAATGCCGCATTAGGGATCGAGTGATACCTCCCAAACCTGATGACAATCTAGTCTATTCCAGGAACAAGAACAGCGAAGGTTTGAAGGGAGGTGAAGTACTGGAGCCTAAAAAAGGACTTCTTGAAAACGTAGTGATATTAGACTACAAGTCCCTCTATCCCACTATAATGATGGCCCACAATCTCTGCTATTCAACCGTCGTTGAGAAAGATATCCCAGGAGAAGGGGAGACCATTACTCCGCCATCAGGTGGAAGATTTGTAACCGCAGACGTTTCAAAAGGGATCATGCCTGCTATCCTGGAAAATCTGCTCAACAGAAGGATAGAGACCAAGAAGCGCATGAAAGACATATCCAATGAGGATGAATACAAGGCTCTTGATGCAACCCAGCTTGCCATGAAAATATTGCTGAACAGCTTTTATGGGTATGCAGGTTATACCCGTGCACGTCTGTACAGTCTAACTCTGGCTAATGCTGTCACAAGCTTTGGCAGGGAGAATATCCTTACCACACGTTCACTTATAGAGGATACTATACACACTATTTACCTTAAGGATGGCAATTCCTATCTACAAAGTGAGATAGCATCCGACCCTCTGAACAAGGACATTTCTCTCTCAGTAGTATATGGGGATACTGATAGTGTCTTTGTGCAATGCACAGGAAAAACTGAGATCTCACTTGAAGATGCAGAGCTTGTAGGTAAGAAGATCTCAGGCATAGTTTCGGCTTCTTTGCCAGATCCAATGGAACTGGAGTTTGAGTCCATAGCAAAACGTGCTCTTTTCATAGCAAAAAAAAGGTATGCTATCTGGGTATTCGAGCGCTTTGGAGATGGCTGGAAAGATGGTATAAAGGTAAAAGGTATGGAAACCGTCCGCAGAGACTGGTGTGAACTCACATCCAAGACGTTGAACAGAGTACTTGAGCTAGTGCTTAAGGCAGGTGAAGTAGAGGCAGCAGTGCAGCATGTGAGAAAAGTAGTAGATTCTATACGTAACCTGGATGTCACAAAGGATAGGGATATTATAGATGATCTGACGATGACGCGCATGTACTCCAAGAGGCGTGAACACTATAAGAACAAACAACCTCATATTACGGTAGCTGAGAAGATGGAGCAGAGAACCGGTTCTCTGCCGCCTGTGGGTGAGCGCATACCTTTTGTCATTATTGCAGGTAAAGATCTATTCGTGAACCGTGCCGAGGATCCGGAATATGTCCGTGAGAACAATGTGCCCATTGATGTTGATTACTATGTTAAGAAACAGATCCTTCCTCCTGTGGAGAGGATCCTGGGAGTATTCGGTGTAGACCTTGTAAACCTTGATTATGATTCAAAGCAGACCGGCCTGTCAGATTTTACAGCCGGCCCCTCTGAAAAAAAGATACGGAGATCAGTGCCAAGGACGTCGGATATAGGGGGGCAACCACCCAACAGTGGTTCACAAAGTTCGCTCTTTGATTTCTGATCAGTTCAGCCTTACTCTTTCGGCTGTTGCCAGATATACTATGCTTTGGCATATATTGCATACATGGTCGCCTATACGTTCCAGGTATCTCAGGACAAATAACAGGTGTGAAGCATCACTGATAATGGTGTTATTCTTGTTCATTATCTCTATATATTGTCTCTCATTTTCAAAGAAGAGCTCATCTAATTTATCATCATATTCTGCTATTTTTTTAGCCAGTTTGGCATCTGAGTTCTTGAATGCCACAATTGTATCCTCAAGCATCTTTTCTGCTATATCGCTCATTGAGGATATCCTTGACAACAGTGGCTCAACATCAGTAATTCCTCCTTCTACTTCCAAGGTTACCCATGCAATGTTGCTGGCAAGATCGCTTAATCTCTCCAGATCTATGGCAATAGTAAGACACGAAGTTATAAGTCTCATGTCTCCAGCCATAGGTTGCTGAAGAGTTATAAGACTTGATACGCACTTATCGATTATCATCTCATGTTCGTCTACGATATCATCCATTGCAATAGTTTCTTCTGCAAGTTCCTTGTCCAGTGTTAGGAGAGATGTTGTAGAGTTTTTGATCATATTCAGTGAGGTCACAGCCATTTCTACTGTGTTAGATCTCAAAATCTCCAGGTTTCTCTGGTATTTTTCTCTTGACATGTATTCACCCGAACCTTCCAGTGATGTAATCTTCTGTCGGTTTCATCTTCGGATTCTCAAATATCTGCTCAGTTTTGCCATATTCTATGATATCCCCTGTGAGGAAGAAAGCAGTGTGATCTGATATCCTTGCAGCCTGTTGCATATTATGTGTGACTATCACTATGGTATATTTCTTTTTGAGCTCCATTATAAGCTCTTCTATCTTGGAGGTGGATATTGGATCAAGGGCACTGCAAGGTTCATCAAATAATATTACTTCTGGTCTAACAGCCAGGGTTCTTGCAATACATAGTCTTTGTTGTTGTCCTCCACTTAGATCAAGAGCAGATGTTGTCAATCTTTCGGCAACTTCTTCCCACAAAGCTCCTGATCTTAGGGCATCTTCTACCACTCCATCGATGTCTTTTTTAGCAACACCGTGTATTTTAGGTCCATACGCAATGTTGTCTTGGATAGACATCGGAAATGGGTTTGGTTTCTGGAACACCATGCCTACTCTTTTTCTTAGATCCACTACATCAATATCCTTGGAGTAAATGTCCTTATTGTCTATTTTTACGCTGCCTTGTATCCGACAATTCTTTACAAGATCATTCATTCTGTTAAGACACCTTAGAAATGTAGATTTTCCACATCCAGAAGGCCCTATTAAGGCTGTAACACTGTTCTTAGGTATATCAATAGAAACATCGTGAAGTGCATGGTTTTCACCATACCATAGATTAAGCCCTCTTACTTCTATCTCGGTATGGTTTCCTTTATTAGGTTCTGACATCTGCTTACCTCTTTATTAATTTCTGAGCTTTCTTCTATAATGTCTCCTTATCATGACCGCTATCATGTTGAAACTTAGGACTATGGCCAGCAGTACCAGTGCAGTACCATATTGTATAGGTCTTGTTTGAGCTATATTGGTGCCAGCAGTTGCAATTACATACAAATGATAAGGAAGTGCCATGAATTGGGAGTATATTGAATCAGGGAGCCTTGGAAGGAAATACGCAGCTCCTGTTAACAATATAGGTGCGGTCTCTCCTGCAACTCTACCTACTGCAAGGATAATGCCTGTTATCATTCCTGGAATAGCAGGAGGCAGTACGACCTGTCTGATAGTCTGCCATTTAGTGACTCCAAGTGCCAGTGAAGCATAGCGGTATTCTTCGGGTACAGTTATCAGTGCTTCCTGGCTTGCTCTGATTATGATCGGTAGAGCCATTAGTGCAAGGGTCAGCGCTGAAGCTATCAATGACGCTCCATATCCCAGATACTTCACAAACATCGCAAGTCCGAAAAGTCCAAACACAACGGATGGTGTTCCTGCAAGGTTGATTATAGCCATTTCTATGACCCATTTGGTTCTACCCGGTTGTGCATATTCATTGAGGTATATAGCAGATAGTATCCCTACAGGTAAAGCTACAATCATCGATCCAATTATCAGATATACTGTTCCCAATATAGCAGGATATATCCCGCCTTCTGTCATTCTGTTCCTGGGCATCTCTGTGAGGAAATCGATGCTAAGGACACTATATCCATTTATGATTATTTGCAGAAGTATTATTGCAACCAACGCTGCTACCAGGGCAGTTCCTAATTTTAGAAAGGAAAAAGCTATCCTCTGATCACGTTTCGCTTTACTTGTCATTGTCCTGCCCCCAGGTTGAATCTATATTTTCTTTTTATGTATTCTGCAATAATATTGGTCATTAAAGTGGTTATGAACAGTATGGAACCTATTGCAAAGAGTGCATAGAAATGTTCACTGCCTTGTGGTACTTCTCCCATTTCCAATGCAATGGTGGCAGTCATAGTCCTCACAGGGGCAAAAAGCCCATCCGGGAAACCAGGTATTATTGCAGTGTTTCCTGTGACCATCATCACTGTCATTGTTTCCCCTATGGCTCTTCCAATGCCCAGCATCACAGCAGCAGATATTCCAGACAGGGCAGCAGGGATTGTTACTTTGTAAATAGTTTGCCATTCTGTAGAACCCAGGGCAAGAGAGCCTTCTTTTATTGCGCGGGGTACTGAGCTGATTGCATCTTCAGAAATGGATATGATCGTAGGTAATGCCATTATTCCTAATATTATAGAACCAGCAAGTGCACTTTGTCCTGTAGGGAGGTCTAACGTGTTCTGAAGTAGTGGGACTAGGACTACAAGGCCGAAGAATCCATACACAACTGAAGGAATCCCGGCGAGGATCTCTATAACAGGTTTAAGCACATCTGCTTCTTTTGCCCCCGCAAGCTCTGAAATGTATATAGCCACTGCAATTCCGAGAGGTACTGCTAAAACAATAGCTCCAAATGTAACTATTATTGACCCGAATAGTAACGGCAGCAATCCGAACTGATGTGGTTGGGATGTAGGGTACCACCGCGTACCTGTAAGGAATTCTATTAATGGGTATTTCTGGAATAGAGCAAGCCCATCTTTAAATAAAAAAATACAGATGAGGAGAAGGATAACTACTGCTGTAACTGCTGAGAGATATAGCAGAGATTCGATCGCTTTTTCTCTGTAATGTCCAGTTGTCATTTCAGATCCTTTTTCTTGATCTTATTAGATTGCAGGGAAGTACCCTACCTCAGAAACTATTGACTGCCCCTCGGCACTCATCACATAATCCATAAATTCTTTTGTAAGTCCCTGGGGTTCGCCGTTAGTGTAGTAAAATAGCTTCCTTGCCAATGGGTATTCTCCCCTGAGGATCTTTTCTTGGGTTGCGGGCACGAATATCCCATCTCCTCCATCAAGTGCAAGAGCCTTCACACTGTTATCTACATATGCATACCCTATATATCCGATAGCTCCTTTGTTCTGGGCTGTTTCCTGGACGATGGCTCCGGTTGCAGGTTGAACAAGAGCATCCTGGCGGTATTCGCTTTCTCCAAGAACCTCTTCCTTGAAGTATTCATATGTGCCTGAGCTACTATCACGGCTGATCACAGTAATTTTTCTGTCCTCACCGCCAACGTCTTTCCAGTTACTTATATTTCCATCGTAGACGGCTTTTAGCTGTGCGAAAGTCAATTGGTTTACAGGGTTCTCTGGATGTACAACAACTGCAATTCCATCCCATCCAATTGTGGTTTCTAGTGGATTGATACCTTTTTGTTTTGCTTGCTCTATTTCTGAGTCTTTCATTGACCTGGAAGCCATGGCTATTTCTATTTCACCATCTATAAGAGCAGCTATTCCCACTCCTGAACCCCCGCCAATTACTGTTATACTTTTGTCAGCATTCTTGAGCATAAACTCTTCAGCTTCTGCCTGAGACAGTGGAAGCACAGTGTCAGATCCTTTTATCATGATGCCTTTTTCATCAGTCGTATCTTCAGAAGCACTTGATGTGTCTTCTGTGGTGCCAGCTTCTTTATTGTTATCTACACAGCCAATCCCTGCAAATGTGAACCCTATAACAAGGAACACAGTTATAAGGATAAGTGTTTTGTAAAGTCTTGTTCGTTTGAACATGATTTGTCTCCTCTTTATTTGTGTTTTTCAATCTGAACATACTATATCTGTAGATAAGTATTCTGTAAATACAATATATTGCTCTATACATTCTATGGGGTGCTATATTGTTCATATTTTCTATATAGTTAATTTATACTTAAACACTCATGGTTTGTAACTTATGAACGGTAAAATCAAATTCAATAGGTAGTTACGTCAATACTATAAGTTTCAAACAAGAGGTTAACAACTATAATTTTCATAATTTATTCTACTTTGATCAGCAACAAAGTAAATTTAGTTGTTTCAATGCAACCAATTCTCTATAAAGAACAAAAGTACCAAATAGGGTAATTGAAATAATAATAAACATGCCAGATCTACTTATTAAGAATGCCAAGATATTTTATGACAATTATCTTCAGCCTGCAGAAATAGTAATAGATGAAGGAAAGGTCATCAAGATAGCAAAAGAAGCCGATGTCATAGCTGGTGAGGTAATAGATGCAGCAGGTTCTCTAGTTCTTCCTGCAGGGATAGATGTCCACGTACATTTCAGAGAGCCAGGGCTGACTCACAAAGAAGACTGGTATACTGGCTCATGTGCTGCAGCGGCAGGCGGTATAGCAACGGTGGTGGACCACCCTAATACTATTCCTCCCACAATTGACAAAAAATCCTTTGAAGAAAAGCTCAAGCTTGCATCTCGTAAATCCATTGTAGATTTTGGTATCCACGGAGGAGTCACAAACAACATTGAAAAATTAACAGAGTTGTGGGGGGAAGGGGTCACAGCATTTGGTGAGATATTTATGGCTGAATCCACCGGGGGTCTAAACATCGATGAGATAACACTTGAAAAGGCCTTAGGAATATTGAATGAATTAGGGGCAATTGCGGTCATTCATGCAGAAGATGATACCATCCGCTTGGAATGTGAGGCTTTATTAAAAAATGATATGTCACCTTCTTCTCATTCAAGAGCAAGGCCTAATATATGCGAGGCTACAGCAGTGCAAAAAGTCGTGGATCTTCTTAGGAAGACCGGTGCAAGAGGTCACATCTGCCATGTTAGTGCTTTTGAGTCTGTGGGTGTGCTAGGCAGAGACAGGTATATTGCACGGGAAAAAAGTCTATCACCTATCACATGTGAGGTCACACCTCATCATCTTTTCCTTTCTACCCGGGATTGGGAAAGACTGGGTTGTTATGGTAAAATGAACCCACCTCTCAGGGACCGCAGAAGTGTGAAGTTTCTCCTGAACTCACTGAATGACGGAACCATAGATATTGTTGCATCAGATCATGCTCCTCATTGTGAAAGTGAAAAAGACATGGACATAAAGACAGCTCCATCAGGAGTTCCAGGAGTGGAAACTTTAATGCCTTTGATGCTCATGGCAGTGAAAAAGAATCTTCTTCCGCTGGGGCGTATGGTAGATGCCACAAGTGCTGCTCCAGCCAGGATATTTGGTCTGGACAGGCATTCTAAAGGCAGGTTAAAAGTAGGTTTTGATGCTGACCTCATTATTGTGGACACAAAAAAGGTTACTACTATAAAAGGCGAACTTTTGCATGGAAAGGTGGGCTGGACTCCCTTTGAAGGGGTTGAAGCTATCTTCCCCGATATTACGATATCAAGGGGTAATGTTATATGGGATGGCGAGATATCGGCCCCCCGTGGGCGAGGAAATTTCTTGCCCGGAACAGGAAAGTACATGGCAACTAGTGGCCATCATTGAGGATTCCATGAGCATAAAACCATAACCTTTTAAATATATAATACATATATTATGTTCATGGTGTTGTGATGAAATCCAAGTTCGCTATTCATACTACTCTAAGCAGCGATGCTATTAAGGTTCTTGAAAGATATGAGAAGGACCTAGGTGCTAAAAACGTAGTATTAGAGAAAGCTTTACTCAATCTGGATAACAGTCGATTCAAGGCTAAACTTGATACACAAAACATTGACAGGTTACTCAAAAGAGTTCCTACTGGAGTACCTGGATTGGACGAATTTCTTGAGGGAGGTTTCCCAAAGGGTTTTTCAATTATAGTAACAGGACCTCCAGGGACAGGTAAAACTACTTTTTGTATGCAATTCCTAATGGAAGGTGCAAAGAATAGTGAGCGATGCATTTTCTTCTCATTCGAAGAAAGGGCTCAGCAGCTAGTACAACATTTCATGAGATTTGGCTGGGACATAGGTAAGTATATTGATGATGGCTATCTGGAGGTTTTCGGTATATCTATGCTCACTTCTGAAGAGATGATCGAAATTATCGAATCCCATAAACCTGATAGGGTTGTATTTGATTCTCTTAATGTATTTACGGCTCCTGATGAGTTCAGGAGGTCAACCTCATGGCGTGCTCTGCACAGATTGCTTAAAAAGGAGAAGATAACTTCATTGTTGGTAACCGAAAAGACGCATGGCATAGAGGAAAAACATTTTGATGACTATGATTTTCTGGGAGATGGCATTGTTTTCCTTGATTTCATTCAGACAAACGATATCGATACTACTCCAATGCCTGTAATGGCAATACAGAAAATGAGGGCTACGTGCATAGAGCGCACTCCACAACCTTTTAGGTTCACTGCTACAGGCATTGCTAAATACCGAGCATTAAACATTCCTCAAAAGATCTTACAAGACAAAATAGATCAGCGTCGTACGGAACGGGATTTAGGTATAGTATGATATGAGGCTTGATATCAACGCTACAACATAAATAGCTTTAAAGCTTCCCGTACCTCCTATGCTAATATATGCACTTCCATTTTTTTCCCCATCTAGCGTTAGCAGAGAAGCTATATATCCTGCCAGTATTCCTAATATGCTTGAAGTGAAGATAACGCTGTCTGCATTATTTGGAGAAAGTATTAATGCAAGGGGGAATGCTATTATTCCGATATAGTCGGGTATCTCTATCCCAACTCCATCTATCATCTCTGATGCAAGAAATGTGATCACAGTGATTATCAGGGCAATTTCTAAGGATTCGGTGATTGGTCCTGTTATCAGCAAGTATACAACAGCTACTAAGGGGATAATCACCCCTGCAAAATTTATAGTCAATTTTGTATCAAATACTCTTTCTTTAGGAGTTATGAGTTCTTCTGATACGGGCACACTGTATATTTTTTCTAGAACAAGAGCATTCTGGGAAAGGAGCTCGGCTTTTCTAGTGCGCATGCTGGTTATTGGTATTTCTATGTTTCTTGTGACCAACATGAGGAGAAGCATGACAAAAAGTGGAAAAGAGGTTATGGAACCAATGCTTATCTTGTTCTCATAACAGAGGATAGCTATAGGTAGCAGTATCGATCCGAATATTGCGATCATTTTGAGTTCTGCACGGTTAACATATCCTCTCATTCCTTTCCTCCGGCTATGTCTGTGGAATCTCTAAAGTTGAGATCGAATCAACATTTGTTTTTTCTTTTCCAGGAGTCCATATACCTGGCCGTGGGTTGCACCACCTATCAACATCTCGATGGCGGTTCTAATTATTTGATTCTGTTCAGGGGTACCTAAGACACTTACAGTTTTTCCATAAACGGAAATTTTTACGCCAATCATGCTTTCCATTATCTCTCTAGTCTTTCCGGCCTTTCCTATGATACGACCCTTTAGACGTATCATCTCTTGGGGGGTACCTGCAGAATTTGACAGATCTATGGTTTCAAGCATCATCATCTCATCATCCATCAATACCATGGCTTTTTCTGGGTTGAACCCTCTAGCTATGGCTTGGATGACATCCGGTGCTCTCATAGATTGAATAGGGTCTTCCCCGGGTATTATCTCCACAGTACCGTTCTCACTATCAATGGCTATAGTAGCTGTTGATAATTGCTCTATGAGGGTTTTGACCTCTCCCTTTGGGCCGATTATTGCTCCTATTCTGTCCTGTGGTACTTTAATGTGAGTCATGGTTATGCTCCTTTTTATCTTTTGTCACGAATGTATAAAATTCATTTTCATCGGATTTTATTCCGTATTTTTTAAAATAACGTACAATGTTCTGGATATCCCTGCGCAGGAATTGGTCAGCCTTTGGGTGTTCAGGAGTTACTGACTGTCCCATGTCTATCAATATCGGCTCCATTTCTTCGGTCTCAATTAGCACGTTATATTCACTCAGGTCTGCGTGTATAAGTTCTGCATCCATATAGAGCCTTTTAATATAGTCCCTGAGTATATCATATACTTTTTTGGCAGTTGCCTCTTCCAGTTGCACGTCTTTTAAGAGCGGATATGGTTTTTCGTCCTTTCCAGCAAATTCCATTACAAGTATATTCCTCTCAGTTAAGACAGGCTTTGGGACCTTTATCCCTACTTCATGTGCTCGTAGTAGATTGCGGTATTCTTTTTTTGTCCAGGCAAAAACTATCTCTTTTTTTGTATGTCGTATGTCTCTGAAGCGTGGGTCTCCCAGTATATAATCTTCCATTGAGTTGAAAGTACTGGAATTGATACGATATATTTTGACTGCAAGGCTATCTTCCCGGCCATCTGCTAGGAATACATTCGCTTCTTTTCCTGTGCTTATAGACCCTCCTAAAGCTTCTATTATACCTTTGTTGGAAAGTGTGTATAATGCTTTTAATGTTGCTTCATCAAAAACATTTTCAGTGACTTTTGTCTTTTCGCTATCTTTCTTTTTGATCCTGCCGCTATCAACTAGCGTGTCCATGGTTTTGATTTGGTCTTCGATAGCTTTTTTCATATTTTATCGGCTCTTTAAAAATCCTTTGCGTTCAAGCCAGTTAACCTGTGGGCGTGTATACTTCCATATGACGTCTGCCTTAGTGTCTTGAAAATCCCAGGGTACAGCTATGACTATATCTCCCTCTCTTATCCATGTTTTTTTCTTCATCGAACCTGGGATCCTCCCCATTCTTACAACACCGTCCATACACCTAAGTTTCACCCGATTAGCACCAAGCATATTCTCTACTACAGCCAATACCTCTCCTTGGTCCTTACGAGGTGTACGCACTCTGGTTGTGCTGCTTTCAGGGTTTTCGAAATCGCTGCTATTAGGTGACAGTTTGATTCCTCTTTAAGCTTCTTATTTTATATGTATTATTATGGTTGCATAGAATAAGTGTGTTTGCTATACATTGCGTATTGTTAAAGTTTGTGAACATATGTCGTTAGATTTTGTGCTGTATTGAAGTACAATTTCTGTGACTAATTTCTACACACTCCTCATTTTATAGGTGTGATATATTTATATATTATCACGTTCTTTAGATACATCCTCGCGGGGACATAGGCGTTCTCGCGTAATCGGTCCATATTCGCTCATTATTTGCATGATGTGGGTTGATAAGAAAGTATATATACGTTGAAGGCGTATAATTACAATCTCGAGTATGGTGGTGAATTTCGCCGTAATGTTCGTTTTGTTACCTGCCTTGCGAAATCGGAAGGTATATATAGCAAGACGTGCATTATGGTGATTCCCGCACAACAACTGTTGTGCGTGACAATCACCGCTTTATCGTAAGTGGAGACAGGAGTTATTTCTTGTCTGACGTTGGATTTGGCAGTTCGATTAATTCTGGTCGGTAGTGTTTCATTATCGAAAGGAATTAACGAATTTATGCGTGCAAGAAATTCTCAGTGAATTTCCTGAACAATTCCGATATAGACTTCCAAATTTTGAACCAATGTGTGTGATCAACAATTCTGGTTGATCCTGCCAGAGGTCACTGCTATCGGTGTTCGACTAAGCCATGCGAGTCAAATGTTCTTCGTGAACATGGCGTACTGCTCAGTAACACGTGGATAACCTGCCCTTAGGTCTGGCATAACCCCGGGAAACTGGGGATAATTCCGGATAGATCATGGATGCTGGAATGCACCGTGGTCGAAAGCTTTTGTGCCTAAGGATGGGTCTGCGGTCTATCAGGTTGTAGTGGGTGTAACGTACCTACTAGCCTACGACGGATACGGGTTGTGGGAGCAAGAGCCCGGAGATGGATTCTGAGACATGAATCCAGGCCCTACGGGGCGCAGCAGGCGCGAAAACTTTACAATGCGGGAAACCGCGATAAGGGGACACCGAGTGCCAGCATCCTATGTTGGCTGTCCATATGTATAAATAACATGTGTTAGCAAGGGCCGGGCAAGACCGGTGCCAGCCGCCGCGGTAACACCGGCGGCCCGAGTGGTGGCCACTATTATTGGGTCTAAAGGGTCCGTAGCCGGTTTGGTCAGTCTTCCGGGAAATCTGACGGCTTAACCGTTAGGCTTTCGGGGGATACTGCCAGGCTTGGGACCGGGAGAGGTAAGAGGTACTACGGGGGTAGGAGTGAAATCTTGTAATCCCTGTGGGACCACCAGTGGCGAAGGCGTCTTACCAGAACGGGTCCGACGGTGAGGGACGAAAGCTGGGGGCACGAACCGGATTAGATACCCGGGTAGTCCCAGCCGTAAACTATGCTCGCTAGGTGTCAGGGACGGTGCGACCGTTTCTGGTGCCGTAGGGAAGCCGTGAAGCGAGCCACCTGGGAAGTACGGTCGCAAGGCTGAAACTTAAAGGAATTGGCGGGGGAGCACTACAACGGGTGGAGCCTGCGGTTTAATTGGACTCAACGCCGGAAAACTCACCGGGGGCGACAGCAATATGTAGGTCAAGCTAAAGACTTTACCAGAATCGCTGAGAGGAGGTGCATGGCCGTCGTCAGTTCGTACTGTGAAGCATCCTGTTAAGTCAGGCAACGAGCGAGACCCGTGCCCACTGTTGCCAGCATGTCCTTCGGGATGATGGGTACTCTGTGGGGACCGCCGATGCTAAATCGGAGGAAGGTGCGGGCTACGGTAGGTCAGTATGCCCCGAATCTCCCGGGCTACACGCGGGCTACAATGACTGGGACAATGGGCTCCTACCCCGAAAGGGGATGGTAATCTCATAAACCCAGCCTTAGTTCGGATCGAGGGCTGTAACCCGCCCTCGTGAAGCTGGAATCCGTAGTAATCGCGTTTCAACATAGCGCGGTGAATACGTCCCTGCTCCTTGCACACACCGCCCGTCAAACCACCCGAGTGAGGTATGGGTGAGGGCATAGACATTGTGCTGTGTTCGAACCTAAATTTTGCAAGGGGGGTTAAGTCGTAACAAGGTAGCCGTAGGGGAATCTGCGGCTGGATCACCTCCTAAGCGACCTGCAAACGCAGGTCAGCACAACCGACCAGAAATCGAAAAACTGCCAAATCCAAAAAAAGGATAAGCTGGTGAAGAGAAAAGGGCTTGTAGATCAGTTGGAAGATCGCTGCCTTTGCAAGGCAGAGGCCCTGGGTTCGAATCCCAGCAAGTCCATGTTAGTGCACCAAGCGAGTAATGTTGCTTGGGAAGGATGAAGTGTTCGATACATCGAATCGATCATGATGAGATCATGTACAAGTGTGCATATCAGACGTTTACTGGAATTAGTAAGGTGGACTCTGGTAATTATACCGTCAGGTGGATGGCTCGGCTCAAGCGCTGATGAGGGACGTGCCAAGCTGCGATAAGCCTCGGGTAGGAGCATGGATCCAATGAACCGAGGATGTCCTAATGAGGCCTCTTAATGCGTTTTACGCATTGATCAGTAATGATCGGGAACGCTCCGAATTGAAGCATCTTAGTAGGAGCAGGAAAAGAAATCGAAGAGATGCCGCTAGTAACGGCGAGTGAACACGGCAAAGTTCAAACTGAATCCCACCAGAAATGAGTGGGAGATGTGGTGTTATAGGCTTTTCCTAAAGGTCCTAGTTAACTGAAATCGAACTTCTCTGGAACGTGAGACCATAGAGTGTGATAGTCACGTAGGTAAAGGTTAACGGATCTGGGTTAAGTCCTGAGTAGCGTGGGTTGGAATTCTCGCGCGAATTTGGGAGGCACCAACTTCCAAAACTAAATACGACTTGAGACCGATAGCGAAGTAGTAGGGTGACCGAAAGCTGAAAAGTACCCCAAGAAGGGAGGTAAAAAGCGCCTGAAATCTGATGGTGATAGAGCGTTATGGCGTGAAAGGATCTTTGATACGAAGGAAGCAGTCGCGAGGCTGTTGTACGAGTATCATTGCCGACGTCATAACTTACGTTTTGAAGAACGGGCCAGGGAGTATATCCAAGTGGCGATGGCTAACCTTTTACGTGGGAAGCCGGAGCGAAAGCAACATGCGCGCAACCTTCGGGCCAGGCGCGACGTATACAAGTGCGTGGAGTCACTGGGGTATGACCCGAAGCCGGGTGATCTAGGCGTGGGCAGGTTGAAGCGTGGCGAAAGCTACGTGGAGGACCGCAAGCGGTATTGATCTGCAAATCATTCGCGTGACCTGCGTCTCGGAGTGAAAGGCTAATCTAACCCGGCAACAGCTGGTTCCTTCCTAAACATGTCGTAGCATGACCTGATCTGAGATAGTCGGTGGAGTAGAGCACTGATTGGCGATCCCGGGGGAGAAATCCTTCGCTCACCTGTCAAACTCCAAACCCACCGTCGTCGTAGAAGATCGGAGTCCGGGCTACTGGGGTAAGCTTGTAGTCCGTAAGGGAGACAACCCAGCCCGTGGTTAAGGTCCCCAAATGTCGACTAAGTGTTAATACTAAAGGGTGTCCCAAGCCCCAGACAGCTGGAAGGTTAGCTTAGAAGCAGCTATCCTTTAAAGAGTGCGTAACAGCCCACCAGTCGAGGTTTGGGGCCCCGAAAATGGACGGGGCTCAAGTCGACTACCGATACCACGGAGCACCGCAAGGTGATCTAGTAGGAAGGCGTTGCGCTCGGGTAGAAGCAGGGCTGTGAAGTCCTGTGGACCGTGCGGAAACGAAAATCCTGGCAATAGTAACAGCAAAGTCAGGTGAGAATCCTGACCACCGAAGGGGCCAGGTTTCCTCGGCAATGTTCGTCAGCCGAGGGTTAGTCGGTCCTAAGACGTACCGTAATTCGAGTACGTCAAAAGGGAAACAGGTTAATATTCCTGTACTATCCAACAATAAAACTGACGTTTTTGGGCAGGCTGAGCAGCGCCGTCGCGCTGTCTAAGCACCGAAATCCATGGAGAGCCGTAATGGCGAGAAGTGGATGAATGTGTAATGGCGTAAGTCAGTTGCACCCGGGAACCCGTGAAAAGGGAGTTGGATATCCGTACCGAGAACTGACACAGGTGCCCCTAGCTGAAAAGGCTAAGGTGTGTCGGAGTAAACTGGCTAAGGGAATTCGGCAAATTGGCTCCGTAACTTCGGGATAAGGAGTGCCTGCTGTGTAGACAGCAGGTCGCAGTGACCAGAGAGCTCTAACTGTCTAATATCAACAT
Source organism: Methanomethylovorans hollandica DSM 15978 (assembly GCF_000328665.1). Lineage (NCBI taxonomy): Archaea > Methanobacteriati > Methanobacteriota > Methanomicrobia > Methanosarcinales > Methanosarcinaceae > Methanomethylovorans > Methanomethylovorans hollandica. The sequence continues at coordinate 231,134 of NC_019977.1, forward strand.
AGGAAATCGCAAACCTGTAAAGGCTAGTACGATTTCTGAATCCTGCCCAGTGCAGGTACCTGAACCCCCGGTTCAACGGGAAGAAGGGCCTGTAAACGCGGGGGTAACTATGACCCTCTTAAGGTAGCGTAGTACCTTGTCGCTTAATTGGCGACTTGCATGAATGGATTAATGAGAGTTCTACTGTCCCTAGCCAGAGTCCGGTGAACTTTACAGTCTAGTGCACAGTCTAGAGACCTCTAGGGGGAAGTGAAGACCCCGTAGAGCTTTACTGCAGCCTGTCGTTGGCTTGTGGTTTTGGATGTACAGTGTAGGTAGGAGACGTCGAAGCCGGTGCGCCAGCATTGGTGGAGTCGCCATTGGGACACTACCCTTCTGAAATTACGATCCTAACTCCAACGGAGGACATCGATAGGTGGGCAGTTTGCCTGGGGCGGGACGCCCTTGAAAAGATATCAAGGGCGCACAAAGGTTGACTCAAGTGGGTCGGAAACCTACTGAAGAGTGTAAGAGCATAAGTCAGCCTGACGTTATTCAGCACAGTAGTGGATGACGAGACGAAAGTCGGTTCTAGCGAACTTTTGTGATTCCCGCTTGGTGCGGGCCAAAAATGACAGAAAAGTTACCTCGGGGATAATTGAGTTGTTGCCGGCAAGAGCACATATCGACCCGGCAGCTTGCTACTTCGATGTCGGTTCTTTCCATCCTGGCCGTGCAGCAGCGGCCAAGGGTGAGGTTGTTCGCCTATTAAAGGAGATCGTGAGCTGGGTTTAGACCGTCGTGAGACAGGTCGGTTACTATCTACTAGAGGTGTATGCAGTCTGAGGGTAAGTTGCTTTTAGTACGAGAGGAACCGAGCAACGGCGCCACTGGTCGATCGGTTGTCTGACAAGGCATTACCGAGCAGCTACGCGCTAAGGAATAAGAGCTGAAAGCATCTAAGCTCGAAATCTAACCTAAAAAGAGACTGCTTTAAGAGTTCCGGTAAAAGACCGGTTTGATAGGGTCGGGATGTAAGCATCAAGGCAACGAGATGTTCAGTCCGCGGCTACTAACCACTCGTGCCTGTCTGCCCTGCTAATTCCAGACGATATCTGATATGTGTACTGATAGTACGTGATCTAAATGAAAGGTTTTATATGTAATCTCATCATTTGAACTCCGCTAGTTGCCAAGGTGGCGGAGCGGCTACGCAATCGCCTGCAGAGCGATACCATTCCGGTTCGAATCCGGACCTTGGCTCATTCCCTTCATCAGAGTAAGAGTATAGCGGCCATAGCGGCAGGGCAACTCCTGTACCCATTCCGAACACAGAAGATAAGCCTGTCCACGTTCCGCACTGTACTTAAGTGCGCGAGCCTTTGGGAACTACGGATCGCTGCTATGCTCACTCTATGATTTAAACACTATCTCTTCTAATTTCTAAACAAATGCAGTCTAAATTCTACTTCTTTTGATATAGCTATTAAACTATAATCTAAGCTGTTGTTTTATTTATGCTACAATTATTTGCTGTAGGCAAAAGTTTTATTGGAGGCAACTTACATATATCTTTACTCTTATCTACCCCCTCATGACATCCAGATTCGAAATATTACATAAGGATGCTGCAGGGCGTATAGGTAAACTCACTACTGCCCATGGTGTAGTGGAAACTCCTACTGTTATGCCTGTTATCAATCCCAATATACAGACCATTAAGCCTTCAGAAATGCGAGATTTCGGGGCTCAAATGCTCATCACTAATTCTTATATCATCTACCGTAAGGAAGAGTTGCGTGAGAAAGCTCTTAAGGATGGCCTGCATTCCCTGCTGGACTTTGATGGTCCTATTATGACCGATTCGGGCTCCTTCCAATTATCAGTATATGGTGAGGTAGAAGTGAGCAACGAGCAAATTGTGGAGTTCCAGCAGAAGATTGGTTCGGATATAGGTGTTCCTCTGGATATTCCCACACCTCCTAATGTCACAAGAGAGCAAGCAGAATCTGAACTTGAGACTACTATCCAACGGCTCAAAGCAGCGAGAGATCTGGTTAAGGATGGCATGTTACTTGCAGGCCCAGTTCAAGGTTCAAGTTATCCGGATCTGCGTGAACAATGTGCGAGTACCCTCTCAAAAGTGGGCTTTGATGTATATCCATTTGGGGCGGTCGTACCTCTCATGGAAACATACCGCTATGCAGATCTGGTCGATGTCATCATTGCTGCCAAAAAAGGATTGGACCCTTCTGCACCGGTCCATCTATTTGGAGCGGGTCATCCAATGATGTTTGCTCTTGCAGTATCTCTTGGGTGTGATTTGTTCGATTCTGCAGCTTATGCTCTTTATGCTAAGGATAGGAGATACATCACTACTACAGGTACATATCATGTGGATAAGCTCCAATATCTTCCATGCTCCTGTCCTATATGCGTGTCTCGTACAGCTGAACAACTCAAAAAAGCATCTAATTGTCAGGACCTTCTAGCCCGGCATAACCTCTATGTAACGTTTGAAGAAATACGTCATATAAAGCAATCTATTAAAGAAGGCAACTTGCTGGAACTTGTTGAACAAAGATGCCGTGCGCATCCGAGATTGCTTTCAGCCTTGAAGCAGATGTATAGGTATTCTGATTGGCTTGAACAGCACGATCCTGCATCCAAATCCACATTTTTCTACTGTGGACCTGAGTCCTCTAAGCGTCCTGAAATTCTGAGGTTCTCCCGCAGGTTAGACCGTTTCTCGCTTAAAGGCAAAGCTTTGATCAGAGCTTCACCTACTCGCATCGACTCTGAATTTGATCATGTGCTCATATTCAGGCCACCATTTGGTGCATTTCCTCAGGAACTCTCTGAGATATATCCATTCAATACAGAATCTGTTCATAATCCTGATTATGAATCTCTTGAAGAGGCATATATGAATGTCCTCGAGCTTATTGGATTAAATCCTCATGTAGAATTCACATTCATGATCGCAGACCGGTTTGAGCATCCTCTTATCGAGAAATTGAAGCATTTAGCAACTATTATTTAATATCATTATTAAAAAAATATAAATAGTTTCGAAAATAGTTCTCATTGCGGTGATTTAATTGGTTTCAATCTCAGATTCAAAGACTACTCATCCGTTCATTGAATTGCTAAGACCGGAAATTGCAGATATGGACCTCGCCTTACCAGCAGCAAGTGCATTGCTGGCTTCTTATCTTGCAACAGGTTCTCTACCCCCTATTTTCTCATTTGTTATTGCAGTAATAGGAGGGTATGCAGCCATTACAAGCTCATATGTGTATAATGATTGCTGTGATGTAGACATTGATTCTATAAACCTTCCAAATAGGCCTCTTCCATCCAGAGAACTCAGTAAGCAAAAGGCTCTGAAATACGCTTTATTTCTTGGATTGATAGCATCAGCAGCTGCATTGATCCTCAATCCTGAATCATTTGTTGTGCTTATTGTAGCAGTACTAATCATTAGTATATATTCAAGTGTGGCCAAAAGGACCACTTTCTTAAGTTTCATTCCTGTAGGAATTGCTTATGGACTTGTACCCATTGGTGTATGGCTGGCATTTGATCCAGCAGGGGTACTTAAACAGCCCGACTACGGTGCCATTTTACCTCTTCCTGCCATTTTCCTGGGTCTCATGATGTGTTTCACTGATTGGGGATTTACGCTATCTGGTGTGGCAAGGGATGTAGAAGGAGACCGTTCACGTGGTGCACCCACCCTTCCTGTAACATTTGGTGTGCCTGTAACATCCATATTCGTGTTTATCATGTGGATCGTAGGGGTTTTTGCTTCCATTGCAATAGGCATCACTGCTCATCTTGGGCCAGTGTTTTTTATTGGTGCTATTCTTGCGGGTTTATGGATGTTGTCACAGTCTTTTGATTTCATCCAAAATCCAACTCCTCAAAGAGGTGGCCGCCTCTTCCTTCAGGGCTCACGTTACAGGGGCATCATGTTCGGGTCACTTATAGTTGATGTACTGCTACTGGTATTATCAACCACTTACGCTTCAATATTATGGTGGTAATTATTATGGATGCAGATATTATAGTAATTGGTGCCTCTCCGGCAGGTCTCATGGCTGCTCGTAATGCTGCCTTAAAGGGCACAAATGTTATTCTGATCGACAGGAAAGAGGCAATCGGCAATCCCACTCATCCTGCAAACACTTTCTTCAAAGGGATGTTCGACAAGACAGGTGAAACCGTTGACCAGAGCTATGTGATAAAGAATCTCAAAGGTGCACATATAGTGGCTCCTTCAGGTAGCGAGGTTGTTGTAGAAAGCCCGGCGTATTTCCTGGATCGCAGGAAGTTCGATGAATACTATGCACAGCAGGTGCTCAAAGCAGGTGTTGATATTCGCACGGGAACAGAAGCTCTAAATGCCATCCGCAATGAAGGCATATTTTCCCTAAGTACAAATAAAGGAATGCTGAAGTCTAAGATCATCATAGTCTCAGATGGTATAAATTCCAGAATAGCAGGGCTCTTGGGTATGAAACCCATCAAATATCCTGGGGATATAGCATGGTCTATGGAAGCCGAGATAGAGGCTCCAGGTATTGGAGAACCTGACATGTTCGAATATTATGTAGGAAACCATGCCCCAGGGTGGAAATCAACATATTCACCTTGTGGCGGTGATCGCGCAACTTTGGGAGTGTATGTGCGCAGGCATGGTAAGGATGTCTCATCTTTCTTTGATACGTGGGTGGAGCGTTTCAAGAAAATAAATGGCTTGGAAGAGCTATCCATTACCCATAGGTCAGTGGGGGGAGATCCTATAGCTGCCATTCCCGGAGATATAGTAGGTGAAGGAGTTATGATCACGGGAGGCTCTGCTGCCCAGTCAGGCATAGGATATGGGATGCATGCTGGGCAGATGTGTGGTGATGTGGCAGCAGATGCCATTGCAAAGAATGATGTTTCTGCCAGGTTCCTGTCAGAGTACAGAAAACGCTGGAACAAGGAGTACAGAAATGAGTATTATCTGGGTCGTATGGCACTTGAGACTCTGCGCAAGATGACAGACAAAGAAATAGATTCCATGATGCAGGTATTTGAGGGTGAGGATCTTTCTTTCATTCAAGGTGCCCCCTTAAATAAGGCAATACATGCAGCAATGTTCATGCTCAGGAAAAAGCCATCTTCATTGCTTGCCTACAGGGCAGCATTGAGAAGGAAGTGAACGTGGTTATGAGTAAGTATTATTTTTACAGGAATCCCCTTTTCAAGGTCTATGCAACGGTCCAGAATGGTCTTGTTAAGATGGATACAGAAGGCCTAGTATCTCCTTTTTTCAGCCCGATGGTAAAAGGCCTCATGCAGATGTTCGATGGTACGAAACCTTCTTTAGTGGAGGCTGATAGGCTCATTTATTCCACGTGGATGCCTCCAATACCCAGCAAACCCTTTGATAGGCTGGTATCCAGCCAGATGGGTAACATGAGGGGTAAATATATACCAGAGCAATTGACCATTTCCATTACGGAGGATTGTCCCAATAAATGCCTTCACTGTGCATTGCCTGATACAAAGAATCGTGCAAAGCTGGAGCCAAATGTTGTGAGGTCGATCATCGATCAGGCACAGGAGATAGGTACTACTTTAATTATATTTGACGGAGGAGAACCCTTACTTTATGTGGGTCTGGAAGAGCTGATATCTCATGTGGACCAGGAGCGTGCTATTCCCGGTCTGTTCACTTCAGGTGTGGGTTTTACTGCGGAACGTGCACAAAGCCTCAAAGAGGCTGGCCTATACACGCTTAGTGTGAGCCTGGACAGTCCACATGAAGAGGGTCATGACCTTATGCGTGGCCGTTCCGGTGTTTTCAGAGATGCCATGTCGGCAATACGCAATGGAGTAGAGGCTGGCCTGTTTGTGAATATCTATGTGGTCATCTCTCCGAGGAACATACATGAACTGGACGATTTCTATCAATTGGCTCGAGAAGCAGGTGTACACGAGATATCCTTCTTTGAGATCGTTCCTACTGGTAGATGGATTGACCATACTGATGAAGTGCTATCTGCTGAAGACCGTAAAAAATTCGATGATTTTGTATCCTCTGCCTCTATGAGCGATGGTCCTAGGATATTTCCGATTCCTCAAGTAGTAAGGAAAATGGGTTGTTTTGCCGGGCGCAAATGGCTGCATATAACCCCTGAAGGGAACATATGGCCCTGTTCCTGTCTGCCTTTAAGCTATGGGAATATACATAATGACAGCCTTAAATCAGTATGGAAAAAGATCACTAAAGATCCCTCCTTCACGGGTGGTAAATGCCTGATGCGCAATTCCGAATTCAGACATATCCATCTAGGGCTAAATGACTAAAAAACAAAATTAAAATTTAAGGGTGAAAACACCCTTATTAGTTTTTTATAACAGTCCAGATCTCTGAAGTGCCATGAGATTTTCTGTGGTGAGCTTTTCTCCAGCCTTGAACTTATCAAAGATATCTTCGGCATCTTTGCGCATGTCGGCCTTGGATATTTCTCTCCTGCCATCAGTTTCTCCCTTCTTGAGTTTGCGGACCTCTTTATCAATATCCCTTATCTCTTTCTGGGCAGCGATGAACTTCTTGTGCTTCTCATCTGCGCTTTCCTGGTATTTTACAAATTCCTTGTGAGCACCATCGGATTCTGCACGTATTTTGTCAGCTTCCTTAAAGGTGGCTATCATAAGGTCATGGTATTCTTGAGCCTTTTGTGCATACTCAGAAAGTAATGTATGCTCTTTTGAAGCCTCATCCCTTATATCCTGCGCCTTTGTGAGCAGTTCCTTTAGTTCCTGGTTGCCTTCAAGCTGCTGCTTTTTTGCATTGTATATCTTTCGCAGCTCTGTGATCTTGTTTACCAGTTCTCTTTCTTTGCTTGTGCTCAGAACCTCTGTCTGCTGGGCAAATTCCAAACGATCGATGTCTTTACGTATGTCTTTGATGGAGGGGCCTGCAAGGTTATTATCTCCGCGTATGGTGTCTATCTGAGCATAGATCTCGTTGGCCCTATTGTTGATCTCATCTCTAAGGTCCTTGTGCTCTTTAACCATCACATTGTTTTCATCACGAAGGTTCTTGTAGTTCTGGGCCTCGTTAATAAGATCCTTTGTCTTCTTGTTGAGCTCATTGCGCTTTGCGGCAAGCTTACTCGCCTCTGCATTGAGTTCGTTGCGCTGTGTCTTGTATTCCTCAGACAGTCTTTTCAGTTCTGTCTTCTTCTCGTTCAGTTCTTTCAACATTTCTTGTTAATCCTCCCTCTCCGGCATTGAAGCCGGCATTTCATGCATTTCTAATGCACGATACACACCGCTGATCCAGATCGAATGATTCGATAACTGGAATCACAGCTTTGAGGTTCTTCTCTATTATCACAACATGTGCATGTTGTCGTAATACGGGCTTAGAATTGAATGCTATAGCATATCTTGCTCTTTTGAAGATACCTATATCATTTGCTCCGTCACCTACAACTACGCAATCTTCAGGTGCGATCCCGTGCTGAGCTGCAATTTCTTCAAGCACCAGTTCCTTTGAGTTCTGTGCAGTAAGTGATCCTTTCACTTCTCCGGTAAAGATACCATCTTTAATAATTAGTTCGTTGGATACTACATGGTCTATCCCAAGCAGTTCCCCCACTCTTTCCGAAGCTAGTGTGAATCCGCCAGATATCATCGCAGTACTATATCCAATGGATTTCACAAAACTGATCAGTTCTTTAGCGCCAGGCATCAGAGGCATCTTCTCCAGAGCTGTTCTCGCTTCTCCTAAGCTTAATCCTTTTAGAAGTCTTACTCTTTCGGTAAGTGCCTGAGAGAAATCTAGCTCCCCTTTCATTGCCCTTTCAGTAATTGCTGATACCTCTTGGCCAACTCCCGCCACTTTAGCAAGCTCATCGATAGTTTCAGCATCTATCAACGTACTGTCCATATCAAAAACTATCAGTTTCTTACTACTATTACTTTTCTCAGAAAGATCACTTATATAACTCACTTGATCGACCTAGGATTTAAGATTGTAAATGGGCTTATGGAACGGGTTGTTGTGAAATAAGTGACATTGCTTTTAACCTTTTCGGATAGATTTCTGTAAGCTGCGGTAAACTCCTAATCTCCCTTCTTAAAGGCATTTTGCTTTCCAAAAGTAATATATGCTACACAGCACTATTGCTGTACTGTGATTTTACATGGCCAAGATTGGAATCATTAAACTAGGTAACTTAGGTATGAGCCAGGTAGTAGACCTGGTCCAGGATGAGATCGCAGCGAGAGAAGGTATTACTGTTCGTGTATTCGGTACAGGTCCCAAGATGGGAAAAGATGAAGCAGCTGCTACAGCTGATCTCAAGAAAATGGAAGCAGATTTCTATGTAATGATAAGCCCCAACTCCAGTGCCCCAGGTCCAACTGCGGCGCGTGAACTTTACAAAGACGTTCCATGCATTATCATTTCAGATGGACCTACCAAGAAAGAGGACCGTGAGGCTCTTCAACAGGCAGGTTTCGGTTACATCATCATGACCGTTGATCCGCTCATTGGTGCAAAGACAGAGTTCCTTGACCCCGTGGAAATGGCATCTTTCAATTCCGATGCAATGAAAGTCCTTTCAACATGCGGTGTTGTAAGGCTCATTCAGGAAGAACTGGACAAGGTCGCAGCACTGGTCGATGCAGGTGAACCTATCCAGTTGCCTCATATTCTTGCAAAGCCAGAGGTATGTATCGAAAGAGCTCACTTCAACAACCCTTATGCAAAGGCAAAAGGTCTTGCAGCACTCCACATGGCTGACATGGTCGCAAAGATCAACTTCCCAGCATGCTTCATGATGAAGGAGCTTGAACAGGTAGCTCTTACAACTGCAGCTGGTCACGAAATGATGAGGGCAGCAGCACAGCTTGCCATAGAGGCACGTGAAATAGAGAAAGCTAACGACAGTGTCTTCAGACAGCCCCACTCCAAGAAGGGAGGCAAGCAGTTCCAGAAGACAAAGCTGTATGAAAAGCCCCAGTGAAGTACCATAGGTACTTCCTTTTCTTATTCAAACAGATCTTATGAAACTTATACTCGCTTTTTTAGCTTCGATCATCATTTTCGTAGTCTTTGTTGCTATCACAGCATTTTTTCTCAAGTCTGCACTAGACCTTCATAAAAAAACCATGGGTTCAGTGGCATCTCACAATGCAAGCAATCGGGATGATCTAAAGTCAGAAGATTATGAAATAGAAGAAGAAAGCCAGTAAAGATATTCTGGCTTATTGCCTCACTCTTGGCATGGCAATGATCTCTCTTATCTGAGCGTTGAAGAATCTTTGTGAATGTGTGGGCTTCATAACAACAGCTACATCTGCACCGTGGCCTGTGCCTGCAATAGCAATAATCTCTGTTTCAGGGGTCACAGGGATCTTACCGGAGTCAGCTGCCATCATTGTTATTTCCACAACCACTTTGAATCCCTGGCCGAACAATGACCTCAAAGTGTTCGATATCACGTCTATTCTGCTTGTTCCTCCAAATTTGTTAGATATAGCTCTCTCTATGCCTGAAAACAGGTGGGACTGCGTAACAACTTCTACTCCCATATCATGTAATTCCTTTAAAGTATCATTTTCCATTTCCCATTTTCCATCTTCTTTGACCCCATACTGATAGCTCACACAAACTATCTTCAGCATTTTTCCTTTTGCAGCTTTTGCCATTTCCAGTGCTGTATACCCAGTGGTGCTTGACACTACTATCTGCCTGATCCCCAGCTCTTCAGCCCTTTTGATAGCAGCATCAATAACCAGCTGTGTATTCTCCTTGCCTGTACTTTCAAGGTATAATATTGTTTTTTCCATGTTACCCTTCCTTAATTTTTATGAACGATGCTCTTATCTATCATGATCAGTATAAAATATCAGCGATTAAACAAGTCTTAGATAGAAACAGGTGATCTTTTGGCAGAAACAGATTACGATGACAAGAGCGTGAAAATAGTAACCAAACCCATCAGATCAGAGAACCCAGTGCTTATAGAGGGTTTTCCGGGAATAGGTCTAGTGGGGAATATCGCAAGCCAGCAGATCATAGATGAACTCAAGATGGCCTATGTGGGGTCAATCGATTCAAGACATTTCCCTCCGATAGCTGTGCTTTACGAAGGTCTCATTAATATGCCTGTCAGGATATACGAAAGCGAGGGGCGCAATCTTGTGATGGTCGTTTCAGATATACCCATTAATCCGGTAGTATCGTATGATATCAGCAGAGCATTACTGGACTGGGCCAAGGGGATCAACGTAAAGGAAATAGTTTCCATCGCAGGCATAGCTACAATGTCCGAAGAGCGCAAAGTGTTCGGTGCTGCTACAACACCTGAAATGCTTGAACGGATCAAGGATAAAGTGGAAGTATTCCAGATGGGCACTATTTCAGGTATATCAGGAAGCATTATGGCAGAGTGTCTGGTCAGGGAAATACCAGCCATAAGTCTTTTGGGAGCCACTCAGAGCCAGAACCCAGATCCCCGGGCAGCAGCAGTGGTGATAGATGTCTTAAATCTGCTCTACGATTTCTCAGTGAATACAGAAAGCCTGATCGAACAGGCGGAAAAGATAGAGATTGAGATGCAGAGGCTTGCGGAGGATGTAAAATCGACCGAGCAGCAGTCTACGCCGAGGAAAGAGTTCCCCATGTATGGGTGATAACATGGAGTACATTGCACTAACCGGTATGTCCGAGCGCGTGATTTCCGAACTACGGAATCACCATCCTCTTACGATTGAAGTACGTAGTCCGAACAATTTCTTCGCAGCTTACAAAGCCAAGATAGGTGACTTCATATTCGTCACTCATGTAAGTCCAGACGATCTTCGTGGGGGAGCTATGGGTATCGTAGCAAAAGTGCTTAAGCACCAAGTTATGACTCACAGAATGGTCCAAAGCAATGATCTCTATTATGAGGAACGCGAAATGACCATGTTGCGTATACAGCTTGAACCCAGATTTATAGCAAGGGTGCGTCGTGTTACTTGCAATCAGATGTGTAAAGCTGCTAAAGTAGATGCTGAGGAAATGCCCTTCTTTGATGCAAGGTAAAGTAAGTTGTATTTTGGGGCATTCTCTTAAGCCTTTTTTCTATTTTCGGATTCCTAGTTTTCTCTTGAATTAAAGAGTCAACAGGCAGGATCATTCGATCTCTGCCCTTACAGTTGTGAAAACCGGTCCACGAATATCTATCTTCTTGTTATTGCTGGTTATATATCGCTGAGCCAGGGGCTTGATCCTAATATTGATTTCAGAAGGCACTTTCACTATCCTCACTCTGGTTTCTACCTGTTTTTCGCCATTCTTTGCAGCTTCTTCGATTTCCCACGCTGATTGGGCGGCAAAAGCATCTATGAATCTTATGCCTGTCCTTGCGGAATCATTTTCAAACGCCTCTTCCCATTTCTTATTGTTGGGCAGTCCCAGAATATCGCTCTTAAATGTCAGCACTTCATTGAAAGCTGCCGGACCACAGAGTTTAGTGTTCTCTTCGGGTTCCACAACTGATACTTTCACTTTCCTGCCATACACAGTACCTTCCCATGCAGTGAACTCGCAGGGACTGGGTTCGGAACCATGTAATTCACATTGTTTTACTATAGCAGCAAGTATCTCTTCTCCTTCAGAAGTAACAGGTGTTTTTTCCACATAGATCATCTTTGCAAGTTCACTATCCTGCATGTTCCATGGAGAATACTGTGGTATCTGCGGATATGTCAGAGAACGCACATCCATGGCACCATACAGGATCATGGCAAGTCTTTCCACTCCCAGACCTAGGTTCATTACAGGACATGGTATCTCATACTCTGCAAGGGCTGTAGGCGAATATATTCCAAAAGTAGCAATCTCGACCCAGCCATCCGAATATTTTGTCTTTGAACCCACCAGCTTTGGGTGATATGCAAATACCTCTATCTGCGTATCAGGTACATAGTACTTACTTCTCTTTTCATCTGGTCTGAACCTGAACTTTTCAAAGCCGAATTGTGCCAGAAGACCTTGTGCAACCGCTTTTCCATGGTCTACCGTAACATTCTCATCCATGATGACACATGAAGCTGAATAATATGTCATGAGGCGTGCAGCATCTTCAGCCTGTTCTCTTCTGAAACAACGATCTATGGAGAAGAAGTTAAAAGGAGGTTCAGCACGTTCCAGCATTCCTGAAAGGCTTATGAACCATCCGGAGGTCATGTGGCTGCGCAATGTCTTTCGGCCACATACAGGTGCCAGTTCCTTGAACTCAGGGAATACCTGGTCTATCATCTCTACTATAAGTGAGTCAGAAACGCCCAGCTCCATTGACATTTCGGGTACAAGGTCATCCCCTTCTATATCCCCTTTCTTATAGGAATGAAGTATCCTCCTTATCTTTTCAATGCCTTCTTCGCCAATATCCCCGATCATTCCTTTGATCATGGCTATCCGTTCATCGGATATTCCTACATTAGGTCTGGGCAGTCCTCCTAAATAGAAACATCTGTCAAGGACTGCAAGTGCTTCATGTCCGAACTGTTTGTGCACTTCTTTTTCATCGACTATAAGAGGATTCATCATCTCATGGAAACCCATTCGCAAATATGCTTCTCTTAGGCGGGATATGGTCTCATATACGGGATGCACTTTACCATAGTTTAATTCCATGTGTGGATATCCCTGGTTGATGTTTGCTCTTTTCACATATTCTCTGCCGTTGTTCCATGCGGCATCAAAATCTTCTTTAGCGGCTGTTTTGATCTCTTCAGGGTTGAATCTCATAGTGATGTCCTCTAAGATGATGGTTAATTCAGTGCGATATTATTTATTTCTTTATTTGCGGGATAATAATTGAATCTCAAGCGCTTGCATAGCTATTTCAAGCTTTTCTTGCCTGGCCGCTGCTGTGAGTTCACCTCTTGAGATCTCCAGCAGCAGACGTAGTCTATCTGTCTTTGCCCGAAGTCCATGTGTCATGGCATCCGGGTAATCAAATAACATCAGGCCTATGTATAATTCTTCCATTATATTCAGGTACCTTTCTCCCTCGCCCAACATTCCCCGGCGTATCAGATCAAGTATATGTCTTTTTATTTCTCCTCCGCCATCTCCCAATCCGTTAAGATATGCTACAGGCTCCACTTTCAATTCTCCAGGTCCCGGGATCTTTTTTCCAGAAACAAGTGCATATATGATGCTACATTCTGTAAATTCCTGTTGGGCATGTTCAACAAAACCTGCATAGTATATGTCCTGCTGATCTTTAAGGACTGATATCATGTTTTCCATGTTATCTTTTGCAGTCTGGATATTGGAATATGCCAGTTCAAGTTCCATTTTGTGGACGTGTTGCATGGCCACTCTGCAATTACGTACAACTTCTCTTGACAGCTTTATGCCCTGCTCCCTTGCTTTGTCTTTTTCTTCCAGATCTATTCTAATCTGTTCTATGATACTTTTTATCATGGTCCCTTCTTTCGGTTCAAGATCCCATTATTCATTTGTTATAATTGCAACTAACAGGGCAATATTTGCATAACTATATTTTCTTAAAGGCTCCGATCTTCCGAAGCCTATACATAAATTTAGAAATGTATTTAAGAGGATGTACTCCTGAAAGGGTAACATCCATGTCCCTTTAGAAGGAAATATCAATCATCTACAGGAATTGTTTCGAGCTGACTTGCAACATTCCATATCAGGGTACGGGTGTGTAATGGGATGTTTGGGTCATTGCTAATATCTTCTAATATAGAAATGCTTGCTGTGGTCCTCATGAACAGAGGATCTTCCTCATTTTTCAGTGTGGTCAGCACATCACTTGCAGAACGTCTTATATTCCTTGGAACAGAACTATCATTTGCGATATGCTCTAATATCTGTATACACTGGTTTATAACATCTTTAAAATCATTTGCCATACAAATCACCTTCAGATGACTTATCACTAAAATAAGATAATCAAATTACAACTAAACTATTATATGGTATAAAAAGACTTTCATTGGTAATGTATCAATGACGTAACGGAGAAATAAATGAGTCAAAAAGATGATGAATCAATAAACAAGATCTCACGGATGCTTGAGATCGGTGGTACAATGCTGGCACAGCACTGTGCAGACTGCGGAGCTCCATTGTTCAGGTATAAAGGCAATGTGATCTGTCCGGTATGTGATACAGGACCAAAACCTTCTGGTCAGGTGCAGGAGAAAACCATAGAAAAAAAGACGGTTCTTTCTTCTGAGCTTTCTTCCAATGCAGAGGATAAACAGCAAGTTGCTTCCTCAGTAAGCTCGCTAAATGCAGTCCCTTCTCCAAGTGATCTGCCCGGAGCAATTAAGAAGGCTGCTTCTATGGCTTCGGAAATTCCAGTCCGATCCAAATCTGTTTCTGGGAGCTCTTTACAGGAACTGGAAGTGATCCTGGTGGAAAAAACTGTTATGCTTGCACATTCTATGCAGCAGGAACAGGACCCACGTAAGATCAAGGAGTTCTTGGAACTTATTGAACAAAGCCTGGATATAATAGACAGATTAAAGAACTAATATTAAAAAAGAGGATAAAGATAAGTCTTTATCTTATCATTTATACTCTGCTGATACTACTTCCCTTATCCTGGCAGCTGTCTTAGGTCCAATGTTTTGTACCTTTATCAACTCTTCATATTGTGCATTCATCACATTCTCCACGCTTCCGAAATGCTTAAGAAGGCTTTTTGCCGCTTTCGGCCCGATATCGTTTATAGCAGAGACTATGTATTCCTGCTGCTCTGATAACATTTTAGAGGCCTTTTTCCCATGGATCTTAATTTCCCTCTGTTTTTCAGATTGTTCCCTTTTTGCAAGGGTTTGGATTAGCATAGCACTATCTTCAGCATCCCTTGTGTAGAATATAGATACTCCAAAGTCTATTCCTATGGAGGCCAGAGTTCCATGTATCGACCTGGGGTTTATCTGGCGTGCTGAGAACAACCCTTCACCCTCTATTAACAGTACGGGCTTTTGATAGGAGCGTGAGATATTGGAGATCTGTTCGAACAAAGTGTTGTTCAGGAGGGAATTGACAAAATCCTCTGTGCTCTTTCTTTCAATAGCTATCCTTTCGCTGATCACATAATCTCCTACTTCCAGGGTCTTCACATCGACATCCACACCAAGCTTTTCAAGCTCTCTGGCAACCTGGCTGCGCACTTCCCGGTGATCTATAACGACCCTTATGCCCTCATTTTCAAATTCAGATAATTTTTTCTGGTCTTTTTCTACCTGTGGTTGAACATATTGTTCCAAAGTGGTGGCATTTGCAGACATGTTTTCCTGCAACTCTTTCATATTGCTCTGCATCCGGCGTTCCTTAGACAGGCTGCTCCAGTAATAACCTTCGTCCCTGGTACCTTTGGTAACAAGTACCACGACCCTGCCTGCATGTTTTCTTGCTGTTCTTCCCTTACGCTGTATGCTCCTTATTTCGGAAGGAATTGGTTCATAAAAGACAACAAGGTCGGTCGATGGTATGTCCAACCCTTCCTCTGCCACAGAAGTGGCCACCAGTACATTATATGTGCCTTTTTTGAAGTCCTCGATTATATGGACCTGTTGTTTTTGAGTAAGACCTTTATCTTTGTATTTCGAGCTTTGTCCTACAAACCTTACAGGATAAATGTCTTCCATTGATCCCAGGGAAGCTGTGACCATATCTGCAGTATCTCTATAGTTCGTGAAAACAATTACTCTTGACTCCGGTCTCCCGGCTATCTGTCTGGATACGATGTTCCTCACCTGATCAAGTTTTGGATGTTCTATATCAGTATCCTTTATCCGATGAATGGCCTGCCGCATATATAGGTCCTCAGCCAGTCTTTTTGCAGCCTTGCTCCCGCTTTTTGAATATGCTTCGTGTTCCAGTCTCTCCATGTACTTACGCAAGGATTCCATCCCCTGCGTCTCTATGATCTCTACGGCATGGCCCACCTTCATTATTTCGGCAACTATAGATATTGCGGCATAGACTGACGAATCAGGTGCCCCTCTTAACTCACCTTGAAGTTTTTTCTGCATACCCAACAGGTCTTTCTTAGTGACGAACTTAGGATTGTGTACAGGGAACCCAAGCTCTGTAAGTTTTTTGAACCTCTCCTCCATTACCTTTTCAAGCAATCCTTTGATCTCAGACATATCTTTCGGAAGATCGATCTTTATCCATTCTATCTCCTTCTTGTGGATATATGGCTTCACATCGCTATCAGATTCTGTTTTAACGGCAACTGATCCGATATGCAGGGCTTCGCATACCTCGCTTATTTTCTCGTCAGTGCTTCCGGGACTTGCCGTTATCCCAATGCAATGAGGATTACTTGCATTTTCAAAATATTTTTCTGCTATGTATGTGTAAGCATAGTTACCTACTGCTCTATGTGCTTCATCGAATGTTATGTGGCAGACATCGCCAAGACTGATGCGTTTTGTAATTATGTCGTTCTCGATGACCTGGGGCGTGGAAACGATCAGTTTGGCATCTTTCCAGAGATCTGCTCTTTTTTGAGGGGTCACACTTCCGGTAAAAGTAATGATGTGCTCTTCAGGCATGTTCATTACCTTCTTGAAAAAAGCTGCGTGTTGCTCCACAAGAGGTTTAGTAGGAGAAAGCACAAGGGCTTTACCCCCCAATTTTTCCATCCTGGCCGCAATGACAAGTAAAGATACTATGGTTTTCCCAAGGCCGGTTGGTAGCACTATCAATGTGGGTGAGTAAAGGGCCCTGCCTGCAAGGTCAAGCTGGTATAACCTTTGCTCAACCATATCTGGTTGTATAAGGGGGTGTTTGATGTAGTTTATCATGTCACATTCTTTTTGTTGAGTGTAACACTATACGCCCCCTATATTTTTAAACATGTGCAAGCACAGTGAAAGTATTACAAAGGCTTTCCTGCAGTTTCTAACTTTCTTTCTCTGTAGATCATCTCGTAAAGCACATCGTCGATCGTATCAACCGAAGCTCTGACCTGCTGCATGCTATCTCTGTCCCTTATTGTCACTGTATTATCTTCCAGTGTGTCATAGTCGATAGTGACACAATAGGGGGTTCCTATCTCATCATTACGCCTATAGCGGCGACCAATGGTCCCGGAATCGTCATATGCGACCAGAATACCTTTGTCTCTGAGTCTGGCAGCGATCTGCTTTGCAGGTTCTATGAGTTCCTCCTTTGTCATTAAAGGTAGCACTGCCACTTTTATAGGAGCTATTTCTTTCATGAACCTCATAACGATCCTTGCCTCATCTTCGGTATCATCTGTAGTATCTTTGGCAGGGACTATTTCTTCATCATAAGCATGTTCCATCACTGAATAAAGTATCCTGTCAATACCAAATGAAGGCTCTATCACATGTGGAACTATATTCTCTCCGCTGACCTTGATAGTTTCTTGAGCGAACTCAACCATGTCTCTGGGTATTGTGATTTCTTCTCCGTCCACTAAGACTTTTATCTCTTCTTTTTCGAGTGCTTCCTGTGCAAGGGCTTTAAGGGCTTCAGCAACAACCTTTGCCTTGCCTTTGAACATAGGTCCCATTTTTCCCATATTTGGTTTGACCACGAACTTTTCCATCATGCGCGGCTGTTCATACTCAATGTAGACAGAAAGCTCCGTTTTACTCATGTTCGCATGGGCTGAAAGATCGTAATCAGTCCTGTCAGCAATGCCTACTACTTCCACCCAGCCAAACCTTTCTGTAAGTATTTCTGCATCCCAGCAGTCGATGGCATAGTGAGCCATCTCATCTTTCCTGTGTTGTCTGAATCTCAATTTGTCCGGGGCGATGCCAACACGCTGCAGGAAATAGTTGACCAGTGCCACTTGATAGGCTAGGAACTCATGTGCAATGCTGCCCTTGTCTACAGCTTCCCTTACGGTCATGATCTCAGATTCGCCTTTGTCCTGAGAGGCATCAGAATATAGGTTAAGGACCGTATTTTCAAATCTTTGTATGTTGGGATGGGTCTTTGTCCTTGGGTCGATAAATATCTCAGCTTCAGCCTGCGTGAACTCCCGCAGTCTTATAACTCCCTGTCTTGGTGATATTTCGTTACGATATGATTTTCCTATCTGGGTTGCACCGAAGGGAAGTTTATCACGGTAATATCTTGCAAGTCTCATGAAATCTACAAACATCCCCTGAGCAGTTTCAGGTCTGAGATAACCCTTCCTGCCATTTCCAGGGCCTATCTGGGTCTTAAACATGAGGTTGAAGTCATAGGCATTCCCCAGATCTCCTCCGCATTCAGGACATTTAACATTGTTCTGTGCGATGGTTCTGTCCAGTTCTTCATCTGTGAGGCCATCTGCTTCTTCAACTATGTGCTTTATCAGATGGTCTGCTCTGAACGCTTCTCCACATTGCTTGCACTCGCAAAGGGGGTCTGAAAAACCTCCAACATGACCCGATGCTACAAAGATCTCTTCAATTCCTACGGTAGGACACTCGATCTCCATGAACCCTTCCTGGATGACGTATAGTTCACGCCAGATATGTTCTATCCTACGTTTTAAGGTGCTTCCCAGAGGTCCATAATCATAGAATCCGGCAGTTCCTCCGTATAGCTCGAAGGAGTTCCACAGGAATCCACGGCGTTTAGCCAGTTCTATAACCTGTTCGTATCTATCCATAATGATCCTCGAAAATGATTTATTAATATGAATGTTATTCTATGATAGAACATCGATATTCCCATTGGATTTAACATTATCGAGGTTTTCAGGATTGCTTCCCTTCTTCAAATGTGTTCATAAAATGTAAATAAAATGCCATAATGCTTATATGCGTGACCATATATACAAAGAACTAAGCAAGGCCGAAAGAAGCATTTTCATATCGTACCACCACCAATCATTTCAATGAGTCTTTTAAAAATCGATGGCCTTGCTTTACTCCTCTTATTATACTCCTTTTCAAATTGTCTACTCCATCAAATACATATTCAGAATCTTTATACTGTGCATCTATGCATAAGACCCCCTAGTTTCCACTGGAAAAGAGTATTAACTCAACGTTATCAATATATTGTAAAAAAGTAAAAGTGAAATTGTTTTTATTCTCCCAGTACTTCCTCTACTGTCATGCCTTCATGAACAATTTTGGATATATGGGATACAAGTTTTACAGGATCTTCTGACTGGAATACATTTCTTCCAATGGCAACTCCACTGCCTCCTGCCTGCAGGGAATCATATATCATTTGAAGCAACTGTCTCTCTGTGTCCATTTGAGGCCCTCCAGCTATGACAACAGGTACAGGACATCCTTCCACCACTTCTTTGAATGTTTCTATATCTCCAGTATAATTAGTCTTGACAATATCGGCACCCAGTTCAGCTCCTATACGTGCAGCATGCTTCACGAACTTTACATCATGTTCAGAAGTGACTTTTGGTCCTCTTGGATACATCATGGCAATGAGCGGTATTCCCCATTCATCGCATGCTTTCGCCACAAAACCAAGATCCTTCAGCATCTGGGCTTCATCGTCCGCACCTACGTTTATATGCACTGAAACAGCATCTGCACCAATCTTTATTGCTTCTTCTACAGTGGTTACCAATACTTTATGGTTCGGGTCAGGTCCAAGGGATGTAGAGGCAGAAAGGTGAATTATAAGTCCTACATCTCTTCCGTAACCTCTGTGTCCATATCTGGGTAGTCCCATATGCCCAAGTACTGCATTAGCTCCACCTTCCGCAACTTTGTTCACAGTGGTAGGGAGGTCTATAATGCCTTTGATCGGTCCTGCACCCACACCATGGTCCAAGGGTATGATTATAGTCTTCCCGGTGTTACGGTTGAAGATCCTTTCCATCCTTACGGATTTACCAATCTCGCTCATAAATTGCTATAACTGATTGAACATACATATTCTTTACGTCGCAATTATGTGCTCAGATGTTCTCATGCTGGTATTGGCCTTTATATCCTTCTTCCACTTCTGCATGCAGTTTATAGAACAGCAGTTGTATGATACGTGCATTCTTGCGCAGGTTGAAACCTTCTGGGTTTTGCACCACTAGCATGGATTCACTTCTTCCTCTGTAGCCGGAGTCCCATACCGCAGTACCTATATTCACTCCACATCTGAGCATTGTAGACCGTGGTCTTGCTATAGCAGCCAGGTCATTGGGTATGTTCAAGATCTCATTGAATACCACTTTGTAAGTTCCGGGCGGAAGAAAAATCCAGCCATCATCATCGAATTCCAGAGGTTTGCTCAAGGGGATTTTCCTGCCGGAATTATCGAAATCAATGGCTCCTGCCCCTTCCATTACTTCAACACGTTGTAATGTCATCTCCACACTATTGGGCTGGAGCTGCATCTCCATATCTATCATGTTCTCCATTAGTGGCAATAGCAGTGGTTTTGCAAGTATTCTCTCTCTTAGTTCTTTCCTGGATAGAAGGGTCATGAAGCACAATTAGTGTATTAGGTTATTAGAATACCGATTTAACTTGAATATGGAAGTGCTCTATTATAATGTACGGACATGAGGCAGGATGCCTGCAATAAGGTCAGTTCACCGCTGACCTTTGCAGGTGCTACATTTGTTTCACAGAATTTAAATAGTACTTAATTAAAGTCTTACTATTTATTTCACAATAATAAGCTCAAGCTTTTAAAACGCATCTAATACACTTTATGATGTTTTTAAGAGATAGTGTGTGAAAACAATGATAACGAGGTAACAAAATGTGGGGGCGATAGATTTGAAAATTAAAGTTGTTTTAATAACAACGCTGATGGTGTTATTATTTACAAATCTTGCATGTGCAAGTTTTATTGCAATATACGATAACTCACAAGTCGGAACTTGGGTAGTTGAAACAGTTGGTTCGTCAGCCGGAGCTGAAGTTATCGGTTTCGGCTGGTCAGGTGCTGAACCAATTGTTGGTGACTGGGATGGCGATGGATCTAAAGAAGTAGGGGTTTATAACCGTGCAGGTAATAATTTTTTAATTCGTTATCCAGATAGTTCATACGAGGTCATTGGTCTTGGCTGGTCAGGTGTAACGCCTGTTGTTGGAGATTTTGACGGTGACGGGAATGAAGACGTTGGAGTTTATGACAATAAAGGAACATGGGCATTCGATATAACCACATGTGTTCGTATTGTGGGTTTTGGTTGGTCAGGTGTTGAGCCTGTGGTAGGTGACTGGAATGGTGATGGCGCTGATGAAGTAGGTATCTATAACCGCCCGGGTAATAATTTCCTTGTACCTCAGGGTAACAATTTCCGGGTCATAGGTCTTGGCTGGCCAGGTGTCATACCGATCGTAGGTAACTGGGATTCTAACCCCAACGATGAGGTTGGTGTCTATGATCCACAAACCAGTGCATTTGCATTGGAAGGGCAAAATCCATTTGTATTTGGCAAACCCGGTTCTCAGCCGATCATAGGTGATGTAGATTCTGATGGCATTACAGAAATTGGTGTATGTAATCCAGATGGTACCATTGTCTATAATAGTGCTGAACAATATAGTATTGAAGTACAGAAGTGGAGAGGTTCGACATTAATAGGAGCTTAATTCCTATTAAGATTTTTATAAAAATATCTTCCTTCTGTTAAATCCTTTTTTAAAAATAAAGCGCTTGAATCAAGAGTTGAGTCCTTAGAAAAACAGCTCAAGCTCTTACAAAAATCAGCATCAGGAAACTCAGAATCTTTAAGTGGGCCCGGGGAGGTTCGAACTCCCGACCTCCGCCGTGTGAAGGCGACGTCATGACCAGCTAGACCACAGGCCCTTTGAGCAGGATAGAATAGTATTCCTTCTCTATAAGCCTATCGCTGCAACGTTAGATCACATTTTATGGGCACGTATCTGTAGGTGAAAAATCCTGTCAGTATGGCCCGGCTATTATCGTGAAAAGTACCAGGTTATTGGGTATCACTGCATACACACCTACAGCTATCAATGTGCAGGTAGCCACAGCTACAGGGATCATAAGTGAGTGTTTTCTGATCTGTTGCTCTCTTTGGTCTGTCATCAGTCTACATTCTTTTATTAATATATAAAAGCCGATTAACTATACGTACTTTATCAATATACTTATACGTAATGCCTACTCAAATGCAGTTTCAGGACAGTCCAAGAGCCATGTAGGCAACTGCAATATATCTTAGAAGCTTTCCAAAGAACACAAAAACAGAGAAGGTCTTAAAATCAAACTTCATAATGCCACCCATAGCTGTGATGGCATCGCCTATTAACGGCACCCAGGTGAAGAGCAGGGAATACACACCATACTTAGTGAACCATTTCTCGGCATTTTTCAGACGCTGCTGCGGGATCGACAGGTATTTTTCAATAAGGTCTTTGCGCCCAACCAGGCCGATGTAATATGTGGTGCATGCACCGCAATAGTTACCCACGGATGCGACCATGACCGCCAATACGGGATCAAATCCTTTATTTATAAGTAACAAAAGCAGCGCTTCGGAGCCGAATGGCAATACTGTGGAAGCCAGAAAACTTGCCACGAAAAGGCCTGCATATCCGTAAACAGCAAGATCTAGAACTCCGGTCATTGCATCCAATTGGACCATTTAGCATAAAAATCAGGCGCATCTCTGCAATTCTCACAGGGCACACAAATATTAATGGATGTAAGTGTAAAGAATACCAGTTCTCATATCCATCTCAAGTTAAGTTTACAGTTGATAATGTTCAAAAAGGCTTAAGTCAGCATAGGTGCAATCTGTTCCCATGCTTGCTTCTGAAATTATATCGCGTTTGAGGAACATATATACTCCGGGTTTTTTCGATCGGATCGATGATCCTTTCTATGTGCTGATCTCCACAGTGCTGTCACAGCGCACTAGGGATGATGTTACCATTCCCACCACAGAGAAACTGTTCAGGGTTTATGGTTCCCCGGCGGCTATGGCAGCAGCTGATCCTGAGGACCTCGAAAAACTGATAAAAGATGTGGGGTTCTATAGGGTCAAGTCCGGGCGTATCATAGAGATATCGAGGATACTGCTTCAGGAATATGAGGGTAAAGTGCCGGATAATATCAATGATCTTCTTAAACTGCCGGGAGTGGGTAGAAAAACCGCTAACTGCGTGCTCACGTACGCCTTTCGAAAGGATGCTATTGCAGTGGATACTCATGTGCACAGGATCTCCAATCGGCTTTGTTTGGTTACAACAAACGCTCCTGAGGAAACAGAGGTTGAACTTGAACGCGTGGTTCCCAGAGAACTGTGGCAGTACGTCAATGAACTGCTGGTGAGGTTCGGCCAGGATGTATGCCGGCCGATTTCTCCGAAATGTGATATTTGTGTGCTGGAAGACCTGTGTCCGTCCAGAATGATGCGGGTTATAAAATGAAACCAAATGCTACTGGTGAATTCTGCCAATATCTTTTAACTTTCCTGGACACCCTTGAAAGATGAGTATATGAAATATCTGATCAACGCAAGGACGCAGAGACGCTAAGGCACAAAGTAGAATTTATCTCTGCATCTTCGCGTCCTTTCTCCTTTACGTTTTATCTCTCTTTTCTGTAATTAATATATTAAAAGCAATACTTTTCCCGACTTACCCCATCGCAAACATAATATAAAATGCGTCAGTTTCCATCACTGATTTATATAAAGTCGCATATGAAGAGTATATATAGTCTTTATTGATGCAATTTTGTAGGTGAAGTATGTTACTAGTCGGAGAAGCGCTCATAGGCGAGGAACCAGAACTCGCACACGTAGATCTTATCATTGGTGATAAGAATGGTCCTGTAGGACTTGCCTTTGCAAACGGACTTACCCAGCTGTCCGTCGGACACACCCCTCTTTTGTCAGTTATCCGTCCCAATCTACCAGCCAAACCTTCTACGCTCATTGTCCCTAAAGTTACTGTAAAGAACATGGGACAGGCAGCCCAGATATTCGGTCCTGCCCAGGCAGCCGTGGCAAAGGCTGTTGCAGATTCCGTTGAAGAAGGCGTCATCGACAAAAAGGACGTGGAAGACCTTGTGGTTATAGCCAGCGTGTTCATACACCCTGAGGCAAAGGACTACAACAGGATCTACAGGTACAACTATGGTGCCACCAAGCTGGCTCTTAAGAGGGCAATGGAAGGCTTTCCAAGTGTGGAGACCGTTATGAAAGAGAAGGACAGGGCTGCTCATGGTATCATGGGATTCAAGGTCACAAGACTGTGGGATGCTCCATACCTGCAGGTTGCTCTTGACAACCCCAACATCGCAGCCATCCGCAGTATCGTCGCCCAGATACCCAAGAGCGATCACGTGATACTGGAAGCCGGCACACCGCTCATAAAACGGTACGGCGTGGATGTCATTTCCCAGCTGCGTGAGGTCAGACCTGACGCATTCATAGTAGCAGACCTCAAGACTCTGGATACAGGCAACCTCGAAGCCCGCATGGTCGCAGATGCAACAGCAGATGCCATTGTGATCTCAGCCCTTGCACCAGTGTCCACTCTCCAGAAAGCCATTGAAGAGGCGCACAAGACAGGTATATATGCTGTAATGGACACCCTCAACTGTTCTGATCCGGTAGCAGTGCTCAACGAGCTCAAGAAAATTGGATCACTACCCGATGTTGTGGAACTGCATCGTGGTATCGATATAGAGGAAACGGAACACGCATGGGGTAACATTGCAGATATTAAGGCTTTCTCTACCGAATCTCACAAGGTACTGGTGGCAGTGGCAGGCGGTATACGCATAGACACCATGCCAGTAGCTCTGGAAGCAGGAGCCGATATCCTTGTGGTAGGCCGTGCCATCACCAACGCCAAGGATGTAAGGCAGGTAGCAGAGAAATTCATAGAAGGCATTAACAAATCAGAGATCGACCAGTTCAGGGTCATGACAGATTTCTGAGCGTGTGCATTGCACACGCCTTTTTCAGGAGGGGTTAAAATCAGCTCAATTTTGATAGTGTTGAATCTGAAGACATATCTTGAAGGCACGGGTGAGAACTCAGTAAGGATCGCACAGGCATGTAAGGATGTTGCAGACGATTCGGGCATTGACATTGCAGTTGCTCCGCAGTTCTGCGACATCTATAGGGTGGCTTCCCAGGTGGACATACCTGTATATTCACAGCACCTTGA
Organism: Methanomethylovorans hollandica DSM 15978; assembly: GCF_000328665.1. Lineage (NCBI taxonomy): Archaea > Methanobacteriati > Methanobacteriota > Methanomicrobia > Methanosarcinales > Methanosarcinaceae > Methanomethylovorans > Methanomethylovorans hollandica. Next base: position 256,274 of record NC_019977.1, read on the forward strand.
CAGCGTAGGTGCAGGCAGCTTTACAGGCCATGCCTTCTCTAGATGTATTAAGGATGCCGGAGCAGTCGGCACTCTCATTAACCACTCCGAAAGACGGCTCACGCTTGCTGAGATCGATGCTTCCGTGCAGGCCGCAAAGAAATCAGGTCTTGCCACAATTGTCTGCACGAACAACGTGCCCACATCCGCTGCCGCAGCTGCCCTGTCTCCGGATTACGTTGCTGTGGAACCCCCGGAGCTCATCGGTTCAGGTATCCCGGTATCCAAGGCAGATCCAGCAGTTGTCACAGGTTCCGTGGAAGCTATCCTGAAGGTGAACCCTGCAGTAAAAGTGCTCTGCGGAGCTGGCATTTCCAAAGGTGAGGACCTTGCAGCAGCCCTTGAACTTGGTTCAGTGGGTGTGCTGCTGGCTTCAGGCATAGTGAAAGCCGCAAGCCCAAAGGCAGCTCTTGAAGATCTTGTAAGCAAGATCTGATGTTATTTTTATTTTATTTTTGCCTTATTTTTATTGTCAGGGCAGGAAAAACCAGCTAATGAACAGCATTATAATAGCTATGCCTATGCGCTTGTGCATGGGTATGTTGATCCCAAAACTGTTGCGCAACATCTCAGAGATGCCAACAGGCGGTGGAGCTATCATAATTGCCGCCAGGAACAAGGGAATACCTGCAAGCAGGTTCCTTGCTACAAGTATAAGATAGAGGCCCTGCAGTCCAAGATATATTCCAAAGGCAGATAAGAAGAACAAGCCACCTTTCTGGAATCGCAGGCGCTGGTCAGGGGCCATTTGCATTTTGTCAACAAAACCATTTGTTTTCATATTTTCACCGGATACTTCCTATGGTGATTGAACTCTCCTGCATATAACAGTAAGCCTTGTGAATATGACAATGCCATGATCAGGCAGCTTTGTGGTCATACTCTTAACTGGCATCCGATACCACACAGGATCCTTTCTACATCTGTCTGCACTTTTTTTGGCTCCTGATCTGCTAATATACTGATACGGTAGGTAACACTCTTTTTCTCATGAATGAGGTATGTGTCAATGATCTCAGACTCGACTATGTTCTCATTGCCTGATAGCACGTCCAGTATGATTTCAGGATCAGCATTCTCAGGAACTATAACAGATATGTCCCTTCTGTGATGTATGAGATTTTTTCTCTTCCACTCATTCAGCTCCTGAGGTGAAAGCAGTTGTATGTTCTCTATTTTCAGGGATGCTATTTTTGTTCCTTCTGCAAGCAGAATCTCTGTGGGCGTGACCTTCCGGAGTTTACCAACATGTATCTTTCCCGAGTACACATGCAACAGACCGCACTCTTTTCCAACAGATGTCAAAAGGTGTTCATATTCGGATATCTTGTAATTGATCAGCTTGTCAGAACGTCTGAGGGCAGGTGACACATCTCCGAAATGCATGGCTGCATCCTTCATCTTTGTGATGAAACCTTCCAGGTCATGCTCCCTCACCATTTCCGAAGTGCTGTGACATTCCTGAAGGAAGGCATCATGAACTCGAATCACTTCCGGGTTCTCCATCTGTATCATCGCATAGAGGTACGGGTTCTGGCCCAGTATCCTGCCAACGAAATCCAGCATTATGTCATACACAGGGCTCATAAATCTCCTTGATTCTTTCACATTGAAATCAAGCCTGTCCAGTGTTGTACCTATGGTTATGTATGCAAAATGAGTAAGGCCCTGAACTACAGAAACGAATCTGTCATGTTCCTCAGGACCGACGATCACTACGTGAGCCCCGCTTTCCTCTAGCATCTCTCTGATAACAGGGAACCATTTCTGGCACCTGTCAACTATGGGTGTCAGGATGAACCTCTGCCCGTGCAGGTTTGGTATGGTAGGTCCGAACATGGGATGAGTTCCCAGGATCTCCACATCAGCAGGAGCGTATTTCTGCATAGCACGGGTGGGTCCGGTTTTCAGGGAAGTGAGGTCCATGAGCAGGGTGCCTGCTCTCATCAGGGGTGCAACCTCTGCAATGACCTGCTCTGTGATGTCAATAGGCACCGAAATAATTACTACGTCACTCTCGGTCACTTCCGAATGCAGATCATGAGCGAACCTAACATCCAGCCTTTCGGCTATCTCTGTATTTCCGCTCTTGCCCCAGATACTGACATCAAAACCTCTGTTTTTGAAGAAGGTGGAGAACCATTGTCCCATTTCACCGGTACCACCTACTATGAGCATTTTCAAGTTCTCAGTGCTCCCATCACAGCTTCTTTCATCACTTCCACAGGAGGCTCCACGCCTGTCCATATTCTGAAAGCTTCTGCACCCTGGTACACCAGCATCATAACACCGGAAACTGTCTTTGATCCGGCCTTTTCCGCCTCCATAAGCAGTTTAGTCTTCAGTGGATTGTACACAATATCAAAGACCACGAGGCCTGCATGCATCTGCTCCGCTGTCGCGATGGTAGTTTCCACCTGCGGGTGCATTCCTAAGGTGGTGCAGTTGATCAGCACGTCAGCGCTGGCTATAAGATCGTCCAGCTGCTCAAGCCCGCATCCTTTTACGTTGCCTGCAACTGCAACATCCTCTGCTAGCCGCATAGCTCTTTCAGGCGTACGGTTGGCAATGGTCACATCTGCTCCGTCACTTGCAAGCTGGAAACTGATTCCCCTGGCAGCTCCTCCTGCACCGACTATCAGCACCTTTGCTCCCTCAATTTTCACGCCTGCATCTACAAGAGCCCTTTCTGCTCCTATCCCATCCGTATTGTATCCCCTTATGCCGTCTTTGAGGTCCACGGTATTGACAGCTCCCATGACTGCTGCAAGGAGATCTGGTTCCACTATCTTCAGAGCCTCTTCCTTCAGGGGCACAGTAAGATTCAATCCCCCGAATCCCATAGCATGTGCTCCTTTGATAGCATCTTTAAGTTTTTCCCTGCTGACCCTGAAGGCGTGGTAGGTACAGTCCATTCCCTTAGCTTTGAATGCTGCATTGTGCATCACAGGGGATAGTGAATGCTCAATGGGGTCGCCGAAGACAGCAAATATTTTCTTCATAACAACAATCTCATCGTTCTCTTCAGTTCTGCTATGTTCAGCTGCCCCGGTGCCACAGCCTCATCAATTGAGCCATAAGTAAGCACTGACCCATAGAATGGTGCTATTACTCGTGTATGTTTTCCAATATCGCCCATGGATATCAGGCATACGGGCCTTGTAGCTGCATGAGTTACCCGCAGCAGGTTCATGGTGTCAGCAGTCGAATTGGCCTTCGCAGCAAACTTGGCTATATCTCCTCCGCTTTGCCATGCCATTTCCAGCATATTCCTGATCTTTTCCATAGGAGGAGTTCCATTAAAATCATGGTGCGAGACAATAGCTGTCTTGCCAAGCTCGTGTGCAGTGGATATGAGCTTTTCCCGCAGATCGGCCACCGCAGCAAGTTCCACGTCCACCGCATCCACCACAGGCAAAATATCAAGAAGAAGTTGTATTCTTTTTTCTTCAGTTCCTTCCCATTTGCCACCATCATTCGGTAATCTATTGGTTGCAATACATGGAATGTTTACTGCAGCTTTTACTTCTGCAATCATTTTCAGTGCAGACTTAGTATCTTTTATACCAAGCAGGTCCAGCCGGATCTCCAGCATGTCTGCACCCTGCAAGAGCGCTGCTTTTGCCTGTTCCACGGGAAAGCGGCTTATCACAGCCACAACCCCCGGCCCTTCTGACAGGTCCAAGCCACCTATCTTTACCATATGTCCTCTGATCATTTCTCGATGATCGTTTCCTCTACCTTCATTCCGAAATGCCGGCCTATTTCCTCAAATTTAACCAGAACCTCGTCCCCGGCTTTCAGGTCGGTGACAGCTATGGGCTTTCCGCCTTTACTCACCAGTTTGATGGTCTCTGCGTTCTGCACGATGGTCTTGACAGTCTTTCCGTTAAGGTCGGCCTCTATGAGCATAAGGGGCCTTCTCTCTATTTTTACTCTGCCCACGATACCTTTTCTTTGCTCTCCGGCCGCATTAACTATAGCTACTTCATCACCTGCTTCCAGTTCACACAGGTATTTCGTCTTCTCTCCCACCAGTACATAAGCATGTACCGCTCCGGCATTTACTCTAAATGGCCGTGATGCAACATATGGGCTGTCATCAGCTTCCGAATTCACAAGAAAAAGTCCGCAGGATTGTGAGCCTACAAGCATACCTTCCCCGCTTGTCATAAGGTTGCAAGTGTCCACACATACGCGGTCACCCATGCCCACCTGTTCCACTTTTGTGATTGTAGCAGCTCCAAGTTCAAGGGACTCAACACCAGCCCTTTCTGCCATTCCCACAGTTTTCTTTATTTCACTTGGGTCGTCAGTATCCAATAACACTCCATCGGATCCATGTTCCATGGTCTCAAGGGAAAGCTTCGCTTCTTCGGAGGTCCTGACCCCGGAAATGATCTGTACATCTTTGTCATGCAGTCCTGCAATGAGGTTTTCCAGAGGAATAACCTTCCAGTCAGTGCCTACGGTGATGATATAGTCGCAGGCTCCAGCCATTTCTGCTGCGAACTCTTCATATTGTTTATTGCGGATGACTACGTACCCGGCTACCTTCAGGCCTTTGCCTTTCAGGCGGGTGGCCGTTATTATATCAAAAGAGCCACTGAAATCAGGTGGTAGTGGTTTTGCTCCGTCCCCTTCGCTTCCTTTTCCTACTACAATGATGTCTGCAGCAGATTTTTCATCATGGGCAAAAGCTGCAACCTTTATATCTCCCAGTTCTCTTACCTTCTCAACATCATTGGCATCTACCAGTACGTAATCTACACCCGATTCCAGTCCAGTGGTAATTCTTCCTTTCCTGTCATCCCACCTGCCTTCATCGGCTTTTATCCATACGCTTTTCCTGTTCATGTTCTCACGTTGTTTCACTTAAGTATCTCAAGAGCTTCTTCTACAGTACGGTGCTTATGCACTATCTCTGTTATTGCTCTTGTAATTTTTGTGGGTTCCTTGTGCTGGAAAACATTCCTGCCAATGGCAACTCCTCTGCTGCCTGCATCAATGGCACCTCTTATCATTTCCAGGAACTCTTCGTCAGTCTCTGTCTTCGGCCCTCCTGCAATTACAACTGGGACCGGGCATCCTTCTACAACATCCTTAAATGAATCTATATCTCCGGTATACACTGTCTTGACAACATCTGCTCCAAGTTCTGCCCCCACTCTTGCAGCATGGGCAACCATCACAGGATCATGTGGGTTTGTCACCTTTTTGCCCCGTGGATACATCATGGCAAGTAATGGTATGCCCCAGTTATTGCAGTCTTCGGCTACCTTCCCAAATTTCTGTAGCTGGTCAGCCTCAGTTTCAGAACCCACGTTCACATGTATGGATACAGCATCAGCTCCCATCTTCATTACCTCTTCCACACTGCAGACCTGTACTTTGTTGTTAGGGTCCGGTCCGAGGGATGTGGATGCGCTTATATGGACTATTAAGCCGACATCATGGCCATATCCGCGGTGTCCGTGCTTTATCATACCTTTTTGCATGAGTACCGCATTTGCTCCCCCATCTGCTACTTTATTGATGGAATCTGCAATATTTATAACGCCTTTAATGGGGCCATCGGATATGCCGTGATCCATTGGTATGATTACCATATTCCTGCTGTTCCTGTCCATTATCCTTTCGATACGTATACTTTTTCCTATTTCTGACATCTTTATGATCTCCATGTTAATACCGTGCTAGTATGTTACATAGTAACATGGTTAAGGTATATAAAGTTATTTAAGAGCGTCAGTAGATTTCAAGTCCTTGCATGTCAGAAAAGGGTTACTGTCAAATTTTGTCCTCTAAAGTAATGTCCTCTATCACAACACCATCTGAGGTTATTTCATATATCGCAGGACTTTTCACATGGTCGCTGCTTCTCATCTTGATTATGGATATGGACTTTCGCAAACCGGAAGATGTAAGGCGCTGTTGCAAGATCATGACGCTATCTGCAACTGTTACTATTGGTATATCGCACGTATTCGAGCATTCTTTACCTTCCGGGTTAAGGCAGGTAAGAAGTGATGTAATACCCAGGTTCCTAAACATTCTTGTGAGAGCAGCTATATGCTCTTTTCTTACTATCGGGTCCATAAGAGCATAATCAAAACCATTCACCGCATCCAGGAATATTCTCTGTGCCCCGGTTTGTATGATAGTTTTCTTTAATTGCATCATATGTTTGTTAGGGTCAAGCGAGGAAGGTAATGTGTGGATTATCTTTACTTTACCTTTTTCTTCCATTCCCTTCAGGTCCCATCCAAAATTAGAAGCATGTAGGTATAGTTCTTCTGGAGTTTCTTCAAAATTAATGATGAGCCCCGTTTCTCCTTTTTTTGCCCCTTCTATTACAAATTGGAGTCCAATTACGGTTTTACCGGTACCTGTAGATCCTGCAATAAGATTGGAGGAACCTTTGAATAAGCCGCCCCCCAGCATTCCATCAAGCTTGGATATGCCTGTAGAAATACGTTCTTTAGAAGCAGGTATAGAATGGTCGGCTTGCGCAATATCTTTAGGATAAACGGATATGCCATCAGTTCCGATCTCAAATGTATGCTCTCCTTGTATCGAAGACATACCACTTACTTTCATTAATTCGATATATCGCCTGGTAATATGTGTGTCAAAATTTTGCGAGAGGTATATTATATTATCCACTATGTCACTGATCACATTGCTCTTTACAGCTCCTGATTCCAGAGTTCCTGTAAAGTATACCACTGCATCCCATTCGTTGAGAGCAGCGTTAAGAGAATATATAAATCTTCGCCTTTCAGCTTCCGGGAATCCGAATCCAATAGGTGTGACAGGATCTATTAGTATCCTGTCAGGTTTAAGTGAACTTACGATATTCCCCAGTTCGACAAGCATGGTGAGCGGGTCTCTTTCCACACTGCTGACATTAAATGTGCGAATGATAATACTCTCTTCGAAGAAACTGAACCTTGAAAGTATCTGTCGTATCAAAGATTCGGGTTTAGGAGAAATTGCTACGTACAGCACCTTCTCTCCTTTTTTTGCTGCAGCGCATAGGCTCTGCATTCCAAGGGTCGTTCTTCCTGTACCAGGTGTTCCTGCAATGAATGTGGTCGAGGGACTAAGGACCCCTCCACCAAGGACCTCGTCCAATCCCTCTATTCCGGTAGACACGATTTCCAAAACAACATCCTCGTGAGATTTAAATTTATTTACAATATATTATTTATTTCCTATAAGTATTTATTTATACGCATTTAGGCATAGTAAGCTTCACTTTTTTGTGGTGTTCTAAAAGAGCATATTAAAAAGAGCATATGTATTTATATTGATTCGCCATACTTGCGATAAATACCCGGGTGGGTCTCTATCATGAAAACAATGAATATTCTTGTTATCAATAACTATGGTCAATTTTGTCATCTCATTCACCGTACTATCCGGGACCTGGATATGGATACGACCATAATCTCCAATACTTCTTCCGTAGAAGACATCCTTTCAAAAGGACCGGACGGACTGGTACTCAGTGGCGGTCCGACTTTGGAAAGGGCAGGCAATTGTGCGCAGTACATAAGGGAGATCGATCTTCCTATTCTTGGAATATGTCTTGGGCATCAGGTAATGGCCAAAACATTTAGAGGAGAGATCGGCCCGGGTAAATATGGGGGATATGCCGAGGTTGAAGTAGAGGTCCTTGAAGAAGATAATATCCTTCAAGGAATGGCTCCCACGACATCTGTATGGGCATCACACGCGGATGAAGTAAAATCTTTACCTGAAGGTTTTATTCAGCTGGCAAGGTCCGGAATTTGTGAAATAGAAGCTATGAAACATGAACAAAGGCCACTTTATGGGGTTCAGTGGCACCCTGAAGTTGCCCACACAGAAAAAGGCAAGGACCTTTTCTTAAATTTTTTTCAGGTATGTGAGGATTATTAACCCATAACTTTGGTTTTACATGCCGAATTTCTTCATCATTTTCTGCATGTTGAATTTCCCGCCACGCAAACCTTTCATGGTATTCTGCATCGTCTTGTAGTACTTCAACAATTCCCTTACATCATCAGGGCCGCATCCTGATCCCATGGAGATTCGCTTAATTCTGGCACTTCCTATAAGGCGTGGATTAAGCATTTCTTCCTCAGTCATGGAGTCCATGACCACACGGTACTTTGTAAGTTTCTCTCCTGTTACCTGGTATGCTTCCTCAGGTACCTTTACACCCATACCTCCCAGAGGCAGCATCTGCATGATCTGTTTCATTGGGCCCATTTTGTTGAGGGTTTCCAGTTGCTTGTACATGTCTTTGAGAGTGAAGCGCCCTCTCATCATGGCTTCCATGTCAAGTTCCTCTTCCTTTAGATTTTCCTGGGCTTTCTCTATGAGTCCCTGTATGTCTCCCATTCCAAGCAATTTGGATATGAACCTGTCAGATTCGAACTTTTCCAGGTCTTCGGGTGTTTCTCCAACACCGATGAACGCTATGGATGAGTTAGTTTCAGATACTGCAGATATGGCTCCGCCACCCTTTGCAGTACCATCCAGCTTAGAGATGACAACTCCTGAGATACCTATAGAATCGTTGAATGCTCTTGCCTGTTCGCTTGCCTGCTGGCCGATAGCGCCATCAAGTACAAGCAGTTTGTAGTCCGGATGTGCAATGGCATGGATCTGTTCCATTTCCTCGATGAGGTCTTTTTCAAGAGAGTGACGTCCGGCAGTGTCTATTATGATAACATCATATTTTTCTACTTCCTTAAGGCCTCTTTCTACGATCCCCACTGCATCAGGATTGCCTTCTTCTCCGTAAAACGTGACATTGAGCTTGCCACACAGCGTCTTCAACTGCTGGTATGCACCGGGCCTGAACGTATCTGCACATATCACTGCAGGTCTTAGACCCTTACGTTGGAAATACCTTGCAAGTTTTGATGTGGTGGTTGTCTTACCACTACCCTGAAGACCTATCATCATGATCTTCTGGGGTTTCAGAGGAATGTCGGTACCCTTGCCGATGATATTAATAAGTTCCTGATAGACGATCCTTATAACATGCTCCCGGGGGTTCATTCCCGAGGGCACATCTTCCTTCATAGCACGTTCCTTGATGTGGTTAGACATCGTCATGACAAGCTTAACATTAACGTCAGCCTGTAGCATTGCTCTCTGGATGTCCTTTACAACTTCATTGACCGTGTGTTCGTCTATCCTGCCGGACTTGACGAGTTTCTTAAGTGCATCCTGTAAGGAGCCTCCGAGTTTTTCCATTACCATTTAAGGATCGCCCTGTTTCAGTTCTTTTTCATTATTAAAGGGTTGCCTTTATTTAATTATATTGCAGGAAATCTGTACTTACGTCAGCACAGTTTTCTTTCTCAAGGCACATACCGGGAGTGGTAAGTATATTGCCTTCTACCTTCTGACTATTTGATAGACCACAAATACGGGGGTTAAAAATGTGGGCCGTTCTATAGCATCAGACATGCCATTGTTCCATGTTTCTTTTGCTAGAATTTTGATGCCAAAAAGCTAGTGCAAGAGTATGGGAAATCCATAAAAAAAAGAAAATACCGTTTTTCATCCATCTGGAGAATAATGCCTTTTCACTTAACTATCATTACCCGTGTCTTTGCATGCCTTGCAACATCCACAGCCACGCTTCCTACCAATACCCTGTCGATGCCAGATCTTCCCAGAGTACCCATTACTATCAGGTCAATATCGTTCTTCTCTGCAAAGTTGATTATCGCAGAACCCGGATGTCCTTTGACCATCACGGCCTCAACTTCCACTCCTGCCTTTTTTCCCATCTCCACTACTACATCAAGTGCTTTTTTCCCATCAGTTTCCAGATTTATTTCAAAATCTTTCTCTACAGGAGACACTCCTTTAGAAGGCTCTATAGGCACACCAAAATATGACAGGTGAGGTATATCCGGCAAGGCGTTTAGTGCATATATTTTCGCTCCTGCAATCCTCGCGATCTCTATGGCAGATAATGCTGCATTCTTAGCATTTTCTGAGCCATCAGTTGCAATAACTATCTTTTTGTACATTTCACTCTGCATAATATTAATTCCCCTTTTTATCTATTATAAAAAGAGTAAGCTCCTAATGTCATAAAGCTTTTGGATAAGTTTAATAAAGGTTCTATGGAACTCATTTTCCTTCTTACAAATATTTGCGGAGTAATTATCAATAAGGATAGTTAGTGCTCGAAATTAAATCAGAATAAAAAAACACAGTTTAACAAATACAGTTAATACAAAATTAGTAGCGGGGAATGGATTCGAACCATTGGTCTACGGGTTATGAGCCCGTCGGGATCTCCTGGCTACCCTACCCCGCTTCATGTTTTATTTGTTTTAATTACTGATGTACTCCCCTTCAACGGTATCATTCTAGATAAATGTTACGATAGACTGGAAAGTGACTATGCAAAAATGAATATTTGTAATTCATGTATGATAATGTGGGCATTGTTATAATTGTAGGAAGGGTTTTAATATATCCCTGCGCTAATTAAAAAACGGTGAAATATGTCACATAAGTGCACCAGATGTGGAGGTATATTCGTTGATGGGGCAGCAGTAATCCTTAGTGGCTGTCCTTCATGTGGATGGAATAAGTTCCTCTACGTCAAAGGTCCTGAAGAAGAGCATCAAGTCTCTGAAAAAGCCGCTCATGAGGTCCTTGACGAAACCCACGGTCAAGAGACTCCGGCAGAGAAGCTGATAAAAGAGATAGACGAGATCATCGGTATAGAAAAAGAGGAACGTAGTGTTACAGAGGAGGATGGTGACAGGGTGGAGTCTGTTCGTATACTTGGTCCCGGATCGTACGAACTTAATCTGGCTTCCCTGTTGCATCGTAAGGAAATAATCATGGCTATAAAAGAAGACGGCACATATGCCCTTCACCTGCCTTCTGTTTTCAAGGCAGAGAGAAAAGAAAAGAAGAGGTGACCATTTCCGGGGAGGCGTGCAATGCGCAGCGTTTACAACCGGTTCTGGGAAATAGATGCACTAAGGGGGGTCGCCATCCTCCTCATGGTGTTATTCCATTTCCTTTATGACCTTATGTTCTTTAATATATTACAAATAGACCTGTTGTCAGGGCCAGTGTTCTATATCGGCAGAAGTGCAGCTATTCTTTTTGTCTTTCTTGTAGGTGTTTCTCTTACCTTGAGCTATTCCAGGGGGAAAGTGTCAGGTTCGCAAATCAGTTTCAAAAAATACCTTAAGAGGGGTTTTCACATCTTTCTCTGGGGTATGGTGTTCACCCTGGGCAGCTGGCTCTTTTTCCCGGATAAAGTGATAGTTTTCGGTATTTTGCATTTCATTGGCTTAGCGATCATATTGTCATACCCTTTACTTGGATACCGGCTTCCTAACCTTATAGGAGGTTTCATGGTTCTTTTTCTGGGCAGGTCAGTGGAGGACTTTGCAGTTAATTTTCCATGGTTGTTATGGCTTGGTCTGACTCCTGTAGGTTTTCAGACCCTCGACTATTTTCCGCTGTTGCCCTGGTTCGGTGTCACTATGTTTGGGATATTCACAGGCAATACTCTGTATTCTGGTTATCGCCGTAAATATGAACTTTTTGATCTCTCTCTCAATCCACTGATATCTGCTCTTGAGTTCATGGGGAGAAAATCACTGTCAATATATCTCATACATCAGCCATTGCTTGTGTTTGTTCTGTACTTTTTTGGAGTTATTGATGTAAACTCCATAGGGATCCAGTAGCTTTATAACTGCGCTATGAAAAAGCTTCTCAGAAATCTGTGATCAAAGTTTGCCTTTCATCTATCTTCTCAAGATTTGAAACTCCAACTCCCAGCAATCTGAACCTGCCGGTCCCTATAAACTCTTTCATTAGGTACATGGCTTCTCTTCTCATAATGTAGAGGTCTGTGCTGGCACAGCTTAAAGTCCTGGAGCGCGTATATGTACTGAAGTTCTCATATCTCACTCTGATAGTGATGGTACGAAAACGGTATCTCTTTTTCAAAAGGGATGCATGTACTTTCCCGGACAGAGCGTAGAATACTTTTTTGATGGTGTCAGGGTCAGCTATATCCTCATCGAAGGTATCTTCTTTACTTATGGATTTTATTCCCTCTCTTTCCTCTATCTCTCTTTCATCGATGCCATTAGCCATCCCATGCATCGTGAGTCCTAATTTCCCAAAACGTGCTATGAGTATTTGCACATCGTATTTTGCGAGCTCTCCGACCGTTTCAAGCCCCATTTCATGCAACAGCGGTGCAGTTTTTTTTCCAATTCCGGGTATTTTAGATATGGGTAATGGGTCCAGGAATTGCCTCACTTCCTCTGGTCTTACAACAGTAAGGCCATCGGGCTTATTGAAATCAGATGCGATCTTGGCTATCACTTTATTTGGTGCTATTCCCACGGAACATGTAAGCCCTTCCATGTGCAGTATCTTTTCCTTGATGGTCTTTGCTACATCAATGGCTTTGTCGTATTCTGTGATGTCCTTGCCAAGTTCCATATATGCTTCATCCACACTGACTTGCTGAAATCTTAAAGAGAAATCTCTGACTATTTCCATTATCCGGGTAGATGTGCATTTATACAGTTCCATATTGACCGGAAGGTATACTCCACCGGGACATAGTTTATAAGCTTTGGATATGGGCATTCCCGAATGTATGCCATATTTGCGGGCTTCATAGGAGCAGGTACTTACTACGCCTCTTCCAATACCATTTTTAGGGTCGGAGCCCACTATGACTGCTCTGCCCCTCAGTTCCGGGGCTTCTCTTGTCTCCACTGAAGAATAAAAACTGTCCATGTCAATGTGCAGTGTTATACGTATTCGCTCTATACTCATTTAGAATCTCATATATAATTAAGGGATTATAGTTAGTGATCCATGCGGAGTGAAAGTAATTTATTGGAATGTGCTTCTTTCCGGTGTATTGAAATAACATCATCTGCTTACTATTACAGAAAGGGATCCCAATGTACGTATATATTGCTATTATGGCTTATTTTGTTGTATTGTTCCTCACATTGAGGGATATAAGGATCTTCAGGCGTACGGGGATCATCTCGTACAGAAAGGGTGCCTTGAAAGGTATCATCGCCTCTTTTGTAATGCTTGTAGGTGTGGTCCTAACAGTATTAAACCCTGAATTAGGTCTGTTGATAGTGTTCATCGGTCTTTATGTAAACCGCAAGGGCCAAAGGGAAGTAGTTTTCAGGCAGGCGAATACTCTTGACAGACTGCTTGGAAAGACCGATATATGATGTTGTGAATTTGCACTTTTGTCCGGTACACCACTTTTGTGGAATGTAGGATTTTGTTAGATGTATCTTTCATTCCAAAAGTTATAAATGCATGAGTAGTTATAAGCGGTACAAATTCCACTTTGGAGAAATCCTATTAAAATAACAATAATATATTCATCATAAATGGAGAGACATACATGGGAAATATAAGACAGAACAACATCAAGACAATTTCATTTCGCCTTATTGAGTCTTACGGTGACGTTTTTACAAAGGACTTTGACGCGAACAAGCAACTTGTTTCAAAGTATACCACCATTGAAAGCAAGGTCATAAGGAACCGTGTGGCCGGCTATGTCACACGCAAGATGACACACGTACGCATGGAATAAAGATCCGGTCGAAGTGGTACCATGTTCGAAGGAGTATTTCCTGCTCTTATTACACCTTTCAATGCCGATAACAGGATAGATGTCGCGTCTTTCAGGAACATTGTCGAGTATGTGGAAAAAGGAGGTGTTGCAGGAATGGTGGCTTGCGGGACTACTGGTGAGTCCGCGACCATGTCCACTCAGGAGCACATGGAGCTCATCGATCTTACCGTAGACTGTGCCAACACCACTGTTATCGCTGGTACTGGTTCTAACAACACCACTGAAGCAGTGGAGCTTACAAGGCATGCATACGATGCAGGTGCAAATGCAGTGCTGATCATATCTCCGTATTACAATAAGCCCAACAATGCCGGCCTCATTGCACACTTTTCCAGCATTGCCAGGTCTGCGGATATCCCTGTTATCCTGTACAATGTACCCTCGCGCACAGGGCAGGACATGCCTCTGGAAGTTATTACTGAGCTTTCCAGGATCGAGAACATTGTTGGTATAAAGGAAGCAAGCGGAAATCCTGTGAAGGTTTCCCGCATTATTGAAAATACAGTGGATGAGGACTTTATGGTCATTTCAGGTGAGGATGGCCTTACATTGCCCCTTATGTGTATGGGAGCAGTGGGTGTTATCTCAGTGGTTGCCAATGTCGTTCCTGAAAAAATGACGGAGCTTGTGAACGCAGTTAAAAACAATGATCTCAAAAAGGCTCAGGCACTTCATTATGAGCTTGCACCTCTCACACGTGCCCTTTTCTCAGAAACGAATCCTATTCCTGTAAAGAAAGCTATGGACATGCTGGGTCTGGCAAATGGCAGACTAAGACTTCCTCTTGCTCCTTTAAGCAGAGAGCATGAAACGATCCTTGAAGATGTAATGAGGGGTCTGGGGTGTATATCATGATAAGGGCAGCAGTCACAGGAGCATCAGGAAGGATGGGTAAGCTCATAATTTCCAACATTATTGCTTCTGATGGAGTGGAACTCTCAGCGGCATTCGATCTGGTGAACATTGGTAAGGATGCCGGAGAAACTGCACAGGTAGGTAATCTTGGAGTTCCCATATCCGATGTAAAGGATATGGAAAATGTCCTTAAGGAGTCATCTACTGATGTACTTATCGATTTTACTATAGCCGATGCAACTGTTGTCAACGCTCCAAGGGCAGCTTCTGCAGGTGTGAATTTGGTCATCGGAACAACCGGTTTTTCCAGCGATCAAAAACAGATCATAGAGTCAGCTGTTTCTAAACACGGTGTAGCAGGCATTATTTCGCCTAACTTCTCAGTAGGTGTAAATGTGTTTTTCAAGATACTCGCAGAATCCTCTAAATACTTGGCAGATTTTGACATTGAGATCATCGAAGCACATCACAACAAAAAGAAAGATGCTCCAAGTGGCACTGCTATGAAGGCTGCAGATGTTATCAGTGCTGTACTGGGTGGCAAGGAATATGTGTTTGGCCGCCAGGGTATTGCACCACGTAAAAAGGAAATCGGAATTCATGCGGTGCGTGGCGGGGACATTGTAGGTGACCATACGGTACTATTCGCAGGAGATGGTGAACGTATCGAGGTCAAACATCAGGCACATTCCAGACAGGCATTTGCTTCAGGTGCTGTAAAGGCTGCCGCGTGGATATGCAATGCCGGTCCTGGTATGTATACCATGGAAGATATTCTTGGCTTGTAAGTCTATTCTCTTAATAGGTGGTCAGCTATGTCTTCTGATATTATACGCTCACAGTAGGCGCAGCGCAGGTTAATTGTATTGTCTTCCTCATATACGTGGAATTTAGATGTGATAGGTTCAGAACTATTTGATATGCAGTTAGGGTTAATACATTGGACCACTCCCTCCACATATTCCGGGATTTCTACTCTGTTCTTTTTGAGGACTTTAAAATCCCTTATTATATTGATAGTCGCATTGGGAGCTATCAGTGATATCTTATCTAGTTCTTTAACTTTCAGTTCTCTGTTCTCGATCTTTACTACGTCTTTCTTCCCATACTTGCTGGGAGAATTAATGAGGACACTCACCACACTTTTAAATTGGCTAGGCAGTTTGAGTATATGCAGGACATTAAGGGCTTGCCCCGCATTTATATGATCGATTACTGTACCATTTTCGATTGGGCGGACCCTGAGTCCGGGTTCCAGTTCAAAGTCCATATGCTCTGAGTTCATTCCATCCCTCCCATTACAAGAGCCAGAAGTGCCATCCTTATGGGCACTCCGTAAAAAGCCTGCTTGAAATAACAGGCATGTGAAGTACTATCTACAAGCGGGTCTATCTCATTTACTCTGGGCAGAGGATGCATGATCTTCAGATGGCTTTTAGCATTCTCGAGAAGTTCAGGTGTGATCTGCAGGCTGCTCGCCACGCGAAGGTATTCCGCAGGATCGGGGAACCTTTCTTTCTGTATTCGTGTTACATATAACACATCCACCTCAGTTATAGCCTCATCGATGGAATCTGCTTGTCTCACATTCACACCCCTGGCTTCCAGATCTTTTATTATCTCATAGGGCATGCGTAGTTCATCCGGTGAAACAAGAGTTATATCAGCTCCGTAATGAGCAAGTGCATAGCACAGAGAATGCACGGTCCTTCCATATTTCATATCTCCTGCCAGTGCTATCTTCACACCTTCAAGTTTGCTCTCACGCTTGATGGTGTAAAGGTCAAGTAATGTCTGAGTAGGATGATGTCCTGCCCCATCTCCAGCGTTGATCACAGGAACCTGAGAAAACTCTGAGGCCATGCGTGCCGCACCTTCCTTTGGATGTCGCAATATGATGGCATCTGCATAGCTCTGCACTACACGAATGGTGTCAGCAAGTGTCTCTCCCTTGGATATGGAACTTGCATCCACGGATCCCATGCTGAGTACTTCTCCTCCCAGCCTTATCATTGCGGTCTCAAAAGACATGCGTGTTCTGGTACTAGGTTCAAAGAACAGTACTCCAAGCACCTTACCAGCAAGCATGCCAGAGCGTTCTTTCCTGACAGCTATCGGTTCAAGTTTCTCCGCTGTCTCAAGTATATGGTCGATCATCTCTTTTGAGAAATCTTTCATCGATAAGATGTGCAGGTCTTTGAAGTACATTTATCGTAAAAAGTGCAGCATGGAATATAATATTTCCCGGTCTCTTCATTGGTGAATCTGGTAGTTGTTCATTTACTTTCTTTCTTTATCTGTTATCCTGTCCTCATTTTCCAAAACACTCCTTCCCATGTTGCGTTTGCTCACATTCTATATCATATCCCTCGATTAAGTTTATAGGTATTAAGGTCTGTTTAATTATAACAAATTATATTCAGAAGGTGATTACATAAGACCTATCATTCAGGTAGCCCTTGACCTAGTCGAAACAGACCGGGCCGTACAGATTGCGAAAGAAGCTATTGAAGGGGGTGTTGACTGGATAGAGGTTGGTACTCCATTGATCAAGAGCGAGGGAATGGAAGCAGTACGAACACTAAAAAAAGCTTTTCCTGATAACATAATTCTTGCCGATATGAAAGTGGCTGATACAGGTGCAATTGAAGTGGAAATGGCTTCAAAGGCAGGTGCAGATATTGTCATGGTGCTGGCCGGAGCCGATGATTCTACTATCATTGAATCTGTGAAAGCTGCAAAAAAGTATGGTGTGAAGCTTATGGCAGACCTGATATCTGTGGATGATCCCATAACAAGGGCCAGGAAACTTGAACAAATGGGTGTGGATTATATCAATGTACATTCAGGTATTGACCAGCAGATGGTAGGTAGGGATCCTCTGGATATTGTATCTGAGGTCGTAAAGGAAGTATCAATTCCTGTTGCAGCCGCAGGTGGTCTTGATGCAGCGGGTTGTGCCAGAGCAGTGCTTGCCGGAGCAAGCATTGTCATTGTAGGTGGCAACATCATAAGGTCTGCAGATGTGCATACTTCTGCCAGGAAGGTAAGGGATGCTGTAGACTCTCCTTCTGTGATACAGGTTTCAAAGCCTTCTCAGGATTCTGAGATCCGTAAGTTATTACTGGAAGTTTCCACGGCCAACATCTCAGATGCCATGCACCGTAAGGGTGTCATGAAAGATATCCGTCCTATGCTGAAAGGTAAAAAAATGGTAGGCACTGCTATAACGGTACAGACCTTTGGGGGCGACTGGGCAAAGCCCGTTGAGGCCATAGATATGGCAAAAGACGGGGATGTCATTGTTATCTATAATGGCAGGAGAGATGTCGCTCCCTGGGGTGGTCTGGCAACTCTCAGTTGTCTGAACAAGGGTGTTGCCGGGGTAGTTATTGATGGAGCTGTAAGGGATATCGATGATATCAGCACCATGAGCCTGCCGGTGTTTGCAAGCAGCTATGTGCCCAATGCCGGTGAACCTAAAGGTTTCGGTGAGATCAATACCGAGATCACTTGCGGGTCACAGACTGTCAAGCCGGGAGATTACATTGTAGGCGATGATAATGGTGTTGTCGTTATACCAAAGGAGAATGCCTATGAGATCGCAAGAAGGGCTAAGGAAGTGGAAAAGACCGAAAAACGTCTTTTTGAGGAGATCAAAAGGGGTGCTACTCTTTCAGAAGTGATGCAGCTTAAAAAATGGGAGAAACAGTAATATGCTAGAACTCCTTAAAGTCCTTGTGTGCCTGCCTTTCCTTGCATACTCATGTTACTCCGACATCAAGACCCGCCGTGTTTCCAATAAGGTCTGGCCGATCATGCTGGGTGCAGCTTCACCCTTTATACTCCATGAGATGATCACTTCCGGCTTACCCTATATTTTCAGGACTGTGATTTCTTTTGTTGTGATATTTATTTTTGTTTACATACTCTTCATATTGCATGCTTTCGGAGGAGCAGATGCAAAAGTGCTCATGGTCATCTCTATCATTCTGCCCGTTTTTCCGCAATTATCACTGAATGTTGTACAACTTCCTTTGTGGGGAGTTCCTCTGCTGGATCTGTTCACATTCAGTGTTTTTGGTAATTCAGTGCTTATGACTATCATAGTGCCCCTCGGTCTTTTGATTTACAACCTGGTGACAGTTCCTCCAAAAGAACTTATAAAAAAGCCTTTATATGCCCTCATAGGTTACAGACAGCATATAGACAACCTGGAAGAGGGTCATTTCAGGCTGATCGAGAAGCATGAGGAAACGCCCAATGGCGTGGTCCAAAGGTTTACACGCACAGGCACTTCCGTAGATCGCGATATGATCCTTAAACTGCAAGCACTGCATAGGAAAGGCTCAATAGGGGAACATGTGTGGATCACTCCCGGTCTTCCTTTTATGATACCCATAACCGCAGGCTTTTTAGCTGCTATTCTCTTTGGGGATCTTATATTCCATATGTCCTTTAATTATCTGGTGCCTTTGGTCTGACCGGCAATGTTTAGTAACCGGCTCCACATATCTTTCTATGGAGGTATATTTATGGAAGAAAAGGATACCACACAGGAAAAGAAAGATACGGATACAGAAGAGGTCGCAAAGATCAGCCCGATCCACCCGGGTGACAGGCGGGGACACGCCAAACGTCATTTGCTGGATACATGTGAGTGAGATATTCTCATTCTCTGCAGCTTACTTTTTATAAACCAGGATGTCTGACCAGACCTCTTGTATATATTTATCAGGCATCTCTGTTCCCAGTTGCTCTTTTGTTAACCTGATTAATTCTTCCCGAAGGCCCATTATGCACTGGATCACTTTTTCTTTCTTATCTTCTTCAGTTTCAACTTCCTGTGTAGTTGCTTCAATGCTATCTTTTGAAGTACCTTTCAGATGATCTCTTATTTCTGTCAGGAACATATCTCCGTATTTCTGTAGCTTGTATTCTCCCACGCCGGTGATCTCCAGCAGTTCTTTTTCGTTCAGGGGCATCTGGGTTGCCATCTGTTTCAAGCTCGTATCTGCAAACACGATATAAGGTGGAACTCCCTCTTTGCTTGCGATCTTTTTACGCAGTTCCTTTAACCTTGAGAACAGTTCATTATCTATTCTATTGACAGTTCCAGTTTGTTTCTTTGTTATATATTCGGTTTCTATTTCTTTAACTCTCGCAAGATCGCTTTGATGGTCACTTGCTTTGGGTTTTTTCAGTTGGTCTGTCGCTATTTGCTTACCCAAAGCCAAGAGTGAATCGTTGCTTGATGCTAATTGTATCATCTCTACAGTTCTTTTCCCTGCAATGACCTGTTCACTATCTTTGTCGAGTTTGAGCAAAGGATATCTAGAACCTTCGAGCCTTAATATTCCCTGATGGGCCAGTTCTCTTGCAATGTCTGCCCACCTGTCCTTTGGAAGATAAGTGCCCGTCCCATAACTGCTCAGCCTATGATGCCCTTTTTCAGTTATCTTTTTGCTATTTGATCCGGTAAGTATCTCCGTTACATGTGTGATACCATACCTCTGGCTTACTTCCTTCACGCATCTGATGAGCAGCTTTGCTTCTTCCGTAGCATCAGTTATTTTCACAGGCTGCAGGCATACATCACATCCTCCGCAGTTCTCCTCTTGCAGCTCTTCACCAAAATAACGCAGCAGCATTTTCCTTCTGCATATTGTGCTCTGGCAGTAGTCCATTACCTCTTTGAGTTTTAACCTGGCTGCCTCACGCTCTTCACTTTTCGCTATCTGGTCGATGAAATAATCTATCTTATACTTGTCACCGCGGCTGAAAAATAGTATACATTCGCATTCAAGACCATCCCTGCCACCCCTTCCTGTTTCCTGGTAATAGCTTTCAAGATTGCGCGGAAGGTCGTAGTGTATAACAAAGCGGACGTTGGGTTTATCTATCCCCATACCAAAAGCAATGGTAGCAACGATGATCTCCGCATCGTCTTTTATGAAAATGTCCTGGTTCCTGCTCCTTGCAGCATCGGAGAGCCCTGCATGATAAGGCAGGGCATTGAACCCGCTTTTACGCAATTTTCCCGTTAGTTCATCTACGGTCTTGCGGCTCTGGCAATATATGATACCGCTTTTATCCTTTCTTTTCCGCAGGAATTCCACGATCTGTTCATAGGTCTCTTTCTTTGGTCTGACCTGATAAAGAAGATTTTTACGGTTGAAACTTGCGACGTATGTATTGCAATCTTCAATGTGCAACTGGGATATTGTGTCTTTCCGTACCTTGGGAGTAGCGGTTGCAGTAAGTGCTATGATGGGGATGTGCGGATATTTTCTTTTAAGAATGCTGAGTTTCCTGTACTCAGGTCTGAAATCATGTCCCCACTCAGATATGCAATGACTTTCATCTATAGCGAACAGGTTTACTTTTATTCTGTCAAGCAGCGTCAATGTACTGGACAAGGTAAGCCTTTCAGGAGCAACATACAGCAGTTTGATAATGTTGTTTTCAAGTTCCTGCTTTATCTGATTGCTTTCCTTGTAACTTAATGTACTGTTCAGGTATGCTGCTTCAACACCATTGGCCCGGAGTGTATCCACCTGGTCCTTCATAAGGGAAATGAGTGGTGATACTACCACAGTGACACCGTTCATCAGAAGTGCAGGTAACTGGTAACAGATAGATTTTCCTCCTCCGGTGGGCATCAACACAAAAACATCTTTTCCTGCAATTACATCCTTTATGATATCTTCCTGCAGGGGTCTGAATGTATCGTATCCGAAGTACTTTCTTAATGTCCGGTGCATCGCTCTACAGTTAACATTGGCTGTATATAACTATAGTTGATGTCATGATTATAATTGAAGATCGTTCCGCAAGAATTTAAATATCATATCGACAGCATTAAATCTATATATGTAATAATCCGCTCAAATCACTGATCCATTCTTTATAATTCATCAATATATTATATGTGGAGCAATCCTATGGTTAAAGTTGACAGATTCATTCCTCAGAGTATAGAGAAGATAAAGGAACAGATATCTGGTCCTGCTATTATAGCTCTTTCAGGCGGTGTTGACAGTTCAGTTTGTGCTGTACTTGCACATCGTGCAATAGGGGAGTTATTGTATCCTATATATATCGATACCGGGCTCATGCGTAAAGGGGAAACTCAGAGAATAAAGGAAATCTTCTCTGATATGAACTTACAGGTCGTAGATGGCAGAGAGCGTTTCCTGGAAGCTCTGAAAGGCATAGATGATCCGGAAATAAAGCGCAAAGCTGTCGGTGAAACGTTCATCAGGATATTTGAAGAAGAGGCACGGCTGCTTAAAGCAGAGTTCCTCATTCAGGGAACCATCTATCCCGACAGGATAGAATCCGAGGGCGGTATAAAATCCCATCACAATGTAGGTGGGTTGCCATCGGTTGTGGATTTCAGGTCCATTGTAGAACCTCTGGAGGACCTGTATAAGGACGAGGTAAGAGAAGTTGCCAGAGCATTGGGTCTGCCTCATGAGATATCTGAGCGCATGCCCTTTCCGGGGCCGGGACTCTCAGTACGTATAGTAGGCGAGGTTACTGAGGAAAAAGTCGAGGCAGTAAGGGAAGCCAATGCCATAGTAGAGGCAGAACTTCTGGAAAGGTTCCATCCCTGGCAGACGTTTGCTGCCATAGTGGGCAAAGGCACTGGTGTCAAAGGTGACCAGAGGGTCCATGGGTGGATAGTCGCAGTACGTGCTGTTGGTTCCCGTGACGGTATGACAGCAGAGGCCATGGAACTGCCCTGGGATGTTCTAAGGCGCATCGAGTCGCGCATTACAGGTGAGATCTCATCAGTAGCAAGAGTTGTGTATGACCTGTCTCCGAAACCCCCGGCAACCATCGAGTTTGAGTAAATGTCACTGAATACTAAAGTTCTTGAGATACGTCAGAGGCAGCGGATAAAGCCGACACCTCTGGATATGCCCTCTGCAGTGTGGACCGGCAAGGACCATGTGGATGGGAATGTGGAAAATACACTTACCATGATCTTCCGTACCTCCGGATGCTGGTGGGGGAAGGTCGGAGGCTGCACCATGTGTGGCTACGTGTATGACAGCGCGCATACTTCTCCCTCTGCGGAAGATATTGTTTCCCAGTTTCGGAAAGCCATGGGTAAAGCTTCAAAGTTTGACAGGTTCATGGTCAAGATATTTACCTCAGGTAGTTTCCTTGATGAAAAAGAGGTGCCGGTTGATGCTCTATCAAAGATACTTTCCCTTCTGGAAGAAGATGATCGGGTCTTTAAGGTAGTGGTGGAATCCAGACCGGAGTTCCTGACAGAGGAATCCATGGAGTTCTGCCTTGCTAGTCTTAAAAGTACGTTGTTAGAGGTTGCCATAGGCCTTGAGACCAGTTCGGACCTCATCAGAAAACGCTCTATTAACAAAGGTTTCACTTTCAGGGATTTTGTCAGGGCTGCCGAGGTTGCCAAATCCAATGGTGTTGCAGTAAAAACATATCTTATGCTGAAACCCCCATTCATATCTGAAAAACAGGCTTTGGAGGACATTATTGCCTCAGTAAGGGAAGTGTCAGTATATTCCGGCGTGATATCTATCAACCTGTGCAATGTGCAGAAAGGCACTCTTATAGAATATCTATGGGAACGGGGGGAATATCGTCCCCCCTGGTTATGGAGCATTGTAGATATCCTTAAAAGGACAAAACAGGAGTTCCCACATCTGATCATCACTTCCGATCCAGTAGGTGCAGGTGCCAAAAGGGGCCCCCGCAACTGCAAGGAATGCAGCGGGGAGGTTGCAGATGCCATAAGGGCTTTCTCTTTGAGCCAGGATCTGCATGATCTTGAAGGGCTGGAATGTGATTGCAGGTCTCTGTGGGAAAAGGTACTGGTTCTGGACGATCTCAGTTTTGGCTCTCCTATCCTGGAGTGAATCTCTCACTCCCCATCCTCGCCTCTGTACACCATTGTCCCTATCCCGGTGTCGGTGAAGAGTTCCAGCAGGACCGAGTGAGATACGCTCCCATCTATTATGTGCACTCTTTGTACACCACTTTCCACTGCGGTCACAGCACCCCTTAACTTAGGCACCATACCGCCTGAGATGACTCCCTCTCTCACCAGTTTTTCCACGTCTTCAAGTTTTACTCTGGATATGCGGGAAGACTTATCTTCTATGTTCCTCAGGATCCCTGGTACGTCTGTCATGAGAATGAGTTTCTGTGCTCTTAGAGCAGCGGCAATGTCGCCGGCTACAGTATCCGCATTTATGTTAAGTCCTCTTCCGCTGGAATCAATGGCAATTGGAGATATTACAGGAATATAACCATGTTTTGTAACAATTTCCACAATCTCTGTGTTGATTATTTCGGTTTCTCCCACCCACCCCAGGTCAACCTCATGCTCTATGTTCTCTATCATAACCTTCTGGGCAGCCATTTTCTTTGCAACGATGAGCTTACCATCTTTGCCGGACAGGCCAATTCCCTTTCCTCCATGCCTGCCTATAAGGGACACGATATCAGTATTTATATTACCCACCAATACCATGCGGGCAATTTCAAGGGTTTCATCATCTGTGATGCGTAATCCACCTACAAATTTGGGTTTCTTTCCCATGCGGTTCATCTTCTCGGTTATCTCCGGTCCACCGCCATGCACTATTATAGGATGTATGCCCACGAACTTCAGCAGGACAACATCTTCAATGATGTCACTCATTATCTGTTTATCTACCATGGCATGGCCACCTACTTTGATGACCATTATGGCATTATGGAACTTCCTTATGTAAGGAAGGGCCTCTATCAACACGTTCTCTCTTTTCAGCGTCACAGTCCACCCTCATCTGTTGGTTTTCTTATCTATAAAAAGCAGCATAGTGATGTAAATTCCAATATATTACCTTTATTGGACCACAAGTGAAATTATTAAAGATAGTGTTGTTACCAGAATGTCTGGTAACCAAAAAAGAATAAAGTAATTAAATTAGATTTAGATTTTGTCGAGCTTCTCGATGCCCACTTTCTTCACGAAAGGCTTGCTGATCTTATCGGGCATCCAGTCCGGCTTGTTCTTGGGGGCGTCTACATTTTCTCTCCAGCCCTTGAAGACGTGGATCTTCTTGGTTCCCCTCTCGCGGAGCTTTATGGTTTCTGGTTTTGTTTTTGTTCCTTTGCCGCGGTTAGCGACTTTCAATGCTGCCTGACGCGGCTGTTTCCCGGTGAATACACCGTGTTCGTTTCCGTTCTTATCTCTCAGTACAAAGTTCCTTGTTTCAACCATCATGTCACCTCATTGCTTGCACGTGATTTTACTCGATAAACCTATTCTGCACATATAGTATATATATTTTTCTTTCAATGTTGCCTTTCGATTCTGGTTTACACTAGTTGGATTATAGGGGGTACTGATAATCCTCTAAAATCTATAGCTATTTAAATATTTTAATCTATCTCTTCTGTAACACAACATTTACATGTGATGAGCTCATTTCACTTCTGGAAGTACGTATAAAACGGACTCATCTCGCTTTTACATGAATGTGATCTATTCTTAGAGGTAATGTTATGGAACTTTCTACTGTTATATTGCCGGATATACAGGCTAATAAGCCTAAGATACCTATGAACCTGACTCGCGTAGGTGTGACGAACGTTAAAAAACTAGTGGCTGTCAAACGAAAAGACAAACGTCCTGTCATGCTTATATCTACATTCGATATCTTTGTTGACCTGCCTTCTGATAGGAAAGGAGCCAACCTTTCCCGCAATTTCGAGGCTGTTGATGAAGTTCTTGAAAAGGCGGTCAATATGCCTGTTTATGAAATAGAGCAGTTATGTAGTGATGTTGCTCTTAACTTGCTTGTGAGGCATGAATATGCTACAAGGGCAGAAGTACATCTGAAGAGTGAATACGTGATCAAACGGGAATCTCCAGCGACTAAGATGGAATGTCAGGAAGTGGTGGAGATATTCGCTGAAGCGAAAGCCGGAAGGGAAGAGGGAGGTAACATCAATGTCACCAAGCTCATCGGAGCTGAAGTTGTGGGGATGACAGCTTGTCCATGTGCTCAGGAGATCATGACGGACAATGCCCGTAAACAGCTTGAAGAAATTGGTGTGGAAAATAGGAAAATAGCTGAATTCCTCCACCGTGTGCCCATGGCAACTCACAACCAGAGGGGAAGGGGAATTATCTCCATTGAAGTTGCAAGTGATGATTTTATTTTCCTTGAAAAGGTTATTTCTATCATTGAGCGATCAATGAGCTCAAGTGTCTTCGAATTGCTGAAGCGCTCTGATGAAGCTATGGTAGTTCAGACGGCTCACAAGAACCCAAAGTTTGTGGAAGACTGTGTGCGTACCATGGCTCATAATGTTGTAAAAGAGTTCAAGGATCTCCCGGATGATGCAATAGTGACAATTAAACAGATCAACGAGGAAAGTATTCACCGTCATAATGCCTTTGCTGAAAGGGTTGCAACTATGGGTGAACTTCGTAAAGAGATCAGTAACTGAATCTTTTTCAGTTTGTCTTGATCATCAGTCTGACTAGTTAAAAGAATGTGATAACATGGATGAAGTTTCAGATTCTGTCCAGGCCCAAGACCTAAACGGAACTCCTATAACTATTGGCTCATATGTACTATATCTTAATACAGGTACAGCAGGGCAGGTTACAGAACTCAAGCAGGAAGAGGGTACTATATGGGCTCTGATGGACACTACCGGACTCTATTATAATGTCCAGGCTCTTGTGATTACCGATGCAAGTGCCATCAAGGTGAAACAAGAACATGAAACTGGCAAAGCGGATATAGATGATCTTGCCAGGGAGCAAACTCCGGAAAGGATCGTTGATATAGGTCAGGTTACAGGTGGAGGATAATATCCTCCTTTTGTCTTTTTACATTTTTTGTCAAATCATGTTCTCTTTTTTCAGCAAAGTAAGTGAACGAATCCATTCTCCCTTTGGTTCACGTGAAGTACCGACTACAAGCCGTTTCTTATCTCCCACTCTTTCTACTACTCCTTGAGCTTCAATAAGTTCTCCAGGTAAAGCTTGCCCTGCGTAAGTATGGGTGTAGGACAACACGTGGTCTATTTCAGGGTGCTCCACTTTATACACTGCAGGGCTGTCAAAGGCAAGATCTGCATTTGTCACTGTTGCCTCTATTCTCATGGTCCCACTATCCTTTCCTCTTGCAGTAGGCTCTTTTATCTGTTCCCAGTCTCTCACGAAAAGCAGGTCGAAATATGTGCCTTCCACCATACCTCTGTTCCCTTTCCGTTTCTCATGGACTACGAACTCTTCAAAAGATATCTCCGGAATGCGCTTTTTGTATATCCTTTCCCACATCTCCATGCTTATATCTTCTATTGGTCCGGATCTTTTCTTTTCCCCGTCAATGGCATCTCTGGCTGTAAACCAATATTTTCCATATACAACAAAATCCACGTCCGATGTCTCATTCTGCAATCCCGGCAACAATGAGCCTGTAACTCCCATATGTGACCTTGGCACCCCTGCTTCTTCAAGGACTTTTACGATTGCAGCTATCCGGCTATCTGAGGCCATAAGATGTTGTATAGCCTCATTGGGGGAAAGTATCCTTTTCACCTGCTCTTCAGGCACCACATGTACGTCTTCCACCCATTCAGGCCGGTGCTTTCTCATAAAACTGAAAGAATCATCGAAATCATACTTGCGGTACCTTTTTCCGTTCATCTGCCGTTCCCCTCCATCATCTGGTACGTATCGCAGTGTCGAACGTATCCCTTGGGGATGGAAATAATCGGATACAGCGAATATCCAGTCATCCATTGTTATAAAAAAGTCCCTGAGCCGTGTTTTCAGCATTTTAATCTCCTTTGTATTGGATTAAACATAATAAATCTCCTTAGTAATAATCGTATTGCAATCTCTGCGAACAAAATGGTTATGTGCCATCATGGGCAATCTGGTCTTATAATTAGGATAAAACATTCATAGTAGGTGATGTTCCTGCCCTCTCTTGAACAATGGATCATACAAAAGCGACGCGAGTTTCACAGGTATCCTGAACTAAGCTTCAATGAATGTATGACTCAGAAGAGAATAATGGATTCTCTTAAGGAGTTTGGTCTTGAAAGCAGTTCTATAGCTGGTACCGGTGTTGTGGCAGAGATCACGGGCAATGGTCCAGGGCCCTGTATTGCAATACGTGCTGATACAGATGCTCTGCCAATACAGGAGGAGGAAAGTGATCACAATGGCGAATATATCTCTTGCCACAAAGGGGTCATGCACGCATGCGGCCACGATGGCCATACAGCAATTGTATTGGGTGTGGCCCGCATGCTCTTTGAAAAGAGGCATGAGTTCTCTGGTAAAGTTAGGTTAATATTCCAACCTGCGGAGGAACAATATCCAGGGGGTGCCTGTCAGGTCATTGAACATGGGGGGCTTGAAGGTGTCGATGCTATTATAGGTCTTCACATCTTCGGTGATGTGGATGTCGGTAATGTGCGCTTCTGCCCAGGTCCTTTTATGGCAAGTTCCAATGATTTCAGTGTCAGGATCATAGGAAAGGGTGGACACGTATCAACACCTGGGTACTGTGTGAACCCCATTGAAATGGCTGCTGATGTTATATCTAGGGCAAGGCTGGAAAGTGCCAGGAAGGTTGATCCATCCAGACATGTCTTTGGCTTTGGAGCGGTCACCGGTGGTACCCGCTCAAACATAATACCTGACGAAGTGCAGATATTCGGAAGTTTCAGGACATTTAATGAAATGGATACAGTAACGATTGAAAATGCGTTGGAGAATATACTAGGCTCTATCATGAATAAATATTCCGATAAAGATCTTGCTGGTGTTCCATCTTATGAGCTGGATGTGTTGCACGGTTACCCTGTACTTGTGAACAATCCAGATTTTACGGCAGCAGCCAGCAGGCTACTTAAGCAGTTATTCGTAAATGTGGATGATAATGCATCTCCTATCTTCGGCTCCGAGGATTTTGCTTATTATTTACGTCAGGTGCCTGGTATGTTCCTGTTTCTGGGTACCCGCAATCCGGAGAAAGATATTATAGAAAACAACCATTCCAGCAGTTTTGATCTGGATGAAGCTGTCCTTATGCAGGGTGTGCAAATACTCTGTTCTATTGCTCTTGATTTCTTGAAAAAGCCAGAGGAATATATCTATTGATCATAAAGGTTTTTTCCCCGTTACTTAATTCTTCCGTAAAAAAATTCGTGGTGAGCGTACTGGCATCCGAAGGTTTTGCTTACGATATAGAGAAGGATCTTGATCTGGATAATATTTCAGCAAATTACCTTGAGGATGGAGGTATCTTTTATGTGGCTTTCACAAAGGGTAGAATTATCGGCACCTGTGCTGTGAAAAAGAGAAGTGAGGGAAAATGTGAAGTCAAGAGGCTGTATGTTCACAAGGATTTCAGAAGATTGGGAATTGGTTCTGAACTCCTGGGGAAAGCTCTGCAATTTGCAAGCGAGCATTATAATACAGTAACCCTAAAAACCAATACTTCTCTTGGGCCAGCTATTACTTTATACTTAAAGACCGGCTTTTCAGTGCAAAAAGAAGAAAAAGAAGTCATATATCTTACCATGGATATGCGCTGAGCAGTTCACTCTATAGTTTTGATCAGAGCTATCTCATCACAGTCAGGAAACTTAGGGCAGTTTATGCAGCCACTCCATACTTTATGAGGGAGTGTAGATTTGTCCGCTCTTACAAATCCATGTTTTTCGAAAAATTGTGGCACATAAGTGAGGGTGAATATCCTTTTTATATGCAGTTCGTGCGCATCTCCCATGCAGGCATTAAGCAATTGGGATCCTATTCCCTGTCGGGCATATTCAGGTTTCACAGCGAAAGAAAGTACCTCTGCCAGGTCTTCCCATACTACTTGCAGGGCACAGCATCCTATTACCTCGCCATCCTTCTCGTATACATAGAAACTGCGGATGTACTGGTACAGCTCATTGTATGATCGGGGAAGCATCTTCTCCTGTTTCGCATATGCATTTATGATGTTCTTCATTGCTTCGACATCTTTGACAGTGGCCTTACGGATCATTAGATGATTCTCCTCGATCTGCTGATATTTGAAAAAAGTATAGCGAGCGTGAAGGGATTTGAACCCCTGGCTTGCAGCTTAGGAGGCTGCCGCCATATCCTGGCTAGGCCACACGCTCTCTTTGACTTTCACTCTCCTAATAACATCCAATATCTTAAATCTATTGGTACGAACTGGTTTGCTTAGTAGTTATTTATTCCTTTTTATACATGATTTCTGTCGGTCAGTTTTGATTAAATTATTTTTATACTGTGGGATTGTTTCTGTTCGAAAATTTCCGTACCTTAAGTAATTGCTATATATTCTTAATTATAACATATCCTCTGGATATTAAACTATTATGGAGATTTCCAATGAGATCGAATCATTTACTAATACTCATATCTGTCGCACTGATAATTCTAATCTCAGGCTGTTCCTGTCAGACCACTATTGTTTCCAATGAGTCTGAGAATACAAGCGAGAATCAGACACCTTCTCCTGGAGTGAACAATGAAGAATTCATAACCGGTGTGGCATCTATCAGTAATGTGCAGGTGTTAGTACTGGAATCTTTTCCTGTACAGGTGAATGTGGAAGCTACAGGTTATCTTCCCGATGGCTGCACAACCATTGGCAATGCCACTGTCAGGAAAGATGGCAACACATTCTATGTGGAGATCGGCACAATACGCCCCCGGGATGCCTTATGTACGCAGGCACTGGTGCCTTTCACAAAGTCCGTGTCTCTTGATGTGTACGGTCTGGAGAAAGGTGTCTACAATGTAGATGTGAATGGCAAGACCGCGTCTTTTGAACTTTCTGTTGATAATATCCTTTCGGATAATTCCTGAAAATGTGGCCTCTGCCAGATGGCCATTTTTATTTATCTTTCAAACCTGCCGCTGTGATCATTCAGGTACTGTAAAGTTAGTTGTCTTCCATCACTACTTTTATCTTTTCCGCGAATTCCTTGTTCTGTACGACATTCAGATGGATACCCAGCATTTCAGGGGGGAATCCCAGGGCAAGCCCGAGAAGCTGGGAATAATGCAGCACAGGTGTACTATAGTCTTTACCAAATGCTTTTTCTATCTCCTGCTGACCTGCGTCCAGTTGCATGTGGCAGAATGGACATGCATTGACTATGCAATCAACACCCGCCTCTTTTATCTTTGATAATTTGTGTTCTGCCATTGCAAGAGATCTTTCTTTATGTCCGGATCGCATACCCCCCCCGGCTCCACAGCATTCCATCTTATCAGAGTATTCAACGCTCATGCAACCTGTAGCTTCCACAAGTTCATCAAAGAAACGTGGTCTTTCAAAACTGCCAAGTCCCCTGTCCCTGGATGGTTTTATAAGATGGCATCCGTAGTGAACTGCTACTTTCAGTCCAAGAGTTTTCTCAACGGCTTCTTTTATCTTCCCTGTTCCAATATCTGAGTAAAGAAATTCGGCTATATGGCGCACATCTATTGTTCCTTTGAACTGGCGGTCTATCTCTCCCAGGAATCCATTTGTCTTTTCCCTCAGCTCGTCGTTTTCCTTCAATGTGTGGTTTGCATCTGCAAGAGATCCAAAACAACCGTTACATATGGTAAGAAGGTCGCGCTGCATATCCTCTCCAAGTGTAAGGTTGCGCCCCGCCACTGCCAGCCAGGTAGGGCTGTCAAATGAACGGAATACTCCGGGTGCAGGGCAGCAGGAAGCTCCGGGCAGGTCAGTGCAGTCAATGTCCAGCTTTGCAAGGCATAGCCTTGTGGCCATCTCTATGCCCGGATATCTGTTAGGGATAACGCATCCCAGAAAAAGTGCAAGTGGTGCCATTTTTATCTCCAGTTCATAACTATTGGTCTATGATCTTTGCCAACTTACAGGCATTAAGAAGCTTTTTGACCTCATTCAAGGCTTCAGGGTCCTTATACACTGTTTCGGGCAATCTTTCCAGTCCGAGTTCTTCTCTTTTATTCATGTTCATCTCATCTATAGGCACAGCGTGTCCATATTCCAGGAGCAGTTCTATTACTTGCTTATGCTCAGGCAATATAATACCCTCGTGGGCTGCAATGGACCGGATCCTGAGGATGACATCTACTATGTCAATGCGGCGTGGGCAGCGCTCCTGGCAGTTATAACATGTGGTACACATCCAGAGCTCCTTATCTTCAAGTACATCCTGGGATCTCATGGCATGCCTAATGAGTCTGCGTACATTCAGGCTGGTGTGGCGACCAGAGGGGCAGCTTCCAGTACACATTCCACATTGCATGCACTTCAATATGTCTATGCCTGCTTCTTTCAGTTGTTCCTGTACATTGTTCTCTTTCATGTTCTGACCATTAATTTATTTCCTATTGCTTATAAACTGTTCTCGCAAATCTGTTCCTTTTACTTCCTCTGTTTTTTTTATTTTTTTAAATTCTCTGCTTTCTATGTATTTGTTTTTTTCTTTCTGGCAGCATTTTGAAAAAGATTTATATATTATGAAGTAGGTAATAGGTTACTGAATACCCAAGAGGTTATAGGAATGACAGAAAATGGAATAACCAAAGAGGAAGTATTGCAGCAAGTTGCAGAAAATGATGTAAAGTTCATAAGGACACAGTTCACTGATACTCTCGGTATCATCAAAAGCTGGGCAATTCCTGCAGAGGATCTTGAGGGAGCTTTCAAGGACGGTGTTATGTTTGACGGATCCTCAATAGAGGGTTTCGCAAGGATCGAAGAATCCGACATGATGCTCATGCCCGACCCATCCACTTTCAGGATACTGCCCTGGAGGCCAAAGGAAGGCTCAGTGGCCCGTATCATTGGCGATGTAAAGAAGCCAGATGGTACTCCTTTCGAAGGTGATCCCAGGTATGTCCTGAAGCAAGCCATGGACGATGCTGCAAAAATGGGTTATACAATGAATGTAGGTCCGGAGCTTGAGTTTTTCCTGTTCAAGCTGGACGCAGAAGGTAACCCCACAACACATCTGACCGACCATGGGGGATACTTCGACTTCGCCCCTCTGGACAAGGCACAGGATGTAAGGAGAGACATCGATTTCGCCCTTGAGGTAATGGGCTTTAAGCTGGAAGCTTCTCACCATGAGGTAGCTCCTTCACAGCACGAGATAAACTTCAGGTTCGGTGACATGCTTTCTACGGCAGACAAGGTAATTACCTTCAAGTATGTGGCAAAGTCCATTGCTTACCACAAGGGATATTATATATCCTTCATGCCAAAGCCTCTGTTCGGTGTGAACGGTTCAGGTATGCATACTAACCAGTCCCTGATGATGAACGGCAAAAACGCGTTCTATGACTCCGATGCACCAAATGGACTCTCACAGACGTCCATGTATTATATAGGAGGCATGCTGAAATATATTAGAGAGTTTGCTGCAGTCACCAACTCAACCGTGAACTCCTACAAGAGACTTGTGCCTGGGTATGAAGCCCCTATATACGTAACATGGTCTGCTTCCAACAGGAGCTCTCTTATCAGGATCCCTGCAACAAGAGGCATTGGCACAAGGGTCGAGCTAAGGTGCCCCGACCCTGCGTGTAACCCATACCTTGCATTCGCCCTGATGCTGCGTGCTGGTCTTGATGGTATAAAGAACAAGATCGAGCCACCAGAAGCCACAAACGTGAACATCTTCAAGCTCAGTGAAGAAGAGCGTGCTAAGCGAGGTATCCAGTCTCTCCCCGGCAGCCTGAAGGAGGCTCTTGATCTCATGCGTGGCAGCAAGTTCACAAAGGAGGCTCTTGGTGAACATGTCTTCAATGGTTTCCTTAAGGCAAAGAATGCTGAATGGGATTCATACAAGTCACAGGTTCACCAGTGGGAACTGGACAACTACCTGAGCATATTGTAAGGGTAATATCCCTTACATATAACTTTATTTCATTGTCCTTATGGACGTTAGATGCCAATTGCTTTTAGTTTGGCTCTTATCTATTGAAGATCATCTCAAATGAACGACGAAAACAGGCCTTTTATGGATATTTGCATGGTTAGTCCGCAAAAGGCAAATTGATGTATCTCCAAAAACAGTTCTTAGTGGTAAATATGTGCGGAATTATAGGCGTTATAGACCGGGGCCAGTCTGGCATGGACGGCTCAGGTATAAAAGAGGCCCTCAGCCTGATGAACGAACGAGGAAGTGGAGAAGGTGCGGGTTATGTAGCTTATGGCATATACCCGGATTATCCGGATTATTATGCTCTTCATGTCTTCTATGACAACTTAGTAGAGCCGAAAAAGAAGGTAGATGACCTGCTCGAAAAGTGGGGACGCGTATTTCAACAGGAAGAGATCCCTACCTATGAGCAACCCGGCCTTAGGAAGAAACATATTCCTTGGCGGTATTTCTATAAGCCTCATAAGGATCTTGTGGTAGGCAGTTCCACACCTGAAGATGATCTTGTAAAGACACTTGTGATGGATATCAACTCCCGTATAGATGGTGCTCTGGTGTTCTCTTCAGGGATCAACATGGGAGTGTTCAAAGCGGCTGGCTGGCCGGAGGATGTTGCGAATTTTTACCGCATACAGGATTACAAGGGTTACATATGGCTTGCTCATAACCGTTATCCAACGAACACTCCAGGTTGGTGGGGAGGCGCCCATCCATTCAATCTGCTTGACTGGTCAGTGGTCCACAATGGCGAGATCACTTCTTACGGTACTAACAGGCAGTATGTGGAAAGCAATGGCTACAAGTGTACTATGTCCACGGATACCGAGGTTGTAGCTTACCTCTTTGATATTCTGGGCAGGCGCCATGGATTATCTGAAGATCTGGTTGTCAAGGCTTTGGCTCCTCCTTTCTGGGATGAGATCGATGCAATGCCCGAAAGACAGCGGAAGATAGATCACGCCATGCGTCTCACATACGGGGCTGCCCAGATGAATGGACCTTTTGCCATAGTTGTGGCTACCAGCCAGGGTATAGTAGGGTTCACTGACCGTATCAAGCTACGTCCTTTGGTCGTGGCTGAGAACGGAAACAAGCTCTATATCTCCAGCGAGGAGGCAGCTATCAGAGTGATGGACCCGGATGTGCAGAACATCCGTATGCCTAGGGCAGGCGAACCGGTCATAGGGAGGGTTATTGTATGACTCTGGGCAGTGTACCTCTGCGGTATAAGGTAAGCATCGACCGTGACCAGTGTATGCAGTGTATGCGCTGTGTGGATAATTGTTCCTATGGTGTTTACAGGGTGGAGGGCGACAAGATCCTTATCGACTCCCGCAAATGCACTGCCTGCCACCGTTGTATTTCCATGTGTCCCAGAGATGCTATCAATCTTCAGGAGAGGCCCGTGGATTACCGTAGCCATCCCTTGTGGACAGCCCAGACAAGAGAGGATATTATCAATCAGGCCCGCACTGGCAAGATAATCCTTGCAGGTATGGGTAATGCACTTGATTATCCTATAATCTTCGACAGGCTGGTATTGGATGCCTGCCAGGTGACAAATCCTAGTATTGATCCTCTGAGGGAGCCCATGGAACTGCGCACATACCTGGGTAAGAAGCCTTCAAGGCTTGAATTCAGAAAGAACGATGAAGGTGATGTGGAACTTGTCACGGAGCTTGCCCCTAATCTGAAGCTTGAAACACCTATCATGATAGGCCACATGAGTTACGGTGCTATCAGTCTCAATACCCAGATAAGCCTCGCAAAGGCAGTGACCGAAATGGGTACTTTCATGGGTACAGGTGAAGGTGGAATGCATAAGGCCCTGCATCCTTATCAGGATCACACCATCGTTCAGGTGGCTTCAGGGCGTTTTGGTGTTGACATCGATTATCTTGAACGTGGCGCAGCCATTGAGATCAAGATCGGACAGGGTGCCAAGCCAGGCATAGGCGGTCACCTGCCCGGTGAAAAAGTATGCGTTGATGTGTCCTGCACCCGTATGATCCCCCTGGGTTCAGACGCTATAAGTCCGGCACCTCATCATGATATATATAGTATAGAGGATCTGGCACAATTGGTCAGGAGCCTTAAGGAAGCTACAGAATGGAAGAAGCCAGTGTTCGTAAAGATCGCAGCTGTACACAACGTAGCAGCCATAGCTGCAGGTATTGCACGTTCGTCAGCAGATGCCGTTGTAATTGATGGTTTCCGTGGCGGGACAGGTGCAGCTCCTAAAGTGTTCAGGGACAATGTAGGCATACCCATAGAGGCAGCTATAGCCGCTGTAGATCACAAGCTGAGTGATCAGGGTGTGAGAAATGAGGTTTCCATTATTGCAAGCGGAGGTATACGCAACAGTGCAGACCTTGCAAAATCCATTGCTCTGGGAGCGGATGCAGTATATATCGGAACAGCTTCCCTGATTGCTCTTGGATGCCGGGTGTGTGGTAACTGCTACCGTGGTCTGTGTCCCTGGGGCATAGCCACCCAACGGCAGGATCTGGTAGATCGTATCGATCCCGAGATAGGGGGAAGGAACGTTGCAAACCTTATCCATGCCTGGACACTGGAACTCAGTGAACTGATGGGTGCTGCTGGTTTGAATAGCATTGAAAGCCTCAGGGGTAATCGCGAGCGTTTGCGTGGATATATGCTGGATGAAGGCATGCTGAAAGTGCTGAATGTAGAACCGGTGGGGGCATAAAGATGGAAAAGCTGGTCATTGATGCAAAAGGTATGCATTACACTCCGCTCAATAAGCAGATCCGACAGGCTGTAGCCGCCGGTGTTAAGGAGATCGAGATAAATAATGTGCTTGGGCAGCGTTTTATAGCCAACGGTCTCAGAGGTGATGTGAAAATTACCATCAATGGTATTCCCGGTGGTGATCTTTGTATGTTCATGAATGGGCCGGAGTGTACTGTTCACGGGGATTGTGAACATGCTCCTGGAAACACTATGGATGGAGGGATGATCATCGTCCATGGCAGTGCAGGAGACGCTGTAGCTCACAGTATGCGTGGTGGTAAGGTGTATGTCCGGAATAATATAGGATACCGAGGCGGTATACACATGAAAGGATACGAATCTAAAAAGCCAACTCTTGTAATAGGTGGCATTTCTCATGCATTCCTTGGTGAATACATGGCTGGAGGTCTTATATTGGTCCTTGGTATGGGTTCACAGCCAATAATGAGGGACAGAGGTATCGGCAGCGGTATACACGGGGGAGAGATCGTGATCCGTGGAACTGTGGCTGACAGGCTTCTGGGAGTAGGTGCCAGGAAAACAGAGTTCACTGAAAGCGATCTTAAAAGGTTATCCCCGGTAATAGAGGATTTTTGTTCCAGGTTCGATCTAGATCCATCTCCTCTCATGAATACCAACTACACACGTATAGTGCCTTCAAGCACCAGGCCCTTTGCTGACAAATATACGTGGGAGTGATTTAAATGGGCAAAAATTATCTCGATCTTAAGGCTGAGGTCTGGGACACAGGCATATGTGCATCTTGTGGTGCATGTGTTGCAGTGTGTCCGGCAGATGCTATATTTTTCAAGACTGGGGAAGAATCCATAAGCCCCTTAAACAATGAATACTGTAAGGAAGTTACTGACGGAGTACCATGTGGTGCATGTTATGCTACCTGCCCCAGGCTGGACCCGGCACCAACTGAAGTGTTGGGGCAATATCTGGATATCTTTTCTGCAAAGGCAGATATTCCTGTTCCGGGAAAACAGAGTGGAGGAGCTGTCACAGCTATTCTGGTGAATGCTCTTGAACAGGGCATGATCGATGCAGTGGTCACAGTGGAAGAGGACCCATGGACTCTTAAACCATCGTCAACTGTCATCACATCGGAAGATGTGCTTATCAATCAGGCCGGAAGCCGTTACAACTGGTGGGTGCCACTGGTCTCTTCTCTGAAAGAGGCTGTCATCACCCGTAAGTATAGAAAAGTTGCAGTTGTGGGTGTGCCCTGTGTGGTGCAGGCTGTCAGAAAAATGCTTGATAGCGACCACGACCTCTTAAGACCATTCAGGCGTTCCATTCGCCTGGTTGTAGGACTTTTCTGTACTGAAACCTTCGACTACGAGAAGCTGGTAGAGGAAAAACTGATCCGGGAGCGCAGCATTGAACCTCTGGACATGATCCGCTTTGATGTGAAAGGGAAGCTGGAGATCACCATGAAAGATGGTAGTCTCACAATGATACCGTTGAAAGATGTTGATGACTGTGTAAGACCAGGTTGCAGGGTGTGTACTGACTTCACTGCTATTTATTCAGATCTGTCTGCGGGTTCAGTGGGTAGTCCAACAGGCTATACTACACTGATCATACGCAGTACTGCCGGGCAGACTGTTGTACAAAGAGCCATCGAAAACGGTTTGCTTTCTACAGGGCCTGATGTGGACATACAGGCTGTAGAAAAGCTATCAGGTAAGAAAATTGCAAGAAAACAGGAGAAAATATAAGATATCACATTTATGGCTGCGGTGTCTATCCTCTTCCTCGTCGTTCCTAACCATGCTGATAGACACCGTATATCCATCCTTTTATGCAATCCTTTCAAGTTCCTGGCACAATGCTGTACTTATACCCTTTTTCCTTTGAGAGGGATGCACACACATAAGGTTGATGTATGTGTCATTCTCTCCTCTCCAGAACTTGTTGCAGCCAATAACACCGATAACATTCCCGGATGGGCCGGATGGGCCACTATGATCTTCTGCTATCAAATAATAGGAATGCTTACCAGTAAGACATTCCCATACCCTTTGATCTATACCATTTCCCCTCATGCTGAGGGGCGGGTAAAACTCATTGTCTACAATTTCGATGAACCGGCAGAGAGGGTTGTGATCTTCCTGCCGGGCCTGTCGTATCTTAATATCCGGCATTAAGTTCTGTTAAGATACCTTTCGATCTCCCATTCATGTACCTGTTTTTTATATTCATCCCATTCTGCTCTCGCAAGTCTGAGGATATTGTCATGTACATGTGTGCCCAATACTTTCTTGAGCAACTCGTCCTGCTCAAAGTAGTTTGCACTCTCATTGAGGGTACCTGGCAGACTTTCGATACCATTTTCTGCACGCTCTTTGAGACTAAGATCAAAAATATTGTAGTCCACAAAATGTTTTGGAGCAGCCTTGTTCTGTATGCCTTCAAGACCTGCTGCCAGTATAGCAGCGAAAGTAAGATACGGATTGCAGGATGGGTCGGGACTTCTCAGTTCCACACGGGTACTGCTGCCTCTTGCAACAGGTATGCGCAGAAGAGAACTGCGATTAGCACCAGACCATGCAATGTATACAGGTGCCTCATATCCGGGGATGATCCTCTTGTATGAGTTGACAATGGGATTGGCTATGCACGTGATAGCTTTTATATGGTTCAGAACACCGGCGATGAAATACCTTGCTGTATCGCTGATCTCCATCTCAGCATCCGGGTCGTAGAAAGCGTTCTTTCCATCCTTTGAAAGGGATAGGTTGACATGCATACCTGAACCATTGACGGTAGCTATTGGTTTTGGCATGAATGTGGCATGTAATCCATTTATCTTAGCTATCGTCCTGGCGACGTACTTGAATGTGACCACATTGTCGGCCATAGTTAATGCGTCCCCATACTTGAAGTCTATCTCATGCTGTCCAAAGGCCACTTCATGATGGGAAGCTTCAATATCAAAATCAAGGTCCATGAGTGTGAGGACGATCTCACGTCTGATATCTTCAGCAATGTCCGTGGGTGCAAACTCAAAGTAGCTTCCGTAGTCATGAGGTATGGTCGTAGCATTACCGTTTTCTTTTTCGAAAAGGAAAAACTCCATCTCAGGCCCTACATTCAAAGTAAAACCCATATCTGCAGCCTTTTCTGTGATTTTTCTAAGTACATAGCGGGGATCGCCTTTGAAAGGCTCGCCATTTGGCTGGTACACATCGCAGATAATGCGTGCCAGCTTTCCTTTACCATTATTCCAGGGAAGTATTGCAAATGTAGTTACATCAGGTTTAAGCAGCATGTCTGACTCGTATATTCTGACAAATCCCTCTATAGAAGAGCCATCAAAGCCGATTCCTGTGGTCAGAGCTTTTTTTATCTGGGTCACAGGTATTTCCACGTCCTTAACCACACCCTGTATATCTGTGAACTGTAACCTTATGAACTTTATATTATGTTCTTCAATGGCTTTTAAAACATCGTTTTCGTTCTTAACAATCATTAGATCTCCTGTCCAGCAGCATGCACTGCAATCACTTGAGCTATATTAATTAACATCTAAATGAAGATAAGATTATTCTTTGTATATTAATGAATTCATACGCATTAAAAAACTTAATCTTCCGCATTTTCTCAAATAAATAGTGATTTTTCAAGATCTTAAACCACCCAGTACTGATATGTTTCAGTACATAATTTTTATCAACTATCTTAAAATTTTAATAAATTCTTTATCATATCAAAGATCTCTGCATTATCTTATATCTCCTGCATTTCTTCCGTTTTCTTCAGTATAGAGTATATTTTCTTAAAAATAAAGTAATTCTATTATTTTTTCATCAACTCTGATGGGTTTACAGAGAATTAAAAGTTTCAATAAGCAATTACCATGCTTTATTCATCTATTGAAAATGATCTCTAAGATATATTTCCTTAAAAATCTTTTGTAAAGCTTCATTGTTTAAAAGAGTTGTAAATAATAGTATATCTGTTTTATATTCTAGTTTTCTAATAAAAATTTCTCAAGCATATTTATATGGTAGTTCAATACCATTATAGACCTGACATCCTGGTCCATCAGGATTTTCTCTGCTGGAAACGAAAATGACCCTTATATAAATATAGGTATCTGAATCACATGAATCTTAAGGCTATAATTATCATATTTGCAATAATCTTTGTTATTTTTGCAGGTGGATGTGCGGAGAAGCCTTCCACTCAGAACAGCGGTCCAGATCAGAATATAAATTATGGTCTTGTTCCTCCATATTTCACACTTCTTTCTTCACCTGGTAATATCAAACCAGAAGATCCTGCTCGTCCTGTTATCAGAGATGAAGGAGAGGAGATCAACAAGATCCTCTCAGAAGCCGTTATGATATCACAGGAGTTAAATTCCAGGATACTGAGTTATGAGAAAGAGGGTAAAGATGTTAAAATGCTTAAGTCTCTCCTGGAAGAATATAATACATTGATCTCCAGTGCAAAAACATATCGGGAACTTGCAGATCAGCATCATGAAGGCTGTACTGACCCGGAATGCCAGACAATTCAAAAGGAACTATATTTACACCAGTCCAGAGAAAGCCTGAAAAGATCCAATTCAGTCCTGTCGGAGATCTTCAATGAAATGAAAATAATGCTTCCGGGCCATGTTATATTAGGCGAGGGCTGCACTCTTTCCGGGAAAGGTACCGGCAGGGTGTTGCTTGCAGGTGATGACCTAAGTGCTAATCTTTCTATAAGGAATGGGATATTTTATATAATTGGTCTTCCTCATAGCTCGGGATCACCTGTAAGCATAGTAGGGAAGTATGAATTCGAAAATTCAGACAACCCTCAAGATCGTGTATCTTATTACAAGATACTTGATGCCACAGTGGATATTTCAGCACA
Organism: Methanomethylovorans hollandica DSM 15978; assembly: GCF_000328665.1. Lineage (NCBI taxonomy): Archaea > Methanobacteriati > Methanobacteriota > Methanomicrobia > Methanosarcinales > Methanosarcinaceae > Methanomethylovorans > Methanomethylovorans hollandica. Next base: position 297,429 of record NC_019977.1, read on the forward strand.
AAGGTCAGCTTTTATAGTGGAAGCAAATGAAATATCGCTCATTGTAAAAGGAAATGGCACAATTGATTTCTTTGGTAACGGTACTTATAGCGTAACATGCCCAGATGGCAGTTTTGATGATATGAGATGGGAAGTACCTGCAGTAAGAAGAACTATTAATAACCCCTCTGTCTATACTGGTAGCAAATGAAAGCATTTTCCCGTAGAATCGCATTTGCCATTTTGTTAGTCATTCCACTTATAATGACTGCTGGTGCAAGCGCTACCATTCATGGTGTAGTGTATGAGTGGAATACATTTCAAGCCATGGAAAATGTAATTGTAAGTGTGAACTCTACTCCAGTGCAATCAATGGTGTGCAAATATGGTACTTATTCCTTTGAGCTGCCATTGGGAAGTTACAAGATAATTGCAAATTTTTATGAGGACAATAATCTTATATATTACGGGGAGGGCCTCGTGAATATCACAGACGAGGGCAGCTATGTGCTCGATATGCTACTTTTTCCTGTTTATTCTCAAAGTACATCTTTTACCAATCTTTCTTCTTCTATGAATGTTTCTTCTTCTGCCAATGTTTCTTATTTATCTTCTTTAAATGAGTCAATGGATGCTCGGAATGTGACAGCAGGTCAGAGTATTTCTACTTCAGTTAATACTTTTCTTCTAATAGTTTTAATACTTTTAGTTCTGTTCATCTGGTTAAGGCATCCAACGAATCGCAAAAATACTCCTCACTTTGAACGGCATCATGCAGCAAAGCAAGAAAAGGTCAAGGAAAAAGTAGCTCTTACACCTGGGACAGTAGTTTTCTCAGCACCAGCTGAGATGATTGAAGTGATGGCAGAAGATTCTGATGCACTGGAGCCTGGCGAACTATATGAACCATATGATCCCGATGAATTAATGGTTACCGAGCCGGATAACCTTGGGCCGGCCACTTCTGATGATATTCCCAGGGGGCCAATGCCCGCTGATCTGCAGGAAATACTGGATGTCATTAGTTCGCAGGGGGGACGTATGACCCAGAAAGACCTGCGTGGCAAGCTCAAATATTCAGAAGGTAAAGTGAGCCTCATGCTTTTTGATCTTGAAAAGCGGGGCATGATCCAGAAATTCAAAAGAGGTAGGGGGAATGTTATTATTCTTATTGAACAGGATCAACTGTCTTGATACATAATCTTGTTTTTTGTTCTTTTCTTTTTCTAAAAGAATCCTTTATTCCAACTCTAAAGAGTATTAAACTGCCATTTAGAGGTTTTTTCTTGTTAAATTCCTTAACAAAAGGTTCAATTTAAAAACTAACGTATATTTTCTCTTTAAGCTTTAAGTATATTTTTATTATAAAATACCACAAGGAGGTTTGCTGCCAGGAATATACTGGCGGCTTACCCCTGCACAGCCATACATGAAAAGAATGCTATTACTTATACTCTTTATATTATTTTCCACATCACATGCTTTTGCAGCAACTTATGTGGACTCTGCTGCGATCAACGTTGATATTATAAGCCAGGAACCTAATCCTGCAAGACCAGGCGAAAGCGCTGAACTGGCTCTCAGTGTGCAGAACATCGGGAATGAAAATCTAAAGAACATAGTTGTGACTGCACAACCTGATTATCCATTCTCACAGTTAGATGGTGAATCTTTGACCCGGACAATATCCTATCTCAATGCAAGACAGGATGATGCTGCAACAGTGAAATTGAAACTAAAGGTGGCCAGTGATGTGCCAGCGGGCACATATGAACTGGACATCGTTACAACGGATTCCACAGGTACTACCAAAACCACTACCCTGGATATTGAAGTAAGGGGAAAGGAATACTCTCAGATAGTGAAGATCAGCAAGTCTAGTATAGACTTTGCAACTGAGGAACAACTCGATTTCTTAGTTACAAATACCGGCAGTTCATCCTTGAAGAACATGCAGCTATCCTGGATGGATACCACTGGTACCATCTTACCCGTGTACTCGGACAATACCATGTACATAAGCTCTCTGGCAGCCAATGAATCTGTGACTGTAACTTATATAGTGATGGCAGATGTGAATGCTAATCCGGGTCTTTACCAGCTGGACATCACACTTAAACTAGAGGACTATAACTCCAATTTCAGTAAGATTTCGACAACTGTAGGCCTATTTGTTGGTGGTGGGACTAATTTTGATGTAGCTTTCTCAGATAATTCTGATGGAGATATATCGTTCTCAATAGCTAATGTAGGTAACAATGAAGCATATTCAGTAAAAGTATCGATACCAAAACAGGATCTATACAGCGTATCAGGTAGCTCCTCTTCCATCGTCGGCAACCTCGAAAAAGGTGATTATACAATTGCTTCATTCACTGTTTCACAAGAGGGGCCAGGAGTCATTCCAAATAGTACTGGTGGTGAGCAGGACAACAAAGGAGCTGTAGGTCTCATATCAGGTGTTATTCCTGCATACAAAGCATCAAAAATGAAGCCTGTAGCCGCTTTGAGGTATGAGTGATCATGCCTGCTTTTTAAAAGATAGACAATATGAACAGGCCACTTGTACAGAGGCTGTTACTTTGTGTCATTGCAATAGGTTATGTGAATATTGTTCGATCATGATTCATTTTCCGTCTATCCGCGACAATTATTTATAATTTTGTAACCCTCATTATAAGGGGTAAACAAAATGCTTGAGCCGTCATGGGTCTTTGCTCTTAATGCAGAGGAGCTTAAAGAGAATTCTTTAAAGCTTGTGGAGCTTAACGATAAGCCTGTGCTTTTGATCCGAAAAGAAGGCCAGATCTATGCTCTGTCCAACAAATGCAAACATATGGGTTGTCCTCTTTCAGCTGGCACTCTTGAAGATCACACCCTGAGGTGTTCATGTCATGGGTGGAGATACGATATTAAGACCGGAGATTATCTTGGTTCCAGGGATATTGTCCTGAAGGTATATGAGAACAAGACCGAGGAAGGTAAAATTTTTATATATATCTAATAAAAAGGAAAGGTGTCCTCTATAGATGATCAATGTATTCAGATGTGGTGTCCACCCGAGGATGGGGTACTCGATGGTTTTGTCCTTAAATATGGCTGTCATAACTGGGGTTTCAATATAAGGACCGAGAAGAACGCGGACACAGGTATATGAAGGTAATATTTCAATAATTATTTAAATAACGGAGGTTTGCATGTCTGAGGGAAACTGGGTTTATGTACTTGAAACGGCAGAGCTGGTAGATGGTGAAAAGAAAGCTCTGGTTGTAGATGGCCAGAGAATAGCACTGATCAAAAAAGGTAATGAGCTTTTTGCCATCTCAAATAAATGTGTACATATGGAATGCCCTTTATCCAAAGGTGAACTTGAAGGATATATTATCAAATGCCCATGCCACGACTGGAGATTTGATATCCGCAGCGGAGAGTTCCTTGATGCAAGGGAGCTTAAGGTTGATGTCTATGAACTGCAAGTATCTGATGGTAAGATATATTTAAAAATAAAAGGTGAGAACTAATGAAGAAGGTAATGATGTATACTCTGAGTACCTGTCCTTGGTGCAAGAAAAGCAAGAGTTTCTTTGCCGAGAAGAACATTCCTTTTGAATTCATAGATTATGATAAGGCCAGTGAGGAAGAAAAGCAAAAGATAAGGGAAGTATGTTCTACATATGGAGAAGGTATAGCTTTCCCGTTCGTCATAATCGGTGATGATGCTGTAGTGGGATACAATCCTCAGAAATATATGAAACTCCTGGAATCATGAAGAGGACTCGAGATGGATGTGGAGAAAAGAAAGCAAAGGCTCAGGGAAATGTTCCAGAGGGTGGTGGATCCTCTGGGGTACAAGTTCAGCCCTGATGAAGAAATAGTGGATTTCCTGCTGGAACAGGAAGTCATGCTGGAACAGGAGCATGGTCATCCCTTCTGCCCCTGCCAGGGCCTTACGGGAGAGCGAGAGCTCGATATGAAGATCGTATGCCCGTGTATCCCATTTCACAGAGCTCATTTCGATGCAATGAAACGCTGCTGGTGTGGTCTGTACGTGCATAAGGACGTTGAGGACCCGGATAGTCTGGTACAGATCTCACGTTGTGAGTTCGAACAGATGCAAAAGGAGGGTAAGGTATAATAAAGGAAGATCCGGTGATCTCAAATATCAAGATAAGACTGTTATGAAACAAATGTCCACTCATTGCAATCCCAGGCTGCTTCAGCAGCTTGAGGGAGTGAACATCGATGCGGCCGCAGATTTCAAGAAGATGCTCAAAACAGAAGAGTTCGATATCTTCTACGATGCTCCCTTATTGATCATAGTGCTGGGGAAAAAAAATGCTCCTACAGCGGATTTCGATTGTGGCATGTGTGCACAGAACATGATGCTTGCAGCCCATTCTATGGGCATTGGGAGCTGCTGGGTAGGCACTGCATGTCTTGTTCGGGACAATCCTTAAATGCTACTAAATCTCAAAATCCCCGAAGATTACAACGTAGTGGCTCCGATCATTTTTGGATATGGGGATACTGTACCGGCAGCACCACCAAGGAACGATTCGTTCATCACATGGGTATGAACTGAAGTTTTATATGTGCCACCATAGCCACTTTTCTTTTTCATAAAGACCATAGGCAATTTGTGTTAAGTCATCTCTTTTTCTCTTTTCGCTTCTATGTAGCGATGCCTCATAGCTCTGGATCAAGGGGTAAGAAGAAAAAAATGGTTTATGCCGAAAAAATCATTTTTTATATGTTAGCGCAGATTCATGTGATCTTATGAGTAAGATTTACTATATTTTGTAAGATTTATTATACCTTTTATAATGGACTTCGGAATGGAGACTTTACTATACAATCTTTTCATAATGATTATGCAGGGCTGTAACCTAAAATATTATATATGTTGAAATTATAGTTAGCCACTAATGGTTTGCAACTTATGGATGCTAAAATCGCATTCAATAAATGGTGATATCAATACCATAAGTTTCAAACAATTGGTTAACAACTATAAACACTACTGATACAGATTGGTGAAGGGATCTAGTGAAAAAGATCGCATTGCTACAGAGCTTTGTAGACGAAATACCAAACTTATTTTGTAGGCTTGAAATTCATGGTTATTATGTTCACACAAGTTTTCTTCTTGAAGAAAATATAATCGATGAGATCAAAAGAAACCAATATGATGCATTTTTACTGGATCTGTCCGGTACGCCGATCGAAGAATTAAGGAAAAATCATTACCTTTCTGAAATAAGTGGTCATATCCCTGTCATTTTGATCGCTCCTTATGTGGACTATCCCTTACTGGAGTCGTTAGGTAATGTACACATCTCAGGATGTTTGATACCTCCATTCTCAGATGAGCAATTGTGCTCGACCATTGAATTGGCATGCCATAATCACAACATTCTAAAAACAAATGCCTATGACATGAAAAATACCCTGTTTGAGAAGGAGAGAAGTTATGCTATGCTTCTCTCGAATCTGCCTGGTATGGCATATAGGTGTGATAATGATCAGGAATGGACCATGCGATTTGTTTCAGAGGGCTGTTACAAGTTAACAGGTTATGATTCCGAAGCTCTTTTGCACAATCGGGATATCTCTTATAATAGACTGATCACTCCTGAAAACCAGGCGCATATCTGGAAAAAATATCAGGAAATGCTCGCCAGAAAAGAAACATTCCAGGATGAGTATACCATAACTACCGCAATCGGAGAGGTTAAATGGGTATGGGAACAGGGAAAAGGAGTTTATGCCGATAATGGTGAGCTAATAGCTATTGAGGGTTTTATTGCCGATATCACAGAGAAGAAGAAAGTACAGGAAACACTTAGGGAAAGCGAGTCACGCTATCGCAGCCTGTTTGAAAACAATCACTCTGCCATGCTGGTCATAGATCCTGAAATAGGTTCAATCATAGATGCAAATCCGGCAGCAGTATCTCTCTATGGCTGGACACGTGAAGAACTCAGAAGTAAGACCATCAAAGAGATCAACGCATTGTCTCCTTTCGAGGTAAAAGAGGAAATGGACCGTGCAGTTAAAGGCCAGCGTATCCGTTTCTTTTTTAAACATAGTCTCGCAGATGGTTCTGTCAGAGATGTGGAAGTTTTCAGCAGTCCTATTCTTATGGACAGAAAAATGCTTCTCTACTCCATTATAAATGATATCACAGAGCTTAACAGGATGGAACAGGAACTTCTCCTGAACCGGTTCTGTATTGATCATTCAGTTGTGGGGATATTCCGTATTGAAGAGCCTGATGGCAGAATAGTAAGTGTGAATGATCATGCGTGCCAATCCCTGGGATATTCCCGTGAGGAACTCTGTTCAATGACGGTATTGGATATTGATCCTACATTTACTCCTGAGACATGGATTGAACACAGGAAAAATGTACGAAAGCTGAAATCGGGAACTATCGAGACAATTCTTTGCAAAAAGGATGGCACAGAATTTCCTGTAGAGATTACTATTAACGATATGGAGCATGAGGGGAAAGTATTCTATCTTTCTTTTGCAAAGGATATCACCAAACGCAAGGTTGCAGAACAGGCGCTCAAGGAGAGTGAAGAGTTCTTCAGGATCACTTTGTACAGTATTGCTGACGGGGTCATTACCACTGATATTAACGGGAATTTAAGGCAAATGAACCATGTTGCTGAAAAGCTGACCGGCTGGAATGAGGCCGAAGCCAGGGGAAAAAAGGTCGAGGAAATTTTCAATATCTTCAATGAAGATACACGACAGCAGGTTGAGATACCCGTGCGCAGAGTACTGAGGGAAGGCCGGGTAATGGGCCAGGCAAATCATAAACTGTTGATCTCTAAAGATAATAGGGAAATCCCCATTGCTGATAGTGGCTCGCCTATTGTGAATGAGAAGGGTGAGATAATCGGAGTTGTGCTGGTGTTCCGTGACCAGAGCGAAGAAAGGAAGGCCCAGAGGTCTCTCCGGGAAAGTGAAGCACGTTTCAGGCAGCTGGTCGAGAATGCACCTGAAGCTATTTTCGTTCAGGCTAATGGTTGTTTTGCCTATGTCAATCCAGCAGCATTGCGTCTTTTCGGGGTTGATTCGGCCAGCCAGTTAATAGGGAAGCCTGTTATGGAACGTTTCCATCCGGATTTCCGTGATATTGTCCGTGAACGCATCCATCTTATTAATGATATGCACGAAGAAGTACCTAATATCGAGAAGATCTACCTGAGGCTTGACGGCACACCTTTCAATGTAGAGATATCCAGAGTGCCAATAATCTATGATGGTCTTAACGGATCTCTGGTCTTTTTCAGGGATGTCACCGAACGCAAGCGGGTGGAAAGAGCTCTCATCAGGGCAAAGATGGTTTCGGATGAGGCTAATCGCAGTAAGACCGAATTCCTGGCCAATACCAGCCATGAACTGAAAACCCCTTTGAATTCTATTATCGGCTTTTCGGAGCTTATGCTTGCCGGCGAGCTGGGAAAGATCAGCAAGCAACAGAAAAAATACATTGGGACTATACTTGAAAGCGGTTGTATGCTCCTTAATATCGTAAACAAGATATTGGATATATCCAGTATCGACTATGGCCGAATGGATCTCAGTTATACTAAATTCAATCTTTGCGATGCTATTCAGGACACCTGTGCAATGATGCAGGCAGCTGCAAACAGGAAATCCATAAAACATGTAGTTGATATTGATCCACAGATCAATGGGATAAATGCTGATGCCATCAAGTTCAAGGAGATAGTTTACAATCTTGTGGATAATTCCATAAAGTTCACGCCTTATGGGGGAATTGTGATCATCACTGCCACTCAGAATGAAAGCCACGTGAAGATATCTGTCACAGATAATGGTATTGGTATAGCAAAAGAGAATATTGAGAGAATATTTGATCCCTTTTACCAGGTGGATAGTTCCACAACACGCAGGTATGGAGGGACAGGGCTTGGACTTGCCCTTATAAAACAGTTCATAAAAATGCACGGTGGGAACATTTGGGTGGAAAGTGAACCCGGTAAAGGCAGCACTTTCACTTTTACCATTCCCCTAGACTATGGGGAACAACCGATACGTATGTTGCAGGTTTCTGAAGATCAGGACCTCGATTTTTGTTCATGACCGGGATTAATTGCTTCTGATTATTGCTGCGGGAACGCAATGGTCATTTTCTATTCCCGTTGAGGGTTTCCACTATCTCCTTAAAGCTTTCCAGCCCTGCTTCGATATTCTCTATGATCTCGTTGGCGAGTATGTCAGGGTCTGGCAGGTTGTCCAGGTCTGCCAGGCTTTTGTCCTTGAGCCAGAAGATGTCCAGATTGGTTTTATCCCTTGATGCTATTTCCTCGTAGGTGAATCTGCGAAACCTGCCTTCGGGATCTTCCCGGCTCCATGTTTCCTTGCGCTGGAAACGGTTCTCGGGGTTATAGCAACGGATGAAGTCTTCAAGGTCCGTGAACCTGAGAGGGTTCTTTTTCAGGGTGTGGTGTACGTTGGTGCGGTAATCGTAGATCCATATTTCCCTGGTCCAGGGTTCTTTGGATGCGGGTTTTGCCTCGAAGAACAGTACATTGGCCTTTACCCCGTGGGCGTAGAATATGCCGGTGGGCAGGCGCAGGATGGTGTGCAGGTCGGTGGTCTCCAGGAGCTTTTTGCGGACAGTTTCGCCTGCTCCGCCTTCAAAGAGCACGTTGTCGGGCAGGACTACTGCTGCCTGCCCCCCGGTTTTGAGGATGGTATGAATGTGCTGCACGAAATTAAGCTGCTTATTGCTGGTAGTGACCCAGAAGTCCTGGCGGTTATAGGTGAGGTCTTCTTTCTCCTGCTCGCCTTCGTCGTTGGTGAAGGTCATGCTGCTCTTCTTTCCGAAGGGCGGGTTGGTGAGCACGTAGTCGTATCTGATGTTAGGATCGGCTATGAGGGCATCGGAATTGGAGATCATGGGCTCTCCGTCTATTTCTCCGATGTTGTGCAAAAAGAGGTTCATGAGTGCCAGCCTGCGGGTCCCGGCCACTATTTCATTGCCGCCGAAGGTCTTTGCTTTCAGGAAGCGGCTGTGGTCGCGGTCAGGCTCGTAATTGTTTGTGAGGAAGTCATAGGCCGCCAGGAAGAAACCGCCTGTACCGCAGCAGGGATCGCCAATGGTCTTCATAGGTTCCGGGCGCAGGCACTGCACCATGGCTTTGATGAGCGGGCGGGGTGTAAAATACTGGCCGGCTCCGCTTTTAGTGTCTTCTGCGTTCTTCTGCAGGAGACCTTCGTAGATCTCGCCCTTTGTATCCACTCCCATCATGACCCAGCTTTCCTTGTCGATCATATCAATGACCTTGTACAGCATGGCAGGGTCGCTGATCTTGTTCTGCGCCTTGAGGAAGATCTGCCCGAGCATGCCGGGCTTTTTGCCCAGCTCCTCCAGCAGCTCCTTGTAATGGGTATCAAGCTCTGCACCGCGCTTTTGTTTTAACACATCCCATGTGTACTTCTCCGGGATGCCTATATCCCGGCTGTATGGCGGTTTTCTGTATTCCTCTGCCATCTTGAGGAATATGAGAAAGGTCAGCTGTTCCAGATAATCGCCATAGCTCACGCCTCCGTCTCGCAGGACATTGCAGAAGCTCCAGACTTTGGAAACGATGGATGATGTGTTCTCAGACATGGTCTTTATCTCTGGGTTTGGAATAGTATTTTTAATCTTTTTAGTTGAATTTGATACTCAAAAGCAGTGTTCAACTTGCGGGGTAACTTGCAGGGTAGCTTGCGGGGTCAGTCCTTCACCATCCCGGATGATGCTCTTCAGTTGCTCGGATATCATGATCTGCCTTGTATCCTTTGTTCTTTCCTATAATTCAAGCTGTGATGAAATAAGTTACTTTATTTTTGTGCTTCTCTCATCTCTTTTTTCATTTTTCTTTTCTGGATATGTTCAAATGTCCACCCGATGGCATTGTAGAGCGGATTGACCGGTACGTTCACATAGTATTTCGTTTTCGGGTCAAGCCAGCCTTTTTCTTTCCAGTAGGTATGATCGGCTGGCGAGATATGTGCCAGCTCTCCAAAGGTTGCTTTCTGCCCGCGGAAAATGAATACATCCCTAAGCCCCGGAGATCTACGTGCTTTCTTCATAAGGGCATCGTGAAATATAACTGCTGCTTGCTTAAGCTTCCGTTCATTTTCAAGTTCTGTTTTCATAGGTAATGGCACGCGGGTTATAATGCCTACCTTGTGAGATATCTCGAAGCCCCATATACCTGCAACCAGCTCAAGATAATCAAGGACATCCCTGTGACCCATCAGCCCGGTACTACAGAGGAGCAGCGCCTTCTTATCAAAAAAGCGAGGTCTATGGAATATATATGAAAAGCGATCAATAAAAGTCTTCATCTGTGCAGAAACGTTCATGCCATAAACAGGTGTTGCAAATATAACTCCGTCAGCATCATGCATTTTCTGCTCGATGAGAGGTGCATCGTCCTTGAAAGGACAATGATCCTCTCCTTCCCCAAAACAGACAAGACATCCACGGCACTGTGACAGGTTTGCATCTTTGAGCATCAGGTACTCAAATTCAACATCACCCATTGAATGCATGACCTCTTCTATCTTTTTGGCAGCCCGATAGGTATTGCCCTTGCGCGGACTTCCCATGATCACCAGGATTTTCATATTCTCTACACCTCCCTTTAATATTTGTACAGTACAAGGTATTATATTTTTATCTTTACGATTTCTGCTCCATTTTTTGTTTCATTTCCTGTCTCAGGAAATAACCACCCGTTTTTGGCGGACCTTCAAATGTGACCAATTTAGCTATTTTTTGTAAATCTCTGCGTATGGTAGCTATTGATACATTCAACTCATTTGATAATTCATTTGAATTTCTGCCTGGATTTTGATAAAGTAACAATATGATTTTTGAGAGTCTCAGTTTTACTGTATCACTTACTGTATCACTTACTGTATCACTTACTGTATCACTTACTGTATCACTTACTGTATCACTTAAAGAACCACCAATTCTTTTTAGTTTTGTATTTTGTGTCATTCCTTCTTTAATAAGTCCTTCAGGTATCGGAATAATTGTCTTAAATGTACTACCTTCAATAAACTGAGGAGTGCCACTACCTGCGTATTCCTTAATAAAGCGATTTACGTTTAAAACACCAGAACCCAGTTCATCTACTCTTCCAAGTTGCATGAAGAATTTTACTATCGCGGGGTTTTTTGGGAACGGAGCAAACCTTTCCGGATCGATCTGTCCTTCTCCATGTGGATTGTTGGCGTTTTCAGCTTCGATCCGGTCTGCATAGATTATAAATGTGCAGGGGTAGGCGTTCATGTATTCCCTGTGGACTATCAAATTTGCAACTACTTCTCTGAATATTTTATTTCTAAGACTTACCCGCTGATCGCCTTCTATATAAAATTTGTCAGGCAAATGCTTGCCTACAAATGTCATTAGCTGTTCGTAGGCTTCTATCAGGTTCGTCTGGATGTATTCGCGGTCATCGTAGCGGTAAATGTCTTCAATACGGACAAGAGCATCGATTTTAAAGTAAGGAAGAATTTGCTGGATTACTTCGTCTTTTCCAAGCAGCAAAGCTGCTGCAAGTGTATAGCCTTCTTGTGCACTTTTGAGGTCTCGCTTCCACAGACCTGCTTTTTCCAGCATCTGCTGGTCGTTCAGTGCCAGCCAGGGATGGTTGTAATTGTAGCTTCTGATAAGATTCTTTATTTTTGGGAACAGGTCGGCTTTGAAGTCTTCAAAGCGCAGTGCGGGATAAATTATGCCTTCTGTATAATGCGCTGTTTTGTGATTATAAATTTCCGCTATCTGCTGTGGCTGTATGACTTTGAAATCCCCGTCATTACTGCGGTTGAACACTGTATTGGCGGTCTTATGTATCTGTGAGCTGGCAGGAACCTGGATGTGGATCACCTATTTTCCTTTGATTTCATAGGTTTGCGGAAACAGTATGAACGGTGGGTCAAGCTTTTGCGGGTTGTTTGAAAGATTGACCAGATTGGCAACCATGTTTTCGATCTCTGACTGCTCAACTCCTATTATATTGCCATTATCATCGGCTCCGAGAATGATGTCCCCTCCATCCCGGTTGAGCATGGCGCAGATGGTTTCAAACAAGTTCCTTGGCAAAGCTGTACGCGCTTCCTTAAACTCCAGACGTATGCCTTCCTGTTCTTTGAGTAATCTCTTAAGCCGTTCCAGTCCCAATCTGCTCACCTCTTTTCCTTTCCTTCTTTTTTCACTTTAATTCTTTCCAGCAACACATCCGCAGGCTCCCAGTCCTCCGCCATCCGCACCTCAGCAAGCTCCCTTTCGCTCAGCAGCTTCCCCTCAAACGCCTTTTTCAAAATACTCTGCCGAAGCGCCTCTGCCTTCTCCAGAGCCTCATCAATATCCTGCGCAATCTTATCACACACCGAAAGCCGCGTTTCAATTTCCTGAACGATGGCTTGTTGTTCGGGGAGAGGTGCAACTGGGATGCATAAAGATGCTATTTTTGAAAGGTTCAATGTGTATAGACCTGATGTAGAACTAGCAACTTTAGTAATCTGATTTCTGCCGTCAAATGAAAGCAACCAATAAAGTATAAACTTCCTAATTTTTACAATTTCAAATCTTACCTTAATTATATGATTTTGATGTATGCATGGAGATATTTTTCCATTCCATATGGCAACTCTACCAATTTGATTAACGCTTCCGTTGCCTTCTACAATTAAAAGGTCTCCTTCTTTCAGTAAAACTCGTGAAACCTCCTGTTCTTCAATGCCTATATATTTTAAATCATCTAATCTAAGTTCATTAGAATAAACATTAGCAACTCTGAGGTAAGGCAAAGTTGTAGATATTGCATTTCTTTTGGAGTTCTTTGTAAGGCCGCCTGTTACTTCCCCGAGTTCCTCTATCTTCACCCATCCCCACCCCTCTGGCAGCCCTGGAAATTCCACAATTTCATCTTCTGTGAGGGGTTTTACAGGCTTCATTTTCTTGCCGGAATATTTTGCAGCTTCTTCTCTTTCCTTTCGGATATGTTCCAGCAAATCCCGCGCATCCGGCAGATCGGTCTGCTGCTCCCGCCATTTTCTGGTAAGTTCACCCTCAAACGCTTTCTTCAGCACCGCCTGCCTGTAAACTTTAAGTTGTTCCTGTGCCAGCCTTAGGTTGGCGATACCGTTGTCAAGCTCGCTGAAAAGCTGCTCGATCTTGGAGACAATGGCGCGCTGTTCGGGGAGGGGTGGGAGAGGGAATGGATATTCTTGCAGATATTTTGTTGAAACTCTTGGCAAATTTACGCCACTTGAGTTATGTGTCATATCACTTACAAACTTACGTGACAAAAAGAAATATTTAGAATAGTTAAGATTGGAAATACTAGCAGATTTAAAAACAAGAATGTCTGTAGAACAAACTCCATCTTCATTAGCTAAATACACTTTATTCAAATAAGGTCTAAGTTTTCCGTAGAGCAGATCACCTTTTTTAAAACTATTTTTTATAGTAGTGATTGTATCGATTTTAACATCTTGTGTTAATGTTCCTCTATCTTTCTCAATATGTTCTAAACCAATGTAAAATAAGGATTCTCCTGAGCCATTGTGTTTATCGGACTTTAAAATGTGAGCTTCCCCAAGCCGCACCCATTGCCATCCTTCTGATAATCTTGGTAAATTCTCTATTCCAGCATTATTGAAAGATATCGAGTTATTCATTTTAAGCATCTAATGCCTCAATATTTACTGTCAGATTATAGTTAAACACTCATGGTTTGTAACTTATGAACGGTAAAATCAAATTCAATAGGTAGTTATGTCAATACTATAAGTTTCAAACAAAAGGTTAACAACTATAATCTATTACTTCCCAATGTCCACCTTTTGCAGGACCGATGCGTTTTATCTTTCCTTCAGCTTTCAATTTCCGAAGATTCCATTCAACACCTTGTATGGACAAGCCTGTGATCTGACACAGTTCTTCACGGGTAACAGTGGGATTATCCCTGATTGCCTCAAGTATTATTTCTGCATTTTTCCCCTTAGTTTTCTCCGAACTTTCACCCAAATCTGCCTCAGAAGTTCTGTCAAGTTTTCGGAAAATAACAGAAAAACCGCTATTGTATTCAAATTCCACAGACGATTTTTTGTTCTCGTCCACTGCCTGTATAATTCGGCTTATGCCCGTACCCACTTTTTCAATGTAGTTTATACGATGCAGCAAAGAAGCGATCAGAGGGTTACGTGTGACACTCTTACGTCCGAACTCGGAAGGTCTAAGACCGCTTGGCAGCCCTCCGGGATTGGATATCTGCACCCTGTCATCAAAGACCTCGATAAGCACATTGGAGCTTCTGTCAAAATAATCACGGTGGCAGACAGCGTTTATTATGGCTTCTCTCAGTGCCACATCAGGAATATCCGGAATCTCTTCCCGCTGCACACCCTCGATCTTATACTGCACGTTGGTGTGCCTTTTCACGAAAAGGATGGCATTATCGATGTTTTCGACAATGTTCTCCTTGAAATCCTTCTTGTCAAGGATATGCACCTTCTCCGTACCCTTGTATAGCACGCATACCACAATGGCATGATTCATCAGGAAATCAATATCCTTCGCAAAGAACAGCACGCCTGCATTCGTCAGTTTTCCCTCATCATTGATGCAATCGAGGTTTCTAAGCAGCGACATCCTGTCAATGGACCTGCTGACGCCTGCCATGTTCAGGAAATTTTCAAAAGCCCTCTCATCGAAATCATTATCGAAAACCGCCTTCTCATTTCTCAGTTCCTCAAAGCGAATGCGCCCTTCCTTCTGGAAGAAATCAATGATCTCATTGCGTGTAAGTTTCTGGGAGTTCGCCCCGTTGCGGATAAAGAAGCCTCTTGAGCAGGCATAGGGCTTGTCGCTGCCCTCCGGCACCTCCACGATGATAAGGTTATCCTGCACCCTTATCTCAATATCAAGATACAGCTGCAACTGCCTGAGGGAATCCTGCACCCTTGACCTGAAACTGTTATCAGTATGTGTACCTTTTATGGTTCCATTATCAGCAACACCAAGGATGACCCTTCCCCCGCCGGAATTGGCAAAAGCGCAAACCTCCTCCACAAAGGACTTATCAAGGAATTCCTTGAACTCTATGTGGTATCCTTCGCCAGCCTCTATGATGTCTTTGATCGAAAATTCCATTTTTAAGCCGCCAGTGCCTCGTTCAGTTCGCTGATAATGCTGTTCATCTCATCGCCAAAGAGCTGATACATCCTGCTACGGCTTCCTTCTCTATCAAAAGGTCTGTAATCGAGATCGTCTAGTTCCATGTGTACATTGTCAATAATATAATCCTTTATCATACGCAGCCATTGCATCTGCTCCTCATTGAATTTCACAGTTCCGGCTTGCTTTTTGAACACCCAGTCCCGGAAGTTGCGGTTCACCGTCAGGTCGTATGCAGTAAGTACCGGGTCGATCTCCGTCACCCTGCGGATCAGGGAGACCAGAGCTGTAAGCTCTTTTTTCGGAGAGTTCCCGTTCACCTTCTCCAGCTGCTCGTAAGCCTGCCATACCCTCAAAGGCGCAAACAGCGGTTTTTCCAGTTTCAGCCTCTCCAGCACTTCCTTTATCATGGCAAAAGTAACATCCCTGCGCTGGTAAGGCTGGTTGTAGAATATCCGAAGGGCTGTGATCTCATCCTTGTGGGCTTCCAGATACTCCCTGAAATCCCGCACAAGCTCATCCGCCCTCACCACAGCATCCTTATCCCATTCGGTCCGTGTCACTACGTCAATGTTCACCGTATCAATGATCTGCTCATGCACCCTGCGCACATTCTCAATATACTCGTTAAGCTCTCCCGTAAAAGTGAACCTTGCAACATCGATCAATTCCTGCTGCGCCTGCCTGCTCGCCTTCTCCTGCGGCATGTCCGGCTGAATCTCCCTTATCTCAAAAGCCCGACCCTCGATCACATCCGGGTTATACGCATTCAGCAGGTCTCTTATGGTCTGGTTGATGGTCTTCCCGCTGGCCTTTTCAGCATACACGATCTTCTCATCGGGAGTTATCATCTTATCCAGCCGCGCCAGCCGGTTCGCCAGCGAGACATATAGGTCCTCGTCCTGCGCACCAAAGGTCACGGCCGCCAGCAGGTCCTTGAGCGGTGCTCCTTTCTTCCTCTCAAGCGGTCTGCTGTCTGTTTTCATGGACTTCGTCACGCCCACAGCATCCACAATAACAAAATGCGTCTTGGCAGACACCACCGAAGGTGTCACTTTCCTCAGGTCATCATACCCCATGACCCGCGTACCGCGGCCTTTCATCTGCTCAAAGTAGTTGCGGCTCTTCACATCCCGCATGAACAGCAGGCATTCCAGCGGCTTTACATCCGTACCCGTGGCTATCATGTCCACGGTTACCGCTATCCTGGGGTTGTAGTCATTGCGCAGTGCAGACAGCACAGAATCCGCATCTTCCTCCGCCTTGTACGTCACCTTCTTGCAGAAAGCATTGCCCTCGCCAAACTCCTCCCGCACGATCTGGATAATATCATCCGCATGGCTGTCTGTCTTGGCAAAGATCAAAGTTTTCGGTATCTCCTGCCTTCCCGGGAATATCTCCGGCAGCTTATCCCTGAACGCCCTGATTACATTGCGTATCTGGCTCGGGTTCACCACATCCCTGTCCAGCTGCCTGCCGGTATAGGTAAAAGCCTCATCCAGCTGCTCCCATCTTTTCCTTCGGCTCAGCTTCTCCCTTTTATCCACGAATTCCCTGGCCTTTATCTCAGCGCCCTTTTTAGTGATCTCGGTCTCGATGGTGTACACATCATAACCCACGTTCACACCGTCCGCCACAGCATCTTCGTAGCTGTACTCGCTCACCACGTTCTCATTGAAAAAACCAAAAGTGCGCTTATCCGGCGTGGCAGTAAGCCCTATCAGGAAAGCATCAAAATAGTCCAGCACCTGCTTCCACAGGTTGTATATGGAGCGATGGCACTCATCGATGACGATGAAATCGAACTGCTCGATAGGCACTTTCTCATTGTATACCACAGGCAGCGGCTCCTTAGGCTGCCATCCGCTCTCGGCAGGATTCGTTTCCTCAGTTTCCTCGTCCAGCTCCTCACCTTTCAGGATAGAATACAACCGCTGGATGGTGGAAATACACACCTGGCTGTCCGAAGCCATATAGCTGGAACGCAGCCGCTGCACGTTGTACAGCTCGGTGAACTTGCGGTTATCGTCATTGGGTGTATATGCCATGAACTCCTGTTCTGCCTGCTTGCCCAGATTTCGTGTATCTACAAGGAACAATACTCTCTTAGCATCCGCATATTTAAGCAAGCGGTAAATGAACGTAACAGCAGTGTATGTTTTTCCAGAGCCAGTGGCCATCTGGATCAATGCCCTGGGGTGATTTTCCTTAAATGACCTCTCCAGGTTATTGATCGCCCGTATCTGGCAATCATGCAATCCCTCTGTCCGAAGCCCCGGGATATCCAGCAATCTGTTTCTCAGTGACCTTTCCTCTTTGAGCCATTCCCTGAAGGTCTCCGGACGATGGAATGAAAAAACAGGTCTTGATCTTGGTTTCGGGTCGCGGTGGTCAGTGAACCTCGTAAGTGTCCCCGTGCTCTCGTATACAAAAGGCAGAGGGTCATTGTTCAGGTATTTCAGCTTGCTTGTGGCATACTCCCCTGACTGTTCCTCCACAACAGTTAGTCTGTGGCCTTCTTCTTCCTTCTTGGCCTCTATTATCCCCACAGGGCTTTTATCCACGAAAAGCACGTAGTCCGCAGGTCCGACATCTGTAAAGTACTCCTTTACAGCAATACCATCGGCTGCACTCCAGTCTATCCTGTTCCTTTCCTGCACTATCCAGCCGGAAGCTTCCAGTTTCCCATCGATCCTGTTTCTGGCTTCCTGCTCAGGGCTCTGGTTATGGCTCATAGGTTTTATCCATGGATTTCTCCGCTTATCCTGTCCCCGGGAACTGCATGGAAAATTCATGCAGTTTCAGGAATGATTTTATAAAAGTCTATGTTCACATTCAATATAAGTATTCTTAGTTCCAGTTGTATACGGTTTGCATATCTCTTAACGAAAAATAGAGTCAGTTGCTTCAATTTTGCACAAAGCCAAAAAACAAGAAAGGCCCAATAGGACAAAACATGGAAGGTTTATAGAATACGAAGATTTTTCAATTATCCATTGACCCCGTATTAGCATGCTTCATGATTCTTTCAACTACAGCATCTGTATTTTAGACTGGTCATGTAAGAACCCTTCTGCACTGCGGCGGCTAAAAGTACTTATATACTGCTGCAACATAGTTCCACCCCGGATGAGGGATACATACTATAATCAGGACTGCATAACCGGTGCACGTGACCATATTCCTGACCGAAGTGTCGATCTTATCATCACAGATCCTCCATTTGCCATAAATGGTAACAATCTCCACAAACATTATCACAGGAAAGAAGAGCATGTGTTCGAAGGGTATGTTGAGGTGGATCAGGAAGAATACCGTGATTTTTCCATAAAGTGGATGCATGAGGCCCACAGGGTTCTCAAGGACACTGGTTCCATGTATGTGGTCTCAGGATGGAGCAATCTTCTGGATATACTGCTTGCTCTTGAAAAAAATGATTTTGAATTGATCAACCATATTATATGGAAATATAATTTCGGCGTGAGTACAAGGCACAAGTTCGTTACGTCTCATTACCACATTCTCTACTGTAAAAAATCAGCTGCAAAAAAAGTGAAATTTAATACCTTCTGCAGATTTGGAACATCTGAGAAGCATGACGATAACAGTTCTATGCTTTATAATGACCTGGAAGATGTATGGGTGATCAACAGGGATTTCAAGAAAGGCAGGTTAAGGAATAAGAACACCCTTCCTGCAGAACTGTTAAAGAAGATGATCCTTTACTCCTCAGATGAAAATGACCTTGTCTGTGATTTTTTCCTGGGCAGTTTCTCCACGGCAAAGATATCTAAGTCTCTCAACAGATATTCCACAGGCTTTGAGGTAAATAGCGATGTGTATGATTACCAGCTGGAACAAATGCACAATATAGAACGTGGTTACATACTTAAAGAACTGTGCTCCAATGGGGGAAATCCGCATCACAACCAGAGGAAGCGCTGGACGGAAGAAGAAGCAAATAAGGTCATTGCACGCTATGATGCTATTAAGAGTGCTGGGCTCACAGACAAAAAAGCCTACCAGTTACTTTCCATGGAATTTGGCCGGGGGTATTTCTCTATGATGAACATTACTAAGAAAAACAGGAAATAACAATTTCTCATTCCAGTTTTTTCATTATATTATAGTCCATGATCGTAGAAACAGGGTATGCTTTTACAGGAATACCGGCTTCTGCAATAGCTGAGATGGCATTGCTTCCCACTATCACAGGTATGCCTGCTTTTCCTCTTTCCATAGGTACGTTGAAAACATCTTCGCTGGTCTCCCCTATCTGAAGATATCCGTTGATATCGGAGTCTTTTGCAAGTTCCATTACCTCATGTGCCTTTTCCCTTGCAGAACCCGGTATGTGGCGCAGGTTAGCAAGCAGCTTTCCATTACCACTTTCAATATAATCGAGCACTGAAGTAGAATGCCTGTTAATGAATATTTTAATAGGATCTATCGATGTTCCGCTGTAGCCTATGATATCTACAAAACTTACGGGCTGGTGAGCTTCCATCTGCATAAGCCCTCCATATAATGGAGTTGAAGGAATCCCGTTCTTCAGAAGGATACCGTCATAGGTGATACTACATACATTGGCTATTGCAAATTTACCGTCAGGTACGAAGATATCATCTTCTTCAGAGTCCTCATCCACTATCCTTATCCTGGGGCTTATGGATATTCCGGCATTAATTGCATATTTCAGCACATCCATAGCTTTCTCATAATCACTTTTGTCAATGATGGATACATTCACTATGACATTACCTTTCTTTTCCCGAAGGTCGTATGTGGTCTTGTACACCAGTTCTTCTATCCGGGTGATGACCAGATCCAGCCTGTCACTTATAAGTGCGTCACTGAGTTCTTTCTGTCCGTGTTCCGTTATGGTACGCCCGATATATCCATGCTTCTTGGTGAATCCCCTTTCATCCAGTATGCGCAGGTGATAACGTACAGCCCTTTCTCCAATGGCATACCCCCTGTTCTGCAGTTCATCTGCTATCAGGCGAGCTCCTAATGGTTTGTCGCTCTTGCTGATTATCCGCATTATTTCAATAAGTTTCCTTTCGACATTGGGGTCTGTCATAGTTATTCCTGTCTGTATTTTGTTTCAAAGGTTAGTTTGGGATTAATGGAATATATCCGTCATATCTATAAAGATTATGTATCAGGTTCTATTGTGTTTTTTGAGCAAATTGCATGATCATGTTGCATATCCTTAGAATATGTGCTCTTATATGTTTCTTTCTTCATTTGTTTCGTGCATAAAACTAGGTTACTTTATTATGATTGTAGAAAGTTTCATATTCTATGCCATTCAATTCTTAGTTTGGAGTAGTGGGTAAAAAAGCCCATTCCCATTGAATATAAAAGGAGTGTTATAAGAAATGTTATTTATGGACATAAGTACTTGGGCACCGGAACACAGAGAAGATATCCTGAAACACTTCAAGGAAATTAGGCCACCGGCGGGTATTCATGTTGTCAATCAGTGGCTGGACCTTACAGGCGGCAGATTCTTTATTCTCTATGAGGCTGAGAGTTCAGAGGCATACGCAGCTTTCAATCTGCCGTGGTCTGATGTTTGTACCATCGACAGTGTGCCGGTCATGGAGGCAATTGATTTCATAAAACACATGGCAGAACATGGATTGAAATTCTAAGTTCTGAAAAATAATTGGTCGGCCTTAAAGGCTGACGCACTTTTCTATTTTTCAATGCATATAGTTCTACATTGCTGCTGAAAGAGTTATCTTTCTATCTGAATCTCCTACAAGCAAGTTGAAATCCCCGGCAGGCAAAGCCGCAGTATTGTAATCATATGTGAACTTTCCTTCATTGTCAGCATCTATGATCTCCGCAGCTTCAAGGTAGATGGTCACTTCTTTTTCTCCTTCCTTTGCCTGGCCATGGATGGAAATATCATATTTTCCTGAAGGTACGTTCTCTTCTGAATAAACAGCTTCATCACTATTAGCTTCAAATGTCCTTGTGTAGGTAATGAACATCTTCACGCTGAAACTAAGATCCTTGGCTTTACGGCCCTTTATGGTAAACTTGTTCGGACCATCGGGTATCTCTACTTTGTCCATATTGTATTCATATTTCCCATCTATGACCGGAACCTTCTTTTCAAAAGATACCTTAACCTTGACCTTGGCCTCAGGATCAGTGCTACCTGTAATAGTAAGAGTATCACCAACCAGGGGCAACTCTGGTATGTGTTCCCAATTAACATTCATATTGTTAGTACTGATATCAAGATCACGGTATTTTGGACGATTTATAGTTTTCAGCAAATTAAGAAAAGAGCTCTTTTTTTTTTTAGTATTGCTCACTATTTCCCCCCACAGACCTTAAAATATATGGATACAATGGAAGATTTACTCTTCCTGTTCCTTTTTCATTTCTTCTTCTGATTCAGCTTCCTTTTCTACTTCTTCAGTTTCTTCCTTTTTCTCGCCGATCATCTCATCAAGCTTATTCTGAAGCTGCTGCATCTGTTCTTTCAGAATTTTGAGGTCATCCTTTTTCACGACTTCTGCACGCTTGAATGTTTCCTGGACCTTTGCATTGATCTTTTTTTCCATCTCTTCAGTCTGTTTTTTCTGCTCTTCGAGGACTTCTTTAACGAATTTCTTACCTTCCTTCTTATTCATCTCTCCACTATCGATTAGCTCCTTTGAAATCTCGTTGATCTTATCCTCAGTAAGGGCCCACAGGCCAATTCCAAAAAGGCCAACTTTTTTTAGAGTATCTTTCATACTATTTTACCTCGTTATGAGTTGTATTCTGATGAAATAAATATCTTTGTACAAGATACGCATGAGCACAGCTATTTCTTGTGGAACAAAAAAGAAAAGTAATATTGATTTTCAGAATTGTATCAATTTCAGGAAATAAGAGATTCTATATTCCTTTCCAAGTACTTGGCATGGCTCATCTCTATAAGGCAATTTGACACTTCCACAGGGTCTCCATCCATTACTACCTTTGCTTCATCTATAAGGACCACCCTGTGAGATACCTCTTTCACGAAGTCCATATGATGGCTAACGATTATCATAGTAGTCCCGAACTCCCTATTAATCCTTTTGAGAGCATTCGTAACATCCCTAAGTGTCACAGGGTCCAGGTCACCGAACGGCTCGTCGAGCATAAGTATTTCCGGATGTGTGGTAAGGGCGAGAGCGATGTAGGCCCTTACATGTTCCCCGCCGCTTATCTGGTAAGGTGTTTTATAAAGGATGCCAAGGGGCAGGTCCAGAGCTTCAAATATCTTTGATGCATGTTCCTTAACATCTTCGAAGGTGACCTTAGGGAAAAGCTTGGCATAGATCTCAGGTGTTATCTGCATCTGATTCATTATCTTATCCTTCTCTTCCTCTGCCATATCAGGTAATGTGTATAGCATATCCAATATCTCTTCAGATACTTCCAGCTCTTTCGCTTTTTTACGGGCATATTCCAGGGATCCTGGACCTTTTATCTGCATTCTGAACCCGATTTGCTGGCCGATAGTGGAATGTGGAGAAAGAGTAAACTCCTGATGCATTATACTTATTTTTTTTCTCAATTCCATCCTTCTGGGATTGAAATTAGTGATGTCTATCCATTCTCCATCGTGCAGATATAGTATTTCTCCGGAAGCAGGTGACGTAAGTCCTTCGATCATCTTAAGCAAAGTAGTTTTGCCAGCCCCCGATTGCCCAATGAGGGATACTATTTCTCCTCTGTTTATATCAAGTGAGAGATTTTTGAAGTTCAGCACCTCTCCTACTCTTATAAGGGTAAGGCGTTTGTTGATGTCTTTTACTTTGATGATGGTTTCTTTTTTCCCTAAAGAACTGATCTCTACCTGTGGCTGCATATCCTTGAGAAAATGTTTCAGTACGGTCTCGGTTTTCCCTTCCTCTATTATATGTCCATCTTCCAGATATATGAGGCGATCAGAAATATACATGTGCAGCTCTGGGAGGTGGGAAACGACTATAATCGGTATGTTTAGCTCTTTTTTTACGTTTTTTATAACGTCAAGAACTTCCTGTTTTGTGCCCGGCCCTGTCATTGTCACAGGTTCATCAAGCAATAACAGCTTTGGTTTTGCAACGATCTGACGTGCAAGAATAAGGCGTTGTTTCTCTCCACCGCTAAGAGCGCTTGTCGCATGCAAGGCTTTATGTTCAAGACCTACAAGCTTAAGGTATTCCATCGATTCCTCGTACATCTCATCGTAATACGGTGAATCACTTTCAGGTAATCCTTCATGTCCCTCGTTTCTGGAGTTTATCTTGCGTATGATGTTCTCTATGGCAGGTCCGTTCCACAAGCCGAAATTACGCTGCAGATGAATTGCAGTGTTCTGTATAAGATCCATCATGTCATCTTTATCAGAATCCGGGAAAAACTGTTTCCCTTCAAGCTCGATAACGCCTTCATCAAAACTCTCCACACCTCGGAGTATTCTTAACAATGTACTTTTTCCGCTTCCGCTTTTTCCCGTTATGCCCAGGATCTCTCCATCATTTACAGTAAAACTGATACCTTCGAGTACTCTCTTTCGTTCATCCAGTACATTATAGTCCTTCGCAAGATTTTTTACTCTAAGCATGAGATACACTCTCCAGACATGGTTCCAGAAGCCATAAAAAAGGAAATTGTTATTATTATTATTATTATTATTATTATTATTATTAATATTGTTATGTATCTACTTTTTGATGGCAGATACAAGTTCCCGGATCTTGCCAGTCACATCGGAAGTTTCTTCCACTACCGTGCCTGTAACGATCATATCAGCACCAGATTGCACACATTTGCGTGCTGTTTCTGCATCCCTGATGCCTCCTCCTACAATAAGCATGTTGTTCCCCAGAGCATGCTTGACAGAAGCGATCATCTGAGGAGTTGCAGGACCGTCTGCACCGGATCCGGTTTCCAGATATGTATAGTGCATACCCAGATATTTGCCTGCAAGAGAATAAGCAACAGCTATTTCAGGCTTGTTCTTCGGAATGAGCCTTGCATCACCTACCCATCCTACTGTGCCTCCAGGCTCGATGATTATATATGCCATGGATATGGCTTCAATACCGCTTTTATACACAAGCGGGGCACCCATAACCTGGTTTCCAGTTATATAATTAATATCTCTTGAGTTGAGCAAGCTCATGAAGAATATGGCATCTGCATACGCACTCACGCCAGATGCACTTCCGGGAAATAATATTATCGGCAGATCAATAACTTCTTTGATCTTCGATATAGTTTGGTCAAGGAGCACACCTCCGGCTCCGGTTGACCCCCCTATCATAATCGCATCCGTGCCACCCTGTGCCGCAGCAAAGGCCATGGCCGCCGCCTCTTCGGGGGACTGGGATGCAGGGTCGATCAGTGTCAAGTGAACTGTACCTTCGCGCTCTGCGATCTCGTTCAGGTACTTTTCCACTTGCATAGACCGGATCAGCCACCCTTTGCTTCCTTGGATTTGGGACGTAGTGCCTTGCTTCCGCATTTTCTGCATCTGTCTGCACGTGAAGCGTTGCGGGCATTACATTTCATACATATCTTTTTGTTAAGTATTCTGTTTTCTGCTTCTGGGAATCTTGCCATGTTAATTCACCTTGATGATATGGAATAAATGATCTTAATAGTAGGCTGCTTACATGAAGTTTAAGACATATAATTGTTTTGGACAGACCGCTCACTTTGGAGGCAGCTCGCTTATTCTTTCCAATAACATTTCCCTTGTGGTCTTTGCATCGGATCTGCCAGCGGTTTTCTTCATAACCTGGCCTACAAGGAAATTCAGTGACTTTTCCTTGCCTCCAAGGTAGTCCTGCAAAGCCTCCGGATTTTCATCGAGTGCCTCTGTAACCGCCTTTGTGACAATGTCGTCCTCCACTTTTATAAGCCCTTTTTCCTTCACAATGGCTGCAGGAGTGCCTCCATTGTCCAGGATCGTCCTGATGATCTCAATGCCGCTTCTCTCAGTGATCTTATTTCCGGTTATGAGTTCTATGATCTCTACCATGTCTTCGACCTTGAAGGCATCCACGCTGATGTCCCGGTAGTTCAATTCTCCTTTAAGGATGTCAGCTACCCACACAGCAGATGCTCCTGGTTCCACCTGCAGGGCTACGTGCTCGTAGAAATTTGCTACCTTTATGTCAGATGTAAGTGCTTTCGCATGCATATCAGCGATTCCGTACTGCTTTATGAACCGTTCCTTCTTCGCATCAGGAAGCTCAGGCAGTGTCTTTAGCACTTCCGGAACCTTGTCAGCCACTCTCATGGGCACAAGGTCGGGTTCCGGGAAGTAGCGGTAGTCATGTTCTTCCTCCTTCGTACGCATAGAAATTGTGACGCCTCTGGCTTCATCGAAGTGCCGGGTTTCCAGTGTAATCTTGCCACCACGTCTGATGTGGTTCTTCTGCCTCATTATCTCGTAAAGCAGAGCTCTCTCTGCTCCCTTGAAGGAGGAGATGTTCTTGACCTCTACACGGTCTCCGTAAAAGACTGAGACGTTAGCATCCACTCTCATAGCTCCCTCAAGATCACCATTGAATACGTCAAGGTAGTCAAGAATGCTCCTTAGCTTGTCCAGATAGCGCCTCGCTTCCTTTGGGCTTCTCATATCCGGCTCGCTGACTATCTCAATAAGTGTCATTCCGGAGCGGTTGTAGTTAATAAGGGTACCCTTGGACTTATCGATGCTTCCCATATGCTGGAGCCTTCCAGGGTCCTCTTCTATATGAGCACGTGTAATCCCTATTTTGCGCTCTCCGTCCTCGCCTTCAATGCTCACTTCACCACCGCTTGCAATAGGGTAGTCGTACTGGGTGGTCTGGAAACCTTTTGGTAGATCAGGGTAGTAGTAGTTCTTCCTGTGGAACTGAGTTTGCTCCACAATGTTACAGTTCAGTGCAAGCCCTATCTTGATAGCAAACTCAACTGCTCTTTCGTTTATGACCGGCAGTGAGCCGGGGAGTCCCAGGCATACGGGACATACGTGCGTGTTGGGTTCGGAGTCATGGTAGTTCGTGGAACAACCGCAGAACAACTTAGTGTTGAGCTTGTTCAGCTGGACGTGGACCTCCAGTCCTATTCTTACTCCGTCAGGATTCTCGTATACCATCATGCCACCTCCGCAGGTCTTCTGGTGTGATGTTCTGTGTTCTGCTCAAAGCTGTAAGCAGCTTTCAGTATAGTAGCCTCATCGAAGTGTTTACCGATTATCTGCAGTCCAATGGGCAGACCATCTGTAAAACCGCAAGGCAGGGATATGGAAGGCACTCCTGCAAGGTTGATAGGTACAGTGTTCACATCTGCCAGGTATAATGCAAGCGGGTCTTCTACTTTTTCTCCCAGCTTAAAGGCAGGGGTGGGCATGGTAGGTGTTATCAGACAGTCGAACTCTTTGAAAGCAAGATCAAAGTCCTGCTTTACAAGTGTTCTGACCTTCAGGGCTTTCAGGTAGTATTTATCATGGTATCCTGCGGAGAGGGCATAAGTTCCCAGCAGTATCCTGCGCTTGACCTCAGCACCAAAGCCTTCTGCACGTGTGCGGGAAGCCATTACATGCCAGTTCTCTCCTTCGTTCCTGTATCCATATCGTGTTCCATCAAATCTGGCAAGGTTAGAGGATGCTTCGCTCATGGCAATGATATAGTAAGCAGCAAGTGCGTATGATGTGTGTGGCAGAGAGACCTGTTCCCATGATGCTCCCATCTCTTCAAAGAGCTGGATGGCATCCCATACGGAGTTCTCAACTGCCGGGTCAATGCCTGCTCCGAAGTATTCTGCAGGCACACCTATCTTCAGACCGGAGACATCGTCAGCAAGAGCATCTTTGTACACTGTTTCGGTCTTTATTGAAGTGCTGTCCCTTGCATCATGCCCTCCTATTACGTCCATAAGGGTTGCGATGTCGGAAACGCATGTTGCCAGAGGTCCGATCTGTTCCAGAGAGTTGGCGTAGGAGATAAGGCCATATCTGGATATTGTTCCGTATGTGGGTTTAAGGCCCACTACTCCACAGAAGGCGGCTGGGCATCTCACTGAGCCTCCGGTATCAGAACCTACTGATATGGGAGCTTCCCCGGCAGCCACTACAGCAGCGCTGCCACCCGATGAGCCACCTGGCACACGTTCCATGTCCCAGGGATTGAGGGTTGGCCCATAGCAGCTGGATTCGGTGGATGTGCCCATAGCGAACTCATCCATGTTCGTCTTGCCCAGAATGATAGCTCCTGCATCCTTGAGCCTTTCTATGATGTGTGCGTCATAAGGAGGTACATATCCCTGTAATATTTTAGAGGAGCATGTGGTGGATATGCCTTTAGTGGAAATGTTGTCTTTGATCGCTATAGGGATGCCTGCAAGTGGTCCGTTGTGGCCCTGCTCGTCTATTTCCCGTGCCTTATCAATTGCCCCTTCCCATACTGTTGTGTAAGCGTTGATCCTGCTTTTCTTTATCCTTTCGAGGTAGGATGCTGTGACCTCCTCTGCGGATCTCTCTGCTATTTTTTCCTTTATCTGTAAAATGTTTGCCCATCCTGTCATGTCCATTCCTCACATAATCTTCGGGGCTAAGAAGTTGCCTTCCTGTTTCTTTTCGGTATTGGCGAGCACTTCTTCCTGTGGCATGGACGGTCTTACCACATCTTCCCTGAACACGTTCACTATATCTGCCACGTGATAAGTTGGGGGTACATTCTCAGTGTCCACCTCATCCAGCTGGCTGAAGTAGTCCAGCACAGCATTCAGTTTCTCCGCATATGCCTGTGCATCGCTTTCATGGATCTCGATGCGGGCCAGCCATCCCACATGTTCGACCTCTTCTTTTGTGATCATTGTAAGTTCCTCTGAATATGAAATGCATTTTCATTTGGTATATGGTATATAAGGCTTACAAAAGCGTACATCCTATATTAAAAATGTGGGTTCTTTTCACCGGCGTTTTATCATCCGGCGACATCTCTTTTATTCATTGCCTTACAATTATTGTTTATGGCTATTCCTGATTACTGGAAGCACACAAAAGCCAAAGCTATCCCCACAACAGTGAAACTGCAGCAGGTATTCTATCAATACGCAATTCATGGTGACAAGGTAATTGACATCGGATGTGCATGCGGTGATGTATGTGATAAGCTTGGATCTGCCGGTTTTTATGTTATCGGAGTGGATATCAACCAGGACGCTCTGAGGCAGGCAGACTTATCCTCAAAAGAAAAAGAACATCTCAGGGATCCCTTTTTCCTGCAGGCAGATGCTTCACTGCTTCCTTTTGCCAATGGAACATTTGACATTGCCATAATGCAGGCTTTCCTCACTACAGTTGCTACAAAAGAGGTCCGTCACAGGATCATCCGGGAAGCCTGCAGGATACTGAAACCGGGGGGCTATCTCTATCTTGCGGATTTCGGACAGACGTGGCACTCAAAGATATATCGGGAACGCTACATCAATGATCTGCCATTGACAAAAGAGGAAGGTTCCATCATTGCCTATGACCAGAAAACAGGGGATAAAGCCTACATCTCTCATCATTTCACAGAAAAGGAACTTGTGTTCCTGCTGGTTGAGAACGGTTTTGAGATAGAGTTCTTCAGGAACGAGGAGTTTACGACAAGAACGGGTAACAGGATCAATGGATTTGTGATTGTGGGGAGAAAAGGTTAGACAGTATTCTTCTGATTCTCATTTATGTGGTTTTAGTGGACAATGAACAGAAAACGATTTCTATCTGTTTTTACAATATTTGCTCTTCTTATACATCAGAGTAAAGGGATTCGAATGGCAAAAAAAAGAGGTAATGATTATCTGAAAGACAAAGGCTTTCTTTCTCAGAAGCAGGATGGTTATTTTTCACTTCGTCTGCACGTTGCAGGAGGAAATCTTACATCTGAAAACCTCAGATACATCGCTGATGCAGCGGATAAATATGGCAAGGGGTATGTCCATGTGACCTCAAGACAGGGTATTGAGGTTCCTTTTGTACATAATAATAATACGGAAGCCATCAGTTCTTTAATGGATAATGCAGGTATTGCTCCCGGAGCATCCGGAAAAAAGATAAGGGCGATAGTTGCATGCCAGGGTAACAGAGTATGTAGTAATGGTATTATAGATTGTCAGGACATATGCGAAAAAATAGATAAAAAATACTTTGGACAACCGGTTCCTTACAAATTCAAGATCGCAGTAACAGGTTGTCCTGCCTCATGCCTGAGAGTCCAGGAGAACGATTTTGGCATCATGGGAACTGTGCAGCCGAAGTTTGTTGAAGAAAATTGCGTTACATGTGGCCTGTGCAAAAAAGTCTGCAAAGTAGATGCTATAGATATCACTGATGGTGTGCTGACCATTGATCCTGATAAATGTATAATGTGCGGGGAGTGCATCAGGGTCTGCAAAAAGGATGCCATGCAGATTGCAAATGAGGGTTTTACTATCTATGTGGGAGGAAAGGTTGGGAGAAAACCACGCATGGGGATAAGGATCCTTAAAACGGTAAGTGAGCCTGTAATGTATGAAGTATTTGAAAGGACCGTTGCTTATTATCGGGAGCATGCTCTTGAGGGCGAAAGGATCATTGATGTGATAGACAGATACGGTATCAATCACTTTGAGAGAGAGATAGGTTATTCTTTTGATCTGATGAGATAAAATATACTATTATTCAGAGTTAAAAACAGGATTGTTTCATGTGTCAAGTTGTGGATAGAGACTATCAGCTGTTGCCACAACGCCACATAGAGAATCTCAAATTAGGATTTTGATTTAAAAACCTATTCCTTTTTTCGTTGATACTGCTATTCTCTTTTTTTTTGGTCAGTGGTAGCTATAAATATAAAAAATTTTGCTTCTTTATGGATAAAAAATCTATCGAGTATAGAGGAGTCCTCTTCGAGGACTCCATAGAAAACTATCTTTACAGAGAAACTGCCTCTATT
This sequence comes from Methanomethylovorans hollandica DSM 15978, assembly GCF_000328665.1. Taxonomy (NCBI): domain Archaea; kingdom Methanobacteriati; phylum Methanobacteriota; class Methanomicrobia; order Methanosarcinales; family Methanosarcinaceae; genus Methanomethylovorans; species Methanomethylovorans hollandica. Next base: position 327,594 of record NC_019977.1, read on the forward strand.
TGCCAATTTCTTCATTTTCTCTGTATAGAAGACATTTCACAATACGTTGAACGTACTGTGTATACCAACAAACGTTGGCATTTTAAATATAACGTTTCCTCAATGATAAAGCTCTTTATTGTAAAGTGCTTCAGGAATCTCTCTTATGAAAAAACAGTATCCAGTTTAACAGAAGAAGAAGCTATTATGCTATCGTTCTGTGATAAAAATGGGCAAATAAGACTTCCTTCAGCTGGAACCCTCCATCATTTTGTAAAATATAGACTTGGAGAAGATGGGGTCAATGAACTAATAATAATGGTAGGCGAAAAGATTCTTAAAAGCTCAAAGTTAAAAGACGCCAAGATAGATTCAACACCTCTTGAAGCTTCACGATATGACAAATATGCGGATTATAATCCGCATTATAAATGTAAAATGGACAAAGCTCACATTACAATGATTGGAACTTATCCGGTATTTATGACATATACTAATGGCCTTAGTTCTGATTCTACGGAACTTATCAAACACATACACGCATTAAAGAAAATGGAAGCTAATATTGAATTTTATGCTGCGGATGGAGCTTATGACTCATTCCAAAACAATGCAGATATATGGTATCATCTGAATGCAAAACCAATTATTTCCTACTCTTGTGATGCAGTATTGCACAAAGAAGGTGAAGTAGAGAGGATTGATCATTGGGTGAACAAAATGTGGAAACTTGGTGGAGAGGTTCATACCAAAATAGAAAATAAGCTGAAGTTTCTGTATGAAAATGGAAGACAAGAACAAGTTGGGATGTACCTAAGAAATCAAAACATCCTCGATGAATTATTTTGGGAGTTATACAAGAAAAGAGTAGAATGCGAAAAAGTACATGGCCACATGAAAGATACGATGAACTTCGATGTCAGAAGAATAAGAGTAGAGAGCAGAGCTCTCTACTCTCTGCTGAATTTCGTTTCCTATCAACTATTAGTGCTTACTGAATTGCAAAATAAAGTTAAACTCAGGAATTCGTTTGGGAGGCTATTCTAAAAAAGTACATCAAATTAGAATAGAAATATAAGGAGCTAATTTGATGGCCTCCACATAATCCTTTAAACCCAGCCCATTCCTTAATATAACAGCAAGTACCAATTAAATATTCAGGGAGCTCCATGTTAAGACAACGTTTTGTTCTGGATACTACTGCCCTTACTGACCTGCAGGCAAGGGAGGCAATGGGAGTAGATAGCCTGTGTGAAGGCATGAAGAATATGCTGGAAATGATAGCAAGCGCACGGCTTAAGCTTGGCATTAGTTGCTATGTACCTTTTCCTTCTGTATACAACGAACTTCAGGAATTTGCTAAGAACAATGGATGTGAAACGGATGTCATAGCAAAGATAGACACATGGCTTGTGAAAAAAGCTCCTGACAGATATAATGTCATGATTAATTCCCGCATCTTCCACGAATACGTCTCCTATATGAGAGAGCGCATCAACAAAGGCATGGTAGTCGCCGAAGAGGCCATCTGGGAAGGCTCTACAAAATGTCTTTTGCTGACCACAAAAGCAGAGGACACACAGCAGATTGATTTCGAAATAGAAAAAGGTGTTATAGGGCCGATAGTCGGGAAGTTCAGGAACAAATACCGATCAGCGTTGAGATATGGCATTCTAGACAGCGCTCCAGATATCGATGTGCTCATACTTGCCAAGGAACTGGATGCAGCGGTGGTGGCAAGTGATTTTGGCATACAGAAGTGGGCTGAAGAACTGGGAGTGCGCTTCGTACCGGCACACACATTTCCTATGATATTAAAGGAATATCTGGCTCATGCAAGAGATGCTAATAATCAGATAAAGGATGTTTTTCACGAAAACCTTTAGTTATGTCATCCGAACAAGATAATTCATGTCCCAACCAGGAAAGCTATTAAAGCTGCAAACATTGCCATTTTGAAAAGCCTTGAAGACTTAGCAGCATTCTTTTCTTTTAATATGCCAGCTACTGCTACAACAAAAAGTATGTCAGCTATAAAGACAACAGCCAGATATCTCACGGATAACAGGGATTGCAGATAAGGCAAGGGGCTTGCAAGCACAGCTATAAAACCGATAATAGAAGCAACATAAGCAGCCTTTTCAGGTCCAATGCTTATTGCCAGAGTACTGGCTCCATCCTGCCTGTCCCCTTCAATATCTTCAATGTCCTTGACTATTTCTCTGGCAACGGTGGCAAGGGTTGCAAGCAGGAACAGTACAGATACTGCTTCAATGCCGCCATTGGTATAAAAAACCGCACCTCCGAATAGAAAAGTAGACCCAGTAAGATATCCTACACTAAGATTACCGATGAGTGCAGTGCGTTTTAGTGTTGCAGCATAAAATATCAGCAACAATGAATTGAATAAGGCAATAGCTCCGCATATTGTATTGATGAAAAAAGCAATCATTGTTCCTACAGCAAAAAGTGATATCGAAAAATAGAAAGCTTTAGACTTACTTATCCTACCGGACGGTATTGGCCTTTCAGGTTTGTTAATCCGGTCTATCTCAATATCATAATAGTCGTTTATACCATTTCCGGCTCCTGTTATCAGAAAAACGACTGATCCCACATATATTATCTCATTTAATGGAAAAGGTATTGTTGCAGCATTGCCACTGATTATATTGTATGCTATAAGCACTCCCAAAGCCGCGGAAAAGGCAGCCATCAGGCAGTTCCCATATCTTATCAACTGCAAATATGCACGCATATGAAGCCTGTTATCTTTTCCTTTTAACAGCAAGCATTCTGTCAAGTGACTGTTTTGCCTTGAATCTTATATCTTCCGGCACGGAGATCACATATCTCATATGTTCCATTGAATCTGCAACCGCTCTGAGGTCTATCATCTTCATGTCAGGACACATAGAATAAGGTGATACCGGGTAGAATCTTTTGTTTGGATTCTCTTTCTTAAGCCTGTGCAGAAGACCACTTTCAGTAGCTATTATAAACTCAGTGTTGCTGGATGTTCTTACATAATTGACCATGCCTGTGGTACTGAATATCATGTCGGACATATCAAGCACCTCACGTCTGCATTCAGGATGGGCCAGCACTTCTGCCATGGGGTGCAGGCTCTTAGCTCTCTGCACATCTATTGGAAGTATCTGGTTATGGGTAGGGCAATATCCGACCCAAGGTATGATCTGTTTGTCAGTGTGTCTTGCTACGTAGTCTGCCAGATTCTTGTCCGGTACGAAGATGACTTTATTCTGTTCTACTGAATTCACAACTTCAATAGCATTAGCTGAAGTGCAGCAGATGTCACACTCTGCTTTGATTTCAGCTGTCGTATTCACATAGCATACTACAGCAGCATCAGGATGTTCTTTCTTAAGACTGCGCAGGTCATCCACCCTGGCCATATCGGCCATGGGACACCTTGCATCTATTTCCGGAAGCAGCACTGTCTTACCTGGGCTGAGCACTGCAGCGCTTTCTGCCATGAAATGCACTCCGCAGAAAACTATAACATCTGCTTCAAGCTCTACAGCCTTCTGGCTGAGTTCAAGGGAATCTCCTACAAAATCGGCAACATCCTGTATCTCCTCGCGCTCATAGTTGTGGGCAAGGATCACAGCATTACGCTCTTTTTTGATTTCAGCTATCTTTTCGATCAATTCTCTTGTATCCTGCATATGATCACTGCATTGAGATATTGTTTTGATTTATCTGTTTTCTAACTAATTGATACACTCAAAATACATTATCAAAATTAATAGCAACTATCTGCTGCCCTTTCAGGTACCTATTTGAAGCGGATCTATAATCTTTTTCAATGTAGCAATGGCAGAAAGAGGTGCAAGATAACTACTCTTTGGATTATTGGGTGAAGGTACATTCTCAACTTTAGACGTCAATTTCCCAAAGGCACCCTCCACTGTGATCTCATGGATGTTACGGCAGAGTGCCGGATTGGCTATGATCTTTACTTTTGTTTTTTCGAACCCTGTTCCAGCTAGGCTGAGCGTGGCAGCAACATTCACATTTGCCGGAAATCCTTTTACAGCTTCACTTGCCTTACCTTCAAAGATAACGGTTTTGCTTTTGATCTCATCCAGCTTTATTTTGTTTTGTACCACATAGGGAGCACCGGCTAGTCCCGCAGGAGGTTTCTGTGTTGTCAGTGTAACGGAGTATATCTGTTCTGATGCCGCTGATTTAAGTCCATCGAGCCCCGCAATGGCTCCGGATGGCAAATATATCTTACAGTTCATTTCTTTTGCAATCCCATAAACGGTCTTGAAAAGCCTTTCATCAGCAAAAGCCCCCACGCTCATTATCATTACATCGCATCTCGCATGCAAAGCAGCAGGTACTACTTCATAGACAGCCTCCTGAGAGGCACATTCCACTAACAGGTCTATATGTTTAATCATTTCTTCCGCTTCCATCACGGCAGGCTGAAGATTTACCAAAGAGGATTGCAGTCTTTCAACGTTCTCAGCATTCCTATCATAGATAGCATAAACTTCAGCTTCCATCAATCCATCATCGATCGCTTTACAGATGCAGGTGCCTATTGTGCCACATCCGATTATTCCTATCTTCAGCATTATTGATTCCTTCAGGACAGTTTTTTGACCCACAATGGTCTGTTATATTTATGTGCTAGGGACCTTTATCTCGGATAATAAGTTGTTTGAAAGTTGGGGTGAACGGTTCGTTCTGGATTTTATGGAAAGGCATCGTATATCCTCCAGAGTGTTCCTTGAGTCTAATGCGCCACATGCAACAGGCGAAGAGCTGTTGAATGAAGGCAGAAGCGATAGGAAGAGCGATGCCTCGTCCATAGGGTACATGTATGTCAGAAGATTGTCCAAGTATAAAAAATACTTGCTGAACAGAACTCGTAAGAAAACTGGCAAACAATTTTCCTCGAATCACCTTCAATGGAATGAATCAAAGGAAAGGCTTGTTAAAGTTGAGGATTACAATTTTGATTTGCAGGTACTTTTTGTTGTCTAGCTGTTACAAAATAGCAAAAATCATATGATACATCTGGTGACAGAAAACTTTATATAGTCCCTGTCTCTCTCAAAGAGAGTTGATCTACTTTCAAGCTTCTAATTTCGCCGTCAATGTAAATAACTCTTTATATATAATATTTAAATCTTCATGCTCATTTTGAATAAAAAGTTCATATAATACTTTATGATACTTTATTATAAGTAATAATACTTTAAAAACATCTTTTTTTATATCTTATTCACAATGTGGTCTTAAAATTTAATTTTAAACTCTATAATAGTTTTATTGTATAATTAAGTTCATATGGCCTCCTTGAAGTAACTTCATAGATACTTTTTTCCTATTATTTTTGGTGTGGTACATTTAATATAAGGTTCTAATATGGCTTTAATAAAAAAAAAAGAACGCATAAGGTAAAATATAGAGTATTAGATGTCTTTTTAATCTTTAAATCTATTTTATTGTTTTTTATATCTCCTATTTTTAAATCAAAGGTGTATTTATATTTATTGGTAATAAGTATATTTATATATATCAAATCCAACCTGAATTCATATTAAACGATTAATATTGGTAATTGGGTAGGAACAATCGTATAATGAAATTAGATATTTGTGGGCTGTAGTTTTCAAAATTACAGCTATAGAACATAAATGAAATAGGTTTGATTGCTGCAATATCCTGTTCATGGATATTTGTTCACAGTCGAATCCTTTCTCTCTAAAATAATGTGACATAAGCGGCTATTAATTGCACAAACTAATTTCAATAAATAAAAATAGAGGTACAAATATATGGATAACATCAGTTTCAACTTTTTCGAAAGATTTAGTGCCCACAGGTGGGCTAAATCCCGTCATGTGTTGCTGATTGCTTTATGGTTGAAAAGTTATTTCTTCTCGACAAAAGCTTTATCTACAAAATACAATTTCTCTAGAAATAAAAACAACACCACCTTTAAAAAAATCTCTTCCTCTGTTCTTGGCTTGATATTTTGTTTTCTGTGTTTTTCAGTAGTCGGATCCGGTCTATCTTCAGCAGCAACGGTATATGTCGCTGCGGATGGAAGTGGCGACTACAATTGTAACGGAACGAACGATCACGTTGAAATAAATGAAGCACTTGCATACATAAAAAGTACTGGTGGCGGTACTGTTTATCTTAAGGGTCCAAATACATACTGGATAGATAGCACTCTTAATATCGGTTCAAACATAAAACTCACAGGTGACTCAACCGCTGAAATAAAACTTGTTCCGAAGGCAGGCTGGTCCAGCGGTGTTCCAATGATCCGGGGTGAAACCAGAGCAAGTAATATCGTAATCACTGGCTTTACTATCGATGGAAATAGTGAAAACCAGGGTGTTTCTTTTGGAAGAGGGTATTATGATCTAATATATTTAGAACGTTCTAATAACGTAGAAGTATCTCACATGCTTCTTGAGTGGGGATGCAATGATGGATTAAAAATTAAATGGGGCAACAACGTTGTTTTTACTCACAACAATGTGTACAAAATGGGTCATGATGCTTTTTATGCACTTTACTATAATACAGGTGAAGTTGCATACAACACTGTCTTCACACGGACAAATAGTGCGTGCAGGTTATCCGGTGGTGTATCTGATTTTACTGTCCATGACAATACATTCTATTCTGACGGGGGCGGCACATCAACAGGACCGGCAATAGAGATAGACAAAACCGGTAGCTCAGGAACTTTATCCTTTAATAATATAGATATATATAATAATAAGATACACAGCATAAGGGGTTCAGGTATCTGGATGTTTGCAGCATATACTGACAATGTCATACGGGCAAAGAACGTCCATATACATCACAATACATTTACAAAAGTAGGCCAACACGCTTTAAATACCGGATATACCAATGCAGCGATCACAATGCAGAATTTTGATAATACTATCATCGAGAATAATGTATTTGATGATGGTGGTAATGCTGCAATAAAATGGTATGCATGGTCTCCGATTCCACAGCAAAAGGCACAGTTCACCACCTATGTTAGGAACAATATAATAAAGAACAATGATGGAATGAGTGGAGTTCCAGGCTCAGGAGTGGGTATATGGAATACACAGCCATCCTATGCAAAGTTCATACTTCAGAACAACGAGTTTTACAACAATAAGAATGGTGCTACTAATGCTCCAGTTGCAAATGGCGGAGCTGACAAAACCGTAACTGTTGAATCACCTGTCACTTTCGATGCCAGTGCATCTACTGATGATATCGGCATAGTTTCTTACTCCTGGGATTTCGATGCATCAAATGGCATAACCTCTGAAGCTACAGCTAGGACAACTACAAAGACATATGCAACAGCAGGAACGTATACTGTGACGCTTACTGTTACGGATACGACTGGGCAGAAAGCCACAGACAGAGTAACTGTAGTTGTGAATGCAGCAACAACTACCACTGCTCCATCTATACCACCATCTACGACCACTCCCTCTACAATTCCCAGCCAGGCAGATGCTGCTCCGGTTGCAAATGGCGGAGCTGATAAAACCGTAACTGTTGGCTCACCTGTCGCTTTCGATGCCAGTGCATCTACAGATGATGTTGGCATAGCTTCTTACTCCTGGGATTTCGATGCATCAAATGGCATTACATCTGAAGCTACAGCTAGGACAGCTACAAAGACATATGCAACAGCAGGAACGTATACTGTGACACTTACTGTTACGGATACGACTGGGCAGAAAGCCACAGACAGAGTAACTGTAGTTGTGAATGTAGCAACAACTACCACCGCTCCATCTACATCTACAACTACACCTGCAGTTCCCACCAAAGTAGATACCGTTCCAGTTGCAAATGGCGGAGCTGATAAAACCATAACTGTTGGCTCACCTGTCACTTTCGATGCCAGTGCATCTACAGATGATGTTGGCATAGTTTCTTACTCCTGGGATTTCGATGCATCAAATGGCATAACCTCTGAAGCTACAGCTAGGACAGCTACAAAGACATACACAACAGCAGGGACGTATACTGTGACACTTACTGTTACGGATACGACTGGGCAGAAAGCCACAGATAGAGTAACTGTAGTCGTGAGGGCAGCAACAACTACCACCGCTCCATCTACAACTACACCTGCAGTTCCCACCAAAGTAGATACCGTTCCAGTTGCAAATGGCGGAGCTGATAAAACCGTAACTGTTGGCTCACCTGTCACTTTCGATGCCAGTGCGTCTACAGATGATGTTGGCGTAGCTTCTTACTCCTGGGATTTCGATGCATCAAATGGCATTACATCTGAAGCTACAGCTAGGACAGCTACAAAGACATATGCAACAGTAGGAACGTATACTGCGACACTTACTGTTACGGATACGACTGGACAGAAAGCCACAGACAGAGTAACTGTAGTTGTGAATGCAGCAACAACTACCACCGCTCCATCTACAACTACACCAACTACACCAACATCTCCAGCAGGATCGGTCTCATATTCTCCGACGTATGACAATGGTCTGCGGACTTCATCCCCTACCAGTGTTTTCTCCACTATGAACTATATTGATATTGGAGCGAGTTCAGCTAGTTGCAGGGATCTGATGATGTTCGATCTGAGTAACTACAAAACAACAGATGTAATCTCAAAGGCTACCCTCTCACTATACTGGTATTATCCTGCTACCACACGTACTTCAGATACAGTGGTACAGATCTACAGACCAGCAGCTGACTGGGATCCAAGATATGTAAGCTGGACAAACCGCGCATCCGGCACTTCATGGACCACAGCAGGAGGAAACTGGTATGACAAGAATGGAGCAGCCCAGGGCAGTACACCGTATGCATCCGTTACATTCGCAGCTAGCACAGTGCCCGGTAACAGGTACTATGATTTCGATGTAACTCAGCTGGTACAGGAATATGTGAGTGGCAAGTTCAAGAACACCGGATTTTTCCTGAAGGCCAGGACAGAGAGCGGCAATTACATTGCTTTCTACAGCTCAGAATGGTCTAATGCTGCACAGAGACCTAAGTTAACAGTTTCAACAGGTCAATCCAGCAGTTCAACAGTTCTCAGCCATGCAGATGCTGCTCCAGTTGCAAATGGCGGAGCTGACAAAACCATAACTGTTGGCTCACCTGTCACTTTCGATGCCAGTGCATCTACAGATGATGTTGGCATAGCTTCTTACTCCTGGGATTTCGATGCATCAAATGGCATTACATCTGAAGCTACAGCTAGGACAGCTACAAAGACATACACAACAGCAGGAACGTATACTGCGACACTTACTGTTACGGATACGACTGGGCAGAAAGCCACAGACAGAGTAACTGTAGTTGTGAATGCAGCAACAACTACCACCGCTCCATCTACAACTACACCTACACCTGCAGTTCCCACCAAAGTAGATACCGTTCCAGTTGCAAATGGCGGAGCTGACAAAACCGTAACTGTTGGCTCACCTGTCACTTTCGATGCCAGTGCATCTACAGATGATGTTGGCATAGCTTCTTACTCCTGGGATTTCGATGCATCAAATGGCATTACATCTGAAGCTACAGCTAGGACAGCTACAAAGACATATGCAACAGCAGGAACGTATACTGCGACACTTACTGTTACGGATACGACTGGGCAGAAAGCCACAGACAGAGTAACTGTAGTCGTGAGGGCAGCAACAACTACCACCGCTCCATCTACATCTACAACTACACCTGCAGTTCCCACCAAAGTAGATACCGTTCCAGTTGCAAATGGCGGAGCTGATAAAACCGTAACTGTTGGCTCACCTGTCGCTTTCGATGCCAGTGCATCTACTGATGATGTTGGCATAGCTTCTTACTCCTGGGATTTCGATGCATCAAATGGCATAACCTCTGAAGCTACCGGTAGGACAACTACAAAGACATACACAACAGCAGGAACGTATACTGTGACACTTACTGTTACGGATACGACTGGGCAGAAAGCCACAGACAGAGTAACTGTAGTTGTGAATGCAGCAACAACTACCACCGCTCCATCTACAACTACACCAACTACACCAACATCTCCAGCAGGATCGGTCTCATATTCTCCGACCTATGACAATGGTCTGCGGACTTCATCCCCTACTAGTGTTTTCTCCACTACTAACTATATTGATATTGGAGCGAGTTCAGCTAGTTGCAGGGATCTAATGATGTTCGATTTGAGTAAGTATAAAACCACAGATAAAATCTCCAAGGCTACTCTCTCACTATACTGGTATCACCCATCAGATACCACACGTGCTTCAGACACAGTGGTAGAGATATACAGGCCAGCTGCTGACTGGGATCCCGGGTATGTAAGCTGGAACAACCGTGCATCTGGTACTCTATGGACCACAGCAGGAGGAAACTGGTATGATCGAAACGGAGCTGCTCAGGGCATTACGCCGTATGCATCCGTTACATTCCCGGCCCGGGCAGTGCCCGGTAACAGGTACTATGATTTCGATGTCACTCAGCTGGTGCAGGAATATGTGAGTGCTAAGTACAAGAACACCGGTTTCTTCCTCAAGGCCAGGACAGAGGGCGGTAATTATATTGCATTCTACAGTTCTGAATGGTCCAATGCTGCACAGAGGCCAAAGTTAACTGTGACCATCTGATGAAATACAATCTGTTGAGAGCGAAAAATAACTTCGCTCTGCCCTTTTATCTTTTTATGCAGTGTATTTGTTTAAATCTTAATATATATGTGGGCCTGGCACGCCCTTTTATTTTAAAAAATCTTAAAGGTCATAGTTTACCTGGAATTTGAAAATGATATATCTGCATATACCAATAATGAAGTATCAGGTTGTGAGCCTCTTATACAGCATTGGAAGGATCTCTGGAAGTGAACTGGCATCATCTATTATTGTGTATCCGGCATCAGAGAAAATATTATCTAGATATTTGCCGGGACTCTGATCCACAGTTATGCAGAACAAATGTATTCCCTTGGAGTTTGCTTCCTTTATTGCTACTCTGGCATCCTCTTCAGCAATTCTTTCTTTGTATGCACTTTCTCCCAAGGAACTATCGAAGGGTTCACCATCGGATAACAGTATTATTATCTTTGTTTTCGCATCTATCTTATTAAGTTTTCGTACCGAATGGCGGATAGCAGACCCGAGCCTTGTGTTGGATACCGGCTCCATCAGACTTATCCTGCGTGCAACGTTGTCCGATAGTTTCTCATTGAACTCCTTTATGATAAAGTATTCAACATCATCCCTTGTCTGACCGGAAAATGCATAGATGGCATACTTGTCTCCTATACTTTCAAGAGCCTGTATCATGATGATAAGAGAGTCTTTTTCAACATCAACTATACTCTTTTCCTCATAGCCCACAATTTTATGGGTGGAATAACTGACATCTATAAGAAAAAGAGTTGCCACATCCCTTTCATGCTTATCCCATCTGAGATACAGCCTGCCATCAGGATTTACCCCGCATTTTTTCTGTATCAGGGAATCGATGAAGGCATCGATATCGATCTCACTTCCATCGATCTGTTCCTTAACCCTGCGGAATGCTTCCGGCTTCATCTCCTTGAATACATGCTTTATCAGGGAGATCTCATGTCTGTAATGTTCTGATGAATTTTTATAATAATCACTGGACATGCCAAAAGGCTCGATCTCGCTGACCGTACACCAGTCCTTTTTGTAGTCATTGATCACTGCATCCCATTCATCATACCTGTAACTACCCAGTATCTTCCAGTTCCTGGAAGTGGCATAGGTTGGCTTAAGTTTTAACTTTCTTTCCTTTAACATTTCCTTATCTGCTTCCGGCCCCACTTCACTTTCGGGAATGAAACTCCTTATAACATTCTCATGCGAATTGGGCGAAAAGGGGTCCTGCCTGCTATACGTTTCGATATCTACTCCGCGATAATCTATGTTCTTCAGTACCTCGTACTCCTTCTGGCTTAACGGCCCCATCTTGTCATCAAGCATGGTATATATTTTGAAGGTCGTATCAAGGGAGTCAAGGATAGACGATCCTTCGTAGAAGATCCTGTCCTTCAGCAGAATCCCTGCCTGATCAAGAAGATCTTTTGTAGCTTTGTTTATCTTGTAAACAGGTTCATGTCCTATGGAGATCCACAGAAGTGATTCCATGAATGTTTCAAGGTCGCCTTTTGGGGCAGACCTTGTCAGAAGCATCTGGTATCTTATTCTCTCAAGGTCTAAGCGAACACCCTTGTAACATTGCATTATCCTGTACTCGACCCTGGTGTCTTCCAGAATGCCGAGTATTGTTCCTGCCAGTACTTTGTTGGGAAACAGAGCTATGATCTCAGCGATATCAATGATACCTTCAGGCTGCAGCCCTGAAAAATGAGTTCTTTTAATAATGGTAGTGTACCTGCTTCTGATATCCCCCATCAGCCTTGCTGCCACATCATGTTCTATCTTATGGGAACTGAACTGTAAATGGCCGACTTCATGCATTATGCTCAGCTTGTATATCCTGAAGTTATCTTCAATATCACCATATTTTTTGATCATGGGTGAAAGGTAGATGGTCTTGCCTGCAATCACAGGATTTATGTCATTGGTTTCTTGCTCTATCTGTAACATCCTTCGGGGTAGAATGTTAAAATTAACACCTGACAATCCAAGGGCATAATATCTTAGGATGCTTATGGTCTCATTGAGTGCCGCTGACCCCTTAAGCTCTTCAATTAACTCCTTTGATCTATCAGAATTCAGGGAAAAATAAGTTTTTCCAATGAATGGATCCTCTTCAAAGAGAACTATACCTTTCAGGGCCCACTCTTCCAGTTCACTGACCTGAAGGTCCTTTAAGAGCTCAGCTGAATGTAAAAAATAATCAATTGCCAGGTCCTTGCCCTGATCAAATATTTTTATGCCGATACCTACCCATTTCCTGATGCTATCAGGTCCTGTGTTCTGCATTGCCTCAGGAAGCTTCTCAAAAAAAGCTCCTGCAAGATCGAGGTCCTTATCAAGCAGCATACGGGCAGTTCTGAGCAGTTCGTCATGATATGTTGAACTGCTTTTTTGCAGAGCACTTATAAAACTCCTGTAATAAGCGAGCTCCAAAATACAGCTTTCTTTTGAGCTGTCTTCTTTGGGGAACAGGGCTTCTATTACTTCTTCAAGCTCTTCTTCACCGGGATCTGTTTGTTTGGCGATATCTTCTGACAAGATGTCTCTTCACTCCAGGATATCATTGCTTCTATCATCGATACTCTTCTGCAGGTCAAGATTCTTCTCGATAACCTTTCCTTTATGTGAGATATCCTTGGATCAACTCCAAGGCATCCTGTTTGATAAGATCTTTAAAAAACTTGTTGTTACTTCTTTATATTAACTGTGCCGGAATAACTACAGGTCTATGTTGCTGGTATCTTATTTGTCTAATAAAGTAAAAATCAATGCATTTCTGCATACTCTAATTAAAAATGAATACTATCTTGGTTGATAAGATTAATAAGTTTCTATAGTTCTTTAAGGAGGCGCAGACCAACACGGCTGCTATTGCGGCGGGCATCTGGAGGGTAGTAATAACGACTTGCACATCTGCAGCCCACAGCAGATGTTTGCCAGCTTCCACCACGCAAAACCCGCATCATTTTGGAAGAACTCTCAATATCCTCCCGAGGACTACCATCTACAGGCGCACCTTCGTAACTATCCTTGTAAACGTCCAGTACCCATTCCCAGAGATTTCCGTGCATGTCATATAATCCCCATAGGTTAGGTTTCTTTTGTCCCACAGGATGGGTTCCGACATCTAAGTTCTCACAATAACAATATTCCTCTAATTTTGACTCACTGTCGCCAAATGCATATCTGGTAGAAGTACCAGCTCTACAGGCATACTCCCATTCAGCCTCAGAGGGTAGACGGTATTTATCAGTACCCTCTTTTTCATTGATCTTTTTTACAAATTCCTGTGCATTATTCCACGAAACCCTGTCAACTGGCCTGTCATCCCCTCTAAATTTAGAAGGATTACTATCCATTATCTCAACCCACTGTTTTTGTGTTACCAAATACTTACCTAGATAGAAAGATTTTTTTATTTTTACCGTATGAACAGGTTGCTCATTGTTGTACCAGTTATTTTCATGCGATAATGAACCCATTTCAAATTCACCCGCAGGAATTTGTATAAATTTCATATCAATAGAATTGGTATAAATTATAGGAAATCCATCTCTCATTTCTTCCTTTGTCAGCCATTTAGTTACTTCTTCTTCTTTTCTGGTATCTCTTTTCTCCATTGCCTTCATCCCAATCTAATTATAATAGAAGTAATATAAACAGTCTAAATTTGTTACTCCTCATTGGTAGTTGCAGTAAGCAACATATGCTACTGTGAAAAGCAGTTCATAGAAAATCGATACTGATGCTTCCCATCTTTTTGGTGAGGGTACCAGACATGAAACCTGCCTCTATGAAACAAACGTGCATAACTGCACATGGAACAAGACATGTGGAAGTACATCTCGCTTCCCTGGCCTTTTGCATAACAATGTTCTCTTTTATATCAAATAACTCCATCATTGGAACTTCCAGATGGGATATTTCTTTAATCTTCTCACAAGGTGTATCGATATCTACAATTATGTTTTGTCCATTCATTTTTCCCCTTATTATATGAGTGAACCCACATATCTTGGAATTAACCTTCACTTCAGTCATGAAACTCCTCCTGGTTTTATTGTCATTAAGGTTTTTTAAAACAAGATTTCATCGATTCCCATAGGATTTCCATCTCTTCCGGAGGCGTATTCAGTGGTATCTCACATCCGGTGGATAATATGAATCCCTTCTCAGGAGCTGCAGCCATACAACTCTTTACTTCGGCGGCAACATTGCTGACACATCCGGAATGGAATGAATAGGGATTGATATTTCCCATAAGGCATATTGAATCGTTCAAGTCTTTGAAATCCCTGAAACAATATCTTGCATTACAACCAATGTGCTTCTGATTGTGGAGTTTAAGGCAATCGATCCCATATTTCTTACCGAGTGATTCCACATTTCCAAAGGAGAAATTCAAAGCATCAGGTTCAAGAGCCATTTCCAGTTCATGGAATGCATGGTTTGCACAGTTATGAGATATTACATAACCGCCCCTATCCTGTATGTGTGAGTATAATTTCTTAGAGTAATCAAAACCAAATTCCTTTGCCATTTCCAAACTGAAAAGGTCCGAAGTGCTGCCGCCGTTCTCAATGAATGCACCGTCTGCTCCTGCATCAAGCAATACATCTGCAAAGGTGATACAACTATCAGTGAGAACATCAAGCAGTGCATGAAAATTATCTCTATCCGTCATCATTTCGATGAACACCCTGCTTACATCCATTAACTGGGAAGCAAGCATGAAAGGAGTCAGGATTGCACAGCTGATAAAAACCTCATCTCCAAGCTGTTTTTTGAGTAACACTATGGATTCTTTAATGGTTTTTACTCTTTCTGAGCGTTCTATGTGAATCGGATCTATATTCTCATATTCTTTTACAGATTTTAACGGAAATTTTGCAATTGAAGGATAACCATCTTTCTTGATGTTTATTTTAGCCCCTAAGGCCTCTGCTTCCACAAGCAAACATCCCCATGGGGACATTACATTATCATGGTGATACATTTCCCTTGCTAATATTTGTGCTCTGGTGATCCCTTTAGCGGAGTAGTAAACATCCCCCATGGTTGCATTCATGCGGTTAAGTACCGCATTACCGGCCCCAAACCACAAATAGCCCAATGGTACCCTGTCCACTTCTTTTAATTCAAGAGCGTTGATAAAACGTTCCTTTGAAGTCATCTCATCAAGCATAAAAATTCTCCTCATGACTTTTGAAAAGTATCTGTTACTGTGATGGACGCAAGGCCTATAGTGTCTTTGCATACAAAAAGTTCGGTGCTTTTTGTTTTAAGGTAATCTTCCAATTAATTAAAATACTCTTTTTTGAACCTTTCAAAACTTCCACTTTGGAAGTTTTAAGTGGACTGTAGTTCCTTTGTTAATTTCACTTTCTATCCAGATCTCCCCTTCATGTGCAAGTATAATATTCTTAGAAATATACAGGCCGGATTCAAGTCCCTGGTACTTACCACTCATCGAGTTATCCAGCTGATAGAACTTATGAAAAAGATGGGGAATGATATCTTTTTGTATGCCAGGTCCATTATCGGTTATCCTTACGTGGAGGTCGTCGTTTTCTTCCCGGACATTTATGTTTATGTTCCCGCCATTTGGAGTGAATCTAATGGCATTGTCTATAAGATTGACCAATGTTTCAGCCATTTTGTCTCTGTCTGCTCTAATGGGAGGCAATCCATGAGGTACATCAACTTCCAGGGTGATCTCTTTCTCCTCTATCAGCAGTATCAGGTCTATCAACGCTTCCGAAATAAGATTTGCTACATAAGCACTCGAAAAAGAATACTTCATCTTCCCGGATTGCTCCATGCTCATATACAGAAGTGAATCTATCAGACGTTTCAATCTTTCAGATTTTACTAATATAGAGTTGATAGCTTTTGTCTGCTGGTTATCGATGGCCTTGATCATCTCCTCATCCAAAATACTACATTCAGAGCTTCCTGTTCCAAGGGACATATTTAGTCTTTCAGCAAGGAATTCGGTTTTAATTCTGTTGATAGACCGTAGTTTCTGGTTTGCTGATGTTAGGTTTTCGGAGTATTTCTGCAGCGCGTTTTCCATGTGTTTTCTCTGCATGAGCGTCCACATACCCTGCATCAATAAAGTAAGCTGGCGCAGATCAGACTCATTATAATCCTCTTCTTTATTACCTACACCTGTAACAGCTATTATATGATCTCCATCGAATAATGGAACATTCATGTGTCTTAAAAGTTTCACGTGATTTTCTGGATAGCCTTTCTTTAATGGACTGGGTGCTGGATAGTCATTTGTGATTATAGGTTTACGCTGTCTTACAGCTTCGCCCCAGAGGCCGGTAGTTTTTATTGGATAGATGAAACGTTTATCTTTGATCCCGCATTCTTTCATGGCACTTTCGGACCAAGAGTGCATTATGAGCTCTGTTTCATCAGTATTCATAAACGCAAGGTACCCAAGCCTGCTTTCAGTCAGTCTTACAGTTTCTTCTCTTACAAAGTCAGTTATTTCGTCCAAAGATGAACCTGTCATTTCATTGAGCTTCACAAGAGCTGCAAGCCTTTCTTCTTCAAGGAGGCGCATTCTTTCTGCTTTTTTGCGTTCGCTTATATCACGGGAAACAGAAAGAACCATTTTTCTTCCTTCATATACTATGAACCGTGCATTGACTTCTAAGGGTATAATTGTTCCATCTTTGCATATAGCTTCGGTTTCGTATATTGCACGGCCATCAGTTTCAATTATTTTCATAAGCTCATACATACGCTGTATGTACTTAGAAGAAATTATATCTGCAAGATATGTATTTAGTATCTCTTCTTTGCTGTAACCCAGTGTATCAACTACAACCTGGTTCACGTCGATCAGTTTTCCGTTGAGTTCGCGAATATATATCTGATCATTTATGTTATTGAAAATACCTTTGAACTTTTGCTCAGATTCAGACACAGCATTTATTGCCATCTTATGACTTATTGCAATCGCAGCAAGATTGGAATTTGCCTGGAGGATCTCTATCTCTTCTTTGGTAGGTTGGCGTGCTTCATGGAAATATATGCCAATAGTTCCCAGTACCTCATTACTTGAACTTATAATAGGTTCACAACAGCTGGCCTTTAGACCTGTCTGAGAAGCAAGTTCTTTAAGGTCTTTCCAGTAAGGATGTTCCATTATATTCTCTACGATCACTCTTTTTCCGGTGTATGCGGCTGTTCCGCAGGAGCCTATACCTTCTCCTATTAACAAACCTTCTATTGCTTTTTTATAGAAATCCGGAAGAAGCGGAGAAATTGTATTTGCAATATGTTTTTTCTCCTTGTCCAACAGCATGACAAAGCTTATTGCTCCAGGCATCATGTTCTCTGTCGTTTTTACCAGAAGCGTAAGCAACTCTTCAAGGGATGAGCCAGAAGCCAGTGCTTCAAGAACCCTGTTGCGACTCTCGATACGCATCTCCGAGAACTTCCTCTGGGTTATATCCAGGATAATGCCTTCATAATATTGAGCCTTGCCATTTTCATCCCGTCTTATGATCGTTCTCTCTTCTACCCATCTTATTTCACCCGATTTGGTGAGAATCCTGTACTCCTGTAAGAAATCATCATTTACTTCTTTAGAACACCTAGCCATCTCTGTACGCACGTTTTTAATATCCAACGAATGAATAATATCACCAAATATCATCTTGCCGGATAGAAAATCCTCTGGTGAATAGCCAAAACGCATGATGTTCTTTGATACAAACTTTATAGGCCAATCTTCTTCTGCACTCCAAATAAAGACAATAACCGGACTATCATCAATTATTTTTGCTATTTCAGAATTGACATCCAATGGTTTCATTCGTTTCCCTCGGTAATTTATAAATCAATGGCTATATAGACATCCTGCTCCCATTAGTAATATAGTTATGTTAATAGTTATATTAAAAATCCTCTTGTGCAAAACTGTTATAATCTATATTGAAATAATTGTTGCTTTTTACATGATCTTTCTGAAAACTTAAATAGAAAAAAAGAAACGTAGTTATAGAGATACAGGAAGCAATTCTCTGTAACTTATAGCTTTAACTGGGCATATGCCAACACATCTCTTGCAGCTCATACCCAAACATAGATGGGCAGTGTAGTCCGCGTACATGTTCCCATTTTTATAAACGGTCCTTATAGCTCTCTCCGGACATTCCTGTTCACATTTATGACATCCAATACACCCGATTGCCTTCTCTTCAATGACTGTATCCAGGGCTCTAAATATTTCCATTCCTTTATACCCTGTATCTACAATGTCTTTTTTCTCCCTTCTCTCTACAATATGCTCAAAGTCAACTTTAGGAATCCTTGGTAAATTATAAGATTCAAGGACACTGTTATACATTTCTTCTGGCATGCCTTCGGTCCAATATGCCAGTTCACAAGTATAGAATTGTATGAACGTTTCATTGGAAGCTAGCATAATATGATCTGCTTTTATCTTATCTGCAAGCATTGCTATTTCTTCCAATTTGAAATTCTCAAGGACAACATCTCTTGCAAGTGCCAGGGAGGTATTACCAAACTGTACTATTTTATGTGAGAGCATGGGGATAAGGCCGATCTTCCTTGCCTTGTTGGCATCTACATAAGCCCCTGATGCACCTGACATATACATATTCTCCAGATCCTCATATTTGACGCCAGCTTCCACTAGCAGTGTAAGATGTGCTGCCCTTATTGCCCCAATAGCCTTCCCAGCCTCTTCAACATCTGTTTCACTGAGGATGACTCCTTCGCCCAAGAACAATTTACCATTAGGAAGTTTTGGTGGAGTCCTGATCAGACCCATATCCACAGCCAGAGATATTGCAGAGATAACTCCTGTTCCTGTTATTCCCCTAGGCTTCATCTTGCTCTCTTCATGGATCTCTCCTGTCACCGGGTCAATGAGATGCCCTTTGCTCTCGGCCATATTCTCATCAAGCACTGTGAGTCTCCACAGACCATTTTCTTCATTCACATCGGAAATAGCCCCAGGGCTTGCAAGCATGCCGCATTTTATACCCTGTCCTTCGATAGCTGGTCCAGCTGCAGCACTGCAAGTTATAATCCGGTCACCAACTTTCAAAGCCATTTCAGCATTCGTACCATAATCAGTAACTAAAGATGCTCCTGATTGTTTGAGGAAGTCGGTTTTGATCATCATGGCAAGAGCATCTGCACCAATTTCATGTTCTATTGATGGAAGAACAATTATATCGCAATCTTTCAAACCGAAAGAATCTCCGAAAATGGCATTTCCATCATAAACCTTCAGATCTCTTTTAACAGTTTCTATTCCAAGCCTTTTTTGCATATTTTTGCCAGCGTACGCGAGGTCCCTTATTTCTATATTCTGGAATAGTGACAGTTGAATGGGATTTCCACATACTGCCATCCTTTTGATCAACTGGGGGGGAACATTGAACATATCGATCATGTCTTTAAGGGTGCGGACCATAATGTGATTTGCGACCTCCTGGCCTGCACGAACAGCAAATTCGAGATGATCGATAACATTGCCCCCTGGCAATGGATGTCTCATTGTCATTACTGTTTTTATAACTTCTTTAGTTTGAAGATCCAGCAGTTGCAATCTAAAACCACTTGTTCCCAAATCTATTGCAATACCATACACAATATCTCCTCCATGAAATATTTAATGATGTCCAGGTGCTCGATCAATCGGTCCCACGATGTAATGTTGCATACTAAGTCTCTGCAGTTCCACGTATAAATAACGATTTCAGAAAAAAAAACGAAATCGATGCCAGTATCAATCATGACTGGAAAAACATCAGTAATATTATTATCAATGGTGTTATCAAAATAGGCAATATCGTCAAAATCAACACAATTGTTCATTGTTATTAATGCAAAAACCATAACCAACTTTACTAATTAGTAAGATCAATATCAAAAAATGTACAAGAGCATATGTGCAATATATATAAATGCATATATACACATATTCGAAAATCCTGTAATTAAAGCAAATTGTAAAGTTCTTAAGGGACCTGGTAACATGAATTGGAGAAAGCGGTCCCTTAAGAAGGAGTAGGTAATCACGTATTCATATCACGTGATCATGCAGGCGATATTTGGGAAGTGTGGTTTTACCCTTTATTATGGAGGTAAGCTGGATTGACCCATTTATGGTATAACCATAAGCTGCACTACTCCGCTTTTTACCCTTTGTGGGGTTTGAGCAATAAAATGTATCAGTACAATGGCATATATAACGACTTGTAGCTAATAATCAAACACATTTCGATTATTTATTATATTGATGTTGTTCAAATTGCTTGTAATGTATGATCCATGATCTTTATTCACTTTGGCTGAGAATATTTAACCATTGAAAAAAGTAAAGTCTTTGATAAAAACAAAGTGACTTACTTAATATTAAATTATTGTATTGGGTTTGGGTATTTCTCTACTTTATATAACATTTCTTTAAAGTACAAAAAGAGATCCATGCCCCATATACGTGCACTTTCATTAAAAGAGATCACCTTTTTGTGATCAAACATCCCCTGTTTATTGAAAAAAGCTATATTCACAAGGTCATCAGTAATTGAAAGAGCACCTAATTTTATTATATCATCATCGCATATGAACAGATTTGAATTCTTAGATGTCATCATTGCATTATATTGTTCAGTATATTCTTCTTTCAATCTGTCATAAACAGACTTGGTCAGAATCATCTCAAAATTTACTTCTTTTTTAGCTAGCTTCGAGTAATTATTTGGGCATGAAGGACAAAAATATGAATATAATGTAGATACATTTTTTGTTTTTTCAAGGCTCAATAACAATTCCTTGGGTGGCTCAAAGAGATGGCTAAGATCCGGGTCATGTATAATTACCTTACCTACTTCTCCAATTCTGTCCAGCAATGAATCTGGCACTGAGCTTAAATCTCTGTTCACCCAATAATTCTTATTCTCTTCCAGTACATCCAGTGTACTGATCAATGGATGTATTTTTTTCATCAGGATCTGGCCAACATAAGTTAATTTGTATTTACCATCATTCTGTTCAATGAGGCCATGTTCAAAAAGTATTTTTATCTGGGCCATTATTGCACTGGTCGTACCTGTCAGAGATTCTTTTATTTCTTCGATAGTAGCTGGCCCATTAATTAATATCAGAAGAGTGTTTTTCCTCTTTTCAGATAGAAATACAGTGCTTACCAATTCGTCTTTCATTTTATTGCCCCACCACTTTCTTTTGTTTCAAAGGATCGTGCACACAGTTATCGCACAATTCTATGTCTCATGTTTTTTGAATTCAATATCTTGCGACTTGTTTTATCTGGAATATAGTCTCATAAAGGCAATTCACAAAAAAATAATTTCAAGACAGTCTAAACACAGTTTTGTACCTACAATATACACATTCTACCAGGAATGTATATATGAAAGCTAATTTACATACTTATATCTTGGATTTTTGCTTCTACCTGCCAGGTCCCTCTCCAAATGTGTTATTATACCTCTTTACTACTGATCCTATATAGCTGGACACATTTCGTGAAGATGTTTTAGACATATAATTCTTAAGAGGGAATTCGGTGTGGCAGTATGTACATCTGGCAAGTTCACAGCCCCGTGCAAGACTTGGGCAGTCTGTGCAATATTTTGCTCTTGAATAAAAAAGATTGAAGGAATTCCCACACTCTGGACAAAGAAGCATTCTGTTAGAGTCATAGAACTGCTTGCTAACACCTCTTCTTTGTAGTTCATCAGAATACCTGTTATCGCGGGATAAATCATCAACATATCTATTTTCTTTTTGGCGCACTTTTCTACACCTCATTACAACTACATTTTTACTATCATTCAAACAGTATATATAACAAAGTATTCGTAATAATCAATGACAGCTAAAATATCAATAATATGCACGATGTTAAAGCTGTGGATTTTACCTGTCAGAAGTATATATATTTGATTTGGTTCAAAATAAACATAAAATGGAAATTGCAATGCAAAAAGCTACATTTGCTGCGGGCTGTTTTTGGGGAGTAGAAGACGCTTTCAGGAAGATTGGCGGTGTACTCAGCACTCGTGTTGGGTACATAGGGGGCTTACTGGAAAATCCCGGCTATATTAAAGTATTAAGCGGGAAGACAGGTCATGCCGAGGCAGTAGAGGTTACCTTTGATCCTTCTATAGTAACCTTTGATGAGTTACTTGCAACTTTCTGGAGCATTCATGACCCCACCCTTACACACAGAGAATTGGTCATGAGTCTATGGAACATCCATGATCCTTCTACATTGGACAACTTGCCGAATGCTGTTAGTCATTACAGGTCATCTATATTTTACCATAACGATGATCAAAAATCAAAATCAATAAAGTCCATGGAAAAGATGGAAAGAAGCCTGGGACGGGGGAAAAGGATACTTACGGAAATTGTCCCTGTGACCACGTTCTATCAGGCGGAAGAGGAACACCAGCAATACGCTGAGAAAAACACAGCAAAAGATAAAGTTAATATGTGCAGCTTAAAGAACTGTCCGATAAAGTGATTAATCTTTTACCAATGGGAACATTGAATATCAAATGATTACAGGGGGTTAGTGGTAAATATGCCCTTTGAAAAACTATTCGAACCTGACAATATAGGGAAATGCAAGTTGATGAACAGGATTGTCATGGCTCCTATAGGTAATATCAATATGGCCGATCCCATAGGCCGTCCTCTGGATAAAATGATAGAATATTTTATCGAGCGGGCAAAAGGCGGAGCAGGCCTTTTAATAACGGGTCTTGTGCCCGTTTCTTTTGGGATTGATCCCACAGTATCTGAAGATAATCATACTACTTATTTACCACGCATCGATGGTACTTCACGTACCCGTCTTTCAGGTTGGAGGGATCTTACCGCCGGAGTACATCCTTACGGGTCAAAGATCTTCATCCAGCTTAGTGCAGGCCTTGGGAGGGTCGGTTCTCCTGAGCCGGCGCTAAAGGGAAAGATTCTCAGATCATCTTCATGGAACCGGAACTTCTATGTACCTCAGATCCCTCATGCTCCATTTTCTGACAGAAGCATCAAAAAGATTGTAAGAAGCTTTGGTCAATGTGCAGCTAACGCAAAATCTGCAGGCTTTGATGGCGTGCAGATACACGGCCACGAAGGGTACCTAATGGATCAGCTGACCTCTTACCCATGGAACCGGAGAATATTTGGTCGGTATAAAGATAAGAATCAGTTTGGGATAGATGTTGTAAAGGAGATCAAAAAGCGCTGTGGAGATGATTTTCCAGTCCTTTATAGGATAGATCTGACCCAGGCTTTGCAGGAAACATATGGGGATGCGATATTCAGGAAACTTTTCCATGGTAAGGAAAGGACAATTGAGCAGGGTCTTGAATTTTGCAGGGTTCTTTATGAAGCCGGAGTTGACGCATTCGATGTGGATAAGGGCTGTTATGATAACTGGTTCTGGCCACATCCTCCTGCTTACTTTGATGATGCGATCTATGTTAAAGAGATGGCAGGCTTCTTAAAGGATTTCTTCCGCAGGGAAGACATTAATGCAAAAGTGATAGCTGTCGGAAAGATGGGTAAACCGGAGTGTGCCGAAGAAGTATTGGAAAAAGGCTGGGCAGATTTTGTAATGCTGGGCAGGCCACTACTGGCTGACCCCCACTGGCCTGCAAAGGTCAGGCAGGGCAGAACAAAGGAGATCATTCATTGTATTGGTGATCAGGAAGGATGCCTCGAATCAATTAAAAAAGGAGGGCATCCCTGCTGTGCAGTGAATCCTTACACAGGCTTCGAGGAAAAGAAAAAACTGGTGAGAGCGGAAAAGATCAAGAAAGTCGCTGTCATAGGTGCCGGACCCGCAGGCTGTGAAGCTGCAATGACAGCTTTCAAAAGAGGACATGAAGTGACGCTTTTTGAAAAGAGTGGCAAAATAGGCGGACAGTTATACACAGCCAGCCAGCTTGCAATTAAGCACGATATTAAAAGGTATCTTGAAAACCTTGAATATCAAATGAGCTTATTGCAAAAAGAGGGTCTGAAAGTTGTGTTTAACACATATGTCAGGCCTGAAAACATAGGAAGCATGTTCGATGTGATAATATGCTGCACTGGACTCAGAAAAGTTATCCCTTCCATCGAAGGGCTGGATATGATCAGGAATCTGGAAGCCAGGGAGTTTCTTGATAAGGGCATGGAATTGCCTTCTGATGTGCATAACGTCCTTATTATCGGAGGGGGGATAATCGGCTGTGAGGTGGCCTATTCCCTTGCCTATGAAAAAGGTGTCAATGTCACTATAGTGGGAAAAAATGATGCATTGATGCCTGATACCGTAATGGCTAACAGAGGTCAGATGTTGTGGATGATGTTTGGAGGAGGTTCTCCTTCAGGAAAGAAGGAAGACGCTCTTAAAGAGCCGATTACAGTATATAACGCTTCAAATGTCATCAGGTTCACAGAAAGCAAGGTTCATATTCTGGCAAATAGGGGCAGAGGCGATCCTTACACACCATGGAAGGCACTGATTCCTTCAAATGTTAAAAATCCATTCAACAGAAAACTTGATCCAGATAATGTAGAGGAATTAACTCTGGATACAGACATGGTAATAATAGCAACCGGAGCACAAGCCGATGATTCGCTTTACTATAGGCTTCTACAAGAGAAGGCAGCAGATGAAATATACTCCGCAGGAGATGCAAAAGAGCCTGGCAGGGTATGGGAGGCCATCACGGGAGCTAACGAGATTGCAAGGAATATATGAAATAGCTATCAGAAAGCGTGAGATACTTTATTTGGACCCCAATTTTCTCCTTTTTATTGCTTTTGCCCAAAATACCATCTGTTTTTTGTGCCCGTTATATTCATGTTTTTGATTTTATCAACTGCATTGTTTTGCATTCAGCCTAGATTTTTTGACGCCCAATGGTTTCAGAATATACACCCATAAAAATTCACAATTTCAATGAGGAATTCAGTATTGATAATAATGATATCATTGGCTGATAACCATGAGTTATTATATATACGTATACCAGAATATGTGTTTTGTTGATAAGTGGCTTGCCATTTTATTGACCTGAAATATGCTTGTCAGATATATGGCCAAAAGCGGAGAAAGTGAAGAAGCCAACATGCTTCGCATTAATGGCCATTATTAAATGGAATATGGAGGCATTCTATGGAAGAAAGTGAAATACTCAACGGATTAACGGATGCGGTAGTCAATGGGAAGAAGGATCTGGCTGTCGAGCTGGCAAACCAGGCACTTGCAGCAGGCATTCCTCCTTACAAGGCAATCATCGAAGGCCTTGCAGCAGGCATGGAGATCATGGGAAAGAAGTACGACTGTAAACAGGCATTTATACCACACCTCCTGATGGCATCCAATGCAATGTATGGTGGAATGGATGTACTTACTCCTCATATGAAAGCTGAAGATGACTCAAAGAGAGCAGTCCTTGTAATCGGTTCTGCAGAAGGGGATGTACATGACATCGGCAAGAACCTTGTTAAGACCATGATGAGTGCAATGGGCTTTGAAGCGATCGACCTGGGCAAGGATGTTCCAATTGGTAAATTTGCTGAAGCTGCAATCGAGCACAAGGCAGATGTCGTATCTATAAGCACACTAATGACCTCCACAATGGATAATATGGAGAAAACAGTAAAGAGCTTCTCAGAGAAGGGCATCAGGGACAAGGTCAAGATCATTGTTGGCGGAGCACCTATAACAGCTGACTATGCAGCAGAGATTGGAGCAGATGCATCCAAGAAGGATGCAATGGAAGCTGCAAAGTGGGCCAAGGAAGCCTTACAAGGCCTTCCTGACAACAGGTGGAACTAAAGCAGATCAAAGGAATTTGCGGATCAATTGAAATCATCCGCATATTCCTGATTTTTTTATATCATCAAAACAAAAAGATATTCCTCAGGAACCGAGGCACGTTTCAGGAATGAACGCTACCTTCCTGTGGAATACTTACCTAAAAAGCCTGTAATTAGTAACCCTACGTAAGGCCAGGCTTCACTACCCCATCAATATAAATTATTACAGGAGTTTGCTTAAATGGTAACATACACGCCAAAAGAGAGATTGGCACGCGCACTTACAGGAAAACCTGTTGACAGGATGCCAGCAATCTCTGTCACACAGACCGGAACTGTAGAACAGATGGAAGCAGTTGGGGCATTCTGGCCAGAAGCCAACGATAATGCAGAAGTCATGGCAAAGTTAGCAGAAGCAGGTCACACAATAATCGGTTTCGAAGCTGTACGTGTCCCCTTCGACATCAGCGCAGAAGCTGAGTTCTTCGGCTGCGGCATCAAACCAGGTACAAAAGAACAACAGCCATCCGTGACTAGCCATTGCGTAAAGGACATGTCAGATATCGAGAGGCTTAAGGACTTCGACATCAATCGGGGCAGAGTAGCTACTATCTGTAAAGCGATCAAGATCCTCGCAGATAAATATGGCACAAAAATACCTGTCATGGCAAGTATGCTCGGCCCATTCTCCCTTGCACAGCACATGAACGGTGATGACTGGTTCATGGCAATCATGACAGATGAGGATTTTGCAACGGCACTAATGAACCTTGCAACAGAGTTTAACATCACATATGCAAAGAAGATGGTAGAGAACGGTGCAGACACAATGGTCATCATCGACCCCACAGCAAGTGCAATGCTCATTGGTGATGCATATTATGAAAAATATGTAGTTCCTGCGCACAAGAGGATAGTCGATGCAATGCACGAATTGAACGTACCGGTAGTACTCCATATATGTGGTGACACTACGATGAGTATCGAGCTCATGGAGTCATCAGGTGTCGATGGCATCAGTATAGACCAAAGCGTAGATGTTGCGACCGCAAAGAGCAAGGTCAAAAAGGCAGTTATAGTTGGTAACCTGGACCCTGTGAATGTGCTCTGGAACAAGACACCTGAGTTCATCAAAGAGAAGTCAAAGGAAGTCCTTGATGCAGGAGTCTCATTGCTCGCGCCAGGTTGTGGTATTGTCAGCAAGACGCCAAATGCCAACCTGCAGACAATGGTGGAGATGGCAAGGAATCATAAATAATTACTAAAGCTCCGGGCTGGTTCATTCAGGTTTTTGGCTGCCAACTGCCCCGGAGTTTGTTTTTGGGATCCGGAGGAGATAAGATTTGATAAGATCTGTTCATTTTTGTTTTTATCAGAATATCTGCCTCTATCCATCCCTGGTCGGCGAAACTCATTGACTTTTTATGAACAGCACATCTCAAACATCTGAAAATATCAAAATGCAAATTGCACCCTGAAGTAGTGATTTGAATGTTATCGAAAGTGATAAGACAAATACCACAAAAAAAAGAAATAATTAATTCAAATATGCCACTTTTTCATTCCTTAAGCATATTTCTAGAAAAGAAAAGCCATTTACTTCTTAACAATGTGTGGTACTTTGCTGTATTCATGCTCACAGTTATAGTTGGTATTCTGTTATTCTACAGACACACAGAGAATGAGATCATACCTGCTTTCATACTTGGGGCCCTATGGTTACTTTTCTGGAACAACAGCATGCTTAAAGGACGTATGCTCCTGGTGATAGCCTCGGTTTTCGGGTACGTTCATGAGCTATTGGGTGTTCAGCATGGCTATTTTACGTATCTTGGCGGAGCTATAGGTGGTGCTCCTATATGGCTCATCCCGGGTTACGGCGCAATATTCTGGTCATCCTACAATCTTTGGAAGATATTCCAGGAAAGATACTCTCAAAAGACATGGTTCCACAGGGTCAACTACTTCATATTTGGAACTGTTGCTTTACTGATACTTACAGACTACATTATGTTCGATCTGTCTGCACAAACAGTTGGAATATTGCTTAAACTATTCCTTGCACTAATGCTGTTTATTAACCTTGAAGGCATCAGGCTTGCGTATTTCACAGGTTTCTTCACTGTTCTTACAGAATTTACAGGGGAGATGCTTGGAACATGGAGTCACCCGGATTTCTCATTGATCTCCCTGATGGCAGGATATGTGTTCCTTCTATGGATTTGTATTACGCTAAGTGATATTATTAAAAGAAGAAAGGAATGGGGAAAAATTGAAGGCATGTCGGCTTTTGCTCTTACATCCTTCTACATATTGTTATTACTTGGAATAGTAGCTGTCTGAACAAGAAGTATCTAAATAAGTGTACACAAAGATGAAATGTCATGCATCATGAGATCAAACGAGTGTTCTGCCTTCAGCAGGAAAAGTGGCCACAACTGGCACGTCTGGGAGTCTCCGAGAGAATCGAGAGATTGATGCGTATTGACAAATATCTCCGGGATGAAAGGCATCTTCTTGAATTGTACCAGGCAATGTTCATGGATCTGCATAAACCCGAAGTAGAAGTAATTGCTACAGAAGTGGGTATAGTTCAGGCTCAGATATCTTACATAAAAAAACATCTGAGCAATTGGATGCGACCACGTAAGGTGCCCACACCCCTGCCTCTTATCGGTACACGCTCTTTTACCCGGTATGAACCCAAGGGAGTGATACTCATCATGTCTCCCTGGAACTTCCCCCTTAATCTTTCCCTGGTGCCCCTTGTCTATGCGATAGCTGCCGGTAACGCGGTCATACTCAAGCCCAGCGAAATCTCATCCCATACCTCTGCATTTATAAAGCATATGATGGACGAGCTCTTCCCTGAGAGCGAAGTTATGGTTTTCGAAGGCGATGCTTCTGTTGCCAGTTCACTTCTTGAGCAGCCATTCAACCACATATTTTTCACGGGCAGTCCCAGGGTCGGAAAACTCGTCATGACAGCAGCTGCCAAGCACTTGTCCGGAGTTACTCTGGAGCTGGGGGGAAAATCACCTGCTATTATAGATGAGACCGCTGATATCAGCCTTATAGCTAGACGTGTTGCCTGGGCCAAGTGTGTCAACAACGGACAGACCTGTATAACTCCCGATTATTTACTTCTCCATGAATCAGTGTGTGATTCTTTCATCCATGAATTCGGTGCTGCTGTTAAGCAGTTATACGATCCTGAAGGTGAGGGAATAAAAAATTCTCCAGATTATTGTCGCATTATCAACGGTATGCACTTTAGACGGCTGAGATCCATTTATGATGATGCTATCTCTAAAGGTGCATGTTTATCCCTGGGAGGGGATTTCGATGAATCTGACCGTTTTATCTCTCCCACCCTGCTGGAAGGGGTAACTTGTGACATGAACATTATGAATGAAGAAATTTTTGGCCCCCTATTGCCGATAATTACCTACAGGAACAGGAAGGAAGCCAAAGATATGATACGTCGCCTTCCAAACCCACTGACATTGTATATCGCCAGCCGGGACCAGGCTAATATAGACTATTTTATGGACGGTATATCTGCCGGAGGTACTGTGATCAATGACTACATGCTTGGTTACAGTAATCCGTCCTTGCCATTTGGGGGAATTAATAACAGTGGTATAGGCAGGTCATTAGGATTGCACTGCTTTGCAGGCTTTTCCAATGAGCGTAGCATCATACACCGCAGATGGGGCTCACTGAACATTATCTATCCACCATACAATGAGCGGGTCCTGAGATTGATCAACACACTTTACCGATGGATGTGAGGAAAGCAGGAGTTACCTTATAATGAAAGATAACAGAAAGACGATGCTGATAACTGGCGGCTCCGGCGGAATTGGAATTGAGCTTGGAAAAATTTTTGCATCCGCTGGCTATCACCTGGTGTTGGTAGCTCTGCCTGGCGATGACATGCAACAAGCAAAGAACATACTTCAGGATCTCAATCCATTTATTAATATACTTTTGCTGAAAAAGGATCTTTCCATTCACGGAGCAGCTACGGAGGTTTATGAGTTCACCCAAAGCCATAAACTAACAGTGAATGTATTGGTCAACTGTGCCGGATTTGGCACTTACGGTCATGTCAATGAAATATGCATTGACAGAGAACTCGCGATGATACAGCTCAATACCAGTACTCTCTACCACCTTACAAGACTTTATCTGCGGGATATGATCGAAAGGGATGAGGGTCAGATCATTAATATGTCCTCTATCTCAGCTTTTCAGCCCAATCCATCTTTTGCAACCTACGGCGCCTGTAAGAGCTTTGTGCTGAACTTCAGTAGGGCCTTAAATTATGAATTACATGAGCGTGGGTCTAGGGTAAGAGTTTTGGCCGTTTGCCCTACTGCTGTCAAAGACACAGGTTTCCAGGTAACAGCCGGAATGGAGCATGCCAGAGCATTCAGTTCTTTTATGGCTACGACATCTGCAACTGTAGCCCGTGATACATACGAAGCTATGAAGCAAGGCAGGGATGTGGTAATCCCCGGAAGAGGACTTGGTTTTGGACATGCCCTGGTAAACCTCCTTCCTGCAAGCTGGAAGATGCGCATTTCTAAATATCAGTTGCAAGAGACCTTGTAGGTACAAAAGATTTTGCTACATATAAGTATAAGCAGGTGAAATAAGATGATCATCATTGATGCTTCGTGCAATGAGAAAAGCAATTGTATGCTATGCGGAAACGGGATAGTTCATTCATGTCGGGCAATTACTGCAAAATGCCACTACTGTGGCGTTGAAGAGGAAGCTTATATCCAATGTAAGGACGGACATTATGTTTGCAATAACTGTCATTCACAGGATGCATTAAAAGTAATTGAGAACATCTGTTTGAACACCGACCTGCAGAATCCTGTTATTCTGGCTGAAAGGATCATGGAACATCCAAGTGTACATATGCATGGTCCTGAGCATCATGCACTGGTGCCTGCAGTACTTATAGCTGCTTACCAGAACTATACCGGAAAAAGGAAAGAAGAAGATATTTCAGAGGCTATTAAAAGAGGTAGCAAGGTCCCGGGAGGTTACTGCGGTATCTATGGTGCCTGCGGCGCAGGAATCGGGGTAGGTGTTGCTGTAAGTATCCTTTTAGGAGCTACACCCTTCACATCTTCCGAACGCTCCCAAGCAAACCGGGCAACATCTGGTGCTCTTCGATGCATTGCAGATGCAGGGGGAGTAAGATGCTGTAAAAAAGCAACTCGCATTTCTCTGAGGAAAGGAGTGGCATATCTGTCAGATGTTTTCGGCCTGATCTGGTATCAAAAACTCGACATGGGAATGAATTGTACTTATACAGATTTGAATAGGGAATGTGATGAGAATTGTGAATACAGGAACAAATCCTAAATGTGTAAAAGCTAGACCGAGCAGTGATCACTGGTCAAAGCATCAATCTGCCGAGTATGCGGGCTTTTTTCCCGGGACAGAAGCACGTATATCCCTCCCAGTTTGGGTCAGCAGGTAAATCCCATAAAATTATGTTGTCCGCAAAGATTAGACTTCTTTTTCTATACTTTTCAGTTTTTTATGTAGGATGTAATATTACTTCAGTCATTTTTCCGGAGAGCTACCCGGTAGAGCCTTTTTGGAAGAAGGCCTTCTTCGAATTCAGTAATATCTTCAGTTATGTACCCTTCGGAAATAAAGGCAATTTTTTCCCGGCTCAGGAAGTGTACTATAAATCCGCCCTGTATCTCCCACATATCCTCACTTATGTGGATGCCTGTTCGGTATTGAGGGTCCTGTGTATGTCTTGTGGTAAATACGTTCAGTCCCCCTGGCCTAAGGACTCTCTTGATTTCCGATGATAGTGCTCGGAGTTCTGAAATCTTCAAAGGCATGCAGTAAAGCATGTGGGAAAAGCATGCATCAAATGTTGCATCCTCAAAAGGAAGCCTTTTCCTTACATCGTGTACTAAAGTTTTTATGGAGCCACGTAAGTGCTCGTTAACAGCTCTGGCTTTTATATATTCGACTCCTTTTTCGCAGTAGTCCAGAGCAAATACCTCAAAACCATTTCTCGCAAAATAGAAAGTGTCCCTTCCCTGGCCAGCCCCGAGCTCAAGAATCTTTATTTTGCCTTCATCCTTAAAAAGCTGGGCAGCCCACTGAGCCGGGCTGCTTGGTTCTTCGCCGAACATGGATTCATTGCATGAGAAAACACTCTCCCAGTGTTGCTGCTGCCTGTTAAGGTCCTTTTTGTCTACACCAGGTTCATTATGGTTCATTTTGTCATCCATGCCCTTTAATGCACACACTATTTCAATTTTTCAGGAAGTCATTCTCTTTATGTCACTTATGCGCTGATCAAGACAGGCACCACAAGTACATGGCTCTTCAATGAGAGTTGTTATATCCCTTGTCCTGTAACGGATGAGGGGCATACATCTTCTCCTGAGGGTCGTGACAACAAGCTCTCCTTCCTCTCCTGGGAGCAACTGCTTTCCGGTTTTCGGGTCTATTATCTCCACCAGAAAATCAGGATTATTCAGATGGAAGCCATTCTGCTCTACACATTCGATGGCATTGGCCAGTCCCAGTTCGGTCATACCCCATTGTCTGAGGGTCTTGCATCCCCATACTTCCTCAATTTCTTTTCTCATGGAAGGTGTAAGGGGTTCGGATGAGCAGATGATACGCTTGATCCCAAGCTCACCTGGCTGTATAAGTTCACGGGCAGCCTTAGATAATTCGTACAAAAAGGAAGAAGTTCCTATAATAATAGTCGTGCCAGATTCTCTCATGGTCTTTATCTGTTCATCTGCATCAAGAGAATCATTGATAACAGAATTGTAGCCTGAGAGAGCGCAAGCCTTGCTCAGTACCAAACCAGGATCCCAGGTAGCTGTTATAGTTGGATACATTATCTGTAATGTATCATCCTTTGCATCCATTCCTGCCATCTTAAGACCAGATATCACCGAATCCACGATTTCCAGCAGCTCATGCTGGGTGTAAGCCATCCTCTTAAGCATGTTTGTGGTGCCGGAGCTTGTAAACTCCCTCACGATCTCCCTCCTTGATACACAAAGGAAATGATATGGATGATCAGCCAGTTGCTTCTGTTCGGTAAGTGGTAGATTCTTCAGATCTTCATACTTTGTGATCTGAGATGGGTTTATGCCAGTCTTTTCATACAGCTCCTTATAATAGGGGCTATTTTCCATGACATACCCCATAAGTTCTCTGAACCTGAATAGTTTGTACTCATTGATGAGTTCCCTGTCAAGCTCCTGATTACCGAATAACTCTTTCAGTTCCTTGCTGTTCTTTATATCATTCCTGATCTTGGCCAGTCCCCATTGCTCCAAGGGATTCCCGGCACCACTTTCTATTTTACGGGACTCCAGTCTTCTCTTTGCTATATTCATTCTAACAGCAGTATTAATTTTTGCAGAAAGACTCATATCACTATTCCTGTTCTAATCATGAATGAAATGAATTTAAGCGGTGTTCCTGTAAAGGAAGTTTCCATTGCAGTCAGTCATGTTATAATTACAGAAGGGGACAAATCTTCCGTCGCGTGTGACCACATGTATGCAGCAGTTCTCTACCCTTTCTCTCTCGTATGACCAGACGTCCTGGAAAGCCATTGTTGAGATTGTAAGATAGCTGTTCATGCTTTTCTCTATGAAATCTGCCCATCCGCCACCCAGGCGGGTATTCTTCGGAAGGACTTCAGTTATTGGTTTTTCACAGCATGAACCCTTTACAGTAAGCTGGCTTATCGGCTTCTCGCAGCAAGAACTCTTGATAAGGAGATCGCCACACGATGACTTCTGGTCTTCTTTCCCGGAACCTTTCCACCTGCCCATAATGGACTTCTTCGTTTTGCTCGCTACATCGGAAGCAGACTTGATGGCTCCAAGCGAGACATTGGTCAGTGGAAGGAAACCTCCGTTATCTATAAGCGTCAGGCAGGTAGCCCCGCAATGGGCATGGGGCATGAGTGAAGGTGTGAAATTCTCAACCTTGAGCTGTCCGCTGGTCTGCTTCTCTATTTCCCTAAGTAGCTCCAGTATGGTTATCCTCCCTTCGCGGGCCGAAGGAGCACGGCCGGAATAGAATACAGGCTGGAAGTGCACTCCCCTAACAGTGGGTACCCTGCTGCCTGCAAACTCTATGATCTTGCCGACTTGGTGCAGGTTATAGT
This sequence comes from Methanomethylovorans hollandica DSM 15978, assembly GCF_000328665.1. NCBI lineage: Archaea > Methanobacteriati > Methanobacteriota > Methanomicrobia > Methanosarcinales > Methanosarcinaceae > Methanomethylovorans > Methanomethylovorans hollandica. The sequence continues at coordinate 362,286 of NC_019977.1, forward strand.
TTCTGGCTACCAATGGTACAAGGACAACACCGATTCCTGCCTTTTCACATCTGTTTATGACCTCGGCCTTGAAATCAAAGAGCTTCTTTCCAGTCCTTTGCTTGTAAATATCATCGGATACACCGTCGAATCCAAGGTAGATAGCATCTACACCCGCTGAGGCGATCCTGTTAAAATAATCCTGATCAGTAGCTATTCTGCGACCATTGGTGTTCAATTCTATGTGATCGATTCCTACTTCCTTTCCCATCTTTATTATCTCAGGCAGATCATCCCTCATGGTGGGCTCTCCTCCTGAGATTTGTATACAGGTGGGTTTGTTCTGACATTTTTTCACAGTCTCGAACATGAATCTTATTGTTTCTATATCGGGGTCGAGGCTTTTGTCAATAGAAGAGCTGGCGAAACAATAAGTACATCCCATATCACACCTGTCGGTCACTTCGACAATTGCCAGACAGGTATCTTGTTTGTGAGAGGGACAGAGGCCGCAGTCGAAGGGACAGCCTTTTTCTGTATCCCTAAGGGATGCTTTGGCACGCGATCTATTGACATCGAAACATTCCTCCATTTGGAGGTAGTGCCCTACATCCTCAGATATCATGGTTGTAAAGCTGCCATGGTCAGGGCATGTTTTTTTGAGGTAAACTTTTCCCTCCTCCACGTATTTGATGCCATCTATTTTGCCAAGGCACTCAGGACAAAGGCTTTCAACTGTACTTATCGGTTCCATCTGTTCCCTCTCTGGTTGGTGTGGTGGTAATCTACCTGAGAACCCCTTGAATTCTCAGGTATTCTTAAGCTCTCTTTTCTTCAAGGATCGCTTCCGCAGTTTTTAGCGTTGACTTTGCCATGCCGGCTGATACATACATATCGCCGCATTTTGCACAGACAAGTCCGGGACCTGGCCTTGTGACCCCCATATAGCTCATGTCAACGTTCCTCTCCAGTGCGACCTCATTGCACTTTGCACATATCCACTCACTTTCATCATCGTATTCCACTGGCTTGATCTCTCCGCCGGTTATACCGAGGATGTTCATCTTGTGGGTGTAGACATCAAGCAGTTCAGTTGCAGAATAGACGGCATAGATGGTCAGATTCTCTGATACGCCTTTTGCAATACAGGTGCTGCCATCCTTTGCTATGAGTTTGTGCCCACTGGACTCTGCATTCTTGATAATTTCCAGTATCTCCTCTTTTTTCACGCCGTTGTCTTTGAGTAAATTGTCCGCTTGTTCAGTTATCTTTATATCCATAATAACCCTCACTGATTTATACTATTATTTTTCATCCCTTTTCTCAGAACTTTTCATACTTACCAAAATCCTTTGCAGCTCTTACAAGTGCATGGACATTAACAGGTGGGGCATTGGTCGGACATTCACATGCTGTTCCTAATATGAATCCTCTCGGACTGTCCTTGCCGGCAAGTACCTGTTCCTTGGCCTGTGCGTAGACCTGAGCAGGTGTACCGCGGTCAATGAGTTTTGTATCAACAGTTCCGAAGCATGTGCACCTGTCTCCGAAATTCTCTACAAGTTTTGAAGTGGGGAATATGTCCTGTCCGTCGTATCCTATCTGAACAATAGTGAACGGGCTCATTGGTGCATCTCTCCACAGGTCGAAGTCGTCGGTGTGGTTTCCACATAGATGGTAATAGACACCAGGGCCTGCACCTGTGTTCAGGACTTTCCTGACAGCTCTTGATACTGGCTGGTAGCTGAACCTCTTGATCTGTTCCCTGTCCATGAGGTCACCACTTGCTATTACTGAACCAGTGATCATCACGTTTGCACCATACCTCTCGGCTGTTGCTTTACATGCGTTTACCATGTGGTCTCCGGCTTTTATGCAAAGCTTGTCCACAAGTTCTGGCTCTGTGATCATCCACATGAATACATCCTCAATGGCAGCCCAGTTAGTAGCCACTTCCATGGTACCACCCAGCTGGGTGATTGGGGCAAACATCTGTGGGTATTCGTTCTTTACTGTGTCCAATGCTCTGTAGTGTGTAGTGAGGGTCGGCCCCTTCACCAGTTCTTCAGTGCTTAGTACTTCAAAATTATCTACATCTTCCGCAGTCTTTATTGGGCGTTTTGTAATACCTGGAGGAGCATTTGTCTGGATCTTTAGCTCAGCTCCGTAGTCGGCTCCCCAGTAATCTGCATAAAGGAAGTGCCCAACCGGAGTAACATCATAAAGCTCACAGGCAGCACACACCATCCTTACTGCTTCTTCCGGATTCGAATAGAAGTATCCTGCATTCTTTCTGAACAGAGTAGCTGCGTGAGACAGAATAATAGGGTCTACTATAACTCTATCCGATGGTTTGTCTACCCATGGTGTGGTCCATAAGTTTCCTGCATTTTCTAGCCAATTTTGATCTATTGGGATATAGTCTTGTGCTGGCATCATTTATCACCAATCGTTTGTTGTTCTGGTTACGAATGGTGAAAATAGTAAACCTTTTCCATTCATAACCATCAATTTGAAATCAAATCTTTTTGCAGTCTATCATGCAAATTCAGTTTTTGTCACTATTGACAACAAACGTTATTTTGGTGTAGACATATATGTAATAACTCCTAGTAATTAATCAAAACAATTATTATTATCAATAGTATGTTCGCGGTTTAAATTATGGATTTTCCCGGAAGTATATTTTTTATCTAAGTAGTTCAGGAAAACGGTAGCTAGAAAAAAATAGACACCTTCGATAATATCAAGACTGTGAATATTAACAAAAGTAAATTTAAAAGTAAGTTCTAGAACAGGCATCTATAGCTGTTGATCAAAAATATTGCATGGAATTGTGGCAGAAAGATCTATTGATGAAGAAGTAGAATTTTTAAAATCAATGATGATCCAGTTTTACTTAACCTTCTCTGACATTTCTTTATATTGTTCAAACAGGTCTTTTCCCCATTTACGGGCACTATCTTCGAAACTAATTACTTTTTTGTGATCAAATATTCCTTTTTTATTAAAAAAAGCTATCAGCATAAGATTGTCCGTAATTGAAAGAGCACCCAGTTTAATTATATTATCATCACATACGAACAAATTCGAATTTGCAGACCTCATCATTGCATTATATTGTTCTGCATACTCATCTCTCAATCGTTCATATACCGATTGAGTTAAAATGAGATCAAATTTAACTTCTTTATTTGCAAGTTCTGAATAATTATTAGGGCAAGATGGGCAAAAATATGAATAAAAAGTACACGCATTTTTTGTTTCTTTTAAACTGGTCAGTAGTTCTTTTGGTGGTTCGAAAAGATGATTTAGATCCGGTTCATACACCATTACCTTTCCTAAATCTCCAATTCTATCCAGTAATAAGTCAGGGATACCACTCAGATCTCTGGTTCCCCAGAATTCTTTGTTTTCTTCCAGTATATTAAGTGCCTCAATCAAAGGTTTTACTTTTTTAAGTATGATCCTTCCAACAAAAGTTAACCCGTATTTATCTTCTTTTTGTTCTATAAGACCCTCTTCGATAAGGATTTTTATCTGAGCCATTATAGCACTAGTTGTTCCGGTTAAAGAATCTTTTATCTCATCAACAGTAGCCGGTCCTTCCAATAACATAAGAAGGGCCATCTTTCTTTTTTCAGATAAAAACACCGTACTCATCAATTCAGTTTTCATGGTCTTCACTTTTGTTATGAAATATTGTTAACTCTGTGTTCATTTCTATAATAACAGATTATCAACATACTCCTCAATTCTCACCCACATATTTGCTTCAATGTGTTCCATGAGTGTATTTACATATGTGAAATCTAGGTTTTAACTCTTTTTATGCTCTGATAGTACTTGGTTGATCTCATTAAATCCTGTAAGTGGGTTTGATTTCCCTCACTTTCATTTTAGATCCTTAAAATATTAACATACAATCATTTAACTGCTATCTGTATATAATAGTTCTTATTTGAAAATCGAATTTAAATAAAGATCACTAAAAAAATCAATATCAATAGCCCAAAGTTGGCACTTATCTTCATATACATGAAATTAACATTATTGTTGTCCCAATAATTCAAAGCAGGTAAATAAGAGGTCTATGTGATTAAGACCGAATTTTACAATGTACTAGAAAACTCTTGGACAAAACTGGTGGTAAAAGATGCTTAACAGTGAATTGGAACGTTTCATTCAGGAAGACCTTGGTCCATATGACCTCTCATGTACCCTTGTTCCAGAGAGGGAAGTGGAAGCTTTTATCTTGGCTAAGGAATACTGTACTCTGGCAGGCATTGATGTTGCAATGTCTATATTTAAATACTTTGGTTTGCAGGCTGTGCCATCACATAGTGATGGTGACCAGGTACAGGCCGGAAACACAATAATCTCTCTCAGAGGAAGTTCTGTATCGATTTTAAGAGCAGAGAGACTCTCCTTGAACTTTTTAGGTCATCTCAGTGGCATTGCCACTATGACAAGTAAATGTGTGCAGATCGTCAGGTCGTTTTCGGACACAAGGGTTGCCTGTACCCGTAAGACAATACCTGGGATGCGTAGCCTGGAAAAGATGGCTGTTGTTGCTGGTGGGGGCGATACACATAGGTTCAGCCTGTCTGACTGTATCATGCTCAAGGATAACCACATCACGCTAATGGGTTTTGAAGCAGCCATAAGCGAAGCAAAGAAGAGGGCGAGTTTCACCCAGAAGATCGAGGTAGAGGTAGAGTCCATGGAAGAAGCTTTATTGGTGGCCAGGATGGGTGTGGATATTATCATGCTTGATAACATGAGTCCCACAGAGGTACTGAGGACTGTCCAGAAAATCAAAAAAGAAGGGTTAAAAGAACATGTGATCATTGAGGTATCAGGTAATATTACTATTGAGAACCTTGAAGAATACGCAAAGACGGGTGTTGATGTGATCTCCATGGGTTCGCTTATCCATGCTGCACGATGGATAGACCTTAGTATGGAGTTCTCTGCATAATAATATTGATATTTGTGGAGGATATCGTTTCTTCAATAAATTTAGGAATTTACAATACCCGGGATCATGAAATAGTATACATAATTACAGCATTAATTCTTCATTTCATATCTGGGACAGGTCTGATAGCAGAGTATTTGAGTGCAGAGATAGTTGAGTTCTTGCATGGAGTATACTACAGGTACTATTGGCAGGGTCTTTTTCCTGCGTGTTGATCATGGTGAAGATCTGATCGAGGCATTGCAAACAGTTTCACGAAAAGAGAAAATAAGATCTGCTTTTTTCTTTCTGCTGGGTGCAATTGAAAAGGGAGAGCTTGTTTCAGGTCCAAGGGATGCTTGCGTACCTCCTGTTCCCATGTGGGTCAAAATAGACACTCCTCATGAAATCATAGGCATAGGTAATGTTTTTTACGAAGGGGAGGATCCCAAGGTACATCTGCACTGCAGTATAGGCAGGGATGAAATCGTCAGGACCGGTTGCCTGAGGAATAATAGTAAAGCATTTATGGTAAATGAAGTCTTCCTTCTCGAAATATCAGGGATGGTCGCAACAAGGGTTAATGATAGTATAAAAGGTTACTCACCGGTGACATTTGGGGAAAACATTTAACAGACTAACAGAATATTTTCTATCAGAGCTTTTTCATGTCTTTCAAATGCCTGAATTTTTCTTTCATTTCTTTATTTTTCTGCCGGATATCTGCTGCAAAGGCAAGCGATAGAATTAGCTTCTGTTTTGCCGACTTCCAGATTTTGCAACAATTAGATTATTTCTTCACCTATTTTAGTTCAAAAGGAAACGCTTACAATAAACAATATATACACTAATAGCTTTTTATGGGATAGAACATGGAGGTGGAACTGGATGGTTTACATTGCTGATGAACGTAAGTACAAGATAGAAAGGGTGCATGCTAGAGAGATCCTTGATTCACGAGGAAACCCCACGGTAGAAGTGGATGTTTATACTGGCTGCGGTTTTGGACGTGCCAGTGTTCCCTCGGGTGCTTCCACCGGTACCCATGAGGCTATTGAGCTGAGGGATAAGGAGGCAGACCGCTATAGAGGAAAAGGTGTTCTTGACGCGGTAGACAACGTGAACACCACTCTTGAAAGTGACCTGGTGGGAATGGACGTTCGCCACCAGCGCGGCATTGATGCTCTCATGATAGCCCTGGATGGTACTGATAATAAGATGACTTTAGGCGCGAATGCTATTCTGGGCGTTTCGATGGCAGTTGCAAAGGCAGCTGCGGATTCCCTGAACATTCCTCTGTACAGGTATCTTGGAGGTAATAACGCATATAATCTTCCTGTTCCTACAATGAATGTCATAAATGGCGGTAAACATGCAGGTAATGACCTTGCGATCCAGGAATTCATGATTCAGCCAAAAGGTTCTGATGCTTATGGCGAAGCCCTGAGGATGGGAGCTGAGACTTATCATGCTTTACGGAAGATACTTGAAGATAAATATGGTGCTTCAGGAACGAACGTTGGGTATGAAGGCGGGTATGCTCCACCACTATCCATGACCACAGATGCCCTTGATGCCCTGATGAGCGCAATAGATGAGGCAGGCTATACAGAATCAGATATAACTATTGGTATCGATGCTGCTGCATCTGAGTTCTTTGAAGGTGAAGCATATTCTATCGATGGTAAGTTACTTGACGGCGGAGAACTTACTGATTTCTACCTCGAATTGATAGACAGCTACCCTATCATCTATATAGAGGACCCTTTCCATGAGGAAGCTTTCGAGGATTTTGCAAACCTGACATCTGAGGCGTGGGAGACCCTTATTGTGGGTGATGATCTGTTCGTGACCAATACTAATCGTCTTGCAAAAGGTATTGAAATGGGTGCTGCAAATGCCCTGCTTTTGAAAGTGAACCAGATCGGTACAATCTCTGAAGCTTTTGATGCTGCGACTCTTGCAAACCGCAATGGATATGCTGTGGTGGTCAGTCATCGTTCTGCAGAGACCGAGGACACTACCATTTCAGATATTTCGGTGGCTATCGGAGCAGATCTCATTAAGACGGGAGCTCCTGCACGCAGTGAACGTACTGCAAAGTATAACCAGTTGCTAAGGATAGAGGAAGACCTTGGAGACATTGCCAGATACGTGCAACTCTAATTTTTCTCTTTCACCTTTTTCTTTGTTTCATTTTTATTTTTAAGGGGCAGGTGAGTTATTGATAGAATCAGCGCAACTTCTCTATTTTATTGCTGCCTCTGTTGCCCTAACTTTACTTCCTGGCCCAGATATTCTTTTTGTTCTTTCCATCAGTATTTCACAGGGAAAAAAAGCTGGAATGGCAACAGCATCGGGTCTGTGTACCGGATTGCTGTTCCATACCACTGCAGCAGCACTTGGTATATCTGCCATTGTGTATGGATCTGCACTTGCATTTACAATTGTAAAATATGCTGGTGCTCTTTATCTGATCTACCTGGCTTTTAAGGCAATAAAAGAAAGTGGAAGTTTCTTGTCATCTTTTGAAATTACAGAAACTGATGTGTATCTTCTTTATAAAAGAGGCATTGTAATGAACATTTTGAATCCAAAAGTTTCACTTTTTTTCCTTGCGTTCCTTCCACAATTCGTAAATACAGGTTCCGCAAACATACCTCTGCAAATGATATTTCTGGGAATCGTTTTCCTTATCCAGGCGTTGTTCATATTCTTCCTGGTATCAATATTTGCAGGGCTTATTGGTTCCAGGATCATGGCAATGCCAAAAGCTGGAAAATATGTAAATTGGGCAAAAGCAGGCATATTTTCAATAATAGGACTTGAATTGGCTCTTTCCAGTTGATGATCCTCGATAAAACATATTTTTTTCTTCATGCACAAGGATGTAATCCTGCAAACCAGGTACGATATTTTATGAACAATAATCATTTTTAACGATTATGTTCAATACCTTGCATGAAGGTTGTGATCGAGACTCCAAAATACAGTTTTTTTAAATATAACAGGTCAGGAGAACACTACATAAAGGTATTTTTCTCCCCGGTCCCTACCATATTTAACTATGGATATATAGAGGGTATAAAAGGCGCCGATGGTATGGAGGTGGATGCGGTTGTTCTGGGTCCGCGGGTGACACAGGGTACAGTGATGGATTTCCCTCATTGCCACGGAGTTGTAAGGTTCATAGATGACTCTGTGAAGGATGATAAATATCTTTTCTATATTGATGGTTTTAACTCTTCACAGGTAATTTCCTTCTATTTTAAGGTATATGCTCTCTTCAAAACCTTTGTATACATCATATCTAAAAAAAGGATATCAAAATGTAAGTTCCTGGGCATAGAACAGTTCGAAGATGGCGTTTGATTTCTTTCTGTAGAAATGCTCATGAGTGCACCAGCATTTTGATAAGTATCAACAAAGTACAGTGTTGCAATTAACTGGTTAGGGGTAAATGAAGGGCATGATCAACTATCGGAAGAATGCAGAAATTGAGTGCATATGTAAAATATCGGATATAATAGCAAATAGTAATGATTTTAAATATGTAATGCAACAGACAGCGGAAGCATTACCTTCCGGTTTTCAGTTCCCTTCCATTACTTGTATAAGAATAACGATAAACAACAGAACATTCAAAAACTCTCATTTCAAGATCACTCACAGGAAACTTTCCTGTTCATGTACTGGTCAGGATTCAGCAGTTATATCTATTGAGGCTTTTTACCGGGAGGAACGGCCAGAGGCAGACGAAGGGCCATTTCTTTCAGGAGAGAAAACCATGCTCTTTTCAGTTTGCAACTGCTTAAAATGTTTCTATGAAAGGGTAGATATGCTGCAACTTTTAGCTGAAAGTGAGGAAAAATGTAAAGCTTTCATGAACAATGCTCTTGATGGAATGATGGTGCTGGATTTCAAAGGTAATATCTTGCTATACAACATGGCTTTAGCCAGGATGTTTGAAGTCGATGATCCAAAGTCATCCATAGGCTACAGTATTCTTGAATATATTTGCGAAGAATATAAACTTAAGGCTATAAAAGACCAGCTGAATGTCATGAGGGGTAAAGGGGGCTATCTCAGCACATATAAAGTACGTTCAAGAAAAGGACGCGAATTCTGGGTGGAAGGTCTGGGAACGAAAATCCTCTATAATGATAATCTGGCTAACATAGTTGTTATACGTGATATCACTGAGAGAATGGTTGCAGAAGAGAAACTAATATCTTATCGTCAAAACATAAACAAACTTGTGCTGGAGCGTAGCATCAATGTATCTTATGCAAACGAAAAATTAAAAGAAGACGTCAAAATATGGCAGCATATCAACCATATTTTAGTTCATGAAACAAATAAACTTTCTGAATATCTTGGTAGCATTGGGGTAATGGTAGTAGTCCTTGGCCAAGATTGTCATGTATCTTTCATAAACAAAAAAGGTTGTGAAATTCTTGGTTACAATGAGGATGGGATCGTTGGACAGGATTGGATAGAATCTTTCGTTCCTGACAATTATCGTGATCATACAAAAGATCTACTTCTAAAGTGCCTCAGCGGCAATTGTGTGACAAAATGTGAATATCCCGTGCTTAGATTTTATGGTGAAGATAGGATGATATTATGGGCAAATGTCCCTTTGGTAGATGAAAATGAGAATATCATAGGGATAGTCAGCACCGGTGAGGATGTTACGGATCTCAGGGATTCCCAGGAAGCACTTCAGCAATATGTTGACGATCTAAAAAAGAGCAATGAATTTAAGATGCTTTTTATTGATATTTTACGTCATGATCTGCTAAACCCTGCCACCATTATCAAAGGTTATTCCGAGCTTCTGCTGGAAAGAATAACAACAGATGAAGAAAAATCCATTATTAAAACAATTTATGCTCAAAACGAGAATCTTATACAGATCATTAATACTGCTTCGATGTTAGGTAAACTTGAAAGCACTGATATGGTGAGTTTTGAGAATCTTGACCTGCTTGATCTGCTTAAGAAAGTTTCCAGCGGGTTTACACCACTGCTGGACAAAAAAGGTATAACAGTAGAGTATCCAGCAAGGGACAGTTGTCCGGCTGATGTAAACCCTATGATCGAGGAAGCCTTTTCTAATCTAATATCCAATGCTATCAAGTTCAGTCCCTATGGAGGCAAGCTTATTTTAGACATAGAGGATGCAGGACCTTCATGGAAAATAACGTTCACTGATTTCGGTATGGGGATCAGTGATGAGAACAAGGATGCTATATTCAGAAGATTTAAGCAGGTTTCCACTGAAGGGACTAAAGGAAGCGGGTTGGGTCTTGCTATCGTAAAGAAAATAATAGAACTTCACCATGGAGAAGTTGGTGTGTATGATAATCCTTCGGGTTCTGGTGCTGTTTTCTGGATAAAATTGAATAAAAGACAGTCTTTTTAATGTGAGGCACTTCGTCCTCGTTAACTATCATACATTCCATGCCAAAGGGCACTGCTTCCTTTAGCTTGATCATTATACTGAAAGCCTGCGAGTTTACACTGAGGTCATTTACATTTATTCTGGGTATGGTCCTGCTGCCGTAAATGCAATCATATTTTGTGACCGCTATTTCTTCATCATTTTTCAATGTTCAGGCTGAAACGCTATACTGCTCATCCCTTGTTTCAGCGGTGCTTCACAGCACCATTTTCATGATCTCTTTATTAGGATCGATCTAGACTATTGATATTTTCTTTGTTTTAAGTGTGTTTCTTTTTTAAAGCAATGCCAGTGCCAGGTGGGTGGCAGCAGGTGCCATAAGGGAGCTTACTGGAGAAAAAGTGCAGCAGAAGCTACAATCCCGGAAAGAAAAGTGAGTTTTATATTTATTCATATCGCAGTGCATCCAGTGGTCTCATCTGGGCAGCTTTCCAGGCAGGATATACACCGCCTGCAACACCTGTAAGTATGCCAAACCCTATTCCCACTATAATATAAGCTAAACTTGATGGTGCGAAGAGATAGGATGCCTGTTTCATGATAAGCACGGTTATCAAAAATCCACCTCCAAAACTCAATATTCCTCCAATTAGGCTTGCAGCCGTTCCCAAAAACAGTGCTTCCAGCAGGAACATCTTGAGCACATCTTTTCTTGAAGCTCCCACCGCTTTCATTATGCCAATTTCGCGGGTGCGCTCCATGGTGGACATGAGCATGACGTTAAGAATGCTCACCCCAGCCACAAGCAGGGAAATGGAGCTTATCCCCATCAGGAACAGGGAAATGTATCTGGAGATCTCATCAATACTTGAAAGGATCGTATTTGTCGCCAAAACGAACACTTCTTCATCTTTCTTGTTGAGCCTGTCCTCGAGGTCAGCTTTGACAATGTCTATCTCATCGATATCCTTTACCTGGATTATCACATTATTATAACCTTCATCTGTATCCTTATAGACCTTGATGAATGTCTGAGAATCCATAAAAACCGCACTATCGGCACTGATGTCAAAGCCCATGCCCCGCTCTTTAAGGATGCCTATTACTCTGAACTTAGTATCTTCTACGGTTATTTTTCCACCAATTTTGACATCAAGATCTTCTGCAAGTCGTGAACCTATCACACAATCCGAAGAGCCACGCTTGTACATGCGGCCTTTTTCCATCTGTACAAGAGTTAAAAGGTCATCACCTCCCATGCCATATACATTCGCATAAGCATCCTTATTCTTGTATTCAGCTATTGAACCGCCGGAATGTATGGGTACCAGGTTCTCTATGCCAGCAACCTTATATATTTTTTCAACTTGTTTTTCAGTGATCGTTGTTCCCCCAAATCCGGGATATACTATAAGTTGATTTCCTACATCTCCCAGAGAATCGGATACTGACATTTTCAGGCTGTTCCCTAGTATTCCCATGGATGAAATGGCAATTACTCCTATTATGATACCAACAGCTGCAAGGACTGTACGTGCCATATGCCTTCTGAGGTTCCTTTTTGCAAGTTCGGCATACATGTTACGTTTGAAATACCTACTCTGAAGTCCCAAAGATTTCACCATCCCTCAGAACTATGTTTGTATTAGCATATTCTGCTATCTTGATGTCATGTGTCACAACTATAATGGTAGTCCCATGAGAATTGAGGTTACTGAGAAGTTCCATTACACTTTTTCCGGTCTTTGTATCGAGATTTCCTGTAGGCTCATCTGCTAAAAGGATAGGTGGGGAATTGGCCAGTGCCCTGGCGATGGCAACTCTTTGTTGCTGCCCTCCTGAAAGTTCACTGGGTTTGTGCTCTGCAAATTCCGGACCAAGGTTCGCCCTTCTTAAAAACTCCATACCCCTTTTACGGCGCTCTTGTTCCGGGATACCTGTGAAGATCATAGGCATTTCAACATTCTCCAATGCAGTGAGAGTAGGGATGAGGTTGAATTGCTGAAAAATGAAACCGATATTATTTCTTCTGATCTCTGTAAGCTGTTCATCGTTAAGAAGAGACAGGTCCGTACCATTGATCTTCACTGTACCTTCAGTGGGCTGGTCAAGGCAACCTATGAGGTTAAGCATTGTGGATTTCCCAGACCCTGAAGATCCCATAATGGTCACAAAGTCACCTCGTTCAATTGAAAGACTGACACCGTTCAGAGCATATATTCTGCTTGTTCCAAGCTGGTATATTTTCTTCACATCAGTAAGCTGGACGATAGGACCTTGCATGTATGCCCCGTTCATTCTGAGTTTTTGCGCTTCTTCCAGGAATATGCTATAATGCCCATCACCGCGATACATATGACAGCAACAAGGCCTATCATTGCGATGGAGTTTCCTCGGCTGGCGTTAGATGCAGGCACCATTTCTTTTTGCAGGGCGATGTTCTCATTTATATATGCATAGGAATTGTTAGCATTTCTGAACTCAATAAGTAAGGGTATTTCTTCCGCATTGCTTTCCTGTGTGGAAGCAGATAACTCGAAACTGCTGAAGTCATCACTTTCAAGGGTGCCGACAAAGTATTTTTCATATGGCTGTACAGGTGTGATGTTTTCAGTTGCCATTACTGAGATCATGACATTCTTTGCATCGGTTGTCCCGAAATTGTTAATGTCTCCAGAAATAGTATACACATTTCCTATTCTATCTATCTCTATGGCCGACAGTATGAGTGAGGATTGGTCTACTACTTGTACAGTATAGTTCGCATCGGAAGAGATATGCAGGTTGTCTCCATTGAAATACGTAGTAGAGAATTGTATTTCTTTATTGCCTTTTTCGGATGTCATGGTGTTCAGGGTGAAAGTTGCTGTGGATTTATTTCCTCCATTGATAGTACCTACAAAGGCATTGGCAGGAAAGAACTTGATGTCTTCTCCTTTCGGAGTGACTATAACACCTGTGATCTCATTGGGTCTTAAGTTCACGACCTCCACATTCACTATAGAATATTCTTTCATGAGTGTTGGCGGCATATCGGATACAATTATCTTCAGGTCCCGATCATCAACTTTTACAGGTATCCTGTAGTTGAGGTTGTACATGTTACTTCCACCTATTACTTCAAGTTCCAGGAAATGCATGCCGTTGGAAGCATTTTCGTTTGCCTGTATATTGAAAGTAAGTCGGATGTAATCTCCTGGTCCAAGTAATCCCACATTTGTCTGTCTTCCGTCCAGGATATTAATGTCTTTGTTACCTTTAAGATTGGCATTTGCTATGTAGGCGTTCATATCAAAAGTTTCGTCATTCTCCTGGACGTATACCTCACCTGAAGCCATGTTCCTCAGTTCCACAGTCACTGTACCTGTATCCCCTGGCATGAGTACTCCAGGTTCGACCGAATAGTTCACGGTGATGGTGGGTCGGATCTCGGTATCTGCGTTTGCGTGCGGTAAGCACATGGCCAATAGGACAAAGAAAAATATGATCTTTCTCATGCTATCATTTTCTTTGTTCATCTTTAATTGAATGCCTTGCTTAGTGTATAGATCATATAGATCGTATACAATCCAATTGGCACTCCTACAGCGATGAGGGCATTTTTTACTGTAAGGTTTCTTGAGTACATAATAGCGAACACCCATATGTTCGCACTCCATAGAGTAAGGAGAATTCCTATTACAGTGGAAGCCATTATGTAAGGGTCTGAAAGCATGGCTTTTTCCAAAATTGCTGGATCCTGTATGGAAAAATCGAGTGAAGAATAAGCTTTGTTAGTCAAAAAAAGGCTAATAACAGAACTCATTATTGAAGGCAGGAATCCGTAGGCAACAAACTCAAGCACCCTTTTGAAATTTCCCTGCCCACCCAAAAACGATGAGATTAGATAAAATATACCGCCGTATATCACCCACATAATGAATACAACTATAATAGCAAATATAGCACCAATGGCCATCCCTATCTGGGTCACGGCTGCCACATCACTCGGCAGGCTCCCTATCACCTTGCTTGCAACTATATAGGCACTGATGGCAGATATAAGGGCCATTGCTCCCAGTATCGCGAGAGGTTGTTTTAGATCAACCTCTTCTTTTGTCTTCTTTTCAAAGAATCCGCTAGGATTGGTAAGAACTTCCAGCATCATATACACCTTTTATCTTGCTAAACTAGTTTTATATAATAAACGTCTCCTTATTAATACTTTTTATTAATGCAGTTTATTAAACTGATTTATGTAAAAAATATATTTTTAACTCAATCATATAGTGTGTTAATTAATATCTGGAATCTAAAAAGAAGTTTCACTCTTTTGTTTCTTATCTGCACGCTAATATATAGTGTAAAATAATAGAAAAGATATTCAATGATCTTTGCAACCATTATTCCTTTTTGCTATCATCCAAGTGCCAGATACACTGTATAAAGCATATATGCCAGGTAAAATCCCAGTGGTATTCCTACAGTGATCAGAGCATTCCTGGTAGTAAGGTCTCGGGAGTGGATCATAGCAAAAACCCATATGTTTGCACTCCACAAGGTCATGATAATGCTAACGAAATTAGAGGCTATCATGTATGTACTTTTGAGCATGGTCTGTTCTATAGCCAGTGGGTCATTTGTTGCAAAGTTTGTGAAATGGCACATTCCTGTCATCAGTACCAGGCTAATAGCAAAACTTAAGATCAAAGGCAGGAATCCATAGGCTACAAACTCAAGGACCCTTGTGAAATACCCTTTTCCCAAAAAGAGCGACGATAAAGCATAGAATAAACCACTGGTTATCAGCCATCCGGCTATTCCTGAGCCCATGATGGATATTAATCCAAAAGTTATCACAATTAGCTGTGCAATGTTAGGTATATCTTCCAGCAGATTTCCCATCAATTTTTCCGTCAATACAAAAGCATTGGCCAGGATGAGAAGCGACAATATACCAATTATAGCATAAGGTGGCTTTAGATCAATTCTATCTCTGATCTTTTTTTCAAAGAACCTATTCGGATCGGTAAGGACTTGCAGCATTGTTTTTTCACTCTATTAAAAGAACCATTTACAACAATCATCTTGTTGTACACGTTTCTTGTTAACTCTTTTTGTTACATCTTTTTTCCAAGGATATATATAGATTTGGCCTTATATACTTGTGTGTTTACTTTCCAGATCCTTCAAATGGAGTTGAGAGCTTGAATAGTGCAATATCACAGAATGGTAATCCTATCATTGAACTGAGGGATCTGTGTAAGAGTTACTGGGCAGGTAATATGGAGATCCCGATACTCAAGAGTATTAATATGAAAGTTTTTCCAGGTGAGTTTCTGGCCATAATGGGTCCATCGGGTTCAGGGAAAAGTACCCTTATGAACATGATAGGATGCCTTGACAGGCCTACCTGCGGGCAGGTGGTACTCATGGGCCAGGACATCAATACAATATCTGACACGGAGCTTGCACAATTAAGGGGTCTTGAGATCGGTTTTGTATTCCAGAACTTCAATCTTGTTCCCAGGTTATCCGCGGCCCAGAATATTCTACTCCCTACCTATGCCAATACAAAAAATGGTACAGAACCTGCTAAACGGGCAAATGAGCTGATTAAGCTTGTGGGGCTTGAAGATCGCCGTAACAACCGGCCTTCTGAACTTTCGGGAGGACAGCAACAGCGTGTGGCTATAGCCCGGGCTTTGATCAACGATCCATCTATAATTCTGGCGGACGAACCTACAGGGAACCTTGATAGCAAGACCGGATTAGAGGTCATGGAAATGTTCAAGGACCTTAATGCAAAAGGAAGGACCATTATAATGATCACTCATGATGACAATATCGCAAGCTATGCTGACAGAGTGGTATACTTGAAAGATGGTGTTCTTAATAACTAGGCGGTGTTAA
Source organism: Methanomethylovorans hollandica DSM 15978 (assembly GCF_000328665.1). NCBI lineage: Archaea > Methanobacteriati > Methanobacteriota > Methanomicrobia > Methanosarcinales > Methanosarcinaceae > Methanomethylovorans > Methanomethylovorans hollandica. The sequence goes on from NC_019977.1 coordinate 378,524, forward strand.
TATCAGAACAATTTTGAAATATCTTTGCTTAATCCTTGTTTCATGCTTACTTTCAACGGGAGTTGCATGTGCAGCTTCAGGTTCAGCTCTTAGTGTCAGTGTCCTTAAATATGAACCAGTGCCTGCAGAGATCGGTAAGTATGTTGACATCTGGATCAAGGTAGAGAACATAGGTTCAGGTAAATCCGAGGACCTTTCCATAAAAATGGTCCCTGAGTATCCCTTGTCTCTGGATTCAGAAGCTAATGCCCTTGAAAATATTGGTATACTTAGTCCAAAAAGTGCGGCAGTACACAAATACAGATTATTTGTGGACGAAGACTCAAAACAAGGCGTTGCCTCCTTTGACATCCAATACCAGAAAGAAAAGGATGGTGCCTGGGTCGAGGAGACCTTTGAGATCACTGTAGGTTCTACAGCCTTTAACAGCAAAGGTAATGTCCAGATAGAAGGCGATCCCGTAAAAGAACCGGAAGTTTTTATGCCTGGTGACACCGGCACTATTACGTTCACTCTTAAAAACAGTGCAAATGCATATTCTGTGACCATCAATGGTGAGGACTTCGATACCAATGCCCGGGTACAATCTGCTTCTTTGAAAGGGACAGATGGTATAACCGTAGCTACTGATACCTATTATGGAAATGGCATCCTGGGTCCGGGTGAATTGATGGTCCTTACATACAATATAAAAGTTGATGAAAATTTGTCAGATGGTACTTATTATCTTGATTTTTCAACAATAGGCAGTTCTCATTCGTACAATAACAACTGGCGTATTCCTTTAAAGGTTGATTCCTCGTCTGTGCGCATTGTTCCTTCTAAACCTCTTAAACTGGAGGACGGACAAGGAACTCTGGAGTTCGATGTAGCTAATATACATCCGAATAAACTGTCATCGGTAAGTGTCAGGCTGGAAGCAGAGGATGTGGATTTTTCTCCTGCTGAATACTTCATTGGTTCCATGAATTCGGATGAACTTTTTACCATGCAGATCTACGGGGAAACATCTTCTGATAACTCCTCCCAGGAAGTAAAGATCATCGCAAATTACAGGAATGGCCTTAACGAACATGAAGAGCTTATCGGTGTGAGGGAATTACAACTGGAAACTGCAAAGAAATCAAGTAATATCGGTTCTCTGGCCTTGGTGTTTCTTGTTGCCGTTCTTGCAGGTGCCGGCTACTTTATATATAATCGCAGGAAACAAAAGTGAGGCATTAAATGATAAGCCTCCGGCGATCCATTGATCTCTCTATAGGCAGTATCAGCAGCTCAAAGATGCGATCTGTCCTTACTACTCTGGGAATCATTATCGGAGTAGCTGCTGTCATAGCTAATGTGTCTCTAGGTGCCAGTTTTAATGAGTTTTTCAATGATGAGATCGGTGCTGTCGGTTCAAATTTTATAGTGATCTACAGTCAGGGGGTCAATGTCTTTTTTGATAAGGAAATTGATCTGATCAGGAACACTCCGGGGGTAGAAGGTGTTTCTCCGGTCAATCAACAAATGGCCAGGGTCACTTATCTCTCAACTTCCAGGCAGATAGATATACAGGGTGTTATAGAGGATTATGGGGAAGTTGCTAATTTAAAAATGGATGCAGGGAGTTTTCTTAGTGATAAGGACCAATTTGTTGCAGTATTAGGGTCTGAGGTTGCTTATGAGAAGTTCGATAAGAAGGTCTCTGTAAAGAATCCCATTGAAATTACATTCAGAAGAGAGGATGGGGGAGTAGTCACACAAAAGTTCATAGTAAAAGGCATAATACAGGATCCTAACACTGCTTTTGTGCAGACTGGCGTGGAGCCAGAGATCAGGATATTTATTCCCATAAACACCATGAACCAGATGCTTGGAAAAGATGATTATGGTGGTTTTTTCATAAAGGCGTCAAGTCTGGATACAGTACGCGAAACTGCTGATGAGATCGATAATCGTCTGGCCAGGAATCTGGGAGTATCTACCAGGGAACTGGAAAACGATGATACAAAACCCTATGTCATGTTCGATCAAATAGATGCCATAGAGCAGACCGACCAGGTTTCTACGGCCCTTACTTCTCTATTGACCTCTGTAGCCTTAATATCTCTCATAGTGGGTTCCATAGGCATCATGAATATCATGCTGGTAACAGTAACCGAAAGGACAAGGGAGATTGGTCTTATGAAGTCGCTTGGATATACCAGGAAGGATGTACTTACCCTGTTCTTGATAGAATCCACAATATTAAGTCTTCTAGGTGGCATATGTGGTACTGCCCTGGGTATCGGTGTTGCGTTCATTGCAAACTATTTCCTTGATCTGCCTAATGTATTTCCGGTGAACCAGATTCTCATCGGCTTTATTGTATCGATTTTAGTCGGTTTGGTGGCAGGTATATACCCTGCTAATAAAGCAGCGCAGATGGATCCAGTGGAGGCTTTCAGGCATGAGTGAGGTGTCATATATTGGTTAACATGAGACAGGCTCTGGATCTGGGCATGGGAAGTATCAACTATGCAAAGCTTCGCTCTGCTCTTACAACATTGGGTATCATTATCGGGGTAGCAGCAGTTGTAGCAAATGTTTCCCTTGGAGCTAGCTTTAATCAGTTCTTTACCGATGAACTTGGAACACAGGGGTCCAATTTCATTGTCATATACAGTCAGGATGTGAACATTCTCCATGAAAATGAACTTAATATTGTCAGGAACACTCCTGGTGTGGAGGGGGTTTCGCCCAGTAAAGGGCAAATGGCTGCTGTAACATTTATTTCTTCTAAAAGGCAGATAGACGTCCAGGGTGTATCCCAGGATGCTGAGAATATATTGAATCTCCAGCTCGAAGAAGGTAATTTTCTTACTGACAAGGATAAATATATAGCTGTATTGGGCTGGAAAGTTGCCAATGAGAAGTTCAACCGTAACATTTCAATTAACAATTATATAGATATTACTTTTACAAGAGTGGATGGTTCCAGTATAACTCAGAAATTCAAGGTAAAAGGCATTCTAGGATCTCCGGAGAATACTTTTGTTCAGGGCGGTCCTGACCGGGATATCACGATATACATACCTATCGCTACTATGAATGAGCTGCTCAACGTTTCTGATTACGGGGGCATAACAGCCAAGACCAGCAGCGCCGAATCTGTAAGCGCTGTTTCAGATGAGGTTGACCGAAGGCTGGCACGAACTCTTGGTGTTTCTGCAAGGGACATTGATAACGATGATGTGAAGCCTTACAGGATCTTCAATCAGGCGGAGATCATCGAGCAATTGAATCAACTTTCAAACACGCTTACGATCCTCATAACCTTAGTTGCACTCGTGGCTCTGATAGTGGGTTCCATAGGTATCATGAACATAATGCTTGTCACAGTTACTGAAAGGACAAGGGAGATAGGTCTTATGAAGTCTTTAGGTTTTAAGAAGGCCGATATTCTTTTACTTTTTATTGTAGAATCCACTCTTTTAGGCACAATAGGGGGCGTTTTTGGAGTACTTCTTGGGGTTGTGGGCTCTTACACGGTGGAAAGTTATCTGTCTATTCCTCGTGTTTTCCCACCATATTTGATCCTGATGGGTTTTAGTATTGCTTTTGTTGTAGGTCTGGTCGCCGGTGTATATCCTGCTAACAAAGCAGCATCCATGGATCCTGTAGAAGCACTAAGGCACGAGTGAACAAATGTTTTGGTTTTAAATAGAACTGTTCATATCTTTCCTATAAGAGGTGAAAATATGCTAGTTACTACTACAAACGTTGTGAATGGTAAGGAACTGGAGATACTGGGAGTAGTTTTTGGTAATACTGTGCGTGCAAAGAATATCGGGAGCGATATTGCTGCGGGTCTGCAGAATTTAGTAGGTGGGGAATTGAAAGGTTATTCTGATCTGCTTTCACAATCCAGAAAAGAATCATTACAGAGAATGGTGGAGGAAGCAGAGAAACTGGATGCAGATGCGGTTGTAAATATACGCTTCACCACCTCTCAGATCATGGCAGGAGCAGCAGAACTACTGGCTTACGGGACCGCTGTAAAGTTTAAAAGGATATGAATTTCCGGCTCATATCCTATTTCGGGACCTTGCTCAGTCAATGAAATATACCTTCACTGGAGGTATTCCATTGAACTCTACTGAGCAATAGGTGTAGGTGTATGCTCCTGTAGTGAGTATATATAATCTGTCTCCTTCCTGTATATCCTTAGGCAACTCGTATTTGAAATTCTCATATAGTATATCCATACTGTCGCACGTCGGTCCAGCAAGGATCACTTCTCTTCCACCATTGCCGTTATATCCTTTCTCAGGGTAGATCGGATACTTTATAGCCTCATCTAAAGTTTCTATAAGCCCTCCAAACTTTCCTATATCCAGGTAAACCCATTCATACTGGCTTGAATCAGATTTCTTGGAGATGAGCACGATCTCCGTAACTACTACACCAGCTTCTCCTGATATGTATCTACCTGGTTCTATGAGGATCTCTGGCAGTTCGTCTCCGAAGTATTCGTGCAGATATGTTGTAATGATCTCGGCGTATTGCTGAGTGCTGCGAGTGGGCTTAAGATATTTTGCAGGAAATCCTCCTCCCAGATTTACCATTTTCAGCTCTATTCCTTCGTAACGTTTAACATCATCAAACAGATACTTGCACTGTGATATAGCGTGATCCCATTCTCCAATATCTCTTTGCTGTGACCCTACGTGGAAAGAAAGCCCATATGGGATCAAACCCAGATCTTTAGCTTCAACGATCAGAGAATATATCTGGCCTGTGTGCGCACCGAACTTTCTGGATAGAGGCCAATCTGCCCCGTTACTTTCAGTGAGTAATCTGAAAAAAACCTTTGATCCAGGCGCATTGGCAGCTAATTTTCTAAGGTCATTATGAGAATCTGTAACAAAAAGCCTGATTCCATATTCATAGGCTTTTTTTATGTCCTTTGCTTTTTTTATGGTATTGCCGTAACTCATCCTTTCAGGGCTGATCCCCATCTGGAGAAGCTGTTCCATCTCATATATGGTTGCTACGTCAAAATTAGACCCTTTTTCATGTAATAGCCTCACTACTTTTTCAGCAGGGTTTGCTTTCATTGCATAGTAGATCTTGGCAAAAGGAAGGTTCTTTTTCAATTCATCGTATTTCTCTTCGATCTTCTTCAGGCTGAGTAAAATAAAAGGAGTCTCTTTGTCCTTTGCAAACTCTTTTATTTTCTTGAACTCTTCTGAAGACAGGTATTCTGAAATGCTTATAGGGTGTTCCAAGGCTGCTATCACCTCTTTCTATTATTTAATGGATCTTTACACAGTATTCATTAGAATGTATGTAAAAGCGATCGATCATGGCCCGAAGGGCAATACTCATGATTAAAGTATCTGTATATGGTATTCTCTCTTAAATTTGTATTTGAACATGTATTGCTTTTTGTACCTGCCTGTACCACACCTGTAAGTATACAGGCATCCCCTTCAAGGGTATATGATAATATCTGCTGGTGCAGTATCATATATGCAAAAAATATACCCACGACAGGTTTAATAAGAGATATGATACAAAAATCTTGAGCTTTTAAGTGCCTGGAAATTCTGTAATAGATCAGTGAACCAGAAAAGGGGAGGATAAAATTCTTTTTGGTGGTTATCTTCAGCTCATCCAGTTTTTCTGTGCAGGCCAACATCAACAGCATCAAAAGCCCGAAAACGAGCTTGTAGCAGATCACAGACCCCATTGCCATTCCATAAACTGGTTTAAGGAATATACCTGACAGTGAAAACATGGTGAAGGTCACTGCAAGGCCGAAAAAGGTACTATAGTTTGTTGTTGCTAATGATGTCATAAAAGCACATCTCAAATAAGCTTTCATGATAAAAAACTAACTGTGATTATTAATACTTAACAACTCAGTTAAATCTAAAATACAGAAGCTACTTTTGATTCCAAATTCTTTCTCATTAATACTTTGAAGCACATTGATCTTTTGTATTTGTTTAGATCTATAATACTATTCTTTTCTCGGCTGGTGATCTGCGTAAGTTGCTGTCCATTACCTGAGATTTTGCCTTTCCAATGGACAATACTGCTCTATAAATCAAGTTCAGAATGCTTCAAATCAATTTAAAGTTTAAGCAATGGATATATAGCAAAATAACGTACTCTTTTTGGTAACAACAAAAGGAGTAAATAAATGAAACCAGTAATAAACACTCTATCCTTTATACTTATCCTTATTCTAATCGCCTGCACATCGTCAACATCTGGCTGCATAAGTCTCCAGGATCAAATGGGTGAGAACAATGGACAAACAGATGGTGGAACAATAGCTTTGGAAAAAATAATTAATATAACTTGGCAATGGGCCGGAATGATAGAAACTTCTTCTGGTAACCAGTCTGTTGTTCCAAATAAGGATAGCTATACTTTGAAATTCCAGCCGGATGGTACCTATTCCATAACAACTGACTGTAACAGCGGCAGTGGAACTTATGCAACAGATGGTCATAATTTGACTATAGAGCCGGGAGTGATCACACTCGTATACTGTGGTGACGAATCATTGGAACCTCAATATCTGTTATCTCTGTGGAGGATAACATCAATGACGCTTGAAGATGGCCAACTTTTGTTATCTGTGGAAAACAAAACTGAAAAGATGTTGTTCATCAATGCATAAAGTGTTAAGCAATAATTCGGTTTTGTATTTTATATTTCGCAGGTACCTTGCAATAGAGGTCCACATATTTCTATAGGTACCTGTGAAAAAAGGTTGAATACGAGCCTACTTCAAATGTATAAATACTACCTTTTGGAATAATGTTATGGGGACTTGAATGGAATTCAGAGAACTCTCTGATGAACAATGGAAGTTTATTAAAACATGCCTGTCTCCACAACCAATAAACAGGAGAAAGAGAGCTGATGATCGTAGGGTCATCAATGGCGTTCTCATTGAATACAGTGTGTATTGATAGAAGTTTCATCGAAAACAAAAAAGCGGAGAATATTTCTCGTACAATGGCCACAAGAAAAGAAAAGGCAAAAAGATCCATGCATGTGTAAGTTTTGAGGGCTTTCCTCTTACAATTCAGATAGCAGCACATTGAAATTTATGTAGGCAAACCATAAAATATGACTGGATTTTCTTATCAAAAAATGAAATAAATTTGCATAAATGATTGAAATTGTTACATACATTCTTGAATAAAAATTCATTTAATGCTTTATAATGCTTTATTGTAGCTGATAAAACATTAAGAACAAGTATTTTCCCATATTATTCATTATAGACTCATTAAATTTAATTTTAAACGCCTTATAATATCTATTGTATTATTAAGCTCATCTGAGTTCCCTGACCCAGCTTCAAAGATTCTTTTTTTCCATTATTTTTGGCATGGTAAATGTTAGATACTTCATTCATATGATTTTAATCAAGCAGAAAGAAATTACATCAAAGAATTAAGAGTATTTAGTCTTTTTTACAATTTAGAATTCACTTTAATCCCTTATCATGGCATGATTTTAAAATATAAGGTGTTTTAGCATTTATTGAGGGTAAGTATGTTTATATACCTCAAACCTAATCCAAATTCATTCCAAAAACGTTTGTTGATAATTGAATGATCAGTACAACAATATTCGATATATGTAAGTTGTAGTTTTCCAAATTGCAGCCTTATAGGATAATAAACGATAGAATGGATTTCATTGCAGCATCTACCGTGATCATTGATTGATCATAGACATTTGTTCACTCTTGTATCCTTTCTCTCAAAAGTAAGCGGTTACTGATCGTACAAAATAATCCCAATAAAAAAACAGAGGTGTAAACATATGGATAATATATCTTTTAAGGTTTTCGAAAGATTTAGCACCCATAGATGGGCCAAATCACGTCATGTGTTCTTAATTGCTTTATGGTTGAGCAATTATGTATACTCAACAGCATCTACTTTCTCTGCAAAATACAATTTCTTCAAAAATAAAAACAACACCACCTTTAAAAAAATATCTATTTCCGTCCTTGGATTAGTATTTTGTTTCCTGTGTTTTTCAATAGCCGGATCAGACCTCTCTTCAGCAGCAAATGCAAATGTTGCTGCGAGCGGGAGTGGCGACTACATTTGTGACGGAACAAATGATCATGTTGAAATAAATAAAGCACTTGCATACGTAAAAAGTACTGGTGGCGGTACTGTATATCTAAGGGGCCCAAATACATACTGGATTGATAGCACTCTTAACATCGGCTCAAACACAAAACTCACAGGTGACTCCACTGCTGAAATAAAACTTGTTCCAAAGGCAGGTTGGTCCAGCGGTGTTCCAATGATCCGGGGTGAAACCGGAGCAAAGAATATCGTGATCACTGGCTTTACTATAGATGGGAACAGCGAAAATCAAGGCGTTTCTTTTGGAAGAGGATATTATAATCTGATGAATTTTGAAAATTCTAATAACATAGAAGTATCCAAAATGCGTCTTGAATGGGGTTGCAATGATGGTGTGCAGATAAAAAGAGGTAGTAACATCGTTTTTACTCATAATGATGTATACAAGATGGGACATGATGCCTTTTACATACTTTACTCTAATACAGGTGAAGTTGCATACAACACTGTCTTCACACGGACAAACAGCGCGTGCAGGTTATCCGGCGGTATATCTGATTTTACTGTCCATGACAATACATTCTATTCTGACGGGGGCGGCACATCAACAGGACCGGCAATAGAGATAGACAAAACCGGTAGCTCAGGAACTTTATCCTTTAATAATATAGATATATATAATAATAAGATACACAGCATAAGGGGTTCAGGTATCTGGATGTTTGCAGCATATACTGACAATGTCATACGGGCAAAGAACGTCCATATACATCACAATACATTTACAAAAGTAGGCCAACACGCTTTAAATACCGGATATACCAATGCAGCGATCACAATGCAGAACTTTGATAATACTATCATCGAGAATAATGTCTTCGATGATGGCGGTAATGCTGCAATAAAATGGTATGCATGGTCTTCAGTTCCACAGCAAAAGGCACAGTTCACCACCTATGTGAGGAACAATGTCATAAAGAACAATGATGGAATGAGTGGAGTCACAGGCTCAGGAGTGGGTATATGGAACACACAGCCATCCTATGCAAAGTTCACAGTTCAGAGCAATAATTTTTACAATAATAAAAACGGGGACACATATGGTGGAGGTTTCACAATGAGCAGCAACGTGAATACAGCTCCATCCACTAGTGGTTCAACAGTTGTCAACAAGGTAGATGCTGCTCCGGTTGCAAATGGCGGAGCAGATAAAACTGCAACTGTTGGATCACCTGTCACTTTTGATGCCAGTGCATCTACTGATGACCTTGGCATAGCTTCTTACTCCTGGGACTTCGATGCATCAAATGGCATAACCTCTGAAGCTACCGGTAGGACAGCTACAAAGACATATGCCACGGCAGGAACGTATACTGTGACACTTACTGTTACAGATACAACTGGACAGAAAGCCACAGATAAAGTAACTGTAGTAGCCAAGGCAGCAACAACTACCACCGCTCCATCTACAACTACACCTACTACACCAACATCTCCAGCAGGATCGGTCTCATATTCTCCGACCTATGACAATGGTCTGCGGACTTCATCCCCTACTAGTGTTTTCTCCACTACGAACTATATTGATATTGGAGCGAGTTCAGCTAGTTGCAGGGATCTAATGATGTTCGATCTGAGTAACTACAAAACAACAGATGTAATCTCAAAGGCTACCCTCTCACTGTACTGGTATTATCCTGCCACCACGCGTACTTCAGATACAGTGGTACAGATCTACAGACCAGCAGCTGACTGGGATCCAAGGTATGTAAGCTGGACAAACCGCGCATCCGGCACTAAATGGACCACAGCAGGAGGAAACTGGTATGACAAGAATGGAGCAGCCCAGGGCAGTACACCTTATGCATCCGTTACATTCGCAGCCAGCACAGTGCCCGGTAACAGGTACTATGATTTCGATGTAACTCAGCTGGTGCAGGAATATGTGAGTGGCAAGTTCAAGAACACCGGATTCTTCCTGAAGGCCAGGACAGAGAGCGGCAATTACATTGCTTTCTACAGCTCAGAATGGTCTAATGCTGCACAGAGACCTAAGTTAACTATAACACGCTGATATCAGGAGATTTAGTGAGCGAAAGATAATTTCGACTCACTTACTTTTTCAATATATTTTCTAAATGGGTTTGTAGATGTTTGTACAAAAGAATCATTTTAGGCAAATATGGGCAGGAATATATTTTAACTTATTATGTATCTATTAATAAGAACTAATAAGCACACATGGGAACTGAGTTCTTAAATGTCTTTTAAGGAGATTTGACTTGAACTCTGAATTGAAGACCATATCTCTTTCTGAAATTATGATTATTTTAATCTTCATGGCAGCTTTGCATATTATGAGCGGCTATAGCTTCTTGTTATTCCACAGTATAGCAGAGATTTTCAGCATAGTCATAGCAACAAGTCTCTTTTTTGTTACTTGGTTCTCCAAGAAGACAATTAAAAACAATTATTTTCTTCTTTTGGGAATAGCTTATTTGTTTATCGCAGGGATTGATCTCCTTCATACACTATTATACAAAGGTATGGGGGTCTTTCCCACTCAGAGTCACAATCTATCTACACAATTGTGGATCGTTGCAAGATATATGGAAGCTGCCACCTTACTCATAGCTCCTTTCATAATTAGGAGAAAGTTGAAGGCATCTTCAATGCTAATTGTATACGGTATCATAACAACAATTCTATTAATACTAGTCTTTAAGGGCATTTTTCCTGTTTGCTACGTAGACGGTGTTGGGCTTACAGCTTTTAAGAAAATCAGTGAATACGTTATCTCAGTAATGCTGCTAGCTTCACTGAGCATGCTATGGAAACACAGCAATCAATTCGAACCCCTTATACTTAATATGCTGAGTGTTTCCATAGTACTTACTATATTTGCAGAACTTACCTTTACCTTATATGTAGGTATTTATGGCTTTTCTAACCTGATAGGGCACTTATTCAAACTTTTATCATTCTATTTCATATTTAAGGCAATAATTGTAACTGCTTTGGTAAGGCCCAATGACTTGTTTTCCAAAGATCTCGTTCTAAAGGAAAGTATGCTGAAAGAAGAGAAAGAAAGGTATCAGGAACTTTTTAAGAACATGAGTAATGGTGTTGTTGTAATCGAAACCAGAGACAATGGTCAAAGTTTTATTTTCAAGGATATAAATTTAGCTGCAGAACAGATATGCCATAAAGAGGCCATCAAATTAGCTCCTTATATTTCTATTCTAATTTGATGTACTTTTTTAGAATAGCCTCCCAAACGAATTCCTGAGTTTAACTTTATTTTGCAATTCAGTAAGCACTAATAGTTGATAGGAAACGAAATTCAGCAGAGAGTAGAGAGCTCTGCTCTCTACTCTTATTCTTCTGACATCGAAGTTCATCGTATCTTTCATGTGGCCATGTACTTTTTCGCATTCTACTCTTTTCTTGTATAACTCCCAAAATAATTCATCGAGGATGTTTTGATTTCTTAGGTACATCCCAACTTGTTCTTGTCTTCCATTTTCATACAGAAACTTCAGCTTATTTTCTATTTTGGTATGAACTTCTCCACCAAGTTTCCACATTTTGTTCACCCAATGATCAATCCTCTCTACTTCACCTTCTTTGTGCAATACTGCATCACACGAGTAGGAAATAATTGGTTTTGCATTCAGATGATACCATATATCTGCATTGTTTTGGAATGAGTCATAAGCTCCATCCGCAGCATAAAATTCAATATTAGCTTCCATTTTCTTTAATGCGTGTATGTGTTTGATAAGTTCCGTAGAATCAGAACTAAGGCCATTAGTATATGTCATAAATACCGGATAAGTTCCAATCATTGTAATGTGAGCTTTGTCCATTTTACATTTATAATGCGGATTATAATCCGCATATTTGTCATATCGTGAAGCTTCAAGAGGTGTTGAATCTATCTTGGCGTCTTTTAACTTTGAGCTTTTAAGAATCTTTTCGCCTACCATTATTATTAGTTCATTGATCCCATCTTCTCCAAGTCTATATTTTACAAAATGATGGAGGGTTCCAGCTGAAGGAAGTCTTATTTGCCCATTTTTATCACAGAACGATAGCATAATAGCTTCTTCTTCTGTTAAACTGGATACTGTTTTTCATAAGAGAGATTCCTGAAGCACTTTACAATAAAGAGCTTTATCATTGAGGAAACGTTATATTTAAAATGCCAACGTTTGTTGGTATACACAGTACGTTCAACGTATTGTGAAATGTCTTCTATACAGAGAAAATGAAGAAATTGGCAAATAGAGGCAGTTTCTCTGTAAAGATAGTTTTCTATGGAGTCCTCGAAGAGGACTCCTCTATACTCGATAGATTTTTTATCCATAAAGAAGCAAAATTTTTTATATTTATAGCTACCACTGACCAAAAAAAAAGAGAATAGCAGTATCAACGAAAAAAGGAATAGGTTTTTAAATCAAAATCCTAATTTGAGATTCTCATAAAGATAAAAATAAAATTATTGATAAGCATTTAGCTGAGATATATGCCACTCTACCTGAGTGTAACCTTATGGACATTATTCATCAGGTCTGGACAACTGGTAAATCAAAACTAATTCCTGAATTCCAATATCATGACAAACACATTGAAGCGTGGTGGGAATTATATGTTTATAAACTCACCAACGGTGAGGTTGTGATGGTCATCAAGGACATAACAAAGAACAAAAAATTAGAGGAATCTCAGGAAGAACTCCATGAAATGCTTAAGGTTATTAATAAAATCATGAGGCATGATATCTCCAATGATTTGAGTATTATTTCAATGTCTTTAGAGGTTTTTGAAGAAAATAGTGATAAGAAGTATCTGGAACTTTCCCAGAAGTCAGTTAAGCGTTGTCTCAAGAAGATAAATGAAATGCGGAACCTTGAACAGACGATTTCGAATCAATATGAGCTTAAGCCATACAACCTTCATGATGTAGTAACTGAGGTTTCTAGAAATCACCTTGTGAAAATAAGTATGAATGGTAGCTGCGTTGTCATGGCTGACGAGGGACTTTTTTCTGTAGTTGACAATATTATTACTAATGCTGTCAATCATGGTGCTGCTACTCATATAGAGACCACTGTGAAATTAAATGATACCAATGTATGCAGCATGCGGATAGCTGACAATGGTAGTGGTATTCCTCCAAGTATCAAGGAGCATATTTTCAAAGAGGGTTTCAAATATGGAGAAAAAGGTAACACTGGTTTGGGACTCTACATAGCAAAGACGATAATGAGCCGGTATGGTTCAATTAGCGCAGAGGACAATTCCCCTTCAGGTGCTGTTTTCATACTTACTTTCAGCAAACACCATTAATCTCTTCCATCAATGTGAAAAATTATGAAATTCTTTTATTCTACAGTGAATAGCTTGATGGCTTACCGCAACGCATCTTGGATTTGATGTTGTGGCAATAAGGGTATCAGTAAGACTATGAACTACTATTTTGCAGAATATCAAAAAGGTGCTTCATGTAGCCGGACTTTAATATTTTAGGGAAGTGTATGAGGAAGCATTACCTAGATACAAATGTGGCCATGCTTTGTTGTGTTAACATCTAAAAATAAAAAGAAGCCTTAAAATAAGGCTTTGCTTTTTGGACCAGTATTAATCAACCCTTGGGAAATATCGTTCAATGGCCCAGAGCATAGGGCGGGTCATAAATGTGGTTACAAGAGCCATCAGAACCATCATGGTAAAGACGGTAGGAGTTAGAATTCCCAGTTCATATCCGATGCTCAGGACAACCAGTTCCACCAATCCCCGTGTGTTCATCAGCGCTCCCAAAGCCAGAGAGTTAGCCCAGGATTGGCCGGTATAGCGGGCTGCTGCAGCGCTTCCCCCAAATTTTCCTGCAACTGCCACCAATATTATCAAAAAGCAAATAAACCACAAATAACTCTCGTTCAACAGTCCGATCTCTGTTTTGAGACCATTTATAGCAAAGAACAGAGGTAACAAGATCACTAAGCTGACATCTTCTATACGGGAAATCAATGATTTTCTGAAATCAAATTGTATAGGCATCATCATTCCTGCAAGAAAAGCTCCGAAAAGGGCATGAATGCCAATGGTCTCGGTGGCAAAGGCTGATAGAAAAAGCACGACAAACATCGTGGCAATGAACCCTTTGCTCATGTTTTCTTGGATGGCGAATCTTTCCCCGAGGAATCTGAGCACGGGACGCACAAGGTAGAACATAAACAAAATGTACAATATTGACATAATAACAGTAACAAGGAAGGTCATTATTGATTCAGCCCTGATTATGCTAACAACAGCACCCAGCATACACCAGGCTGTGACATCATCAACTGCAGCACAGGTAAGTGCCAGCGTACCAAGGGTAGATTGTGTCAGCTTATGCTCCTGTATTATCCTTGCCAATACCGGAAATGCAGTCAGGCTCATGGCAATACCCATGAAGAGGCTGAATGAGAGAAAAGTAACTCCTTTAGGTGCAAACTCTGTATATAAAAAATATGCTAGAGTAACTCCTAAAAAGAAAGGTACTACAATGCTGGCGTGACTGACGATCAAAGCGGTATGTGCTTTGTTTTTCAGCAAACTTGGGTCCAGCTCCAGACCAACAATAAATACATACAGTACAAGTCCCAGATTGCTCAAAGTTTCCATCCAGCCCAATGAAGCCGGTGCAAACAGGAAATTGCTCAATTGTGGCCACCATATACCAACCACGGATGGTCCAAGCACAATTCCGGCTGTCATTTCACCGATGACGCTGGGCTGACCTATAAAAGAAAAAATGAATCCAAAAAGTCTGGCCATTAGGATTATGACAGCGATCTGCAAAAACATAAGTCCAAGTGGATGGTCTAAATTCTGTGTTAAGTATTGGGTTATAAGCGTTCCCAGATCACTATATCCTTCAAAATGGTTTTGACTGTTTATTTTGATGTCAGGAAAATCAGTCAGTGGTGACTCTAACCTTTGACCCATACTAATAATCGACCAAACCAGCAGGATAAATATACCGATAAACAGCAAATAAAAAAAAGCATGTTTCTGTAGCTGGCTTCTCATCAGGTGTATTAATTCTTCTTTTGTAAATATCTCTTTCGTTCCACCTGATTGTAGCATTCTACTTTTATTATATTCTTATATTGTTTTATTAGTCTTATGTGGAATCTAAAATTTATAATTCTTTCGTGATGAAAAACAATATCTAGGGAGGTATTGTGCAAAGATAATGTCATGGTAAACATTAAATGCAGGAGCCATTACTTACTGCATTGGTAGTGAATAAAGAAAGTGGTATCCCTAGAAGTGGATTATTTATAGTTAAACACTATGGTTTGTAACTTATGAATGGTAAAATCAAATTGAATAGGTAGTTACGTCAATACTATAAGTTTCAAACAAAAAGTTAACAACTATAAATGGATAAAGAAGGAAGATTACATCAGTGAACTTGATTCAGTTTTCAATTATAAATGGAGAAAGTTGAAAATATAATATAATCCAAATCAATATTGAACATTAGCAGGAAAATCATTCCTCTTCTTATACTCCATTTCCGTGATCCGCAAAACCGGGCTGAGGATGTTCAAATGGCTCAGGTACTTGATGATCCCTGCCTCCGACAAGCCTTCTGCATACAATACGTCCACAAAAGCAAAAATAGTGCTTTGTTCTTCTGTGAATAAGCTGGGTGAAATTGTTGGGCTTATGACTGTGAAGTTCACGCCGAGGTTGGGATTCGAACCCAAGCACCCCGTCAGGGGAAACCGGTCTCGAGCCGATCGCATATAGACTCCTGGGCAATTATTCCGTTGGATTGGTCCGCTCTGCCACCTCGGCACCGCTGTTGCGAACTGGATGAAGGTTTTACTCTTTTATATAGATATCGTGGCGATTCAGAAATCAAACAGAGATTTCTGTTTTTCTTTTTTGTCTGTGTGTCCAGCTTCAGGTTCTGAAAGAGGGGGACGATTGTTTCTATTTGCAGGCAATTCCAGCCAGCCGTACTGTCCTCCTCCACCCGGATGGATAATGATCTCCTCATTTCTGAAGGCCATGATCGCATTTACTATTTTACGATCCACAAAATCTATATTTTCAGCCGGGATATCCAGGAGCACTTTAACCTCACTGCCAAATCTTTCCACCAGGGAGTTCCAGGCCGTTTGTACGCCCTTGGTGTTTATGCTGGCATGCCCCAATGCCATCATTATCACTTCAGAAAGAGGTGCCAGGTGCACATAGGGGGGCCTGTGATCAGGATGCTGAGGCTCATCCAGGTCTGCAAGCTCGTTAACTCTATCTCTTACGCCTTTTTTTATCTGGCCTCTGCACTTGCTGCATCTCCAGTTCAGGCTTACAGCTTGTTGCATAGTGTAATGCGTAAAACATTTGATACATGCAGATTCGCTGTACTTGCCTTCCTGGGGATAGAACCCTACGTTAAGTGTCGGACCATAGCCTTCTTTTCTCATGATCGCTTTTTCAAGCCCTTCAAAAGTTACTTCCGGAACTTCCAATTGTGTGAACTCCCGAGCAAGCTTGTTGGCCATTGGGGAGTGAGCATCGGAATTCGTAAGGAATGTAAGCCTATGCAGTTCACTTATGCGGTCTGCGTAGTCACTGTCCGCACTGAGTCCAAGTTCAACAAAAGAAATGTATTCTGTCATATCTCTATAACAATCTTGTAGAGAATCATGTGCTGCATACATGGCGGTCCAGGGAGTGAATGCATGGCAGGGCCCTATTAATGCACCTATATCCTTTGCAGCCTCGGCAATTTCACAACCATCCATAAGAACCGTAGGCCTGCCGTCAGTCTTAATATCTCCATGTTTTTCCATCTCGACAGCGAGTTCTTCTGCTTTGGATATGGACGGCAGGATTAGAAGGTGGTGTACTCTGGATCTATCTTCGATCTCAGTTGTGAGTATAAAATCAGTGTTATCGATCCTTATAGTTTCATTATCAATGGCTGCTCTTTTTATTTCCTCAAGCCATTTAGGATGGATACAATCCCCGGTGGCTACAAGATCAATTCCTTTCTTTGAAGCCTCTGTAGCCATTGTAGGCAATTCCATCCGATCGGAGCATGCCATTGAATATTTAGAGTGCAGATGCAGATCTGCATTGATCTTCATGGGTTTACCCTATGTATCTTAGATCCTCTTCTCCGGTTCCGATCTCTGGCATTATCTGGGATTGTTGCTGTTGCTGCTGCTCATATTCTTTAAGCCTGGCAACTATCTTTTCCATTTCCTTTGCGCGCTCTTCAAGAGGACCTGCATCTATGTCCAGATCAAATAGCTTGCAGATTACTTTCAACAATGATTGAGCGCTCTTCGGGTCAACGATGTAACCTGAGGTCATGCCCATTAAACATGCAGCATCAATACCTCTAAGTTTACACAATCCAAGCATTAGACCTGAAGCGCCCACAATGCCTCCTCCAGGCTCGTTTGGTTTGAATTGCACTCCTATCTCTTCCAGCCTGCTTTTCATTTCAGCTCGGCTCACTGCACCCAGGACTTCATCAATGTGAGTTAATTGCCCGGTTGGGAATCCTCCCAGAGTGTATATCGTTTTCACTCCCATCTCTTCAGCGAGATCAAGATACAACCCACAGAGTTCGTAATGTCCATTGGTAGTATTACTTTGATGGTCGCCAATAAGTATAAGAAGATCATGTTTTTCTGCTTTACATACATATATCTCGTTGTTGACCATTCTTATCTCGCTGTTCTCATCAACGAGAATCTGGGGAGGAAAATGAGGGGAATATATTTCTATGAGTTTTATGGACGTAAGTTCTTCCACAAGGTGTTCAGCAACAAGTTTTCCCACATGGCCCACGCCAGGAAGTCCCACGATCATTATGGGATCTTTTATATCAACATTCTTTTCTAGATGAATTACCCTGTTCTCGCGCATTGGTATCCCTACTCCTTGCAATCCTGCGATATTTTCCATAGGGGTCAAGCGGTGAAAAACGCGGGGGCAAAGGGTTACCCGCTTTTCCTCCGCAATGAGTACATGTTTCTTTCAAAGTATACTGCCCGCATTGGACGCACTTCTTTATCCTGGAACCCACCAGTATATCACGCCTTTACACTTTCGTTATGACGATGGTACACTCCCTGGCCACCCAGTTTGTGTATTGTAGTGATAACAGCATTAGAAGCATTTTTTAATACAGATTCAGCAGTCTTATAGTCAGGTGCAATTACTTTGATCCTGTATCTTGGAGCACCTGTGTATGTGATCTCTACCTTTATTCCCTCTTTTTGGATCTCATTGGCAGCAGCCATTAGTGATTTTTTTATCACTTCGATCCCTTCGGGCAGATAACAGTTCAGATCTACAAAACCAGCGATATGAACGAACGGGAGTTTTATATTCTCCTGGGCGATTCTAAGGATACTTTTAACTACATTCTCTTCGAGTTTCATTTCCTCAAAAGGAGCTTCTCCGTTGATGGCAGCTTCTTCAAAAGCAGAATGCAGACTTCCAAAGCTTTCGTGAAGTTTGATCTTAAGCTTATCTAGCTCTTCATCTTTTATTTTTGTTTCCTCTTCAACGAACTGGAGCCATTTTATAGCTTTTTGCTCATTTTTCCAATCCTGGATCTTAGCACGTTTCTGGTGTTCATTGACATCTTTGAGGGACAGATCAATGTGTCTGCGACCAGTATCCACTTTCAGGACCTTACATACAATTTTCTGACCTTCACGAACGTAATCACGTACGTATTTTACCCATCCGGCCTTGATCTCGGAAATATGGATGAATCCTTCTTTACCGCCATATTCCTCAAGTGTGGTATATGCACCAAAGTCCACTACGTCCTTTACCGTACATACTACAAAATCGCCAATATCTGGCCACTCATTGATATCCATCTGATCACTTTTTGTACACTTATTCCAGGACTTCCAGGATGTGTGTTGTTATAGTTGATTTGCCACCGGTAGACTCTGCGAGGGTCCTGCCGCATACCAGGCATGTTACCTTGGTGCTTGCACTTCCAAATATAACTTGTTCGTTCTCACAGTCATTGCATTTGACACGTAAGAATCTGCTTTTTGGTTTTGACATTGATCATCACTCCGCAAATTCGAATTTCTTTGCTCTGAAACATGGCCTCTGATGTGATTTATTGCACACTGAGCAGCGGTACTTGAGGAATATCCTTTTAGTGGGTTTATCTCCACCTGGAACCTTTGAGAATTTTCCGCTGTTGCCTATTCCTATCTGGCGTTTCTTCTGTCTTTCTATATGTGTCAGTGAGGAAGCTTTTCCTTTCTTCACCCTCTCCACCACATGTTCGGTGTGTTTTTTACAGAAAGGGCAGTGTGTTCTGAATCTTTTTGGGATCTTCATTATCTACACCTTTATTGATCTGAATTATAGTTCCTTGATGATGTGTGCAACGTTGCGTTTCACAAGACCTTGCGCATTAAGGGTCGGCAAAACAACAATATCCTCTGCACGCAGTGCATAATTACGATTATCTAAAGCCTTAAAGGTAGGTATCTCCTTCAGTATTCGCACAACAACGAACTCTTCATTTATATTACTTTTGCCTATTACGTCTGGAATACTTTCTTCAGGTATTCCCTGTGCTCTTTCTGTTCTTTCAGTCACTTCCAAAGTACTAGGGTTGGAATTTCCTCCGTGAACATGTTTTTGCAGAGCAACATTTATTGAAGCACTTTCTCTGGAAGGTATACATATTGAAGACGATAATACCTCTGGATTAAGGATCGGTTCCAGTAGTTCTCCTCTTGCAGAGTTAATGGCAGATAATACAGAATCATAGATCTTCTTTTCAGCAGGCAATAGTTTATCCATATCCTGATTCGGTGATTTTTTTGAAAATGCGTTTGAAGTTGCCCTTGTGGTGATCTTTTTTATCCTGCGGAGGAATATTACTTCGATGTCTGTGATGGCGCTCTGCAGTTCATCTTCCAGCATTCTGGATTCAACAGATCTGGGGTTATTGATCAGTCTGATCTCGTCTTCCAGTTCCCGGATGTACTTAGCTACATTCTCATAGAAATCGGAACTTAAGGACCTGAGGGAAGAACTGCTCTCACTGCGCAGGATATCTTTTAATTCTGTCCTATCCATATTATGTCGCACCTCTGCACATCAGGTGCACTGCCGCATAATTGAGATCCAGTCTCGACAACTCATTCACCATAGTAGTTTTCCTTTTAACTTTAAAACACAATAGTTACATCCTTCATTTTGGGCCTGCTGGGATGTATATGACACTCCGTCAACCTTTAAACCTTTATTGTTCATCAGTGTGGTGATACCTCCTTTGTTATCAAGACCCTAAAACCTACTGCTCATACTATATATCTCAGATTAAGGTACATAACTTTCTCTTTTTGTGTTTTTACTTCATTTAATTATGTTATACTTTTTTTAGGATGCCAGATGCTATATTCAAAATCTAAAAATTAAAAAAAAAGAAAAACAGAGAATTGGAGACATTAGACGCTATTTCTTACCTGAAACCCAGAAAAGACTTTAAAACAAGGATTAATTATGATCCTCTCTGACATCTCCTCTTTTTCGTATTTGAGTGTCTTATTTTAATAGTCTCTCCATGTCTGCTTCTACAGTACTGTTTGGTGTTATATTGAACTTCTCCACCAGGACCTTGAGAATATTTGGTGAGATAAATGCCGGTAGCTTTGGGCCAAGGGTAATATTGCGTATTTCAAGCCTCAGAAGGGTAAGCAATACAAGAACTGCTTTTTGTTCGTACCATGCTATATTGTATGAGATCGGAGCTTCGTTAACATCGATAAATCCAAGTCTGGACATGAGTCCTTGTGCAATGACGATCAGTGAAAATGAATCATTGCACTGTCCTGCATCCAGTACTCTTGGTATCCCATCAATTTCTCCAAGATTAAGTTTGTTGTAACGATATTTTGCACACCCTGCTGTAAGTATAACAGCATCTTGTGGAAGTGCTTCTGCAAAATCAGTATAATACTGTCTCTCCTTGTGACGTCCGTCACATCCTGCCATAACAATGAACTTCTTTATCTTGCCTGCTTTGACGGCATTAACGATCTTATCTGCGTTAGATAGTACTGAATTGTAAGCAAAGCCTGTCATAATGGTACCCTCTTCCAGTTGTACCGGGGGCTCGCAGGTCTTTGCCTGCTCGATTATTGTTGAGAAGTCTTTCTTACCATCTTCAGCCACAATATGTGTGGCACCATCATAACCTACGGGACCCGTAGTGTATAATCTGTCAATATAGCTGTTCCTTGGTGGAACTATGCAATTGGTCGTCAGTAATATCGGTCCGTTGAAACTCTCGAATTCCTGCTGCTGGCGCCACCATGATCCGCCGTAGTTTCCTATCAGGTGTCCGTACTTCTTAAATTCAGGATATGAATTTGCAGGTAGCATCTCTCCATGAGTGTATACATCTATCCCTGTTCCTTCGGTTTGGTCCAATAATTGTTTCAGGTCATGCAGGTCATGTCCGCTGATGAGGATACCAGGTTTGTCGCTTGTTCCAATATTGACCAAAGTAGGTTCTGGATTTCCGAATGTAGCGGTATTTGCCATGTCAAGTTCCGCCATTACATCAAAACCCTTTTCCCCACATTTTAGGACCAGTGAGATAAGCTTCTTATCAGTTAGACTGTCATCCGTGGTTGCCACAAGAGCTTCTTCTATAAATTTATTGATTTTTTTATTATAACGTCCAAGCATCATAGCATGATGTGCATATGCTGCAATTCCTTTGATACCATAGATCAATAGTTCTCTCAATGATCGGATATCTTCGTCCTCTGTTGTAAGAATGCAGGTATTTATGTCCTTGAGGTTTTCAGGGGTCAAAGTTGCGATTTCAGGCAGATCTTTCTCATTAAGCAGATTATTATCCTGGAGTTTTTGCCTGATCTCACTCTGGAGTTTGAGCCCTCTGTCGATGCGGTCCTGAATTCCGCTCGTTCTGAAATCTGTATTCGTTATTGTTGAGAACAATGCATCGAGCATAAACTCATCAGTGTTCTTCTCAGAAATACCTGCCTCTCTTGCTTTCTGGTTGTAGAATGCAATGCTCTTAAGCACATAGATGAGATCGTCCTGAAGGTCTGCGATTTCCCCTTTCTTACCGCACATACCGTTCTTTGTGCAGCCTTCCCCATTCATTGTTTCTTCACACTGGTAGCAGAACATTTTGTCACCTTTTATTTTTGTAGACTAATGTGTAGATATGTCTATTTACTTTTTATGCTACTATATTTTTTCCCGGAAACATCACTGTTTTCAGGCATTACATAATTAATGTCTAAATACAAATAATATCTAAATACAAATCAATTATCCTCTTTTGAGTAAGAAGGTCTTTACATAAATTCAGTTCATTCTGTTGTCAGAAGAAATCAAAATACAAAATCGGTTCATTAAGTTTTTATTTTCTGAGGCTTGTCGTGCTCTTAAAGAAATCCCAAAATAAGGTTCTGAGGGAATAAGCACTTCACTGTGTAGCATATCCTTTGCATATCTCTTAATTGTGTCATATTTCAGCTACTCCTCTGCACAGAAGGTGTACAGCTACATACTCAGGAAGTTCCTGCTCTCCTGGTTCCACCTCGATATCTTTTCCTTTCATCTGCACTGCAAAGGGCTTGATGATTTTTAACCTTGTCAATTTATCATTGAAGACCACCGCATCTCTTAAAGGTTCGAACTTTTCAAGTTCATCAATCGTTAAGGACATGACCTTTAGCCCAGAACCGCCATGTAAAGACCCTGGGAGACGTATCAAACGCTTAATGTCAGCTGTAACAGGCTCATCAACAACTGCTGACATTTTCCTTATACCTTCTTCTATCAGTGCATTGATAACTTTTTTATTCACTACGGATAGAACATCAATATTTCCTTTTTTCAATACTTCTATCTGTGAATCATCCCTGAATACTTCTATGATCTGTCGGGCAGTTTTCTCGCCTACTCCTTTGAATCCTCTAAGGATCTC
Source organism: Methanomethylovorans hollandica DSM 15978 (assembly GCF_000328665.1). Classification (NCBI taxonomy): domain Archaea; kingdom Methanobacteriati; phylum Methanobacteriota; class Methanomicrobia; order Methanosarcinales; family Methanosarcinaceae; genus Methanomethylovorans; species Methanomethylovorans hollandica. The sequence goes on from NC_019977.1 coordinate 401,660, forward strand.
TTCGGCATCATCTCTGGCAGTTATTTCTTTTAAAAAAGAAATGAAATATCTATTGATCCTTCCTTTCCACCCACCTTCAGCTTCCGAAGGAAATACCATCATCTGCGCACTCTCTCTTCCGGCGTCCCCGCTTACTTCTTTTGTATCAAGTATCCTCTCAAGGTCCATTCCTTTTGCACTTACATAATCAACAATTTCGCGTCTTTCAGGGCTTTCCAGATGCAGTACCGAAGGATCTGTTATATGGCAGTGGTATCCTCTTCCTCCAGAGAATACGATATGTACATCCTTTTCCTCGAATCCAAAGTCATCAAGCAGAAATTCCATAAGTTTAAAAGTCTCTTTCTTTCCTTTTTCGAGCATTTCAGCATACGAATTGATCTTCCCTGGAAGATGGTCGGAGTCTATATCAAAGATCAGATCTGCCTTTTGCCAGTTCTTCTCCTTCATTTTAGGTGCGCTGGGATACTCATAGTATGCAACAGAATAATAGGCATGCGCAGGGGATATTCCTTTAAGATAGTCCTTTATTTCCCCTTCTGAGCCGAAAGCGATGTGTCTTTTCATAAAAGTTTCAGAACTGTCGCTGAAAGGAATAAATCCCCACTCACGAGCCATGTGTTCAGGGGGGAGGTGTATCTCAGCTTGTGAGTAGTATGTCTGGAACCTGCTAACAAGATAATTCCGTGTTCTTTCGTTCATTTTCGCACTTTTGTTGTTTTACTTTCTTATTCCTGGCTCAATGGCCAGATTATCATTAATGTTACTTTCTTGTCATAAACCTTATAGTCAACACCTGCATTATAGTCGCTTTATGAAAGAGGAAATGGCAAGTGCAGATGTTGCAGCTCTTGTGGCAGAACTTAGCTCAGGTGAGCTCTCGCTTATTGATGCCAAGGTCGGGAAAATATATCAGCCACTGGAAGATGAGATACGTTTTAACCTCTTCGTTTTCGGTAAGGGTCGGGTAGATTTCATAATACAGGCCGGAAAGAGGGCTCATCTGAGCCAGTATGTTTCTCCGAGTCCCAAACTACCACAGTCATTTCCCATGCTGCTGCGTAAACACGTAATGAGCAGCAGGATAACATCCATCAAGCAGTATGATTTTGACAGGATAATCGAAATAGGTTTTGTCAGGGGCGGTGTGGAGACAGTCTTAATAGCTGAGCTTTTTGCCAGAGGCAACATTGTCCTCATTGACAATGAAAGGCGCATCATTCTTCCTATGAACCCTACAACGTTTAAAGGTCGCAGGGTAAGAAGTGGTGAGATATACAGTTATCCTGAAGCACAGATAAGTCCTCTTGATGCAAGTGAAGAACAAATGCTTGCAGTTTTCAGATCGTCGGATTCTGATGTGGTGCGCACAATTGCAACCCGGTTCAATCTGGGCGGTCTTCTTTCAGAGGAAGTATGTTCCAGGGCCGGGATCAAAAAGAACCTTCCTGTTTCGGAAGTAGGCTCAGAGGAAATAACTTTACTCCTTCGGGCAATGAAGGATATGTTCTCTCCATTGCAGACAGGGGAATTAGACCCCTGTATCATAATGAAAGGTGAAGGGGATACCGCTCAGTCAATAGATGTCGTACCTTTTGAACTGGAAGTATACCGTGAACTGACAAAAGAGCGCTATCCCTCATTTAACAAGGCCTTGGATGAGTATTTTGGCAAAAGGGAAGCTGCGTCTATCACCGAACAGGCATTTTCGGTAAAAAAAGAAAAAGTTGATCTTCTGGAGCGCAGGTTAAGGCAGCAGGAAGAAGCTGTGGAGAAGTATGGTAAAGAATCAGAGAAACACACGTCCATTGCAGAAACAATTTATGCTAATTATCAGGCTGTAGAAGATGTTTTAAAAGTACTTGCCATTGCAAGGGATAAAGGTTACTCGTGGGATCAGATAAAGTCCACCATAAAGGCTGCCAAGGATTCTGTTCCGGCTGCCAAGTCCATATTGAGCATAGACTCAGCTACAGGAATAGTGGTGCTTGACCTAATGGGTATGAAAACGAATATAGATGTAACTAAGACCGTTCCTCAGAATGCTCAGGTATATTACGAAAGGTCCAAAAAACTGGCAAAAAAACAGGAAGGTGCTATAAGGTCTATTGAGCAGACAAAACTGGCTATGCAGAAAAAAGAAAAAACTGCTACCAGGAAAAGAGGTACTGTTCGTATTAAGAAGCAGTGGTATGATAGATTCAGATGGTTTGTTTCATCTGATGGTTTCCTGGTAATAGGTGGGAGAGATGCTGATACCAATGAGGAGATCTTTGTAAAGTACATGGAAAAGCGGGACATTGTACTGCACACCCAGATGCCAGGTGCACCACTGACAGTGATAAAAACAGGTGGTAAAGAAGTACCGTCACAGACCATTGAGGAGGCAGCTCGTTTTGTAGTGTCATATTCAAGTGTCTGGAAATCAGGTCAGTTCAGTGCAGACTGTTACTGGGTAAATCCAACACAGGTTTCAAAAACTCCGGAGTCAGGCGAATACGTGAAGAAAGGGTCTTTCATTATCCGGGGTGAAAGGAACTATCTAAAAGATGTGCCAGTAGGAGTTGCGGTTGGTATTGAAATGGGTGAACAGACAAGGGTAATAGGCGGCCCCCTTTCTGCAATAAGCACAAGGGCGAAGCATGTTATAGAGCTGGTGCCAGGCAAATTCAACCAAAACGATATAGCAAAAAAGGTATACAGGAAGTACGTGGATACAATAGGTGATGCGTCATATGTAAAACAGATCGCTTCTCCTGACAAGATAGCTATGATGTTACCGCCGGGAGAATCCGACTTTAAGTCTTGATCAAATTTATCAGAGTTGCTTCTATAGCAATTATTTTTACGATGCTGCTTGTATGATCATTTTATTGAGGTGCTAATATGAGAGTGATGAAAAAAAACCTGCGGGGTAATGAAGGGGAAATATCTGTCTTAGCTGAAACTCTTGATGACCTGTGGCATCTCAAATATATAATTGAGGCTGGTGACCTTGTTTTTGCTGTAACTAAAAGAAAAGCCGATGCTGCAACCGATAAATTGCGCCCGGAAAAAATAGAGAAGAAAACAGTGAGACTTGGAGTACGGGTGGAGGGTCTGGAATTCCATAAATTCTCCAACAGGCTCAGGGTACATGGTGTTATAGAGCACGGTATGGATATTGGTTCTCATCATACTTTCAATATTGAGGGTGGTACGGATCTGTCCATCATCAAGGTCTGGAAGAAGGATCAGCTTGAGAGAATAGATGAAGCTGAAATAGCCTCCAAGAGGCCATCTGTTATTATTGTGGGCGTAGAGGAAGGAGATGCGGATATTGGTCTTGTCAGGCATTATGGTATCGAGGTTTATTCTCATATCACGCAGTCTTCAGGCAAAGGCGAGGGTAATATGAGGACTGTCTTTTTCCAGGAGATCCTCGACCAGTTGGTACATGCCATTTCCGGCTCAGAGTCTATTGTACTTGCAGGACCGGGTTTTACAAAAGAGGATTTTTTCAAGCTAGTTCAAGAAAAAGAGCCGGATATGGCTTCAAAGATCGTTTTTGAAGACACTTCATCAATTGGCATGTCCGGCTTTCAGGAAGTGCTGCGAAGGGGTGCAGTTGACAGGATCATGGAGCAATCAAGGATAGCTCGTGAATCCAGGCTCATGGATGATCTCTTAAGAGAAATAGCAATTAACGGCAAAGTAGCCTACGGGCTCTCTGAAGTTCAGATGGCTCTTGGCTATGGGGCGATAGATACACTTCTTATATGTGATGAATTACTGAGAGCAGAAAGAGAAAAAGGAGAGATAGATACTTTTTTACAGGCAGTTGAACACTCCCAGGGAAGTATAGTTGTTTTCAGCACAGATTTTGAGCCTGGGCAGAAATTGCTGGCGCTGGGTGGAATTGCAGCTCTGCTGCGGTTCAGGATATGATAGAAGTTATTGGGGTGCACTTTCTTATCTCTCTTTAAAAGCATAATCATTCTCTCTTTTTATATTTAAATATGTCGTTCCACATATCCGCTGCATCATATATATACTTATACTGGTTTGTAAATTCAAATGACAAAGTCATTTTTCACCTTTATTAATGATAATAACCTCTTTTTGGCGCTTTATTTCTTAATAACCGTATTTTCAGACTCTAAATTGTTTATGGAGTCTACTACTAGGTTTATGCTATAAATCACTCCTGTTTGATTTCTCCTCTTTCCTAAAAAGAAACAAAACACATAAATACTGCTATTAGAAAGTGTCTTGTGTAGGAGGTGTTTGGCTAAGTCTGGATAGCATGCAGTGTAAATAACTTTAAATTTATCATCATGTAGCCCATTCTTTTTCAAGGGTAGTACAACTATACATTAATAAATCTCTACGATCGTAATATTCATTATATATTTGGGAAGTGACAAACTATGGAAGGAGAAGTTACAATTAAAGATACTACAGCTGGAAGTCCGGCTGCAGTAGGTTTCTACGGTCTTGGGTTTGCAGCTACATTCGCAGGACTTTTAAACATGGGGATACTCCCAGACGCACTTATGGTAATTGCAATGGCAATTATGCTTGGTGGCATTGCAGAAGTGATCGCTGGTCTGCAGTTATGGAAGAAAGGTGACACATTCGGTGCAACCGCATTCACCATATTCGGTCTTTGGTGGCTCGGCTTTTCATACATAAACCTCGCTCCACTAGGAATTTTCAATGCAACATGGGACGCAGCAAGTGCTACATCTATGGGATTTTTCACACTTGTATGGGGTATCATAGCAACTTTGCTCACACTTGGTACATTAAAGATTGGTTTAAAGATGCTAACTGTGGTCTTTATAGTGCTAGACCTAACTTTCTTCAGTCTTGCAGCGGTATTCTTTGGAATGCTGCCACTGGGAGTCGCAGGAGCAATAACCCTTATCACAGGTCTTGCAGCACTTTACCTTGCCACTGCACTGGTCTTGAATGCAGTTGGGATGAAAATGCCAATGTAAAGCAGAAATTCGAAAATATATGGCCGGCTCTAACCGGTCTTTCTTTTTTTAAAGACTATTATGCTGGGATACACCTTTGCGGTTTATCGATGCAGAGCAATTCTTTTCCATCTTTGTAGATCCTCACTACACCACCAGATTCTGATACAATGAAAGCCACGGCGACAGTATCTCTTGTGATAGCTGCAGCGGATACATGTCTTCCTCCAAGGCCCTTATCAATATTGATGTTTCTGGCATCCACATCGAGATACCTGCCTGCCGCATGTATCTTTCCCTCTTCTGAGATCACAAATACTCCGTCCAGCTGTGCAAGTTCCTTAACTGATTCCCAGTTGTGCTCTTCAAGGATATTGCTGTCCTCAGGTGTTTGTCCCTGGTATGGGTTAATGATCAGAGGATGTGACCTATGCATGACTTCATCCACATCACCTACAATTAATGTTGTACCCATTTTTTTGCCTTCACGTCCTTTTGTGGCAATATCAAAACAAATGTTCAAAACAGCACGTACAACTTCAGGAGATACGCGTTCTCCACACTCTCTTATTCTTTTTACCATGTCGCTCTCATTAAGATCGTGGACAACTATGGCACAAGAATCTATGCTGCCCACGATCCCGACAACCGTTCCTCCCGAAATATTCCCCAGAACATGTTCTATAGAAGATATGTTTTCCAGCTCTTCCAATTTATGATAAGATTTGTCGATCATCTTGTTGGTGAATGTGCTTACTCCCTTTTCCCCGGTAGAGAATATGAGATGATCTATGAGCTCCTTCTGATCACTGAAAGCATGATATATGGGAATATCCGTAATGACATCTACAAAACAAAAGTCACCAGCCAGGATTATAGCGGAAGAGCCAAGTCCTTCGGCAAGCTTCACAGCCGTTTCGATGAAAACATTATTTTTTTGCATGCAATTCTCACTTTCACCTGTGCCCTCCAGTTTACTGCTATAATAATCAGCGATGATTCCTTTTTGTTCCATTTTGTCCCCTCTTCACATTGATTATTATATAATCATCTTATCTCTATTAAAGATACCTATGTGAGCTTGCAGCGCCAGTATTTTATGTTTTCAGTTCCACTTCTATAAAGGTGTTTTTGTGTTCAGGATATTCGTAGCTGTGGACCTTCCAAAAGAATTCCATGGAAAGATCTCTGCGATACAGTCAAGGCTCATAGGGCCTGGATTAAGACCAGTAGATCCCAGTATTGTACATATCACCCTGAAGTTTCTGGGAGATGTTGATGAGGCACAACTACCAGAGATCATCACAGCTCTTAACAGACTGGATTGTCCGTCATTTAATTCAAAAATTTCCGGGGTGGGCGCTTTTCCAGGTATGAAGAATCCCAGGATAGTATGGTTGGGTGCAGCTGGTGATTATTCATGTCTTCACGGGCAATTGGAAGCATTGCTTTCAGAAATTGGTTTTAAAAAAGAGCCACGTAAGTTCATTCCGCACGCGACTCTTGCCAGAGTCACATATCTACCTGTTCCCCGAAAGAAAGAACTCATCTCTGTAATAGATCCTCTCAGGGATTTTGATGTGGGCCTGATGAGAGTGCATACTGTGAAGCTCAAGAAAAGTACTCTGACTCCACAGGGCCCCATCTATGAGACCCTGCATGAGATTGATCTGTCCTGATCATAAAGTGAATGTGACTCTCAGGCTGAAGCGACCTCATATTTTTCAAAGCCGCTAGACTTTACTATTCTTTTGTCGTTCGTTATCAGAAGACATTCTATGCCATCAAGTTCCTCTATCATCTTAAGGCCATCCTGCTCTCCTAATACGAATACGGAAGTTGACAGTGCATCCGAGTCTATGCCAGTAGGAGCAATAACCGTAGCACTGATCAGGTTCTGGGAAGGATATCCTGTTCGAGGGTCGGCAATATGCGAGACCTTTGCTTCTTCGCTGAAATACCTTTCATAATTGCCACTGGTGGCTATAGCCATATCTGTGACTCCGACCACAGTTATCACCTGTTCGCTCATATTCGGATTCTGCAATCCCACTCTCCAGGATGTCCCATCGGGTCTATGGCCAATATAATATCCATTCCCTCCTGCATCAACAAAACCGGAGCTAATTCCATCCTTGCGAAGTGAATCTATGGCAAGGTCAAGAGCATATCCTTTTGCGATCCCGCCGAGTGTGATCTTCATCCCTTCCTCAAGGAATATATCATTTCCTTTGATTGTTATGTTGCTGGCATTCACAAGCCTTAGTGTTTCACTGATCTCATTTTCAGCAGGTGGCTGATGTGTGCCTCCGGGTACGAACTTGCTCTTCCATAGATCCAGCAGAGGTAATATTGTAATGTCGAAAGCCCCGTGGGTAATATGCTGATAATATATAGATTTATTGACTACGTATGTAAGATTGTTACTAGCATCGAAAAGTTGTGCATCAGTGTTAAGTCTGCTAAGTTCACTGGTGTTGTCGAAATAGTCCATGCTGGAGTCAACATAGTGTACTTTCTCAAAAGCATTATCTATAGCCATTCTGGCATGAGTGCTGTCAGTGTCAACCACTTTGATCGTTACTATAGTATCCATTATGCTTCTGGTATCATTGTATATTTGTGGTATAGGCTCTTGGCTAGCCACATCCTTGTCAATGCAATTTATAACGAATGATACTGATAATATCGTTATCAAGACAATGGTAACAGTTTTATACATCATGGATTATGGAATGACATAATCAATCTTAAACTTAATCAGAACTGTAATAGTCATTTAGTTGGTTCTTTCACGGAAATCTTTGATCAAAGGAAGTGTAATTATGAGCGATCACAGTGGATCTTCACCTACCGGCTCACGTTCCAGCAAGGACAAATACCTTGTTGTGGCAATCCATCAAATAATGGAAGAGTATGGATGGAGGGGAATCGAAAAGCAATTTGGTATCGTAAAACATCATATCATCTATGTGAAACCCGGTTCTCCTCTTGAGAAAATAGAACTTAAATCCAATATAGTCGGCAATCACATGGATGTTGACTTCCTTGGCATGACCCCTGAAAAAGGAATTCTGGACAAGGTTTTTGATTTTAATGTAAGGGTAGTGCGCAAGACATTCGAGATAGACAAATATGTCACGAATGATCAGAAGATCGCAAATGAACAGAGTTTGAGGAATACTATAATAGTTGCTATAAAGCAGCTTGAAGATATTGCCTCCAACACTCCCGGGGAAGTGTCAGAAAAGTGAGTGTGGTCATATTATGAAAGCTAATTTTCTCTTTGTCATTGCTATTTTAATGCTTTTCATATCCGGTGTTTATGCTTACATAGGATATAGCGGAAATGAAGTCATGGCAGCTCATTATATGACGGATCAGAAATGGTCTGATAGTGTGTGCATGGGGTGTCATTTAAAGGTAAAAGATGAAGTTGCCGGATCTTTCCATGTACAACAGGACCTTGCTGAATGGTCTTCTCTAAGAGGCCAGGGTGTTATGTTGAGTGACATGGATAAAGATACGTGGTTAAGCGTTTACGGTCCATTGCACCCGGGCGGTGGAGATCTTGAGGAATATGGTGCAGATGTGGACTGCATGGTCTGTCACGAACAGCACGGCTTATATGATTATCAGGCGCGCGTTGAAAGCATCGCTTCCAGGGATATTGCCGGTGCAAAAGGAGCTGCAATTGAAGCGGCCAGCAAAAAAGCACAGCAAGATCCTCTATATGTGTCAAGTTATGTTTTGAACATTCTTACTCCTCTTCCTATAGTTACTGAGATACACGATAATGTTAATGCGGGTCCCCGAAAGGAACAATGTAGCAGTACCTGCCATCAGGGTGAAGCTGTTACCGGTGCAGTTACATGGATGGCTGCTAACTCTTCTGAATATGATGTCCATGCAAGTGTAAATTGTGTGGAATGCCATGCAACAGAGGAGCACCAGGTCGGCCGCAGAATTCCTCTTGATTCCACACATGATGATCATGTGGCAGTAAAGAGCTGTGATGCACAAGGCTGTCATGCAGGTATCTCTCACGGAGGTATGGTTGATGCTCACCTTGAAACAATTGAATGTGAAACATGTCACATACCTCTGTTGCCAGGAGGCAATGTTACAGGTGTAACTCCAATAAACGGGTTCAACTGGGAGAATGGAGTTCTTGAAGAAACATACCATGAATCTGATTTCACACCAACGCTTGCCTGGTCAAAGGGGATATATAATGAAAAACTGCCTGTGGTGGCTAGTAAAGATGAAGAAGGTGTGAAACTTAACACTTTCAATTCGATTAAGGGTGTATGGTGGGATGAAGGTTTGGACCGGGATGTTCTGAACTATCCGGATAACAGTTCTTCACTGGGCAACCCGATACCTCCGGCTGCAGTTAAGGCAGCAGATTCTAACGGTGATGGTATTGTCACATCCTCTGAGATAAGCTCTTATGATGGTGATCTTAACAAACAGCCTGATTATCCAAATGCAGTTCTCAGGAGTGTTGACCTCCTTTACCAGATAAGTCATAACATTGCAGGCAATGATGTTGGTATGGCTAGTCCACTGCAATGTAATGACTGCCACGGTGCCTCATCCTCCGAAGAGCTTCAAAGGATACACTTTGCAGAGGAGCAGCCAAATTGTACTCAATGTCATGATATCACACCTGCCATTAACTGGAAGCTGTTGGGGTATGATAAGGATCCCGCAGGAAACGCTACTCCTACTACAGAGATCCTTGTGACCATACCCGGGCAAAAACCGCTTGAAATAGAGAGGGAACCAGCATTTAAGGAGTGAATTATAATGGAAAGTAAACGTTTAAGTAAATTACCTGAGAAGGTAATAATTCCCCTTAAACAGCATAAAGGAATGCCTTGTATTCCTATGGTCAAAAAGGGTGATTCGGTGGTCATCGGTCAAAAGATCGGTGACTGCAAAGATAATAACGATTCATCTGTCCATTCAAGTGTCTGTGGTGAGGTTCTCTCTATTGAGATGGCTCCAAATCCGGATGGAAATAAGGCACTGAGCGTTATCATCAAGACCATTGAAAGCGATGAAACAGTGGAATTCTCTCCGACTAAGAATCCTTCTCAAAATGATCTGATCGAACTGATAAAGAACTCAGGTATAGTGGAGCATTATGGTCTACCTACACAAAGCGTGCTCAATCCCGATGGTAAGAAGATAAACACAGTACTTATCAATTCCACATCTTCTGAATGGATCGGGGGTAAGTTCAGCACTCCAGAAGAATATGGTACTCAGATGCTGGAAGCTCTCAAACTTCTCATGAAAGCCGCAGGAGCTGCAAAAGGAGCTATTGTGCTACGTAGTGATGATGCAGAGTCCATAGCAGCTTTTAGCGGTATAAGATTTGAAGGGAAACAACTGGAAGTTGCCCCTCTTATAGGCAGTCGCAAGATCGGCTATTATTTCAAGGACCAGGGATCTGATATTGTAGTGGTTTCTCAGAAGCGTATATACGGTAAGCGTATTCTCAATTTCTTCACTTACAATGTAACAGGCAAAAAGGTGCCAGTTGGCTGCACTCCTGCAGATGTGGGTGTGGCTATATGCGGTGTCAAATCGGCTAAAGCTCTATATGATGCTGTATATCAGGGCAAACCTTACTATGAAACGGTTATATCCCTAGGAGGTCTTGCACATTGTCCTCCTCAAGTGCTGGTCAGAATAGGCACACCTTTCAAGGATGTGATAGAGGCATGTGGAGGTTATCCCAGTGAATCAGGTAAACTTATCGCTAACGGCATGAGGACCGGGGTTGCCCAGTACACTGATGAAGTCCCGGTAACGAAAACAACCACTCGCATCTCTTTCCTGAAACCGGAAGACATATTAAGGGATGAAGCCATCGCGTGTACTCATTGTGCAGCATGTGTGGACGTATGCCCTGTGGAATTGATTCCCAGCAAACTCGCAGTTCTGGCAGACCAGGGAAGGTTCGATGAATGTCGGAAGATCCATATAGAAAATTGTATAGAATGTGGAAAATGTGCAGTGGTCTGTCCTTCCAAGATACACATTCTCCAGTTGATACGGTTTGCTAAAGATGCTATTGAGATGGCTTATGAAGACATACCTGCGAAAGAGTCTTCGAATCTTCAGCTTAACTGCACCTGCGGAGGTGAATAAATGACGTTTACTATATCTGCTCCCCCTCATAAAAAGTCAACCGTTTCGTTCAGATCAATTATGTGGAGCAAGGTACTGGCCCTTGTGCCCGTGAGCCTTATATCCATATATTTCTTCGGTATACCTGCCTTGAGTATAATTCTTATTAGTGTGCTCGCGGCAGTGGCAACAGAATTTGGTATTCAGACAGTGTTCAAACAGAATGTAACTATAAAGAATGGCAATGCGGTCCTTATAGGGCTCATGCTGGCTCTTTTGATGCCTCCGGAAGTTCCTTTATGGCTTCCTGTAGTAAGTTCTTTCTTTGCCATAGCGATTGGTAAGCTTGCTTTTGGCGGTATTGGCTCCTATGTCTTTAATCCGGTATTGGCTGCCTGGATCTTCTGTAAGACTGCGTGGAGCGGTTTTATGACTCCTGCATCCACACCTCACATCGGGCAGTTATCTGATCTGTTGCTTGAACAAGGAGCAGGCTTTTTGGTTGAGGTATCCCCGATTGCTTTGATAGGTGGTGTGTACCTCATTTACAAAAGATATGTCGAATGGAGGATTCCCCTGGCCTTTTTCCTTACAATGGTCATCTTCCCTCAGGCTCTGAAAGTTTTGTCATCAATTATCCAGCTGGCAAATGAAGGCGTACTTAATCCTTTGATGTACCTCTCACAATTATTTGGATTTTTGGACCTTAGCGGGGAGCTGAGGTATTCAATGATAGGTATTGTTTTCTTCGGTATACTCTTCATTGCTACAGATACTCCCTCATCACCGGTTTCCAAGAAAGGCCGTTTGATCTATGGAATAGTATGCGGTTTGCTGGTCTCTATCTATGGTTATTTTGCAAATTATGTGGAGGCGACATTCTACGGTCTGTTCCTTGCAAATTGTGTGGCATCTTTCATAGAAGTCAATACCGCTCCGGCCTCCTTCGGAACAGAAGGATTGCTTGGAAAATTGTATGGTCGTATAATTAACAAATTGCCTTCAGGCTTAAAGATGGAGGTGTTGTCAGATGAGTGATGGTAACAAAGAATTTGCTGTTGTGGTAGGTAAACTTGTAATTATATCCATAGTGGCTGCTGTGCTTCTAGGTATCACATATGTGCCCACTCAGGCACAACTTCAGAAGAATCAACAGGAAGCGATGAATCTGAAGCTTCTGGAAGTAATGCCGGATGCAACCTTTGAGCCTGTATATGGGGATCAGGTGAACGCTGAGACAGGTGAGAAGGAAATTATATATTACCGTGCCAAAGATGCATCTGGAAACTCCATAGGATATACATTCTTATCTTCAGAAACGGGTGCCAAGGGCGATATCGTCGTTGTAGGAGGTGTTGATTCCACATTCAGCACGATAACTGGAATGAGTATCCTGTCCCAGGAAGAAACCCCCGGTTTGGGATCAAAGATAAAAGAGGACGCTTTTGTGAACCAGTTCAATGCTCTCCCACTTAGTAAACTAAGTCTGTCAAGTTCTGGTGGATCCATTGATTCCATCACAGGTGCTACGATCTCTTCCCAGGCTGTAGTAGATGCCCTTAACTCAAAAGTCGAATCAATAAAAAGCAGTGAGGCATAAGGTGAGATAATGGATCCATTAAGTGAATTTATTCGAGGTATAACTAGGGACAATCCGACATTCGGGCTGGTACTGGGTCTTTGTCCCACTCTTGCAGTATCAACATCAGTAGAAAATGGTATAGGGATGGCAGCAGGCACTGCTTTTGTGCTGATATTCTCAAATCTCTTTGTATCGCTTGTAAGAAAAGTAACTCCATCGGAAGTCAGGCTCCCAGTGTTTATTATAATCATAGCAACATTTGTGTCGATTGTGGATATGGTTATGAAGGCTTTCTTTCCGCCAATGTATGCGGCACTGGGCGTTTTTATCCCGCTCATAGTTGTCAATTGTATCATCATAGGTCGTGCTGAAGCTTATGCAAGCAAAAATAATGCATTCTACTCTGTGATAGATGCACTTGGAGTATCAACAGGTTTCCTCCTTGTTCTTATGCTCATAGGCGGTATCCGCGAGATTCTTGGTACCGGGCAGATAGTAACATTTGGACATACTCTCATAAGTCTTCCAGTAAATCCATCTGTTACCACAATGATCCTTCCGGGCGGTGCTTTCCTGACAATCGGCATATTGATGGCTATAATCAATTACCAGAAAGAGAAAAAGCGTGTGAGGGGTGAATAATAATGGTGGAGAAAGCACTGTTCACAATTTTCATGGAAGGCCTATTCCTTAATAACTTCCTGCTAGTACAATTCCTCGGTCTCTGTTCCTTTGTGGGTGTGACAAAGGATGTTAAGAGTGCTGGGGGTATGTCAGGTGCTGTTATCTTCGTGATGACAATTTCCGCTCTCGTATGTTATCCATTGTATGCTTATCTATTAGTCCCGCTGAAGTTGGAATTCCTTGGGCTCATTGCCTTTATCGTTGTAATTGCAGCTCTTGTCCAGCTTGTTGAGTTCATTGTGAGGAAAAAGATTCCTGCACTGTATCGCTCCTTAGGCATTTATTTACCTTTAATCAGTACCAACTGTGCAGTGCTTGGTGCTGTACTGTTAAATGTAAGTTCAGATTACAATTTTATTCAGAGTGTGCTGTTTGCTTTCTCTGCAGCCCTTGGCTATACAATTGTGATGTTAATGATGTCAGCTATAAGGGAGCGTTCTACACTTGTCAGCATCCCAACGGCAATAAGGGGTCTTCCACAGGCATTCCTATTGGCTTTAATGCTATCAATGGCGTTTGTTAATTACTTCTGGGTGATACCTGTATGAACCTTACAACTTTACTAATACAATCTGTAGCCATCCTTGGTGGCCTCGGCATTGCAGTGGGTGTTATGCTCATGGTTGCTTCCCGTAAGTTCAAAGTGGAAACTAATCCTCTTGTGGACGAAATTCTTAGTGTGCTGCCGAATGCCAACTGTGGAGCATGTGGTTATGCAGGCTGCTCTGACTTTGCACAGCGCGTAGTGAATGAGAATGCACCTATCAATGGTTGTCCAGTTGGCGGATTTGAGGTTGCCAAGCAGATAGGCGGGATCATGGGGCAGGAAGTGGCAGAGGGAGAAAAAGAATATCCCTTTGTGCTCTGCAACGGTGGAGTGAATTGCATCAACAGGTTCGAATATGTGGGTATCGAGGACTGTAAGGCTGTGATGATGCTATCGGATGGAGAAAAAGGTTGTAATTTCGGCTGTATGGGTCGTGGTACTTGTGTACGTGCATGTCCATTTGGTGCTATGTCTATAGGGGAGGATAAACTTCCGCATGTTAATACGAATCTTTGCACAAGCTGTGGACTCTGTATATCGTCTTGTCCGAACGATATTCTTGTTTTTGCAAAGGAATCTGAGAAGGTGCATGTTAAGTGCCGTTCTCATGATAAGGGAAAGGATGTTAAGGCTGCATGCACAGTTGGATGTATTGCATGTAAGATATGTGAAAAGAGCTGTCCAGTGCAGGCAATAATAGTTACTGATTTCCTGGCCGAGATCGACCAGGCTAAGTGCACTGCCTGTGGCATATGTGTGGAAAAATGTCCACAGCACACAATAGAGTTAAGAGGTGTACCATGACATACAAGACATCTATCGGATTGAACGAGAACGTTGTTGCAGCTTTATGCTATATAGGTTTCTGGTTCACAGGCATACTTTTCCTACTAATAGAAAGGCAGAACAAGTTCGTCCGTTTTCATGCCATGCAATCAGTTCTGGTATTTATACCTCTGGCTCTGATTGTATTTTTGATTGGCTGGATCCCCTATTTTGGATGGGTGCTTGCTGATTTTGCAGGTTTCCTCTCTCTATTTTTGTTGCTGGCTTTCGTCATAATGGCATACAGGGGAGCGAAGTTCAAAGTACCTATCGTGGGCAAATATGCCTATGATTCAGTTTACAAGAACAAGTAAAGATGTTGTGTTGCACAACATCTATTTTCTTATTTGATTTTCACGTTCTTCTATAGCTGGATTCGAAAGTTTAAAAAATACCTATTGCTATCTATGCAATACTCATTTTCTGGAAGGGAGGTCAAATCATTAAAGAAGAGATATGGATCGAAAAATACAGGCCTATGAGACTTGATGATATTGTCGGTCAAACAGAGGCAATAGCAAGGCTCAAATCCTATGTAAAGAGTCGAAACCTTCCACACTTGCTTTTCTCTGGTCCCCCCGGAGTAGGTAAAACAGCAACAGCTGTTTCCATTGCAAAGGAGCTATTTGCCGATTCATGGAGAGAGAACTTCACTGAATTAAATGCATCCGACGAAAGAGGGATCGATGTCGTACGCACGAAGATAAAGAGCTTTGCTAAAACATCGCCAATAGGTGGGGCAGATTTTAAGATAATCTTCCTTGATGAGGCTGATGCTCTTACTTCAGATGCTCAGGCGGCGCTAAGAAGGACCATGGAGCGCTATACTAACAATTGTCGTTTTATTCTTTCTTGCAACTATTCTTCAAAGATCATAGAACCTATCCAGTCAAGGTGTGCAGTTTACAGATTTCGTCCTCTCTCGGATGATGCAGTGACCGAACGTGTGCGTTTTGTTGCCAGTAATGAAGGTATCGAAGTTGCAACTGACGGTATGGAAGCTATCAAATATGTAGCTCAGGGGGATATGCGCAAGGCCATTAATGCATTGCAGGCTGCTTCTCTTGTTGATAATGTAGTACACAAGGATACCATTTATAAGATCACTGCCACAGCTCGTCCTGAACAGATCACAGATCTGATCAACACTGCCCTAAGTGGCAATTTCATGGCTGCACGCAAATATCTGGACGAGCTCCTTCTTGATCAGGGCCTTTCAGGTGAAGACGTGGTTGGGCAGATCTACCGGGCTATGTTCAATATATCCATTCCTCAGGAAAAAATGGTAGAACTCATTGATGTCATAGGAGAGGTGGATTTCAGAATAGCCGAAGGAGCAAATGAAAGGATCCAGCTTGAAGCATTGATCGCACATTTTACATTAAGGGGAAGAAACTAGAATGGCAGTTGTTCAATTACTCACAAATCTTTTTGACAGTTTTCCTCACTGGCTCGCAACCATTCTGATAAGTTGTTTACCTGTGGCTGAACTCAGAGGTGCCATACCAATTGCACTGCTTCAATATCAAATGCATCCGGTAGAAGCCTATCTTCTTGCGGTTATAGGTAATATGATACCGGTTATACCTCTTCTGTTATATCTGGAGCCGGTGTCCAACTATTTACGCAGGTTCAGGTTCTGGAACAAATTCTTCGATTGGCTTTTTACCCGTACTCGCCATAACCATTCGGACACCTTTGAAAAATACGGCACTCTGGGGTTAGCTATCTTTGTAGCCATTCCACTGCCGGCAACAGGTGCATGGTCCGGATGCGCAGCAGCCTTTGTTTTCGGTATAGGCTTCAGGCATGCGCTTATGGCTATAACCGCAGGTGTCCTTATTGCAGGTGTGGTGGTAACAGCAGTTACCTTAGGTGGCATCAGTCTATCTACTCTGTTTAGGTAAAAAAATTAAACTGTATTATTTGAACATTTTCTTGGAAAGCATATCCTTTGCCAAGGCAATGTCCTCGGATTTTACAGTTTTTCTTCCTGCATGTTCAGCCAGCTTGATCGCTTCTCTTGAAATGTCCAATCCGTAATCTTCGAGTATTTCAGAAAGAGCTATTGCTGCGGATTCACTAACCCTGTGAGATCCAGCACTTCTGATAAGCCTTTCTATCGGTGCAAGTGGTATTATTGTCAATTTTTGTCCTCCTTAATATGCTAATTTAAGATTAGATCCTTATTAGATATTTGATTAGAAAAATAAATTATAAATAGTTATCTTAGATGATTTATGTCGGATTAATGTCTTTAAGTATTGAACCAGGATTAATTAAGGCAAATATGCTATAAATAATACACCATTAACATCATAATCTATGATTTGTGGTATGTTGGTTCAAAAAATGAGTTGATAGTGTGTGCTATCACTCTGTTACTAGTTTCTTAAGTTTAATGGCAATATCCTTGCCAAGGCGCTGGCATTCCTTTATATCCTTCTCTTCAGGAATATACTGTATCCTGAGGACCGGATCGATTACTTTCATGCCAGCTTCCCTCATTTTTTCTGCTATGATTACAGGTGCTTCACCACTCCATCCATATGAACCAAATGCAGATCCTACTTTTCCTTCTACTCCTTCAGCTATTAATGCATCAAGGAACTTTGAAATGGGTTCCAGCATTTTGTAATAAAAGGTCGATGAACCCACAGCTATGCCATCATAGCTGGCGGCATCTTTAGGTTCCCATTCATAGAAGCTGTCAACCCTTACTTCTATATGTTTCTGCCTAGCTCCTTCAGCTATAGCTTCTGCCATCATCCGGGTGCTTCCCTGGGTGCTTAGATAAACTATTGCGAGTTTTACCATTAGATGATCCCCTGTTTTCTTATAAAGGACTTTTATGGAAATACTAGTTAAATCCCCTTTCAAATGGACCGTATTCTCTGATAAACTTTTCCAGAAAAGCATATGATATGTTTATTGCCTATCAGGTATAACATGCACTACATTTCCGGTGCAGGGAGTTCATGGATGAATGACAAATATGCGCTTCATATTGAAGAGCTGGCAAAGGCGCTTGATGGCATAGATCAAGATGATATAAAGAATGAGCTGGATAAACTTCTCAGGTTCCGTGTACCTCTTGAAGAAGCAAAACAAACTGTTTTAAATAAATTCAGCTCAAAAGAGGCTTCTGAAATAAAAATAAAGGATATTTCTAATGCACCAAAGAGTTTCACTTTGAAAGGCAGGATCACATCCGTCGAGAAAAAAAAATTTGTTCAGAAGGGTGAAACGGTGAACCTGTATTCAGGTAAGATTGTAGATGAAACAGGGGTTTGCCTGTTCACTGCCTGGGATGATTTTCATTTGAATGAAGGGGACATTATCAGGGTGCAAAATGCCTATATGAAGTTTTGGAACAATCGGCCAGAGCTTAATTTAGGACAACGTTCTATTGTGGAAAAACTCCATGAAGATCCATCCATACCCAGAACTGAACAGTTTTTTACCCAAAACAAAAAGATCATCGAAATAAACTCATCTGATATGCTGGTAAGTTCACAGGGCGTAGTCACTGAAATGTACCACAGGGATGTCAACGTCAAAGGCAAAGATACTATTATAATAGAGGGTGTCATTGCAGATGAGACTGGTAAACTTCCTTTTACATCGTGGGTGCCCATGGATGGAATAGATATTGGTAGCACTGTAAGTTTTAAGGCTGCGCACGTGAGACTTTTCAGAGGCATCCCATCTTTAAATATTGCTCATGAGACTTCATGGGAACTACTCCCTGATGACAAGTGTGTTTTTTCCAAAAATGATATTATAAAAGATGACCCCATCTCTATACCTATTGCTTCTGTTCTTGAAAAGGATGGTCTTTTTGATGTAGTGGTCACAGGAAATATCATTTCCGTGCGTCCGGGCTCAGGACTAATTGAAAGATGTCCTTTTTGTAATCGTGTTATACAGAGCAATGTTTGCAGGGCACATGGTAATGTGGAGGGTGTCAAGGATATGAGGATAAAGATGATACTTGACGATGGTACGGGAGCTGTCTATATCATGTTGAACAAAGAACTCTCGGAGACTGTTTATGGGAAATCTATGAACGAAGCTGAGAACATCATGAAATTATCCCTCTCAAAAGATGCTGTGTATGAGAGCATGAAAAGATCTTTGATAGGTGCTTATCTCACCGTAAGAGGCAATTCATCAAAGAGCGAGTTCGGTACGACTATTGTTGCGAGATCTGCCTGGTTTACGGCAGATGATCTTCTTTCCCGTCTTGAGAGTATATTGTCAAAATTACCAGAGGATGTTTGATATAATGGCCGAGAGGGAAATAGCTCAGAGACTGTTCGCAAAAGAGTTCAATGGTTCTACTCTTAGTCTTACAAGTGTTCTTAGTGATGACTTTTCTGATATGAATTCTCCTAATCTGCTGATCTCTCCTACAGGTATGCGTATTAACCGGGTTTTTGTGGTCGGAGTGATCACAGAAGTAGAGAATCTGGGTTCCGAAACGGGAAAAGAGCGTGATCTCTGGCGAGCTCGTGTGTCAGACCCAACTGGAGTTTTTATGCTATATGCAGGTCAATATCAACCGGAAGCTGCTATCTTTCTTTCAACCGTGGAAGTCCCATCCTATATTGCCGTAGTAGGTAAAGCGAGGATATATGAACCTGAAAAAGATTCGGTGTTCATTTCCATAAGGCCGGAAGAGCTCAACACTGTAGAAAGTAGCATCAGGGACAGATGGGTTGTAGACACGGCAGAATTGACATTAAAACGGCTTGACCTGCTTAGTGAGGTACTTTTAGACCCGAAGCATGGAGAAGATATGGCAGAGCCCTTGAAATCCGGGATCATAGGTTCTGGCTCAAGTGAAGCAATTTTGGATGCTATTGCATTCTATGGTACAGATCAGGACTATATCGCTGAGTTTAAACAAAGTTTGCGTACAATCCTTCTTTCCATTAAGGAAAATGCAGGTACAGAAATGCAACGAAAGGATAATACTGAAAATGTGATCTTTGAGCTCCTCAAAGAACTTGACAGTGGTAAAGGCGTAAAATATAGTCACCTGCTGAAAGAAGTGGAGTCAAGAGGGATCCCGGAAGAGGTAGCAGATGCAGGGATACGGTCTCTCCTTGATAAAGGAGAGTGTTATGAACCCAGGCTTGGACTTCTAAAACTCATCTGATAAGTTCCTTATTCAAATTCGATGCTGATGTTACCTGAATTTTTTGCAAGCGTTTTGGATATAGTACCCAAATCCATCCTGCATACATGCATTATGCCGCATGGTACAAGACATGTGGAGCACCATTTTGCTTCCTTTACCTTTTGGAAGACCTGGTTGTCATTGTAAAAAGGTTCATATAATTCTTTTACCGGGATCTCCATATGTGAAAGCATTGCAACTTTCTTGCAAGGGGTCTCGATCTCAATAATCATGTTCTTGCCATCTACTTTGCCACTGATCTTATGGGTAAAACCACATATCCTGGAGTTTACTTTAACATCTGTCATAATTGCACCTGATAATAATCTCCAATTACTGCTTATATATCTTTTTGTTCTCTTTTTAAGATAATTATCGGGAAGTAATAGTCCGGTATACTTAAATAATGAAACATTGACATAACAATCATCTTAAGTACAATAATTTTAAAAGGAGGCACTATTATGCAGCGTGAAGAGATAATTGAAATGGTTCGACAGCGCCTCAAGGAAATAAAAGGTGTAGGAGAAACCTATGTCCTTCTTGACGAGGACAGGGAAGTCATTAAGGAACTTGAGAAAAAAGCAGATGAAATGACTCTTATGGGTCTTGGCAGGGGTGATAATCGGGGTATTAAAGAAGTGCTCAAGAAAGATGTAGTCATTCCCTTCACTACAAGTATGGAATATGTATGGCCTTGTTGCCCTAATGTTATCCTCATGCACCATGATCGTTTGGTTGGAGAAGATCTGGATGATCAATGCAAACTCAATGAATTGACAAACTGCAAGGATAACCTGATCATTGGTAACATTGTGATCTATGATAAGGATCTGCTCAGGTCGATAGATTCTAAGAACGATCCACTACTTGTGGTGTTGCCACCTAAACCATGTCCTGAGGTAGAGGAATTGTCTCATATCTGTAATGTTGCTCTTGCTTCTCCATCTCCTCCGACTGATGAATACCTTAAACAAAAAATGGGTATTCAGCAGGTCCATGGTACGGGAACCTTCATTCTGGGTTTTGATTTTGAATGCTCCGGCGGGAACTGAAACCCGCTATTTTATTTTCAGTTACTTCTTAAAAAAGAAAGGCTGGCATTGCAGCCTTTTTATTTTCCCATGTATATCATGAGAGCTTCTTCCACAGTGGCATCTTCTATTGTAATTGCATATATGGCATTACACATGCGTACGGCTTCATCAAGTGGTTTCTGGTGGATATTACGGCCAGTTGCGTTGCCCATTGCGCCGCTTACATGTATCTGATCATGGAGCTTTTTCAGGAAAGCTTCTGGATCATCGCTGGATCCTCCCGCACATACAACTTTTGTACGGCCGGCTGCAAATACAGCCTCTTTAAATATTTCTGCTGAAGAATGTCCTTCTTTTTTCGGGTAGTTCACTTTTACGAAGTCAGCGTTCAGGCAGGCACCAACTCCAGTTGCGCCGGCAATAAGGTGAGGGTCCTTCTCGTCAGCTACTGCAGCACCTCTTGGGTATATCCAGAGTACCGTAAGCATTCCATATTGGTGAGCATCGTACACGATCTGTGCCGCCTGTGCAAGCATATCCGCTTCATACTCGCTACCCAAGTATATAGTGTAACCCACACCAAGTATCTTTAGTTTGCTGTTGTCCCTGAACTCTGCTATCTGGGGTATATCATACCACTGGTTACTAAAGGGATCCATTTGTTCAGTAGGAACAAGATGACTCTTTGAGTTGATCTTCACGAGGTATGGCACATCCGTATAGTCCATTCCATATCTTGCAATAAGGCCTAACTGGGTGGCGAAAACACCCATTTTTCCCTGATGTGCTATCCTGAACAGATGTTCCGGATCATTGTCATCTGCAGCAGCCTCTTCTCCATAAAAGTCATCATTAAGATGCTCTACTTTCTGGTCTCCTGCAAAGAGCATAAGTCTACCAGTACTGTTTGTAATCTCCATATAGTTCTCTACATACGTTTCACGGGCCTCTTCAGGTACATCCAGCGGCACTTTGATATCAGAGCGTTTGATTGAAATCATTTTCATCACCTAATTTATAATTGTCATAAACACATTTATTTCATAGTTCATATTTATTCATAACTATTGTGTATCTTTTTTAGAACAACAAGCAATCTTCCCCTGCAATTATTCTCGTATCTCATAAAAGGTGGAAACTATTTAGGATTTCATAGGTTAAAAACTCTCATTGTTATTTATCTTTATTCTACATTTTACTGTTGGCTCTTTTAATAGGCTCTGCTTATCCAATTGTTAAAGATGCACGCTTCGAAACATTAAAATTAGATTATCGCTTAGTGCTAATAAATAACGACAACGCCTCTGTTCTATTTTATAATAGACTGGCTAAATTTCTATGTTAACCTGAAACGTATTATAAAAATGGTAAATTTGTAATATAAATTTTGTGGGGTATATTACCAATGGCTGCAATTGAAACAAAAGAGAGGTTGGGGCGTAGTCTGGGTTTTTTTTCGACATTTGCCATTGGTACTGGCACGATGATCGGGGCTGGGATATTCATCCTTCCAGGAATCGCCTTCACAAATGCTGGTGCTGGAGCAATATTGTCTTTTTTGATCGGAGGTATTATCTCTATAGCTACAGCGATCAGCATGGCTGAGCTGGCAACGGGTATGCCCAAAGCCGGTGGAAGTTACTACTATATCAGCAGAACAATGGGTGCCGCATTTGGAGCTATAATCGGTCTTGGATCATGGTTTGGTTTGATATTCAAAGGCTCTTTTGCACTTATCGGCTTGGCAGAGTATTTTCAGGTGTTTTATCCATCGTCTCTTTATTTCGTAGCCGCATTTTCGGGCTTTGTTCTTTTGATAATTAATTATCGAGGTGCAAAGAGCAGTGGTTCACTGCAGAACATTAGTATAATTCTCTTACTGATCATTTTGGCTATATTCTTAGCCGAAGTATTTTTGTTCGTCGAGCCGCGCAATTTCATTTCAACAACACCGAATTCAGCAACATCTTATGGGCCAGCATCAATACTCACTACAACAGGAGTTATTTTTATTTCGTATCTGGGACTTGCAGAGCTTGCAGCAATTTCGGAGGAAGTAAAAAATCCATCAAAGAATCTACCAAGGGCATTCATTGCTTCTGCAGTAGTAGTAACCATTTTCTATGTTCTCATAATGATGGCAGTTGTAGGTGTCTCAGGCATTTATGCAGGAGCAGTTACGATTACCCCTCTTGCTGATATAGCTAATCTGATATACGGGGAAATTGGAAGCACCCTTATTGTCTTTGCGGCATTGCTTGCAACACTTTCAACAGCTAATGGAGCCATATTGTCTTCTTCCAGATTTCCATTTGCCATGAGCAGAGATGCATTAATGCCACAATGGTTTGTCCGGATACACAAAAAATATGACACGCCATACAATTCTATACTGGTCACCGGGATCATAATGATCTTGCTGTTATTCCTGTTCGACATACAGCAACTGGCCAGGTTAGGTGGTGCATTTAACATCTTGATCTTTGTTTTGCTCAATCTGGCGGTCATTATCCTGAGGAAAAGAACTTTACCAGAGTATGAACCAACATTTCGAGACCCTTTCTTCCCGTTCACTCAAATAATAGGAATAGCTGGTAGCCTGATCCTGTTACCATTACTTGGTGTCCTTCCTTTGCTTTTTGCTGTATCGTTGATCGCTCTGGGTGTGTGGTGGCACTGGTTCTATGGAAAGGGCAAAGCTACTCCAGGATATACTCTATTTGACCTGCTGGAAAACAATTTAGGGTCACCTGTCATAAAACCAGAGTCTGGGGTAAAGGTACTGGTCCCCATTTCTAATGTCAAACATCAGCGTGACCTCCTGAGGCTGGCAGATTGTTTAGGTGATGAGATCGTAGGTCTTCATGTGATCAAGGTTCCGGACCAGACAGCTTTAAAATTTGCTCAAGAAGCCTTTCATGAGAAGAAGATCGAAATGGACTCACATTTTAAAGAGGAATTTGAAAAATATCCAGCAATTCTTGGGCATAAGAGGAAATACATCACTGCTTTTGACCATAGTGTATCTAATTCAATAATTGAACAGGCTGAAATGGAAAACGTAGATCTGGTAATCATGGGCTGGCACGAGTCAAACAGATTCCAGTATTCTCTTGGAGATGTAACTAATGATGTCCTTTCATCGTTAAAGCGTCACATAGTCTTATTAAAAGGCTATCTCTCCTCTAAGACTAATAAAATCGTGGTAGCATATAATGGAAAAGATAATTCGGTATATGGTCTTCACCTGGCAAAAAAACTTGCTCTCAATACAGGAGCAAAAATAGAAATTATCACAATAGTGAGCCCTGATGAGGATACTGAAAGAAAAAAGGAGATTGCTGAGAAACTTCAGGCCATATCCAGCAATGAAGAGTTGATCTCCATCACTTTTAAGGTCTTGGAAAGGTACTCTGTAGACGACACGATATTGGAAGCTTCAAACGATAGTGATCTGACAATAGTCGGAGATTCAAGCCAAAGGTTTAAAATATCGTTCCTTGGGACCTTGCCACAGAGGATTGCCAGGCACTCAAAGAATCCCGTATTGGTAGTAAAGATGTCCAAACCAATATCTAAGCAAAACATTACTTATACAGTAAGAAAATTTTTTTACAATGCCTATGTAAAAATCAGTCGTGCGTCTAAAAAAGTATTCAAATCATAAGGCAACTATATGTTATATTAAAACAACTTCTATTTCAGTAACTACGTTGACAATGGTTTTTGAATATCAAAAACACTTTCACCGTGCATAGTATTTCTATTTATACTTTAACAGAATACTTCTATTTGCCTCTCTACAAGAGACAAACCAGAGGCTTGAGGTAAAATATGAACACAATGGTAACTGAAATCAAGAACAAGTTCCAGGAACTTGGTGTAGATATTCCGGTTGAAAAGATAGAAGAGAGACTTGACAAGCTCATAGTGAAGTTCAAGGTTCCCCAGGAAGAGGCAAAAAGAAGTGTTGTGAATTTTTTCCTGAAGGAATACAGTATTTCCAAAGATCAGTTCTATGGTGGTAAGGGAGAAACTTCCTTTGTAAAGGTGGCAGATATCTCTGAAGATGGGAAGTGGGTGAACGTAAAGTGCAAGGTGGTTCAGCTGTGGGAAAACACTCATGGGTCTATTTCTCAGGTCGGGCTGCTGGCAGATGAAACTGCTACTATAAAGTTCATATCCTGGGCGGCTGCAGAGGTGCCGGTAGTTGAGGAAGGAAAAACTTACATATTCAAAAATATTGTATGCAGTGAGTGGAACGGTAAAATGGAAGTAAACCTCAATAAGACCAGCTCCATTGAAGAGACTTCAGATGATATACATGTAGAAAGCAGAACTCCGGGAGTAGCTCCTCTTGTAAAGGTCGCTGAAATTTCAGATGAAGGAAAGTGGGTCGATCTGAAAGGGAAAATTGTGCAGTTGTGGGACAATAACAATGAATCTATTTCTCAGGTAGGTCTTATTGGTGATGAAACTGCAACTATCAAGTTTATCAAATGGGCAAGAGCGGAGATTCCCGTTGAGCTGACAGAAGGAAATAACTATCTTTTCCGGAATGCTGTGACCAGTGAATGGAATGGAAAACTTGAGATCACTCTGAACAAAAGCAGTTCCATTGAAGAGATATCCGATGAGATTGAAGTTAAAACCAGAGAAGATGCTGTGCTTACAGCTGCAATGGTGGACGTTCAATTAGGTTCCGGGCTTATAAAACGTTGCCCTCAATGCAATCGCTCTCTGACCAAAGGCGCATGTGCAGAGCATGGTAAAGTAGATGGGGTATACGACCTACGCCTGAAGGCTGTACTGGACACCGGAACTATTGCTCAGGACATACTTCTTAAAAGAGAAGTTACTGAAGAGATATCGGGTATAACGCTCGAAGAAGCCATAGCTATGGCGGCAGATGCACTTGATCAGGGTGTGGTCCTGGAAGCTATGAAACAAAAGCTTGTGGGCAAGTATTATACGGTTTCAGGACCGCGAGTTGACAGATACATACTTGTGGAGTCAATAAAAAGGGAATCCATCCTGGATCACGAATTGCTTGCCGAACTCATAAATGAAGCGGAGGTGTTCTAAATGGCAGGCTATACCCGTGAAGTTGCCAGAAGGCTATTCGCTCAGGAATTCAGGGAGTCCAATCTAACTTTCAAGGATGGTAATGATCAATATTCTCCCCAGTATCTGTTAAGTCCCACTGGCGCAAAAGTAAACAGGATGTTCATAGTGGGAACTCTTACGGAGAAAGAAGATATTGGAAGCGATTCAGAATACTGGCGTGGGCGAGTGTCTGACCCAACAGGCTCATTCTTCATATATGCAGGCCAATATCAGCCTGAAGCCGCTCAGGTGCTTTCAGAATGTGATACTCCTGAATTTGTAGCTATCGTGGGCAAGCCCAGTACATATACTACTCCCGAAGGCGAGATCCGTACATCCATAAGGCCGGAGTCAATGTACATAGTCGACGGTGAAACCAGGGATCTCTGGGTGCTTGACACAGCCAGGGCCACTCTGGAACGTCTAAAAGCCCTTACGGACTCCAATCCAGATGCACTAAAGGCAAAAGAACACTACAGGACAGAAACAAAGCACTATGCATCCATGGTGCTGAAGGCTCTCAGGTCTCTGCAGGAAGAATATTGATCTTACAGGTTTAATCGCCTGTAATTTTTTAATTTCTTGTGCTTATCTTTTTTGGAGCAAAAGAACCATAAACAACAATGGTCAATAATTGATTGGTGTATTATGAAAACATATCTTCTTATCTGGTTCAACAGTAATGGGGCAAGGCCTTCTGAGGTTACCCGAAGTCTGATGTCCCTTGGTTTTACTCCTATGCAAGGCTCCTACGATTATGTCTATGATTGGGGAAACCATGTAGATATGGATGAGATCGTAAATTTCGGGGATAAGGTGCAGATGACCTTAAAAGATACAGGGGTAATGTTCAAAATAGAAACGGTAAATTCTACTCCGTAAACAGTACTCCATATAAGGTGCTTTATTCCTTCTCTGCGAGTTTACGTGAATATTCTATATAGTCGCAGGATTGGCCAACGATCTCAATTATTCTGGTAGAAACATTTCCATTATTGATATCTATCTCCACTGCGCATGGATCGGACATTCTGGGTTTTGTAGGCGATCCAGGACAGATCAGCAATACATCACTTTTTTCGATCAGGGGTCTGTGGAGATGCCCGAAAACAAGTATGTCCACTTCCATCTCAAGGGCAAGGTATCTGAGAGCAGTGGTATCGTTCAGAGAGAGGGCTCCTTCATGGACTATACCTATCTTTATGCCGCCTGCTTCAAATGTGATTTTTTCAGGAAGTTCCTGCTTTACCAAAGCCTCATCTGCATTACCATGCACAGCTTTTAGTTTACCGGTTGCTTCAAATGCCTTGTAGCACTCGTAAGATGTGAAATCCCCTGCATGAGCGATAATATCATAATCTGCGAGTACATCCGCAAGATATTCCGGTATTTTTCCGGTTTCAATGTGTGTATCCGAGATAGTTATAATTTTCATTTATGCACATCCACTAAGCTCAATGTAGAGAAAGATCGACAAGTTCATATTCCAGGTTTTCGCTTTCGAGGCGGCTCAGTATGCCGGGAACCTCTTCATCAATAGCAAGCACCAATGAGGACAGGCCATGGAAAGCTGCCTCTATAACGGATTCCTTTGCTCCGAACATTACGTGTGGTTCCCTGCCCACCCTTCTCAAAGCTATAAGAGATTCAACCCCTATGGTAGCAATATATGATTTTGATCTGACAAGGTTTTCCAATCTTTCCAGATCAACATTCTTGGACCCGCCTCTTTCTACACGTGGTATCTTACAGACAGTAATGCTTGCATTTTCCAGGTCAATGAGTCCCATCAGATCAGTGACACCTACATCCTCTCCCTTCAATGCAGCGGAGATGGTTGTACCAGTGGCATTAGTGATATTCTGTGTGCTGACATAGAGTAAACCGTTTCTCATCGTAAGATATACTTCCTGGTCTGCATTCATATCTTCTTCAGTTATTGCAGTCCAGGTGGATACATGACTTATGATGTCACTCATCACAAACCTTGCATACCTTTTCATCTCGGCGGCATTTTCCAGAACCCATTCAACCCCTTGTTTAGTAATTCGGTACCTTACTCTTCCTTCAGAGCTCACAAGTCCTTCAGCCACAAGTTCTTTTATGTATTCTGAGACCGCCTGAGGCGTTACACCGATCTTTTCAGCTATCTCCTTTTGCCGAACATTAGGCTGGTGTGCAGCCACTTCTATGAGTATCTGGAACTTGGTTATACCACTCTTACTGCTAAGAAGCTCGATCATTCCTTGTCCTCTACTTCTTTGATACGTTGTCCCATCACTGCAAGTTTATCAGATCGTCGTGCAACGGCACGGATATACATTGGGCTTTTGTTTAATGCCCTTGTCAGGCTGCTCATGGACTCGTTTCCCTCTATCACAAGTTTTTCTAGTTCTTCTATTATATCCTCCACTTCTTCATAAGGTTTGAAAGTCAGCATTATAATATCGCTCATATCCTCAACAGAACATTGAAAATTTGTCTGTACTTTGGAATAAGAACTATGATATTCTTTTTGTGGAGTTTTTCCAGGTTCAGGCATATGCCACTGGCTTTCGATCAAACCACTTTTCTTAAGGATCATTATACTCTGCGCAACATCCGTTCCCAGCGTTTCCTCTAGTTCATCTTTTGTCATCCATAAATTTAAAAGGGCATCAAATACCTTTTTATGCCGCTTAGACCCAAAAATCTGGAGGAGTGGTACAAGTTCGGAAGGATCATTAATAATTCTTGTCCGTTTATTCATTGTATTAACCTCTGAATGTACCTCATATGGACCGTGACCAGTTAAATTTCGAAACTCACAAGTACAAGCGATCCAAAAATTTAGTTAACCCATCAAAACACTTTTCGCCAATAGTATATGTTCCTTAATCTTAATAAAGGTGTTGTGATTTCAGAATGTTTTAAAATCGATATTCAGTTCTCCATTTTGTTGCCAAAGGAACAATGGGAATTTTCTCTTTTCCTGTATGTTCTTCTCATACAGTGCATGGACTACAATGGGTAGTGCAATGGTTGCATCCACGAATACCTGAACTTTCTTTGCATCAGCAGCTATCTTACCCCAGGAAACAGCTTCATCGAACGTGCATCCTGAAAGGCCACCCTAGTGAGGTACATCTGTGGTATACTGTATGGCATAATCATGTCCGGCAATATTCGCACCCATTATGGAAGCCACAACTTCCGTCTGTTGTATGAAGTTCTTGGGAACTCCTCCGCCTACATAAACGACCCCGGTCTTTCCAGACATCTCCACTATGCGGGTTATTTCATCCACATCTTTTATCTGGTCCACATCAACATCAAACCCTGCCCTTCTTGCAATGGTCAATCCTATCCCTATGGAACTATCGCCAAGAGCTGGCACAAAAATGGGAACACCATATTTATACGCGCTGCCTACGATGGATTCATCGCCATTTCCATCTTCGTATATTTTCTTTCCAAGGAGGCCTATGAATTCTCTTGAGGACATTCTCTTCCCATGAAGTCCTCTGGCAAAATCTGCTATCAAATGATCTGTATTTCTGAACTCTTCCTCAAAAGCGAAAACATCGTATATTCTGTCCACTCCATGCCTGAACAGTTCTTCATCGTTGGCCAGGTGAGAGCCAACATAATGTTTCTTTCCAATAGCTTCATGGCAATCATGGAACAGGTTCGCTCCCGTGCTCACAAGACAGTCTATCATCCTGTTCTTTATTAGATGTACTATCACTTTCCTCATGCCTGCAGGTACCATAGCACCTGTAAGCCCCATCATTATAGTAAGTTCTTCTTCTTTGAGCATATTGTTCCAGGCTTGCACTGACTCGGCAAGTTTCCTGCCCTGGAATCCAGTATATAGCATGCTGTCTACTAGCTGGCCTATAGATCTGTTCGTGACATCTAAAGGTCTTGTTGGGTTCTGAGTGAAAACATTGATCTTATGTGACTCCATCCTGGCACCTCTCAATGGTAGAATCATGAAACTCTGAAATGTTACATACTGCTACATTTAATTATCAGTTGGTGTTCAGAGAGACATATCTTTTGGAAAATATATCATGTGCACCATTGTAATTAAGCATGACCTTTGAGGTAATTCTACAGTTCTTTATCCTATTCTTTTGCAGACCGATACATATATCCAATTCTGTTACCAATCAGTCAGTTATCATGTCCCAGAATCTTAGTGAGAAGATAAATGATGTGCTTGTAGATAGGCAATTGTCCATAAGCGCCATCACCAGGGAGCTTAAAGACAAGGGGTTCGTTGAACACAGGCTGGTACTGACTGGATATCTGCGGGCTCTGCGCGATCTGAAAAAATTACAGGAAATCGAAATTCCTCCCTCTAAGGTCTACAAACGCCTGGAGTATCCTGAAAAATGCACAGATATTTACTCTATAGTAGGCGATCAGATCAAGAGCCTGGACATGGAAATGCGTCTACACCTTGCTATCTTTATTATATCCCGGCTCTTCAAGAGACCAGTGTTCAGGGAAGAGCTCCTCCATCTTGGCATCAATAACAAGAGTGTTGCTAATTGTCTGGAATCTTCCACATGCATGATATCTGTTTCAAGGGACGAGAATCTGAAACTCTACCGCACTGAGATCACACGGATCCCCATTCCCGCAAACGATCCAGCCTATGAAATAAAGGCTGAAGATGCTCATCTGATCTCCATGGCAAATGTGGTCCTAGTGGACACTATCAAAGATCTTGTGGACATAAGCGGGCTTACTCCAAAAACGAAGCAAACGAAACTTGTTGAAATGTGATTTCATCTTTGAACATATCAGTTGCGGCATCAATGGTAACTTAAGGCAGTGATAATCTGAAAATAGAGCATGAAGGACTTATTCAAATACATCCCGTCGGATACGTACACAATGCTTTTAAAGAAGCTGTTTTTGATAAGGGGGTATATTCTTCGATATCACAAATATTTTTGAAAGAACCACTAAAGGATGGCCTTAAAGAGACAACAGATTTCGCTAAGATCTATGTGCTGTCCCATTTTGACCGCTTGGAAGGCTACGATCTGATTCAAAAACGCCGTCATGATGGGAAAATATCAGGTGTCTTTGCTTCCAGGTCACCTAAAAGACCTAAAAGTATAGGGCTTAAGTTGCTGGAATTGCTGGCCATCAAATTAAATATGCTTACTGTCAGAGGCCTGGATGTTATTGATGGTATTCCAGTGCTTGATATAAAACCGTTCATAGAAATTGATGTGGCAGGTGATTGTTTACGGTCTCCATAAATGCGGCATGTATACAAATGGAAGTGGAACACTGTTCTAAAACAGATAATATAACGAAAGCTTTGTCCATGGCAGAAAAGGCAGTGTCGTCAGGAGCAGATCTCATTGTACTCCCGGAAGTCTTCTCTACCGGTTTTTGCTATGAAGGAATAAGTGACCTGGCAGAAGAAGCTCCATTCCCCACCATCAGTAAATTCATTGGATTCTCAAAAATAAAGGAATGTGCTGTGATCGGCTCTATAATCGAAGCACAGTTCCAGGAAGGAATTCCTGTATTCTATAACATGTGCTTCTGTGTGGAGCACGGCAAGCTTGCAGGTATCTATCGTAAATGCCATCTTTTCAGGCAGGAAAAAAACTATTTTGCAGCTGGAAGTAGCATGCATCCCCTATTCCTTAAAAGCTACGGTCTAAATATTGGACTGGAAATATGTTATGAATTACGTTTTCCTGAAGTAGCCAGGAAACTGGTCCTTGAAGGTGCAGACCTGCTGGTTACTGTAGCGCAGTTCCCAAACCCCAGAAAACATATATGGAGGACTCTTGCCTTGGCGAGGTCCATTGAGAACCAGATACCACATATAGCCTGTAATATGGTAGGCTCTTCTCCTGCTTCCTCTTTTTTTGGCGGTTCCATTATCATTGATGCAGCGGGCGATGTGCTTGTGGAGGCAGATGGGGACGAGTGTATAATCATGCATGCTATTGATACTGAAAATACTAATAAAGTGAGACGCGATATCCCTGTTTATTCAGACCGGCGTGCAGAACTTTACTGATAATTATTATTTCCTTTGATCTGACCGAAGCAGACTATTTAACTCGAAAAGTCATTCATTCACTGAAAGTTATTCATTACTCATATGACTAAATCTTTGTTCTCTGCGGTTGATTCTGATGCTGGTATTGGTGATTTTGACAGGATATTAAGAAGCTTTTCTTCATCATGATTAAAATTATGCACGTTGTAACTTCCCAGTGGACATCTGCCAATTCTGCCAGTCCCGTGGTAATCCGAGCCTCCTGTTATGATCAATCCATATGTACGGCACAGTTCCAGCATGGATTTGACCTGTTGCCAGTTGCTTTTTCCGTAGAACACTTCAAAGCCATCAATTCCGCATTTTACAAAATGGTCCACTACATCGGCAAGTAAGGGTAGACTGCTGTACTGGTCCAGGGTGCGTATCATATGTGCTCCGACTGCTTTGCCCCCTGCTTTGTGAATAATCTCAATGGCTTCCTCTATCTGGAACTTCTCCACATCTATAAAGTACTTCGATTTCTCCGTGAGCCACAGGTCATGGAACTCATAAGTGGACATATCTCTGTTAACAACAGCCAGTGCAATATCATGTTTGGTGATAATCCCTTTTGCCGATTCAAGGCGCGAATAATCCACAAGCCATCCATGCGAAGAAAGCAAATCCACCATTTCGTCAGCATATTTCCATGCACGTTTTTTTGTGATCTCAAGTTTCTTTTGTAGGTATGGGTCATCCTTATCAAAGCCGTAGCCAAGCACATGTACTTCAATACCCTGGGGGTCAAAATTAGTTGTGAATTCTATACCAGGGATGAACTGTAACCCCATTTTCTTGCATTCGCGTTCAATAGATTCAAGCCCATCCACAGTGTCATGATCAGTGACGCTGATGGCCTTTAATCCTATATCCCTTGCTTTTGTAACCAATTCAGAAGGATACAAGTCCCCATCTGAATAGATCGTGTGCATGTGCATATCTGAAATGATTTGAATGATAACACCTCACCAGTCTTTCTTTTTGAAGTTTACTCGTTATGAACTTAATGTAAATAGGCTATAGGAACCTCTATAGACTATATTTGGTATGTATCCTGGACCATTGCATGTTTGATGTGCAGATTAATATCAAAATACTGCAGCCAAAAGTTCAAAGCAGGAAATGTATTGTAATTCTTATGGGGTCCCAATACAGGATCAGTTTTAACAGGACTCTTTTCATTCACGTTTTTACTCTTCCACATATATTAAATAATATAATAAAATTATTATATAAACATCTCTATGGGTTACATGCACTTAAAGGCAACACGCTCATAGAAATATTAATCTCACATATAACATTAAACAGACTACTTATAGTATGAACTTGATTTTATAAAGATAAACGGTAAAAGAATAGATATGTCTAGCAGAGAAAGGGATATGGCGGTAAGATACCTTAACAAAGGGCTATCTTTGAAGGAGAAAGGCCTTCATGCAGAAGCACTTGAGAATCTCAAAAAGGCAGAAGAACATTCATGGGTGGCTTCTTCTCCTGCTCTTCTGGCTACGGTCATGCAGAATCTTGGAGAACTTTTGGAGATCATGGGTGATGATGAAAACACTTTTGAACAGTATTTTCTTGCAGTAGAGAAGTTAGAAAGACTTGTTGAAGTAGTCCCATCATTCAATGAACAATTAGCTACCACCCTCAGCAAATTTGCTTCCATGCTTGTGGACAGGGATGAAAAGGAAGAAGGAAAAGCAAATTATGAGAAGGCCATTGCTATTTACCGAAAACTTCGTAGGGAGAATCCAAGGAATGTACAAATACGCTCCAATATGATCTCTACTTTAAACAATCTGGGTGCGCTTCTGGCAGACATGGGTCAGAAGGCTGAAGCACAATGGAAGTTCGAAAAAGCTCTGGACATGCTTGATGACAAGCAGTGTCCTGCAGAGAATTATACTCTTTGTTTTGAGAAAAAAGCCATGGTGCTAGAAAACCTGGCCAATTTGCTTATCGAAAGTGGAGAACTTGAGCAGGCAAGAGAAAAGCTTTCAAATGTCCTTGAGCTCTACTCTTCGCTACTTGATCAGGATCATATGACAGAGTTTTATCAGGCAAGAGTAGCTTTGGTTCTTAGCAGGATGGCTCATTTGTTTGTATCCTTGGATAGAAAAGAAGAGGCATTACAAAGCTACACCTCTCTCCTTAAAATGTATGGTGAGCTTTCAAAGCTTACACCGGAAAATGAAGAGATCATGGTGGAAAAAGCTTTAGTTTTAAGCTCCATGGCGGATCTGCTTGAAGGCATGCATGCGGAAAATGAAGCAATAAGCAAACACGAAGAAGCACTGGACATTCTAATAAAGATACAGTCATCAGATGAACTTTCTAACTATTCTTCGATCATTGTATCTATACAGCTGAAACTAGGAAAATTACTTGTTGCACAGGATAGAGTAGCAGAAGGTCTTACAAAGCTGGAAGAAGGCATAGGCATCATATTGTCCTTTGGGGAAAAAGATGTTGAGACCATTGATGAGGTTTACTCTTATCTGCTGCAAACATGCGAGCATTTGCTTGAACGATCAGGCAATGGCGATACGGAAGCATTTGAAAGGTTGCTTGAAATGCATGACAAGCTCAGTGAGTTGATGACCACGCCTCAAGGTATCTCCTGCAAGGCAAGGATAATGAAAATCCTTGGCAGGGTGCAAGTGGATTTAGGGAACAAGGAGGATAATACCTCCACACTTATAAACGCTGCAGATCTACGTACCCAACTAAAGGATGCAGCTGACCATTCATCTGAAACATCCGAAAAGTTCGATATCATAGAACCAAACATGTTTTGTACTGCAGATGTTGAGGAGCTTGAAAGCAACTATAGTAAGATCACAGAAGGCTGCAAAGAGGAAGGCATTGGACCTGAAAATATCACACATAACGGGAGCATTATGGATACACAGGAAAGACTAGCTGATCTGGCGCTCGATAAGGGAAGGTATGAGCAGGCATTTGATCTGTATATGGATATTTACTCTGCCGACAATTCAAGGGGAGGGGCTCTTAGTAAAGCCAGAGATGTACTGGAAAAACTCGAATCTGAGATTCATCTTAACAAGCGTTCAGGCAGTATTCTGAAAGACATGGAATTCCTTGTCAAAGGATATGCTATGCTTGCGGACATCGAGCCTTTGAACTCTGAACATAGACGCAACCTTGCAGCTACAGAAAAAGAAATGGGTAAGATGTTGCTTGACACTGGTCATGTGGATGAGGCAAGGCAGAGGTTTGGGCAGGCTCTTGATGATTATCTTTTGTTAATGGGTATGCCGGGCAACAAACATCATCTCAAAGGCATGTATGCTGTCCTGAAGGAGCTTGCAGCTCTGTTGCCGACTATCGGTGACAAGGAAAAGAAGCTGAGATGTCAGGAAAAGATCTCTAAGGGCTATTCTTTCATGTGTGAACTTGATCCTCAGGACGCTGGTCTTGTAGAAGATCTTGCAACCTCTCTGGACCATCAGGCGTCATTGTTGGCAAGCCTGGACAGAAAAAAGGATGCTTACGAGGTTCTTGATGAAGCCCTGGGTAAGTATGAACTGCTTTATCAGCTCGAGTCTTCTGAAAAGGCTGCTGGAAAAGCTGCTGTGGCAATGAACAACATGGGTGCTATGCTTGCCAGGATGGGACGGAAAGAGGAGGCAAAACAGATGCTTGAGGATGCTTTGAGGATCTACAACTATCTGCTCGATCAGGAACCAGATAACACAGAGCATATGGTGCATGCTGCCTTCACTCTTGATAATATGGGCACTCTCTTTGGGAACATGGACAGGCTGGATGATGCAAAACATATGTACGAATCGGCTTTGCAGATGTATATGGATGTAGGCAGTGTAGACCCCGATGACACTTCATATAACGAGTATGCAGCTCTTACCATGGAAAATCTGGGTGCTGTGCTGGAACGCATGGGCAGGAGCGATGATGCCAAGTGGATGTACGAGAACGCGAAAAAACTGAGGATTGTTGAAGCATAAAGCTAATTGCAGGGTATATTGAGGTTGGAAATACCCAAAATAGTTTTTCTTCAATTCCCTTCATTTTCTCTTTGTATACTGCCTCCTGATCTATCAGAAGAAGAAAAAAGGAGTAGAGAATTCTTATCTCTGCTAAATTCATAGCATTAACCTAATGCTACTCACAAAATTGAGAACTGTGATTCAGAAAAAAATTTTTGGGGACCAGGATCTGGTCAAAGAGATATTGAAGTATTCTGGCTTAGGGTAACTAGGTTCTATATATCATAAAAAATAGCACTAATTCTGATCGTATAACATTTGTAAATAAGAATTGGAACTAAAATATCTTCATGTTTCAAGCATATGCATTCCTAAAATCTGAGATCGGAGAATAAGCTGCCAGATGTTCATGAGGTGTTACTCAAAAAATCCAGAAGCCTCGGGCGTGATTTGAACACGCGACCTAGTGATTACAAGTCACTCGCTCTGCCGGGCTGAGCCACCGAGGCATATATTTATGGATTGTATGCTCTACATAGCATAATAACAGATAAATTTTATGGTATTTTCAGGTGTGACCATGTGGCAGGAGATATCCAGGATAGGTAGAAAACTGGTACAGAGCGGGCTTGTGGAGTCCCATTTTGGCAACATAAGTGTTCGTATGGGTGACAGGATGCTCATTACAAGAAGCGGAAGCGCCCTGGATGAGCTGACATCGGATAAGATAGTGGAGGTGGAGGTGCAAGGCACCTGCGCCCTCGATGTCATCGCCTCTTCAGAGACCATAGTCCATCGCGCCATCTATAATAGCACTTCTGCATTTGCCATCGTACATGCCCACTGTCCCTATGCTGTTACTATGTCTTTGCTGCAGGGCGAGGGCTGTATCACTCCGCTAGACAGTGAAGGCCGGTATTTTCTGGGCGATATTCCTATAGTCCCGGGAGGTATAGGCTCTGCAGAGCTTGCTGAAAATCTCGCTAAGGCTCTGTACTGCCATAAAGCTGCAATTGTGTATGGACACGGCACATTCTCCATAGGCCGTGTGCTTGACGAGGCATATGTGCTTACAACACAGGTGGAACATTCCTGCAGGATCAGGTATCTGCACGATCTGATGCGCAAGTGACCGGGAAACAAAAAACGGTTCAAATGAATGTAACGAAAGAAAGACATTAATCCGAAAACGCCTTTATAGCATCACACATGACCTCTGATTCCCTACGACCATATGCTACGCGGTTCATTTCACCTCTTGCACATAAGGCTGCAGATGCGGGTGTTTCTCCGGACCAGGTATCTGCGCTGTCACTTTTTTTCGCCATACTTGCAGGGGTATTCTATTATTACTCTCTGACAAACCCTTTGTTAGTGCTTGCCGGTGCTTTTATGGTATCTCTTAACTCTATGCTTGATGCTATCGATGGTCTCATGGCTCGATACCTCAAGACCGCTGGCCCAAAGGGAGATTTCATCGATCACGTAATTGACCGCTACGCTGACGTCATAATCATTTGCAGTATCTTTTTCGCAGGCCATGTACAGTGGCAGATAGGTGTCATTGCCATAGTGGGCGTGCTTATCACCAGTTATCTCGGCACCCAGGCTCAGGCCTTGCAGCTTGGCAGGTACTACGGAGGCATAATGGGTAGGGCAGACAGGCTTTTGCTTATAATGGCAGCATCTGTGATGTACTTTGTATACCCGCACCAGATACTCATATTCAATCTCCTGGGTTGGGTCATGGTGATAATTGCTATAGCAAGCCATATCACTGCTTTTCAGCGTATCTGGCATATATGGCAGCAACTTTGAACCTGAGATGTCTTTAAAACTTTAAATAGACTTATTCCTATTACTCAGCATGCCTGTCGACCCAAAGAAATATGAATACCTGGACCACACTGCAGATGCCAAGTTCTTGGCGTACGGTAAAACCCTCGAGGAAGCCTTCGAGAATGCTGCTCTTGCAATGTTCAATGTCATGATAGACACAAATACTATATCTCACACCCAATCCCTGGACATCGAGCTTGCAGCTGAAGATATTGATGGTCTGCTCTTTGACTGGCTATCTGAATTTTTGTTCCTGATGGATGCGGAATATCTTGTATTCGGTGATTTCAGGGTGCACCGCATTGAACGGGAAGGTGATCACTTCCATCTCAGTGCTACTGTGTACGGAGAACAAATCGATTTATCTAGGCATAGGTTCGATACAGAGGTTAAGGCAGCTACATATAACGATATGCAGGTGCAGCTATCAGCAGATGGCTGGGTGCTGAGGGCTACAGTGGATACTTGAAATCAAGTGTACATCTTGATTCTTTCATTGAACCAATACTGTTTTACATGTCGGGTATATACTTTATAATACGGGATGGGAGAATTCAATATAATTTCAAAGTAAGTGATGACTATGTCTGAAGATAATGATATTTCAATTAATCTCAATAAGATCAATGATAATACCTGGGAGGTACCTCGCGGATATAAACCAGGGATGCGTGTTCCAGGACGCTTGTTCTTATCTCCTCCGCTTCTAAATATACTGGAACAGGGCACACTGGATCAAGTGGCCAATGTGGCTGCATTACCAGGTATACAAAAGTATTCCATGGCCATGCCAGATGCACATCTTGGGTATGGTTTCCCTATAGGCGGAGTTGCGGCATTTGACAGGGAGGAAGGTGTTATCAGTCCAGGTGGTGTTGGTTTTGACATCAATTGTGGTGTAAGGCTCATCCGTTCTAACCTGAAAGAAAGTGATGTTAGGCCTGGGATAACGGACCTTCTTGAAAGATTGTTCCATGCTGTGCCTTCTGGTGTGGGCTCCAAGAGCCGTCTGCGGGTAAACGATGATCAACTGGATGATGTTTTCATCCACGGCTCCCGCTGGGCTGTGGAGAATGGCTATGGTGTACCTAACGATGTGGAAAGGTGTGAGAGCCAGGGTATGATGGAAGGTGCTCTGGTGAAGCAGGTCAGCACCAGGGCGCGCCAAAGAGGAAGACCCCAGTTGGGAACTCTTGGAAGCGGAAATCATTTTTTGGAGATCCAGTACGTGGATGAGATCTATGACACAAAAGCCGCTGATGCCTTTGGCTTGCATGAGGGACAGATCACATTCATGATCCATTGCGGTTCAAGGGGTGCAGGGCATCAGATATGTACCGATCATCTGCGCACTCTTACGCAGGCAGCAGAAAAATACAAGATAGATCTCCCTGACAAGCAGCTTGCATGTGCACCTACGGATTCTTCCGAGGCTCAGAACTATTTTGGAGCCATGGTATGTGCAGCCAACTATGCATGGACCAACAGGCAGGTAATAATGCACTGGGCAAGGGAAGTGTTCCAGGATTTCTTCCGGCAGGATATGGATGAACTGGGCATGGACCTTGTGTACGACGTTGCACACAATGTTGCAAAACTCGAGACGCATAAAATCGATGGTAAAAAGCGGGAAGTCTATGTGCACAGGAAAGGTGCTACACGTGCTTTCCCTCCAGAGCATTCTGATGTCCCTGCTGCATATAAGAAAGTGGGCCAGCCTGTGCTTATCCCTGGCAGTATGGGCACTGCTTCATACGTACTGCACGGCACTCATGATGCAATGGATATAAGTTTTGGTAGTGCATGTCACGGGGCTGGCAGGGTCATGAGCAGAGCTCATGCCAAGCATGAGTTCAGAGGGGAACAGATCCAGAAAGATCTCAGTAAAATGGGAATCTCTGTTCGTGCCACTCAACCTGCACTGATAGCTGAAGAGGCTCCGGGGGTCTACAAGTCCAGTAGTGATGTGGTGGATGTTGTGCATAATCTGGGCATAGCAAGGAAAGTTGCACGTCTGATGCCTATAGGAGTTGTAAAAGGGTGAGTTCCACCTCTTTCTTCTTTTTGAAAACCCAGAAGATTTATGGTTGTTAGCCATCAGAAAGATGAGGAAACGGACACATTGTTTGAGGGGATGAATGGTTTGCTTGGTTACAATTACGTTTTTCGGGTTATACAGCTTACAAGCAGTTTTCCCGTTTCCTCAAATACGAATAAGTCTTTATTATATTTAAATCTGTTTGATACTAATTATATATTACAATTGATACAAATAATATTGTTTTCTTTTTTAACATGACCGTTATCCATTTAAAAGGAACCTGTAATTTAGCTGCTATGCAAGATGCAGATAAGAATCTGAAAAAGGTTAGGAGTATAGCCGATTATCAGTTTGGAAAGGGCTGTGGAGATGCTCTTTTTCCAAATGATGTGACTTTTTTGCTGTCCCGTACCAATCGTGTCAGACAAATATTGCACCATGGGCAGCGCATAGCTACTGTCAGGGCAAAGGATGGTATGCTCACCCTAAGTATTTCAGGAGCTATGCTACTACACGATGTTCTTCCTATTCCTTCATATAGAGTGATCGTGTGTGATGATGCTGTTCCTTTTGTATCTAAAGGCAAGACCGTTTTCGCAAAACACATTATCAGTCTGGACAAGGCGCTGCGTGCAGGTGAAGAAGTTCTTGTTGTAGATACTTCTGACAAGCTCCTCGCCACAGGTCAGCTTTTACTTTCTCCGGATGAAGCTTTATTCATAGGTAGAGGACCA
Source organism: Methanomethylovorans hollandica DSM 15978 (assembly GCF_000328665.1). Lineage (NCBI taxonomy): Archaea > Methanobacteriati > Methanobacteriota > Methanomicrobia > Methanosarcinales > Methanosarcinaceae > Methanomethylovorans > Methanomethylovorans hollandica. The sequence goes on from NC_019977.1 coordinate 442,386, forward strand.
GCTATTGATGTGCGTAATGGGATCGATCAGGAGAAAGACAGGCAGGATGATTAATAATATATACATACCATTTATACTATGTGTGCTATAACTGCAGCTACAATTCACCATTCCAGGAAGTGAGATCATAGCCGAAGAAACCCTCCTTAAAACTTTCGTGGTCCCTGACAATACGAAGATGGAAGAGCATACTATTGTTTTGGAAGGTGATGTGATCATCGGTAATCATTCGGACATCAAATACGGTGTTCACGCCAATTCTGCCATTTTGGGTGAACGCGTGGTCTTTGCTGGTGATCTGGTATGCAAGTCTGATGTACGTATAGATATCTGGTCCCGGATAGGTGGCAATGTAAAGACAGATACTGACGCTTACCTGGGAGAATATGTGAACATAGATGGTAAACTCATTGTCAAAGGTGATCTTGATATAGGTAATGATGTTAAGATCAATGGCGGCTTTGAGGCAAAGGGCTGGATAGTCATACGTAATCCTGTGCCCGTCATTGTGTATCTTTTCCTTTACATAAGTGAGCTTCTGCGCCTTGGTAAGGACGAAGAGGTTGAAAATGCCCTGAATGACCTTTTTGGGAATGATGTTGAGGTCATAGGCCCCGCTGCAATGATTATTCCAAATGGTTCGAGCATATCCATTGATTCTATACGCGTGCCTTCCCATGCAGTAATAGGCAACAGCTGCAGGCTTGTAGGGAATATCCGGTCCACTTCATTGGAAATGGGTCACGATAATACTTTATATGGGAGTATAAGGACCATAGATGATATCTATCTTGGAAAGAACAATTCCATTCATGGGAATATTGTTTCCAGAGGCATGGTTCGGATATCTGAAGGTTCTCATGTCTTAGGTGAGATCAATGCACGCACTGTCAGGATACATGAATCAGCAAGAGTTGATGGTGTAATGAGGGCTTCAGAAGGTATTGTATTTGAAAGAGAAGAAAAGGCAGCACTAAGCGACAGTGAACTGATGCATCTTGATGTTTGAACCGTCTTAAAGCATCAGGTATTTTTAAAGTAAGTCTAATTGGCAAAATGTGGGTGCAGTTAAATGGTTTCAAATTTTTTTAATGTAGCAGATATTATTTTGCGAAGTCTTCTGTTAGTCCTTGCACTGCTGATCTGTTACGAGCTGAACAATTACAGTGCCGATGTTGTACGCTCCCGTCTCTTTGTATCCTACAATAAGCTTAAGTTCAGTTTCTATTTTTTATCTCTGAGTTTGTTGTTCCTTTTCTTTGAACCTCTGATATCTCTATTTCACGTATCCGGGGTAGCCATCTACAGTTATAGTTTTGCAATGTTTTTCTTGCAGCTCTCTCTTGTGTTCCTGCTGCACAATATCTATATAGCATTGAAACCACCGCATAAGATCCTTTGACCATCGTTAGGTCTTTATATATTCTGATTCTACTTTACTGCCTTGTGATAAAAGAGGTGTGTTCCATGTCTTCCATAAATTACGAAAGCATCACACAGAAGGATGCAGCACATGTCATGCAGACATATGGGCGCCAGCCGATAGTACTTGCCAGTGGACAAGGCGCAGTTGTCCGTGATGTAAATGGTGTGGAGTACATAGACTGCGTTGCAGGCATTGCAGTCAATAATGTAGGGCACTGTCATCCAAGGGTAGTGGACGCCATAAGGTCCCAGGCAGAGAAGCTCATCCATGTTTCAAATCTTTATTATACGGAAGTTCAGGCCAATCTTGCCGAGGAACTGGTGAAATTAACAGGTATGGAACGTGCCTTCTTCTGTAATTCCGGTGCTGAAGCTGTGGAAGCTGCAATGAAACTGGCTCGTGTTACTACAGGAAAAACGGACTTCATAGCTGCCGAAAGGTCTTTCCACGGGCGTACCATGGGTTCTCTTTCAGTAACTTATAAGGAAATGTACAGGGCTCCATTCAAACCCCTGGTGCAGGAGGAGATCTTTGTACCATACGATAATGCTTCTGCCATGGCAGAAGCTATCACAGAAAATACTGCCGCTATCATCATTGAGCCAATTCAGGGAGAAGGGGGCATCAACGTGCCTTCCGAAGGTTATCTTCAGGAAGTACGTCGTATATGTGATGATCATGGAATATTACTCATCTTTGATGAAGTGCAGACAGGCTTTGGCAGGACGGGTAAATGGTTCTGCAAGGACCATTTCGGTATCCAGCCAGATATAATGTGCATGGCAAAAGCCATGGGTGGCGGTTTCCCTATGGGGGGCATTGTTGCAAAAAAAGGCATAACTTTCAGTAAGGGTCAGCATGCCTCCACCTTCGGTGGGAATCCTCTTGCATGTGCTGCTGCTCTTGGCTCTATTGCAGCCATTAAGGAAGATGGTTTGCTTAAGCGTACCACTGAGCTTGGCAAGTATTTTATGGATAAGCTCAGGCAAGCAGATATTCCTGGTTTCAAAGAGGTTCGTGGCCGAGGTCTTATGATCGGTCTGGAACTGGAGCGCAACTGCACTGAGATTGTAGATCATGCAAGGAAGCATGGCGTGCTGCTTAACAGTACTTCTGAAACAGTCCTGCGTCTTGCTCCACCTCTTGTTATTGACAAAGGCCAGATCGACAGGGTGGTAGAGGTAATTGAGCAGGCTTGAACTCATCGACGAGAACATTCGTACAATTCCTGAATACGTGCCAGGCAGATCCATAGAGGACACAGCAAAAAAATATGGTCTTGATCCAACTTCCATCATAAAATTGGGTTCGAACGAGAATCCCCTAGGTCCTTCTCAAAAAGCAGTTGATGCTATTTTGGAAAATGCTTCTAAGGTGCATCTATATCCTTCAGCGGATGCAGGTGAACTAGTAGACGCCCTTAGCACTTATTTGGATATTCCGGCTTCCAATATTTGTGCTGCAGGCCCGGGGATGGATGGCCTTCTGGATAACCTGATGAGGCTTATGATCCGCGAAGGTGACGAGGTTATTATTCCAATACCAACTTTCTCCTACTACGAGATAGCTGCCCGTGCAAACGGAGCTTCCGTCGTCTATGTGCAGAGAAATCAAGATATGACTGTTGACATTGACGCTATCAAAAAAGCAGTATCTTTCAGGACCAAAGTTATTTTTCTCTGTTCTCCCAATAATCCGTCCGGTGATGTGATCTCAGAATCAGATATACGGATGTTGCTGGAATCTTTCCATGGTCTTGTGTTTGTAGATGAAGCTTACGTGGAATTTGCCGAACATAGTGTCGCAAACCTTGCAATGGAATATGATAACCTGGTTGTGGGCAGGACATTCTCTAAAATATTTGGACTCGCTGGCTTACGTTTAGGTTATGGTATAATGCCTTCCTGGCTTAAGACAGAATATCTTAAAGTAGCGACACCTTTTAATGTAAGCCTTCTGGCATTGAAAGCCGGTATAGCTGCCATTTCTGATAAACAACATATTGAAAAGAGCATTGCAATGGTCAGAGAGGGGCGCAAATACTTGCAGGAGCAAATACCATTTAAGGTATATGGTTCCATGGCTAATTTCGTACTTGTAGATGTTTCTCCCCTCAGTGCAAGTGAGGTATGTGAAGCTCTCCTTAAAAAAGGTATAATCGTAAGGGATTGCCGTTCTTTCAGGGGCGCTGGCAGCTCCCTTATAAGGGTCACTGTAGGTACACAGGAACAAAACATGCGCGTAGTAGAAGCATTCAGATCCGCATAGAATATCCACACCCGGTCATGCGATATCTGATATTTCTTCTATTCTCATAAGTGGATAGTCAAGTTCCCTGTTGAATCGGAGAGAAGCTTTTACCATTGCATTTCCATACTTCATGTTCAGGAGAACATCCAACATACGTCCTTCAAGTTCGCAGTATCCGAACTCGCTGTTCAGTCTGGTACGTATCATTTCCCTGTCGATCATAACGGTTATGTTCTCTACAAAGGGTTGAACAGATATACTTTGAGCTATTGCTTTTTCCAGACTCTCCACTGTTTTAAGGTTCACGGGGGAACCTGTGAATTGATGGTATAATGCTCCGAGCTTTATTCCCGCTTCAAATAGTGCATTATCCCTTTCAGTTATGCTTTTTATTGTGCTCATGAATGTCTTTTCCCATGTTCTTTATAATAACTGGAGAGATTATGTAAAGTATCATAGCCAGCATTAAAGGAATTGTGGCTATACTTGTAAGTGCTGGGTCAAGGAAATATGATACTATAGATATGGCAAATATAAGGGTTAGTGGCAGAGTTCTCTTTTTGCTTCTGATCTTTATGTAGGGTATACTGCTTACCATCAAAGTCCCCAGTATTATGCATCCCGCTGCCATAGCAATTGACTGGAGATATCCCTGACCTACCAATATGATTGAGGCAACTGTTATTCCGCCTGCTGTGATAGGCAAGCCTTTGAAAAAAGCACTGTCAGGTTTAGATATGTTAAACCTTGCAAGCCGCAGAATGCCACAGATCAGATAAAAGCAAACTGCTATGAGCATAAAGTATCCGCTCATATATGAGAAGATTATACTCGCAGGGGCCACACCAAAGGATATTACGTCTGCAAGTGAATCAAGTGTTCCTCCTATCTCACTTCCTCCCATATGTCTTGCCAGGCTTCCGTCAAGTCCATCTGCGATCGCAGCCATAAGGATCAGTATACATGACAGATGCAACATTCCATTTTGTGTTGCAATGATCGCTCCAAAACCACACAGTGCATTGAGCAGTGTGACCACATCAGGAAATCTAAGAGTATTAAAGATACGCCTCACTCCTTCTGTTTTAATCTGGCTATGGATGTCCTGCCGGCATATACCTTGTCACCTTTATTGCATTCGATCACAAAGTTATCCGGAACTGTTACGTCTACCCTGGAACCGAAACGGATCATTCCTATACGTTGTCCTTTTTCCATAAAGTCACCTTCCTTTATGTAAGGCACTATTCTTCTGGTAATGGTGCCTGCTATCTGGACAACTTCTATTTCTCCGTGTTCTGTGTCTATGAATATATGTTGTCTTTCATTCCGGTGAGAATCTTTGCAGAAAGCAGGTATATACCCACCTTTTTTATATTCCATGAAAGTGACCTTTCCTTGTAAAGGCGCTCTGTTAACATGAACATTCTGGAAGTTCATAAATATACAAAGCTTCCTACCTCTTATATCCACTATTCTGCCATCTGCTGGTGAAATCATACATTCTTCCCCCTCTACAGAATAGCGTTCAGGGTCGCGAAAAAATATAAACAGAAATATCAGTACCAAAAGTCCTGTTGTGAATCCTGCTTTTGCATATGGATATTCTGTGAAATAGGCTGCTAATGCAAAGCAAGAAGTGATCCCTAAAATAGTTAGTATCCATGGAAATGAACCTTTGGCAAGCATTTAATTATTTCCCAAAACTTTCTTCCTTATGGTGTTAATGTGTTCAGTGATCATGTTCCAAAGACCGTCAATGAGTTCAAGTATCTCGGGTAGTATGCGCATGACCATATAGGCTATCACGAACAGGGCTACTCCTGAACCAGCCTTAGCTATCATATGGTGCGCAATCTCAAAGCTATTAGGGCCAAACCACATCTCACCATACGCAACCACTACAAATACATCTCTTAATATATTAAGTATATAGATGACAGGAACAGATACCATAAATGCTGCTAACAGTTTCTTCATTGGTGCATTCACAGAAGCTATCAAGCCCATAAAAAGAGCAATGCTTTCAATGGCTGTACATCCCAGGATGATCTCTACGGTATGTCCATTATATGTTATCAGGTTACCCGTTCTATAGGCCGACATTCCTAACATGTTCATGGTCCAAATTATATTATTTGTTACTGTACCTATAAGCCATTCTTTGAGGGCCGGTATCTCCGCAAAAGGAAAATAGAACACAGATCCAATAGCAATCGCATTGGTGGCCATATATGTGATATCGACATTACTTTCCCTAGCTGTGTATCTATTTGTATGTTGGACATACATTGTGTGTGCTATGAGCATGCAAAAAACACTCATTGCTATAGTAAGCGCTACATTCACGTAGTCGTTTATAGCAATATAATGCAAGGGTTGCTGTAACCAGTGAACAGAGAATACACCCCATCCGACAGCTCCTATTATTCTTTTAGAACCGTTTTTTCCAGGGAGGATGGCACTGAGCAGCATTAATAAGATGGATATCCATAGTACGATAAGCATTAATAGCACCTATAATTGTATGAACTTATATACCAGTCAGCCATAATAAACTTGTTGTCCTATGAAACCAATAACTCCTCTTTTAACAGTTGATGCAATTATTGTTCATGATTCAATGATCGTATTTGTCAGGCGTAAAAACAACCCTTTTAAGGGTATGTTCGCGCTACCTGGAGGATTTGTAGAATTGGGAGAAACTACTGAAGAGGCAGTAATGCGCGAATCGCTGGAAGAGACGGGTTTGTCTATAGAAATAGTTAAGTTGATTGGAGTATATTCAGAACCTTCGCGTGATCCTAGGGGGCATACAGTGTCTATATGTTATCTCGCAAAGGGAAGAGGTAACCCAAAAGCAGGTTCTGATGCGGCAGAAGTCGCGCTTTTTACAATAGATGGCATACCAAAGCTGGCTTTCGATCACAATCATATAATAGATCAGGTAAGAGTTGATATAAATGGAGTTTTGTCCCAAATGTAAGTCTATGATGTTCCCGGTTCAGGGTTCTTTTGTATGCAAGAAATGCGGCCATGTTAAAGGGGCTGAAGGGGTCTCTGATGACCTCGTATCAAAATCAGAGCGTAAGGACCGTGTAGTCACTGTTCTTGAAGGGAATTTCGATCAGGGTCTTCCCACTACATCCACCAGATGTCCGGAATGCGGACATAATGTTGCATATTGGTGGCTCAGACAGCTCAGATCAGCGGATGAGTCCGAAACACGCTTCTTCAAATGTACTAAATGCAGTGCCACATGGAGAGAGTACGACTAAGAATTTTCTTTCAGTCGCGTATTTACATTTTTTTATATAGGAAACTTTTATTACTTAAAGGATATAATGAAGTGGTTATTCAGACACCGGATGGAGAATTAATATGTTCAAGGCAACGATTGACGCGGATATTTTAAAAAGTTCCATAGAAACGCTTTCCGTACTAGTGGATGAGGCGCGATTCAGGATATCCACAGAGGGGCTCTCTGTAAGAGCTGTGGATCCGGCAAACGTGGCCATGGTGAGCTTTGAGCTCACAGCAAGTGCTTTTGATGATTTTGCCGCTGATGATTGTGAGATCGGCATGGATCTCACCAAGATCAATGATATATTAGGTGTAGCAGAAAAGAATGAAAAGGCTACTCTGGAACTTGATGAGCTTTCCCAGAGAATGTCTATACATATCGGTGGTTTTTCCTACACTCTTTCTTTACTGGATCCTTCCACCATCCGTGCAGAGCCTCGCATTCCACAGCTTGAGTTGCCCGCTGAAGTGGTTCTTAATGGCAAGGAACTGCAGAAAGCTGTTAAAGCAGCTGAGAAGATAAGTGATCACATGTCCCTTGGTGTGGATGAAGATATCTTCTATATGGAAGCAGAAGGTGATACTGACAAAGTACGCCTTGAAATGCCCAGGGAACAGTTGATAGATCTGAAATCAGGGGAGGCACGCTCTCTTTTCTCTCTGGATTATCTATCTGATATTGTTAAGCCGGCTTCTAAATCAAATGAGGTCACCCTTGAGCTTGGAAGGGATTATCCTATCAGGATAAGTTTCACTGTTGCCGAAGGTGCTGGGAAGATCAGTTATCTGCTTGCTCCAAGGATAGAGTCAGATTGATCTATGGAAGAAAAGGATCTAGCTCTTTACCCATTCATTACCGAAGCTTCAGCATACGTCTCAGAGCTGGGTTTCAGCCTTGAGAGGCTGCTCGTTTCCAGGGCTATGGATTCTGCCCGCTCCAGAGGTGTCGAAAGGGTAATTCAGGCGTTGCAGGGTGAGATCCGTAAACCACAACTTTTAGGTTCTGATGAAAGTAAAATTCTTATAGAACTGCTTTCATACCCCTTTGCAAGGATACTGGTTTCATGTATCGATGATAATTTCCTTATACGCAGGTATGCGCTTGCTGAAGCCGTTTCATGTTACGATCTGCTACGTTTGGAATCATCTGAATTTATATGTTCCATTGCATCTGATTTTCAAGTGGATATCGTGATATCTAATCACGAGTTCGATATCCATTTCACTGATTATATCAGGCTTGCCAGTTCCATGAAAGCACTGGAATGGAAACTTGTGAACCGCAAGTTACGCAAAGGTCATGTTTATATTTCAAAAGAGGAGCTTGCAAGGTTGCTGCAGGAGGCTATAAGGGGTAGGATACAGGGTTCTTTGCCACTGGACATACCTGAAGATATCTGTCGGATGTCTACTCCTTATATTGATCCAATTCAGACTGAACTGCAGCAGATGAAGGAAACCTTTGGTTCAGGGGATTTCGGCGCTGTGGAAAGCAATATGTTCCCTCCCTGCATGGTACACGCTATATCCAATGTCAGAGCTGGTGTCAACCTGGCACATTCCATGCGTTTCGCCCTTACTTCTTTCCTCCGTAATGTGGGTATGTCTGTTGATGATATCATTGCCATGTTCAATGTGTCTCCTGATTTTGATATGGATAAGACGAGGTATCAGATCGAACACATCTCAGGTTCATCGGGTACAGAATATAAACCCCCATCCTGCTCTACAATGCGTACTTATGGTAATTGCTACGGTGCAGATGAGCTATGCAGCAGAATAAAACATCCCCTTAACTATTACAGGCGCAAGACATGGTTCAAAAATAAGAACGAAAGTTCACAGCAAATTCCATTCTCAGAAAAATATCAGGAATAGGAAATTACAGTGAGATCATTTACTAACCTTTATATGATTAAAATCTTATCATAAAGTAAGGTTAATGTATACACATTAAACCGCAGGAGGGAGAATATGGGCTTATTCAATCGTATGAGCACAGTTATCAAAGCCAAAATGAACAAAATAGCAGATAAGATGGAGGATCCCCGGGAAACTCTTGACTACTCTTATGAAAAACAGTTAGAATTGCTCCAGAACGTAAAAAGAGGAGTGGCTGAAGTTACCACTTCTAAGAAACGTCTGGAATTACAGAAAGCCAAACTTCAGCAAAGTATAGATAAGCTGGACCAGCAGGCAAAGGATGCTATAAAGGCCGACAGGGAAGATCTGGCAAGGCTTGCCCTTGAGCGCAAGACAGCACTCGTAGCACAGGTTGAGGGGCTTGATCAGCAGATCACAGATCTGGATCAGGAGCAGCAAAAGCTCGTAGCTGCAGAAAAGCGCTTGTCTACCAAAGTGGAGATATTCAGAACAAAAAAGGAGACTATCAAAGCACAGTATTCTTCTGCAGAAGCTCAGGTCAAGATTAATGAATCATTTTCCGGTATCAGTGAGGAAATGGCTGATGTGGGACTTGCTATGGAGAGGGCCGAGGACAAGACCGAACAGATGAAAGCACGCTCTGCAGCTCTTGATGAACTTATTGAACAAGGCACACTCGAAGATCTGACTGGCAGCAGGGATGAGGTTGAGAGGGAGCTGTCAAAGTTAAGTTCCCAGAGCTCTGTAGATGCAGAACTTGCAAAACTCAAAAAGGAGGCAGGTAAATGATAATAAGGATTATGGGGGAAGGACAATACAAGGTGTCAAGCAGTCTTTTTGATGAGTTGAATGCAATAGATAACCGCATAGTTGGTCATGTGGCAACAGGTGATGAAAAAGCTTACAAGAATGATCTTGCAGTCCTTATATCAAAGATAAAAGAGAATGGGCATGTCTTGGCGGCTGAAGAGCTGGTGGAATCAGATGTCATAGTTCCTCCCGGGGATCTTACCCTGGAGGAAGCGAAGGACGTGTTCACAGATGATGGCATCTTTGAGGACTGAATTTTAAAAGCAAATATCAGAAAGGTATTCCCCACAAGGGATACCATTTCTCTACATTCTTTTCTATGGGCAGTTCCCTTTCCATCAGGGATTTGAGCCTGAACTCCGTGGAACTGTCTCTTTCTTTATTTCCTTTCGGTACGAACGGATAAAAACTATCCTGCTTGAAATTGTATATCCAGTATACTGTATTGTTTCCCTGGAACTTGTATATCGCACACAGCAACTGTTCACTGAAACCGTGCTCTATCATCGTCTGGCTTACAAGATGTATGTTAGTAACAATGTCCTCAAAATCCGGGTCTTCCAGGATGGCCCATAAAAAATTGTATTCATCCTTTTTGAGTCTGTATAGAGTTCCGGTTTCCTTGCAACTGTATCGTAGAAGTTCTTCTATCTCTGTGCGCGCAGTCTCATAGCGGGAAGATTCTATTGGCTTGAAACATATCCCTGCCACCTCGGATGGTTTTACTCCCAGATTTGTTTCCAGAGTGATGCTTGCTGTCGAAATGGCAAACAATCTCTCGGTCTTTGCTTTTGGGAGTTTGCTCCTGCCAAGTATCGTGTCAAGCAATCCCATCAGAACTCAAGCTCCCTTTCTAATTTCTCAAGTGCTGCTAAACGCTTTTCCGTAGAAGGATGTGTGGATAGAAGCTGCATGATGGAAGAGCCGGATATTGCAGGGATAATGAAAAAGGCGTTCATGCCTTCAACTTTTCTTAAGTCCTCAGATGGCACTCTCTGCATCGTACCGCTTATCTTCATAAGAGCGGATGCGAGTTTTGATGGCTTCCCGGTTATAATTGCAGCACCTCTGTCAGCAGAGAATTCTCTGTATCTCGAAAGAGCACGTATTAGGAGGAAGCTTATGGCCCATACGATCAATGACGCTATCCACACTAATACAAGTCCTCCATTTCCTTCCCGCCTATTGCCGCCTCCACCAAAGTACAGGGCGTGTCTTACAATGAAGAAAGCAACGGTGGAAAGGAAGCTGGCTATGGTCAGCACTGTCATATCCCGGTTCTTTATGTGGGTCAGTTCATGTCCCAGTACAGCTTCAAGCTCTTCGCGGTCAAGGCTTCGCATAAGTCCTGTAGTCACAGCAACAATTGCTTTCTTTTTGTTCCTGCCGGTAGCAAAAGCGTTAGGCATCATAGTATTCATGATAGCTATTCTCGGCACCGGGATATCTGCGATAGCACACAGCCGTGTAATGATCTCGTGCAGTTCAGGTTCCTCCTGAGCAGATACAATTTTTGCCCCAGATGTCCACAACACCATCTTATCAGAATAGTAGTATTGTACGAACATCATTAATCCTGCAAACACGAGTATGAACATGGAGTCTGCACCACTCGCAGCCAGGAATACTAGGAATGCCAGATATACAGCTCCCAGCAAGAACATGGTAAGCAGCATCCTGCTCTCCAATCCTATATCATGCTTCCACCTTTTCATGGAGTATACCTCTTTAAAATCATGTGTAATTCATCTCTTGGATCTTGTTGTCATCTGCATATATCAACTGTGCTTATATTCCCTGCACATGTTCACAAATGCCTTTACGGGAAAGCTAACCGGATGAGCATGCTGGTAACATGCCAGAGAATTGTGCTCCACAATGCCATCCCATCCGTCTTTAATCCCTTTGCCGCGTTTCATCTCAAATGTAAGCCGGGCATCATTGTCGCAAAACGTGGTGGAATAATGGAACTCATGTCCGCGCACTGGTCCTTTTATGAACGGTCCGTGTGCATAACCTTCTGTATATCCCAATGCCTGAAGCTTCTTGGTTAGCACTGTACGTGCCGGGAAAAGATCTGCCATTCTGTATGTGACATCATCTATCTCATATGAGGTGGAAAGATACTGCAATCCTCCGCATTCCCCGTATATGGGCATACCATCTGCTGAAAGGTCCTTTAAGGCTTTTGTAGTTGCAGAAGCTTCAAGTTCGCACGGATACAGTTCAGGATAACCTCCTCCAAAATACATGCCGTCCACATCCGGTAATTCTCCTGCCATGGGGCTGAAGAATACAACTTCTGCACCTTTTCGCCTGAATTCATCGAACATGTCAGCATAATAGAAGCAGAATGCCTTATCCATTGCCACTCCTATTTTCAGATCTGCCTCAGGCATTTCTTTTTCCTCGTAGACATCCGCATTAGGTTCCCTGGCCAGCCCTATAATGGTATCCAGATCAACATTCTCTTCTATGAACCCTGCAAGTTCACTGGTATCAAACTCACATTCAAAGGCCATGTGCAATCCCAGGTGCCTTGAAGGTACGCTTATATCCTTGTTACGTGGCAGTGCTCCCACAATGGGTATGTCAGGAATACAATCCCGGATCATTTTTGCATGTCTTGGACTTCCTACCTTGTTGAGGATCACGCCTGCGACTTCCACGCCCGGATCAAACTCAGAATAACCTTTGACAATAGCTGCGGCACTACGTGACATTCCATGGACATTGACTACGAGGATCACGGGCACATCAAGGGATTTAGCTACATGTGCAGAACTGGCAACCTCGGTGGAATCCATGCCGTCAAAAAGCCCCATCACACCTTCGATCACCGATATATCTGAACCGCCGGAAGTACGGGCAACTTCTTTTTTCACACCTTCCACTTCCATCATGAACGTATCCAGGTTACGGGATGCTCTTTTACAGATAGCTGTATGGTACGAAGGGTCGATGTAGTCCGGACCGACCTTATAGGGCTGGACCTGCATGCCTCTTTTGACCAGTGCAGCCATCAGGCCCATAGAGGCTGTAGTTTTTCCGACACCGCTGTTAGTTCCCGCTATCAGTACCGCTTTTGTCATGAGTTTTACTGTGTGTGTAACGTATATATATCATTATGTCCGTTTAAACCGCTCAAAGGCTTTTAAAAAGGATCTCTGCATTTATGAACGCTCCACACAAAATGGATTTCCTCACGGATGCTTATGGCCGTACCATAAAGAGCCTGAGGATGTCTGTTACTGACCGATGCAATCTGAATTGTATCTATTGCCATAACGAAGGTAGTAAAGGTAATACAGGAGAGATGTCAGTGGAGACTATTTCCAGTATAGTACACGTTGCTGCGGATTTTGGGATCAGCCGGCTCAAGATATCGGGTGGAGAGCCACTGTTGCGTAAAGATCTGGAAGATATACTCCTTGCATTGCCTCCTCTTAAGGATGTGTCCCTGACGACCAATGGTGTGCTGCTTCGGGAACGTGCACGCTCTCTAAAGGATGCGGGCCTTAACAGAGTGAATATAAGCCTTGATTCGCTGGATGAAGGGAAATATAAGCATATAACCAAATGTAAGGATGGTACCTTCGGGAAGGTTATAGAAGGCATTCATGCTGCAGTTGATGCCGGCCTCACCCCGGTAAAACTGAACATGGTCCTGCTTAAAGATGTCAATGAATCTGAAGTCGAGGGCATGCTTTCCTTTGCAAGGCAGTTCCACGGGGGTGTGATACTGCAGCTTATCCAGCTTATGGATTTCGGAGATGTCGCTTCTTATCATGCAGATGTTGATGAAGTAGAAAAGGAACTTGAGCTTAAGGCGGGTTGTGTCCAGGTCAGAGAGTTACATCACAGGAAAAAATATATCATCGATGGTGCTGAAGTTGAATTCGTCAAACCTGTAGATAATACCGAGTTCTGTGCCAATTGCAACAGGCTGCGTGTAACGGCAGATGGCAAGCTTCGTGCTTGCCTGCTTGTAAATGATGGTCTTGTAGATGTTTCTCATGCTTCTGTGGAAGAAATGTCCGATCTTTTCAGGCTTGCTGTAAGCAGAAGGGTTCCATTTTACAGGAAATAAAGGAGATCTGAGCATGGAAGTGAAATTAACAGTTGATGGAAAGGATATAGAGATTAATAGCTTTGTACAGAAGATCCTTGCAGGTGCCGTGACCGGTGCAGTAGGCACATTGAAAGGTGTGGACGAAGATTATGAGGAGATATTACTGAAAATAAAAAGATAACTCTGCTTACAGCAGATGTTCTATTTCTGAAAAGTCAATGGGTGAAGTGGAATCCAGGGATATGGGAGTTACAGAAACATGTCCTTTCTGTGAAACGGCATGTACATCGGTACCTTTTTCCTCTTCCATTATCAGATCTCCTGCTATCCAATAATAGGGCTTGCCTCTTGGATCATGCCTTTCTTCCACAGCTGTTCTGAATACCTTTCTGGCAAGTCGTGTAATCTCTATTTCAGTATCTTCTTCTACCCGATGGGGTATATTTACATTTAACAGATCCACATGCTCGGGTAGTCCAAATTTGATCACATTTTTTGCTATTCGGTTCACGATCTTTATCGCGACTTCAAAATCGTGGTCATATTCCCAGTTATCATCGAACTTATCCTTTTCTTCCTTTGCCTGTATCGAAGCAGCAATGGCGGGAATCCCGTAACTAGCCCCTTCCAGGGCAGCTCCTATGGTTCCAGATGTTGTGATAGTATCAGTGCTGATGTTCTCTCCGATATTGAACCCTGATAAGATAAGATCAGGCATCTCTTTCATCACAGCGAATATTCCAAGTATTACTGAATCTGTCGGGGTACCGCCGACAGCATACACGTTCATATCATTGATTTTTGCCTGGTTTATCCTTAAAGGTTCAAATATAGATATTGACCTTCCCACGCCACTCTGCTGCATGGACGGAGCACAGACTATTACTTCTCCTATATCCTGCACACTCTGGTAAGCTGCCCGGATACCTGCTGAGTAGACGCCATCATCATTTGTAAGTAATATCTTTGGCATAGGTTCATCTTTGTCATACCTTGCCTTAAAACTAATCCATGGAACCTCTTCAAAAAAGTTGGATGTGTGGGGAAGTGGTCAGGTGTGTTTTCACACATTTGCATACATTTTTCTATGGCCCCTTTCATGTTCCTGGTTCTCTTCCTTATCCTGTATCTGGGCCATCATCTTTACTTCTTCAAGGACTTCTATCTCATCGCGCATTTCTTCCAGCCTGTCGATGATGGCTTCAATTTCCTGGTTTTGTTCAGCAGGGATCTTAGGATTATTACTTATTACCTCCAGCAGCAGCGAGGCATCATCAAGTACTTGGGCGATAATGGTCCTGTCCATGTATTCTTTTGCTTTCCTGTTCTCCCCGTATGTCAGGCTGCTATTAAAATCGCAAAGTTGTTCTTCAAAAAGTCCAATGTCATAATGTGCAGATTTGAACAGCTTTTTTACGTAGTCCTCTCGATAAACCTGTTTGGCGTTTTTCAGGACACGACTAAATTTTCTGTAATCCATTTTTTCACATCGGAGATCAAAAGTCACTTTCAGTGGCATGTAAGTACCATTAATCAATGCAACTTATTCATGCAACCAATTTTGAAATCATTTAAAAGTAAAATTTATTCAGGCCAGTCTTCTTCCATTAAGTTCTTGGTTCTCATAGGCTCTATGCTTTTTGGTGTGCATACTGTTTCAACGAACTGTCCTCCATTGACCTGATAGGAAAAGTCCACTTCAGAACCATAATTCTCTTCTTCATCCGGAATTATGCAGTCACACAGGTAGATATGTAAACTTCCGTCACCATCCATAAATACGGAGGGTCTTACGCCGGCATTGTCATATTCTTCAACTATTCCTCTAAAAACCAGTGACATGTATCTCTTCGCTTCCATCGGCCATCACTACACTGAGATAAACGTGTTCACGCATTTAAGTATAATGGCCTTATTTTACATTTTATGTCCATGATTCTCTCTTTTATGTTCAAAAACACTCTTATGGTCACTATTTTTGCAATGATCCAACTTGTTTCACATACAATTTTTCATTCCTGCATATGGATGTCCATAAGAAACGTTTTTAAGCCTTGAAAGATAGGTGATAAGGTAAAAACGTGTTTCAATTATCGATGGTATTATTATGCTTGAAGATGAATATCAGCTTGATTTTTTCAAGGATAACGGTTTTGTCAGGAAACAGTGTCCAAAGTGTGACAAGTTCTTCTGGACCCGGGACCTTGAAAGGGCTACATGTGGTGATGCACCCTGTGATCCCTATTCTTTCATAGGCAATCCTGTGTTCAAAAAGAGTTTCGATCTCGCAGAAATGAGGGAATATTACCTCAAATTCTTCGAGGAAAGGGGTCATGCCAGGATGGCCAGATATCCTGTAGTGGCTCGCTGGAGAGATGACATATATCTTACCATAGCATCCATTGCTGATTTCCAGCCATTTGTCACATCCGGTGAGGTTGCTCCCCCACATAATCCTCTTACTATATCTCAGCCATGCATCAGGTTGTCTGATCTGGATGCTGTAGGCAGGAGCGGCCGCCATCTTACAACCTTCGAGATGATGGCTCATCATGCATTCAACAAGCCGAATGCTGAGATCTATTGGAAAGACAGGACAGTGGGACTTTGTGATGAACTGTTAAATTCTCTGGGAGTGGATCCCATGGCGGTCACATACAAGGAAGAACCATGGGCAGGAGGAGGAAATGCTGGGCCATGTGTTGAAACTCTGGTTGGAGGCCTGGAAGTTGCCACCCTTGTGTTCATGAACTTGGAACAGGTAAAAGACGGTCCCATCGAAATAAAAGGTGAGATGTACCACAAGATGGATAATTATATTGTAGACACGGGTTATGGTCTCGAGCGCTTTGTATGGGCTTCTAAAGGTTCTCCCACTATTTACGATGCGATATTCCCCAATATAGTTAAAGAGCTTATGGATCTTGCTGGTATAGAACATGAGCTGGAGGACCCCGAATATGCGAATATTCTTTCTCAGAACGCCAGGCTTGCAGGGCTCATGGATGTGAGCGAAAAGGCAAACCTGATGGAACTGCGAAGGCAAGTGGCTTCCAGTATAGGGACTACAGCTGAAAAGCTTTCATCAATAATAGAACCCGTGGAATCGGTATATGCTATCACTGACCACAGCAGATGCCTTACTTTTATGCTTGGAGATGGCATAATCCCTTCCAATGTAAAGGCAGGATATCTGGCGAGGCTGGTGCTCAGAAGAACACTCCGTATGATGAAGGATCTCAATATTTCGATCCCTCTCAGTGAGATCGTACAAATGCATATCAAGAACCTGCCGGAGTACCCGGAATTCGCAGAAAGGTTCGAAGTGATTGAAGATATTCTCCATCATGAAGAGATAAAGTTCCAGGAAACACTGGAACGCGGCAGGAGGATGATCAGTAAATCTGCCAAGCATTACAAGCAGGCAGGGGAAAAGATGCCTCTTGAGAAGATCATCGAGATGTATGATACCCATGGCATCCCACCTGAAATCTCGAAAGATGCTGCTGCTGAGGAAGGGGTACAAGTCGATCTCCCGGATAATTTCTATTCCCTGGTAGCAGAAAGGCATAGCAAAGCAGAGGAAAAAGAAGAAAAGGTATTCCCTTATGCAGACCGTATATCCCGTCTGCCCCCTACCCGGAAATTATTCTATGATGAGCCTAACAGGATGGATTTCGAGGCTGTAGTGCTTGATCTATTCGATAATTACATTGTTTGTGACAGCACTCTTTTCTACCCGGAGGGCGGTGGGCAGCCTGCAGACCATGGCACCTTTGCCATTGAAGATGTGCTGCTTGATGTAGTGGATGTGCAGGTGGTAAAAGGTGTGGTAGTGCATCGGATAGATGCTATGGACAAAGAACTGCATTTACGCAAGGGCGATATTGTAACGGGCAGAGTGAATAAAGAACGTCGCATGGCACATGCATCCCATCACACGGCTACTCATATTGTCAATGATGCGGCCAGGAAGGTACTTGGTGAGCACATATGGCAGGCAGGTGCTCAGAAGACGGAAACCAGGGCTCGCCTTGATATCACTCATTACAAGCGTATCACAAAGGAGCAGCTTAATCAGATCGAGCTTTTGGCCAATCAGACAGTAATGGATAACCAGAGAGTTACTGCCGAATGGATGGAACGAAATCAGGCTGAACAGAAATATGGTTTTGGCCTTTATCAGGGAGGTGTTCCCAAAGGGAATATGATCCGTGTGCTGAAAGTAGCAGATGACATAGAAGCATGTGCCGGAACCCATTGTAGTAGCACCGGTCTTGTAGGGCCCATTAAGATCCTGAAGACAGAACGCATCCAGGATGGTGTGGAGCGTATCGAGTATGCTGCCGGCATGGCAGCTGTCAGGGCCATACAGGAAGCAGACTACTATCTGACCACTGCCTCTGAGGCATTACGAGTACTTCCGGAACAGCTTCCTGTAACCATCGACCGCTTTTTCAATGAATGGAAAGAGTTCAAGAAAGAGAATATAAGGCTAAAAGAGGATATGGCCCAGTTGCGTGTGGCAAGGATGCTTATTCAGGCCCTCGATCTGGGAGGTGTGAGGCTAATTGCACAGAATGTGGATCATGCCGATACCGATGAACTGGTCAAGATTGCCGGTGAGCTAACTCAGGAAGATGACGTTATAGCTCTCCTTATCAGTGATCTTGAGGGCGTGAAGATAGTTGCTGCTGCAGGTAAAAAAGCGATTGCAACGGGTGCAGATGCAGGAAAGGTCGTACGTGAAATGTCTCGGATAGTAGGAGGCGGTGGCGGAGGGAGGCCGGACATGGCTCGTGGTGGCGGTGTTGATTCCTCAAAAGCTGCAGAGGCCATGGAAAAAGGTATCTCCATGGTCAAAGCTTCTCTTAATGTTTAACATTGAGTGACAAGGTGGTAGAGTTCTCCTATCACCTATTTTTACAGTAACTCGTAGCTATAGTACTATTACAATGTTCTTCTGGAAACCCATTTAAAGTGAATAAAAAAGTACTTCCTTTGTTCTTCTCGCATTATATGGGGAAAAGAGAGTGTTCAAATTTCTTCCTATTATTTCCTCTTTCATTAAACCAGGGCGGGGTAGTTCACTTAGCTCCTCAAATCCTTATTTAAACACTTTTTTCTTTGGAAGGGAGAATATTATTCACTACTTATGGGGTCAGGATACGCACTGCATCGCTGATCATATATCTAATGTTGTTTTGCCCGACATCCCAGCATTCACTGGAAAGCATACTTTGTATTATATTTATAGTTTATCTTTTCAATGATAATTTTAATTTTATTTTTATATTATATGGCTGGGCAGAGTACCAAAGTTTAATATGATAACAAAACAAATAATTATTAATTTATTGTATAAGGTCAATATGATGAATGCAGGCGAAACATACGACATAGTTCATGATTTAAGGGCAGGTCTCAGATCAAAAACTGTTCTGTTTCTGGCTCCTGTAGATGTTCCTGTAGGACGTATTGTTTATTTTTACGTGTCTGATCTGTTACAAAGTGATCCTCAACAAAAAGTTGTCTGGCTTTGCCTGAAAACTCCCTCAAATAAAGTGCTAAGAATGTTCCAGGAATACAAATACGAAATAGATCCTGCACGTATCATGTTCATTGACCTGCTTCCTGCGGGGACAGAACCACATGATGATATCCTGTATTTCTCTTCACCCTCTGACCATACCAAGATAGCCTCGCATGTATCACAACTCTTTGATAAGTTCCCAGGCTCTCTTCTAGTGATCGATAGCATGACAGTGTTAGGCACTGATAACATGCAGGTCGTGGAAAGTTTTATCAATTTCATCAGCACAAAGGTTTCTGAAAAGAACGGTTCTATTACTGCGATATTAGGCAAGGATACTCTCAAAGTTGAATCAGAAGCTCTTATTAAGTCTTTCTTTGAGATAATCGTGGAGCTTACGAACATAGGCGAGATCCATACCGAGATTGGAATGAAAACTCTAGATGCACGGTTCCAGGTTGAAGATGGAAAATTATCTTTTGAATATATTCAGAAAAAGTTAAAGAGAGGTCGTCTGAAGATCCTTATTGTGGACGATGAACCAGACATATCTGATCTTCTGCGACTGTCACTTTCTAATCAGCCCTATGATTTTGTAGTGGCATATAATGGGCAGCAAGCCATCGAAGCTACATTGAGGGAGCGTCCTGATCTGATCCTCCTTGATATAATGATGCCGGATATGGACGGATATGAAGTTGTTGAACACTTAAAGCAGAGCGCAACGTCTGCTAATATCCCGGTGATAATGATCTCTGCAAAGACCGCCATAGAGGACAAGGTGCGCGGCATGGAATTAGGCATCGATGATTACATTGCCAAACCTTTTGATAAGCGTGAGGTCAATGCCAGAATTCGGATGGTTATGCGCCGTTTTGGATGGATCGAAGAAGAGTGACCAAGGGCTGGATGACAAGCACTGATCCAAAGGTATGGTTTCTGGCAAGAACACGTGTCCTTTACCTCAAGCCAATAAGTAAGATATGTCAGATCTTCTCGCAGATGTACGCTATGCTTTCTCTTGCAAAGAGATTTATTTTCTTTTCCCCATTAAGGTTCTTTTCCAGCCTGTTACGAATGTCCCAATACATAGCTGGATCTACTTCGGTCCTGAGTAATACTTTACCATATCCTCGCTTTTTAAGTTCCCTATTTATAGCTTCAGGGACGAACTCTGTATTGAACACTATTCTATAGGTATTCTTTATCAGGGGATGGTCCATGACAGTATTTGAGGTCAGCATCAACCGTTTGTTATCTATTCGGAATATTTCGGCTTTATCCTTCAACTCTTTTATAAGTTCAGGAAGTAATTTCGCTTTTATCACAGCTGGGTCTGGTTCATACAGGTAATTTCCAGGTTTGCTTACATTGATCATCTCTGTCTCTTCAGGAGGTTCTGTTTTCCTGCACATTTTTGTAGGTCCCGGCAAGCCAAGTGCAGATATGGTACAAGTTTTGAGATCTCCGAAATACAGATTCAATCGATTAAGTTCTCCGTCCAGGGACAGGTATTCGAGTTCACAGTCAAAGGATATTCTTTCTGGGGGTAACTGCGGAGGTGCCTCAAAAGCAAAGTTTCTTGTATTTCCTGAATATGCTGCCAGTACATCAGGTATGTGAGGAGTCAGATTATCTATGTCACGCTCCTTCTCTGCCGCGGCTCTTGCGGGGTCGGAGAATACAATATCCACTGCGGGTATCTGTTCTATTACATCATCTGAGAGCGCATCCCCACAAATGAATTCTACATTGTTCAGTCCAAAAAGCTTGCAGTTCTTTCTGGCAAGCTCAAGTTTAGCAGGATCAATTTCAATGGCGTAGACTCTTTCGCATTCTCTTGCAAAATATACTGTTTGCCCTCCTATGCCACAACTAATATCCGCAAGGCTGGAACACTTGAGCCTTTTTGCTCTATATGCGGCTACTGGCCATGGTGTTGCAAAACGCAAACCATCGTCATCAGAATATAACTGCTTTTCAAAATTCTTTCTTCTTGTCACCAGGATCAAATCACTAAATGCATCAATACATTTAAACCGATCCGTCTGAAAATCAATGAAAATGAAAAGCACTGAAATACAATTTACTTGGAATATAATTATATAATATTAAAAGTATACATCTTTCCACCAGAGTAGTGTGAATGTTGTACTATGGGATCCACGCAAATACTAAAGGTCTAAGATGTCAGGGCTTGGTGACAAGATCAAGAACATACGTTCTCTTCTGAAAAAAGGAGGAAAAAATAGATCGATCAATTCTCCTTTTAGTGGTAACTCTGATCCTTTTTCCAGTGCCCCCCCAGGTTTTGGACTGGCACCTGATATTTCAGCTGGAATGTCTTTTTCTCCGGGTGTCCCATCTCCTCCTGGTATGCCTGCAGGTCTCTCCTTTCCTCCTAAGTCTGGCCAGGTAAATCCATCAGGTATTTTCCCTCTGGGAATGCAGTCTCCGGCAGAGAAACCATCAGTTGATGCTGCAGCACTGGAGGCTAATAACAAGAAAATAAAAGAGATAGAAGGCAAAATAGCAAAATCAGAAGTTAGCCTTTCAATGCTGCAGAAGGAAAATGAAGAAGTAGGTAAAACAGTGGCAAAGATGGATAAAAACATCCTTGAATTGCTATCTTTATATGAGATCGTTTCAAATCAGGTGAACCCTTTTGTAGGTGATGATACTGGCAGCAGGGCAACATTAGAAAGATTCGACAAGACTGAAAAAAGGATCAATGAAGTAGGCAATATGCTTGTGATGCTAAAGAATGACCTCGATTCTTTCTCACAGCGCATAAGTTCTTCAGGGTCTACAGACTCAGTTGGTGAAAAGCTACAGGATATGGAAACAAAGTTCGATGCTTTTGCTGATGCAATGGCTATGATGCATGAGAGCATCAATAACCTTTCTGCACGAACCGAGGAACTAAGTGACAAAAATATTATCGTAGATACTAGCATCCTTGAACTCTCAGAAACTATCAGCAAGATCTCCCTCAGAGTTGAAGATATAGAAAAAAATGGGGCTAAAACGCTAAAAAATCAGGCATCTACCCCTACATGTTCAGAGCATACTCTTCCAGAAAATTCAGACATAACCGGTCAGGAGAAATTCAAAGAGATGAATTCTCTTGTAAGACTTGATGTCATACGCCAAGATCCTACAAGCGTTGTTGTGCTCCTCAACTGGATAGAATTCCTGATGGAAAGGGTGGGGCGAAATAACCTGATGGACGCCCTTGATTACTATGTTGATATTGGCTGGATCAGTGATAATGTACGGTCCGAGATCATGGCCTATGCAAGGGGGATCGACTATTACGTTGAGAAACCTACCTGGCGCCTTCTCCCAGAGGACCATACGAAATCCCTGCTGTTCATTGAGAGGCTATGTGGCCGCAAGATAGACAAGAACATGCTGAGTAGCATTGATAGGGAGATGTCAAAGGTCAAGCATGGACTGGAGGAACTTTATGGGCTTTGAGATATCGGCAGTAGTGGCCATCTTTTTTGTGTCTGTCATGGTCATAGCCGCCATGTCATATACAACTATCAGTTCTTCCAATGAGTTGCTTTCGGTTTCTACTGACGAGCACTACTCACTTGTCAATAAGAAACTACAGACAGATATACAAATTGTTGATTCAAGTGCTATAATCCACAATTCAACTTACCAGCTGTCTCTGGAGGTTCTCAATACAGGCAGTGAAACTTTGAGATCGGATGAGATAGATATACTGGTAGATGGTGTTTATATGTATCATTCAACTTCAAGTGCCACAGTCATATGGACCCCAGAAACTTCAGTGGTCTTGAACATCTACGATCTATCAGGTTTTGGCGGCCACAGATTAAAAGTGGTGACTGAGAATGGGATATGTGATTATTATTCTTATAACATTTGAGCACCTTGTTTTAGGAATTAATATATACTAATAATTATATATTATTTTTCAGTATGGTCGATCTTCCCAAAGTTGACAGAAAAGTACTCACTACAGGGCAATTTAGCAAGTTATTTGCAGACGTTACAGGTGAAACTGCTATTACTCATATGATATTCTTCATAGCAGCTGTTGTCATAGCCATGGGAGTTGTTGCTGTGCTTTCCGTCAACATCCAGTCGCTTACGGGAGCTACACATTCAGAAAGTAAGGTCCTATCCGATCAGATTCGCACAGATATTACGATAATAAATGACCCGGAAATAGTACCTTACGACAGTTTCGGAAAACGTTATACCTTTTATGCAAAGAACACAGGAAGTTCAGAGCTTAATACAGAGTTTATTACCGTCCTGGTGGATGGAATGCTCATAGAGCCTGCGGATATGCAGGTCAGCATAATAGACGGGGACGTCTTATGGCGTCCAGGGAATGTGCTGGTTGTCAATGTAACAATGTCATTGTCTCTTGGTCCCGGAGATCATCGTGTTATGATAGCTGCTGAAAATGGAAAGAGTGGCTACATGAGCTTTAAAACAAGAACGTGAGGTGTACATTTGGCAGATGTTTATTCATTCAGTATTACAAGAGACGAGTTCAATGACAAGCTGGGGGGAGGTTTTCCATCGGGTTCATTTGTCGTGATAGAAGGTGGTAGCGGAGGGGGAAAAAGTACCATTACCCAGCGTCTGACATATGGGTTTATAGAGAACAAGACCAGTGTAACTCTGGTCTCTACACAGCTTACTACCAAAGGATTCATAAACCAGATGTATTCTCTTGATTATCCTATTGCTCCTTATCTTCTGAACGGGACCCTGCTCTACATACCCGTCATTCCTCTTGTTCAGGCTGCGAAATCCAGGCTGGACTTTGTTGAAAGACTGATGAGCGCAGAAGAACTCTTCGATAAAGATGTGATCATAATAGACACAATATCATCTCTTATCAAATACAGCGCAAATATTGAAAAAAGCCTGGACCTTATTTCCTTTTTCAAGAAACTGAATGGCATAGGCAAAGTGATCATTCTGACAATAGAACCCAGCCAGCTCAGTGAAGAAATAACTTCCATGTTCAGGTCAAGTTGTGATATATATATCACGCTGAAGTCCAGACCCATGGCCAATGAGGTCAAGAGAACTGTAGTTGTCAATAAGTTCACTGGTGCTAAGGGGCCTGTAGGACAGATCATAGGTTTCAGGATCGAACCCAAAGTTGGTCTGGTAGTGGAGATAGCTTCTGTTTCATGATATAGGAGGTTATATGAATGGATGCTGATTTCCAGAAAGCTATACAAAGGAATCCTCATCTTGGTGAGTATATAGATAAATTCAAGAAAGAAAAAGGTCAGGATGCAGAGCCGCAGTTTCTTGTAAGTCTTTCAAAGGACATTGAAAGTGATAATATCAATATCATCCTTCCTGTGGGGGATCCTATATTCATCCACATTTATGGAACTCCTGAAATGGGTGAAATAAAATACTATGCCATAGAACCCGGTCTTTCGGAGAAAGAAAAGAAGAAATATGATATTATCATGAGCCTTATCCTGGAAAAATCTGCACAGGAGCCGATACCACAATCAGAAACGGAGCTTAAAGAACTGATCACTAAACTATTGAACAGCTCAATAGAAGTGGGTGTGGGAGGCGATCTCAAAGATGGGAAGCAAGGGCCAGGTGTTATTCAAAAACTTATTCCGGTGAAGAAAAAAGTAGCATTGAACCAACAGGAGTATAATAAAATCCTTTATTATATTGAAAGGAATATCATTGGTTCAGGTCCCATCGAACCTATTATCAGGGATCCGTATCTTGAGGATATCCACAGCATAGGTGTAAGTGGTGTTTTTATTGTTCACAAGATATTCGGTATGCTTCAGACAGATATCACTTTTGGGGATGAGGCAGGTCTTGATAGCTGGTTGCGCAGTATGAGTGAACGGATAGGCCGACCTGTAAGCGATGCTCGTCCTATTGCTGACGGTGCCCTTCCGGATGGTTCGCGTATTAACATCATCTACAGTCCGGATATCAGCCGCAGAGGCAGCAGTTTCACAATGCGTAAGTTCATGGAAGTCCCTGTGAGCGTTGTCCAGCTCATAAAATGGGGTGCTCTCAGTGCCGAGATGGCAGCTTATATGTGGATATGTCTGGAGAACGGGCAAAGTATTTTCTTCAGTGGTGAAACAGCAAGTGGTAAGACCACAATGCTGAATGCATGTCTATGTTTTGTAAATCCTAAAGCTAAGATCTACACGGCAGAAGATACGGCAGAAGTGCAGCCCCCACAGCCTGTATGGCAACAGCTGATCACACGTGAGGATGGTCCCGTGGATTCCAGGGTAGACACTTTTGTACTGCTGAAAGCTGCGCTGCGTTCAAGGCCTAACTATATCATAGTAGGTGAGATCCGTGGGGTGGAAGGAGCAGTAGCTTTCCAGGGTATGCAGACCGGACACCCTGTGATGGCAACTTTTCATGCATCAGCAGTGAGCAAGATGATACAGCGTCTTACAGGTGATCCCATAAATGTACCTGTAACCTTCATTGATAACCTTAATGTTGCTATGATCCTTTCTGCAGTGTACAGGAAAGGTAAATTCCTTAGGCGTTGCCTTGCTATTGAGGAGCTGGAAGGATATTATAAAGAAGCTGGTGGTGTGGTCACTAGGGCTGTTTTCCAATGGGACCCCGAGACTGACAGACACAATTTCAGAGGCCTTAACAACAGCTTTATTCTGGAAAACAGAATAGCCGTCAAATTGGGTTATGATGACAAGCGCAAGATATACCAGGATCTGTTCTTACGTGCAAGGATATTGAATGAAATGCGCTCCAGGGGCATAGAGGAATATTATGAGGTACTGGACTTGATAATCAATTTCTATAAACATGGCATTGAAGGATTGCCGTTCTCAGTATAAAGGTGTGTGTGATGTACAGTAAGGCGTTTAATTGCATGGACACGGAACCGGCAACTTATTTAAAAAGGTTTGCCATACCGATCATTGCATTTGGTTTTATATTTTCTTTTTTACTTTATACTGCCCTTCCCAGTTTATTTCAGGGGAGTACAAAGGCTATTCCTATTCTGATCCCCGTAATTTGCATACTCTTTGCAGTGTATTATCCTCTTTCTATCTATGGGGGCCAGGCATCACGCATTGATAACAATATGCATTACTATATCACTCAAATGGGTTCTATCGCAACCGCTGAAACTTCAAGACTTGATATAATAAGGATAGTTTCCGAAAACGAGGAGTACAAGGAGTTAGCCACGGAAACAAAAAAGATCTACAACCTTGTTACTGTGTGGAACATGAGCCTTGCGGAAGCATGCAGGTTCATCTCCAAAAGAACCCCTTCTGTAATATTCGAGGACTTTCTCGATAGATTAGCCCACGGATTACAGTCAGGAGAAAATATAAAAACATTTCTTTTTGCAGAGCAGAATGTTGTAATGAATGAATATGAGTCCATGTACAACAGTGCTATGTACAATGTTGAAATAATCAAGGAACTCTTCGTTTCCCTTGTAATGTCTCTCATATTCCTTGCTTCTTTTGCTGTCATCATGCCCGTGATAACAGGCATGGATGCTGTACTTCTCATGTCAATGGTGGTAGCAACGTTCATAGTAACGGATGTTGTCATCCTTTTGTTTACAAAAGGCAAGGTACCAAAGGACCCTCTGTGGAGCAGTTCTCGTATCATCCCGGATTATAAGATAAAGTTATACCGCTCGATACCGATCTCGATAGGTGCTTGTATTATAATTACCATTATAGTCATAATTTACGGAAAAATTATCACACCCATTGCCATTGCACTTTGCTTAACTCCTCTAATGTACACAGGAAAGGTATGTCGTAAGATCGAAAAGAGCATCCGACGCAGGGATGAAAATTTTCCTGCTTTTATAAGGTCTCTTGGAAGCTCGGCAGGTGCCAGAGGTGGAGTGATAGATGAGGCTTTGAAAGCATTACGTATCCATGACTTTGGTCCTCTTACCAAGGATGTGAACGAATTGTATAAGAGACTTAACACAAGGATAGATAAGTTCAAATCATGGGAATTCTTTTCAGCAAATACGGGCAGTCATCTTATCCAGAGATTCTGCGTTATGTTCGTTGAGGCAACTAACCTTGGAGGCAAACCTGAGATAATAGGTGACATCATAGCTGCGAATTTCCACAGGATAGTAACTCTTAGGAAAAAGAGGGTGCAGTCTGCCTCAAGCCTTGTAGGGGTCCTTTACGGTCTTACTGCTGGAATCGGTTTTACAATGTATATCTCTTTGGGTGTGATCGACCTGATGCAGAGCATGTTCTCCAGTGTGGAAATGCCTGCAGGGATGTCCATGGGCATGATTCTCTATACAAATGTAGGGGACATAGAAGTCCTTTCAATGATGGTGCTCTTGATTATGATAGCACATTCCCTGATGTCTGCCATCCTTATCCGAGTGGTGGACGGAGGTCATATACTCAGTTCTACCATCGATTTTGTGATAATGGTGTGGATATCAGGAATCACAGCTATGGTCACCAGGACTGCGATCTGGTCTCTCCTGGGTATGGGCTGATTAAGAGCAGTCTGAAATCTTGTCCTCAGCCAATAAGTTGTTTAACGCGCTCTGCTATTGTGTTTCCTACTTCTCTTGTTGTGGATATGCCTCCCAGATCAGGTGTGACTATGTTCTGGTTTATAGCAAATTCTATGGCATCCTGTACCAGTTTTGCCTGGTGGTTCAATTCATACCACTCCAGCATCATTTTCAGGCTTAGGATAGCAGCTATGGGGTTAGCTATGCCTTTTCCGGCAATATCGGGTGCACTTCCGTGTACAGGCTCAAAGAACGCATGTCCTTTGCCAATATTCGCACTTGGTACCAGTCCAAGTCCCCCGACCAGGGCAGCAGCCATATCGCTAAGTATATCCCCGAACAGGTTAGTGGTCACTACGACATCGTACCTGTTAGGGTGTACGATAAGGTTGTAAGCCATGGAATCTACTAGGGTGTCGTGGTGATCTATGTGATATGAAGAGGCTGTCTGACGACATACGTCCAGGAACAACCTATCAGATTTAAGCACATTGGACTTATGGGCTATTTCCAGGCGATGCTGCCTGCTTTTGGCAAGTTTGCAGGCATAATCGGCTATCCTTGCAGACCCTTTGCGGGTAATTACCCTTTTAGTGTATGCAACGTCTTCATGGAGCTCCTCTATGCCGGAATACATGCCCTCTGTGTTCTCCCTCACGATCACCAGGTTAAAATCACTTCGCCCTGTGACACCCACAATGCCATTTATGGGCTTTATAGGACGAATGTTAGCGTACATATC
The DNA here is from genome assembly GCF_000328665.1 of Methanomethylovorans hollandica DSM 15978. Classification (NCBI taxonomy): domain Archaea; kingdom Methanobacteriati; phylum Methanobacteriota; class Methanomicrobia; order Methanosarcinales; family Methanosarcinaceae; genus Methanomethylovorans; species Methanomethylovorans hollandica. The sequence goes on from NC_019977.1 coordinate 470,960, forward strand.
AAGCTCCTTTCGTATTGTAAGGAGTACACTCTTATAAGTAGGGTCAGAAGGTGTTGTTATAGCCCCAAATAAGATGCAATCGCACTCCTTCAGGACTGCAAGGTCATCATCGGTGATAGCAGAGCCTGTCTTTTCCCATTTTGCATATCCGAGTTCCACAGGTACTTTTTCCACAGGCAGGGCGAGTACATCCAGTACTTCTATCGCTGCAGGTATGACCTCTTTGCCGATCCCATCTCCTTCCACAACTGCAATTTTCATTGATCATCACCCTGTTCTTTCTTTATCTGCTGTACAAGTTCCCGTATCGCTACTGCTATCTGGAACTCCGAAGCTCCCCAGTGGACCACGGTTCCTTTTATTCCATTGATCGTAGCAAGGCCTGATCTTTCGGACAAGCAGCATCTTGTAATGAAAGGCCTCTGGGGTGTGTAAATATCAGAACGGAATGGGCAGATGTTAATGAAATCATATTGAAGTCCAGGGAATCTTGATTCGAAGAGTTTCCGGGAGATCTCACAACCTACAAGTAATGATCCATCCCCGGTAACAATGTCAGAGTCGAGGCATTTCCCTTTAAGTCCTGATGAAGAACATGGGAAAACGGTTTTTTCTCCTTCGAACTGTCTCAGGTCCTTCATGTTCTCGTTAAACCGTATGCTCAGGTCTCCAAAGATACCGCTTGCCTCAAGTTTTCTGATCATAAGGCTAAGCCAGGAGGGCTCAGGTGGAACCACATCTACAATCTCAAGGTCGATTATTTCAGAGAGGTCCGGTGCGTGCACAAATGTAACATGTCTGTCGAGCCCTGTAAAGATGACTGTATTTACATCTGCCTTACAAAGTTCTGAAGCTTTCTCTATAAGAAGCCGTCTATCTTTGATATTCAATAACGCATCATACTTGAGAACCTGTTTTCCGGAGGCTAAAAGTTCGATCTTTGTGACCTTTCTTAACAGTTCTTCTCCGGTGTGCTCAACCCGATACACTGAGTACTCTTTATCAATATCAGTGAGCTGTTCTACTATGATATACCGGCTTAGGAAATATACAGGTTCGTCATCTGCATCGTCAGGATGTATCCCGGTAACTCCCACGTACTTGTACTCTTCAGGGAATATCATTACAACCTCTATTTTTTCCCCATCATGGATCTGCGGTGGGCTACAAGTCCTCCATCATTGAGTATTTCAAGAAGGAAATCTGGCAGTTTATTACCTGAATATTGTTTTCCATTCACGGTGGCCTTTCCGTTTTCCAGGTCAACTTCTATCTCATCTCCTTCCTGGCACTGCACATCGGCTTCCATCAGAGGGAGTCCAACGTTTATGGCATTGCGGAAGAAAATCCTCCCGAAGGATCTGGCCACAACACAGGCAACTCCTGCAAATTTGAGGGCAAGGGCAGCCTGTTCCCTTGAAGAGCCGCATCCGAAGTTATTGCCGCCTACTACTATATCCCCGGGTTTTATCTTTTTGGAAAAATCAGGGTCTATACCTTCCATTGCATGATCAGCGAACACCTGCATATCCGTAGTGCGGAGATATTTTCCAGGTATTATTACGTCTGTATCGATATCGTCTCCAAATACCCATACTTTTCCTTTAATCATTTTTACACTCCTATAGTACTGCCCTTAAGGATGTCGTTTTCACTGACCCTTACTTCTTTTATCACACTGCCATAACTGATCTGGTATGGTCTTGTAGGAGCAACATCAAACTGGGTCTGGCCGGTGATCGGTCCTTCTGTCGAGTATGGAACTGTGAATGAATATGTTCCGTTTGATGTCATTGTCTGTGAATACATGAATGAACGACCCAGGCTTGTACTAATTATCGTACTTATGGTCACATTCTCACCAGCAGGGGCAGTTCCTGTGATCTTTGCTCCTTCTACATATTCGAATATCTTCACATAACCTGTGTTATCTTCTTTGATGCTTCCACTGAGGAGCACGTTGTACACGTTCTTATATCCAGCTTCCTGACTCTGGGCGGTGCTAGGTGATTCATGAACCATACGGTAGTGCTTCAGACCATTACCGTCAAAAATATGCAGTTTTGCTTCCATGGAATTGTAGTAACGTTCACTAGGTACGGTTACTACTCCCTGATCACTCTGTACGGGTATGTAATAATTGTTAGTGTCCATTGTCCATGCAGTCATGGCATAGAATTTCCCAGTGGCCATTTCAATATCAGACATGATATATCTGGCTCCCGTTTTTTCAGGGTCCGGATGTATGGCTTCAAGGACTGCAGTGGCTTCTTCTTCACTAGAAGCTGTGAAGAATGTGGATGCACCAGGCTGATTCTCTTCTCCAATGTTACTTCTGCGCCCACCGATGCCTTGCTGGAAGGGGTTGGCATTTGGCAGTCGGCGTGCAATGGCCTCTATCTCGTGACCATAGTCCCACCAGGACATCACACCATAAGCTGTATCAGGGTAATCGAATATTTCCCCTTTCTCCGGCGCATCGTATATCTTAAGGAAATCAATGCCCGGGTCAGGAGTATTGGCTTCCATCCAGAAAAGTGCTTCCAGCCAGTAGTCGTTCGCCCCGCTGGTATACTGTGACTGCTGCATGGCAAGGCTATAACTTGGATACGCTACAAGCAACAGCAGAAGGAAAATGGTTGTCAGGTGGGCAATTTTGACATTCTTGCTCAAACACCCTGGAAGTTTCCCGATGGAGTTCATCTTGTCGTGACAGGCATCTTCGATCTTCTTCCATCCCGTCATGTCAAGGACCTTTGCTGCGAAGTACCCGGCCAGCACTGCAACGTTGATCGAGTAATAATATGCAAAGCGGTTCTGTCCGTATATGGCAAGCAGCATGATGAAGGCCCACACAAGGATGAGTAGTTCTTCCGGTTTTTTGTCTTTCCAGATGCTGAAGGCCAGCATTACCATTGCGATCAATGATAAAAAGAATCCGGTGGCGAAGTTGTACCAGACCGAACTGAGGGTGAAGACACCACCGCGGTAGAAGATGGATGAGACTTCACCGATGGTGTTAAAGCCGCCGGTCTTTGCAGAGAAGATAGTTGCAGATATGCCTGTAATTGAACCAAATATTGAAGGCGATATCACTTTGATCGCCAGAAGCCCGATTATTAGTGTAGCGATCAATGCTATCGGGTAATATATGGGTTTAAGTCTTTTATCATTGAGAACTTTGTGGACAATGCTCATGTATAAAAAGGCAAAAATAGCTGCAAGTGCAGTTGCAACATGGAACCATGAATAGATATAGGCACTGAATCCCATATCGGGTTTTATAAATGGGATAACGGGTAGCAGTCCCGCAATAAAAGTAATGATCCCTATTATTCCCAAATATTCAGTCGATTTGTTGTTAAGGTGATCTACAGTATATTGCACTGCTGCAAATATGACAATGATCATACCGAACATCGGGGCACCCGGCCAGGTAAGTTGATAGGCTGCATACATAAGCCCCGCAAGTATTGCAAATATTATTGGCCGGGCCGCTTCTTTGCTCTTGCTCTGCAGCATCTTTAAAGAAAGTTCCCTCTTTTTTGCTTCGATTAATGCAATCAAGAAGAACAACATCAATAATGAACTGAACAAAGTTTCTGCCACATGATGATCCGTAAAGATGATAGTTGAACGGCTAAGGAATTGTCCAGGGGCGATGGCTATAAGAAAAGCTGCAATAACACCGGTTTTTCTGTCCTTCAAGTACTTACCGATGTAGTATACGGGAATAACTGTAAGGGCACCCAGCACAGTCGGGAAATAAGCACCAATGATGTTTACAAGGCCTGTATCCGGATTACCAAGCCCTAGAATCAGTGCTGTCAACGCGATCATATGATCTAAAAGTGGTCCGAAATGTATGTAAGCTCCATTTGGGAAATTTGTTAATGGGTTGTAGAACATGCCGTGAGGGTAGTTGTGTAAGAGCACTTCTACAATGCGCATATGGTATAAGGGGTCGTTACTGAACCTGACAAAGCCGTTTGGCAGGAACACGCTGTCACGGGGACGAATCCTTATATAAAATGCAATCAGTGCACTTATAATCACAAAAAGTGCTGCCAACCAACTGGTTTGACCTCTTTCCTTTACCGATATACTTGATATCTTTGATATCTTTGTCATATTATGGGACACCTTTTGATTATGAAACTCGTTTCATGATACTTACTTATCAGAAAATATCTATCAAGATTACTTAGTATAGCACAGCTCAGATTTATATATGGGCTTATAATATCCTACTTTATTTAATCTCTTTGTTACATGTATGTACTTTAATTATAAAGGTTCTAATTCTACGGATTTTAGAACTTTCTCATACATAGTTTCAATATTTCTCCAATCGAATGTTTCTGCAATATCTATATATTTTTGTCTATCTGTTTCAGTTTCTAATATATTTTGGATACTTTCAACGAATGATACTTCATCATCATAGTAATAAATATCATCACCAAGTGCGTTTTTTACGGCCTTCATCCTGCTTGAAAGAACAGGTACTCCACATGCAAGATAATTGAATATTTTTCCACCTACAGCTACCTCGTTCTTCATGACATGTTTTAAAGGATTAAGTCCGATGTCCATCGCGGATATATATTTGTATAATTCCGAATATTCTACTCTTCCTTTGAATATCATCCTGTCAAGTACACCAAGCTCATTTGCGAGGGATTTTATTGTTTCTCCGTAGTCAGTGAATAATCCAGGGCCTATTATCAATAATTTAGCATCCAGTTTTGGCAAAGCTTTTATGGCTGTCTCCAGGTCGACCCAATATTCAAGTGATCCGACATAACCTATGATGGTGCCTTCCAATCCTAGTTCTTTTTTTGCATATTCTCTTGGAATAATTTCAAAGACCGATGTGTCTACTCCATTTGGTATGACATGTATGCTCTTTTCACTGAGATGCTGCAAGAAATCTTTTAATTCAGTTGTTACTGTGATCAATGAGTCTGCATTTTTTAGATTATAGTGGATTATCCGTCTTACTCCGTACTTCACAATTTTTCCAAAAAAAGAATCAGGATAATATGTAGCTGCAGATTCTTCATAGTGATCAAGGTAATCAAATACAATGGGAGTTTTTCCTTTAACAAGGTTTACCAAAAAAGCAGGCAGAATATTAGCAGAAACAACTACATCAATTTTTTCCTTTTTAAGTATGTTCCTTATTTTGAACATGTGATATACACTGTTGACAATATAATATGCTGATGGGTCATTAACATTAATTGCAGTAACATCATGAAGCTTACATTTAGTTGTCCTGGGATTTTGATCTTTGAATTTTTTAAGTTTAAAATTAATGACATGAACATTATGTTTTTCTGCCATTATATCAAAGATAAAGTTCAGTCTATTTGGAACGGGATGTTTGGTCCAGTCTGTTGTAGGTATAACCAAAATATTCATTGCAAAATCTCTTATTTCATATAATCATATAATCTTTCTGGGTATTATTTAATTGCATCTCTCCTCTCGGAGATTCGCACAGATAGCTTCACAAAAAAGTGTTAAAGAGGCTGTCAATCATATACATGTTCTATTTCTTAGACATTTTTATTTCTTGAGAATCAAAAAACTTTAATATATCTTTTTTTATTGTGGTTGAAACATTTTTTAATCCTTTCTTTGCTTTTTGCCTCATCTTTTTATGCAGATTGCTAATAATGCAATTTAAAGGTTTTGACTGTTGATCCAACCGCATCGAGTGACATCACAAATTAAGATGGTATTCTGGCACATAACAACGTTTTTATTCCTTTGGGTTTCTCAGTAACCTAATTGGTGATTAGTTTGAAAATATGTATGCTAACTACCGTCCACCCTCCCTTTGATACAAGAGTATTCTATAGAGAGGCACAGTCTCTCGTAAATCATGGTCACGAAGTGACAATAATTGCCCCACATACTGAAGTAATTAATGAAATAATAGACGGAGTACATATTAAAACAATACAAAAACCCAATTCAAAAGCGCTTCATTTTCTGACAATGTTTAAAATTTTCAAAGAAGGTTTTAAGATAAAGTGTGATGTTTTCCACTGTCATGAGCCAGGTTCATTACTCATCTGTTTTATTCTTAAAGTGTTAACAGGAAATAAAATGGTTTACGATGCTCATGAGTATTACCCGGAGCTAATCGCAGAAAATGTTTTTTTCCCAAAAGTTGTCAAAAAACCAATACATGCAATTGTAAATAAAGGCGAACTTTTTCTATGCAAATTTTGTGACTATATAATTACCGTTAACGAGTCGCTTAGAAAAAGATTTGCACAATTTGGGAATACTGTTGTGCTATATAATGTTCCGTCTTTGGATCTTTTTCCTCTACAGAATGTGGAAATGGAACAAAATACAATTGTTTATGCCGGTTATGTAAGTAGAGAAAGAGGCTTAGATAAATTATTAAAATCCCTGTTAGATGTAAGAAAAGCATATCCTAATCTATTCCTTTTAGTAGCAGGTTATATTCAGGATACAGATGAATTTAAAATAGAAGTAAAAAATTTTATCGATGATAACAGTCTCAATGGGAATGTCAAAATTACAGGTTGGTTACCCTACGCAGATATTGTTACAAACATACAAAAATCCATGGCAGGAATGATTCTATTCCAGCCAATATATTACAACAATATAATCGGATTACCAAATAAATTATTTGAATATATGGCATGTGGAAAACCTGTAATTGCAAGTGATTTTCCGGAAATAAGGGCAATTGTCAAAGAAGCCAATTGCGGTCTCCTTATAGACTCTTCAAATATTGACGATATAACAAAAGCAATTATCTGGATCATGAACAATCCAAAAGAAGCACAAGAGATGGGATCAAGAGGAAGGAAATCGGTCGAAAAAAAATATAACTGGGCAGAAATGGAAAAATTACTGTTTAACATGTATGATGATATTTCAATAGTTCAGTAAATTTTTTATTTCAGTACGCACACCTGTATCAATCTTCAATAAAAACATTGTATACACAATTCCTCCAAGTAAAACAGACAAAAGTGTGATCCATATGTTCGAAAGTGGTATTAACAAACGATAAAATCCCAGGAAGACAACCATAATTGATGATGAGATTATTACATTCCTGACAGGTACATACTCTATATTAACATTTATGAACCTGGATAAAACAAAATAGGCGAGTAAAGCGTTTAATGTCATAGTTAACAATGTAGCTAAAGCTGCTCCCTCTATGCCTAACGCCGGAATTAGGGCAAAATTCAATATAATGTTAGCTGTTGCTGCAACGATGGTAACTTTTAATGCTTTTTTGGGATGGTTAAGGCCATTAATATATGTCGTCTGAAGAAATACAAATACATTTACCACTTGCATCACAAGAAGCAGATACAGGGTATAATTTCCATTCTCAAAATCAGAGCCATAAAAATAATATAGTAGCTTATCGCCAAGCAGAACCCCTCCCGCCAGAACAGGGACAGCAAGCATCAATGAATAAGTAAAAGCCTTTGAAAGAGAAACTGCGATTCTATCTGTATCGCCAGATACGCTCCATTTACTTATATTTGGAAACAGAACGGTACGCATTGCAGTTGTTGTAAAAGCTGCTATAGTTGTGAACTGAAATACAACACGATATATGCCCACATCCGCAGTCTCTAAAAAATATCCAACCATAATAGTGTCAGCATAAGTAAATACAAGACTGCCACTTGAAGACAAAAATATCCAGAATGAATAGGAAACAAGGCTATGTAAATGATAAGATCTGAACCGTACTAATTTCATATCAAGATAACGCATTCCTATGATACTTGCTGCAATCATGCCAAAGATAAAACCTCCTGCGAGTCCCGCAGCACCAAAACCCAGAAAAACAGCTACAACTTGAAAAAATATGCACAGTATGCTGTTTAGGAAGCCCATGGTCTGATAAATACCTGCTTTACCCATCCCATAGATGCCATAAAGAATGCTACTAAAAATAAACCCGGATACTAGTGCTACCAATAACCAGAAATACATATCATGGAGGTCTGTTAGCAATGGATATATCAGGATTAAAACAGCAATTGAAAATACAACCAAAATCATACGACTGACAACAAATGCTGAATAAAATTCGTTCTGATCTTTACCTTCGCTTATACGTTTTACAACAGCTCCACCAAAGCCACCATCATAAAATAGATTTAAAGTACCAACATATGCCAAAAACAGAAAATATGCACCAAGCACACTGGCACCGATTGTATGAGCAAAATACATTGTGCTCAAAAACCCAATAAATGTTATAGCAATCTGTAAGATCAGAATAACCATGCTTTGACGTCTAATAGGCTCAATACGCATTAATCTGTTGAAAATAGTAGACATTGTAGGCATGATTTCTCCGGTATATTAAAACTAAAATAAAATCTAATTGTCACTCATTTAAATTATTGGATAATGACATCATAGTATGAAGAAGTTCATCAGCTCTTTTTTCCCAGGTGTGGTCCAGTCTAATGTCATATAACCCTTCTGACATATATTCGCGAAGTTTGGGATTCTTAATCAGCAGTTCTATCTTTTTTGTAAAATCTTCGATGTTATAATCAACGTACAATATTGAATCATTTTGTCCTACATCAACTAAAGACTCACATTTTGTACATATAATAGGTTTACAGCACCCTATATACTCATAAAATTTCATAGGTGATGACTCATTGAGATATTTTACTTCTGGATTATATGGCATAACAAAGATATCTATGTCTTTTAATGACATTGGTATATCTTTTCTTGGAATTTCTTTTCTGATAATGAAATCACTGTTTTCTATAACATCTTTTAAATCATCTGAAATCCCTTCTCCATAGGTGCCGAATAAAAACAACTTTAAGTACGGGTATTTTTCATGCAGATTCACACAAGATTGAACTAATATGTCAATTCCTCTGTTCTTTGTTAAACCTCCCATATAACCAATGTTGACAAAATCATCTTTTTGGTTTTTATATTTTGTTGGATATAATGTAATAAAAGAATATTCAAATGCGTTTGGGATGAAAACGATTTTTATGTTTTCGTTCAAGTTGTATACTTTTTTCAAGGAATTCCACATAGGTTTGTTAAGGATAATCACTAAAGATGATTTTTCAATACACTCTTTTTCAATTTTTTTAGTCAATTTAGGTTTGCCTTTTCCAAGTACATTCACTTGTTCAATGGTATCATGAATATCTAAGATAATTTTTAAATCGAGTATTTCTGAAATTTTAAAAATCATTCTATTTTGGATAGTGTGCAATGAATAGGGGTAAGCAAAAAAAACGAGTGGCTTATCTTTTATAAGGATGGTTATTGACTTCAACGCAACAATTGATTTAATTATATTGTTAAAAAATATGTTTTTTAATGTGCTTTGTGGAAATTGTTTAAATTTGATCGATTTAAGATTGATGTTTTGAGATTCATTTAACGCATTTAAAAGATAATGTATTCTAGTATAAGTTCCAGAGGTATTATCTCCCAAATCACTTAAGATATTACCATCGATCACTGCAAAAACATCAATCATTTGATCACTTCACAATTCAACTAAACAATGTGTATATATCTATGCTCGTATTATTTTAACAACTTATAGAGACTTTTATCAAAACCATTATTTTAAGTCATAGGTACTTCAAATTGCAATTAATCCCCTATCATATAGATTTACTCTCTTTCTTTTCATGTTTTTCATTTTTAAGATAGTTCTCTTTATCCATCATTATTCTTTTTATTTTTAGCGTGTTAAGCTCATAAATTAAAACAAAAGACTATCATTAATGTTTTACCTCCATTAAAAAAGTGAAAATAAAATTATAGTTTAAATATTATTCTAAAAATTTAGAGTAATATGTTATACAATTCCATAATTTCTGCACAGATTTTTTCATTGTTGTGTACTTTTTCTACATATTTTTTTCCTTGCTCACCTAACTGTTTTCTTAGATCAGCGACCATCATCAAATTTTCGAGTTCTTGTTTTAGATTATCTTTTGTGACGTTTATTATTCCATTCGGCTTTTCTAAATATGGTTCTACACTTGGCTTAATCCATGTGCAAGAAGGGATTCCCATCTGTTGAACTTCATTTGTGAGAATACCATACCATCCAGTCTGTCTTTTATCATAAAAGCCAACTGAATCAACTACAATGTCACATTTAGAAACTAATTCAATTGTTTCTTTATGTGGGGTGTTTTCAATTAACACACACTCAACATTCTGATATTGTCTTTTTAATGCATTTATTGCTTCAATAAAGTATATGGTTCCTTTATAAAATCTGTTTGTAGGCGCATGGCCGATCAGTATTTTACCATCGTTTCTATCTATTTTAGTTAACCCATGCCATCCTATAGGATTAGGGACCCATGTTGCTTCAGGTGCGTATTCTAATAGATCCGGAGTAGAAACTATATGCACATCTGCAAATCTCGAACCAAAACTTTTACCGTTGTTTCTCAACTTACTGCCATGCCAATGGATAACTACTTTTCCATAAAATTTGAACAGCAACGGGATGTCCAAATCCATAGGGAATATACCACCATCATGCAGATGAATGATATCAAAATTCTCTTCACGCAGTAATTTGATTAAAATTTTATAAATTATATAAAAACGTTTTAAAAGATCCTTTTTAGGGTAATTCAAAGGAAGGTTCAAAGAAATATCTTCATAGTCATTAGTATAATTCTCTGTAATATCTAAGATACGTACCTGATGGCCAAGACTTTTCTGTTGTAATGATAGATTGTATGCGACATTAGCAATGTTTCTTATGTGGAGAATTTTCATATGGATTTATTCCAAAAAGCTCATTAGGTAATATCTTTATCAGTTGTCGGCTGCTTTACCATCGTCTTCTATATAATTGCCAATGTTTCAATCCCTCATACAGTTTCCAATCATTCCAATATGAGTTTTGAGGCCAGTTAAATTCCATTAATTGAAATTCCTTAAATGGTCCAGTATCTCATCCCTCATTTCCTCGTTCTTTAAAGCAAAGTCCACTATGGCTTTGATATATCCCAGTTTGTCACCGGTGTCATAACGTTTGCCTGTGAACTTATATGCATAGATCTTCTGGGATTCGCTGAGGAGTTTGATGCCATCGGTAAGCTGTATCTCTCCACCCACACCGCAAGCTGTCGCTTTTATACAATCGAATATCTCAGGAGTGAATACGTATCTTCCAATAGCACCGGTATTAGATGGAGCCTTCTCGGGGGCAGGTTTTTCCACGATGTCCTCAAGCAGGTACAGGTGTTCGTCCAGTTCGCGTCCTTTTATTATACCGTAATTGCTAACTTTTTCCCAGGGTACTTCTTCCACTGCGATGGTTGAGCGCCCGTAGGTATTGAAAACCTCGATAAGTTGTTTAGTGCATGGGGTACTGTTCATTATTATATCATCACCTAAAAGCACAGCAAAAGGTTCCCCGCTAATATGCTTTTCTGCTGTAAGTATAGCGTCTCCCAATCCCCGTGGTTCTTTCTGTCGGATGTAGTGGATATCCACAAGGGAAGAGATGTCTCTTATCATTTTCAGCATCTCTGTTTTTCCCCTGCTCTTAAGGTGCATTTCCAGTTCAGGTGAATCGTCAAAATAATCCTCTATAGATCTTTTGCTTCTACCTGTCACGAATATGATGTCATCTATTCCGGAGTTGACAGCTTCCTCCACTACATAATGGATCACAGGTTTATCAATGATCGGAAGCATTTCCTTTGGCATGGATTTTGTTACCGGGAGAAACCTTGTGCCAAGCCCTGCAGCCGGTATAACTGCTTTCTTGATCGTCATGATTCACCCATTATCGTGTGGAACCCGTCCATACTCATCATCAAATCGTACGATATCATCTTCGTCCACGCATTCTCCAAGTTGCACTTCTATGATCTCCAGGGGCAATTTACCCTCATTTGCAAGCCTATGCCTCATGCCGGCACTTATGAATGTGCTTTCGCCCTGCCTCAGGAAAAAGGTTTCGTCATTGATCTGCACGGTTGCCATTCCCTTGACAACTATCCAATGCTCACTGCGGTGGTAATGAAGCTGGAGGCTGAGCTTCTTTTTTGGATCCACTGTTATATTCTTTATCTTGTGCCTACCGGATTTCTCCATCACAGTATAGAAACCCCATGGCCTGTATACTGTCTGCTGCAGATATGCCCTTTCATCATTTTTGCTGTGTAAAGCATCAGCTACTTGCTTTACTTTCTGGCTGCTCTCTCTGGGGCAGACGAGCAGGGCATCCGGTGTATCGACAACCGCCATGTTTTGCACATCTATAAGAGCCACAAGCTTATCACATTTGGAATAGACAAGGTTGTTCTGTGAATTGATAAGAATGTTCTCGCATTCATAGATCACATTTCCATTGTCATCCTTTTCGGACTCCTCATATATTGCATTAAAATTCCCGAGATCGCTCCATTTATGTTCCAGGCGCACCACCACGACATTCCTGGATTTTTCCATAATACCGTAATCTATGGAGATTGCCCTTACTTTTTCATATATCTCTTCAATAGCTGCATCAGGATCTATCTCAGGGCCAAAGGCTTTATAAAATGAACTTTCGTGCTCCTTCAACTCTCCGAAAAACACCTCAGTATCAAAAAGGAACATTCCGCTGTTCCACAGGCAACCTTCTTTCAGGTACTTCAGAGCATCTTCATGATTTGGTTTTTCCCTGAACTCGGCTACCTTATAGCCGGCATCGATCTTTTCAGCTGGCTTTATATATCCGTATCCTGTGTGCGGTGAAGTGGGCACTATCCCAAAAGTGACAAGATGTTCCTTTGCTAGCAATTGCGCATTTTTTATTGTTTCCATTGCACGTATGTCAAGTACATGGTCCGAGGAAAAAACCCCTACAATGGATTTTCCGAATCTTTTTACTATTTCCCGCATACCGAAGCTGATAGCTGGAAGAGTGTTCTTCGCTTCAGGTTCTATCAGTACGTTTTCCGGAGGCAGGTCATATCCCAGTTCTTTAGCCTGACCTGTAACAAAGAATCGCTGTGAATCATTTGTCACAACGAAGATCTCTGATATATCAGAGACTTCCAGGCAGCGTATCAAGGTATTCTGGAAAAAAGATGTGTCTTCAAGTTTGAGGAATTGTTTTGGATTATGTTTTCTGCTAAGTGGCCATAATCTTGTTCCAGATCCACCTGCAAGGATGAGTGATCTAATGTTTTCATCTCCTCTTTTTAAGGTATATGGATGTATATATCTAGTATTATCAGCCGGTATTCCAGGCCAGATAGATTGCATTTAGATCGATCAGAGTTAATTTTTTAGTTATCTGATACAGAAATATATAGGTGAAATCCTTATTAATATATATTAGTTACCCGCATTCTCTGCATACAATAATATTATCTGTTAGGGGAACTTCTGTAGAAAGTACTGGCATTGTGAATGTCATTACCAGCATATACATATTAACTGTCAGGACATTATCTTTGCAGATAGCGACCAATTATCGACCTTTCATCAGATATGTATAATCTGATCCACGATGTATCAACTGAATTCTTAAGTACTATTAATATTATCCTATGCACCATAATCCTCAATCCAGTTGGAAATGTGATCAAATGTCATACAGTATAGTCGAGAAACGGGATATGGTACACCAGGTACACTTGATGAAGGTGCTTGCGCCTGATGTGGCAAGAGCTGCAAAGCCCGGGCAGTTCGTGATAATAAGGATCGATGAACAAAGTGAAAGGATCCCCCTCACAATTGCGGATTGTAATGTAACAGACGGTTCTGTGACTATTATTTTCCAGGAGATGGGCAAGACCACCAAACAGCTTGCCACGCTTAAAGGCGGGGAAGAACTACAGGATTTTGTAGGTCCTCTGGGCACTCCCTCTGAGATAGACAAACTGGGTACTGTTGTACTGGTGGGAGGAGGCGTGGGTGTAGCTCCTTCATATCCGCAGGCGAAAGCCTACAAAGAAGCAGGTAATAAAGTGATAACCATCATAGGTGCCCGGAGTGAGAACTTGCTTATACTTGAAGAGGAGATGCGGGCTGTAAGCGATGAATTGATTGTATGTACAGATGATGGTACTAAAGGACATCACGGTTTTGTAACAGATGTCCTCCAGAAACTGCTGCAAAGCGGTGAACATGTGGATCGCGTGGTGGCCATCGGCCCTCCCATAATGATGAGGGCAGTGGCAGGTGTGACAAAGCCTTTTGGTACCCAGACCATTGTAAGCTTAAATCCTATTATGATCGATGGCACGGGAATGTGTGGCGGATGCCGTGTCTCTGTTGACGGTAAAACCAAATTTGCCTGTGTCGACGGGCCTGAGTTCGATGCCCACAAGGTCGATTTTAATCTGCTCATGAACCGCCTTGCAGTTTACAGGGACGAAGAGGGCATTTCCATGAAAAGGCATGAATGTACTTGCGGAGGCGAGCAGTAATGGCAGCAAGACAGCCCATGCCGTTACAGGAATCTGAAGTAAGGCGCAGGAACTTCAATGAAGTAGCACTGGGTTATACAGAGGAGCAAGCTGTTGCTGAAGCTGACCGTTGCCTTCAATGCAAAGATCCAAAATGTGTGCAGGGATGTCCTGTGAATATCGATATTCCGGCTTTCATTGCCAGCATTGCCGAAAGGGATTTCGATGAGGCCATCAGGACGATTAAGCTCACCAATGCTCTTCCTGCAGTATGCGGGCGTGTCTGCCCTCAGGAAGTGCAGTGCGAAGAATATTGTGTGCTCGCAAAGAAAGGCCAACCCATAGCTATAGGACGTCTTGAACGTTTTGCTGCAGATCATGAGAGTGTTAAGGGTGTGGAAGCACCTCAGAAAGTAAAGCCAACTGGCAAACACGTGGCTGTGGTGGGTTCAGGTCCTGCAGGGCTTACAGCTGCCGCAGATCTTGCAAAAGCCGGGCATTCCGTGACGATCTTTGAATCACTTCATGAACCCGGAGGTGTGCTCACCTATGGTATTCCAGAGTTCCGCCTTCCAAAGGCGATAGTACGCCAGGAGGTAGAATATATAAAGCAGCTTGGAGTGGACATAAAAGTAGACTATGTCATAGGCAGGATCAAGACGCTGGATGAACTGAGGGGAGAGTTCGATGCTGTATTCCTGGGAACTGGAGCAGGACTTCCGAATTTCATGGGTATTGAAGGAGAGAACCTCAATGGTGTCTATTCTGCCAATGAGTTCCTGACCCGTGTGAACCTCATGAAAGCTTTCCGTTTCCCTGAATATGACACACCTATCAAAAGGGGAAAAAAGGTGATCGTGGTAGGTGGAGGGAATGTGGCAATGGATGCTGCACGATGTGCTCTGAGACTGGGTGCTGACGAGGTCAGCATTGTCTACCGGCGTGGAGAAGATGAACTACCGGCACGTAGAGAAGAAGTGGAGAATGCTAAAGAAGAAGGGATCATTTTCAGACTGCTCACAAACCCAGTTCGCATTCTGGGTGATGATAAAATGAGTGCCAAGAGTGTGGAATGCATCAGGATGGAGCTTGGTGAACCTGATGCTTCAGGCCGCAGAAGACCTGTGTCTGTGAAAGGTTCAGAACACCAGATCGAAGCCGATACGGTGATAATAGCCATCGGCACATCTCCGAACCCGATCATATTCTCAGGTTCTGGAGGTCTTGAATCCACTCCAAAAGGCACTATCGTGGTAGATGATTCAGCTATGAGCTCTCTTCCGGGTGTATGTGCAGGTGGCGATGTGGTCACAGGCGCTGCAACAGTGATAAGTGCTATGGGCGCCGGAAAGCTGGCCGCTCAAACCATCCATGATTATCTTAGCAAACAATGACCTTATGATGATCGGTCATTCACTTTTTTAATTGGACTGCAATGAAACCCGGAAATAAGAAATTTATATTATCAGGAAATTCTTCTGCCAGAAAGCCTGTTAGCTCTCACTTTAAAACCCGATCACCAAGATCCTGGAAGCAGCATGGTGCAGATCTGCAACATCATATTTTCTGGTGTCAGCATTGTAATGTTCCTCTGTTAAGGTCTACATGTGATATTTGTCGGTCACAGGGCAGTCATGTAGGTCTGGCACCCCCGGGAGACGTCAGGTTCTGTTCACCACCTGAGCGGGAAGTGCTCAGTGGTCTTTTGTTATCAGCTTTCGGGTGTGACCCCATAGGTCAAAGGATTGTGCTGCTTAACAAGACCACAGGTGAGGACAGGACAGATGAAATTATAGTTGACGGTTTGCATTTTGGGGTACTGCGTTTTGATATGAAGTTTCTGGATTATGTTTTAGATCTGTCCGTTGAAGGTGCAAAGGTACTGGGAGAGCATACTACTAATAAGACAATTGTTCTAAGGAAGGCTTCCAGCCATCTTAGCGGCAAGAAGGTAAAAGCTGAGCAAATTCTAAGTTATACGGAAGATATTACAAAGGGAGATACTGTTCTGATCAGGTGTGGCAATCTTATAGGTTTTGGCGTATCCCTTTCGGATCATGCACACCTTCAAAGTTCACAGGATGCTGTATTGAGGGTGAGGAAGCTCGACGGAAACAAAGTTTCACTGAATCGGCGTATTGCTTCCATGCAGGATGTCATAAAGGCCAATGCAAGTCACATGGAGAAAATATCCAGGGATGCTGCCAATGTTGTCAAGGGGGTTGTAAGCCGCAAGGAATACAAGGCTCTGCCTGTCCATGTATCCTTCAGTGGGGGAAAGGATAGTCTCGTGGTGCTTGATCTGACCGTCAATACTCTCAAAAGCAGAGAAATCAGAGCTTTCTTCCTTAATACTGGTATCGAGTTCCCTGAAACAGTAGAATTTGCGCGCAATTTCTGTTCCAGTCGGGGTATCGACTTAAAGGAGTCAGCTGCGGGGGATGCTTTCTGGGAGAACCTTGAAAGGTTCGGTCCCCCGGCAAAGGATATGCGCTGGTGTTGTAAAGTATGCAAGCTGGCACCAGCCAACAGGCTCATCGATGAATCATCAAGTGAAGGGCAGGTGTGCCTTACTGTGGATGGCAAGCGACGATACGAATCATTTACCAGGGCTTCCATTTCTGCAAGTGAGAAGAACCCATTTGTCCCCACGCAGCTCAATATTTTTCCCATCCGTGATTGGAGGGCGATAGAAGTATGGCTGTATATATACGGAAAGAAACTTGAATACAATCCTCTTTATGACATGGGATTCGAAAGGGTGGGATGTTATCTCTGTCCTGCTTCCCTGTCTGCTGAATATCAGCTTTTTTCCCGGCTGCATCCTGATCTTCATGCACGCTGGCATTCATATCTGCTGAAATGGGCCAGCAAAAAAGGTTTTCCGGAATCATTTGTGGAACATGGTTTCTGGCGCTGGAAGGAGCTTCCACCAAAAATGCTCAAGCTTGCAGAAGAGCTCGAGATCCGATATGATGTTCCTGAAGTTAATGGAAATTTCAGGGTAGATTCTGTCAGCGGTGTTTCTCCCTGCACGAGCGGAGGTTTTACTGTTGAGGCCAACATAGGGGGCGTTTCTCTGGACGATGCAGCGGACGTACTGCACATAATAGGCATCATAAAGGCTGCCGAAAACATGGGAATGTTGCTTATAAAGGCCGATGATGCAACTATAAAGTTCTTCTCTTCAGGTAACCTGCTGGTCACTGCTGGCAGCAGAGCAAAGGCCACTGAAGTGTTCAGACAGGTCGTATTGCAGCTTATGAGAGTGTGCATGTGCACAAGGTGCGGTATCTGTCAGGGGGTTTGCCCTGTTGGCGCTATTGAGGTTGATGATATGCGCGGTCTGTACATCAGTGATGCATGTATACGATGTGGTAACTGCATTGAACCATGTGTTGTCCTTAAATATGCTTCTCGTAATTTGCCGTGGCTCAGGCAGAATGCCTGATGTATGAGTGAGATTTTAATACTTTACTAGTAATTATATAACTGCTTTGAAATAAATACTGTAAGATGTGTGCACATGCAGATAGGTCAATTAGATGGTATTTCTGTCCTGATATTGTCCAGATTAAAGATAGCTGCTGTCCTGATCATTATACTGCTTTCACTGTTCCTTGCTTCTATTTTCCTTCCTCTTGCAGATGGTATAGTCCTGGGTCTTGTATTGGCATACATCGCTCGTCCCATCTATCTCAAATTACATCGGTATCAAAGGATTGGTGCGCTGGTAGCTACTTTTGCCCTCGTCATGCCAGTTGTCCTTATCATTGGCTCGGGCATATTTGAGATAGTAAGATTCATTGGCTGGATCTTCGATAATCAGGATGTGTTCATTAATTCGCTGTTCGATTTTGTCCGTTCCATAGATGTGCCCCCGGAATATAATGAGAGTATCCTACAATTCATATGGGATACTTCCACTTCTGTGCTTCCTCTTTTGAGTGGGTTTGGTTTTCTGGCATATGCAAAGACCCTTATGATGTTTGCTCTCAATTTGGTCATATCTGTATTAGTTTGTTACTTCCTTCTGGTAGATGGGCCAAAGGTCTACAATAGCGTGGTTGCTTTCATGCCAGTGGATAATAGGCCCTGGATTACGGAATATATACAGCATCTGGACCTTATACTTAAGGGCGTTTTCATTGGAAATGCCTATGCTGCCTTATTTGTCAGCATCACTTCTCTGGTGGTCTTTTATATATTTGGCTTCTCTCATATCCTGGCTCTTGCCACTCTGATTTTCATTGCTTCTATTGTCCCTTTGTTTGCCGGTTATGTCGTCCTTGTTGCTTTGGCAGTGATCCGCTATTTCCAGATGGGACTTGAGGCAGCTGTGATCTTCTTTGTAGTGGCTTCTGTGGTCATCTATGTGCCACCTGAATTTATCCTTCGTCCATATCTTGCGAGCATGCATTCACGTGTGCATCCAATGTTGATCATGCTCTCTTTCCTGGGAGGTGCTTTTGTAGGGGGTATCGCAGGTTTCTTTGTGGCACCTATAATCCTTGCTTCTTTGATAGCTGCCTATAGGGTGCATGTGGGAACACCGGTATATGGTAAAAAGGAAGAAGAAGAAGGACTTCCTGCATGAAGGTTTATCCACCAGGATCGTTCTGTAAACGTACAAGTTGTTTCCGTTAAAAAGGTTTATAAGTATTGTTAAATCTAAGTCTACAGGTAATTTCGCAGGTGAAATCATGCAATTATTGCTCATCCATTCTGATTATATCGAATATGAGGTCAAAAAAAGCACCCCAGTGGCAGAGAAGATCGAAGATCCAATGAAGTCTGGCAGGCTGGAGGATGCACTCACAGTTTTCATTGCCGTAGAGAAGGCAGATGAGGTCAATCCAGATGAGGTTGCCCAGAAAGCTGTTTCTGAGGTCGAGAAGGTTGCAGGGCAGGTAAAAACCGAAAGCATAATGCTTTATCCTTATGCTCATCTGAGTTCAGATCTCTCTTCCCCAAAAGTTGCTGTTTATGTACTAACAGCTATGGAAAAAGAACTATCAGGCAAGTACATTGTAAAAAGAGCTCCCTTTGGCTGGTACAAAGCATTCAAGATCAGCTGCAAAGGTCATCCCCTGTCCGAGCTATCCAGGTCAATATCTCCTGAAAACAAAGATGGTGTCAATGTTGTCTGTGCCCTTGAAGGAAAACCGGAGGTTGTTTCTGAAGCTTTGAAAGCCGAAAGCACCGCCAAATCATACTGGCGTATCCTTACTCCGGACGGTCAGCTTCATGAAATGGACGGATTTGATTTCAAAGGTCATGAGAACCTTAGTAAGTTCGTTGATTATGAGATCTCCAAGAAAAGAGAGGTTGATAAGGCACCTCCACACGTGGAGCTTATGCGCAGGCTTGAGCTAGCCGATTATGAGCCGGGTTCGGATTCAGGTAACATGCGCTATTATCCTAAAGGCCGGCTTATTAAATCCCTGTTGGAGAACTATGTGGTCGAGGAATCCATCAAAGTGGGGGCTATGGAAGTTGAAACTCCTATTATGTATGATATGAACCATCCGACCCTCAAGAAGTATCTTGACAGGTTCCCTGCAAGGCAGTATTCCATAGAATCAGATAAAAGGCAGCTTTTCCTGAGGTTTGCTGCTTGTTTTGGCCAGTTCCTTATCAACCATGACATGACCATGTCTTACAAAAGTCTCCCTCTGAAGATGATAGAGCTTACACGCTACAGTTTCCGTAAGGAACAGAGGGGAGAGCTTGTGGGCCTGCGTCGCTTGAGGGCATTCACAATGCCTGATATGCATACACTCTGTTATGATATGGAACAGGCTGTTTCCCAGTTCGAAGAACAGTACAACATGTGTATCCGTATTCTGGACCAGGTAGGTATCAAAGTTGACGATTTTGAGGTCGCCATCAGGTTCACAAGAGATTTCTATGAAGAGAACAAGGATTTCATCACCAATCTTGCCCGCATTGTGAACAAACCAGTACTTATAGAGATGTGGGATACACGTTTCTTCTACTTCGTGCTCAAGTTCGAGTTTAATTTTGTAGATGCCCTGGCAAAGGCAAGTGCTCTTTCCACAGTGCAGATAGATGTGGAAAATGCTGAAAGATATGACATAAAATACATAGATGTCACGGGTGAGGAGAAACGTCCGACCATTCTGCATTGCTCTCCAAGTGGTGCTATAGAACGCTGTATCTATGGTTTACTGGAAAAAGAAGCCATGAGAACTGAAAGGGGTGAGGTCCCCATGCTTCCTGTATGGCTTTCTCCGACTCAGGTAAGGGTGCTTCCAATATCTGAAAAGCATCTTGAGTTTGCAAAGCAGGTTTCAGAAAAGCTTAATTGCCGTGTAGATATCGATGACAGAGAAGATACTGTGGGCAAGCGTATACGTGAAGCAGGACGCGAATGGATTCCTTATGTGGTAGTCATCGGGGACAAAGAGGTTGAAACTGGCAGAATAAATGTCACCATAAGGGCGGAATCTCAGGCTAATCGCCCGAAGACCATGGAAATGTCAACAGATGAACTGGATTCCCGCATACAGGCAGAGATCGCTGGCTTGCCCTACCGGGGTCTGCCTCTTGCAAAGATGCTCTCACAGAGGCCAAAGTTCATATAAGATGGTTCCTGAATACCCTTCCATGGATATGGGACACGTACTTGCCGAAGTCCATGTGTACGGAAGGGTACAGGGAGTCTTTTTCCGTCAGTTCACAAAGAACACTGCACAGGAACTTGGCATTGCAGGTTATGCCCGTAACCTTCCCGATGGTTGCGTACAGGTCCTTGCCGAAGGACCTAAACAGTCTGTTGAAATACTCTTGCAAAGGCTAAGAGTAGGTCCTCCTATGTCCTGTGTGGATTCGCTGGGTGTTGAATGGAAACAGGCTTCAGGTGAATTTACAGGCTTTGTCATAAGACGATAAACATGTCCATATTCGCATTTATGTAAATTTTCTTTAGGGCTAAGTTATATAAAACATATCAGAGGACAGTGGGACGATGAACAACATAGTAATTGTCAGATACGGGGAATTGGCACTGAAAAGTCCTGGTGTCAGGAACCATTATGAAAAGGTCCTTATGAGGAATATTTCAGCTATGCTTGATCAACGCGGTGTGGAGTATTCAGGTCTGAGCCGGGAATGGGGAAGGATCTTTATCAAGACTTCCGATGAAATGGCAGCAGGCGCTGCAGCTGATGTGTTTGGTGTTGTATCTGCATCATTTGCAACTGCTGTTGATGCAGATCTTGATTCCGTATCGCAAAAATGTGCTGATATTGCTGTGGGGTTCATCGGGGAGGGTGATTCTTTTGCCATAAGGGCCCGCAGGACCGGGAATCATGATTTTTCTTCCCAGGATGTAGGACTGAAATGCGGAGATGCGGTGTGGGAGCGTTTGCTTTCAGAAGGCAAAACTCCTTTAGTGGATCTCACAAGGCCGGATAAGGAGATCTTTGTAGAGGTGCGCCAGAAGGAAGCCTATGTCTTCACGGAAAATTCCAGGGGTGTAGGCGGTCTTCCTCTGGGAACTCAGGGGAAAATGGTCGCTCTTGTATCCGGAGGTATTGATTCTCCTGTAGCTGCCTGGCTCATGATGAAAAGAGGTGTTGAGATGATTCCGGTATACTGCAGCAATGAACCTTTTGCAGATGATTCCACAAGACAGCGTGCACTGGATAGCATAAGGGTGCTGCAGCAATGGGCTCCCGGTCACCCTCTAAAAATATATGAGGTCCCGCATGGATGTTCTCTGAAGGCGTTTGTGGAACAGTGCTCCAGGAACAAAACATGCGTGCTGTGCAAAAGGACCATGTATAGGGTTGCTTATGAGATCATGAAGCGTGAAGGCGCTACCGGTGTAATCACAGGCTCTTCTTTAGGGCAGGTAGCTTCACAGACATCTGCAAATATGTACGCAGAGCTTTATGGGCTTGCCATACCTCTATACCATCCGTTGATAGCTCTTGATAAAGCAGATATTATAGATATTGCAAGGAAAATAGGTTCTTATGATGTGTCTGTCAGGCCTGTAACATGTTGCTCGGCTGTACCGGAAAAACCCGAGACAAGAGCTGAGTATGATTCTTTGCTTGCTGAGGAGAGCAAAGTAGATATTGACGGTCTGGTGAGTTTCTCCGTTTCAGGCGCACAAGTATTCAGATTGTGATCTGTACAATACATTTATGACCTCCATCTTTGCAATATGTAAGTTTAATTGAGCAGATTCACTAATATTCTATTTTTTATAAGTCTTTAATTTGCACAATTGAAATGTCATCATTATGATGCTTATTTAATTCTAGTGTCCAGCATCTCGTATTCGCTTCCGGCACACTACAAAAACCTTATATATTTTGATAACATATGCACAGATTAGGCGCACAGAGTAACAACAACATGAATTTCTAGCACAAATTTCATCCTTTATCTCTCGTCCATTCCCTCAAATTTCATGTGCGCCTGCTTCTAACTTTTTCTCACTGCAACTGATGTTTTTATTTCTCATTCATACTTCCTGCTCGAATGGACATACTTATCTTAAATGTGGAGATAGTCTTCCAATAAGTTTTATATAAATCCATGTATAATTCATACTAGTTATATTCATCCCAATTAATTTAAACTCAATAACATCTGAAGTTGAAACTTTATGAGCACATTTCCATGGGAACAGACAGGCAAGAAGAAGGAAGAGGAACCGGACGGTGCTACAAATGCTGCACCGGGCACACCACCATTTGCTGCCGGTGCTCCGATCTCAGACCTTTTCCAGAAAGCTTTTTCGGAACCGGTCATACAGGAGACAAGTATTGCCTTTCCTGAAAAAAGCTTACCCTCCAAACTTTCTGTAGTATCTTATCCTTTGTTTTCCATGGAAATACCGGATCTATCTTCTCTTGGGTCTAAACAGGAAGTTCCAGGGGGTCCAACGCCTCCTTTCATATTTAACGGAAAAGAGGGATCTTTACCTATCTTTTTATCTAAGAAGCCTCCAATGGCATTTCCGGGTGCTCCCGCAACTGAGGTAAAGGATACTCCAAAGGTACAGACAACCAGTAAAAGACAACTACCCGTCTTTGAAATGGTATTGCCCGAAGATGGCACCAACGTTGGTGATCCGCTACCTGCTCCTGTGAAACCTGGGATCAATGCCACAGATATTTCAATATTTCCTGTTCCAGGTCCAAATTTAAGTGGTCCAGGTCCTTTTAGTTTTACGGCATCCCCACAGCCTGCTGAAAATGATACATTTTCTCCGTCCTCGCCATTTTGCCTATTTGTGCCACCACTTCAACCTGCTGCTATTGCAGGTTCAGATGATCCTTCTTCAGCAGATCCATTCTCTGCTTCCCATGATCCTTTCGCTCAGGGTATTCCCCCATCCGCTGCTGACCCTTTTGCAGGCCAGATCAATCTTTCTAGTGCCGTCCCCGGTCCATCGGGTCTAGCTCCTTTTCCGTTTTCCGGGCCGAACCCTTTGTTTTCAGGTGGCTCTACCCCCAGTTATATGAACACAGTACCAGGGAAAAAGCCAGGTATAGGCGGAAAGATGGTTGATGTACCCGGAAAACTGGCAACGAGTATAAGTGAGCTGGCAAATTCCATTGTTGTCAATGTTCGGAACCTTACTAAAGGTAAAAGTCTGCTGGATAAAATGGAGAAAATAAAGGAAGGCAATATTTTCGAAGAGGACCATTCTCTACAATCGCCTGATGCTTCTGTATATGAAAGAGGGAGGCAGGCAAGAGGCAATGCATTGTCCATTGTTTCAAATAACTCTCCTTTTGGTCCGGCACCTTCAGGCTTATCGTCTTTTGCACCTTCCGCAGGTGGTACTGGCTTGTCAATGCCTGCTCCACAAATCCTCCCAGATAGCTTGCCAGATGATCATGCTATCAGTATCTCTCCGGGTGATTTTGTAAAAGTAACTCCGGTGGAGAATCCATTGTTCGATTTTCCGGAAGCGCTTAAGATCGATAATAATTCCCAGTCACTACTTCCTGCTTACAATGATACCGCAGAGGGTACTGCAGGTATGAAGCAGCGATCGTCAGATACCCTTCATCAGCCTGAGAAAGTGGCTGAAGGGGTACCTTTCCCTGCAGCTGTGAAGAGTTCGAACGGATGCGCTCCTGCCGGGTCCAAGGAACTTGATGATATCAGAGAAAAGCTGGAATCTTCTGCAGGCAATGTCTCTCAGGTATGTGGCATGTACGAGGAGCTTTCAGGGAATATGGCTGTTCTTGGCGATTCTGTGAGGTCTCTGCAAGGTTCTTCTGATGACATGATGACAGCAACGTGTATGAAATTCGATAGTCTGGACGAGCGTATAGTCCGGCTGGAATCGCACCTGTTGGGTATGGAACAACAAGTGGCTCATGTTCTGTCTGAGAATCGGGATATCATGTCAAGCCTTTCCAGTATAGAGCAGCATATCTCCGAGCTTGTGGGATCTTACACGGCTCTTGTCTCTAAAATACAGGAAAATGCGCAGGAAAATGATGATCGCTTCTCTGCTTTGTCGGCTAAAGCAGGTGCAATGGAAAACCTTGTCCCGAGATTTGCGAGCATGGAGAGGTCAGGTACGGAAGTATCTGCAACCGTACAGGATCTTCAAGGTAATGTTGCAAAGCTCGGTACTGATATTTCAAACGTTTCAGCATCACAGCAGGAGATCAGGGATGAGATGATGGAGCTATCCAAATACGCGGAGGGAGAGCTCAAAAAAATAGGTGCCAAGGGGTATAAAGTAGCAGATCAGAGCATACAGCTTGCACACATCATGAAAAATTCCTCGAGTATCAAATTGTGTATGGAATGGCTTGAGTTTCTTATGGAACTAGTAGGGCGTAATAATCTGCCTGATATTCTCTCTTACTATGAGGAGTTGGGCTGGATCACAGAGGAAGCACGTATGGAACTCATGAGATATGCTGAAGGCATCGATTTCTATATGGAGAAACCGGACTGGAAGCTTAATCCCGACGACCATGTAAAATCCGTCTGGTTCATTGAGAACCTTGCAGGGATCAAAGTGGACAAGAATAAACTGTCCGTTATTGACCGGGATATTGAAAAAGTCCGCAAGGGCTCAGAGATATATAATATTTGAGAACTCAGTTCTCTTTATGTCCTATGTGGAGCCAGAGGCCTAGTCTTTCAAGCATGCATGCAGCAGATATGGATAGAGAAGAGATAAAAAAATAAAATAATGTAATAAAGAAGTGAACCTGTGAAAGCTTTCACAGGCTAGTTTCAGCCTCTTTTCCGCTCATGTCCTGTACTTTCATGCCTGATACCGCACCTGTCACCATGGGGAGTGCGAGGACAAGTATTAGCATTGTAAAGGGCATTGTAAGGATGGTCCCTATCCATATTGCGCTGCCAATTGCATTGAGAATCATGACCACTACTACAAGCACTATTGTGTCCTGGGGGTTGGCTTTTGCTATTTCCAGGCTTTCCTTCAGGGAATCCACTGCACCAATATCCTTGACCACCATCAATGGCAGTGCATAGAGGAAAATTATTGCAAAAGCTATGCTGATTATTATTCCCGGGATAACCAGGAGCAAGAACCCTATAAATATGGGTATCATAATTATCAGGAACAGTACCCAGCTCTGTATGAACTTATCAAGCTTGAATCCTGCAAAGACATCAGCTATTTCTACGATCTCTCCTCTAGCTCCCTTTGCAGCCATGTGGGCAAGGCCATAGGCTAATGGAGCGGATGTTATAAGGAAGATCGATCCGAAGATCGTTATAAGCGCACCAATGATATAAGCAACCAGATTCTTTTGGAAGATTTCCCAGCTATCTTTTAAGAGAGTTTCTATCTCTATAATGTTCGCCTCCTGTGGACAATAATTCAATTAATATATATCTACAGTTAGGTAGTATTTATATCTATTCTAAAAAATAAAAAGTAAAAGGGTTTGGATTTAATTATAACCTGTCTCATCCCTCTATATAGGCTGCTGGCTGGCTGTTGCCTGCCAGGTTCTTTGCCGCAAGGGTATATCCTATCTGGCTAAGCGGGTATGTGATAAGCGCACCGATCACTATAAGGCTGCCAATGAAATTGAGCGCAAAGAATACAAGGAATACAATCACGGTTTCTGCAGGATATTTTTGTATCAGTTCAAAATTCTCCTTAAGAGCATCTACTCCTTTGTATCCTCTCATGACCAAAAGTGGCAACGCATAGATCAGCAGTATTGCAATAATACCTCCGACTCTTCCCAGCAGCATGGAACCTGCGATCATCAATAGCAGGTAGATGATGACTACTATCCAGCTCTGTACAAAGGCTCCGGGTACTTTGAATCCTGCAAAGACATCGCCTATTTCCACGGTCTCACCCTTTATCCCCTTAAATGCCATATGTGTGACACCATATAAAAACGGTGCAATGGTTACAATAAGTATCGACCCGATTCCAGCTATAAGTGTACCTACAATAAATGCAACAATGTTCTTTTGGAAGATTTCCCACGTCTCTCTCA
This sequence comes from Methanomethylovorans hollandica DSM 15978, assembly GCF_000328665.1. Classification (NCBI taxonomy): domain Archaea; kingdom Methanobacteriati; phylum Methanobacteriota; class Methanomicrobia; order Methanosarcinales; family Methanosarcinaceae; genus Methanomethylovorans; species Methanomethylovorans hollandica. Next base: position 497,925 of record NC_019977.1, read on the forward strand.
AAAGTTTTTCTATTTCCACAGTATAAACCTCCTATCAATTATTCTGTGTACTAAATAGAGTTCTCTTTGTATGGTATATATACTTGTTGAATTATCATTGAAATTAATGAACTACCCATCTTATTCAGATATTCATCTAATTTATTCAGGACTTATTCAGACATTTGCAACCTTGAAAGTTCATCTGAAACCGCATAATTATCCGGTAAGAAAAACCTATGTAAAATCTCAGATAATAACTATTTATTCTCATTGAAAAATAGTAATTTGATAAGAAGTAAGCTTATAATAAAGCTACAATAATAACAAGTCTTTCATATTTCTGTACGCATCCCTGCAATGCAACAAAGCAGAATGGCCTCTGAAATCTTTTAACCAACATCCATGTGAAGAGTGGGATGTGTCAGCATGGAAAGAAGGATTATTTGCTGACACCTTGGGAAGTTTGTGGGATTTTTAATCCCCTATGGATTTAGCCCCAGTAATCTAGGACTGGGTAAAAACTAGTTATACTCACAATGATATTTAACCAGACCCTAATATAAATCATTGTAGACAGCATAATATGCTAAAGGTATGTGAATATACAGATGGTTTGAGATTTTACCATATTTGCATCAAGGATGTTTAGTTTCTCATGTTTCTATTGCATCCGGACTGATGTGAGCAGTACAATTACATACATTACTGAGGCAATTATTCCAAAAAGGCCAAACATAAATGCAGGCATTGCACTTTCAGTAAGAAATGGCTCCAGACTCGTGTATGAAAATGTTAATATCGTTAAGATAAAAAATAATAACAGAGCCACCTTCTGCAGATCGGATAATCCCTGATAAATTGGTATTGCAATTATAGTAAGAAGTATTACTGCTGCAATCAACAAATAACCTGCATTCATAGTTCACCTTTATAAACAAACCTGCGCGTTTTTTACCTTCTGCTACCCGATCATGGGTGAATTTAATTTTTATTCAGTGTGTGAAGTAAAAAGAAATGACGCCCCGGAAAAGTAAGAAGGATCTCACTGACTTATTCCCGGTATTTCTCATCTATGGCTTGTATACACAAATGAACAGCACACTATATATACAAATTCGAGTTTAATCTGCACGAGGGATGATACTTTACAATCACTATATAACAAACAGAGTGTAATGTGAAGAATACTGTAAAACACGACTACTTACTAAATTCCTTTGGTTTAAATGTATCATTGTATATGCCGAAGAGTAAACCTTCTTAAAGACGTGCATTTCATATAAAAGTCCAAAAACATAGTGTCTATCGATACTATGCCATGCGCAAAATAAGGCAGTAATAAGCTCGTTGGAGTAATAAAAAAGTCAGAAAGGATTTTAGGCGCATTGCTGCACCCTCGTCCTTAAGTTTCCATGTGTTCAGGCTTAGAACCTTACTGACAGGTCGGCAATCATCTGCTGGCTGGCAACATCAATTATCTTGACGTTGACGGTAGCACCTTGGTTTGCAACTTTACTAATTGTAGCAGCTGTTACATTGGTTTTAACACCAAGTGTAAGTCCACCTGTACTTTCATTGAATAGATATACAGTGTTGCCTGCTGAATATTCAAAGGCTTCTGGTAAATCGGATGCTTCGACCGCTACACCATCTACAATTACTCTGGTGTTAGCTGAAGTAAGGTAAAAGTTGTCTCCGCCTTGGTGTTCAAGCTTCAGTACGGTATTTACGCCGATATTTTCAGCACTCCCTCTAATACTGGCCTGTGGTGCCTGTTCTGGTGGTCCCATGCCGAACACGAACGCAGCAATGACTGCTGCAAGGATGACAGTAATTGCGACCATCAGGATTACACCGATGACCGGGGATACTGCCTCCTCTCCCTCGAGGAATTGGTTTGCTTTGCACATTGCGTGTTTTTCTCCTGTTTTTTGGGTTACATGTTTTGAGATTTTTTCTTCTGGACGACCCTCTCTAATTTCTTCGTCCACATTTTATCTCCGAGGTCCGTGTATTCACACTCCAGATAGTGCTGCACAGCGATGCTGAGAGCCTCCTTTGTAGAAGGCTCGTTACATTTCTTCTTGAGAGCTGCAAGTTCTTCTTCTGTCAGCACGGTCTGAGCATGTACGATTTTCACCATTGTATCTTCCTGATTGAGTTTTAGTTATAACATGCACTTGCATGCTTTCATCATCATCATTATTATAAATTCTGCAATATAAAAACTTTATGTTATGTGTCGAACTGTGGGACACTTCACATCCAATATATAATATAATTATATTTTTATTTGAATATTTTTTGTGGAACTGGAACTTTATGTTTTTCCGATGAACATATTTCCGCTATAGGGCGAATTATACCTGCATTTTTATGCTTTATATTTCACACTGTGTTATCTGAACACAATACTAAAATCCGGGAGCATTTTCATTCATACCTGCGCAAACTACTTAATCCAATCAGTAGTTGAACATCCGATTGTTTTTCCTGTGTCGCGCCGGTGTATTATCATGAGCTCAAGCCGTTTTGTTATTACCGTTATAGGTATCGATAGAGTAGGAATAGTAGCTGGCATTACTGCGGTAATGGCCCAGCATAAAGTGAACATAGTGGATATCAGCCAGACCATCATGCAGAATCTCTTTACAATGATCATGCTGGCAGAGATCCAGGAAGAGAACTTCGACTTGTTCGCCTTCCAGAACAGCATGGCAGAAGAAGGCCAAAGGCTGGGTGTGGAGGTCAAAGTACAGCATGAAGATGCCTTCACCTGCATGCACAGGATCTGATAGGTGAAAACATGCTCGTTCATCCCGAAGAGATACTTGAGACCATTCAGATGGTCACCACTGAAAACCTCGATATCCGCACGATCACCATGGGGATCAATCTGCTGGACTGCTGTCACCCGGACATCGATGAGTTCAATGCCAATATCTATGCAAAGATCACAACTTATGCAAAGGACCTTGTACAGGTCACAGATGAGGTTGCACGCCTCTATGGTGTGCCCATTGTCAATAAAAGGATCTCGGTTACTCCTATTGCTATCGTGGCAGCGGCGTGCAAATGCGATGATTACGTATCCATAGCAGAGACCCTGGACAAAGCAGCTTCCAAGGTCGGTGTGAACTTCATAGGCGGTTTCAGCGCCCTGGTACACAAAGGCATTACCCCAGGTGACATGCGGCTCATCAATTCCATTCCCCAGGCCCTTGCCACCACAGAGAAGGTATGTTCTTCTATCAACGTAGCAACCACCAATGCCGGAATTAACATGGATGCTGTGGCCTTTATGGGTAATGTGATAAAGCAGACCGCAGCCCTTACAGCAGACCGGGGTGGTATCGGATGCGCCAAACTCGTTGTATTTGCCAACGCCCCTGAGGACAACCCCTTCATGGCAGGAGCATTCCACGGTGTGGGCGAAGCCGACTGCGCAATAAATGTGGGCGTCAGCGGTCCAGGGGTAGTTAATGCCGCGGTCCGTGCTCTTAAGGACCCCACCTTCAATGAGATCGCTGAGACCATTAAGAAAACGGCTTTCAAGATCACGCGCATGGGCGAGAAGGTAGGACGCGAGGTTTCCTCCCGTCTCAATGCACAGTTCGGCGTACTGGACCTTTCCTTAGCCCCCACTCCTGCCGTTGGTGACAGTGTTGCTGCAATACTCGAGGCTATGGGTCTTGAGAGATGCGGTACCCACGGGACCACTGCAGCCCTTGCCATGCTTAACGATGCTGTGAAGAAAGGAGGCTCTATGGCCTCTTCATCTGTAGGCGGTTTAAGTGGTGCCTTCATTCCTGTCAGTGAGGATGCAGGCATGATCCGCGCTGTGCAGGATGGTTCCCTTACTCTGGAAAAGCTTGAGGCTATGACCAGTGTATGCTCAGTAGGTCTTGACATGATAGCTGTGCCGGGGGATACCCCGGTTTCTACGATATCTGCCATCATAGCAGATGAAATGGCGATAGGTATGATCAACTGTAAGACCACAGCAGTGCGGCTGATACCTGCACCTGGTAAACAGGTAGGTGACGAGGTAGAGTTCGGCGGTTTGCTGGGACGAGCACCTGTAATGCCAGTTAACCGCTTCAGTTCGGAGAAATTCATTTCCAGAGGCGGGAAGATACCAGCTCCTATACAGGCTCTTAACAACTGATCAGGTAGGTATATACCATGAACATTACAATGATAGGCATGCCAGGGTCAGGAAAAACTTCCATAGGCCGGGAAGTTGCCCGTATACTGGAGTGTGACTTTGTGGATATCGATCAGCTGGTCCGAAAAAAGGCAGGGCTTTCTCTTCAGGATATTATAGATACCGAAGGAGATGAAGCTCTGGTAAAGATGGAAGAGAAAATTGTTGTTGGCCTTAAAATCAACGATCGCATGGTCATCTCTCCCGGGGGCAGCATAGTTTATTCCGACAAGGCAATGAACTACCTGAAAGAAAAGACCATCATCATATTCCTGCACACCCCCCTTTCAAGGGTCAAACAGCAAATAAACAATCAAGACTCGCGGGGTATCGTAGGTTTAAAAGGCCGAAGCTTTGAGATCCTTTTTGCCGAGAGGTTCCCTCTCTATCAGAAATATGCTGACATGAGCATTGATATAGGCGACAGGGATACTATCAGTTCGGTAGCCGCTAAAATAGTGGAAGCAGTCCGTTATGTACCGGAAAAGTGACTTTTTGTTCTTTTTCTTAGATATTTCTGAAATTCCCTTATACAGGTTTGATAATCGGGCTTCATCTGCTTTGTGTTAGCAAATATTTTATGAATCTCTACATTAGTGCTGATCAAAATTCTGTTTTTTATCCGGACGTTTTTCATTGCTATTATTTTTAAAAAAGTTATTACCACCAGCTATATATATCAAAATACAGAATCAAAAGTGTTACGAAAATGCAAGATATTCATACTTTAATATTATTGGAGGAATAATATGCATATACCTGATTCATTTATACCCCTCTCCCAAGCCATTATTTACTGGATAATAGCTTTGCCTTTTATTTTTATGTCCATCAGATGGGCAGGAAAAGAAATGGATGACACGAAAGTTCCCATACTTGCTGCCCTTGCAGCCGGTATATTTGCCATTCAGGCCCTGAACATCCCTATAGGTATGGGTACCAGTGGCCATATGGTAGGAGCCACATTAGTTGCGATCATATTCGCAAGTCCCTGGGCTGGCGTACTTGTGCTGACTCTTGTCCTGCTGGTACAGGGTTTCGTGTTTGCTGACGGTGGTATCACTACTATGGGTGCCAACATCCTTAATATGGGTGTTATTTCAGGGTTCGTAGGCTACTATACGTTCTCTGTTCTCATGAATTCCAGGCTAAACCTGCAGATATCTTCTTTTGTAGGTGCATGGCTTGGTCTGCTGGTATCGGCTCTTGCATGTGCGGTACAGATGTACCTTGCTGGTACCTTTCCCTTGGTGCCAGGTCTGATCGCCATGGGTACTTATCACTTTATTATAGGCCTTATAGGCGAAGGTCTCATCACTGCGGTTGCAATTAGTGCAATTGCAAGCTCAAGACCTGACCTCCTGGAGAACAAGTCACTTGCAAGAGGTGTAAAAACATGAGCAGCAATTCAACTACCAGCAGCAGATCCAACATGAAGTTCCTCTATGCGGGCATAGTCATAGCCCTTTTACTTGCTGTGGTTGCTCCTTTCCTCGCATCTCCTTATCCGGATGGATTGGAAAGTGCAGCAACAGGTGTTATAAATGAGGAGAAGCTTGCAGAGATGGAAGAAGCAGGATCTGTTTTTTCCTCCCCAATGTCCGATTATGGTATAGAGGGAATGGGTAAATCCGGTGAAGTAGCTGCTATCGTTATTGGCACTCTGCTTGTCCTTGCCATAAGTTATGGCCTGGGCAAGATCATCAAGAAGTGAAGTTTCTTATTCTTCTTCTTTTTTCGGCTCTGTAGAAATCTACTTCAGTTTTTATTAACATCGGTTTTCTACAGAGCCATAGAGCCAAACATTTTATATAACGATAGTATACAAAATATATACATGCAGCTTTTCCAATCGTATACGTTCACCTGGTGGCAAATAGGGATATTCAAGCTTGCACTTCTCTCCATCGGCGTTGCTATTGGTGCTTACTGGAACGAATTTTTCATTGGTTACTTGATCGCTTTAATTGTGATTGCAGTGATCACAAGTGCATACATAGCATACATATCCCTGAAACAGACTGATCGGAACAGTTGACACAGTCTCTCAAAAGGATTACTTATACTTTTTATAGATAATGGAAAAAGTTTAAAATTTGGAATATTACAGATTGTGTTGCATAATGTTAGTATATAATTCGAATTCTAATCCATAATACTGATTTCGATAGGTCTTATACAGAACCCAAAGATCCCAGATAGAATGGATGTTAGTCTTTCCCATTCAATTCATCATTTTGTTTCATTTTTAGTGCCAGCCGTTGTAGATAGAAGGCCACTGGGAATCCCAGGATACTGGGTATCCAGAAAGATACAATGCGGTAGATCAATATCACCACTACAGTGATAGGAATTGGCACCCCCATGACATTATAAAGTGCAGCCATCGACCCTTCTACTATCCCTACTCCACCCGGAATCAAAAAAGCCATCTTTCCAAAAAGAATGGGCAGACCATAACCAGCAAGTAATATGCCAATGCTAACTTTGTACCCGGCTGCCAGGAATATCAAGTATAGTGTCATTATGTCAAAGCCTATGCTTAAAGCCGAGCCAAGAGCTGGTTGTTTCCAGCCATCCTCTTTTAACCTGTCCAACGAATCAAACAGACGCTGGAGTGTCTCGGATGAAGTGGAAGTATGTGTTTTTCTTTTCAAATTATCCCATGAGATGGAAACTTTGCTCACTACTGAGATGAGCTGCACACGGTGGGCATTTCCCCAGAGAACGATGATAATAAAAGCTCCAATAAATATCAGTATCAGGGTGAAGGCAATTATTTGTGCTTTTGAGAGTTCATGCATTATCAACAGATATGCGACTCCAAGAAAAGCTACAAACAAAAGTATTGCATTGTTAAATGCTGTAGGCAAAGTTCCTGCCTGAACTGCCCCGTGCCGATTCACACCCAGAGCACGAGTCCAGTGATATGTGGCTGCTGAGTTTCCCAGTGTGCCTCCGGCTATCAATCCAATACTGGAAGCGGCTAGTGCTATCAACGTTCCCCATAATATGGAAAGTTCCTGTCGTGCGATCGCTACACATGCTCTTAGAAGATAACCGTATTCTAGATAGCTGGCTATCTGGGCCACAACGGCCAGCATAAAGATCCATCTATTCATTGAACTGATGACTTTGAGAGAGTTTTCTAAAGCTGTAAGTTGTGGTAAGATAAGATGCACTGCAAGACCTAATAGCAGCAGTTCCAAAAGGTAGTGGCCAGCTTGTAAAGTAAGAGGGGGAAATAAATCTTGCATAGGGCTGCCGTTTTTTTCTTTGGAGGCCATATTGATTACCTTGACTCTGTTTATTCAGGAAATAAATCAAATTTTAATCTTTTTTTACTTCAATTTTCGTTTTAGGCAATTAACCTCATCTGCGTGAACATCTTTGCCACTTTGTCAGAGAGCTGTTTCAGGCTTAGACTTCCTGCTATTCTTGCGAAACAATTTCTACTTCGTTTCTATTATCATCTTCAGCAGCCATCTCACTCATCGTTAAAAAATTATACCCTTTAGTCTTGAAATGCATTATAACCGCAGACAGGCTTTTCAGTGCAAACTTTCCTGTGTTGAATTTACAGTCCCATCTGATAGGACTATGAGACATATCTACGAACTCCCAGGGATGTACGAACAATACTGGATCATGCATGTTATCAAGTATAGGGAGAATAATAGGAAGTGGGAGGCGCAGGAAGGAAGAGGTTATTGATGCAGGTATTCTTGTAATATCCCCTATCATGTAAGGCTTTCCAGGAAACGGAGGCTTGTATTTTGCAATGGAAGAATCTATTTTAAAGCCATTCCCCTGGAGTATATCCACATATTCCTGTGGGAATTTGAGATTTGGTGCCCTGAATGATACTATTGAAGGGCCGAGATCCTCAAGTATTTCTTTTGCCTTAACAATTGCAATACCTGCCTGTTCCTTATTCACTCTGTCAAACCTTTCGTGGGCATAACCATGACATCCAAGTTCATGTCCATCTTCAGGTATCCGCTCAATGGCTTCAGGATAAAGCTCGGCAACTTTTCCGGTAGTGAAAAACGTAGTTTTTATCTCTTTGTTCCAGAATAGTTCCATCAGTCTGGGAAGACCTTCTTCGATTCCACGCATAGTTTCAAGAAAAGGTGGACAATCCTGTTCCACATCAATTGTGATAGCAATTCTTTTCATGGATCACCTGGGTATACACATTAATTACCTTTCTGGCTATATCAGGCCATTCATATTTTTTAAGCTCTTCATGAGCATTGTCAGATAATTTTGTTCTAAGCTCAGGTTCATCAATCAGTTTTACTATATATTTTATCAGTTCCTCTTTGTTCTCTGCAAGAAAACCTGTTTTTTCATGAGTAATAATATCCGAAGTCCCACTGTTGTTTCTTGCTATCACCGGCACCATCTTTGCAAAAGCTTCCAAGATAGCAATGCCGAAAGCTTCATCTTTTGAAGGCATGAGAAAGATATCCGAATTGCCAAGAAGATAGAAAACCGTTTTTCTAGAAACCTCACCTGTAAATATAAAATTCAGTTCCATGTTCTGTTTTTTCACCTGCTTCTCAAGCTTATCTTTTAAAGGCCCGTCGCCAACCATCATAAAAAGGAGGTTTTGATGCGCTTCTATGAGTGAAGGCGCAATTTCAACTATAGAATCCACTCCTTTTTTCTTTGTCATTCTGGAAACATTGGTCACCACGATCCTTCCCTTCTTTTCCAGTTCAATTGGCATGTCGGCTCCATCCGAAGACAATATGTCAATCCCGTTGGGTATCAAGTATACTGGCTTATTTGACATAATTCTAGTATCTTTTACCACAGCAGAACTCACAGCTATAATAGCATCCGGGTATCTGAGGAAGATCTTACCTGCCAGGTGAAGAGGGATACGGATGAGCCCTTTTTCTGCGAGGGAGTGATTGGTTATTACAGCAGGTATATTGATGATGCGTGATATCATAAGTGAAGAGATCGCAAGTGGAGAATCCAATCCATGTGCATGGATAATGTCATATTCTCCATTTTTTATTATGTCGTAGAGTTCTTTATAGGCTCCGGGAGACAGAAAACGTTTTGTAAGTTCTCTTTCCCTCAATCTTATTACTGTAACTTCTTTTATAGGAGCAAAAGACTGAAGTTGGTCATATCTTCTGGTTATGATATGCACTTCATGTCCCTGGGCTACAAAGTTCCTGGCAAGTGAATCAATTGCATATTCTATACCTCCTATTTTTGGATAATACCAATCGCTTACGAGTGCGATCTTGAATTTCTCCAGAGTTTAAAACCTCCAAATTTGACCAGGAATATAGAACCAATTAGACTTGCTAAAATATAAGAAATAAACCTTTCTATTACAACGATTCCCGCGGCTGGAGCCACGGATATTCCAAAGAAGCTCAGTGCCGCTATTAGACCACCTTCCACGACCCCTAAACCTCCCGTTGTAAGGGGTATGGACCCCAATATCATGTAGAGAAGAGATATCAGTACAATGACTTTGAAAGGCAACTGTAAACCTAAAGATAATGTAATGAACTTAAACCTGAAGATATCTAGCACCCATACACTACTGGATAGAAACAATGTTGGGTAAAAGACTGTTTTAAGTTTGGAGCAATATTTTTTAGAACCTTCTATGTAATTGTATATCTTATGTCTTAGCAGATATGCCAGGAATACCAGAACAAAAGGTATAGCTGCTAGATAGGCCATGTTTGAGAGCAATGGATGAATGTTCTGGATGAAAGGCAGTACGGTATAGATTACATAAATCATCATCACTAATACAGGTATTGCTTCTACTGATCTTTCGAAAAGTATTGATATAAAAGCATCCGAATACTTGACTCCAAAATCCTTTTTGACCCAGAACATCCTCAAAGGTTCGCCTCCGGCTCTGTTCGCGGGTGTAAGGTTGTTAATAGGAATAGCACCGAATATCACAGGAAATAACTGTGTAGTTTTTAAATCATATCCCAATGCATTGAGAACGATTTTCCATCTTTCAGCAAAAATGTATACACTTAACAAATAAAGGGCTAGTGCAATGATTACATCTTTTATATTTGCATTTTCTAGATTATGGAATAATACTGCAGCCTCAGGTAGGAGTTCATTTCTGTAATTGAATATGAGTACAATTAATAGTAATAGAATTATGAATTTGAACATCCTCTTGTAGTTATTCATCCAGTCCTCTTTACAAAAATGCCAATAGTAAATCTAGTACGCTTGTTTATTATTGTAATTATATCTAATCACTCTGGATTGTGGGATTTCAGACGGTTTTTAAATAGCTCTTAACCTCCTACACTGATGTATGGCCCTCTATAGTTATCTTGGGATTGTATTATATTAGTTGGGGAACATAACCTTTTGTTAATCTTACAATATTCTTCAAGTATGAACAATCACACTCTCCCATTTTGGAGTTTTAAGACTTCAGAGATGCTTCAAAAACTTGAAGCAACATCTAAAGGCTTGACCAGTGAGCAAGCTCAGCGGCGCCTGTCGCTTTATGGTGCCAACCTATTGAAGCCTTCAAAAAGGTCTGACTCTTTAACGATCCTGCTTGGTCAATTCAGAAGCCCTATTATACTCATCCTTCTCTTTGCAGCCGGATTGTCGTTCTTCCTTCATGATCCAGCAGATGCTCTAATCATTTTTATTATTGTACTGATCAGCGGTCTTCTGGGTTTCTGGCAGGAAAAAGGTGCAGCAAACGTTTTTGAGAAATTGGTTGCTACCGTACAAATAAAATCTACAGTTTTCCGTGATGGGAAAGAAACAGAGGTGCCAGTGGGTGGGATAGTACCTGGCGATATTGTGGTCATAAATGCTGGAGATATAATACCTGCTGACTGTCTTATACTGGAATCGAGAGATCTGTTTGTCAATGAAGCTACCCTTACAGGTGAAACTTTTCCAGTAGAAAAAGATGTAAAGGTATTGGAAGCAGGAACTCCTCTTGGCCAACGTGTGAACTCTCTGTGGATGGGAACGAATGTAGTCAGTGGAAGTGCAAATGTGCTGGTTGTGCACACTGGCAAGGAAACGGAGTTCGGTGAAATTTCCGAAAGACTGAAACTAAGGCCGGATGAAACAGAATTTGAAAAAGGTGTCATGAGATTTGGCTATTTCCTTATGGAAGTTACCCTTCTAATGGTCATATCTATATTTGCAATAAATGTTTATCTGGCGCGTCCTATTCTGGATTCCTTTCTATTTTCACTAGCTCTTGCTGTGGGGCTGACTCCACAATTATTACCAGCTATCATCAGCGTTAATCTGTCCCATGGAGCTAAGCGCATGGCGCACAGGAAGGTCATAGTCAAAAAACTTTCCTCCATTGAGAATTTGGGTAGTATGAATTTGTTATGTTGCGATAAGACCGGAACATTGACCTCAGGGGTACTAAAAGTACACTCAGCTTGTGATATAGCTGGCCATGAAAGTGACAAGGTTCTCTTATATGCTTATCTCAATGCCTATTATCAAACTGGTTTCGATAATCCTATTGATCAGGCTATCATTGCTGCACGCCAGTTCGACCTTGCTGGCTATCAGAAGCTTGATGAAGTGCCATATGATTTTATCCGTAAGCGTTTGAGTGTGCTGTTCACAAAGGACGGTACACATCATATGGTCACCAAAGGTGCACTTGGGAACATACTTGAAGTCTGTTCCTCGGCTGAAGTTGTTGATGGCAGCATTGTGGAGATCTCGGAGGTACGTAGCGAACTTCAACAAAAGTTTGAACAATTTAGTAATAAGGGTCTGCGAACACTGGGTCTTGCTTATAGGAATTTGGGTTCAGAGTCAGTTATTAGTAAAGACAGTGAAGCTGAAATGACATTTTTGGGATTCATATTCCTTTTTGATCCACCAAAACCTAACATCACTGAAACCATTAAGAGCATGGAACAGCTTGGCGTTGAATTGAAGTTGATTACGGGGGATAATAAGCTGGTAGCAGGTAATGTCGGCCAGCAAATTGGATTGTCAAGCTCTAAGATTGTTACTGGCACTGAACTTCGGCAAATGAGCGATGAAGCTCTTCTCAAGCAGGTCAATAGTGTAAATATCTTTGTTGAGGTAGATCCTAATCAGAAAGAGCGTATCATTCTTGCTCTACGGAAAAATGGAAATGTTGTGGGGTATATTGGTGACGGTATTAATGACGCTTCTGCACTCCATGCCGCAGATGTTGGAATATCCGTGGATAGTGCTGTTGATGTTGCTAAAGAAGCAGCGGATATTGTTCTTCTTGAAAAGGACCTTGGTGTTCTCGTTGAAGGTGTGAAAGAAGGACGGGTGACTTTTGCCAACACTCTGAAATATGTATTCATGGCTACGAGTGCAAATTTCGGGAATATGTTTAGCATGGCGGGAATATCCGTTTTTCTTCCTTTTCTCCCTTTATTGCCAAAGCAGATCCTTCTCATCAATCTATTAACCGATCTTCCTGAAATGACCATTGCTACTGATAGCGTAGATATTGAAATGGTAAAATTTCCACGGCGCTGGGATGTTGCTTTCATTCGTAAGTTCATGTTAACATTTGGGTTTGTAAGTTCGGTATTCGATTATCTTACTTTTGGCGTACTTTTGTTGTTATTACCGGGGATGACAGATCAGTTCAGAACAGGCTGGTTTTTAGAGTCAGTCATTTCCGCCTCACTGATCGTGCTTGTCATTAGAAGTCGCAAGCCTTTCTTCAAGAGCAAACCAGGGAAATATCTGTCTATTGCCACACTTCTGACGATTGTAACTGCGTTGCTGTTCCCCATTACTCCCTTAGCGGGACTCTTTAATTTTGAACCACTATCCTTTTCCACGATATTTATACTCGGAATTGTTGTGTTCTTATATATCGTAACAGCAGAAGTGATGAAAAGTTTCTTTTACAGTAGGGTAAAATAAAAGGCAGAAACGTGAAAACAAAGTGTCAAATATTCTCTTTTACCAATGAAAGGAGTTGTTGTCGTAGAATAATTAGCTAGACATGGTAACAAGATGAGAAGAAATGGTCTGATATTGCAACGGCTCTGGTGGAGCTTGTTTAGAATTAGCCAGAGAATGCGAAGATATTGATTAAAAGTGTTTGAGATATTCCCTTTCTTTTTTTGATGGTACTGCCAAATGTGAATAATACAGGGCTTCAAATCAATTTACTTTCGGAAATACTTATTTGCTGGGATATAAGTTTCTTAGAACAATTTTTTTCTCAACATAACCACAGATAACACAACTGAGACCCACGTCGAGATCATGAAAATGATTAGAAAAGCATGAGGATTATTTCCAAAGGGTACATCTACATTCATACCAAAAAAACTTGCGACCATCGTTGGAATTGATATAATTATTGTAATAGATGTTAGAAATTTCATAACCATATTTAGATTATTAGATATTACTGACGCATAAGCATCCATTGTTCCAGTTAAGATGTTACTATAAATATTAGCCATTTCGATAGCCTGCTTATTTTCGATAATGACATCTTCAAGTAATTCGATATCATCCGGGTACATCTTGATGAGATTGGCTTTATGGATCTTCTCAAGTACTATTTCATTGCCTTTTAATGATGTGGAGAAATAAACAAGGCTTTTTTCAAGTTCTAACAGCTGGATCAATTCTTCATTTTTTAGAGATTTGTGCAGCTTGCTCTCGATAACATCACTTGTTTTGTCAATGTTTCTAAGATATTGGAGGTAATCCCTGGAGCTTCGGTATAGTATTTGTAGTAAGAAGCGTGTTTTTTTGGAGGTGTGGAATGATTTGACTTTGTTCTCTAAAAATCTTGTTATGACGGAGTTTTCTCTAAGGGAGACAGTGACAACGTTGTCATTATTGATTATAACTCCAAGTGGAATTGTATAATATATTCCTTTTTTTGATGTATCTTTGCTTGCAACAGGAATATCTATCAACACAACGGTACACTCTTCGTCCACTTCAATTCTGGCACGTTCCTCTTCATCCAAAGCAGCTTTAAGATGTTCAAGAGGAATTTTCAGATTTTCAGAAATAGTAGTAATTTCATCTTCAGTGGGATTTACAAGATTTATCCATGATCCTTTTTCAACTTTATCGAGACTAATTATCTCATTTTCCATTGACTTGTAAATATTAAGCATGAAAGTCTCCTTACATTATAAAGAAGAAAGTTACTTCCGTCTTACTCTGTATTATAGTATTAGTTATTATATAATTTAACACTTATATTAAGTCACATCAATACATATATTCTTTTCTTTAGAAACAATCTGTCAGTGGCTATAAGACTCCTGCTAAATGTAAGACTTGCAGTGAACTTGATATCTGCAAGTTGAGTAGCATGAGGTTTGTGGATATAGGTGAGTACAAGCAATAAGTTGTAATGTTAGTGTTCACTTTCATATGGAAATTTTATTCAGCCGATGACACAAATAGAGGCTGGTGGAAAAATCCCATTTTTTCATTTCCAATGATTTTCCCGACAAGGATACTTCTGTATATTGTAGTAGACCTTATTATGATTAATTTAGTAGTATTGTAATTGCATCAAAATTTGCCATTAAGTCTTGTCTTTCTTCTAACTCTCATTTAAATAGTATTATCAGTTCGAGCTATGGCATTTTGGGTTCCCGTATATAAACTAAAATGGTAAATTGGTCTACAAATTTAGTCCTTAGTTATTGATGGCCTTTTGAAGATCGGAGAGATGGGAGGCATTAGTTTAAAATCAAAAGTAAAAATATGTATAAATGGCTTATTAAGAATGTCCGGTTCCATTTAAACAATACCATTCATCTCAAATGTATCAGTCATGTATCCATGAGAAAGTTGTCATATAAGGAACAAGTGCATATATGCCCCTATAATAAAATTTACCACCCACAAAATTAAAAGAATCTGCATGTTTGATTTCCTTTTCCAATTTCTTTTGAGTTTCCAATCTCGTCTATTGATCACAAATATAAATCCCATGATCAAAATCATGATTCCTATCAAGGAATGTATTAGAACCAGAGGAGAAACTGATTGAGAGACTATGCGGGTTCTTGTGAAATAGATCATATAAGGAACAGACAATGCTACCAGCACATATGCTGATGTAGATATTATATCATGTTTTTTGAATTTCTCTTTTATTGACTTGCCTAGTAATAAGGAAAAAAACCCGATATTTATAAGACACACAGCTATTATTTGTAAATCAAAAGAAATAGACATTAATTTGCCAGTGTTTATACCAAACATATTACTAGACGTGTTGCTGGAATTACCAAATTCACTCCAATGAGCTGCAAAATACGCGATGGTCCAAACTAAAAGTATAAAATAAATCACATAAAGAAAAGTAGTGACTGGGCCATGAGATTCAGCTATCACCCCACCAAAATCTTCTGCATGGGAATTTGCATCTTCCAGTGAGTAATGGTCCTGGTTCTTTGCACTCAGCCAGATCAATATTAAACTTGATAGCACGACCAGGATGGTCAGCCATACAAAAGAATTCACGTAGGCTGCATATTCAATTGTGAAGCTCATATTTTCTCACCTTTCTGATTTAGATTATCTTCCGTTAACTGGCCAGGAAGCTCAATCATCCGGTATTTTGCTTCTTCGATATCTACGAATTGCCCTGTTTTGATTCCCCATATCAAAAAACCAAGAAAAATGAGGAATAATAAAAATGCTGTAATGAACAGCGCTAAATTATACTCGTTCATTCACTTCAACTCCTCATGTTTCTTGCAAAGTTATCCTTATAGAGTGGTCCCCACTTGGCATTATAGTCATCTGATGCGGAAAAGTTTTGGACATAGAAGATTGTCCTATATATCTCATCATCACTTAGAGAATACTTCCATGGAGGCATGTTCGTAGTTTCCACTCCTTCCCTTACTTTCCAGACATATTGCCCGTAGTATTCGAAATCACCTCCGGATTCTGTGAAATTAGCGGGCTCTGGATCAATGTATCCTCCTGGAGTCAGAATAGATGCAACACCATCTCCATGGCCCTTCTCACCATGGCACTGGGCGCAATACAGATTAAAGATATTTTGCCCCATCTCAAACTGATCATGTGTTCCATTGATAGGCGGTAAGATGTTAGTCCGGTTAGAGAAGTCAATAGCCTCAGCATCTGAAATGTCACCACTTATTGTTCTTATTGAGCCCGATGCAAAGCTCAATTCGTAAAGATTTATCTTCCATATTTCGGTTTCGTTGACACTCAGCTTCCAGCTTGGCATTGCCGTACCTGGTACACCTTCACTCACTCTCCAGAAATGATAGGATTCACCTAGTTCCGGCATGTAGCTTAATATCCTTTCATGGAGATTAGCAGGCTGGGTCACAACATGTCTTGCATAAGGTCCCTGGGCATTTCCCGAACAACCATGGCAGGCCAGACAGCGTTGTGTATAGGCTTTCTTACCATCTTCAAAGATAGACCCAAACTCCACTCCTGTAGCTTCGTCTCCTGTATATGTCTGATTATCAAAACTATAATTTTGCGTTACAGCCGAGATGTAAGTAGTGTATGGCTGCTGTTTGTCCCGATACTCATACGGTACTTCAGGATGGAATCCCATCACACTAAGATTATATGTTCCAAGGTTTTGAACATATGCAACCAGAGAATCGAGCTCTGTATCGGAAAGGAATCCGAAAGGAGGCATAATTGAACTCGGGCTGGTTGTCCTTGCATCCCGGTCATGAAGATAATGCCATTCTGTAGGCCTCATACCTCCTATCTGTGAAAGATCTGGACCGGTACGCTCTGTTCCTAGTAAATGGGGGGAATCATAATAATAGTCACCTTGTTCGGAAACCCTTCCGATAGCCCAGTCTTGAGGTCTTACGAATTGTGAATGGCAATAGACGCAACCCATTTCTTTGTACAACTCCCTACCGTGTGCCTCCTCTATTGTATAAGGATGTGCAAAGTCCGAAGGAGTCACAGTGTCCAGGTTAAGTGCTGGCATAGCAACGACCATCCAGGTCATCAGCATGAAAAGGCTCATTCCACCCACTACTATTATAGGCATGCTCATAGCATGCTGAGATCTTCTCTGGATATTTGAATGCGGCCTGGAACTTTTCTCATGAGATGTATGGAATCTCTCTTCTTCAACATGAGGCTCCTTTGATCTTGCAAAGGTCATCAGCGTATTGTATGCAAATACATATCCAGCCAACACAACCATTCCACCGCCCATAGCTCTGGCCACATACCAGAACTGCAGAAGTTTTAAAACAGGGGCAACTGTGATGTTCTGGTACCAGGCAGAATTGGCCACAAGCCCTGCTATTGTCATAGCACTGAAGAACAGAATGAAGCCGATAAAAGCGAGCCACCAACTGAGACTCATTAGCCTGTTACTGTATATTTTGGTCCTGGTTATTTTTGGTATCAGCCAGTACATCATTCCTATTGCCAGGAATCCAAAACCTCCAAGTATTGCCAGATGGGCATGTCCGACCGGCCACTGGGAGAAGTGAAGGAAGGAATTAGTTCCCCTCAGTCCTTGGAAACTTCCCTGTATAGAAGTAAGAACATAAAAGATGAATCCTGTTACGACGAACCTGAATGGGATATCCTTTGTGAAGTTATCCCAGGAACCCCGCAGCGTCATTCCGAGGTTGACCATGAATGTTATAACAGGCACTAACATCAAAATGCTCATAACTACTGCAATTGTCTTTACCCACTCGGGTATTGGTGTTTGCAGCAGATGATGGCCTCCTACACCGGTATAGAAGAATGCAATGGTGAAGAAGCTAATCACCGAAAGAAGATGGCTGTACAGGGGCCTGTTTATCATGCGTGGCACTGCATAGTACCAGGTTGCTATTCCCAACGTAGTGAACCAGAGTCCCAGGACATTATGACCGTAGTACCAGTTGAATATCGAATCTGTTATGCCTTCCAAGGATCCCGAAGGAGGTCTCCACATGACATTGCCTATGAAATAGACTATAGGGAACCAGATGAATGTGGCTGTGTAGTACCAGGTTGATACATAGAGTTTTTTCTCGACCCTTCGGCCAAGAGTGGATAGAATGTTGTACAGGATCAGTAGGAGTGTCAGCATTATTAGGACATCTACAGACCAGGGAAGTTCTGCATATTCCCTGCCTTGGGTATCGCCAAAGAACAAGATCAGTATTATTCCTGCCAGGAGGGCAAAGTTCCATAACACGGCAGAAAGCTTGGCCAACCTGGCATTATAGATGGGAGTATTGACAAGTCGTGGGATAGCCCAGAACATTCCGCCTATCAGACCTGAAGAAACGAATCCAAAAAGCACACCGTTCACATGGGCAGGTCTTATCCGTCCAAATGTCAGAAAAGCAGCATCACTTAAAAAATATGGCTGGAAGAACTTAACGGCCAGTATAAAACCGAGAGTGGCAAATATAGGAAACCATATCAGTGACCCCAAAAACCAGTATTTAACAGCATCGTCACCTTCAATAAACCTGTCGGCAATGTTTTCTTCTCTATTACTATTTACTTTAGTTTCATCTTGAGAAGACAATGCATCTTCTTTCTGTATACCGTCTTTATATACCACAATATACAACTCCATTAAAGAATTTGTCTAGGCAGGTTTTAGAAATTAAACCTCCACAGCCTCAATTCCCCATTAAAAGTGGGATGTCCTTCTATTAAAGAATATCTGGCTTTGTAGAAATGCTACTTTTATATAAAGTCGAAATATAGTTCAGTTTTTTGGTGAACTTATGGGTAATCTCACCCACAAACCCAAAGATTGGGCTGCGGGGTAATCTTAATATATGTATCTTTTGTATCCTTTTATAAGGGGTGATAAAGTGTTATTTATGATTAGCCTTGAGCATACACCTGAACAGTGCTTTGCAAGAGAAGAATATCAGGTTGAAGGTAAACAATGGGCAGAAGGGATGAGAAAATCGGCGGAGAAACTGGGTATAATTGTACATGGTGCGTATGTATGCACAACTGAACATGTCTACTACTTTATTCTCGAGTCTGATGATTTCAAATCAATTTCTGCCTTCTTAAGCCCTCCGATGCTAACACATCACATGGGAAAAATCTCTCCGATAATGACGATAGAAGATGCTTACCAACTGCCATTTATTGACAGATGAATTCAGTGTTGATATTCGTTTTGTATGAGTTTATATTGATTCATCATTTCCTTTTTTGACCTTATCCTTCCCACGGTGGCAGTGGTACCTTCATTTAGAACTTGTACTGAAAACAGCACGTGTCCGAATGAGACAGAACCACTACATCCGCTGAGGTGGTGCTCTTTCAGGCATTGTTAATTATAGTTATTAACCATTTGTTTGAAACTTATGGTATTAACATCACCATCTCATGAATGCGATTTTAGCATTCATAAGTTACAAACCATCGGTGTTTAACTATAAATAGAACAAAAACAAGAAATAAATTCATTTGGGAGGTTCTTTTAACAAAATATTGTCTAATTGGAATAGGGATTATTTGGAGCTAATTAGATGGTCTCAATTACAGTTCATTCATTTATGAAAACTTTTATCCGCTCACGTTCCAATTAGAAGTAGAAGTATTAAATATCGGGGGTTAATAATGAAAAGAGAAGTAATTGTTTTCATACTTCTGATCAGTGCATTTCTGGCAATAGGATGCACTGGACAGCAGCCTACGGCTCCGACTAACGAGACACCTGCAACTCCATTTAACTCAACGACTGGGGGCAAGGTTATTGAAGTATCCATTCAGAATTTTGCTTTTGAACCCAAGTCGGTTAAAATCTCTGTTGGGGATACGGTCAAGTGGACAAACCTTGATTCAGTATCTCATACCATAAAAAGTACAGATTTCACATCTGAAGTGCTCAAAAATGGTGGTTCGTTCAGTCATACCTTTACCCAGGTTGGAACTTATGACTACGAATGCTCAATTCATCCATCAATGAAAGGAGTTGTCATTGTAGAATAATTAGTCAGACATAGGAACAAGATGAGAAGAAATGGTCTGATATTGCAACGGCTCTGGTGGAGCTTGTTTAGAATTAGCCAGAGAATGCGAAGATATCCAGGGAGAGTGTTTGCAGTATTCGCTCACATTTGATTTAAGAAAATTACGATTAACACTTTACTTTTGGCTTTGGAGAATCCTCTACACAATAGACGAGTTGCTTAAAATACTCTTAAACCAATTGTAGAATATTTGCAATAAATATCTCTTTTTATCAGGTGATATCGGTTAGAATAGTATTTCTTCAGGGACTAAGACACAGATATTTATGTATGGAAGATAATGGAGGGTACGAGTGGATTTACAGCAAAATTGATATACTGCCTTTTAATGTTTACGGAGAATTATATGGTTCAGGAAAAGTACAATCCAGCTATAAATCTACTAAAGAAAATAAGTTACTTACTGCCAATTGTTATATTCTCGCTTTCTTTAATTACTCTACATAAGCAATTACATCATATTAGTTTAGAAGAAATTCACAGTGTTTTTTCACATATTTCTTCAGTTGATGTTTTTTTTGTGTTTGTTTTTACCTTTTTAAGTTATATTATGCTTATCTGTTATGACCTCTTAGCAATGCATTACATCGGTCACTGGATCCCTCTTGAAAAAACAGTTAAGTCTTCTTTCATAAGTACTTCCATTAGCTACAGTATCGGTTTCAACTTTTTGACAAGTGGATCTATTCGATACAGACTTTACTCTCTTTATGGCTTAACGCTTTTTGATGTTGGAAAAATAGTAACCTTCTGTAGTCTTACTTTTTGGATGGGTTTTTCTTTTATAGGAGGAATATTACTTATTTCTCATCCTCTTAACTTACCCGAATCAATATCTATACCTTCACTTTTTTTCAAGATAATCGGAGCTTTGTTGCTGTTGCTTTTGTTTGCTTACTTCTTCTTTTGTTTCAAGCAAAAAAGAATAAGAGTTAAAGAAACAGATCTGCATTTTCCAAATATCAAAATAGCAAGTTTACAACTTCTTGTCGCATCATTGGATTATATTTTTGTAGGATGTGTATTCTATTTTTTGCTTCCCCATTATGGGCATATTAGTTTTTTTTATGTGCTTACGATTTTAATGATATCCCAAATTATCGGTTTAATAAGTACAGTACCCGGAGGACTTGGAGTCTTTGAGGCCGTTATGCTTTTCATGCTAACCCCTTTCTTTCATTCTAACGATGTTATTGCCACTCTTGTTGTGTTTAGAACTGTGTACTATTTTGTTCCATTCATTATGGGTTTACTCCTTCTATCGCATAACGAACTCAATGTAAGAAATAAATTATTAATAAAGCTACATAAGAATACCGTTTCCAGAATATCTATCTTTACACCCCAGATATTTGCATTGTTAATATTCTTGGCAGGGATGGTTCTCCTTTTCTTTGAAGCTCTTCCACCTCAAATAGAAAACATGCGGCTAATAAATAGAATTATTCCATTGCCTTTGATAGAATCTTCAAGTCTATTAAGCAGCATCATAGGAGTACTCCTTTTAATTCTTGCAAAAAGTTTGTGGAAAAGAATAGATGGGGCATATTTGCTGTCGCTTATAGTCTTACTTTTAGGTAGTATATTTTCCATTCTGAAAGGCTCCAATTATATTGGAGTAATTATCCTATTTACCATATTTCTAACTTTGTTGCCTCAAAGAAAATATTTCTACCGAAAATCTTCTCTGCTTAATCAAACCTTCAGTAGAGATAATATCATTGTGATATCTTTTGTTGTTTTAAGCTTTATATGGTTTGGATTTTTTGTTCATAGGCATGCAGATTACTCAAGAGAAATGTTATGGCAATTCGGCATTGATTCGCATGCATCTCGATTTTTAAGATCCGCTGTAGCATCTATTTTCATGTTGTTCATTGTAGGTATATTAAAACTCCTTGGCAGTTCCAGTAAGGATCTAAAACTGCCAGATGAAGACGAAATTGATAATGCAAGAATAATAATTAGGAAAAGTAAGACTACAAGTGGAAACCTTGCATTACTTAAGGACAAATATTTGATATTCGATGCAGCAAAAGAATCATTTATAATGTATGGAATATCCGGAAAAAGCTGGATTTGCATGGGTGATCCAATCGGAAAGATTCATAACATTAAAGATTTAATTTGGGATTTCCATGAAATGGCAAACCTACACCAAGGTTGGACTGTGTTCTATGAAGTCAGCGAGAAGTATATTCCTTACTACCTAGATATCGGCCTGACGTTAATCAAGATTGGAGAGGAGGCAAGGGTTCAACTTTCTGAATTCAGTCTTGAAGGCAGTGCCGGAAAAGATTTCCGATATTCCGTAAAACGTATGGAAAAAGATGGCTTTAATTTTGAGATCATACCACCTGAACAAGTTTCAGCCCATGAAAAAGAACTTAGGGAAATATCTGATGCTTGGCTAAATCTAAAAAACACAAGTGAAAAGAAATTTTCAATGGGGTTCTTTGATATTAGATATTTGAGTAATTACTCACTTGCCATAGTAAAAAAAGAAGATAAAATAGTTTCTTTTGCAAATATATGGCTTGGAGCTGAAAAAGAAGAGATGACTATTGACTTAATGCGTTATGATCCTGCTATTGCACATCGAACAATGGAATATCTTTTCGTCAAACTTATGTTATGGGGCAAAGAGAGCGGTTATAGGTTTTTTTCTCTGGGGATGTCACCCCTTTCAGGCCTGGAAGACAGAAACCTTGCGCCTTTATGGACTAAAATCGGTTTAGCAATTTATAAGCACGGTGAATACCTTTATAACTTCAAAGGATTAAGGGCATACAAGGAAAGATTTCATCCAACTTGGGAACCCAGATATATAGCTTTTCCCAGTGGTTTCAAACAAGTGTCTGCCTTGAAGGATGTCGCAATTTTGATATCAGGTGGTACAAAAGAAATATTTTCAAAGTGATGCGATATTCTTAAGACTGATCGTATTACAGGGGGCAGTTATTAGAATTGATTAAAAGTTCTCCATTATCGGCGATTTAAAATAAGATTCTGTAGAAATCCTCGATATTCAAGCTATTAGCCAAGTTAACAATACTTTAAAATGAGCATTTCTACAAAACCTTTCTTTTTTATCCCATATTTTTGTCCTATCCGGCAAAATAGGATGCAATCAGTATTGTAAGTGTGATAATTGAAAAGAGCATATCTGACACCTTCAGAGATCTGTTATGTGTCTGGATGTTCCCGTTCTGTCCATATCCTCTGCACAGCATACTTATGTATGTTCTTTCTCCCTGTTCATAGGCCATTATGAAAATAGAACTGATGGTATATCCTATCTGTTCCAGTATCCACATACGGCGGACCTTTTTATTCCATAAGTTGAATAAACGGCATTTCTGAGCCGTACGGATACGTTTGAGCACGCTCCAGAACAAGAACAGATATCTCACCATCATGGTAAGCAGCAATGCTATTTCCTTTGGAATGCCCAGTTGTCTTGCGGCTCCCACGATATCGTGCATCTTCGTGGTGGAAGAAAGCAGTATTATGGCACTTACACATACAATGAACTTTGCCAGCAGTGTTACGCCAAAGGCCAGACCTTCATATGTCGCTGTAAGCCCCAGTGGCAGATCAAGCGGATATTCCGTAAAAGAATCAAAGAAAGGCTGTCTCACAAAAGGCTGGATCACGATTATCCCCAGCCCGAAGGGCAGCACTGCAAGGAAGCGGACGATGACATACACAGGGTTCAGCTTTGACAGAACCATCAGGATGATAAGGTAGGATTCTACAAAGACTAAACGCATCATATTGTTTTCATGTACCCTGGGCAGGCTTACAGTGAATATTATTATGAGGATAACTGCAAGAAGCTTTACACGGCCATCAAGGCGATGTACCGGACTATCTTTATACGCTTCTTTTTCAATATCTGTAAGCGTTATCTCCATGTAACTGCCTTCTTTTATTCTCTGGGTGTGTTCAACAACCTCAGTATCTCATCTCTGGCATCCATAGGTGTGACTTTTGTTTCCACATCAAGACCTTCAGCCTTGAGAAGTTCGAAAACTCCTGCTATCCTGGGCATTCTCAGATGTACATGTTCCAGCAGTCCCGGCTGCTTGAATATCTCTTTTGAAGTACCCTGTGCTTCGATCCTGCCATGGTGCATCAGGAAGACCCTGTCAGCAAAAAGCGGTACCATGTCCACATCGTGCGTTGACAGTATTATTGTGATACCAAGGTCATGGTTCATTTTCTCAATGACATTCATTATGTTTTCGGCACCCCTTGGATCAAGTCCGGCCGTAGGCTCATCCAGCACAATTACCTCTGGTCTCATCGCCAGGATACCGGCAATGGCAACACGCTTTTTCTGCCCTCCGCTAAGATGGTGAGGCGACCTGTCCTCCAGGCCTGCTATATTTACTAGTTCCAAAGCCTCTTTGACCCTCGAATCAACCTCCTTTTCGGAAAGCCCCATGTTCACAGGACCGAATGCTACATCCTGCTCCACAGTGGGTGCAAGGATCTGGTCATCAGGATTCTGGAATACAATGCCCACTGTCTGGCGCACATTAGAGATGTTCTTTTTCGATATTTTCTCCCCATGAACAAGTGCCTCACCTAAATTCGGCTTAAGGATACCGTTTAAGTGCTTGAACAATGTAGATTTCCCAGCACCGTTGGCTCCCAGGAACGCTACTTTTTCGCCAGGGTATATTTTCAGGTTTATATCCTTAAGTGCCTCTATCTTGCTGTTTCCATAGGAATAGGACAGATTCCTAAGCTCGATGATAGGTGTAGCGGATCTCATGTTGCCTTGTTTTAATGCTTCCTGCATGCGACTCGTTCTGTTTTATTATTATATTTGAGAGATCGGTATAGTATGAGAAATATTTGTTATCTTATTACTTTGAGCGTGATTGTTATGCAATAATAAACTACATATTTATATATGGTGGTGAACAGCAAAACCCGATAACTATTTTGAAATGCATGAACAGATATTGTTTTTATACAAGAGTTACCTTAAATATGCAACATCATGCAGGATATATCCATTCGTTCAGAAAACCACCCGCAGCCCTTGATAGATTTCAGGAATGTCACCGTTGCCCGCGATGGGCGAAAGATCCTTGATTCTGTTTCCCTCCAGATAGATGTAGGTGAGAACGTTGCTATCATTGGCCCCAATGGTTCTGGAAAATCTTCTCTTATCAAGACCATTACCCGGGAATACCGGCCACTGGCTAATTCTTCTGGTCTTGTATGCCGAATTATGGGGGAAGAAAGATGGGATGTGTTCGATCTCCAACGTTCATTGGGTATAGTTTCAGGAGACCTGCAACAGGAGTATACCCGGGATATTTGTGGCTACGAGGCAGTATTATCGGGTTTTTTCAGTAGTATTGGTGTTTACAGGAACCATCATATTACCTATGAGATGAGGTGTATAGTCAAGGCAGTAATGGATCTCCTGGAGGTATCTCATCTTCAGCACAAAATCATTTCCCATATGTCGACAGGCGAGGCACGAAGAATTCTTATAGCGAGAGCCCTGGTACATGATCCTCTGGCCCTGGTGTTGGATGAACCTGCCAATAGTCTTGATCTGCATAGTCTTCACAGGTTCAGGGAAGTGATGCGCAGAATCGCAGTTGCAGGAAAAAGCATAATCCTTGTGACACACAATCTTCAGGATATAATTCCGGAAATAGAAAGGGTCATACTTTTCAGAGATGGCAGAACCTTCATGGATGGACCAAAAGAGCAAATTCTGACCTCTTCCAATCTATCCATATTATTTGGATTACCGGTAGAGGTACAGAGCGCAGATGGGTATTACCGTGCCTGGTGTTGAAGCCCTTTTTGAGGGAATCTCTCGTTGATACCCATTTTTTTGTCGGGATTGTTACTGCTTTTTGGTATTTCTTTCTCCACTTTAAAAAAATAAGTCGCTGGTAAGATATGTGTGTTCACTTTATTTTTTAATTTCCTGGACCTTTCATATTTTCTTCGTGAAATGATCGCCTTTTTCTTCTGCTTTTCGGAATGATAATATATTGTAGATGTGAAATGGCTGCTATTCTCATCCGGTTTCAATGTGTAGGCAGGATCATGCAGTTCCCAGAACAGCTCTAGTAACTTATCATAGGAAATTATCTGTGGGTCGAAAATTATCTGCACGGCCTGTATCAGGTCTTTTCTTTCCTCTATCACTCTTTCAAACCGGGGATACTGAACTTCATCTCCTGTGTATCCTGTGGCTGTACTAATTATTCCTCTGGCCTTGTTACGAAACACTGCCTCTACTTTCCAGGTAGTTCCAAGAGCAAAGGTCGCGATCTCATGTTCATTAGTGGGGATATTTTCAAGTTTATTCATTTTTCTTCCCCCAGTTTTATCATTGTTTCTCAGGCTTTGTAATCCTCTTTAGGTGGTGTTAACTATTAAACACACAATTAATTATAAGAAATTAAATATAATAATATTTCTCTTTATCGACTCGAAAAGTGTATTTCAACATACAAACCTGCAAAAAAATATGCTGCATATTATGTTTGTATGCGCACTCGATAAAAATAAAGCACGGACAGTTTATTGAGCGCAAGTTTTCTTGTCTTTTTATTGTCCATTCGTTTCAGTAAATCAATAGTTGCTTAACTTATTTTTAAATAAGGTCTGCTTTCCTTAAATTATCATAGAGTTTCTTTATATATGAGAATGCACTTTCATACTCCATCCCAGATCTTTGTCAGGACTGGGGTGTAAATCCATAGGGGAGGTATACTCCATACCTCCTCACTTCCCTAAAGCAATTTGGCTGCTTTAAGGTGTGCATATATTCGTTGATCTCATAAGAAGGTTCTTTTTTCAGTGTCTTTATAGCCTGGATATAAGACCACCGGATATCATTACTTCAGTACGGCGTTCCTTGTCATTCTTTTTCAGAACAGGGAGGAAATTATGGCAGGTCCGAAGGCGGCTCCAAAACCTGCCCACTCCAAGGAAATTATTGCCCAGATCATCGCGATGGTCCTGGCTTGCCTTATGCTGTAATTCAAATCTTCTTAATAGTGGAAGGATGGTATTTTTTCGATCCCGGAATTATCCTGTGGACCTGCTTCTGATACTCTCTGTATTCGTTACCGAATTGTGCCGCCAGCCTTGATTCCCAGTGTAGAGACCCCAAATATAGGTATATGGTAGCTAAAAGGTATATGATGAGCAGATTGAGGGTCATAAAGGGAGTAAGCCAGATCATGACCAGCCCTGAGAGCAGAAAGGGATCCCTCACCCATTGGTAAATGCCCCGGATATCCAGGTGACCAGCTTCAAGAGTCTGCGGGGCAGACAGCTGTGCACGTATCTTGAACCTATGAGGTGCGTGCAGCAAAGCCAGGGGTGCAACGCCTGCAGCTATCAATTGTCCACCGACCATCACCCAGCGCCAGGGAGAAGGTATTATGTAGAGGAAAGGTCCCGGATATTTGTAAAGCAGATAGGCCAGGGGCAGCAAGGTTATCACTGCGATGAAACTGAATAGCGGCATGAACAATCTGTCTGCGCTGGGTCCTATGACCCGCATAAGGAAGCGCTTGAAGGGCAGGCTGGCCATAAGGCTGTGGACAGCTGCGAATACCGCCAGGCTAAGGATAAGAACTATCAGGGAAGAAACCAATTCAAAAACCTCCATTCTTATTTGGGTAGCTTCTATATAGTATATTTTAGTATTTATTACCTGACGATGCTGTCACGGTACTGATCTCTGCTTCGAGATTTTACAACGTCTTTCCACAATATCAAGCACTTTAGAGGAGTATTCATAAGCTTTTTCCGTTTCATCGGTTTTAGCATACAACGCTGCTAAAAGACCATACGAGTCGGTCAGTAAACTGAGCAGATCCTCGTCCTCAGGCTCTTTTTCAAGGATGCCGGTGTATATTTCCTCCAATTTTCCATATACTTTCTTTGCTTCTTCGATGCTTTCTTTAATTAGGCAGACTTTACCATACTGCTCTGCCATTTCATACAGCATTCTGGGAATATCTGGATCTTCGGGGTCTAATCTCATAATAGTCTCATATGCCATCATGATGTCGGTTACAAGAGTGATCTGCATTTCAGGTTTACCAATCATTGTATAAAAGTTAATGATATTTTCCATAGTGTTTGAATAATTTGTTAAGTATTCAATATCTTCCGGATTTTGGGCAATGAGCTTTGCATATACATCAGCTATCATCCCAAAGATTACTTCTTCTTTTTTAATTACACTCTCTACACCAGAAAAGCTATCCATTTCCTCAAGGATATTTACAATATTGTCAAGAGAATTTGTGAGAAGTCGCTGAGCATTAATGTCTTCTTGATTCTTTAAAAAAAGTTCAGATGCAATCGCAAAGGCTTTTTCATATGTATCTAAAGCTTCACTTGCTTGCTCATTTGCCTGAAACACATTCCCTTTTAGTAGCAAAGTTATGCATTCTAACTCAGGCTTATTTTTACCCTTTAATTTATCTTCCGCATTACTTAAAATTTTAAAAGCATGCTTGTAATTTTTCTTTTCAATTAGACTGGGAACAGATTGTACTGCCCGATCAACTGAATCTAAAACTTGCCTTGACATAAGAGTAGATTGGAATTAATAATTATATACGTTGTTAGTTCTGTTTACTCCTTAATTCTTGAATTTTAAAGAAAGAGTCAAATATTCGTATATGTCACACGTGGCAATTTTAAAACTTGCCTGGAAATCCTCCTGACCGCAAGCCACTAATATCAATATTATGTTCCATCTACCAAAAAGTCCTTCCCCTTTTAAAAATGATCCCTATGAAGTATCTTGTCCAGTTCGGTATTATTCTTGTTGTGTGCTTCCTGGGAGATCTCCTGCACAGCGCACTGGCTCTGCCCATACCAGGGAATGTGATGGGTATGCTGCTTTTGCTATTCTTCCTGCTGACAGGGATCATAAAGCTGCCTATGGTAGAGGATGTTAGCAATTTCATGCTGAAGCATCTATCTTTCTTTTTCGTGCCCGCAGCAGTGGGACTCATCACCTGCTTTTCGATACTTGAAGGAAAATGGGCAGCTCTTACATTCATATCCGTTGTTTCCACTGTTATCACTGCAGCTACCACAGGTATCACTGTCCAGATACTTATGAGAAGGAGGCACTCCGGTGAATGAATCAGCATTTACCGCTTTTGCAGGTTCGCCTCTGTTCGGCGTAGCCATATCCCTACTTACATTCCAGATCGGCAGCATGCTCTACAGAAGGACTGGATTGGTCGTCCTGAATCCTCTGGTACTGAGCATGCTAATGATCATTGCCTTTCTCGTGAGCTTCCAGATCAGTTTCGATGATTATAACAAAGGGGGACAGTTCATATCCTTCTTCCTGGGTCCAGCGACAGTAATTCTGGCTGTGCCCCTGTATAAGAAGATTCACTTGCTGAAGGCTAACATCCTGCCCATCCTTGCAGGGATCACCATCGGTTCTGTAACAGGTATTGTGAGTATAATTGGCATGTGCAGGATCTTCGGCCTTGACGAGCTGGTAAGCGTATCCATGATCCCCAAATCCATTACAACACCCATTGGCATAGAGCTCTCGAACCAGCTTGGTGGCCTTCCGTCCATTACAGTAGCAGGCATAGTCTTTACGGGCATATCAGGCGTGCTGTTGGGTCCCATGATATGCAGACTGTTCAGAATAGATGACAGGATAGCAGTGGGAATTGCTATCGGCACATCATCCCATGCTCTGGGAACCACCAAGGCGGTCGAGTTGGGGGAGACAGAAGGAGCCATGAGCGGCCTTGCCATAGGTATCGCCGGCCTTATTACTGTCTTCCTCGCTCCTCTGATTGCGAAGATATTAATGTGAAGAGCTTACAGTACAGGTTTGTACAATGTGGTATGCTACAGTGATGAACTTTATTTTTCCATTGCTTTTTTTCTCATATCCTGCGGGAACTTTTCAATGGCATATCTCAAAGAAGTTCTTGGCATGACCTTTTTGTTTTTCATTATGTATTCGAATATCTCCTGTTGATGAGCCTTACCCGCTTCTTTGAGCATCCAGCCATAACCTTTGCGCACAAGGTCATCTTCATCCATGAGCAAACTGTCCGCTATTTCCAGAACATCGTCCAGGAATTTGCCATTCCTTGCAGGCAATACAAGAGTTACCGCTGCAGCTCTTCTGAACCATCTGTTCTCAGACCAGGTCCATTCTTTAACCCGTGGAAGGTACTGCGGATACGATTCTATAAAAAATGCAACCGAATGATTGCATAATGTGTCACATTTCGCCCAGTTGTTAACATATTTTCCTATCCATCCTTCAAATATCTCAAAATCCTCTGGCTCGTAATACTCCCGCATACGATAGACACATTCAAAAGCAATTGCCGATTCTTCTAACATATCTGATTCCAGCAGCTCTTCAGATAATGAAAAGATAGTCTGCTTTTGCTCGTTCTTGATCAGTTTGAAGTACTTGTCAGCTATCTTCAGGACAGTTGCTGCTTTTACACCATAGCAGTTTATATATTCCTTAAAAAAACGGGCAGACGTTTCTTTTGTTTTTTCATTTGCGTTGCGGGCCAGTTCCGCCCTTATTTCAGATATAAGGTCCTCATACATTTCTTATCAAACCTAGATTATTTTTTAAATAATGTAGAAAAGAGAGTACAAAATATATTAACTGTTTATGGGTTAACTGTTAGAGGGCTTTACTGATAAGCAGTTCCACCGCTCTCTACCTCTCTTTTTTCATCGGAATTAGCTGCATACTGTGCATAGGCTTCAGCTGCTTTTTCATAGAGGTTCATGCAGCTTCTGGAAGTTGTGGGCTTTATTCTGGCAATAGCTTTCCTGAAATGGGTCATGGAGATCCTGATCTCATTTGCTAGTACCTTCATTTCCTCTTTTGTCATACCTGGCAGGATCACCGATCTTAAGGCCAGCATGGACGCTTCCCTACAGATAGCTTCGATATCCGCACCCACGTAGCCTTCTGTCATATCCGCAAGCAAATTAAGGTCCACATCCTCTGCGAGAGGTTTTCCCAGAATATGTATCTCAAATATCTTTCTGCGGCCTTCTTTCTCAGGTGGTTTCACGTAGATGAGCCTGTCAAACCGTCCTGGGCGTAACAAGGCCGGATCGATGATGTCCGGCCTGTTGGTGGCAGCTATGACCACAACATCCTTCAGTTCTTCCACTCCATCTATTTCGGTGAGGATCTGGCTCACCACTCGCTCCGTCACATGTGCATCGGTACTGGCTCCCCTTTCTGGTGCCATGGCATCTATCTCATCGAAGAATATCACTGTAGGTGCAGCTTGCTTTGCTTTCCTGAAGGTTTCACGCACCGCTTTCTCGGATTCTCCCACATATTTGCTCAATAGCTCGGGGCCTTTAATGCTGATGAAATTAGCTTCGCTCTCACTTGCAACTGCCTTTGCCAGCATGGTCTTACCAGTTCCAGGCGGCCCGAAAAGCAATATACCTCTGGGAGGTGTGGTATTGACAGCTTCGAACATCTCCGGGTATTTCAGAGGCCATTCCACCGCTTCGATGAGTTCCTGTTTTGCCGTTTCCAGTCCACCGATGTCGTCCCAGCGCACGTGGGCGACCTCTACGAACACCTCCCTCATGGCTGAAGGCTCTATGTTCTTGAAAGCTGAATCAAAATCAGCTCTTGTGACCACAAGGCTATCCATGACCTCCTGAGGTATATCATCCTCAATGCGCATCTCAGGCAGCATCCTGCGCAGAGCGTGCATGGCTGCTTCCTTACACAGGGATGAGAGGTCCGCTCCCACATAACCATGTGTCACCGCTGCTATCTGTTCCAGGTCAATGTCATTTTCAATGGGCATTCCTCTTGTATGCACGTACAGGATCTGCAGCCTGCCATTACGGTCAGGGATGCCTACTTCGATCTCCCTGTCAAATCTGCCGCCTCTGCGCAGTGCAGGGTCTATGGAGTTGGGACGGTTGGTTGCAGCTATAACGATGACTCTTCCCCGGGATCTCAGACCATCCATGAGTGATAGCAGCTGGGCCACAACCCTGCGTTCTACCTCTCCCATCACTTCATCTCTTTTTGGGGCAATAGAATCTATCTCGTCGATGAATATTATTGAAGGGGCATCCTTCTTTGCATCCTCGAACATCTGACGGAGCTTCTGTTCACTTTCTCCATAATATTTAGATACGATCTCAGGACCGCTGATGGATATGAAATTAGCATCTGTTTCACTGGCAACTGCCCTGGCTATCATGGTCTTGCCAGTGCCTGGCTGGCCATACAGCAGCACACCTTTCGGAGGATCTATGCCAAGTTTCTGGAATATTTCAGGATGTTTCAGGGGAAGTTCTATCATCTCCCTTACCATTCCCAGCTCGCGTTTGAGGCCGCCTATGTCCTCATATGTTATGTGATCTCTGGTCGTAGCTTCTTCAAGAGGCTTTTCCCGAAGCACTATCTGAGTGTTACGGGTAACTATCACAGGCCCCGGAGGTTTGGTGGCCAGCACGGCAAATGTAAGAGGATTGTTTACGGTCTCTACTCGAACCCTTTCTCCTTTAGAGAGTGGTCTGCCCTCTATTATCCTCAGGATAAAACGAGATCCTCCTACAAGCTGGACTGGCTGGGTGGGCGCAAGTGTGACACTTTCAGCTTCATGTGCTGATATCTTTGTTATGGTTACCTGATCGTCCAGACCAATCCTCGCATTGTATCGCAGATTGCCATCTATACGGACTATTCCCTTACCGGTATCATCAACATAACCCGGCCAGACGATAGCGTAGCATTTATCCTTCCCCCTTATTTCTATGATATCCCCGCTTGTAGTTCCCAATCGTTGCATCAGATCTTTTTCCAGACGAGCAATGCCTCTGCCTGCATCCCTGGGATATGCCTGTGCCACCTGTACGATGATCTCTTCGGACATTTTTGAACCGCCAGTTTAAGGACTAGTGTCTGTGAACTACCCCGCCCTGCTTTCTTCGAAAGCGAGGACGGAGCTTCCTTCGAGTACTTCTTTCATTTGGCTTCGATTCTGTGAATCTCAATTCCATCGAGAAGCCTGTAGTGTCGAAG
This sequence comes from Methanomethylovorans hollandica DSM 15978, assembly GCF_000328665.1. Lineage (NCBI taxonomy): Archaea > Methanobacteriati > Methanobacteriota > Methanomicrobia > Methanosarcinales > Methanosarcinaceae > Methanomethylovorans > Methanomethylovorans hollandica. The sequence goes on from NC_019977.1 coordinate 531,229, forward strand.
GTTACCAACAAATTGTTGATAGCCTGTCCACAAGGCATTTTGTGATAGGAAACGTTTCATGATATTGATAGCACTATTGCGATCTCTATCCATTACGTTACCACAATCACATACCATATTTCTTTTCGAAAGAGGCATATCATGTAATTTTCCACAATTATGACATGCTTTCGAAGTATAACTCTCATCGATTCTTATTATTTTCTTACCTCTAAGCTCTGCTTTGTAGGTCAAGAATCCGATGAATCTTGATAGATAACCCTGATTTTGAGTAGATCTGTTTATAGATCGTTTCTTTTTACCAGTCACTTTTTTAGATTGTGCCATGTTTTTCACATTGAGATCGCCAACAATTATAGTATTAGCTTTGGTATTTTCAATCATCTTTTTAGAAAGCCTGTGTTGGAAATCTTTTATCTGATGTGATTTTTTTGCTTCCATTTTTTGATATCTATTATGTAACCGGTTCCATCGTTTACTGTCTTTTTTACAGTGATCTCTTCTAGACTTTATCGAATCGATTTTAGCATTCCAGTATTGATCGGAACGCGGTGTTTTAATCTCAAAGAATTTTCCTTGAGTATTCACGGCTGTCACTATTTTTGTTATTCCAAGATCTATGGCTTGATACAATCCATTATCAACATATTCTTTTTCGGGTGGGATTTCATAAGTTACAGAAACAAAAAACTCACCCCTTGCTTTGTATGGATCATCGTTGTAGATTTCTATCTGTTTGATTGGCAACAAATCAATAGCTGCTCCTATTTCGAATGCTAATGGGATTTTATTTACTTTATGCGAAAAACTGAGTTTACCATCCTTAGTTTTAAATCCACTTTGATTGTAAACCAATGTCATAAGATACTTCCTGCTTCGGAACTTTGGCGGTCTTGCAGACTTATCACCCTTCTTGCACAAAGCAAAGAATGATTTATAGTTAGCATCGAGCTTTTTTATAGTGGATTGTAGCACTTTAGAATAGACCATATTATACTGAGAATATTGTTTTTTAAGTTCAGGAAGCTGGTTCTGTTGTTCTACATATTTTACACTTCTATGTTCTTCCTTCCACTTTTCTCGTCTTTCAGCTAATGCGAAGTTGTAGACAAGTCTACACTTTTCGGACAATTTCCAAAGAACATCAACTTGTTCCTCAGTTGGATGTATTTTGATCTTCTTCGTCAGTTGCATGTTTCCCTTGATTGTCTACATATTGTTTAAGTACGTCCAGTGTAACTTGGCCAGTTGTTGCTATGAAATAAGATCTTGACCAAAATGTATCTTTCCATAGCATTGTTTTTATGCCTGGGTAATTCTTTCTGATCTCTCTCGATGTAATGGTTTTGATTGTATTGATGTATTTAGGTAAATTCAGAGTTGGTTTTGTGGTAAACAATAAATGGAAGTGATCTTTGTCACATTCGATGTTAACAATGTCTACCTCAAAGGTATCACTTATTTGACGTATTTTCATCTTTAGGAAGTCTACGATATTTTGATTGTCAAGAACTTTTCTTCGATATTTGACACATTGCACAAAATGATAGTGCAGTGAGTATACAGAATGACTTGCTTTATCGAGATCATACAGCATAGTTATCAATTATAATATGTAACTATGATTGCAAATACTTATTTGTGTTATGTTGCAGTAGGCACGCATTCATCTCCCACCTGCCAGTTTACGACTGGCGAGGAAGGAGACTTCTGCTGTAGAAGTTAAAGAGAAATATGCTATTCGAGTTAATATTCATAAAGTAAGTATTCATATTCAAAATAATAGGTCAACATTTAAAACATTATATGGTAAACGCTTTTTATGCCACTATCCACTGTTTATCTATATTTGGCTGTTTTGTTTTCTTTAGCACTGCTTAACGCAGAACAAAAAGTTTATATGGCATTGCTCAGTACACAATCGTACATTATAGCTTAAATAAGAACATTATCTCAAATAGAGATTTAAGACAGGAATCAAAATGTGTGCAGACCTAATGCAATGTGATATTTGGAAAGATTATACAGCGCCTTCTCCGGAGAAGCAGCTTCAGAAATTCCGGTCCCTGCTGGAATATGTTGCGGCTAACAGTCCTTTCTACAAACAGAAGTTCTCAAAAGAAAATGTAGACATAGGAGCCATTAAAAGTCTTGAAGATATCGGCACCCTTCCTTTTACATACAAGGAAGAACTGAGGGAGGGCTATCCCCTTGGTCTGCAGGCAGCGCCTGAAGAGAAAGTGGTGCGCATTCATTCCTCCTCCGGAACTACAGGTAAACCGGTTATTATTCCCTACACACAAAAAGATGTGGATCACTGGGCAGATATGATGAAAAGGTGCTATGAACTTGCAGGTATGACTAATAAGGACAGGATACAGATCACTCCCGGTTACGGTCTGTGGACCGCAGGCATTGGTTTTCAGCTTGGTGCTGAAAAGCTGGGTGGCATGGCAGTACCTATGGGTCCGGGAAATACTGAAAAACAATTGCAGATGCTCATGGATCTACATTGTACTGCTATTGCAAGCACTTCTTCCTATGCCCTGCTGCTGGCAGAGGAAATTAATAGAAGGGGCATAAGAGATAAAATCCATCTTAAGAAAGGTATCATAGGTTCAGAAAGGTGGAGCCGGAAGATGCGTGTCCGCATTGAGGAAGAGCTGGGTCTGGAAAGCTTTGATATATATGGCCTGACGGAAATATACGGTCCCGGCATTGCACAGGACTGTCACCTGCATGATGGTCTGCATTACTGGTCAGACCTTTTATACTTTGAGATAATCGATCCTGTAACAGGTGAAATACTACCGGATGGAGAGATGGGTGAACTTGTTGTGACAACCCTGTCAAAGGAAGGTGCTCCTCTTATACGTTACAGGACAAGGGACCTTACACGTATAATTCCGGGACACTGTACTTGCGGATGTCCTTTTCCCCGCATTGACAGAATATTAGGTCGTACAGATGACAGGATCAAATTAAAAGGGGTTAATGTCTACCCTGGACAGATCGAAGACATTACTCACAGACTGGATGGTGTCAGCAGCGAGTACCAGCTCCTGCTGTCCCGCGATGGTGGCAAGGAATCCATGCTTTTCCGTGTGGAGGTGGATAATGCCCAGGACCCTTGCTGCAGGCAGACAAAAGAAAAAGCCATCAGAAAAGCTTTTCGTGATCTCATTGGTATCTCCGTAGATGTGGAATGTCTGAACATCGGAGATCTGCCGCGCAGTGAGAAAAAAAGTAAACGGGTGATAGATACAAGGGATGTATAGTTTTTTAAGGATATAGATTTGATCAGATCCGGCAAATTTTTTTGTTCTCAATATCGGTATATATTCATCCCGCTCTACAAAATTTGCCCCCCTCCCGTTTAACGGAAGCGGACAGACAATTGGATGTTTGCACTGGGATCTTAAGCTGAAAAAGATGCATTAGAAAGATGAGCTATGAGTGCTCAAAAACCTCAGACCTTTGATGAGGTGCTGGTTTCCAGGCACTGGATAGTACAGTACATCTTGTCACGTGCACACTTACGCAAAACATGCATCTTGCGGCCACACTTCTGACAGTTTACAGTTACATATTCCATATCTTTTTCTCCATTTGCGCTTTATTTCCAGTAATCGGGCACACGTTTTGATCTTTTGGATATTTGAAGCCTATGACTTCACGGTTGATCCACACTTTTTTTCTGTTGTTCTTATTATGTACCTTTTATGAATTGGTATATTAATATTTCTATAGTTTTATATATAATTGTTTTTGTTATGATGAGTTGTGCTTGTACCTATAAAGAGTGGTGTGCAGGCAGACGCCTGCGTGTACCTGTATATACTCAGTCTGTTGAATTCACAAACCTTCTTTATCGTACTATTTTTGAAATGTCCATTTCTAGGATATCTTCAGCACCAAGTGCCTTGAGCCTGGGGATCAGCAGGTTAACTTCGTTCTTACTGACAACGGTCTCTACTGCATAGTAATCGGATTTATACAACTGAGAAACTGTAGGTCTCTTCATGGATGGGAGGAAATCGATGATCGCATCCAGTTTATCACATGGGACGTTCATATCAAGGAGCACTTTTCCCCGTGCTTCTATGACAGAGAGCAGTAAAGTCCTGATTTCCTCTATCTCCCGTCTTTTAAGAGGGTCTTGCCAGCTTTTCTTGTTAGCTATGAGCTTTGTAGAGGATTCCATAATCTGATCAACTATCTTAAGCCCATTCCTGCGTAAGGTGGAACCTGTTTCCGTGAGATCGACCACCACGTCCATGAGGTCAGGTACCTTTGCTTCTGTGGCACCATAGGAAAAATGGATCTCCACAGGGATGTTCAGATCATCAAAGAACTTCTGTGTCATTTTCGGATATTCAGTAGAGACTCTGCTACCCGGTTTAATGTCCTTTGCACTCCGTATGTCACTTTCCTGAGGTACTGCTATGACTATCTTGACATTGCCTGAACCCTGTTTACTATAGGGCAGATCAGCAACTTCCACAACATCAGAGCTGGATTCTGTTACCCAGTCAAGCCCTGAGATACCCAGATCAAAGTATCCATCATGTACATAGCGCGGGATTTCCTGTGGGCGCAGGATCTTGACCTTTTTTATCCTGGGGTCATTGATGGTAGGATTGTATTGCCTGTCAGTCTTCTTTATTTCAAGGTCTGCCTGCTTAAAGAGCAGAAGTGTCTGTTCTTCCAGACTACCTTTTGGAATAGCTATTTCGATCAATGTGCCAACCTTTCCGTATGTTTCGGTTTAATATGGCATGCAATTATTATCTGGGGTATAAAGCATATTCGATTGGAAAAAAGCAAAATGATTTATCTGTGTTAGAATTTATGTTGGGTCCCATTCAATTGCACTGAAGACAGACAATTGGTTTATATACACCCTATTCAATGAAGAAAGCATGATAGAGGACATTCTCATACCTTTTCTGCTAGTGGGCCTTGCAGAGCTTGGGGATAAAACACAGCTCGCTGTCCTTGTGCTGTCCACAAAGACAAAGCAGTATGGTCCCCTGCTTTCCGGGGTTATGCTTGCTTTTGTGCTGACCGATGGCATAGCTATTGTCCTTGGCGATTTTATCGCTTCTGTTGTACCCCTGGATTATGTGAAACTATTTGCAGGTCTCCTTTTTGTGATATTTGGTATCCTGATGCTTTACAACAGGAATAAGGATGAGGATGAAGGATCATATGAACTGAAAAGTCCTTTTGTATCGGGTTTTTCCCTGATACTTGTTTCTGAGATGGGTGATAAAACACAGTTAGCTGCGGCTCTGTTTGCTACCCAGTATGATCCCGTGATGGTATTTATAGGTGTGATCCTTGCTTTGTTGCTATTGTCTGCAATGGCTATCTATGTTGGCAAGAAGCTTATGGAAAAGATCAATAAGCATACTATTTCCACAGCTGCTGGGATTCTTTTCATTCTGATAGGGATCACTTTCTTTTTCTGAGTTCAAATAAAAGGCTGTTCATTCTTAAGCCTTAATTACTATGAACTCTTATCTTTCTGAGAAGGGAGTACTATGGCCAAACTACAGATCATGAAATGCAGGGACCTTGGATTCAATGATGATTTCATTGTTATAGAACAAGATCGCGAAATCGCAAAGAAGAAGATGATGGATCACATATTGGAGAAGCATAAGGCAGAGTTTGAAATCCTGTCTGAAATGCACCAGGAAGAGATCCGTGCAAAAATGGATTTTCTGCTGACGCGAGGTTGTGGCTGCGGGGTCAAAGAGCTCTGATGTTGTTGGGTTCAGCAAATAAACCTCTTTATCTGGACATCATTGAACATGATCCAGTTTCTTAAATAAAGGTTTCTCAGTTCATTTTTTTAAAATTTTTGCCTGTCTTCATTACATTTATATCCGATGTAGCTTTCTATGTATCGGAGAGAGGAAGGGCGGCCTCCGGGTCTATGATCTGAGGAAAGTCTCCCCACCGTCTGAACACACGAACACCTGTGAAGGGTGTCTGGCGAGAGCCAGGGCTCTGGCACAGAAACGATACCAAGCCATGCCAATGCAATGATACCGTAAGGTTGAGGTCGTATGGAATGTGGATGGAACGGCGAATCCTCGTGGGTGCAAGTCAGAAGTAGGGATAAGCGGTGTTCAGAACGCCCCCGAAGTTAACGACGCTTAGCCGAATGCCGCAGCTGCAAATGCCACAGGCTGTCTTTTTAGTGCCATGCACTTAAGGGATCTTTGCAGTAACAGAAGGGAGCTTACTCTCCTCACTCCTTTGCAGTTTTAAACATGCTCTCAACTATTTTAAGCAGTGTTACGGGTGTTCTCAGCACAGACCTTTTTATGTATTCCCTGTAACCATAAACTCCCTTTCCTGTAAGTACATACATTTTAAAAAGTTCAGGGTCCTTATCGAACAGGTAAAATATCTTCTCTATATGTTCATGGAAAGCATTTCCAAATTTAAAAGCGGTATGTAAATCGTTATTAAATAGTGAATCACATCTCTTCCTGTAAGAGGAAAGGTCAGTACCAGTATAGATAGCTTCAGCTGCCACTTCACCTGCAGTTACTCCGCTTGCAACTGCATAATATATGCCCTCACCCAAAAAAGGGTCCACAAAACCTGCAGCATCTCCTACAAGAAGCACTTTTTCCCCATAGGTGTTCCTGTTCATACCACCTACAGGTACCCTGTGTATGAACCTGTGATCAATATGTGCAGCGAGGTCTACTCCCTTTTCCTTAGAAAGGAAGGATATGAATTCATCAAAAGCCTGTGCAGGTTTCATATTACTAGGTTTCCACAGGCCTATGCCCACGGACATTATGTTCCCTTTCGGGAATACCCATCCATATCCCCGGCTTTTAAGGAAATATGCCTCTATCAGTTCTTTATCAAGGATACATCTCTCTGCATCTTCCGAACTTAGTGCTATCTCTGTCTCGATGCATATTCCATACCCTTGCGGTTCCCATTTTTTTCTCAGACCTGTTTCTCTGGCAACAGTGCTGTTCACACCATCTGCTCCGATCAATATTTTTGCAGCGTGCTCTCCTTTTGTTGTTACAACATGTACTCGTTCATCTGTTATGTTAACCGAGATTACCTTCTCCCCGGTATTTATGACAGCTCCACTGTTCTGTGCCTGTTTTAATAGAAAATGGTCAAAAGAATCGCGGAAAACAAGTATTGATGCCGCTTCTTTAATCTTTTGTGATGACTGCCTCATAGCAGGTGAATGTATGGTAGCCCCGTAACACATATATTGGGGCTTTACATCATCTATAGGGCCAATGAGCTTTAATGCTTTCCAGGATACTGCACCCCCACAGGCTTTATAGCGTGGTACTTCTTCCTTTTCCAGAAGGAGCACTCGCAGCCCCTTCTCAGCACATGTCCGTGCAGCCATTGCACCACCTGGTCCGCCACCGACAACTATGACATCATGATCCATACTTTTCACCTGTTCATTGCCTGTATGATGTTTTCAGGCATAAAGTTAAATCAAGAGAATCTTTCTAAATATATGTATTTTTCTGCAGGTCACGGATGATATGAAATATGACTTTGTAGCAATCTTATTTTTGTCCAGTACAAAAAACAATTCTCATTTTCATTGTGTTGAGAATAGTTAGTGTGTTAGCTTGACTCATTGGAACAAAACTATGCTGTCCAAAGAGTGCTAATAAAAATACACAAGGAAACTTTGTTATGTGTTATATATAAACTCCACAAAGCTTCTTGCAAACTCTTCATACGAACTTGCCACAAGATGGGCATAGCAGCCCAGTGTGTTCTTTACTGTGAGTCCGTCCCAGCCTTCGATGATGCCTGTGCCCCGGGAGAGTTTGATGGCGAATTTGGCATCTTCGGGTAGTTCTGTGACTTCTGAGTGATGAAACTCATGGGCCCGAAAGTCGTTTCCGATTTTACCGATGACTGTATCCAGGGTTAGAGATCCGATGTTGTAGCTGACCACACGTTTATGTCCCATGAGGGTGTGTCCCGGGAGTGCACCCACCATGTCATAGGTGGATTCTGGCATCTCGGCCATGTGGTACGTACCTTTGTCTTTGACACCAGTCGTGAGCTTCTCAGTAAGGTACATCAGACCACCACATTCTCCGTAAATGGGCATTCCTGCCTCGGATGCTGCTTTCATATCTTCGCGCATGGAGATATTTGCCTCAAGCTCCGCAGCGAACAGTTCCGGATAGCCGCCTCCAATATATATCCCATCCACATCCGGCAGGTGTTTGTCATGCACCGGACTGAAATACTGCAGTTTCGCCCCCGCAAGCTGCAGCAGTTCAAGATTATCATGATAATAGAAGTTGAAAGCCTCATCCAGGGCAATGCCGATTACTGGCTTTTGTGATATTTCTCTTCGGACAAAGATTGTATCCGAGGGTCTTGAAAGCGGAGCTGTCTGCCGCGCAATGTCCAGCACTTTGTCTATGTCCACACCTTCAATGATCACATCACGGATAGTGTTTATCCTGGTATCAAAATCTGCTGACCTGCGGCGCTCTTCTATGGCAGGTACGAGTCCCAGGTGGCGCATAGAGATCATCATCTCATTGTTACGGTGAATGATGCCTATCACCGGTACGCCGGTGTAGTGCTCGATGGCTTCCTTTGCCTTCATGGCATGCCTCTGGCCACCAATATTATTCAGTATCACACCTGCAATGTTCACCTGCGGATCAAAGGCCTTGAAACCGGAAACAATAGCTGCAGCCGAACGGGTAATACTGCGGGCGTTCAGGACAAGGATGACCGCACAGTTGAGGATCTTTGCAATCTGTGCAGTGCTGCCAATGTCACTGTAGCTCTCCAGACCCTCATACAGCCCTCGCACACCCTCTATAATGGCAATATCAGCCTCTCCATCCACTTCATATCCGTGCAGGAACACATCAAGTACTCTTTCCTCGTCCATGAGGTAACCATCGATGTTTCGCGCCCGGCGTCCGGTGATATCTGAATAATAACTGGGATCGATATAATCCAGGCCCACCTTGAACGGCTGTACCTTATAACCGGCCTTTGACAGAGCAGCCAGGAGGCCAATGGTTACAGTGGTCTTACCGGAAGACGAACTTCCGGCAGAGATAAGCACTCTGGGAATATGCTTCCCCTCGCCTGATGCTGCAGGTTTTATGTGGGTGGAGGTGTTCATACTGATCAGCGTGTAAGTTCCCTTAATCTTTCATCTTCAAGTGACTTTGGCAGCGAAGAGTCTGCATTAGACATGATCGTCCTGGCAAGATCGCGATATACTTGTGCGATATCAGATACAGGAGCTTTTTCAAGCACAGAGAAGCCATCCCTTTCACAGTCCTGTACGATCTGTTCCTTGGGAATGAAGGCTACGAGCTTGCTGCCTATCTCCTCAGCGAACCTGCTCACGATCTCTTCTTCTCTTGTAACGCTGCGGGAGTTGCAGATAACACCGCTAAGGCGCGTATCGATCTTGCTGAGCCCCTTGCAGATATTGTTTGCAGCATACAGGGGCATGTATTCTCCTGATGTCAGTACGTAGGCATCGTTCACAAGCCCTTTCTTAATAGGGGCTACAAAGCCACCACATACGATATCTCCGGGCACGTCATAGATTATAAGGTCCATATCATCCATTTCCTTGCACATGTCCCGCAGTGTCTTGATGGCCACTATGATGCCACGTCCGGCACATCCTATGCCAGGCTCAGGACCACCGACCTCTACACATCTGACATTTCTGTACCCGTGGAAGACTATGTCCTCTTCCTTTACTTTTACTCCCTGCCTTAGCAGATCCAGGATGGTGGGTATCCTCCTGCCGCCCAGGAGAGTGATGGATGAATCGCTCTTGGGGTCACATCCGATGATCATTACTTTGTATCCTTCCTCAGCGCATGCAGCAGCTACATTTGATGCAGTGCTTGATTTGCCTATGCCTCCCTTGCCATAAATGGCTATACGTTTCTGTTTTTTCATGTATCTTACCTCAGACAAAACTTTCGTGCATTTCTTTTACCATTTCCCGCAATGTGGCACCCATTTCTGACTCCACTATATGCTTTACTCCCAGTGTCTTTGGATGGAGGTCTATCTCCACTACAACATGTCTGTGACCCATTTCCTTCAGAGGCAGCACCTGACGGGGACCATTTGTAACCGAAATGATCTCCATGTTGCTGATGTGGTCCATGGGTATAGCATGAGGAACACCGGTGATCACAGCAAAATCATAGTTTGCATATTTTTTAGCTATGAGTTCATCTACCACATTGCCTGCAATGGGGTATTCGTCAAGGCCTCCTGTGATCTCATGCACTTGCACTCCTCTTTCCTTCAGATCATGCATAATATTACGGGCGTGGTCCCTGACCCTGGGCAGACCGAGTGACTCATCCAGGTTTGCCATGTTCACCACATTTGCAGCTACTCCCAGCTGGGATGCAACTTCATGTACGGCGACATTGATATCAGCGAACATATAGCCGGTTTCCTTCTTTGCGTTCATGATCACAAGGCCTTTCTTACCTTCCTTGAGCAGCTCTATGATACGCTGTGCCACCTTGTACTTCAGATCCCCTCTTGAAGGGGCCAGGTATTCCTTGCTGGCGGCACCGTGGCGTTTTTCAACTTCCGTTGCCTCTTCCATGAGTACTTTCTGGCGCTCGAATTCTTCCCTATCGATTACACCTATTTCCAGTGCTGATTCAAGTGTGATCAATACTCCTTTGGTATTATTTGCATATCCTGCATGCACTTCCACTTCTATAACAGGTACTTCCAGATCTGCATCCATCACCGGTTCATGCAGTTCTTCTCCAATGATCATGCTGGCACATGTTCCAACTACGCCTATCAATTTAGGGTGGAACATCTCATTGACCTTTTGCAGCACAGAGGAAAGCTCCCGGCGTCCCCCAAAAACAAAACCATTCTCGTCCAGGGCAGTGGTAACTACATGTATCCCGTCTTCTTCCAGAAGTCTTGCATGCTTAAAAGAGCATCCGGGAGGGCCATGCAATATGGCAACATCAACATTCAGGTCTCTCAGGGTGTACAATGCGGCAACTATAGAACTCGGTCTGGGATGTATTATAGATATGTCATTCGCAGCCATGCTATTCTCCATGATGTCATATTATAGTTATGATATTTACTTCAAGAAGTATGATTTTTTACACTTAACCAAATGCCGCTTTGCACATACTACAGCCTTCTGATATAAAAGGGCTATTTTATGTATCAAGCCCCATCTTTTCAGCGGAAGCACTTCACACACAGAGCAATAATAACTTTATCATCACTCTTTTTCCGGGCAAATTCCATTGCGCGTGTTTTTCCCATATCAAAGCTTTCAGCATAGTAGATATTTCCAGTTGCCAGGGGCTTCATTCTTTCACCCACCAGTATCAGTTCATCCATGTCCTGCAGTCTGCTCCTGAGCATATCGGCAACATCCTCCGGTGGCAGTCCTTCGCATACCTGCGCAGCTTCTTCGCCAAGTACCATAATCACTTTCTGATTTCTTTTCAGGCACAAGCTCAGAGCTTTCTCTACTGAAAAGATGTCCATTCCAGAGTTGGAGTTGTCCAGAATGGTTATGTCCTCTTGTATAATTTCCTGCATCCTGCCCTGCAAACCCCTGAAATTTTGTATTACTTCTTTCACAGTTTTCCATGGAATGTCTATCTCCTGGGCAGTGGCACACGATGCAGCAAAAGCTGTCCTGTATGACCATGCATCATATCCGGTATCAAGGCGGATCTTAATTTCTTCTCCTGCGCATGCAATAGATAAACTGTTCTCGTGCATGCTTATCCTGTAGTCAGCATCCGAATTCAGGCCTTCACTTTTATCCGGGGTACTGAAAGTCCTTATGTGCTTCGACATAAGTGCTGGTTTGAGCTGCTGCGATATTCCCTTATAGTTATCATTCAGCACAAGGGGCACATCTTCGGGGTAACTCATGAGTGACTTTACCTTTGCTTCACTTGCCATGGATGTTTTGCCTGCGATCATATAATCCATGTCAAGGGTCGTGATTATACCAACACTTCCACATCCTGTGACTCCAAGGGATATCTCGAATATGTATGCTTCTATCTCCTTGTTTAGTGATCCTGCAATGTCCATTGCCTGCAAAATACTCCCCGGAGCAATGCTTAGTCCTTTATGTAGCAATCGGCATACACCATCTTCCCACATCTCCAGTCCTCTGGAAGTGTGTAGCAAAACAGTAAGCTTCCTTGAGATCATGTCAGCAAGCAGGGAAGCAGTACTGGTCTTTGCCTTGGTGCCTGTGACCTCTATCATAAGCGTATGGTCACCAGTATCTTTAATATTCAGGATCTCTCCAACAGCTCTGTGATGAGATATTACGGGAATATGCTTCTCTTCTGCCTGCTGAAGCATAATATGATCGGGATAAAGGTGAACAGGGCTTATTATAAGGTCCAGATCCTCAACAGAGCAGTTCTTTTCTGACACCCGTATACCATCCATCTCCATAGAATTACATTGTTCGGGGGAGATCGTTCCATAAACATCTACCCCTGTTACATTGAAACCCAGCTCTTTGAGCCTATGTGCAATGATAATGCCGCCATGTGTCATATCGAGGACAGCTACACTCTTTACGGAGGGGTCAGAAAGGTAACGGTGCATAACCGGAAAAAGCACTTAACCCTAGATAAGTGCAACGATGGCTAAGAGCACGGAAAGAAAAAGATCGGGAGGTCAGGAACAGCCCGCAACAAATTTAAAATGTATATGTGATATATCAGCTTTCGTCGTCAGCTTCATCATTCTTGTAACTGTCACTTCCCACCTTTGCAGCAGCAATGGAATCGATTCCGTCCATCCACTCAGCTACAATTCCGTATGGGATATCTTCCATTATGTCTTCCGGCAGTTTACGTCCATTGATGATCAATGCACCTATCTCTGCCACCTTATCCAGTGATATCTCTATACTGTCTGATGCCTCTGCTTCCAATGCCTGTTTCAGCAGAGTGGGTATTCTTGCTTTCTTGTTATAGTCCTGTCCGATGTAGCATTCAAAGGCAGCAAAGGTTCCGATAAATGAGGTCTGCATTGAAGATATCATCATGTCAATATCATCGGATATATGTTCTATTTCTGCAAGAGTGATATCCTTTATCTGAGAGATCAGGTGGAATGCAGATTCCGTGGAAATGAGTTTCTTCTCGAATTTAGCTACCACTTTCAGGCATGCAAGGATGATGTCATCCTCCATATTTATGAACACTGCACTGTCCTTATCCTGCGGTTCATCAGATTCCGTGAACTCAAAACCGCTTTCCTTCACCTGGTTTATCCAGTTGTTCCACCGTTCCCTGGTATAAAAGTCATGGGAAAGGATCTCTGTTTCCGTATCAGACATCAAACACCTCTTTTTAGGTTACGCTATGTTCTTAGCATTCTGCTAGTAGTATAAAAGACATTCGGATTGATGCCACTTTGATTCTCATAACTGTAATTCTACCTTCTTCAGGGGAGAACCACATATCTCTCTATCCTCAATGTTATCCAGAATCTCAATTATAGTACACTTGTCTCCGGTGCGCAGCCCTTCAGGGAAGAACAGATCGTACATATCATCCGGGACATCTCTACATTTTGGAGGCTCATAGCTGATCTTAGCTCCTTTGATGGCCTTCCTTGAATCCAGAATTGCCACTACCGGAGATCTCACTACTTCCACTGCAATAACTCCTCCGTCATGAAGGAAACATTCATGTACTGAAGGGGTCTTTATTCTCAAAACTTTATATTTGCGCCCCTTTTCAAGGTTTAAGCATGTGCTCTTAAGCTTACATTTATTGCACTCATTAGACTCCCCTTCAAATATGAATTCCATGCCTTCTTTAGCAAGCCTGGATCCAATAAGGGTTATTGTAGTATCTACCTCAACCATATCATCACACACCTGGATCTGAATTATTCTATTACTTTAGTGATCTTTGCCACTCTCTCTGCCGCTTCAGGGGTAAGGCCTGAACCGAGTATCGTGTACCTTTCCGGACGAATTGTATGTGCTAGAAGCAGAGCCTCCAATATATATTTATCTTCAATGCCCAGCTCTGCAGCAGTAGTGGGAGCATGCAGTTTTTTCAGTCCGTTCCTGATGCGTTCCCAGTCGCCTCCGTGCAGGTACATCATCATAATAGTTCCCACACCACATTGTTCCCCATGCAGCGCAGGTTTTGGTGCCACCATATCAAGAGCATGGCTGAACATGTGCTCAGACCCTGATGCAGGCCTTGAAGAAGCTGCAATGCTCATGGCAACGCCGCTTGATACAAGTGCCTTTACCACTATCCGTACTGAGCTCTCAAGCTCCGGTTTTATAGAATCGACTGAGTCAAGCACTATTTTTGCGGTCATACGGGAAAGAGCCGCAGCATATTCGCTGAATGGCTCGTTCCTTAGTCTGTAAGCCAGTTCCCAGTCGCTTACTGCAGTATAATTTGATATAATGTCTGCACAGCCGGCTGCCAGAAGCCTGTATGGGGCATTTGCTATGACCTCCGTATCTGCAATTACTGCCATGGGTGCATTTGCTTCTACGGAAGTTACTCTTTTTCCATCATGTATGGACGCTCTCGAAGAAACAATGCCGTCATGCGAAGCTGCCGTCGGGACACTGATGAATGGAAGATCCAGTTCGGTGGCTGCCAGTTTAGCCACGTCTATGGATTTGCCGCTGCCAACACCCAGCAGGTAATTGGAATTATTATAAAGGGCAACTTCTTCAACCCGTCTAACTCCCTCTGCCGTAGCTGATTCAACAGTTATCACGCTCGGATCGACACCCGCATCTGCAAGGATGTCATATACTATATCTCCGGCTATGTTCTTTGTATGTGTTCCTGTTACTATCAGGGGATTGTTGCCCAGCTTAAGGTCATCACAGACATTTTTTACTTCTCTGATGACTCCATGTCCTATTACTATATCTCTGGGTAATTGCATCCATTTGGAGTTCTCTTCTCTGGGTGGGATCACTTGAATACCTGCGATAATTTTGTAAGGTAGTTTTTTTGAGTTATTGAATTATATATTGGATATAGTGGGAATGTTCCTGATGACAGAAGTTATTAAACATTAATTCTATTTAGGATATTCCTGTAGTATAGCATAAGGATATTCCTGCAGATCGCATAAACATTTGAGGTTCAATGAATTCGTATATAGATAAGGTTTCAGGATTTATAAACACATATTATATAGACCCTATCCTGCACGATGAAGGATATAATATAATTAACACTCTTACATGGGCCATCATACTTGGACTATGTATATTTGCAGTTGTCAAACTGCTTAAAAAACTGGACATACGGACAGACAGCAGGTTCATAGCTGCAATAGTACCTTTTGTACTTGCCGGGTCTTCCATGCGGGTCCTTGAAGACGCTGGAGCCATACAACAACCTTTCAACTTGCTTCTTATAACTCCGATCATATACTTTGTTGTCTTCCTTATTACACTGTTATGTCTCATAGTAGCTAAAATGCTCAGCAAAAAATGGACCGGGAATAGTACGGAAACAATTTTCGCTTCCCTGGGCACTCTATGGTTCGTGTTTAACATATTTTTGCTCCTTAGCATACAAAAGGTCGCTCTTCCCATGGTACTGATCTATATCCTCGGCTTGGGAATACTGGTCACATCTATTGTCTATATTACAGCAAAAAAGACAGGTTTTGAAATACTTACGGACCGATTGAACATATCCATACTTGGAGCTCACATGCTGGATGCTTCCTCCACATTCATAGGGGTGGATATGCTTGGTTACTATGAAAAGCATGTACTTCCTTCTTATCTTATTGATCTGACGGGAACAGCATTGGTGATGTATCCTCTGAAGCTGGCCATATTTATTCCAGTGTTGTATATATTAGATACTAATTTCAATGAAGATGAGGAGTCCCGCAATCTTCGGACCTTTGTGAAACTGGTGATACTTGTACTCGGTCTTTCTCCTGCATGCAGGAACACTATACGCATGGTTTTTGGGATATGATGAACATGTATGATATCAATAGCAAAGAGCAGGCGCTACAATACATAAAGAACATTCGCAGAGAAATAGGATACATGTTCCTATTGTTCGTGATATCGGCAGTTGTAGGATATTTGACTGCCATTATGTACCCCTATATGGTCTTAAACTCTTTGGAAGAGCTTGAAGGACTGGTGGAGTTATTAAAAGACCTTTCTTTGCTGCAAATAATGTTCCTTATCTTCTTTAACAATGCCCTTAAGAGCTTGCTCATATTGGTACTTGGAATTGGACTTGGTATAGTGCCATTCTTTTTCATTGCTTATAATGGCTATTTTCTGGGTATTTTCAGCCACAAGATCCTGATGGAACAAGGTTTTCTTTATTTAACGGCTGGTCTTTTGCCTCATGGTATCATTGAGATACCTATGGTAGTGGTCTCTGCAGCCATAGGTCTGAGGCTGGGGATAAAAGGACTTGCTTCTCTTAAGGGAGACTCAGTTCATTTAAAGGAAGAAATGCTCACAGGTATCAAGTTCTTCTTCTTGTGGATAATGCCATTGCTTTTCATAGCAGCTGCAGTGGAAACCTTTATCACTTCAGTTATTATCGGCCTGCTGAGCTAGTCCCGAGGAACAATTGAAAGAACATGACACAAAACCTATATAGTTCATTGATATGTGTGAAGACAAGAGAGGGTATAAGATGATAGACAGAAAAGAGATCATAGATATAGTTCAGGATTACGAACCCGACAAGATCAAGATCGGGGCAGTTGCTTCTCATTCCGCATTAGATGTATTTGACGGTGCTGTGGAAGAGGATTTCCGCACTTTTGCTATATGCCAGCAGGGAAGAGAGAAGACCTATTCTCATTATTTCAAAGCCCAAAGGGACGCATACGGAAGGGTAAAACGCGGTATTGTGGATGAGGCAGTGATGCTGAAGAAGTTCAATGAAGTATTGCTGCCTGAAAATCAGCAGATGCTGCGTGATCAGAATATTCTTTTCATTCCAAACAGGTCCTTTACTTCATACTGCGGGATCGATGAGGTAGAGAATGACTTTGCTGTACCTATAGTAGGTAGCAGAAATATGCTCAGAAGCGAAGAAAGGGGTATAGATCGTGATTACTATTGGCTGTTGGAGAAGGCGGGTCTTCCTTTTCCTGAAAGGATAAATGATCCTCAGGACATAGAGGAGTTATCAATAGTGAAACTCCCGCATGCTGTCAAGAAGCTGGAGAGAGGTTTCTTCACGGCTGCGACATATGAAGAATATCTTAAGAAATCAGAAGCATTGCTTAAGCAAGGCGTGATCACGCAGGAAGCTCTGGATAATGCAAGAATAGAGAGATACATTATTGGCCCGGTGTTCAATTTTGATATGTTCTATTCTCCCATTGAGGAAGAAATGAGCAAGCTGGAGATCCTTGGCATAGACTGGCGCTTTGAAACCAGTCTGGACGGTCATGTCCGTCTGCCTGCACCTCAACAGATAACTCTGGCAGAACATCAGCTGACCCCCGAATACACTGTATGCGGACATAATTCTTCCACATTGCGGGAATCACTTCTGGAGGATGTGTTCATGCTGGCCGAAAAATACATTGATGCGGCAAGCAAATACTATGACCCGGGTATTATAGGTCCATTCTGCCTCCAGACCTGTATCGACAAGGACCTTAACTTCTATATCTATGATGTTGCACCCAGGGTCGGTGGCGGGACCAACGTGCATATGTCAGTAGGCCATCCGTATGGTAACACCATCTGGAGGAATAATATGAGTACCGGAAGGCGCATAGCTTTTGAGATAAGAAGAGCCATTGAAATGGACGAGTTGGGTCGCATAGTTACCTGAACTTAGATCTAATTTTGCAAAGATGGTAATGTTAGTTGTGGATGGGATATCCTTGCAGGCAGCAAATGAACCTTTTGAAGGCTCTAAAATGCGTTTTCATCCACACACTATACTAGCAGAAATAATTGTTCATTTCCGAACTTAAGCTGATTACTATAGATAAGTAGATTTAACATGTAGACATTAGTAAAACGTTGAAATCATTTAAATACCAGTAACCAAATGATAACAACGGTCTGGAGCAAGATATCATCCGGTCATCTGACCGATTGCAAGCATTGCTACGTACTTTTATATTATTCGCCCATTGGAGGGAAATCAGGAATTGAGTCAACCTTGCGTTAATATTGGCATGGTAGGTCATGTCGATCATGGAAAAACCACTTTAGTGAGCGCACTCTCAGGAGTGTGGACAGATTCACATAGTGAAGAGATGAAGCGTGGAATATCTATCAGATTAGGGTATGCAGATGCTACTATCAGAAAATGCCCCAACTGCCCTGAGCCACAATGTTACACTGTATCTGAAACCTGTCCGGGATGTGGTGAGCCTTCAGAAGAAGTGCGTACCGTCTCTTTTGTTGATGCTCCCGGTCACGAGACACTGATGGCTACAATGCTTTCCGGGGCAGCTATTATGGATGGTGCCATTCTTGTGATAGCTGCTAATGAGGAATGCCCTCAGCCACAAACAAAAGAACATCTGATGGCTTTGAATATTATAGGGATCAAGAATCTTATCATTGTCCAGAATAAGATCGATCTGGTATCCAAAGAAGAGGTAATAGATCACTACAAGCAGATCAAGAGATTTGTTCAAGGTACTGTGGCAGAGAACGCTCCGATAATTCCGGTATCTGCTCAGCAGAACATAAATATCGATGCTCTTCTCCAGTTAATGGAAGAACATATTCCCACTCCGGAATATAAGATCGATAAACCGGCACAGATGCTTATCGCACGTTCTTTTGATATCAACAAGCCAGGCACTCCCATAGAACAGATCAGAGGCGGCGTGATTGGTGGAACTCTTACAGAAGGCTTTTTGTCTAACGGCGAAGATCTGGAGATCAGGCCTGGATATAAACTGGAAAGTGAGGGAACTACCAGGTGGGTTCCGATAGTCACTAAGATATCAAAGATCTTTGCAGGCAAGGAACCTGTAGATAAGGCTACGCCCGGAGGACTGCTTGCAATAGGTACTTCACTGGACCCTGCTATCACCAAGAGCGATTCTCTTGTGGGGCAGGTAGCAGGAAAACCTGGTACTTTACCACCTACTCGTGATGTATTCACCCTTGAGCTAAACCTGCTTGAACGGGTAGTAGGCGTGATCGATGAAGCAGAGATAGGTTCTATCAGAACCAGTGAGCCTCTTATGCTTAATGTAGGTACGGCCACTACTGTGGGCGTGGTGACAAGTGCAAGGAAGAACGTTGCAGAAGTAAAGCTCAAGAGGCCTGTATGTGCGAGTGCCGGTTCAATGGTGGCTATCAGCAGGCGGATAGGTTCAAGATGGCGCCTGATAGGTGTGGGAGTCATAAAGTCTTGAAGGTGATAATCGACACTAATGCTCTGATGATACCTGTGCAATTCAATTTAGATATATTCAGTGAATTACACAGGCTGGGTTTTAATCATTTCATTGTTCCTCTGGCTGTGCTAAATGAGCTGGACAGACTTGTTACAACAGCAAGGGGCCAGGATCGCATAGCTGCAAAGGTCGGTAGGTCTTTGGCACAGAGGTGTGAACTTGTTTCCAAGGAAGGGCATGCAGATGATATTATTGTGTCTCTTGCACAAGTTACTGGGGCTGCTGTTTTAACAAATGACATAGGGCTTAAGAAACGGTTGATTGAGATGGGCATCAGGGTAATATCTCTCAGACAAAGGAATCGTCTGGAATTATTGTCATGAGAATCTCAAATTAGGATTTTGATTTAAAAACCTATTCCTTTTTTCGTTGATACTGCTATTCTCTTTTTTTTTGGTCAGTGGTAGCTATAAATATAAAAAATTTTGCTTCTTTATGGATAAAAAATCTATCGAGTATAGAGGAGTCCTCTTCGAGGACTCCATAGAAAACTATCTTTACAGAGAAACTGCCTCTATTTGCCAATTTCTTCATTTTCTCTGTATAGAAGACATTTCACAATACGTTGAACGTACTGTGTATACCAACAAACGTTGGCATTTTAAATATAACGTTTCCTCAATGATAAAGCTCTTTATTGTAAAGTGCTTCAGGAATCTCTCTTATGAAAAAACAGTATCCAGTTTAACAGAAGAAGAAGCTATTATGCTATCGTTCTGTGATAAAAATGGGCAAATAAGACTTCCTTCAGCTGGAACCCTCCATCATTTTGTAAAATATAGACTTGGAGAAGATGGGGTCAATGAACTAATAATAATGGTAGGCGAAAAGATTCTTAAAAGCTCAAAGTTAAAAGACGCCAAGATAGATTCAACACCTCTTGAAGCTTCACGATATGACAAATATGCGGATTATAATCCGCATTATAAATGTAAAATGGACAAAGCTCACATTACAATGATTGGAACTTATCCGGTATTTATGACATATACTAATGGCCTTAGTTCTGATTCTACGGAACTTATCAAACACATACACGCATTAAAGAAAATGGAAGCTAATATTGAATTTTATGCTGCGGATGGAGCTTATGACTCATTCCAAAACAATGCAGATATATGGTATCATCTGAATGCAAAACCAATTATTTCCTACTCTTGTGATGCAGTATTGCACAAAGAAGGTGAAGTAGAGAGGATTGATCATTGGGTGAACAAAATGTGGAAACTTGGTGGAGAGGTTCATACCAAAATAGAAAATAAGCTGAAGTTTCTGTATGAAAATGGAAGACAAGAACAAGTTGGGATGTACCTAAGAAATCAAAACATCCTCGATGAATTATTTTGGGAGTTATACAAGAAAAGAGTAGAATGCGAAAAAGTACATGGCCACATGAAAGATACGATGAACTTCGATGTCAGAAGAATAAGAGTAGAGAGCAGAGCTCTCTACTCTCTGCTGAATTTCGTTTCCTATCAACTATTAGTGCTTACTGAATTGCAAAATAAAGTTAAACTCAGGAATTCGTTTGGGAGGCTATTCTAAAAAAGTACATCAAATTAGAATAGAAATATAAGGAGCTAATTTGATGGCCTCGTCATGAACAAGAGTAAAAATTATAAGATATAAATAGGTTTATAACAGGATAACTGGGCTTTTGGAGATAATCGCATGTACAAGAAAATGAAACTTTCTGATACCATCCGGGTAGCTCCTAATCTTTTGGGCGGGGATGTTCAGGTCAATGTTAAGAATGCACTGAGGGAGAAGCTTGAAGGCAGGCTTGATAAGCATATAGGTGCCATCGTTGCTATCACGGAAATTGAACAAGTAGGTGAAGGTCACATCCTTGTGGGTGATGGTGCAGTTTATTATGATGTGGATTTTGATGCCATCGTATTCACACCCATGATACAGGAAGTAGTTGAAGGAGAAGTTGTTGAGACTGTGGAGTTCGGGGCTTTTGTCAGTATAGGTGCTATGGATGGTCTCTTACATGTAAGCCAGATCACTGATGATTTCATGTCCTATGATGGGAAGAATGGCAGGCTCATGAGCAAAACAGGAAACCGTTCACTTGGCGAGGGTGATAAGGTTAGGGCCAGGATAGTTGCCCTAAGCATTAATGAGAGGGACCCAAGGGAGAGTAAGATAGGTCTTACAATGAGGCAGAATGCCCTGGGTAAACTGGAGTGGCTTGAAGAGGAAAGGATGGCTAAATCCAAAGCTCAGGAAGAGGTTTGAACATGGCAGAACAGGTTTGTAGGGAGTGCCACAGGATAGTCACAGGTCAAACGTGCCTTGTATGCAGTTCCAGCAACCTTAGCAGTGACTGGAGTGGCATGGTAATTATCGTGGATCCGGAAAACTCAGAAATAGCCCAGAAAATGGAGATCAAAGTAGCTGACCGATATGCACTGAAGGTGCGGTAATTGGTGGAAACGATACACCTGCCGGAAGAACTGCGCCCTTTGTTAAGGAAGACCTTTGGTGTTCTTTACACAGGTACTGGTGATGATACTATCCAGAAGCTTTCCAAAGACCTGGGTAGTCCCACAAAACTTATATCGGTGGGTGATGTTACTACATTCCACTTGCTCAATTCAAATATCATTCCGGACATCCTTGTCGTTGATGACCGGACAAAACGTGGGCCGGCGTCAGCCCATGTAGTAGTGGGCACAAAGCATACAGGGTTCAGTGAAATATTCGTGGATAATCCTCCCGGGGTCATAACCGAGGATCTGATCAATGTGGTCCATGACGCCATTATATCAAAGGACCATGTAAGAATATTCGTGCGCGGCGAAGAGGACCTTGCAGCATTGCCTGCAATACTGCTGGCACCTGAAGGTTCGGTTGTACTATACGGGCAGCCGGATGAAGGTGTGGTACTTGTCAAAATCACAAAATCCAAAAAGGAAGAGATCCTTGACCTGCTGGACAAGATGATACATGGGCAGGAAGAAAGGAACAGTTTGATAGACATTCGGAGGAAATTCAATGGATATTAAAATCATTGAGGATAAAAATAACGTACTTCTCAACAGGCGTGAGCTTAATTTCGAGGTAACTTTCGAAGGCCCCACCCCTGCTAGGCTGGATATAAAGAACAAGATGGCAGCATTAATGAACGTACCACTGGAACTTGTAGTTATTCAGAGGATGAAAAACGATTTCGGAAGGCAGAAGCTTAATGGCTACGCAAAGATATATGAAGATGCTGCCCGCATGAAAAAGATCGAAAAGGAACATATCCTCGAAAGGAACAAGCTGCCTGAGGCACCAGAGGAAAACACAGAAGCGGCAGAATCAACGGAAGAGTAAGCAGGTGGAAAAATGGCAGTAAAAGATTATTACAAGGTCAGTGGCGATAAGCTCGAAAGGACCCACCAGACATGTCCACGATGTGGCGAAGGCGTATTCCTTGCTGAACACAAGGACAGGCGTACCTGCGGCAAATGTGGTTACACCGAGTTCAAGAAATAAATTTAATTTTTCTTCTTTTTCTTTCTTTTTTTATTTTATCGATCCACCATACTTGCTAAACTCACTGACCAACTGAAAGTAATTTTTGGATTTCCAGTTTCATACATAAGCAAAATGTATTTTCAGTTCTTCACAGGGGCCTAAATGCAGAAATATTGTTTTAGATACTGTCCTGTCTATTGAGAATTTTTATCGTACATTCTTAAGGATAATTTAGTACTTCTATATTATTTATATATTCATTATTTGATTGGGAGGTGCCGAAAAATATAAGTAGGCTAAAGTAGTGCCAGTTATTATCTAAAATGAAAACGTATCTAGTATTTAAGTGTGTATATGGGAATAACTATTAAATAAACATCAATATTTAATTCTCATATATTTGGATATTGGCATTTGCTAATTGCTTTAAACTATATACTACTTATTAAAGCACACAACTTATATGAAACAAAAGGAAACGGATAGGAGAGAAATGAATTCTGTTTATGCTATAGTCGTTGGTATCCTGTTAGGGATAATGATATTTGCCCTGAAGACAGGTGTTGGATGTGGTTTTTCCAACATCCGCAGAAGAGATGTGTTGATCATTGCTGCAAGTTACTTTGTCATTTCCGTAATTCTTGGCGGACTTATAGAACTGGTGGACCAGTCCCGGCTGGATGTGATAACCAGTATGGGTATGACCCTGCACGTTGTTGTGGCCTTGCTCCTCATAGGTGCAGGGATATACACCCAGAAAAAATGGTCATGTGGACATGATGTGTCAAGGCACACTTTCCTTTTCATCTCTGTGCCATGTCCCGTATGCCTCACCGCGCTGTTCGTGTCCTGTATGATACTTGCATCAACCCTCGGGTGGAGCGGCTTCAGGATAGGGGCTTTGGTCGGTTTTTTCTTCTTCATCACTGTCATATCGTCAAGCTGGGGTTTCAGGAAAATGCACCGCACACCCGAAGACCTTGGAGCTGTGATGATGTTCCTGGGTATATTCTATCTGCTTGGCTCCATGCTCGTACCGGCTTACATAAAATCTAAACAGCTCCAGATCCCTGATACAGGAGGGGAACTTCACATAATACCCCTGCTGATAATGACTGGTATCATAGCCTGCGGGTATGTCATCAATACTTTCAAAGGTGAATAAAAATGAGCCTGTTCGCTGTGATCAATAGCATAATGAATACATTTTCTGCTTCTTTGCTTTACCCTGTGATCATCCTGTTAGTGGCACTATCATTGTTGTCCCTTATACTGATAGGGGAATTCCTTTCAGAGTATGCGAAGAGGAACAGAGATATTGAGAATCTGGAAGGTACCTGCTTTACTATGCAAAACCATGTAAAGGAATCTAATTTTAAAGCCGCAGCTGATGCTCTAAGAACAATAAAGCAGAACTATATAGTCACTGCTTTCTCCAATGCTGCAGCTGTTCATCTGGAAAAGGACAGGATCCCTGCCATAGAATGGGTCTCTCAGGAATATGAGATCAAAATGGCCAAAAGGCTGGAGCAGACCCGTATCATCACAAACATAGCCCCGATGCTGGGACTGATGGGCACGCTCATACCTCTTGGCCCGGCGCTTGTAGCATTATCTCAGGGAGATGTTGTGCAGCTTTCACACAACCTGATGATCGCCTTTGCCACTACTGTTGTAGGTCTTTTTGCCAGCAGCGTGGCCTACATACTCACCCAGATTAGGAAGAGATGGTATTGGCAGGATATGGCAGATATTGATTATATACTTGATACCATCGAGGTAAAAGTATGAGGCAGAGACGTTACAGGCGAACCGGTCTGTTACACGATGAAGAGGAAAGGAATCCCCTTGAAGGGGTTGCTAACCTTTTCGATACCGCCATGGTTTTTGCCGTGGCTCTGATGCTGGCACTGGTTATGTCATACCAGATGCCTGAACTGTTAAGCCCTACTGAGGACATAACCATCGTGAAGAATCCCGGGCAGGAGGATATGAAGATAATTATAAAGGAGCAAGGGAAACCCATTGAAGTGATGAATCTCACCGATCAGATCGGTGGCGGTACAGGTGATGTTCTGGGCACCGCCTACAAACTGGCGGATGGCAGAGTTGTGTATGTGCCGGATGATGGGAACGAAACTACTACTTGATTTGTTCATAAAGTGAAGTAAAAAGCAAAAGGTCTAATAAGCGGGCACTTCGGTACCGCCGCCAAGCAATGTATCCGAAGTGCTCAGCACACGTTATCGGGGGATAACATGCAACGAAAATATGTACTTACATTAGTATTAAGTGTATTGTTGTTGACATCCTTAACAACAGTGGTATCGGCAGCCGGAGAGAAAATAAACATAACTTACATCGCGTACACGCCAAGCGATGCATTGCAATCTGCAAGTCAGACAAATGTGTACAGCGCATATATAGATTTCACATATATTCCAGCATACAATGCTTCATATTCTGCAAGCGATGAACTGCTCTCTGCGGTTGGAAGCGGATTTTTAGGAACTCAGGATGTCATATTCTGTGATATGGTAGGCAGTAAGGTCTACAATTCCAACAATGGAGCAGTAAACGCCACCCTGCAGGCAGCACACGACAATGGTGCTTCATTGCTGAGCATACGTACAAGCAGTGCACCTTCATATTTTGATTATGTTTCGGATGGTGAGGGCAACGATACTATCTGCACCTACTACAACAGCATGGGTACAACCGGTGATGGGCTCACAAATGCAGAGAACCTGTTCATATATCTTGCAACAGAATACAGTAACCTTTCTGAGATTATTAACAGCAATGAAAGCCCCACCGATGATGGCTCAAATGACAACAGTTCAACAGGCGGCAGTGCAGTTGGTACTGGTGATGTGAAGTTCCTGTTCGTCCTGGGCACGGATGTTAATACTGCTGCCCTTAATAGTGCAGCGGCTGGAGCGGATATATCCTCGGAGCTAAGTACGACCGTTATTGCAAGGGGTGAAACAGTACCGCAGGATCTTGACTTCTCCGGGTATTCCATGATATTCATTGAATCCAGGGATGAAGCCACTGTTACGAACTGGGGTGCCAGCATAAATGCTGCCAAAGCTAATGGTGCAATGGTCATTGGTTACAATCTTTCCGAGAACATTACCCTGCCAAATGCAGACCTCTATTCTGCCAATTACACTGATATTGAAAGATACTGGGTGCAGGGCGGAGAGGCCAACATGGGAAACATGCTGAAGTTCATGGGCCAGAAGTTCTCCGGTGCCTTTGCAGGGCAAACGATTGCCGCACCAGCGGTCGTGCAAGAGAAAGTGAATGTTACTTACATCATCAATTCGGACACCAGTGTATATTATATGGAGCAGGTGCTTGCTGAAAGAACAGTGATTACCGACCGTTTCAATGTCAATGTGATGACAGGCGGAGAAGCCATAAACAGCTCCAATGATTTCACTAACGAAGATGTTATCATGCTATACATGGTGGGAGCCAACGAACTTCCTCAGATAAAAGACAAGCTCCTTGCTGCAAAGAACAACGGTGCCCAAATCGGAATGTTCGGGATGCTGTCAGATGTTTATGGCATAGCCACCATAGACATGGCTAATCCTCCATACGTTGAAATGACAGAATATCTCTTCAATGACGGATACATTAATATGGAGAACTGGATCCGTTGCATCGGAGCTACCCTTGAGAACGTCTATATTGAGCACTCTGTTGCAGATGAACCAATTATTCCGGATGATGGGATATATCATCCGGATGCCTTCCCAAGAACCTTTGCCAACAGTACCGAATATCTGGCATGGTATGCAGACCACGGTTACAATGCATCAGCTCCTACGATCGGAATAATAGGTAATAGGCTGGGTAAGACCTCTATAGAATACAATTCCGAGGACGCGATCATCAGAGAGCTTGAATCAAGAGGATGCAATGTGATCTACACCACTTATGCCGTATGTGAGGATGATGTGGATTACTTCACCATGAACGGTGAAGTGATAGTTGATTCAATAATCTCGGTAAAAGGTTTCTATCTTAACTATAATGACCATGAAAAAGGGATAGAATATCTGCAAAAGTACAATGTGCCTGTAATTAAAGCTATACAGGATTATTACCAGACGCCTGACGAGTTCAATGAAAGTGTGCTGGGATTGAGCAGTACCTCCATTCCATATCAGGTAACACAGCCCGAAATAGACGGGCTTACCGATTATATCTGGTTAGCCGGAAGGGTGCAGGACGAAGCAACAGAGCAGTATTACTATGAACCAATCAAATGTCAGGTCGAATGGCTATGCGACAGGGCCATTGCATGGGCAGAGCTTGGAAAAGAAACAAATGCTGACAAGAAGATCACCATCCTTTACTACAACCACGAGGGCGGCAAGAACAACATCGGTGCCAGCTACCTGGATATCGGTTCAAGCTTTACTCTGCTCTTGGAAGACATGCAGGCAGCAGGCTATAACATAGGCAATGGCACAATTCCAAATGGCAGTGAGTTCATCGATCTTTTCATTGAAAGCAGGAATGTAGGCACATGGGCTCCAGGGGAACTTGAGAAGGTCGTACAGTCAGGTTATGTGACCCTTCTGCCGGTGGACGAATATCTTGAATGGTACGAAACATTGCCACAGAGCGTACGCACCGAAGTAGAGGACACATGGGGCAAAGCTCCAGGTGATGTCATGACCTATGAGAACAGAAGTGGAAAGTACTTTGTAATACCTACTATCCAGCTTGGAAATGTCAATTTTATACCCCAGCCAACCAGGGCAACCCTTTCAGATGAGTCTCTTATATATCATAATTCCTCAATACCGCCCACACACCAGTATCTTGCGACATATTTCTGGATCAACGACATATACGATGCAGATGCTATGATACACTTTGGTACCCACGGTACACAGGAATGGCTCCCGGGCAACGAAGTTGGTCTGTGGAGATATGACTATCCGTCTATCATGGTGGCTGAAACCCCTGTGGTCTACCCGTATATCATGGACAATGTGGGAGAAGGTACACAGGCAAAACGCAGAGGCAATGCTGTCATAATAGACCATCTCACACCACCGATAATAGAAGCCGGTCTTTATGGCGACCTTGCCACAATGAGTGAGAAGATCCAGAACTATGAGGATGCAAAAAGTGACAATAAAACTGGAATGATGGCACTCTATCGTAACAGCACGATACAACTTTACGGTAATCTCAGCCTTGCAGAGGATCTGGAAGTCTCAACTGGTGAATTGTATAATATGACAGATGACGACTTTGAGAACTTCCTGAATAGCGTGCTGGAGGATTATCTTGAAGATATGAAATCAGAGCTCATCCCGTATGGTCTTCATGTCTTTGGGGTGGCTCCTGAAGGTGAGAAGCTTGTATCTATGGTAAGGTCCGTGCTGGGTGATGATTTCAGCGATCACATCTATAATGTGCTGGCTAAAGATAACGGAACCGAGGAAGACTGGGAAATAGAAGCAGATTCTGATGCCATGTTACTTTTGAATGCCACCCTGCTGAATGCAACTAACGTTTCAACTGCCCAGGTTGAGTTAATAGGTCTTACAAATGCCAATATCACAGCCGATCTTGAGCTGGCGCTGCAGTATGCAGATAACCTGGCTCAGACCACACGTGAGATCGACCAGACATTAAGGGCACTTAATGCTGAGTATATAGAACCTGGTACAGGCAATGATCCTATCCGCAACCCGGGTGCACTGCCCACAGGTAAGAACTTCTACAGCTTTGACCAGAGGACCATTCCCGATGAAGAGACCGAAGCCATGGGAGATGCCGTCATAGACGCCTGGCTTGAAAACTACTATGCCTCAAATGGCACATATCCCAACAAGGTAGCCTTTGTCATGTGGTCAGTGGAAACAATGCGACATGAAGGTCTTATGGAAGCACAGATCTATGCCCTTCTGGGTGTGGAACTGGAAAGGACCAGCGGAAGAATAACCGGATTCAAAGTGATCCCGCAGGAAGAGATGACACATCCGAGAATAGACGTGCTGATCACAACATCGGGACTCTATCGTGACACCTTCCCATACCAGATAGAACTGATGGATACAGCGGTCCGCATGGTTGCTGAACTTAATGAAACAAACGAAACCAACTATGTCAGATGGAACTCACTTGCAATAGAAGATACAATGCTGGCAGGCGGATATAATGAAAGCGTTGCACACAATGTTTCTATGTCCAGGGTATTCAGTGAGGCCACAGGTACTTATGGTACGGGTGTTTCCGAAGCAGTGGAGGCAAGCGATACCTGGGAGAATTCGTCAGAAGTTGCCGACCTGTACATATCCCGCATGTCCAACGTATACGGTAAAGATGTATGGGGTGTTAATTATGAGGATGTGTTCGAGCTGAACCTGGGAGGAGTGGATTCGGCCATACACAGTGATACTTCGAACCTTTACGGTCTCATAGACAATGATGACTATTATTCCTATTTCGGAGCACTCGGACTTGCTGTAAAGTCGATCGTAGGTGAGTCTCCTTCGATGTACATCTCTGATCTGACCAGCGTAGACAACCCGGAGATCATCACGCTAAGTGAAGCTTTCAGTGCTGAACTGACTGCAAGATACCTCAATCCCAACTGGATAACCGGTATGATGGAATATGATTATGCAGGTGCCAGGGAAATGATGAAGACCATGGAATATATGTGGGGATGGGAAGCCACCACACCTGATCTGGTAACCGATTCTGACTGGAACAAGATGTATGAAACATATATACTGGATTCCCAGAACCTTGGACTGGATGAGTTCCTTAAGGATAATGCATATCAGTATCAGTCCATTACAGCAAGGATGCTTGAGACCGTAAGGAAGGATTCCTGGGACGCCTCGGACGAAGTGGTCGAGAACCTGGTGAAAGAATATGTTGAATCGGTGGTGGAAAATGGTGTCACATGCTGTCATCATACCTGTGGCAATCCTTCACTGGATGAGTTCATACAGGGTGTAATGTCCGTCCCAGGTCTGGTGGACGAACAAACGGCATCAGAATACAAGAAACTTATAGAGGAAGCTACCAGTGAGCCAGTGAAGGAAAGCACTTCCAGCCGCAGTAGTAGCCGTGGTTCCAGTGGTCCGAAACTGGAAATTACTAACCAGGCCACAACTTCTACATCAAACCAGACTATAGAATCTCAGATTGGTGCAGGCACAGACCTTAGCCAGCCTGCGCCCGAAGCTCCGAAGTCTACTCCTGAGAACTATGTAGAAGGGTATGAGATGACCAAGGAAACTGTAGCTCCACCTGAAAGCAGTACCCCTACTTTCTCTGGTTCTGATATAGTTGCTATTGTGCTGGTGGTAGGAGCAGCCGGAGCAGTGTTCCTGGGCTTCATGAGAAAGAGGAAAATGTGATATCCTATGGCACTTTTCTCTTCAGGGAAGTGCCTATTCCCTCTTTTAGGCCGATGGCCAGGGAATTGGTTTGGCTATTTCTCTGCCTCTTATATAGAGACAGGAATATCCGAACTTTTTTAGTGGGGATTATTTTCGAAATTCTCTGAAGCAAATTTTTGTTTATAGTGTTGCTCGTAAGGTTAGATAATATATCTTTAAAAGTGGAGCCAATGGTTGGTCTATATAGGCTAAATAGCGAAGTTGATCCCACTTTTTGGAAGTGATGGTACTATGAAATGGAGAGAGTTACTCTTGATGATCAGTATACTGGCTATGCTGTTCAGTATACAGATAGCAGCGGCAGACGAAAACAAGGTCAATGTAATGTATATTTCCTGGACACCGAGCGCTGCTCTTGAAGCGGCAAGCCAGTCCATGGTATACAGTTCAGACGTGGTGTATACTTATGTGCCTTCATTTAACACGACCACTTGGACCGGTCCAAGTGACGAACTGCTTGCAGCAGCAAGTTCAGGATTGTTGATGGAACAAGATGTGATCTTTACTGATATGTTGTCAAGTGCTGTCTTTGATCCAATGAATACATCGTTCAGGGCTGCAAAGGACAACGGTACTTCATTTGTTGATATAAGGTCTCTGGGAACACCGGAGTACTTTGACTATATCTCCGACGGTTCTTCAACGGAGCCAATAGATACCTATTATAATAATATGGGTATAGGAACTGAAACAGAAATGCAGAATGCAGAAGACCTCCTGACATATCTATGCAAGAACTACGGCAATAAGCCTCAGATCACAGATAACTGGGGAGGTAAAATACGCATTGTCTATATCGGCTGGCAGCCAAGTGCTGCTTTGGAAGACGCTGCAAGTACGACCAGATTCAATGACAGTATAGAATTTATATACATTCCTTCCTTCAATACTACCACATGGGCCGGTCCCAGTGATGAACTGCTGCAAGCAGCTTCAAGCGGTTTGCTGCTGCAACAGGATGTGATATTCACTGACATGCTTTCATCTGCTGTCTTTGATCCCCTGAATGCTACATTTAACGCTGCTCATGATGCCGGCATCTCTCTTGTGGACATCAGGTCTATGGGCACTCCCGGATATTTTGACTACGTTTCAGACGGTTCCTCCACGCAGTTGATAGATACGTATTATAACAATATGGGTACTGCTACTGAAGATGAAAAGCTCAATGCAGAGAACCTTGTGCTATATCTGGCAAAGGAGTATGGTGATCATCCTGAGATTACTGATAAATGGGATACAATAAAGATCATGTATCTTTGCTATGCAGCAAACCCGGCCCTGGAAAATGCCAGTCTGACAAATCCGTACAGCCAGAACATAGAATACACTTACATCCCATCCTTCAATGTTACCACCTGGGCCGATCCCAGTGACGAGTTGCTCCGGGCGGCTTCAAGCGGTTTACTTCAGGAGCAGGACGTGATCTTTTGTGATATGCTCTCCAGCAGCATCTATGGTCCTCTTAACCAGAGTTTCTGGGAGGCTCATACGGTGGGCACGGTGTTCGTTGATGTGCGTTCCATTGATACACCGGCATATTTTGACCATGTATATACAGGCGATGAAAATGTCACATTG
Source organism: Methanomethylovorans hollandica DSM 15978 (assembly GCF_000328665.1). Taxonomy (NCBI): domain Archaea; kingdom Methanobacteriati; phylum Methanobacteriota; class Methanomicrobia; order Methanosarcinales; family Methanosarcinaceae; genus Methanomethylovorans; species Methanomethylovorans hollandica. Next base: position 563,223 of record NC_019977.1, read on the forward strand.
CTTAACTATTACAACAACATGGGTACACAGACCGATGCCCAGTTAACTAGTGCCGAGAACTTCCTTATCTATCTTGCCAAGGAATACGGTGACAATCCCGAACTTACTGCGGACTGGCAATTACAGGGCTCAGATGCCTCCGTTCTGCCGCAGGTGGGGCTTTACCATAAAGATTATCCAGGTAAATACTTTGAGACCACGCAGCAGTATCTGGAATGGTATTCTACAAACGATGATACACACCATGTGTATGATCCATCAAAACCCACCATTGGTATGTGGCTCCATCGCAGTGATATCACCAACGGCCAAATGGGAGTGGTAGACGCACTGATCTCTGACCTGGAAGGCAAGGACTGCAACGTTATAGTAGGATTTGATACATTCGATGACATTGTCAAGTACTATTGTGATGAGAACAATCAGTCGCTGGTACAGTGTGTCATATCCTTGAAGAGTTTCAGGCTGAACTACTACGATAATGAGAAAGGAGAACGCGAACTGAGGCAACTCAATGTGCCTGTGTTAAGAGGTATTGTTGTGGACGTTCCGCAGACACCTGATCCGGCAGATGCCAACAGGGGTATACCGAATGCGCAGGTAGTGAGGATGACCCTTGGTCCGAACCTTGACGGCATCTTTGAGTATGTTGTCATAGGAAAGAACGTATATGATTCCACTAACGGTACAAGTGAAGCTGTTCCTATGGACATTCAGGTGGACTGGATAGGGAACAGGTCCATAAACTGGGCAAAGCTCAAGTTAATGAACAATTCCGAGAAGAAGGTTGCGGTGATCTATTACAACTATCCTTCAGGCAAGGACAATATAGGAGCCAGTTACCTTGATACAATTTCCAGCATGAGGCTCATGCTTCAGGAAATGCAGGATGCTGGTTTCAATGTTACTTCAGTGCCTGAGAACAACACAGAGCTGCTTGATGTGATCCAGGCCCAGGGTATAAATGCAGGGTGCTGGGCTCCGGGTGTGCTCAATGAAATGGTCGGGAACAGAACATCATGGGGACTGCAGCTTATACCCATGGAAACCTATCGCGAATGGTTTGAAGCAGAAATCCCACAGGATCTGCGAGATGAGGTAATAGAAGAATGGGGAGCACCCTGGCAGGAAGACTTACCTGAGGACAAGAATCTCATGATATGGGAGAACAATTCCGGCAAATATCTGGTGATACCTACCGTACAGTTTGGAAATGTGTGGCTCATGCCCCAGCCTGCCCGTGGTTTCATGCAGAGTGATGACACGTTGTATCACAGTACATTGGTCCCTCCACCTCATCAGTATATAGCCTTCTATCTATGGCTTAATGAGCAGTGGGATGCAGATGCCGTCATCCATCTCGGAACCCATGGCACGCATGAATGGCTGCCAGGGCAAGCATACGGTATGAACAGGACAGCCGAATGGTCCCCATTGCTATTGCAGGACATGCCAAATATCTATCCATACATCGTTGCCAATGTAGGAGAGGGCCTTACAGCGGAATACAGAGGCAATGCCCTGATCATCGATCACATGACACCAACTCTGGAACGCTCTGGCACATACGGACAACTGTCCAATCTATCACGTTACGTGCAGCAGTACTACGGACAGGAGATGTCCACCCAGACGAAAAAAGGGTATCAGATGATCATTGTCGATGAAATGGTAAAAGCAAATCTCACTACGGACCTGGAGCTTAATGCTTCTGAACTGTACGGATACAATGAAACGCTCTTTGATGTGTTCGTAAAGAACGTGCTGCATGAATATCTGGAAGAGATCGCAAGTGAGAACATACCTTATGGCATGCACATCCTTGGGGAAGTGCCAGCTTCGAACTCTACATCGCCCAACAGGGACGAACTATCATGCATGGTACGTTCCATGATGAAGGGAAATTTCGAGGATAATGTCACAGCTGCTTATTATCCTATAGCTGATTATCCATTGGGCATACCGTTGAATGATACAAAAGTGGACTGGTTGGTATGGGAAGTTGTGACCAATGGTACTTCCATATATGACGCAGAGGATATGGTATACGGTTATACCAATGAATCTGTTTTCATAGACCTGGAAAGGGGTCTGGAATATAAGCAGCGGCTCATTGACTCTGCTATAGAGATGGACAGGGTGATCGATGCTTTGAGTGCTGATTTCATACCTGCGGGGCCAGGTACCGATCCGGTGATGAACCCTAATGCTGTGCCTACAGGCAGGAACTTTTATGGAGTGAACCCCGAGCTTTACCCTTCTGAAGCCACGTGGAAGTTAGGAGTAATGCTTGCTCAGGAGTTGTTAGTGGACTACTATGAGGAACATGGTGAATATCCGACAAAGGTATCTTTCTCCCGGTTCGGTGTGGAATTCATTCGCGACCATGGTACGCTGGAAGCTGAAGCCATGTACCTGTTGGGTGTCAAACCTGTCTGGGACAGCAATGGTTATGTGGTTGGTGTGGAACTCATACCTGAAGAAGAATTGCTGCCCAACTACGACGCTTCCTTGCCGGGAAGACCTCGCATCGATATAGTCTACGCAACTGCAGGTATGCGGGATGCTTTCCCAAGCAAGATCAAAATGCTTGATGATGCAGTGAAACTTGCAAATATAGCTCCTTCCGTGAATTACCCTAACTATGTTAACGCCAGTACACAAGCCATATACCAGGATCTTTACGCAAGTCTTCAGGGGTCCTTTGAGACCGATGAAGAAACTGCTGCCATGGCTGAAACCCTCTCTACCATGAGATGTTTTGCAGTACAGGATGGGACTTATGATATCCTGGTCGGCGATGCCATCGATGCGAGCGGTGTCTGGGAAAGCGAGGATGAGATCGCGACCCTGTATCTTGAGAAAATGGGCTTTGCCTATGGAACTGAACTGTGGGGATACCAATGCCAGGAACTGCTTACATCCAACCTGAAGAACGTGGAAGCATCGGTACATTCGGATTCTTCCAATCTGTATGATACCCTGGACAACGATGATTTCTTCCAGTATTTCGGTGGCCTGAACCTTGCGACCAGGTATGTAAGGGAAGACCATCAGACGCCGGAGATGTATGTTTCGGATACGAGGGACCCCAATAATGCCCAGATGACAGGAATGAAGGAATACCTGAGCAAGAACCTGCGTTCCAGGTACTTCAATCCCAAATGGATAGAGGGTATGCAGGGATCAGGATATGCCGGTGGCAGGATGATGGCCGAGTTCGTGGACAATCTGTGGGGATGGGAAGTCACCGACCCTGAACTTGTGGACGATTCCGTATGGGATAATGTCTATAAGACCTATGCCAATGAGGGTATGGAAGAATGGTTCAATGCGGAGAACGCTGGTGCATACCAGTCCATTACTGGCAGGATGCTGGAAGCGGTCCGTAAAGGATACTGGGAACCTTCTGCTGAAGTTGTACAAAGTCTGACACAGGAATATATGGAATCCGTGGCGGAGAATGGAGCTACATGTTGTCATCACACCTGTGGCAATCCTCTGCTTGATGATTTTGTCCAAGGTGTTGTTTCTGTACCGGGTGTTGTCAGTGAGGAAGTTATCGATAAATATAATCAGCAACTCTACAAGGCAACTCTCCGTGATGATACTGAGGCAAATGATGCCACTTCTGCTGAAAAGAGTAAGGGTGGAAGTTCCACCGGTTCTGCACAGGTAAAACCTGGAGGTTCGAGCAACCAGACCACTCAAACAGATGGCGGTGTTGGAACAGATCTGGACAAAGTGCCTCAGGAGTCCATGAGATCAACTCAGGACCCGAACTATGTGGAAGGTTATGAGATGACAACAGAAACCGTGTCCCAGCCGGAAAGCAGCAGTCCTACCTTCTCGGGTTCGGATATAGTTGCTCTTATCCTCGTGGCTGGAGCCGTTGGAGCAGTCTTTATAGGATTCATGAGAAGGAGGAAGATGTGATAGCAGGAATGACCGATAATTATCTGGAAAATCCCCTTAAAGATGCAGATCAGTAGCAGATTTGTCAGTTTACAGAGCCTTGTACTAGGTACAAGGTTTTTATTTTTAACTGGCTTAAAGGAAGGATATTACTGACGCCATCTTCCGTTATTCATGTATCCATCTCCATTCTGTTAACTAAAAAGAGTAGCTTATAGGTTTTTAGCCCTGTTATATCCTGAACTTGGAAGTAGCTTTTTAATTTTTACTTTTTCAAATACAGTATATCATTCTATCAGCTGATGCATTATATTTCGAGTTACAGTTATCTATACTTTTAATGTAAATTAAATGCTTAAATGCGCTTAGTTGTTATCAAAAAAGCAAATAGATAAGTATATATCATACTTAGTATTTTCATAACTACTAACATACATTCATAACTTAATCTCACACGTTTACAAATACGATGCACGTATTATTGTGGTCCGGTGTTCCTTGAAAATCAATTTGGATTTACCGGATCACATAGTAAAGCAAAGACGGTGGTTATCTTGAGAACAACGATAGGAACTTTTGGAAAGCAAAAAATAGTTGCACTAATGTTAGCATTATTATGTGTCACTATCTTACTATTGCCAGCATCTATGGCTGCTCCATCTGCTGATGCAACAGAAGACTTAGAAACCAGTATGATCTTTGTCAGCAACACCACAAGTGATGCTGATGGTAATTTCATGTTCACGGATGTGCCGAATGGCAATTATGTGATCAAATCTGTTATTTACAGTTCTGCAATGGGAGGTATGTGGCTCACGAACATGACCGAAGTTACCATAGAGAACGGACAGGCAGTGGCCGATATTGATCTTTCCATGAGGAAGAACGATGCTATCGATCACGAAGAAATATTATCTGCACTTCGAACAACAACAGTATCAGGGAAAACGGTATCAAAAACAGGAGAAGCCAGGACAGATGTTGATGTTGTGCTTACCCTTGAAGATGGCAGTTTCTACGCCAATACAACCAGCGATCAATATGGGAACTTTGTTCTCACCGGCATACCCGATGGCAATTATGTACTCAAGTCAGTGGTTTACAGTACCGCAATGAGTGGCATGTGGCTTACCAATGTGACAAACATCGCAGTCCAGAGTGAGCAAGCGGTAAACGATCTCAGCTTGTCAATGAGGAAGAACGATGATGTTGATCATGAGACCATACTTGCTCTGCTGAACAGTATAAGCTCTCTGGAAAGAACGACCATCTCAGGTAAAACTATATCCAAGACCGGTGAAGCCAGGGCAGATGTGGATATTGTCCTTTTCAAGGAAGTTAATACAATAGTCAGTGAACCCGATAACGCTACTGATACAAGTGACTCCATCCTTAAAACAGAGCTTACTTTTTTCAGCAACACTACGAGTGATGTTGATGGCAATTTCATGTTCACGGATGTGCCGAATGGCAATTACACCCTCAAATCCGTTATCTACAGTTCTGCAATGGGTGGCATGTGGCTTACTAACGTGACCGAAGTTAGCGTAGAAGGTGGTCAGTCAGTTTCTGATCTTAATCTTTCCATGCGGAAGAATGACGACATTGACCATGAAGAAATATTATCTGCACTTCGAACAACAACAGTATCAGGAAAGACCGTTTCAAAAACAGGTGAGAACAGGACGGATGTTGATGTTGTGCTCACCCTCGAAGATGGCAGTTTCTACGCCAATACAACCAGTGATCAATATGGGAACTTTGTTCTCACCGGAATACCCGATGGCAATTATGTACTCAAATCAGTGGTTTACAGTACTGCTATGAGTGGCATGTGGCTCACCAATGTAACAAGCTTCTCAGTCCAGGATGGCCAAGCGATGACCGATCTCATCCTGCCTATGAGGAAGAACGATGATGTTGACCATGAGGCCATACTTGCTCTGCTGGACAGTATCAGCTCTCTGGAAAGAACGACCATCTCCGGTAAAACAATATCCAAGACCGGTGAAGGCAGGGCTGATGTGGCTGTGCTGCTCTTTAAAAAGACTTATACCACTTCAACCACTCAATTATCAAATGCACCACATCTGAACGTGGCTATAATTACAGGCTATTCAAGCCATGATGCACAACTTGCCAATTTTGTTTCACGGGTAAACAGTAACCCTGGCATGAACATCACAGCTAGTTACTGTCTTGCGGACAAGCTCAGTGGTGATGAGGATCTTAGCCAGATGGATATAATTTATGTCAATATGTTCACCCAGACGGCCTATAAGCTGCAGGGGACAGTTGATGCTGCCATTGCAAATGGGTGTGTTGTCATTGGTTACAATACATATCTCAATGAAAACATTCCCTTCATTCCATCACGTTTCAGTGATGAGGACACTTTTAAGTCATACCTGCAGGACTACTGGCTGAATGGCGCATCCAATGATGAGAATTTTGATAATCTCATTTTCTATCTGGCTTCTGAATACTATGGAAGGACAGATCTGGATGTCCAGGAACCTATAGGGCCACCTGAAGGTGCTATCTATCATCCCTCAATGACAGGTACATCTATGGACCTATTCACAAACAGTAGCAGTGCATACTTCCAGTGGTATGCCAACAGGACCGAAGGGCACAGCTTTGATGCAAATGCACCCACCGTAGGTATTGCATTTTATAAATCGTACTACCCTCTCGATATGGAACCATTGGACAAGCTTATCAAAGGATTTGAGGCAAGAGGGGTCAATGTAGTAGCATGTTATGGTTCTTCAACTGCCCCAATGGATGATTTCCTTAACCACAGTACTGACACTAAGGTAGATGTGGTCATATCGTTCCTTTACCGTGGCAACTATTTTGACATCGACAGACTGAACGTGCCTGTAATCAATGGTGTGCTGAACGGTTACATGAGCCTCGAAGAATGGAAGGAAACAACCACCCCGATCCCGGTGCAATATATGCTTAGGCTTTATGGTCCTGAGACAATGGGACTCATTGATCCGATTATGATAGCTGCAGAGGAAAATGATACATTGGCTGGTACGGAAATTTATGCCTCTGAGCCCTCCCAGGTGGAGTGGCTGACAAACCGCACTTTGGCCCAGGCCGGGCTTGGAGAAAAAGATGACGCAGAAAAGAAGGTCGCAATCATCTATTACAACCACGGAGCTGGAAAAGACAACATAGGTGCATCCTATCTTGAGGTTGTACCCAGTATACGCAATCTGCTGGAGGCTATGGCAGATGCAGGTTATAATGTTGATATAAGCAAGATGCCCAATGAAACTGCATTGGTAGACCTGATAGTACATCAGGGTACTAATGTGGGTGGCTGGGCTCCCGGAGAACTTGAAAGACTTGTAGAGAACGGTAGCGTTGAGCTTATTCCTCAGGCTACTTATGAAGCATGGTTCGATGCCTTACCTGAAGACAGAAGAGAAGAGGTAATATCCATGTGGGGAGAAGCACCGGGAGATTTAATGGTCTACACAGCTGACAATGGTAAAAAGTACATTGTGATCCCGAAGATAGAGGTCAGTGATAATGTTATCCTTGCACCTCAACCCACAAGGGGATGGCTGGAGAATAATGATGTGCTCTATCATGATTCGGAGTTGCCCCCACATCACCAGTACATAGCTTTCTATCTGTGGCTTCAGCATGAATATGGAGCGGATGTCATGGTCAATATGGGACGTCATGGGACTGTTGAGTGGCTTCCCGGAAAGGATTTCTGTCTCCTTAGCGAGGAGTGGCCTGCAATTATGACAGGGGACATACCTGTGATATACCCATATGTAATGGATGGTATGGGGGAAGGTATGCAAGCCAAGCGCAGAGGCAATGCAGTAATCATCGACCACCTTATACCACCTGTGATATCTGCCGGACTTTATGGGAATTACAGTGTACTCAGCAGTGAAATAACCACTTATCAGACATCTACTACGGAGTCTGAATCACTTAAACAGTCTCATTTGCAGGAGATCATCGACCTGGTGGTTGATCTGGGAATTGATGAACAAGTAAATATGAACCTCTCACAGGACAACGAAACGATTGATGCGTTCCTGGAAGAAGTTGATGATGTTCTTTCTGATCTCAAAGGCCAGTCTATGCCTTACGGTCTGCACATACTCGGGGAAGCCCCTCAAGGGGACAAGCTTGTGGGAATGGTCAACTCCATGCTAGGTGATGATTTTTCCACGCAGGTATCAGTTTACAATAATTCAGAAAACGCATCAACTGACCTGCTTTCAAAAGTCCTGCTTGAGAACATGAGTTCCAGTGAAGCTCAGATGCAAGTGCTGGGAACAACTTCCGCAGACATGGATGTGCAGCTGAATACTGCTCTTAATTACACAGAGCTCCTCATAGAATCTGAAAACGAGATCAGGCAGATCCTCCGTGCAATGGATGGGGAATACATAGCAGCAAATATCGGAGGAGATCCGGTACTTCGTCCTGAAACACTTCCTTCAGGCAGGAACTTCTATGCATTCGATGAACAGCTCCTCCCAACAAAACAGGCATGGGAAGAAGGCAAGGTCCTTGTTGATCAGTGGCTTGCAGAATACTACGCAGAGAATGGTGAATATCCAACTAAGGTAGGATACATTCTATGGGCAGGAGAGTCAACACGTCACGAAGGTATAATGGAATCCCAGATCTTCTATCTCCTCGGAGTTGAACCTGTATGGGATGATGGTAATGAAGTAACGGGTATTCAACTGATCAATTCATCAGAACTTGGAAGACCGCGCATAGATGTGATAGTTCAGATCTCAGGACTCTACAGAGATACTTTCCCCATGAAAGTAGAACTCATTGACCAGGCTGTCAGGCTTGCCTACGAGCAGGATGAACAGGACAACTATGTACGTATGAATACGGATGCTTTGCAGGCGGTATTTGATCAGAATATTCAGGATGTAAACCTCTCTCGGGACATTGCGTTGTTCAGGATATTCGGTCCTGCTGACGGGGCCTATGGTACAGGGATGGCTAATGCAGCATCTGCAAGCGATACATGGAGCAACAGCACAGAACTTGCAGAATTATATATCGACAGGATGAGCTATGTTTACGGAGAAAATATCTGGGGACAGACCATAGCTGATTATATCGAGCAGCAAACTGGCCAGGCCATAGACGTAGACAGTTCTCTGGTATTCGAAAGCAACCTTGATGGCACACAAGCCATCTTCCATAGCAGGAGTTCAAGCACGTATGGTTCGATGGATACCGATGATTTCTATCAGTATATGGGTGGTCTCTACAATGCTATCAAATACATATCTGGTATCGCTCCTGATACATATGTAGTGGATCTCCAGGATCTTGACGACCTGCAAATAGAAACTCTCCAAAACTACATTGCAAATGAACTGTATGCGAGATACTTCAATCCTGCCTGGATAACCGGAATGCAGGAGCATGGTTTTGAAGGTGCTAAAGAGATGGAGAGTTTCATGGAGAATCTCTGGGGATGGGAAGCAATGGGCTCCGAGTTCATAAGCGATGATGTCTGGGACAAAGTCTATGGGACATACATGGCTGATGCTGAACTGAGTGAATGGATACAGAACAACAATGCATATGCATATCAGGCTATGAATGCCAGGATGATAGAAACTATCAGGAAAGGTAATTGGGAACCATCGGAAGAGGTTCTGAATAGCCTGGTGAAAGAATATGCTGAGTCTGTGGTAGCTGATGGGGTAACGTGTTGTCACCACACATGCGGTAACCCCCTGCTGGATGAATTCGTACAGGGTGTGATGTCTGTTCCAGGTGTTGTGGATGAGCAAACCGCTGCCACCTACAAGAATATCATGGATAAAGCAACAAGCGAGCCTGTGAAGCAAAGCACCTCCAGCCACAGCAGCAGCAGTGGTTCCAGCGGTCCTAAACTGGAGATTACCAACCAGGCTACGGATCCTACATCTAACCAGACCATGGAGTCACAGATAGGTGCAGGTGAAGATCTTAGTGTGCAAGCTCCGAGGTCAACCCCTGAGAACTATGTGGAAGGCTATGAGATGACCAAGGAAACTGTATCTCAACCAGAGAGCAGCAGCAATAAATTCTCTGGTTCGGACGTAGTAGCCTTCTTACTGGTGGCAGGAGCAGTTGGTGCAGTCTTTATAGGATTCATGAGAAAGAGGAGGATGTGAAGTAGGCATTTTGTTCCTTAATGCCTTTTTGATGAAGTAAAGAATGGATTTGAGATAGACCGAAAGGCAGAGCACTCATTGAATCGATACGATAATTCAGGAGTGTTCTGCTGTCATCGGTTAATTGATGATTGGTTTTTATCTTTCCTGTTTTCCTTCTTTTATTCAGTTCGAAGATATCATTTTTGCATAGAGCCGCTCGGTGTCTTCTTTCCTGCATAGCTCGGTTCCCGGGGTCATAACTGCAGCAGAACCGGCAGCTATTCCATACAAAGCAGCTTCACGCAGTTTTTTCCCTCGTGAGAGGCTCAGGACTATGCCTGCAACTGTGCTGTCTCCAGCTCCGACCTTGCTGATGATGGGCACAGTCGGGGGCACTATATGTTCCACGACATCCTTGGTAATCAGCAGAGCACCTGCTGCACCCAGGGATATTACTATCACTTCGCACTGTCCGGACCTGACCATTTCTTGAGCTGCTTCTGCTATCTGATACTCTTCGTTTATATCTATGCCTGCAAGTTCTCTGAACTCGCGGAAGTTGGGTTTTATAAGGTAGACTCCTTCCTGCAATGCTTGTGCCAGAGCATTCCCAGCAGCATCAATTATCACTTTTGTTCCTCTTTCCTTTCCAATGCGTGCAACACGGGCATAGAAGTCTGAAGGCACACCTAGTGGAAGACTTCCACTGGCTACCAGGTAGTCTGGAGCCGGGTCGGCTTTGTATATCTCTTTAATACACTGTTCCCACTCTTCATTACTAAGATTCGGGCCTTGCATACCAAAACGGAATTGTCTTCCAGTCGACTCTTCAAGGACTATAAGGTTCTCTCTTGTGACTCCTTTTATGGGTAATGGCAGTTTGTCTATTTTTTCCTGTTCCAGAAGTTCATTGAGCATACTGCCAGACATGCCACCGGCAGGATAGATCAGTAATGATTCTCCTCCAAGTTTCTTAATAGCTCTGGAGACATTGACGCCACCACCACCGGGTTCATAGCTGGCAGGACCGCAGTATAGCTTGCGTTCAGCTATCACATGTTCTATTGTAGTGCTTTTGTCAATTGCCGGGTTCATGTTCAGGGTGATGATGTTTCTCATGAGTATCGCCTTATTGTATATGACAGGGTCTATATTAATGAAATGTGCTGGTATTTCAATTCTTTCTGTTAAGCTGTGGGCGTAGTATTATCTAGGGATGCATTGTTGCCACATTTAGAATGCCGTTTGCTATTTATATATAGGTATAAATATAGTTAAAGGTTACTTACTTAAACTTAAATGACATACCCCACACACCACATTAAATCAACAGAATATTCTTTGAATTAGATCATTTACATCTTTGAGCGGTTAAGGGGTACGAATGCACTGTAAAAAACAGATTCAGCAACTGGTCAGTTTTGCGACCGTTTTATTATTTTCAGGTATAGTCATTTTTGGTTCTTTGTCTATAGCTATAGGAGATATCAATTCATCTAATGCGAGCCAGGCAGGGGGCATGACTATTGTTGATATTTCAAACATTACAAAAGAACAGGAAAAGATGAGTAGCGACCTCATATCCTTGGTAACGGATCAGGGGGAGTTAAGTTCAGAAGCAACTGCTTACACTAACTCTGCTGTTTCTTCACCTGTACAAGTGAATGATGAACAAGAACGTCAGCTTGTTTTTGTATATATAAGCCTGTTTCAGGGTGAACAAACTTCTATTATAGATACTTATGCCTGGAACATCACAAGTATTGATGCTGATAACTCACTTGTTACTGCCTGGGTAGATGTGAACAGGCTGGAAGAAATAGCATCTCTTGAAGAAGTACGTAGTGTAAGGACAGTGGTACGCCCTATGGTGAATACAGGTGCTGTTAAGACTGCAGGAGATGCTATTCACAGAACTGATCTTGTGAGGTCTGGATATTCCAAGGATGGGAGCGGTATAAAGATCGGTGTGATCTCCGACGGTGTGAATGCGATCTCTGCCTCACAGGCATCCGGGGACCTTCCATCAGATGTCACTGTATTGAGAAACAATGTTGGTGGTGACGAAGGCATTGCAATGATGGAGATCATTCATGACATGGCCCCAGGTGCAAAATTATATTTCCATGACCATGGGAACAGTGTATATGAATTCAATGATGCTATTGATAGCCTGGTGGAAGCCGGATGCACAATTATAGTTGATGATATAACCTGGCCGGACCAGCCATTCTTTGAGGATGGGGTTGTTGCCACGCATGTTGCTGAAGTAATAGCGAACAATAATATTGTATACATATCCTCTGCAGGCAACTCTGCGATGAGGCACTACCAGGGTATGTTTGTTGATGATGGTACTGGCTATCATGACAAGGTATTCCCTCTCCCTGCTGGCGCGTCTTTTCAGTTGTTCCTCCAGTGGGATGATCAATTCGGTTTATCTTCCAATGACTATGACCTTTATGTCCTTGATAGTTCTGGAAGCACCATTGCCTATTCATCTAATAGTCAGAGTGGTAACGGTGATCCTTTAGAGTGGACTTCAACATCCTATCTCTCAGAACCAGCTTATATAAAGATCAAAAGCCGGGATGGTACAGCAGAACGACGTACCCTTGAACTGTTCATCTATCCTAGCTCTCAAGTAACTCTGGATCAAACAAATCTCACTTCCCTTGATTCCATATTTGGGCATCCTGCGGTGCCAGACGTTATTGCTGTGGCAGCGATATCCGGCAATAATGTGGACCATGATCGCGTGGAGTCATATTCGTCTCAAGGGCCTGTGACCATTGCATATCCTGTCTCGGCAGCCAGGGAAAAACCCGATCTTGCAGGAATTAGCAGTGTAGCTGTCACTGGAGCAGGCAATTTTGGCACTATTTTCTCCGGAACCAGTGCAGCAGCACCCCATGTTGCAGCAGTGGCTGCACAGCTATGGGGAAATGATATGAACATGTCAGCTGCAGAAGTGCGTAACATACTTTATCAAACTGCTGAGGATGTGGAATCCTCTGGTTCTGATTATCTGTCAGGACACGGAAGAGTTGATGCACTTAACTGCTTCGCTTATTATGTTAATCGTGCTCCAGTGCTGGAAAATACTGGTAACCGGGAAATAAATGAAACACAGGAACTGGTGATAAATCTCATAGCCACAGATATGGATGGTGAAGCTCTCACGTATTCTACAGATGCTCCTTTTGGTACTCTTGTAGGTAATGTGTTCTCATGGACTCCTACATATGAGGATGCTGGGACATATACTGTTGAATTCTCAGTGACAGATGGAAAGCATACGGATTCTAAGTTAACAACGATTACAGTCAATAATGTAGACAGGGCTCCAGTGATTGAAACCATTGGTAATAAGCAGATAAACGAAAATAGTTTACTTGAATTTACGATCTTGGCGAATGACCCCGATGGGGATGCAGTCACATACTCTGTGGACGATCTGCCCCCAGGAGCCACATTTAATGTCAGTACGAGGACTTTCAGCTGGATCTCTTCTCCTGATATTGTTGGACACTATCAGGTAATATTCAGTGCAGAAGCCAATGGTCTCAGCGACTCAGAGACAATTACGATAACAGTAGGTGATCTAGCTGGAGCACCAGAGCTTGGTGCTACAGGTAACAGGAACATTAATGAGAATGATCTGCTCGAGTTTATAGTTTCGGCAAGTGATCCGGAAGGGGACATCATTATATACTCAGCAACGGATCTGCCGGATGGAGCTACATTTGACATTAATACAGGAGCTTTCAGCTGGACGCCAGATTATAATGATTCAGGAACCTATACAGTAGTTTTCGTTGCGGAGGCAGGTGGTCTTTTAGATTCAGAGACTATTGTTATCACTGTAAATAATGTTGACAGGGAACCAGAACTAAGTCCTATCGGTAACAAAGAGGTGAACGAGAGTGAATTGCTTAGTTTTACCATCTCAGCTACCGATCATGATATGGATACAATTAGTTATCTTGCCACAAACCTGCCTTACGGAGCTGATCTTAACAATGTAACCGGTGAATTCAGCTGGGCTCCTACTTATAGTGATTCAGGTGTATATGATGTGGAGTTCATAGCAAATGCGAATGGCCTGATAACTTCTGAAAATGTACTGATAACAGTTAATAACGTCGACAGAGCACCTGTATTTGTTCCAATAGGTGATCAGGTAGCAGATGAGAATCGGCTTTTGAGTTTCAACATCTCAGCCACAGATGAGGATGGGGATATTGTCAGGTATTCTGCAGTATCACTTCCTGAGGGCGCTGAACTAAATAGCGAAACAGGTGATTTCAACTGGATACCGGTTGCTACAGGGAATTATGTTGTTACATTCATTGCAGAATCAAATGGTCTGAATGACTCACAGAACATAACAATTGAAGTTCTTGATTCACCACCATTTATTTCCGATCTCTCTGTGAGTAGCATTACTTCAAGTTCCATCACATTGACTTGGACCAATTCTCCGGATGTGGCCTTTACTGAAATATACAGAAATAATACTATTATTGGAAATGTTACCGGACCATCATCTCAGTATGAAGATCTTGACCTGACCAGTAATACAAGCTATGAATATTCACTATTGCCCTATGCTGCAAATGGGGTGGAAGGTAGTATGGTTAGCATCACCCTGGTCACTTCTTCTCCCTCTTCAAGCAATAGCGGCAGTGGAGGCAGTGGTAGAAGTAGCAGTTCAGGCACTTCCGCAAAGAGTAGCGGTGGAGGTGGCGGTGCAGGCAGTTCAGAAGACTTTGTAAATATAGCGGTGAAAGATGTTGCCACAGCATATGTGATGATGGATTCTGATATAACTTATGAGTTTACAAGAGAAGGTAATGCTGTCCAGTCCATCAGTTTCCATTCGCTTAAAAACTCAGGTGAGATTACATCTGCTATAGAGGTACTTAAAGGCAGATCAAAACTAGTCAGCAGTGATGCTGAAGGAATCGTATACAAATACATTAATATCTGGGTTGGTAAGTCCGGTTTTGCAACACCATCTAACATGAATGATATTCGTATAAATTTCAAGGTCAATAATTCATGGATACAGGAAATGGGGCTGGCTCCTGAAGAAGTAATTTTACAGCGATATAATGGCAGTTCCTGGGAAGTGTTACCCACTACTCTGCAAAGCGACACCATAGAATATTCAATATTTGAGTCTACAACTCCAGGGTTTTCTGCATTTGCCATTACAGGTGAAAAGTCCATGCCTTCCCCTGTAAGCAGTAGTGAAGATATAGGGTCTGACCAGATAGAAAATGCAGGTCTCACACAAAGTCAACCAGAAAGATCCAATATCTGGTCGATCTTGATGGCCATACTCGCAATATCATTTGTTGTAGTCGGATACACATATCTGAAGAAACGGCAAAATTGATAAATTGATACCCCTGTGCATAAGTGCAGGGGGTCTTAAACAAGATTGATATCTTCAAAGTGCTGTAACAATAACTATCTGAAATTCTTATTGCCATAAACATCCTCTATTGGCGGGGAGCTGGTGACAAAAGTGCAAATAAAAGTAAGTAGATCAGTTCATTTAGCGATAATATTATTTTTTTTGATGATAAACACCGGGATATGTTCAGCAGATAATGTTAATGTGGATATCGTTGGTCAGTTTAGCGGAGATATATTCAATGTTTTTGTAGCTGGGAATTATGCATATCTGGGCCAGGGTCAGGACCTTGTCATAATTGATACAAGTGATGTTACAGCTATCTCAGAGTTAGGCAGGGTCACTTCCATGTCAGAGATATATGGTATTGATATTTCAGGCAATTATGCTTACATAGCTAATGGCGATGCCGGAATTACTGTAATAGATATTAGTAACCCCGCTTCTCCAACCATTTTGGGTAGCTATGATACTGATGGTTTTGCACGTGATATTGCCATCTCAGGTAACTATGCCTATGTAGCTGATGTTAGCAGTCTCCTTATTGTAGACATCAGCGTTCCTTCTTCCCCAACTCTTGTAGGAACCTATGACACTATTGGTTTTGCAAATGGGGTTACTATATCAGGAGATCATGTCTACGTTGCTGATGATGTTAAAGGCGTTTTTGATGGCAGCTATGGTCTTGTTATTCTGGACATTTCCAATCCCTCTTCACCAGGCCTTGTTGGGACATACGATCTAGTTTATGCATATAATTCTGCTGTATCAGATAATTATGCCTATGTTGCTGATGACAGTGGTCTTTCAATTCTGGATATCAGTGTTCCTTCTTCACCTGCTCCGGTGGGTCGTTACTCAGGTGCTGGTGATTCGAACGGAGTTGCAGTTTCCGGTAATTATGTCTATGTAGCTGATGCCAGTGGTGTTTTTGTAGTAGATGTCACTGATCCATCGGCACCTGTCTACATGGGAAGCTATGATGGTGCTTATGTCTATAATGTTGCAGTTTCCGGTAATTATGCTTATGCGGCCTCCGACAATGGTCTTTTGGTATTTACTTTAACTGATCCTTCATCACCGGGTGTTTCTCCTGGCAATTCTGCAGACAATGCAACTCCTGACGGTGAGGCAGACCAACAGCCTGTGATCTTAGAAACAGGGGATAAATCAGTCTATGTGAATGAATTGCTTACATTCAGAGTTTCAGCAACAGATGAAGATGGTGACGTTATCATGTACTCTGCTTCGGATCTGCCAGAAGGGGCTATCTTTGATGCGACAACAGGTATTTTCAGCTGGACACCAGAAACAGAAGGTAATTATATTGTTACATTTACTGCAGAATCCAATGGTCTTACTGCCTCTGAAACTATAACTATTGATGTCTCTTCATCAGGTGGGGTCACCCCAGACTCTCCCGGGTCACAAATATCAGATATTTCAGGGGAGGATATCAGTTCGAGTTCTATAACATTGACATGGACTAATTCTCCGGATGTAGTCCTCGTTGAATTATCTCGGAATGACATTTTTATTGCTAATGTTAGTGGGTCTGTATATGAAGACAATGACCTTGACAGCGACACAAGTTATACTTATTCTCTGTTGCCACACTTGAGTGATGGAAGTAAGGGGGTCGTGGAAAGTATTGATTTAAGCACTTCATCTTCATTCGATAGTGATACAACTGGTGGTGAAAGAAGCAGTAGTAGCAGCGGTACAATGAGTAGCAGCAGTGGTGGAGGCGGTGGTGCGGGAAGTGCTGAGGACTTCGAAAACGTAGTACTGAAAGATGCTGCCACAGTGTATCTTATGATGGATTCCAATGCTACCTATGAGTTCATAGAACAGTACAATCCTATTCAGGCAGTAAGTTTCTATTCTCTTAAGAACTCAGGTGAGGTAACATCCACTATAGAGGTGCTTTACAACAGATCAAAGTTTGCCAGCAGTGATGTGGAAGGACTTGTATACAAATATGTGAATATCTGGGTAGGAAAATCCGGTTTTGCCACAGAAGGTAATATCAAAGACCCAATGGTACAATTCAGGGTAAATAACTCATGGATTGAGGAAACTGGTGTAAACCCTGCAAGCATAAGGTTGCAGAGATATGATGGAACAGCATGGGAAGTGTTACCCACAGTCTTTAAAGCCAACACTACAAGTTATGTTATATTCGAGGCCCAGACCCCCGGTTTCTCTCCTTTTGCCATCACCGCAGATGCAACTCTTGATTCAGTAAACACAGATACAAAGTTACAATCTGCAGATCCTGATGTTCTGTCAGATCCTGTCCTGAATAAAAGTGGAGATTATGGGCAAGCACAGCCTGAAAGATCCAATTTTTGGGCTCCTGTTATAGTAGTTCTTATAATAGGATTGCTTGCTGCTGGCTACATGTACCTGAAGAAAAAATGAGAAGGCAATGTGTTACCCTGTATGATCATATACAGGGAAACATTTTTAAAACCATTTTCGGCAGTTTAAATTTTTTATGGATTAAATCTCAGCTTTTCTGGCCATCACACTAAGTATTTCTTTTTTCCTTGCCATTATAATTTCTTTTCTGCTTCAATTCTTTATTCGAACCAAGAGCCTTCGTATTCTTTCCATTTGTTATTAAAGCCAGAAACATACTTTTATCTTATAAATAAAGTGACATTGGTATGGAAAATATTTGCAGGCAGTTCAAACCTATAGGTATAAATATCAGTTTGAGTCAACTATATAATATAGTCAAGCAGTTACTTTCTATCAATTATTTTATAATTACCTGATCCACTGGGACAAATCAAGCTATTGGGTATTGATCTTAAGGATATAGTCCTCTCTAACTTGCGGAGTGGTTGGATGCGCATTAAGTTAAGTAAATTAGTCTGTATAGGCTTTGCATTACTTCTATTTTTAATTTCAGCTGGGATTAGCGCTGGTGAACTTGTAATAACACATATTGGAGATAAAACGATAGGCGAAAATGAACCTCTGACTTTTAATGTTGCTGCAGGAGATGACGAGAATATCAATGCTACAATAACATTTAAAGTTGAAAATTTGCCAGAAGGGGCAACTTTCAATCCACATCCACAAAATCCAAATACATACACTTTTAGCTTGACCCCCGGTAACGGTACTGCTGGCAGGTATCAGGTAACATTCATAGCAACTATTAGCGGCGTTGGTAATGACAGTGATAGCACAGAAACGGAAACTATAATGATCATTGTCAAAAAAGTGGATAAAACTAATTTGCTGGACGTAATTGGAGCTGCCACCGAAAAACTAGAAGATGCAGTTCCAGGAAATGACATCGATCAATACCCGCAAACAGCAATAGATACATTCAGAAGAGCAATCACCACAGCACAGGCAGTTGCAGACAGTACACGCTCCACACAAACGCAGGTAGACAATGCAATAAGCTCTCTGGGAACAGCTGAAGCTGCTTTTGACGCTGCCAGAATAAAATCCATAGACAAAAGTTCATTGAAAACAGCCATTGCTCAAGCCAATGCAAAAGTAGTGACTGCAGCCTCCGGGAATGAAGGTGGTCAGTACCCACAAGCAGCAATAGATGCATTCAAAGCAGCTATTGCTGTGGCACAGGGAGTTGCGGATGATTCAAATGCAACAAATGCAGAAGTAAGCCAGGCAGTTACAGCCCTGAAAGCAGCTGAAGCGGCATTTGATGCAGCTGAAATACCCTCTGTAGATAAGTCCTCACTACTATCTGCTATCAGCGCTGCATCTTCAAAGGCTGGTAATGCCGTTGCCGGTATTGAGCCCGGTCAGTATCCCAGGTCTGCCATCAATGCTTTTAATGATGCTATTTCCAGGGCAGGATCCGTTGCTGACGACAGAGGTGCAACCCAGTCTGAGGTCAACCAGGCAATAAATGAACTTAAAGCAGCTGAAGCGGCATTTGATGCAGCTGAAATTATATACGTCGATCATACTCCCCCCTCAACTGTTAGTAACCTTCGGGAAAGTGGTTCAGGTCCAACCTGGATAAGATGGACCTGGACAATTCCAAGTGATTCGGATTTCAGTCATGTGAAGGTATATCTTGATGGTGTATTCGTTAGGGATACCTCCAACAGTTTTTACAATGCTACCGGGCTGGCTCCGGGAACTGTACATGCTATCAGTATAGAAACTGTGGATGTTTCCGGAAACATCAATCCTTCACTGGTTAGTGATTCTGCAGCATCTAAAATTCCAATAGACACAGTACCGCCATCATCTGTAACACATCTTAATGAGAGTAGTGTAGGTCTGGATTGGATCAGCTGGACCTGGAAAAATCCGAATGATGCTGATTTTCAACATGTTATGGTGTACTTCGATGGTGATTTTGTCACAAACACTTCTGATGTTTTCTATAATGCAATTGGGCTGACTGAAGGCACGACTCACACGATCATGATAAAAACCGTGGACGCTTCTGGAAACATCAATCCCAGAACAGTGGGCGATTCAGCAACCACAAAGATCACAGATAGAACTCCCCCGGGAACTGTAACGAACATTGAGGAGAATAATGTTGGTCCAAGTTGGATCAACTGGACGTGGATTAACCCCAATGATCCTGATTTCAGTAATGTGAGAATCTATATTGATGGGATATTCGTCACAAACACTCCAGACAGTTATTATAATGCAACAGGACTTAGCAATGGAATAGAACATACCATCGGTATTGAAACCGTAGATACTTCGGGTAACATTAATTCTACACGGGTAAGCGATCAGGCTGCTACACTGAAGATACCTGTAATTTTAAAAGTCGAAGGAAAAAACATCAGGACAAGTTCGATCACACTGGAGTGGGATGCTTCCGATGATACTGCAACCGTACAGATAATTCTGGATGGTCTGGTACTTGCCAATGTAACAGGACCAACATACATACACAGTGACCTTAATAGTTCTACAACTTACAACTATATTCTTGTCCCATTCAATGAAAATGGATTACAGGGAGAAGCAGTGACTATCAGTCTCACCACATCTTCAGTCAGCAGCGGTGGTGGAGGCGGTAGTAGTAGAGGCAGTAGTAGTAGTAGCAGCGGTGGAGGTGGCGGTGCAGGCAGTGTTGAGGACTTTGAAAACGTAGCTTTGAAAGATGTGGACAATGCATATGTCCGAATGAATGAAAACGTCACCTACAAGTTCTCAAGGGCAGGCAATGATATTCAATCCGTTAGTTTTTATTCTCTTAAGAACTCAGGTGAGATAACTTCCACTATAGAAATACTGAACAACAGGTCGAAGCTTGTACAGATAGATCCCGAGGGACCAGTTTACAAATATGTCAACATCTGGGTAGGTAAGGCTGGTTTTGCTACATCTGATAACATAAGGGATGCACGGGTGGAGTTCAGAGTGAACAATTCATGGATGGAAGAGATGGGTGTAAACCCTGAAGATGTAAAGTTGCAGAGGTATAATGGGACTATATGGGAAGTGCTGTCTACCAATCCTAAAAACAGCACAATGAAATATACAACATTTGAAGCCCAGACTCCCGGTTTCTCTCCATTTGTGATCACTTCAACGGTTCCACTTACTTCTCCATTATATAGTGATATGGATACTGCAGTCACTAAATTCGATGATCTAGTTATGGAAAAGATCCAGCCGGAAAAATCCAGGATATGGACTTTCATCATTGTTTTTATATTGATAGGAATATTTGCAGTTGGATATGAGTATCTAAAGAAAGAGTAAGATTAATCTGCTTTCCATTCTTTACCAGATACAAATGAAAGGAACAGTTCTTGGAATAGAGGGTACTGCATGGAACCTCAGTGCAGCTATTGTTAATGAGAATGATGTCGTAGCTGAGGTCACACATACATATGTGCCACCTATAGGGGGCATCCATCCAAGGGAAGCTGCACAGCACCATGCCAGATTTGCTTCACATGTTATAGGTAAACTTCTTGAAGAAGGAAGTAAAAAAGGTGTTTCTATTTCTATGATAGATGGTATAGCCTTTTCTCAGGGTCCGGGACTTGGTGCCTGCCTGCGCACTGTGGCCACCGCCTCACGTGCGCTTTCCCTTAGTCTGGGCCTGCCCCTTATAGGTGTCAATCATTGTCTTGCACACATAGAGGTTGGTCGCTGGAAGACTCCTGCGAGGGACCCTGTAACATTGTATGTCAGCGGTGCAAACTCACAGGTACTGGCATATAAAATGGGGAAATATCGTGTATTTGGCGAAACACTTGATATTGGTCTGGGGAATGCACTGGATAAGTTTGCCAGAAGTGCGGGTCTAACTCATCCTGGTGGTCCGAAGATCGAGGAACTTGCCAGAAAAGCAAAGAACTACATTCCAATGCCTTATGTGGTAAAAGGTATGGATCTCTCCTTTTCGGGGCTTTCCACTGCCGCCACAGATGCTCTTGGCAGGGCCAGCCTTGAAGATGTATGTTATTCTTTCCAGGAAACGGCTTTTTCTATGGTTGTGGAAGTTACAGAAAGGGCACTTGCTCATACCGGAAAGCATGAAGTTCTGCTTGCAGGAGGTGTAGGAGCTAATACGCGCCTTAGGGAGATGCTTAAAATAATGTGTGAAGAGCGAGGTGCTAATTTCTACGTTCCTGAAAAGCGTTTTATGGGTGATAATGGCGCCATGATCGCCTATCTTGGTCTTTTGATGCTAAACTCTGGGGACATCTTGTCTGTTGAGAAATCTCATGTAAACCCTAATTTCAGACCAGATTCAGTGGATGTAACGTGGATCAATGAAAAGGATCTGGAAGGTGATCCTTAAATGTATCTGGCAAGAGGGGCAGAAGCAGTTATCAAGCTGGAAGGCAACATTGTGGTAAAAGAGCGTATTCCTAAAAATTATCGTTTACAGCAGATCGATGAGCGGATACGCAAAGAGCGGACGCGCTCAGAGGCGAGGCTAATCTCTGAAGCTCGCAGAGCCGGAGTGCCCACTCCTGTCATATATGATATACAGGATTTTAGGATCGAGATGCAGTATATTGACGGCAGGCCCCTGAAATATGTTATGGATGAGAAGATGAGCAAAAAAATTGGTCAGCTTGTGGGCCGTCTTCATTCCAGTGGCATCATACATGGTGATCTGACAACTTCTAACATGATATTTTCTAATGACAGGATATACCTGATCGATTTTGGCCTGGCCTATACGGATAGCAGTCTTGAGGCACAGGGTGTGGATGTACATGTACTTTTTCAGACATTCGAGAGTACACACAGTGGTTATGAGGAACTGATAGCAAGTTTCTACCAGGGTTATCGGGATAGTTTTGAATCTGCTGATGCAGTGATGGAACGTGTGAAAGAGATAGAGAAGAGAGGTCGTTATGCGTAAGATGGTATTTGTTACCGGTAATAAAGGAAAGTTCAATGAAGCCAGATCCATATTTGAAGCAAAAGACATCGAGCTAATCCAAGATACAGGAGGTTATCCTGAATTACAGGAAGATGAGCTGGAACCTATAGCTTCATTTGGAGCAAAATGGGCAGCAGAAAAACTGAAGATCCCTGTGATGGTGGATGATTCCGGTCTTTTCATCAATGCTCTGAATGGTTTCCCTGGTCCTTATTCTGCATTTGTTGAAAATAAAATAGGTAATAAGAAAGTGCTCAGGCTCATGGAGGATGAAGACGACCGCACAGCTGTCTTTAAATCAGTTATTGGTTACTGCGAACCCGCAAAAGAAGCTATTGTATTTACTGGCATGGTCGAAGGTTTGATCTCTTTAGAGGAAAAGGGTACAGGAGGTTTTGGGTATGATCCCATATTTGAGTATAATGGCAGGACTTTTGCAGAGATCGGTGATGATGAAAAGAACAAGCTTTCTCACAGGCGCAGGGCACTGGACAAGTTCTTTGAGTGGCTTTCTAAGTAAAGGTGATATATTTTGAGGCGGCGCTTCCTGACAGATGCCGAAGGCATAGATACCATTCCTCTGAAAATGATAGTGTATCTGGCAATCACAGGCTGTGTGCTTGCCTTGGTAGCAATATCATGGAATACCATAGTTCCTCTAAAACAGGGCTATGATGTTGAGAAACAACTGTCTGAGGCATCTCTTGAACTGCTTTCTCTCCAGAAGGGCAAAGCACGTGACCTCTCTTTGTTTTCCAGTGCCCAAGGCAGTATGTGTTCTCTTGAACTTGACTTCCCAAGGGAGATCACATATCTTGGATTTGGTGTGGACCCTGATCCGGATAACGATGGCAATGTAACTAACTCTGCCTGGGACATAGAGAACAACACCATAATTTACAGATATAACAATGGGGTTAAGAAAAGATGGATCATAGAAGGTGAAAAGATCCATTTCTGTCAGGGTCGTCTTTCAGCTGGAGGTACGTGGCTCCCTGAAGAAATATCCGATCCCTCCAACAATATGGGTATGGGTGTAGTTATAGAAAAACCTATATCCGGAACTTATGTTTTCGAGCTTGTCAGAAGTGACGGTACTTTCACTTTATCCCACTTTTCTTAAGTAGTTCCTGACAACTGTCAGGGACCAGAAAAATCAAAATGTGTTAATATCTCAGCAGTATGTACCTGTTATCAAAATATGCGCCGGGAGTTATGAAATCGAATACTACGAGTGAACCTGCTTCCGGACGGACCTGGAATGAAACTTCTGTCCTTGGTTCCAATCCTTCATAAAAGTCATCTTCTGCAGAGAACACACGTCGGATATCCACCACAACTTCCATTATGTCTCCAGTCCTCAGTACTGGCTGGCTGGCTTTGAAGATCGTATTATCGCGAATCCGTATCGGGCTTACAGAGAAGTATTCTTCGGTCGGCAGATGGACATCTGTCCTCATATCAGATATATTGTATCTGACATTTGCCACATGTGAACCATCTGACAGGTAGATTATCAATTGTGAGAGATCAACATCTTCACTACCTGGCCCAAGAGAAAGTGATATGTGTAGCTTGGATATTTGCCCGTAATCTAGACTATTGCCTACTATAATTGTACCGCTGGTGCTTGATGAGGCTCCGAAGATGGTGAAATTGTATGTACCAGGCTCTTTGAATCTTTCTTCATAATACGAGTACTCAGCTACAGTTTCATTTGATCCATCTGTAGATATCTCAAAAGATCCACTTTCAGAGACCCATTCTATCATACCTCCTTTTGGGATAGTGACACTGGTGCTTGAGGGAATACCATCTGCAACAGTGATGGTTTTATAGGTTGCGCGTTCACCTTCCACTCGGTCTACACGTAAATTGGATGCTACTTCCTTTGTAGTTTCCTGACCGGTCTGAGAAGCTTTCTGCTGTAGTACACCTGAAGTCTTAATAAGCAGTGCAGAAGCTACCGCAGCTACAAGGACCATTGATATGAATATAATAAGTGTGCCAATACCCATCTGTGCACTTTCATCTTTGTGCATTGAATGCTTTCTATTTGCTTTCGTGCGCTTTCCCTCAATTAAGTTCTAAATTCACAAAGTTGGTAAACAGTGGATATCTCTCCCTCTCTCTCTCTCTCTCTCTCTATATATATATATATATACTATTTATTGTACATTAACACTATTATTATATACTTTTATTTTCTTCCATCTATATCATATATGGCGTACACTATTTAAATTAATCTATTAATATAAATCACAAAAAACGATCAAAAACTACTCTTCTATAAGTATAGCGCGTGCTGGTGCACCATCACAACCTGTGATCTTCAGAGGAAGACAAATAAAAGTGTACATTCCTTCTTCCACCAGTTCAAGGTCAAGGCATTCTATAATATTTATTTTCCGGGAAAGCAATGATCTGTGAAGTGGAAGAGACTTTCCATTTTCTATGGAGAAAGCGTCAATACCTAATACTTTTAGTCCTTTATCCCGAGCCCAGAAAGCTATATTCTCTTCAAGACAAAAATTCTCTGCTGCTTCAACTAAACAGGGGATACCTGTTTTTAATAATAGTACTTCTATTCCTTCTCCCGGTTTGATCGCCTTCCATGCCACATCCAGTTCTTCGGCACTAATAAAGCCGCCGCTATGCTTCATATCCAGCAAGACCGCGCGTCCCATTAAACTTTCAGGGAGCAGCATATCCGCCGAAGTTCCACCCTCAAGAACGTGGGAAGGCGCATCCACATGAGTACCAGTGTGGCTTCCCATAAATATAGTTGAAAGTGCAAAACCGTCTTTCTCAATAGAGCAAACCTGTTCTATAACAGGCTCAGGGTCCCCGGGGTATACGGGCATACCCTGCTTTATAGCTCGAGTTATGTCTATGATCCTTTTCCCTTTAAATATCATTTTGATATTTCTCATCCACTATCTTCTGGGAATTCTTGAGAACTCTTTCTGCCTGCTCAAGAGTGAGCCCCGCTCCCATTGCGATCTTTAGAGCCGTATCTCTGGTTATAAGATTTCCGGGGCTATGTGTATCCGTATCTACTACGCACTTTGCACCTGCTTCAAAAGCTATCCGGGCTACATGACCATTTGTCCGATTATGGCCATTCCTTGCGGTTATTTCAAGGTGGACATTGTTGTCGGCTGCTTTTTCAGCTTCTTCAATGGTTATAAATCCGGGATGTGCAAGGATATCTACATCTGATAGCTCAACAGAAACATTGTTTGTTCCCGGGGCAACAGGCTCTACTGTTGTTTCACCGTGCACTACTACTATTTCCGCTCCCAGCTCCTTTGCCAGGCGTGCCATCTTTCCGATCTTGGTGGGTGGAACATGTGTTATCTCTACCCCTGTAAGCACTTTAATATCCATTACCTCTTCAAGGTACTTTGCCTTGCTCACATTTTTCAGGATATGTTCCACATTGGTAAAGTCGGCATGGTCGGTTATTGCGATAGCTCTGTAACCATGTATCACTGCCCTTCTCACAAGCTCACTTGGAATAAGCTCACCATCACTGAATAAGGAATGTGTATGCAAGTCAATCATGATTTCACCATTTGCTCCTGCATTAAATATGGATGGCATATGAAATAAAGATTTATATCATCAAGACTGATATGCAGCTTGCTAAACAATAAATAACAGCATTTCTATCTTTAGTTCATTTGAAGGAAGGATGAAACAATTGCCTGGAATCAGAAGAATGGTCCTGGATGTTCTAAAACCACATTACCCCTCGATCGTAGAGTTTTCGAAAAAATTAAGTGTTCTGCCGGGTGTCTCCGGTGTAAATCTGAGTTTGTATGAAGTTGACCAACAGACAGAAACTATAAAAATTACAATAGAAGGTGATGATCTGGACTATGAAGAGATCAAACAGTCTATTGATAATCTGGGAGCAGTGATACACAGTATTGATGAGATAGTGGCAGGCCACAAGCTTGTGGAAGAAGTAGAGACCCTGCAGGAACGTTAATATCTCACTTAACTGTCTGAAGGCTATGGCTTGCAAGTTATGAGGGGATCTTCAGTATCTTGCAATAACGTCAGCAAAAGCGAAATTAGGTTTCACGTCCTTTACCTTAACTCTGACTTTATCCCCTTCACTTGCACCTTTTACAAAAACGACAAATTCCTGGATATGGAACACTCCATCACCTGTTGATCCTTTACCTGTGATCTCCACGTCCAGTTCTTCACCTTTCTTTACAGGTACATTAAGAAATTTCTTAGCTATTATATATATCTCTGCACTCTGAGATCGGGATGCTACAGGAGAAAATGACTTTGTGTGAACAAAATCAGTTCTTGCTTCTTCAAGGAAACCTTTGAACATGTCTCCCTGAAAGACCTTGACCACAAAATGACCACCTGGCTTCAGAATCTTTATCGCACATCCCAGTGCAGATCTGGAAAGATCAATGGACCGTGCATGGTCATAGCTCCAGTTGCCTGAAAGGTTAGGAGCAGCATCGCAAATAACAACATCCACTCCTCCCTCACCTACGAGCTCAAAGATCTTTTTTATAGTAGCATCTGAAGTAATATCTCCTTTTATGGTCTCAACACCCTCTATCGGTGAAATGCGCTGCAGATCAACACCTATTACCCTTCCACCCGAGAGTTTTTTTGCTACTTCAGACCATCCCCCCGGAGCTGCACCCAGGTCCACAACAGTATCCCCTTCTTTGATCACACTGAACTTCTCATTTATCTGCAGTAGTTTGAATGCAGCTCTGGACCTATAGCCTTCTTCTTTAGCACGCCAGTAATAGGTATCTCTTCTATCCCTTGCCATTAGACCCTGCCTTGTGTTAGTTTGATCGTTTTAAACGTTCTATCTTTTTACTTATGTCCATGAGGTTAGCAGCCACTGAGCCAAATTTTCCAGGTAGCCATGAATCATAGTCATAATAAAGATTAAGCAGATCACTATACTTTGATTCCAGCTTTTTTATTTCTTTTCTGTCAACTTCAATATCCTCTATTTTTATATCAAGCCTGCGTATTTTTTGCTGAAAACTGTTCAATAATTTAATTGAAATAGTATCCATATCTACTTTTCTCACAGGTAATTTCAGAATATCGATCACCTGGCTAAGTTCAGGTGGTATTTCTGGGAATGAGTTTGGTCCTGTTATGAAGTATGCATCACCATTATCTCCTGCTTCGGACACATCTTCTGCAGAAACAGATTCAAGAAGATGCTCTTTTACGGCTTTGATACAAAGTTCATCCAGTGATCCGGTATCGTGATCAGAATCCCTTAATTCGGATATCTCTTTTTCCACAGCACATATTTCCTCAAAGGTAATCGCCCCCAGAACGTATATTATACCTGTAAGTTCAGCAGCGGATATCATAAGATCATACCTTTAAAGGAAGATATACATAACTAAGAAGGAGGTAATAAAGTTACCTACAACCTGTATCTTTGATTGTTACAATTGCATGTTATTTAATTGCAGACTGTGCTAAGAGCAGAAAAAAGACTGCAAGTGTGCGCAGTCTTAAAACTTCATTCCAGGTAGATAGCCGGTCTCATGGGGACAGCGAACCTTGACTTTTTCTCAGGGTCGTAACAAGTTTCATCTGCACTGTAAACCTCTACTGTACAATTAAATTCCTTCTCAAAGAAGTGCTGGTTCTCTCTGAGTATTGCAAGTTCGTCCAGTTCGTAACCATCAAACATCTCCAAACTTTCCACTTTCATGCTGCAGATATCAGGAACTATCTTCTGTACGAACTTAGGTATCTCTTTTCCGTGAGCTCTGTTAGCAGGTTCTGCCATCAAAGACTTGATCAGAACACCAGGGTTAAGCGTACCTTCGCTTTGCATCTTAAGAGCCATCTGGAAAGTTTTTGTCTTCCATGCTGCAGATGTATACAACACTATCTTCTGAGGCGTCATCTTTGTGACCTTCAGTATCTCTTCAATATCTTCCAGTGTGTTGTCCACAAGCTTTTCTGCAAGTTCTGCATTGTTGTCCAGCAGTTTTGGGTCAAATATTGGATAATGGGCAAGGGATACAATGTCATTCTCCCCATGTCCCAGTGCCTGCCAGATCTCCTCGCATACATGTGGCGTGAACGGTGCCATTAAACGCACCCAGGTATCCAGCATATCATAGAGCAGGGTGCTTCCACCTCTTTTTTGATACCATTTGATGTCATTAAGCAGCAGGAAAAATGCATTTTGCAGGGCACTGCGGGTTCTCAGGGATCTCATATCATTGTTAGTTTCCCTTATCCGGTGTTGCAGACGGCTAAGCATCCACCTGTCAATGAGCTTCAGTTCCCCACACATGCCACATACTGCACCGGATTCAATGATCTCTCTGGCAAAGGAGTAGAACCTTTCTACCTGTTTCTTAGCAGCTTCGACTCCACTGTTCCTCCAGTCTGCATCCTGTGTCTGTTCGGCACTGGAAAGAATGTACATCCGGCTGATATCAGCGCCATATTCATCCACTGCGTTCCTCAGAGTGAGCAACGGACCTTTGGATTTGCTCATCTTTTGACCCTCAAGAGAAACAAAACCATTGACAGCAAGAGCACGAGGCCACTTTTCCTCCTCAAATATAGCTACATGATGGAAAAGGAAAAACAGTAAGTGATTTGGTACAAGGTCTTTACCTGAAGATCTGAGGTCCACAGGATACCAGTAATCTAT
The DNA here is from genome assembly GCF_000328665.1 of Methanomethylovorans hollandica DSM 15978. Classification (NCBI taxonomy): domain Archaea; kingdom Methanobacteriati; phylum Methanobacteriota; class Methanomicrobia; order Methanosarcinales; family Methanosarcinaceae; genus Methanomethylovorans; species Methanomethylovorans hollandica. The sequence goes on from NC_019977.1 coordinate 592,802, forward strand.
ATCTTCTTTCATCTGTGCTATGAGTTGCTCTTCAAGGCCTGTAGCTGCTGCTGCCTGCTGCAAGCTGCCCTTACCCAGTAGCACATAATCGAAAAGTTGAGGGGTGAGGTGTTCCGGTCCAATGCCACGGGCAAAGAACTTGTTTGTGATGTAGTATGTCATGTAGATCGTGGAATCACCAAGCGATTCAATGAGCCATTGATCATCAAAAGGCAGATGAGTGCCAAGCCCTTTTTTCCTTGCGCAAGCCTTGTCCTTAAGCCAATCGACCTTGTTATTGAACTCCACTCTGTATTCTTCAGGAATGATCTCCATCTTCTCAATACATCCGTAGACCTTTTCTTTCCATTGCGGGTTCGAATAGTTGAGGAACCACTGGCCTTCTACCATGTTGACCACACAGGGCGTTCCACAGCGGCACACTACGGGCTCGCTGAACTCATAGAATATTTCCCCTATACCCTGATCTATAAGATCCTGGGTGAGCACATCCTTGATCTTGGAAACTGCTATACCGGCATACTTTCCAGTGTTCTCTTTGAGCACACCCCCATGGTATTCTCTTCTGTAAACGATCTTTGTTGCCTCTTCAGCTTTTGGATCATTCTGGTCTTTCACTCCAAGTTGTTGTACGGCTTCTACAGCAGGGTATTCTCCGAACTCCTTTACTTCTATAAGGGAGATCAACTTTATATTGCTCAGATCTTCTTTGATCCCGTACTGCGAAAGGTCCCTCTCGTACAGATCCTTCAATGCCAGATAGTCGTAAGGTGCGTGGGCAGGCACGCTCATTACTATCCCGCTGCCATTATCCCCCCTTACGAAAGAGGCTGGCAATGTAATGACATCATTGCCTGTGAGCGGGTTCTTCACCTTTATACCTATCAGAGATGTGGATGGCACATCATCTACGAATTCTACTTTCCTGTCAGTGAAAGTCAGCTTCCTGTAAGCTTCTTTGCTTACCACCCAGAACTCTGTTTTTTCATCCTTTTCCACTTTAATTTTAACATGTTCTATATCCGGATTGATCCAGAGGTTCGTAACACCAAAAATAGTTTCAGGGCGCAGTGTGGCGCAAGGCAGTACCAAACCGTCATACTGGAATTTGACAAAAGTATAATCAATAATATTCGCTTCTTCTCCGTACAGAATATCATGATCCTCAACAGGATTATTGTCGTGAGGGCACCATTTAACTGGATGTGATCCCTTGACAATGAGACCTTTTTCGTGCAACAGGTTGAACTGCCATTCTATGAACTTCTTATAAGTTTCGTCCGTGGTGGTGAACTTACGTCTCCAGTCAATAGAATAACCAATAGAGCGCATGGCCTTTTCCGCTTCTTTGCTGAAATACTCCACGATCTTCTCAGGGGTGACCAGCGTTTCCAGAATATCTGCAGGTATGCCATGCAGCTGTGAATATACTTTCATGGTCTGGGGATCGTGATTAGCTATCAGCTCGGCAAGACCTACTATAGGTGTTCCAGTGACATGGAAACCCATGGGGAAAAGCACATTATATCCCTGCATCCGTTTATATCGTGCTATAACGTCTCCTATGGTGAAGGTACGGGTGTGTCCCGCGTGTAAATTACCGTTGAGATAGGGGTATGGTATTGTTATGAAGAACTTTTCTCTCTCATCGGGCTCAGGCTGGAAGACCTTTGTATCATCCCATGTCTTCTGCCACCTTCTTTCTATCTCGCACGGTATGTAATCCTGTTCCATGGTTACGCCTTTCCGGTATACCTGTTATTTTTACATTCTTTAAGTGATCCCTTCTGAGACCACTGATGCCTTATTTATATGTTGGTTAACACCTAAATAACTTTCATCCACATAAAGTCTACTCTTTTAAGTGATCTTTTCAGGGGGCAGATACCTCGGTAATTCTTTATGAGCAATCAAATCATACCGTTATGCTTATTCTTAAAGAATTGAATTTAGTTCCATGCACGTTGAGTTCATAGGTGGCCGCATATTCATAGAAGATCTTAAGCCATTTCTTAGGACAATCGCAGACATATCAAAGACAAATAATTGTACGATCCAGGCTCTCAATGCGGATAAGGTAGCTGGTGAAAAACACTTGCAGTTCGCTGTGGTAAAAGCTTGCAGGGCATTTGTGCAGGAAAGAAATGCTGCAAAGGATATAGGTATCGAGATCATGCGTTATGCTTCAGGAAAACGCCAGATAGAAGAGGCGTTTTCTATGGGGGTCCGTCAAGGTCAGAACAATATTGTTTTTATAGTCAGAGGTGAGGCATGTTCCGTTTCTTCATGCATGGATATACTAAAACAGATGCTTGTGTCTGCTGATGTCATTAAGTATCTGCCTTCCAAGAGGGATGAAATAATCATACAGTTCGGCATCACTGCAGATGAGATCACAGTTGTGGGTGAGCAGATGATCCAGGAACTTGTTATAGAGCGTGTAGCACTTGTGGATGTATTGAAGTGATATATACGAAATAATAATATATGACCGGTCAGTAAACTTGCCATTATCAATTAGTTAACTACATTAATACGATCACAGACTATTATAGGAGAGTTCAAATTCATGTCACACAAGAAAACAGCAGAAGGAATGATCAAATGCGCAGGACCTATAGAAACTGCCCTGTTGCCCAGACTTCTACAAGTTACGGAAGCAGCGGCTATAGCAGCATCCTATCAGATGGGCAGGGGAGATAAGAATTATGCTGACCACGTTTCAGTGGAAGCCATGCGCCGGACTCTTAATTACCTCGACATGAAAGGGATCATAAAGATCGGCGAAGGGGAAAGGGATGAAGCCCCGATGCTGTACATAGGCGAACATGTTGGGACCTGGGAAGGCCATCTTGAAGTGGACATTGCTGTGGATCCCCTTGAAGGTACCAATCTGGCAGCAAATGGTACTCCGGGTGCCATCTCCGTGATGGCAATGGCAGAAAGAGGTGGCCTTTTCCACGGACCTGACATCTACATGGACAAAATAGTGGTGGGTCCGGAAGTAGTTAAGTATGAAAGGAAGCATCCGGAAGAAAGTATAAACCTTGATGCACCAGTGGTCGATAATCTGGAAATTGTAGCGAAAGCACTCAACCGTAACATCGATGAACTGGTGGTCGTCATCCTTGAAAGGACAAGGCATGAAGCAAAAATAAAAGAGATCCGTGCGACCGGTGCCAGAGTAAATCTGATCACTGACGGCGATCTGATGCCAGGGGTTGCCACAGCCATACGTGGTTCAGGTGTTCACGTGGTAATGGGCGCCGGAGGTTCCGGTGAGGCTGTACTGACGGCTGCTGCCATGAAGATACTGGGTGGTAAGATCCTTGCGAGACTTGTCTTACCTACAGTCGCTAACGGTAAATCTGAAGAAGCAATAGCCACGGAGATGGCTGAAAAGATGCCAAGGCTTGAAAAGATGGGTATTACGGAAAAGAACATGCATGATGTCCTTGATACCGATCGGCTCGTTCCCGGTAATGATGTGATCTTCTCTGCAACAGGTGTGACCCCTGGTACTCTGCTTAAAGGTGTGAGCCTTTTTGGAGAAGGTGATGCACGAGTGAACAGTCTGACCATGGGGAGTTCGGGTGTGGTGAAATTTACAGATACCATCTACATAAATGACAAAGAGGCCACACCACTGCGTTTCGTTTGATAATGAAAGTATACGTATCGACATTTGGCTGTTCAGCAAACCAGGCTTCTGCAGAGGTCATGATGGCGACCATCAGAAGCCTTGGGCATGAACTTGTATCTGAGAAGCATGCTGATGTGGTGGTCCTCAACACCTGTACTGTCAAGTATTCCACTGAACAGAAGATCCTGCATAAGATCAGGGAACTGGGAGAAAAAGGAATCGAGGTGGTGGTAGCCGGATGTATGCCTGAAGTGCAGCTTGAGGACATCATCCGTAACAACCCCGATGCTCATATTTTGGGAGTAAACTCAATATCAAGGATAGGAGAGGTGCTAAATTCTATAGCTTCACCCAACCTCTGTTCCCAAACTACTTCCCGGCAAGCTCTGCATGTGTTCTCTCATGAACCGGAAGGTTTTATTAATGTGCCTCGGTTGCGGTTCAACTCCAATATACACATCTGTCAGCTTTCACAGGGCTGTAATAACGCCTGTTCCTATTGCATTGTCAGGTTCGTCAGAGGTCCGCTCAGGTCTTTCCATCCGGATTCCATTGTGGAGGATATAAGGCAGGGAGTCGCTGAAGGCTGCAGGGAAATATGGCTCACTTCACAGGATAACGCACAATACGGTATAGATATAGGTCTCAGGCTTCCTCAGCTGCTTGAGAGGATATGTGATATACCAGGTGATTTCAAGGTCCGTGTGGGGATGATGAATCCTTTTTCTGTGCTTCCCATACTTGAAGAGTTGTTGCATGCTTTTGAGAACGACAAGATATACAAGCTAGTTCATTTACCTGTACAATCAGCATCTAACGACGTGCTGAAAAGGATGAACAGGTTCCATTCTATAGAAGAGGCTGATCTTGTGATCAACAGTTTCAGGGACCGTTTTGATGATCTTACTCTTTTCACTGATATTATAGTGGGTTTTCCTGGAGAAAATGAAGCTGATTTCGTGACAACCCTTGAATGGGTAAAAAAACAGAAACCTGAAAAGATCAACATTTCCAGGTACACTCCCCGCCCACATACAAAGGCCCTTGAATACAGGAACATTGACTCTCGCATCGTTGTACAGCGTTCCAATGAACTGCACGCTGTATGTGAGGAGGTTAAGACCGGTGTCAGAGAAAATATGATGGGATGGCAAGGAAGGGTCTTTATTTCCAAAGAGGCAAAGGTCAAAGGCCTCATGGCCCGCACAGCATCCTATAAGCCTGTGGTTATTCCGGAATCATCTGCTGTTCCGGGGAGCTTTTGTGACGTTGAGATATTCGACGCAACTCCTGGATATTTTCTGGGAAGGGTAGTTATCTAAGATCTCATAAGTTATTCATGACTTAGTTTCCGTTCTCTGACCTGTAATTCATCCGTTCCACGATCGTTTTATCATATAGCTTAACGATATCACTGCGCGTGATTATCCCAAGTATTTTTCTGCTGTCTTCCCTTGATACAACAGGAAGCCTACCTATGTCTTTTGTGGCAAGGCGCTGCAGCACAGTGTTCAAAGATTCGTCGGGGTATGCAATGATCAAATTGGAAGTGGCGATCTCACTGATGGTCTTGTCCAGTTCTCCCTGTTTTACCTTGTCCCTGATGTCCTTCAGGGTCACGATACCCCACAGCCTGCCTTCCTGGTCCATTACTGGAAATCCTGCATGACGGCTGGATTGCATCAGAGCTATGAGAGCTTCTACCTTTTTGTTCACTGAAATGGTCTGCACTTCTCTTTTCATAGCATCCACAACTTTCAATGATTCCATTATGTCCACTTCTTTTCCTTTTCGTATGATAAATCCGCGCCTGCGCAGTGATTCGGTAAAAATGGATTCCGGGTGGAGGGCACTTGAAACAAGATTGCTTAACACGCATGCAAGCATAATGGGAAGGACCATACCATAATTCCTCGTAAGTTCAAACAGCACAAGTATTGCAGTAAGCGGTGCCCGGCTAATGCCAGTGAAAACAGCTCCCATGCCAGCCAGTGCATAAGCTCCGGGCTCGGACGTGACTCCCGGAAAAAGACCGTTGACAATGAATCCGTAAGCTCCTCCAAGCATAGAGCCAATGAACAGGGCCGGTACAAAGGACCCTCCCGAGCCACCTGAACCCAGGCTAAGGGAAAATGCAATTATTTTCAGGACCAGCAGGACCAATAATAAATTGAATGTGATATCATTTTCCAATACCTGGCTTATGGTATCATATCCAACACCGAATATCTGTGGGTAGAAGTATCCTATCAATCCTACAAACAAGCCCCCGACAGCAGGTTTTGTTATGGGGTGTATGTTGAGCGTATTAAAAAAGTCCCTGCATTTATAAAGTGAACGCATGAGTACTACTGCCGTAAGTCCGGCAAATAATCCCAGAACAAGGTATAGGATGGCTTCATGTACAGGACTTATAAGTTCATAATATGAGATCTGTATAGGTCTTACCCCAAATATAACATTGGAAACAAGAGTTGCAAAGACCGCAGATATTACAATGGGGACCAGCGTTGCAGCTTCAAGCTCACCCAGGATCACTTCTACTGAGAACACAACCCCTGCAAGAGGCGCATTGAATGCTGCAGCAATACCCCCGGAGGCACCACATCCCAACAGTATTTTCAGGCGATTACCTCTCATTTTAAGCATCTGGGCGAAAGCAGAGCCAATACCTGCACCAGCCAATACCACGGGAGCTTCTTTTCCTGCAGAGGCTCCCGAGCCAAGGGATATCACAGAGGATAATACTTCCAGGAACACGGTTCTTGATTGCATTTTTCCTCCGTACAGAGTAGCCGATTCTATTACATTATCTATGCTGTACCTTTGCTTTTTCATGAACCGGTGGGAAATTATACCCACCAGTAATCCTCCAATGGCAGGTATGAATATCACATAGTAATGCTGGGCATTGTATACAGGTTCGAAGAATAGCTCGGAGCTTAATTCAAGTGCATGGTCGTACAGTACGATCACTATGCCTGTCAGTACTCCTACTGTAACAGCCAATGAATTAGAAAAAACAGATTCACTACTCAACCATTTAATTATACTCTGTTTTTGGTGCTGTAAAAGTATATTTAGATGCACAAGTGCCATCCATCTCTTTTTTACTTAAAGGTTCTATTAGTTTTGTCAACAGTATCAGACCCAATTCGACAAGAACTAGTTTATATAATTTTAATATTAAACATTTGTTTTCATTGTTTTCTCCCTTAACCTTATCTATTATTATCCCATATAAAATAATATACATGGTCAGGAGAAGATATGCTCGATAAATTGTTCGATCCGGATGTTGTTGCAGTTATAGGGGCATCCCGCACAGAAGGTAAGGTAGGCCATGCTGTACTAAAGAACCTCTTGCAGGGAGCTGGTCATCAGGTCATTCCTATCAATCCGAAAGTTAATGAGATATTAGGGTTGAAGTGTTATGCCGATGTTCTTGATGTACCGGAAAAGATCGACCTTGCAGTTATAGTGGTCCCCGCAGCTGCAGTTCCTTCTACAATGGAGAAATGTGGACAGGCAGGTATAAGTTATGTTGTTGTGATATCTGCAGGCTTTAAGGAGGCCAGTCTGGAAGGTGCAAGGCTGGAGAGAGAGATCACAGCCATTGCTGGAAAATATGGCATGAGGATGGTCGGCCCGAATTGTCTGGGAATAATCGATACCTCTTCCTCTCTCAATGCGTCGTTTGCTGCGTCTATGGCATTTCCGGGGAATATAGCTATGATGTCCCAGTCGGGAGCCATCTGCACCGTGACCCTGGACTGGGCTGACAGAATAGGGGTGGGATTCTCCAAGTTCATAAGCCTCGGGAACAAAGCTGACCTTGCAGAGAATGATTTTCTCGAGCTGTTCATGAAGGATGATTCCACAGCTGTGATAGCTGCGTATCTGGAAGGTGTGAAGGATGGTCCGCGTTTCATGGATGTTGCAAGGAATGTGACCCGGGAAAAACCTGTAATAATAGTAAAATCGGGTCGTACGGCTGTGGGTTCCAGGGCTGTGTCCTCGCATACAGGTACACTTGCGGGTTCGGATGCCGCATACACAGCGGCCTTCAGACAGAGTGGTGTGATAAGGGCTGATTCTCTGGAAGAGATGCTGGACTACAGCAGGGCTTTTTCCACGTATCCTTTGCCAAGGGGAAAAAAAGTTGCAATACTCACTAATGCAGGAGGACTTGGTATACTTACTGCTGATGCCTGTCATAGCATTGGGCTTTCAATAACCTCTTTTGAGGAAGAGACCATTACTAAGTTAAAGCAGAAACTTCCTGAAGCGGCTGGTTTATACAATCCAGTGGATGTGCTGGGGGATGCTAGTCCACAGTTGTATGAACACGCTTTAGAAGTTCTTTTGGCCGATCCTAATGTGGACGGTATAATCGTACTTGTTTCCCCTCAGGCTATGACCGATGTCCCTGCTATAGCCCAGTCTCTGATCAAAATGGTCAAGACTTCGGACAAGCCCATTCTGTGCAATCTCGCAGGTGGAATGCGCATTGCTGCAGGCGAGGAAATTCTGAACCAGCATGGCATACCGAATTATCCTTCTTCCGAAAGGGCAGTTGCCAGCCTGAAGGCCCTATGTGATTACAGCTCCATAAAGGTAAAGGAACACACTACTCCGGTTACTATGCCAGTTAACAGGGAAGCTGCCCAAAAGATAATAGATGATGCTATTGCCAACGGAAGGCGGACTCTGGGTCTTGAATCCTTGGGGCTGCTTACGGCCTACGGGATACCGGTGGTACAGTCAAGGATGGCTGGTAACTTGCCGGAAGCCATTGCAGCATGTGAAGAAATAGGTTATCCTGTAGTTATGAAGATCATCTCTCCTGACATCTCTCATAAGACTGATGTAGGTGGTATCAAGCTTAACCTGGTGGATGCAAAGGATGTGGAGCATGCCTATCTGACCATGATGTCGGATGTTAAACATTACATGCCCAATGCTCAGATAACAGGTGTGCAGGTGCAGCAGATGGTCACAGGTGGTAAAGAGGTGATCATAGGCATGGACCGTGACCCTCAGTTTGGTCCGCTTCTTATGTTCGGGTTGGGAGGTGTTTATGTGGAATTCCTCAAGGATGTATCTTTTGCTGTAGCCCCTGTTAACGATAAGGAAGCTCAGCACATGATAGCTTCTATCAAGACATATCCATTGATAGCTGGTGTAAGGGGTGAGAAACCTTCGGATATCAAAGCTATAGTCGATACTTTGCTCAAGGTGTCACAACTTGTGATGGACTTCCCCAGCCTGGCGGAATTCGAGATGAATCCTCTTATGGTCATGCCTGAAGGCAAAGGCTGTCTTGCCATGGATGTCAGGATGACTTTAAGGAACGAATAAGAATATGATATTAGATGATCTTTATAAAAAGTAATCAAATAGTTGCTGTTAAAGTGTATTAGGAGGGAGATCATGGCTTCAATGCTGGTAAGTTCATCGGAACAGTACTCAGGGAAAAGTTCTCTGTGCCTGGGTCTTGGAGTAATCCTTAAAGAGAGGGGTTTCAAAGTAGGATATATGAAGCCCATTGGCAATTTGCTAATAGATGTCAATGGATCACTTGCAGATGAGGATGCTCAGAGCATAAGGAAATTACTGGGATTACAGGACGAAATGAGTTCTATTACTCCCATTTTGCTTACGGAGAACCTCACTGATGATGCTCTAATGGGGGTGGAGAAAGGGCTCGATTCAAAATTGAGGGCAGCTTATGAAAAAATTTCAAGTGGTAAGGATATTGTGCTACTGGAAGGGACAGGTGGCATCGGTGGTGGGGCCATGTACAATCTCTCTGACCCGGAGGTAGCTACTAAGCTTGATACCAAAATATTGCTCATAACACGATATGATTCTGCTCAGGCCGTTGACCGGATCCTGTGTGACCTGCGTATAATCCAGAACACAGAGATCCTTGCAGGTATAATACTCAATGAGGTCTCACTGGATAAAATGGAACAAGTTTACCATCTGGTAGTACCTTTCCTTGAGAAGAAAGGTATCAAGGTATTCGGTGTCATTCCGGAAGACCATATGCTGTGCTCCGTGTCGGTAGCTGAAATAGTTGAATATCTTAATGCAGAGGTGCTTGTTGGTGCAAACCACATGGAAGACCTGGTCGAGAACTATCTGGTAGGTGCCATGGAAGTTGGTTCAGCTATCAAATACTTCAGACGTATGCCAAACGCAGCTGTGATCACGGGTGGTGATCGTTCGGATATACAGATGGCTGCTATTGAGGCAAAAGTGAAATGTCTGATACTTACAGGCAATCTGCGTCCAAGTGGGGCAGTGCTGGGAAGTGCAGAAGAGGCTAACATTCCTGTGATACTTGTAAGAGGTGATACCATGACCACCATTGAGAAGATGGAGCACCTCATTGGTCATGCACGTATAAAACAGGAAGTGAAAATAAAAAGGATAGTAAAGCTCATTGAAGAGCATGTTGATGTTGATGGGTTGATAGATGAAATGGGACTTGCAAAATAAGTCCTTCTCCTTGTTCATCCTATACTCTTTTCCCGATGAACAGTTGGACCTACATTAAGAAAACAAAGGAAAAGAAGTAAGCATGAAAGGTCTTACTTCATCTTTTCCAGCACATCGCACACTTTGTTGATTGTGTCGACGACTGTCTGCATACCCTCTACATCATCAAGGGCTGGTTTTTGAAGAATACCTCCAAAGTGACCTCCATCGCCCACGACTATCATTCCATGTATATGCATCCAGTCATGGATGGTCTGGATGGTCTTTTCCTGCCCGCCGTTGCGTGATCCTCCCACTGCTAAAGCTGCACCCACTTTGTTCTTTAGCTGGAAGTCCTGTCTCCTGCTTAGTACGCTGCGGTCGAACAGAGCTTTCACCTGAGCGGTCACTGTGCCGAAATATACCGGGGAGGATACAACAATAGCATCCGCATCCTTCAGTTTTCTGTACACCTGCTGCATATCATCATCAATGGGGCAGATTTCCTCGTACCTGCACATTCCACAGGCAGTGCATGGTGCGATCTTTGATGATGACATAAGCACACTATCAACTTCAAAGTCTCGGTTTTTTGCGATTCCAAGGACCTTCTCTATCAGCTTGTCGTTGCTGCCACCTTTATTGGGGCTTGCGGAAATGCCTAATATCTTCATATTTATCATGCATGTGAAACACTACTGTATTTATTATCTTTTGCTTTTAGTACCAATTGTCATAGCATTACAAAGGAACATTAAATATAAGAAGAAATTCAATAAACATCCTACTCCGATGTTTCGTGTATATATGTCTACACGTGCCCATCATATACTCATATATAATATTTACATCTAAATACTCTAATTTATATAACTGATCGCGGTGATAGAATTTTGTCAGCTAAGGATATCCTCACTATAGATGACTTCGATTTGAAAGGCAAAACAGTGCTGGTAAGAGTGGACATAAACACTCCCATGGACCCGGAAGGCAATATTTTGGATGATATGCGCATTAAAAGCCATATGCCTACGCTGGTTGACCTGCATGAGGCCAAGGTAGTGCTGCTGGCTCACCAGAGCAGGCCTGGCAAAAAAGATTTCACTACTATGAAGGCGCATGCTGCCCGGATGTCTCAGTATCTGGGCCGTGAGGTAAAATATGTGGACGATATTTTCGGGACATGTGCGCAGAACAGCATCTCTGCCATGAACAATGGTGATGTCATCCTTTTGGAAAATGTCCGGTTCTACTCGGAAGAATCTCTGGAAAGGAGTGCAGCAGAACATGCACAATCTCATCTAGTAAAAAAACTTTTTCCATATATTGATATTTTTCTAAATGATGCTTTTGCTGTATCCCACAGAGCTCATCTTTCCATTTTAGGATTCACTGAAATTCTTCCGACGGGTGCAGGAAGGGTCATGGAAAAAGAGATTCTTTCTCTGGACAGGGGCATAAAGGGCGGGGCACGTCCGTGTGTCTTTGTGCTGGGCGGTGCGAAGGTGGATGATTCTCTGAAAGTTGCAGAGAATGTGCTCACCAGTGGAGGTGCCGATAAGGTCCTTTTTACCGGTGTGGTTGCAAATATAATGCTTGCAGCTTCGGGTATTGATATTGGTAAAACTAACATGGATTTCATAGAATCCCAGGGGTATACTGAACAGATAGAAAAGGCAAGGAACGTGCTTGAAAAATTCAGCGGGAAGGTTTCCCTGCCGGTAGATGTAGCTCTGAGCGATAACGGCAAACGCGTAGAGGTACAGGTCGAAGAGCTTCCCAATGGAAACTTGCCTATTTATGATATTGGGCTTGAGACGATAGTAGCTTTCTCCAAAGAGCTCAAAAATGCAAAAACCGTGGTTCTCAACGGTCCTGCCGGGCTCTCCGAAATGGCTGATTTTTCCCTGGGAACGCATGAGATCATAAAAGCTGCTATCAATTCTGAATATTCTATAGCTGGCGGCGGCCATATCTCAGCTGAGATCCGCAACCTGGGTTTTGAGGATAATTTCTCGCATTTGAGCACAGGCGGAGGGGCATGCATAGATTATCTTGCAGGCGATATGCTGCCTGGAGTCGTGGCTCTTAAAGAAGCTGCTATCAAACGTAAACTTACAAAATGAGTATCTATAGGTTCTAAATGGAGTGGGAAGTCATGTTAACTGTAACCGAGGGGAAAATGGCTGTGCAACTTGCACGAAATACCATCAAGACGTATTTTCTTACAGGAAAGATGATGGATGGCTCTGAAGCAGAGCTCCCTCCTATCTTTAATGAAAAAAGAGGCGTCTTCATTACTCTTACGGAGAATGGCATGCTCAGAGGGTGCATTGGCCACCCATATCCCGAATCCACGCTCAAGTATGCTATCACGGATTCAGCTATCTCTGCGGCTTTCCGGGACCCTCGTTTTCCACCGCTGCATATTGATGAGCTTGATAAGGTGGAGGTAGAGGTGACCGTTCTTACTCCTCCCGAGAGAATTAAGGTTGCACCTGGGGACATTCCTTCTAGGATCGAAATAGGGAGGCATGGGCTTATTGTGAAGAAAGGTTATCGTCAAGGACTTCTTTTGCCTCAGGTGGCTCCTGAAAATGATATGGATGAGATCGATTTTCTCAGTCATACCTGTCTGAAGGCAGGACTGGAACCTGATGCCTGGCTCACAGGAGCTGATGTTTATTCTTTTGAGGGTCAGATATTCTCAGAAACAGAGCCCAACGGCGAAGTGATGGAGAAGCATTTTGAAAAGAATGAATAATCTGCTGCAATATCCGGAAAGAGGGATCTGAAAAACTATGGCCAGGAATGCTTCTGTTCATACATATTTATCTAATAAGGAAAGTAAACTCTGTAAGTCTTTTTCGAGTTCATCCAGAGATACTTCTATCATAAGGTTTACATTACCTTCAGGTCCTAAAGTTCTTAGGTCTGTCCTAAGACCAATAAGTTTTTTCCCTTTTGCGTAAGCATAACCTATCTCCCAGGCTGTGCCGGAATCCACATCACTGCCACCATCCAGCACTGCCACTACGATGTCACAATCATCGATGCCTTTAAGATCCTTGTCGAAAATATTCTTTTGTTTTAGTTCCAGTCGTTTTTCGGTATCATCCGAACCATCCTCTTGTGGCAGAAATACAGAAAAACCATATTCTACAAGCTTGTCGCGGAGGTATACATTAAAATCTCTTTCAGCATGAGAAAAAAGAGGACCTGCAAGATAAATGTTCTTTTGTACTTTCATATGATCATCCTTACCGGAGAGAAATCTATATTTTAAGTAGTCTTCATAGATAAACATAATCCGGCTGGTCAAATAGGGTTTTTACAGCAGAGTTGTTTAGAACCGCAGTTGCTGATAAAGAAAAAACGGCTCTATATGAGACCATCTAATTAACTCCAAATAATCCATATTCTAATTAGACAACATTTTGTCAAAAAACCACCCCAACGGATGCAGTGGTGCTGTCTCATTCGGACACGTGCTGTTTTCAGTACAATTTCTAAATGAAGATACCACTGCCATCATGGGGAGGATTATGTCAAGCAATCAAGCTTGATTTTCTTTTCTTGGGTCTGGCTGTTCTGCAACTGTATAACTATTTACATTATAATCCGAAATTTATAAGTATATCAAAAGATATATTTAGCATGTCATCTCGTAACTTCCCTATTGGCTCATTGTGGAGTTCTCTCCAGGGGTGACAGATAGAAAAAGAGAAAACATAAAGGGGCGAAAAATCGAAAAGAGAGCCGGGAAGAAACCTCTTAAAGGGGGTTAAGAAATGGGAAAATTCACTATTGGAACAATTGCACTTTTCGTCCTCCTTGCAATGGCGTTAAGTGTAACAGCAGCGCCTCCCGAACACCAAGCGACCGGGGGTGGATGGTTCATCGTCCCCAATGAGGACGGTGAGGAACAAAAGACTACCGTGTCATTCACAGCACAAATTGATGCTGAAGGTAATGTCAAGGGACAAATGCAGGCTCAGATCATGTCTCCTTACGGAAAACTTACATTCCATGGTGATGTGATTGATCTGGAAGTCAATGACAATGTCGCGATTATGATGGTTAGAATTACAAAAGTAAGCGACCCAGATATGCTACTGATAGGCACTCAATTCCCTGTGGAGGTTACTGATAACGGCGAAGGGAAGGATGCAATCGATATTTTTGCAGGACTCCCCTTTAATGGTAACATCCAGGTTAGCTAACTCAGTCCTGATAGCCTTATAGCCAGATAGCAATAAATCAGCATTTCCAAGAGAATTCCGAAAATCTGTGAGATTCGATATTTAGGAGCAAATGACTGGAAGCACACTCCTTTAAAATCACAAGTGTATCGAAATTCTCCCTGTTTTTTGTTGGCTCTTCGCTGTTTCGAGTGGATAACTTACGTTCATTAGATAGTGTCCTTATTTTATCAAAAAGTTGAACTATATTTTGACTTTATATAAAACTAGCATTTCTACAAAGCCCATTTTCCCATTCATAAAATTTTGCAAGTATTTTATCCTTTGTGGTAAATAAACGAAAGCTTAAAGAAATATCTATTTCCCATCACTTTCGGTTCAAAGATAATCATCCAATGTCAGCAACAAAACATTCTCTTCTCTGGCAATCTCATGCATCCTTTTCGTGAAACCGGATCTGCTGACAAGGGCAAAATGCTCGTTTCTCTCCAAGAACCATTTTACATGAGCTGCTTTCTCCTTAAGGCTGAAGTAAACATCAGCATCTGTTTTCTGTTTCTGCCATTTGCATTCGCAGAAAAGAATGCTCTTTGAATCCTGGTCAAGAGCCACTATATCTATTTCATAGTCGTTTTTCCCTTTTGGCATATTAGGGATCTTACCCCACTGCCTGCCTATGGATTTGAACCTGAATGGAAGCTGATCCTGCAAATTGAGATACATGAGCATTTCTTTTCCCACCTGCTCAAAAGTCTCTCCCAGGTAACGGTCATAGCTCCTATCAAGGTATTCTATAACAGATGATGCATCACCTGCCTCTATGGAATCCCTGTGAACCAGTACATACCGGAACCAGAAGCGTAAGAAAGGATCATCTATTGAATAAATGGTCTTACGGGTAGACAACTTCTCTGCCACTGGATGTTCTTTCCTCACAAATCCAAGCTTCATGAGTGTATCAAGATAATAAGAAAGGTCCTTAGTTTCCAAAAATGCTCCAGCGGCAATTTCTCCTGCCCTTGTTGCACCTTTGGAAATGGAATAGAGGATATTCATGTAGGTAGCAGGCTCTCGTAGTTCCTCACGAAGCAGGAAATCACCTTCAGCATAGAGCACAGCCTCTTTGGAGAATATTGAATGCTCCACATTCTCGTAAAAGCTTTTATCCAGATCAAAGAACCTGAGATAAAAAGGAATACCGCCAGTTGCTCCATATATCCTCATAAGCTCGTCTGCTTCAAAGCCCGGGAAAAAACCCTTCATATGTTGTATAAGCAGGGGCATGACTTGCATCTGTCCCGTTCTCCTACCATACAACGGACTGGAATGAGCAAGTGTTGTTTTTTCCATCATGGAAATTGAAGAACCACAGAGTATCAGATGGAAAAGCCCACCTTTTAGAATTTCATCAACTATAAGCTGGAACACCGATGGTATAGATTCATCTACCTGTGCCAGATAAGAAAACTCATCGATAACTATGATAAGCTTTTCATCGTTTTTCCATTGCTTTCGGATATATTCGAACATCTCATCAAATGTATCAACAGCAGGCTCAACATTATCGAACAGACTTGAAGCTCTTTTCCTGAATCTGAGAGCATTGGACTGCGTACCCCTCATATCCGCCAGGAAATAGATATGTGGCTTGTCCTGTACGAAATGTTGAATCAGTTCTGTCTTTCCAACCCGCCGGCGACCATAGATCACCGTGAAAGAGAAAGTTCCTGAGCTATATTCCTTGTTCAAATATTCAAGCTCTTGATTTCTATTAATGAAATTACGGAACATATTAATTATGATTTAGTTTAGTATTATTTATAGGTTCTGGAAATTCAACGATTTAGTTTTTGAGACCATCTAATTAGCTCCAAATATTCTCAATTCTAATTAGACAATATTTTGTCAAAAGAACCTCCATAATACCTTTCAAAGATCAAAGAAATACTTTCAACATAAGCACCTTATTTCAAAGTATCTACAAAAAATATTACTTCAATTTAGTATAAAAAAGTTTATGATACTCAAGTGGATACTTTCTTAAGGTATTTGGAGTAAAAGAGTGTTCTGATTTACTTAACAGATCTGGGAGGTCTTGACAACTATGTTATATGATGTGGATTCCTAATTTCAGAGGATATTTAGTATACAGTGAATTGTTATTTTATAGGGGATTGGTGATGTATCCGTGCTGCAATTACCCATACGGTGTTGAAGAGAATCATTTGAATAAGCATAATGATTTAATATTGCAATACCTACTATAGCTTGATGAAAGTACCATGTCAGACTATAGTATGGGATGTACTACCTGCAATAAGAGCAGCAATAGCAGAAGAATTAGTAAACCTTGGAATCTCACAGCAGGAAATTGCACGTCTGCTGGATATGGTTCCATCTGCAATATCACAATACCTATCTAAAAAGAGAGGTTACAGGATTGAATTCGAAGACGATGTGAGAAATGCTATTAGGTCTATCGCGCTGGATTTAAGTAAAGGGGAAGTTCCAGATCTTCCTAAAAGAGTTTGTACTATATGCACAATGTTGCAGGATGTCGATTCTAGCTGTAAATCGAATTCTTCTGAGAAATAGTTTTTATCTCCGATTTTTGGAAAATCTTGGGCATGTTTTGCCTAAATATTGTAGTTTTAAGTCTGAACAAAGGCTTATGCTTGAGGTCCATAAAAAGGCTGTGATCTCTGAAGAAGTATAGGTTATCAGAAAAGTAATACAATAAGTAAAGCAGGTAAAGATAAGTAACGCTCCCAGAATATCGATGATTTCTTGGATAGCCCATTAAGTCCAGGCAGTGTATCTAAAAGGTCATATAGGTCCATGGTCCTGCACCTTCCGAGTTGTTCTCAAATAGTTCTCTTATCCACCAAAAACAACACGAATTATCTGAAGCTCGTCGTCATTGTATACCATTGTATCCTCAGCAATTATCTGTTCGTTCATTACCACAATAACTGAGCTTTGGTTAATTTTTAATTGGCGCAGCAGGCTTTCTACCGTGGTGGACCTAATATCCATCTCTTCTATTTTGCCAGAAGGTAACTTAACTTTCATGATGTTGCACTTTCCCTACTAGTTATTTAGGTGATGCTCTGCAAATATATTGATTATTACTGATCTTGAGATGTTTGTTGCCCTTTAAACCTGTCCCAGTTCCACGGCTCATCAAGGATGTTGACCCGAACATTTTCTATCCCATGCATGCTCAAAACCTTTCTCCTGACCTGATCCTTCAGATATTCTGCCATAGGGCAAATATTTGAGGTTAATACCAGATTTATATCTACATTTTTTCCATCGACTATCACATCCTTTACAATACCAAGATTGACAATATCTATCCCTACTTCCGGGTCAATCACATCCTTTAGCAGAGACAAGATCTGCTCATCCTGTTTAAGCAGTGTCCTTTGTAAAGCGATCCTGGATGTGGATATAAAGTCTTCATGTGTTTGGAACCGCTCTTCTAATCTGTTCAGCCTGTCTAGTACCTGGCTTACAACCAAAAGCTCGGGATCAGGCAAAACATTATGATCCAGCTTCCCTACTGATGAAGGATCTGGTCCTGCGATTCTGGCGGGCACGCCCACTACAGTAGCTCCTGGTGGAACGGGCCTGATCACAACTGAACCAGCCCCTACCTTAGCGCCTTTTCCAATAGTTATCGGTCCGAGTACTATCGCGCCTGAACCAAGGGTCACATCACTTTCGATAGTAGGATGACGCTTTTTTTTCTCAAGCGCAGTTCCTCCCAGTACAACTCCCATGTATATGAGTACATCATCTCCAACCTCGGCTGTTTCTCCTATGACAACACCTGATCCATGGTCAATAAATACTCTTTTTCCAAGCTTTGCTCCGGGATGGATCTCAATACCCGTGAATGTTCTTGATATATGAGAGAGCAAACGGGCAGGAAAGTAGAGATGGTGCTCCCATAAGTAGTGTGCTATGCGATGCAACCACATTGCATGCAGACCGGGATAACAGCAGAGAACCTCTAAAGTCGATCTTGCTGCCGGATCCTTTTCAAAAACTGCTTTAATGTCTTCCCTTACTCCCATTTGAATACTTCCACATCAATTGTCGAACAGGTCTGTACTAAGGTAGCGTTCCCCAGTATCTGGTAAAATCACAACTATTGTTTTTCCCTTTGATTCTTCACGTGCTGCAACTTCAAGAGCAGCATAAGTAGCAGCACCAGAGGATATACCTACAAGTATACCTTCTTCAAGAGCTAATCTGCGAGCTGTTGAAGCTGCATTGTCTGCAGTAACCTGCAGGATCTCATCAACTAGGTCCATTTTAAGAACCTCTGGTACGAATCCTGCACCAATTCCCTGGATGCGATGAGGACCGGGCTTTCCACCGCTCAGTACCGGCGACTCAGCTGGTTCAACAGCTATTGCTTTAAATGATGGTTTTCTTTTTTTGATGACGCTGGCAACGCCTGTGATGGTTCCGCCTGTACCCACACCAGATACAAGTATATCCACATCCCCATCAGTATCCCTCCATATTTCCTCAGCCGTTGTCCTCTGATGAACCTCAGGGTTAGCAAGATTCCGGAACTGCTGTGGTAGGTACAGTTTCTGCGGGTCTTTGGTAGCCAATTCTTCAGCTTTCTTTACTGCACCTTTCATTCCCTCGGGTCCAGGTGTAAGAATAAGTTCTGCCCCAAACGCTTTCAGTAGTTTTCTTCGTTCTATGCTCATCGTTTCAGGCATTACTAATATAAGTTTGTAGCCTCTGGCAGCGCTTACAGCTGCAAGGGCAATACCAGTGTTACCGCTTGTCGGTTCAACAATAATAGTGCCCTGTCTAATTTTGCCTTGCCTTTCGGCTTCTTCTATCATTGCCAGTCCTATTCTATCCTTTACACTTCCGATAGGATTAAAAGACTCAACTTTAACAAGTACATCAGCATTCAACCCTTTTGTTATGCGGTTCAATCGGATGAGTGGCGTATTACCAATCGTCCATGTAATATCCTTATATATTCTTCCCATTTTATCACCATTATTAAAGTAAATCATTTATGAACTCATCGTTTATAATCTATCAAGGGTATTGCCAACAAATCTTTATCTACCAATGAAGATGGGGATATTACTTTTGAATTATAGCTCCAAGCTTCTGAGCTATTTGCTGTGATGTAAACACATGATTTCCAACACTTCTTACACGAAGAGCAAATGAATTCACTTGATGGATACCATGAGTCTCATAGTATTCAAGGCAGATTTCGTGAAGTTGGTCCAGACTGAACTGTGTGCATTTTGAGAACGAAAAGATACCACATCCCTTGTTTAATTGTTCAGTCTCCACATTACCTTTGAGCCATATTATCCCCCTTTCCCTCCATACATTACTGTTTGGTAAAATATTATGAATATTCGTCACTAAAGTTTGTTCCCATCTTTCTCTCAGCGGTGCCGACTTCAGGACGATTTCACCATAACGAATCATCCACAATTCTTACAACTACTTATTCCTCCGGATATAAGCGTTCAAAATTCTTAAATCACAGGTTAAATACTATGTTTTTTTGGGCTTGTGCATCTTCCAAGCAATATACTTAGGCTATCACTCGATACTATTCCGACAAGATGTTTGTTCTGATCAACTACAGGAAGTGTGGAAATTGTTTTTTTCTTCCATCACCTTTGCAACTTTCGAGATCGATTCATCTGGAGTAGCTGTAAAGACATGCCGGGACTGCCTGAAGTACCATAACAGCAACCGCTCCTGCCTCCTCTGCTATCTTTGCCTGTTTTGGAGTTGTAACATTCATTACGACCCCGCCTTTTTGCATCGATGTGAAGCCACGCTTTATAAGTTTAGTGCCATGTCTTAATTTGTCTATTCCATATTCTGATCCAGACTTGCTATACTTAAAAAGATATGTTGATGAATCATTGCTTCATCAACATGATTTATAGATCGTTTTTGAAACTTTAGAGCTTACACATTATTCAATGCCTGTTCCAGATCTTCTATTATATCATCGATATGTTCAGTACCTATGGATAAACGAATATAGTCCTCGGTTACACCTGTTGCTTCCTGTTCTTCTCTGGTCAGTTGCTGGTGTGTGGTGGTAGCCGGGTGGATAACCAAACTTTTAGAGTCGCCAATGTTTGCAAGCTGTGAGAACAACTGAAGCTGGTCAATGAGCTTTATACTTGCTTCTGCACCGCCTTTCACACCAAACCCAACCAGTGCACCATAGCCCTTGAGATACTTGGATGCAAGTTCATGACTCTGATGACCTGGCAAACCTGGGTAATTGACCCATGAAACCTTCGGGTGGTTTGAAAGATATTTGGCTACCTTGAGGGCGTTCTCTGAGTGTCTCTCGATCCTCAGGTGCAAAGTTTCAAGTCCCTGCAGCAACAGGAATGAATTGAATGGAGAGAGAGCAGCACCTGTATCCCTGAGTAGCTGCAGCCTTACTTTGAATATGAACGCTACATTACCAAGTCCCGGGAAATTTGAGAAAGTATCCCAATATTTAAGCCCATGATAACTGGGATCTGGCTCTGTGAATTCCGGGAATTTGCCATTGTTCCAGGCAAAGGTTCCTGCATCAACTATTGAACCAGCTATTGAGTTTCCATGTCCGCCTATGAATTTGGTTGCCGAATGCACAACGATATCCGCTCCATGCTCAATAGGGCGGACAAGTCCTACAGCAGTTGTATTATCTACAACAAGAGGAATTCCTGCAGCATGAGCAATATCTGCAATGGCTTTAAAATCAGGAATGTCCAGTTTAGGATTACCTACTGATTCTATGTAGACGGCACGTGTCTTTTCATTGATGGCTTTTCTAAAATCCTCCGGATTTGTGGAATCCACAAAGACAGCTTTTCTTCCCAGCTTAGGCAGAGTGTAATTGAAGAGTTCATAGGTTCCACCATATAGATTATCTCCGGATACTATCTCATCCCCCGGCCGAGTAATAGCCAAGATGGCGTAGGTTATGGCTGCTGAACCGGATGCAACACCTAATGCGCCTGTACCGCCCTCAATGGCTGCAATGCGCTGCTCGAACACATCTGTTGTTGGATTCATGATGCGGGTGTAGATATTGCCAGGTTCTTTGAGAGCGAAAAGATTGGCAGCATGAGTTGTATCTTTGAACACGCATGAAGTAGTTTGATATATCGGTACTGCAAGTGCTCCTGTAGTTGGATCCGGTTTCTGTCCAGCATGTATAGCAATTGTTCCTAATCTGTAGTCCTTATCTGTCATTGTAATTAACCTCTGTTTACCTTAATTTCATGCTTATCAGCGATATTCTGGAATGTATCCAGTAAGTAACGGATCTTTTCCCATGAAAGTCCGTATGTGTTAAGCTTCCATACTCTGGTTGCTCCTGCAAACTCTCCGATTATGCCTCTGCTTGAAAGTTCATCCGAAAGGAAGAAGCCTTTACGCTTGTGGCTTTTTGCAACAATATCGAAACTGTTGGTAGTATCAACTTTGGATAATGTGTGTTTGCGTTTGTACTCTGAGAGTACCTTGCTACCTTCAATGGCAAGTAAGCCGTCAATGAAGTAATTTGACTTCTTGACTTCTTCTTCCCAATGATTCACCCTTTCCTTTACGGTGGGAAAAGATGCCATCATGCCTATAAGCGTGGATCCCATCAATGTGCAGCCCAGCATCTCAACTTCTTTTATACCAAATTTGCGCTTAGTTACATCACCAACCATTTGTGTTGTGCGAAATATTTTTGGAGCCCATTCACTGGTAGTTGCAAGTACACCGGAGGGTGCAGGCGATGCCATGCTTTTATGGCCTGAACCTACTACGAAATCTGCACCGATTTCTTTTCCATCTACAGGCATGACACCTACGGTATATGCTCCGTTGTAGAGGAAGGGGATATCGTATTGATGGGCAACCTTTGCTATGCTTTTAACATCATGTTCATTTGCATATTGGTAATCGAAATGGTCGATCATTACCAGTACAGGTAGTTTGCCGGTTTCTTTTTTTACGGCCTCTATTTTCTCAGCAGTTGCATCAGGAGTTACGAGATTGTGCTCGTTAATAGGTACTTCTTTTACAACTCCTCCTGCTTCTTCCACTGCAAGGAATTCAGTGTAATGAGCTAGACCTGAGACTATAACTGAATCGCCTTTTTCTACCAATGTAGATGCCACTGCCTGAAATCCGCGCCTTGCACCCGGTATTACGCGTGCAGCGTCCATATTGACAAAGCTGGCAAGTTGTTCATGGAAAGGAGCTATGGGCGGGCTGGTGATCTTGTCCAGCCTGAAAGGTTTGCGGCAGGCATCACAGGTTGAATAGCCGTCTCCATAAGCAATTAAAGCCTTGCGTGCTTCAGGTGTAAGCCGTCCAGCAGCCTGGATAGGCTGGATATTAATGTACATCTCCTCACGGGATCGGATATCAATGTTACTGGCAATTTTCCTAACCTGCGGAGTGCCTGTACCGGCTTCTATGTCATCCAGTATCTTCCTTACTTTGCTAACACCTTCAAGGATACTACTTTCATCTTCCGGACCTGTGACATTTGGAAGTCTCTGCCTGAGAGTTTCCCTTATATCTTCAAGGGCAAATAAAGCCTCAAATGTTTTTTGTGTGCGTATATCCATAAACTATCATCCATTAATTGACCAAAAAGCTGAAACCCGGATTCGAACCGGGATAAAATGGATCTGCAGTCCATCGCGTTGCCGTTCCGTCATCTCAGCAGTTTTGACCTCGATAATTATTCTATGCTTTCTTTATTCTACACTCTTCTAATGGTTTCTTTATTGTTCAGTTAATTTACATTAAATGTTACAGCTTTTTCACAATTGTGATGCAACCACATGTTATAGTTTTCTGTTGATATTTAAACCTGCTTTTAATGGCAAAAAACGCCACAAAAGCATCAACAGAACAAAAAAGATCAGCCTATACGTTTATATTTTTCATTTGAAGCTGTGACTTCGATGCCATTTATGAATATATACATAAAAAATCTATACTCTCTTCCATCTAACCCCATCTTTGCTGTTTTCTATCATTATACCTTTCTGCTTAAGTTCTTCACCGATAGAATCGGCTTTTGCCCAGTTCTTCTCTTGGCGGGCCTTTTCCCTGAGTTCCACCATTTCCATTATCTTTTCTTCAGATATTTGGTGGAAAATATTTTCCTGCACATCTTCTCCAAATATGCCAAGTACTTCATCAATCTCTAAAAAGAACTCCAGTACTTTTCCAAGTGCTGCTTTACATATTTTTTCTTCGGAAATTATAGAATTTACCTTGCAGGTGAACACAAACAGATTGCCTGTTGCATCCCTTGTGTTGAAATCTTCATCCATAGAGTGATGCACGATTCTTTTGCATTGCGTGTCAATTCATATAAGCCGTAATCATTTTTATTCTCGGAAGCTTCTTTTAAGACACATCTTATATTATTTATTGTATTCAAGATCCTTTATAACTCTCTGATTGGAATATCTCAGCCTCATGATGAGGAAAAATGAGGTCCACAACACCACCATGTATATCCAGCTGTTCTGATCCATATTTCATAGACATTACAGTGCACTCTATGTGCCATCCAGGACGGCCTCTTTTCCATGGACTATCCCGTATGTAAATTAAGAAATAAGTATATGTAATAATTTAGTAAAATCAGGTGGTTTTTAACAATTCTTCTAATTTCTGAATTCGATCAAGTTGCTTGAATAGATAATTGTTATAATCTAATTGCGAATCTATTTTCAGCTTTACTTCTTCTCTGGAAGGATGCATGATCCAATTCCTGAACTTGTCAAGACCACCGAATTTCTCCACATCTCTTATCGACATACCATGCTTTTCTTTAAATACGTTATAATTTTTCAGTGCTGCAAGGTAATCATAAAAGGAGCATTCCTCGAAAACAGAAAGTTCATAATCCTTTTTTTGCATTCTGCATCTGGGTTTTGCAATATTTATAAAATCATCCTCAGACATTCTTTCTTTGAAGAATATCTTCATCTGATTTTCCAATCTGTAAAGCAGCAAGTAGAAGAACATCCTTACAGCTCCTTTTCTGAGATCTGAGACTGTAACTATTCCCACAATGTCTGCATGGATCACAAAGAAGAAAGAGCTTCTATCTAAAATTTTTATCAATGACATTATGTCCAAGTCTTTTGAAACTGTTTTATCGGGCAGTATGTAGTGTTCTTCGGAATAATTGCTATCAAAATATCGAGTAATTCTCCCATTCTTATCTTTAATTGGAAAGATTGTAATATCTTTTTGTAATGCAGAATCCAGGGAATAGAAGCAAAATTCCTCTTTAGGAGTCATTATATGTTCCACTGTTAAATTTTTGTGTATCCCTTCAAATATCTCATCGTTCAATTGGATCCACCTTCTGGTGTGAGTTCCCTGATTCATGTATCTTTGTTTACATTCAAATAATAAATAACATTACCTCTACCTGTTTTTTTCTTAACATCTGCGCGAAGACAGATATATGTTTCAAGTTCAATTTACGATGAGATGTGTGATAATATGCAACATTTCCATGATTTTGCAGTTTCGTGTATGGGAGGAACTTTTGATATTGTGATAATTGGCTAGAAATATTATTACTTAATAGGTATAACTATAAGCTAGAATATGCAGGAGCAAAACATTTAAGTACAAAGTTCACTATTGTGAAGTCGGTGATTCACTATGAGGAATCGTTTTTGTTGAAAGCACAGCTGTAAATAATATAAACTACGAAAAGCTGGAAAGTCTGCCCCCATCGGCAAAACTTGTCTTTAAAATCCTTGAAGCAAATGGTCGAATGACACAAAAAGATATAATTCGTGAAACAATCCTCCCTTCACGAACAGTCAGATATGCCATAAACAGGCTTAAAGACGAGCATATATTAATGGAAAGGTTCAATTTCATTGATTCCAGGCAGAGTTTTTATGAAATCAACGGATATTCAAATGAGGTTCCTGCAACATGAATCCAAAAAACAGTGATTGTCTGGTCCATAATTAATAACTGTATTGTGTTCCTCAATGGTCTGAAGTTGACTTTTCATTCCAACAGATCAATTGGAGAACTTCTTTTTTGAGCTTTGTAGAAGCAAGTTTGAAATATCACATACGATTAATATTCATTAGGGGGAATTACATGCCACCACATTGTGATACACTAGATGGCCCAGTGGTAAAAGCTGCTATTATGGCACTTGAACTGGGAAATGTAAATCTGATTTTACCATGGATACCAAAAGAAGCCGAATCAGAAACTAAAATAGCTTTTGAAAAGGCGATGACTGTGAGGAAGTTGGGGAAAGAAGCAAAGGAGCTATCTGAATACTGGTTTTTTGAAACTGTTGTTAGGTTGCATAGAGCTGGGGAAGGAGCGCCTTATACTGGCTTGAAACCTGCTGGTCTTGATGAGGGGCCAGTAGTACCAAGAGCAGAAAAGGCTCTAGAAGAAGGAAATGCGAAAGAAGTGATTGAGTTTCTGTCACATGTTACTAAGGAGGAAATACAGAAACGATTCAATTATGCAATGGCTCTCAAGAAGTACAATGAAAATGACGTAGATGTTGCAAGAGAGTATGTAGAAGCAATGCTTGATTTCATCCTATACTCTCACACATTATATGTGCAAATCACTAAGGTTGGGGATCATATAGAAGAGGAAAATGCCAACCACAAACACTAAAAAGCTTTAAAAAACGTTGGAATCAAGCGAATATTATATCGATATCTACTTTAATTATCAATTATGGAAAGTTCAGAATGCAGCATAACAAGTAACATCAATTATGAGAGTCCCTAGGAAATATTGTTAGAAAAAATTGAAAGGAGGTAATCGGTCGTTAATTCAATTCAGTCAACAACAGTAGAAAGATGTCAAGGCATCGGTTGTATGTGAAACAAACGGATACGTCAATTCAGCATCAGATTCTACGACCAGATTGCCAAACCACGATCCATCGCTGTTGGAATCTACTATGGTAGACCTGAGTATGTCTATCCCAGCTTCCACTATTTGATAAGCTTCGAATATCTGGGCCAACTCCGCTTGCCCAGCTTCAAAACTATCGCCGAGTTCCTTCATAGCTTCGACAAATCCCTGTTCTATCAGATCAACTGGATTGATACCAACTTCAAGAGCTTCTCGAGCTATTCTTTCAACTGACCGTTCATCAAGATCAATGACAGCCTTTTTTGCATTATCAAAGATCTCGTAGCTTACTGAATTCATTTTCTTTACCTGCTTTGCTTCATGCTATTCTTTTTATCCTGTTCTTTTCTAGAGGGTCTCATAGGGATTTAGTGCAAACTATCTTTTAGAGGTCTTTTGCATTTTTTTCTAAGGGATCACCTCAAAGCCAAGACCCGGAATCGAACCGGGAAATAATGGATCTGCAGTCCACTGCGTTAGCCTTTCCGCCATCTTGGCAACAATCCATCACAATCGTGAATTGACAACTCACTATACTCAATGTTACTATTTAAACATAGATTTATAGGCAAAAAAAGCCTGAAATGGTTCTTATCATCAACTATATTGCATCAACTTTATTACGGAATTTTCAGGCTATCAGGTACATTACCCTCTATTCTTTCTTCACCTGAATAGATGTTCATCTTTTTGCTGCGCACAAAGCCTACGATTGTAAGCCCTCTGGATTTTGCTGTTTCAATTGCCAGAGTGGTTGTAGCACCTCTCGAAATAACAATAGGTATGTTCGCTATCAGGCATTTCCTAACCAACTCAGAAGAAATGCGGCCAGAACATATGACATAGGTCTGTGAAAGATCAATTTCTTTTTCGAGAGCATACCCTATCACCTTGTCAAGCGCGTTATGCCTGCCGATGTCCTCTACAACACACATCTTTCCAGATGCATTATATAGAGCCACTACATGTATACCTCCTGTCAGGACATGAAGCTCGGATTTTAGGGCTTGTTCAACAGAACTCCGAATCATATCAGAAGTAAGTACAAGATCCGACTTTATCTCGGGGAGTCTCTGGATATCGAGAAAAGACATTGTTCCACCGCACCCGCTCAGAACCGTTTTCTTTGAAACAAGGATCTTGAAAGGATCTGTTGTTAACACACTGGCATTGCTACCTTCTATGACCAGCGATTCAACTTCATTTGGTCCCTTGATTATTTTCTCTGTATAGAGAAAACCTATCACGAACTCCCTGAGCATCATCGGGCTTGTCATGGCAGTAAGAACATGACGGCCATTTACTGTTACTGCAAGTGGTATTTCCTCAACCACCGGATGCATATCAGAATGAAATGAATCCAATTCCCCTTTTATACATGGCACTTCCATGAACATGATCATAATCTCCTGGCTATTTCTTCTACAGTGGCAATAAGCAGATCTATCTCTTCTTCTGTATTATACAAATAAAGGCTTGCCCGCACGGTGCCTTGCTCAAGGCCCAGGTGTTTCATAAGAGGCTGGCAACAATGCTCTCCAGATCTCACCATTATAGCAGCAGCTTCATCCAGAATATGTGCCACTTCATGAGAATGCAGTCCGTGGATGTTGAATGAAACAACACCTATTCTGTCCTTATCATCCACAGGGCCGTATGTGGAAACTTCATCTATTCCAGAAAGACCTTTGATCATCCGATGAGTAAGTTTTTCTTCTCGTTTCTGAAGAGCACCCATATCTGTTTGGTTGAGGTAATCTACTGCCTCTGCCAGACCAATCATACCTGAGATGTGAGATGTTCCAGCTTCATATCTCTGATAACCGCTTGCTAAGGTATAACCTTCTTCTGAGACCTTATCTATCATCCCACCACCCACCACAAAGGGATTAATATCAGTTTCTCCCATCCAGAGAATTCCAGTCCCCGTTGGGCCAAGCATCTTGTGCCCGGAAAAGCATAGATAATCACATCCAAGATCTTTTACATTAACAGGTAAATGAGGAACTGACTGAGCACCGTCAACCAGTAATTTTACTCCATGTTTCTTACATATGGAAGCAATATGTTTCACAGGTAAAATATTACCAAGGACATTGGATGCATGAGTAACAGCTACAAGCTTTGTGTTATCATCGATTACAGCATCTAGCTCAGAGAGATCCAATGAACCATCGCACTTAGGTCTTATCAGAGAAACTGTCACTCCTTTGTCTCTTAATCTTATCCACGGCAGGAAGTTCGAGTGATGCTCAAGTATTGTAGTCACAATGCTATCACCCTTCTGCCACTCTTGGCCACTAACTACCGAGCCTATTTCAAAACTTCTCTCACACCTTTTTCCAACACAACATAAAGCATGCAATATCTAATAATCCTTTGAAAACCACATTAAGCCTTTCATATCTACTTGCCAGTTTTCTAAATCCCATCTTCAACCATGCAAAGAATCGTTCTATAGTTCCTCTGTAATGATATGTTTCCTCATCAAATCGAGTAGGTCTTCCTTTTTTCTTTCTTTTACTGTTCCTTGTATTGATCGGTATGTTGCTTTTGATAGCTCTGGACCTTAAATACTGCCTGATCTCTGCATCGTCGTATGCAGCATCTGCCAGAACTTCAAGAGGTCTTGTTCTTGGTCTTCCATGGGTATTGACCTTAATATTCTCCATAACTTCAATGAAGTACTGTCTGTCGTGCTCTTTTCCAGAAGATATTTGGATTGTAAGAGGAAAACCTTCACAACTTACACATGCATGAATCTTTATGCCTTTTCTTTTCTTGTGACCGTTGTACGAGGAGTCCTCTCCCCTTTTTTAGCTTCGATGAAACTGCTATCGATACACACTGTATCCAACGAGAACTTACCTTTCTGGTAAGCGGAATCCCGAAGAGATTCCATTATCTCGTTCCATATACCTTCCTCTGACCACCTTTTCAGCCTTCTCCAGGCAGTTGCCTGGGAACCATAAATAGCTGGCATATCTCCCCATCTGCAACCTGTTATCAGAACAAAGAGAATACCATTGATAACCTTACGGTCATCAGCTCTCTTTCTTCCGGTAATTGGTTGTGGTGGTAAGTGTGGCTTCATAAATTTCCATTGATCATCAGAGAGTTCTCTGAATTCCATTCATATCCCCACAATAACATTAAGAAAGATAGTATTTATAGTTTTGATATGGGCTCACCATATTTATGGCTTCTGTCGTATTTTTCGTAAGGACAGTAGTTCCATTTTCACCGCCGATGAAACCTGCTATTTTTTCATGAGCACTTAAGTAACGCTGCGAAGCGAACTTTGCAAGTCGGTGTACAGCTCTGCCCACATTAGCCCTATATAAATGCTCGAACTCGTTCATGGCATGGATAACCGGTTCAGGAGATAGACTTATAGCAGCATTATCGAGGTAAGCTACATTCTCCAGCATAGGAAAATCTTTCCTGATATCAGATATATTCACAGCAACTCCCCATAATATCTCTTTGAAATGTATGTGATATATGTTTAAAAGATTGATTTAACATACTATTTTTATTGATCAGAAGTCATTATTAGATATTTTCACAATTGTGAAACATTATTTTAACATAAAAAGCTTGCTCTCTCTATGATTTGAAATTTCGGGCATGATGAAAATTTTATTCTGATAAAATAAAGGTTCTGTTGTTGCTCATTTGCTTCAGCGTAACTTTTATATAGAAAATATCTATATAAGTTCACGATTGTGACTACAATGTCACTTTATATTACTTTGCCATTAATAACAGGAAAAATCGATTATTGCTATCCGTAAAGAATCATCTTGAAAACTGACCATGCCACTAAATTTAAAAGCCCTCCAGAATCCTGATTTGTTGAAAGAGGAAATACTCAAGCTTAAAGAAGAAAGAAACGCAATTATCCTTGCTCATAATTACCAAATTGCAGAAGTGCAGGATATTGCTGACTTTGTAGGCGATTCGCTGGAACTTTCCAGAGCTGCAGCAAGTCTTGAATCAGATATCATAGTATTTTGCGGAGTAGATTTCATGGCAGAAACGGCTGCTATACTCTCACCGGAAAAGAAAGTACTGTTACCAGCTGCTGATGCTTGTTGCCCTATGGCTGAGATGATCACCGTAGGAGAACTACAGGTACTGAAATCTCGTTTTCCACAGGCATCTGTTGTGTGTTATGTCAACACCTCTGCAGAAGTGAAGGCAGAATCGGATATCTGCTGTACTTCTTCAAATGCTGTGAACGTTGTGAATTCTTTGGATGCGGAACAGATAATCTTCGTTCCAGACCGGAATCTTGCTCGCTATGTTGCCAGATTCACCTCAAAAGAGATCCTTCCCTGGGAAGGGTTCTGTTTCGTGCATGATCGGATAACCTTTGAAGATGTTATACAGGTTCGTAATCTCCATCCGACTGCAGAAGTGCTGGTGCACCCGGAATGTAAACCCGAGGTAATTGACCTTGCGGATGAGGTGTTATCTACATCAGGAATGATCAAGCATGTCTGTTCAAGCAACAGTAAGGAATTCATAATAGGGACCGAGGTTGGTATTTTGCACCAGATGAAGAAAAAGTGTCCTGGGAAGTCCTGCTATTCTCTTTCAGCGGAAGCCATCTGCACCAATATGAAGAAGACCGATCTCCACAAAGTCTACAGTGCTCTGGAAACTTTAAGGCCGGTGGTGGCAGTGTCCACAGATATTGCTGAAAAGGCAAGAAAGGCTATTGAGAAGATGCTGGCCGTATAGTAAAAAAGAATACTGCCTTTTAATGATTCTTTATATTATCTTCACTTTTCAATTTCAGTTCCTACCTATTTTTTCCATATAGGTACGTTTTCTTCGTTTTCTTCGAACATGAACTCAAAAGCAGAAATGCTTCTTCTCTGTTTCTCAGTAAGATTTTCTGCATTGCCCTCGTTGGAAACAGAAAGTGTTTATTCCTCGGATACTGCGAAGTGCTACGGTGTTGAATCTTATAGTACATTAGTAGTGATAGCGAGTATGTGATTCGCAAAAAAGTAATTCTGTTCTAAATAATAAAGAGTAAGACTGTCTTGACTATCGATAACTCATCATCATGGGACAATAGAAATTGACTATTGTCAGAGAAAGTATTATATGATATATGACTATATGTTCACATATGGGTAATAGGGTAGTGAAACAGACAGACAATGACTTATGCGAAGAATTGTGCGAGCATCCCCAGGCAATTAGTCTAGCTAAGTCTGAGCTCATTCCCGAGGAACAAGCTCAGCAAGTAGCGGACTTATTTAAAATCCTTGGGGATACTACACGCTTAAAAATACTGCAGGTGCTGTCGAAAAGAGAAATGTGCGTATGTGACATTGCAAATGTTATTGATATGGGTCAATCGGCTGTTTCTCATCAACTTCGACTTCTACGGACAGCTCAATTAGTTAAATACCGGAAGGAAGGTCAAAATGCTTGGTATTCGCTCAGTGATGATCATATTGCTACTTTGTTATACCAAGGTATCGAGCATGTTCAACACAGCTAATCACATTTAAATAATTTAAGGACACGAGGACATGACACAATCAATTCTAAAGGTAATTAATAAACAAAAAGTTGTTTTTCAAGTAGATGGAATTACCTGTCTGGACTGTGCCCAAAAGTTTGAAAAAGCAGTTAATGAATTACCTGGAGTTCTAAGCGCTTCTTTGAACACCATGACAGGCAAGCTTACGGTTGAAGGGATGGCTGACTTAGCAGCTATCAGACGACTAGGGCAGGATGAAAATTATACGATTAACCCAATGGAGCAAGTCAAAAACAAAGCGCCTACTGTTTTTCAAGTAGACGGAATTACCTGTCTGGATTGTGCCCAAAAGTTCGAAAAAGCAGTTAATGAATTACCTGGAGTTCTAAGCGCTTCTTTGAACACCATGACAGGCAAGCTTGCAGTTGAAGGAAGGGCTAGCTTGGAAGACATCAGGCAATTAGGACAGGATGAGAACTATAAGATTAATCCGGTAGTGCAGCAGCGGTCTATAGCTCAACCGGTGAAAAAAATTAATTGGGAAATGCTTCGTGCTGTTTTATCTGGTGTTAGTTTGGTTATTGCTGTGGGAGTGGAGAAATTCGGCGGCTCCGCCACGGCTTACCTGCCGATGTACATTCTAGCTATGGTATTAGGTGGATGGGGTAATTTTAAGAAGGCATCCCATGCTTTGCCACGTCTTAATTTTAACATGAGTGTACTCATGAGTGTGGCGGTTATTGGTGCTTTTGCCATCGGCCAATATGAAGAAGGTGCTACTGTTGCCTTCCTTTACGCAATATCTGAAATGCTACAGGCATGGACAGTGGAAAAGGCACGCCGTTCCATTCGACAATTGATGGATATTGCTCCAAAAACAGCATTGTTACGCCGCTCTGGTAGCGAAGTGGAAACATCTGTCGAACAAATTAATATTGATGATATTATGATTGTCTACCCTGGTGAAAAAATTGCCATGGATGGCGAAATTGTTAAAGGTGAAAGTGCTATTAACGAGGCAGCCATCACCGGAGAATCTATTCCAGCGGATAAAGGTCCAGGTGCTGAAGTATTTGCAGGTACGCTCAATACTCACGGTTCTATCGAAGTGAAGGTAACAAAGCTAGTACAAGATACCACCATTGCCAAGATCATTCATATGGTAGAAGAAGCTCAAAGCAAAAGAGCTCCATCTCAGGTATTTGTTGAAAAATTTGCAACTGTATATACTCCCATCGTAATGGCATTAGCTATGGGTTTTATGTTTCTTCCACCTTTGTTATTAGGTTATGAGTGGACACCCTGGATTTATCGTGGACTAACTCTTCTTGTAGTTGCCTGTCCTTGTGCTTTGGTGGTATCTACGCCGGTTGCAATTGTCAGTGCAATCAGCAATGCCGCTAAAAACGGCGTATTAATTAAAGGGGGTATACACCTGGAAGAAGCCGGTTCCTTAAATGCCATTGCCTTCGACAAGACGGGAACATTGACAAAAGGAGAGGCAGTAGTCACTGATATAATACCTGTTGGCTCTACTCCGGAAAATAAGCTTTTACAAATGGCAGCTAATTTGGAAGCTCGCTCCGAACACCCTCTAGCAGTAGCTATCATTAAGGCAGCTCAGCAACGAGGTCATCAAGTGGTTCCAGTAGAAGATTTTACAGCCATCGCTGGCAGAGGTGCACACGGTACAATTAATGCACAGAGGATCTATATTGGTAATCCGCGGATGTTCATAGAGAAGGGCATATCTCTAGAGCCGGTGATAAAGGAGATAGAAAGGCTGCAAGGGCAAGGTAAGACGGTTATGATTGTTGGGACTCCAAATACCTTTTTAGGTATAATTGCTGTAGCAGATGAAGTGCGTGAAAACAGCACCGATGCGGTTACTGCTCTTAAAAGTGCAGGTATCCAGCACACTATTATGCTTACCGGTGATAATGACGTAACTGCCAAAGCCATGTCGGCAAAGGTAGGTGTTGATGAATATCGGGCTGAACTATTACCTCAGGACAAAGTCACAGTAGTACAAGAACTCCTGGGTAAATACAACAAAGTGGGTATGATTGGTGATGGCATCAATGACGCTCCAGCGCTCGCTCTATCTACTGTTGGCATCGCCATGGGTGGAGCAGGTACTGATACGGCCCTTGAAACGGCAGACATTGTCCTTATGGCAGATGATTTAAGCAAGCTTCCATTTACTATCCGGTTAAGTCGTAAAGCACTTGCGATCATCCATCAGAATATTGGCTTCTCACTGATAATCAAGGCTATCGCCATCCTGGCAATATTCCCCGGCTGGCTGACGTTGTGGATGGCTATCCTCGCTGATATGGGTGCTACAATTATTGTAACACTTAACAGCTTAAGGCTCTTAAAGGTGAATGGAAAAAAGTAAGGATAAAATTTTGTGAAAGGGCTGTAGAAAATACGAAGTGTTAACACCTCATGCAGATCTTGCATCCATCTCTCAAAGTTTTTCCCAAACTCTTTTTCTTGATGGCTCACTACAATACCTATATCTCTCATGTTTAGGAGATTCATAAAATGATCCATAACTTTTTTAGTGCACATGTTCTCTCTGTTTTTATTTTGGTGTTACTATTTCATAACTGGTTAACATGTCACTTATCTGAAGTGATTTGTTATCAAAATCGACTTTGTTTAGATATTCTGTATTAACTATATCAGCATAAGTTGTCCCTGCCAACAATACAAATAATAAAAAAATTGCAACTATATTCATATATAAATTTATTTCATATTTGTATCTTCTAAAAAACGATATCTGTAGCCTAAAAAACAAGGGTTAAAAAGCTATGATTTATAAGACACTTGATGACGTTTTCACACCATGGGTAAGGTGTTCATACATGTTTGGAATAATATCGCAACCTAGAGCATCCTGGGCATTCCGTGCCTGATATAGATAGGTAAAGTTACTCTTGCGCTCTCTCTTTGTCCTGGAAGATTTCAGGAGGTATATTTCCAAAATGTCTAACTTCATTTGTTGCTTTTCCGAAGTTCCATATATCGTAATTCTTCCTATGTGAATCTTCACTCTCAAAATCGCGGAAAACTACGGAATCAGACACTTGTCCAAAACCGTATTTTCCTGCAATTATCTCTCCTACTCTCTGAGGCGACAGCCCAACAGTTTCAGATATATCAACGTTGCTTTCACATGCCAGCCACATATCAAAGATATACATTGAAGACATTGATTAAAGCACTTAATCAATTTGTTTATTTCACAATATTCTTTTTATGAAAATGCTTTATCCTAATACTTGCATAATAGAACAATTGGACTAGTAACAGCAGGGTTTTTTCGCTTTGAGTAGTGATAAAACGTTCAATAGTCTGATTTATGTGGGTACCCAATCTCATATTGCATTTTTGCAGACGGACTTTCCACTGATTTCCTGATTTTAATTTTGATTTTGCTAGTCCAAAAGTAGTGGAGGGAACGAATATGAAGAAAGTATATACCCTTGCTGCTTGCATTGTAGTCTTATTTTTAATGGCCGCAAGTGCAAGTGCAGCGAGCGACTCGAAAACTTCTGGAAGTGGTGCATCCGGATCTGCAACCTGGCAATTTACAAACGATGATGTGCAATCAATGGATACGTACATTGACGTATATGAGAACATAGACGGAAGTACAGAGATTTATCTAAGTTGCTACTATAATGATGTCAATGGAGTATATCACTCCTTTTGGGGGAGCATGACGACAACGGATGATGTTTTCACAGTAAACAAAAAATTAGCTTCTGCAAGCCTGTCTGAGGTTTCAATTGATGGACAATATTATGACGATGAGACAGGTTACTACAGCGGAACGGCAACCATCGCAGCTGACTGGGCTGGTGTGGGGGACATTACACAAGTAAAATATACTGTGAAAGATGGCACCTTCTATTCAGTGAAAGGGACTACTAGAGACGCCACAGCCACAGGATCAATTGTTTTTGAGGGTACTGATATCATTGGTGAAGAATCTACAGACAACGCCAATATAGAACAGTATACCTCAACAACAATGATTAAAAAATAAGCCTGGCTTAGACTACACTAAGGAAGAAATCGTTTAAATCCCGGATTGTTTTTAGATTCCGAGATTTCTTTTTTTCGACATAATTCTACAAGAACTCTGTTTTGTTCTATGGGATTACCTATACCCCCATTTAATTGTGTGGGTCATATGCAAGTATGTTTTGGTGTGAGATATCGTCACCATGAGCCTAAAAATCATTCCTGTGGTGTTGGTATGCATAATGAACTACGTACGCAATCGAAACTTTAATATCCCACATTCATTAGAAAGAAGTGGGTAGAAAACGCTATCAGAAGTTAGGAGTATAAAAAAATTAACAGTGCTCCGATGGGGATTCGAACCCCAGTCGCAGGAGTGAGAGTCCTGCATGATTGGCCGTGCTACACTATCGGAGCATTACGGTATTAACTTTGACAGCATATCCAAAATACGCTTAACTAATATTAACTTTTCGTTCAGGATAAATGGGATATGTTCTATGCGAACATACCCGATGGTGTGGATGTCTCCTCTTCTGAAACTACTTTCTCGTAAGCATCCATCATATCCTTCATAGTTACCTTTTCTCCACGGCGTCTGAGTACGAACATACCTGCTTCCTTGGTAATTACCTGAAGGTCAGCGCCGCTAAGTCCTGCCGTTATCTTGGCAAGCTTGTCGAAATCCATATCCTCTGCAAGCTTCATCTTCCGGGTGTGGATATTCAATATCTCCACACGTGCCACCATGTCAGGCAGAGGTATTTCTATTACTCTGTCAAACCTGCCGGGGCGCAAGAGCGCCGGGTCTAAGAGATCTATTCGATTAGTTGCGGCAATAACTTTCACATTCTTTGTTGCATCGAAACCGTCCATCTCAGCCAGCAGCTGCAGCATAGTTCGGTTCACTTCCGCTGAGCCGGTAGTCCCATCATGGGTACGCATACCTCCCACAGCATCGATCTCGTCTATAAATAGGATAGCAGGAGATTTGTCGCGGGCAAGTTGGAATACGTCTTTGACCAGTCTCGCTCCCTCTCCTATGAACTTCTGTACGAGGTCAGAACCTGACATGCGTATGAATGTCGCCTTGGCGCTGGAGGCAACAGCCTTTGCGATCAAGGTCTTCCCTGTGCCTGGTGCTCCATACAGTAAAACACCATTCGGAGGCTCAATACCTATGTTGGAGAACAGCTCAGGTTCTGTCAATGGTAGCTCTACGGATTCTATTACTTCCTTAATAACTTCATCAAGGCCACCTATCATATCATAGTGTATTCCCGGAGAATTGATTAGCTCCATTACCTGAGCTCTGATGTCAGTACCTTTGCGTATTATCGATATTATAGAAAAGGCGCCGTTCACACTAACTCTCATGCCTGGCTCAAGTTTTCTATAAAAGGCAGGTGGGATCCTTGTCATTACTTCCTGATTGTTGCCATGCTGCCTTATAAGGACCATATCATCTTCTATTTCCATGATACTGGCGATGAATAAAGGGGGTGTTGTCAGGTGCTCTATCTGCTTTTTGAGCTTACTGATCTCTTCCATGTAGGAATTGTTCATCATGCTGGCTTCAAGCAGTTTTGCCCTCATGTTCTCGTTGTTGACTTTCAGCAGTTCTATCTCGTTGAGCAGTGACCTAGCATCTTCTTTATTAAGGTTCTCAAATTCAGTCCGGTTTTTGTCTCCGGATGCGCCGGTATCAACGGGAGTATCTGCGCTAGTG
This sequence comes from Methanomethylovorans hollandica DSM 15978, assembly GCF_000328665.1. NCBI lineage: Archaea > Methanobacteriati > Methanobacteriota > Methanomicrobia > Methanosarcinales > Methanosarcinaceae > Methanomethylovorans > Methanomethylovorans hollandica. The sequence goes on from NC_019977.1 coordinate 630,373, forward strand.
TTCGTCATAAGACGCCTCTATGTTTATCATTTGATATAAATCCGACTGAGATTCAATTCGATATTGTCTTTCAGATGTTTTGTATATTTATATTTGCATTTCACAGAGATGTGTTCTATTATGGACGGTAAATAGTGAATAGGTTATATAATATGGTGTTTTGAGATCTTTTAATGGCATAAATACAGTTTTCAAGCCAAAAAACAACCCCTTTATTTCTACTGGAGTAATATAAGAAACATTTATCTATCAAGTTCACGATATCTCTTTACGTAGTATAATTATAAAAGAGATAATTTGGCTTATTTAACTAAATAAAGCTTTATTCTCTCTCTATATGTATTGCAGACAAATAAGCACACTACAAACAGCATAATATTTATATATTATTGCTACAATGTATATCTTTGTAGCACAGAAAAATAAAGCAGTGTTCTGTGAACACACAACATTCAAGCTAAAAGAAAACCATTGTCTGAGGGGATATATGGTTCGTGAATCCATCAATCTGAGGGGATGAATGGATGCACAAGGCACAGAGGCAGAATAATGAAGGTCCGGCTCGAAATAACAGGTGAAGACGGGACGCATGTAAATGTTGAATTTACAGGGGATGAATGGCAAAAATGCCTGGTCACATTCATAGATTCTTTTACAGGAAAGAAAGTCCAGGCATCAGGACCTTCTTCTGCTTCTGTGACAAATTACACTGGTTCTTATCAACAGATACCATCACAACCTTCATCACAGGTCGTGCCGCAGTTTTATCAATCATCACCAACTTTTATGCAACCAGTGCCACAACCTTTCTTTTCACCACCGCAACCTTTGGCATATCCATATACGGTGTATCCGCAGTACCAGCAAATGGTGCCTCCAATGCATTCCAGTTACTTTCACCCGCCTGCGGCTCAATACGCAGCACCATCACAACCTTCTAATCCATCTGTGAACCAGTATATACCTGTTGATAACACGCGGCAACAATCGCCGCAGCAACCACAGTTCAGGCAAGAACAGCCTGTAACTTCAGTGCGCAAGGTTCCTTCTTTTCAGGAACAGATAGGGGATACTAAACTCACGATCAATGAACGGCTGGAACTGTTCCTCAAATATGAATATCCGCGTGTCTGGTTCTCATCTCAGGACATACAGCAGCACTACGAGAAAATATATGGTCCTATTAAGCTCAGTACAGTGTCAACCTATCTATCCCGTATGTTCGGTAAGGAAATTCTTGAGCGTAGAGGTAACAGGACACAGCGGGAGTACAGATATATTTCTGATGAACCTTCTGAGCTTCAGGTATATCAGAGTATTCCTCGTCAGAATATGATTTAAGTACATCTTCTACTATTTTTTATGGCATCCTCCAGAGATATTATCAGGATCGGTTACTATCTGATATCCATAGGGGTCTTGCTGCTGTTTGCAGGTTCTTTCTTTTCCACCATGCATAGTGACAGGGACACCGGAAACTCAGGTGGGCTTATACTGATCGGTCCAATCCCAATAGTTTTTGGTTCTTCTCCTCAGATCACCACTTATATGCTTTATGCGGGGTTCTTTATGTTCCTCATATACATTTTCATCCGGAGGAAAATGTGATGATAGCGCAAGTTCTGATCTCCCTGGGGATATTATCTGTGTTCATTGGTTCTATTCTGGTCCTGATCGGTAATTCGATTTCTTCAGGCGAAGGTAGTAGTGAGCAAGGATATAACACTGCACGTTATCAGACAAGTGATGGCAGTGCACAGCCTCATAAGATTCCGGAAGGTGTATTCACACAGCCAGAAGTGCGAGGCGCAGGTATCATTATGCTGGGTCCGATACCTATAATCCTTGGTACGGACAGCAAAAGTGTGCAGACCCTCATACTGCTTACCATAGTTCTGATGCTCATGGCTTTTTTCCTTTTCAGGTGAATCTTCTATGTATATTAGATTCACAGGTCCATAAGATCCAATCTGTTCACAAGCTTCTACATATTTACTGAAAACATGTGATCATGTTTTTTGAGTGAACATTCTGGTCTGTTCTTTTTCAGTGTGAAAATCTGACCACATTTTACCATGCATACTTTTATACTCCTTTAATAAGATAAAACGAGAATATGCGCCCTTTCACATTAGTATCTGAATATTGTCCGAAAGGTGACCAGCCGGAGGCCATATCCCGGCTTACTGAAGGTATTAACAAAGGAGCAAAACACCAGACATTGCTAGGTGTAACCGGTTCAGGTAAGACCTTCACAATAGCTAACGTGATCCAGAATGTGCAGCAGCCTACCCTTGTGATAGCGCATAACAAGACCCTTGCAGCACAATTGTTCTCTGAGTTCAGAGAGTTCTTCCCGAACAATGCCGTTGAATACTTTGTCAGTTACTATGACTATTACCAGCCCGAAGCTTATCTTCCCACTACGGATACGTATATCGAAAAAGATGCTTCCATCAACGACGAGATCGAAAGGCTACGCCTGTCTGCCACCAGATCTCTGATGGAGCGCAGAGATGTGATCGTAGTTTCAAGTGTCTCCTGTATCTACAGCCTGGGTTCACCACAGGAATGGCGTGCTATGACTGTGATGCTCACTGTAGGTGAAGAGATAGATCGCTCTGCTTTGTTTGCAGATCTAATTAATATCCAGTATGAGCGTAATGATATAGAACCTTCACAGGGCACCTTCCGCTCAAAGGGCGATACTATAGAGGTATTCCCGGCTCAGGAGAAGCGGGGCATAAGGATAGAACTGTTCGGTGATGAGATCGAAAGGATAGCCTATTTCGAGCCGCTCACAGGCAAGGTGCAGGAAGAACTGGGCACGGGGGAGACACTGGGCATATATCCTGCAAAGCATTTCGTGATGCCTCAGGAATACATAGATAAGGCACTTGTAGAAATTGAGGAGGAACTTCGGGGACAGCTTGCCAGACTGCGGGCTGAGAACAAACTGCTTGAAGTGCAGCGTCTGGAGCAGAGAACAAAGTTCGATATGGAAATGATAAAAGAATTAGGGTATTGTAGTGGTATAGAGAACTATTCAAGGCATTTTGATGGCAGAAAACCCGGGGAACCACCTTCTTCACTGCTGGATTTCTTCCCTGAGGACTATCTGATGGTTATCGATGAGTCACATGTTACCATTCCTCAGATCAGAGGTATGTACAATGGTGACAGGGCGAGAAAAGAATCACTTGTAACATACGGTTTCAGATTACCTTCGGCTTTGGACAACAGGCCTCTGAAATATGATGAATTCGCAAAGCGTATCAATAATGTCATCTACGTTTCTGCCACTCCCGCAGAATATGAGGTGGAGATGAGCAAGTCCGTGGTGGAACAGATTATCCGCCCCACCGGGCTTGTGGACCCGCAGATCACTATTCGTCCCGTGGGGAATCAGGTGGATGACCTTATAGGAGAAGTGTCTAAAGTGACTGAAAAGGGTTACAGGACACTTGTCACCACTCTTACCAAGCGAATGGCAGAGGAGCTCACTGACTACCTGCATGAGCTGGGTATCAGGGTGCGCTATATGCATTCGGGTATCGATACCATTCAGCGGACTGAGATCATCCGCAGTCTGCGCAAGGGTGATTTCGATGTGCTTGTGGGTATTAACCTTCTGCGTGAGGGGCTGGACATCCCTGAGGTTGCGCTGGTTGCAATACTGGACGCAGACAAAGAAGGGTTTTTACGATCTGAAAGATCTCTTATCCAGACAATAGGCAGGGCATCGAGGAACGCTGAAGGCAGGGTCATATTATACGCTGACAATATCACAGGATCTATAGAGCGTGCTGTGAATGAAACGAACAGGCGTCGCAAGCTGCAGATGGAATTCAACGAACAGCATGGCATAATTCCCCAGACCATCAGGAAAGCCTTGCAGCGTGAACTTGTAGAAGTGGAAGACTCAGTGGTTTCTGAGGCTCTTGCGCTGGCAGAGGACAAGTCGGAGAAAGAAATGGCAGATATGATCATTGACCTTGAAGCAGAGATGCATCTTGCTGCAAAGAACCTGGAATTTGAGAGGGCTGCAGAGCTTCGTGACATGATCAAAGAACTGCGTGCAAGCTATTCACTGTGAATATACAGTGTTTTTCAGTTTTCAAATGTGATCTGTCTGTGAACAGTGAATGAGCACTTATGTTTTATCTTTGGTTTTTTATTGTGCTCTTTCACACATTAATGGTGATATGATGATGCGAAAAAGTTATATTACAAAAAGACGTGTATAGGCTACTCAATGCGCCGATGGTCTAGCGGCTATGACTGGGGCCTTCCAAGCCCTAAACCCGGGTTCGAATCCCGGTTGGCGCATAAATTTATCATTTTTCAGCGCAGTTATTTATTTTGCTTTTCCAGTCCTTTAAGTACTAACGCAGATATACTCATAGTATTGTTGTGATGAGTGAATACTGTAGTTGTGCACATTTAAGGGGGAAACATCATGTCTGTGAAAAAAGCTGAATATACGGTATTAAGGGTTCTGGGAGAAGGTGTTGAAATACGGCAATATCCAAAACAAACGCTTATTTCAACTGATGCAAAGGATAAGGACACTGCTTTCTCAATACTTGCAAATTACATTTTCGGGGGTAACTCTGAAGGCATTAGAATAAGTATGACCACACCTGTGACAACAGTGCTGAGTGATAATGGCCTGCAGATGTCTTTCGTACTTCCCCTTGGTTATTATGCGGACAATGCTCCGAACCCCAGGGATGAACGTATCACTATTCGGGATTTAGATCCTCGTAAGATTGCAACTACACGTTTTTCCGGTTATCTCAACAAAGAGAAGTATGTGCAGAAGAAGCATGAACTCACTGAGATCCTAAAGCTTGAAAGTATTGCTGTGAAGGGTGATGCCTTCATGATGCAGTACGATCCTCCATGGGTGATTCCTATGCTGCGTCACAACGAAGTAGCTATAGAGGTAGAGTGATTTGTATCATAAAGTACTTTTCATCTTCAGGCGGGATCTGCGTATAGATGATAATACCGGCCTGATCGAGGCTCTTCACTCTTCACATACAGTATTGCCTTGTTTTATCTTTGATCCCAGGTTGCTGGAAGATGGTAAATACAGTAAGAATGCTCTGCAATTCATGCTGGGGTCCATCAAGGACCTGGAAGCTCAGCTTAATGCACTGGGTGGCAGGTTGTATCTGTTTTCAGGTTTACCTCATGAGGTCACTGCAAAGCTGATCGGTGAAGAGAATATAGATGCTGTTATTGTGAACCATGACTATACTCCATTCAGTGTTCACAGGGATGGGGCGATATCTGCAGTGTGTGCAGAGCATGGATCAGAGTTCCATCAGTTCCATGATGCAACACTCCAGGTGCCAGGTTCTGTGAAAACTCAGCAGGGAAAGATGTATCAGGTATTTACACAATTCTTCAGGGCAGCCAGCAAGCTCCAGGTGGAGGTGCCAGTGCCAGTTAAGAAGGGTGCATTCTTTAATTCAGACGTCTCAGGTGCCCTTGAGATAATTCCAGAATTCGATCACAATAATCAAGAACTGTTTGTACATGGCGGGCGCAGCAATGCGCTGGAAGTGCTGTCCGATCTGAGCGGGTTTATGGATTACGACAGGCTGCGTAACATCCCTTCCAGGATGGGTACTACCGGCCTTTCGGCTCATAACAGGTTCGGAACAGTTTCCATCCGGGAAGTCTACCATTCTTTCATGGACGAGCTTGGACCTGACCACACTCTGATCAGTGAGCTTTACTGGAGGGATTTCTTCATTCAGCTTGCTGCTGGTCATCCCAGGGTATTCGGACGCGCTTTCAGGGAAAAGTTCGATGGACTTCAGTGGGATAATGACCCCGTAAGATTCCAGGCCTGGTGCGAGGGCAGCACAGGTTTTCCTATAGTGGATGCCGGAATGCGGCAGCTTGCTACTACCGGTTATATGCACAACAGGGTAAGGATGATAGTGGCTTCTTTTCTTGTGAAGGACCTGCACATCGACTGGCGATGGGGTGAACGATACTTTGCCCGGAAGCTTGTGGATTATGATCCGTGTGTCAACAATGGCAACTGGCAGTGGGCAGCATCCACAGGTGCGGATGCAACTCCATATTTCAGGATCTTCAATCCCTGGCTGCAGCAGCAGAAATTCGATCCAGAGTGTGAATACATTAAGAAATGGGTGCCTGAACTGAGGAACATGAGCTCGCAGGACATCCATGCTCTGGAGAAACATATCCCGCCACAGGGTATCGGATATCCTCCGGTGATTGTAGACCATAAGGCGGAGAAAGATAAAACGCTTATAATGTTCAGATCGGTATGATAAAGCTTTTAGCCCATTTCTCTGGTCACTTCCCGGTGAAACCTTTTAAATAGTTGGATGTTCGGTTAAATAGCCTGTTAATTGTTCAAAGGATAAAAATGGTAACTGAGGAGCAGCTGCGTTCTGAAAGCATCTGGAAGCTTTTCCAGAGATTCGTTTTTCCGGCCATTGTAGGTATTCTGGTGGCTGGTGTCCAGACCATAATCGATGGATATTTTATAGGCAATGGCGTAGGTAGCCAGGGGCTTGCAGGCGTCACTCTGGCTTTTCCGGTGGTGATGTGCATTGTTGCTCTAGGAGTGATGATGGGTATGGGCTCTTCCAGCCTTGTGGCTCTTGAGCTTGGCAGATCCAACAGATATAAGGCAGGAAAGATAGTAGCCAATGTTTTCCCTCTTGTGTTCGTTGTGGCTGTTGTTGTCACAATAGCTGGTCTTGCATTTGGCGACTCGCTTTTGAGCTTGTTTGCCGCGCCTGCAGTAGTACAGGACATGGCACATGACTACTTATATGCGATATTCATTGGCTCTGTGTTCTTCCTGCTTACCATCACCCTTGACCCGCTTGTCAGGAATGATGGTTATCCGATGGTATCCATGAACATCATGGTGATCTCCGTATTGATCAACCTGGTGCTTGACTATGTATTTGTCATGAGGATGGATATGGGGGTGACCGGGGCAGCCATTGCAACGGTAATAGCTTTTGCGGTAAGTGCGGTTCGTTTGACGCTACATTTCTTTAGCAGCAAGGCAGGTCTGCGGATCAGCTTTAGTAATATGATGTTTGAACTTCAGACCGTAAAGAGAATTATGGAGGCAGGTTTGCCTTCCTTTGCCATGCAGATCTCGGTGTCTATACTGTCCTTTGCTCATAATTTCGTGTTATTGCAATATGGTTCCGATGCCGATGTATCAGCCTATGGGATAATGGGTTATTCTTTCTCCATATTTTACATGCTCTTCGAGGGTATTGCTTTGGGGGTGCAGCCGATCATCGGATTCAATTATGGTGCAGGTTTGTATAGCAGAGTGCGTAGCACCCTGAAACTTGCAATTGCTACATGTGTAGCTGTGGGTGCTTTGGGGTTTGTGCTATTCTTCCTGTTCCCGGAAAAAGTGGTGCAGTTTTTTACTCCCGATGATCCGTTCCTTCTTGAGGTCACTGTGGGAGGCATGAGGATATTTGTGCTTTCATTGGTTGTACAGGGTGTGGTGGTTGTGAACGCCACATACTTCCAGTCCATAAACCGGGTCAGGTCTGCCCTGTTCATTCACATGGGCAAGATATTCATCTTCTTGCTGCCCCTTCTGTTCACATTGCCCCTGGTATTTGGGCTCAAAGGAATCTGGTTTGCAACCCCCGCAGCCGATTACCTGATGTTCTTCATAGTGATGATCATGCTTGCCGAAGAACTGAAGGAGCTACAAGATGAAAATAAGGCGTGTGATTATAACTGATCTACTCAAAAACAACTTGATATTCACCAGATTCCGCAATATTAATATGTGAAGTACTTATTTACAACATATTCCTTTTGTGCGGGGGTTGCCCAGCCAGGTCAAAGGCGCAGGGCTTAGGACCCTGTTTCGTAGGAATTCGTGGGTTCGAATCCCACCCCCCGCACCAATATGAAATACAGTTAACACCGAAAAACAATACTCTATAAAATTTGTTTTAATCCCCTCTTTTTGCTTCTATAACTAACACTATATTTTTAAAAATCTATGGTGTCGGTTACATTGCTGGTTTTGCATGAGGCTATTGGGAGCTGGCAGTGGAAATACTATCTTAGCGGCATTAGTGTGGTCGGGAGCAGAATCTAAAAAGGGAAGGTACTCTTGAATGTTCACTAACAGCAGGACCCGTCCTCTCCTCCGCAACAGCATTCACTACTATCCATATCCTTACCTCTTAGTGCAGCCCCTATCATTGCCCATGCGCAGCCTACACCGCTCTGGACTTCTATTGCCTGGACAGGACAGTTACGGGCACATGCACCGCATTCCATACATGCAGCAGGTCGCATGAGTTCAACATGTCCTTTTCCTTCGCCAAAGACTTCATGAGGGCACACATGGGTACACCGCAGACAGTTGATACACTTTTCAGGATAGTATTGTAGAGTATTTTCTATATATGAATTAAACATCAGACCAGCTCCATAAATCTCATTGCTCCTAAGATCATCAGGAGCAGAATTCCGCAGCCTGCCAGAAGTGCTATAATGGGTACATATCGATAGATCTCTTTTTTGACACCGGTCCTTGAAGTGAATGTTGTACAGCCTGTGAAGTTAAGGGCCAGGTATGCGGTTGTAGCTGGCATGGTCACAATTAAAGCCAATGATATGATCGCTTTTGTTAAGAGGGGCATTACAGGATTTGCTGCAAAGGAAATTGTAAAAGGAATTGCGACCAACAGTCCAAGAATAAGCCCTTTAGTGCTGAAATCATGCGTGGGAATTAACGGAAGCAGGGCAGGAAACAGTACAGTGCCTGTAATTACCGTGGTGATCGCAGCAAGGGCTGCAAGAGGACCTGCCAGAAGGTAAAGAATAATAGCCGCAGCTATTGTGGGAACTATTGCATGTCTCAATTCCACCGGTGTGAGCACCAGCCGGTCTTTTAACGCAAAATGCACCCTGCGCATTTCAGGTGTTGCCTTGTGTGTTTTAAGATATTCCGGCAGATCACTGGCACGGACAGGACCAAATTCTACCTTGAATCCCGACCTGTTTTGTACTTCATGTGCTGAGATTCCCGGGGCTCCAAGCTGCGGCACTATGACAGTACGGTGGCGGACAATATTAGAAAGTCCCGACCACATAATACGTTTTACTAGCTCGTCTGTCCCGAATGTGCCTTTGCCTGCAGCACACCATACATTAATTCCCTTTGTATCCAGCACAAGGATATAACCAGTCAGTACCTGCAAGCGCACAGCATCAAAGCTAAGCGTGTAGTTTGCCGACGCAAAAACCAAAGACTCCGAAGTAGGGTTCCCTAGTTTGTAAAGACCGGGTTTTACGGTGTGTCCCGTCCGATTCACACCCAAACGGGCAAAGACATGGTCAAGCCTGTTTTTAAGAGTTAGTCCACTTGTAGTCGTTAGAATTTCAGATGCCTGCATCTTACTGGTCAGAGTGATGAACTGATTTTTATCTGACCGGGGTGCACATGAGCAAGAGGCACTGCTATTTTTCTCACTGGTCATGGTCATGTCTCCTGTTCAATCACCTTTATGTATCAATGGTTCAAGTACTTCTTTTACCATTCCGCTAAGATCCTCTGCCTTAATAAGAGCGAGACAGCAGATACTACCTTCTTTTTCCCAACTTATCAAAGCAAGTTTAGTTCCCGTCTTAATTCCAGCTTTTTCCCGTACCTCTTTTGGGAGTACCATCTGTCCTCTCTCATCAATATTAAGGATCGCCTCTACGTTGTATGCAGAACAGGGGTTACACTCGCACATGGATCCATCAGGACTACGTGCTTCGTTAGATGCCCTCTTTTTAGTCATTCAAATCCTCATGTTAAACAAGGTTTTCAGTATATATCTACTTTTCTGAAAAATCAGATATAACTGATATCACTAATATAACTTCTAGTATCTACTAATGTTCAAAAGAAAAAACAGAAAAATATTGCATGTTAATGATGACATTCTGATTGTAGTCAATTGGTTTTTATTATTAAAATAATTACTAGGTTAAAAACGACTTGTATATTGGAGCCATTGCTTCCTATCCCTCTTACAGCATGTCTTTGAAAAATTAACAAGTGTTTAATAGAAATGACCTTTAAAGATGAGTCTATAATACATTACAAGGTTACAGAATGAGTGATAATAGCGTTAATTGGATTGCCAACTTCATCTGGGGTATTGCAGACGACGTGCTGCGTGATCTGTATGTGCGTGGAAAGTACCGCGATGTCGTTTTACCGATGACCGTCCTGCGGCGCCTGGATGCGGTGCTTGAGCCAACTAAGCAAAATGTGCTTGATATGAAATCCACGCTCGATAACGCGGGCATCACGAACCAGGACCAGGCCTTGCGCCAGGCGGCCGGCCAGGCATTTTACAATACATCACAATTCACTCTGCGTGACCTGCGCTCCCGTGCCAGCCAGCAACAGCTCAAGGCAGACTTTGAGGCGTATCTGGATGGCTTTTCACCCAATGTACAGGAGATCCTGGACAACTTCGAGTTCCGCAACCAGATTCCCCGGCTTTCCAAAGCGGATGCATTGGGTAAGTTGATCGAGAAATTCCTGGACCCTTCCATTAACCTCAGTCCGAATCCGGTGCTGAACGGCGATGGCTCGGTAAAGCATCCGGGACCGGATAACCATGCCATGGGTACGATCTTTGAGGAACTTGTGAGAAGGTTTAACGAAGAGAACAACGAAGAGGCAGGTGAGCACTGGACACCCCGCGATGCTGTGAAGCTCATGGCAAACCTGATCTTCCTGCCGATTGCTGATGACATAGAATCCGGCACTTACCTGCTCTATGATGGTGCCTGCGGTACCGGTGGCATGCTCACCGTAGCTGAAGAGACGCTGCTGCAGCTATCCCAGGAACATGGCAAGCAAGTGGCTACACACCTGTATGGCCAGGAGATCAACGCAGAGACATACGCCATTGCCAAGGCAGACTTCCTGCTTAAAGGCGAAGGCGATGCAGCTGATAATCTTGTGGGAGGGCCAGAGCACTCCACCCTTGCCAATGATGCTTTCCCTGCGCGTGAGTTCGACTTCATGCTTTCCAATCCACCGTATGGCAAGAGCTGGAAAAGTGATCTGGAGCGTATGGGTGGCAAGGATGGGATCAAGGACCCGCGTTTTGTCATCGAGCATGCCGGTGACCCTGAGTATTCACTGCTTACCCGTTCCAGTGACGGTCAGATGCTGTTCCTGGCGAACATGCTCTCTAAAATGAAGCGTAATACTAAGCTTGGCAGTCGCATTGCCGAGGTGCATAACGGTTCTTCCCTGTTCACAGGGGATGCCGGACAGGGTGAGAGCAACATCCGCCGCTGGATCATCGAGAACGACTGGCTGGAAGCCATTGTGGCTCTGCCTCTTAACATGTTCTACAACACGGGCATTGCTACGTATATCTGGGTGCTCGGTAACCGCAAGCCTGAGCACAGGCGTGGTAAAGTGCAGCTCATCGATGCCACGCAGTGGTATAAGCCACTGCGTAAGAATCTGGGCAAGAAGAACTGCGAGCTTTCTGATGAGGATATCAAAAAGATATGCGACACTTTCCTCGCCTTTGAGGAGTCAGAGCAGTCTAAGATCTTCCCCAATGCAGCTTTTGGTTACTGGAAGGTCACTGTGGAAAGGCCACTGCGCCTCACTGTGGACCTCGGAGAAAAATCCCGGGAGGTGTTCCGCAAGTCCTGTGGTACGGGGGAGGAACAGCTGGCAGGTCTCATTGATAAGGCTGCGGAGAAGCTTGGGTCTGGTTCGCATAATGATTTCAATGTGTTCATTTCCGCGCTTGAAGCAATGGCCAGTGGATTTGGTGTCAAGCTTACTGCCAAACGTCAGAAGCTTGTGCAGAACAGCCTTGCACAGCGCGATGAAAGTGCAGAGAGGGTTGTTTCAAAGGTCCACAGATTGGGTAAAACCGAGGCTGACCCGCTGAAAGGATTATTTGAAGCTACTGTGAACGGGAAACATGTTGTAGTGGAATATGAACCCGACAGTGAACTGAGAGATACGGAACAGATACCACTGATGGAAGAAGGCGGCATCGAGTCATTCATACGCCGGGAAGTGCTGCCTCACGCTGCAGATGCGTGGATAGATGAGTCCAGCGTCAAGGTAGGATACGAGGTCAGCTTCACCCGGTATTTCTACAAGCCTCAGCCTATGCGTTCGCTGGAAGAGATCCGGGCAGATATCCTGGCACTGGAAAAGGAAACGGACGGGTTGCTGGCGGAGATCATAGGAAAGGGGAATGCATGACGATATCCTCGAAGGCAGATGCCTTCAGATCAATGCTCATTTTGTGCAACTACCCGTTGCACAAATGTACTTTAGCCAAAGAATTTGATCTCATAATTTGGGAGTTGCTGACTCCCGGATGCAGTCCACACAGGGAGATTTTATAATGACTGACAAAAAGAACCGGAAGCCAGTTCCAGATAAGTCCCTGCATCCAGATGAGTGTATCACTATGAACACGCATAATGTGGCAACCTTTGATTTCAGTAACCTCGTGGATGCCATCCGGCAGGTGTATGAGAAATGTGCTGCACAGGCTTCTAAGGCAGTGAACATTAATCTCACACTCCGAAACTGGGTCATTGGATGTTATATTTACGAATATGAACAAAAAGGAGCTGACCGGGCCAGTTACGGACAGAACCTGTTACCCAGGCTGAGTGTGAGGCTTCGGGAAACAGCAGCCATCAAATATCATTTCCGCGAGCTGGGACGTTGCAGAGAGTTCTATCTGGCCTATCCGGAAATTGGGGGGACGCTGCCCCCACAATTTGTAAAGCTGATCTCATCGGAAATTAAGCAATCAATTTTTGGAGGTATGGGATCATAACTCAGGTTATCTTTTTTCCAGAAAACCAGATTGAAAAACTCTCCAGATTGCTTGCCAAATGTGGCTCTGGAACAGATATTTCCCGTGTCCTTACGTATTGTAAACTTAAAGATAATTCAGGCGAATCCACAAAATGGAGCCGTCTTTGTTGGGTGTTCCTTGATTCGCAGAATCAATACAAGTCTGCTAATCATATTCTTAGATTCATTGAATCCTTTCTAAGTCCGGTTCGCTTTGTTGGCCGTAGTGAGGAGTTCGAGGTTCATCGGCAGCATCTTAATGCAATACTAGCTTTCTCTGGTCTGGAATATGGAACGGATGGTAAGTTTAGGCAGTGTAATACTGCACGTACGCTAGATGAAGCTGAAAAGAGGCTAAATACCATTCATAATAAATTTAAGGGACGACTTCTACATACAGAAGTTCTGAAGTACTGCAAAGTTGAGCTTTTACAGGACAATTATTTCCATGCCGTCTTTGAGGCAATGAAAGGGCTAGCACAACGAATTCGTGAAATGTCAGGTGTAGATCTGGATGGTGCAGCACTTGTGGACAAGGTTTTTTCGGTTGAAAAACCAATTCTTGCGATGAATTCTTTACGGACTGAAACCGAAAAATCAGAACACAAGGGTTTTGCATCACTTTTAAAAGGTTGTTTTACAGCTGTAAGGAATCCTTTAGCTCATGAACCAAAGATTCTATGGGAAGGTGAGGACGATGCAGCGGATTACCTTTCTTTAATTTCACTGTTGCATAGAAAACTCGATGATTGCGTGCCAGTAAACGTGGGGAGTGGTGCTTAATGATTCATGACCTGAAGCCGTATGCTGCGTACAAGGATTCTGGCGTGCCATGGCTGGGACAGGTGCCGGAGCATTGGGAGTTTGAACGTGCCAGATGGTTGTTCCAGAAAATGAATCGTCCTACCAGAGAAGATGATGATGTAGTTACATGTTTCCGTGATGGGATTGTAACTTTAAGAAAAAACAGACGTGTTCGTGGCTTCACTGAATCATTGAAGGAGATTGGGTATCAGGGTGTGCGGCGTGGAGACTTGGTAATTCATGCAATGGATGCTTTCGCAGGTGCAATTGGTGTTTCAGATTCAGATGGAAAATGTACTCCAGTGTATTCGGTCTGTCAACCTTGTGGGGATGCAAACTCATACTATTATTCGTACATTGTTCGTGAAATGGCACGTTCCCAGTGGATTATGGCTCTAGCTAAGGGTATTCGTGAAAGATCAACTGATTTTCGATACGATGGTTTTGCGTCTCAACGTGTTCCCCTTCCACCTCTTTCCGAACAATCCTCCATCGTCCGCTACCTCGATTACATGGACCGGCGCATCAGGCGCTACATCCATGCCAAGCAGAAGCTGATCAAGCTGCTGGAAGAGCAGAAGCAGGCCATCATCCACCGCGCTGTCACTCGAGGGCTGGACCCGAATGTGAAGCTGAAGCCATCGGGTGTGGAATGGCTGGGGGATGTGCCGGAGGGTTGGGAAGTGAAACGGCTGAAATACTTAGTTACAAAGTTAGAAGTAGGCATTCAAATGGGACCATTTGGTTCATCTCTCACTCAACTCGAAGATTCTGACACCGGCTTCAAGCTCTATGGACAAGAGAATACCATTAGCGGTGATTTTTCAAAAGGCAGAAGATGGCTTACTCCTCAACAGTTCAATTCTTTGAAACGTTATGAATTGTTGCCAGGAGACTTGGTTTTGACTCGAAAGGGGAGCATAGGTAAATGCAGAATTGTACCTCCAAATGCTTCAAAGGGTGTTGCAGATTCTGATACAATAAGAGTTCGATTGGATTCTCAACAAGTTCTTTCTCTATTTATAGAAATGTTGTTACATGATGCTCCCTATGTAAAAAGACAGATTGAAGCCGTTAGAAGAGGTGCGATTCTTGGCGGCCTGAATACATCAACAATTGCAAATCTCTGTCTTGTAGTTCCTCCGCTTATAGTACAAAAGCAGATATTTGAATACATAGTGGAACATATTACAAAAATTACTACTACAAGACTTGAAATTGAGCGTGATATCGCCCTCCTGCGTGAATACCGCACCCGCCTTATTGCTGATGTTGTGACCGGGAAGCTGGATATGAGGGAAGCAGCAGCGAGCCTGCCAGATGAGGTGGAAGAGCCGGAGGTGCTTGAGGATGAGTTGGATGAGGGAGAAGAAGGTACTATAACTGAGGATACATCGGAAGGTGAACTATGAGTATCAAACTTACTGAAGAAGAAACAGATTTTCGAGATAAAATCGAAAAACTCATGGTACAAATAAAGGAGCAGTTGAAGGAATCTCGCATGGATGAAGAAGTGCAGGACCTTATTAATAAAATGGGAGATTACGCCTTCCAACTTCATGAGTCTCTTAAATCACGAGGTTTCGAGCCTAAACATCATAAATACATGATTAAGAATCGCGGTGTTCAACCGGATAATCCTCAATTTTATATGCATGTTCATCCTGTTGAAGATTTGTTAGCTTTTATTGAAGATGTACATGCAAATGATGAACCTGAAGACAAAACACTTGGTATAGAATTTGAGTTTTGTGTCTATTCACGACGCTTAAAATCCGAAGATTCATACCAGATAATACGAACAGAAGTTGGTTGGTATGTGAACAATATATCTATTGGTGGTCAGTGTAATAAAGGAGGAATTCCGTTCCTGTTCAATAATTTTGATCATGATTCAATAGAGTACCCCGTTGGTCTTGACGGCTGGTTGGAGTGGCTGTGGGAACGAGCAGCTCTTCAGGGTCTAACGAAAGAGCAGGTTCAAGATTCTTTAAATAAACTTGCCGGTTGGGTTAGTAATACAGAAAGGAGTGCACCGTCGGGTGGAGTGTGGGAGGGTTACTCTTGAGCAGGGGAATTAAAGATATAGATAAAACCGGTGTAATTACTTTTTTGGATGTACTTGGATGGAAAGGCATCTATGGAAGAAAGTCAAACCCAATTGACACGTTGGAGCTACTTCTTGATGAAATCTCTACCTTAAAAACACAATTAAGGGGCAAAATTAGTAACATGAGTTATGATGTGAATACAAAGAGTATCTCTGACACAATTGTGTTGTTCACTCCTTGTAGTGAAATAGAAGCTCCTGTAGTTATAAACCTCCATGGAGCTCACTGCCAGAGGATTATACCTAGATCAATTGAATTGGGAATTCCGGTAAGAGGTGCTATTTCCTTTGGAGAATATGAAAATATAAAGAATATTTTTGTTGGTAAGGCAGTTGATGAAGCAGCTTCATGGCACGAGCAAGCAGATTGGATAGGAGTTCAATTAACTCCTTCAGCAGAATACCTTTTAGATAGGAAGAAAATTGATGACGTATGGGTTGAATTTACTCCGGCAACTAAAGCTTCCTTGAAATGGAAATCACACTGTGTTAACTGGACAGTTGATTGGCAAGATCGAAATGGTGAGATTAATCAAATTAAGAGAAAGTTGTGGCAACTTGGTCCAATATTACCAGAGATTGCTGGCAAATTCATCAACACTTTGGAATTTATTGAAAAAATAGGTCAGAATGCCTCAAGCTTGAAAGCTGAGGAAGAAACATGAATACCGATACCACTGAAAAGGGTCTTGAGAGTCTCATTGTAACTACAATGACAGGAAATATCCCTTCACCATCTGATATCATCCACGATGCAAGTTCACTATACGGCGGTACCGGCTGGCATCTTGGACGGTGGCAGGACTACGACCGCCAGTATGCGGTGGATCTGGTACATCTTACGGCTTTCCTTAAAAGTACTCAGCCTGATATCGTGGAGGCACTTGACCTTGACAATGCCAGTCCCACAAGGCACAAGTTCCTCGCCCGGTTGCAGGGTGAGATCACAAAACGCGGTATCATTGATGTGCTGCGCCATGGCATCAAGCACGGTCCTCATCACATTGATCTGTTCTATGGCACTCCTACTCCCGGTAACACCAAGGCCGAGGAACTCTATGCTTTGAACCGTTTTACTGTCACAAGACAGCTGCGCTACAGCCGCGATGAGACACAGCTTGCCCTGGACCTTGCTCTTTTCATCAATGGCCTGCCAGTAGCCACCTTCGAGCTTAAGAACAGCCTCACCAAGCAGACCGTGGAGGATGCGGTGGAGCAGTATAAACGCGACCGTGATTCCCGGGAACTGTTGTTCCTGTTCGGTCGGTGCATTGCTCATTTCGCGGTGGACGATCATGAAGTGCGCTTCTGCACTCATCTCAAAGGCAAAGGTTCATGGTTTTTGCCCTTCAACCAGGGTTACAATGACGGTGCCGGCAATCCCCCTAACCCCGATGGCCTGAAGACCGATTACCTCTGGAAGCGCATCCTGACACCGAAAGGGCTTACCGATATTCTGGAGAACTACGCGCAGATAGTGGAAGAGAAGAACGACAAGACCGGCAAGAAGAAAGAGGTGCAGATCTTCCCCCGTTACCATCAGCTCGATGTGGTACGCAAGCTCCTCGCCCACGCACAGAATCACGGTGCAGGCACACGCTACCTTATCCAGCATTCCGCAGGCAGTGGCAAAAGTAATTCCATTGCATGGCTGGCACACCAGCTTATAGTGCTCAAGAAAGACAACTCAGAGGTATTCGATTCCATCATCGTTGTCACAGACCGCCGTATCCTTGACCAGCAGATCCGCGATACAATCAAACAGTTCGCTCAGGTGGGAGCTACCGTAGGCCATGCTGACCACTCCGGAGACCTGCGCAGGTTCATTGAAAGTGGTAAGAAGATCATCATCACCACGGTCCAGAAGTTTCCCTTCATCCTCGATGAGATCGGCACAGAGCACCGTGGCCGCAAATTCGCTATCATTATCGATGAAGCCCATTCCAGCCAGGGCGGTCGTACTGCAGCAGCCATGATCGAAGCACTCTCCGATCCCGAAGATACCGTGAACGATGCCCTGCAAAAACGTATGGAAGCACGCAAGATGCTTCCCAATGCCAGCTACTTTGCTTTTACTGCCACTCCCAAGAACAAGACCCTGGAGCTCTTCGGCTGGGCCTGCGAGGATGCAGGAGAGGTAAAACACCGTCCTTTCCACAGCTACACCATGAAGCAGGCCATACAGGAAGGCTTCATCCTGGACGTGCTGCAATACTACACCCCCGTGAACAGCTACTACAAACTCATAAAAACCGTGGAAGGAGATCCCGAATTCGATACTAAAAGGGCAAAGAAGAAGCTTCGTAGGTACGTCGAGAGCCACGATTATGCCATCCGGCTCAAGGCAGAGATCATGGTGGACCATTTCCACGAACAGGTAATAGCCCTTAACAGGATCGGAGGCCAGGCACGGGCCATGGTGGTTACCAGCGGTATCGAGCGTGCCATCCGGTATTTCCATGCGTTCAGAGAATATCTGGCCGAGCGCAAGAGCCCGTACCAGGCAATAGTTGCCTTTTCAGGTGAGCACGAATACGGGGGTGTGAATGTAACAGAAGCCACCCTCAACGGCTTTCCGAGCAGCCAGATCCCGGACAGGATACAGGAAGATCCCTATCGATTCCTTATATGTGCCGACAAGTTCCAGACAGGCTATGACGAGCCTCTCCTGCACACCATGTACGTGGACAAGATACTTTCAGGTATAAAGGCAGTGCAGACCCTTTCCCGGCTCAATCGCTCCCATCCGCAAAAGCATGATGTCTTCGTCCTGGATTTCATGAACGATACTGATACCATACAGTTTTCGTTCTCGGATTACTACCGCACTACCATTCTCAGCGACGAGACAGACCCCAATAAGTTGCATGATCTCAAGTCAGACATGGACAGCTATCAGGTCTACACTCCGCAGCAGATAGAGCAGCTGGTAGAGCTTTATCTGGGTGGTGCCGACCGGGACAAGCTGGACCCCATTCTCGATGCCTGTGTTGCTACGTATAAAGAGCACCTCGATGAGGACGGACAGGTGGATTTCAAGAGCAAGGCCAAGGCCTTCAACAGAACCTATGGCTTCCTTGCTGCTATACTTCCGTATACCAATGCTGACTGGGAAAAGCTCTCCATCTTCCTTAATTTCCTGGTGCCGAAATTACCAGCGCCTATTGAGGAAGATCTTTCAAAAGGTATTCTGGAAGCCATTGATATGGATAGCTATCGTGTGGAAAAGCAGGCTGTGATCAAGATCCAGCTGGCAGATGCAGACGGTGTGGTCGAACCCGTTCCTGCAGCCGGTGGTGGATTTAAACCCGAACCGGAACTCGAGAGGCTTAGCAATATCCTCAAGACCTTCAATGACCAGTTCGGCAACATCCCCTGGACCCATGCAGACAGGGTGCACCGGCTGATAACACAGGATATACCTCAAAAGGTATCAGCAGATACTGCGTATCAAAACGCGAAGCAGAACTCGGATAAACAGAATGCACGCATAGAGCATGATAAAGCATTAGCCCGCGTAATGACCGCTGTGCTGAAGGATGACACGGAGCTCTTCAAGCAGTTCAGCGACAATGAATCATTCCGTAAGTGGCTGACGGATACGGTGTTTGCGCTTACGTACAAGTAAATTCGTGGACCAGATAAAAAGTGTGCTTGTATTAAGCACACTCTACACATTTTTCTTGTTTTTCCACCCAAACCGCTTGCCTGTTTCACAGTTTCGTTATCCCATATTTCTTTATCCACAGCTTTTTCTAAATTTCCAGAACAATGCTTCATAATTAGAATCTACTCAGGCTATCGATTTTTTGTGCATAGATGCTTTATATTATATCGCGGGGATCGCATCTTACAGAAACTCATTAACTTCTCGTTAACCTTTGCTTCAATCAGGTCTTGTATTATCGATTCCGCAAGTTTGGTCAAATCATCATCAGCAGCTTTACTCATCTCCTCAAGTTTAACCGCAGTTTCCATATCCAGGACCATTTTTTCTTTCCTGACTTCATACTCAATTATACCGTAGGAAGCAATCACCTTCTTTTCGACATCCGCATCGTTTGCAACCGTTTTACGGATGTTTTCCGCCGTCCGAAGATTGAGTCTATTATACTTTAATTCATTTTCAATCAACAATTCCATATTACTAACCTTTCCCTCACATGAGCATTCAAATTAAATGGCTAATCAGCCTTTACATTCTGTTTTATATAATATACTCTCAAAGAGTTTAGCTCCCTCCCAAAAGATATATGTTATGAAAAATCATATTCAGATAAGTGATAGTATGATACATGAAGACAGGAGCAAATTATCAGCAAAGACCCAGGACATGACGAGAGCTATCGATTCACTGAGGGAAGAGCTGGAAGCGGTAGACTGGTACAATCAGAGAGCAGATGCCTGCACTGACGAGAACCTGAAGAAGATACTGATACACAATGCCAACGAAGAGAAAGAACATGCAGCTATGCTTATGGAATGGATAAGGCAGCATGATGAGAACTTTGCCAAGGAGCTGAAAGATTACCTTTTCAGCGAAGAGGCAGACATAGCAAGTCTTGAAGACTAAATTCGTTTTTCCATTGCATGCGGTTGTTGATTCCGGGGTTTGAAGCCAAACGATACCTTAAGGCATCATTTGTACTTCCCGTATGCATTTTTCCAGATATTTGCTATTTTGATGAATTAATAATAACCGTTGGGTTTGATGAAGATGCATCTATAGTAAAATTCTAAGGGGTTATTTCACATGCTGTTCGGATTTGGAAAGCCAGATGTTAAAGATATGGAAAAGCAAAAAGATGTAGATGGGCTGATCAAAGCACTGGGGTATGAAAAAGATGTGCAGGTGCGCAGGGAAGCGGCATACACGCTGGGAAAGCTTGGCAATTCCAGTGGTGTGGACCCTCTCATAAAAGCCCTGGAAGATCCTGATAGCTATGTCCGCCGTCAGGTTGCGGATGCACTGGGGAATATCGGAGACCCAAAAGCAATTGAATTCCTTAATAAAGCTTTGAACGATCCCAATAAATATGTTTGCCAGGGAGCTGCAGATGCATTGAAAAAGATAGAGGAAAAGAAGGCTATGCATTGAACACAAGGCATTCTAGAACAAATACACTCATTTCCTTTATATTTTCAGCAGAAAGCAATATTTAGTATATCCATCCTTTTTTAATTGTTGGATCTATATAAAATCAAGAGTATTTTTTCTATAAAGTCGGAATATAAGCGGATAAAACAAGGATTGAAACAACAGGAGTGGGTACAATGAGCGAAGAAACAGACAAAACAAAAAAAAGCGAAGCTTTAAAGCAAAAAGAAGAAGAAGCTGCTATCAAGGCTCAAGAAAAGACCATCGCAGAGGCAGAAAAAGCAATTGCAGAGGCAAAAAAAGCTAAACTGAAAGCCGAAATACCAGACGGAGCCACTGCCACTCCACCTGAAGGAACCATCACTACCGATGATAAGTTCGGCTACTTGACAGAACTGGTAGCCAACGACACTTTAATTCACCAGGTGGAGAAATTGGTGAAAAAAATATCGACTGCTGAGTTGCCAGATAATAGTAAAATTCTCTTGGTAGACGACTTGAGCATAGCGGCGAGAGATGTGCAATTGTTACAAGTAAAAAGTCAGCTGGATAAGTTGAAAAAAGGTATGGACACCCAAATTATAGTCAATGACTTGTATTTCCAGTCCAGAGAAGCCAAAAGAGAAATAAAAAAAGATGGAGTGGATGTGGAATTAACAAAAGTGATGGCATCAATAACGTCGTTGACAGCAATACCAGCTGTGGCATCTGTAATTGGATCAGCGGCAGCGATAACACCTTTATTGACAGCAGCAGGAGCTGTCGTCGGTTCTGTGGGCAGCATCGTCAATATGTTCCGCAAAGATTATACCATCAAAGGCAAAGAGATTTCCTTATCAGATATAGCCCTAAAGGCATTAATTGCGGGGGAATTGGGGAAATTCAAAGAAAAAAAGTATCTGGTTTATTTACCCGATTTCTACAGCATCAAAAATTCCAGGCTGATAGGGACTTTTGAAGAAGTAGGTAAAAAACGATGGAAATTAGAATATCAGGTGCAACTGCTGCAACAGCAAATTGTGGAACCAACAAAGAAAGCTGTAGCTGAATTAGAGACGGAAATCAAAAAGATAAAAGATCCTTCTCTGCTTGAGCATAAGAAAAAAGAATTAAAAGATTTGACAGTCGTGCAACAAGCCGCAGAAAAAGCCGCATTACAATCAAAAATTTTGGTGGAGATCTATGATAAAAGCAATGAAATGCTGCTGACCACCGCCGAGGGTCAAAACGCTTCTCCACTGGCGGCTGCTATTTTACAGGAGAAAATTTCGGAGTTACAGATCACCCATTTGCTTTATGCAAAAATTGTTTCCAGCGGTGGTGAAGCAATCACCGGCAAAAGAATGATTGGGTCGGGGGAAACAGCTTACCTGGGTGGCAGTGTGGTCAGCTACGTCCTGGCACAGGTGGAAGGAGAGATTGTAGCTGCTGGTACCCTGGTAGAGGTAGGAAGATTGGACTATAAGTTGGGTTCAAAGGAAATACCTGCTTTTGGAAAAAAGTGACTTATTAACCAAGGAAGATGAGCCTGTTCATTAATATTGTTTTTTTTGGAAGGAAACAAAAAACATTGATGAACAATACTCTTCCCGTTGCTCCAACCTCTCTTTCTATTTTTCTGCGTATTTGCAGCAAGCTTTAAGAACGGAACTACTAGATATTCTTCATTGTATCTTTTGAGATCATGGAGGAATAGAATGGCAAACGAAACTAACAATACAATGTATATTCTGCTTGTTGTACTTGCAATAGCTGTGGCTTTGATGGCAGCGATCATATACGCTGGTTCAGTGTCTTCTTCAGGTCAGAGCGGAGAACATACTATTTCGGTTTCCGGCTCTGCTGAAAAAAAGCTTACCCCGGATACAGCTTCATTAAGCATAGGGGTAATTGTACAATCACCGACTGCAAATGAAGCATCGACCAGAAATGCAGCTTTGATGAATGCTGTTATTGGAGAACTTAAGAGTATAGGACTTGAGGACCGCGAAATACAGACATCCTATGTTTCAATTCAACCAGTATATGATAATACAGGTAATCCAACAATAGTAGCTTATTCTGCTTCCAATACGGTGCAGGTAACTACGCAGATGCTGGAGAATGTTAGTTCCATTATTGACAGATCAACTTCAGCAGGCGCAAATCAGATAGGGAGCATAACCTTTTCCGTATCCGATGAGCAACAACAGGCTGTTCGCAGTGAATTATTCCAGGCAGCAGTAACTGATGCCAGGTCCAAGGCCGATGAGCTTGCTTCAAGCCTGGGCATCACTTTAGTGGGAGTACAGACAGTTTCTGTAAGTGATGTAGGGAGTGTCCAGCCGATCTACAGGGGTGCACCAATGGCTGAAGCTGCAGTTTCTACACCAGTTCAACCAGGAGAGGCAACAGTTTCCACGTCTGTGCAGGTAACATACATAATTAAGTGATCTTTTTTGGAATTTGTTGTATGGCTGTATGGTAACTTTGATTTGTCCATACAGTTATATATTTACTTCTCTTCACAGGGGATGAGGCATTAAGAGAAAAACCTATATGTCTAAGGGTGCTGGCGAGCGATGAAAAAAGAGGATTATCTTAATTTTAAGATATGGTTCCAGGATTATGTGCGGTCTTTCCGTTCGGAAGATGCACTGGTCTTACAGAACATCAAGCTTAAAGAAGAACATACCAACAGAGTATGTGAAAACTCCTCCAGGATTGCAACATCTGAAGAACTGGATGAAGAAGACTATTATCTTGCCATTACAATTGCTCTTTTTCATGACACTGGTCGTTTTGAACAAATAAGCAGGTACAGGACATTCCATGACTCCAGATCAGAGAACCATGCTCTTCTGGGTGTAAAGATATTGAGATCAGAAGGAGTTATCTCACGTTTATCTCAAGAAGAGCAAAACATTATCTTCACAGCGATCAAAAACCATAATATGCAGATGATCCCGGATGGACTTGATGGGAAAACCCTTCTTCATTTGAAATTGGTAAGGGATGCTGACAAACTGGATATCTACAAAGTTTTCACTGACTACCACATTATAAAGGCCATATCTCCGAATTCTGCTCTTGAGCATGGCTTACCCGATGATGAGGAATATTCGCCATATTTGATAAAGGATCTTTTTGATAATGAGATACCAAGCATAAAAGACGTCAGAAACTGCAATGATATGAATCTGGCTCGTCTTGCATGGGTATTTGATCTGAATTTCATAGAGACTTTCAGACTTCTTAAAGAACGAGCATATATCGAAAAAATGATAGCTACTCTTCCTCAGAACAGTGAAATAAATGCGGTTCATGTACATCTGAAAGAATATATGCATTCAATGCTATCGGGTACATAAATTATGAATAGGAATAAGTTCCCTATTCAGCATTCAATTTTGTATTCCTCTTTTTTTATTCTTTTCTCATGTCAGAAGGAAGGGGCTGTGCACTGAACAGGCTTCCCCCAATGTATGCCACAGTCCCGCAGATCAAACCAATGAATACTGTATGTATGAGGGGGTTACCATAGTATTGCCATAGCACCACAGAACCAAATGATGCTATAAGGCTGGCAACAAATCCTGTAGAAGTGCCACGATCCCAATATAAGCCAAACATCAGGGGGATAAATACACAACATGCGATCACACCCATACTTGCCGAGACCAGAGGCACTATCATTTGCGGCACGTCCACGGCGAAGAATGCCGCTACTATAATTATCATCACTCCTGTTATGCGGGTCATAACCAGCACTCTGTCATCAGGGGTCGCAGGGCTCAGAAATTTAAGGATATCTGAGGTCAGAGCAGTCGTTGTGACAAGAACTATAGCACTCATAGTTGACATGGCTGCAGAAATTGCTGCCAGGAGTACGATTCCATCAAATCCTGAAGGCAGTAGTGATGTTGCAAGGAATGGCACAAGTCCGTCCGGGTTTGCTATGAAGGGTGCCAGCTCCTCTGAGGTGAATACTCCATATGCCAGAATTCCCAGAGAGAATATGCATAGGGCATAAATTGCAACGGATATAGGACCATAGATACCTGCAAAACGCACCACTCTCTTGTCTCTGGCAGAGAATATCATGATCAATAGGTCTGGCAGTGCCAGGAGTCCCAGACTGATAGCAAATGCATTTCCAAAGCTCTTTTGCCAGGGTACTGTATTTCCACCCATGTTAAGCACTGCATCAGGGATGTTGTTCCATATCATCGTCCCCTGACCACTGGAAATAAGCCCGCCGTAGAGCAACATTGAGCCGACTAGCATAATCAGCCCTTGCAGGAAACTTATCCAGATAATGGCAGGTAATCCTCCAATAACGTAATAGAGGGCAACTATCCCAACAGTTATGATAAGCCCCTGGACATATGTAACCCCCAGAAGTCCCTGGAACAGATTTCCACAGCCTTTAAAGATAGCAACCAGATAGACCGTATACATCACCAACATAATTCCAGCAAGCAGAACCTTGCCTTTCTGGGAGTTGTATCTGCGTTCCAGCAACTGGGGTACAGTTCTGGCATCGTAATGCTGAGCCATCGCCCATATCTTTGGCGCGATCAGGAAAGCTAAGCATGCGAAGGCTACGTGGAAGAATACAGCCCAGATGACCCAGGGCAGACCGGCAACCAGTCCAAAGCCTCCGCCTCCGAGAAATGATGCGGCACTAAAGTATGCAGCCATATAGGCTATGCCTATCACGGCAGGGTACATCACCTGGCGATCTGATATCACAAAACCTGAAAAAGTTCCCTGCCTGAGTTTAAGGGAGAGAGATATTATCCCAATTACATATATTACCAGCAGAACCTGGTTAATCATGATCTCGCCTCAATATTAAAAAGAAGGTAGCTCCCAACATAAATACAACCGAAATGATCAGAACAAGGTAAGGTAGAGGCATTATGAATTCTCTCCTGCCTCTGAATTTTTTGTCTTATTTTCAACCTTCGAAAACTTATTATTTGTAACTATCAGTTTGCTCCTCTCCTGCAATGTACTTTTCTATGCTTAAATGTACGTAAAAATACATTATAGTTTAAATATGTTATTCTTTCGGTTTCGTTATTTCCAGTAACTTCTCATCCCATTTACTGTAATATATGAATCGGAAGGCACCTGGTACAATATCAGGATCAATGTCAGAATATCCACCGAAGAGGCCATTGAGTTCAGAAAGATCAAGAACATTAAATATGGGGTCAGCAAGCTGAGAGACCCCAATAGAATGGGCAAAAGAACAGAAATGATGACAAAGGGCGCAATTGTGATGCAAATATATCGCATTTTAGCTATCTTTTCTTCCGAATAGACAAATCCGCCAAAGTATGTGATACCCAGATATGTCTTGTCTGATCTCCTAAAACCCGGAATGAAAACCAAATGTAAGAGTTCGTGTATGATCACAAGTACTATTAAGACCAGTATAGCTCCGAAGTTAATGTTCAACAAGATCGATGATTGATGAATACCGAATATCGATGGCGATATAGGTACGAACAGACTGACAATTACCATTGTTATAAAGAGATTAATAACCATTAATGGGATCGAGAGCATTATGGTAGAGAGCAGGCTTTTTGGTTCATGCAGTACTTTCCAGTGCTCCGTGATGAGCTGTGAATGTCTTTCAGAGTTGAATTCCGGCATTTTGAATATTATCCTGATGGATATCTCTCCCTTCTTTTCTTTTTCAGAATATGCCCTTTAGATACTTCTTTCTGTACTTTCCATAAGGTGTCCTCCGAAGCCGGTTATCCATAGTGCTATAGGATATGCGATCCATCTTTCAAGTCCACCTATACCTAAGAGTGCAAACGGGCTTGCCTGTCCCATAATGTAATAGAGCAGCAGGTTCAGCAAGGCTATTGATCCCAGTATCACAGAGAAGTATCTGAAAGGCGATGTTGTTACCTTGTAGCTCATTATGGCTGCCAGGCTTCCGAAGATGAATGTGATGAGCGCAGATATACCATGCACTGCGCCATAGTTGCCCGGGAAGATACCCACTCCCAGTGCACCGATACCGAACAAGGCCATAGTTATGGTAACAGTATTAACATAAAAAGTGCGGTGGATACAATAGGCAGCAAGGATAATACACAGGCCACAAAGCATCATACTGAAATTAAAGATCGTCGCAGAAGGCTGCACTATAATGCTGTTAGGCGGTTCAGTAGCACCCAGGTCGCTTATCATGTTCTGT
This sequence comes from Methanomethylovorans hollandica DSM 15978, assembly GCF_000328665.1. Lineage (NCBI taxonomy): Archaea > Methanobacteriati > Methanobacteriota > Methanomicrobia > Methanosarcinales > Methanosarcinaceae > Methanomethylovorans > Methanomethylovorans hollandica. The sequence continues at coordinate 657,497 of NC_019977.1, forward strand.
GCAGTGTTATATCCCGGGTACAGTGTTTCAGCAGTGATGATCCCCAGGAATATCACGACACCTGCAATGAAAAGGAGCGCTCCTGCAATATTCCGGTATTGCTCACAAGTCCTTAGTTTATCTATCATAGGCATCCTGTCAGAATTGGTGCTGGGTGAATTAAGATTTATGCTGTGTTACAGCCAGGTCATATCATCACAGAAAAACTATTATAGTTCAGCAGGAACCAGAAACCGAATATTATCATGAACCCTCCGCATATATAGAGCACTCTTTTATGGGTGCGTGAAGAAATAAGTTCCTTCCCTCTGGAGAAGGATGAAGATACAGCTACAAGGAACCCAAGGTCTGCGATCCAGTGGCCTGTGATAAACGCGATGACCGCAAGCGTTCCTGCCATATATTCCTGCAGGATAATGGCACTACCGGCTGTTAACCACCAAATAACGAAAGCAGGGTTCAATATAGAAGTAAGTATCCCTGCAGATACAGGACCTGATTTCAGGTCCATTTTAGAGGCCGAAGCAGCAAAGTCTGTTGTGCCTGTTCCTTTCGCGCTTTTCATCAGCATCATCCCGAAAAGAAGCATGACCATCCCTCCCATTATAGCTATGTATGACATCATGCTCTCACCGATGATGGATACTGCTCCTAACAGAATAAGCAGGAATATGCCAAGTTCTGCCAGAGCATGACCACTGAATACATATAAGCCTGTTTTCCAACCCTTTTTCAGGGATATTCCAATGGTTGCGAACATCATAGGTCCGGGTATCAATGCAGCAGATATACCGACTGTAAATCCTAGGAGAAATGCCTTGATAAGTTCAATTATGAATATCACCAGAACAAGATCAGATGCAGTAACTATACCGTGAGTGATATATAAAGTAATTGATTCTTTTCATAAAAAACAATACGGGCCGCCACTATGAAATCCAGTGATGAGGTCTCCTATGCACATCTTCTATCATGTGTTATGTCTATTCATTTTCTTTTTTTGTAGTATCGATAAACCATTCCGGATGTGAATAATGCTATGGAAGCTATTGTAAATTTTGAAAGATGTCCAATTTTATCTCCAGACGATTTGTCCTCATCTTCAAGTGAATCTCTTTCACTATCATTGCTATTTGATTCATTGATCTTACCCGAAAGCTTTGTTCTATCATTTGATGTATCATTTTCTGTGCCTGATATCTGTGTCAGAAATTCAGTTGTTGTCTCTGCTGTACTGATAGCAAACGGTGAAAACCCTGGTGTTTCCGATTCATAGTACACATATTGCTCGTCTTCATTCGTGATCTTGGCAGGCAGTTCATTCCACACATCAGAACTGTACCTGTAAAGTCTTATAGATGTTTTGTCCACGCCATTACTTGCCATCCATGTTCTAGCTACCTTAAATCCTATTACAGGATCATCGATATTACTTTCTGTTGCAAAACCAGCTTTTCCTACCCAGATGTTCACATTCTGGTAAACCTTACCGGGCGCATTGCTTTTTGCAAAGGATGATCTGTCATTGAGTGCCTCTACAAATGCTGTTATTTTTCCGGAGTTCTTCAAAGCCGTGAACTCTATGTGTCCTATACTGTTTCCGTCTTCAGTGAACTCATATCTAATATTACTGTCCTTGATAACGACCAATGTTTCAGGTTCCTTTACCAGCACATTTGCCTGGTTTTCACCGCTGTTTCCTCCTCCCCCTCCACCACCACTTCTTGAGGAAGACGTTGGTGTAGTCTTTTGTTCTTTCTCTTCTTCATTAGGAACCACTTCAGACGATTCATTAGTTCTCTTTGGATTCCCGGAATCGAGCACATTTATCGAAACAGTGGAATACATGGTTCCTGCATTTGCAGTTATGTTGGTTATTCCCTCCGCCAGAGCAATGAAATGTCCGGTAGAGCTATTGATACTGGCAACAGTGGGATCACTGCTTTCCCACATAAGAACAGCTTGCAGTTGATTGTTGTTTTCGTCTCTTGCTTCAGCCTCGAACGTTGTGGTGTTACCTGTATAGTAAGTTGTCTGCTGAGGGTTGAGATCAAGATAGCTTAATGCAGCAGATGCACCGCTGACAACTATAGCGCAAGGTTGTGGTCCTTTTTGGACATCCTCACCGACTACTTTTACGGTGTACCAGCCGGCATCAGTTTCTTCAAAAAATACTTGTTCTACGTTGTTAACTGTGTCGTTTACTACCACTTCGGTACCATCAGGCTTCACTACAAGAAGTGTAAGGTCGTTTACAAGCACTTTTTGTGCAATTTCCGTACTATAGTAATCAGTCCATGCGAGCGTAGTTTTAAAAGATCTGGAACTATTGTTAACATAGTAATTTTTATCAACGGCATCACCAGTTTGCAGTTTAATGTTATCTGCAAAATATATGTACCCGCTATCCGGATATAGGGACTCTTTCAGGTTAACCAATCCCCATCCCTGATTATGATCGGGTTGCCCTGTAACATCGTTCCCATATTGTCCGGGTTTAAGATCGCTGGCACCATTTATGACGGTAGCTTTCAATAGGGCTGCTGAAGGTGAAATGTTCAGTTTGTCCACATAGTTTTGCCGTATAAGCGCCACGCTGCCTGCAACAATAGGTGTGGCCATACTGGTTCCACCCATGTAGACGTAATGCTCATCTACAAAACCCCACACATCTTTATTATCTGACGCATTGGACCTGGCGGATATAATGTAAGTTCCGGGTGCAACGACGTCCGGCTTGATCCGTCCGTCATCTGTAGGACCCCTGCTGCTGAATGCTGCAATTCCCTTTGGGTTGTCGGCAATGTAGTCACTATTAATTGGTGCAGCCGGATAGATGGGCACATCAAATCCGTCTGTTATAGACCCCCAGGTCATTCCAATAGTATGGGCTCTATTATTTTCCGAAGCACCAACAGACAGACAATTTTTTGCAGTTGCGGGCCATGCAATACAATCAGGATCTATCATGCCGTCGGCATCACTATCTACTCCGCTATTGCCTGCAGCAAACACTATCAGCATATCAGGATGTGTCCACATGAATTTATCCACATCTTTAGAATAAATAGTATATGTTCCGTCACCAGTTCCACCCCAGCTATTGGAATGAATGCGTGCTCCCAGTTCATAGGCAGGTTTAAAAAGTGCGTTCACATTGTTTCCGGGGATCATAAGGCTTCCATCAGCATTGGCAATAGCCTGGAAGACTAATTGTGCCTCCGGTGCAACACCTTTGTATTTTCCATTGGACCATGACCCATTGCCAAGTGCAGAACCAGTTACATGGGTGCCATGACCTTGCAGATCTTCTGCACCATCGCCTGTTATGTCCTGAATTGCTAATATGCGCCCATAGAAATCAGGATTTATTGACGCATTATTGATTCCAGTATCAAGGCCGGTATCGGCAACTGCTATGATTTGTCCATGCCCGGTCAGATTATAGTTTTCGCTGACATAAGCAGCATCGATTATCCCCAGGGCAACATCATTGAATATCGCAATTTGTTCGTATCCTTCTATCCATTTAACATCTTTGATATTTGACAGGGCTGATATTTTTGAGTTTGGGATCTCTATATGTATCCGGTCATTATTGGATCCATCCAGGATCTTTCCACCCAGGGAGATTATTTCCTCTGTTACTTCTTCTTTAATATTGCTTTTATCTATGGGTTCAAATAAGGAGATCATGAGTTCCACAGAAATGTTCTCTTCCGTTTTTGTTCGAAGAGATGGGTCGATTTTGTATTCAGGCAAATAGTCGCCCATCCATCTTACATGCTCAAGGTTTGAAACCATGGTTGCAGTTGAACCATTCATCCTTACCACAAATGCGTTGTCAGGAACGTAATCTAATAGTTGTGCTCCTATCTCGGGTATATCCTGTTTCCAGGTTTTTTTTGAAGTGCCATTGAACTGGACCAAGTAATATTCGTATTCTTCAGGGGATTTAACTGAGCCTTCTACAGGGAAATGACCATCATTATTCATGGAATTTAAAAGTAATTTGGGAGGAGTTGTTGTTTGAATTGTCCCTGTTTTGAGCATTAAGCTTGATTTTTCTGAAGTATATATTTCCAAATTTTCGTCAGATATATCATAAAGAACATAAACAAAATTTGACATAACTATATTTTTATTTAATTCTGTTGTGTTTGATGTTGCTGATGTTTTTTTTTCAGTGGTTTCTATATATGTTACCATCCCGGCAGCTGCTAAGAACAAAACTATGTTCAGTAATAAAATAATAACAAGGACCTTTTTTTTAATTGCCTCACATCCATTCGTTTATCGAATATAATATGCATACAAATTTAGTAAAAAATATATTTATTCACTAATATTAAAATGTTTTTGGACCATTGGCTCGTAGAAGGGCAGCATCAAGAAAAGGTAAGTTTGGAGACTTAATTTCCCATGAAGTTTTAGCACAATATTATTATAGCAACATTCTTAACCCAAAAGTAAATCATAAGTACTAATCATTAAGAAAACCTATACTATTAATATCAAATGAATCACTGATCAGTATGAAACTCTACAGCACTAATCTCCAGGCAGCAGAAGTATCTTTTGAAACTGCCCTTATTGAAGGCCAGGCCCCGGATAAAGGTCTATATTTACCCAGGTCTCTCCCCCTTCTGTCAAAAGAAGATATTGTGTCCCTGAAAGACAAACCATATCCAGAAGTTGCATTTCGTGTACTGCGCAAGGTTCTGGAAGGTGAGATCGATGAGCTTTCCCTTAAAGAGATAGTTTACGATGCTTACAACTATGATGTGCCTCTTGAAGAACTGAACGAAAACACATATATCATGCGGCTGGACCGTGGGCCCACTGCTTCCTTCAAGGATTTCGCAGCTCGCCTTATGGCAAGGCTCATGCAATATTATCTCAAAAAAGATAGCAAGAAAATAACCATTCTTACTGCTACTTCTGGCGACACGGGGAGTGCGGTTGCTCATGCTTTCTATGGACTTGATAATGTCAGGGTCATTGTACTTTTCCCCCGTACTGAGGTTTCCGAGCGTCAGCGCAAGCAGATGACCACCCTCCAGAAGAACATAAGCGCAATATCCATAGATGGCAAGTTCGATGATTGTCAGGCTATGGTCAAGAGTGCTTTCTCAGATGACCAGCTCAGACACCTTAACCTGTCCTCAGCCAATTCTATAAATATTGGTCGTCTTATCCCGCAGTCTCTGTACTATATTTATGCATATGTTAATCTCTGTAATTATCCCGAAGAGATCATCTTTTCCATACCTTCCGGCAATTTTGGGAACATGATGGGTTGCGTACTGGCAAAGACAATGGGTCTTCCGGTAAAGAAGATCGTTGCTTCTGTAAACGAGAACGATGAGTTTCCTTCATTCCTGAGCACCGGTGAATATCATAAGATAGTTCCATCCCTCAATTGTCTTTCAAATGCAATGAACGTAGGCCATCCGAGCAATCTGGCAAGGCTTATTGCGGTGTATGGTGGCCAGATGGATGAACTGGGTAATGTCAACAAGCTGCCGGATATGGAACAACTCCGCAATGATATTTATTCCATTTCGGTGACCGATGAAGAAACAAAGGTCACGATGAGGGATATTCTGGACAGCTATGGTATTCTTATTGAGCCCCACGGGGCTGTGGGAATAAAAGGTCTGTCTGATTACAGGAATAATACCGCAGATAAAACAATAGCAGTGACCCTGGAAACGGCGCATCCCGCAAAGTTTCCGGAAGAAGTGAAATCAGTGACGGGTATTGATCCGGAGCTTCCCATCAGTCTTAAAGATGCAGAATCAAAGGAAGAACACATGGATCTCCTTACCAAGGACTATGAAAAGTTCAAAGAATATCTGTTATCAAAACTTAGCTAAGCCTCATTTTGAGGCTTATTGTTACTTTTAGTGTTCATTCACTTATCTTACCGACAATGGCAGTATTATCTTTTAGAGATATCTGGTACAGATCTACAGGTGTCTGACCATCTATCCTAAAAATGGATAGTATCGGGTCTTTGACTCATGGCACCTCTGGTTTTGGTAACTTCTCTACCAGCACTTTGTCTATTCTGTTCCCATCCATGTCCACTACTTCGTAACGCAGCTCTTTTAACTCTATGTAGTCTCCAGTCTTTGGTATTCTCTGCAAAACGTACATGATCAAGCCGGCAATGGTTCTGTAATATCCTTCTTCCTCCTCAGGAAAGAAATCCACAGATAATATATCCTTTATTTTTTCAATGGATGTGTCTCCATCGATGAGCCACGATCCATCTTCTCTTACTACGACAGGTGTCTCCAATGGTTCTCCGATAGTTCGGACATCGCCCATAATCGCTTCGAGGATGTCATGCAGGGTAATGATCCCCTGGATACTTCCGTACTCATCGGTGATCAGGGCAATATGCACTCCAAGCTCCTTGAACAATTCAAGGAGTTTCAGAACAGAGATGGCTTCGGGTACAAACAGAGGGTTAGTTATATTAGTTCTTATATCAACTTCACCGGATTCCACTATTTTGGCAAGTATGTGCTTTACGGATACCATGCCTACAATATTATCCAGATCCCTTTCGTAAGCAGGAAAATAGGAACGTCCACTGGTGATCATCTTCTGTAGGTTCTCACTGACAGTATCATTCAAGTCCAGAGCAATAATATCACTACGATGGATCATCAGTGATTCTACTCTGAGATCACCTATCTGAAGCACTCCTTCTATCATGCTCAACTCTGCTTCCTCAAATACTCCTGCTTCTGTCCCCTCTTCAAGCATGATCTTGATCTCTTCCTCTGTTACAGGTGATCCAATGATCTTCTCGATCCTCATTATCCGGAGCACGGCTTCGGTGGACATGCTAAGAACAATGACCAACGGCTTTGCAACGGTTGAAAGGAAAAGCATGGTTCTTGCAACTTTAGAGACAATAACTTCTGCTTTGTTGAGTGCGATCTGTTTTGGGACAAGCTCTCCAAAGATCAAAGTGAGGTAGGTTATTACCAGTACCACAAAAGTGATGCTCATTGCATTGCTGTATGGGGCAATGGCTGGAAAATTCCCGAGGTAGGCCGCAAGGCCTTTTGCTACAGTGGCTCCGCCGAAAGCACCGGCAAGGATGCCCACAAGAGTTATCCCTATCTGAATAGTAGAAAGGAATGACGTTAATCTGCCAGAGAGTTCAAGTGCAGCTACTGCCCCTGCATCTCCTTCTTCTGCCATTTGCTTAAGGCGGGTCCTTTTAGCTGAAACAAGGGCAAATTCAGACATAGCAAAGATGCCATTGACTACGATCAAAACAATTATGATAACGATCTCAAATGTATAAGACATTTGACAAGTATATACCCGGGTTATAATTTAAAGCTAATTCATTGTTCTCCTGTTAAGCAATGTTTTGCTGCCTTTTGCAGGGCAAATTCTCATACTGCAGATATCACATATTTCATAAGGCCTGAATTGACAGGCAAAGGAGGATAATGTAAATATATGTTACAAATGCCTACAGTTCTAATGCTATACAGAGCGGCTCTTCAGCTGAACTTTTGTTTCTCTCTGCTTTTTTCAATTTTCATGAGCCTGAGAGAAAGGAAAACAGCGATGTAGATAATAGCAGCTGCAACCAGAAATGACATTGCTTTCAGCTGGGTGTACAACACTCCTCCTGCAAGGAGTCCGAGTATGCTTGCCAGGCTACTGGCGCTCATAGCAAATCCCTGCACAGAGCCTTGGTAGGTTTTTCCTGCCAGCTTGGAGAGTATGGACAGGACACAGGGCCACATTATCCCGTTACCGAGTGCGAAAAAGACAGCTGCCAGATATAAAAGGAATATATTTCCGGGAACTATCAGGATGAACTGCAGTCCCAGGATGAAACCCCCGGCTACTATCAGCACTGACTCAGCATAGCGGTTGGTAAGTTTTCCAAGGAGTGGCCCCTGAACGAATGCCATCATAGCACTGAGCACAGAAAAATAAATGCCTAGTTCGGCTGGGCTCCACTCCAGATCAGTAACAGCGAAGATGGGAAAGGCCGTATAATATATATTGAAGCCCAGAAAGATGAGAAAATAAAGTACCATCATAAATGGAATATATTCTAACTTGAAAACTTCACTCAATGTTATTTTTTTCCCGTTTTCCGCCTGATTACATTCCATGTGTTCCTGTCCTAGTAGCTTGCTGATGCTTTTAGTCTTCGGATACTCATCAATGGTGCAGTTATGTGATTCAGGAAGGAACAAGATGATTATTAAAGTGCCAGCAACTGAGATCAACAGGGCTGCAGAAACAGGGATCAGTTCTCCGTAGACAGTTGCTCCCAGAACCCCTGCAAGAGCAGGTCCGCAAACGTATCCAAGGTTAGAGGCCACCGACATCCTGCCATAGTTCTTGTTTCTCTCCTCTTCGCTTGTCAGGTCTGCAAGATATGCGTTCGCAACTGATACGTTTCCCCCTGTAATACCATCAAGTGCCCTGGCAAAGAAAAGTGCAAGTAAAGGAAGTGTGATAGTGAAGGCTCCGAGAATATCAGATTCCACTTTTTTAAAAGTGATCACTGGGAGGAATAGGGCAATTAAAAAAATAACCCATGCAATGAGGGTGCCGATCTGGCTTAAAAGCAGTATTCTCCTTCTTCCGTAAAGATCAGACCACCTTCCCAAGATGGGAGCTCCTATCAGTTGAAATGCGGGGTAGGTGGAGCCTAGCAGGCCATAGATTAGTGCATTTCCCCCATAATCTGTAACCAGAAATACAAGAAAAGTTAGGATGATCCCAAATCCCAGGGTCCCTATGAATGTAACAGTATACAAAGGAAAAAGCTCCTTTCCATCTTTCCGGGGATTTTCAGAAGCCAGTGTCATCCATGGAATAGTATGTTCATCATAGTTCTAAAAATAATCCCCCAGGGTAAACCGACATTAAGTTCACAGCAAGAAATTAATAACCAGAGGACAGATAGGACACGTATCTTCTATATATGGGGTTCAAATGTGAAAGTGGTCATCATGGGGTGACTTATGGGAAGCGGCAAGACGACAACTACCCTTAAGCTGTCAAAGAGGTTCAGCGATGTCGGGCAAAGGATTGGTGTGATTGTACAGGAAACCGGCGATGTGGATTATGAAGAAGGTACTCTGCATGAAATGGGAATTAAGAAGAAATACATTGAAAATGTGTGTATTCTATGTTCCCTTGAAACGGACATCATCAACAACATACAGGCTTTGCAAGAAGAGTTCAGGCCTGACCTGGTGTTCATCGAGACAGAAGAAGCCGTACTGCCTGTCAGGATAAAGGCCGATCTGCAGCGAATGCCACTGAAAAACTTGCAAATGGCTCCTATGATCACCATAGTCGATGCTAAATATTTTCCATTGGAAGCTGCAATGTTGTTAAGATATGCGCGGATACAGGTCGAAGAGACCGATATTATCTGTCCGAACAAAGTGGATATGGCAGATAGCGAGCGCACTTCGCGATTAAAGAATATGTTCAAAGATATAAATTCAAAGGCTTCTATACTTGATATGAATGCAAAGGAAGGCACAGGGATCTCTGAATTGATCTATTCTCTTGGATTAAACTAATACCTGAAGATGTGATATAAGATGATAATTGTTGTACATACTACCACAGCGAACATGGATGAAGCTAAAAGTATCGCTAATGCTCTCGTTGAAAAAGGGTTTGCTGCATGTGTCAGCATGCATCCTGTAACTTCTGTCTATAAATGGAAAGGCAATATTGAAGAAGAGGGAGAGATCGAACTCTCCATCAAAACAACTTCTGAAATGCTGGAAAGTGTGAAAAAGGCTATAATCTATATGCATAGTTACGAACTCCCTGCACTTATATGGTGGCCGGTGGATGGAGATGAAAAATATACAGAGTGGATCGTCGATTGTGTTAAACCAGAGTAAACTACCGCTTGTATCGTTCATTGCAGCATGTTCCTTGTAACTGCATAGTATGTTCAAATAACTTTGAGGTCTGTAAGCCTGTCCGGCAGATATCTGTCGGTGACGAAATCCAGGCCCTTGCCGGCAAATGCCTGCTGTTCGGCCTTTTTATTGATCTCAAGCTGCAGATTGATCTGTTCTTTCCAGTAGTCTGTAGCAAAACGCGGGTCGCTGAGTTCGCTTCTAAGGGCACCTACATCTTTTTCCGTAAGTTTATCGGTGGATAGTTCGTATTCCACAATGTCTGAGGGTTGAACTCCTATGAACATAGCTCCTGGTGTTGCCATGTGTTCGGAAAGATGTGCGCTTTTAATAGCTCCATATGCTACCGATGCGAAAATGCGGTATGACCACGGATCACCATCAGTAAACACTACCACAGGCAGAGACAATTCTTCGTTCATGCGTTTGATGATGCGTCGGGTGGACCTCGCAGGCTGGCCTTTAAGATGTACAAGTATCGCATTGTATTTCTCATCGAAACCATTCTCTATGAGTCTGGCGTACATACCACCGGTTTCGATGGCTATTATGAAATCCGCATCATGGTCAAGGAACTCTATGTTCTCCACATTGAAAGGTATCTGATACCCACTTTCTCCGATATCTTCCTGACAATGGATCGTTCTGTCTCCTCTTTTAGTATCTTCCCGAATCCTGATGGGCCCGAACATGGTAGCCCCATCCTCTTCGGGCCGCATGTGGAAATATTCCCTCTGTAATCCGGTAATGATCTCCAGGTCTTCTATGAGCCGGTCACTTTCAGGCTGCTCCCTGAACTTGGCAATATCCCAATTTTCAGAGATGTAATATAATTCTCTTAATGTGGACCCACGGTTCTGAGAGAGATGGTTCTTGATCAGAAAATCAACAGTATGTACAGATTTTAGCAACTGGAAAGCTCCCTTTACAGTCTTTGCGCTGCGTTCGCTTTCGCGGTCACCATAAACCCAAACCTCTGATTCATCGTTGTACTCTATATTTTTCTTGGTTCTGGTCGGCAGGCTCACAGATGGCACTTCACCATCCAGGAACTGCTTATATATTGCATCTGTCAGACCGTAAAGACGATTTCTCGCAAGCTCATCATGTTCCTTTTTCTGTTGTGATATTTCCTTTGCCATTCAAACCAATCCCTTAATGGCTTTTGCCCCTGTTACACGTTCTTCATCAAGACCTTCCACGATCACTTCAGGGAATTTTGAAGCTTCTGCATCAGATAATGTGTCCACAATATAACTTATCGCCTTTGAAGAACCAGTGGGAAGTGACATCTTCCATACATAATCAAAATCATTGCCCATGGATATAGTCTTAGGTTCCGGGATAGTTTCTCTTATTTTGAAGGGAACCATCTCATGCACAATACAGTCCACAGTTTTACTTGAAAAGTTTCGCAAAAGTATAGAAACTCTTGCACTGTCATCGGAGTTGCGTTTTATCTTTCTATTCACAAGCAAGTTTCCCATGATCCTTGCGACAACAGGATTAATATCGGGTACATCTTTATCCAGTGTTTCCGCAAGCTTTTTTGCCATCTTAGGCAGCACCTTGGTGATAATTATCTCTTTCTCTCTGCGTTTTTTCAGGTTTTCCTGGCGGTTCATGTACATGTTTAGCTTACGTCCGACTTCCTTTACCGCCAGTTCGATCTCTGATTTTATTTCAGGAATATCGGCTATAGCATCCTTTGATTCAGAGGTGAACGGTACGTTTGTTGATGCAACATGGACCAGTATGGCAACAGGACCTGTGGGCAGTCCCCCACCGGGCTGGTTGAGTCCGTATTGTTTCCATTTTATAGATTCTATAGCATGTGTGGTCACACATCCGCCTTGCTGGTACAGTAAAGGCACTCTGTTAGCAAAACGCATGATATCGACACGGTCTTCTTTCTGCAGGTTCCCTCCGTAGGCAAGCCCCACCTCTACTAAAAATGGATTTCCTGAATACACTGATGGTGTCCTGCTGGTAGTTGCAATGAAGTCCACATTGAACTCTTTTTCCAGACCTTTGTAGATCAGTTGCTCTCCTATGGGAGAGAGACAGTCTGTGGGAGGAGCCATTATCTTCACTTTGCCAAAGGCATCCAGGAGTTTTCTTGCCTGGTCCCTGTTCATTTCATGAGGGTTCATCTCCCCATCCAGGCCTGAAGCCTTGCAGATCTCTTCTGCCGTTAGGTGACCTATCTTTGAAAAGGAATAGCGCAGAAAAGGTGTAAGTTTTTGCCTTTCAGTATACCGGAGCATCTTCATGAGTGTTCCCAGTTCTATTCCATGAGGATGAGGAAGTATTTCCTTTGCAGCGAGCGGTATCTTATCGGTCGCTCTTTCGAAGAGGGTCTCGTTTTTGTCAGGTTCTATAAGTTTTATGCGCGCGTGAGGATTTACTATGGCTGTTGCCCTTAGATATTCGGTAACTGATTGACGTCTACCTTTCACATAAGAAGCTTCCATTTCCAGCTCTATACGAGTTCCGTGATGGCGGTCCCAGTCAATTATTTCCTCTTTCAGTATCTCTGGTTCATTGGTACTGGTGTTGATCATCAGTTCATAGTAATGTGCAGATTTTCCCTGTCCAATCTTTGAAATGATCCTGGTTGGATGACCGGAGGTCAGCTGAGAGTATAGAACAGATGCGGATATGCCTATACCCTGTTGTCCTCTGCTTTGTTTCAGAGCATGGAAACGTGACCCATAGAGCAGTTTTGCAAATACATTTGGTATTTGTGCTTTAACTATGCCAGGCCCATTGTCCTCAACCATGATCACCAGGCTGTCTTTATCCGATCTTTCTATCTGTACCAGGATATCCGGCAGGATCTCAGCTTCCTCGCAGGCGTCCAAAGAGTTATCCACGGCTTCCTTTATAGTGGTAATAAGGCTACGGGGAGCTGAGTCGAATCCAAGGATCTGCCTGTTCTTTTCAAAAAACTCAGCTACGCTTATCGATTTCTGATTTTTTGCAAGTTCTTCTGCAATTGGAATTTCCATGTACTATCATCCTTAGTAAAGCATGTCAGCTAAAGCTATACCTTATATAAAAAACACATTATATATATAATGCGCCTTATTCATTTGAGTTCGGCGCCAACTATGGTCTGTGTAGCTGTTACAAATTCGTTCTCTCTTATGTCATCGACAATGTTGTTCAATCTGCTGAGGTCTCCGACATTCATGATCACGACAAAGTCATATTCTCCAAAAACATGATATATGTCCTTGATCCCCTCTATTTTCTGTAATTCCGTGTAAGCTGCCCTCTCTTTACCGGGAAGCACATTTACCATCGTGACTCCAATTACCATTATTTCACCACATTTTAGACGAATGCAATCTATTTATTATTATATGCTTCTTTCATTTATCCTATTCTTCTATGTCCCGATCTCTTAAAAAAAGCTTTTAAAATCATTAAAATATTTATATAGTAAGTTTTATATATATTTAACACCAATTGTACCTAAATGAGCGGGTAACAATCTTTTTATAACAACCCCCACTCCCCAACCCGCTCATTCTCCACTTTTACTGCTTTTGGTCTTATTCTCATCTGCTTCTGTAGAAATAATCATTAATAAGCAGCATTAACAAAACCACAAATAACAGCGAGTTCAGTAATGATCGCCACACATCATTTTAATTCTATGTGCATTTTGAAACACCTCATCATTATGATTTTAATAAGAAAATATATATACAATTAATAACTATCTGTATTTGAGCGGGTTCCTCTTCTTTCTTACAATAACCCCCACACTTCCCAACCCGCTCATACTCCACTTTATGATCTAATGAAGAATTTATAGTTAAACACTCATGGTTTGTAACTTATGAATACTAAAATCACATTCAAGAGATCGTGCAATCAATACCATAAGTTTCAAACAAATGGTTTTCAACTATAAAATAATCACAGGATAAATCCGTGTAGTATTAAAAAAGATTGTGGTGCTTTAAAAAAATTAAAAATCAAACAATGTCTTCTGAGTTTTTTTGATAATATTATCTATATTTTCTTTTTTCTTAACAAGTTCAGTATTCTGTTTATTTTCTTCAGGAGGCTCTATTTTATTTGTTAATATATTAGACAGATTTGTTTGTTTCTTATCATCGTTCAAAATTGGTTTTTCCGGCATCCTGAAAAAAGGCACTTCATCTTGTCTCTTATCCTTCCTTAGTTCCTGAGCATCATCGTATACTTTTTGCAGCTTTTTAGTAACTTTCGATGCACCTGTCATGAAGGCCAGTTCATCCAGATCCAGTCCCAGTTCAGCTACAACTGCCGGAGCATACTCAGGGTCTTCAAGCAATATACTGTATATACCAGCGATTTCAGTACTTGAGTAACGCATTGATTCATGACAGTGACCAGCTATCTTTATTGCAATATTGTTGCGCATGTTTTTTCTGGCCTTCAGCTGTCCCATGCGGCGCCACAATGAAGGTGGACTGAACTTCACAAAACCACGTTTAGGTTGAGATTTTGATACGACCGTTCCACAGGTCATAAGTACGCTTGCATAACGCCACATCAGGTAATTCTGTCTTTTTTGCACCCTTCCAAGGAACAGATCCGCACGCGAGATATACTCATATCCGTTCTTTATAGAGTCTGTGACCTTTCCTTCTTCCTTGCCAGCATATTGGACAGGCAGGTTCTCATCTATCCAGTGGATAAGGTCTTCAGGGCTTTCATCAAGACCGTATGTTGTCTCGAGTGCTGTTTTCGCATCGGTTCCCTTAAATATTCTTTCCATTACCTTGAATATGGATTCTTTGTTATCCCTTTCCGCAGTGGCAATGTCTTCTATGTTTATCTCATTCCTGCCCACGGCAACTGCCTGTAGGTCATTGATGGCACTGCGCATATCTCCATCTGCATTTTCTGCTATCTTCTCTATGATGCCTACACCACACATCAGCCCTTCTTTCTGAGCTACCTGTTTGAGGGCCGGTATCATCGAACGTGTCTGAAGTGCATTGAATTTGATCTCCAGAAGATTTGATCTGACGGAAGAGGGAATGCCATAGGCATCGTTAGCTATCAGCACTATAGGCTGACCTGTGGCAAGGATTATGTTTCCTATGGCCTTTGGACCACCACGGTCGCTTGTTCCGTGCATGTTATCGGCTTCATCCAGCACTATAAGTCTTTTGGAAGACATACCTCCCAGTGTACTCATTCTGGAAGCTGAACCTGCGATCCTTTCTATCACATCAGCTGTGCGCTGATCACTGGCATTGAGTTCTATTACTTCCCATTCCATATCCTGTGCCAGAGCATGGGCAGTCGATGTCTTACCAACACCTGCCGGGCCGTGGAGTAACACTGCCTTTTGTTCAGGTGTTCCGTCCAGCCACTGCTCAGCCCATGATCTCAGTTGTCTGATAGCAGTCGGATTTCCCAGCACGTCAGCAAGGCTCTTTGGCCTGTATTTCTCAGCCCATTCTTTTGGTGTGGTCATTACATCATATCCAATAGAGGGAAACTAATTAATGTTTTCATCCCTTTGTTGGTTTTGCTTGATATTAATAATTGTAGGTACATGACATGTCGTTCCTGAACACGCCTGACCTTGTGGATATTATTCGGAAAAAAGCTATTCAGAACCGTGCAAAAGTAGCCATAGGCATCAGAGATCCTACCAAGAAGATCATCTCAAGTGCAGAGGAAGCAAATGATAAGGGGTTTGCACAAGTTATATTGGTTGGTGATCAGCAGGAGATTTTGTCTTTAGGTACTTCTCTTGAGGTAGTGGGAACCGCTGAACCGGAAAAAGTGATGGTGGACCTTTTGGCATCCGGTCATGTGGATGCTGCTGTAAGGGGTACAGCCCGGGCTTCTGAAACACTCTCCTATCTTAAAAAGACCCTCGGGATGGAAAAACTCCATCGTGTGGCTTTGCTTACAACAGCAGATGGTACTCCTTTTTTTATTGCTCCGGTAGGTATAGATGAAGGTGAGGACCTTGCTGACAAGATGGAGTTCGCAAGGTTGGGGTCAGAGCACATCCGGCGGTTTGGCATAGAACCTGTACTAGGAGTTCTTTCAGGAGGCAGAATGGGCGATCTTGGACGTAACGCAAGGGTCGACCAAACTCTTGCAGACGGGGAATTCATAGTCAACCGCCTGAATGAAATGGGTATTAAAGCAAAGCATTATACTATACTTATCGAAGACGCCATCAAAGAGGCTAATTTCATACTTGCTCCGGATGGTATCTCGGGCAATCTTATATTCCGCACACTTGTCTTTCTTGGATGTGGCGATGGCATGGGAGCCCCGGTACTGATGGATGAGTACGTTTTTGTTGATACTTCGAGGGTAGGTGGGCATTACGCCAAAGCCATCATGGTCGCTGGTGCGCTTTCCAATATGAAAAAAGTCAGAGGATGAAACAATGAAAGCAGTGTTAATAAAAGCCGATACAATCTCTTCCGCATGGTCGAAGCTGATCTATGAGATCTACAATAATGGGGAAGATCACAAACCGGATTACAGTACGGGAACTCGCAGACTGCATGCTACAGTTGTCATTAATGATGTTAATACTGATCAAGTAAACTCCTTTGTTCCCTTTGGGGAAAATCTCATTAAGAAATATAAGGAGGAGCTTACCGAGGAATATGCCGATTGGTATGTATCACTTCCCGACGACGATCGCAGGAAGTTCGATTACTGCTATGCAAAACAACTTTTCCGTTATGGTGAAACAGCTTATAATACTCTTTCAGAGAATGTGAAGAACCTCCGGGTCGGCTCAAGAAGACATGTTGGTGTACTGTGGGAAAACGAAGTTCACATCCCCAAGTTCGAGGACCAGCCCTGCTGGATAGCTTACAAGCTGGAATTGCTGAATGAAACTGATGTCAGGTTATATATCCTGTATCGTTCATGGGATGCTTTCGGTGGTTTCCCTGCTAATCTGCCAGCTATTGTGGAAGGTTTCAAGAAAGTTTTCAGGGAAAATGACATGCCTTACAGGATAGAGTCATTGATGGCCACTGGCTGGGACACTCATATCTATGAGGCTGATCTGCAGGCCGTGGAACATATATTCAAAACAGCGGAGCTTTGTCCCAGGTGTGGTAACATAGCTGCAAAACATGCTTTCATATCCACGACAAAAGGCAGGGTATGTTTGCGGTGCAAATCGCAGATGTGAAAAGGTCCAGGTACTTTTTAATAACTATTTTAATTCTTGTCTGGATAGTTTCGGATCTCTGGATCCTTCTCTTTCGCTTTTTAAACCCAAAATATATATCTACTAATATTAAGTACACATATATAATATTAAAAACATATCAGAGGCGGTGTGATGAAAAGATTAACTATCAGCATGTCTGATGCTCTTTTTGATAAGCTGAACCAGGTAGAAAATAAGAGTTTATTTATAAGAAAACTCATTGAGGGTGAGCTACGTAAAGGGCTAACTTCTTCTTTTTATTCAGACATTACTTACGAGGGCCTGGAAGTCGACATAGAGGATTTGCATAATGACATACAATTACTTTCTTCCAGATTGGCCTCAATTGAAAACCAAATTGCTGATGTAAAGACAACTCGCTTCCTCCCAAAAGATAAGTTTGAGTCGGATCAGGTTGCCAGTTATCAAATTTCTTCTCTGCCCTCCTTAGAACACGGATTTGAAACACCTATTATTCAAACCACCACTGCGGATAATAACACAATAGCCAATGAGCTTAATGAAGCTGTAGGTAAGGATCAGGGCTCTGTTTCCGCTAATATCTCAGATGTTCAGGTCAACCTGTATACACACGATAGTGACAAAGTCCTGCCTGTCCATAGTGATGAAATGCACAATATACCATTCAGTAGTGTTGTGAATGTTGGGTTACACGAAGAATCCGTTTGTCCTGCAACAGAAACAAATGAAACACCTGTGAATTCCATTATGATAACTTCCGGCGTGGCTGATCAACCTCAAGAGCCTCTCTCAGCTCAAGTAGGCAGTCCTTCTACTCCTTCCTTTATTATGCCTGAGCTCTCGGATGGTGCAGGGCATTCAAATGCATCTCCCTCTGAGATGCCTCCTACCATGTCTCATGCTATGTCTATTCGTCCTTCGGAAAATGATATACACATACTTCCATTTGCTGCAGCAGGTCCGTCAGCCTCAGGGATACAAATGCAGCCCGTACCTCTCTTTGGATCGGGTGCCGCCCAAAAGCCTGTCCAGAATAATGATGGTTTCAACTTTAACACAGTTCATATATCTGTAAATGACCGGCTACAAGGGAACATCCTTATGTACCTGCCTCATGGTGCAAGGATCAAAAGGTCTATCATCAAAGGCCTTGTGTCAAGAAAGTTCAGTGCAGAAGAGATCGATGCAGAGATAGATCTTATGATTTCGGATCACTCATTGCTTGCAGAAGTAGAAGATGGGCTGGAATATCTGATGAGATCTTGATGCATCCGGATCAGATGCACTTTATTCAATGAGTTGTGTCAGAAAGTGAGTGCCCAGAGCCAGCGCATTGAAAGCATGTCTTTCTATCATGGTTAAAGCACCGTACACATACATTTTTTCCACATAAGGAACAAGTGTACATTTTTCCGGCCATGCCGCATATGTTGCAGATACCTGTGATTTCCATTGTTTACCTCCAAAAGTTCTTAACAGATCTTTGTGATTAACATTATATGAAAAAATACTATTGTGCAGGTTTTTTCTGCACTCATTCGAAGATAGCACCTTTGCTTGCAGAACTGACATATTTCCTATATCTTGCAAGATAGCCAGTTATCTTCTTCTCCGGGGGTTTGAACGTCTCTTTTCTTTTTGCCAGCTCTTCATCAGAGACTTTCAGGTTGAGTTTGCGCGCCGGGATATCTATCTCAATGATATCCCCATCCTGCACCAGAGCAATGGGGCCACCTTCCTGGGCTTCAGGAGATACATGGCCTATACATGGGCCACGGGTGCCGCCAGAGAATCTGCCATCAGTGATAAGAGCTACTGATTCTATTAATCCCATTCCTGCGATAGCTGATGTTGGTGAGAGCATTTCTCTCATTCCAGGCCCACCTTTTGGTCCCTCATAGCGGATAACAACCACATCGCCAGCAATTATTTTTCCAGACATGATCGCAGACATGGCTGCTTCTTCACTGTCAAAGACTTTTGCAGGGCCGCTGTGCTTAAGCATCTTTGGACTGACTGCAGCCTGTTTGATTACAGAACCATCTGGTGCAAGACTCCCCTTGAGTACTGCGATCCCGCCCTCTTCATGGAAGGGTGAGTCAAGTGTCTTAATGACCTGAGCATTCATCTTGGGGTTAAGGACCACAAAACTTTCCAGGTTCTCGCCAATAGTTTTCCCTGTAACTGTCATCTGATCAAGGTGCAGTTTTGTGCTAAGATTCTGCATAATAGCCTGTATTCCCCCTGCTCTGTCAAAGTCCAGCATATAGTTTATGCCTCCGGGCTTCAGGGATGTAATGTGAGGGGTAGTGCGGCTAAGCTTATCAAAAGTGTCTAATGTTAACTGCATTCCGAAAGCATGAGCAATGGCAGGCAGGTGCAGTGTGGTGTTTGTACTTCCCCCAATTGCCATATCCACCACGATGGCATTCTCAAAGGCTTCCATGGTAACTATCTTTCGGGCGGTGAGCCCTTCCTTAACCATGCCCACGATACGCTCACCTGAGATTTTGGCCAGACGTGTCTTCTTTGCATCTACTGCATGTGCTGTGGCGCAGCCGGGAAGGCTTAACCCAAGGGCTTCTGTCATGCATGCCATGGTGTTGGCGGTATACATGCCTGCACATGAACCAGCCCCGGAACATGCACACTCTTCAAGTTGCTGGAGCTTATCATCTGCCATCTTTTCAGAGCGGCATGCGCCAACTCCCTCAAAGACCGATATAAGGTCTCTGTATTCGTCATCAACGAATCCAGGCATCATAGGACCGCCGGTCACGACGATGGTAGGAATATCAAGTCTACCAGCAGCCATAAGATGTCCGGGTGTGATCTTATCACATGATGTTATCATGACCATTGCATCCAGCTGGTGTCCCTGGAGCACGAGTTCAATGGAATCTTCAATAGCTTCGCGACTTGGAAGAGAATATCTCATTCCTTCATGGCCCATTGCTATCCCATCACATATCCCAATGGTGTGAAATTCAAAAGGAACGCCGCCTGCACTACGAATGCCGGCTTTCACTGCTTCTGATAACTTGTCCAGGTGAACATGTCCAGGTATCAGTTCTGTCCATGAGTTGACCACTGCAATGAAGGGTCTTTCCATTTCGGAATCTGTCAGACCTGTTGCCCTGAGCAGGGAACGGTTGGGTGCACGCTCTATTCCTTTTTTGGTCTTATCGCTTCTCATATGATAACCTCATGGTCTTGGATTATAAAGTTAGTAAGGTTAATGTGCAAGATATATAAATAGGCAACCAGGTTTATGTATAGTAGTTCATCTGTCGTCAAAGAGTTTCAGCTGAACATCTTCCGAGGAAAAATGAAAGCGCTTATCATTGATGGTTATGTGGACGAACCTGCCTGTTTTGGGGTTCCTCCTTATATTTCTCCTTATATCAGATACCTTGCGGGGGCAATGCGGGAGCAGGGCATTCCGATACAGGACATTTTCTATTCCGCTATCGACAGCATAAGGCTTAAGCCTAAGGATCATGAGAAGATTATC
The DNA here is from genome assembly GCF_000328665.1 of Methanomethylovorans hollandica DSM 15978. NCBI lineage: Archaea > Methanobacteriati > Methanobacteriota > Methanomicrobia > Methanosarcinales > Methanosarcinaceae > Methanomethylovorans > Methanomethylovorans hollandica. The sequence goes on from NC_019977.1 coordinate 678,147, forward strand.
AGGGAAGCAGATCTTGTTGTGATCATTGCCGGAATGACCGTACCGGGAAAGTACCTCCGCTCCACACCTATCAGCTTACAGGAATTGCATATACTCAGCCGTACTGCAACAGGAAAAGTGATACTGGGCGGCCCTATAAGATTAGGTTTCAGTTCAGAGGGTGGCAAAAAGGCATCTAGCTTATCCGGAATAGAAAATGCCTATTGTTGCGGAGCTGATGTAGAAGCATTCGTGTATGATATGTTAAAGGATGGGAAGTTAGAAAACCCTGTAAATCTAGCTGACAGGTTCCGATCTGTCCAGGAGATTGGCAGATGGGCGGAGAAAGGAGCTTTCATAATCAGACAGCATCCGGATTATCCTAATGTCATGTGCGAGCTTGAGACTTACAGAGGATGCGGGCGCAGAAAACATTGTTCATTCTGTACTGAACCTTTCTATGGAGGTCCGGACCATAGGCCTGTAGATGATGTGATCGCAGAAGTCCAGGGTCTTTATGAAGAAGGTGCCCGATATTTCCGGATTGGCAGACAGCCCGATCTGTTGTCTTATCAGTCAAAGGATAAGGGAGGGGATTTACCAGTTCCAGATCCCATGGCCATTGAATCTCTTTACAGGGGAATACGTGCTGTAGCGCCCGGTATGCAGGTATTACATATGGATAATGCCAACCCTGCAACAATAGCAGCTTTTCCTGAAGAAAGTGAGGCTATACTTAGTACCATAGTGAGATACCACACATCCGGAGATGTGGCTGCCATGGGTATGGAAAGTGCTGATCCTGAAGTAATTAGGAGAAATGGTCTTAAGGTATCGGCGGATGAGATGTTCGATGCTATAGGACTTGTAAATAAAATAGGGGGAAGAAGAGGTGATAACGGAATGCCGGAACTTCTTCCGGGTCTGAACTTCGTGCACGGTCTGATGGGGGAAACAAAGGAAACCTTTAGGCTCAATCACGATTTCCTTAAAAAGGTACTTGATTCGGGGTTGTTGCTTCGCCGCATCAATATCAGGCAGGTTATGGCTTTCCAGGGAACTCCGATGTTTGGCAATGATGCAGCAGTGGAGAAGCATAAGAAAGAATTCCTGCGTTACAAAGAGAATGTGAGAAAGGACATCGATCTTCCTATGCTGAGAAAAGTGGTTCCTGCCGGTACTATTCTTCGCAATGTCTTACTTGAAGTAAATGACAGGAATACTACCTTCGGGCGCCAGATGGGTTCCTATCCTTTACTTGTTGGTGTTCCGGCAAAACAGGGAATCGGGTATTATACAGATGTAACGGTTATCGATCACGGATTTCGATCTGTAACCGCAATACCATACCCTCTTGATATCAACAATGCAGGATTGGAGCTTTTACAAAGAGTACCTGGTATAGGTAAAACAATGGCTGCCAAGATCTTCAGAGGAAGGCCTTATAAGGACACTCAGGAACTAATGGGTAAAACAGGTATCAATCCTGATATTCTGAAGTACATTGAGTTATAAGATCCTTGTTCACTTGAACATGCGTTTGATGTAATCAGTATCTTTTATTATTTTCAGGCTCACGAATCCGCCTACTGCCAGGTTCATGTAGAATGTTATTGCTCTCCATGCGACAACAACAATTCCGATCAGTGAAGAGGCTACAAAGAAAGAGAAAAGTGTTGAAGCACCAAGTTCAGCCACTCCTCCTGCACCCGGGGTGACCGATACCGCCATTATGACCATCAGGATTATCTGGGAAGCATAGGCTAGCAGGGGCTGAAACTGCTGGTTAAGCCCAAGCAAAAGCACAGGAAGTACTGAAAAGTCTAAAGCCCAGACTATGCAGGTACATGTCATGCCTAGGAACAGACCTTTTCGTCCCTCTTTCATGAAAATTGCAACGCTATCGTGTAAGTGCTCCAGTTCTGAATCAACGCGCTCCAGGGTACCGGGTAAGATCGTTTCTGTCTTTTTTCCGAATAAGCGGCTAAAAAGCTGAACAAGGAAGTACATGAACTTGCGGGTATGTTTTGGTTTCCATAGTCCATAGATCAATATTGAGAAAAGGCATAAAAGAACTATTTCGCCTATAATAAGGGCCGTTTCAATAGTTGTATCTGCACCGGCAATTGCCAGGTATTCCCGCATCACATACAAAGAAAGAGGGATAAGTGATATTATCAGGAGTCCGTCCATTAATCGTTCTCCAAGGATAACAGCCGTTGCTTTACCAAGAGGAATGGATATTCTGTTTAACAGATGCACACGTAAAGGCTCTCCGCCCACCGCTGCAGGGGTGATGGCTGCTACAAACAAGCTTGAAGTAACTATCTTGGCGGCTTCCTTTACACTAACGTCATATCCTAAAGCCCCACACATCGTTTTGATCCGGATGGCCTGCATAAACAAAGAAAATATATGCAACAGCACAGCCAGAATTATGTATTCATTTTTGATCTGAGTGATAGTTTCCAGAGTGCTGGCATCAAAAGTTAATGCTATTACCAAAACCCCTGAGATCAGGCTTATGAGAAGTGATATTAAGACCCATTTCTTTAATTTGTTCATATTTGCACAGCCCAAGGGCAAGAACAAAAAAGATATCAGGGGTGGCTGACAATGTTTTCCTTGACGTTCATTCCTTCTTTTATTGTTTGTTTCGGCCAGATCTTTACATTAGAATGTACTGTAGCTCCGCTGCGTATTACCACATCAGGCCCGATAACGGTTCCATTTTCCAGACAACAATTGTCACCCACAGTTGTGCGGTTATCGATGATGCTACCTGATACGTTTGTGTTTTTTCCGATAGTCACATCATTGAAAATATACGATGATAAAATCCTGCTGTCATTGTCTATAGTGCAATTTGAACCAATGGTAGTGTATGGGCCTATGAGCACATTATCTCCGATTGATGTGTTCTCACCTATTATAATGGGTCCAACGATAGCTGAATTGGAGCCTACGGAAACATTATGGCCAAGTTGCAAGGGGCCATTGATGCGGGCATCTTTAGTTGTAAAACGCCCTTCTATTACTGTTCCCGGCATGCCTGACAGCATCCAGCGTTGTGCCTGTCTATAGGCAGCAGGACTTCCTACATCTGTCCAATTGCCTCTGGCGAGTACTCCGTTGATCTTTTCCCCATTATTAAGGAGTTTGGGGAACAGGTCACGAGCGAAATCATATTCCTTGTTTTCTGGTATCATGTCCAGGATCTCAGGGTTGCACACGTAGATACCTGTACTTGCAAGGTTACTGAATATTTCTCCAGGACCAGGTTTCTCCAGAAAGCGATGTATCCTGTTGTTCACATCCATGTCTGCGATACCGAACTCACTCGGATCGTCGATAGAGAGCAGTCCAATTGTGACTTTTGCATTCATCCGTTCATGGAAACGATATAATTCTCTGAGGTTAAGATTTAGTACATGGTCTCCGCCAAGTACAAGGAATGTCTCTCCTTTCAGATATTTTTCGGCATTCTTTACACCGCCCGCAGTGCCGAGCTTTTTATCTTCGTATACATAATTGATATGTACGCCATATATCCGGCCGTCTCCAAGTTGTTCTTCTATTTTTTCAGCCATATATCCAAGAGTAATGACTATGTCATTGAACCCCTCCTTTGCCAGGTGTTCAATAAGATGAACTACTGAAGGCTTGTTGAGTATAGGAATGCTCGGTTTTGGCCTTTCGAATGTCAAAGGGCGCAGCCTGGTCCCCTCTCCCCCACACATAATACATGCTTTCATATATTGAAGGATGTTCTTTTTTACATATATGTTTGCCGGAAAAGTTCAACATTATGTTGTTCCCTCTTAAAGCATTTCAATGCCATTGGCATCCTGAACCACGATTTCCAGCTCACCCTGATATTCCTGGACTTCGCCGGTAACCCGCACTTTGCTATTTTCAGTGATAACAGAGGCTATTTCTTTAGCTCCTTTATCCCTGGACACAAAGACCTTTGTGGTATCTGAACCATGTTCCACATCTATCAGTAAATGATCTCCGGTATTTGTAAAACGCTCAGATACTACAGTACCTTCAAGATATGCTATCTCTCCGGGTTTGGAAGAAGTACTAAGTTCCTGTATCTGTGTTCCTTCCTGGTAAAAGGTCACGTAAGCTACGCATAGCGACAAAAGCACCATCGTTAACAAAACGAGCATCACCTTTTCTTCTTTCTCTATTTCTTACACCTTCTAATAGCAGCTTATTACAATATTTTTGATAGAATTACTTTCATGTCATCAAAAATATTTAAATTTACTGCATCTAAGGCATCTGGAAAAAAAGGTTAGCAAAAAAAAGGTTAGCAAAGAGTTACTCTTTACTAGCCTTATCTATAGAAACCACTTCAACATCGAATGTCAGATTCTTGCCAGCAAGTGGGGAATTAAAGTCAAGTGTCACATTCGTATCATTAATGTCTACTATTGTGGCAATTCCCATCATTGTTCCTACCTGATTGCCTATTTCCAGCACTATACTTGCATTTTCCATATCAGACCTAGGTACTGGGACAAGATATTCCGGGTTATATTCTCCATAGGCTTCATCTGGTGAAAGCTTGAATGTTTTCTTTTCGCCTATGGTCATATTAAGTACCCCGTTGTCAAAACCGCTGATCATTTGTTCTGCTCCGACAACAAATGACATAGGTTCATAGTTTCTTGAAGCATCGTATAGTCCTGACTCTTTTGCAACATCGATCAATGATGTATCAAAAACAGTACCGTTATCATACTTTCCTATGTAGTTCACGCTAATATTGTCGCCTTTTTCCACAATTGCTGACGGGTCATTATCTGTACAGCCGCTTGAAAAAGCTATGATCAATATTATAAGGATCAAACCTATTTTCTTTATTCTCTCACCTCAAACAAATTTGGAAAAAGGATGATTTTATGTGATAAAAAGTTATTGTGATATTTAAGAACCTTTTATATATACTTATTTGAATTACAGTAATATGTTTTAATTCTATGAAACATAATATACAGGTTATAGGGTAGTGCTTAAATCAAATCAAATTTGAAGAAGGATAACCATGAAGGCTATTTTTTTTCAGTTACTATTGATCTCTATCATTTTTCTAATGATACTTGCAGGATGCTACGTTTTTCTGCCAGAAGTTCAGCGGAAGCGGTTTGCATGGACAAAGGACATCAAGGATCAAATTCTGTCTCCTCACGTCTATCCGTATCTGATCCTTGCAGGATTCATCTATCTGCTCATGAAATCACAGGTTATTTTTTCAATGCAATCCAAGGTGATCTATTTTCCACAATTGGCGCAATATATCTTGCTTCTGGAAGGCAGTAAAGTAAGCTATTTCCAGATGGTGATCAACCCTGTACTGACATATATAAGTGCTTTCATCTACCTATGTGGTTTCTCATATCTGCTGGTATTTACTTTTCTTTTGCTCATAATTACCCGGCAATTCAAAGTTTTGCAGGAATATGCTATTGGTTTTATTCTGACATATCTTGTAGCTTTTCCTTTCTATATATTGACGCCTGTGAAGGTGACAGGTTATTCTCTTCCTAATGTAGCACCATTATTGTATGATCTCGATCCTGCTTTAAGGGAAGCATTGTATATTGTGGACCCACTGCAGGATAATTGTTTTCCTAGTCTGCATGCGGCCTTGTCCATAATGGCAATGCTTATAGTTCTGTTCAGAACAGATTTCAAAAGGTTTAAAATTTTTGCAGTTGCATTGACAGTTGCTATACAGTTTACCATATTTTATTTGGGCATACACTGGATCACAGATTTCATAGCAGGTATAGCTTTGGGTTGTCTTAGTTATTATGTTGCCACAAGGTATAGTCAGTATATAGCCAGCCACATTCCCTTATTAAGTGGTATTAAATTAGATTGAAGTACTTTCCGAAAAGGATCAAAGATCTGTTAAAAAAAAGGCAGCCATCTCGTTCTATTAGTTTGATGGCCGCAATGGATCTAAATTTAACTGCCTCTCCTACAAATTATTTGTGGAAAAGAGCTCAATTTTTTTGTCTTTTTAAATATTCATATCCAACTGCAATTATACCTATCAGAAGGAAGGCCATTATGTATGTCCATATCCTTGACTTTTCGGCCTTTGTTCCCTCTAATTCAATATCTTCTACATTTGAAAGGTTCATGTCACCATCGTTTGCAGATGCAAGCATCTTTCCAGCTGTAATGGCAAACGGAGAAAATCCAGGAGTTTGGGCTTCGAATATGGAATAACTTGTATTGTTGTTTTCAAGAGTTGTGGGGAGCACTTCCCATGCGGTTCCATTATATCTCTGTAACTTAATGTCACCAGCGCTGATCTCCATCTCTTCAATCCATGAATTATTCACTATGAACTCCACGCGTGCATCCCTTATGTTCTCAGATGTAGCAAATCCAGCCTTACCTACCCATATATTGATGTGTTTATAGATTAATCCTTCAGGATTGGTGGATACGAGTTTTGATCTGTTGTTAAGCACCTCTATAGTGGACGTTATCTCCCCGGAGTTCTTAAGAGAATAAAAGCTGACCTCCTGTATAGGATTACCTTCTCTTGAGAACTCATAGGTGACATTTTGATTCATTCTGAGGTATTCATTATCCACATCTTTTGCGGCTACGTTTACAAAGTCCTCAACGCTGCCTGCACCACCGCCACCGCCACCACCGCTGCTACTGCTACCAGTACTACTGCTGCCGCCACTGCTTTTTCTGCTGCTACCCCCTCCTCCTCCTCCTCCGCTGCTGGCTGCAGACGTAGTGAGGCTGATACTTACTGCTTCTCCGTGCAATCCATTTTGATTGTAAGGGACCAGAGTATAGTTGTAAGTTGTGGAGCTAGTAAGGTCACGATGTGTATAAGTTGAATCTGTTACATTAGCAAGGAGAACACCATTCTGGCTTATATGTACCGTTGCAGTATCTTCGGAAGCATCCCACTCCAGTGTGATCGAGCTTGTCCTGATATCCTTTCCTTCGAGGTTTGAAATTACGGGCAGCTTCAGTGTGGTAGCTGAATCACTCACTTGTTCAGTATTAATGTTTCCGGAAGTATCGACGGTTTCTATACTGATGGTATGTTCCACTCCGTTGCTAAGTCCTGTTGCATTGTAATCGTTGTTTGGGGTACTTGTGACCAGTTTCCCATCTATGTAGATCCGAGCTTCACTGAAATCAGGGTCTGCGGGATTAGTCCATGTCCAGTGTATCCAGCTTGCACCTACATTACTTTCCTTAATGCCCGTTACACGTGCCGGTGGGGCTCTGTCTATGGTCATGGTGGTCGCCTGATCAGTTACTATTGAAGGATTTATGTTCCCGGCAGTATCTACAGTTTGAATGCCGATTGTGTGTACTGATCCTTCAAGAAGTCCTGTTGCATTATAAGCACTGGTATTCCTGCTGGATGTGCTTGTTACCAATACTCCGTCCAGGTAGACCATCACATTATTGAAATCTGCATCATTTGGGTTTGTCCATGCCCAGCGGATCCAGCTTTGTCCAGTAGCTGTTTCCCTCAGGTTTGTAACAGAAGAAGGCGCAGCCTGTCTTGCAGCGTCGAATGTTGCTGCAGCTGTTCTCAGGGATGTAACTGCCTGGCCGACTTCTGCATTTGTTGCGTTTCCATTATTTGCAACTGTCTGTGCCGCAGCAATTGCTGCTCTGAATGTATCTATTGATGCTTGCGAGTACTGGCCGATCCCAGTCCCGGGAGTTGCTGTTGACGCCTTTGCATTTGCTTCAGCAATGGCTGTTGTCAATGTGCTTTTATCTATGGATGTTATTCTGGCAGCATCAAAAGCAGCTTCAGCAGTTGCCAGAGCACTTCTTGCATTGTTTACCCCTGTTTGCGTGGCACGTGTATTGTCCGCAACTCCCTGTGCTGTGGAAATTGCTGCTCTGAATGCATCTATTGCTGATTGTGGGTATTGGTTTATCTCATTTCCTGGAACCACGCTTGCTATTTTCCCATTGGCAGCTGCAATTGCTTGCACCAAATTGGTTTTATCCACTCCTATGACGTTGATTGGGACTATTATGCTAACACTATCATTAGTGCCACTAATAGTTGCTCTGAATGTTACATGACGTGTGCCAAGACTGTCGTTACGAGGGGTCCAGTCGAAAGCGTATCTATCTGGATTTTGTGTACTTGGCCTAAATGTTGCCCCAGCTGGCAAATTCAGAGCTTCAACTCTTATTGTGGCATTAATATTCTCGGTATCTCTTGCAGTGACATTAAAATTCAGACGCTCATTTTCGCTGATTGTTTTAGGTTCAATAGGTGTAATTACAAGGTCAGCTGCACAAATTCCAGCTGAAATTAAAAACAAAAATAATACAAAGCCTATACAGACTAATTTATTTAACTTGATTTGCATTTTACCATCCACCCCATGATCTATGGAGTATTTTAAGTTGCTTTATGTTGTCCAGTATTTGATGCTACCTTGCATCAAGTAATATTTAAAATTACTCTAAAAATCCAGATGGGCGTAATATATTTTTTATGTCATTATTAATAAAACATCAAGTGAGATAAATGGCGATAAAAGAGCAGAAGAAGGCAGGAACTAAGAAGCCAGCTCAGGAATAAGTGCTTTATCACACATACCCATCCGGTGGTGTATCAAAGAGAAAGTAAATGTGCAACTTAATCTTTGCAAAATTAGTCTGTGGGAGGAAGACCCTCCACTCATTTATATCAATATCCAAATAAAATTGCAAAAAACAGTAACATCTTAGGAATATCAAAAACTTTTTATGGACCCGTAGGGTCTATAATCCAAAATTATATAGACCTAAGCAACGTTTTGTAAAGTGATGACTCGCAATGTTGATGATATTCACTGTACTGATACAGGTTTTTTATGTGCAATGGAACGCCTGAAAAACTCAGGGATTGGCCAGGAGAACATAAACATTATTGAGAAGTTTGTGATAGCCTGCAGGCGGGAAGAGCTGGCAAAGAATACTATAATATGGTACATTAATTATAGTACCCGTTTAGCACAGCGCCTTCATGATATGGGATATGACAAGACAATTGATAAGCTGGAACAGGATGATTTTGATAGGCTGTTATTTTACCTGGAGGAAGAGAGGGGACTTTCACCGAGCAGCCTTAGGAACTATAGAAAGCTGATTAAAAAGTTCTATGGATGGGCTTATAATGGCGAGCCTCCACGCTGGATTAAGGACATTAAACTTAATACCATAGATACACCTGTGCAGCCGTCTGATCTACTCACACAGGCCGATTTTGATAAGCTTATGGAGGCATGTAGACACCCCAGGGATAAAGCCCTTATTGCTGTACTTGCAGATTCCGGGATGAGAGTAGGGGCCCTGGCATCCTGCAGAGTAAAGAATGTTGTGTTCAATCAATACGGGGCCATTCTCTATATATCACCTACCAGCCAATCAAAGAAAAACACACCTGCAAAAGGTATTCCTTTAACTTGGTCCACTGGATATCTTAACCAATGGATGGCAGTACACCCACTCAGAGAAGATCCTGAAGCGCCTTTGTGGGTTACCCGTGACAGGAACATGGAACCGTTGAGTTACAAGTCTTTCCGAATCACAATAAAGAAGATTGCTGAACGCGCAGGCATAAAGAAGCGGGTTAATCCCCACAGCTTCAGGCATCTTGCTATTACTCATTGGATCTTAGACGGATACAACGAGCAGGAGATCAAGCACCGGGCCGGGTGGTCCAAAGGATCCACACAGATGTTTAAGATATATGCCAATTTCACAGATCAGGAAATTAATGATAGGATCTATGAGAAGTGCGGATTGAAGACAGAGGACAAAAGGCACGTCACCCTTAAGAAGTGTCCACGCTGCAGCAACGTGTTAAGGCAGTCGGATAAGTTCTGCTCGCAGTGCTCTCTTGTGCTGGACAGGCAGGCACTGGACGAGATCAAGCAGTATGAAGACAGGTTGCCTGAGATACTACAACTTGTAATGAGATCAGAGAAGGCAAGGGAATTAATGGGAAATATGGAGAAAAGTTAACAGTGAAAGATATTCTCTTTCATTCTGTTCCATCTTTAATATATGGTTCCAAAGATTCTATCGGCTCTAGTTCTTCTATAATTGGTTGCATGTTCAAGTAAAGGACAGGATACTCTTTTTTCCTAGACTCTTCAACAAGCTTAAAACTATGCTTTGTGTAAAATGTTACTGACTGTGGCTTTGAGTCAACTGTAATATATCTACACCCTGCAATATCTGATACCTTTTGAGTTAGGTATATAGCAATATGTAGCATGTATGATCCCACACCCATACGTTGGAACTTTTCATCCGTTGCTAACCTAGCAAGTTTCAAAGCTGGGTATCTTGAGTAAGGGAAATCATCTACACAGTCAGAAGAATTGATTGATTTAACTTGTATTGTATCGGTGGTTAAAGTGAAATATCCTACTAGATGATTTTGATAATAGCAGACATAAGTCTTATTGATGAGTTGCTCTTGATTCCGGAGAGCATCGTTTTTCAAGAAATCGTTTAAATCACTATTTGTACAGTGAAAATATGAAATATCTATTCTTTTAGAAAGTGGATGAGTAACAAATTCAGAATCATCTATCTTTGATGTCAAGATTAAACCTAATCGTGCTTGCAAGTTTCCTTGCTCTCTTGAACATCTCTACCTGCTGTTTTGTGGCTGGTTTCTTTTCGTTCTCCCAGAATTCCCGGGCGTCTTCACCTTCTAGGACCAGACCCAGCTCTATAGGTTTTGCCATCTCCTCTATCTCCTACTACTAATTATAATCTGTGATTTATACAAAAATCAATGTCTATATTAGTTATTACCTGTCTATAAACATTGCCGTTTGTAAAGATCCGTGATCCGGACAGGGCAATGATGAACGTGGAGAAAAGATAAAGTTTTTTGATGTGTTAATTTGGTAGATAGTAACAGATCATGATAGTTTACAATGTTATTTATCGCTTGATTTTTTGTTTTCTCCATCGCTCACAAGCAAGTATAATTCAAATGCCTTGCTCATTGCCTCCATCCGGGTTTTAAGCTCTTCTATCTCTTCCTGTTGCTTATCCTGTCTTTTCTCAGTATCGGTTATCTTTTTTTCTATGTTGGTGTCATCGGTTAGTTTTTCCGAAGCGTCAACAATCAATATCAGTGCTTCTGTCCGGTTCCTGGCTTTCCCGGCCTCTATCATTTTATCGAGGTGTTCAATAACCCGGTCTGGCAGTCGGAAATTATATTTTTTTGTGAACGTGTCGCTTTCCATAGTGGTACATTTGTATGTATGGTATTTGTATTATGTGGTTTTATAAAAATACAATTGTATGTACAAATGTACGCAAGCTTTAAATGCAATCCTAGCATACATACAATTGGAGGTACAAAATGACTCACAGAATATTAGCACAGGGGAAAAACAGCCGGACCTTCCTTTGTATTCCTGCTTATCTTCGTGATAAGTTCGGATTGAAGAAAGGCAGTATAGTAGATGTGACTGACACAGAAGGAAAGATAGTAATTACTCCGATTATGGAGAATGACAAAGAATAAGAAGAAATGTGAATCCCCGGAAGCCGAAACCCCAGAAATTCACAGACTCGCACCTGTGAATATGTCTCTCTAGGCATATATCAGTTTTGTAGGTTCTGGCTTCCTGGAGACCACAAAACAGGAGGCAAAGAACATGACTGAAATCAGAGACTTGCAGACAACTGCAGCGGAATTGTATAACAGTGTGGAAAACAAGAAGTGGATCTTTACCCACACAAGGAACGAAACCGAATATTACGCCATCAGAAACGCCTTGAAGGTTCTGTCTAACTGGCAACCTGTGGAATGGCAGGGAGAACCGGGCGAACGTGTACCCGTGGAGGTGTGAATAATGAAGAAAATCATAAACGGCAAGATGTACAACACCGAGACAGCCGAAGAAATAGCAACCTGGTCTAATTCATACTACCCTTCAGATTTCCACTACTGCCAGGAAACCCTATACAAGACAAAGAAGGGAGCATACTTCTTATACGGGGAAGGCGGTCCAGCCTCCCGGTATTCTCAACCAGTGGGCAACAGTGGCCGGGGTGGTGGCAGTGAAATAGTAGCACTCACAGCCGACCGGGCCTTTGATTGGCTGGAAGAGCACGACCTCACAGAAGAAGCAGAAAAAGAATTTCCCGGAAAGATCGAGGAGGCCTGAAAAATGCCTATTGCAGTATCGAACCTAGCGGGCAATGGTGACAGCGTTATAGACATGCTAGTTATTGCAGTTTTAATAATCGCATTTTTATATTTTCTTTTTTTGTTTTGTGGTTTTTAAGAAATAATAGAAAACTGTAACCCACAAAAGCAACCCGAAAATTGCTAGCACAATGCCACAAAATGTATATACTATTAAGTAGAAAACGGCGTCCGATAGCGAAAAGCGAAAAGCTTAAGTGCAACAACTGTGTATATATCTATTGCAGTAAAAAAAAGAAGAATAAGATGGAGAAAAAAATGCCAATAGATGTGAATTTGTCTTTGGTCAGGATTCGGCGGTCGACTCATCGTGCCCTAATGCACGAAGCCCGTGCTCTTGGTTTGAAGCAATGGGCGATGTTTGAGTTGATGGCAGAACACTATTTTAAGCATAGAGGAGACCCGGAAAAATGACCCACTAAAGAGCACTTGTGTCCGTGACGGTATTTCCAACAGAAAACAGTATAATAGAGAGCCACGGGGATGTTCGCAGCACCCCCGATAAGCTCAAAACCGCGAGTGTTTTAACTCTACGTTTGCCTCCTGGGCAATATAGGGTTTGCCTATATGATTATAAGATTAGTATAGGTGCATAAATACATTTTGCGTGTTTTTGGGTGTGGTTCTCGTCTCGAAAAAAAGAGATGAGATATATGATAAACAAAAATAATAATGATGTTGGGCCTAGGCACGACCCAACTATAGAGAACTGTGCTACACTATATAGAAACGACTCACAGGTTTATAATACTAATCCTTCTGTTTCGGATGACTTGCAGCAGTTGAGAAACGAGTCAGTGATTAGGGATTTTGCCAACGTTACCCCAGATACATACGCGTTGATCAAGGCTACTAATCCTACTCTTTTAATGTTCGTGAATCTCGCTAAAAAGATCATGGAGGCAGTGGGATGAGCACGAATGGCGGGGTCACTGTCCAGGAGATAAAGGACAAGTTGGATATTGTCCAAGTATTCAAAAAATACGGGCACTCGCTTAAAAAAGAAGGGAGTGAATATAAAGGTTCAATCTCTGCAACTTCGAAAAGTGGGAAATCCCTACACGTCAACCCAGATAAACAGGTATACAATGATTTTGCAGGCCATGCCGGGGGCGGGGATGTACTCGATGCTATTGCATACTGTGAAGGTCTTGATATTAGAAGTGACTTCCCACAGGTCCTTAAGATCGCTGCAGATATGGCAGGCATTGAGCTACACGACAGCGGCATAGATTATGACATTGTTGCAGAAAAAAGAGAGCTTCAGCGGTTGTATAAGATCGCATTCAAGTATTACCACGGCTGCCTACCTGAAAAGGGACTGGAATACATCCGGGGCAAGTGGGGAATACCGGATAAGACCATAGACGAGCAGTTGATTGGGTGGGCTCCAGATAATAGCCATCTGTCACAGGTCCCAGAAATTAAAGACAACTTTCCCGAGGAGTTATTGATAAAATCCGGCTTGTTCTACTGCAATGGTGATGGCAAGCTAGTCGATATCTACAGAGGAAGAATTGTATTTCCATACTGTAAGAACGGGGAAATAGTCTACTCCATTGGCAGAGATCCAAAGTGGGATGAAGACAGGAGCCGAAAGAAGTTCATAAAACAGCTGGTACACTCTGAGAAGCATCCTTATGTCAGTCGGGCTGTTGAAAATGTCTTATTTGGTCTGGATTCCATCAAAGGCAAAGACATGGTCTACATTACCGAGGGTATTGCAGATGCTATAGTGCTACTGCAGGCGGGGCTACCCGTACTTAGTCCGGTCACGGTTCGGTTTAAGGAATCCGATATCGAACAATTGGTTTCATCTTGCAGGGGTAAGAAATTAGTCAAGATCATCAATGACAATGAAACCAGTGAGAGCGGTCTTAAAGGTGCAATTGATACAGCGAAAGCCCTTGAATCGGCTGGAATACGGGCAGAAATAATCATTTTGCCTTTGGAGGGGTGAGATATGGCAAAGATAGACGTTGCCGAGTACATGCTAACCCATACAAAGGAAGAACTTGAAGGGCTGCCGGGTGTCGATGTATGGACTAAATTATTATCAATGGAACCCGTTCCAGAATCACCACAGGATAAAGTAAGGGCGTTTAAAAACTTCATTTTTGAACACCTTGTTGACATGGATCCGGTGGAGCGGGCGGTGTTCTGCAGGGAGAACGGAAAGAATCATTTCGGCCTGACAAAGGGCGATATTAATACAATACTGAAAGGTGTTACTTTCAAATCCGGGGATGGTCGCTATTTTACCGGTGACGGTTCTTTTATTCCGTCGAAATTATCTGAAGACCTACAGCAGAAACACAAATTCATTACAACACCTCAAGGAAAATGGGTTTATCACCCGGATACCGGCTGCTATCAGATGGATGGAGAAGAACTGATCCGGCGCGAGACACGGGATGCGCTTGGGATACATAGCAATGAACACTATGGTAATGAAGTGGTTTATGACATTTCAATCAGTACGCGCAAGGATGCAGACGTATTCAACGGAAACTCACAATATGTGAACCTGCAGAATGGATATATTAACATATCCAGCGGGGAATTTTTCGAGCATTCGCCCAATGTTTATTTTACATACGCACTGCCTTTCAAGTACGACGCTAGAGCGGAATGTCCGCAATTTGAAAAGTTTCTAAACGTGGCGGGCATTGATAGAATAGATGCATTAGAACTTATTGCCTACTGCTTAGTACCTGGGTATCCGATCCATTCTATACACGTCCTCATAGGGGACGGGGGGAACGGGAAGGGGACGTTTATAAGACTCCTAACCCGTCTGTTGGGTCCAGAAAATACCACATCATACACAATGCAGGAACTTGCAAAGGACCCATACGCAAAGGCCGGACTATATGGCAAACTGGCTAACCTATGCGGAGACATGCCCGGCAACCGAGTAGAGGACACAGCGACCATCAAAAGCCTATCCGGGGGGGACAAGATAACAGCAAGGAATATCTACGGCAAGCCTTTCGATTTTATCAACGGGGCTAAGCAGATATACAGTATGAACCAAATGCCGGAATATGACGACAATACCGACAGCACCTATAGACGACACAATATTATTCTTTTTAAAAATCTGGTTGAAGGCGCTACCGAGGGGTTCAATGAAGAAGCACTTGCTGAAGAGATACCGGGAATATTCAATCAGGCACTCCATGTTTTGCCGGACCTGTTGAAAAGAAAGAAGTTCAGTGTATGGAGAAGCATAGAAGAAACAAGAAGCCTCGTGCAGATGAAGAGCAACAGCGTTGCTGCATTCCTTGCCACATGTGTGACGGTCGGCGACGGAGAAACCACTGTCCAGGATGCATATACAGCATATACTAAGTTTTGTGTTGAAAACGGGGAAACCCGGGTAACAAATACTGTTTTTGGAAGGCGTCTTAAAAAGCAGCATCCCGACGATATACAGAGGGTTCCCAAAATCACGGCGGGGGTTAGGACATTTTATTATGTGGGAATATCACTGAACCCGGGATATAAAAATCTTTCAGCATTTGTGGTTGATACGGAATATTTTAAGAAGCACTGTAATAATTTGGATAAGTGCGACACAGCAGAGACACCGATCGACACAGCAAACACCGCAATCGACACAGCAAAGACACAGATAAATAATCTGATTTTTCAACAGCATGAGACTGAATTGCCTATAAAAGACACAGATAACTCTACTATATTTAATAATAGATCAGAAAACAAAACAGATGTACCTAATGTTTGTTCTGGCGTAGTAGAGAGGAATGCAGAGTTTGCTGTGTCTGATGGAGAAAACACGGCGGCTGATAATGAAAGTGCTGAAAATCATCTGTGTCTTTGCTGTGTCTGGGACCCGGCTGATAGTGTTTTATCTGTGTCTGATGTATCCGGCTGGATAGACGACTGGGAAAAGTCCAACGGTCCAATCTATGGAAAGAAGGCCATCCAGGCAGCACAAGACATCTGCAAGAATCATAGGGTACATTCAACCGAGTATAGCTATGTGGAGGCAGCTGTCAAGAAGAGGGCGGCTGTAACGACTGAGAAAAATGATGCCAAGGAAACAGATCCCAAACTGATCTTTGAGGCAGTTGAGAAAAGATCTAAGGGTCGTTGCCTAGATTGTGGGGTAGATACTCACCTTAATGAGGAGATAGGCAAGGGGTATAGGTGTAAACAATGCCATGATGTTTACTCTAATCCTCCTCCTGTGGTGATTCCTGAGGAAATCAGCCTGGAACCTGCAGATAGTGAAAACACAACAGTAAGTTACTGTAAGGAACCAGGCATACCCTTACAAGATTCTGTAAGGAAATACTGCAGAGACTGGGAACCAGTCAAAAAGGCAAGTATCAATTCTCAGAACTATATGGATGTTGTCACCGATTACCTGAAAGGTTACATACTTTCTGAGGACATGCGTGGACCTATAGCGGCGGCGGTTATGATCTATGCCAAAATTCCACAACCGTTGGAGGTGACACCATGAGCACCACATTCCGGGATCTTTCCGAAGATCAGCTTTGCAGGATCCTCCAGGAAGCAGATCACATGTGTTATAGAGAAATTGCTGTAGAAATGGATGTGCCACTCGGGACAGTAAAGGGGGTACTCAGAAGAGCCAGGAGAAACCATGTGTGAAAATGCGGCTACTGTGCCCCATATCTGCATGAAAACTATGGAATTTTGCTCCCAGGAACGTTTATTCTTGTCGGGTGGTGTTCCTATCTACACACCCGAGAAAATGCCGTGGTGGGCTGGATATTAATTCCTGGTGTGCACAAAACAGTTAAAGGGTTATAAATTCTTCATTAAAATAAGAGTCAGGTGTATAAAAATGAATGACAACGAAAACAACAACGAGGAAAGCGTTTTACCGTCGGAACCACTCGACCGCAACCACCTATTAGACATTTCGAGTAAAATGATAAAAGACATTTTTAACCGGACTAAGGGTAAGCGGTTCAGGCCAACAGAAGGCGACGCTGTTAAGCTGCAGTATCTAAGAATACTGATAAGTGCAATACAGGCACATAATGCCATTTTGAAGGATTCAGAACTTGATGACATTAAGAAAAGGTTAGATTCTCTCGAAGCTACAAAAACACCCCGGGAATGAAAAAAATGACACTAGAAACCATCAAGAAGAGATTGTCCGAGCTTGAAACCGGCCACCCTGAGAAATGGGAAAGGGTATTGTCCTTGGACTACGAACACTATGAAGATTTCCTTATAGCAGCAAAGGGGAACACTCATGAACTGGGTGTTATCGGCATTGTTCCACAGGCAGATGAACTAAGATCCTGCCTGTTAAGAATGGAATCGGCGGGCTGCTATGATGAAGAGCTTATTGAAACTGTGAGGAACCAACTTCATCAGCGTGAGGAAGAAGAAAAGTACAAAAAAGCAGCATATTAAAACAACGTCTAGTCGGGTTAATTGCCCCACTGTTTCCACCGTGGCTTTTTAGAATTTTGTAAAACAATCCAAGAAAAAGTTTTGTGGAGCCTGATTAACGTATCGTGGGCGTACCTAACACAAATGAGCATAGCCGCTCTTAAACTTCGGCAGTTATTATATCTCTAAATGTGTTCATTGTCATTAATAGGTGATAATATGCCAGCACCCCTCAGAAATAATAGAACTTGTAGGACGTTTTGATCAATATTATAAAAAATATACATCACCATCTTACAATGAAACACAAGTGAGAAGAGAATTCATTGATCCATTTTTCAAGTCACTAGGCTGGGATGTGGATAATACTCAGGCATACGATGAGAGGTATAAAGAGGTTATCCATGAGGATGCTGTAAAGGTGGGTGGCAAGACCAAAGCACCGGATTACTCTTTCAGGATCGGTGGGGTAAGGAAGTTCTTTGTTGAAGCAAAGAAACCGGCAGTAAATCTTAAAGAGAACCCAGAGCCTACATATCAGCTTCGCCGTTACGCATGGAGTGCAAAGTTGCCTGTAAGCATCCTTACGGACTTTGAGGAGTTCATTGTCTTTGATTGCACACGGAAACCATCACCGAATGATAATTCTTCGCTTGGGCGCATTGAATACTATACGTATAAGGATTATATCCAAAAATGGGATGAGATAGCATCGAAATATTCAAAAAAGGCTGTCTTTACAGGTAAATTTGATGATCTTGCCGATAGCCTGTTGCAGAAGAAAGGCGGAAAGGGTACAGCAGGCATAGATGATGCCTTCTTGGCGGAGATCGAAGGCTGGAGGGAGGAACTTGCTAAAAACCTTGCTCTCAGAAATGCCAGTCTTTCAGTACGGGAATTGAACCTTGCAGTGCAGAAGATCATTGATAGAATTGTTTTTTTACGTATATGTGAGGACAGGGGGATTGAGAAGTAAGGCCAGCTAAAAACAAAAGCTGAAGGGAAGGATGTTTACAAAGGCCACTGGAGCAGTTTTCTTTTTTACTATATGCAACCATTTAGTACTTCATTAACTTGTCTGCTATCTACCACCACATTGAAGGGGTATAAAACATATTTATCAACATAGCCTTATAAAAATAAAAAAAATTAAAGCCACACAATTATTTTATTATAGTTTAATATTTTGTAAATATCTTATGTTCTTGGTACAGGGAGATTTACAGCAAAATAGGGACAATGCTCACTATTCAGATACTCATTTTATGATTTGATGGGCTCTAGTCCACTTACATTATCAACAGCAGCTATGTACTCCATCACGATCTGCATATCCTTGCCCCGAATTGTCGAGAGCTTTAGCATATTTGAACATGTTGTGTATGCATAGGGTTTCTTCCTTAGTAAACCAATTATCTTTGCCCATGCTTTCAATTAAGCTGATATTGTTTTATCATCAAACAGCAGGATAACGTAAAACATCAGCTAGCATACAAATACACTGAGGAAGCTAACCCAAGCAACTATCATGCATCATTTTAAGATTTTAGTGAACTTATTAATTTTCCAGTTGAATCATAAAGATAAGCTGTATCACCATCATCATTCCAAACATGTGCATTATCATCCTTTCCCCAATATAGGTCGGTTGCACTATTGGAACCTTTATTAAGATGAATAATCACCGAAGAACCTGAATTAAAACTAAATGATGGGAAAACATAATCATGGTTATTACCTTCATCTGTTAATTTCCATCCATTCATATTTACAGGAGATGGGCTCACATTTTTTATTGTAACAGTCTCACCTTTTAAATCTACATCTATAATTTCAACGGTTCCAACATTTGTGGTAGGTACAGTAGGCGTGGTAGGTACAATAGGTGTGGTAGGTACAATAGGTGTGGCAGGTACAATAGGTGTGGTAGGTACAATAGGTGTGGTAGGTGAACTAATAGCATTAGCCCAATCACCAACTATAGGTTTTACACCGCTCCATCCCAGTCCAATTACATTATAGTTTGCACCATTTTGGATAAGGAAATTATTTCCGGATGGATTGTATACACCGACTTCATCAATATTGTCACCATTCCAATCACCAACAATTGGATTAGTTCCAGACCACCCAAAACCAAATACTTTTGCAGTAGCTGGGTTATTTCCTATAGCCCACTGTCCAGAAGAACTATCATAAACTCCAACATCATCTTTGTTATCTCCATTCCAATCACCAACTATAGGCTTTACACCTCTCCATCCCAGTCCAATTACATTGTAGTTTGCACCATTTTGGATAAGGAAATTATTTCCGGATGGATTGTATACACCGACTTCATCAATATTGTCACCATTCCAATCACCAACAATAGGGTTAGTGCCAGACCACCCGAACCCTACAATACGAATACCTGCTTCCGTATTGAGTGCCCATGTTCCTTTATTATCATAAACTCCAACGTCGTCATCTCCATCACCATCAAAATCTCCAACAACAGGTGTTACGCTGGCCCAGCCCAGCCCAATGACCTTATATCCATTAGTATCTTTAATTAAAAAATTATTACCGGATGGATTATAGATTCCGACGTCATTTTTACCATCACCATTCCAATCACCAACAATAGGATTAGTTCCAGACCACCCAAAACCAAATACTTTTGCAGTAGCTGGGTTATTTCCTACGGCCCATTGACCGTTATCAAATACCCCTACTTGATCAGCTGCTTGCACAAACGTGGGTAAAATTGTTAAAAGAATCAAACTCACAACTAATAATTTTAAATTGAAACTCCTCATTACATCACCTATTTTATATTTTTTTCCGATGTGTTAACATATATTAGTGAGACTATATCTTCTTTGCTGTAAAATATGATATTCATATACCTAATTAGAATACAGCATAACTAGGAAAATACAACACCATGAATCTATACGACTCCAAAGATTATTCTGTCCAGAGTGGTTTTAATAGACAAGTTCATCCCACCAGTGAGTCCACAAGATTTCCATTACTGTCATAGAGTGAAGCAGTATCTCCATCGTTATTCCAGAATGGATTCCCACTTCCCCAATATAGCTTAGTTTTAGAGTCTAATCCTTTGGAAGTATAGATAGTAACCGTTGCACCTGATTCTAACTGGAAGTAAGGGAAAGTATATGTATGCTTATTACCTTCGTCTTTGATCTTCCAGCCTGTTAGATCCACTGTAGAAGAACCTGGATTTGTAATAATCACAAATTCATTCCTAAGATCCAGATCAGAAATGTATACAGCATCTTCTGAGGTACTTGTCGTGCTTGTTCCACTTGAGCCTGTCTTTTCAGTGGTCACTGTGTATCTGGATCCATCCGTTGTAATGGTTATCGTACCGTCGTAATCTGTTCTGTAAACGGTGGATGCACCTTGCAGTCTTTGTAGTATGTTTGCATGCGGATGTCCATAATCATTACCAGCTCCAACTTCAATAACGCTGATGTCCGGACTAACAGCCGAAATGAATTCATATCCTGAGGCAGAAGTACTTCCATGATGTCCTACTTTGAGGATATCTACGTCCACATCGTAGCCTGCAGCCATAATGTTTTCCTCGGCTTCGAGGCCAGCATCTCCCATAAGCAGGAAAGATACGTCTCCATGTGTGATCTTAAGGACCACCGAGTTCTCGTTGAGCTCTTCAGATTGTTCTTTTTTCGGATTAAGTACTCGGATCTCTGTACCAGGAGCAAGATTGATGGTTTCCCCTCTTTCTGCCACATGGAAAAGAATGTTCTGTGCATCAATTGCCATCAACATGTTTTCATATGTCTTTGAAGTGTGTGGGTATCCCGAATCTATGAACTGGCCTACAGGATAATTATTAAGTGTTGTGAGCATTCCCCCTATATGGTCTGCGTGTGGATGAGTTGCAACCACATAGTCCAAAGAGGAAATCTTTCGTTCCCTGAGGAATGCAGAAACTGTGTATCCCATGTTGTTTTCACCGGCATCGATCAGCATAGTTTTTCCACCATATTCAAGTAGAATGGAATCTCCCTGGCCAACATCGATAAAGTGGACTGTTAAATTACTGTCCTGAACAGGAGAAGGAATTTGCTCAGTCGGTGTTTGTTGCGTAGGTGGCTGCTCCGGTGAATCTTTGTCTTGTGGCTTGTATATAGTACTTGCATCGATCCAACTACCTATAACGGGTGTGACTCTTGACCAACCAAGACCGATTACATCAAATCCGTTCTCTGTCTGGATTAGGAAATTATTACCAGCTGTGTTGTAAATGCCTACTTCAAAAATACCATCACCGTTCCAATCGCCTACGATCGGTTCAGTACCTGCCCATCCAAAACCCACGATTTCAGCGGAATTGGTATCAGTGTTCCACAAAGCCCAGGTACCTGCGTTGTTGTATACTCCGACCTCATCGGCTCCATCACCATTCCAGTCACCTACAACAGGAGTAACACCCGTCCATCCAAGACCTATTATATCAAATCCACTGCCTTTCTGAAGCAGGAAGTTATTACCTCTTCTATTGTATATTCCCACTTCAGTAACATCATCCCCATCCCAATCACCTACAACTGGCTCGGTGCCTACCCATCCGAAGCCCACAATGTCAGCGGAATTGGTATCAGTGTTCCACAAAGCCCAAGTGCCTTCTGTGTTATACACACCAACCTCGTCAGCTCTATCACCATTCCAATTCCCTACTACAGGTATCACACCTGTCCATCCTAATCCAATCACCTTGTACCCATTGGCATCTTGAATCACGAAGTTTTTTCCTGAAGGGTTGTAAACTCCTACTTCCTCTTTTCCATCACCATTCCAATCTCCTACCATTGGTTTGGTGTTTATCCATCCAAATCCAAATATAGTTGCAGTAGCCGGATCGTTTCCTACAGCCCACTGACCGTTGTCAAATACTCCCACTTCATCTGCTGATCCAATTCCTGAAGTCATTACAATAAAAAGCAGTAATATAGACAAACAAATTAATCTATTCAGTTTGATTTGCATTTTTAACACCACTCTATAATAATATCAAATATGATCTGGGATTGTTTTTCCTAGAATACTCAATTAGAGTTGTAAGTGAGTAGTATTTAAACTTTTTTTAAATGAAAGAGACTAATAGATATATTAAAATAGTGATTAATGTTTCTGGCTACTCAATTGATAATTATAAGTTTACAATGGATAGCATTTAATATCTACAATATAAGAAACAAAGTTCCCCCATCATAATTCAACATTTTTCTCTGCCTGCTCTACTTTATTGAAATAATGCGCGCACCAACGTTGGCAGGTGTGCGTCCTAAATGAAGTCAGCTAAACCTTCAGTTAAGTCTTCTTTTAGTACTGTTTTTTCGGCAGCTCCTCTATTGTACTATAAAATGATAGTCCTGTACCTTACTAGAATATTGTGAACAAAACTAGGAAGCTATAGGACCGTGAATCGATATGACCTGTTAGAAGATTATTTTGTCGATAGTGAAAATGCTACTTCAAATTTATGGTGACATAAAAAACAGAGGTTTAGTCAGAATCCTCTCTTGCAATTCACAATTATCCTCTTCTCATTCCGGTTTCTTCACAGTTTCCCACATAAAGATGAATGTTGGCATCATATTCACTTCCACAAAGGTCACATCCTTAGTCACTAGATTCAATTTTAGTAAAAATATGTGATATCGTGCGTGATTTCAATCCTTCTTGTATGATTAAGTGAATGTAACGTTTTATTTATTCGATATGTAGAGACGTTACAACATTGCAAATAAATTTAAACTAGCAAACCTATAAGGAGTAAACATGACTTTATCAAAAACCAGCCGTCTTAAGGTGTCCACGGTATTTAAGAGGGGCACCGCACTTGAATTGAGAAGAGACGGCCACACACTACAAGAAATAGCCGATAGGTTAGAATGTTCTCGGTCATATGTATACAAACTAATATCATCATCACTTATTGAACTGTCTAAACAATCACATCAGGCAGTTGTGGAACTCAGAGAACTTGAAAGCATGCGATTAGATGCACTCTGGGAGCAAGCATACACAAAAGCCATGAATGGAGACCTGGCAGCCATAAACACATGTGTAAGGATAAGCGAACGTAGGTCCAAGTTATGGGGGTTGGATGGAGTTCAGAAACTGGAACATTCAGGCGGGGTTACAATATCGTTGCAATTGGCAGACTGTAGTAAAAGGGAGTAACTTACACTAGGGCAGGGGCAAAATTGGGCGCATGGTGATGTTTTCACATTGGGGTTAAGGTGTTTGTACCTATTTGTGATAATATCGTGTCCAGTGGCATCCTGCGAGCTCCAAGTATAGAAGAAGTGATATATACCTTATTTTCCATGCTGTTGTCTGTGAAGATATCACTGGTTAAGTTCATTTTCAACTTAGCACAAATATTATACAAGAAGAGTGTAAAAAACAATATCAGATTAGGACTATCTAAAGTTTTTTTATGGACCGGTCGGGAATTGAACCCGAGGCCTCTACCATGCCAAGGTAGCGATCTTCCCCTGATCTACCGGCCCATAGTGAGCAACCTAACTTTACAGCATTAAAGATAAATGTATCGGTAGAAACTTAGCGTAAACTGGAATGTCAACAAAATTGTGTAATTTACCTAAGTTCCAAAGCGAAATGTTAAAGTACCTGTATGCGTATTTGGTGTGTCGCGTGATGCACTGTATCATGCTTCAACAGATGGGCCCGTAGCTTAGCCCGGTGGAGCGCACGGCTGATAACCGTGAGGTCCTGCGTTCGAATCGCAGCGGGCCCACTTTTCAAATATCTCTTTTCACTTTTTTTGAACATATTTGTTAATGGTATAGTTCTTATAAGCGAATAATCCGTCATCATTATTTTTTATGTTATTTTTTGTTCGTGAGTAAAAACCTTTGTTTATCTGGAACCTTATCAAAAGTGCTCATAATTATGAGATTTTCATATACATTTTATATATATAACTTATTTGGATTAACCTTATTACTGAATATTGATAATCTACAGTATAACGTTCTATAAAATAGTACTACAGTATGGTGATACTATGAATAACGGAAAAACGGAAAAGATCAGTGAACGAGAACTTGAAATGGTGGAACTTTTACATAAACTGAACATGAATCGTTCAGTTGC
This sequence comes from Methanomethylovorans hollandica DSM 15978, assembly GCF_000328665.1. NCBI lineage: Archaea > Methanobacteriati > Methanobacteriota > Methanomicrobia > Methanosarcinales > Methanosarcinaceae > Methanomethylovorans > Methanomethylovorans hollandica. Next base: position 702,946 of record NC_019977.1, read on the forward strand.
CCTTGTTCTTGCCTGTCTCTCAACAGGTGAGGAAGTTACCTCGAGGTTAATTGAAAAGAAAGCAGGTCTCAGACAACCTGAAGTAAGCATTGCAATGAGATATCTTTGCGACAACGATTGGATAAATGTCCGTGAAGACAAGAACACAGGAGGTAAAGGCAGACCTGTGAAGCTCTACAAGCTGGTCTTTCCTCTGGAACATATCATACAGAGTATCGAAAGTGATGTGATGTATCAGAAATTGTCGGTGCTTGAAAGCATAGAAAGGCTAAAAAACCTGACATAAACTTTTTAATGTCAGCATTTTTTGTATATCAAATCAGGTTTTTTAAACCTGAGGTCTCTGTTTTTCGGTGAACTCTGTTCCTTCATCGAAGATTTTATGAAACATCAGATCATGAAGTAAACTGTCTAATTATTGCAATTCAATATCATATACGGAGTTTTTTTCTTGGGCACTATTAGCGAGAAAATATTTAGTCGGGCATCGGGTCAAGATGCAAAAGCCGATGATTTTGTTATGGCAAAGGTAGATTATGCGATGGCACATGATGGTACGAGCATACTGGCTGTCCGTGCATTTAAAGAGATGGGAGTCCGTTCGGTGTGGGATCCATCCAGGATAGTGATACCATTTGATCATCTTGTACCTGCAAACAATGAGAGCACAGCTTCGTTGCAGTTTGATATCCGTAAATGGATCTCAGAGCAGGGAATAGAACATTTCTATGATGTCGGGAATGGTATATGCCACCAGGTATTGCCGGAACAAGGTTTTGCGCTTCCCGGTAAACTTATTGTAGGTGCGGATTCTCATTCATGTACCTATGGGGCATTCGGGGCCTTTGGTACGGGAGTCGGTGCAACTGATATGGCCGAGATATTTGCTGCCGGAGAACTTTGGTTCAAAGTTCCTCAGACAATAAAAGTTACATGTCAGGGTTCTTTGGGACAATACATTACACCAAAGGATCTGACTCTGCACATTGTAGGCAAAGTAGGTGCTGATGGTGCGACATATAAAGCAATGGAATTCTATGGGCAGACGATCTCCGAACTTTCGATGTCTGGCAGAATGACACTCTGTAATATGGCAATAGAGATGGGTGCCAAAGCAGGCATCGTTCCTGCTGATAAGACCACTTTTGATTATCTCCGGGGCAGGGCAGTTGAGGGATATGAACCTGTATATGCAGATGAAGATGCAAGTTATGTTAAGGAATTTATAATAAATGTCTCGGATCTGGAACCCCAGGTTGCTCTCCCTCATCAGGTAGATAATGTGGTAGGTATCTCTGAAGTTCCCCAGACGAAGGTCGATCAGGTATTCATAGGCACGTGCACTAATGGAAGGCTTGAGGACCTGGACCTTGCTGCTCAGGTCCTGAAGGATGAAAAGGTGGCTGTAAGAACAATTATCATCCCGGCTTCAAGAGAAGTGATGAAAGAAGCTTCGATGAATGGCACACTTGCTATACTGCTTGAGGCAGGGGCTACTATTGGAATGCCAGGTTGTGGTCCATGTCTGGGTGGACACATGGGGGTCATAGCTAAAGATGAAGTGTGCTTGTCTACTGCTAACCGCAATTTCAGAGGACGCATGGGTGCCGGTGGTTTGATATATCTGGTATCTCCCGCGACCGCTGCAGCATCAGCAATTAATGGTTATATCACCGATCCCCGGGAAATATGAAGGAAGTGATTTATTGACAGAGGACATCGACAAAGATAGGATACTTCATTTGATGGAACACTGGATAGAGCACAACGAAAGCCACTTGAAAAATTTCAATGAGTGGAGCAAAAAGATCGGAGAAGCAGGGTATGAGGACGTGGCGGCAAACATCCTTGAAGCCGCCGGGAAAATGGAAGAATGTAATCAAAAGCTGCAGCAGGCAAAAGACAGTATCTGATGGAAACGTTTCTTTATCAATAATTCTGGATATGCCCGCAACATTGTCCTTCCATATTCTCTGTCTATCTGCCAAGTTCGGCATGGGCTCTGGCAAGATGGCCTGCCGCCTGAGCCGCAATGAGTGAGATCTCGCCTGCAAGAACCCCTGCAGCAACGATCTCTGCAAATTTTTTGGAATTAGAACCGGATGGTTCTCCAGGTCCATGCACACCCAGCAGATTCAGGCAATCTTTCTGGGTTCCCAGGCCGGTGCCTCCTCCGACAGTACCTACGGGCAAAGCAGGCAATGTCACTGAACAATAAAGGTCTCCATTGCTTGTTACTTCTATTGTTGTAATTGCTGTGCTCCCTTCTACTACATGGGCTGCGTCCTGTCCGCAGGCCAGGAACAATGCTGCTACTATATTGGCGGCATGAGCGTTGAAGCCTAGTGCTCCGGCACGCGCGGACCCCAGCAGGTTCTTACGGTAATTGACATCTGCCATGGTCTTTGGATTGCATTTCAGTTTTTCAGATACTATTTTTGCCGGGATGATCGTATCAGCTATAACTGTCTTCCCGCGTCCAAGTATTGTATTGATGGCCGCTGGCTTCTTGTCAATGCACATATTACCTGAAAGGGATACAGGTATAGCGCCAAACTCGTCCTGTATAAAATGCGTTACAGCTTCTGTCGCAATGGTCACCATATTCATTCCCATAGCATCTTTGGTATCAAATACGAATCTTAAATATACTGTATTTCCTGTAACGTAAGGCTCCACCGCCAATAATTTCCCGAAACGTGTGGTTTCTTCTGCCTTCTCTTTCATCTGAGCAAATATCTCAGGCATGTTGATCCAATCAATGAATACCTTCACTTGGACAACATCAGCAAGTTTGAATACAGGTGCCCTGGTCATCACATCCTGGAAGATGCGCACATTTGTCCCTCCGGAGCTGCTGATAGCTGAACATCCTCTGTTAGCGCTCGCTACTAGTGCTCCTTCAGTAGTTGCAAGGGGTAGGTAGAAATCTCCCTGGGCGAATTCACCATTGATTTTCAGAGGGCCTGCTATCCCAAGGGGTATCTGCACAGCTCCTATCATGTTCTCTATGTTACGTTTGGTCGCTGCCTCAGCATCAAGTGTGTAATGCTGTATATTTTCGAACCTCGTCCCAGTGATCTCTTCAAGTGCATTCCTGCGGATAGCTATCGCTGAGTCCACATCCTCAACTACTTTGTCTATGTTTCGGAATGCTATTTCTCCCGCAACTACTTTTTGCAGGACCCCTTTTTCATCGTTTTCTGTTTTTTCTTTACCCGACATGAAGGTCACCTATTATTCATTTTACTATTATATGTGTAGTTATTCTACAATGTGATTATCAACTGTCCCTGCTCGCAGAATTCCAAAAAAAGGTCAGCTATTTCATTGGAGCTGATCATTTCGATTCCTGGTATCAGTTCATTTTTTTCGAGGCCTATAATGGATGCGCCTAATTCACAGCATCTAAACTTTATCCCCATATCTAAACATTCTTTGATCTTAGGGTCATACTCTGGCAAGCCTTTTTTTCCTGATTTTGCCATTATTACTCCCATGGGTCCAAAAAGTACAACTATTACGTCTAATCCCTTTTTTTGGTAGTATCTGGCAAATCTGAGTGTTTCCTGCGGACTTGTACTTTCATAAACCATACTTTTGAGCAACAGTAGTACTTTTGTGACCTCTGGCATTTTTCTGGTCCCACCTCGTACTCTTCATTTCCTTTGAACAATATTAAGTCTTGCCTTCGGTAAAAAATTGTCAAAAGGATCTTATAGGGATGAATTAAATACATTACTCAAAGTACAGGTTACAATATGTAATACGACATTTGTAAAACAGCATTTTATATATTATACTAGCAATAATATATGCAATGCATTTATTGTACTGACTAGCGATGTAATTAAAAAGTTAAATATTGTGTATAAAAAATGCCTAGATTTTCATAGGTGGTATAAATGGCTGACGCAGATATGAGAGAAAGGGTAAATACAGGTATTCCAGGCCTGGATGAGATGCTACGTGGAGGATACTTCAAAGGTACGGTAAATGTGGTATCGGGTGATTCAGGTACAGGTAAGACCATATTTGGAACCCAGTTCATCCTCGAAGGGGCAAAGAAAGGCGAAAAAGTGATGTGCATAATCACTTCTGAAGAATCGAAATCTATTGTCAGGGAAATGTATACTTCATTTGGTTGGAACCTAGAAGAATACGTTAATAAAGGTTTAATTGTCTTTGTCGACATCACCGATCCAAGCCTTAGATTGCAGAAAAGTGTGGAGATTGCACCATCTGAGCTTATCAAGAGTTTCAAAAAACTCGTGGAAAGCAAGATCGAAGAAATACAACCTTCTCGAATATTCATAGATTCTATCGAAGCACTATTCCTTGCAATTGAATCAAATTACAAGCTCCGGACGCTCATAGATGATGTATTTGGCGTATTCCGCAAGCATGAAGTTACTTCTGTTATTACAGTAGGGGCTATGTACGGACTTGATTCAATGGTGGAATATGGAGCAGACTCTGTGGTCAAACTGGGCAGGATCATTGCTGGCAACAATTTGCAGCGTTCTATCTATGTCATGAAGATGAGAGGTTCAGGCACTATCAACGAGGTTCGTGTTCTCAACATCAGTGACAGTGGCATGCAGGTTCTAGCCCAGTCTCCTTATCTGGAGTAATTAAAAATTCTTTCAGTTCTTTTTCAGAACTGAACTTTTTATATTTTTAACTTCTACAGCAGAAGTCTCCTTCCTCGCCAGCCGTAAGCTGGCAGGTGGGAGATGAATGCGTACATGTCATAACACAACATGTTTAGAGAAACATATATTTATCTATAAACCATATTATATAATATGTTAAAAGCCTACAAATTCCGAATCTACCCAACCACAAAACAAGAGGAAATAATAAAAGTTCATTTTGGTGCGTGTAGGTTTGTATATAATTGGGCTTTAGAACAGAAAATAAAAACTTATGAACAAACTAAGGAATCAATATCAAGGTTTGATTTGCAACGGATTTTAGTTCACGAAGTGAAACATTCTAATGAATGGTTGAAAGAAGCTAATTCACAGGCTCTGCTTGCCTCTTTAGTAAATGTAGAATCAGCATTTACAAAATTCTTCAGAGAGAAAGCTGGATTTCCTAAATTCAAATCTAAAAAAAACCCAGTCCAGTCTTATCAGATGCCACAACATTACTCTGTAGATTTCGAGAAGCAAATAATTAAGATCCCAAAAATAGGAGAAGTCAAAACCATACTTCATAGAAGGTTTGAAGGTAAACTTAAAACCGCAACCATTTCAAGGACATGTACGGAAAAATATTATATCAGTATTCTTGTCGAAGATGGAAAACAAATTCCTAGTAAGCAGAACTTTTCAGAATCAACTACAATTGGAATAGATATAGGTATCAAAGACTTTGCTGTTCTCTCAAACGGAGAAAAGTTGAAAATCCAAAGTATCTGAAGAACTCCTTACAGCGATTGAAGGTATTACAGAAAAGAGTATCAAGGAAACAGAAAGGCTCACAGAACAGAGCAAATGCTAAACAAAGACTTGCATCACTCCATGACAAAATAGCAAATCAGAGAAACGATTTCCAGAATAAACTCTCTTTTAGACTGATTAGCGAGAACCAAGCAATAGCTCTGGAAACTCTGAATGTTAAAGGTATGTTAAAAAATCATTGTCTTGATCAATCAATTTCCGATGCTGGATGGCGTAGTTTTGTAACTAAACTGGAATACAAAGCTGAATGTTTTGGAAAAACCATACTCCGTATTGGACAGTTTGAGCCAAGTACAAGAATCTGTAATTTGTGTGGCTATCATAACGGAAAGCTAACACTTGCGGATAGGGAATGGACGTGTCCAGATTGCAAAACAAAGCATGACAGAGATATAAATGCTGCAATCAATATCAAGAAATTCTCTATTCAAGAGCAAAATCTTATAGTAATCTGACACCTGTGGAACGCAGGGGATGAGCTTGTGGACTTGCGAACATTGGTTCGAAGAATGAAACAAGAAGCCTCTTCCTCGCTTTCATCAGAAAGCAGGGAGGGGTAGTTCACCACTATTCACAATACATACCAGTCGTTATCATTGATCATCTGTTCTTTTTCGTTTACTTCAATGACTGATCTTCCCAGGGGTTTGCTGATAGCTTCTGCTAGATCCTGTAAGTAATCCCTCTGATTGAGACTTCCATAAATAAAGCCTTTACTTGGTTGAATATTTTTTTCTATTGTTTCCCTCTTTGGAACTATAGTTACCGGCACAGATGTAGTTTCTACGGCTTTTTCCATAGCTGTTCTGAAATCACCTATACAATAAGCTATTCTGTGTTTGTAATTACTTTTTGTTCTTTCAAGGTATCGCGCAAGCCTTTCACTTTCCATTCGGATGAAATCACGTTTTATCTTGGATACATTACATTTTCCCATCATGAACTGGTAATCCATGAACGGGTATTGTTCGTCCAGTTCCCGGGGGGTTATTCCACAGGTGCCAAATACTACAATATGTACCATTTCTGGTTCCAGTATACCGAAGATCAGCCTGTCGAATATTTTATGTGATGGACTTTCATGGTATGGTTTCTTTTTAGAACAGGGCACAAATATACAAAAATCACGGACAGGTGGTTGGTATTCGGTGAGTATCCACTCATTTGCGCGCTTCATGTCCGGATGATAAATGACCATTTCTGTGTCAAGAGGTTCTGTAGAACGTTCATTCTCTGGGATGATAATCTGTTTCAAGGTAAGGTGAGTTCTAACAAACTATATATATACCTATCGATGTTATGGTTTTGTACAAACTGTACAACAACTTTGTTTTCAGATTTTTACAATAGAGAGGCACAAAATGGCAGGTTCCATCCATGAAATGCTCCGAGCGAACTGTAAATGTGATGATGTGGCAAAATGCGTTCTAGGACTAAAAAATCTTGACTTGCTTGCTTATAAAAAACTCTTTGAACTGGGCCCAATGACTGCAGAAGAACTGGGGGACCTTTTACAGAGGGAACGAAGTACTGCTTATCGTTCATTGCAAAACTTGATAGCTGTTGGATTGGTTTACAGAGAAACAAGATCCATCAAGATAGGTGGGTATTACTATGAATATGTTGCAATTCCGCCAGCACATTTTAAACAAATGCTCAAGCAGAATATGACGGATTGGTATACTAAAATGGATAAGCTGCTTGATGACTTTGAGAATGAAATCTTATTCCCTGTTCCTGAGTGACCGCGTATACTATCTAGTTTAACTTCTACAGCAGAAGTCTCCTTCCTCGCCAGCCGTAAGCTGGCAGGTGGGAGATGAATGCGTACATGTCATAACACAACATGTTTAGAGAAACATATATTTATCTATAAACCATATTATATAATATGTTAAAAGCCTACAAATTCCGAATCTACCCAACCACAAAACAAGAGGAAATAATAAAAGTTCATTTTGGTGCGTGTAGATTTGTATATAATTGGGCTTTAGAACAGAAAATAAAAACTTATGAACAAACTAAGGAATCAATATCAAGGTTTGATTTGCAACGGATTTTAGTTCACGAAGTGAAACATTCTAATGAATGGTTGAAAGAAGCTAATTCACAGGCTCTGCTTGCCTCTTTAGTAAATGTAGAATCAGCATTTACAAAATTCTTTAGAGAGAAAGCTGGATTTCCTAAATTCAAATCTAAAAAAAACCCAGTCCAGTCTTATCAGATGCCACAACATTACTCTGTAGATTTCGAGAAGCAAATAATTAAGATCCCAAAAATAGGAGAAGTCAAAACCATACTTCATAGAAGGTTTGAAGGTAAGCTTAAAACCGCAACCATTTCAAGGACATGTACGGAAAAATATTATATCAGTATTCTTGTCGAAGATGGAAAACAAATTCCTAATAAGCAGAACTTTTCAGAATCAACTACAATTGGAATAGATATAGGTATCAAAGACTTTGCTGTTCTCTCAAACGGAGAAAAAGTTGAAAATCCAAAGTATCTGAAAAACTCCTTACAGCGATTGAAGGTATTACAGAAAAGAGTATCAAGGAAACAGAAAGGCTCACAGAACAGAGCAAAGGCTAAACAAAGACTTGCATCACTCCATGACAAAATAGCAAATCAGAGAAACGATTTCCAGAATAAACTCTCTTTTAGACTGATTAGCGAGAACCAAGCAATAGCTCTGGAAACTCTGAATGTTAAAGGTATGTTAAAAAATCATTGTCTTGCTCAATCAATTTCCGATGCTGGATGGCGTATTTTTGTAACTAAACTGGAATACAAAGCTGAATGTTTTGGAAAAACCATACTCCGTATTGGACAGTTTGAGCCAAGTACAAGAATCTGTAATGTGTGTGGCTATCATAACGGAAAGCTAACACTTGCGGATAGGGACTGGACGTGTCCAGATTGCAAAACAAAGCATGACAGAGATATAAATGCTGCAATCAATATCAAGAAATTCTCTATTCAAGAGCAAAATCTTATAGTAATCTGACACCTGTGGAACGCAGGGGATGAGCTTGTGGACTTGCGAACATTGGTTCGAAGAATGAAACAAGAAGCCTCTTCCTCGCTTTCATCAGAAAGCAGGGAGGGGTAGTTCACTAACAGGTTGAAGAATGTGGGTCAGAGCATTTGTTTGACGGGATATTCAAGGGGATGTTATGCTCCTATCTACACATTCTTCTTGTGCAAACCAATCCGTTTTGTAGTCATGTGGAGGGGCTCAAAGCGCACCACCAATGTCATTCACGTTTTTCATTGTAGGTAATTAGTATAACTCTATTTTCTTATATATTCATATTTCTATACTTTGCCACATAATGCTAATCATAATGATGAGGTACTTTGTTTAAACACGATGCAATGGTCTTATTCAATGTCTCACAGCGATTCCATGAAACATTCCATCCTTTCCAAAGCTTCTGCTATCTGATCTTTGGAGGTAGCATAAGAACATCTGAGAAATCCCTCGCCAGCCGGTCCAAACACATTCCCCGGAATTGTAACTACTTTTTGTTCATAGAGAAGTCTTTCTGCAAACTCTTCAGAAGTCAGGCCTGTATCCCTTACGGAGGGAAAAGCATAGAATGCACCCTTTGGCTCATAGCATTCAAGCCCTATCTTATTTAATCCGCTTATTATCAAATGTCTGCGGCGGTCATAATCCCTTACCATTCGCTGCATCTCTTCGTTGCCGTTACGAAGGGCTTCTATAGCTCCAATCTGAGCAGTGATAGGTGCGCACAACATACAGTACTGATGTATGCGCATCATTGCATTTATTATAGGCAATGGTGCCAGTGCATATGCCAGCCTGAAGCCTGTCATGGCATAGGCTTTTGAAAAACCATTAAGGAGGATCGTTCGGTCCTTCATACCTTCGATCGATGAAAAACAAGCGTGCTCTCCATTATATGTAAGACACTCATAGACTTCATCGGAAATTACCATAATGTCATGCTCAGAAACAACTTCGGCAATAGCTTCCAGGTCTTCCCTTCCCATTGTTGCCCCAGTGGGATTATTGGGATAATTTATTATAACAGCTTTAGTTCTGGGAGTTATAGCCCTTTTCAGATCTTCTGCAGTCAATTTAAACTTATTTTTGAATTGTGTGACTACAGGTACAGGTGTACCACCTGCAAACATGACCGAAGGGACATAAGCCACGTAGGCAGGCTGAGGCACAATGATTTCGTCCCCTGGATTGGTTATAGCTCTTATTGCCACATCAAGTGCTTCGCTGACACCGGACATAACCAGGATCTCCGAGGCCGGATCGTAGTAAGTGTTATGCTTATGGGTATATAGCTTTGAGATCTCTTCCCGAAGTTGTATTAGCCCATAATTAGAAGTATATGATGTTTTACCTTTTTCCAAAGAATGAATGCATGCTTCCCTTATGTGCCAGGGTGTTACGAAATCAGGCTCGCCAACACCTAGTGATATTACTCCTTCTATCCCTGATGCAAGATCAAAATACTTGCGTATTCCAGAAGGCGGGACTCTTGTCATCACATCAGCCACAAATCTCTCTGGATTATTATTGTGCATGGGCATTCCTTCAGCTCAGATCCTATGATCAGATCCTATTTAGTGTGTCTATGGAGTTACAATTTATGGAGTTACAATTAAACGGTTTACTTCTTCCTGCTCTTGCAGAACCACTCCGTCTTCCTTGTAGGTCTTAAGCACAAAATGGGTAGTAGTATGCTGTACCTGTTCTATGGTAGAAATCTTTTCTGCGACGAAAAATGCAACTTCTTTCATCGTCTTTCCCATTACTGTAAGCGATAGATCATACTGCCCTGATAACAGCCTTACAGCACGTACTTCCGGGAATTTATATAAGCGTTCAGCTATGGCCTGATAACCTAAATTACGTTCCAGAGTCACTTTTAACTCGATGATAGCGTATACATGCTCATCACCTGCAAGGTCCCAGTCAATGATCGTCCTGTATCTGCGGATGACTCCTGCATCTTCAAATTCTTTGATCCTTTTACTTATCTCTTGTACCGGGAGTCCTGTCAGGGTTGCGATTTCGTCATGAGTGACCCTGGCATCTTGTTCCAGACATTCTAGTATATGCCTCGTTTTAATATCCATCTCATAAGCAACCCCTTGAAATTAAAAAAGTGAAAGTAAAATAGGAGTGTGCTCAGTTGAGCAGCACTGCGTTGACCACACCATCCTGGCCGGGACGGCTGGTAATCCTCGCGTTACCTATGGGGGTACGGATAACTGAACCTTTTGTTAAGATATTACGCCTTACGTAGTGTTCGTTTGCCTCATTACTGAACACTTTTTCGATAGTAGTCTTTTGTGTTTTGCCACCGGTATCAGTCACGTTGACTATATTACACTGGAATAATCTTACCTTGCTGTTTCCTCCTCTTGTGGAAACCATCTTAATCTTGACGTCTCCAAGACGCGTGTCAGCGGGCTCGCGCCCAAGTTCGAACTTTCTTTTTGAGCGGTAAGCCTTTATTTTAGCACCAGTGTACTTTCTTCTTGATCTGCCTTGCCATTTCATAATATGTCCTCTTGAATATATATAAGTTGGATGATCTATATCAAATTTATTTTTTCGAATTAAATGATTACGAACTTATCTTTACTTGAAGGATTCTATAAGAAGTTTTCGAGTGGTGATTAAATAGTACTTTTCTTATTATAGTGCTTAATTCAGTAATCAATAAATATCTCCTTTACTATTTCCCTTTATGCTGCGCATATTATTTCTTGGTACAGGTGGCTCTTTGCCTACGCGTAACCGTAATCCATCTGCAATTATGGTCAATAGGGAAGGGGAGCTTTTACTTTTCGATTGCGGAGAAGGTACTCAGCAACAGATGATGCGTGCTAAAACGGGTATGAAAGCTCTTACGTCTATTTTTGTCACCCATTTCCATGCAGATCACATGCTTGGTATTCCCGGCCTTATACAAACAATGTCCTTTCTGGGAAGGACTGAACCTTTGTATATATATGGCCCTCAATGGGTGAAAGAATTCGTTAAGATCATCTCTGAGCTTGGTTATTACAAACTGCATTTTGAAGTGGAAGTCATTGAAATGGCTCCAGGAGATATTATTAAAAGAAATGATTATTCTATCCATGCCATTGGAACAGATCACAGTGTTCCCAGTCTTGGCTATGCTCTTATAGAGGATCAGCGGAAAGGAAGGTTTGAACGTGAAAAAGCTATTGCTCTGGGAGTGCCTCCAGGCCCTCTTTTTTCAAAGCTGCATAGTGGTGTGGACGTTGAGGTCAACGGGAAGCTGATACGTTCCACTGATGTTGTCGGTCAAGTAAGGCCAGGTAGAAAAATAGTATATACAGGTGACACACGACCGTGTCAATCAATTCTTGCGGTCAGCAGAGATGCAGATGTACTGATCCATGATAGTACTCTTGGAAATGATCAGAGTGAGTGGGCAAAGGAATCTAAGCATTCCACAGCTTCCGAAGCAGCTATCCTTGCAAAGGAGGCGGGTGTCAGAAAACTGGTACTAACTCACATAAGCTCCAGATATACTGATGATGCTTCTCCTCTGTTGAGGGAAGCACAAGAAGTATTTGAAAACGTTATTATAGCAGAAGATATGATGGAAATGGACATTCCTTTGAAGGACGAATAAGATAATAAGATCAGATTATTGTCCAGTCAAGTCTATTATCGTCTACGTCATAAAGGGAAACTTCTGCTGTTCTGTCTTCCAGAGGAATAGTAAGTTTTTTCACTCCTATGTACAGGACATCTCCAGGCTCATAGTTGAATAGTTCAGGTTTTGTCCTTCCAAAGTAGACCCTGCCACCCGAAGCGATCTCTTCCACAGTAACTCCATACCAGTCACCCTTATTGATCACATTTATTATACGGCATTCAAATCTGTCTGATTCACTGATCTCTTCCATAATTTGATCACTCAAGTTGCAGTATTTAATATATAATAAATTGTCTGGTTTATCAGGAATACATCCTGTTATCCATTAGAGCACCATTCTTTTGGAATAATTTCCCCACAGATTCTTCAAAATGTTTTCCAGTGACTTCTTCATTGTCTTCTATTATTGCCTGATGCAAAGCTGTTTTCAGGACCTTTTCTACAAGGTCTCTCCCTGAGAGTCCTTTTGTCATCGTAGCTATCTTCTTTACATCGACATCTTTTACAGGCAATGGGAATGTGGAAATGTTCATTTCAAGTATCCTGAACCTCTCTTCCTCATCAGGCAATAAAAACTCTATTTCCTCTTCGAATCTGCTTCTTACTGCAGGGTCCAGGGTGTTCGTACGATTGGTTGCACCAATGGTGCAAATGCCATCTCTCTCTACTATTCCATCCATTTCAGTAAGTAAAGCGTTAACTATCTCTGCAACATCTCCTCTTAGTTCCTGGTGACGCCTGTCCAGAGCAATAGCATCCAGTTCATCAATGAATATTATACAGGGAGCCATATCTTCAGCTCTATCGTATAACTGGTGGATCTGCCTGGCACCTTCTCCTACGTATTCTCCTATCATTTGTGTTGCTTTTACGGGGATTATAGGTACGTTGGCTTTATTAGCAAGGGCTTTTGCAAGCATTGTCTTGCCAGTGCCCGAAGGCCCGAAAAATAGTACATTGCGTGGGGCCCATTTACCAAATTTCTCGGGCTGCTCTAGATATTTCTCTATTAGCTTGCACTTTTTCTTGGCCGTGTTCTGTCCAATTATATCTTCAAAAGAAACGTTACTATGGAATTCAACTGCAGGAGTAGTGACACTATCTTCATGTACGATAATCGAGGTCTCCATACCAATAACTGACCCAGGAGGCTTCACTTCCTTTATCCGGTATGCAAAATCAGGGTACATCCTTCCGTCAAACAAATATTCGCCTTTGCGTGCAATATGGCCATTCCACTGTTCCCTTGCATAAAATTCGAACACACCAGCATCCTCTATTTCTGGATAGTCATCCAGTATACTACTCAAAGGGTAGCCAATTGGCTCAAGGACCAGGAGTTCAGCTGTCGATTCTACAGGTTCGAATCCTTCTTCCCTGTTGTTTTTATGGTTTGTACGTTGCACTGATCGAACTATGCTCTCAACTCTATTCGTTTTCTAATTGCAGATAAAGGTACTTACAGATATTAATCTTACCCTTCTTATCATCAAGCAGTCATAATCGATCATAATAGCTTGTTCTGAGCAGCAAAAAGGATATATCACCAGTTAATATGCTTTTTATATTATATTATATAAACTAGTGTGATACTTCCTCACCAATGCCGTAAAATACAGTTCTGAGAACGCATTCATATCCATTGATATATTTGATGAAGGCGATGTGTGGAAAGTAGCTGTCAGTGATCAGGGTGAAGGCATTTCCGACGCTGATAAACCTTATGTTTTTGACAGGTTCAAGCGGGTCACAAAGCAAGGTGTCAAGGGTAGTGGTCTTGATCTTGCCATAGTTAAAAGGATAGCTGAATTACATGGTGGTGAAGTGGGTGCGGAGGATAATCCGGAAGGTAAGGGAAGTAGATTCTGGATCAGGTTTAAAGAGGCATGAAGATCACAATATATTCTATATAAAGATGACTCGGATGGCATCTATATTCCTAATATGGTCTCTGAGTTGCATGAAGGAAAAGTTTATGTAAGAGAGATACATGTATAGGATGCTCTCGTGTTAAATGCACTTGATACCTACTTCAAGCCGGGGTAGGGTAGCGGTTATCCTGTAGCCCTGTGGAGGCTACGATTCGAGTTCGATTCTCGATCCCGGCCCCATTCAAATATTTTGAGTTTTAAATTTTAGAGTTCTCTTAAACTCAGCGTTCTTCTTATTCAGTAATGATTCTTCTACTAATCTGGATACTATGCGCAATTAATTTAAATACTGCATAATCACTCTTAATTCTATACTCGATTATAAAAAAAGTTTAGGAAAACTCGTTGAGTTTAAGTTGTCTGCGCGGGCAGTATTCACCCGGTATATCCAAAGGGTATTCACTTGTCAGGCATGCGAGACATAGATTTTCTTTTTCAATGCCTATTGCCCGGACCAATCCTTCTATACTCAGATATCCCAGTGAGTCAGCATTGATGACCGCTTCAACCCCGGCTACTGTTTTATGAGCTGCTATTAATTCATTTCTGGTGCCCATGTCTATTCCAAAATAGCATGGAGCTATTATCGGGGGGCTGCCAATGCGTGCATGTATCTCTTTTGCACCTGCACGTCTTATCATATCAATGATACGCCGGGATGTAGTCCCGCGTACTATACTGTCGTCTATAAGAACTATTCGTTGGTCCTTGATGTTCTCAGAGATCGTGTTCATCTTAAGCCGTACAGCTGTCTCTCGCATTGCCTGTCCAGGGAGAATGAATGTCCTGCCAATATACCGATTCTTCATGAGCCCTTCACTGTACTTTATATTCGCTTCGTATGAATATCCAATGGCAGAAGTGATGCCAGAATCTGGTACCGGTGATACACTATCTGCTTTCACAGGATGTTCGCGTGCAAGCTCCCTTCCTATCTTCTCACGGACATTGTATACGAGTTTACCATTAATTATAGAATCCGGCCGTGCAAAGTACACATATTCGAATACACAATGTGCATGATATTTTTCCTGGACCAGAATATGACTCTCAAAACTATCGTTTTTAAATACTAATAATTCTCCTGGTGATACTTCTCTTATCAGTGTTCCATTGAGCGTATCGATTGCAACACTTTCCGAAGCAACTATAAAGCCACCATCTAGTTTTCCTACGCATAATGGTTTAAAACCCAGGGGGTCTCGCAGTGCATACAACTGATCGTCTATGAGGATAGCTAATGAGTAGGAGCCTTTTAGTCTTTTGATCACATTGGAGATCGATTCTACAGGGTCATGGCGCAACAGTTCTTTTACAAGCAGATGTGCGATCACTTCTGTATCGGAACTGGTAATAAATATACGACCTTCCAACTCCAGTTCATCTCTCAGAAGACTATAGTTTGCCAGGTTCCCATTATGGGCTATGGCTATAGTCCCACTCTTATAATTTACTATCAGAGGTTGGCAGTTCTCTATTTTAGAGTGGCCTGTGGTCGAGTAACGCACATGACCTATGCCTACATTGCCTTTCAGTTCCAAGAGGTCTTTTTTGACATATACCTCAGGCACCAGTCCCATGCCTTTAATAGATTTACAATGAAGCCCGTCATGTATTGTTATGCCTGTAGATTCCTGACCTCTGTGTTGCAGGGCATAAAGGGCATAGTATATTTGGAGAGCTGTAGGGGTACCTGTGGATGCATTATTCTGCACCACAACGCCGACTACACCACATTCCTCTTTCATCTATACCCCAAAAAGAGAATACAGTATTGTTCTCAGAACTTGCACTTACGTTCCCATTTATAGCTTCTCATACGCGGTGTCTTGCCAAAACCACATGAAGTACACTGCTTAGTATGGATGTTAAGTGATACGCTACCGCAGCGCCTGCATGTTACATGAGTGCGCTTTTGCCTTTTTCCCATTGAGGGAGTACCTTTTGACATTCATCATCACCTTATTGAACTTTCTCGTCTCTCTATCTAATTATCGTAATATATGATATGTGAGTTAATCGCGTGTCGAGATAACCCCAGATAGTATCATAGGATAAATATGTTACGGGGATACGTATACTACGTTGTCACCCCTTATTATTACAGTACCCAGTTTTCTGGTCTCCCCTTCTCTCAGCTCTTCAGCTTCCTCAAGAACAAGGTTCATGTGTACATCATAGCCCTGCAGATTTCCTCTGAACTCTCGGGCTCCTTTCAATCTCACAATAACAGGTGTGTTCAAAGCATTGTTCAGTATATCAAGAGGTCTGTTTCCCATTTAAAGCCGCCTCATCTAAATAAATCAAAGTAGTTTTGAATGAAATGTATCAATGCAATGGTAGCACATACTACCATCATACTGCTCTTCATTGTGTATAGTCAGATATAAAACTATCGAATATTGTATCATTGATGTTATGAAGCACAGAACGTATGTGGCTGTTGACCATAATGTATTTAGGATATTTCTCATATCTTTTGTCAACTAATATCTCTTTAATCTCTTTGAAAGAACACACAATGGTGAAAATAATGTCCGGTACTCCCGTGGTAATGACTATAGCAGGTTCAGACTCTGGTGGTGGTGCAGGTCTTGAAGCGGATATCAAGACCTTTGCAGCTTTAGGTGTACATGGTACCTGTGCAATAACTTCTGTGACTGCACAAAACACCAGAGGTGTGCTCAGCATCTATGATCTGCCTCTTCATGTTATAAGTGAACAGATCAACGCTGTATGTTCTGATATGGATGTCAAGTGGGCAAAGACAGGGATGCTCTCCTGTGCTGAAATTATTGCCTTAGTGTCAAAAGAGGTGAGGTCCAATGGACTGTCTCTTGTGGTGGACCCCGTGATGGCAGCTGAAGCAGGAGGAGATCTGTTGCGCAAAGATGCTGTTAGGGTACTTAAAGAGGAGCTGCTACCTTTCAGTAAGGTAGTAACCCCTAACATCTATGAAGCACATACTCTCTCTGGCATAGATATTAACGATGTGAATGATGCAACGAAAGCAGCAAAAAAGATTGCAGAGTTAGGTGTGGATACCGTGGTAGTCACCGGTGGCCATCTGGACGCATCTGATGTTGTATATGAATCCGTTTCCGATAAATGCACTGTGATACCGGGCAAGTTCCTGGAAGGTGGTACTCACGGATCCGGGTGCACGTATGCTGCTTCCATTACCGCATTTCTGTCCAAGGGATATTCTATCGTCGAGGCTGCTATGCTTGCTAAATCCTTTGTGGAAAAAGCTATCATGAATAGTGAGAAGGTAGGGCACGGGGTAGGGCCGGTGAATCAGTTGGGTTCAATCCTCAAAGCATCCTATCGCTACGACACTCTCCTAAATACTAATTCAGCGGCAGAGATCCTGGTTTCATGTGATGAGTTCGGGAAACTCATTCCGGAAGTCGGATGTAATATTGCCATGGCTATCCCTGAAGCTACTGTAGTGGCAGATGTGGCAGGTGTCAGCGGACGCATCGTACGTGTAAGGGATAGGCCTTATATTGCAGGCAATGTGGAATTTGGGGGTAGCAAACATGTTGCAAGTATGGTAATTGCTGCTATGGAATCAGATCAATCCTTAAGGGCAGCTGTTAATTTGAGGTACTCTGAAAAAGTTTTACATATCTGCAGGGGTATTGGACTTACTATCTCCTCTTTTGACAGGGATGTTGAAGCTGAGCAGTCAGAAATGACTGATTTAGATGTCGTCAGTGCTATAAATAATTCCGGTTCTGCACTCTTGAAAAAAGTGCCAGACATTATATATGACAAAGGTTGTCTTGGTAAGGAACCCATGATCAGGTTGTTCGGAAAAAGTGCTGTAGAGGTTGCTTATAAAGCAGTTGAGATCGCAAGGCTATATTCCGGTATCACTTGAATCGATCTTATTGATGAGGAAGCTGACTCCGGGTAAGACTTTTAAAGTCTGGCTCTGTATAAATGCTCATAGATACACAGAACAATAACCACATAGGAAACAGAGTTCGCGGGGATGAATTAATATCATTTTTCATTTTCTGTGTTCTCTATGAGCTCTTGTGGTTAAATTATGATGCAGTTTTTCAATGGGGCTGAAAGTTTGTTCTTTTAAATGGATGAAAATATGCAAGACTTTATTATAATTGGACATAAAGCTGTGACTACGGGTGGCTTTTCACTTAACGATATGCCTGGCTCTGCAGGAAGAATGGATATCCTCTGCAGATGTATCAATTCTGTTTTTTTCCTGTCTCATGATCTGAGAAGGGACGTGCAGGCACACCTGCTACTTCTGGGAGAGTCTAATCCTCCCAGAGTTATACGTTTCAATGGCGAGAAAATACGGTATCTTAACCCGGATGAAAGAAGTGCAGGTGCATTGATCAAAAAGGCATTGGAGCTAGACAATATCTCTTTTACAGAAACCCGTTCTACCCCTGGGGTTTGGGTAAGAGAAGCTGATCTGATCACTTTACTGAGAGAGTTTGCAAGTGATGGTCGCAAAATATTTTATTTCAGGGAAGATGGTGAAGATCTACGGCATATCAATGACGGTATAAAAGACGGCGTTTTCATCCTTGGAGACCATCTGGGGCTTACAGAAGATGAGGAGGAACTGGTACTCGGACTGTCCACAGGCACTATATCTGTAGGTCCGTTGTCATTGCATGCGGATCATTGTATCATCCTTATACTAAATGAACTTGACAGGGTTATGGTCGGTCAGACAGAAAGATAACAGTTTTATCCTCGTTTGCCATTAGATGACCAGGATATAAATTCAGAGTGATCAGATGAGTATATTAGATACTGTTAAAATGATAATCCATGAAGGGCCTATCTGTGACCATTGTATGGGTAGGCAGTTCGCAAAGTTATCTACCGGCCTTACTAATGCCCAGAGGGGCAATAGTCTGAAAGTGGCACTTTCTATGGAAGGGCACCGGATACATAAAGAGGAAGGAGATGATTCTCTTCTCAGGGAACTTTCTCACAGCTGCAGTTATGCACGGAGGGTACTTGGTACAGACGGGGAAGACGAGCGTTGCTGGATGTGTCTTGGTCTGTTCAGTGAGCTCGATAAATGGGCGGACCTTGCAGTTACTGCACTTGAAGGTCTTGAATATTCCAGTTTTCTGGTAGGCACTAAAGCCAGTGGACTCCTTAGTGAAAATGAAGAGATCCTCTGGAGCGAGTGTGGAATTTCCCATGCCGAGCAGTTAAAGACTGAGATGAACAGGGAAGTGGGAAAACTTATCGCATCCAGGACCGGTAAAGTAGTAGACTTTGAACGGCCTGAGATCGTCGTTATGCTTGATATTGCATCTGAAAAGCTAAGCCTGCAGATTAAATCTCTTTACATTCAGGGCCGCTATAATAAACTTGTAAGGGGCATCCCACAGACAAGATGGCCATGCCGTAATTGTAGAGGCAAAGGATGTGAAATATGCAGTTTCACCGGAAAGCAGTACCCTGAATCTGTAGACGAGCTGATCAAAAAAGATGTTATTGATGCAGCATGTGCTGAAGATACTGCATTCCATGGTGCGGGAAGGGAGGATATAGATGCTCTTATGCTGGGCAATGGCAGACCTTTTGTGGTAGAGGCCATCAGCCCCAAAGTTCGTACCATTGCTCTAAAAGAACTTCAGGAGGCAATTAATTCTCATGCATCCGGTAAAGTGGAAGTACATGGGTTGCAGATCGTACCAAAGGAAATGGTAGAGAAGTTGAAATCCGCTCATGCGGATAAAGTATATAACCTTAAAGTTACATTCACTGACCCAGTTTCAAAAGAAGAACTAATATCAGCACTGGAAAGTCTTTCAGGTGCAGAGATCCATCAAAGGACGCCTCAGCGTGTATCCCACAGAAGGGCTGATCTAACCAGAAAAAGGTATGTGCATGTCATAGAACTTTTAGGTTTGGAAGCAGACCATGCGATGTTGAGGGTCAGGTGCGAAGGTGGTCTGTATGTCAAGGAACTCGTATCAGGTGATGAAGGGCGGACCCTTCCAAGCCTTACCGGGATATTAGGTAAGCAGGCAAAAGTTATGGAGCTTGATGTAGTGGACGTTGACATCTGAACTATTATCCATTAATCACAATAAATACAACGGAGAAGAATTATGTCACATGGTGAGAGACACTGTACAAGGTACAAATTGAAGAAGACCATAAGGGAAAGAGGTATTTCCCCAGTAAGTAAAGCAATTCAGGAATTCAATAACGGTCAGATGGTACACATAGACATCGACCCAAGTGTACAAAAAGGCATGCCAAACCCGAAATTCCAGGGAAGCACGGGTAAAGTGGTTGGTCAGAGGGGAAGAGCTTATTTATTGCAGGTAAGGGATGGTAACTCTATGAAAGAGGTAATTTCCCTGCCACAGCACCTGAAACCTCAGAAGTGATGGTAATTCTACCTTCACTGGCAACACTTTAAGCTTATTATCGATAGATATATCTTGATGAGTGAGTATAGGAGATATATTATCGATATAGAGTTCCACATACTGTAGGATACATCAAGAGTGTATTTAGATGATAGTAAAGAACATTCTAAGTGAAGAACTTCTGACCATCTCAGAGGTCAGGGAGATGCTCAACGAGATCATGGAAGATCGTCTCAGTAATGGAGAAGAGCTCAGATATGAGCTACGTAAGGCTATCAACCATGCAGAGATGTTCTCCAGGATGAGCGCCCAGAGGTCACGGGAACTTGTTAACAAGCTCATGGAATTGGAAAAGATGAAACCAGAGATTGCTGTACGAATAGCTGACATATCTCCCCGGACAAGGGATGAGCTCAGGACCCTGTATGCAAAGGAAAGGTACACTCTTTCGGAATCTGAGCTTGACTCGATGCTGGACCTGGTGAGCGAGGCAGTAGAATAGATTTATATTTGAATATTCCATTTTTATTTTGATTGTTGTACACAATCATTAGCTGTTAGTCTTACGGAAGTGTTTATTATGTTGACAAGGGGAAAATCGCCTGACAGAGAGGATTATGCGTGGATCATAGATTATCTGCCCTATGGAAGTAGTGTGGATTCCAAGCCATCCTATCAGAAAAAACCCCTGGTTCAGGCTGTAGGGGAAAAGCACTTTGTCCTCATGGAATTGGTACCAAAGGAAAATACAGTTCCTCAGATTGAGTCTAGGGTCTATATTGGCGAAGGGGATCGTGATGTTATCGATCATGTAAAACACAGGGTCGGTTTCAAGGACCTCAGCCATGGTTCCCAGCTAGAGCTTCCATACATGCTTGAGAAGATGGTGCTTCTTGATGAGCAGCGTTTTGTGGATTTCTTTAATGATGCACATCCTATTACCAATAGGTTGCACATGCTGGAGCTACTTCCGGGTATCGGAAAAAAACTCATGTGGGCTATTATCGATGAACGCAAGAAAGGTACTTTCACCAGCCTTAAAGAGCTTCATGGAAGGATAGGGGGCCTGCACTCGCCTGAAAAGATCATTTCCAATCGGATAATCGATGAGCTCAAGGATGATAATATCAAATACAGGCTCTTCACCATACCTCCCCGGCGTCCTAAACAGGAGTAAGGGTGAGCATATCCTTGGTCCATAACATACTGCGCCATTATGGCATATACGGAGGACAGCATGACCAACATTTTCTTGTGGATGAGGGAATACTGGACAGGATAGTTGAGTCTGCAGATATTGTTCCCGGGGAGGTGGTCCTTGAGATCGGTGCAGGTATAGGCAATCTGACTCAACGTCTTTTGCATCTGGCCGATAAAGTAGTGGCAATAGAGTTTGACCCAAAACTTGTGGCTGTATTGGAAGACAGGTTCAGGGGAAATGATAAACTCCACATCATCCATGGGGATGTTCTGAAGGTGGAATTTCCCATCTTTGATAAAGTGGTTGCTAACCTCCCCTATTCTATTTCTTCAGAAATAACCTTCAAGCTCTTTAAGCATGATTTTAAGCTAGGGATACTCATGTATCAATATGAGTTTGCCCAACGCATGATTGCAAAGCCCGGATCAGGTGATTATAGCAGATTAACAGTGAACACTGCGTACTTTGCGGATGCCTCAATTATTATGAAGGTTCCAAAAGGTGTTTTTTCTCCTCCGCCTCAGGTCGAGTCTGCAGTAGTAAAGGTTTGTCCGAGACCAGCTCCATTTACAGTAACAGATAAGGATTTCTTCCTCAGGTTCGTTACAGCTATATTTAACAAAAGGCGCAAGAAAATAAAGAACTCTATTGTAGAAAGCAATCACATGTTAGGTATAAGTAATGTCAAACAGGTTGTTTCAGGGCTTCCTGAAGAGCTGATGGAATTGCGCCCCGAAAATCTGGATCCTGCACAGCTTGCAGCTCTCTCCAATATGATACTGGCAATGCATCAGGAGTCATAATGCCTCACATCACTTACAGGAATGCCTGTGTGGAATTCGTGGATGATGTCTATGAGCCGGCAGAAGATTCTTTTTTGCTTGCAGATGCTGCCCTGGATCTTGCAAAACAAGGCATGAAAATACTGGAGATCGGTACAGGTACAGGTTTTGTTGCTGCTGTCCTGAAGGCAAACCTGGATGTGGATCTGCTTGCAACAGACATAAATCCTTATGCTGTAAAGTGTGCCTGCAATAATGGAGTTCCGACCATAAGGGCGGATATGTTCTCTGCTTTTAAGTCTCTGAAGTGCTTTGATATGATCATCTTCAATCCTCCTTATCTTCCAACTCTGGAGGAAGATAAGGTTCCTGGCTGGCTTAACTATGCTTTCGACGGAGGCGTCGACGGTACGGCATCTCTTCACAGGTTCCTTGAAGGCTTGGTTTCCTATCTTTGTCATAAGGGAATTGTATTGGTGCTCGTTTCCTCACTAACTGGCATCGAAAAAGCAATATCGTGGATGGAAGGTTATGGTCTTGAAACCGAAGTTGTGGTCAAAGAAAAGTGCTTTTTTGAAGAACTGGTGGTCTTGAAAGGTATCCTTAAGGCTGGTCCGGAATAAAATATATGTGACCTTTAAAGGTCACATAAAAGCATCTATCAACTCATCAAGAAGTGCATAGTCCTTTGGCCTGGTAATAAGAGTTCCTTCTTCAATTACACCAAATCCATCTTCAAGGACAGGTTTTTCTTTCTTGTAAAAAATCCCTGTAGGGATACGGTCTCCCCATTCCAGCGATCTCTCAAAGGCAGCTATCCGATCGTCTGGCACGTATCCTTCTTCATCGATCCTATATACTCTTTCTGAATACCATTTGAATGTGTTGAGTTTGTTAAAGGATACGCACGGTTGAAGGATATCCACCAATGCAAAACCCCGATGGTTAATGGCTTCTGCAAGGATCTCTGTCAGATGCTCGATATTTCCTGCATATCCCCTTGCCACAAAAGAGCAGTCCAGGGAAATGGCAAGAGCAAGAGGATTTAGAGGTGTATTTACAACTCCATGTGTCTGGACCTTGGTCTTCATTCCAAGCTCACTTGTAGGGGATGCCTGTCCTTTGGTAAGGCCATATATCTGGTTATCGTTCACAATGGCAGTTATATTCGGATTACGTCTGATCGCATGGATCAGGTGATTGCCACCTTCTCCATAGGCATCCCCGTCCCCACCTACAGTGAGAACTGTTAACTCATGGTTTGCCAGTTTTGCTCCCGCAGCCGGAGGAAGTGTTCTTCCATGCAGTCCATTGAACGTGTTACATTTCAGATAATGAGGAAGCTTACCTGCCTGTCCTATGCCAGACACGATAAGAACTTCATGTGGTGCCTTTTCCAGTTTGACCAGTGCCTTTTTTATAGCCTTAAGTATTCCAAAGTTGCCGCAGCCAGGGCACCATTCAGTTTCAATGTCGGGGTAGTCTTCCATTGTAACCATCAGATCACCTTCTTTTCTTGCAGGGCACGTATTATATATCCGGGAGTGAAAGGCATCCCATCATACCTTAACAGGTTCACATCGACAGATATGTCTGCTTCGGTTTTCAAAATCTTCGCGAACTGTCCAGTCGCATTACTCTCCACGCATACAGTTGTGCCCTTATTCAGCAGTATATTCCTTACCTCTTCTCTCTTCATGGGGAATATGTGTGTAAAATGTACCAGGTTAAGACTTTGTCCTTCTTCATTAAGAAGGTCCACTGCCTCCTCAATAGGACCATATGATGACCCCCATCCTATAAGAGTAACATCTGCTTCCCGGGGTCCGTATACCTCAGGACTTTCCATTTCCATTGTAAGTCCTTTAAGTTTCCTCATTCTCTTTTCCATCATAAGTATACGATTATCTGCTGTCTGGTCAATATGTCCCTCTTCATTGTGTTCGTCACTATCGGCAACTACCAAATGTTTGCTCTGACCGGGCAGAGCACGGGGTGAAATGCCATCAGGTGTGATACTATAACGCTTGTATGCGTCCATACTTTCCAGTTCACCATCTGATACCAGATGTCTGTCAGTGGTGATCTTTGAAGTATCGAACCGCTCACAAGTGAACTGGGTATCTGCAAGATATTGGTCACTCATGATAAACACGGGAATCTGATACTTATCAGCCAGATCAAAAGCCTTGACAGTCAGGTAAAATGCATCATCAGGTGTCTTTGGGGCAAGTATGCATCTGGGGAACTCTCCCTGGGAAGCATGCAATGCGAACAACAGATCTCCCTGCTCGGTCATAGTAGGCAGTCCTGTAGCAGGCCCGGGACGCTGTCCAAGGAATATTACGGCAGGGGTTTCTGTCATGCCTGCCAGTCCCAGGGCCTCAGCCATAAGGCTAAACCCGCCTCCAGATGTGGTGGTCATAGCCCTGGCACCCGCAAAGGAGGCTCCCAATACCATGTTAAGAGCACTGATCTCGTCTTCGGCCTGTTCCACTATCACATTGAACCTGTCTGCATGTGCAGCCACAAAATTCATCACACCGGTGGAGGGGGTCATAGGGTAAGAGGCAAGGAACTGTACACCTGCCGCAAGTGCACCAAGTCCAGCAGCATCATTTCCATCAATAAGCATTCTCTGTGGTATTTTGCTGACCTTTTCAAAAGAGTATTTACATTTTCCTGCATAGTTTTCCTGTGCATATTGGTAACCAGCTATTGCAGCATTGATATTGTTACGTATTACCTCTTCTCCTTTTTTTGCAAAAGTATGCTTTAGCACATCTTCCATAACTTCCAGATCGCCGCAGAGTAAACCAAGGGCAGCACCCGTGGCTACAGTGCTGGCATATAACTTGCTACCACCTATCTCTTTTGCTATCTTCTGGAAAGACACATCGAATAGTTGTTTATCATAGCTGGAAATACTTCCTTCTTCTCCGTCCAGGAGTACAACACCATCATGCAGTTCTTCCATGTATTTTTCAACAGATGTTCTATCCAGAGCTATCAGCATGTCCAGTCTGTCTGACATGGACCTTACAGGTTTGTCACTCACTCTTATCTGGAAGTAATTATTTCCACCTCTCACCCTTGATAGGTAATATTGTGTTGAAAAAACGTGCAGTCCGCTTTTTTGGAACGTCTTTGACAGTATAAGTCCTATTGTCTGAATACCCTGTCCAGCTTCCCCTGCTATTCTTATGCTCATATCGTGTTCCATTTTTTCCCCCTTTTAAGTAAGTTCAACGATCTTCCAATGTTATGCTCATATAGGGTCAAGATACAGATCCAAAATCAGTGTATTAATTTATTGTAAATACTATTGAAGATATCAGCTTATATTATTTGCCCATAATTGCTCAGTTCAATACTTCAATTTTTTTCGCACTTGTTTTTTAAAGAAAGACTAATTATATATATCTTTAGTTATAATGTCTCAGGTATTATTATTATCATCGTCATCACCATTATTATTATTATTATTATTATTATTGTTATTTTATTACTATTATTCCTTCAAATATGGAGGCCAGTGATAGAATGGACCGCGTCCCCACAGTCATAGGAAATCTTGATAAAAAAATAGGTGGAGGCTACCCGCAAGGAAAAGGAATACTCTTGACAGGTGTTCCGGGTACTGGTAAGACTATATTTGGTCTTCATCTGTTGTACCAATCCTGTTCGGATGGTAAAAAGTGTGTGCTTATAGCAACTGAAGAATCTCCGGAGGACCTGCTGGAACAAGCGGGGATGCTTGGATTAAAGTTAGAACCTTTTATGGAAAAAGGTCTGCTTAGTATCAAGCAGGTCCTGGAAATAAGGGCAGGGGCAGTAGCCAGGGCAGCTCATATTGTGGATGGTTTCAATAACGCAGAGATCGATCTTATTAAAGAATGTGAACTTGACATATCCTTCAGGCATGACAAGGCGGGTTTTAATATTGGTGAAATGGACCTTGTAGATGTGGTCAAATTAATTCCGGACGATACCAACGTAGTGGTGGTGGATAACTTGGGTGTGCTTGCTTTTGGTCTGGACATCAAACAGTTCAGGGATAAGTTCGACACTCTCAATCGCGTACTATCTGCTAAACAGATAACTGTAGTATATGTAATGGATGATGCTGCATATCAGTTAACTCATCAGATAGCTGATTATTCGACCCATGGAGCCATTAAGCTGTTCGTGAAGGAAAATCCATATACAGGAAAAATGGAGCGTTTCCTTAGCATCCCTAAGATGCGCAGTACAGCTATATCACTGGATTTTATCTTATTCGATATCACTGCCTCGGGAATCCATATCAAAGGCTCCAAAGGCAAGCTCGTAGAAATGAGTTAAATTACGTTGTCGGGTTGAGCAAGCAAAGATGAGATGTTATAGTAAAAAAGTGAATGATTCCTGCCTGCTTCAGAACAGGTCTAGTATCCTTATGGCAAGATGTGCTGCATTTGCACCATTGTCAATACCTACACTTGCTACAGGCACCCCCGGTGGCATCTGGGCAATGGACAGTAACGCATCAAGTCCCATCATCTTTGCGCTCACTGGCACTCCTATCACAGGCTTTTTTGTTTTTGATGCAATTACTCCAGGTAATGCGGCAGAGAGGCCTGCAATTGCAATAAATACTTTTGCATTACTTCCTGCTATATATTCATCAAGTGTATCAGGGTTGCGGTGCGCTGATATTACCTGTATGTCGTAAGCGTACTTGCTCTCATCCAGTACTCCTGTTACACGGTTGGCTATGGCCCGGTCTGATTCAGACCCCATTATGACTGCTATGTCTACCATTATATGCTTTCCTCAGGGGAATTTACCCTGTCCGCTAAGTTCCTGCTGGTGTTCTATGCTCATTTCGATAAGTATCTTAAATATCGATCTCACAGGATTTGTATCAAGATTGAATTCTATAGCATTGTCTACTGCCCTATCAAGGACAACTTTGTTCTGGGCCTCGTCATTGATCGGCAGACCTGCTTTTCTCTTTGACTCGAGTACTTTCTCCGCAAGCTCCGTACGTTTCTTGATAAGATCAACTATGTTCCTGTCAATACGCTTTATCTCAACACGTACTTCTTCAAGTGAACTCATTATTGCTCCCGGCCAGCAAGTTTTTTTGCCTCTTTATTATATATCTTAGTGCTTATCAGGCTTCCGCTTATTTCCAGCTGGGACCAGCTTTCCTTTAAAATCGGACCGGATACCGGATCCACAAGTGCGACATAAGAAGGTCCAGTGCCTGAAAGTGTAACGCCTTTAACTCCGGATTCCAGAGCCAGCATCATGGGTTCTGTATCAAAACCCAGAGCACTGCAATACAGAAATCCATTTAAGGTCATAGCTTCTTCATATTTTCCTTCCAGAGCCAGGCTGTAAGCCATTTCTACCCAGGAAGCTATCACTCTGGAACGGGATACATTTGTGTTTGAACTGAAGGCTTTTCTGTCAGGTACGAAAATGACCACATCCATTTCCTTCTCTTCCCTGCGTTCCAGTTCTTTAAGTTTGTTATCAGTAACCACTATTCCGCCAAAAAAAGAAGCACATGCATCATCGAATGCTCCTGTAATACTAACACCAACATCCAATGCAGCTTCAACTCCCAGTTTTACAACTTCAAGAGGCTTCATTTCCTCACCCAGGGCCTCCAGTGTGGCAAGGGCAGTGGCATTAGCAGCTGCGCTGCTGCTCTTTAATCCACTGGCAAGAGGGATTTCACTTCTTGTTTCTACTGAACCTTGCATCTGAACATCAAAATATTGCAGCACCAGTTCTACAGTTCTTTCTATAAGCCGCGTATCTGCACCTGGCTGGCCTTGTATACTACCTGATATTTTTCCTTTGCCTTTGCTTATCTTTACGTCAGCAAAAGTCTTAAGATCCACGGCAAAAGCCGCACCTTTCCAGGTAGCTATGGCGTTTACTATTGTGCCAGCCCCAAGAGCATATGCATGTCCTGTATAAGTCATAATACTCTGTTGATTCTCCATTTTTTAGTATTGTCTTTTTCCAAGTATATTATCTGGGGGTTAGTATACATGATTCTATTTAAAACATGGTCTGAACAATGAACAGACATTGTAACGTTTGAATGAATTGCTTGTTGCCGCTTGCAAATGCAGAACGATAATTTTATAACAGATACATGTTACTATAATAAAGACCCTCAGGTAGTATAATATATGTAAAGAAATGGAGCAATCTTATCTATTACACTACCGTTGGCATCAACAGGCAGAATATGCCTTCGCAGACAGGATGCAAATCTGTACTGATATCCAGCCAGATACCTTTCAGGTATGTTGCCAGAACAGCTAGATCACGATAATGGTTTGTCAGCTTCAGAACAGAAAAGTTTGTAACAGATGCCTTCTGGGGAAGGGATTCTTATTGCATTGGACATTCTATTTACAATGCATACTATAGGCAGGATTACGGAGTAGATTAGATGAATGAAGTAATGTTTGGAACAAAAGACGACAAGCAGCTTATGTATCTTCCGCAGAAGTGCATAGGATGTGGAACTTGCGTCGTGGCATGTCCGAAAGGAATCATTACCATCGGTTCCGTGGGGGCGGTTGCCAGAGGCCTTATTGACAAGGACTATCTGGAGAACGATCCTTCAGGCTGTATTATGTGTGGTATATGTGCCAAGACCTGTCCCACAGGTGCATTGGAAATGCGTCAGGGTGGCAAATCCATCAATGACAATACATATGTCAGCTTTGCACTTGAACCAACGACTGTTAATGAGAACTGTGTACACTGTGGATTATGCGAGCAGATATGCCCGCAGGGGTGCATAGAGGTCAGGCAGTGGCTGGCATCCGACGGTAGTGCGAAGGTCGATGGTGAGACGAATATCAACAACTCATGCTGTGTACATTGCGGATGGTGTGCTTCTGTATGTCCCGCCGATGCTATCACTGTACAGAAACCGTTTGCTGGAACATGGGTAAGGGATGAGGCAACCTGTACAGCCTGCCGCACATGTGTTGACACGTGTCCATGCAATGCGCTTTTCAACCCGGAGTGGGAAGCAGGGGAGAGAGTGGATAAGGTGTCTCAGCGTGCAGATGTATGTATCTATTGTGGCGCCTGTGAAATGGCCTGCCCCGTGGATGCTATTACTGTTACCAAGACCCAGATAATCCCCGAAGTAGAAAAGAAAGCCATCATCGAGAAAAAGATACTTAATGTCAAGGCACCGAGACCTACCCTCACTTCCGTGCTGATGACCGATGAAGAAGTCTGTCTTGGATGCGGCAACTGTGTTATCGTTTGCCCGGTCAATGCTCAGGATAATAAGAACCTTGCAGCAGGCTATCTCAACGAAGTGGAAAGCAAGAAGATCCTTGAAGTGAGAAATGGTAGTGTTAAGGTCGTTAATCAGGATGTCTGTGGTTCAGATGGTGCTTGTGTGATGATCTGTCCTGTAAACGCCATCTGGTTAGAGAGAAGGGAGTGTTAGATATGGCTGGAACGATTGCAGTAAAGAATGGTTATGTGTTCGATCCCCTCAATGAGGTCAACGGGGAAAGGATGGATGTTTTTATCAGAGACGGAAAGGTCGTAAGAGAGCTCTCTGCATCTGAGATGGATAATGCAAAGGTCATAGATGCCAGCGGCATGACCGTCATGGCTGGTGGTGTGGATTCCCACTCACATGTTGCCGGTGCGAAAGTTAACGCAGGAAGGCTCATGAGGCCGGAGGACCACTACAAATGTTATATGAAGAAAACCCCGCTTACTCACTCCGGTTCAGGTTACACTGTTCCCACTGTCTACTTGGGGGGATATGAGTACTCCAAGATGGGATATACCACTGTGTTCGAAGCAGCAGTGCCACCCCTTGAGGCCCGTCACACTCACGAGGAAATGCGTGCTACGCCCATGCTGGATATGGGTGGCTACCTTGTACTGGGGAACAACTGGTTCCTTATGCGGTACATGAACGAGGGTGATTTCGACAAGGCAGCAGCCTACGTTGCATGGATGATGAGGACCCACAAGACGTACGGTATAAAATGTGTGAACCCTGCAGGTGTGGAGAACTGGGGATGGGGAGAGAACGTCAGCTCTCTGGACCAGGCGAACATACACTTTGAGGTTACACCCACGGAGATCATCAAGAACCTGACCGAGATCAATGAGCACCTTGGTTTCCCTATGCCGCTGCATCTGCATGCAAACAACCTTGGACACCCGGGCTGCTGGGAGACCACAAGGGAATCTCTCAAGATCCCAAGTAACGTAAAGGCTAAGCCCAATGTAGATGTGGAATGGGCGGAAACAAAAATGAATGCAAAGAGGCACGAGTCCGTTTATCTGACACACTGCCAGTTCAATGCGTTCGGTGGAACTTCATGGAGAGATTTTGAATCAGGTGTAAAAGGTATAACTGATTATGTCAACAGCAAGGACCACGTAGTAATGGACAGCGGTTGTGTGCCATTCGGAGATGCAACTGTTATGACCGGTGACGGGCCGGCTATTCACGATCTCTATGTGCTTACAGGTAACAAGTGGTCTAACACAGACGTAGAGTGCGAGTGCGGTTCAGGTGTACTGCCATTCACGTACCTTAAGAGCAATCCTGTTCACAGTGTGCAATGGGCAATGGGTCTGGAAGTCCTTTTATACGTGAATGATCCCTGGAAGTCCATCATGACAACCGATAGTCCCAATGGTGGTCCATTTACAAAGTACCCGCTTATTATGGCATGGCTAATGTCCCTCAAGGCCAGGCAGGATACCATGTCAGAATGCCACAAATGGGCTCAGGACAGAAGCGGTCTGGGCGGCGAGGAAAGAGAGATGTCTCTGTACGATCTTGCAATTCTTACCCGTGCCAACCCGGCAAGGACAATTGGTATGGCATACAGGAAAGGAACTCTGGGTGTGGGAGCCGACGGTGATGTTTCCATTTATAACATTGACCCGAAGAAGCTCGATGTGAACGACTATGAAAGCCTTATTAGGAACCTGCAGAACTCAGAGTACACTATAAAGGATGGAGAGGTCGTTGCCCGTCAGGGTGAGATAGTGGCAATTCCGGAAAAGAGGACCTATTATTCGGATATCAAGGTTCCGGATGCTGATGAAAAACACATGCTTGAAGATGTAAAGGAGTGGTTCAGGTACTACACCTTAGGCTTCTCTAACTATCCGACGCCTGACAGGTACCTTGCAAACCCAACTCCAATGACTGTGAATCCGTTGAGGTGAGTCAATGGCAGAAGTTACACTTAGACCAAAAAATGATATTGATATAATGGTGGAAGCAGAGGTTATAACTCCTGAAAATTTCGCCGGCAAGAATGCAAAAGAAATTGGTGAAATGGTTGTATGGCAGGGCCCGAAGGAGCTGCCTATTTCCTATTTCTTTGATGTGCAGGGCAATGGTGGAGCCTCTGCACAGGAAACTACTATCATTGTAGATGGTGATGTTCCAAGGGTAAAGAGAATAGGACAACAGATGACCGCTGGCAAGATCATCATAAAGGGCAATGCAGGGATGCATGTTGGCTCAGAGATGGCCGGAGGGGAGATTGTTGTTGAGGGTGATGCAGAGTCCTGGGCAGGTATGGAAATGAAAGGCGGTCTGCTTCATATCAAAGGTAATACCAAGGATCATGTCGGATGCGCATACCGTGGCAGCTGGCATGGTATGACCGGCGGGCGTATAGTAATTGATGGAAATGCAATGAACCAGGTAGGCGGCGGTATAAGCGGCGGAGAGATCCTCATCAATGGTAACGTGGACAATTTCTGCGGTATCCGTGCCAATGGCGGTCTTATCGTTGTGAAGGGGGATGCCTTCAGGACCGTGGGTGCTGAGATGACCAATGGTATCATTGTTGTGGGTGGTCATATTTCCAGGTTCACTCCAGGATTCCAATACGAAGCTACAGAGAATGACCTCAAGTTCGGTGATGTAGAATGTCCGGGCGAGTACAAGAAGTTCGCAGGTGATTATGCAATACCCCAGAAAGTAAAAGGCGTAATGTATGTATCAAGCGAGTTTAACGGGGGTCTGTAAAATGGTATGCATTGAAGCGTTACTTAATACCGGAAGTACTATAGACGAGGGAAGGCTTGCCAAGGGCGGTGACAAATACTCCGATGCCTACACACAGGAGTGTGCAGTCTGCTGGCTTAATGAAGTCGATTACGCAGCATTGGGATTCCCTGAGAAGGTAAAAGTCATAAGAAGGGACGGACAGCGCTCAGTCTTAGTATATACCAAATGCACCAACGACATGAGGTGCGGACATGTTTTCATGCCAAGGGCAATATGGGCCAATGTGGTAGTAGAGCCATCTACATTCTCTACCGGTTCACCTCTGTATAAAGGAAGTCTCGTAACAGTCGAGCCCGCTGAAGGCGAGGTGCTCAGTGCGGAAGATGTTGTTCTCAAGGTGTACATGGGAGGTGAATAAGATGGTTGCAAAGAACATTATATGCCCCGTATGCGGTGCATCATGTGACGATATCATTGTGGACTTCAAAGGTAACACAATTGATGTTCAGAATGCCTGTAAGATGGGTAATGCTAAGTTCCAGGAAGTTGTGAGCGAGCACAGGATAAGGGAACCCATGGTTAGGGAGAATGGCAAACTGAGGCCTGCAACATGGGATGAGGCTCTGGACAGGGCTGCTCAGATCCTTGCAAACTCCAGAAGACCTTTCTTCTTCATGGGTAGCGAGACAGCCATTGAGGCACAGGAAGTTGGTCTGCATATGGGAGAATATCTCGGTGGTGCAGTTGACTCTAATGCTACGATCTGCCACGGACCCACAGCAATGGGTATACAGGAAGCAGGCAGGTCAGGAGCTACAGCAGGACAGGCAAAGAACAGGGCAGATCTCATCATCTATTGGGGAACCAATCCTCTGGAATCCATGCCCAGGCACATGTCCAGATATGGTGTGTTCCCAAGGGGTTACTGGACCAAGAGAGGCAGGTTCGATCGTACTGTCATTACAGTGGATCCAAGAAAGACTCCAACAACTGCTGCATCTGATCTGCACGTACAGCTTAATCCCAACACTGATTATGAACTGCTAAGTGCTTTGTTCACCATCGTCAATGGGAAAAAGCCACATCCTTCTGCGGAAGAGATAACAGGTATTCCTATTGAGGTCATGGAACAGGTCGTCACAATGATGAAGGAGTCAAATTTTGTGTCTATCTACGTAGGACTGGGTGTATCGTCATCTTACGGAAAGCACAGAAACATCGAGATCGCACTGAACCTCGCAAAGGAAATGAACAATTATACAAAATGTGTTCTGGGAGCGCTGAGAGGTCACTGCAACGTGGCAGGTTTCAACCAGCTCGCATCGTACCTATATGGCTATCCGTTCGGTCTGGATTTCTCAAGGGGATATCCTAGATACAATCCCGGAGAGTACACCTGTGTGGACCTGCTGAGGGAAAAGGATACGGATGCTGCGCTGGTGCTCAGTGCTGATCTTGTATGTCATATCCCTGCAGATGCTGCAGAGTACATGGCACAGATACCCACTATTTGCATTGATATTGCACCCTGTCCCACAACCACTGTCTCTGAAGTAGTGTTGCCAGGTGTTATCGATGCGATGGAATGTGACGGTACCTTCTACAGACTGGATGATGTGCCGGTGTACTTCCAGCCGTTCACTGAGTCTCCGTTCCCTTACACAAAGAGCAATGAAGACACCATGAAACAGCTTTTTGACAGAGTGAAGAAACTTAAGGAAGCATGAGGACGAGCCAGCACGCAGGTAATTCTTCTGTAAAGGGGGATTTCAGCAGGGACGAATGTGTTGTCCCTTCTTCCCTCTATACAACTATAGCGTGCACGGAGATCTCTGGCGACCAGAGAAAACAAATAGAAGCGGATGTTATTATTGAAGAGGTATTTGACCTTTTCATCAATGATGTCCACCTCACTACTTTTTATGCGAGTCCCAGGGAACTTGAGGAGCTTGCAGTTGGATTCATGGTATGTGAAGGCTTTATCGGCAGGGATGATGTCCGGAACATACTTTCCATTGATATAGGTCCTAAGAGGATAGATTGTAAGGTCGATATCGATGTTTCTCAGCTTTTCGATCTTGAACGTGTGGAAAGATGCGGTACGACTCTTTTCACTCCCGAAAACCGTCTTTTATTGCCAAAGGATGTGTTTTTCAGTCCACAGGTGATATTCAATGCAGTAGGAAAACTGAAAGAATGGGGCAACGCATGGAAAAAGACCGGCGGCGCTCATTCTTCACTGGTATGTGCTCCATCCGGTGAGATCCTCGTGTTCTGCGAGGATATCGGACGTTCCTGTTCTGTGGACAAGGCAGTTGGAAAAGCATTGCTTACAGGTATAGATATTTCCAGATGTGCTCTTGTCACTACAGGCAGGCTTGCGGGTACTATGGTCTCAAAGGCAATTAATTCAGGATTCCCTGTAATGGCCAGTAAAGGTGCCACTGTGAAAGAAGCAGTGTTACTTGCACAGGGTGCGGACATGACCCTCGTAGGTTTCGTGAGAGAGCCTAATATGTATATATATAGTGGCGAATATCGATTGCAATCGAGGTAACTTTATTTTTGTTTGTTGTATTTTGCCAAAGGTAAATGAAAAGAACTATATTCGATTAAAACTTACAACCATCCGAGTAAGTAATACTTTTAGTGGAATTATTGTTACAATTTTTTAAAAAGGTGATATATATATGAGTGAAAAGATCGGTATCCTTGCCATAGGTCATGGCAGCAGATTGCCCTACAACAATCAGGTAGTTACTGAAATTGCAGGCATGATCGCAAAAAAACACCCTGAATATGTTGTAAAGGCCGGATTTATGGAAATGAGCACTCCTTCAGTGGAAGAAGCATTACTTTCATTTGAAGGTACCCATGTGAGTACTATAGTTGCTGTACCAGTATTCCTTGCATCAGGTGTACATATTACCAAAGATATTCCGGCTATATTGAAACTGGATCCGGAAAAAAATCAGGGCAGCATTGAAATGAATGGTCAGCAGGTCAAGATCCTCTACGGGAAGCCCCTTGGAAGCGACGAGCTCATTGCCGATCTGATCTTCAAAAGAGCGCTAGAAGTTCTTTGATCATAGCTGTGCTACATAACACAGCATCTTTTTTATTACATTTGAATTACAATATTTCGGCTTTTTACAGAGCCCAATTCGGCATAATATTTATCTATATGTAATATTCCATAGTTTGTACTATTTGATTTTAAGATAAAATATGGAAGTTGGGTACTTCCATCTGATCATTTTCGGATTACTCCACATTTACAGTTGTGTACATGTTTGTCCGTTTCCCATCTAGGTCCTCGGCTATCAGGCCAACTATGTATTCACCCACAGCAGCATCCTGTTCCTTGTAACTGAACATCTGATCGCTGAAGATGAGTGTTTCTCCTACCTCTGTAGCTTGTTGTATCACTTTTCCCTGCGCATCGAGGTCAAGCCATTGTTCCAGTACCGTGAAGCTATCGCCTGTCTGCGGGTAGACCTCTCGGGGAGCTCCTGCAGTGCTATTTCCTGTAAAGGTGAACACCTGTCTTAGCAAGCCATCGCTAAAATACAGACGTGCAGTGAGCGCTTCTCCGCTTGCAAAGGTGTAAATGCCATCGACAGCATATGTTGCCTCCTCGGATGTAGCGCCAAAGTCCATTGGTGTGAGAAGCGCCGTTACCGAATCAGTTCCATTGCTGACGGCAAACATCAGTGGTTCCCACTCAAATTCTAGGGTGAACTCCCCTTCAGGCCATACAGGATAGTAGATACCATTAACTTCACGTGTCTGGCCGCTGTCAAGATAGTCCGTATCCGCTATGAAGATCGAGTTGGACTGCAAATCGTGATATCCTGCAAAGATGAAGGCATAGCCCAGATTGCTGCCACTGATATCCGTGCTGAGTACCACCGGTTTCCCAGGAGAAGCCACCGTATCTGAGAGTTGGATAGGTGTGAGTTTTATTTCCCCGGCCCCGGGTGCTTTCACGCTGGCTCCTGGTTCTGGCAATGTTGCCTGTTGGGCAGCCGCATCAAATTTTTTTCCGGTGTAGTGGAATGTAAGGAAATCATCCCACGTCGAATATCTCGCAAAGCGGTTGGCTATAATGGTATAGGACTGAGGACCTGCCATAGGAGACTGATAAAGCTGTGAATTGGGGAAGTAGATCGATATGCCGGTAGCGCCTGGTTTGCCAGTCCCGTGCTTCTCGGCTACTACCGCTTGCTGGATAGCAGCCAGCACCTTATCAGCCTCTGCATTCACACCCGCATCAGTTTGCTTCAGAAGCTGTACAAAGCTGCCCAGATCAATGTAAGAGGCTGGCACCTGCTGACCAAAAACGGATGTGAATGACTGAGCATAGTTTCGTGCCCTAGCCACTTCTTTCTGATCTGCCGTCTGAAGAGCAAAGGAGAGGTCGTTGATGCTCTGCATGAGTTCAGGGACTGACTCCAGTTCCACCACGGTAAGAGTGATGTCTTTGCTCATCTTGCTGGCGACCTGGCTGGAACTGGGAACAGAGCCACGTCCAAGCAAGCCTCCCATAGGTGATCCCTGCCTCATAAGCTCTGCCCTTGCCTGGTCATCGACTATCCGTTGGTCCTGATGTATGTAGCTGTCCACGATCATATTCCCAAGCTCTGCACCGGTCATGCCCGGATCCTTTTCTAATGATTGCAGAAAGCTTGCGTAGGCCCATCCCAGTGCCGGTTCGGTCTCTTCTGAAACGACGGCATAATTGGCATGCGGTGCAAGTGCAGCAAGCACCTCTGCTTGCCCCATCAGACAGGCATCCATGCCGATAACCTCTATCTTTTCCAGTCCGGTGCGTTCACGGATTGTCTGCAACGCATCATCTATGTTATTCAGATACATCATATTGCCTAGTGCAGAGGAGAGGGGTGTGCTGCTGTCTGTCGGGGTAGCTGGCACTGGATCGCTCCATCCTCCTGGCCAGCCCATGCCATGGTCGGAGAGGATCAGCACATGCTTGTCGGCTGGATAGTTCTGCACAGCCCATGTAACAAAATCTATCAGTGTGTCCCTGTCAGACATATCCACTTCTCCCATGTCCTTAACAAGAGTTGATCCCACTCTCGTCAGGTCGTCATCCTGCTGCACATAGAACCGCTTTGTGGTACTCCAGTCCCCATCCCCACTATAACCGGCAGAGAAACGGTCTACCTGTGCCACTATTTGCACTCTGTCACTCGATCCTATCTTTTCAGCCTCGTTGAGGTCGACGTAAATGTCATGCTCCAGTACCTTATCGTCAGCATCCATATATAGCATGACCAGCCAGGTCTGTTCCTCGGCACCAGCCTGTCTTGGTGGGGCTATAAAAGGCTTTGAAGAAGATTCTGTAACTGCGGGAAGGACGCCCTGAGGTGCATCGGTCGGCACAGACTCTAAGTTGTTACCCTGATCGATATCACTTCCACCTTTTAAAAAAATAGAAAGCACGATCAGCACGGCAATGATAAGCAAGGTTCTTTTCGAAAATTTGAAAGGCAGGCCAGCTGGGCCGCCGCTACCTCCAGACCCGGTGTTTCCGGTCCCGGATGTGGATGACTTGAATCCACTCTGCTGTTCTCTCTTCTCTCTTCTTGGAGACTCGGCACGCTCTCTATTTTCATTATCTGATTGCGCTGGTCTTCTTCTCTGAGCCCGGATGACCGGTTTCTTTCCCTGATTAGAATCATTGCTCATTGTGATACCCCTATACCAGCTTCGTCAGAGTATGCATCCCTGGCGAAGAGTTTGAACTCCGGACTATGCCGGCCCCCATCCTATAATCATTTTCTGATCATTTTGCGCTTAGTGAAGCGTGGTTAGCACCATCCAATACATGACTTTTCATCGCAGAACAAGGGAATGCCCAGCTCGGACAAAAGACTACATGAGTCAACCCCTTTTTTGCTTTCATTCTTTTTAGCCCGTATTACTATGGGCTTATGCAAGATACTCTCCACCACCAGTATTACACTACGTCCCCAATGTTATGGCAGAGGTGTTCATGTATTTGCTTATTTGCCAGTCTAACTGAGCCCCATACCTGTAGCAAGTTTGTTCTTTCAATATCGCAAACTGACCATATACTACTAAACACATAAGTTATATACG
Organism: Methanomethylovorans hollandica DSM 15978; assembly: GCF_000328665.1. Lineage (NCBI taxonomy): Archaea > Methanobacteriati > Methanobacteriota > Methanomicrobia > Methanosarcinales > Methanosarcinaceae > Methanomethylovorans > Methanomethylovorans hollandica. The sequence goes on from NC_019977.1 coordinate 741,556, forward strand.
CCTTACGACTTACAAAACCTTTTTTAGTGGATTATTATTTTGAATATCACTAATCTTTCAGCTCTTTAAAGAGTTACTGTTCTTTATATTATTAAGAACGCTGAACTATCTGAAAAGCTTGTTAAAATACCAAACCTTAGATATGAATCAGTTGATCACAGGAATACCGCATGTAAACCTGAGAAAATAGCAGATGCCCTTGGAAAGGTCTCCGAAGGACCATGAAAAAAGCAGGAACAAAAGAGTTTTAAGGTATTTCTTCTTAAACTCCCGGTCAATATAAATTTGCTGAAACAGGCACGAGACAGCTTTGAAATGCCTTTTTAAGAAAAATGATGCTCAGTTACTGAACATCGTTCTTGCAGATGCCACAAGCCCTGGCAACATATCAACAGGTATGCTTATGATCATTTCATCTTCTTTTATTTCAGTGTATTTGCGGCTGCCACTGCACCCCACGGTCACACCTGCTTCGCCTGAAATATATGGGTAAGCTACTCCATCTGCACACACACTCTGTTTACCGGCAAAACTCGCATTGACACGGCCACCGTTTTTGTGAAGCAGTGCCTGCGAAAGTTCCATTACCTGTTTTGGATTTGTAATGATAAGGATCACATCAGGATCGAATTTTGTAGTCTCCAGAGGTGAATACAATACAGCTTTTACGGAATGTGCTGGTACTCTTGGTACTTTTTCCATAGTGTTTTTCGCAGCATCCATAGATCCAAAATGTTTAAGATGATAGTACACTTCTCCAGTCTTTAGTTTTTCACCCATTTCTGTAAGTCCCATCACTGCAGCACCGCCTTTGCACATATGATCGTCAATGACCGCATAGAACTGAGAACCTTTTCTTCTTACATTGTCCACCATTTGGCAATGCCTTATATTCTCTGTTATTCTCGGCACGTCAGCCGGCAATTCTTCGTCCGTTTTAACAAGACGTACGGCTACAGGTGATGTTTTCAGATGGAGTATATCTATAAGTTCTTTTCCTAATCTCTGGATCTCTTCGGTGCTCATGCAATCTTCTCCTGTGTCGATCATAGGTTTTGGTCGGCTGTGTGAATATTATGCAAAGGGGTATATGTAGTTTGTCAACAGAGGATTCTGTTAAGTTAAGGAGTATACAAAAGATGAATATCAACAATATGAAAAATTCCCGGCCACTGTGTCAATAATGGCCGGACCAGCAACTCATACCTTCTGAACAACGTCCAGTACTATCTGGTTATCTCTGACATTCACTATTACGGTGGAGCCTTCGGCAATCTGACCCGAAACTATGAGCTTTGCCATCTTTGTTTCCACCTCGTTCTGGATGACACGCTTAAGTGGTCTGGCACCGAATGTCTCACTGTAGCCTACCCTGCCCAGGTATTGTTTTGCTTCATCCGTGATCTCCAGCTGTATCCTTTTGTCCCTGAGCCTTGCCACAAGGTCCGCCACTTTGAGGTCTACTATGTGGACCAGTTCATCGGGCCTAAGCGCATGGAATATGGCAATTTCGTCTACACGGTTGAGGAACTCAGGTCTGAAGTACTTGCCAAGTTCATTGAGTGCCTTTGCCTGCAACTGCGCATATTCATGGCCTTCCTTGTGTGTTACCTCCGGCATGCCCTGTTCCGGCCTGTATGTACCATCAGGGACGTCCAGCAGCTTTGTCAGGTCACCTGAAAATATGTTAGAGGTCATGATCAAGAGGGTGTTCTTAAAGTCCACTGTCCTGCCCTTGGAGTCCGTCAGCCTGCCATCATCCAGTATCTGCAACATGACATTGAACACATCAGGATGTGCCTTCTCTATTTCATCAAAGAGCACCACTGCATACGGTCTCCTTCTCACGGCTTCGGTGAGCTGTCCACCTTCATCATGGCCGATGTAACCTGGAGGTGCACCTATCATACGGGCCACTGTGTGTTTCTCCATATACTCGGACATGTCGATGCGTATTATGTTGTTCTCGTCATCGAAGAGTTCAGCCGCAAGGGCTTTGGCAAGTTCTGTCTTACCTACACCTGTAGGTCCCAGAAATATGAAGCTTCCAATGGGTCTCTTTGGGTCTTTGATACCTGCATAGGCACGGATCACCGAATCAGCTACTGCCTTTACAGCTTCTTTCTGACCTATGATGCGCTTGTGCAGGTTCTCTTCTATATGCACAAGCTTCTCGCGCTGTCCTTCCAGAAGCTTGGTAACAGGGATCTTCGTCCAGACTGAAACGACATCTGCAATATCCTCTTCACCCACTTCTTCGCTTAAGAGCATCTCATCCTGCGTTCTCTTAAGCGCTTCCTCTTCCTGAGCATACTGGTGCTGCAGGGGGATAAGGGTTCCATATTTCAGCTTTGAAGCCAGCTCCAGGTTGTTATCGTTCTCGGCAAGCTCAAGCTGCACCTTAGCATCTTCTATCTGTTGTTTGATGGAGTTGAGCTTGGCTATTGTTTCCTTTTCCTGGCTCCATCTTGCACGCATGGCATCGGACTCTGCACGGATGTCGGCAAGTTCCTTCTCCAAAGCTTCCAGGCGGTCCTTGGATGCTTCATCCTTTTCTTTCTTCAATGCCTCCTTTTCGATCTCAAGCTGCATTATCTTACGGTCGGCCTCATCCAGTTCCGCAGGCTTGCTGTCTATGGCAGTTCTCTTCTTTGCGGCAGCTTCGTCTACCAAGTCTATGGCTTTGTCGGGCAGGAACCTGTCCGCTATGTACCTGTGGCTCATGACAGCCGCGGCCACCAGAGCTGAGTCCTTGAGACGCACACCATGGTGCACTTCGTATTTTTCCTTAAGTCCACGCAGGATGGATATTGTATCTTCCACCGTAGGCTGTTCCACCATCACAGGCAGGAAACGGCGTTCCAGGGCTGCATCTTTTTCTATATACTTACGGTATTCGTTCAGCGTGGTAGCGCCTATACAATGCAGCTCACCGCGTGCCAGCATGGGCTTGAGCAGATTTCCGGCATCCATAGCTCCTTCTGTGGCCCCGGCCCCTACTATGGTGTGGAGTTCATCAATGAACAGGATTATCTGGCCTTCCGATTCCGCAACTTCTTTAAGCACAGCCTTAAGCCGCTCTTCAAACTCTCCCCTGAACTTGGCGCCTGCTATAAGCGCTCCCATATCAAGGGCAATGATGCGCTTCTCCTTCATGGCATCAGGTACATCTCTCTTTGCAATACGCTGTGCAAGTGCTTCGACTATGGCCGTCTTACCCACTCCTGCCTCACCGATGAGTACAGGGTTGTTCTTCCTGCGTCGGGAAAGGATCTCTATGGTACGCCTTATCTCCTGTTCCCTGCCGATCACAGGATCAAGTTTGCCCTGTGAAGCCAGCTCTGTGAAGTCGATACCATACTTCTTAAGCGGTTCCATTGTATCTTCCGGATTCTCTGAAGTAATGCGCCTACCCCCTCTTATTTCCTTGATGGCAGCAAGCAGGCGGTCCTTTGTGATGCCTTCTCCTGCAAGTATTTTACCTGCTATGGAATCCTTTTCCTCTGCGATCCCTATAAGCAGGTGTTCCACACTGACGAACTCATCCTGCATCTTGCCTGCTGTCTTGCTGGCAGAATCCAGCACTCTCCTGAGTGTCTGGGTCATATACACCTGCTCTCCTCCGGGACCGGATACTTGCGGCAGGCTTGCCAGTTTGTCCTCTACCTTTTCTGTGATCCTGTCCAGGTCAACATCCAGCTTCTGCAACAACGTGGGCACTAAGCCCCCGGTTTGTTCCAGCATTTCTAGAAGCAGGTGTTCACAATCTATCTGCTGGTTGTGATATCTGGCAGCTATCGTGGTTGAGCCCTGGATAGCCTCCTGGGCTTTCTGAGTGAAACGATTCAGATCCATACTTTTTCCCCTATGGTTCTATCCCAAATGATCAATGAACTTTATATGTCTTATAAGCGCTGTTCGACTCACTGTACTTAAAAATGGATATTAATCATCCGGAGGGATTTCTCCAGATGACTGACTGTGCTGCTGCCATGGACCAGCATGTAAAAAGGATGGTAGGGCCATGGCCCGAAGGTCATGCCCCGCACCCAGATACAGGTGCAATAAAAATATAGCCCTTTATGCTTACTCGATGAGGATTTTCTTCTTCTCTTCAATCTGCAGTTTTGGCAGTTCCACAGTGAGCACACCGTTCTCCAGTTTTGCCTTAGCACCCTCTGATGTTACCGCTTCAGGCAGGGTAAGTGTCCTTGAGAACATCTTATATGTACGCTCCCTGCGCATGTATCCCTCTTCCTCGCTCTCTGTCTCCGTACCGGACTTTGCCGAGATGCTTATGAGGTTCTCCTGGACGTCGATGTTGACATTCTGCTTGTCAACTCCCGGAAGGTCGGCTGTCACTAAGAGCTTATCTCCCCGGTCCTGAACATCCACAAGGGGTGCCAGAGTATCAGCTTCGGTCCAGCGGTCTCCCATAGTCATGTCCTTGAACATACTGTTCAACTGCTGCTGCATCTGTCTCATCTCGTCAAAGGGATCCCATCTTGCTGTTCTAACTGGAGTCCATCCTGTCAGTCCAAACTTCATTGTCTTTCACCTCTGTATTTCAGATATAGTACAGTTGATCTTTATTTTCCAATAAAGGAAGGCGATCAGATTATGATCGCAGCAGTCCTTTCATCTTTCTCGTCGTCGAAATCCGCAACCAGTACCTCAGTGGTCAGTACCATGCCCGCAATGGAGGCAGCGTTCTGCAGCCCACTGCGCACGACCTTTGTGGGATCTATAACACCGGCTTCAAAGAGGTCCTCGAACACATCGGTCTTGGCATTGTATCCAAAGTTCGGATTTGTTTCTGTGCGCACGCGTGCGACGATCTCAGCTCCTTCCCTGCCTGCGTTGATAGCTATCTGGCGCATTGGTTCTTCGAGTGATCTTTTCACGATCATGGCACCTATCTGCTGATCCCCGTCAAGTTCCAGTTCATCCAATATGGATGTTGCGTGGAACATTGTCACACCTCCACCCGCAACTACACCCTCTTCTACTGCTGCTTTGGTGGCATTCAGGGCATCATCGATCCTCATCTTCTTTTCCTTCAGCTCGGTCTCAGTAGCTGCACCCACCTTTATCACTGCCACTCCGCCACCGAGCTTTGCCAGGCGCTTCTTGAGTTCCTTCTTCCTATAATCAGATTCAGTTACATCGATCTGTGACTCTATGACCCTCATCCGTTGCTCGATCGCTGCTTTGTTACCCTTGCCTTCCACTATGGTGGTCTTGTTCTTATCCACTGTTACCTTTCTTGCATTGCCCAGCATCACACTGGTAAAGTCTTCAAGCTTCATGCCTTTGTCTTCACTGATGACAGTACCGCCTGTAAGCACAGCTATATCTTCGAGCATGTCCTTCTGGTCATCACCAAAGCCCGGAGCCTTGACCGCACATACCTTCAAAGCACCGCGGATGATGTTCAGTATGATGCCTGCCTGTGCATCACCTTCTACATCCTTGGCCACTATCAGCAACGATCTGCCTTCCTTTGCAACCTTTTCCAGCACAGGTATGACCTGGTTCATTGTGCTTATGGTCCTGTCAGTGATGAGGATGTATGGCTCGTCGAAATCACATGTCAGTTTTTCGTGGTCAGTGGCCATGTAAGGTGATACGAACCCTCTTTCAAACTGCATGCCTTCCACTACTTCAAGGTTTGTTTCCATTGTCCTGGAATCTTCTACAGTGATTACACCGTTGTATCCCACCTTTTCCATAGCACCCGCGATAAGACCTCCGATTTCTTCATCATTGTTGGCCGATATCGTGGCAACCTGGATGATCTTGGCTTTGTCCTTTACATCCTGACTCTGTTCTTTGATATGTTTTACAACAGCTTCTGTGGCCTTTTCGATCCCTTTCTTGACCTCTATGGGGTTAGCTCCTGCAGTGATATTCCTTATGCCTTCGGTGATAAGCGACTGGGCTAACAAGGTTGCAGTGGTAGTACCATCACCCGTGGTATCCTGGGTCCTGGATGCCACTTCTTTCACAAGCTTTGCACCAATGTTCTCGAACTTGTCTTTCAGTTCGATCTCTTTTGCAATGGTAACCCCATCATTTGTCACTACCGGGTTTGAAGGCTTATCCAGCACAACATTGCGCCCTTTAGGGCCTAATGTAATCTTCACTGTGTTAGCTACCTTGTCCACACCATTTAACAATGATCTGCGTGCGTTCTCATGAAATGTGATCTGTTTTGAAGTCATTTTTACACCTCTTTCGTCCATATTCATATGATTCATTTTTATTTCCTATTGCTTATTTTTCAATTACCGCAAGCAGATCCTTAAAGTCAACGAATACGTGCAGCTCGCCGTCTATATCTATTTCATCGCTTTTGTAACCACCATATATCACGTGGTCCCCTTTTTTCACAGGCAATTCACGTCCATCCTCAAACGTGCCTACAGCGACAACAATGCCTTCTTTCTTTTCTTCTTTGGCTGAATCTGGCAGGTAAATGCCGCTATCGGTCTTCTCGGCCTGTTTGACCACTTCTATTAATATTCTCTCTCCAATTGGTTTGATGATCATTGTAGATATCCTCCAAATGAAACTAGGCTGGTTTTCTGGCCAGCTTGTTACGCAATTATACTGTCACGCTAGTATATAAGCATATTGTGTTTTATGTTAATTGTTTAGATATTATTCATATCATATGTACAAAAATTAGTAACTTTTATATACGTTATATGAGATCGGTTATATATGACTCCACAGAACTCGCAGATAGTTCTCATAAGCCTTGAAAAACCCAAGTATGAGAACCTTGAGGATGATGTCAGGTGGTTGTGTGACAGCTTCGGGCTTTCATCCGGAAGGGACACTGAGAACATGGCCACCAGGATAGTAATGGATATGCTACGGATGCTGGCTGAGGAGGACAGGGTTACCTCCGAGTCTATAGCCGATAACCTTGATGTGCGGCTGGCACGTGTCAACCATCATCTGCGCAACCTCATAGATTCAGGGATGATATACAGAAGAAAAAGGTTGCTCTACCTGCGTGGCGGAAGCCTCAAAGCCGCAGTTCAGGAAATGAGAAAAGATTCAGAGCGCATTTTCGATGAACTGGAAGTCATGGCCGAAGAGATCGACAGAAAAATGGGCCTGAAGAACAGGTAATTGCACAGATCCATCTCTTTTTATCATTTCTCCACATCATGTACCCAGAAGTCGCCTTCAATTGTAAGTTCTTTTTTCCATACGGGCACTTCTGCTTTTAACATTTCCAGGGCATCAGTAAGGGCTGTGAACAGTTCCTGCCTGTGGGCAGCGGCAACAACTATGTATACGATATCTTCTCCCTGCTTTATGGTGCCTGTACGATGGTGCATCCTTATATCCAGAACTCCTTCTCTTTGCATCAGGTCGTTACAAATCTTTTTCATTGCCTCTTCCGCAACCTTTTCATATTTCTCGAAATGCAATGCCTTTGTTTCCACGCCCTCGGAAAATTGTCTGACGATGCCGGTGAATGTACCGATACCCCCTGCCTGTTTTATTCGTGGGTCCAGCTTTACTTGTTCGATGAGCAGGCCGAGTGTGGCCCATTCATCCTGCTGCATCACGAGTTCAGCAAGGGTATCAATATCCCAGTCTGCTCTTGCTGGCAGCCTGGCGACTATATTTTGCACCTCGTCGATATTGTCAAGATCCCCCAGAACGATCTTTGGCAGGCTGCTTTTCTTAGCGCCTTCAACTATAGCAAAATCCATGCCGCTGTCTGCCAGGGCATCAAGGGCCTTGCTGAGGGATGGGTTGCGTCTCACAAGTACAAGTTCACCATCTGTTATTGCTGCCACAGCCGCAGCCCCTGCATCAAAGTGTTTACCTGTATCGGTGTTCTCCGGATTGAACCGATGATGGCACATCTGCTTTACAGTACCAACCTTGCCTTTTCCGGAAAGTTTTTCCACAAGCCGTGTGACCAGTGTCGTTTTACCTGTTTTCTTATAACCGACCACGCTGATTACTTTCATGAATATTCCTATGCAAATTAATGATATAAATAGAACGTAAGGTTTGGCAGGCTTTGCAGCCAATGGTCAAAGGCCACAGTTAATTATATTTTGTTAATTTTAACTTATATAAATATAGAATACTTTATATTGTATTAAGTGATTTTGCAGGCTATGAGCGATTACAGGCTGAGGATGCATGACATTCCTGTTGATGACAGGCCCACTGAGCGTCTGTTGAAATATGGTCCAGAGTCTTTGTCCACTGCCGAGCTTCTGGCTGTGGTCCTCAGAACAGGAACGAAGAAGGAAAATGTAGTAAATATGTGCCAGAGGATCTTCTCTGAGTACAACGTAAAGCAGTTGAGCCAGGCAGAAATATCAAAACTTATGCAGATATATGGTATAGGTCCCACTAAAGCTGCTCAGATCGCTGCAGTGTTCGAGCTTGCACGCAAGCTGGAGAGGCATGTGGATGGACCTAAGCGCAAGATATGCTCGCCTGCTGATGTTTATTCAATGCTGTATCCGGGTATGAGGGAGCAGAAGCGTGAAAAGCTTGTGGTGCTTTACCTGGACACAAAGAATCAGGTACTCAAGGAAGAAGTTGTTTCCATCGGCAGCCTGAATTCTAGCATTGTGCATCCCCGGGAAGTCTTTAAATCCGCGCTCATGGAGTCGTCTGCATCAGTTATCATATCTCATAATCATCCTTCTGGTGACCCGACTCCCAGCAAGGAGGATATAGCAATTACCGAAAAGCTCATAGAGGGTGGCAAAATACTGGGTATCGATGTGCTGGACCATGTAATCATAGGTGATGGCAGGTATGTGAGCCTCAAGGACGAGGGTCTTGTCAGTTAAAGGAAAACAAAACCTTTAAGGTATTTACTATCAATTAGGCAATCAGATGAAAGATATAGAACTTAATGACCCTTATACAACTCCATATAGAGGTATATACGCAATATGCGATAAACACAATGAATATGTAGAGATCGTTGAGCATTCCAATTGTTATGGCGGTGCTGCATGGTCAAAGTTCCATTATTCGCATTCTCCTCTCATCTTAAAGACAAGGTCCATAGGGAATATGGTCAGGTATCTTGCAAAGACAGGCACATGCAAACTTGAACTTAAACCTTCAGTTGCAGCTGCTGGCATAGAATCTATTATTGTGGATAAAGATGAGGTCCATATCACATATGCAGGTCTGGGTGGTGGGGGTGTAGGCGCCACTAAGTGCCGGGCCTTTGCACAGGGTGTCCTGCGCTGCGACTACAGTGAATCAGGGGGAGGGCGTGCAGCAAGGGGTAAGGTCATCGTTCCCAGAAGGGAAAGAGTGCTCATAGGGATCGATGATACGGACTCTAAGGAAACGGGGGCAACATGGACTCTTACTCACAATATCGCAAAAGCGCTGGATTGTCCCGAGGCGGTCTATCTTTCACATTCTCTTGTTCAGCTTTTTCCCGTATCTGCAAGGACACAGAACTGTGTATCCACAGTGCTTGAGTTCGGGTGTGTGGACGCAATATCCACTAAAGAGCTGCTTGAAAGCATAAAGGCAGCACTTCTGAAATACAGTGTTTCAGATGAGACCGGCATGGTTGTGCTTCGGAATTTCAATGCACATGAGATCTATCCGTATAGCAGGGAGTGTCGCAGTGGTGAGCTCAGCAGGGAATATGCAGTGCAGTACGCTATCGATAATGGTGTGGAGATATGGCTGAACGGCAATGGGGTTATAGGTGCGCTGGCTTCTCTTGCATGGTTCTCAAGGCCGGATGAATCTATCAGGATGGACGCTGAGATAAATGACCCCTGACACAGTCTCAAGCATGAAAGAAACAACTGGTCTTGAAGCTCTTTTGCTTGCTTCCTTTGACAGCAATGTGCTACTTGTGACAGGTGTTGCTGGTTATCCTGCAACTGCTGTTATGGAATTGCTGGTAGAGCGCTCAAGTGAAGGATACGTTGCCTGCTGGATGACCAATGAAAAAGCAGCCCTTGAAAAAGCTCTGGGAGCATCGGTTACGCAACAGCGTTCCATGGTGGTAGTAAAACATGTAGGCATGAACGTGCTCAGTGATCCGCTAATGACCTCAGTGTACCACACCATCGGAGCAGGTGTTGTTATTATTGCCGGAGACGATACCGGAGCACGAGCTTCCCAGAACGAGCAGGATTCCCGTTATTATGGGTGCCTTGCAGAGGTCTCTTTATTCGATCCGGCAACACCTCAGGGAGCATATGATGCAGTCATGCGTGCGTTTAAGCTATCAGAACAGTCAAAGGTTCCTGTGATCATCAGAGTGACCGACAGATTGCTGGATAGTAAAGGAGCTGTTCTCAGAAGCCGACAAAATAAATCAACAGCCACTTTCGACAAGGATATCTGGAAACTTACTACAAAAGGCAAACATCAGCGATTCCACAGGATATCCATGCCTTTGCTTGAAATGGCTGTTCAGACTACTTCTCTGAACAGGCTTCATCCGGGAGACAGTGGGATAGGCATAATCTCATCAGGTTATCTTTCAGTGCTTGTGGGTAAAGCACTCTCCAAAGCAAAGTGGTCAGGTCATGCGCACCTTGCTCTGCAGATGTTGTCTCCTTTTCCTTTTGCAATGGTACAGCAGTTCATCAGCAAATGCAACACGGTGCTTGTGGTGGAGGAAACGGAGCCTTACATAGAATCCCACATTGCGGTAACTGGAAAAATACGGGGTAAAATGACAGGCCATCTTCCTTATGGTCAGGTGGGGATCGAGCATATTGATTATGCACTGGATCACCTGCACGAGGACAGGATAGAGAAGTATACTGAAGTGCAGACCATAAAGAGCAGAGGTTCCAGACCTTTGTGTCAGGATTGCCCTTTTATGCCTCTTTACAAATGCCTGGCTAATATCGATGTTATGGTTGCCGGGGATATGGGTTGTTCGATCAGGGCAGCTCCGGAACCATTACAAGCTGTTGATACGGGATTCGCTCTTGGTTCAGCTATATCTACTGCCTGTGGTTTCAAGGATAAGGGCATTGCAGTGATCGGTGATTTCGCACTCGCTCATTCAGGCATTGTTGGCCTGATCAATGCCGTGGGTTCTGAAGATGATGTTGTTGTCGTCATATTGCAGAATCGGATTGCTGCTATGACGGGCGGACAGGAGGCTCCTGATCTGATGTCTGTTGTAAAGGCACTGGTATCGGATGTTACTGTCATGGAAATGCCAGTCTTTTCGACAGAAATATCAAGTTATACAGAAGGTCAACTACAAGAACTGCTTCTCTGCAAACTGGCTCAAAAGGGAATATCTGTGATATATCTCCTGGGTAAATGCACAAAATTATAGATGTGCATTATAGAGAAGGTGGGTGCCCGGTTGGTAGGAGGAAGGATTTTAGGAACCCCATATTAAGGCTAGGTTATATCGTTGGCACCCGTTTCAATATATGTTGGTATAAATATATAAATTTATTGTATATTTATTTCAGGCACTTTACTGTTATATTATTTTGACATTTTCAACACTCATTCTGCTTTAGTCCAGTATGGTTAAATAAGATGGTCCGGTATTGTGGCGTATAATTCATTTTTACATTTAGGTGACCTTTTTGATCGGAATACTTGTCAATGACCGGGTTAAAGCTGGTAAACAGGCTATCAATGAGTTGTACAATGTTGGATATTACGGACGTCCAAAAGGTGATACATTAGAACTTACACTCATTGAAGCTGCATATCTGCACTACAAAAAAAAGCTTGAGATACAGATAGATGACAGATCATTGTCATTTGAGGAGTTCTTTACTGAGGCATCAAAAAGGCAGCAGTATTTTGACCTTAAATATATCGTTTATAAAGATCTTCGAGAAAGAGGTTTTTATGTCCAGCCTTCTGTGACGGATTTCAGGGTCTATCCCAGAGGAGGGCATCCGGGAAAAACCCCGGCAAAGTTCTTTGTCCATGTTATCTCGGAGCGTATACCTTTATCTCTCAAGGAGTTACGCATGTCGCTGGAAGCCGCACATAACGTGCATAAAACAATGGTCCTTGCCATTGTTGATGAGGAAAGCGATATAACTTTCTACGAGATAAGGAAAGTGGAACCAGCGGGAAGCGTGGAATCCATTGAACAGGCAGTACAGGGTAAACGTGGAAGGTCCACATTCCTTGAAGACCGCGTGGTGGTCTGGAACAGTGATTTTTCCAGTTCATTACACGCCGCAGGTTTCTATGGTCATCCCCTTGATGCGGATCGTCTGCAGTTATCTCTTGTGGAATCAGGCTATCTGCTTAAAAAAGGTATACTGGAGGTTGCCGATATGTCCGGTACTTCTTCTCTTGGATTCTCTGAATTTGCTGCAAAGGCCTCGGTCATAGAATCGGAATTCATGCTTAAGTACATGGTATACGAGAACCTCAGGGACAGAGGCCTTGTCCCCAAGACCGGTTTCAAGTTCGGCAGCCATTTCAGGGTATATCTGGATTTCAGATCGGTGGATAAGCTCCCCCATTCGGAGTACCTGGTCCACTCCATAGCTGAAGAATATGAGTTCATGCTGCCGGTGATGTCAAGGGCGGTGCGCCTGGCCAATAGTGTGCGCAAAAGAATGATATATGCAGTATATGATAACGTTCACTGTGCCTATATTGACATTGGCAGGATAAAGATGTGAACGATACTCATGTTCGATATTATTGCCGTGGATATTTCTGGAAGACATGTAGAAGATGGAGAATACTTCATGGTATGCGTGGCAGTGTCATTTTCTGTGTTTCCTGACCATATCGATAAGACGCATCAGATCAATATCCGCCATTTCACAAGCAGGAATGCCCCTGAAATTAATGATGTGGCCACAATGGTAGAAAAGACCGTGGAAGGCCTTAATCCTCAGGCTACCATCGTAATGGAGGCAGGGGATATGTTCAACAGGCCCCAGTGGCTGGTCACAGGCATGTTCTCCCGGGATTTTAAATACCAGGAATCTCTGAGCGAGCGCAGGGCCATAGAGATAGCACACCATATTTCCATGAGCGCCAGAAGGCTACTCAAGGTAAAGTGCGCCTTTAGTCTTCAGTCTGATAAAGAGGATCTTATAAATGAAAAAAGTGATCGTTGTGCAGAGGGTAGATCCCGACAGTGATGATCTCAAGAACAAAAGACAGTTAGCTGAGTTGAAGGACCTGGCCTTTGCTGCTAATTACTCTGTTACAGGAGAGGTCATACAGTCCCGGTACCCTGATAAAAAATATCAGCTGGGCAAAGGTAAGGTGCAGGAACTTGCATTGTCCGTGAAAGCTCTGGATGCAGAAAAAGTGATCTTCTGCAATGAACTGAGCAGTATGCAGCTATATAACATTACAGATACCTGCAAATGTGCGGTCATTGACAAGTTCCAGCTTATCCTGGAAATATTTGCGCTGAGGGCTACCACAAGGCGCGCCAAGCTGCAGGTTGAGCTTGCAAGGCTTGAATATGAGATACCCAGGGCAAAGATCATTGTATCTCATCTGAAAAAAGAGGAAAGGCCGGGTTTTATGGGTCTGGGTAGCTATGAGGATTCCTATGAGCAGGATATCAAAGGGAGGATAGCTCGCATCAAGGGCGAGCTAAGCCACGTGCAGGGCCACAACGAATCCCTGCGCACTTTCAGGCACGCTCATGGTCTGTCTATGGTGGCTCTTGCAGGCTATACTAATGCCGGAAAAAGTACGCTGTTCAATGCTCTTATGGAGGAGGATGTGGACGTGGCTGATATGCTTTTCACGACCCTCTCTCCGGTTGCCCGCTCCATGGATGTTATGGGGCGCAAGGTAATTCTAACTGATACGGTAGGTTTTATAGAGGACCTGCCTCACTGGCTCATAGATGCCTTCCGTTCGACCCTGGATGAGATCTTTTTCGCAGATATCATATTGCTTGTAGTGGATGCAAGTGAGCCTCTGGACATAATGCACGATAAGTTGCTCACATGTCATGAAACTCTGTGGGAACAGGTACATGATGCGTCTGTGATTACTGTAATGAATAAAACTGATCTCATCAGCCAGGAAGAGCTTAATGAGAAAATGGAAGCTCTTGGATACCTTGTTCCTAATCCGGTCTATATCTCTGCAAAGACCATGGGCGGTCTGGGTGATCTTAAACAGGCTATAAGATCTAAGCTTCCAGTATGGGAAAGAAAGGAAATATCAATGCCTTTTTCAAAGCATTCCATGTCAGTTCTTTCCTGGCTTTTCAAAGAAGGGGTAGTACATTCTGTAAAATATACGGATCAGATCCTAGTGGATCTGGAAGCAAGGGAGGAGGTAATAAACAAAGTAATATCTTTTATAGATGTGTAGGGAAAATTAATTACAAAATATATTTTAAATCCTTAGATTTGGATATGTTTATATAATATCAAGTATGTTAGTGAACATGCGAACGGGTCTCTTCTCAAATGTACCACCAATCCTATCCAACCACCCAATACACAACTCCTTAACCCGTTCGCTTGCTTCTTATGCTTGTTTATTCTAATGAAAACCTTTGTTGTGTTCTCATATGTTTTGGTACTTTCCGGTAAACAGATGCAGACAATTTATAAGTGATAATCTTTAATCTCATCATATGAAATTCGACCTGCACGTCCATACGCGTTTTTCAAAAGACAGTGATGCAGACATTGATGCGATCATTCTTCATGCTAAAAAGAATGGTCTTGATGGTTTTGCAGTATGCGACCATGATGTAACTGGAGGAGGTCCTTTTTCTGTGCAGCGGGCAGCAGAGCTGGGCTCTGATCTTGTGATCATTCCGGGTGTGGAAATAAGCACTTCAGAGGGGCATCTGCTGGTGCTGGGTATAAAGGAAAGTATAGAACCAGGTCTCTCCCCGGCTGAGACCATACTCCGGGCAAGAGCACAGGATGCGGTGGTAATATTACCTCATCCTTTCAAGCTCACATCTCATGGGATAGGATATATCGCGGGTCTTGATGTGGACGCTGTGGAGGTCCTGAATTCCCGCTGCCTTACAGATGGTCCTAATAACAAGGCATGTGCTGCAGCAACTTCTCTTGGGATCGCTCAGGTTGGTGGCAGTGATTGCCATGTGCCTGAAATGGTGGGTATTTCGTACACTGAAATAGATGTGCAGGAGAGGTCCTTGGATGCTGTCCTTGATGCTATCCGGCAGGGCAAGGTAAGGCCGGGCGGCGGCAAAACCCCAAAGGTATTTGTGATGCGCCAGATGATGAAAAACGCACAAAAAAGAACAGCTAAAATACTGGGTCTGGATTAAAGAAAGGTATGCAGTAGACGAATAGCCTCTTTCTCTCTTTCTCCGCCGCACTTGTTTATTATGTCCTCGTAGAAATCTATTAGTTTCATATATTTTTCTTCTTCATTCATCTTATAGCGTGTGGCATGAATGGTCGCCTCTATGACAGCGTTCAATCCTCTGTTAGGTGCTTTTGGCTGGAATGATCCCACATGTCCTCTTAATGGTCTCAGTTCCGCAACAAGAGCTTCAGATGTGATCTTGGTATTGATACATTCAAAAGCTATCCAACTCTGAGCCGCCTTAAGGACGGGAAATTCTCTTCCAGGAGACGATATGTTCTCTATATCTTCCGGCTGAACCTCAGAAAAAGTATATCTGACAAATGCCACAGGATCGTTCGTTATATTGACGACAAGAAAATTCTCTGCCAGAACATTCTGATAGGTCCTGGAGCCTTTGAAAAGCCTTATAAGGGTCGTATCCTGTTTTCTGATGATGCCCATTGGGGCTGCATTGGGAGACAAGCCTTGGTGCGTGGTAACAATGGTTTCAGAGATACCTTCAAAGAGGCCAAAGTCCTCAAGTTTAAGTCTCTTTTCTGTCAGAATCTCATTCCTCCAAGAAGAGATATAAAAAGGCCACCTATTATTATATCCGCCGTAGAACCTGGATTAATATTTCTTGTGAGCAGCTCCTCGTCAAAGTTGTATATATCTAATAATACATCTTCCATATTATATCCGGAATGTTCTAAGTTAGTAATAATTCTCCTTGCCCTTGAGGATACTTCTTCAGCTATCTGCATGTCGAACTTTGTTTCTATGAATGTGTCCATGTTCATTGCAAGCATCTTCACAAAAGCGTAGACTATAACCTGATTGATCCTGGAGTTACCGGTATGGATAAGTGTTGCATCAACATCCATCTCTTTTGTAAGTATCCCGGAGCACTGTGCACAGCTTCTAAAACCACTAGTCCACTCCCGTGCAATCAGGTCATAAGAGCTGGATATCTCCATTAAATGGTATAGTGTAGTACACTTGTTCTTTATATCTATAATGGCTTTTGTATTGGACAGGTCGAATTCATCTACCTTGCGCACTTTGACCCCTGCCGGCCCAAAAGACAGGTATATCTGCACCGCGTCTTCTACATCTGTTTCTTTTACAATGTTGAACGCTTCTTCAGTAATATTTTCAGGTGTAAGTTCCCTGGAGTTCCGAATAAGTTTTCCGGCTGCCATTGCAAGGGGAAATAAAAGTAGAAAAGCACCGAAATGTGTATTACCTCCTTTCTGCCAAGCCATACTTTCAAGCACTGACTTGTGGACATATTGTCCAATTCCATGTTCTTCTTCGGCAGCTTTCTCAAATATTGGGTATACTGCTACAGAAGATGTGAGGAAATGTTCAAAGGTCGTATTCTCATAATCATGATCCCTGTCGACATTTCCAGGTTTGGGATGAGCAGATACTTCAAGCAGCATGGCAAGCTGTGCACATCGTGCCACATAGGCAGCAGTCCGGTCGGCAGAAGCATTGTCATGCTTCGTCTTTGTTCCTTGCTCGTTCCTCATTTACCGGTAACCTTGGGATGGTCAAGAATGTAATCTGCAAGTTCTCTTTTCAGTTCCATATAGTCTGCATCGGAAAGTCCAATCATTTCAAGGACTCCGTCCCTTAAAGGACACATTTTTGTGATCTTACAGCACCACACCAGACTTCCGAAACAGGTGCTATCGCCGTACTCAAGAGGTGTTCCCTTTGCGAATTCCATCTTCACATCAGCGAACTCCTTAGGTGAAAGCCCTATCTTCTTTACATTTGAATGTACAGGGCACGGCTTGACTGGCATACAGCAGAATGCAAGCCCACGAAGGTCACCTTCTCCTCTGCATACATGCTTAGGTGCATTGTACCATCCGAGTTCTTTCTGTATCAGAGTAGTTTCATTTACAAGGTGGGTTATCAGAGATGGGTCTTCCATGATCCCTCTTCCCACAGAAACTATGTCTGCACCTCTGGTAAACATCTCTTTTGCGGTATTGAGATCATTTACAGAATTATTACCTATCAGAAGGAGTCTTGTAGCATCTCTTATCTTCCTGATGGCTTCTATATCGGCTCCTGCTCCTTCTTTCATAGCATCCACGTGCAGTATGTCAGCACCTGCATCTTCGATGGCTTTGGCCATTTTGATATTATCAACCACATTGGCACGTACTTTCACTGACACAATGGCTCCTGTTTCTTTAACCTTAAGGATAGTATCACGGAGCTTGGGCAGATCACTTAGAAATGCTTCGCCTATGCCTAATTCCGTCATTTCAGGCTGCCTGCAATGCGCGTCTATCTCTATTATAGCATTTGCATTCCTAGCCATAATGGCAGCTTCGATCAGTGGCTCCAGTGTTGCGCTTCTTACATTTATGGCAACTACACTTTCAGTTTTCACTGATCTTAGTTCATTATCTATCAGTTGCAAAGGTTCATCTGAAATGAACTCCTTTCGCCCTCTTTTAACTATTTCTGAAGCTGCATGGTTAGTTGCAGCATCGAGGTTATATCCTCCAAGTATGACAAGTCCCGCATCTTCTGCGAATTCATTTGCAAAGCGGCTGTCTGTTATTCCTCCCATTGAAGCAAGAGCTATGGGGTTCTTTATAGCAAGATTTCCTACATTAATTTTAAAAAGATCATCAGACACGTTTTTCCCTCTGGAAAATGTAAATTATCATGTATGCCGCTGAATAATGGCAGATTCTATTATTAATATGACGCTGCACTTTTAGTGAGTTCTTTCTATGCTATATAGAAATTATGGACATTGTGGATGATGGGTGTTGTAAGTATAATGCTCAAAACCTAAATATGATTAGCACAAATATTAGAAATGAATATAGGTATAAATGAATATAGGCCAACCCCAAAGGTAAGGTCAATTGTGGAGGTTATATTATGAAATGTCTGGTTTGTGGTATTGAAAGCGAGACCAAGTATTGTAGCACATGCGGAAAAGTAATGGCCGATGTCATAAAGGCCGTGGGCGAAGAACGCTGGAGCAATATCGATGACTGTTCCTTTATCTATCCTACAGTGCTGCGTGTTGCAAAAGGGGAACTTACTGTAAATGATGTTATACAGGCACTGGAAGCAGAGGATTGAATTCTTTGCCTCTTCCATTTTACTATATATTATCGGAATGAATAGCATTATTCTTTTTTCATTCTTTTTGCACTTTTGAAATGACCTTCTCTCTAAAATGAACTATAGCGTTTTCCGATCTCTTTTCTTGTTATTTTTGTGCAGTAACTAACAGAAAACATATTATAGTTTGAAGTCGGTTACTTCTCACCTAATGGGTATATACG
This sequence comes from Methanomethylovorans hollandica DSM 15978, assembly GCF_000328665.1. Classification (NCBI taxonomy): domain Archaea; kingdom Methanobacteriati; phylum Methanobacteriota; class Methanomicrobia; order Methanosarcinales; family Methanosarcinaceae; genus Methanomethylovorans; species Methanomethylovorans hollandica. The sequence goes on from NC_019977.1 coordinate 760,182, forward strand.
TAGCATGTAAGAGGAAGAGTAATGACTTTAGAAAATCCATTTGAAAATTCAAGAAAACAGTTAGCAAAATGTGCTGATATTCTTGGTCTGGATGAAAGCGTACATGAAATGCTAAGACACCCGATGCGCGAACTGCGTGTCACGCTCCCTGTTCGCATGGATGATGGCACTATCAAGGTTTTCGAGGGTTTCAGGATACAGTACAACGATGCCCGGGGTCCTACAAAAGGCGGTATCAGATTCCACCCTGAAGAAAACATCGATACCGTGAGGGCACTTGCAGCGTGGATGACCTGGAAATGTGCGGTAGTAGATATACCATTGGGTGGAGGCAAAGGCGGAGTCATCTGTAACCCTAAGGAAATGTCTGAGGGTGAACTTGAGCGCCTCAGCCGCAAGTATATTTCAAGCATTGCCCAGATAATCGGTCCTAGGAAAGACATTCCTGCGCCTGACGTATACACAAATCCGAAGATCATGGCATGGATGGTTGACGAATTCTCAAAGATATCTTCCTTCAATCAGCCTGGTGTGGTTACAGGTAAGCCCCTTACAATGGGTGGGTCACTTGGAAGGGGAGATGCAACAGCAAGAGGAGGTCTCTACACTGTTCGTGAGGCTGCCAAGGTTCTAGGTATCGATCTTAAGGATGCAAAGATAGCCATTCAGGGATTTGGAAATGCCGGATATTATGCAGCAAAGCTCGCAACTGAAATGTTCGGCAGCAAGATAGTGGCCATCAGTGACAGCAGAGGCGGTGTCATGAACATGGATGGCATCGACCCTGAAGCTGCAAACCAGTACAAGGCAAAGACCGGCTCAGTTACGGGTATGCCAAACACAACACCCATCAGCAATGAAGCTATTCTTGAGTTAAATGTGGAAGTGCTGATTCCCGCAGCCCTTGAGAACGTTATCACAGAGAAGAACGCACACAAGATCAATGCTAAGATCGTTGCAGAACTCGCAAATGGTCCGACAACGCCTGCAGCAGATGAGATATTGTTCCAGAGGGGTATTCATGTTATTCCTGACTTCCTCTGTAATGCAGGCGGAGTGACAGTATCATATTTCGAAATGGTCCAGAACTTTTATATGTACTACTGGAGTGAGATCAGGGTTCACACCCGTCTGGACAGGAAAATGACTGATGCATACAAGGCAGTATACAGTGCATCACAGAAGTACAACATTGATATGAGGACAGCTGCTTACGTTGTTTCTATCGAACGTGTCGTAACTGCAATGAAAGACCGTGGATGGATCTGATCCTTCTTGGATTCAGTTCTGCAATACAACTGAGCAACATTTATATGTGTCTGGGTTCACAGACACATATATTCCTTCCTTTTCAGATAGGATAATTGATATAGTTGTATTGTTGTTGATGGGATTATCATGAAGATTGCACTAATTGGCGGTACAGGCAGCATAGGCAAAGGTTTTGCTCTCAGGTGGGGGCAAAAACATCAGGTGATAGTAGGTTCAAGGAATCAGGAAAAAGCTCAGGCCAGGGCGGCTGAGTATAATTCTATATTAAAGGATCATGGTTTCAAGGCGGACATAACAGGTGAGGTCAATGCAAAGGCGGCTTCAGAAGCTGATGTGGTGCTCCTCGCCATCAGATACGGTCAGCTAGCTTCTACCATGGAGCAGATAAAACCGGAACTTGAAGGTAAGGTCGTCATATCTGTGGTCGTGCCGATGGAAAAGAATTCTTGCATCATCGTTCCGGGCGGGGTTCCTCTCGAAATATCAGCAAATTCCCGGGAAGACTATAAAGCAGAATATTTCTGTTATGTCACCCCACCTTCGGGAAGCGCTGCACAGGAAATAGCTACTTTATTGCCTGGAGGGGCTACTGAGCTGGTTTCAGCTTTCCATACGGTTCCGGCTGCCAAGCTCTCTAACCTCGACATAGAGCTTGATTATGACGTAGGGGTCTGTGGAAACAGCATGCATTCTAAGAACATCGTCTTTGACCTTGTCAGAGATATTCCTGGAATGAGGCCTATGGATATAGGCCCACTTGAAGCCTCTTCTATGATAGAATCAATTACCCCTCTCCTTGTCAATGTGGCTATCCGCAATAACATGAAAGATGTCAGCATCAAATTCGTAGATTAGTATCCCTTCGGGAATTTCTTTTTTTATTGCCATTGTCCCTTCAGCTTGTCCAGTTTCCATGTTCTTGCAACCGTAGGTTTTTCAAGGTAGCAGATGGCATTCTGTTCATACAGGTTCGCGATAACTACTGCATTACCTCCGCCGGATGCCTCACGGACATTGATCACCTTGACCACAGTGCTAAATCTTTCATGGTCAGGCAGGATATCTTTGATCATGTTGCCCGAGTTCCTGAAGAAAGCTTCGTTGAAGCTAGAGTTTTTCATGTCCGGATAGACAGGCATGTAGATGATCTCTTCTTCAACTATGTCCTGGAAGAAATGTGTCCCATAGGAGACTTCCGGAATATGGCCTGCTTTCTCAAGCGCAATCTCGACAAGCAGTGATGTGTGATCTATCTCGCTATATGTTGCATTGACGCCCAGTTCTATGTTGCTGCTTCCCCATCTTCCAGGCCCCATCAATATGAAATTAGTGTCCATAGTGCTCATTTTTTCGTTGATGCTTCCTACAATACGGCCTATGGACCTTTTTGTATCCATATCTGCAATTTCATATGCCTGGGGGTCAATGTAAACTATATACTCAATATTTTCCACTTTTCCCTCATTGATGAGCATGTTGGACCGGAACAGGATATTATCCTCTTTTATGTTGTCTGGTATGGTTATATTCTCGCTGTTGCCTGGTGTTGTCATGGGTCTGCACTGGACTATGTTTATCCTTATATTTCCCCTTTGATCAGCAGATGCTGTAAATTCGATATCTACCGGATGCTCATATACTTCTTCTACTATCCTTAGTATTTCTCCTATAGTATCAACGAATTTTGTGTTCTTTATGAGGTTGTTGAATGTTAGCACTATTTCCTGTGAGCAGTCTATGGAATTGGTGTACGGATCAGTAAGATATCCTTCGTTCATGACCGAAACGAACAGTCTGAGCCCAGGGTAATCACAGTCTTCAATAAGGTTGCGGAAAGATATGGTTCTGAGTTCCCTTTTATCAAGGTCCAAAACATCGACGTCCCACTGCGAGTATTTTATGACCTTCAGGCCGGTCTCAGGGCGCAATGTCGGCTGGCTTACTGCGATCATTCTGGGGTAGTCCCTGCCGACACGATCCACAGCTCGGGTTCCAAGTCCAAAGACAAGCCGGATCATTCCTTTTCCAGGGTCTATCCTCTTTGTCCAGCGGAAGAGGTTCTTTGAGAAAGCGACCCCTGCAAGCGCCGGGAAGAAATATTGTTTATAGGGCATGCCGGACACGCGCTGCACCAGTATGGCCATCTGCTCATCCTGGTAGTGAAGTCCTCTGGTCCTTCTGTAAGCAAGGGCATCCGGGTTAAGGGCACTGGCATAGACAAGTTTGACTGCATGCATAAACTCTTCAAGACGCTCTTCCGGACTTCCCTGATTGGGGCAGAACTCACTTCTATATTTGCCTGCAAAAGCATTTCCATAATTGTCTTCCTGCAGGCTGCTTGACCTTACAATAATGGGGGCCTGTCCAAAGTAATCCATCAACTCCCTGAACTGCTCTACAATATCTTCAGGGAACTTGCCTTGCAGGAACCTTCTTTCAACCTCTTCGAATTCTTCTTTTGTCATGCTGGAATTGTCTGACAGCTTTATCTTGAGGAGAAACAGATCATTATTGATCATGAAGGTGAAAAATACATCTGAACCAATGTAGAATGAATCATGCGGTTCGATTATATCTGCAAACTCTTCTTTTTTTTCGCTTGCTAGGATAATGTTGCGTGAGAGCAGCATTCCTACAGCTTTCCCACCAATACGACCGGAACCTATCATCCTGTCTCGTATGCTGAGCAGATCTTCCAGTGACAGGTAGGCATCAGCAAGGCGGTTGAAGCGGGGATGGTCACCGATGATCATCCTTGACAGTTCCTGTTTCAGTGCAATTATCTCGGGCTGTGGTAGAGTGTCCAGTGTTTCCATATCATGATGGAACTTCAGTTTCGTGTACACTGTTTCCCAGGGGGATGTACCACTTTTCCGCGTACGTATGATCTTTCTACGATCGCTGGATGATATTGTGGCAGCCTTTGAACTGTCTAATATAGGTTCCCATGCCTCTCCAGTTACCAGGTGGGGAAGGAACATACTCTGAGAATAGCGATCGTAGACCTTAAGTGGATGAATGTATGCCTTTCCGTTGATGTGGTAGTAATCTATAAGCACTTGAGTTGTTTCTCGGATGCCAGCTACAGTGGAATGACTATGCTTTCCGCGGGTAAGGCAGAAATAACCAATGGTCTCAAGTTCGAACAGATAGGGACATGTGGCTTTGAAGAAATTGGCTACCAGTTCATCGGTGGCCCACTCCACCATGAGTGATGAAAGATTATCAAATACGTAATAGACCTTCTCTCCATAATACTCTATTATCCTGTGGACCTGGCTACTAAAAAAGTCAAAGCCGCTACCAGGATCTACTTTTACGATCTCCAGTCCTTCCATTGGCTGGAGAATGGGCTCATGTGGTGCGAACCTTACATATATACACTTAGAGCTGGACCTGATAGCTTGTCTGATAAGTCTTACAGCAAAATGTCTGTAATCTTCAAGCTCCTCTACTTCCCACACCACGTTATCCCCCAGGCGCAGAGAGTGAATTATATCATCGAGCTGGGGGATTCCGCTTGTTATTCTATCTTTATCTGCGTACTTAAGGAACTTGGTTTTTGTACTGCTGTTTTTATTCACATTTTTCTCCATTGTGACAAGGTCAGAAACAAATCCTGTGTTTTACGGGATCAGCTTTCAAGTATCTCCTCTGCAATGTCCCTGTACGCATCCATAACATAGGCAATTCCGGATACCTTTGATGCTTCTTCGGTGAGCGCCATGACATCTTTTCGTGAGATGGCATGGATGTTGAATCTTCGGGAGCCTGCCATAAGCTGTTGTAATCCTACTTTGATCCTCTCCGTATATGAATAGATGCCCACTGCTCCAAGAGGTATGTTTTTCATTTCTTCGCCATATTTCTCTTTCAATTCCTCATAGTGCACGAAGATCTCCTCTTTGGTACTACCAAACTCGGATACCGTCTTTGGAAGGTCTTTTTCTTCTATCCATTTACCTATGTTCTTACCCACCATTCCAGGGATCATGAGGCCACGACCCATGCATACTGCCTTGAAATAGGGTGATCCCATTGCAAGTGCCTTATAGACTCCGTCCTCACTGGAGAAACCGCCTGCCATTGCCAGATCAGGCACTTTCTTACCTCTGTCTGATAGTTTTTGCGCAAATTCGTAGACCTGGGACTGCAGGTAGAATGTCGGCACTCCCCATTCTTCCATCATGGGCCAGGGGCTCATGCCGGTGCCTCCGGGTGCTCCGTCATATGTGAGCAGATCTATCCTGGCCTCTGAGCTATATTTTATGGCCATGGCGGTCTCTGCCATAGAATATGCTCCTGTCTTGAGGGTTATACGTTTAAAACCAAGGTCCCTAAGCCTTTCGCACTCCTCGCAAAATCCTTCTTCTGTGACAAACCCAAGCCTGGAATGCCTTTCAAATTCCTTTATGGCACCCATTCTGAAAGCTTCCTGGACGGAGTGAAGCTCAGGGTCCGGAGTGACTATGTATCCTCTCCTTTTCAGCTCCATAGCACGGTCAATGTCTGCAACCTTGATTTCGCCGCCAATACATTTTGCTCCCTGTCCCCACTTAAGTTCGATGCTTTCCATATTGTGCTTGCTTGCAAGGTACTCTGCAACACCAAGCTTTGTATCCTCTACATTCATCTGGACAAGCATCTCTCCGTATCCATCATAGAATTTGTTGTAAAGTTCGATCCGACGGTCCATTTCCGGTGATTCTTTAACAAGGCCATCACATCCCAGTTTCAATTCCGGGTCCACTCCACACACATTTTCTCCACATACGATGGTGATGCCTGAGATCGCCGCACCTATAGTAAAATGTTCCCAGTTGTTCCTTGCGATATCTGTTGAACCGAGTGCGCCGGTAAAGATAGGCAATTTCATCTTGACCTTTCTTCTCCAGCCGTATTCTACCTCTGTATTGACGTTAGGGAACCTTGCAGTTTCAGGACCCGGGATCATGCCTTCTGGCATACCCATAGCACCGACTGCATATCCCTGGATATTAAGATGTGAGTAATCGATGGGGTAATTCTTGTCCCCGCCGGCAGTGATCTCCCCGAAAGGTCCGGGATATATCACTTCACGTCCCCGGAAGGATGACTTGAATATTTCACAGTTGCCGCGGCATCCGTCCAGACAACGTGTACAGATTCCTGACATTGGTGTTACGTTCTTTGATCTGTTGAAGGTCCTGGTGGCTTCATTGGCATTTGGTTGTCTTAGGTTTCCCATCATTTCACTTCCTATTAATCAGTCTGCCTGCAATGCAGGAGATATCACTTTGTTTCCTTCTTAATTATTTGGCAATAGGATAGTGGTTAGCTAGTACTACTATTTATACCTATTTAAAGTCCTATTCTGTTATGGTCAAATGTAAGTATACATAAACAAAGCATTGATTTCACTCAGCTGGATCTGCATACAGGTTACATTTTTTTATTTTTTAATATACGTTAAATAGTATTCTTAAAGCTTGACAAATAACTGCAATTCAGATAATTGGCAAAATTCTAGGACATCTGCGGAATATATGATTATAGTTTTCTTGAGTTAATTTTATATTCTAAGATGAGGTTTAACCCAATAAAATGACGAAAATAGTACTGTCTTTAGGGAAGACTATTTGAATATAATACAATACTTAATAAAGAAAACCTGATCTTTGAAAGAGCTTCTTAAAAAGGTCAGTCCCGTTTTTAAGGAGTCTATAAATGCAGGAAAAGAAGATCGGTACAATCCATAAACTGTTAGGATTTATTGCAAGTTTTTTCCCTTTATTCATCATTGCGGTGGTTGCTGCTGGCATTGCTATAGCCTATGTCATAAACCGTCCTGATTTTGCTATCAGAGGCTTGTTAGTAGCTGTACCGGCAATATTTTCTGCCATATTTTTGTCAAAAATGTTTAGGGAAGACCTGAATCATGATGAATCTCTTCTCAAAAGGATCCCTTTGAACCAAAGGAATACGGTTTTAGCCTTTATAACTCTCTATGTCTTGTCCATTATAATTCTATTTCTGAGTGCCGAAAGGACATTGTATTACTTTGGAATGATGGCATTGATCTATGTACTGATCCTTAACCAGATCTTCTCCAAGTCGTCAAAAGCCCATATCGTTTTGATAGAGCTATTTCTTTCAAGTTTAAACTTGATCTATAGCGTCACGTTAAAATATCCATTATATTTTGGCGGCACTGATATTATTCCGCATCTATTTCTCTCAAAAGTAACTTACCTTTCGGGTCACCTGGCTCCGTCGGATATGAGCACTCTTTATGCCAGTTTTCCCTTATTCCACATTTTAAGCTCTGAATTTGCTCACTTATCAGGACTGGAAATGCAATCAGCTTACTTCATTGGCTTAGGTTTAGTCTATTCGATACTTATAGTTTTCATATACTACTTCTTTATGAAAACTACAAAAAACTCCACATTTTCTCTGTTGGCATGCATGGTGTATTCAGTTAGTGGTGTTGTTATCTATTATGGAATGTATGTGATCACAAGGACTTTAGCCTATGCAGGATTTATCATAATCCTGTACCTGCTATATAAAAAAGATGCCAACAATCGTGGTTTTGCGTATCAGGGACTTGCTATACTCCTCACTGTATTTGTAGTGCTTGTTCATCAGGTTTCTGCTGCTCAGATCGCAGTTATACTGTTCCTTCTTTTAGCATGTGAACACATCTTGTCGGATGAAAGATATATTAACTTAACATATTTCTCATTGTTCTGTTCAATGTTCGTGGGGTACTGGTTCTACTTTGCAAATGTTTTCTTAGAAGAGTTGTTGCTGAGCCGGTCTAACATTCAGTTATATGAAGAATTCCAAATTAAAGATACTGTGCAGATCGGTTATGAGTGGATATATATATTTAATCACCTTGATGTTTCCATATTTTTGTTCTTTGCTCTAATTGGAATTGGTTATCTTCTATGGGATCGTATCAAAGCCAATAAGAGGCACTACATGGATTACTTCTCTGTTTTCGCACTCTTTGCCTTAATTACACTTGTACTTTATATTCCAACTCCAATTCAGACTCTTTGGCAAACAATGACCTTATTCCGATTTGATCGGTTCATGTTGCTGATAAGTCCTTTCATGGCCTTTGCCATGGCTGCAGGTATTTACATTCTTTATTCGCACCTGTCAAACAGTGGTAAAAAGCCAGTCTGGATAATCTTGATTTCTGTATTGATGGCTATTTTTGTGTTCACTTCAGTTTACTATAATGGTCCGGAATCAAAGCCGATTTTGTCAACTCCTGTTAGAGAATACTTTACTGCAGATGAGATACAAGGATTTAATCATATTATGGACCATGTTGAACCCGGATCAGTATTGTACTCTGATTATCATACGCAAAGGTTCTTCACCCAGGAGAACTTTAGTTTGTCGGAAGAATTAGGTTTGACTTTCTTTAGAAGTTATACTATTCTGAACGTTGAAACCATTCCTACATATAGGGGTTATGTGATCGTAAGACAAAAACAGTTTTTGGATGGCGGTATCTATACTGGTTCGGGTTCCTCTAATTTCCTCTTTGGGCCGGAAGATGGCAATGATGCAGTACTGTTGAGTGCATTATCAAAGGACGCAAAGATATATTCTAATTCAGGGGTTGAAGTGTATCGTTGAGATGTTGGCATCCCGGACCTTTAATAATATTCTTTTTATGGGGTATATTTGACCTAAAATTAGTATCGCGCATGAAATAAAATATTTGACCTTCTATAATGTTGTTTCCCATGGCATCTAAAAAAGGATTCATATCAATGGCTACTGTGCCATCTTATAGTGTTGTGCAGTCATCGAGGGCCTTGCATATATTCTCTGAACTCAGCAAAGAGTTCCAAGACATGTACTTGATCATGCAACACTATGAAGTGAATGAGGTCAAACTTGATAATTTGATCCAGGTACGGCCTTTGATACCTATTGATGGTCGTTTTTCCCTGGTAAAAGGAATGCTCTACAGGCTGCAATTATCACTTTCTGCATTCTGGTTCGCGATCCGTTCTCATCGGGATTTTGCGATATTAAGAGGATATGACTCAATTATGCTGCTTATCTTATTGAAGCTCGTAGGTGTCAGGGTATATTCTGATTTTCATGGAAAGTATGATCTGGAATTGTCTCAGCGGGGAAAACACCTGAGAAGTTTTTTTGTGAAATATATTGATATGATCACTCTGAAGTTGAGTGACCGCATCATTGTTGTCAGCGAAGGCATTGAGGCTCAGATACAGGAGTATAAAGATAAGTGTATTTTAATACCCAATGGTATAGATGTGCAAAAGATCGATGATGCTAATACTGGTATCAATACTTTGGACTTCAAGGGCTATAAGAAGATTGTGGGTTTTGTCGGTAATTGGGAATCTTTTATGAACGTAGAGGATATGTGCCAGGCAGCTGCATATACTCCAGAAGTTTTATTTGTCATCGTAGGTGAAGGGTTCAATGCCTCCGCATTGATGGATAAGTACAGAAGCTATGAAAATGTGCTCTTTGCGGGTCGCAGACCTCAGAAAGAAGCATTTTCAATAATGCACATGTTCGATATTTGCATTTTGCCCTATGATAAAATGGACTCTCATTCAAAATATCCAGGTTTCTTTTCTTCCAGAAAGACAAAAGAATACATTGCTGCAGGCAAACCTATCATCGTTGCTGATGTTATTGGAAAGGAATCCTGCCTGATCCCCGGTCATAACTGCGTACTATATGAATCAAGGAATCCCCGGGATCTCGCAGATAAGATATCAGAGCTATTTAATGATACTACACTGCTCGCTTCCATGGGACTGAATAACTTTGAAATGCGAGAGCATTTTACATGGGATTATTTGATACAAAATTCTGGTATTGTTGAAGACCTACAGAATAATGGATCATCACCGGAGTAAAATTTTATTCATATTCATTCTTTTCTTTTAGGTATTATCTTTTTTATAAAACTATGCGTGTTCCCTTATGTTCAAAAAGGGTCCAAAAATCATGCATACTCAAATACGTAGCTATCTATATATACACTATATTTTGCATTCTAATATATATTCAATTGTGAGTATCTATTTATTGACTTGAGTTCTCTTGCTATTTGAAGGGCTTGAGACCTTCGAAGTATCGAAGAATACAGACCAGAGAAACATGTGATGATAACATGCTATTTGAAACAGAAGCTACAAACCTCCTTACAAAAGCAAAGAGGTCAGTCATTGAACGTGATAACGTCACCGCAGAACAAGTATCCTACGAGGCACTGGATTTTGGCGTAAGCCCACTGGAGGTCATAGAACTTGGTTTTATTGAAGGAATGAAAGTATTAGGTGACCTTTTCGAACATGGTGACATAGATATCCAGGATATATTTGCAGCATCCTTTACCATGAATGCAGGTATTGATGTACTAAGACCATATATTATGGCCTCTGCGGACAATGCATGTGCATTTGAGGATCTTGTGCTGAGGATCTGATATCCAGGCAGAGATCTATATTTTTATTTATTATTTTGCATATAATGTGTAAGGGCATCCAGAGTATCGAACATTTGAAATATGAGATGATCAGAACCTTATATGATCGGAGACTTGGATGTGTAAGTGGTTTACATTAAAATGAATTAGTAATTAAGTTATTTCAATAATAATGATCCAATATGGGCAATTATAGCATTTATGGAGGAACCGTTCTTGTCAGACCTAACTTTGAAACAGCGTTTTATCGCTTCTCTTGAAAGAAAAGATGTTGATAAGGTACCTGTCTGTTCAGTAACTCAGACAGGAACTGTGGAGCTCATGGAAATGACAGGTGCAAAATGGCCCGATGCGCATTATGATCCTGAGAAAATGGCAACTCTGGCTATTGCGGCACACGAGATTACAGGACTTGAGGCGGTAAGGTATCCTTTTTGCAACACTGTGATGCCTGAGACTCTTGGTTGCACTGTCAGGGAGGGTTCTCTGGACAGCCAGCCCCAGATCATAGATTTCCCATGCAAGGAAAAGAAAGATGTTGCAGGTCTGCTGGTACCTGATAACTTGCTTGAAAGTAAAAGAATAAAAACGATTCTCCAGGCTACTGATATTGTAAAAGACAGACTCTCGGATGAAGTTCCGATAGTTGTTGGTATACTGGGCCCTGCTGCTATTGCCTGTTGTCTGTGTGGTGTGAACAATTATCTAATGTGGTGTATCACTGCACCTGAAGTCCTTAAAGAACTGTTGGTCTTGGGTACAAGTGTTTGCAAGGAATATGCAAATGCCTTGTTTGACAGGGGTGTGGATGCGGTGGTGATAATAGATTCAGAGGCAGGTCCTGATCTATTCCCTCCTCCTCTGTTCCAATCCATGATATTACCTTTTTACAGGTCGCTTACAAAGGATATGAGAGGCCCTACGATCCTTCACATTTGCGGTGATGCTACGGAAATCCTGGATGATATGGCAGATTCCGGTTTTCAAGGACTGAGCATAGAGGAGAAAGTGAACCTCGCCTATGCAAATCAGGTGGTTGCAGGTAGAGCCTGTCTTGTAGGCAATATCTCTCCTGTTTTTACATTACTGGAAAGATCTCCGGAACAGGTAAAAAAAGAAGCAAAGGAATGCATAGCGGATGGAGTCGGTATCCTTTCCCCGGGTTGTGGGATAGCCCCCCATACATCAATTGAAAATATCAGGGCATTTGTGGCTGCCAGGGATGAATATTACGGTTTGGGGTAATTTCCCCTCACTGTCCTCAGCTGAGAATATCAGTAAAGTGTGCTAGTAGTTTCCTAGATAATATACTTTTATCTAACAACTTATTTTGTTCCTACGGACCTAATTTGCTGACCTTCCTGTAACAGCAAGGTGTGGGGAAAATTTTAAAATAGTTACACTAATTTAAACGTCCTTATTAATCAAAGATTGGTGTCATAATGCCATTTAGAACTATTTTTAAAATAATGTCTTCTGCTAGATCTTTTTTAAGAGTGAACATAAGGAGTATAAGGTTTAGAAAAAAAATGATGTTGGAAAAAAATGTATTCATTGGAAGGAATGTGCTTATAGATCCGGGCTACAATTGGCTGGTATCTATTGGAAATAATTCTGTTTTATCATATGGGACTATTGTTCTGGCACACGATGGCAGTCTTAGGAATTATACAGGCTACACGCGGGTTGGGAAAGTTTCGATTGGTTCTAATGAGAATCTCAAATTAGGATTTTGATTTAAAAACCTATTCCTTTTTTCGTTGATACTGCTATTCTCTTTTTTTTTGGTCAGTGGTAGCTATAAATATAAAAAATTTTGCTTCTTTATGGATAAAAAATCTATCGAGTATAGAGGAGTCCTCTTCGAGGACTCCATAGAAAACTATCTTTACAGAGAAACTGCCTCTATTTGCCAATTTCTTCATTTTCTCTGTATAGAAGACATTTCACAATACGTTGAACGTACTGTGTATACCAACAAACGTTGGCATTTTAAATATAACGTTTCCTCAATGATAAAGCTCTTTATTGTAAAGTGCTTCAGGAATCTCTCTTATGAAAAAACAGTATCCAGTTTAACAGAAGAAGAAGCTATTATGCTATCGTTCTGTGATAAAAATGGGCAAATAAGACTTCCTTCAGCTGGAACCCTCCATCATTTTGTAAAATATAGACTTGGAGAAGATGGGGTCAATGAACTAATAATAATGGTAGGCGAAAAGATTCTTAAAAGCTCAAAGTTAAAAGACGCCAAGATAGATTCAACACCTCTTGAAGCTTCACGATATGACAAATATGCGGATTATAATCCGCATTATAAATGTAAAATGGACAAAGCTCACATTACAATGATTGGAACTTATCCGGTATTTATGACATATACTAATGGCCTTAGTTCTGATTCTACGGAACTTATCAAACACATACACGCATTAAAGAAAATGGAAGCTAATATTGAATTTTATGCTGCGGATGGAGCTTATGACTCATTCCAAAACAATGCAGATATATGGTATCATCTGAATGCAAAACCAATTATTTCCTACTCTTGTGATGCAGTATTGCACAAAGAAGGTGAAGTAGAGAGGATTGATCATTGGGTGAACAAAATGTGGAAACTTGGTGGAGAGGTTCATACCAAAATAGAAAATAAGCTGAAGTTTCTGTATGAAAATGGAAGACAAGAACAAGTTGGGATGTACCTAAGAAATCAAAACATCCTCGATGAATTATTTTGGGAGTTATACAAGAAAAGAGTAGAATGCGAAAAAGTACATGGCCACATGAAAGATACGATGAACTTCGATGTCAGAAGAATAAGAGTAGAGAGCAGAGCTCTCTACTCTCTGCTGAATTTCGTTTCCTATCAACTATTAGTGCTTACTGAATTGCAAAATAAAGTTAAACTCAGGAATTCGTTTGGGAGGCTATTCTAAAAAAGTACATCAAATTAGAATAGAAATATAAGGAGCTAATTTGATGGCCTCCTAATGCTTTCATTGGTGCAGGAAGCATTATAATGCCTGGTGTTAGTATAGGAGACAATGCAGTTATTGGTGCAGGGAGTGTTGTTACAAAAAATGTTCCAGATAATTCGGTGGCTATAGGCAATCCGGCAGTTGTAGTTGGTTCTATCTCCCAACTTATCAATAAGCACAAAATTAATATGCAGAATTGTCAAGTCTACGAAAAGATGTCAGAACAGACTGCGGAAATTATCAAAGAAGAGCTGAAAACAGGATCTGCATACATCCGTACTCATTTTGGGCAGGATCTGATTTCAGTAGACGATATTGATGAAAATAATAAGAGTATATAAGAAGCCGACTGACAGGTAATCCCTCGAGAGTAAGCCTTCTGAATATTGAAGGCTTTTTATTATGAATATTTTTGGTCTACGTTATATTAATTATGGCTGGGTTATTGCAATTCTGCAATTGTCCTTATTCCGGACACAGATCCGGAAAAGGTTCACCACACCATGACAGTTGCAGGATGTAGCGATAAAAAAGATGTTTTTTGTTCCATCAATATTATCTATCTTATTAGCAGCCGCATCAATAGAATGCACATATTTATACATTTCCAGTAAATTCAGTTTCATATCATCTCCTTTCATTGCTCCAATACCCGGTTTCATCTGGTAGCTTTCGAAAACCCAGCCTTTGATCAAGGGAAACAGGTCCCGTAAGTAATTTGTTATTGTCTTTGGTTTCTCTCTTCTGAAATTAGGACAAAACTTCTCAGGGCCAGGGCATCCATCAGGGCATATCTCTCCAGGTCTGGCGTATGATAACATAGCTATTCCCTGAGCAGGATAAAGGCCGGCTCTAATGTTCTCTGGAAAGTGTGATACGAATTGATCAAAAAACTGTATCATATCTTTATTTTCAGGAGGAATCTCTATCTCTGTGACAGTTTTATCCTCTCTGTTAGAATAATTGAGATATTCCTTTGCAAGATAAGCTGCCATATGGCAAGGAATAGCAGGTACGATATATTCAGGCATTCCAAAAGAGAGAATAAAAGGAAATTCATCGAGTTCTGAACAATAAAAATATATATGAGAGTTTTCTTGTTCAAGTGGAGATCTTAACTTTTCTTCCAGCAGTTTACGCAGGGAATTTACATCTTTTATGATCTCTGTACCGGAAGACGCTGGAGCATTTCTGTCATTGTCCACCACAATCACAAGGGGAAAGCTATGCTTGCGTGCATGCTCCGTGAAGCTTGTACCTATTTTTCCACCACCCACTACCAGATAATATCCTCTGATAACAGGCAGGGACTGAAGATCTTTAATTATGTCGCCTGGATGCAGTAACCCATAAATTAGCTCATAATGTCCCATTGAATTGTAGGTTTTCTAACTGCTGGTACATGTATCATTTGCTCGTGCTAAAAAATACATCTGCATGTCTGAAATATCAGATCTTTTTGCATATTGGCTGCCTAACACTTTTTGAATACAGGCAAATGCTTTAAATATCTTAATCAACAGAACATTATTGAGAGGGTTCAGATAGGCAGAATGGTGAGAGCATATCTATCGTCTTGCCCGCTTTTATCATATTCGGAGAGTGGTATAAATGGCATCAACACCAATACTTACTAGTTTATATGGAATGGTGGATCAAATCATTGCATTTGCTCCAACATTAATTGCCATAATTATTCTTTTAATAGTAGGCCTTGTAGTTGGAAAGGCAATAGGTAAGATCGGAGCCAAGTTCCTGGATAAGATAGGACTTGATGATCTGATCAACAAGACTATCATCGGGGATATGATCAAAAGGACTGGAGGACATGTTGTAGACTTCTTTGATGTGTCTATCAGATGGTTCATTTATCTGATATTTGCAATAGTCATCATCGACCTGCTGAATATCCAGATTGTTGCAGACTTCATTGCCTCTTTAGTTCTGTACATTCCTATCATCCTGGCTGCAATGATCACATTGATCATAGGGCTTCTTATAGTGGATTTCCTGGCAGATCTGGTACGCAATGTCGTCATTGGTATGGGAATTGATGATAAGGTAGAGAGCACACCAATGGGAGCAACTATCACAGCAAGTGGAATGAAGACTTCCAGCATAGTTTCGGGTATTGTCCGGGTATTCGGATATCTTATATTCATACTGGCTGCACTGAACATACTCAAGCTGACCATCATAGCGAATCTCGTACAGGATGTAATCAATTATCTGCCAAATCTGTTTGTCGGTTTGCTGATATTGATAGTTGGTTTGCTTGCCATTGACTTCTTCGCTGACTACATAGCTAATATAATGAAAGGCATGTCAGTTGAGCATGCTGATATCCTGGTCCCTGCCTTCAGAGGAATTCTTTCTCTGGTGGTTATGCTTCTGGCCCTGGACGCTATGCTTATAGATACGGGTATATTCTACCTATTCATAGGTCCTCTTGCATGGGGTCTGGCGGTTGTTGTTGCCTTTAAGTGGGGTATCAAAGACGCAATTGTTGCCTATGCCAGGGAAAAGAAATAATCCCTGTTCTCTTTTTTTATCCCTTTTTTTCATTTATTCTTTCTGATTGTCCTTTTCACATCTTCACCCGTACATTTTAAGTGTATAAGATCTAATTGAAGCACATGTTGTCCCGTAATGTGATAGATATGCCTCCTTTTCATGTAATGGAAATACTGGAAAGAGCACAGGAACTGGGGAGAGCCGGGAGGCACATCATACACCTGGAAATTGGGGAACCTGATTATCCTACAGCACCACATATATGTGAGGCGGTTTCTGTAGCCTTGAGTGCAGGTGAAACTAAATATACTCACAGCCAGGGTATCCCTCAACTGCGCGAGGCTATAGCTGATAATTATAACAGGAAATTTGGGCTGAACATTGAACCGGGGCAGATCATTGTGACTTCAGGGACAAGCCCTGGTATGCTATTGCTCTTCATAGCGCTGTTAGAGCGGGGAGATGAGGTGATCATGTCCAACCCGCATTATGCATGCTATCCTAATTTTGTTCGGGCGATGCAGGCTATACCCCATTTCGTCTATACAAAAGAAGAGGATGGATTCATCCTGGAGCCTTCAGAAGTGTTCAAGGCCATAAATTCCAAAACCAAAGCCATACTTATCAATTCTCCTTGCAATCCCACTGGCCAGGTAATGACAGCAAAGCAGCTCGTGGAGCTGGCAGCGATAGCTGCAGATGTGCCTATTATATCTGACGAGATATACCAGGGATTGGTCTATGAGGGTGAGGACCATACCATCCTTGAATATACGGATAATGCCTTTGTGCTCAACGGTTTTTCTAAACTGTATGCTATGACAGGCTGGCGATTAGGGTATCTGATAATCCCAAAACAATATGTGCGCACATTGCAGAAGGTCCAGCAAAATTTCTTCATATCTACTAACTCTTTTGTTCAGCATGCTGGTGTGGCTGCACTTACAGGTCCTCAGGACCAGGTGCTTGAAATGGTCAGAACCTATGACAAACGCAGGCGTTACATGCTTAAGAGGATCAGAGACATAGGAATGAAAGTAAGAACACCGCCTATGGGCGCTTACTATATACTGGCAGATGCGCGCCAGTATGGCACAAGTTCACTGGAACTTAGCTGGCGGATCCTGGAAGAAACTGGAGTTGCAGTTACGCCGGGAATTGATTTTGGTGAAGGGGCCGAAGGTTATCTGAGATTTTCATATGCTAACAGTATTGAGAATATCTCAGAAGGTATGGACAGGCTTGAAAAGTATCTGAATGGCTGAACATCCGCTCAGTTGTCATCCTTTTTCGGGACAAATGCCTTCAAAAAGTATCCCTTCTTTCTTACTCTATAGTATCATGTCCTCTTTTTTAGTTAGTATATAAGCAAATCGCTATACTTAAATAGTAATGCAACTCTCATTCCAAATGTTATTAGCTTATCAAGATAAGGTAATTCCCCATGACAACTGAACGAACTGAAGACTATTTGAAAGCAATTGAGAAAATAATCGAAAAAAAAGGTTATGCTCAGGTAAAAGATGTGTCCAGAGAACTAGAGCTAAGCTCACCCAGTGTCACAGGCATGTTCAAGAAGCTTACTAAGATGGGGTACATCAATTATGAGAAATATGGTGGGGTCACACTTACCGCTGAAGGCGAAAGGATAGCAAAGAAAACAATGGAAAAACATAGCACTATCAGGGATTTTCTGTTGATAATAGGTCTTGATGAAGAAATAGCTAATCACGATGCGTGCAGGATAGAGCATATACTCACTCCCCAAACCTTCGACAGGTTCACAAAATTTGTGGAATTTATGAACTTCAATCACGAATTGCCTTTATGCCTTGACCACTTCAAATATTTCTATGAAACAGGTGAAAACATCGATTGCACTCTTTCTTCACGGGGTCAGTGCCCTGTTCATGGTAAAGAGTACAAGACTGATCAGAAATGATGCTTTGAGTGCTATTCTACATTGTTGTATTATCCAGTATCTGTTTCAATTATAATGTTTTTGTGTACTTAACTATATTAGCTAATCCGAAATTGCTATATATCTAGAACCATGTTTAATGCTCAAAAATAGCAGCTTTGTAAAAAAGGGAACTATAATGGTGGAAAGTACACTTAATGATCTCCTGCCTGGGGAAAAGGCAAGAATAATCAAAGTTCTTGCTAAAGGTACGGTAAGAAGGAAACTCATGGATATGGGGATGGTCCCTGGTTCAGAAATAGAGGTAGTAAGAACTGCACCTCTGGGTGATCCCATTGAGTTCCGCATTAAAGGTTACAGTCTTTCCATGAGGAGGCAAGAAGCTGTGAACATTGTGGTAGAGACTATTATTGCATAATCTCGTGCAGCAGGATATTTTATAATGAAGTTAAAACGCTTTTTTGTGTGTTTCTATTGATCTATGATGGGGAGACAATGGCAGATAACAGGATAAGAGTAGCTCTTACAGGTAATCCTAATGTGGGGAAGACCACTCTTTTCAATGTGATAACCGGCTCCAGGCAGCATGTGGGCAACTGGCCGGGTGTGACAGTTGAAAAGAAAAGCGGTTTTAAGATATACAAAGGATATGAAATAGAGGTCATAGATCTTCCCGGAACTTACAGCCTTACTGCTTATTCTCTGGATGAGGTTGTAGCCAGGGACTTCATTGTTGATGAAAAGCCCGATGTAGTGGTACAGATTGTGGATGCTACCAATATCGAGAGAAACTTGTATCTGACCACACAACTCATGGAACTGGGTTCAAAAATGATCATTGCCCTTAATATGTATGATCTGGCAGAAGAAAGGGGAGACAAGCTACATGTAGAGAAAATGGAAAAGATCCTTGCCATGCCTGTCGTTCTAACCATCGCAAGCGACAACGTAGGTATATATGAACTTCTGGACACCGTGATAGCTGAAAAGCAAAAGGAAAACTATCATAGCCGGGAAATAGGTTATGGTGATGAGATCGAATCCAGGATAATAGAATTAGAGAAGGTGCTTTCTCAGGACAAGGGACTTGCTTCAAGGTATCCTTTAAGGTGGCTGGCTGTAAGGTTACTGGATGGGGATGAGAATATCCTGCGTAAGATCGCCGGAAGTAGTGTAGCCCCGGAGATAAAAAGCATCCTTTCGAGACTGGACATTGAAGAATATGAAGCTTTGATGGCAGACAAAAGATATGAGGTCATAAGTGCCATGTTCCCTCAGATGTGCGAACGCTGTATGACGCGTATGACAACTTCGGATATGATCGATCGTGTCATGACCAATAAGTATCTGGGTATTCCTATATTCCTCGCTCTTATGTGGGGTGCCTTTGAACTTACTTTCAGTTTTGCAAACCCCTTTATGGCTATTATTGAACTGATCTTTGTATGGTTGGGGGAAGTGACTGCAGTTCATGTTCGTCCGGAATGGCTTGCATCACTGATAGGGGAGGGTATTATTGGAGGTGTAGGCTCAGTTTTCTCGTTCATACCCAATATCTTCATCCTTTTCTTCCTGCTTTCTATGCTTGAGGATAGCGGCTATCTGGCCCGGGCTGCTTTTATCGTGGACAGGGTCATGTATAAGATCGGATTGCAGGGCAAGTCATTTATTCCGATGCTGCTTGGTTTTGGGTGCAATGTACCTGCTATCATGTCTACTCGCAGCATAGAGGATCGCATGGATCGGATGGCCACTATTATGGTGGTCCCTTTCATTTCCTGCGGGGCAAGATTGCCTATTTATATACTGTTTGCAGGTACTTTCTTCAGTAAAAATGCCGGAACAGTTATCTTTTGCATATATCTGCTGGGTATACTTGTAGCTGTGGCTTCTGCAAAGCTATTGCGCACCACCGCTCTTAAAGGCCATCCGGCTCCATTCATCCTGGAACTTCCACCATACAGGGTCCCAACTTTAAAGAACAGTATAAATCATATGTGGGACAATGGTTCGATGTATATTAGAAAAGCAGGGACTATTATCCTGGGGGGTTCTGTTGTTATATGGCTGCTAGCTGCCTTGCCATGGGGAGTTGAATATGGCAGTGAGGACAGTTTTATAGGCATTATAGGACATGCTATTCAGCCTCTTCTTGATCCTCTTGGCTTTGACTGGAAGATCTCTGTATCTCTGCTATTTGGATTCGTGGCCAAGGAGATAGTTGTGGCATCTTTGGGTGTGTTATATGGGGTTGGTGATGATCAGCTTGCTCTTACAGACAGCTTGCTTGCTGATCCCAATATGTATAGTATCACAGCACTGAGCATAATGGTTTTCAGTCTGTTGTATATGCCCTGTGTGGCAGTGGTTGGGATCATCAAAAAAGAGACCGGATCATGGAAATGGACTGCTTTTTCCGTAGTTTATGGATTAGTCGTTGCCTGGATATTGGCCTTTGTAGTGTTCCAGGGAGGAAAGTTGCTTAATTGAGGGACATTTATGGAACAATATTCAGGCATATCAAAAGATAAGATGCGATTTGCATTCCTTAATGGCTTCCTTTATGTACTCGCAGGGAGCATCCAGTTAGTTTTTAGCTTACTTACTATGTTTAATCTATGCTCGGTCAATTCCTTTGAAAACGGTCTTATTGGGATACTCTTTGCTCCTTCAGATCTGATGGGCAGTTTGATACTGGTGCTTATTGGCAGTGTTTTTATTTACGGTTTAATGGAAATGAGGAATGGATTAGATGAAGGCATTGCTTATGTATACGTGGGTATACTTATCTCACTACTATTTGCAATGGTCTATGTACTTGTGATAGCAGGTAACTGGATGGAAATGTACCTGTTAAATGTTCCGCAAATCAGCTACTGGGATATTTTATATGATCTCAGGCCAGCAATATATCTTGGGATACTGCCATTATGCGGATACCTTATATGGAAAAAAGAATTCAGGACTATGAACAAGTAAATCAGGGAATTTACATGATCTCCGAGATATTGAGGTATATATTTGTTGAGAGGATGTCACTGAACGAAACTGCTGATATGATGGGTATGTCAGGACAACAGTTAAAAGACAGGATAATGACACTGGAACAGATGGGGTATATCAGAAAGGCAAATACAACTGTTTCTCACGAATGTGGTTCGTGTGCTTCGTGCAATGCATGTAGCACTGATTTTGGAACCGTTCAATATATGATTACTGATAAGGGTTCAAAGCTAATTGAAAAAACTTAAATCTTTTTATTTTTATATATGAAGCAGGCTGACACTCATACTATATTAAGATATGTAGTTACTGACAAGATTTGGCAGTATTCTTATGGTAGATTTGTCATTAATCATAATATATTACTTTCTTTTTCGGCAGAGGGATAAACCCGTCTGTTTTTTCTAGGATGTGATGTAAAAGAATATATAGTTCTCTACGAGAAAACAAATCATTTATAAGAACGAGTATCCAGAGGAATAAAAATGAGACTAGGTGTTGCAGTAGATATAGGAACCAGTGGGATCCGTGCACAGAAGGTCGATCTTGATTCAGGGGAAATAAAGAAAACAGTTATTACACTGAGAAATCCCCTGCCTGGTGCAAACATCATGGACCATCTGGATTTTGCTATTAATTATGGGCAGGATCTTGCACACGGACTCCATGTGAATGCGGTACGGAAGGTCATCGAGCAGCTTGGGATCAAACCAGAGGAACTTGAAAGGTTGGCTATTTGCGGTAACCCTATTCAGTTATCGATTTTCCAGGGCATACCCATTGATGACCTTGCATACGCAGGTGAAAGGAAAAAGGAAAAACTGAATATCAAAGAGCAAAAAAGAGATGCAGCTATCTTAAATTGCAGTGATGTACCTGGTCTTGAGGTCTATCCTAATGCAACTCTGAGGGTTCCTCCGGCCATAAGGCATGAAATAGGTGCGGATGCTCTTGCTCTCATAATTAAATCCGGGTTTCTGGAAACTACTGATATTGCCATAGCTACTGACTATGGAACTAATGCCGAGATGGCTCTGATTGTTAATGGTACAATCTATACTGGTTCCGCAGCAGCAGGTCCTGCGCTTGAAGGTCAGCAGATAACTCATGGGAAGCTTGCTTCTCCCTTTGTGATATCTGATGTGGAGTTTGAGGATGGCAATCTAAGGAACTATGTGCTTGATGAAGAAATGAACACAATAAAAGCAAAACTGGTGGACCCAAAGAGTGGAGAGGTAGTTGAAGATCATCCGCTCAAAGCCAAGGGGATAACCGGAACTGGTGTTATAGCGGTCGTTGATGCTGGTATGAAGGCAGGTGTAATACAACTGCCCAAGATCAATACTCCTGACCATATTCTCCACTTGCAGGATAAGGTAAAGTTCTTCGAGCAGGATGTGAGTGAAGCAGGACTTGCCATGGGTGCTCTTCGTGCTGGCCATCTTGCTCTCTGTAAGGCTGCAGGTATCGAAGTAAGTGATATACGCAAAGCATACATGTCCGGTGCCGCAGGAACATATATGGATGCGGTCAAGGCTCATCATGTAGGCATGGTACCCTTCAATGTGGATGAAGTGATACAAATTGGTAACACTTCACTTTCTGTTGCCAAGGATATACTGCTTTCAGAGGAGAGGCTCTGGGAACTGCAGGACATCGCAAGAAAGATCCTGAGCAATCATGTAATGTTCGCAACAGACCCGGCTTTTAAGGATGCATACATCCAGGAAATATCCTACTGGACCGAAGGTATGCCCTTCAAGATGCTCCAGAAGATACTCAAGAAAAAAGGCTTGCCTATCATAGAAGAGGCTTCAAAGACGGTTAAAGTGGACAGGCGTGTGCAGAGAGATATACCTGTACTGGGGGAGGAAGGTCTTGAAGTGCTGGAACAGGTGGGCACTTATCTTACTATGAAAGTGGAATGCCCGGAGTGCAAGAAATGTATAAAGGTCTGCCCGACAGATGCTATTTCCATAGATGATGAAGGCGTTGTGATGATAAGATCTGATCTATGTGATGGCTCAAATTGCAAGAGGTGCATCAGGGCATGCCCGCCGGATCAATTCCAGTGGAAGAACCTGAAGGTAATGGAGATCTGATACTCCATTTCTCTTTTTATGGATGGTATTCCAATGAGGGTAATAGTTATAGGTGGATTTCTGGGAAGCGGCAAGACCTCTACTATCATACGACTTGGTACAGAACTCAGTGCGCTGGGTAAAAAGGTCGCTATCATTGTTAACGAGATAGGTGAGATAGGGATCGATGGAGATATTATTTCTAAATATGGGCTTGACACCACTGAACTTACCAGTGGCTGCATCTGCTGTAGTCTTAAAGTGAACATGAAGATAACTATCTCTCTACTCATGAAGGATTTCCAGCCGGATATTTTACTTATCGAACCAACTGGTATCGCTTTCCCTCAGGTGATCAAAAATGAGATCAATCTTATGGATCTGAAAGGGACGGTAGTTGCACCGTTGGTAACGCTCATCGATGGCAGCAGGTTCAAGCAGCTCATGAAGGAAGTAAAACATTTCTCTATGAGGCAGATCATTGATGCAGAGGTCATGGGGATCAATAAGATCGACCTTATGGAACCACGTCAGATCCCTATTGTTGAGGCCTCGGTACAGCAGCTTAATCCAAAGGCAAGTGTTATCCGGCTTTCTACAAAGCTGCAGGATGAACATTGGTATGATTTTATCAGGTTGATATTAGAAGAAGATACAACAGGAACAATTGCAGGTGCGCTTCGTACCGTAAGTCCGCAACTGCAGGCAATTGAAGGAGAACAGGATTCTGATGAGAGCATGGATTCCATAGAAGCTTCAGGTATCAGCAGTTATGCAACGGAGTTCATTGTGGATGGTGGGAATATACTCCCGGATGTTGCCCAGACTGTTGTGCAGGATACTATGGGATTGATCAAATCCAGGGTTATGGAACACAGTCCTGAGTTTGTTGGTCACATCAAGATGTTTCTGGAAAATGGTAGTGAGACAATCAAAATGAACATTACGGCCTATTACGAGGAACCGGTCATGGAACTCATAAGTTCGAGGACCGAGGTGCCAAGGTTCAAGATATTGTCTGCTGTTTCCAACATTGATAACACTGCTTTGATAGATCTCGTTGATTCCAGTGTTGTCGAAGCATTTGCTTTAAAAGGCATAAAAGTCCACAAAAAAAGTGACAAGCATAAACATCACGTTTCTTTGAGCTTATAATGTTAGGATGAAGCATTATAAGCTCACAACACTTCTTATTTTTATGCATTTGTATTTACAAAAAATATCTCTGTATCCAAACCTTCTACTTTTTATATTAGTATGTTTTCCCTAACAAAAAGCACAGAAAAAATGTAGTATATATTCTTTTTGGTATGGTCTCTTTCTGGCAGTTAAAGTTAAATATACTAATATTATTTTTTGCACAGTTAATGTCAAAACAAATTCAATTAAAACTTGTATTTTTTAATACTGAATATATATAGGCTAATACGGCTCGGTTTATGTTATATATATATTAATACTAAAATACATTTTAAATTTGCAAATAAACGTGCTTTATTGCTTTTTTTGATAATAAATGATTAATATGGCTTAAAATAAGTAATAAAAAATTAATTTACCCTTATATCTCTATCTAGGCTCTATTAATAGATATAATTAACATAGTACTTAATATTATTTAATTAAAATTCAAAAAAAAACTTGTATTCTCTTTATCTAGTGTAATTATTTAAAATATGATTGCAACAAAGGCATTGACCGTAATAGTTATAAGTGGGATAATGATACTTAGTTATGTGGAAAGAAGAAAAACAGGTAGAAGATGTCAGTTGTAAGGAGAAGCTCTCATTACAGCTTAATAAGCCTGTTATCTGAATGCCACATGTTTAAGTTGCAATGCGTTCATGCATGCAACGAGACAATAAGGAGGTAAATAAATGGATTTAGACCCCAGTAAAATACTAATTAGGTACAATGTGCAAATGGAGAAGGCACAGACACCTGAGGACATGGCCGCTGAGAAATATCCAAAAGCTGAGCCAGCCAAAACAATTTCCAAGGCAATATTTGAGGGTGAAGAGGACGATGTCGTCGAAGGCCTCAAAAAAGCAGTTGCTGCCGGTGCAGACCCAATCAAGATGATTGACGATGTACTGATGCCAGGAATGAAGATTGTGACAGACCTGTATGACATTGGTGTCATATTCCTGCCAAACGTTATGATGTCTGCTGATGCAATGCTTGCAGGTATCGAATACTGTAAAGAAAAATCCGGTTCAGCCCCAACTCCAAAGGGCAAGGTTGTCTGCCACGTTGCAGAAGGTGACGTTCACGACATTGGTAAGACCATCGTCGCAGCCCTGTTAAGAGCAGCAGGCTATGAGGTAGTTGACCTTGGACGTGATGTCCCAGTAGATGAGGTCATTGCAGCTGTCAAGAAAGAGAAGCCAATGATGCTTACCGGTACAGCACTCATGACAACAACAATGTATGCCTTTAAGGAAGTAAACGACAGGCTTCTTGAAGCTGGCATAAAAGTACCATTCCAGTGTGGTGGCGGAGCTGTGAACCAAGACTTCGTAGTCACATATGAGCTTGGTGTCTATGGCGAAGAAGCCGCAAATGCCCCACAGATGGCAGAAATGATTCTTGCTGGAAAGAGCTTGAAGCAGCTTAAAGAACACTTCCACATGCACTAAACGAGAGGTGACAATAATGACAGTAAAAAGATACACTGAAATGGCATACAGCAAGGCCGATGACATGCTCTTCGGTAACGCAAAGCACCCTGTAAAGGCAAAGTTAGGTTTGGAAGTCGGCGCCGGTTATGTTACAGCCGAGGTTAACTATGCACCAAGGCCAGAGGCCGGACAGAGCAAAGAGAAACTGGTTTCTGAATACCGCAGACTTACCACTGACATAATGGCCAGGGCTGTACAGATTGGTTTCCCATCTATCTCACTTGAGACAGAACACGTGCAGCAGATGACTAACAACCCCTCATGGGGAGGCGAAATTGCTCACGTCCAGAAGACCATTCTCGAAGAATATTATGAAGAGTATGGCATAAAGTGCGGTCTCAGGCACACCCCCGGTGACATCCGTGAAGAGCGTGACTACCTTGCACTGATTGGTCCAAAGTATGACTTACTTATGGAATCCTTCGAAGCAGTTGCAGAAGGCGGAGCAGACTTCCTGTCCATTGAGACAATGGGTGGAAAAGAAGTTCTCGACTATGCGATCCTGAGAAACGATGTACCAGGCCTGATCTACTCTATCGGATGTCTTGGATCCCTCGACATGACCATGATCTGGCAGGACATTGCCAAGATCGCCCAGAAGAAGGGTGTAATCCCTGCTGGTGACACGGACTGTTCACAGGCAAACACTGCAATGTTCATTGCAGGCGGACTGCTTGACAAGAACCTTGCTCACACTCTGGCAATCATTGCAAGGACAATCTCTGCATCAAGGACACTCTGTGGATATGAAGCAGGGGCAAAGGGCCCAGGTAAGGACTGTGGATATGAGAACACTATTGTAAAGTCCATAGCTGGTGTACCAATAGCTCAGGAAGGAAAGTCAGCAACATGTGCACACGCTGATGTCATGGGTAACCTGACAATGCAGTGCTGTGACTTCTGGTCCAACGAGTCTGTTGAATACCACGGTGAGTTCGGTGGTACCTCAGTCCAGTGCTGGGCACAGACCCTGAGCATGGATGCAGCCCTCATGAACGTTGCACTCAACACCGGAAACGGCAAGATGCTCCGTGACATGATGTGTCTGTCCGACAAGTACAGAGATCCACAGGGATACGTTCTCGCATACGACAACGCATGGAAGGTTGGTGACGCAATTGCCAAGAACGGTAACGATCTGTACCTCCGTGCAAAGGCCGCTGCAGTTGAGACCGTGAAGATCCTGAATGCCTCAAAGGCCGAGGGTAAGCTCCAGATGTCCCGCTTCGAGACAAATGCACTTGCAGACGCAGAGAAGGCAATCAATGCACTCACTGACGAGTCCGACAAGTTCATGAGCGACATGCTCGCCCTGTACAAGTCTGAAGTAAAAGTATTCAAACCAGAAGAGAACTACAAGTTCTAAACTTGAGTTCCTTTCTTTTTTTCTTTTTTGTCTATAGCAATTATCCTATAGCTTATGTTTTAAAGATATAATTCATAGATTCTAAAAAGTTTTATAAAAATCACTTGTCATCAATATTCTTATAAGAAGCACTTATCAGGCCAGCCGCAGGACCTGAAATGATAAACTCTATTGAAAGAGAAGAATATTTAAAATCGCATGGGATTTATTCAAAGAATATATCTAAAAAAAGAAAAGGTATGTGGCCACAGTGGCCACATTGATAAAAATAGTTTACTTGTAGTATTCGTTCCTTGCTTCGACCATTGCCTTAAGGTTGGCAACAGGTGTGTCCGGCGCGATACCGCAGCCTGGTGCAAGTACATCTACTCCTGCCTTAAGAGCATCTGTGGCTGCTTCCTTCACCTTATCAGGTGTTGCTCCAAGCAGAATGAAGGGGCTTGACACATTTCCACAAATGGCTACTTTGCCAGCAACCTTTGCCTTTGCGCCTGCCATGTCCTTTACCTTCTCTTCGATACTAATGGCCACGAAGCCACAGTCTGCCATTGCGGGGATAATTGGAGTTACATCACCGCAGATGTGGAGGATCATTGGAACCTTTACAGCTGCTGCGAACTTTTGGAGCCTTGGCTTAAGATCTGCTTCAAAGGCAGCTGGTGGCATGAGGTCAGGAGAAGCTACTGGGTCTGGTACACTGATAGCATCTGCACCAGCATCTGCCAGAGCATTTGCGTATGCAATGCATGCTTCAGTTGCGAAGTCGAGTATAGCATTGTATGAAGCTTTGTCCTTTAGGGACCATTTCATGAACCTCTTAACACCGCAGAGGTCTGATGCAAGGGTGATAGGTCCTTCCATACCTGCTATTACAGGGACCTTTCCGTCTGTTTTCTCCTTAAGTATCTTCATTGCTTCCAGCACAGCAGGGATCCTGCCCTGTTCAAGGAGATTCTCAGGCATCTTCAGGTTTTCAACACTGTCAGGGTATGGGTGTGCTGTAACAGATGGCTGTCTGTTCTTTGTACCCATGTTGACCTCACAGCCCATTGCCTGAGCAAGAACTGTAAGACAGTATGGTGCCCTTACGCCCTCAAGGCCACATTCCTCGTATGAGGCGTATGCGAGTGCTGCCATAAGCTTTGCGTCGCTGTGTGCCTCTGGCCATGCAGCTCCTGTTTTGTCCATGAGCTCGACAATAGCGGTCTGTGTAACTGACAGAACTGGAACTTTGTCGACTTCCTCACATTTCAATGCTTTTAAAAACCTTTCCTTCATGTTTAAGTCGCTCATAATTAATCCTTCTCTCCAATTAAAGAGTTAGTCACCTGAATTTGCAATACATCGAATATAAAACTATTGGGAATAGCGCTTTATACTAGGTTAAATACATTTCTGTTCAAAATTACATACTATGTTTGTAAAACCCGTTTTCTTTCCATGTGATAAGAGCATTTAAATACAATTCTCAATCCCAGAATTTCTTAGTTTTGGCATAGTTGCGCTCCGCTCCCATAATATCTCTATAGAAGTCTTCTTCATCAGGCCTGTTTTTCTGTATGATACGGGAAGCTATTTCAGGACCCACACCTCTGGAAGCAAGTGCAATAACAGCTTTTTTTCCATGTGACCTTACAAAATTAGCATTCCTATATACTCTTTTTATACGTTTTATTTCTTCATCGGAAGCAGATCCACCATGTTTCTTTACAAGTTTGATCTCTTCATCTTCCCATGGCTTGAGGGCAGCCACCATTTTTGATCCGCATACAGGGCATATGATATCATCCGGTACATTCATCACTTTTCGGTGAGATACCCATTTTTTACAGTGTATGCAGAATAATATTATGCTGTCTTGCATAATACGTTCCTTGAGGGCAAGAACTATCGATCTGTCTGCTTTTTCCGGAGCTACCAGATCACGTTTCATCGAGAATCCTGATGAACCGATGGGTGTTGAGACACTGATCACGATTTTGATCTCACCTGAAGATATCTGTGATAAAACCCCGCGGGCAGAATCCACATCCAGCATATCATGCAGGATCTCCCGGACCACCTCGTCATACATAGAAGTACCTTTGTATATCTCTAAAAGTTTTTTCATGCTGATCCTGTCATAATCCAGATCTTTGCTAAGCGCTCCGAACTTCCTTGCAACATGCACCATTTTCCACTTCATAAGAGACGTGTTCTTGAGGGTCATCTCTATGATTGGTTCAATGTGGTCAGGCCCAACATCAAGCAACATTGACCTGATGTCATCAGGTTTCAGCCTCCGTGGTCCTTGGAGTCGTATACGGTAGGGGTCCACTTCCTGTGCCACACTGCTTCCAAAACGTGCTGCAAGCAATGCCGTCAGTACTTTGGCTAAAGTTTCATTGGTGTTATGCCCAAAGCAAGCATTAATGATCACCGCATCATCATCGCTTTCAATAACCAATGTTTTATCATCCGGCACTTTAAGCCCGACAGCCACATGTTCAGCCACAAGCGAGATCAACTCTGAAGCACCTGCCATGTCAACGTGGTACTTGCGCATAATATCTTCTGCTATTTTTTCTGGTTGCATGTCCTGAATAAGTGAATCCCGGATGAAAGCCCGCAGCTTTCCAACTGCCTGAGCTACATCAAAAGGCACAGGTATTTCCTCACCCACCCAGCTGGGTATCTCACCCTTGGCTTTGACAGGTTCTACTTTTATCCTGTTCTTTTCATTGTCTATATCAACTACTTTCCACATGTCACCCTTGGTGATGAACACAGCACCAGGAGTCGCGGAAGTAATAACAAAAGCTTCGTCCAGCATTCCTACCGGCCTGCCGGAAACCATATCTAATACCTCGTATTTTCTCTCATCGGGTATCATGGAGAGATTCTCATAATAATACTGCCAGCTCTTGCGCCGCCTTCCCAGTATGCTTGATCCTTCTTCCCTCCACACCAGCCTGTATTCTGTTACCTGTTCCACAACCCTTTCCAGTTCCTGCAGGGTCAGATCACGGAAAGGATATGCTCTTTTGAAGATCGAATGCAGGCGTGAAATATCAAGTTCTCCGAAATCAAGTACCATCCCGGATATCTGGTTGGCCAGCACATCCAGAGCCCCGGTCTGTACTGATATCTTTTCAGCCTTTCCTTCAAAAGCGTACATTACGATCATCATGCTTTCCGCAACATCATCCTGTCCAACTGCAAGAATAGTTCCTCTGGAGATCTCATGTATCCTGTGACCTGCACGTCCTACCCTTTGTAAAAGCCGGGAAACCTGTCTTGGAGATCCATACTGCACAACATGGTCCACCTTGCCGATATCAATTCCAAGTTCCATGGAAGATGTACATATAAGGCCTTTTATATCTCCTGCTTTGAAGGATTCCTCAGCTTCGATACGCGCTTCCACAGACAGGGATCCATGATGCACTCCTATGGACTCGCCCATTATCCTGAAACCCGATGCCAAAGCTTCCGCACTTTGTCTCGTATTGACGAAAATAAGAGTTGACTCGTGCTTTTGTACTATATCACGGATACATCTCAGATGTGCAGCAAACTCAATATCACATCCGACCATCTGAGAGATCTTCATGTCCTCCGCTGCTATCTGCGGACGTACCACATTGAATTCCAGGAGTTTGGACATGATGACCTGTAAGACCACTACATTTCTCTTTGATCCTGCAAGGAACCGTGCAACTTCTTCGGGATTACCTACAGTTGCGGAAAGCCCCACTCTCTGGAACTCACCTGCGAACTCCACCAGTCTTTCAAGACCTATAGCAAGCTGTGCTCCTCTTTTTGAAGCTGCCAGCTCATGGATCTCGTCCACAACTACATGTTTCACATATCCCAGACTTTCCCGCAGCAGCCTGCCTGTGAACATTGCCTGTAAGGTTTCAGGCGTCGTGATCAAAAAATCCGGTGGTCTGCGCGACTGTTTTTGCCGTTCGTTACGTGGGGTATCCCCGTGGCGGACCTGCACATCGATACCCAACTCCCTGCCCCACCATTGTATGCGTGAGAGCATGTCCCTGTTCAATGCCCTCAGGGGTGTAATGTACAGAGCAGATATGCCCTTTCTTTCTTCAAGGGATCTTGCGAGGATGCTATTAAAGATCGGCAGTACTGCAGATTCTGTTTTTCCTGAACCTGTGGGAGCTATTAGAAAAGTGTGTTCTCCTTTTAGTATATGGGGGAAGGCTTTTTCCTGGGGTTCCGTAGGTGCCTTAAATCCAAGTTCCATCAAAGTCTCCTGAATTTTAGGATCAAAATCATCGAACATATTCCCAAAGCTCATCTGCGTCCCTTTTCCTTTCTTTTACGTTCTTTTTTCGGACCATTCAATTTGCGCACATGTTTCAAAAGCCCAAGCTTTGTGCCATCCAGCAGGTATATTTCTGCATTATCCAGTTCCACTCCCCCGGATGAAAAAATCGGACCTAACAGGTCATCTTCCAGTGACTCGTTGAATGCAACGCCTCCGCACAGCTCGTTGAAAGATGGTACAATGAATACTCTCGGATCTTTCCATCCCTCACTCAGGTCCATGCTACTGTAATGTGCCTGTAATGCCTCTTTTTTCAGCCGGGTGCGCACCCAGGCAGGCTCCACTACCGCATGACCTAGGGGGTCTGTGAAACGGATCGTAGGATGGTTGTGGGCTGTAATGATATATTCAGCTTCAAGCAGTTCGGGAGCTGGCCAGGTATGACCGTGGAAGTAGCCCACACCGTCTATAACAGCACCTCTGGAAGAATGCAACTGCACATCCTTTCCTTCAGGGAGGAGGAACTCTATGCCTGCATCATGATTACCAGGAAGGATATCCACATGCGTGTGTTCTGCCAGGGTGCTCAGGAAATAGGGTAGTTCATCTCTTTCCTGCCAGGAGATCTGAGGCACATTGTGTTTGACGTCTCCAAGCAGTATTATCCTGTCAGGATCTACAGATCCTATATACCCCAGAATGCGGTCAAGTCCTTTTTGCATACGGCTGGGTATGGAAAAACCGCTGGCATACAGGTCCCATTCTATTCCCAGGTGTATATCGGCTATCACCAGCGAGCTCACTTCATTTTCTACAACGAGTGTAGGTTCATTGAATATGGGTTTGATATCTATTGTCATTTTTGCGTAAGAGATGTTTTGCTTTGAATATGGCAATAATGCATTTTAAATTGTGCATGTATGAGTAAAATATATGAGTAGAATATATATGAAGAAACCTTAAAACACATGAGTGTCGTAAAAGTACAAAAAGAAGGGCTTTTAAATGGATCATCATTCAATAGAAAAAAGTCTTCAGTGTCCTATAAACCAGACCAGGGTCACCGCTGGTATGAGTGTGGACGAACTGATGCATGCGCTGGATGGCTGTGCTTTTGGAGCAGGCAGGATAGCTGATGCAGTAAACATCTATCACGAGATGTTAAGTAACAAGAGCACCAGTTTCTTCGGACTTGCCGGAGCTATGGTGCCAGCCGGCATGAGGGCCATAGTAGCTGATCTAATAAGGGATGGCTACATAGATGTACTAGTTACTACAGGGGCAAATATGGTGCATGAAGTGGTGGAATCCATGGGTCTGCACCATTACAAAGGTACCGAGCAAACAGATGATCTGGAACTCAAGCATCAGGAGATCAATCGTATCTATGATGTATTCCTGCCCGAGCATCATTTCACGGATTTTGAAGAGAAGATGCAGGCCATATTCTCTGATATAGGGGACAAGACCATATCCATCAGGGAATTCATGACACATATCGGCAATAACATCGATGATAAGAATTCCATATTACGTACTGCTGCGGACATGAACGTGCCTGTGTATTGCCCTGCCATACAGGATTCTATGATAGGGCTGCAAGCCTGGCTGTACAAACAGATGCATACTCTTAATGTAGATGCCTTCGCTGATATGAGGGAGATGATCGATATCTGCTATGAAGCAAAAAACCCGGGTGCATTGCTGATCGGCGGTGGGGTTCCCAAGAACTACATTTTCCAATCCATGCTTGTGACCCATCAGGAATTCGAATATGCTATACAGCTCACCATGGACACCCCTCAGACCGGAGGTTTGAGTGGTGCCACACTTGACGAAGCGCGGTCTTGGGGTAAGTTAAGTGAAAATGCCCGTTCGGTCACGGTCCACTCTGATGCGACTATTACTTTGCCTCTGCTTGTGGCAGCTGTAAGGAGCAGGCTGGCTAAAGCTTAGAGATGACATAGAAAGTGATATACATGATAAAGGATACACGACTCATACTTGCCCTGGATGTTACGGACAGACATCAGGCACTTAAAATATCTCAGGATGTAAAAGGCTATGTGGATGCTATCAAGATAGGCTATCCTCTTGTCCTGGCAACGGGCAAAGACATCATAGGTGAAATTGCAGAAATGGTGCCCGTGATAGCAGATTTCAAAGTGGCCGACATACCTAATACCGATCGTCTGATCTGTGAGCAGGTGTTTAGTGCAGGGGCAAATGCATTGATTGTGCATGGTTTCACTGGCTCTGACAGCCTTAAGACGTGTGTGGAAGTTGCTGAAGTGCATGGAGCCGATATATATGTCGTTACTGAGATGAGCCATCCCGGAGCCCTTGATTTTATGCAAAAGGTCGCAGAGGATATGGCGCAGCTGGCATCAAATGCAAAGGTCGCAGGAGTTGTTGCACCTGCTACACGTCCGGAACGTGTGCAGAAGATCCGCAGTATTATCGGAAATGATATAGCCATCATATCTCCGGGTGTGGGTGTCCAGGGTGGCAGCGCTGCCGATGCCATCAAAGCCGGAGCTGACTGGGTAATTGTCGGCAGGAGCATCTATCTGGCCGATGACCCAAAAAAAGCAGCTATGGAGATAGCAAAAGAGATCAAGGATGCAATCGATCAATAATAATGTGTGCCTGTGATGAGCTTGTTTTCTGAACAGTGATGAACCCTATGAGTCCTGAGGCACACTTTTTTTAGTGATCATACAAAAGTCTGTTTGTGTTTATTGTACAACATGTGAATGATACCATCTGCCAGTCCCATTTGCGGCACGAACATTTCAGTAGTGTCACTCCATTTCATCACTGACAGGTATATTTTTGCTGCGTGGACTATTACATCTGCCCTGTCAGGCCGTATTCTCAGTTCTGATATGCGCTGTTCAATTGTGAAAGAATAAATAAATTTATATAATTTTTTTAGGTTGTTGTATTCAATTGGTTTACCATCTTTATTTTTGGACATATTGAATAGAAAATTTATGTTACCGCCACTTCCTATTGTGGATATTGGATGATAGCGGGAAGAAATATGTTTCACCCACAGCTTCATATCTTCCCAATCTCTCCTGGTAACCAATCCTTCTTGTATGCGTATGCTGCCAATGTCAAAAGACCGGCATTCCATTATCCTGTGTTCATTAAAAACTATTATTTCGGTGCTGCCACCGCCAACATCCACATACATGTGGCATGCATTGTTGTTGTCATCAGCCAGCCTTTCGACATGGTTATAGTAAATGATCTCTGCTTCCCTTTTTCCACTGATGATGGAAAGCTCGATCCCGCTTCTTTTGCGGATAAGTTCAACTATCTCTCTGCTGTTGCTGGATTCCCGCATAGCTGATGTGGCACATGCCATATAATCTGTAGGTTCGAAAGCATCCATCAAATGCCTGAAGCCCGTCATTGTCTTGATAAGTTGCTGGGCTTTTTCTTCTGATATCCTTTTGTGAGGGAACGCATCTTCTCCCAGGCGGATAGGCATTCTTAAAAGAGCAACTTTTTCATACACAGGCTGCACACTCTCTTCTTCTACCCTTGCAAGCAAAAGCCTGACAGCATTTGAACCTACGTCTATGGCAGCAAATTTCATGGTACTTCACCTGTTTTGGAAGCTTTGTCACTGAAGAATGTATACAGTTCGTCCTGCGATCTTCTAATACCACTTGAACGTTTCCTTTTCACATACCTGTTATTCTGGTCTTTATCAATGATACGTGCCTTAGTATTATCAGCAAATTGGATCTCCATGAACTTTTTAAGTTCTTCCTGTATCGAAGGATCATATATCGGTATCGCGACTTCTACTCGCCTGTCAAGGTTACGCACCATCCAGTCTGCAGAGGAAATGAAATATCTCTCATCACCACCATTACAAAAAATAAATACGCGTGAATGCTCCAGATATTTATCTACTATGCTTGTTATCTCTATGTTCTCACTGAGTCCTTTGATTCCGGGTATAAGAGAACATATACCCCTTGTTACCATTCTGATCTTGACACCTGCCTGGCTGGCATTGTACAGTTTTTCTATCATCCTGCGGTCCACAAGATTGTTCATCTTCAGGTAAATATAAGCCTTTTTTCCGGCTCTGGCATTCCTTATTTCATCATTGATCAGCCTGTAGATCTTGTTACGCATGTAGTGAGGTGCAACTATGAGGTGGTCATAACTGATATGCTTGTATGTATGCTCAAAGAAATCGAAAATATGTTTTACTTCGCTGGTTATGGCAGGATTGGATGTAAGCAATGCATGATCACTATAAACGTGGGCAGTAGACTCGTTAAAATTACCCGTGCCTATACATGCGTATGTCACAGGGATATCATTTTCTATCCTTGTGATCTTACAGAGCTTGGCATGTACCTTCAGTCCCGGGACGCCGTCTATAATTGTAGCACCTGCTTCTTCCAGTTTTTGTGTCCAGAAGATATTTGCCATTTCATCGAAACGCGCCTGCAGCTCGATGACCACTGTTACGGATTTACCGTTCTTCACAGCATTGATGAGGGCGTTCACCACATTTGAGTTCTTAGCTACTCTATAGAGCGTCATCTTAATGGTGGTGACATTCGGGTCAATGGCCGCTTCTCTTAACAGATCGATCATATGATTGAAAGAATGGTAGGGGTAACAAAGCATTACATCTTTACTGCGTATTGCTTCCATAATGCTGCGGTTAACTGGAAGATCAGGATGTCTTATAGGCTTATTTTTTTCATATAACAGGGAGCTTTCACCTACTTCCGGGAAGTTTATGAAGTCCCGTGCATTGTGGTATCTTCCGCCGGGAACTATATTTTCAAAGTTTTTCATTTTCAGGCCATCAAGTATGATGTTCAGCAGGTCTTCCGGCATTTCCCTGTCATATACAAATCTCACAGGTTCTCCTCTTTCTCTTTGCTTGAGACCTTCGGAGATCTTTTCAAAAAAGCTTTTCATAACATCATCTTCTATATCAAGTTCAGCATCCCTGGTCAGTTTGATGGTGTACGCAGTTATGGAATCATAATCAAATATAGAGAAAATGTTCGTGAGGCCGAAACGTATGACATCATCCAGCATTATTACATGATTAGTGCCAGAGTCCGATGGTAACGGAAGAAAGCGGGGTAGTACATCTGCAGGCACTTCTATCAGGGCGTAGTTGAAGTCCTGCGGGTCCCGATATTTATACATTGCGACTGCCAGATATATGGCCTGGTTCTTAAGATAAGGGAATTTTTTAAGTTCCCGGAACATGATAGGTACAAGCCTGGGACGCACTTTGGAAATGAAGTATTCCCTTACGAACTCCTGCTGCTGCAGAGTAAGTTCAGTTTCATTTATAATGAATATATTCGCTTTTTGCAGCTCATTCTCTATCTCTGTGAATACCTCATCGAACTTGTCTCTAAGCTGCAATACCCTTTTATGGATCATTTTCATTGTTTTTTTTGGTGAATCTCCTATCGTTTCACTGGATTTCACGCCTGCATCTATCATTCTCTGGACAGTCCCCACTCTCACACTGAAGAATTCATCCTGGTTCGACGAGAAAATACCCAGGAACTTCAGGCGTTCCAGTAATGGTAATGAAGGATCTGCTGCCTCCTGCAATACCCTTTCATTGAAGGAAAGCCAGCTCATTTCACGGTTAACATATTTTTTTAATTTTTCCACCATCTAGATCACAATGTATATTTTAAATTACATTTAAATATTACAGTTATAATATACTCCACCACCCGAGCATAATTTCATGGACTGTAATCCTAAAGGATATTCCCACAAAATATTAGTTCCCTTATAATTACATTTTATACTTATTAGCAATAGCTCTACATACATGTATATATTTTCTATATTATTCTGGAATGAATACCGTTTCAATTGTGGTATAGTTCAGCTATTACATTTGAGAACCTTACTCCGAAATCAGTTTCCATTACTTTTGTCCATACTTCCGGGAAAGATTCAAGTAGCTCTGTTATCTCTTTTCTGCGATAAGCAAGATAATTTTCAACTCCAGGGTCAATTATTATCTGCTCTCCTACTGATTTCCTGCCTTCTGTGTAGTCCCACTTCCCATATTTCAGATAGTTTTCCAGTAGTTCCAT
The DNA here is from genome assembly GCF_000328665.1 of Methanomethylovorans hollandica DSM 15978. Classification (NCBI taxonomy): domain Archaea; kingdom Methanobacteriati; phylum Methanobacteriota; class Methanomicrobia; order Methanosarcinales; family Methanosarcinaceae; genus Methanomethylovorans; species Methanomethylovorans hollandica. Next base: position 797,874 of record NC_019977.1, read on the forward strand.
TGCAACTACTGCATCATGGATATCGCCAAGAACATCCTGCAGTTCTTTAAGGTCTTTAATAAGGCTTTTTGTTTCCTCTCCAAGAACTTCATCGAAGAATTCCAGTGTGTATCTCAAAATCTTTATATCTATGCGCAAAGCATGTAACATCTCAAAGGAAGGTTCATCTTCGCGTACCAGATCATCGTAGGCTCGCACTTTAGAGAGCTCATTATACAATAGAGGAGGAAGTACATCCCTTACTCTGTGGGGCAGGGGTCTGCCATCCCTGTCTACCAGTGATTCTTCCCATTGCCCCTCCTTTTCCAGTATTTTTGTGAAATTGAGCTTGAACTTATCATATTTAGTACTGTCAAGATGTAACAGCATAAGTCCTCTTGCCTTGTCTCTTTCTATCAGAAGAGTTCCAACAAGTTCGTCCAGTTCCGAAGTTCTATCTTCGGGAAGCGATCCGGTATAGTGTTGTATCTTTTCCATGAACACATCCAGGTCGCGGACAGCTCCAAGGGATCTGCGGGTATCTTTTATGTTCCTGAAAATAGGCTTCATAGTATTCATATCCAGATGACCGTTGAACACCTGCAACACAGAACGCATGCGCATGGCTGCGACACGCATATCGTGTAACTCTTCTATATCCTTACCCAGCATTGTGCCACGTTCATGTTTGAGCATTCTTCCAAAATGGAATCTCAGGATCTTGTGGGCAGCTTCTTTCATGTGGTCATCTTTTCTTATATCAGTTCTTTTCATTGAAAAGAAGCTTTTACTTTTTGTTACAGCAGTAGCACTCTTTGTACCAGTTTCAGTTATTATTTCAAAAGTGTCTGTAGTCCCATTTGTTTCTATAGTTCCACTTGTTTCCGGGTCAATGTCCATCATTGTTTCCGGGAACATAGTTTCCGGGATATTTCCGGAAGATGAACCAGTTTCACAGATTTTTCCTTTTTCCTTATCATCCTGGATAATGTCATTGTTAATTATGTATATCTCATTTTCATTATCAGTAGAGTTCCAGCTTGCATAGCTATCTTCAGGATATAATATCCGGGATACCATCATACTACTGATAACTGCTACTAATTGGCTCTCACCGGCATACATGGTGTTCCCGGTTTCAATATCTTGCGGCTCGGATCCGCTCTCTGCAGGCATCGATGTATTTCCGGATTGTTGCAGCATGATATTGAACAATAACAGGAGTATCCCTGCTGTATAAGTGAGTACTACATATGCCACTTTAGGATAGAACCAGTCTTCAGGGTAAAGGATTATAAAACCAAGTACACCGGAAATTGATAGTAAGGAGCCGCAAGCTAAAAAAAAACCGGAGCTCCCTTTCCATGGAAATTTTGTGTTAAGGCCAAGTAGGATGACTAGTATCCCCGATCCTGCAAGTCCCAGGGATACAAGGATCTTTCCAGGTTCAGAAAATCGATTCATGTTCTCCAACATTGCATATGTGATAGCAGATGCAATTAAGATCAAGCCGGCAGCGATCATAAAAAGCGCAGGAGCTTTTTGATTATTCTTTTTCCCCTCTCTATCCATACATATCCCTATGTTTCCTGACAATTAAAGTTTTTTGCATGCATTTGTGCTTTTTCATTTTCTTGTGCAATGACCTTATGTTCGTTTCCACATCAAGTTCCACTTTTTACTTATCCTTCAGTACGGCATGTACAGGGCAGACTTTCACACATTTGCCACAGTAAATAACATGTCTGGTCTTCAATAACTGCTTTACCTTTGGACATATAGATCGCATCTAATGGGCATTTCTTAACACACTTCTTACAAGCAATGCATTCCTTCTTTAATACCCAAGGTGTATTGTACCTCTTAATTAATGCAGCAGATAAAGAAAATGCCCTTAGAAATCATATCTCTTGTGATACTGTTTCTTACTCCCCATCAATGTAATTTCTGCTTAGCAAATAAAAATCTATAGAAAATATATTATATATAGAGCATAAGATCTATTATTATTCTAAATATGTATAAGAAGGAATTATGCAAATAATCGACATAATTAATAATATTGGACTTGACCCTTTTCTTGTAACTTTTTTCAAGAAACTGGGAGTTTCTCTCATGATAGGGATACTCATCGGGATTGAACGCGAGCACTGGAGGACCAGCAAAAAGATCTATGCAGGGGTAAGAACCTTTACCATTACATGTCTTATCGGCATGCTAGCCACATTCATGCAACCTTATGTTTCCTTTGACATACTTCTTATAACTACTATCTTTATGTTTTCTTCCTGCGTTCTTATAATCTACTCAGTGAACATAGTCTATGGTCGTTCCGGCCTCACAAGCGCTATTGCTCTCTTTTTTACATACCTTTTAGGCATCCTTGTAGGCAGTGGCATGTTCCTGGTGCCAATAGTTTCTGCTGTTGTCCTCACATTTGTCCTAATTGAGAAAAAACCATTGCATGCATTAGCGGAGCACCTTTCTGAAAAAGATATCTCTGGAGCACTGAAATTCCTCGCAGTGGTTTTCGTCCTATATCCCATAGTACCTGCAGAACCCTTATATGATGTGCTGAATCTCAAATCCGCCATCCTCATCGTTGTCCTCGTGTCTTCCATCAGTTTTGTAAACTATCTATCTCTCAAAAAAATGGGTTCCAAAGGAGGTATAGCTTATTCCGGGCTTCTGGGAGGTCTGGTCAGCAGTGAAGCTACCATTGTAGCACTCGCAAACATCTCACGCAGGAGGATCAACCTCACAGAGAATATATACATGGGCTCCATGCTGGCGGTCATATCTATGCTTATCAGGGACATTGTCATAGCTATCATTGTGGACACCAGCGGTAGAACTGCATTACTTATGCTTCCTCCCTTCTTGATAATGGGACTTGTCACAGTGATGCTTGTACTCTTTGAAAGGCAGAAGATAGAAGTCACCCAGGAAACACTTGAGATTGGATCACCCTTTGCCTTGGGCCCTGCTTTTAAGTTTGGTTTGATCTTCGCTCTTTTCCTTTTACTGGCAAACACCACCAACAATTTCGCCGGATCCATAGGCACCTATGCTACAGCTTTGGGAGGTATAGTAAGCAGTGCAGCAGTTATTGCATCTGTGACATCTCTTGCACTTGGTGGTAATATCTCCTATCAGACTGCTGCTGAAACTGCAGTAATGGCAAGTATTATAAGCACATTGACAAAGCCTGTATTTATAAAAATAACTGGTTCCAAGGAGTTGTTCAGCAGATCCCTGAAACCTTTCATATTGATAGTTATTACCGGAAGCTTAGCCCTCATAGCCTGGAGCATATTCCAGCCTGGGTTATTAAGATAAAGCAAAATTTCAAAGGAGATTATTATATGCTCAAGAATATTGATCTTTCTCTCTCTATGACCAAGACGGAGTACAAATCCCAGATAGATGATCTGTATATCCGTATAGGAGAACTGCAGCGTAAAGCCTGGAAGATGAGGATACCGATTGTCATTGTGTTTGAAGGATGGCATGCTTCCGGCATGGCAGAGATCATTAATCGTTGTCTGATGGGATTAAACCCAATGGGGTTCAGGTACCATGTTACAACGAAACCAACATATGAAGATCTCAAAAAACCTCTTATTTGGAGGTTCTGGCAGGACATACCTGCATATGGCAGCATTGCTATCTTTGACAGGAGCTGGTATAGCCGGGCTGTCATAGAATATTTTAACAGAAAAGGAAACAACGAACAATTTGAACATTGTGTTGAAAGGATAAATGTTTTTGAACGGCAGCTTGCAGACGACGGTCACCTCATAATTAAATTCTTTATGCATATAACCCAGAAAGAACAGCAGAAAAGGTTTCGGGAATATGAGAAGAAGATCATACCCCTCTGTGTTGTTGATGAGGAACTTGATTATCTCAATGAATATGACAACTATCTGCCTTTCATAGACCAGATTCTTGAAAGCACACACAGGGGATATGCTCCCTGGACTGTCATAGAGGCCGAAGAATCTAATCACGCAACAGTAAAAGTGCTTTCTACGACCATAAGCATGATGGAAGCACATATCGAAAAAATAAATGATAAAACCTTAAAACCCTTTAAGGATACTATCAGCAGTATAGATCCATCCGCCCCCAGACTTTCACAGGTCGATCTTTCCCTGAAGACCGAAGAGGATGAATATGAGGAAAAAAAGGATCAGTACCAGGAAAGGCTGGGTGAACTGCAGTATGAATTGTTCAACCAAAAAATTCCCGTGGTAGTAGCCTTTGAAGGATGGGATGCTGCAGGCAAAGGTGGTAACATAAGACGGATAGCCAGGAAACTTGATCCCAGGCTTTATAGTGTTGAACCTGTGGGGGTGCCCAATGATTTTGAAAAGAACCATCACTATTTGTGGCGTTTCTATCGAAAAATACCCGAAGCCGGACATATAACCATCTTTGACCGAAGCTGGTATGGAAGGGTGCTGGTGGAGAGGGTGGAAGCCTTTTCCAAGGAAGAACAATGGAAGCGGGCATACAACGAGATAAATGAGTTCGAGGAAATATTGACAGATTTCGGGACGATCATAGTAAAGTTCTGGTTGCACATAGATGAGAACGAACAATTGAAAAGATTCAAGGAAAGAGAAAACACTTCTTATAAACAGTGGAAGATAACCTCGGATGACTGGAGGAACAGGGAAAAATGGGGCGAATATAGTGAAGCAGTAGATGAGATGCTTTTAAAGACGCATACTACTCATGCTCCCTGGACAATTGTCGAAGCAAATGATAAAAAATATGCAAGATTAAAGACCTTAAAAACACTTGTGAAAACCATTGAGAAAGAGCTGTAGTTAGCCAGTCAGGGATTCTGTTCAGCTGCTTTGAAAGTTATTTCATGTTCATACAGGATCCTCCATAGATCACTTTTCTCATCAGCTCTGGCAGCATCTGTTTGTGCACCAGGGCCCTGTACTGTGATCAGTATTTTCTTTTCCTCTATGGTGATCCTGTTCAACTGTGAATGCATGCGGCTATAATCCAGCCCATCAGCAATGCGTATGAGTGCTGCCAGCCTGAGTGTATTCTCCTGCATCTGCGCTGACATTTTTCCAAATGGCTTGAGCTGCAGTTTTTCCAGTTTTTCCCTGCTCATCTTCTTCTTGTGCAGGAAAGTTGTCCACACTGCAACTGGCCAGAACCTATGAGGTAACTCCCTGGGAGGGGAATGCATCAGTATATCCCTGCCAGTCTTATGGTGGTCTGCCATGTTGGTGTACACTCCCACATCATGTACCAGAGCAGCTATCCATATTACCCTGCGATACTCTTCTTCCAGGCCATGTACCTCTTTTAGCTCATCGAAAAGCTTAAGAGCATTTTCTGTGACCTTTCTAGCATGCACTCTTTCAACATGATGAATTTCAAAGAGTTTCTGCACAGAGAGAGGTTTAGATACAAGATCCATGTTCTCTTTTAGAAAAGGACCTTCTTTTTCCACTTCTTGCATTAATTGCAGCGCATACTCAAACTTTGCGAGAGAATCAGGGGAAAGACTATAGTTTTTTTTAAGCTCATCCATCAGCTTTTCCATATCTCCCTTATTTCCTTCGGGAAGCATCTCCACTTCTATTTCCAGATATTCCAGCCTTTTTTCCCAGACCGTTATCAACACATCATCCAGGCTGAGCTCTGCCACATGCTTCTCCTTATTAAAGATATTTCTCACGTTCCTTATATGGGATACATTGAAGAGTGGTATAAGTTTGTTTTTTCCCACTATACCGGCAAGAAATTCTTTCATATCCGGATCGTTCCATTTTTCAAATGGTGTGTCCTGTTTCAGTAAGTACTCCATTTCTTCCCTATGCCTCACACCATTTTTTCGCATCCCTCCAAGGGATTTGATTGTGTAAATTATACTGTCTTCCTTTTGCCTGCGCCTGAGGTAATGTCCACTGGACATTATAGCCATGTCCACGGTATCCAGATAAGTGTCCTCCAGCCGGGCCTGAACAGCAGTACTTAGTGCAAAGGGGCCGATGCTTTGGGCAGACATAAGGGCTTCAAAAGTATCCTTTTTGGGAACCGAAAATTTAGCTTCTATTTCCATTCAGTACCATAAAATGATTTGTTTATTGGTACTTAGTGTTTACTAAAGAAAAAGAAACTGGATTCAAAAAGTCATATCATTAATGTCAAACAAAGAAGGCAGGGTCTTAATTCCCGCTCTGAGCGTTTCATACAAATTGGTACAACTATTTAGTTTCATTATCTAGAGCACGTTCCTCAGATCCAGCAGGATAAGCAATCTGTCATCAAGCTTTCCAACTCCCTTAATATAGTTGGCCGATACTCAGGATGTTATGATATCAGGTGAAGGGTAGACGTAAACACAATAATTGTTCTGTTTATACCATAAAAAGCACTATTGAAGCCGGATAACCAGAAACTAAATATGATATCATGGAGTATTAAGTACAATTTTAGCTTGAGCTGCACATCAAAGCGGCTCATTTACATTTATTATATTTAGTTTATTTATGTCCCAGAGGTGTCACATGAAAGTAAAAATTACAGAGACCGTCCTGCGAGATGCACACCAATCGCTCATAGCCACCCGCATGCGCACCCGCAACATGCTACCCATAATGGACAAACTCGATCAAGTAGGGTATTATTCTCTTGAGATGTGGGGAGGTGCCACATTCGATACCTGCATCAGATATCTGAACGAAGATCCGTGGGAAAGGCTCAGGTCACTCAAAAAACAAATGCATAATACTTATGCTCAGATGTTACTTCGGGGACAGAACCTCGTGGGTTACAGGCATTATTCGGATGACGTTGTTGAGAAGTTCGTTCAGAAGGCCTATGAAAATGGTATAGATATTTTCAGGGTATTCGATGCTGTCAATGATATCCGCAATATGGAAAAGGCCATATCAGTAGCTAAAAAGCAGGGAGCTCACGTTCAGGGTGCTATATGTTATACTACAAGTCCCGTGCACACTATAGAAAAATACGTGGAACTTGCAAGAGATCTGGCGGAGCATGAATGTGATTCTTTGTGTATAAAGGATATGGCGGGACTTATTTCTCCCCATCAGGCATATGAGCTTGTAAAGGCTATCAAGAAAGAAGTCAATTTGCCAGTGGACCTGCATTCTCATTGTACATCCGGTATGGCACCTATGAGCTACATGGCAGCATGCAGGGCAGGTGTGGACATATTGGACACTGCAGTATCACCTCTGGCGTGGGGAACTTCACAGCCTCCCACAGAATCCATAGTAGCTGCCTTGGAAGAGACAGAGCGTGCCACTGGTCTGGATATAGAGCTCATTACAGAGGTCGCAGAGTATTTCAAGAAGATAAAAGATGAGCTGAGGTGTGTCCTTAACCCAATATCAGAACAGATCGATACTAATGTGCTGGTATATCAGATTCCGGGTGGCATGCTCTCTAACCTTGTATCTCAGTTAAAGGAACAGAATGCTCTGGACAAGTACAAGGATGTGCTCAAGGAAATGCCCCGGGTCCGTGCAGAACTGGGATATCCTCCGCTTGTGACTCCCACCAGCCAGATCGTGGGTACTCAGGCAGTACTTAATGTACTCATGGGGGAACGCTACAAGGTCATCCCCAAGGAGGTCAAGGACTATGCCCGGGGGCTGTATGGCAGACCACCTCACAAGATAGATGAGGACATATTGGTTAAGCTCATACAGGACGAAGAGCCTATCACTTGCCGCCCGGCCGATCTGCTTGAACCTGAATATGAGAAGATGAAAGCTCAGGCAGAGAAATTGGGCCTCATTAAGAAGGAAGAGGATGTCCTCACTTACATCTTGTATCCTGCAATAGCCCCGGCTTTCCTGAGGGGCGAATCAAAAGAGGAAGAACTCACTCCCATCATGACAGAAATGCATCCCTGTGCAGTTTCCAGTTCTCAGGGAATACCCACAGAGTTCAAGGTGGAAGTGGATGGTGATGTTTTCAATGTGAAGGTCCATCCGGTGGATGGTTCCCTTACGGTGACAGAAAGCTCTGGAAAACCCTCTGCAAGATCGGTTGCTGGAGCGGTCACAAGCCATATGCAGGGCATGGTCCTCTCCATCAAGGTTGGCGTAGGCGATGATGTTAAGGAAGGTGACATTATATGTGTCATGGAGGCCATGAAAATGGAAAATGCTATTCATGCACCACACAGTGGGATTGTTAAAGAGATCTTCTTCGGGGAAGGCGATCCTGTTGCCTCCGGAGATATATTGATGGCAATCGAATGAGGAGATCCCATGTTTAACAAAGTGCTCATTGCGAACAGAGGTGAAATAGCCATCCGGGCCATGAGGGCCTGCAGAGAGCTGGGAGTGAAGACCGTTGCCGTATATTCTGAAGCTGATAAGAATGCCCTCTTCGCAAAGTATGCTGACGAAGCATATCTTTTAGGCCCGGCACCTTCAAGCCAGAGCTATCTTAATATGGAGAAGATACTTGATGTAGCTGAGAAGACAGGTTCTGAAGCTATACACCCTGGTTATGGTTTTCTGTCGGAAAATCATGTATTTGCATCCAAATGTGAAAAAGCCGGAGTAGTTTTCATAGGTCCTCCCGCAAATGTTATCAAGAAAATGGGTAGTAAGATCGAGGCTCGTAAGACCATGAGCAAGGCAGGGGTCCCTGTAGTTCCAGGTACCGAAAATGCCATCTCTGAGGTCGACGAAGCTGCCGAGATCGCAGAAGATATTGGCTATCCGGTAATAATAAAAGCGTCTGCAGGTGGTGGCGGTATAGGAATGAAGATAGTCCATTCCAGAGAGGAATTTGCCAACGCTATCGCTTCCATTCAATCTGTTGCAAAATCTGCTTTTGGGGATCCAACTGTATTCATAGAAAAATACCTGGATGAACCCAGGCACATAGAGTTCCAGTTACTCGCTGACAGGTACGGGAATACGGTCCATTGCAATGAAAGAGAATGCTCTATACAGCGCAGACATCAGAAGCTGATAGAAGAAGCTCCTTCTCCGATCATTACCGAGGAGATGCGTGAACTTATGGGAGAAGCCGCTGTCAAAGGAGCAAAGTCTATAGGCTATGAAAATGCAGGCACCATGGAGTTCCTGTATTCCAAGGGAGAGTTCTATTTCCTTGAAATGAACACGCGTCTGCAGGTAGAGCATAGTATTACAGAGCTGATAACTGGTCTTGACCTTGCTAAAAAACAACTATGCATTGCTGCTGGTGAGGAACTTGCATACTCGCAGGAGGATATTCCTCTGTGGGGCTGGGCCATAGAATGCAGGATCAACGCTGAAGATCCTTTGAACGATTTCGCTCCTTCTCCAGGAAAGATACGCAGGTACCGTTCTTCAGGCGGGCCAGGCGTGCGTGTGGACAGCGGTGTACATATGGGATACACTATTTCCCCGTATTATGATTCGATGATCTCAAAGCTCAGTGTATGGGCGCCTACGCGTATTGAAGCTATACACAGGATGGACAGAGCACTTTATGAATACGTAGTCGTGGGAGTTGCAACTAATATACCGTTCCATAAGGCAGTGATCAGGCATGAGCAGTTCCTCAAAGGCAATCTTACAACCCATTTCATAGAGGACAATTCCATAATCAAAGATGTGGAAAGAGTTGTAAAGGAAGATTCGGAAAAGGGAGCTACACTTGCATCTGCACTTGAGAACAAGTCGACAATGGTCGCTGCCGTCACTGCAGCTGTAGAGTCTTATATGCATGCGGCAAAGAATCAATCTAGTAATACAGAGTAAATATTCTATAGAGAGATGTTTATTGGTGGGATAAAGTGAGCACTAATTTAGCTGAGATCATACGGATATTGAAAGAAGCTGATGGAAAACCAGTATCAGGGGAGGAACTTGGAGAACGGTTAGGTGTTTCCAGGGCAATGGTCTGGAAGTATATAAGTTCCTTGAAGGAAGGGGGATACGAGATCGAATCATCCCCAAAAACGGGCTATATTTTAAAGGTAGTCCCGGATATGCTTTACCCTGAAGAGATCAAAGACGGGCTAAATACCACTTTGATAGGTAATAATATCTTTTACTTTGCAGAGTTGGAATCAACTAACAGCTTCGCTAAGGAAATGGCCAAGGAAGCAGAAGAAGGTACAGTGGTCATAGCTGAGTCCCAGAAGAAAGGACGGGGGCGGTTAGGAAGGAACTGGCAGTCACCTAAAGGAGGAGTCAATCTTTCTGTAATACTCAAACCTAATATCCCTCTTGATCATGCAGCAAGGCTTACATTAATGACAGGACTTGCAGCAGCAAATACTATTCGGTCCCTTGGGCTCGATGCCCGTATAAAATGGCCTAATGATGTACTCATAAAAGATAAAAAGGTATGTGGCATACTCACAGAAGTAGATGCTGAAATGGAACAGGTCGATTATATTATCATTGGGATTGGTATTAATGCCAATGTCAATGTGGACGATTTCCCTCCGGGGATACGTGAGAATGCGACAAGCCTCCAGAAAGAACTTGGTACAGAGGTTAATAGGGTAGAATTCGTCCAAAAATTACTGTATGAAATTGAGCAACAATATATAAAGTTCAAGACACAGGAATTTTCTGCTATCCTAAGCGAATGGATCAATCTCTCAGATACTATTGGTAAGAACGTCACCATAATGACCCCTTCGAAGATGGTTGAAGGCAAAGCTATAGGGATCACTGATACAGGAGCTATCTCTGTCAGAACAAAAGATGGGAAAAGGGTAAACCTTATTGCTGGTAGATGTGTCTATACACGTACTAGATGAGAGACTTATCCATGTGGATAGGAAAATATCTATCCGTATTGCTATTGGTTCTGATCATCTGCACGCCGACAGGTGCTGTATTACCCGCTAAGGCTGCTCCTGTAGTGGAAGATGTACTTTTAAATGATACAAGCATATATCTTCTTGCAGGCAATACCTGGCATTTTTATCAGGGATATAATCTTACTATAAAAAGTGTGAATCAGGAAGCTGACAGTGTATGGCTGGAACTGTCTTTGGGAAATAATATTTTGCAAAGTGTAATCCTCAGAGAAGGAGATCTTTTTATCTATAAGAAAAATGATCAGACTCTCCTGAACATAACTGTGGATACCATCTATGCTGGCGATGATGAGGAGCTTGTAGCTTTCTCACCAGTGTTCCAGTACCTGGATAGGAATCTGCCTGAACCTCTAATTCCGGAAGATGAAAATAATCAAGGGCAGAATATCAGTCTCGACGATAATATCTCAAATGGGACAAATGGAATTGAGGGATTCAGATTGCATATGGCAGTTCCGGTTATAGTAATCATTGCTGCTTTAATGCTGTTTTTTAGAAAAAAAGATCCTTAAGAGAACAAAGGGACCTTTCACAATTCCAGGTCCCCGTTCTCCATAAGCACTTTCAGATCTTGAAGGCTCATCTTTCCTGTCTTTTCCAGCTTCTCTTTAGCAACTACTCTTTGTTCCTGCTGTTTCTTTTCATCTTTCACAAGCTGGACATCATTTAATTTCTCAAGATAGCTGCTCAGCTCCTCCCTTAGCTGTGAGGTCCTCTGTTTCAATGGATCAATTCTGGCTCTGAGAGGTTCTGTGACCCCGAATTTTTCCTTTATCTGAGCATGATAGAGATCCGCATCTTTGCGCATTTCATCAACTTTCTTGTATACGTCTATCATTTCCAGATGGTATTGCTGTGAAATTTGAGCCAGTTCTTTTATAGTAGATCCAATATTTTCTCCTGATCCAAACTGTTGAGACACGGCCGCATCATAGGTTTCCTGGATTTTCTTATGTACTTCATCTGCTTTCATGGCAGCTTTCAAACGTTCTTCAAGCTGTACTAACCTGCCCAAGACATCGATCTCATGATGCAGGGGTACATCTGCATTAAGGAATGTATCCAGTTCTGCAGAATATGCTTTAGAAATGATATCTACAGTGCCTCTTGAAACCTTATTCAGTGCATCCCTTTCAGCTTTCAGTTTTCCAATTTCATCTGAAACTTGCTGGCTTGCTGATATCCTGGCATTTTTCACATCTTTAAGCTCAGAGATCTTTGTATTAACCTCATCTCTTTTTTCTTTTAGCTCCCTGGCCCTTGCGACAATTTCCTTGACCTGGGAGTTCAAACTATCTCTTTTTTCCTTGAGTTCTCCCATATTAGTTCGGTGAAGCCGTAGTTCATTGAACAGGGACCTTAGTTCTCTCTCATCCCGCGTTATCTGGGTCCTTAGTTCATTTACCTTTAATTTTAGATCCTTTTCTGAGATGGATGATGCATCTGTCATGCTATGATCTCCTCTTCCTTTACATTTTTCAGGTTTTCCCAGTGCTTCAAAGCCTCTTTATGACTTTGTATCCTATTTTCGAGCCACGAATGCCTTGGTTTTGCTTTGTTTAACTCTTCCTCATGAAGCTTCTTATCTTCAGTCAAAGTATTTTCTCGACCAGATATTGATATGAATTCTTCATGTGCTGCAAGTGCTTCTGCTATCTTGGACTCGATGGAAGATTTGATTTCAGAAGTTTCCCCTCCGGCCAGAAGTGACAGGATCGATGCAACAACAGCTTTTTCTTCGTCTTCAGAAGAAATTGATTTTGCCTTTATTATACTGTCGCGTATAGTGTCAACATCCTTTTGCTGCATATCCGATCCAATTAACTTTTCGAGCGTGATCTCTGCCTGATGGTAGAGTTGCTGGCGCTTTTCTTTGAGCACATCTATGCGTTCGAGCAGTTCTTCATGTTCCTTCTTAATGTTGTCGATTTCCCGGGAACAAGACGAAAATCTCGTATCCAGTTCCTCGAATTCAAAATTGTACTTCTCTAACATCCTATTGTGTTTAAGGATCACTGCATCGATAAGACCTTCACGGCCAAGTAAAGTAACCCCTACACCATCTCCTTCGGTGGTCATTTATTTATCTCCAACTAGACTGTATCTAACAATATTTATTTACAATGTTATATATGTATAAGCTGGTGGTCTCATACTCTGAATACTTGAGCATGTGGCACACCATTTATTATTATCACACTTTTCGGGTCTACCACGCCACAGTTGACAGCACACTGAATACACTTTTCCCCAAAAAGGTTAGCTGTGGTTGCTTTTCTGAGAGTTTTCTCAACAGTTTCTGGTCCAACCGTCTCACCATAGAAAAACTCTTCATTAACTGTTACTGTAATATTTCCCTCTTTTAAGGTCTTTCCAAGGACCTCTTTATCACATATGGCAACAACTACATTGCTGCTGGAAATATGGACCTTCATATACATCAATTGTTCCTCACACAAGTTTCACACTGTCATGATCTGGTTTCATCAGATCCCCAGACCTGCGCATTTTTGATATCATTTCTTCTGCATGAGCTCTGTCAATGCCTTCTACAGCTGCTTCTGCATAGATCTCTTCCAGAGGCGCTTTGCCGGCCGGGTGCCTGCCACCTACCTGCCTGATGATATCCTTGAGCACTTTTATCTTATCCCTCTGGCTCTTGCTGGTACCAGATGCTATTATATCCACGTCGAAGGCACCTGTGGACGGGTCGACACCTACCTGTTTCATGCATGAATATACTATCTTTGTTGTACGCCTTGCATCGTCCATATTAACAATGCTACTCAGACGCACTCTTGCACTTGCTTCTGCCAGTCTTACAAGCGCTTCCAGCTGTCTGGCTGTCACTGGGACCGGGGAATCCTTACCTTCTCCCATTTTACGCAGGTCCATGTAAAACTTCACCAGATGATCCCGTGCTTCCTCTTCCATCACAGGGAAAATATTCCTGCGCGAATAGGCCACATATTTTCTCATAAGGTCCGGGTCTATATCGGGAATGACTATTTCCATCTGTTCATCTACCTGTTCCTGGGTGACCTTGCTTGTAGGCATCTTTTTGCGCTGCTCGGAAAGTTCACCAGCGTAGTGGGATTTAAGGATATGTCTGGCAATACGTGTATCTTTCTCTTCGTTAGGTGTGTCCAGAAGCACGAAGATCATATCAAATCTGGACATAAGAGCTGGAGGCATATTGATCTGCTGAGCTATGCCCTCGTACCTGTCAAAACGTCCATACTTAGGATTGGCAGCTCCAAGAAGTGCACATCGGGATTTCAGAGTGGCAAGAATACCTGCTTTTGCAATAGATACCGTCTGCTGCTCCATAGCTTCGTGAAGTGCGCTCTTGTCCTCGGAACGCATCTTGTCCATTTCATCCACTGCTGCAATACCCATATCTGCCATAACGAGTGCTCCTGCTTCCAGTGTCCACCGCCCATCTCCCATTTCATCCTTCACAGCAGCTGCAGTAAGGCCGCTGCTAGAGGCACTTTTTCCTGAAGCGAATACGCCTCTGGGAGCGAGCTTGACCATATAGCGAAGAAGCTGACTTTTTGCCACACCCGGATCACCCACAAACAACATGTGTATGTCGCCCCTTATTCTTGATCCGTCGGGAAGATGCTTGGGAACGCCGGAAAATAGCTGCAGAGCCAAGGCTTCCTTCACTTCTTCAAGGCCATAGATCGAAGGTGCAATGGACTGGATTATCTTGTCATATATGTGTGGATCCTGGCTCATTTCCCTTATTAGATCTTCCTCTTCGGGAGTTATCTGGAGTTCATCAAACTCTTTATCCACATTCTCAATAGAATTCGCATCCAGTACGAGGTCATAAAAAGGAGATTTCCCTTCGCGTGTGGTACGCTGATGGGAACGCAGCACACCATTGATAACTATCCTGTCTCCGGGTTTTACGATACCTGCAAGGTCTTCTTCCACATCCACATCAAGGCTCTGTGGCTGTGTTCCTCCTCTAAGGTTCTCCGGTGACTCCTGTATCTGCAGTTTCTGGGCATCCACAAACACGGACTGTTCCATGAGTATCTTAAAAGGTCCTCTCTTACCACATGTGTCGTTCTCACATTCCAGAGGCTCAACGAATTTCATTTCCGTTTGGGGTACAAAAGTGATATTTTCGCATCGCATGCACATAAAAGCAGCATTGATTATCTTGGGACGCACCTCTGTGGCTTTACGGATCATGCCCTCGATGGCAATAAATTTCATAAGATGCTTACTGCGCAGATCTCTTATGGGGATCTTTGAAGGGACCTTTTCGAACCTGACCTTTGCCTTATCAAGTGTTTTATCTATAGGCAGATCTATTTCCTGCAAGGCCTTGTCTGCGGATGGCATCACTTCCGAAGGTTGCTCTAAAAGCTCTGCAGCCAGTTCTCTATCGAATATCTCAAGTTTTGAAAAATCAACTGTAAGACTTCGCTGTTCAGGGTATTCGTTGGCAAGCTGAAGAATGTCGTCCCAATAGTACTGCTTGAGGAATACCTTGAATTTATCTTCCCATTTTATATCTGTCATATTTTTCTCAAAGTTTGCTGCGCAGATCTAGTCTTGGCACCAACCCATAGTTTTTAATTTATATCAATATTTCGTGTATGGTAGTTGATCATTTTTTCAGGTCTGAAACCAAATTCTTCTGTACCCTGCGCAGGACCCCTCTTAAGGTCTGCACTTCTCTGGGTATCAGACGTGCTCTGCCGAATATCTTTTTAAGCATAAGTTCTGTCTTTTCTTTTTTATGCTCTGGGTAATCAATGTTGTCCAGGACCTGGGCAAAATGTTCCATTAAAAGCTTTGTATCAAAAGGATCAGCAAGCGGAGTTTCTCCGGGTTGGATGTCGCTTAGCTCATACAGTACCACCGCAACAGCATGTGAAAGGTTCATGACCGGGTATATTTCGGATGTGGGTATGGTAAGGATCATGTCCATCATACGCAGTTCATCTTTGGTGAAACCTTTATTTTCTCTGCCAAAAAGCAGTGCAACAGTGCCGCAAGAGCCTTGAAGATGTTGTTTCAGTTCCCTGGGAACATGCGCCGGGATACGTATGTGCTCGTCGAATTTGCTGCCGGTTATGCCTGTGGTACCTATCAGGAGATTGGCATCTGCAACGGCATCTTCTATGCAGCTTGTTATTATTGCACCTTCGAGCACATCACGCGCATGAGAAGACATTGCACGTGCCTCTCCTTCAAGGGGGCATGGGTTAACAAGCACAAGATCTGAAAAGCCGAAATTCTTCATTGCCCTTGCGACAGAGCCCACATTTCCCTGATACAAAGGCTCAACGAGCACTACTTTGAAATTAAGAGACATGATATATCCTTGATGTTTTTGGAAGCTTATAGGTGTCTGCAGATTATATAAGGCTGATTGTGACACGTATTTGTAAATTGTAAATGATACACTCTTTAATGTCAGGAGTTGGTTAATAATTTAAGTGTTTATTCTATCATGGACGATCTCATAAAAGGATAAAAAAGAATATATGAATTTGCAAGGGCTGACATTTTTCATTCAGGTGATCTCGGTGCATGGGAAGTGACTTAATATTTAAGGGCGAATGAAAATTGAATAATCCTTCCTCTCAGAGGCTTTCCATGAACATTGAACATTTTACACCATCTATTGTTACAGCAGGACAAGTTTCTGACTTGTGGGAAGAAAATGATGTTGTCATTTTCATTATCGAGATGAAAGACTATCCATTAGCTGATGCAGACCATCTCAGTGAGGCGGAAAAGATGCATCTGAATATGCTTAGAACAGAATATTTCAGACACAGATTTATTATATCGAGGCTTGTCTTAAAATCTCTGGCTGCGACTATCAAAGAAAGATCCTGGTCCGATATCGTTACGTGTAAGGATGAAAATGGACGGGTCCATGTATGCGGTCATAATGATCTCAACGTCTGTATCTCCTATAGTGAGGATATACTTGCGCTTGCTTTATCTAAAATAGAGGTTGGGATCGACATAGAGGTCATAAGGTCACGCTCGGTTGCAAGCATTTCAAAATCAATTGATATTCCAAAGTCAATAGATAGAACGTTGTCTGGCATCATTTCCTCTGCAAAAGTTCCTGATTTTCTTGTCATGTGGACTTTGAAAGAAGCTTATTGCAAACTCTCAAATGAAACGATGTTCTCCAGTTTAGCCAGGAAACTGGACCTAGCCGGTCTGTATCACTCAAGTTATTGTATAAAAAATACATACTTGCTTGCTGCCGTTAGCGGATCTCATCCATGCAAGGTTGAGATAGTTTTTCTTCAAAAGATCGATTTTTTAAGCTGAGGAATCAATAAACTATTCTCAGTTCCAATATATATACAAATTCCAAATTGAGTAAGCTTTTTCCCGAGGTAAGGTGCGATCATCTGTATAAAAATAGTCTTTAAGTAAAATATATCTACTTAATTAAAGGATTTGAAGCAACTTTACAATCCGTCCGCAAGCGAAGTATCCATAGTGAAAGTGCCTCCTAGCCCTATCTTATGATCCATGGCATAGGGGACCTTAATGATGGACAATATGGAATAGTTCATTCCGGAAAATAAGGAGGCCTGGAAATGGACATCCATGATCATGCAGCCTTCATATGTGACAAGGGTAATGTTTGAACTGGTTTTTGAGCAGGTTCAGAAAAAGAAAGGTTTTGCAGCTCTTTCCAGAATACTTTTTGAAACATATGATGAAGGCCTATAGGCTCAGATCATTCATCTAGAGCTTTATGCTGCTGACACTCCTACGATACGCAAACTACACCAGTTCATAGAGAATAAAGGATATTCTCTCAGGGGTAAGCACTATGAGATCTATCTCAGCGACCCCCAGAGAACAGCTTCTGAGAAACTGAAGACCATTATCCGTCAGCCAGTAGCATCAAAGATCTGATCCTATCTGAAAGGATCTTATCTGGCTTTTCTATTTTAAGTGATCCAATATAAGGTTTCGGATAACTTTTCATCCTGCCAACCACAAATCATCTAAACCATCCAGACATATAAAATACAGAATGATAGACGAAGTTATCAAAGTATTTAAACAACTGGATAATAAGGACATACGTATCCTTACAGGTATAGAGATAGGAATGAAGGATTCTGAGTGGGTGCCTGTTGAGAATGTCATGAAGTACACTCGTATGACTTATGATAACCTTTCTTTCAAGCTTAAGAAATTGGCAAAATTGAACCTATTATCCTTCACAAATATTCCTTATGAAGGCTATCAGATATATTTTGAAGGATATGATGCCCTTGCTTTGCATACGTTCGTGCAGAGAAAGACTATCAGTGCAATTGGCAACGAGATAGGTGTAGGTAAGGAATCCGTGGTACTGGAAGCCATAAAGGAATCTGAACTCGGTATCGGTGATCCGGAAGGTGTGGTGATCAAGTTCCATAGAGAGGGTCGTACCAGTTTCACCCAGGTAAAACGCAATCGCGGCCATATAGGCGACCGGGAGCACATGTCGTGGATATATGCAGCCCGTCTTGCAGCTAAACGTGAAGCAGATGTTATGAATAAGTTATATCCGGAAGTATCAGTACCAAGACTTGTCGATCACAATAGGCACGCACTTGTTATGGACATCGCTCAAGGCTCCTTGTTGTACAAAACAAAGCTTGCAGATCCGCAATGGTTCCTGGATGAGATCCTGAGGCAATTGAAACTAGCCTATGCTAAAGGTTTTATTCATGCTGACATGAGCGAATATAATACTTTCGTGCATGAGGGTGGTGTACAGATAATAGACTGGCCACAGTATGTGGAACCTTCGCATCCTCACGCTGATGAATTGCTGGAGCGGGACATTTCTAACATACTCTCCTTTTTCAAACGTAAATATGACCTGGAGGCAGAACTTGAAAGCTCAGTGGCATATGTGAAGAGCCAGTGAACAACAATATATCTCAGCAAACCAATACTCATATAATGTATGCATAACGGCATCATTTACGGCATTGACATTGCAAAAGGCTCTCCAAGGGCACAGGCGATCCCCAAGTATGCTGTGGCTATCCTTAAAGAAAACCAGATACAGCGCCACAGCATGGTCAGCAGAAACCACATCCTTAAGATGGTGCAGGAGGACAAGCCTGATTATATCGCAGTGGATAACATATTTGAGCTTGCCCCTGATAAGGATGATCTCATCCGTTTTCTTGCTAAATTGCCGGAATCCACAAGGCTTATTCAGGTAACAGGGGGTCTGCATCAGCAGCCTCTCCTGAAACTGGCCCGGGAGCATGGTATTTCCATGAACCAGTTCAGCCCAGGTGATGAAGCTGAAGCATGTGCACGCCTTGCAGCTATGAGCGTCGGCTGTGAAGTTTCTTTATTTGAAGATGTCACAAAGATCAAAGTTAGCCGGGCCAGGTCACTGGGTAGAGGCGGGTGGAGCCAGAACAGATACAGGCGAAAGGTCCACGGTGCTGTCAAGGAGAAAAGCCGTCTGATAGAGCAGATACTGCGTAAGTTCTCGAAAGATAGAGGTACTACCTTCACTTCAAAATCCATAGAAGGTTTCGGTGGCTATGTGCGTACCGAGTTCATGGTCAATAGCAGCCGCGAGCAGATACCTGTGCATCCTTCCACTAATGCAGATGTACAGGTTACCATCCGTAGTATTGAAAGGGATAAGATCAAGTATATACCTCTTACACCATCCAAGCGTAAATACACTATCGTTGGCATTGATCCTGGTACCACTGTAGGAATAGCCATTCTTTCTCTGGACGGTGATCTTCTTTTTTCCAATAGTTTCAGGGGTATTTCCCATGATCAGGTGGTCAAACTGATCTCAGACCACGGAAAACCTGTAATTGTTGCTACTGATGTATATCCTACGCCTGCAGCTGTGGAAAAGATACGCCGTAGCTTTAAGGCAGTACTAGGTACTCCTGGCACTGAGCTGCGTGCAGAGGATAAGATCGCGATGGCAAGATCATTCGGCTATTCCAATGACCACGAAAGGGACTCTCTGGCTGCTGCCATCAGTACCTATCGTAATTACAAGAACATATTCAGCAGAGTAGAGAAAAGAGCTCCCCGGTTTGCAGATGTGGGTCTGATAAAGTACCATGTAATCAATGGCTATTCCATAGAAGAGGCTATAGAGAAAGTAACTGCTGTTCGCGTTCCCGCCAGATCCGAAACCGCGTCTGCAACAGGGGAAAGCATTGATGCCGATGAGCAGACAAAAAGGCTTCAGGAGCTTATAAGGCAGAAGAATAGCCTGATAAATGAGCTCAAGGAATATGTGAAGGACTTAAAAGAAGCTAATTTGGAAAAGGATCGGCGTATAGCAGAAATGGAAGATCGTGTAAGCAAGCTGAAAAAGTCTGAATCTATGGAGCTGCGTAAACAAAAAGAGATCCGTATACGCGATACGGAAATCTCAAGGCTCAATACAGAACTCAGCAGGTCAAAGCAGGCTCTTCAGGACTCACGCCAGCACATAAAGAAACTTAAGCAGATCCGCAAGAAAGAGATCAAAGGTGAGGGCTTGCCGGTAAAAGTGGTGTACGCATTTACAAAAGAGGCTATCCAGCAGACAATGGACACCTATGGTATCAAAAAAGGTGATGTGGTATTGCTTGAAGACTCCAGCGGAGGTGCTGCCGGTACAGCAGCCATATTGGTGGAAGCAGGTATAAGGGCTGTGATCATAAAAGATGATATTTCACATGCAGCTAGTGAAGCTTTTTTTCAGGGGAACGTGCCCCTTCTGCAAGATGTAGAAATTCAAAGGTTCGATGATTTTGCTACTGTGGACCCTAAAGTTCTGGAACAGGCATTATCCGCATGGCAGGAAGATGCAAAGAAAAAGAGGCGTGAGCAGGAACATCAGCATCTGGCCTCTCTGCTTGAGGAATATCGTAGTGAACGACGGCGTGGTCTTGCCTGAAACTTAAGGCCATTTCCTGTCAAAGAAGATGTTCTTTCCCTTAACACTTAAAGGAATTACCATGGCGATATCTGCCTTTATCATCTCTGCTGCAATGGCTGCAGTACCAGCACTGTAAAATATCCTGTTGTCAAGGCATAGATCTTTTGCCTTGGCTGCAGCACATCCCAGAGCTATTCCGAGGTCCATATATTTGATACTGCATTGAGGACCTTCAAAATCTGTTTTTACCTTCTGTGCTTCAAGCATCAGATCGCATTCTTTATAGCCACATGCACCACAGTTGAGTCCCGCAACACCTGCATTCCTGAGACCTATGAGGACCACGGTATCTGCATCTCTTATATTCCTTGCATCCCTTTTGAAGAATGCGAAGCGTTCTCCTCTTTCATCTGCCATGCCTTCCATGACTCTGGCCAGTATTTCCTGTTCATCGCGCTCAAGTATGCCAGTTATAAGGTCATCCTTACCTTTGGCTTTTGGGGCTGTACGTGCTGCCACCAGTATCTCTCTGGCAAGGATATCGATGCACTGCAGTTCAGGATTCTCTATCATGCCTTTAAGTAGGTAGAGATATATTTTAAGTATTACGAAGCTTAAAATCGATGATGAACAATACTGATTAAAATATCGATGTTGTATGTTGAACAGTGATATGAAATGCAAAGGTCTGCACTGATACTGGCTGGTGGAAAGGGAACAAGGCTTAGAGAACAGGAGAAAGCTTTGCTTGTCTGTAAGGATAAGACCTTGCTGGAAAACGCTATATATGTTCTGGATCAGGTAGTAGATGAAGTTATTGTTTCAGTAAGGGATCATAAACAACAGGAAGCTTTCTCTGAATTTGTTCAAGGTATAAAGTTGCTATGTGACCAATATCAGAGTAAAGGTCCTCTTGCAGGAATGCTGGAAGGCATGAGGGCGGCGGCGGGTAATTATGTATTTGTAGTTGCATGTGACATGCCTTTTCTTCAGCCGGATGTCATTGACCTTTTGTTTAAGGAGGCTGCCGGCCATGATGCAGCTATCCCTTTGTGGAAAGATGGCAGAAAAGAGCCTTTACATGCAGTTTATAATAGAGAACAGCTAATTCCTATTATAGAAAGGTCTATCCTCAAGGATGATCATCGGGTCATGAATGTAGTATCACAATTATATGATGCCAGGTTCACAAGTGTGGATAGAATTCAGCTTATTGACAGGGAACTTGTATCCTTTGTCAATATTAATACTCCAGCTGATCTGGTACAGATCACTAAGAAGGGGGTTTACGATCATGGATAAATGTATGGTCATCGATAAGGCAATTAAAAGAATAGCAAATGATTATGATCTCACCACAGATACCGTTATGGACGCTATTGAAGGCTCCAGGTATCCTCTTGACTTTGATCGGATGGTAGAAGAGGGCAGTTTCTGTTTCAGAGGACCGGATGATGAATCTAAATCTGATAATGCTTCTATCTGCCTGGCTTCCAAGATACTTTCCAATAAAGGGGTGCAGGAGCATATCCTGCCTATCATATGCAGCAGGATAAGGGCATGGGACCATGAGAACATTGAAGATCTGCTGAACTTGCTGAGAAAAGCAGTAAGTATAATGGAACTGAACCCCGAAGATCATCCGGCGATGGAAACTTGTGGTCTTGATATTGGTCATCTGCCTTCTGAAGAGATCCCGGGAAACATACTGCCTGGTTACAGGATATGGTCAATGGATAAAAAAGGAATGTGTCTTGTAGGCAGTGATGCGAACCAAGTTATCACCATCGAACATGTTCCAAGAATATGATCAGGGGATCTTATAAAGTATCTTATTTGTATTTACCTTTTATAGCATTTTTTGCATCTGAATAGCATCTTTCCACTATCTCGGAAGTTCCAGGCACGGAGGTAATCTCCAGCCCAAATATTTCAGCAAATTTATTCATATTTTGCTCAAAGGAAGGGTCATATTCCATATTCCTCTCTATTTTCACAATACGGCTTATATGATGCCGTTTAAATGAATCATGTACAGTTGTCATGTCCTCTTGTTTGTTGCCAGGAGCACCCATATCTTTCCAGTTGGATGCCCACATGGGAGTAAAGAACAGTGTGCCTTTTCCTCTGCATGCTTTAAAAGCCTCTTCATATTTCCTGTTACCACCCAGAGCTATGCTTATACAGTCATCCACTCTGTTGTTCTGCGCATCTCTCAGCAGATATATGGGGCATAAGATATGTGAAAGATCCTTCTCTATATTTTGCAGAGAATTACCGCACAGGCCGTAGAACAGCAGAATACCATCCGAATATGCAGACATTTCTTCCAACGTTGTGTAGACTCCTCTGCGCAACAATGTAAGGTCTCTGTGCAGTCTAAGTTCAAGGATGTGTACAACTACTACCAGACCTTCTTCTGTTAGTTTTTTTTTACATATCCGTCGGATTATGTCATATTTGCCGGATCCTTTTGTTTGTCGGATCATATCCGCTATCTTTTCAGAAGGAACAGATGTATAAGGTATATCACCCTTTCTAAGGCGCCGGATAAGACCATGTGCTTCCTTTGTATCTGTAACGAACAGATAGTCAAAGGCATTTTCAGATGATATGACATGAAATATTTCGTCTTCAAGTATTCTGCAAGCTATTATTGACATAACTGGCATGTAATGTTCTCCGGACAAAAATTGGATAGTTTAGACATTTAACTCCGTGATAAGGATATATCAATAGTTTATTACTCTCTGATGGATACGAAAGATTGCTTTACTTATTGCAAACTACTTTAATTAATTTTTTAATATTGCACGCGGAAGATTCTATGAATGTATATATACAATAATTTTTCTGATACAAAGGGCGGTCCTAGAAGTCATTCGTGTCCTTAATTTATAAAAACACCGATCAAATTCTAATAGAGCATGGATGATTATTGGTTCAAGGAGGGTTTCTTCAGTGAAGACCTGAAGAAAAGATAGCCTGTTATGACAGGATACTGGAATCAAATTCTCTGAAGCCACCTCTTCAAAACCATGATATGATATATCTTATATGGAGTAATAAGGGGATAGCTTATTACTATCTTGTTATGCATGACAAAGCCCTTGAGTGTTTTGACCAGGCTTTCCATTATAAGAAACTTGATGTGGATGTATGGTGCAATAAAGGCGCCGCTCTTTTTAACCCCTGAAGGTATTAAGAAGCCGTATTATGCTATGACAAAGTGCTGGAAACATATATCTCAAATGAGAATGCCGTGTTCAAGAAAGGTATCGCCTATGCTACCCTCGGACAATTGGACGCGACTATTAACTGTTTTTTACGCGTTCTTGAAATTGACCCCGAACAGGACGGTGCCATCGAGGGCCTTACGAGATCAACACGAAAAAAAAAGATCAGTGAAGGTCGAATTTCTCTCCAATGACCGGTGCATATGCCTGCACACCTATTTCTTCTTCTATCCAGGTAGCAAAGCCTTCAGTATTATCTCCATGCATGGTAAATACAGCTTTTGTACCCCTGTCACAGAAATCCTTCACAATTGCCTTAAGTTCTTTGTCCCCGGCGTGGGCTGAGAAATCATATTGTTCAAGCTTAAGCCTGAGCTGTTGCAATACCCCATTGTTCTCGATAATGCCGGTGTCCATGGCCATTCTGCCATTTGTCCCTTCCACCTGATAGCCCGTGAGCATCATCTTGGATTTCGGGTCATCATACAGTTTGTTCAGATAGTACATGGAAGGTCCTCCGTTAAGCATGCCCGAAGTAGTGACAATCACAGAAGATTCCAATGGTACATCGTCCCGCCTGGAACTTTTTACAGATATTGCATTATCAAATGCCCTTTTCAGGTGAGTAGGATTGCGCAGATATGATGGGTGCTTCATCATTATTTCATATGCTTCCTTCCCCATACCATCTACATATGGTCTGATGCCATAAGCATCAAGCAACATCAGCAATTCCTGTGTCCTCCCAATGGCAAAAGCAGGGATTATCACATTGCCTCCTATATCCAGAGTACTTTTAAGGGATTCGATAAAAGTTTCTTCAGTTTCTTTTCTGGGTATATGTTCTTTTGAAAAGTAAGTGCTTTCTATTGCCAGATAATCAGCATTAGGGAATTCCACTGCCCCTGATACAAGACGGGTGTCAGAAGTATTAATATCGCCTGTATATAGCAGACTTTCTCCACTCTTGGATGTTACATGCGTGCATGCCGCTCCCGGAATATGGCCGGCATCGTAGAACTCTACATTGTAACCATGTGTCTGGAATTTAATGCGGTAGTCTACAGTTTTTGTTTTGTACATAAATGTGTGGAGGTCACCAGCGTCATAGGGTGCGTTCACACCTGTGGATTCTGCGATCTTCAGGCTGTCTTTGAGCAGCAGATTTGCAAGGTCAGCCGTAGGTGGGGTCATAAATACTTCAGGTTCAATGTCCATAAGATTAGGTAAAAGTCCACTGTGGTCTATGTGACAGTGAGATAGTAACACGACCTCTGGTCTGACCCCATTAACGGGATATTCAGGTGGCTCTCCCATTTTGATCCCATAGTCAAGCATGACATTATCGTCAAGAAGTAAAGCTGATCGTCCGACTTCTCTGCAAGCTCCCAAGAACCTAAGTTTCATGATATCCACACCTTTCAAACAACGCTTTCCTGCCATTCCCTTATTTTATTGATGGATATATTAGTAAGTTTTGCCAGCTCTTCTGCATCCCTACTTACCAGGTCTTCAAGCTTTGAAATACCTATATTGTCAAATTTTTCGGCAGTGACTTTACCTATTCCTTTTATATCTGTTATCTTTTTTGTTCTTTTCCCCTGTTCCTCTGAAGGCTTGTCATCGACTGCCTTTTGTTCTTGTGTACCTTCTTCCTTTTCCTGCTGGGCTCGTTGCCATTCATTGAAGTTACAGTGTGGACATCCCAGATTCCAGGGTCTTTTTCCTTCTGTTATCACGCGGATGTGGTACAGACCATGCTCCTCGCATAGCTTGTCAGTGACCACTACATGTCCGCTCCTTGGCAAAGGCAGGGAGAAACTGCATTCCGGATAACCTTTACAACCTATGAACCTGGACCCTTTCTTTGATCTCATTACCATAAGGACAGATCCACATTTTGAGCAGGTGCCTATCACTTTATCTTCCCTAAGTCCAGCCCTGAGGGATTCCGTAATGTTGTCTTTGTTTTTCTCAAGGTCATTGAACACAGAATTCAGCATTTCCCTGGACTCTTGAAGGACGTCTTCTTCAGGGATCTGGCCTTCTGCTATCCTGTCCATATCTGCTTCAAGCCTGCTGGTCATTTCAGGCTTGGATATAGTGGGAGCATACTTCTCCAAAGCTTCAACTACAGCATATGCTGTTTTTGTAGGCTGTAAGGGATTTCCATGAACATATGCCCTGGAATATAATTTACTGATTATTTCGTGCCGGGTTGCTTTTGTACCCAGCCCCAATTCCTCCATAGTACGGATGAGGCGTCCCTGACCATACCTTCCCGGAGGCTGGGTTTCCTTGTCCTGTACTTCAATTTCCCGGACTGTAAGTTCATCTCCTTCCTTCATGGCCGGAAGCAGCCTGTCCTCGGGTGCATTATATGGATAATACCATCTCCAGCCGGCTTCTACAAGCCTGGCTCCCGTTGCGCTGAATTCCTCGGAACTGACATCAAACTTCGCTTTGATGGTTTCCCATATCGCAGGCTCAGCAAACGTTGCAAAGAAACGCCTTACCACCATCTCATATATCTTCCATTCCTGCTCATTAAGTTCAGACTTCTTAGCAAGAGATGCAGGATATATTGGAGGATGGTCAGTTGTTTCTTTTTTACCCCTTGTGGGTTCCAGTGTTTCTTTTGCAAGCAGTTTTTCTGCATATTCCTTGAATGTACCTTTGGCAAATATCTCTATCATTTCCCTTAGGTCCAGGGTGGCCGGATATACGGTGTTGTCCGTCCTGGGGTATGATATGAAACCCTGTATGTACAGTGCTTCTGCAATACGCATGGCGCTGGCAGGAGTAAAGCCCAGGGAACTGGCTGCGGTGATGAACTCAGTGGTGTTGAATGGAATGGGTGGTTTATCTTTTTTAGTTGATGTAACTACCTCTTTGATGATGGCATTCTTCCCCAAATTTGAAACTAACTTATCTACTTCATGCTTTTCCCAAAATCGCCTGTTTACATGCTGTACAGTGAACTCGATATCTTTTCGATCCTTAAGATGCGCGTACAATTCCCAGTATGGCTTGATCTCAAAGGCTTCTCTTTCTTTTTCCTTGTCAACTATCAGTGCTAATGTAGGGGATTGAACTCTACCCACAGAAAGGAACAATTTACCGAGTCTTCCTGCAGCAAGTGATATGAAACGTGTCAGGGAAGCTCCCCACACAAGATCGAGGACCTGTCTTGAATGACCTGCATCCGCAAGATTGAAATCAATATTCGATACATTCTCAAATGCGTCTATGATCTCTTTAGGGGTAATGGCACTGTAATGTACCCTGTCAAATTGTACGTTTGGATTGATTTCCCTTATTATTTGCAGGGCTTCCACGCCAATTAGTTCTCCCTCACGATCATAGTCAGTTGCGATCGTAACTCTTGTTGCTTCTTTACCTAATTTCTTTAGTGCAGCTACTATTCGCGCTTCCGTGGAAACGGTAATAACATCTGCATCTACCAGTTCCTTTGCTTCGACCTTCTGCCAGTTATTATAGGATCTGGGGAAATCCAGTTTCACGATATGCCCGCTTAAGCCAATGAATACTTTTTTTCCATCCTCGGCTTCGAACTGATATGTGTCCACTCCGTTAACCCGCACCTGACTGAGCTTCCCTGCAGAAAGGATGTTTGCTATTCTCTTTGCTGCGATATGCTTTTCTGCTACGATGAGGTGCATTCTATCTCCATTTTGAATATTTTGTCCCACCCATCTCACCTTTTTATGGAACGAATTTATATACATTTTAGTTTAAACTAATATTTGGTTATCTTAAAAGCATCCCTGTAAATATATCTATCGCAGACATAAAGTATGGAATGCTTCTTTGATCTCTTTACTATCAGCTACTTTCTATGCTGCAGAGATCAGAATGAAATGCAGATATCCGGATCATGTTAAAAATCCCCTGTACTTCTGTACAGGGGATCAGATGTCTCAATTACGTTGCTATAGGCAGTATCGCCTGATCATGTTACATCATATACTATTGAGGTTTTAGTCACCCTTCCCATTTACAGTGGTTTTGTATCATCAGTGATATCCAGGAAGACAAGGTCTTTTCCCTGTCCGAGATATGCATAATTACCAGCTACAGCAATGTGATAGTTGTTTCCGCCAAGATGGCTTATAAGTTCCACATTAGCTCCCAGGGCAGGACAGATCCCGACTATGATCGGTGCAATCATCAATATTTTACCTACTTGGATCGCTTCTAACTTGATTCTCGTTTACATCACCCGTTCCATAAATCAGATATGCCTGTGAAAAAGGGCATCGGTATGCCTCAAGTAGCTAAACAAATCTAAGGGTTTTGTGGGTTTTTTGTGACAAAAATCCTGCCATTCCCATCCTATGGAATGGATTTATCAAGCAGAAGTTACAGATTTGAAGCACTGGTTTCAAATCAAGGATCAATACCATGAAGATAATTGCAATAGTATCAAGCCCCAGAGGCAAGAATAGTAATACGTTGAAGCTTTTGAATGCGGCCCTGGAAGGAGTTGCAGCGGCGGGAGCAGAGGCTGAGGTAATCGATATTGCTAAATTGAAGATCAAGTATTGTACAGCGTGCGATGTCTGCCATAAAACCGGAGTATGTCCCATCAAAGATGACTTTAACGGCGTACTGGAAAAACTGCTGGTTGCAGATGGTATTATCTGGAGCAGTCCTAATTATATAACCAATGTAAGTGCACAGCTTAAAACGTTTTTCGACAGGACTCCTCGCGTCATTCATGAGCACCTCTTTGAAGGCAAGTATGCTTTTTCTTTAACAACCGCAGGCAGCCAAGATGTGGATTTTGTACTTGATATCATGAACAACTTCATGAAGATGTGCGGGGGTAAGGTGATCGGAGGTGCGGGTTGTATAATGGCTCAGGGTCCCATGGACATGGAAGCTGCTATAAGCAAATCTTATGAGCTGGGCACCCATCTGGTTGAAGCTATACGCGAGAAAAGCAAATATCCCGATCAAGAAGCTCTCCATCATGCATGGAAAGATAGTTTCAGGCATGCCATCATTGCCAACAAAGAGGAGTGGCCGCATAACGTGGACCACTGGATCTCAAAGGGCTGGCTGTAAGCATATGTGGATGTAAGCATAATGAGTATAATGTGAGTGGGGTGATCACATGAATAAGATGGACATGCTGACTGTCGGAGAAATGGGACAGAAGCTTGTGGAGGCCGGGAGGCTGAAGCTGCGCCCGCTGTGCGTATACTGTACGGACGAGATACCGCAGGGGGCTGTGGCCTCATATAAAATAGATCGCTGCATAGCTAAAGCTGTCTACACTGCCGCCATATTTCATGAAACGCCCCAGGTCTACATAGAGGCAGGCCATGAGCAGTACTGCGCCGGGGGACTCTTGTGGATGGGGTTTGTGGAACCGCATCCGAAGCTGAAGTACTTCGTGACTGTGGGCACACCGGATTTTCGTGGCGGTGCTGCCGAGCATCTTAAGGCCACACCCGAATTGTTCGACGAGCAGAGAGAGCGTGCCGGAAAAATTACTCCTCCGGGCAGATACGTCGTCATAGCGCCTTGTACAGACGACATAGCTCCGGAAAGTATCAGATCATTGATCCTTTTTGCAGGCAGCGAGCAGATCAGAAACCTGTGCGGCCTGGCCCAGTTCAGCAATTCCGATCCTTTCTTCAGGACGCTTATTCCGGCAGGATCCACCTGTGCCATGATGATAACCTTCCCTGCAGGCATGGCCGAGCATGCACCAAAGGATTCGGCTTATGTAGGTCCCACCGACCCCACAGGTAACCTCTGGCTTCCTGCGGACCTGCTCATCATGGGCATTCCCGCAGCCATAGCCCGTCAGATGGGGGCTGATATGGATGCGTCTTTCATCGGAAGGCGGGGGAAAGTAGCGTACCCGGAGAAGCGGGTTGAGGTGGAGCGTAAGGATAATGGTTGCGTACATGAATCTATTTAGCGAGTTATCGCATTCAAATGAGAATTAGGGATTATAGCTGCCTACTTTAACCGAGGATACCACTAAGCAGATTTGTATTCTAAAATTACATAAAATTCATTTTATGTAACTTTTTATTCCCTTCCAGCAACAACCTCCACAGCGGCACATACCTCACCCTCCGCCCCTCGATCTTCTCCTCTCCAAAAGTATCCGCTGTAACAATGGTTCCTTCCTGTATTTTGAAATGTTTCATGCCAGCCAGCAGGCCATTTCTCTCGCGCTCTTTTGTCTGAGGGTCGGACAGGTCTGAGCAGACCTGTATCAACTCATTTATATAGCCATCGAGTATGGCCGATAAAATCTTGAAATTTTGTTTTGTATAGACGAAAACATTGATCTTAAATATCCAGCCACTCGCCAAAAACCAGAGCTTATCTTCCTGAGGGCGACCGGAAAGTTCAGTACGTGGATAGAATACGCAGTTATGGAGAGCATTCTATCTGTATCTGTAAAATATATTGTAGAGTGTCTGCTATAGCATGGAATATACGGGTTTTGAAAAAGGGCCATATGTCAAGGCAACTGAATGGTCATCTGAAAAAAGAGTGTGAGGAGGTTCTACCCTCCCATCATTTATGTGTAAAGTATGCTAGGATCTCTGAGCCCACAGAGTCGATCCTGCAGAAACCGAACCTTTCGAACTGCACTATTTTGTCCAGTTCGGTTGAGATCATTTTTTCGCCAATGCCTTTGAACTCCCCGTCAGGAGAGAGCACTTTGACAGGTATACCGTCAACGGGTGCCCAGTGAATGATCTTCATGCGGTCCTTTTTAAGATTGGCAACCTCATCACCTATGTATCTGGCCTGCAACGGAGCCACGGAAGTGATCTCCACGTTGTACAGATCCTTGAGGCGGATATGTGATCCTGCCTGAAGCTGCTCCACGTCATCCTTACAGACGAACACCCTGTCTGTAACATCGATGCTGCGATGGCCCTTGTTCTCAGTGGGATGCAGAGGAGGTTTGGCTGTGCGGGGTTCTGCACCAGCTATCGGCAGTTCCACGGGGTCCCATACGAAGAAGTATCTGCTCGCGATTGGATCAACCATTTTCCTGTTCTCAGCGTACAGCGTGTCCATGCTGATGCTCACATCAGTTTCGCCGACTCCCATCTCTATCATGAACTTGCGGATGGCCTGGGGCAGTATTCCCCTTCTGCGCATAGCCCTGAGGGTTGGCAGGCGCGGGTCGTCCCAACCGGAGTATTCCCCTTCCTCTATTGCACGGCGCAGAGTGCTGGTACTGAACTTGCCGAACTCGTGCATCTTCACCCTTCCCCAGTGCAGGGTTTTCGGATATTCCCATCCCAGATACTTGTATATGTATGTCTGGCGTTTCTCACTGTCCATGAGGTCCTTGCCCCGGATGATGTGCGTTGTTCCAAGTTCATGATCCTCAATAGCTCCCTCAAAGTCAAGAAGGGGCCACACTACGTACCTGTCATCGACTTTCGGTCTCGGGTGGGGTTGTTTAACAATGCGGAAGATCCCATAATCCCTCATTGCAGGGTCCTTATGCTTGATATCAGTCTTCAGACGCAGCACGGCATCCTTTGCTTCATATTCTCCGGCCAGCATCTTGTCCCAGTATACTAGATTCTCCTGAGGGCTTGTATTTCTGTGAGGGCAAGGTTCGCTGGCATCCTTTAAGCTTTTGAACTCCTCGCTGGTACAGAAACATACGTATGCATTGCCCTGCTCGATTATCTGGCGAGCATATCTGTAATAAAGAGGTATCCTGTCAGAAGCAATGACCACCTGGTCAGGCTCAGCTCCAAGCCACCTGCAATCATCCAGGTACCAGTCATAAGCCTCAAGCATAGGCCTTTTGGTCTGGGGATCTGTGTCATCGAACCTGATGATAAGCTTGCCTTCGTACATTTTCACATACTCGGAATTCACCACTATGCCACGGGTACTGCCCAGGGTAGGAGGACCATTGGGGTTGGGTGCAAAACGCATTACAACTTTTCCACATTCAGCGCCTTCAAGTGGCTTCAGGCCCTTTGCAGGCTCCTTTTTTGCACACATGTTCGCTATCATTTCCGGAGCAAGCTCTTCGAGTCTTGCCTGCCACTGCTCCGGTTTCTCTTTGGATACTCTCTCCAGTATCTCCTGTATCAGAGGAGATACTTCCTTTGCACTGGCTCTCAGATGGGTGCACTCTCCCATCACCTTGCTCATAACAGCCGCAAGCTGTGGGGCCTTTCCATACTTCACGGCATTCTGAAGTGCGTATTTCTCAATGATCTGTTTATCCTCATCAGTTAATGTCATCCGGACTCTCCCTGGATATAAAATAAAGTTCCTGTGTCGCATGAAGCGTGTTATTTTGGCTTAGTTGAGTGGAAACTAGTTAAAGTTGATGTTATGCGAAGTAATACATTAAGCACAAATATATAAAAAAATATACCTTTTTAAATTAACAGATATCAAATAGATCTTCCGACCTGAAGTATGATGGCTGTCATTTTCTGAAGTCTGGTCATCTCATTCTCAAAGTCCTTCAGGAATTCATCCACCGCAGGACCTGCTATTGCACCCTGTATAGACGGCTTGATCAGTTGTTCCTGCTCCAGCACCCGCAGTGAATAACGGACCTTATGGGTGGCCATTCCAGTCTCTTCGGCAAGTTTAAGTATGCCTATCGGTCCCTTTTCAATTACTGTCTTGAGGACCACAAGATGTCTTTCGGAGAGGTCCATTTCCCGTTCTATCTGGTCGAAAAGCATTATACCACCTCGTTTCTCAGAATACCTATGCCTTCGATATCTATCTCTACCACATCTCCGGGGTCAAAAGGACCTACGCCCGAGGGAGTGCCTGTAGCGATGATGTCACCAACTTCAAGTGTCATGATGTTGGATATGAATTCAAGCAGATAAGGGACTTCAAAAATATGGTTTGAAGTGCATGAGTCCTGTTTGATCACACCGTTTACCCGACTGCGTATGCATACGTTCTCCGGATCTATATTGGCTGCAGGCACTATAAAAGGACCAACAGGTGCAAATGTGTCAAAGCTTTTAGCACGTGTCCACTGGTTATCCCTGCGTTGAAGATCCCTTGCAGTGACATCATTAAAACATGTATAACCAGCTATCACATCAACTGCCTTTTCTCTTTTGATGTTCTTGCAGCGTTTGCCTATGACCACCGCCAGCTCTGCTTCAAAGTCCACCTGCTCGCTAATACGCGGATATACTATCTTATCCATATGGCCAATGACAGCTGAAGGGGGTTTCAGGAATATAACAGGTTCTTTTGGTACTGGCATATCCACTTCAATGGCGTGGTCATGGTAGTTCAAACCTACACATATGATCTTTGTGGGCACAGAAGGAGGAAGAATGGTCAGTTCGGAAAGTTCGAATATCTTACCTTCTACATTACCTTTTCCAATTACCTTGTTGCCATCCACATTGCCATAAAAGGTTTCATCCCTGTACCTGAAGCGACCCAGCATATGGTCATGGATTTGCTTTCATTGTAGATAAGAGTGAGTGTCAGGAACAAGCATAACTGCTAGGATATCTATTAAATAGATAAAGAACTTCTCAAATTTGAGGAGATACCTCCGGTAAATTATTTAACCTTACTCTGAGTATTTCCTCCTATGGAATGGTATGTCATAGATGCTGTAGAGGTAGCTTATGAGCGTACAAAAAAGTGTCTTTTTGAGCCATTTGATATCTGGAAATGGGTAAAGCTTGCGATAATCCTGATACTCGTGGGTGGAGGTTCGGGTTATGGGGGCAATTCTTTTAACTCTTTCAACTCTTTTTCGGATACAGAGACATATCCCGGACATGGTCCAGACTATGATCCGGGTTATTATTCGGAATTTAACCCACTTGATCTCATAGAAGATGCAGCTTCTGCAGTGTCTAGTTCAGCCGTTCTGGCAATTTTATCGCTAATATTTCTTTTAGTGATCGTCTTCATGTATATCTCAAGTGTTATGGAATTCGTGTTAGTGGAATCTCTTGTCAGTAATAATGTAAAGTTCTGGGAATATACCCGTCGTTTCTTGGGTAAGGGATTTCATCTATTCCTCATCAGGGTCGCAACACTCATACTGTCTCTGTTAGTACTTGCGGTCATAGTTATCTCTTTCATTTTTATATCTCGCATGTCATCGGGTGATTATTTCTGGCTGTCATTGATCAGTGGAGTTATGATCGTTTTTTTTCTTTTCATTGTTTTTGCGATCATTACCTCTG
Source organism: Methanomethylovorans hollandica DSM 15978 (assembly GCF_000328665.1). Taxonomy (NCBI): domain Archaea; kingdom Methanobacteriati; phylum Methanobacteriota; class Methanomicrobia; order Methanosarcinales; family Methanosarcinaceae; genus Methanomethylovorans; species Methanomethylovorans hollandica. Next base: position 832,083 of record NC_019977.1, read on the forward strand.
TTTTCGGCTCCTTCATAAGCATGTCCATACCTATAGTATTGTATAGTAATATTGGTGTGCTTTCAGCTATCCTGGAAGTTCTCAGAAAGTTCAGATCTGACTGGCAACAGATAATTGTTTATTGGGTAGGAAGGGCAGTATTGGGAATAATTGTAGGTATAGCGGCTTTCGTCGTTCTAATGCTTGCACTTCTGGCAACAATAGTGCCTTTTCTGATAGTGGATGTAGTTATCTACTTCTTGTTGTCGTTGGTTCTATCGGGTTTTGAGTGGATAGTTCTTACACCTTTCATTCTTGTAGAAGTAATAATTTTTATAATTGTCATGGCCTTAGTGAGCATGCCTTTCGGTGCCTTCCTCAAATACCACATGCTATCCTTCGTGGAAAAATGGTTTTCTGAAGCAGGTATTCCGTTTGGAAAGGGAATTGACCGTGTGGCAGAACAAGTAGCAGTACCCATGGCCTGACACCCTGTGTTTCTTTTTTCCAGCTTCTATATTTTACTTAAAATATAATTAAAAAAAAATTCTACTCAAACGTGTACTATATATAACTATACTTATTAATTCTAAAGAAGCGGTATAAAATATCTTCCTACCGCTTTAAAACGTTCAGATCCGATCAAATAATAGGGGAATGATAAGATTGGAAACATCTGAACGCGGTCACAGGCCGATGTCTAATAGGGGGAATACTAAATGCAATCCTATAATAATTCTTTTGCAGTACCTCTAATGATCCTTTTTTTTGTCATGGGGATACTTGTTACAGTTGGAAGTGCCATGCCAGTTGATTCTTTTAATTCCCAGTATGGAGGGTCAGTGAGTATAGTCGACATTGATCATAATGCTTCACAAGCCATATCATCTGCGATGAATGAGTTTGTGGTAATACGTACTCTTACTCCTGAAAGTGTTGAGGTCGAAGTGGGAGATACGGTCATATGGAACAATCTCCAAAGACCAAAAAAGCCTATAGTGGTGGTGAGTGATGATGGTTTGTGGGAACCTCAGATCATCTATTATGGTAAATCTTTCACCTACACTTTCCAGAACACAGGTACATACACCTTTTTGATAGAAGGTACTCAGCTGAAGGGTACTGTATTTGTTTTGGAAAAGAAGCTAGAAGATTTGGCTGAAGAGGAAAATGAATCAGATACATCTGGTTCGATGCCCATGATGGTCTGGAACGGAACAAAAAATGTTACCCAGAGCATGATGGACACAGTGACCGGAACCATTGCAGAACTTACCCGGGGAACAAATGAATTCCTCATGATCAGGACACTACAACCCATATCTATGGAAATACAGGCTGGGGAAACTGTTGTCTGGCATAATCTCCAGAGGCCAAAGAAGCCAATAGTTGTGGTGAGCGATGATGGCATGTGGGAGCCTCAGACCATTTACTATGGTAAGGTCTTTAATTATACATTTGATAAGCCGGGGAATTACACTTTCATGCTGGAAGGTACTAATATAACCGGTACTGTAGTTGTTACTGAAGTTTCCACTGCAAGTGCACCGGAATCTATGGAAGAGGCAGCTGCACCTTCTGTTCCGGCAACAAGTCCGGTGATGGTCCAGGATGGTACTAAGGAGAGGGTGCAGGACAGAGCTGAAGAAACAGTTCAAACAGCAAGCCGCACAAACGAATTCCTTATGCTAAGGACAATAACGCCCACTTCCATGGAGGTCCAATCCGGTGAAACTGTTGTCTGGCACAATCTTCACAGGCAAAAGATGCCCATTGTGATCATCAGCAAGGAAGGTCTATGGGAGCCTCAGACTCTATATTATGGGAAGGTATTCACATACACTTTCGATAAAACCGGTACCTACACCTTCACGTTGGAAGGTACTCAGATATCAGGTACTATTGTGGTAAGTTGATCATATTCCCCCTTAGGGGGAATAGTTATCCATTTTCAGTTGGTGAATCTTGTTATCAGGTAAGCCATCATTAGAACAAGCGCCCCTACAATCATCAGTAGAACTACAGCGCCTACAAGCCAGAACTTTAAGGTTTCAGAAAGGGGGATGTGCAGACTGGCGTTTTTTCCTTCCATTTCAACGTAGGAATGTACTCCCCGTTTTTCCGGATGAATCTGTTTTTTTTCCGTGTCAATAACTGGTATGTCTCCGGATACATACTTTTTGTCAAAAGCACGCGTATCCTCTTTTACAATTGTAGTATCATTTTTTAGTTCAGAGACTGTGTCAGCAATTACAGTTTCATTTGTTGTCTCATATGTATTTTGTTCTGATAAATTGCTATCAGGAACAATTACCTGATCAGGTCTTATAATACTTATATCCCCGGAAGATTCTACATATTCAATATCCATCTCACTGGTCTCTTTTACTTCTTCCTCTGTAAAAGTCTCATTTTTATTTATATTACTGAACAGTGATTCTTCTCCCAGGGGTGGATTGAAGGAAAACTCTTCTTGATTTTCCTCTTCGATCTCAGATCCTGTTCTCTCTTCAGACGTTGCAGGCAGATTGTCTGCTTCATTAAAGGTATATTGCGTCTCTTCCACAACATTCTGTTTCTGTTCTCTTACTGTATCCTGTAGATCACTATCATGCTGTGGGAACGAGTTTTCCTCTTTTAGCCGAATGTCCAGCTCGGGATCAAGAAGTATGGCTCTATCATAGCTTTTTTTAGCCTCGTCGAATCTGCCCCTATCCTCAAGTATCCTTCCCTTTTTTAACCATGCACTGATATTATTAGGTTCCAGTTCAAGAGAACGGGTAAAATATTCAAGTTTCTTTTCCGGATCCTGGCTTTTTATTCCCATGCTAAACCAGTTCTCCGCTTCCTTTTGTTTTTTCTTGGATTTCACATCATCCATCAAGCCCATAAGCACACCTCATTTTTTTATTAGTAAACCAAACATCTTTCATCCTTACAACTAATCAGATCCATTGGTATATATAAATACACTGAAAATGTAAGCACCAATGAAGATTGTTCAGCAATGTATCTTTATCAGAACAACTTCTTTTGTCCTGAAGGACCCCTTGCATATTTTCCAAATTCACTGCCTACTAGCTCTTTTCCGTTGAATACCGGTCCGTCCTTGCACACTCTAGCACCAGCATCGTCTATGCAGCATGCTCCACATATCCCGATCCCACACTTGAAGTACCTGTGAAGGCTGAACTCCGTGCGTTCAAGTGCCCCTTCCCTTTCAAGGATCCCAAAGACCCTTTTCATCATCATTTCCGGACCACAGGTATATATTCTGTCATATCCCGAGATATCAAGTTCTTCAAGTACATCTGTCACAAAGCCGCAGCGATGTGCAGAACCGTCATCTGTGGTGATGTAGACCTGTCCGCATTGCAGGAACCTATCCATGAACAACAGTTCATTGACATTCCTGGCTCCCAGGATGGTGGTTACCTGAGAACATGTGGATAATGACTTTTCAGCAAGCGGAGCCAGGGGGGCTGCTCCTACTCCTCCTGCAATGAGCAATATACGTTCTCCGTTTTCTGGAAGCATGAATCCTCTTCCAAAAGGTCCTCTCAATCCCGTAGACTCACCTTCCTGTATTTCGAACAAGCGCGATGTGGCATCGCCGACTTTCTGCACGGTGACGGCATTTTTGTAGGAAAGTGTCATGGGGATCTCATCAATTCCTCTTATCCATACCATAACGAACTGGCCAACAGTAGCATCTTCAAAAGAATGATCAAAAAAGAAGGTACGGGTGGAGGGTGTTTCATCCACAATTTTTACTATATCAGCATTCAATGGTAACATCAGAACCTCTTGTGCGCAATTCCTGTGATGTCTTCGGTCTTCGTATAGCCGTGCTCTTTAAGGAACCTGTTAATACCTGCATTTATGTCGGAGAATACATTCAGTCCCTCATAGACCCCGGAGCCTATTTGTACGGCACTGGCACCTGCCATGATCATTTCCACGGCATGTTGCCAGGTTGATATGCCTCCTACTCCTATTATCGGTATGTCCAGATTCGCATAGAGGTCATAAACACATTTTACAGCAACAGGGCGCACTGCTTCTCCAGAAAGGCCTCCGAAGCGGTTACCAAGTACAGGATAACCTGAATGTATATCTATTGCCATACCGCGTACGGTGTTGATGGCCACCACTGCATCTGCCCCTCCTGCCTGTGCTGCCTTACCTATTGTAACTATGTCTGTGACGTTTGGTGTAAGTTTCACCCATACGGGTATATCAGTAACTTCACATATAGCTGAAGTAACAGCTTTTACCATTGCCGGATCGGTACCTACCGATGCACCATATCCCATGGCATGAGGACAACTGACATTAAGTTCAAAAGCGTCAGGTTTCCCAGGTATCAGCCCTTCTGCAACCATGCGGAACTCTTCTGGATTGCCACCAAAAATACTTGCTATCACAGGCACCCCGGCTTTATTCTTTGCTTTTTCTAGTTCCGGCAAAAAGGCTTCATAGGAGGGATTTGGTAAACCCATGGCGTTCAGGTATCCACAATCAAGCTTTACCATGCTTGGGTTGCTATGTCCGTCCTTGGCTTGTGGGCCAATAGACTTAGTTACCACTGCACCTGCGCCTTCGCGACCCATACGGATAAGCGAAGCACCTGTAGTACCCATGATGCCCGCAGCAAGTATTGTCGGATTCTTTAAGTGCATACCTGTGATGTTCATCTTGGAAACCCCTCTTCTAATTCCGGATACTCACTTGTTGATCCTTAGTTTGGAAACTGCTTCTTTTACAAGGTCTTTGCCGCCCATAGCTACTATCTCCTTGCCAAGTCTTAAGGCATGGTTGCGATAATCTTCAAGAGGAATAACCTCTTCGATACGCACCTGCCGGGTCCCATCAAGGGAAAGGACTTCTGCAAGTACTTTTACCTCATCATTGTTAATGAACTGTGCAAAGGAGCCTATAGGAGCTGTGCATCCACCTTCTACGTCTTTTATCACTATGCGTTCTATTTCCGTGGCGATACGGGTCTGAGTGTGATTAAGTTGAGCGGTCACAGTTTCTGCTTCCGAACCAGCAGGTGTCACAACAGCTATGGTTCCCTGGTTGGCAGATGGGCAAAATTTATCTGTATCCAGGCGCTCGACGTCAAGCTCCCATTTCATACGCTGTAACCCCGCTTCTGCAAGCAGGATCCCATCGTAATGTCCATCCTCAAGTTTCTTCATGCGGGTGTTGATATTACCCCTAAGGTCTTTTATGTGCAGATCTGACCTGTATCTTAAAAGCTGAGCTCTTCGGCGCATGGAAGTGGTGCCGATCACCGCACCTTTTGGCAGATCATCCAGCTTTGCTCCATCCCTTGTCATCAGCACATCACTTGGGGAATCCCTCTCAAGGACAGCAGAAGTTGTAAGTTCTTTTGGTCTGACAGTTGGCAGATCTTTCATGGAATGCACCGCAATCTCTATGAATCCTTCCACCATCCGGTCGTCAAGTTCACGCACAAAGGCGCCAACACCTGCTACTTCATGCAATGGCCGGTCTGTGAATCTGTCGCCTGTAGTCTTTATGATCTTACGGCTTGTTTCAATACCTCTGTCTGCCAGCATCCTGGCAACGATATCCGCCTGTGCAAGAGCAAGGGCACTGCCTCGTGTTCCTATTCTCATGTTAGTGCAACCTTATTTGAGATTTGCTTGGTATGCAGCCAGCAGCCTTTCCAGGTCCTCTTCCGAATGTGCAGTGCAGAGGAAATTCGTTTCGAACTGTGATGGAGGCAGGAATATGCTGCTTTCCAGCATCCTGAAGAAGAATTTCAGATAACCTTCCTTGTCACATCTAAGGACTTCCTGATAGTTGCGGGGTCTGTCCCCAAAGAACACCTTGAACATCGAGGATACACCACACACATTGTAGTTAAGGCCGAGGTCCTCAACAATATCGGTGATGCCCGCACGCAGTTTGTCTCCTGTGGCATTCAGTTTCTTGTGCACGTTCTCTTCTTCCAGTATATCAAGAACAGTAATTCCTGCAGCTACGGATGTGGGGCTGCCGCTGTATGTGCCAGCCTGGTATACGCCACCCGATGGGGCTACCATTTCCATGATCTCTCGTTTTCCTCCGAACACCCCTATGGGCATGCCGCCACCTATGATCTTACCTAAGGTGGTCATATCCGGAGTGACCCCGTAGTATTCCTGGGCTCCACCCATGGCCATGCGGAATCCTGTGATAACCTCATCAAAAATGAGCACGACATCATTCTCTTCTGTGATCTTGCGCACTTCCTGGAGGTAACCCTCATCCGGAAGTATCGGACCAACGTTGCCCATCACAGGCTCCAGTATAAAAGCTGCAATATCTTTTCCGTACTTTTCCATGACCTCTATAAGTGCCTCTATATCGTTGAAAGGCACCTGCAATGTATTCCTTGTGAAGTCCTCAGGTACTCCTAGAGAGTCTGGTTTTCCCAGAGTGGTGGCACCTGAACCGGCCTTAACGAGCACTGCATCATGGGCTCCATGGAAACCGCCTTCTATCTTGATGAACTTGTTCCTGCCGGTAAAACCACGTGCAACACGCAGTGCGCTCATAGTAGCCTCAGTACCGGTGGAAACGAACCTTACCATATCTATGCTCGGGTATATCCCTGCTATCCTTTCCGCAAGCTTGATCTCCAGTTCCGTGGGAGTGCCGTACAGCCAGCCCTTATCAAGCTGTTCGATGATAGTCTGCTTTATTTTTGGGTTGGCATGTCCCAATATATTTGGCCCGTATGCAAGGCAGAAATCTATGTACCCATTGCCGTCAGCATCGGTTATCTTTGATCCCGAGGCGGATACTGTATAAAATGGGAAGGGTTTAATGGCCCTGACAGGACTGCTTACTCCACCTGGTATTAGTTTCCGTGCTTTTTCATATAATTTCTCTGATCTTGTCAATTCCACTAACATCACCATTCTATTATTTTAACATCCTTGCAAGGTCCTTAGCAAAATAGGTTAGTATCATATCTGCTCCTGCTCTTTTGATGGAAAGCAGGGATTCATACATTACCTTATTCTCGTCCAGCCAGCCCAAACGTGCAGCAGCTTTCAGCATTGCGAACTCCCCGCTGACATTGTATGCAGCAGTGGGCATCTTGAACTCTGTCTTGATGCGATAGAGTACGTCGAGATAAGGAAGGGCGGGTTTTACCATAATAACATCAGCCCCTTCCAATATATCCAGTTCTGCTTCTCTCACTGCTTCATCTGAATTTGCAGGGTCCATCTGGTAACTGGAACGATCTCCAAACGAATAACCGGAATCAGCTGCTTCCCTGAAAGGTCCGTAAAAAGCAGAAGAGTACTTCGCTGCATATGACATTATAGGCACATCACTACAGTTACTTTTGTCAAGTGCGTCTCTTATGGCAGTTATCATTCCGTCCATCATTCCGGAAGGAGCTACCATATCTGCTCCGGCCAGTGCATGGCTTACTGCAGTTCTGCCAAGCAGAGGAAGTGTGGGATCGTTCAATATCTGTTCATGTTCCATATCAACTACGCCACAATGTCCATGACTTGTATATTCGCACAGGCACACATCTGTTATAACATACATGTCCTTTCCAAGCTCGTTCTTTATCTCGCGCACTGCCCGCTGTACTACATCATCCTCGCCCCATGCGCTGCTTCCTTTATCATCTTTTGTGGAAGGTATCCCAAAGAGTATAACGGCGGGAATTCCCAGTTCTGCTGCTTCTTTAGCATCGTCTGCTGCCATCTCCACGGGAAGCCTGGAGATCCCCGGCATTGAGGACATTGCTAGTGGTGAATCGATATTTTCATCCACGAACATGGGATAGATAAGGTCATCCACCGAAAGTGAGGTCTCTCGGATCATATCTCTTATCTTGCCGCTTCTTAGCCTTCTCATCCTAACCTGTGGGAACATTTGATCACTTCTGTTATTTGCATTTGTTATTGTTCTTTTCCGGGATCTTATCAATATTGAATAACCTTGAGACCACATCCAGCAGCTCATCATCGCTCATTTCTGCAGCGTTGCGCAGTACTTTTGTAGGCTCTGCCAAAATTTTATTGACTATTGAATGTGTGAGGTCATCCAGCACTTTGTTCTCTATCTCACCAATGGTGTGATAAGCGCGCAGTTTAGTAACAGCACGTTCTTTTTCCTGTTTTCTTACATTATACACATTGGCATAAATGGCAGAAACTATATGGTCAGCTTTCTGCTGCTTGTATTGTTTCAGTAGCAAGCACAGCTCCTCATCAACTATTTTTTCTGCCTTCTTAGCTTCTTCTTTGCGTTGTGCCAGATTCCTTTCGTTTATGATCCTTAGATTATCTATGTTGTACAGTTTGACATGCTCAATCTCTGCAACACTTGATTCGATATCTCTTGGGTTGGCGATATCGATAAGAAGAAGGTCTCTTTCCCGGCCTTTCATGATCTCTTCTATCAAAGATATTCTAAGTACATAGTGAGGTGCGGATGTGGCACTGATAACTACATCTGCCTTTCGTACATTTTCGGCCAGGTTCTCAAAATGCACTGCATGGCCTCCCATACTATCGGCCAGATCTCTGGCTTTTTCAAAAGTGCGATTTGCTATATATACCAGATCCATTTCTCTATGAGCAAGCGCCCTGGTCACCAGAGTTCCCATCTCCCCGGTACCAATAACGAGAATCATTTTTCCTTCCAGGCCTCCAAGTACCATTTCAGCCAGATCGACTGCAGCTGAACCAATAGATACTGAACCTCTGTTCACTTCCGTTTCTGTACGGACGCGCTTACCTACCTGTATGGCTTTGCTGAAGGCCGTATCAAGCATTCTTCCGGTAGTGCCTGTTTTTTTTGCAAGCAGGTACATATCTCTTATCTGCCCAAGGATCTGGTCCTCCCCGACGATCATTGATTCCAGTCCGCAAGCCAGACGTAAGAGGTGTAAGAGTGACTCATTGTGGTCCAGGAATTCGACCACTTGCAAGGGAAAGGCCATACTTTTTGCAAAATTGAACAACACACTGCTGCCTTTCGGGGAAACCACATATATCTCTATGCGGTTGCAGGTCTTCATCACCACACATTCCTGGACGAACTCATTTGAATAAAGGCTCCTGAGCACTTCTTCAAGGTCACCATTCCATGACCTTTCCATTTCTTCTATGCTGGCTTTGGAATGGGTTATCACCATGCTGTTTATCTCAGTCAATGTTACCTCCATCGGTACCAATGGCCGGTTCCATGTCTGAGAGGTGGGAATGTGGTTCCATGATATCAATCTTTCTTATTGATTTGTTTCTGTACTATAACATATGCTCTTTTATACGCTTTTTCGTATGATTCAGAGATATCTTTCCAGACCATCGGATCCTCCAGTACTTCCCAAAGGATCGTTTTTCGCATCTTTTGTTCTTTAATATGTTCTTTGAGATAAGTTCGGATGTCATTCTGCAGTAATATCATCTGCTCATATTCGGGAGTGATGACCTTTTCGATGTTCTGACGGACATATCTTGAAAAAGCCGGGCTTGAACCAGTGGTAGAAATACCAATTACCAGATCTCCTCTATGGATCACAGCTGGTATTGTAATTTCTCCTATGGTATCTACCTGATTTGTCAATATTTTCAGGGATCTTGCGATGGTTGTGATACGATCGTTTATTTGCCTGTTGCTGGTGGCAGGGATCACAAGAAAAGCATCCTCTATAATCTCTTTGATATCATTATCTGAAAGTGTGCCTGCATCCGCTCGTATGAGTGTTGCAAGCTTTTGGTCATGGAGTTCACTTAGTCTGTGAGAGAAATTCCTGCTTATAACAACCGTATTGCCATATTCACTGAACAATTCTGCTTTTCTTTCCCCTACGGAGCCCCCGCCAAAGATCACCACTGTTCTGCCGTGCAGGTCAATCATTAGTGGAAGGAATCGTTTATTCTCTGGCATGTTATTCTCCTATTTGGTTCTGGAATTTATGATAATGTTACTATAGTCTTATGCCTATTTTCTTGAATTCCTTTTCACTGAACATGACCTTATAGTCATCTATCCCTGTAAGTTTCGATATCTCTTCTGCAATAGCCAGACATTCATCACGGGAATAGGAATGGACCATTGTGAAAATATTATACGGCCAGCCGGGATGACGGGGGCGGGCATAACAGTGTGTCACATCATCTACGGTTGCCATAAGTTTGCCCACATCTTCTACATTCTCATCAGGGACGTTCCAGACACACATTGCATTAGCAGTGATGCCGATATCCCGATGTCCTATGGAGGCGCCGAATCTTCTTATAATACCCAGTTCTTTCATCAAAGTTATCTGCTTAACAACTTCTTCTTCGGTTATGCTAAGCTGTTGTGAAATATCCTGGTAAGGTGATGAAGTGATGGGTATACCTTCCTGTGTCAGGACAAGTATCTGTTTTTGGATCTCTGTCATTTCCATAAGTATCACTTTATCTTGAACTTAACTCCTATTTTGAACAGCTGGGTGGTTGGCAGGTCCATCATTGGGCATTGGATCTCCTGCCTCAGTTCCTCAAGTATTTCCTGCAGGCGCTGGCTGCTGGGTGCGGAGAGTGTGAACCATATATTATAATCCCCCGGGCGCAGATAGTTATGTGATACTTCCGGATAGGAATTTATTAGTTCTGCAATACGCTCTATTTTCTCTTCCGGAGCTTTCAACGCAACAAGAGTACCTACACGCCCGGTTTCTTTGCTGTTAATAATAGGTCCTATACGTCTTATAGCTCCTTCATCCAAGAGGTGTTGCATGCGCTTGACCACTTCATCCTCGGGGATCCCTGTCTTATCTGCCAGTATCCTGAAAGGATGTGTATCAAGTGGAAAATCCAGTTGTACAAGATTCAGGAGTTTCTTATCTGTTTCATCTATCCGGATCATGTGAATCCTCGTTTTTAGGTATATATATGCAATATGGTTCTTCAGCGAGGTAGTCTCCTGTTGCTGCATAAGCTCTTGCTCTGCATCCGGAGCATACATTTTTGAATTCGCATCTGCCACATTTGCCTTTCAATCTGGAAGTGTCTCTCAGGTCTCTGAAGACCCGGGCATCTGTCCAGATATCCCTAAAGGGCTGCTGCCTTATGTTCCCTGCAAGTACCGGCAGGTATCCGCAGGGGTACACATCACCTGTACTGGAGACAAAGCAAAAACCGGTGCCACCAAGACAACCTTTTGTCATTGCCTCGTATCCGTGCGTTTTGACCGAGACCTCAATACCCTCTTTCTTGGCACGCTGGCGCATTATTCGGAAATAATGGGGTGCACATGTTGCCTTCAACTGGATAGGTGTTGTTTTTTGCTGGTCATAGAACCAGTTAAGGACACGTTCATACTCAACAGGCGGTATCTCTTCATTTTCCAGTTCTTTACCTCGGCCTGTGGGTACAAGCAAAAATATATGTAATGCCTCTGCACCAATCTCCTCTGCCATTCTTAGGATATGAGGTATTTCATCAACATTCCTTTTTGTAACAGTGGTATTTATCTGGAACTCTATACCTGCTTTTTTAAGTGCTTCTATGCCTTTCATGGAGCCTTCAAAAGCACCCGGAACACAGCGAAAATCGTCATGGAAATCTGCCGTAGCGCCATCGAGGCTTACACTCACCCTTTTGATACCTGCTTCAAGAAGCTGTTTTGCAACCTCCTCAGTGACAAGGGTTCCATTTGTGGCAAGCACAACCCTTAGCCCTTTTTCGGTACCGTAATGTGCTAGTTCGTAGACATCTCTTCTTACAAGAGGTTCACCACCACTAAGGATCAAAATGGGATTGCCCATTTCCACTATCTCGTCTATGAAATGTTTTGCTTCCTTAGTGTTAAGCTCTCCTTCAGGTATCTGTGAAGTAGAGGCTCCTCTGCAGTGTTTGCAAGAAAGGTTACAGCCCGCGGTAAGTTCCCATGCAATTAATCTGGGAGGTTTGAAAGAAGGCTCAATATTTTGTTCCATATTGATCTCAAAGGTTTTAGTTATTTTTTTGTATTCAAGCTCATAAATTTCAGTGCCTATCTTTGGCACTTCATATCTTATGACAATCGACTTAAATAGGATGTGTCTATACTCACTAACCCATATTAATAATTAGTTGTGTTACTTAAAGATGCGGACATATAATTATGATGTATGGGCATTTGTTTACAGATGATCAGTATGCAATAAAGGTGGTAATATGGAAGCTTTCGTTATTGCCTTCTTTGTAACCTGGATAGTTATACTTTTATATATCCTTCGCATGATTAGGACTTATTACTATTTGCAACGTGAGATAAACATACTTAAGAAAGTGGATGGGAATTGAGCTAGGTATGGAAAAACAGCAAAAAACTATTGCAGTAATCCTGTTCGTAGTATTGGTTGCGGTGATCGGTCTGTGGGGGGTTGATTTTTCCCAGAGTTATTTAATGGTATCCGATTTGGCAAACGATCCACAGTCTCATATAGGGAATGAGGTCAATACTATGGGCAATATAAAGAACGGGACTTTACAGGTAGTACCGGGAGTAATTACCTTTTCACTGGTAGATCTGGAGGATCATGTATCTGAGATCCAGGTGCAATATACTGGAGATCTGCCTGCAAGTTTTGTTGAAGGACAGGGTATCAGTCTGAGCGGGACCATGGTTTCTGCTCAGAAGATAGAAGCTCACCAGATAGTGATGGGTTGTCCATCTAAATATACTGAATAATGTCATGTAAATGGCAAATCAAGATATTGGAAATGATGTAATTATGACGAGAGTCGAGGATTTTGAGGAGTACAGGCAGATCAATCTAGCACTTGCTGATCTTGTCCAGAAGATGGATGACTCTTCTCCGATGAAAAAGTTATTAGATCACGTATGCAGTTCGGGTGGCAAAAAAATAAGGCCTCTTATCCTGATGCTCTCCACAGAAGTGTGTGATGGGGAGAAGAACAAGGCTATAGATGCTGCACTTGCCATAGAGTTGATACACTCAGCTTCTCTGATCCATGATGATCTTCTTGATGGTGGTATTCTAAGAAGGGGAATCCCTTCGGTACATGAGAAATATGGAATTGCTGCTGCACTTCTTTGTGGTGATTTTCTCATCTCTAAGGCAATAACGCTGATTTCCCCTTATGGGCATGATGCCGTCCAGGAGTTCGGAAGTGCAGGAATGCACATGGCGGAAGGGGAAACTATTGACATAAGGAGTATGAACGAGGAATTCAGGCTGAAGCACTATTTTGATTGCATAAATAAAAAAACAGCTTCCCTGTTTGCGTCCAGTGCGGCTATAGGTGCATATATTGCAGGTTGTAGCAAGGATGATGCTCTGAGATTCCATGCTTTCGGAGAGAATGTGGGTATAGCATATCAGATCGTAGATGATCTTCTGGAGTTCCTGGAAGAGCTGGAAGACAAAAAGTCCACACAAGAATCAGTTACATTACCTCAAATATACAGTCGTGCCCTGGGACGTGAGCAGGCAGTACAACGAACCATTGCTGAGGTGCACAGATATGTGGGGTTTGCCAAAGCTCTGCTGAGTTCTTTCAAATCATGTGCTGCAAGGGAAAAATTACTGCTTATCACAGATCATATAACTATCGACCTTCTTCCGAGCAGGGTATGAGTTCTTCTATTTATTTCAATTTCAAGGTGAACGGATGCGAGTATACGATAGATCAGTTATCAAAATAGATGCAGGTATAGATAATGGAAAAGTAGTGCTTGAAAGTGAAGGAGCATTAAGTCCTATTGCCAAACCTATCATTAGCAAGATAAATGATATCTTCCGGGAAGAGAAGCCCATATATGTCGATGATGAAAACATTGTTTTTTCAACGTGGGTACCTCCTGTACCTGGTGAGGTGTTCAACAGGCTCATAAGTGCAGAAATAAGCTCTATACTCAGAAAAAGGGTTCCAGATCAGCTTTCCATTGGGATCACCTCAAGATGTCCTAACAATTGCATTCATTGTGGGGCAGCTGATATCATTGCAAAGACAGAGCTTACCGTTGAGCAGATCAACGGTGCAGTTTCACAGTCTATTGAACTTGGCTCTTACTATATTTCCTTTGATGGAGGCGAGACCATGATGCGCAATGATCTCACTGAAATGGTAAAGGCGGTTGACAAGAGCAAAGCAATTGCTGCCTGTTTTACTTCCGGGTTCAGGCTCACCGAAGAAAGGGCGAAGGATCTGAAGGCTGCAGGTCTTTATGCAACGCATATAAGTATTGATAGTCCCCGGGAAGAGGAACATGACCGGGTCAGAGGGCGTGAGGGGGCTTTCAAGGACAGTTTGCAGGGGATCAAAAGTACTTTGGAGGCAGGCATATTAGCTGACATGTTCGTAGTTGTTTCACCTCACAACATCGATGATCTTGAGGACTTCTACGGGCTTGCCGAAAACTTAGGTATGCATGAATTATCCATCTATGAGATCGTTGCAGTTGGGCGTTGGCTGGAACATGAGGATGAGGTAATTTCGGATTCAGATGTGAAGATGCTGGGCCGATTCCAAAAAGAAAAGAACAGGAAATCAGAAGGTCCCAGGGTAACAGCTCTTCCGTATTTCATGGGTCCTGACCAGTTCGGTTGTTTCGCCGGCAGAAGATGGATGCATGTCACACCCGCTGGAGATGTTCTTCCTTGTGCTTATACTCCACTTTCTTTTGGAAATTTAGTTGAGGAAGAATTAAATGTAATCTGGAAGCGCATGGGGCAACATGATGCATACAGAAAGAATGCAGATTTTTGCAGGATGCGGGACCAGAGATTCAGGCAAAAATACATTCATGTTATTCCCAAAGAAGCTGCTTTGCCATTAAGGCTTGACAGACTTTAACAGAGAATATGTATTTCTATTTCGTGGAATGATCAAGTTGATAACGTTTTGCTCTTTATATGGTGTAAAATTTATACTTGCTCTCATATAATAATCAAGTTTGGTAGGGTTCATGAAACCGAATACTTTATATTCAAGGTTACAATTACAGTTGGTATCTTATCACATCAAGCGAATTATTAATCACCTTTGCATGAGGATTATGCATGGCCAAAGATAAAATCTTATCAGAAATCAAACAAGCAGAAACCAATGCGCGGATTATGGTGGACAACGCCGCCAAGGAAAAGAACGATCGCATTTCCAAAGCCCGCGTAGAGGCCAGAGAGATTATAAAACAGGCTGAGGTGGATGCTCATAAATCGTCTCAGAGCACTCTCCGGTCTGCAGAACATGAGCTTGCTTCCCAAAAGCAAAAAATTATTGAAGAGGGTATAAAGGAAGCAGACATTGTTGCTAAGAATGCAAAGGCAAAAGTCGATCAGGCAGCAGAGAACCTTATTAGTGAGTTTGAGAGGGCGATCCATGCTTAATCCAAGGCAAATGAGCCGTGCTTTAATAGTTGGTCACAAAGATCTTCTCGAAAAAACAGTTGAAGTCCTTCACCAAACAAATTTATTTCAGATAGAGGACTATATTGAAGACGATTCGGGTCTTAAGATCGGCAAGCCCTTTGATAACGGGGATTCTATTTCAAAAGCATTAATCAAGATACGATCTATAGCCAGTTTTCTTGAAGTTAAGAACGAACCTGCTAAAAAACAAAAAGTTTCAACTCTTTTGCGTGATTTAGATTCAACTCTTAAAGTTCTGGACACGGAGGTTTCCACAAAAACAGAAACAAAGAGTGGACTGGAGACCAGGGTCAAGGAAATAGAATCTCTTAAGAAGGATTTATTACCGTTTGCGGATATTCCGCTTGATCTTGATCTATATCGAGGTTATGATAATCTGGCAATATTCCCTGGTATTGTAAAGGGAAATATTGAGAATGAGATCTCCGGCATAACAGGATCCTATGAGTTGTTCACAGATCATAAATCAGGGACTATTGTGCTATTTGTGCCAAAGAGGCATAAAGAAGATGTTTCTAAAGCTCTTTCTGATTATGAGTACCGGGAACTTAAAGTCCCTGATCAGAAGGGTATGCCTGCAGAAATCATTTCAAGGATCGATTCAGAAAGAACTGATCTTCTCAGGCAGATTGACGGCATAGATTCAGATATCAGATTGCTTAAGGATAAATATAAGGACTTTATCATGGCAAGCAATGAGGTGCTTTCTATAGAGGTTGATAAATCTGAAGCTCCTCTGCACATTGCCACATCTGAAAGTACTTTCGTAATTGAGGGTTGGGTTCCTTCAGACAGTTATAACAAGCTAGAAAGGGCAGTTTCCAGAGCGACCCAGGATCGTGTGTTCGTAACACAGCAGGAAATAGAGCATGAACAGGAACCAATTGTCCCTGTAGAGTATGATAATCCCAAGGTTGTCAGACCTTTGCAGGAGATTATGAACCTGTATGCACGTCCCAGATACAAGGAGTTAGATCCTACAAGCCTTATATTCATCACTTTCCCATTGTTCTACGGCATGATCCTTGGTGACATTGGCTATGCCCTTATCCTGATGGCACTTGCTTTAGTTATCAAGAAAACAGTGAAATCTGATGCAGTCAAGCCTCTTATGAATATACTTATCTATTGTCAGATATCAACTTTCATATTTGGTATCCTTTATGGTGAGTTCTTAGGATTCCCTCTTGCAGGTCTCGTCTCTCACGGGGAGATTCAGGCTGGTCTGATCCCTGGTTTTAATACCATTGACTTATTTGCTTCTCCTGTAGGCGGAGAGATGATAACTTATCCCATACACCGGACTCATCTCGTAATGACAATGATAGTATTTACAGCATTGATCGGTGTGATCCACATTAACATTGGATACATCCTGGGATTCATAAACGAGAACAGAAAGCATGGATTCTCTGCAGCTCTTCTTGAGAAGGGCAGCTGGATAATTATTCAGCTCGGAATACTTCTTGTAGTTCTTGGTTACTTCGGGATATTACCATCGGCATTACTATATGCTGGTATAATAGTATTCCTGGCAGGTTTTGTGATGCTGCTTAAAGGTGAAGGTATCAAAGGACCTGTGGAATTACCTTCCTTATTAAGCAACTCTTTATCCTACACTCGTTTGATAGCTGTAGGATTATCTTCCATTTATATTGCGTCTACTGTCAACATGATCGCATTCGAGATGATATGGCCTGATAAATTTGGACCTATGACAGTATTTGCAATACTTGTATTCATATTCGGGCATGCTTTAAACACTGTCCTGAGTATTATTGCCCCCGGACTGCACGCTTTGAGGTTGCAGTACGTAGAGTTCTTCGGAAAGTTCTACGAGGGAGGCGGACGTAAATATGATCCATTTGGATATATCAGAAAATACACGGAGGAATAATTAAATGGCAGTAGAAACAGCAGCAGCAGTAATGGACCCAGCAGGGTTGAAGGCAATTGGTGCAGGACTTGCAGTAGGTCTTACAGGACTAGCATCAGGTATAGCGGAAAAGGATATTGGTAGTGCAGCAGTAGGCGCAATGGCAGAGAACGAAGCTCTCTTTGGTAAGGGTCTTATATTGACCGTTATCCCAGAAACCATCGTTATCTTTGGTCTGGTAGTTGCACTGCTGATCAGCTAAGTTGATTTAAGAGCATATTTGCTCTTAAATTCTTTAAAGGTGTTGAGCATGGGACTTGAAACTGTTGTTAAAGATATCATGGATGCTGCTAATGCTGAGGTATCCAGAATTAAAGCACAGACCGATGCTGAAGTTTTAGAGATCATCGAGGAAGCTAAAGACGAATCTAAACGCATAATGGGCGAAAGTCTTGCAAAAGCTGAAGACGATATCAAAAGAATGAAGCAGCAAGAAATATCCAGTGCAAATCTTGAAGTAAAACGCACTTTGCTCAATGCACGCAAGGGAACACTTGAAGAAGTGTATGACCGTTCATTTGAAATCATTTCTTCATTACCGGAATCTAAGGATAAGGAATTGTTGAATATTATCATTATGAACAATGAATCCAAAGGTAAGAGGATATACTCCAATGCGAAATCAGAAAAACTCGTAAGGGAACTATCTTCACTGGAATATGCCGGTAACATTAATTGTGCAGGTGGTGTGGTCATAGAAAACGAGGATGGAACTATCCGTCTAGATTATACTTATGATGTGATCCTGAAAGGCGTGAATGAGCAGTTTTTGAAACAGACATCTGACATTTTATTCGGGTGATTCTTATATGCGGCTGTTGCAGAGATTGAAGCATGGGCTGAATTCCCAGAAATCACGGCCTCAAGGGCATTCCAACTATGCATATACTACGGCACGTGTACGTGCAATGAAAAGCAAGTTACTTCCTCAGGAAACATACCCCAGGCTAATGAACATGCAGATCGCTGAGATCACAAGGTTCATTCAAGAGGTTGAATACAAAGAGGATGTTGATCAACTTGCAAGATTATATGAAGGTGTCGACCTTATTGAGCATGCACTTAACAGGAACCTGGCGGTTACCTTCACTAAGTTAATCAGTATTTCAGAAGGCGAACTGAATTTTCTTATATCTGAATATTTAAAGAAATATGATATTTGGAACATCAAGACCATCCTTCGTGGAAAACGTTGTGGTGCATCAACGGATGAGATCCTTGAAGCAGTTGTTACAGCAGGCCGCCTAAGTTATACTTTCACTTCGGAATTGGCTGCGAAATCCACATATGAGGATGTCATTGCGGCGCTGTCTACAAGTGAATACTACTTGATTTTGAAGGATTATAATGGGGAAAATCTGTCGGAGATCGAGAACCTCCTTGATAAGAAATATTATTATGACTTGTTCCAGTCCATAGGGAATCCAAAATCCAAAGACCGGAAACTTTTCAATAAATTCATCAGGACAGATATCGACTTAAAGAACCTGGTTACAATATTCAGACTTAAGAAATATGGGATCTCAGATCCATCGGCAGCAGACCTTCTAATAGAAGGTGGGCTCAAACTAAAGATAAGGGATATTGAGAGAATGCTTTCTTTATCATTTGAAGATTTCCTTTCCGAACTGGAGAAAACTCCTTACTGGGAAGAAATATCTAGTTGCTGCAGCGTAAAAATGGATTCTTTGATAGATCTTGAAACAAGGATTAAGAAACTTAGGTTAAAATCTGCAGAAAGTTTCTCTCATGTCTATCCACTTTCTATTGTACCTATAATGGACTATATACTCAGCAAAGAAAATGAGGTAGGCAATCTGCGTATGATCATTCGTGGGAAGGCAGTTGGTCTTAGTGATGAAGAAATTAAAAATCAGTTGGTGATCTGATGGAGCTTGCAGTTGTAGGTAGCAGCGAGTTTGTCACTGGATTCAGGCTGGCTGGAATTAAGAAGATCTTTGAAGTTAATAATCATATAGAACTTGAACCTACTGTAAAAAAAGTGCTTGAGGATAGGGATATTGGAATACTTGTGTTACATGGGGATGACCTGTCCAAACTACCGGAGATGTTGAGGAACACGATCAATGAATCTGTTGAACCGACTGTTGTTACTCTGGGAGGTAGTGGTCAAAGTTCGAACTTAAGGCAAAAGATAAAACAATCGGTAGGTGTAGATCTGTGGAAATAAAAGGTGAAATTTATCGTGTGGCTGGACCAGTCGTTACTATTCAAGGTATCAAACCAAAGATGTATGATGTGGTCAAGGTTGGTCACGAAGGATTGATGGGCGAGGTCATTAGGATCGAAGGTGACAAGGCCACAGTTCAGGTATACGAGGACACATCTGGTATCAAGCCAGGTGAGCCTGTGGAGAATACAGGTACGTCCCTTTCAGTGGAACTAGGTCCGGGTCTGCTGGAAAGTATTTATGACGGCATTCAGAGACCGTTGAAGGTTCTCCAAGAACAAATGGGGGATTTCATTCAGAGAGGTGTATCTGCTAACGGACTTGACAGGGACAAGAAATGGGATTTCAAACCCGTTGTCAATATAGGGGATAAGGTAAAAGGTGGAGAAGTTATCGGTCTTGTACAGGAAACCGAGAATATAGAGCACAAGATCATGGTCCCTCCAAAAGTATCAGGTACAGTATCTGAAATAAAAAGCGGTAAGTTCACTGTTGATGAAACTGTTTGTGTTCTTGCAGACGGCACTGAACTGCAGATGATGCAGAAGTGGCCTGTCAGAGCACCAAGGCCAGTAAGCAAGAAGCTCTTACCTAAGACCCCTCTTATTACCGGTCAAAGAATTCTGGATGGCCTTTTCCCGGTTGCAAAAGGAGGAACTGCTGCTATTCCAGGACCATTTGGTTCAGGAAAGACAGTTACTCAGCAGCAGCTTGCCAAGTGGAGTGATACGGATATTGTGGTCTACATAGGTTGCGGAGAGCGTGGGAACGAGATGGCTGATGTGCTGAATGAATTCCCTGAACTGCAGGACCCTAAGACCGGCCGTCCGCTGATGGAACGTACTGTGCTCATAGCAAATACTTCAAACATGCCTGTGGCTGCCCGTGAAGCATCGGTGTATACTGGTATCACTATCGCCGAATATTATCGTGATATGGGATATGATGTGTCTCTCATGGCAGACTCTTCTTCCAGATGGGCAGAAGCTATGAGAGAAATTTCTTCAAGGCTTGAAGAGATGCCTGGTGAAGAAGGTTATCCAGCTTATTTGTCAGCAAGACTATCAGAGTTCTATGAGAGAGCAGGTTATGTGAAATCCCTGGCAGGGGTGGAAGGTTCCATAACAGTTATCGGTGCAGTTTCTCCGCCAGGTGGTGACTTCTCCGAACCGGTCACACAGAACACTTTACGTATTGTGAAGGTTTTCTGGGCTCTTGATGCAAAACTTGCGCAAAGAAGGCACTTCCCGTCCATTAACTGGCTTACCAGTTACAGTCTTTATAACAACTCGCTTTCAGGATGGTTTAGTGAGAACGTAGCTCCGGATTGGAACGATCTCAGAGATAATGCAATTGACTTACTCCAGCGTGAATCCGAACTCCAGGAGATTGTGCAGCTCGTAGGTTCGGATGCTCTTCCAGAGGACCAGCAGCTGATCTTGGAAATATGCCGTATGATCCGTGAATATTTCCTGCAGCAGAATGCATACCATCCTGTGGACACTTACTGTTCATTCGACAAGCAGTACAAATTGCTAAAAGCCATCTTCAAGTACAGTGACATGGCGACAACTGCTCTTACATCAGGTGTCCCAATGACAGATATTCTGTCCCTTCAATCCAAGGATGAACTTGCAAAGGTCAAGTTCGAAGAAAACTTCGGGAAAGCACTTGATGAGGTCCTGATAAAGATGGATTCTGAGTTCGCAAAGCTGGGAGGCAATTAAAATGACCAAGGAATATAAGACTATAGTAGAGGTATCAGGCCCTCTAATATTCATTGCGAAGACCGAACCAGTGGGTTACAATGAACTTGTGAATATCAAACTGCCTGATGGCAGTACTAAAAGAGGTCAGGTACTTGACACATCAGCTGACATCGTAGTTGTGCAGGTATTCGAAGGCACAGGCGGACTCAACGAAGAATCGGGGGTTGTATTTACCGGTGAGACCGTTAAGCTGCCTGTTTCAAAGGACATGCTGGGTCGTATCCTTTCAGGCTCTGGTGAGCCTCTTGATGGTGGACCCCGTATAGTTCCTGAAGACAGGCTCGATGTGAATGGTGCATCAATGAACCCATATTCAAGGATGCCCCCTGAGGAGTTCATCCAAACGGGTATCTCCACGATCGATGGAACTAATACGCTCGTAAGAGGCCAGAAACTGCCTATCTTCTCTGGTTCCGGTCTTCCGCACAACGAGATAGCTCTGCAGATCGCACGACAGGCAAAGGTGCCAGGTTCAGAAGAACCTTTTGCAGTAGTGTTTGCCGCAATGGGCATTACCAATGAGGAAGCACAGTACTTCATGGAGGATTTCGAAAAGACCGGTGCTCTGGAAAGAGCAGTGGTGTTCCTGAACCTTGCTGATGACCCTGCTGTCGAGCGTATTATCACTCCAAGGCTGGCTCTTACAGCAGCTGAATATCTTGCATATCAACATGATATGCACGTGCTTGTTATCCTTACGGACATCACCAACTATTGTGAGGCATTGCGTCAAATGGGTGCAGCCCGTGAAGAAGTGCCTGGACGTAGAGGTTACCCTGGTTACATGTACACTGATCTGGCCTCCCTCTATGAGCGTGCAGGTGTCATAAAAGGTACGAAAGGATCTGTTACACAGTTCTCCATTCTTACAATGCCAGGTGACGATATAACTCACCCCATTCCGGACCTTTCCGGTTACATTACCGAAGGTCAGATCGTGGTTTCAAGAGAACTGCATAGAAAAGGTATCTATCCTCCTATCAACGTGCTACCATCTTTGTCCCGTCTTATGAACTCCGGTATCGGTGCAGGTAGGACCAGGGATGATCACAAGGCAGTTTCAGACCAGATGTATGCAGCATACGCAGAAGGCCGTGACCTCAGAGGACTAGTGGCTATCGTGGGCAAGGACGCATTGTCTGAGAGAGACCAGAGGATCCTGGAATTTGCAGATCTGTTCGAGGACAGGTTCGTGCGTCAGGGAAGGGAAGAGGACAGATCCATTGAGGATACACTGAACGTTGCATGGTCTATTCTTTCAGAGCTTCCGGAAGCTCTGCTCACAAGGGTAGACAACAAGTTCATAGAGAAATACCACCCTGCTCACAAGAAGAGCAACTAAAGGGAACCTGGTGAACGAACATGGGCGCAAAGGATGTTAAACCAACCCGTTCAGAGCTTATAGAGCTCAAGAAGAAGATCCAGCTCTCTCAGAGTGGCCACAAGTTACTTAAAATGAAGAGGGATGGACTGATCCTTGAGTTCTTCGAGATCCTAAGTAAAGCAAAGGATGTCAGGTCTGAGCTGGACCAGGCCTATGAAGTGGCAAATAAGAAAATAGGTATTGCAAACGCTGTTGACGGTATCTTTACCGTCAAATCCACAGCTTTCGCCCTGCAGAACATTCCCCAGATAGAACTTGAAAGCCGTAACATAATGGGTGTTGTGGTCCCGAAGATTGAGTCCTCCAGTGTACGTAAATCCATAGAGGAACGTGGTTATGGTATACTGGGAACCAGTTCCTATACCGATGAGGCTGCAGACGCCTATGAGGTGCTGGTGGAGAACATCATTGTTGCAGCAGAGATAGAAACTACTATGAAGAAACTGCTCGATGATATCGAAAAGACCAAACGCCGTGTAAATGCTCTTGAGTTCAAGGTAATTCCTGAACTGCAGGAATCTATGGACTTCATAAAACTTCGTCTTGAAGAGATGGAAAGAGAGAACACTTTCAGGCTCAAGAAGATCAAAGGATAAGATTCTCGTATATGGGATCTGAAAAACCTGAAGAAGATCGGCCCAATTTGGCCGACCGTCTCTTCATAGAACTTGGAAAGCCTCATAATCTGGCACGGATTTTAAGGTGGGCCTGGCTCATCTCACTAATCATACTGGTTTTGGGCTATTTCCTTATATTTTTACATCTTTCAGGCAAATTAGATATTTGATTATTTCATTTTTTATTTCTTTGTTGACCTTAAACTGTTCAGCACAGCTTGTGCATGGTCTTTTGTTTTCACATTGTCCCATATCTCTGCAATGTTACCTTCCGGGTCGATCAGAAATGTTGTTCTGACAGTGCCCATTGATTCCTTTCCCATGAATTTTTTCAGGCGCCATACATCGTATAGCTTATGCACAGCGATCTCTGTATCAGAAAGCAGTGTTATTCCTATTTCCTTTTTCTCCATGAATTTCTGATGCGAGGTTATACTGTCCCGGCTCACGCCCAGGATCATTGCTCCTTCATCTTCAAAAGCGTCTTTAAGTGAAGTGAAGTCCTGAGCCTCCTTTGTGCATCCTGTTGTATTATCCCTGGGATAAAAATAAAGTACGACCCATTTCCCTTTAAGGTCTTTGAGGCATTTTTCGTTTCCATTCTGGTCTGGCAGGCAGAATAAAGGTGCTTTCAAGCCTTGAGATAGTGAATTTTTTGACATTATATTTTCCTTTGTATATTATCTTGTTTTGTTTGTAATTAGAATTTGATCATGGATTTTCCAATTAGTATTTATCCAAGCAGGTATAGTTTATTCCATTTATCATATAATGACGATATATACAGCCTTTTTGGCTTAGAGGGTAGAAAATGGTATCAAAAGCACTCCCTTTCACAAAAGAAAAGATCTCTGAGATAATTGCACAATATCCCACACCTTTCCATCTGTATGATGAGAACGGTATCAGGGAAAATGCCCGCAGGCTCAAGGAAGCTTTCAGCATACTGGAAGGTTTCCAGGAGTTCTTTGCTGTGAAAGCTCTTCCAAACCCCTATATTATAAAGATCCTCAAGGAAGAGGGGTTTGGAGCAGATTGCAGTTCTCTGCCTGAGTTATTGCTTGCAGAGAATACCGGCATCGTGGGAGAATCTATTATGTTCAGTTCAAATGACACTCCGGCAGATGAGTTCAGGAAGGCCAAAGAACTGGGTGCTATAATAAATCTCGATGATGTAAGCCATATCAAATTCCTGGAAGATGAGGCCGGCCTGCCGGAACTTGTATGCTGCAGGTATAACCCGGGCCCTCTGAAGGAAGGCAATGCAATAATCGGCCGACCTGAGGAAGCCAAGTATGGCTTTACCCGTGAGCAGCTCTTTGAGGGATACAGGTACATGAGGGATAAAGGTGTGAAGAGATTTGGCCTACACACCATGGTAGCATCCAATGAGTTAAACCCACGGTATTTTGTAGAAACGGCAAAGCTCCTTTTCGAGCTTATAGCTGATATTTCCGGTGAGCTTGGTATAAAGTTCGAGTTCGTGAACCTTGGGGGAGGCATTGGTATACCTTATCATCCGAAGCAAGAGCCTGTGCCTTATGATGTCATTGCCAGGGGCGTCAGGGAGGAGTATGCAAAGATCATTGAATCGAACGGTTTGGCTCCTCTTAAGATCTATCTGGAATGCGGACGTGTGATAACAGGTCCTTATGGATATCTTGTTACAACAGTACGTCACATGAAACATATCTATAAGGACTACGTCGGCACTGACGCATGTATGGCCAACCTCATGAGGCCCGGTCTATATGGTGCATATCACCACATTACCGTTCTTGGCAAGGAGGACGAGCAGCCGTGTTTCAAGTACGATGTCACTGGTTCTCTATGTGAGAATAATGACAAGTTTGCCATTGATAGGATGCTTCCGCAAGTGCAGCGTGGAGATATTCTGGTCATCCATGACACTGGAGCTCATGGCTATGCTATGGGTTTCAACTACAATGGTAAACTCCGATCTGCAGAGATCCTGCTAAGACAAGATGGCAGCTTTGCACAGATCCGCAGGGCTGAGACTGTGGATGACTATTTTGTGACGCTGGATATGGCTGGTCTTAACAGTTTCAGTTAAAACACAATTTTTATGATGGATATAAATTTTCCATCATTTTTATATATCTAACTATTTATATATATATTATGAAGCCTGCCCTTATCTTTGATATGGATGGGGTGCTTGTAGATTCCATGCATCTGCATGTAGCTGCTTGTGAGATGGCATTTTCAGAAGCATGTATCCATATATCTCCTGAATTAATTTATGAGCCTGCGGGGTCAAATGATAGGGGTATTATGGAAAAGATGCTGTCTTATTTCAGCTCTCCTGATGAAATACTGTTGTATATCAAAAAGTAACTGACTTTTTATCTTCACAGAACATTTAATCACCAGGTGACGAAAAGAATATAGAGCTTGAAACTGATATAAATTTGATATTGCACAGATCAAAGAATACTTTGGAATTTATAATCTATATGTGTGTAGATGGTCGAGGTGAATAATATGAGGATGCTGGAGGAGTTTTTCCCGGAATTCGCACAGAAGCTGGATGAGGTCGATGAGATATACAGGGACAAAAGAACAATTGATGAAAAGACATATCAATTCATCTGTTTTGCTCTTTCAATTAAAGCCCGCTCAAAACCCTGTGTACTTAAACATTTCAAAGGTGCTCTTGAAGCAGGCGCAACTGTGAAAGAATTGACCTATATCCTGGCTTTGACAATGCGTGAGGCCGCAGGTGCGGATGACTGCTGGACCCATGATGTCATAGGCGAGTGGAAAGAAATCCTTAAAGGCAACATATCCTGCTGTTGTGCAGGAGACAAAGATTAAGTCTACGGCTTTTTTCCTGCTTTTTACTTTTTTATAACCTTTCATTTTCTGATGACTATTTTTTCCAGTATCCAGCATCTTTTTTGCTGTATGATCAAGGACATTTCGCTTTCGTCATACACGGAACAGAATTTGAACTTATTTTAGTGTCTAAAATGCAAAAAATGGAACATTGGCTTGAAACACATATAATAATATTATAAGAATAGTGGTGAAAAATACTATCCCTTCAATACTTAAAAAGGAAAGAGGGGATAATACTTTTCTTTTTGAGATGTATTAGTCTTTATTTTCAGTTTTCCGGAGGTTTTTCATTCTTTCAAGTTCAGCTTCAAGTTCCTGTATCTTAGTCTCATCGATCCTTGCCTCCAGGTTCGAGAGCTGCTTGTCGGCTTTCAGGACCGCAGCACGGATCTTTTCTACAATGTTCTTCTCCAGATCAAGCTTCTGTTTTTTAGTTTCGCTAACCAGGTCCTCCACCAGTGTCTTGCCCTCTTCTTTGCTCAGAGCGCCGGTATCAATCTTTTCCTTAACGAACTCTCTTATTCTCTCTTCAGACAATGCTGCTAATCCTGCACCTATAAGAGCAGCTGCACCAAGAATACCTACTTTTTTCATTTTATCCATGTACTGAACCCCCTTGTATATTTCAGGATCATTATGATTACAGTTCAGGTCTCCTGCCAGAACTTAAATGCCATAAATGGAAAAATATCCATATAGGACAAATCTGTGATCCTTTTGATAAGCCAGGTTAAAATTTCCTATAAAAGATATGCACAATTGTAATATAAATATAGTGGGTTATATCGAAGAAGAATACTTATCAATGATTATTATACCTCAATCTCGCATATTGCTCTATCAAGAGTTATCTAAAAATATGAAAATCTAATCAACAGATAGAACTCTATATTATATGTTAAGTTTGTTTATTTAAACTCTTTTAGAAACATTCAATTACTATGAATTACATCACAGGGATAGCCA
The DNA here is from genome assembly GCF_000328665.1 of Methanomethylovorans hollandica DSM 15978. Taxonomy (NCBI): domain Archaea; kingdom Methanobacteriati; phylum Methanobacteriota; class Methanomicrobia; order Methanosarcinales; family Methanosarcinaceae; genus Methanomethylovorans; species Methanomethylovorans hollandica. The sequence goes on from NC_019977.1 coordinate 859,205, forward strand.
TGCCACATAAAAGGAATAATTCTATTGATCTTCCTATTGTTGCCGTTCTAGTATTGCTTACTGACTTATTCGTGTTAATACCGGAGCTGGCTTCCACACCTATTAGGACTATACTCGGTTTGCCTATGGTACTTTTCCTTCCGGGCTATGCTTTGATAGCCGCTCTTTTTCCGGCAAAGGATGACCTGGATGGAATTGAGCGTCTTGCATTGGGTTTTGGTCTGAGTATCGCCGTAGTGCCACTGATAGGTCTCGGGCTTAACTACACTTCTTGGGGTATAAGGCTCGTTCCAATATTGGTCTCTTTATCAGTCTTCACTCTCTTGATGTGTGTAATTGCATTTTACAGAAGAGCTCAGCTTCCTTCTGAAAAGGCATTCTCGGTGTCCTCAGGTGATGTATATGCAGCCATTAAAGAGCCAGTCAGCGGGCAATCAGAAAACAAGCTGGACCGCATTCTGACTATTATTCTTGTGATCTCGGTACTGTTATCTGTGGTGGCACTTGTTTATGTTGTGGTAACTCCAAAACAAGGTGAAAAGTTCACAGAATTCTATATTCTTGGTATGGATGGCAAGGCCGAAAATTATACTACTCTCTACACTCTGGGGGACAGTGGTGAAGTGATCGTTGGTGTGGTCAATCACGAATATGAGCTTGTTAAATATACAATGGACATTAGACTCGACAATGAATCGCTTCCGGTTCCAGCCAATGCCAAGAGTTTCAGTTTGGAACATAATGCTACCTGGGAGGAGCCTGTAGAGTTCACGCCAAATTCTGTTGGCGATAACATGAAATTAGAGTTCCTGCTCTACAAGAACGATAATTTGACTGTTCCTTACAGAGATCTCCATCTCTGGGTCAATGTAACAGGAGGGGTCTAAATGCAGGATAGTGAAAAATATGATCATGGAAAATGGCAGGAGCATGACTTCTCCCGTTTGACTACAAGGTCTGCACTTCTTGTTTTACTTACTATCTTACTCATAGTGTTTGCGGAAATCTTAATGTTCTCTGGAATCCTGGGAGCCGCTATCCTACTACATACTCTTCTTCTTATAGTTGTGTCCATAGGCACTGTCAGCATCAAAGATAAATATGTAGCATGGGCACTGCAGGCTCTTATGCTCTTGCCTCTGTTAAGGCTGATCAATTTCTCTATGCCTGTGTTCTCTGAAATGGTCTTGTATCGGTATTTCTATATATATGTACCACTGTTTATACCTATATTCCTTATAATAAGGCATCAAAGCTTTTCCTCGGTACAGCTTGGACTGTCCTTCAAGAAATTTCTTCTTTACTTGCCTCTCTCATTAGTGATCGGTTTGCTGATTGCAGAATTAGAGTACTTTATTTACCCTGCTGTTCCTCTTGTACCAGATACATCTTTCTATAATATGATGGACGTTTTCTTGATTATGATCTTTTGCGTAGGTTTGGTGGAGGAGCTTGTATTCAGGTCTATTCTTCAAACTAGACTCGAAGGTGTGTTTGGTCCTGCGATAGGGCTCATTGCTACTAGTTTGCTTTTTGGTATTATGAGTTCCACTCATGGAATAGGTCCAGGGATCATCTTTGCATCGCTGGTAGGTCTTATACTTGGTTACATGTTCATCAAAACCCGAAGCCTTCCATTTGTTGCTCTTACCCACGGTATTGTCAATGTTTTCCTTTTCAGCATTATACCCTTGTTAGGACCAGGGCTAGGGATATTCTAATAAACGCATATTCCTTGAATTTTCAAGGATAATATTTAATTAAAGCAAAATAAAATCTTATTTTTTTATAAGAGTCAAAAATTTCATTTAATAATTATTTATCTAAAATTATCTAATATTTATAAACATCTCTACATATAGCTGAAGTCAATAAATAGTCTTATTTAAATATGAACAAAAGTAGAAAGTTTAGAAGAATATTATACTCAAAATTTATTTATTTATTTGTTAGAGTTCTTTATATAAGACAATCATCAACTACAATGATCGACTTTCTTGGTTATACCACTTAGATTATAATAATGATCTTATAAACCACTATGGCAGCGAAAGATATCAACAGTGGTATGATGCTCATATCCAGTGAGCATTTGATGGCATTGTTCCATTTTGTGGATGCTGCCAGCATAAGTTTTGCACAGAGTAATATCACCAATGCAAAGACAGCAAAAAATCCATATTCAGGCAGTCCCATAGCTGTGGTCATAGATGCGGTTGCACCTTTTGTACTGACAGATGCCATTGCACTTACTAACGCTGCAGATGCTATAGAGAGTAACATATTGTTCTGTCCATATTCCTTATCTCTATATATATCTTTTCTACTATCCGGAGCATTGCTATCAATTGTTGTAATTGTTTTTCGTATATTAGTAATGTGTTTCCCTTAGTTATTACCTTCTTCCTCTAAAATGAATAGCTTATTTATTGTTGTTGTTGTTGTTATTATTATTATTATTATTATTTATTAATAATATGCCCGATATTCAGGATAAGAGCAAACCAAATCTATATGGGATCAAAGGTTTACATAATGTTTATTCATGGCATGGACTTGCTGTGCACTTCAAGCACATTTCCAGAGTTCAAAGATGTGAATTATATAGTTCATGTACATCTTCACGTAGATCAAATTCCTGTAATTTTTCCATCAAAAGGCAGGATGCAATTTTTATGCTTGAATCAGATTTCAATGTAACACTTAATCTGGTCGAAAAACTTATAGACACTTTGCTTGATATGGGTAATACACGTATTCTGCGATGCAGTAAGGACGATACTGATCCTTTTGATGAAGGTACAAGTATGATACTATTCGATGAGGAATTGTAATTCTGCATCATAAAATTGCATCACAAAATTATTATGCATCTACGTTCATCTGCATCCTATGTTTACGATCATTACAGGTGCTCAGTTCGGTGACGAAGGAAAAGGGAAGATAGTTGACCTGATATCTGATAAATACGACCTTGTGGTAAGATTCCAGGGAGGGGATAATGCTGGCCACACTGTCAAAGTCGGTGATGCTGTCTATAAACTACATCTCATACCTTCAGGTTTTCTGCTAGACTCTAGGGTGCTCATAGGTCCCGGTACAGTTCTCAACCCTCAATCTCTGGCACAGGAACTGGAAATACTTTCTCGAGGAGGGATACATATTGGTCCCGATAAGCTTGGTATCGACGCTAAGACCAGCATAATAATGCCATACCATATTGAACTTGATGGTCTTAAAGAATCAAGTCGTTCTGAGAAGATAGGAACAACTAAAAAAGGTATAGGTTTTGCATATATTGACAAGGTTGCAAGAGATGAAATACGCTTAGCTGATCTCATAGACAAAAAGAGATTACTTGCAAGGCTTGGGGAACTTGCTTCCCAGAAGGAGAATTCCATCCGGGAGCTAGACGGTAACCCATCTGTTGTCATGGATAATGAGTTCATTGATCTCTATGTTTCACTGGGTAAACAATTTGCACCTTATATGACGGATGTATCTCTGGAGATAAATAAAGCATTGGAAGAGGGTAAAAATGTCCTGGCTGAAGGTGCGCAGGGGACGCATCTTGATGTGATCCATGGGACACAGAAATTTGTTACTTCATCTTGTACTATTGCGGGTTCTGCATGTGCCAACTTGGGGGTAGGCCCCACCAAAGTCGACAATGTGTTGGGCATAGTCAAAGCATATATTACTCGTGTAGGTGAAGGTCCCTTGCCTACCGAACTGAAGGATGATGTGGGAGAGCATCTTCAGCAGGTTGGGGGGGAGTTTGGCACCACTACTGGTAGGGCAAGGCGCTGTGGATGGTTTGATCTGCCTTTGGTAAAGAAAGCTGTTTTCCTCAATGGTTATACTGAGCTTGCCTTGACAAAGCTTGATGTGCTTTCTGACATCAACCCGTTAAAAGTATGTGTAGGTTATGAACTCGATGGTATGTCCATCAAATACCCTCCGGAGCTTACTGCCGACCTTGCAAGGTGTGTTCCTATTTATGACGAATTAGAGGGATGGTCAGATGATCTTACACATGTACGCCAGTTCTCCGATCTGCCGGAAGCTGCCTGCAGATATGTATCATATCTGGAGGAAAAGATAGGTGTACCTATAGAATATGTCTCAGTGGGTCCGGGAAGAGAACAGACCTTCAAAAAATAATTCACCTCTTTCTGCCGAAAAGCGTATATACTAACTGAGAGTTTAAAAGCAGTACTCCACCGTATCCAAGTTTCCAGATGCTGAGTCCAATTATCTGTAAATTTATTATCGAATCCAGGGAGAATAGAATGACTACGTTATATGATGTTCCTGCAAGTGACCTGATCTCCAAGGTAGCAGAAAAGTTAAAGGAGAATGAGCATGTACAGCCTCCAGAATGGGCAGCCTATGTTAAGACCGGTGCCCACAAGGAGCTTGCCCCTATGAATAATAACTGGTGGTACATTCGTTGTGCCGCTGTGTTAAGAACTATTTATACTGATGGTCCCATCGGCGTAGAAAGACTACGGTCTGTCTACGGAGGTAAAAAAGATATGGGTTCACAACCCCACAGAAAGGCCAAAGGAAGCGGTTCCATTGCTAGAGAGGCTGCACAGCAGCTCGAAGCAGCGGGTTTCGTTCGATCATTGAAGAGCGGACGTGTTGTGTCTCCTGCTGGTCAATCCATGCTGGACAATACCGCATACGAGGTCAAGCAGGCACTCTTAGAGAAGATACCGGGACTTGCAAAATACTAAATTTGCATTTAACCGCAGATAAACTTCCATATTCCTGTAAGTCAACAGTATATCACAGGTGATTCCATGGCAGGTGAACTTGAGGATATCCGCAGAAAGAGGCTTGAACAATTACAGCACCAACAGGCTGCTCAAATGCATCCTGATATTCAGGCTGCTTATCAGCAGGAACAGATGCAGGCTGAAATGGAAGCCAAAAAGCAATCCATTCTTCGGCAGATTCTTACTCCTGAAGCAAGAGAGCGCATGACAACGCTGAAAATGTCCAGGCCCGAGTTGGTAGATCAGCTGGAATCCCAGCTGATAATGCTTGCACAGAATGGGCGCCTGCAGTCACAAATAACAGACGAGAAATTAAAGGCGCTGTTGGCTCAGATGCAACCCAAGAAGCGCAAGACTAGTATAACAAGGGTATGATCAAGGGTCATGAAGGCATCAGTTCTTTTCAGTGGTGGAAAGGACAGTTCTCTGTCGGCTATATTGCTTGAGCCGTTCTTTGAGATCGAATTGGTGACATGCACTTTCGGTGTGTTACAGGTGGGCGAAGTTGCCAGCCAGGCAGCTGAAAAACTTGGCTTTCCTCATCGGATCCTTGAACTTGACAGGCAGGTGCTGGAAGACGCCTATGGTCTTCTCATAAAGGATGGTTTCCCTCGAAGCTCCATTAACCATATCCATTATGCTGCTGTGGAACAGCTTGCTTCCGAAAAGGGTGTTTCAGCAGTTGTCGATGGAGTACGCCGGGATGACCGTGTTCCTGTATTGACCATTGGCCAGTCCCGCAGCATAGAGGACAGGTTAGGTATAAAATACATATGTCCGCTAAAGGGATATGGCAGATCTGCTGTTGATTATCTGGTAAATAAATATCTGATAATAGACGAAGGACAAAGTTCAGAGATGATCAAGGCAGATTATGAAACAGAATTGCGTGAGATCACACGTCAAAGACAAGATGAAAACATTATGAGGAAGCTTTTTCCTTCGCATGTTCAGTCCCATGTCATTGGCCGTAAGAAATAATATATGTAATAAATAATATGTTACAATAAATGGTATGTAGATATCCTTAATTGACATTGATAAAAAGCAATATGCTCAATAGAGCCAAACCTTGATATACATCTTATTCAATTTATGATTCCATAGATAGGTGAGACAAGTGAGCCAGAATACTAAAGGACAAAAACTTAGGCTTGCAAAAGCACACAGGCAGAATCACAGGGTTCCAACTTGGGTGATAATCAAGACCTCCAGAAAGGTTGTAGGTCACCCCAAGAGAAGAAGCTGGAGAAGAAGCGATCTGGATGCGAAGTAAGTAGGTGTGATGATAATGGCAGAAGATGCAGTTAAAGAGCAGATATATACGATCCCCCTGCGTTCAATAAAAGAACTACCCAGGTATAGAAGGGCGGATAAGGCTATGACGCTCATAAGGAATTACCTTACAAAACATATGAAGGTAGAATCTAAACAGGTAAAGTTGCACACGACCATAAATGAGAAGGTATGGGAAAGGGGTATGCAGAAGCCTCCATCCTTTATAAGGGTACGTGCTGCGAAGTTTGAAGATGGAGTAGTAGAGGCAGAACTTGCCTGAGGATACTACCCTCTCCTATTTCAGAAAGCGAAGTATGTTGAAATGACAATTCCTACTCTGGATATAATGGATACTCCTATCATAGGAGTTTTCGCTACTTGTACAGAAGACTTTGCTTTGGTGCCTTGTGGTACAAAGGCAAGTGCTAAGGACATCATAGCTGACAATTTGCATGTCCAGGTAATAGAGGTCATAATGAGTCAGAACAGTGTCATTGGCTCTATGATCAGGGGTAACTCCGCTGGCTTTATTGTTCCCAGAGGCAGCTCTCTTGAGAGCTTGCAGGTTACCGGCCTTCCGATCTCTAGTCTTCCAGATAAGTTAAATGCGCTTGGAAATATTGTCCTTGCTAACGATTCGGCTGCTCTGGTCCACCCAGAGTTGTCTGACCGCTCTATTGAAGTCATTTCACAGACTTTGAAAGTGGACGTCTACAGGGGTACTATCGCAGGTCTGAAAACAGTAGGTATGGCTGGGGCAGCAACAAATAGAGGATTGCTTGTGCATCCCAGGACCACTACACAGGAACTGGCATTCCTTGAAGAGATATTTGAACTGCCTGTGGATGTAGGAACTACCAATTTCGGTACTCCCATGGTAGGTTCAGGTCTGCTCGCAAATTCCAAAGGTTATGTGGCAGGTTCCAAGACCACTGGCTATGAGCTGGGCAGGATAGAGGGCGCTCTGGGCTTTATTGCGAAAGAGTAAGAATATTTTAATTTATATATGGGTGATCAATATGAAGGACTTTGTTGTTAAAGGGAAGTTCAAAGCCGGATGTGAATGGGAAAAATTCACCAAGCAAGTTGTTAGCCAGAATGAAAAGAATGCAGAAGACAAGGTATATTCTATTTTTGGCAGCAAGCATGGCATTAAAAGAATGTTCATAAAAATAGAAAGCATCGCTGAGGCATGATCCATGGCAGAGATGAACGACACGGATCCACGCAGCCTCTTGATGCAACACCGTGAGTATCAGCGCAGAGCAGAGTCTTTACAGCAGCAGCTAAATATGGTGAGCCTGTCTGCACAGGACTGCCAGCGGGCCATCACTACTATTGAGGAGCTGGAAAAAGAAAAAGAAGGCGCCCATACCATGGTCCCAATTGGATCCGGTTCATTCGTCTATGCTAAGCTCGATATGATCGATAAAGTAGTGGTAAATGTTGGAGCTGGCATCAGTATCGAGAAATCCGTTCCTGAAGCAAAGGAAATCCTTCAGAGACGTAAGAGCGAGCTTGATAAGATATTGGAAAAGATGAATACTACCCTGGGGCAATTGGCTCAGGGCATGCAGGCCATCGAAACTCATGTAGCTGCACTGCAGCAGGGTGCTCAGTCAGGCACCCAGTAATTTTTTTTCTGTCATTTCCGCAGAGTTGATCGTATGTTCAATAAACTGAAAGAAAAGCTCAGCGGCTTTACAAAAAGTCTCGGCAAGCAGATCGATGAAAAGGCCATTCCTGTGGAGCCTGCTCAGGAAGAAGAATCTGAAATCGATTTCATTTCTCCCTCCACACCAGAAACAGAGGAGCAGCTTCTGTCTGGTGTTGCAACCGAAATTGTGAACGATGAGGTAGAACCTCAGAAGACTATTGTATCCGATCAGACTACAGATACAAAAGATATAGACGCTAAAGCTTCCAAATCCCCTGAGCAGAAGAAGACAGGTCTTGTAAGCAAGGCAAAGGCCCTGGTCTTTGAGCGTGAGTTCATTCTCGATGAGAAGGATCTTGAAGAACCTCTATGGGATCTCCAGATCGCCTTGCTTGAGAGCGATATTGCTCTTACTGTTGCAGAAGCCATTACAGAAGAAGTGAAATCCGAGCTTGTAGGTTCCCGCAGGAAGATAGGTAAGGATACTACTGATATTGTTGAACAGGCTTTGCGTAATGCTTTGTACAATGTGATGAGCGCAAACATTTTTGACCTGGATGATTATGTCAGAAATGCCCGTAAACCCGTACACATGGTCTTTGTTGGCATCAATGGCACTGGAAAGACCACCAGTATCGCCAAGACAGCGAAACGTTTCAAGGACATGGGATATTCCGTAGTCCTTGCAGCTGGTGACACTTTCAGGGCAGGAGCCATAGATCAGTTGCAGATACACGGCGACAGGGTCGGTGTAAAGGTTATCCGACATCAGGAAGGTGGTGACCCAGCAGCGGTTGTTTACGATGCGATACAATATGCTAAGGCTCATAGGGCAGACATAGTGCTTTCAGATACTGCAGGCCGTATGCACACCAACCTCAATCTCATGGAGCAGCTAAAGAAAGTTTGTAGAGTAAGTACTCCAGATCTTATTATTTTCGTGGACGAGGCCGTAGCAGGCAACGATGCCGTAGAGAGGGCTGCCCAGTTCAATGAAGCGGTGCCCATTAATGGCTCCATTTTAACCAAAACAGACGCAGACGCCAAAGGAGGCGCTGCTATATCCATTGCGTATATCACGGGCAAACCCATTCTGTTCCTGGGCATGGGCCAGGGGTACGACGACCTGCAAAAGTTCGATCCCAAGTGGTTCGTGGATCAGATATTTGAGTAAAAAATTTTATTTTTTATGGTCTTGTAAACGTATGCATTCGCCTTTATTGGCCACTGCATCCGGCCTTCAGTTCCCGGGCCAATTGTTCTAATCTTTCTTCCACGTTGTTCTTAGAAGCGATTATATTCACGAAGGCCGATCCCACTATTACGGCATCGGCACCGGCTGCTATGACCTCTGCAGCCTGCTTGCCATCGGAGATGCCAAAGCCTACTGCTCTGGGAAGTTTTGTGCTCACTTTCTCCAGGATCTCTTTTGTGGACTTTGCCACATCAACACGGGTTCCTGTGACTCCCAGACGGGATACTATATAAATGAATCCCGAACCTTTGCTGAATATCTTTTGCATCCTGTCCTTGTCCGTTACAGGGGTTACCATGAATATCATGTCAACGTCATATGTTTTACAGGCTTTGAGGATGTCATCGGCTTCCTCTATGGGCAGGTCAGGCACTATTATGCCGGTGATGCCTGATGCAGCACAGTCCTTCACGAATTTTTCCACCCCTCTTCTGAAGATGAGGTTATAGTATGTCATACATACTAGTGGAATGTGTTCTTTAATAGATGCTGCAAGAGAGAAATACACATCTGTGTTCATACCGGCTTCCAGGGCCCTGTCAGATGCTGCCTGTATAGTCGGTCCGTCTGCCACAGGGTCCGAGAAAGGCAAGCCCAGTTCCACTATGTCAGCTCCACCCTTTACAAGTGCATGCACATATTCTCTCGTGGCATCTGTACTTGGGTCACCTGCACATAAGTAAGCAATGAGGGCTTTCTCATTCTTTGCTTTCAGTTCCCGGAACTTATCTGCTATCCTCATAATTTCTCATCACCTGCAGTTGCTTTTACCTTTAATACAGTTTCAAGGTCTTTATCCCCTCTTCCTGAAAGGCTCACTACCACCAGGTCCCCAAGTTCACCTGTGTCTGCCATTTTCTTTATGTATGCCAGTGCATGAGATGATTCCAGCGCCGGGATTATACCTTCAAGCCTGCAAAGTTCATGGAATGCATCCAGAGCTTCCTGATCATTCACACTGCCTGGCTGAATTCTGCCTGTCTCTGCCAGGTGCGCAAGTTCAGGTCCCACTCCTGAATAATCCAGTCCGGCAGACACAGATGTAGATTCAAGGATCTGTCCGTACTTGTCCTGCAGGATAAGCGTTCTTGCACCCTGCAAGATCCCCTCCTCACCCGCTCCAAGGGAAGCAGAATGCATTGCAGTCTTCCCCTGCACCTGCATACCGCAACCTCCCGCCTCCACCGGTAAGAGCTTCACATCAGTATCTTCTACAAAGGGGTGGAATATACCCATGGCATTGCTTCCCCCACCTGCGCAGGCAACAATGGAGTCAGGAAGCCTTCCCTCTTTTTCCATGATCTGCTGTTTGACTTCCGTGCCAATCACACTCTGGAAGTCCCTCACGATCATAGGATAAGGATGCGGTCCCACTACAGAGCCTATAAGATAGTGTGTATTTTCCACATTGGTTACCCAATCTCTCAGAGCCTCATTTATCGCATCTTTCAGGGTCATTGATCCGGACCTCACAGGATGCACCTTTGTACCCATAAGTTCCATGCGATACACATTCATTCTCTGCCTTTCCACATCCTTGGCACCCATATATACAACAGTCTCAAATCCCATGTTAGCTCCGGCCATAGCGGTTGCAGTGCCATGCTGCCCGGCTCCCGTCTCAGCAATAAGTCTTTTCTTACCCATGTATTTTGCAAGCAATGCCTGTCCTATCGTATTGTTAAGTTTGTGAGCACCACCGTGTACCAGATCCTCACGTTTGAGATATATCTTTGTACCATATTTTTTACTTAGGTTCCTTGCATGGTACAGAGGTGTGCTTCGACCGGCGAACTCTGTGAGATAGTAGTTAAGCTCCCTGAGAAACTCGGGAGCCTCCTTATATCGCTCGTATTCCTCTTCCAGTTCATTTAATGCCGGCATCAGCACTTCGGGCACGAACTGGCCACCGAACCTCCCATAAGTAGGCTTTTGCATAGTTTACACTCCAGTTATCTGTATTGATCCTAATTTAGTAATAGGCCGTTTTTAATTATCTTGATCGCTTTAATATTCTTCAGGAATTATCAGCCAGGCTATAAAATACGCTGGAATCCCTCCGCCACCCAGGAATATCAGAAATATCCACAGGAGCCTTACCAGAGTCGGGTCGATATTCAGATATGCTCCGATTCCTCCACATACTCCTGCAATGATTCTTTCACTTTTGGACCTGGAAAGTTTTTTGTACATTTTTTGTCTCCACTAGCTCCTTTGTCTTATGGTATATATCATCGCTTTTAATTATAGCGGTCCCTATGAGGAGAGCATCGGCACCAGCCTCTGTTACCGTTCTCACATCTGCGCCTGAATGTATTCCACTTTCGCTGATGATAATGTGGTCAGTGCCATGGTCAATATCGTATTTCCTTACAAGCGGAGCCAGTGCTATGGTGTTGTTAAGGCTCACTTCCATAGTATGGAAATTCCTGTTATTGATGCCTATTAGTTTTGCATTTGTTGCAAGGGCTATGTATAGTTCTTCTTCGCTTTGTGTTTCCACCAGTGGCTCCATGCCCTTTGCAATAGCAAGGTTTACAAATTCTCCGAGTCTTGCTCCAAGTACGCTTGTTATTAATAATATGATGTCACAGGATATTTCCCCAAGCTGTTTTTCATCAATGATGAAGTCCTTCCGGAGCACCGGTATATCCACTTCTCTTCTGACATTTTCTAAGTTAGCAAGCGATCCGTGAAAGAATTTTGGCTCAGTCAGTACCGAAATAGCAACAGCTCCCGCTCTTTCCATTTGCATTGCTATGGCGGCTGCCTTTTCCGGTGGTATATCCATATATTTATGTGAGGGTGATGCAGGCTTCACTTCCGAGATAACTGGTATATGACCTTCTGTTTGTTTTTTCCGTATAGCAGCTAATATATCTCTTTTCTTGTCCTTTTTCATGTCACGTTCATTCTGATCAGGAATCTTTATAGCAGCTGCTCTTTTAGACGTTTCATTAAGGATCTGATTAACAACATCGTGCATTATATCCTCTTTATCTACATTGGTGTATAACTATGTACATGCCATACTTTGTACTTAAAGATTTTGCCAGAGGGTGGTAATAAAATCTATGTCGGGATGGCACTTCTTTTCACGATGAATTTTTGTGGTATTCTTTGGCTTATTTACGAATCTGTTTACGCTTCAATTATTACAAAAGATAAGTCTGGGATGTTTAATTTTTGGATTTGCAACCATATCTTTTTTATATATTAACTAGTAATATAATTTTATTCGTATACTATAGGTGTTGAAAGGAGAACATACATGAAAGCAAACAGAAGAAAAACATTATTTAAAAACACAGGTGCCCAGGTGGGTATAGGCACTCTTATTATCTTTATTGCAATGGTGCTTGTTGCAGCCGTGGCTGCGGCTGTACTCATCCAGACATCGGGTACATTGCAGCAGAAGGCTCAGTCTACAGGTAAGCAGGCCACTCAGGAAGTATCTTCAAACCTGATTGTTAAAAACATTGAGGGTGTACGCGCAAAGAACAGTGCTACTGATATGTCCTCTACCATAGATCTGCTAAAGCTAAAAGTTGGTTTGAATGTAGGAAGTGCCTCAGTAGATGTAAACCAGGTGGTTGTCTCTATTACTGATGGTACCACTGCAAATAACCTCGTTTATGCAGCCAATCAGAAAACATATGCAAACATTGGTGCTTCCGATGGAGCTATGGATGGGTTTAATGTCTCTGATTCAGCCAATAATCTGCAACTCCTTCTTGTAAATACAACTACGGCAAGCACCACGTTCAACAATTGTGATCACTTCTTTACAGTAGACAGGATACGTGATGAAGACGCTTCGTTCTCCCAGTCCAATCCTGTGATGAACACCGGTGATCTTATCAACTTATACCTGGCTACAACCTCTGCCAGCTCAACCGGCTTTAACTATGTAAGTACCATAGATACTTCAGCAGGTCTTAAGAATTCACGCCTTAACCTGGTGCCGAGGACAATTGTTAATATAATTCTTACTCCCGAGTCTGGTGTAGTGACAAATGCTGATTTTGTGACGCCTTCATCATACGGTGTGAAAGAGGCCGTACAGCTTTATCCATAATATCTTCGGGTTTGTTAAAGGAGACGATCTTATGAAATCTAACCGAAAATATAATTTATACAGGAACAGTAGTGCTCAGGTGGGCATTGGTACCCTTATCATCTTCATTGCCATGGTACTTGTAGCCGCAGTGGCAGCTGCTGTGCTCATCCAAACATCTGGTACACTGCAGCAGAAAGCCCAATCCACAGGCAAGGAGGCCACTCAGGAGGTTTCATCCAATCTGATCGTGAAGGGCATAGACGGTATCAGGGCCAAGAATTCTACTGCCGATCTGGCAGGCAATATTTCTCTGCTCAAGTTAAAGGTAGGTCTTAATGTTGGTAGCTCCTCGGTGGATGTCAACCAGGTGGTCATTTCTATCACTGATGGAACTGGTACGAATAACCTGATCTATGCCAACAATCATAAGACATATGGGTATACCATGAAGGATTTTGATGTTTCTGCAACTGCAGCTGACAATCTGCATGATCTGCTTACAGGCACACAGGCTGCACCTGGCGCAAATGCGAAATATTACTTCACTGTGGAAAAGATCCGTGACGAAGATGGGTCTTTCACTCAGGGAAAGCCGGTAATGAATACAGGTGACCTGGCTATCTTTTATGTTTCAACCGTATGTGCAGGAGACACGACCTTTGACAAGATTGGTACAACTACTGTAAGTAAGGCCCAGAAAGATTCAGGGCTGGAAGTAGGACCCAGAGCAACTATAAGTATTGTGCTCACGCCTGAATCAGGTGTAGTGACAAATGCTGATTTCATAACACCTTCTTCCTACGGTACCAAGGAAACGGTTGTTCTGTATCCATAAGGTGAGTATTCTCACCTTTGATCTTTTTTTATTCGGCATTTTCTTCAATATTGGTATTGTGTCTATTTCCTTTCTAAATTGACCTCTTTTTGATCTAAGATCACTTTTTGGTCAACAGCATTTCACTTATCACATCTTCTTGCTTTTCTGGATCTTTTATAACCCCTCGATTCAAAGCAAAGAAGAAAATACAAGCCTCATCTTATTGGTACGGCGAGGTGAGCCACAAAACCCACAAATTGAGCAATTACATGAACAAAAATCTTAACGCAGGTAAAAGAAGCAGTATGCAGTCTTTAGATGTGTATTTTATGAGCCTTAGCAAGCATGGGGTAATTTTTAACTTCACGTGATGAATAAGTAACCTCTCTGATCCATAGTTCTAAATCAATGCTTTTAGGCGGAAGAATAAATGATAGTTGCGGGTCGATATTTTTCCGATCATTGATAAATCACGTGAATATGCTTCAGGGCATTCTTTCGATAATATCTTCCATACGTTTTGTCTTTTTATAGAAATCAGTGGTGTCTTTGAGAAAATTGGCAGCTATGATCCCTTTATCAGTGATGATGTATCCTCCTCTTTTAACCTTCTCGACCAACCCCTCAAGCTGAAAGACCGTTTTCATTTTGCTTCCAATACTTCCTTTATCTGCAAAACGGTCAGTGTACTCTCTTATATCAGCAAACTCAGTGACTTCCCCTTCATTCTTGTTCAGAACAAGCAGAATGAGCCTGTACTGGATGTCTCCTGGACCTTGGTTTATACCAAGGGACTGATAGAAATCAGCAGCTTTTTGTTCCATCTCGACATCTATCTCATAAGTCATTTTCATCCTCCTCTTCTTCTTCATATCTCTCATGCTGGGATTTTTTTATGCCGAGTGTTTTTTGCAAAGTTGAGGGAGGGAAGTAAGCGAGGAATGCCAGCACGGTACCAATGAGAACAAAGATCCTTGCAGCCATTTGCATAACATCCAGGTTTGTTATCATATCCGTAAGCATAAAATCAAAGACAAAGGAGATTGACACCAGGGGAAGGGTAGTCCTATATCTCAGGTGGCGGGGCATGCGCTGGAGGAATATCAACAGCATCATTCCCAGCATCATTGCTATGGGAATGACAAAAAGTCCAACAAGATATATATTAATGGCAATATCACTGTTGATGCTGAACATTGAGGAATATCCGGTGATAGTGGGTCCAATGACACCATTGGAGTAAAGCAACGCCAGATATGTCGCTCCGAAAAGTATGAACAGGAAAGAAATATAACTACTTCTCTTCTGATTACCTGTTATTACATATAGTATAAAGAACACGAGGGGAACAGTGACCGTTGAAAAAGGCACTGCTGCAAGGTTATACATGATCAGGTCAAGGGATGGATGACCTGTAAATGCTGCTG
Organism: Methanomethylovorans hollandica DSM 15978; assembly: GCF_000328665.1. NCBI lineage: Archaea > Methanobacteriati > Methanobacteriota > Methanomicrobia > Methanosarcinales > Methanosarcinaceae > Methanomethylovorans > Methanomethylovorans hollandica. Next base: position 874,483 of record NC_019977.1, read on the forward strand.
CCATGCGAATGGTAGTAGGCAGATATGTTAAGGCCACCAGTGACCAGAGAATTACAAGAGCCCATAGAGCAGGCTTGCTTTTTTCATTGTGTTTATCCTCACTGCTTGCAAGCACCCATGCAAAAGCAAATGAGGAAACAGTTATTGCAAAGCATATTGTTGCATTAAGTATCAATCCTGCTATCATTTTACATCCCCTGTCAGGCATATTATTATATAATGTTTTTTATATATATATATATCTATTACGCAAGGGGCTATTTGATGCTTTTTGTTGAGATTCCCCTCCAAACTTATATATACTATTATTTTTATATAAAAAAACAACAAATAGTCGTGTAGAGGATTGTACATGAAAGCAAACAAAACACTTACCATGAAGAAAGATACCAATGCTCAGGTAGGCATTGGTACACTGATCATCTTCATCGCAATGGTGCTCGTTGCAGCTGTGGCAGCAGCAGTGCTCATTCAGACATCAGGTACACTGCAGCAGAAGGCACAGTCAACTGGTAAACAGGCAACTCAGGAAGTATCTTCAAATCTCATCGTTAAGAATATTGAAGGTGTGCGTGCAAAGGATAGTGCCGTAGTTCTGTCGTCAACTATCGACCTTTTAAGGCTGAAAGTTGGTCTGAATGTAGGTAGTCAATCTGTGGACGTAAATCAGGTAGTTATCTCTATTACTGACGGTACCACTGCCAACAATCTCGTGTACGCAGCCAATGATAAAACATATGCAACTGTCGGTGCGGCCGATGGGGCAATGGATGGTTTTAGTTCCTCCAGTCCTGCCACGAATCTTCAGAAGTTACTTACAGCCAATACTACAGCAAACAGCAATTTTAACAACTCCGACCATTACTTTACAGTAGATAAGATCCGTGATGAAGACGCCTCTTTCTCCCAGTCTAATCCAGTGATGAACACTGGCGATCTTATAAACGTATACATAGCAACAACTTCATCATCAGCAGCTTCAGCTGGGTATGACTATGTGAGTACCACGGTTACTTCGGGGGTCCTTAAACAATCCGGCCTTAACCTGGTGCCGAGGTCAGTTGTCAATATCATTCTTACTCCGGAGTCTGGTGTAGTGACAAATGCTGATTTCGTGACACCTTCGTCATATGGTGTTAAGGAAACAGTGCAGTTGTATCCATGATCATGCAGTGAGCAAAAAGAGGCAATACAATGGCCAGAGAAAGATCCTCTTTAAGAGATAATACCAGTGCCCAGATAGGCATTGGTACTCTTATCATTTTCATTGCCATGGTACTGATAGCCGCAGTTGCTGCCTCTGTGCTCATACAAACGTCCGGTGTGTTACAACAAATGGCACATGCTACCGGAAAGCAGGCTACCCAGGAAGTTTCATCTAATCTGGTCCTCAAAAGTATAGAAGGTATAAGGGCTAAGAACAGTTCAACCTCCATGGCTCAGAATATCTCTCTCCTTAAAATGAAGGTCGGACTTAATGTTGGCAGTTCTCCTGTCGATCTGAACCAGTTGGTTATTTCAGTCTCAGACGGCACTAATTATAATGATCTTATTTATGGTAACAACGAAAAATTATATGGGATTCTGATGAGCGATTTTTCCAGCAACTCCAGTGCAGATACTAACCTGGAAAAATTGCTTACCTCTACTCAGGCTTCTCCGGGAGACAATGCAGCTTACTTTTTTACTGTGTCCAAGATCCGTGATGAGGACGTATCCTTTTCGCAAGGCTCTCCTATTATGAATACAGGGGATCTCGCGACGATCTATGTGTCAACAGTTTCCGGTGGAGACCTTGGGTATACGACAATTGGTCCTATAGCTACGCACAGTTCTCAGAAGGCTTCAGGTCTGTACATTGGACCAAGAACAACTATAAACCTGGTCTTTACTCCGGAAGCCGGAACAATAACTATTGCAGAGCTCGTTACTCCCTCTTCCTACGGTATCAAAGAAACAATAAAATTATATCCATAAATTAATATTAATTTCTATTTGGAGGTGCTCATATCTTGAAAGGATCAATTTTCTTAATTGCATTACTCCTTCTGGTTTCCCATGCCATGGCAGAAGCAGTCTATGAGAATGATGTACTGCTGGAAAAGAACAGTGTAAGTTTAACTATATTTGAAACATACAATTTAACTGATGCAAGTGAATTCAGAGCATCTCTGGATAGTGATAATGATTCTCAGGTAACGGAACCGGAGGTCTCTTCTTTTAAAGGATCATATCTTGCATCGAGATCTCCACAGTTCATGGAGTATGTAAAGGTGGATGATGGTAATGTGACCTTGTATATGGATTCCGTCACTATGAACCTTTACAACGCCACAGGCAAAGTCACCCAAGATCCTCTTTATGTAAGTACAACCATTAATTACGGTCTTACTCCGCAGCTAGGTGCCGATGACCATTTTATATGGGTCATGGGCCATCCCCTGATAGAAAGAATGCGTATACAGCTTCCCAAGGGTGCAGTTCTTGTTTCCAGCAATGGTCTTGAGAATATGACCACATTGGAAACAGACCCTGTTCTACTGGAAGGTAAGAGTGGAATCCGTAGCTTTATGGCGGATAACAGATCCACCTTTGAATATGCTACAACTGTAGAGTTCCGTGATCCTTATTTGTATGAGCATGGATATGTTCTGCCTTTTCTGTTAGGCGTAGAATTACTTTTGATCATTCTTGTCCTTCATGTGAGAAGAAAGCGTTAAATAATATATTTGCTTTATTATAATATGAGTTTAATGAGATCTCCAAACTTATTCCTCATATTGGTCCTTTTCATTTTTTCCATATGCGGAAGTGGCTGTTCAAGCCAGGATCCTTCAGGAACAGTGAACACTACAGTAATTGAATTTCTGGAAGCTGTTAATGCCGGCAATAAAGATCTTGCTTTCAGTATGTATCAAGGCAAGGATTTTCTGGTCCCTGCCAGCATAGAGATGTCCTTCAAGAACAAGAAATTCTCTCCAGGTGGTCTTCAAGAAGTGGTGATCACTTCAGAGGGGCATACTGACAATGTTGCGGTTGCTACGGCGGAATGTACAGTGGCAAAACTCGATGATGATGGTAACGAGATCGAAAGAACTCTTCTTCCTGTATACTTCAAGCTTCAGGACACAGAAATTGGATGGATCATAATCAGAGTCACTTTCTCTGCTCCCCTTGAACTCTCTGAAGATGGTCTTGTCAGCATTGAGGTTCCAAAGACTCCTATTGATCCTATCACAGAGAACGCTGTACCTATAAGTATATTTTCGGTAATGCTTTTCGGTACTGGTATATATCTCAACCAGAAGGAAAAACAAAAACACAATAATAGTAGCAGGACTGTGGATACCAGCAATGCTGCTTCCATACCCAAGGAATCTCTTGTTCAGTTCATCAGGATCGTTCCTTCACAACAAGTTGTGGCGGGCGGGAAGACAACTATTGGTGTATGGGTAAAGAATTTCTCTCAGCAGCCATACGAGAAATTCGCTGTAAAAGCCAGATTTCCTAATACTGTGGATATCAAAGAGCTCTCTCTTTTCTTTGGTTCCATAGCTGCTGGTCAGACAGTGAAGCAAAGCTGGACATTTGTGCCCAAGATGCAAGGATGGCTTGGGGTGGAAGAGCCCACTATTGTGTTCGAGTATCTGGGTACTAAATATGCCGGAACTTTAGATACGGTATGGGTCCCGGTTCAATAAATACTGATACACGGAGGCATTATGATCAAGGAAGATGGAACTGGCGCTCTGGAAAAAGGATATGATGCAAAGGACGCTATGTCAAAATTTAACAAGCTGATCGCATTACGTTTTAACGATAGCTCAGGAAATATCTTCAAAGATCAGGATGACATCTCTCTTATGTCTGTTGTGGAAGAGGTCATTGCCTCACCAGAAAAAGGAAGTACAGAGGATACTGTAGTTTGTGCTGATCCCAACAATAATGCTGATTCATCTGCAAATGATGCTGTGAGCTATCAACAGGAGCAACGATCATCTGTTGTGACTATGGGAACAGATCATGGGCAGGAATGGTATAATAAACTAAACGAATTGGCTTCCACCAGTTTTGAGGGAGTGTCTTATGAGTCATGTGCAATAAAGCTGGAAGATCCTAAAAATACAAGTACAATTGTTCGTGAGCCAGCTGGACAATCAGTGATCGATCAAAAATTGAATGCAATATTGAAAAAGAACGAAGATGCAATAAAGTCTATTCCGGATAAGGAACAAGAAAGTGCCGTTTTTGTCCAAAATGGGAAAGGAAAAGCAGCATCATTTCCGGATCGAGAAAAACAAACACAAACCTCAGATCAGATCACAAAGGGCATTACCAGGGATGTGGGTGACAAGCCTCTCGTAACCGAGGATATTGTCAGCATTATGGATAAGCTGGATTCAATTGAATCCGAGATGAAGAAGAAAGAGCTTTCACGGGCTGAAACTATGCGCATGCCAGCGGCTGAAAAGCATATTCCTCGGCAGCAAATGAATGGGAATATGAAACAATCTTCCTTTGAGGCTCAGTTCAAAAAAGCTCATGGAGTTAAAAATGATCTGCCTGCAAAAGTGGCTGTGTTGTACTCCGAAGCTCACGTTGCACATTCACCTAAAAACACCAGTGTTCAGGACTTGGAACGCCCCGAGCGTCTTACGAGGGCTATGGATTATCTGCAACGCAGTGGTGTTTTTGGTGAACGATGTGATCTTATCACTGAAAAATATCCTGCTTCAGAAGAAGACCTTTTACTGGTCCATTCAAATGATTATATCAGGTTCGTCAGATCATACTCTGCTTCAGGTGGGGGTTTTCTGGGTGACAGCACTTACATGACTTCCGAGACCTTCGAAGTTGCTCGACTTGCTGTGGGTTCGGCCATAAAGGCCGGCGAACTTGTGCTGTCAGGGCAATACGCCGCAGCCATGGTGATGATACGACCTCCTGGTCACCATGCGAGTGTTGATAAATACAGAGGATTTTGTATTTTTAATAATGTGGCTGTTCTGGCTCGTTATCTGCAGAAGAAAAAAGGTCTGTCCAAAATAATGATCATTGACTGGGACGCCCATGCAGGTGATGGCACCATGGAGATATTCTACAATGATCCCACTGTAATGTTTGTATCCCTGCATCGTGACCCATATGATTTCTATCCACGCAGAGGTTTCAGTTCCCAGATAGGAGAAGGGCCGGGTTTGGGTTACACTGTCAACGTGGAAATACCTGTGGGAGCAGGAGACGAAGAATATGCTTTTGCTTTTGACGAATTGGTGATCCCTCTTTTGCATAACTTCTCACCGGATTTTGTAATATGCAGCTGTGGGTTCGATGCCTATTACAAGGAACAGCACATAAAGCTGAATCTTACTTCTGCTGGCTATCACATGATGACACAGAAGATCATGTCTGCCATAAATGGAAACTTTGTGCTCGTAATGGAAGGTGGTTATCATAAGTTCAATGGCCATCTTACGCATGTGGTCATCAATTCGCTGCTTGACCTCCCGAATCCTATAGACGATATACTTAAAACTACTGAATATGAAAGCAATCAGCAGAATATGATCCTTAAAGAGACAGAGAAAAATATCTCCTATGTTAAGAATAAATTAGCATTCAAGGACCGCTAAAGAGGAAGAATGCGCAGCACAGGTGTGATATTCAATACTAATCATGAGCTCCATGATTATATGCTGAAAGGTGGTTATCATGATGATCTTGGCCTCCCGGCAAAGTTCTTGCAGGTGCATGTTCGGGGAGAAGCTGAATGAACTTAAGAACCTGTGTCATATTACTGGGAATTTTAACATGTAGATTTGGTGTTCATATGATAGAACTTGCTTATTATAATAGTGGATTAAGGTTCTTTAAGCTGAAATATCCATATGAGCTGGATAAGCTGAAAATTGGCAGATTTGATTATTTCAATAAACATCTGGGTATGAACGACTACATGGGTAACTTTAGCAGTTGGCTCAAAAGACAATCAGTGACCCTTATAGTTGGAATAGATAATGTTACCATCGTGGGTTGGGTAATGGCAGAGAGATGGAAGCAAAATGCTAAGGATGGCCATCCTGTCTATGTATTGAGGGCTATCGAGGTTTCTCCGTCTATTGCGCGTACAGGTATTGGTAGAACTCTATTCGTACTAAGCTTCAAAGCCTGTCCCGGACATATGCTGACCAAGCCTGTGAACTCTGTAGCAAAGACTTTTTTTCTTTCCCTGGGTTTCCAGGAACCCGACAGAAATTGTCCAGTTGATCTGAGTAGTTATCCTGGTTATCTTTTTCTTCCTGAAGCTTACGAATTGCAGAGCATTCCCCATGAACTTATAATGATCAAAGGGGGACTTGTGGAGTGCCAGAATGAAACTTCTGTGAAGGATATTCTCCGCCCGGCCTTCACTTTAAATTCTCTTCAGGATGCTGAAGTGACTCCTGAAAAAGAAGATACGCTCATCAGAAGCATTGGTCTGAATAACATAGCCAAAGCTGAACCAAAAGCAGAAACAGATTGCAATTGTGCCGGATACTCCAAACTCTCTTCCATTCCTGTGATCGCAGATGTTGCAGACCAAGCTGATTCTCAGAGCAGAGAGTTCTTAAAAGAACACAAAATGATGACCTCTTGCTGTTGTGGTGAGTATATGACCCATAAATATGTAGTATCAGGTAGCTCCCGGGGTTTTCTTTTTGTATGCACTTCGTGCGGAAAAGAACGATATTTTCTTAAAAATCAATGATATTCTTATTTTTCCATTCATCATCTTCTTTCATGATCTTAAATGGTTGCATTCACCTGCAAACTCATAGAAACTGTTTTATTTGTTTAATTCTATATATTATCTACTTATACTAAAAACAATTAAGGATAGGTAAAACATGGCTCAGGAGCAGGGTATTGCAAAAGTGGATCTTAATTATATCTTCAAAGCTGTCATTATGGGAACTTCTCTCTACTCTGATAACTGGGAGAAAGGAGTACTTTATCTCACTAATCTAAATCTGTGGTTCTCTGAAGGTAAAGGCTGGTTCACTATTCCACTTAAGAACATAACAATGGTGGGTCGGGAGGTTCCTAATACCATACGTATGAAAGCACAGCGTGCCATAGGTACAACCCAAGTACTGATCATCGACTATCTTCAGGCTTCCAGTATAAGTGCTGATTCATATGCATCATCAGTGGCACTATTAGGTGGTAACGAAGTAGTCGTTAACACCTTGAAAGCTTATCTGCAGCCGATGTGTGGAACTCCTCCCAGGGCTCAGTCCCTTTCAGACATTGATAAGAAACTGCTTTACATGCTTTACACAGGTATCAATGATATGCTTAAACTTTCCTTCCTCATAGGAACGGATGCAGAAACCCTTGCCGGGAGTTTCAAAAATCTCAGGGATCAGGGACTCTGTGATACAATGGGAAAACTGACACAAGAAGGTATGACAAGGATCAAAGAGCTGATGTAATGGTCTTGTTTCTGACAATTTTTACTGGCAGGGGGTCTAGGATATGAGTTATATACCCCCAGGATTGCCCCCTTTTATGACCTCACAGGCAGGTGGTCCTCCACCCATGGCTTCAGGTGGCAGTTTTGCTCAGTCTCTTGGTGCTTTTGGTACCATGCTAAAGATACAGGAAACGATCAGCACCAGATTCCCAAAATCCAAGGTACCATGGAAGGATACCCGGATCTTTCTGCGTGCACATACCATTGAATCGATCAGGTCCACTCCTTTGTATGGTTTTATGATGTATTTGTTCAAAGAAGTGGGTCTGGGAGACATGCAACTCGTAGGATATGCGCCAATGCATTATGTGTTCGCAGTTCCTGGCTGTCCTGTTTGTAGCATATATCCTGCTCTTCACGATCAGAAAGTATGCGTAGCTACGACCGATGCCTTACACAGGTTCTTCAAAGAGGATCTAGAGTTGGAATGCATGGTCGAGGAGACAGAATGTGCGAAAGACAGTGGAGCGGTTTGCAAGTTCAAAATATCATTGCAGCCCATTTCTGCTTATCAGATCCTCCTTGATGATAATGACAAATTGATCCTCTCCGGGAAAAGACCTCAGGCTATAGAACAGCCTGAACTTGTCAGCAGGGTAGAGATTCTTACCATCTATAAACTTCTTGATCGAGGCAAACTTTCTGATATCGGTGAAGCTTACATGCAGTTTGCAGGCAGTATGCCGGTAAAAGAAAAAATATTCGATCCACCATGGAAGACAGCCGAGGAGCTCAAATCCATAATTTCTAAACATGGTGCCTTTGGTGCCGCTTTTGGGGAAATGGCTGCTAAAGTTCAGTCTGTACAGCCTTCCGCTACAAAGATGCCTCCAACTCCATCTGTACCGTCTACATCGTCTGTTTTGCCATCATCGTCCGTTCCTCCTGTGCCATCGATCCAGGAGGAGGTATCGAAGATCAAAGATGAAGCAAAGAATGCAGGAAGCTTTGCTGAGCTCATAGCAAAGATGAAAAAACAAAACTGAGGATTCAAAATGGTTCGCGATTCACTAAATCTTAAATGTGACCTGATCTCCCGCTTTACCGGCGAGATGGTACGTGTCATCACCGGCAGTTCTCATTATAGAGGAGAATGCCTGATGGTAGATATACGATCAAATGATATCTTTCTCAAAGATGTCGTACGTAAGGTAGATTCCGGCTGGGCCAAAGTAACTGACCTCATGTTTATAGGTGGGCCTTCCGTTGAGGTCATTTATGTTGAATTGGGTTATCCGTTTGAGTTGAACGAATCGCTGATCCTCTCTGTGGAGAACGGCCAGATAAGTCATAGCTCTGATATGGACGATGATCATGATTTGGAGGGACTGTTATGAGCGAAGAGGTTAGGATCCCTACAGGCATATTGGGCCTGGACAGGGTGATAGAAGGCGGTGTGCGCGATAATACCACATTGCTAGTTGTGGGCTCAAGCGGTACTGGTAAATCTACTTTTGCAATGCAGTATCTTGCTTATGGGCTTGAACATGGGGAGAATGCTCTTTATGTCAGCATGGAAGAACCGGCAGAACAGATCCTCAGGGAAGCCCGTATGCTGGGTTTCAATTTAGATAGATACTATAACAAAGAACTTTTCTTCTTCCACTCCAAGGGAAAGGATTTTGTCAAGCTGGTCGACGAACAGTTGCCAGCTCTTGTGGAGGCTAATAAGGACTATGCTGTAAAGACACGGGTGGTCATTGACCCCCTTACTCCCCTTATCTGGGCCATTCAGGATAAGCAGGAACAGCGAGATATCATCACCAAGCTGTTCTATACATTGAAGCAGCTTGGCCCAGTGCTTATCACGACCGAAGAACATGCATCTCCGGGAGAAACGGTAGGTGAGGATGTGCTCATCCCTATCTATATGTCCGATGGCGCTGTTCATCTTTCCTACAGGCCTATTGGCGGCGCTTTTAACCGGGCTCTTGAGATCATAAAAATGCGTGCTACAAGGCACGGGGAAGAAGTCTACCCGTATATATTTGTCCGTGGAATAGGTGTTGTCGTCAGAACCACTCCTCTTATTTCAGCTGAAGATGCAAATAAATACGATGATCTATTCGACAAAGCGATAAGAACGGCAGGTGATCTCGGTGCTTCTGAAAGCCTGCTTGAACGTATAGAATATGTGAAGAAGAACTGGGCATATTCCTTCTCGCCCAAGGAAACTCTCCAGATATTCTTTGAATCCCAGGGGCTTACCGGTTCCATTCGAAAAGAGGATGTTGAAAGACGGAAACAGGAAGCTCAGCATATTGCCGAGCATGCAAGTGAGCAGTCTGCTTTCCTTGCAGATGTTGAAAAGACACTTGTTGGTCCAGAACAGACATCCTGTTTTACAAAACAGAAATCTGAAGGTCTTATTGATATCGAGGAGCTTAAGGAACTTGAACAGCTTGTGAAATAAGCATATCTGATGTGGTGCCGATGGCAGTGAAAAAAACAAAAGAGGATCTTGAGGACGTATCTCTGCTAAAGTTTGCACTGGTATCCCAGTTGAAGAGGACCTACGAAACAAGCGATGTGGATATATTGCTGTTTGCGGGAGCAGATGGAAAGATATATGCTTCGTATATCCCAGACAGTATTGGCCCTAAGATATTCGAACTGACAAATCTCATTACCAGCAACTTATTGCATATAAATCAGCAACTCTCCATGGGTTTGCAGCAATCAGTGATCGAATATGATTTCGGTACTGTAATTTTCTCATCTGTGGGAAGAGGCGCACTGTTGATCTCATTGTTCACCACCAAAGTGGACCTTTCTCAGAACATGCGAAAAATAGAGATCACAAGGGAAGTCATGCAGCATCTTTTCGAGCAGCGGCCGATGACAAAGGATCAGCTCTCAACATACCCCGCAGATGTTTCCCGGGAACTGAGGGAACTTGCAAAGTGTGTGTTCAATGAAATGTACACACAATCTTCTGAATATAAAAAGAATATGGAGATACTTACAGATATCAAAAAGAAGATAACAGGTGTCATGGGACGCGGAGAGGTTGATCAGGTATTGGCCATGGCCTTTAATGAAATTGCTTCTTCTCCAAAATGGATGACAGAAAAACTCTGGCTCCTTTTACTGGAACTGGTTATTAATGACCAGATACGTCCTCTTCATGGTGATTATATTGCTGATGTTTGTATGGCCGAGTGGATGCCTGATATCAAACGTAAGCTTGAGTCTTTTGTATGAAAAACGGATGTGGAAGTATGGTGAAAGTCACTGATCTGAAAAACAAGCAGGAAGAAAGTTCATGTTGTATCGGTTCACACGATGATACTGGCACTGGGTGCCAGCCTGATAACGGAATGTCAGTTACAGATATTCTGCTCCCATCCCTTTCATCAGTACAGGCAGATGTATCAGAGACAACTGATGGTTGCAATTTCTCTGAAAAGGTTGTTGAAAATACATCTGGAGACAGATCAACGATCATTTATGATGATACAGCTTTTCAGCTTATTCAGCAAAAACTTGCTTATTTTGAAGTCATGTTCTCTGAAGTACAGCTCAAGATCGAAGAGGGCCTTTTGCAGAATTCTGGTTCTTTAAATGCTTTGAAAGATGAGATGTCCTCTCTTGCTTCAAATAAGGAATTAGCTAAATTGAGGAAAGAATTCGATTCATTACACAAAAAACTAAGTAGAGTGGTAAAGGAAGAAGACACCTTCAGCAGTCAGTCCCTAAATGCTTCCAAAATCCCCCCGGATGTGCTCCAGATTACCTATTCAAAAACCTTGAATGATCTTTACAGAGCAATATTGAATATCTATGGTGACAGTGAAGCAGAAGCGATCGTTAATTCTATCAGGGACAAAGTCCGAGGGTTCTGTGCAGGTGTAGATTTTTTCCGGTTCGAAGAGGGTACCTTTGTTGTAAAGGAGCTTTCAGATGCAATACAGTCCAGGCTGGTTTCCACTAAGCAGATACATGGTACTTATATAGAGATATTTAAAAGAATGGCAGAATACGCTCCAAATTATGAATCCCAGGATTTCAGATCGTTTGTGGAAACAGGCAGCAGGGAATATTCAGTTGAGAAAATAGCCGAACATAATCGTCGTCTTAAGGACTTGGAATGTCTTGTAAACAAATACTTGCAGGAGTTAAACAATGTTTCTGAGAACATGGGATTTATGGCACAGTTACAGAACCAGCAGCTTGAGGAGATAAAAGCCAAATCAGAGGATATTATCAATTTAAAGGACCAGATATCAAGCCTTTCGCATGCTGTAAATTTACATACGCGTCTTTTCAAGAAACTCAATAACAATTTGGAAAATATACACTCTCAGCTAGAATTAATAGAGTCTGGTTCTGATAACAAAGTGGTGGCACAGAATGTTCTGTCGATCTCTTCTATAATTTCTCCGGCTGTACCCTCACAGGCCGAGCTTGCAGCTCTGGCTGCATCTTTGAATGATCTGAGGGAACAAACATCACTGATGGTGTCAGAGCTGTATTCACGTGTAGATTCGGTTTTCTCAGACGTGCATGGTACTGAAAGCGTTTCAAAAGAAGTGGCTTTATTACAAGAACAGCTTCAGAAGCTACGTTCAGACATACAGGAAGATGTGATGTATATAGATCTGGGTGACATTGAAGACTTTAATATTAATGAAGATGAAGAATAACTTATGGAGATACTGGATGAGACTTTATCTTCGGGATCGGTCACTTCGCAGAGAAAAGGAAGATACCTGTACTACGGTGCTTGCAAAAAATAGAGAGCGCTCCATTACAACATATACATGGGATAGTATAATGCAGGGAATAGAGAAAATTCATCAGGCCGGAGATATCTCTTATGCTCTTTTCGTATCTTCAGAGGCAGTTGATTATCTTTATATAGAGATAGGAACTGCTGACCAGGAGGGTTTTAGTTATTTCCATCAGAAATTTGGGATGCCCTATAAATTCCTGCTCAAGAAATCCATTGAATCAGGCCATTTCCTGTTCGTGTCCATATCAGGAAAAGATAAACTCATAGGATTTGCAAGATTTGAGAAACTGGAAGAGCACATTGATAAAGAGATCAAGGGCAAAATGAATGTCGTACAACCTTCTTTATTCCTCTTGCGTAGTATGGAGGTTCATTCTTCTTTCCGCAACTGCGGAATTGGCAGGGTCTTATTCTCGACAGCTGTCTATTATCTTCAGGGTAATGTTCTCACAGTTCCAGATAATAAGGAAGCTGCAAACTTCTTCAAAAAAAAGCTTGGTTTCACTGAAATCACAGACACTGTTGGAATTTACAAACAAAAGTATGAAGGGCATTTGATATTGCCATATCCCAAAGCTGTTACTTTATGGCATGAGATAGCAAGCAAATATCCAAGGATCTTATATCCTGAGTTGATAGACCTCTATGAATCATTAAAATTTCGTCATAACATGGGTAAGGCAATACCCTGTAATGATATTTACAGGTTTGAGAACTTGCTTGCGCAGTGTAATGGTATGCTAGCCAATGTAATGGAAAATGATATGCACCGTATGCTCATTGAATTGCGCTGACAGTTTTACATCATAAGGTCAATGTCATGTGACTGGAACAAGTATCATCTGCTGTCAGGTCCGCTGTCATCATAAGTATCGTATTTGAAGCCTCAAAGGCCCGAAGCAAATTCACACAGAAAGCTCTTTTTTCTAAAGGCATAAATTCTCTTCTATCCTCAAAGGATGGAGATTTCAGTCATATTTTTCCCGCAAAGGTTTTTATAATTGATATCATCCACAATTTGTTACCATAATTACTTTGTCTATAATATTTAGTAGTATGTTTGTGTAGTAATTATATTTTACTGTTCTCTCCATCTTTTTATCATTTCGCTCATTCAATTTTCCGTGCAGTGAATACTAAAGTATGGCTTTGCGAAAAGGTTAATAGTGATAGTAGCAGATTAATTCTGAGGTGGCATTGTATGTCAAAATTCCTAAAGAGAAATAACGAAAGAAAAGGCGAAAAGAAAAATGAGGAATTGGAATCAAAATTAATACAAGATAACCTCTCTGAGCTCAAAGAAGAGCTGGTAGAACTTCCAGGCGGTGAAGACTTCGAGGAGTGAGCACATATCTTCTACGGTATCTCTTCGTATATCTGTGGAACCGTCAGAAGAACCGCCAAAAACCATGGTATTTCTAAGCGGAACGAAATACGAAGATGTGCTCAGGGAACTCAGGATCAACCAGGAAACAGTACTTCTGTTTAAGGATGGGGAACTAGTCCCATCAGATGGTGTTGCCAGTCCTGGCAACTTATCCATCATAAAAATAACTTCAAAAGGATAAGTTTGTCCTCTTACAGAGAACAAACCTTCATATTTTTAAAAAAAATGGTTCTCTTCAACATCGTGTGGGTAATTTTAGCACCAATACATCACTGATCTTCTATAGGAGAACAATTCTCTGTATGCTAAATGCCTGTTGATATTAAGAATCGGAATCATATGACAGTACTTATCCTGATAGCCCAGATATGCTCAGTAAATAAGAACACTCATTTATTCCAAATTCCATAGTATTTACCCACTCAATGTTGTGGAGATCCGAAAAAGTCAAGTTCCCTTGACTTCTTTGATCATCTCTTCAAGTCTTGTACTGGAAATGCCATATTTTGTTTCTGCACTGTTCTTTACCTTTTCTATAAGTGTACATAGTGCTTCCTGGCTAAGGTCATAGCCCATACTTCTCACAATGCCTTTTAGTGCTTTTATTCCAGTGTGTTTACCAACTATCAGACGGCGCTGGCCACCGACCATCTCGGGACTGAACAGTTCATAGGTCCTTGGTTCTTCCAGTATGGCACATACATGTATACCAGATTCATGAGAAAATGCATGTTCACCTATGACTGCTTTTGTAACCCCGGGCTTAATACCGGAATATCTTTCCACTTTCTTTGAAAGGCCGGTAAGTTTTCTGGTATCATATCTGTCAATATCATATTGTACCCTGAGGGCTACAAGCACTTCTTCCAGTGAAGCATTACCTGCCCTCTCTCCAATTCCGTTAACAGTTGTATGCAGTTGTTTGGCACCTGCCTCTGCAGCAGCCAGTGTATTGGCCGTAGCCATGCCCATGTCATCATGGCAATGTATGCATACAGGGGTTTTAACAATTTTTTTTATTTCTTTAACAAGGTAATAGGTGGTGCTTGGGTTAAGAATGCCGATAGTATCTGCAATACTCACATAGTCCACCTTGTACTCTTCTGCGGCAAGGAAAGCACGTTTCAGTGTCTCTATATCCGTTCTGCTCCCGTCCTCTGCAGCAAACCGCACTCCAAGGCCATGGTCCTTTGCATACTGTACAGCTTCCATAGCAAGTCCGAACATCTCTTCATAGCTTTTATGGTATTTGTGTTTGAGATGAAGTTCTGACATGGCAATGAAAATACTCACAAAGTCCACATCACATTCAATGGCAGCCTCTACATCGCTCACCCTGGAACGTGCCAGACAACACGTTTTTGCATTGAGACCCATGCTGGCTATCTCTTTTACAATTTCCTTTTCAGTCTGTGAGACAACCGGAAAACCGGATTCTATTATCTCGACTCCGATAGCATCCAGTTCAGATGCAATGTCTGTTTTCTCCTCCCTCGTAAACACCACACCGGGAGTCTGTTCCCCATCGCGCAGTGTCACATCGCAGATCTCTATATCCAAGGTCTTAAGATCAAGGAACTGCATCAATCCATTCAGTGAATAATCTTTTGTTAGCACCATATATCTATCACTTTCAAAAGGGCCTTAAGTTTATATAACTGCAAATGTGTGAAGATGTTAAATATAATTTTCGCAATCAAGCGATAACATTATATTCAAAATGACCGGTATGCCACTACCAACTCAAATAAATCAGGCAAGCTTGTTCTTCACTTTCTCGTAGAAGCCATCGATGGGCATTTTTACAAAACATGCCGGATTTCTGGCCCTTGTAAGCGTTATCACATCATGTTCATGAATATGATATGTGTGCTGCCCGTCCAATACGATCACAGCCTCTTTTTCAGGCATTGTCATTGTAAGTCTTATCTTGCTGCCGCCTGGTACAACCCATGGTCTTGCTGAGAGCTTAAATGGAGCAAGAGGTACTATCAATGTTGCATCCACCCTTGGATCGATTATAGGTCCACCCGCGCTCATCGCGTAGGCCGTTGAACCTGTTGGGGTTGCTATTACAACTCCATCTGCACGCATTTCATCGATCTGGGATTCATCCACACATACACTGAATGACAGTATCTTTGCAGGCCTAGAAGTGATCAGCACCAGTTCGTTAGTAGCACACGGAAGATAATCCTCATTGAGCTGGACAGCAAGTCTGGAGCGCTCCGTGCATGTAAAGCCTTGCAACACATCCGCTATAGCTTCCATAGCTTCCTCAGGTTTGACATCCACCAGAAAACCCAGTGTACCCATGTTGATAGGAAGTAATGGCAGAGGATCATCCATTTTGGAAATGGTCCGAAGTACAGTTCCATCCCCGCCGACCGAAATAATGAGCTCCACACCCTCCTCCCGCATAGTGTCTATTGGAATACACGGATACTTATTTTCCAGATGTTCAGCAGTCCTGGGGGAAAGGAATATATCAACTTCTTCCCTGAAACGGGCAATTATTTTTTCTACCATCTCAAGGGCTTCATGCTTGTCATATCTTGATACGACCCCTATCTTCTTTATCATCTAATTATCTCCTGGTAATATCAAGGATTTGCTGATGCGACCTGCCATTCGTGGCCACCATATATACACGGTTCAAAACATTATCCTGAAGCAGCAGCTTGCTTCCTTTTTCATCACTGACGATACCTCCTGCCTCCTCCAGTATGAGTGTCCCGGCAGCAACATCCGTAAGACGCAAAGAGCCTCGCACATCCACGAACGCATCCAGTTTTCCGCAAGCAACATAGCACAGTTCAAGGGAAACACAGCCAAGGATGCGGATCCTGCGCACTGCCTGACAAAGACTGGTCGTCTCGGTCACATGAGGATGATAACCATATACACTGACACAGAAGTCCATAAGGTCCGATCTAGCTGATGTATATATCCTGTGTCCGTTCAGATACGCCCCTTTGCCGAGCTGCGCACAGTACACATCACCTGTAGCAAAGTCTTTAACATACCCAAAACTGACCCTGGAAAGAGAGGGATTGGCAATAGCTATGGAAATACTGTAGAAAGGGATTCCCATTGCAGCATTATGAGTTCCATCAAGGGGGTCCATGATCAGAGCAATTTCTGGATTGCAACCGACAATCCTTTCTCCACACTCCTCACTAATTATGCGTAACGAGCAACTATCTTTTTCTAATTCCCGGATAATTGCGCTTTCAGATACGTCATCAATGAGTTTTGTGGGAGTACCATCGGCACCAATGTACAGGGTAGTATATGCTTCGGGCGTCCCCACAAGATCCTTGATGGCTTTGTATGAGGCTGCAGAAACCCTTTCGCAGAGTTCCAACAGCTCTCTATCTACCTGCATAAGAAAATGGGTTTCAGATACCCATTGCCTTATTTGTCTTCTCTATGGACCTTGCACCATTGCTCTCAAGTTCCATCATTGCCCGGATAGCATCCACGTTCTCAGGGATCACATCTGATTCCTGGTGGATGCCCTGGAAGAAGTACAGCTCTCCTTCGTCTATTGTGACGGACTGCTCCCATATGCAGTTCTCCCACATGTCCCCGCGTGGGCGTCCCAGGTCTTTTCCAAGCTCCATTATTTCGGCGGTGGAGGTAATTCCCTGACCAATGAACCTTATACGAGATTGGGCAGCCAGCAGATCTGCCACTTCTTCTGCAGTGCACTGCTTGTCCATTTCTATGTTCAGGCTGTGCAGGTGCATAAGGGTGGTAGACAGTACCACAGCCGTAGAGGTGATATTGATGTGAGGAATGACAGATTTCACATCAGGTCCGTGGTGTGAGGGCAGTTTGATAGGACTTGGAACAATAGCATTTATTGGCCCTTTCTTGACATCGTTGGGATCGGCGGCTCTGCGCATAAGTGTCACACGGACCTTCTTTATTCCAAACTCCTGATCCAGCGGATAGATCACCCTGCACAGTCCTGTAGTATTACAGGAGACAACCCTTACAAAATCCCTACCCAGGGCTTCCTCATAATTGGCATCAGCGTTGAAAGAGCAACCTGCAAGCTCGTGCTCCTCTCCTCCCTGCCAGATGGCCTTAACACCCGCTTTTGTATACAGTGCCTTGTTCTCGTCACCAAATCCCCCGGGGGTGCAGTCAACAACTATGTCTGCAGTCTGTATCATGTCCTCAATGGTTCCGGAAGCGTCTACACCGCCTGTTTCCATACCTTTTAACTTGTCTGCAGGGGCATATACCTGATAGCCTTTATCCAGAGCCACAAAAGCCTCGAAGTTGGGCTTTGTCTTGGAGATGCCTACGATTTCCATGTCCTTCTGCATTTGCACAGCGTCTGCAACACGTTTGCCTATTGTTCCATAGCCATTTATAGCAACTTTTACTTTTGACATTGACAATACCTCTTTTCTTTTTATTGCAAGTACATTATATTGACAAAACCTGTTCATCCAAACTTGTATTATTCAATATTTGCATTGAATAAATCATTTGATAATTAAATGTCATTAAATGTAATTATATGTATTTTTACTTATTAACTAAACAATGGTTATTTACTAAGTATAACGATTTCCCCTTTTGAGAAGTCTATCGATCTGATAAAACCCTTTAAGTTTGTCCTGTCTCCAAGTATACCTGTCAGTTCTATGGAATCTCCTTCCACCATCACCTTTGTGACGGATTCCATAACCATCTGCCGGGTACTATCCTTTAGAAGTATTACATTCAATTCGCACATAAAGGTCACCTGATTTTTATTCACACAGTCTTGCCACAGAATGGCCCACATCCACGCCTATGTGTCTTGCCACAGGTTTGCACTTGGCCTTAAGCAGATATGCTATGGGCCCCATTTCATGTTCTGTGAGAGTTTCATAGTTTGCCATTCCTTTGCTGATTATTAAAGATGCATCCCTGAAAGCATCCAGAAGTTCCTGGGGCGCTTGTGACATGTCCACTCCTATTGAACCGGAACCTGTGGTAAGGACCCTGTCAACCTTTTCATCGATCCCCAGCTCTATTATATCCTTCATTGTAACATCAGTAAGTATAGGTTTTCCCCTTACCACCAGAGTTACATGACCCCCCAATTTTTTAATAATATCGAATACCAGAGTATCAAGCAATATCTCGCCACAATTGTCTGCTATATATACTACATTATCCAGCATATCAAACATTCTGGATGTATCATCTATATTCAGTCCCCTTATAAAATGCTGCCTGAAGGTCTCATCGAACAAACTGATGGGAACTTCAAGCCCCATTACTCCGAAATCAAAGAAGTTACCGATCACAGCTGCAAGTACAGCCCGCCTGAACAGTTCATTGTCCGAAGGATCACCATCATAGACCATAGACATTGCAATGGGAAAAACATTTTCAGCGGTCCTGTTGCAGACTTCTTTCATATCTCTGTAAGGATCGCTGTCATTGAGCAGCTCATAGGCCCTCTGATGCATAGAAGTGGATACTGAAGCTGCCGGGACACCTGGGGCATACGTATCATTAAGTACCCGGATGCATTCCTGCATGATCCTGCCTATAAGTATTTCATCGTCAGTGGACAGTTCTGATTCATAGTGGACCCTTGAAAGCAGACAGTATGAGCATTGTGGATCGACTTTCATGATTAGTTCCTGCTTAAAGCGTTTTTATAATCAGATGCATCCAAAATAAGTCTGTTGTCCGGTTAATACCATGCAACTAAAAAGTTCTTTATATTAAAAGGCAGCTGAGGATAATGTTTATTGTAATTTGTAATATTGGCCAAACCTGATAGGAATGAAACTTAAGATCGAACATGGAAGATATATCATACTGGGCAGTATCGATGGGATACTGGCAGTTTTGGGTGTAGTTATAGGAACCTCTCATGTTGCCAGTGACCCTTCCATAATAATCAATGCTGCTTTTGGAGGGGCTGTGGCACTTGCTCTTACCAACGGTGTGGGATCATACCTTGCCGAAAGTGCTGTAGAGTATGGAAAACTTGCAGAACTTGAAAAACCCCTTCTTCGAAGTCTGGCCTGCACTGCTATTGAAAAGCAGACCAAGCAGAAGATATGGAGCGATTCGTTCTTTCACGGCGGTGCCAGTTTCCTGGGATCAATGGTCCCTATAACGCCGTTTTTACTTTTAGATGAACATATGCTTACGGTTTCTATAATTCTGAGCATTGCCGTGCTTTCTATCCTCGGAATGTACTCCGGAAAACTTGCAAAGCAAAGTCTCATCAAACATTCTGCCCGCATGGTGGGTCTTGGAATAATTATTGTTATTGCCGTAACGTCTCTTGGACTTGAACACTAAGTCTATCGGTATACTCTACAACTTTGAGTTCAGCCCCCTCTTTCACCCTTCATTTTAAATCCAATGTGGCTATATCATGTTCAACATGATCGCTATTACAGTATTGCTCTTCATACTCAGCTTGCTTATGATAACCAAGGGAGCTGACTGGTTCGTGGAATCAGCTGTTTCCATTTCTGAAAAAAGCGGCATACCAAAAGTGATAGTCGGAGCAACTATTGTGAGTTTTGCCACAACCTCGCCCGAGTTTGCTGTTTCTGCAACAGCAGCGCTGCTTGGTCATACTGATATGACAGTTGGAAATGCTGTTGGTTCGGTGACGTGTAACATTGGTCTGATCCTGGGATCCGTCCTAGCGGTGAAGGCTGCTTCAGTAGATGTTGAAAGCTTTATACGTAAAGGCTTTTTCATGGCACTTGCAGGCATAACCCTTATTGTGGTCAGCCTGGACCAGCATATTTCAAAGACAGATGGGATCATATTACTGATAATTTTTGTTGGGTTCCTTTATTACAATTACAAGTTGCAGCGTGCCATTTTTGATGGACCTGAAAAAGTGGAAAGGACACCCCTTAGAGAGATGCAAAAGGATATTGCGTATTTTCTTATAGGAGCTATCCTGGTTGTTATCGGAAGCAGGATAATGGTGAATTCGGGAATCGAACTTGCCCGCATAGTGGGGATCCCTGAAATGATCATCAGTCTGACCCTGGTGGCTTTTGGCACATCTTTGCCGGAGTTCATAACCGCTATATCTTCCACCATGAAAGGACATCAGGATCTGTCCATTGGCAATATAATCGGAGCTAATACCATGGACATCACTTTGATACTGGGTGTGTGCGCTCAGATAACCAGTCTTGAAATCCTGGACCAATCACTAAGCTACGATTTCCCGGCTATGCTGGCATTCGTATTCCTGCTACTCATATTCGGTGTGACAAAAAAACGCCTTGAACGCTGGGAGGGAGCTTCCATGGTGCTGCTGTATGGCCTGTACGTTGCCGGATTGATGAGATGGTATGCGTAAAATACAGACGCAGCGTAAAACTACATCGATAAAGTTAAATCCTATTAACCAAGACTCATCTTGGGATCAATATGAATCTAAAATGGCTGATCGTTGCAATACTGTTGATAGCTGTGGCCGCTTCCGGCTGTGGCGATAAAGATACCGAGACCTATGAAACAGAAGACGGACAAAAAGTCCAGGTAACAACAGGGGATGAAGATGGCTGGTGTCCCGTGGGTACTTCATGGAAAACATCTAACCCCACAACAGGAGAGGAAGTTTCCATGGTCTATACCGGCACCAAGGAGATAGATGGCATAAGTATGTGTGTAATGGAGTATAAATCCACCAATCCTGATGATGAGGTTGCCAGAGTAGAATACATATTCTCAGAAGATAGCGAAACATTCAGCTGGAAAAGCTACTATGAGAATGGCACTATTCAGAGCGAAATGACCATGAAAGATGGTAAAATGACCATGGTCGACGAAAACGGTCAGATCACTGAGTACGAATCTAACCAGTGATTTTATTTTTTATTTTTTTCAGATCAGTTGTTTTGGATCCGGTTAGATCGGTTTTAACTATAAAACAGTTGCTATTGTGATCCTTTCATGATCAATGTAAAGAGGCTAACTGAATGGGGTATATTTGAAATCCTGTCTTTATGAACTAGTACCCCCTGCTTCGTATTATCTGGTTTTATGTCGGCATACCTGGTCCTTGATTTTACGGGTGCATCACATTCGCTCAAAGACCGGGGTCAAAAGAGATCTATCAATTTATGCTCCTTCTGGCAATTTCCTGAGTATAAAAGAAAGTTTGATAAAGGAGGATGGTATTTCAATAAATATTGAAGCATCTCGTACTTGAGGCATTACAAACAAAGAGGACTGAAAATGAGAGTTGCACATACAGAAAAGATCCTTCCCTGTATAGCTGATCCCTGGAAGCTGAGGATCATTGCGCAACTGGATGAAGAGCCAGACCTCCCTCTGATAGCCAGATATCTTGATGGCAAGTATTCCGAGAAACTGGGTATGGTGGTCGTAAGAAGCGGCATTGTAGAAATGAACTTTTTTCAGAATGGCCAGATCACAATCAGAATGGTCGACTCGGAAGAAGAGGCTATCAGCTTCGTAAATAAGATACTTGCAATGGCATACCACAAAGCAATGATAGCAGGAGACCTTTGAGGATGGTATGCAATTTGTATCAGTCCTCACTTAAGGAATAAAGATCCTTGAATAGTACAAGCCTACAACTATGAAGATCAATGCTACTACTTTTCTCATAATCTTTTCAACAATCTGAAGCTTATTTACGAATGCCCCTACTCTGGAAACAGAGTATGCCAGCAGCATTGAGAAGAACAACACCGGCAAAGCTGTTGCTATGGCAAAGACCGAGGGTATGATGATCGCATCACCTGCTGCCATTGCTACGGGTATAAGCATTCCAAAGAACAGCACTGCACTGAAAGGACAGAACGAGAGAGCGAAAACAAAGCCCAATAGGAATCCACCCAGATAACCTTTATCTGCGTATTTTTGAACCAGACCACTGATCATACCGCATCCTTTGGAAAACTGGAGCCTGTCGGCTGTTAGCATGAGAACTCCAAGGAGAATAAGGAATGGTCCCAGTAAAATCTCTCCATATTGCTGCAACAATTGAGCAAGATTCTGGCTGCTCAGGCCGATCCAAAGGATCAATGATGCTACCAGCACGTATGCGACCATTCGCCCTAATGTGTAGACTAAGCCAACAGCCAGCGTATGACTGCCCTGATCGATCCTTTTGGAGATATACGCTATAGCTGTAATGTTCGTTGTAAGAGGACAGGGACTTATTGCAGTCATAAGACCAATGAAAAATGCGGCAACCAGTGGAATATCACTGGAACCCATAGACTGCATGAATTCGAGGAGAGTCATTTTTATTTACCTTTGATTTTTATGCCTTTCCATCTTTTACTTCAAAACTGCTTCCAATGAGATATTCCATTAGATACCCCACAAGAATGAATAAGGGTAATGAAATTAATGTTCTTAAAATACTGAATTTGATACCAAGGTATCCGACCTCGATTCCCAGCATGGGAAGCTTCAGTGATGAGAAGGCCCCAAGATAAATGAAGATGTTCCTGACAGATGCACCTTTCTTATGTAAGATATATGCAACAGGAAAGGCTCCGTAAAGCGGACCTGCCTGCAGCATTGCCAGTAAAATTACTAAAAAAATACCTTTTGCTCCGGATTCCCTGCCTATGTGTTTTTCAAGCACTTCTTTCGGAAACCAAACATCAAAGAGTCCGATTATAATGAAAAGGAAAGGAATGAATGAGATCATCTCTATAAAGAACTCTGTAAAATTTGAATCTATGACCTGGCCAGGTTTGAATCCTAGGAGATATGAGACTATGGAAAAGATAACAAACAGGATTACCCACACATAATTCTTTATGTGTTTATTCACATTAACCATCCCACTAAAATACCTATCAATATTGCTGCGATCAAATTCAAAAAATTTCTCAATAACGCTGTTTTCTTGCCAAAATACCTGATCTCAAGCGGCAATGTAACAACTCCCACCATCATCATTGTTGTCATAAAAACAGTAACAACAGCATATGTTGCCCCTTGACTAAGTAACGTAGCGGCCAAGGGATATGAAATAAATCCGGGTATTAGACTAATTGACCCAATAAAAGCAGCTATTGTAAAACCAAGCCATCCTGAATTTGCTCCTAGATATTGCACAATAAAATGCTCTGGGATAAAGAAGAGCACGATGCTGATCAGGATCAATATGTTAAGGAACGGATGAAGAATATTGAAAAGCATTTTGCCGCCTTTCTTTAAACCAAGAATAGTTTTGTCTTTGTCCAGAATATAGGATAAAAGTAAACTTACTCCGGTCAGCGATCCAAAAATAATGCTGTTGTTAAAGGTCATTGATCATTAACCTCGACTAGTTTTTTAGTTATAATTTCGCTCAAATAGGACATGTAAGCGTTCCTATCGTCGATCTTATACCAGACATTCGTGTCCTGCTCAGCAGAAAAACCATCTTCAGTATATGTGCCTATCCACAACGAAGAATATGCAGCTCCATACCTTTGAGATAATTCTTTGTTTTCGGGTAGATCGAAGTTCACATGCTTGAACACAAGCTTGCCAGACTTAAGTTCATCTGAGAAATAAGTATTCACCGTCTCTTCAGCATAAGCTCCCACTGCTTGACAACTATAACATTGGTTTGTTCCATGGAAGTGAATAACTTCAATATGAGGCGATTCCTGCAAAGTTCTATCGACAACTTTCGTAGTCCCACTATCATTATTTCCAACGCATCCTGCTGAAAATAAAGTCAGGACGAGTAACACAAAAAGTAACTTATTCATCTGAACACCATATTAAATATATTTTTGTTGACTTTTTTTAATTAAAAAGAAAAAAAGGTTGGTATCAATTCGCAAACCAACCTTTTGTTCTCAGACAAAATTTTACCAGCATCAACATCACAGGCACCTCAATAAGTACACCTACTACAGTTGCAAGTGCTGCACCTGAGGATAGACCAAACAGGATTGTAGCAGTCGCAATTGCAACCTCAAAATGATTTGATGCGCCGATCATAGCCGAAGGAGCAGCATCTTCGTAGCTCAGATGCAGACCCTTAGAGAGCACATATCCCAACAGGAAGATGAATGTAGTCTGTATGAACAGAGGAATAGCTATCCAAAGAATCGTAAGAGGCTGTGAAATTATAGTTTCACCCTTGAAACTGAACAACAGGATAAGTGTGATCAACAAGGCTATAATGGTCACCGGAGTCAGAAAGTGTACAAAACTTGTGTTGAACCACGCTTCGCCTTTGCTCTTAATGATGAGCTTCCTAGAGATATATCCGGCAGCAAGTGGAAGTGCTACATATATCCCAATGGAAAGAGCCAATGCCTGCCAGGGAACCGGAAGTTTTCCTACTCCAAGCAGAAACCCTCCCAGAGGACCGTAAAAGAAGAGCATTGTAAGAGAGTTAATGGCGACCATCACAAGAGTATGGGCATCATTGCCCTTTGCAAGAAAACCCCAGACAAGTACCATCGCTGTACACGGAGCAATGCCCAAGAGGATACAACCGGCCAGATAACTGCGCCATAGGGGTATCTCAAGCATTTTTACACCATCTGACATCACAACAGTACCTTCACCATAGGTCGCACCTACTGGCAGATCAAGACTAAAGGGCATTTTAACAAGGTCCATAGCCTCCGGTCCTATAAAACCCAGGAAAAGCGTGCCCAGGAAAAAGACTGAAATAGCATACATGGTAAAAGGTTTTATTGCCCAGTTGATGAACAATGTGAGGGCCACAGGTTTGATGTGCTTTCCTGCTTTAAGCACCTCTCCAAAATCTATCTTTACCATTATGGGATACATCATGAAGAACAGACATATGGCTATAGGTATCGAAACTACAGGGGCTTCACCAACATAAATGGATAGGCTGTCCAGATACAAAGCCACACCAGGAGCAAATCTTCCCAGTAGTATACCTGCGATGATACACAGAATGACCCATATAGTAAGGTATCTTTCAAAAACCCCCAGACCTTTGGGTTCTTTAGTAATACAAGCTTCTGTTACCATATCACTAAGTCTCCTTTATTTTATCATGAGAGGATTTCAAATGAAATTGAAACACCTCTCGTATATATAGTTGTGTATTTGTTGTCAACTAGCATTTCCTTTGAACTTTCAAGTCAGTCATTAAGATCAATTCCATTCTCAGCAGAAATCCCTAATGCTGAAGAGAGTGATTATGATAGTTCCCACTGGCTTTGTTCAAAATGAAATGCATTTTCTCCTATGAAATTTAGGTAGTCGCTGAATATAACAGTACAAGTTTAATATCAAGATAAGTTGATGTGAGTGCATATATAGTGTTTATTTCTTATTTAAATCCATGAAATGCTGTCCTTCTGACAAAGAAATAAAAGAAAAATGGGAGCAAAATATGGAACAGGAAGTTGCTATAGATGAAAATGAAATCAAACAAATGTGTAACCTTTTCAAGGTGCTGAGTAGTCCTATCAGATTAAGAATCGCGTATTATCTTTCAAAGCAGGATTATTGCGTTGAGGCACTGGTTCATGCGTTAAATGAGAAGCAAAACCTTGTATCTCATCATTTATCCGTTATGAAACAAAATGGGGCTGTTGATTCTTATAGAAATTCCAGATACACATATTACAGATTAAAACCGGAAGTAAGTCAACTACTGAACAGGAAGAACTGAAAGTTTCTATCTGCCTGCAGGAGTTAATTAATCTACTCAACATACCTCATCCTCGCACACCCATCCTTTTCGGACCCACAACAGTATATGAGCTATGATACCAAGTACTGGCAGTTCTATAAGCGGTCCTATCACAAGTGCCAGTGATATCAAAGGTTCCTGCGGGAAGGCTGTAAGTGCAATAGCCAGGACTATAGGGGAATTACGGGCAAGTGTTGTCAGATTAAGACTGGCCGTATCCTGGTATGAGAAACCAATGTATCTTCCGATCATCTGTCCGACAATGAACACTATTACAAAGAAAATTAAGACCGGAGTAATGAGTTTCAGCAGCATAAGGGGATTTTGGACCAATTGTTCACCCTGGGAAGCAAACATGGAAATGATAGCAAGGTTCAAAAACAGGAATTGTACATATTCAAGTTTCGGAAACACCTTTTTTTCAAGCCAGTATTCTCCTTTTAGTCTGGGAACAAAGGTCTTTGAGACAAGGGAAAAGATAAAAGGAATGAACAGGACAAGGATAACGCTCTCCATAAGCAGGGCCGGGTCAATAGTTGCAATGGACCCTGCAAAGATCAAAAGGTACACTGGTAATAAAACCAACTGGAGAATAAGGTTCATGGGAAGTATGGATGCTGACAGGGGTACGTTACCTCGCGCAATCCCTGTAAAGAGCAAATACCAGTCAGTGCAGGGAGTGACCATGAGCATAATAAAACCTATCCACAGTGCAGGTGTGTCCCTTAAGAACAAAAATCCCAGAGAAAATGCCAGAATTGGATTAAATATGAAATTAATGCTCGCGCTTATGCCTGCAAATCGCCAGTTCTTAAAAGAATTGCCCAGTTGTCTGAGAGGGACCTGTAAAAAGATACCCAGCAACATCACCATAAGAAAAGGAACGATGAAAAGATCAGCATAATCTCTAACGATTGCACTTTGACCAAGGATAAGACCCAAGGCCACTGACATCAATATGAAGAAAGACTGGTATTTTTCTATGGAGCTCATAAAACACCTGATACCATTTAATTCACACCGTTAACAATTGGTTATTCTGTATTTATAGTTATAGTTAGTATCCAAACAACAGCATTTGTAGACCTATTATGCATAACAATGTCCCGACCAACTTATTGAATTTGTCTCTTGGGATATTTACTATTATTTTCATTCCTGCCCACGTTCCAAGAACCATAGAGACACCCATAAAGAAACCGATCGACAAAGCTGGCAATCCTATGCCCAGATATCGTTCATACACTATGGTTTTAGTGAGATGCATCGCTATTGCAGTCATTGCCTCACTTGCTATGTAAGATACCGGGGGCAGATCTAAAGATAAGAACAACGCTGCACCTATTGGTCCTGCACTGCCGACGAGTCCTGAAACAAAACCTGTTATTCCCCCACCTAGGATCATTGTACTATTAGTGGGATGGAATTTCAATATCTTTAAATATTTCAATATCACGAACAGGATAATTGTAAATCCTATTAGGCGGGATATTATTTCTTTTGGCACTTCTACAAATGAATAGGCTCCTAAAACACTCATAGGCACAGCACCTAATATGAACAATAGAACAGGTTTCCATTTAATTTGCCTGAACCCAAAAAAAGCTCTTGAAAGGTTACCTATCAACTGTGCAATTGTCAGAACCGGGACTGCTATCGTTGTTCCTATTGTCTTTGTCAATAGCGGCAATAATAGCAATGCCCCGCCAAACCCTGCTGCACCTGATATTGCAGCGGCTGTGAAACCACCAATAAATAGTATCAACAGGTCAATGGGATCAAGCATTAAAAAGACCTCTTTCATCAATTGAATAGACTGTCATTTAATACCAATCCTCTATTTTGGCTCTATTGAACATCGTGTGGGTAATTGCAGCAACAGCACATTACAATTCCCCATAAAATAACAATTCACTGCATACTAAATATCCGCTGAAATCAGGAATCCACACCATGCGATCTAGTTGTCATGAACACAAAAATCGTTTCTGTAAATCAGAATACTCTATTTCTATAAAATAATAGAAATGAAATGCTTTGACATTTATAACCATTTCTTCTTGCGGAAATAGAAGAACATGGTAATTCCTATTGTTATCATGATTAACCAGAGGAAAGGATATCCCCACTTCCATGAAAGTTCCGGCATATATCGAAAGTTCATGCCATACACGCCCGCAAGAAAGGTCAACGGAATGAATATGGTAGCGATGATGGTAAGCACTTTCATCACTTCATTCATCCTGTTGCTTATGCTGGACAGATATATATCCAGCATTCCGGAAAGCATATCCCTGTATGTTTCAATGGTATCAATCACCTGTATGATGTGGTCATATATATCTTTAATATAGATTTGTGTGGTCCTTGAAATAAGCCCCGATTCTTCCCTTAAAAGCCTGTTCAATACTTCACGCAGGGGCCATGCGGATTTGCGCAAGAATATCATTTCATTTCTCAGAACATGTAACTTTTCAAGGGTATCAGGCCCGGGATCGGCGAGTAGTTCGTCCTCCAGCATTTCTATTAGTTCACCCAGTTTTTCCAGAATGACAAAATAATTATCAACTATGGAATCAATGAGTGCATACGCAAGATAATCAGCTCCCATCTCTCGTATGCGGCCTTTTGAAGCTTTTAACCTCATACGTATGGGATCAAAGGTGTCGCCTCCTGCCTCTTGCAAAGATATTACAAAATTGGGGCCAAGGATAAGGCTTACCTGTTCGGATATGACCTCAGGGCCGGCATCATGTTCACCTTTCCTATCACTGAGATAGAACATCTGCAGAACTATGTAGATATAACCTTCAAAGTCCTCTATCTTTGGGCGCTGGGTGGTATGGAGAATATCTTCAAGAACAAGAGGATGGATACTAAAAGATCTCCCCAGGCGCTCAATGATCGTTACATCATGTACCCCATCTATATTGATCCATGTTACAGTGGGATTGTCCCTGAAAGATAATAGTTCTTCTACATCTGTTATTTCCTTCATCTGGCAATGGTCTTTATCGTAATCAATAACTGTTATTTTTACTGCCTCTGTCCGTTTATCGCCTACATGAACGATAGTTCCGGGAGGCAGGCCGGATTTTTCGGAAGCCCGCTTTACGAATCTGTTTGACATCAGTCACCATTCCTTAAGCCAAAAAGATGGGCCGTTGGGCCCACTAATAATATAATTAAAATAGAATTATTTAATAGTACCCCTATTCTGCTGTAAATTCTCCTGTACTTCTGTATGGTCTTAATCTTTCACAGATAAATACCTGTTTTCAGTGAAACACTTATCATGGATATCAATCAAGATTTCCTCACACCGGCAGCTACATACCTGGTCATTTTCAATATTCTACTGACGTGCAGGACTATAAGATTTTACAGCAAAATAGATACGCTGCCACATATGCTAAATAGCATCTTCACTTCTCAACTTGAAGATGACTGTTGTGTTTTCCATATCAACTATATTTTTAAACCCGTCTGTCCTAACAATACCTATATATCATATTGATTCTCATAGATATGAGATGGGTGTAATCAATTCTGAACCGGGGCATGTTAAAATGAGTAAAATAGGTAAAAGCTTGCTTGGAAAACTCACAGGAAACAATAATAATTGCTGTTGTGGTACTACTTGTATCGTTAGTGTCAAAAATATCTCCGTTGATGGCAAGGATATGGAAATTGCCGGAATGGATGAGGAATTTGGAAAATACATTGCTGCAGATAAAACACCCGAGAATGGGGATGATGAAAAACTGTTTAGTAATCTGTTGAGTATGAATGCGATTCCTGAAAATGAACAGGAAAAGTTCAAAGCTGCAATTCTCAGAGAGTACAGAACATACTGGCAGCAGAATAAGAAGTAGGTCATATCGATATTTGTAGATACAATCGTGTACGTATCAAATACGATTTGTTGTGAGGCTTCAAAAATGGGCATTAAGTGCACAATATGTGGGAAAGAAGAAGATTCGCTACTGAGGACTAATCACAAAGAATTAGGAACCATAAAGCTCTGTGTTGATTGCTGGTCTAAAGAGAATTATAAAAAAAAACTGCTTAATTTAGAAGACTTTTGTGGTTGTTGCAGGTAACTGCAGAGAAAAGGAAGTGAGTCCCTGTGAATATAGCAAAGAGTGAAGTCGAAATCGGAAGATTGAAGCGTTTCATCTCTGACAAGGATCAGTATGATTCAAGGGCACAAAGACTCAGCTCTCTTGTTGAGAGATTAGATGGAGACAGCTTATCTTCTGAAGTAAAAATATTCAAGGCTCTCGCAGACAACAATCGTCTCAAGATAATAAAATTATTGAAAGAAGGAGAACTTTGTGCCTGTGAACTGACAATTGCACTTCCCAATTCTCAATCAACAGTTTCTCATCATCTTTCGGTACTGAAAAGTGCGGGTCTGATCAAAGAAAGAAAAGAAGGGAAGTGGTCATATTTCCGCCTCTCCGATGGCGCTGTGATCGAGCTGCTTAACCAGGCAGATCTGCTTGCTGGAAATTGAACTCCACATATGAGAACATAGGTTTGAAAGAAGGATGATTTTTGAAGGATGATCAATATGTTTTGGGATAATTTTGTTGTAGCGGCTGGTTTTTTCATAGAGATTGCCGTAGAGCTTACTGTCCTATTTATTGGCATAACCTTTCTCGTGGGGCTGATCCAGGAGTATGTGCCGGATGAGACCATAAAAAAGGCCATGGGAGGACGGAACAAAGTTGTAGGCAGTATTCTTGGGGCAGGATTTGGTGCTCTCACTCCTTTTTGCTCTTGCTCAACCATTCCGCTTCTGTTAGGAATGCTCAGGGCCGGTGTGCCTTTCGCCGCTGCAATGGCATTCCTGTTCTCATCACCCTTGCTAAACCCTGTGATAATATCCCTCTTCATTATCCTGATGGGCTGGAAAGTAGCTGCTCTCTACTTTGCTGTCACCTTCACGACTACGATTATTATTGGTCTGTTGCTAGATGGGCTGGGCTTCGCCGGTCAGATCAAAACCGTGGCAGCTGTACGAAACTGCTGTGACTCCCAACAGGGAACGGATGCGAGATCGAGGATAGAGCGCTCTGCGGGATTCGCATTAAGCTTGTTCCGTCAGCTCATGCCTTATCTTCTCCTTGGAGCTGCAATAGGTGCATTTATTCACGGATTCGTGCCCACGGAGATCATCTCCCGCCTGGCTGGACCTGATAACCCCCTGGCAATTCCTGTGGCTGCAATCATTGGTATCCCTATCTACATCCGGGCTGAGACCATGATCCCTATCGGACTTGCGCTCATTGAAAAGGGAATGAGTATAGGAGCAGTCCTGGCATTGATAATCGGCGGTGCAGGAGCCAGCATACCCGAACTGACACTTCTTTCAGCTATATTCAGAAAGAGGCTTCTCGCAGCCTTCGTGGCGACCGTCTTCACAATAGCTGTAACCGCTGGATATTTAGCCAATATACTCGTAATTTGAAAGTTATCAAATACAAGCCAAGAATGATGACAGATAAGGATAACAATCCTGGCATCATTTCCCAGCTACCTTCTGCACCTCTTTGGTTATATCTTTCATCATCTCCCCCACAAGATTTGCTTTATCGCAATGAGACGCTTCTTTCGGTTTACAGTTAAGCAGAACACTCATTAATCTGTCAGCCAGCCTGTAAAATTCCATATCTTCAAGTGTGATCAGAAGCCCGGATAAATTTTCACTGAACTCCCTGCATTTATCATGATTGCAGACTGCCTGTTCATGGAGCTGACAGGCAAACTGAATCTCATTTACGATATCTTCCGGGATATTCTCTGCCATATGGATCGATCCGGTTAAGCACTTATCTTCGCAATCAAAACCCTAAGTAAGAGGTAAACCATATATTTCAAAAAGTCACTCAATATTGCTTTGTTAGTTAAAAAAATTATTTTTTCTCAGCTTCCTTCAAGAAATTCAACCATCTGCGTATCTCTTCTGTCCTTTGTGTTGAAAACATCTCATGAAACTCTTTTTCCCTCTTTTTGGAGACCCCTTCTTTTATCTCTCTAAGATCCATTATTGCACGCAACAACCCGGCAGTCTCATCAGAAAGAGTTTTGGCCTCTTCACGGGTCATTTCTTTAGTTTCCAGCTCAAGTTCATCTACACTTTCTTTTTCCTTAAGTACGGCGATGCATTTTTCTATCTGCTTATTTTCATCATCTGATAATGTTTCCTTATTGATCAAGTCCCATACTCTGTCATGAGGCTTGCATTTTTTCCCATTAATCTCCACAAAATAGGGTATCTTTTCCCCCACCCAGAAAAGACGGGTACGTAATTCGGCAAGAAGCTTCTTTCTTTCGCTTTCAGTGATGAGCAGGCTACTGCCCCCATTATCTGTGCCATCATCCATGATTATACCCTCATATCTAAATGTATTGATGAATATTAGTTTAGGCTCTCTTCAACATCTTGTGGGTAATTGCAGCACCAGTACATCACCAATCCCCCATAAAATAACAATTCACTGTATACTAAATATCTGCTGAAATTAGGAATCCACATCGTGTGACATAGTTGTTATGACCGCCAAAATCAGTTCAGTAAATCAGAATACTCTTTTACTCCAAATCCCTTCCGAATTTACCCACTCAATGTTGTGGAGATCCAGAAAAAGAAGAGTTTTGAGATATGATCCTTCAATAATTTTCATTTTTTAGTTCTAATGCAGGCATCCGGATATTTTAACTGCGCGAGGAATCAAAATCGAATCCCAGCAGGAAAGTACCTGTCCCGTGGGGATATTCAAGTCCCATCTTCCCCTTCAGATATTCATCGCTTGGCGTGGAAGGTGATGCGAGGACTACATTGCATACCTTATCTACACACTCTAATTCCTTACAGGTCTTCGGTGGCATTACAACAACCAACGGGTTGGTCTTGGCATTCATTCCTTTGAGGACACTGGTGTCGTATATGACAATGTTAGCAATCACGAGTTTATCCTTGCATGCCCTCATTTCCTCGAGTTTAGTCTCATCGTCAAGGTCATGGCCTACAACACGCTCGCCGTGCATGAGGATTATATTTGGGCCCTCTGGCCAGTTGAAGTCCATGTTTGTGGTAAAAGCGAAGACTACATTATTTTTAAGGACTGCCTTGACACCTTTGTTGTCACCCCTGCCAAGTCCCATCAGGGTCATCTCATCAGCTTTCTTCTCAAGTTCCCTGACAATCTCCCGATTCTCTTCATTGAGCAAATAGGTAGTTTCTACACCCTCCATATGGACAATAACATTTTTTACATTATCAATGATATTCTCATGTTCCACGTATACTCCTTCCTTGGTACTGTGCAGTTGAAGCCTTACAGCAATCAAAACCCCTCATACAACTATTGTATGAAGTTGTATTTATGCTTTTGAAACGAGTTCAATAGAAAAAGAAAGTGTTTTCAAAGATGCCCATCACTCTTTATACTGAAATCAAGTTCATCTCTTTTGCTTTCAAACTCCTTCCTTACAGCCTGAAGTTCAAATGATAGAGATCATCGTTAATCTGAAATGTTATCCCTATTTTTTCATTTTAGACATCACATTCTGCTGGATAATTTGCTCATATTTTCTCCAGCTATTCTCATCAATTTCCGACATGAGATATTTTGGAGCTTCACTCCTTTCCTTACCCCTATAGGAGTCAATTGCCTCCTGAATTATTTCTTGGTCTGTAGTACCAATAAGATCTATAACCTCTATTTCCCGTATGAACCGGTTGATTGCAGCCAGAGGGATCTCGTCAAGGTAAGGTATTACTCCGTTTGAACCAATTATCTTCTTGTAACCACCTAAAGTAGAAACCCCGTTTTCTACAAGTGCCAGTATGGACTGGCCTGCAAAGTGACTGCTTTCTTTTCCACAGACTATCAGACAGCTTATTTTAGGATTAGAGAGAATATTGACAATTACTTTCTGAATTCCAAAATTCTCTGTAAAACATGTTCCACAGATGGCATAGTTATGCAAGCCCAGCTTTTTATAGTCAGAAGCAAGCGTCACGACCGCAACCGGGGAATCCGGATCCCCTATGACATAATCACCGTCAGTTAAGGGCCAGCCGTTCATATCTATTGACTCTGTTGCAGTTATGGACATCCACCTATATTTGATAGTTATTTTATTCAATTAAGTTTCAATTAACCAAAGCATTTTCTACTTTGGCAATGATATCATTTACCTCAGTTTCTTCCAGATCCAGCTTTCCTTCCTTTTTCATACCAAATTCGGTTATTACTATGCTTTTATCGACTGTGAATCCTGCACGTTCAAGTGTTTTTTTTGCACATACAAGGGCGCAGCCGTCGATGGCAATGATCTCATCGGTTCCCTCAGTGCTTTTTATGATACCAGGGACACCGCCTCCAATCCCGACGGTGCACATCATCTTGCCTTTTCCTTTTTTCGTGAGTTCAACAGCTACTTTATTTGCCATCTGTCCAACATTACATGCGCCAGCGCATGCATACAGTCCGACGATCGCAGCTTCACACGCACATTTTACTCCGTCTGCCATTTTAATTTCTCCTGCCATGATATTGCCTCCTTTATTTAGAGAGCCATTCCTTAACTTTCTCAACTGTCGGGATCTTCCCTGCTATCTTTACATCACCATCGACCACAACGGCAGGAGTGATCATCACACCATAATCAAGTGCAGCGTTCATGTCTTCAACCTTCACGACCTCGGCAACGATGCCAAGTTCAGCAACCGCCTGTTCAACGATCTCTTTTGTTTTCTTACATTTTGCACAACCGGTTCCAAGTATTTCTATTTTCATGTGATCACCTTTCTAAATAATATCTAAGTAATGTACTAATAAAAACCAACTGATTAATACCCTCTTTTCAATATTAAGATCAATTCATCGGTATTTGGCATGTTTGCCCTTATCTTCCCGAAAACGTCCTCCATATCATATTCAACTCTAACGATCTCGGCCTCCAATGTATCTGTATTGAATATTGCACAGCTTGCACGAGTATCTCCATCCCTGGGCTGACCCACTGAACCCGGATTCACCAATGTTACATCTCCTATCTTCCTGATGAATGGAAGATGAGAATGACCTATGAATATAAAGTCTGCTTCAACTTCTTTTATATACTCTTGAATTGTCGCTTCCGGAGTATCCGGCTTGATGTAATCATGAAAGGATAATGGGCTACCGTGTGTGAAGTAGAGCTTTTTCCCTTTCTGGGTCCTTTCAAAACTTTGAGGAAGCTTGCGAAGGAACTCTATCTGCTCATCATTCAAGACATTCCATGTGTATTCTCTCGTTGATTGGGAGAGGTGCTTATATGCATAGCCACAGCCACAATCCATCCTGAAAGCCACTGCACTGTCATGATTTCCCATGATGGTAGTTATCTTTTGTTCCGTCAGCACATCGATGCACTCGCCTGGGGAGGGGCCATAGTCTACGAGGTCCCCCAGACAGATAACTTCATCATGGGGTACAGCCATGACCGCGTCCAGGGCTTCTTTGTTTCCATGGACATCCGAAATGATCAGCAATCTCATAGATCTACCTCTTTTTCTTATCAAAGCATATAATAGTCAAATACAATTCCCGAGATCATTGCCATTATGACTACCAGTCCGATATATGAAAGTCCTTTTTTAACTCCCATGATCCTGCTGATCACTATCATGCTGGGAAGGCTAAGTGCAGGACCTGCCAAGAGCATTGAAAGAGCAGGACCTTTAGCCATGCCGAGCAATGTCAGCGCACTGATAATAGGAACTTCTGTAAGTGTGGAGAAATACATTAGCGCTGCAGTAACAGAAGCGATGAAGTAAGAGAGCAGGTTGTTACCACCCACATATTTGACCACTATCTCGGAGGGAAGCAGCTCTACCAGAATGCCTGCAAAGAATACTCCTACGAGCAAAAGGGGAGCTATCATCTTTACAAGGAACCAGGTCTCCTGCATCCAGCTAGCCCGCTCTTCTGCGGTATACCACTTGAAAGACAGGTACACAGTAGCAGCTATGAGCGGGATCTCCACCAGAGCAAGATATGTCCAGGATTTAATGATCTCAGGGATGACAAGTATTGCAAGCAGCAGCATGAAAAGCTGAACGGTGTGGGCGTGCTCTTCTGAGTTAAAGGTCTTTATGCCATTGTGGCCACCATTGTTCTTCTCATATACTACATGCATTATCAATCCAATGATAACCGACAGAAGAATTGCACCCACTGCCCTGGCTACTCCGATATCATAACCCAGGATCTTTGCAGTATAGACAATAGCCAGGATATTGATAGCAGGTGCAGAGAAAAGAAAAGTGGTGGCTGGTCCTATGCCAGCTCCCCTTTTATAGATGCCGGCGAACAACGGGAGCACAGTACAGCTGCATACTGCAAGGAGACAGCCGGATACTGCAGCGACGGAATAGGAAATATATTTTGGCGTACTTGCACCAAAGTATTTTAGCACCGACTCCTTTGAGAAGAGCGATGCAATAGCACCTGCCAGGAAAAAGGCCGGGATCAGGCAGAGCAGCACATGCAATGCCAGGTATTCCTGGACCGATTGCAGACCAACATTTATTAGGTGTATAAGAGAATCTTGTAGCATATATTTCAAATATATTTGAAGCATTGTATTTAAAGCTTGTTGTTTCAAAAATAATTGAAACACATATATATGAGAACTACCATGAATTAAGTGATCATCAATTCAAAGAATGGAGTATCGGTATGGCAAATGTAACTGTAAATTCGAATATATGTGGTTTTGTGCATAAGATCCATGGAGAAAAAGCTGGTAAAAATATAGTCATAGACATCGAAACTGATTGTGGGAAGATCAAAAAGATGTCGCATATGGAAATACCCATGGACCAGACGCTTGACATCAGGGACAATTATGTTATGATAAAAGCCCAAGAGGCGCAATGCTCTTCAAACTGCCTTGTACCTTGTGGAATATTGCATGTATGCAGAATAGAAATGGGACTTCTGTCTTCATCATTAGCTAAAAAGTCAGGAGATATCAACATTTCCTTTGAATAACTTGATCCTTTAAAAATACAAAGATCAGAACACATGTTTTATCTGAGGAAAAGATCATAGGAAAACTGCCTTGTTATTGTATGTTCCTCTGATAGCCATCATGGGATCTCCAACTCCCACGACTGTAATTCTTGTCTCTATCGGAGGATGAGGCCAGTTGTCAGGAGATGTTGTGTGCTTTGATACATTTATGATCGTATCTTCTTTTATTATACCGCATCGTTTCTCATAGTTAAGTACCTGGGAGTGACCCATTTTCGTAGCATAATCCACAGCATCACTATATCTTTCAAAACGTTCCCTGCCTTCAGAGGAAAATACAAGAAAGTCACTATCCGGATTCATCAAAGAAGCCGGTTTTATCATTATTTCCACCCTTTTTACACTTTTCCCGACAAGTGCCCCGACAGCATTCCCCACACTGGCAAATTGCGGAACCTGCACATCTGCATCGATCAGGGATTTCAATTCATCCACATATGCAGAAACCGGCCCTCCAAGCAATACCACAGGAATATCTGTCTTGAACCTTGCAGGATAGTTACCGCTCAGAACTTCATCGATTGCATTTTGTGGAATAGTAGGTATAAGGAAGGACATTAGATCATGGGCCATATTAAAGGCAAAAAGGTCTTTGACATGTCTGCAGAACTCGTATTTGCCCATGTTCGCATATTTTGACAGGTAAGTAGCTCCTGTTTCCGATGCTTCTTTGTTCCATTGCCCATATTCCCCAAGTACATGGAGCACATCTGTAGGCGTAAAGCCGATGGACTGTACAAGCCTTTTATTTATGAGCGAATCAATCGCTTTATCAACGAGCATCATTTCTCTTGCATCTGCCATATCAGTGAGTTCAACAATGGAAACCGGCTCATCACCTATTGAACTGAGTATCTCCTTTTCCTTTACCTGCAGGCCGGTAGCTTCATACTCAGTTCTGATCACAAACTTGGTCTGCTGATAGTTTTCGCCTGTGTCCTTACGCAAGACCATTTTACTATGTTTCAGTAAATGAAGAAAACCAGGGAAAAGCTCTGCTGCAACACACAGAGGAATAACTCTTCTGGGACCGATATGCACATTTTTATCTTTGACCCACACATGACTATCCCCTCCCAGAGCTGAAGTTTCCATAGTCATGGCTTTTACCCGTGTTTTCCAGCCACCCACCATGCAACCTTCGGAACTGATCTGGGGGATACCACCTTTTATTGATGATACGTCCGTGCTTGTTCCCCCCACATCAATAACTGCACAAGTGTCTACCTTTGCAAGGTAGGAGGCGCCGAGGATGCTTGCAGCCGGTCCTGAAAATATGGTTTCGATGGGCCTCTCCAATGCATCCTCTATATTGTAGACCGAACCATCACACTTGAGCATCAAGAGCCTTCCATCGATCCCTCTCTTCTTGATATCTAAAGCTACACCATTGACAAATTGACATGTGACAGGGATCAGCTGCGCATTGAGAGCTGCAGTTACAGCTCTTTCATAAACTCCCAGTTCCTGTGAAAGCTCGTGCCCACACACGACCGGCAGGTCTGTGATACTATGGATCATGCTCTTTACAGCAAGTTCATGCTCAGGGTTGCGGGTGCCAAAGTAAGCGGATACAGCATAGGCTGAAACCCAGGACCTGGATGCTTCTACATACTCTCTGACAGCTTCAATGTCTAAGGGATACTCTTCTTCACCGTTAGTATCATGGCCCCCTGAAACAAAAATAATACTTTCAGCAGGATATACTTGATCGGTTGCCTGTTCTCCTACTAATATAAGTCCTACAGGCCTGCCGGTGTTTTCAAGAAGCGCATTTGTGGAAAGTGTCGTGGATACTGATACAAGATTAACATCTTTCAGATATTGCTGGTCCAGTGAATCCAGAACATTCGTAATTCCCTGCTGGATGTCAGGGTAAGTGGTAAAAGATTTTTTTGCATCAATGACCGCTCCATCAGACCCTCGTACAATAACAGCATCAGTATAAGTTCCCCCGGCATCAATCCCTAAACCATAATGCATTCTTACCACCTTTTAAATGAGATATTGTTGATCACCTTATTTTTTAGCTGTAACCAGATAAACAAAAAAGGGGAGAGTAAATATCGTTAATCTTTATACTTAAATAGTGTTTCAAAGATATTTAAAACACTTGCTTGAACTCTTGAAAAGGAAATTAGTGCAAAGTAGTTTATGGTACAAACCCTATGACCACTTTTTCTTATAGTCCTTAAATAGTGACATGCGTTCACAAATTTAATGTACTATATAATTTCTTGTGGATGAT
The DNA here is from genome assembly GCF_000328665.1 of Methanomethylovorans hollandica DSM 15978. Classification (NCBI taxonomy): domain Archaea; kingdom Methanobacteriati; phylum Methanobacteriota; class Methanomicrobia; order Methanosarcinales; family Methanosarcinaceae; genus Methanomethylovorans; species Methanomethylovorans hollandica. Next base: position 914,135 of record NC_019977.1, read on the forward strand.
TGTTCACTGGTATTTAAAAGAAGATATTATATGATTACATATAAATAGCATAATTACTATGAGTAATATTTATGCACCTTCCCACACCAGATAGTATCCGGCAGAAAAGGAACGAACTTGGGCTTACCCAGAGTGAACTGGCAAAACGGGCAGGTGTAAGCCAGCCACTGATAGCACGTATCGAAGCAGGCGATGTTGATCCGCGCCTTTCCGCTCTTAAACGCATTTTTGCCGCTTTCGATGAGAGCGAGAATGAAAGTCAAGTGGTGGCAAGGAATATTATGAACACCATGGTTATATCCATCAGTGCTGAAGAGCCGGTAGATGCCGCCGTTAAGATCATGGAAGAGAACGACATTTCGCAGATCCCTGTGGTGGAGAATGGAGTGCCCATAGGGAGTATATCGGAAGAGACTATCGTTCGATCCATGACTGATAAAAAAGCTATGGAAGTCTCAAAGATGAAGATACGAGACCTCATGGGTGATACTTTCCCTGTTATCTCGCCCGGGACCCATGTAAAAGTGGTGTCCCATCTTCTCGAAACAACACCTGCAGTGATAGTTTTGGAAAGCGGGCAGATAGCAGGTGTTGTCACAAAACACGATCTTATGAAATTATTGCGCGGATGAAGATATCCGCATTCATTATATATAAGGTATACATTAAACAGGTCAAATCTTCAACAAATAGAAAAACATATCTTACAGCAAGATCCTTTTATCCAAGATTTCAGGCGATATATATGAATTTAGAAGATACTTTGCTTATGATGCCGGGGCCTGTGCCCGTTGCACCAAGGGTATTGAGAGCTATGTCAAAACCTATGATCAATCACAGGAGTAATGCATTCTCTGACATATATGATGACTGCAGGCAGATATTAGCCGATGTTTTCAACACCAAGAACGATATTTTTGTACTCAGTGGGTCAGGCACTGCAGCTATGGAAGCTGCTGTGGGCTGCATCACAAACCCTGAAGACCGTATCATTGCTCTTGAGAATGGTAAATTCGGTGAAAGGTTCAAGAACATCGCAAAAAGGTATGGAAAGGTAGAGCCTCTTGCATATGAGTGGGGTGACTCCATAGATCTTGGACAGCTGGAAGAGAAGCTGGAGGAAGGAGCAAAGGCAGTCACATTAGTGCACAATGAAACATCAACGGGAATACTTAACCCTGCAAAAGAAGTAGGGAAACTTGCTAAGGAATACGGTGCACTCTTTATAATGGATGGTGTCACTTCTCTGGGTGGCGACCTTGTCAAGGTCGATGAATGGAATGTGGACATCGCTTTGGTAGGGTCACAGAAATGCCTGGCCACACCTCCGGGGCTGTCTGCCGTATCTGTGAGCAAGAAGGCATTTGAAGCCATGGATGAAATGGAGCGTATGCCTTATTATCTGGATCTTAAGGCCTACAAGAAGAGCAGTGAGAAAACCCTGAGAGAGACCCCCTATACCCCTGCAATACCCCTTTTCTATGCGCTGCAGGAAGCATTGCATATAATAAAAGAAGAGGGTATGGAAGCCAGGATAAAACGTCACTGTACTGAAGCTGCTGCTGTGAGGGCCGCTGTGGAGGCAATGGGAATAGAGATGTTGCCCAACCTCAAAGAACATAGTCATTATTCAAACACTGTAAGTGCAATGAAAGCACCCGAAGGTGTCACAGGCAATGATATCAAGAAGGATATGCAGGCAAGAGGTGTTGTAATCGCCGGTGGTCAGGACAGGCTCAGCGGCAAGATATTCCGCATAGGCAATATGGGCAATGTCCAGCCTAAAGACATCCTGCTTACAGTTGCCGAGCTTGAGATAGTGCTCAAGAAGCGTGGTATTGTTTCCAGCGTAGGGGCCGGTATAGAGGCTGCAAGTGACGTGCTGGATACACTCTGAAAAGTGATATCTATGGCTACAATAGGCATCGTTGATACCACTTTTGCACGCTTTGATATGGGTAGTGCAGCCATTGACGAGGTAAAGAGGCACGTCTCGGTAAAGATAAGAAGAGTTACCGTGCCGGGTATCAAAGATCTGCCTGTGGCAGCTAAAAGGCTTATAGAGGATAGCAAAGACCCTTGTGACCTTATCATTGCCCTGGGTATGCCTGGAAAAATGGAAAAGGACAAAATGTGTGCTAACCAGGCCTCCATGGGCCTTATACAGGCGCAGCTCATGACCAATACCCATATAATAGAGGTGTTCGTTCACGAGGACGAGGCAAAGGATGAAAAAGAACTTGCCTTTCTTATGGAGCAAAGGTCAAGGGAACATGCGGTCAATGCGGTTAAGCTGCTGTTCAAACCTGAATCCCTGATCAGAGAAGCAGGAACTGGTCAAAGGCAGGGTTTTGAAGATGTCGGGCCGGCACGTATGTAAAAAATAATTTCAAAATATCTACATTGTTAAAACACAAGTAAAGGTGAATGTCACATGACCATAAATCTTGGATTTGTCATTGCAGAATTTAACAGGGACCTTACCTATCAGATGGAACTGCTGGGTGAAGAACATGCCAAATTTCTGGGAGCCACAGTTAAGGAAAAAATACTTGTCCCGGGAGTATATGATATGCCACTTGCCATAAAGAAGCTTTGTAAGAGAGAAGACATAGATGCCGTTGTGACCATTGGTTCTGTCATAGAAGGGGCTACTAAGCACGATGAGATAGTGGTCCAGCATGCTGCAAGAAAGATCACTGATCTTTCTCTGGAATATGAAAAGCCGGTCACTCTTGGGATTGCCGGCCCGGGGATGTCAAGGCTTGAGGCCCACGAACGTGTGGACTATGCAAAACGTGCCGTAGAGGCAGCAGTAAAATTAGTACAACGCCTCTGAAGAAAAAATGATCCGAGGGATGCCTATGGTTTCCACAAGACTTGCAAGGATGCAGGAATCTGCCACTATCAAAGCTGCCAACAGGGCCAGCGAGATGCTAAAACAGGGAATAGATGTTATCAATTTTAATCTTGGAGAGCCGGATTTCGATACTCCCGGGCACATATGTGATGCTGCTGCCGATGCTATGTACAGGGGGGAAACACACTATACTCCGGCAGCAGGTATACCTGAACTGAGGGAAGCCATAGCCGAGAAACTGAGAGTCGAAAATGGGCTGGAGGCAAAAACATCGAATGTGCTCGTTACCCCTGGAGCAAAACAGGCCATATTCTCTATAATGATGTCAGTGCTTGGTGATGGTGAGGAGGCAATCCTTTTTGACCCTGCCTGGGTTTCATACGAAGCATGTATCCGTTTTGCAGGAGCGGAACCCGTATGGGTGCCCACGGACCCTGAAAATGGTTTTGAGCCCTATGATATAGGGGAATATATTACAGATAAAACGAAGATGATCGTAGTTAACAGTCCCTGTAATCCCACAGGCGGAGTATACCATAAAAAGATACTAAAATCTATTGCCGATCATGCTATTGACCACGATCTGCTTGTGCTTTCCGATGAGATATATGAAAAGATAACCTATGAAAAGGAACATATAAGCATAGGTGCTATGGATGGGATGCAGGACCGCACCATTACTGTTAATGGTTTTTCCAAGGCTTACGCCATGACAGGCTGGAGACTTGGTTATGTATCTGCAGCACCGGATATATTTAAGGGCCTTCTGAAGATCCAGTCAAATTCAGTAAGTGGCGCCACAACATTTGTCCAATTCGGAGGGGTGGCTGCATTAGAGGGAACCCAGAAGCCTGTATACGACATGGTGAAGGAATTCCATGCTAGAAGAGATATCCTTGTTGACGGCTTGAATTCAATTGGATTTAAGTGCCACAAACCAGATGGTGCTTTTTACGTGTTTGCCGATGTGAGTGAATTCGGGGACGGGGATCAGATAACGGATCAGCTTCTCAATGAAGCACATGTTTCAGTTACCCAGGGTTCATCTTTCGGAGAAAGCGGAAAGCAGTTCATAAGGCTTTCTTATGCGACATCCCAGCAACGCATCCATGAAGGGCTGGAACGCATTGATGATATTCTCGGCTGATCCTCAGCTGCATCTTTCTATTATTTTTTTAACGATCTTTGCACTGCTACACAGGGCACACTGTTCTGATTTTCCTATTCTTACAACAGTAGCGCAAGATCCTCTTTTTTGCAGTTCGCACTTAAGCTCTTTTTCATTGAAGTGCTGATCATACCCTAAAGCGATAACATCTGGTTTTATTTCTATAAGAGGTAAAAAAATATCTTCATCGCTTCCAAGTATTGCTTTATCTACCATCTTGAGAGCATTGATCATCTCTAATCTCTGATCTTCAGGTATCACTGGTTTGGGTTTATGCCTGATCATGGAATCCCTTGCAACAATGACATATAACTCATCCCCTAATGCCTTGCATTCTTTCAGGTATGTCAGATGCCCTGGATGCAACAGATCAAACGTCCCGGTTGCTAAGACCCTTATCAATCATATCACCTGGAATAGTATGAGGTAGACGCATACTACCTTTAATAATCTTATGCAGCCATGAAAATGCTTTTCAGATATATTTTTATATAAGGTTTCAGAACGACTCTGAAATATTACACACAAGTAGAAAACTTAAGAAGCGAGAGTGGGTAAAAGCATTAACCTTTGTTCTAACTGTCAAAGATAGCAAGAAGCAAAAGATGGACCCTCTGAGCCTAATACCGGAAATATAATGATGTAGCGATCAACAAATGAGCTTGATATGCACGGCAAATTAATGTTTATTAATACATAATCTCTCTTGTTATAAATTACCGCATGTAATATATAGTTGTTCTAACTAATTATGTCCGAATTGCAAAGGTAGGTAGCATGGTAAAAAAATCTATCAGTGAGATCAATGGCAGGATCAAAGATGGAAGCGTCAATGTAGTTACTGCTGAAGAAATGGTTGGGATAGTTGCAGAGCTTGGCGCACAAGGAGCTGCAAAGGAAGTAGATGTGGTAACAACAGGCACTTTTGGTGCCATGTGTTCCTCAGGTGTGTTTCTTAACTTAGGTCATTCAGAACCTCCGATCAAGATGCAGAAAGTGTGGCTAAATGATGTGGAAGCATACACAGGAATAGCTGCAGTGGATGCATATATAGGAGCCACACAGGTATCAGATACACTTGGAATGGAATATGGTGGAGCGCATGTGATAGAAGATCTCATAAGAGGCAATACCATCGATGTACATGCTATCTCTGCGGGAACCGATTGTTATCCCAGGAAGATCCTCGATACAACCCTTGACATCAATGACCTGAACCAGGCAATAATGATCAATCCCCGCAATGCATATCAAAAATATAATGCAGCTACGAACAGCACTTCTCAGAAACTATACACTTATATGGGGTCATTGATGCCTAATTTTGGGAATGTGACATATTCAGGCGCAGGTGTATTATCACCTCTCTGCAATGACCCTGAATACAGAACCATTGGAACAGGCACTCGTATTTTCCTTGGAGGAGCAGAGGGGTACATAATAGGACAGGGTACTCAACATTCCTCAAAGAGCGGGTTTGGCACGCTTATGGTCCAAGGTGACCTGAAAGAAATGGACCCAGAGTTCATACGGGCTTCCAGTTTCACAGGATATGGTGTGTCCCTGTATGTCGGAATGGGGATCCCAATACCTGTGCTTGACGAAAAAGTTGCACTGTCCACTGCAGTATCTGATGCTGACATTATTACCAACGTGATGGATTATGGTATACCCAGTCGTGACAGGCCCGTGGTAAGGCAGGTAACATATGAAGAGCTCAGGTCCGGCTCCATTGATATCAAAGGACGTGAAGTTGCAACTTCTTCACTCTCAAGTTTCAAGCGCTCCAGGCAGATAGCATATATTTTGAAAGACTGGATATCCCATGGAGAATTCTTCCTTTCACAGGCATCAGAGAACTTGCCATCAGATTCTGTATCCAGGCCAATGAAGCAGACAAGAGGGACACCCATGGTAAAAGAGATCATGGCCAGGAATGTGACGACCATCCATAAGAATGCCAGTGTATATGAAGCGGCCAAAAAAATCATGGATGTTTCTTTTAATCATTTGCCTGTAGTTACTGAAAACAATAATCTGGTAGGTATAGTCACTGCATGGGATATTTCAAAAGCTGTCGCACAGAACACATTTGACCTTGTGGAGAATATCATGACCCGGAAAGTAATAACTGCTATGGATAGCGAGCAGGTGACCATTGCAGCCAGGAGGCTTGAGCAACATAAAGTATCAGCAATGCCTGTCGTGGATGAACAAAATCGTGTCATAGGCATCATTACAAGCGATGATATAAGTATGCTTTTTGCCAGGAGGGACTGAAATGAAGATAAGGATCATCATAAACCAGGACATTGTCACTAGACCGATCTTGGCAGAGGCTATACTGGAAACAGGCATTCCTCTTAACATTGCACAGGCGCATTTTGATTCAACGGCAGGCGAGATAGTTGCCGACATAAAGGATACCGAATACAAGATGATCAAGCAGGCCCTGGTTTCCAGAGGAGCGGAAGTGCGTAAGCTTGACACCCCCATTAACTGGGACGAGGACGAGTGTGTAGAGTGCGGTGCCTGTGTTTCAGTATGCCCCACAAAGGTATTCTCAATGGATAAGGAATGGAACCTGGCAGTGGACACCACAAAATGTATCCAGTGTGGAACATGCATAGAAATGTGTCCGCATGATGCACTTTCCCTGGATGTCTAAAGATAATTGAAAGTGATTGTCAGAAAGGAAAGTTAATGAAAGAACATTTTCAGCTTAAGGAGACAATTGTTACCATTGTGACAGACCGGGAGTCCCATATCAAAAGGGCAAAAGAATCGATACACCACAATCGTGCGGTTCTGGAGAGATTCATTGCCCTTGACCCATTTTTCAGGTCAACTCTTGAGCCCTATGCTACTGTGGAAAATGTACCGGAAGTGGTGAAAAGAATGATCCTTGCGGGTAATTCCATGGGTATCGGCCCCATGAGTGCTGTTGCAGGTACTATTGCAGCAATGGCAGTGGAATCTATGGTAGCTGCAGGAGCTACTTTTGCAATTGTTGATAATGGGGGAGACATCGCACTGATCAACGACAGGCCTGTAACTATAGGCGTCTATGCAGGTACCTCTCCAGTAAAGGACCTGGCCTTTCAGATGCCTGTCCATGACAATATAACAGGGATCTGTACGTCTTCAGGCACTGTAGGTCCATCCATTAGTTTTGGGATGGCCGATGCTGCTATAATTTTTTCCGATGATGTCTCACTGGCCGATGCTGCAGCCACAGCACTTGGGAATGCAACACAAGTAGGCAAAGAGGCGGTTGAAAAGGCCTTTGACGCTGTGAAACATGTTACTGGTATAAAAGGAGCAGTAGTGATACAGGGAGAATATATAGGGATGTGGGGTGCCATCCCGGAAATGGTCGAAGCCCATATTGACTACGACTGTATCACTAAAGGTTGATCTCACGTCTGGACAGTGGCTAAGTAGACTTCCTCATAAGGTTGTATCACTACAAAACCTTCGCCTGTAAAGGCCATCTGCAAGCTTTCTCCGCTTGACCTGCCAACCAATGTCTTCAGGGATATGTCTGTGCGCAGATCGGGTTGCAGATTACCTGACCATGCAACAGTAGCGTTAGGATCTGTGAATACAGGTCTGTCTTTTGTAACCTGCAGTGTAAGTGGATCGTAATGTGTAGTGATGGCAACCATACCTTTACCTTCAAGTAGTACATTGAAAAGGCCACCTGACATGAAACCGGCGATCCTTTTCATCATTTTGATGTCCCACTTAACGGTTTCCTCAAAAGCAAGCAAGTCGTTACCATTAACATAAATGGATTGCCCGTCCAGTTCAAGTATGGTGACTTTTTTGCCCATCTCTGCCAGGTATAGCTTGCCTTTCCCTTCAGCTTTAGTAAGGCTTAGTCCCTCCCCTGTAACAGCTTTCTTTACAAGTTTTCCAAGACCATGTTCAAGAACGCCTTCCCTTGTGAATCTGATATCTCCGTTGTATGCAACCATGGTGCCTTTCTTGATCCACACTCTGCCATCGAGATTCACTTCAAGCAGGCGGTCGCGCTCCAGCTCGAAATTACCTTGTCCGAGGTCTTTTTGTCCTGTATTCTCGACAAATTGTTTTATTGAATAACGTCCCATATATTACACCGTAGATTAATTTTTGATAATTATATTTATATCCTATTATTAATATGTTATGGTAAGTACATGTATTGACATATAACAAACACTAATTTCATATAGAGCTAAGATAATAGATTATGATATAATAAAATGGAGTGGTAAATAATGGTAAAAGTCACACTGGTTACTGCCCAATGGTGTCATTTTTGTCCGACGGCAAAAAAACTCTGGAGAGAGCTTAAGGAAAAATTCAATTTTGAATATGCTGAGGTCGATTATGATTCTCCCGAAGGTGAAAAACTTATAGAGAAGTTTTCTATAGTTTCTGTGCCCACTACCATAATCGACGATGAGATCGTATTTGTGGGAGTGCCTGATAAAGACAAGGCAAGCAAGACTCTGGAAAAACCAATTTAATTGAAAATCCGGTTATTAACATGTATGACCTGATCATAATAGGCGGAGGGCCTGCAGGACTTACCGCGGGTATATATGCAGTAAGATATGGCCTGAACACTATAGTACTTGAGAAGGATGTGCTGCCCGGGCAGATAGCAGCAACGGACCTAATAGAGAATTATACTGGTTTTACAGCTATCTCGGGTCCTGAGCTCATGCAGCGGTTCAAAGAGCATGCCCAGACCGTAGGAGTGAAGATCGAGTCTGCCGAGGTATCTTCGATCATATCTGAGGATGGTAGGAAGGTAGTGATGACAGATACTGGGAACCTTGTATCAAAAGCCTTAGTCATTGCCACCGGTGCCAATCCAAAGAAACTGGGAATCCCGGGAGAGAAGGAGTTTATGGGCAAGGGTGTATCATATTGTGCTACGTGTGATGCACCTTTCTACAAAGGGAAAACAGTGATGGTGATCGGGGGTGGAGAATCTGCACTTACAGACGCACTTATCCTTTCCAATATAGTAAAAAAAGTATATATTGTACATAGAAGGGACAAACTGCGAGCTTCCATGATACTGCAGGAAAGAGTATCCAAAAAGCCTAACATTGAGATCATCTGGGATAATGTTCCTGAAGAGATACAGGGAAAGACCGGTGTTGAGAACATAATTCTACGGAACCTTAAGACAGGAGAAATGAATACATTACCAGTAGAAGGTGTTTTTGTATATATCGGAATTCTTCCCAACACAGAGTTCATAGATGTAAAAAAGAATAGTTCAGGTTTCATATTGACAAATGAAAAACTGGAGACTTCCGTACAAGGCATCTATGCAGCGGGAGACTGCAGGGATACAACTATCTGGCAGGTAGTCACGGCAGTTGCAGATGGTGCAGTAGCTGCGGTGTCTGCACATGAATACATTATGAATCTTGAGCTTGAACAATGAATTTTACAAATTAAATAAAGTAAGGAGAATTAAGATGAACTGCAAAACTAATGCGGATGGTACATCCTGTCTTAAGGTATGCGAAGATTCAACTGCTGAGGATCTGGAACCCATAGCAGAGGCCATACATGCTTTGCTTGGCATACCTGTCACCATTAGAAGCCTCAATAATTATGGCATCCGCATGGAAAGAGGAGAAGTGGTGGATCGGAATTATACAGGGCCTGTACTGGAAGAAGTTATTAGGGTCAACAAAATAATTCGCATGGTACCTGCAGAAGGAGCTTATAAAGGAAAAGCAGTAGTAGTGGCACCTATACGTACTCTGGAGGGGAGTGTTATAGGGGCTGTAGGTGTGGTCGATCTGGTTGCAGCCCTTGACATATTATCCATGTTCAGGGAATATCCTGGTATCGTTGATGAGGTAGAGGAATCGAAAAAGAAGCTGCAGTGATCTCTACAGCTAGATTATATCCTTTTTATCTGCTGATGCTTGACAAACTTCAAAATAATTATGGCTACTATTGATATCGACATGGAAGTGAGTATGACAAGTACCAGACTGCCCTCATCTGCAAACTTCATCATCTCATAGAAGAGAAAAGCGCATATGGCAAATCCGGTTATCAGGACAGCAATGAACTGAGAGGTGAAAAGTGTTTCGTTAGTTTTTTCCATATGCTTTTGACAAAGACTTATCCATTATAAGTTTTCTGTTCCAGCAATATCATCAGTCATCTGCAACACATCGATACCAAAATCAAAGAGCACTTTATTAAGTTTGAACAGAGGCAATCCCACCACATTAGAGTAGTCACCATCTATTTTTTCTACAATTATAGCTCCTTTTCCCTGTATGGCAAAAGCACCTGCTTTGTCAAGTGGTTCTGCAGTCTTCACATAAGCTTCAATTTCAGCATTTGACAGCTGTTTGATAACCACATCTGTCTTTTCCCAAAAGCTCGTGCGTCTTTGTGCATCCAGATCCATTACAGTTACGCCTGTGATGACACGCACCTTTTTTCCGCTGATCTGCCTTAACATTTCCCTGGCTTTATCCCCCGTATGAGGTTTTCCAAGTATCCTTTCATCACAAGTTACCACCGTATCCGCCGCAATGACTATTCCTGAACTGATCATAGAGGCGGAATCTTTTGCTTTCTCGATGGAGTTGTGGATGATAAAGTCAAACGGCTTCATATCAGGTTGAGTTCTTTCATGATAATTGCTTGAAACAACTTTAAAATTGTTTCCTATCAGTTGCCTGAGCAACTCTTTCCTCCTGGAGGAGGCGGAAGCAAGGAAAATAGCTCTCATGATGGTAAGAAGTTACAGTGATAATTTAAATCCATAGTGGTAAGATGCAGGGTGGATGAGTATAGAAACCTTAAATATAGTCCGATGATATTAAACGGCTGTAATAGCCATGTACATTAGATCATATTCTAATCGCTTGTATACCATACTGCGAATTCATATGGTATTGTGCAATATTACTATAAGTTAAGCAACCGGGAAATTATCTATAATCCCGTATGTCTGTGTGATAATTTAAAATTATGAAAAGTACTTTTGTGGATATTGACCATATGAATGATTATTAATACATGTGAATGAGGAGGAAGAGTATCATGAAGAAATTGATCAATGGAAAGTTATACAACACAAAGAAATTAGTACCAATAGCAAGTTGGGACAATGGGATAGAAATATCAGACACCAGATATTCTGAAGAAACACTGTGTAGGACCAAAACCGGAGAATATATTATATACAGTAAGGATGCCAGTGGTCTTGATTTAAGAGAGATAACTCCTGAGGATGCTTTTGAATGGCTGCAAAAACATAGCCTTACAGCAAAAGCTGATATAGAATTAATAGAGTCCGTCAAAAAAGCTTAAAAGACACTTAAATTCGTGGGGTAATTTGCATTTCAGAGGAAATTGCAAGGTATGAATACGTGCAGACCGGATACTTCGGTACCAAGTGTTCGGTATCCTGTTTTTTTACGAAATAAGTGACTCCAGTTTTTAAAAAATACTTTTAAACTATATAACCTTTTTAATGGACTCGGCGGGATTCGAACCCGCGGCCTTTACGTTGCGAACGTAACGATCTTCCCCTGATCTACGAGCCCGAAAAAAAGAAAATACTGAAAAAAGAGAGGTCTTAGAGTGGTCTGCCCACTTCTGTGACCTGTACGCTCTCAACACCGGGGACACCAGCAAAAGCAGCTTCTACCTGCTCTGTGCCGCCCTCGAGGTCACCTACCATTATGACCATGATAAGTGCTTTAAGGCCAAAAGCAACCGGTTCGATCTTTGAACCGAAGAACGTTGCTCCTTCAGGTATCACCGCTTCAAGTTTGATCTTGAGATCTTCAAGATCAGTTTCCACACTTTCCGGCATTATCTTAATAGTTGCTGCTACATCACCCATTTTCACACCTCATGGACCTACAAAACCGCATTTTTGGCAGGTGTAGGGATTGCTCTGCTGTCTGCAGCTCACACATCTTCCTATCTCTGCACCGCATACGGGACATGGGAAGCGGGCAAAACCACGTTCCTCTAAGTTAACTCCACATGAAGTACAGTTTATGACCTTGTTTACCATTCGATTTCTCCTTCAGTATTTATAAGAGATAATTCACTAATTTCATCAGCATAAGATGATTTGTGTACATAATCAGTATACAATTTAAATATTCCCCTTGATAAGAGTACCTATTACAGCTTTCTCCTCAAGAGCGGCAAGCACTCTTTCAGGATACTTGCCGTTGACTACCACGCAATCTCTACCCTCCTGCATAAGTAATTCCGGCAGCATCCTGTCCACGCAGCTTTCTCTCATTTCCGTAAGTTTTACAGCATGCACCACTGGTACTGTCTCCCCGTTGATACGTACTCCGTCAACATCAGTAACTTTGATCATCCTGGCATTCAGTATTGATGCCACCCATGCAGCAATGCAATCAGAGGTCACATCCCATGAGTGAGGCAAAGGATCTCTGTTCAACAGCAGTCTGTAAGGCTTCAGAACAGAAATTCCAGCAACCAGCTCATCCAGATCGTCTGTCATTGCTATGCCGCTTTTATCAGACAGGTAATATGCATACTGCTCCATTCCCAGAATAGCCATCCAGTGAGCTGCATCATCACTAATGCATTTATTCTCATGGATATCTCTGATGTTGTCTGCAAAAACACCACCTCCGGGAACTATCAGTAAAGTGGGCACAGGTGAGTTCATATGCGTTATATGCTCCTGCAAACAGAACAGAAGTTCGGGAGCAGTTTCTATGAGACTCCCCCCGACTTTAATGACAGTACAATCTTTAACATTTGCAGTCATGTTTTTTTGTTATCGTAGATCTGTAATTCTTTCCATCATCCTGGCTGCAGCATAGGCAGGAAATACGTCAGATATCTCTTTTTCCCATTTCTCAGCCACGGAAATGCACTCCATTCCAAGTCTTTCCGCAGCTTCGATTATCATGAATTCCCCAACGCCTGCAGCAACTACTCTGCATATATCATGTTCCTTGGATACAGTAGATATCGCCTCAGCAAGCAGTTTTATCTGCTTTTCCTTTACCTGACGTGCAATTTGTATTATTTCATTCTCTGATATCTCTTCCAGGTCCGCACATACAAGCCTTGCAAGTCTTCTCATGGTTTCAAGCCTGCTTTTTCCCGCCCCATCTGCAGTCGTACAGGTATATGCTTCCGGAATGATATCTCCAAGCAGCAGATAAACATCACCTGTTGTAGCGAAGAGTTCAGAGGAAACTCTGCATATACCCTGTTCCAGTTCAACTTTGTCTACCAGAGTAGCAACATTGGTACGCAATGTACCCATATACACCAGTTCACTTGCAAGCAATCTCTTAAAATCGGTTTTTGATGCCACATGTTTTGAACTGATTATAGGGATTATATCGCTTGTAGTACTTCCAACATCCACGAAGATGCAATCCCCTATCTCCTCGCCGATCAGTCTTGAAGAAGCTGCCCAGTTTGCTGCAGCAAGGTTACGCAGATCATCACCCTGTTTAAAAATATCGCCATTGGTATCTATGTAAGACACCTCGCACCCAAATGCATCTTCTGTAGCCCGCATGATAAATTTAAGTCCATGCACCTTGTCTTCAAAGCAATCGGCAAGTTCGCCAGTTATGACCACTCCGAGGATATCGGGTTTAATCCTTTTAGCTATATCTTGAAGTGTTTGTGGAAGGGTAGTATCTTTCCACAGTGGCAGATAGTGTATTTCTACTGTAGTGCCATCAGAAGTAGCTATTTTTGTATTTGCCCCCCCTATGTCTATTCCAAGGCATTTCATTTGAAATCCTCCTTTGTAAAGGAGTATTCTGCAGCCATGTATACAAAATCAGGTAATTCTCCTAGCCTGTTCTTAAGCAGCAGGTCAGCGATCTCTACATCCATTACCTTGCATATCCCATAAACCGATGTGGTTGGCCTGGGGTTCACATCTACCACATATGGTGTTCCATCATACACTATGTCCACACCTGTATAACCTCTGCACCCTAATACCTTAGAAGCTTCCACGGCTGCTTTGAAGAGCTCCTCTTTGTAAGGAGGTGAAAAACAAACTGTATTACCTTTGTATTCAATATGGAGCCCAGAAGGATCATTAACATCCATGAATTCAATAAGTTGTTTGTTAGCACAAAGTGGTAATGTTTTTTCTCCTGCTATAAGACTCACACTTAGATGTTCCCCGTTTATGAACTCAGTTGCAATGGACCCAGCAGGCACCTCGGCATCTTGAGTGAGATATGTTGCTTCAGAGGCGCATCCGAATCTGGGTTTTACCACACATTTCGCTTCAGATCCATTTTCAAGGATGCGAGGAGCAGCTATATTGTGCCTGAGCAGCGCTTCAGTGCATTTTACTTTATCTGCACATAAAGCAATTGCTTCAGGTGTGGAACCCAGGTTAAGCGTGTTCATCTCTATGAGATCAGTAAGCTCCGCCAGGATCTCATCAGGCCCTATCACAAGTCCGGCATCACTTTTTTTTGCTTCAGCTTCTATGATCATTCTGAAATTGTCTTCAGTTGAAACGATGGCATTTCCCCTAGGTAATAGAGGACCTGAGGTCAAATATGTAACTTCATGACCCAGCCTTGCGAAACTGCTGACAAGGGTTTTAAGCATAGACCTGCCTTCAAGGAAAAAAGTACCACCCATGCCTGTACCCATTGCATATTCTGCAAGTAGTATCTTCATGAAAGGTCCAATCGTTTTATTAGATATATTACTAGCGAGTAAGAAATTGGTGTAATTATTCGATAATCAATAAATACTATCATTCACATCTTGGCTATCCAAGGGATGAATATGGGAATATTATCTGAAAATCCGTTTGCACAGGCCATAGCAATATCCACTTCCATGGCACTGTTCATGATAGGTGTTGCAATGGGTATTATGACAATGCTCAGTACAAAGTCTACACCTCTTCCTTTTGCTGTGATACTTTTGATCTTTGCTGTCATATTCATTGCATCATCTGTATTTTTTGAGAATAGAGGTGCTGATCACGTAGGCTCACTTATGGGCGGGGGCATAGCAGGATTTGCTGTAACATTTGCTATAATCGCTTTTTTCACAGGCATATCCTTCGCTGCCCAGGGAGGCATACAGGGAATAGGATGGGAAAGAATGGTATCGGCTCTCGCCATTTGCATGATCTCAAGCATGCTGATAATAAAAGCCGTGAAGTATAAGATAAGCGGGCAATATCTCTAAATCCTGTATTCTTCTTTTTGGAGATGTACACCTGCCAAAAAGTATTTATAGAATATCAAACAATCATAAGCATTGTAGACACACAACCGTACACTAAAAGAGGAATGTAAAGATGGACGAAGGATTGGGAAACACCGAAGAAATGAAACCCAAAACCAGTGATAATGATGTGAAGGATGATGTGTCAGTTACGAATGACGCGCCATCTTTGGAGGATCAGCTGCGTATGAGAGACGAAGAGGTAGCACAGATAAAGGACAGGCTCTTACGTCTGACCGCAGAGTTCGATAACTTCAGGAAACGCACAGCACGAGAAAAAGAAGAGTTCCGTAAATTTGCTTCAGAGGAGCTTCTTCTTGAACTTGTTGAAGTTTATGATAACTTTGAACGTGCCCTGGAATCTGCAAAGAACACAGATGATGTTAGCTCCGTAGTGAAAGGTGTGGAAATGGTCTTCAAGCAGTTCGTTTCCATCCTGGAGAAAGAAGGTCTTCAAAAGATGGAATGTGTGGGTACGGAATTCAATCCCCATGAACATGAGGCCATGATGCATATAGAGCATCCTGATCATGAAGAAAATACCATTGTAGAAGTATACAGACCTGGATATTATCTTCATTCCAGAGTGCTGAGGCCCGCTGCTGTGACTGTGTCAAAGCTTCCCGAACTGTCGCTGGAAGATAAGGATTGCAAGTAAGGCGCATCGTATTGCGCGACGACCGTACGCACAAAGTCACAAATATTTAGTTATAACAGAATGATCTTATAAAGATTTGAGAGGTAATAATATGGCAAAGATATTGGGTATTGACCTTGGAACTACAAATTCCTGTATGGCTGTAATCGAAGGTGGAGAGCCAACTGTCATCCCGAATGCAGAAGGAGGGAGGACAACACCTTCTGTAGTAGGTTTTTCCAAGAAAGGGGAGAAACTTGTGGGGCAGGTTGCCAAGAGGCAGATGATTACAAACGCAGATAATACTGTGTATTCCATTAAAAGACACATGGGAGAGGCCGGATATAAGGTAGCCCTCAACGGGAAGGACTATACCCCGCAGGAAATATCTGCCATGATCCTGCGTAAAATGAAGGAAGACGCTGAGGCGTATCTGGGAGAGACCATCACACAGGCTGTCATTACAGTTCCTGCTTACTTCAATGACGCTCAGAGGCAGGCCACCAAAGACGCGGGTGCCATTGCAGGTCTGGAAGTGATGAGGATCATCAATGAACCTACTGCAGCATCACTTGCATATGGTCTGGACAAGACAGAAGGAGAACACAAGATCCTTGTATATGATCTGGGGGGAGGTACCTTTGATGTATCTATCCTGGAGCTGGGAGAAGGTGTGTTCGAAGTTCTTTCCACAAGCGGGGATACTCAACTTGGTGGAGATGACTTTGACCAGAGGATAGTAGATTATTTTGTTGAACAATTCAATAAAAATGAGGGTATTGATCTCTCCAAGGACAGAGCAGCATTGCAGCGTCTGAGGGATGCTGCAGAGAAAGCAAAAATCGAGCTTTCTGGTATACCTTCCACCAACGTCAACCTTCCTTTCATCACGGCAGATGCCAACGGGCAGCCAAAGCACATTGATATAGATATCACAAGGGCTCAGTTCGAAAAGATGACTGCCGACTTACTGGACAGGACTCTGGTTTCAGTAAGAAGGGCACTTGAAGATGCAAAGCTTAACCCCCAGGATATCGAGAAGGTGCTGCTGATAGGCGGTTCTACAAGAATGCCTGCAGTGTACGAAGCTGTAAAGAAGATATTCGGCAAAGACCCGTACAAAAATATCAACCCGGATGAAGCCGTAGCAGTCGGTGCTGCCGTGCAGGCAGGTGTGCTTACAGGCGAAGTGCACGATGTGTTGCTGCTGGATGTCACACCCCTTACCCTCGGTATAGAAACCCTGGGTGGCGTGGCAACTCCGCTCATAGAGCGTAACACGACCATACCTGTGAGAAAAAGCCAAATATTCTCTACAGCTGCTGACAGTCAGCCATCCGTGGAGATCCATGTGCTGCAGGGTGAGAGAGGTATAGCTTCTGCGAATAAGACCCTGGGACGATTCATCCTGGATGGTATCCCGCCAGCTCCAAGAGGGATTCCCCAGGTAGAAGTTACCTTTGACATAGATGCAAATGGTATACTTCATGTCAAGGCAAAGGACCTGGGTACGGGCAAGGAACAGTCCATATCTATCCAGAAGCCAGGCGGCCTGTCTGATGAAGAGATCAACAAGATGGTAAAGGATGCGGAACTTCATGCTGAGGAGGATCGTAAGCGTAAGGAGCAGATAGAGGTAAAGAACACTGGAGAATCCCTGGTGAACGCAGCCGAGAAGACCCTCAAGGAAGCAGGGGATTCTGTGACTGCAGATCAGAGGTCAAAAGTGGAAAGTGCCATCTCCGAACTTAAGGACGCTCTTCAGAAAGATGATGTTGAAGATATCAAGTCCAAGACAGAAGCTCTTCAAACTGCTATCTATGATATATCAGCTGCTATGTATCAAAAAGCACAGCAAGAAGCTGCTTCCGGGGCCGGGGCTTCTGAAGGTGCAGCTCCAAAGTCGGATTCCGGCGATGAAGTGGAAGATGCAGACTACGAAATAGTTGATGACGGCAAGAATTGAACTGTTTCAGAAACATTGGTATGTTCGATTTTTTGAACGTACCTTATTTATTTTATATTGACATACAGGGTCTCTCATGTCCACTACACGTGATTATTATGAGATCCTTGGAGTTACCAAGGAATCTACTGAAGCCGAGATAAAAAAGGCATACAGAAAGCTTGCAATGCAATATCATCCGGATAAGAACAAGGCTCCGGATGCAGAGGAGAAATTCAAGGAGATCTCAGAAGCTTATGCTGTGCTCTCGGATGAAGAAAAAAGGGCTCAGTACGATAAGTTTGGTCACGCTGGAATAGATGGACGCTATTCCCAGGAAGACATTTTCCGTGGTGCTGATTTCAGAGGTTTCGAAGACCTGGGCGATATCTTATCCAGTATATTCGGAGGCGGCTTTGGAGGATTTTCAGGCGATATATTCGGAGGCGGAAGGGGCAGGCGCAATGCTCCGATGAGAGGTTCTGACCTGCGTTATGATCTGGCCATATCTCTGGAAGAGGCGGCCAATGGCGTGGAAACTACCATCAATGTCCCAAGGGCCGAGAACTGTGAAACTTGCGGGGGGACCGGTGCAAAGGTAGGTACTAACCCAATAACATGTCCTGCATGTCATGGCTCCGGACAGATCACCAGTGCACGCAATACTCCTTTTGGCCGTTTCATGAGTACGACTGTCTGTAATAAATGTAATGGTAATGGCCAGATAATAGAGGATCCTTGTCCTGCATGTAAAGGCACGGGTAAGATCAAGAAAGTAAAGAAACTTTCTGTGAAGTTACCAAAGGGTGCTGATAACGGGCTACGCCTGAAGATCAGAGGAGAAGGTGAAGCAGGAAGTTCTGGAGCACCATCAGGAGATCTTTATGTAATGGTGCACGTGCAACCTCATAAGACCTTCGAGCGCATAGGAGATGATATTCTCTACGAGCTGCCAATTTCATTTGCACAGGCGGCTTTGGGTGATGAGGTACCTGTTCCCACACTCTACGGAAATGTGAAGATGACCATTAGACCCGGAACGCAGACACATTCTGTTCTGCGACTCAAAGGTAAAGGCGTACCGCATTTACATGGAAGTGGCGAGGGTGACCAGCTTGTCAAGGTTATCGTGCAGATACCAAAGAACCTGAACTCTGAGCAGAAAGAGTTACTTCGTAAGTTCGATGAGATTGATAAGAAGAGTGGTGGAAAAAGCAAGCATTCTGGCATATTTGAGAAAGTAAAGGATGCTTTTAATCCATAGTTTTGGCTGTTTTTGATGGTCTAATATTTTTATCTTCTTTTTTTAGTAAAATTTAAAGCCAATGACACCATAAGAGCCTATTCTTCAGATGCACGTACTTTTATATGAACCGTGCAATATAAATCTAAAGGGATCTCATGAAAGCTGTTATTATAGGTGCAGGGGAAGTAGGCTATCATATAGCAAAATCACTGTATGCTACTAATGATGTAATAGTCATAGAACAGGATGAAGAGGCCTGCAAACGGGCCGATGAACTGGATGTTCAGGTCATTCAGGGTAATGGCGCGAATGCATCAATATTGTCCCAGGTTATTAAGGGGACTGACATCCTAATGGCTGTCACTGGTTCCGATGAGGTCAACATTGTAGCATGTATGGCTTCCAAGCTCATTATAGGAGATAAAAATAAGCTTAAGACAATGGCAAGAGTCAGTAATCCTGACTATATTGATAAACCAATAGCTAAACGCACCAGTATCGGTATCGATGTGATGATATGTCCTGAACTTACAATGGCCTCTGAAGTCGCACAGATACTTGCAATACCATCTGCCATTGATATTGAATCATTCGCAGAGGGAAAAGTGGAAATGATGGAATTGGTGGTTTCCAAAGAAAGTTATTTTGCCAATAAGATGATGAAAGACCTGCATCTTGCTGATTGTTGCATAGTAAGTGCTATTTTTCGTAAAGACGATGTGATCATTCCCCATGGCGGGGATTCCATACAGGAGAACGATCATATAGTTGTTATCGGCCAACCTTCTGCAATGAAGGACATAAGGGGACTTTTGGGAGAGGTCGTTGGCAGACGCAGTAAGGTCATGATCATAGGTGGAGGCATAGTTGGTTTTTATCTTGCGAAGCTCATCGGTAAAAGTGAGGCAGATATTAAGATCATTGAATCCCGTAAGGATCGCTGTGAAGAAATAGCAGACGAACTTTCGGGGGTTCTTGTATTGAATGGTGACGGAACGGATATCAATCTGCTGAAGGATGAGGGAATCAATGAGATGGACGTGGTCGTTTCTGTCACGGATAGTGATGAAAAGAACCTTTTGTGTTCTTTGATAGCCAAAAAACTGGGTGTTAAGAAAGTTATTGCCAGGTCGGACAGATCTGATTACATCTCTCTGTTTGAAATGGTCGGGGTGGACAGTGCAGTAAGTCCCAGGGAAGCAACAGTCAACGAGGTGCTTAAACTCACCATGGGAAAAGGAATTGAGGCTATCACTACTATAGAAGGACAAAAAGCTGAGATCATCGAATATACTGCTTCGAGCAAGTCAAAGATAGTAGGTAAACCGTTGCGTGATGTAAAATTCCCTGCTGGTGCCATTGTTAGTATGATAGTGCACAAGGGAAGAACCATAGTCCCCCGTGGCAGTCATGTTATCGAGGAAAATGACAGGGTAGTAGTTTTCGCTCTTCCCACTGCTCTGGAAGCTGTGGAAAAACTTTTCAAATAAGAAAGGTGGAACATGAACCAAAAGGTCATACTCAGCGTATTGGGAACTCTTCTGCGTTTCCTGGGAATGATGATGATAGTTCCCCTGCTCGTGGCTTTTTATTATCATGAATCTCCTCTTCCTTTTCTTATCGGTATAGGTTTAACAGAGATCACAGGCATCTATCTCTGGTCATCTTATAAGTCAGACGACGACTGGAAGCTCAGAGAAGCTTTTGCTATAGTAGCCTTTAGCTGGCTGGCAGCTATGTTTTTTGGTGCTATCCCATTCATTGTCGAGGGTATATCTCCCCTTAACGCTTTTTTTGAAACTATGTCGGGTTTTACAACTACAGGTTCATCTATTCTTGATAACATAGAAAGCCATTCTAAAAGCATTCTTTTCTGGCGCAGCATGATTATTTGGGTAGGTGGGATGGGTATTATCGTCTTGTTTGTTGCAATTCTTCCTAAATTAGCTATTGCAGGCAGGCAGCTTGTCCGTGCTGAAGCTCCCGGCCCTACTGAGGACAAGATAAAACCCAGGATAAGGGATACAGCCAAGATCCTCTGGATGGTATATGTAGTGCTATCAGCCTTGGAAGTTGCAGCTTTACATCTGGCTGGCATGTCAACCTATGATGCTGTTACGCATATGTTTGCTTCCATGGGCACTGGAGGTTTTTCTCCTTATGGTCGGGGGATTGAAGCTTTTAACAGTCCTTTGATAGAAGCTATACTTATACTATTCATGTTCATTGCAGGAGCAAATTTTGCACTGCTGTACAGGACACTTTATGTGAATCATAAAATAATCTTCAAAGATGAAGAATTCAAGTTCTACACTGCAGTTGTTGTTGTGGCCACTGCTGTGCTGATCCTTGCATTGAGGCGAGATATAGGTGCAGATCCCTTTACTTGTCTGCGTTATGCTTTGTTCCAGGTGGTATCTCTCCTCACAACTACTGGTTTTGCTAATACGGATTTTAATTTGTGGCCTGACTCTTCGAGAATCGTGTTATTACTTGTAATGTTCATCGGAGGGTGTGCCGGATCAACTGCCGGTGGTCCAAAAGCAATAAGGATTCTATTGTTATTGAAGTATGCCAGATGGGAACTGTTCAGGTCCGTTCATCCAAAAGCAGTAAAACCTATCAAGTTCAATGGAAAAACAGTTCCAGAAAACACTATGCAGGAAATCATATCCTTTGTGGTTATTTATTTCCTCGTATTTATAGCAAGTACATTCTGTATCTCTATTATGGGCGTAGATATTCTCACTTCTATCACCGCATCCATTACAACTCTGGGTAACATTGGTCCTGGATTCAATCTTGTTGGACCAATGGCAAGTTTCAACGGTATGCCTGCACTAGCTAAAGTGATAATGATAGCGAATATGTGGATAGGCAGACTTGAGGTATTCACGGTAATTGTTATGTTCACACCAGAGTTCTGGAAAAAGTAGAATGAACCCAGTACTAATGTAGTTAAGTACTGGTATTTTTAACTTACAATTTTGTTAATCTTTTACATGTCCATTTCATTCTTCACGACATTCTTGAATAACACTCTCAAATCCCACAACAGTTTTTTATTGGCTTTGAAAAGTGCATATAGCAAGTCAGTAAGGCTCATTTTGTTGAAGTTCACATCCTTTAAGGAATACGCCAGAGAATTCAGTTCTTCATCCGTGAATTTCACAAAAAGGTCCTTGACGATCAGACCGTTATCTATTGCCTTGCCAATCGTTGCTCTCCATCGGTCTTCATATTCCTGGAGAGATTTTATGGAAACATCGCCCGCAAGTATTGCATTACAAGCCACTTCACCTGCTATCTCGCCTGCGTCCATGGCATTTATGATACCTCCGCCTGTAACTGGATCGGATTGCCTTGCTGCATCACCTACCAGCATGAGCCCATTGGCGATGGTACGTTCAACTGTTCCACTTACAGGTACGCCACCATAATCAATTTCAATAATAGAAGCGTCCGGAAGTTTTTCTTTTACAAATTCATTGAGGTAGTCTATGGCTCTTTTTTCACCAGATTCGCTTCCAAGTATACCGATACCCACATTGGCCATATTCCCGCCTTTAGGGAATAACCAGAGATAGCCACAAGGTGCTATTTTCTTACCCACATAGAACTGGCAGTATTCCTGATCGATATTGACACCGCTCATAAGATACTGCACACAGGTCTCCATGTCCGAAGGTTTTAGAGAAGTATCGATACCTGCCCATCTGCCGACCTTGGATTCCATACCATCTGCACCGATCACTATCTTGGACCGGATCTTATATTCCTTTCCAAGGTGCATGGCTTTGATGCCGCATACGTATCCATTTTCAATAATCAGACCTGTAGCTCTGGTCTTGACCATGACTTCGGCGCCTGCCTTTACACTTTCATAGACAAGTGCCCGGTCAAATATCTTTCTTTCCAGGACATAACCGACTTCTCCGCCGGCTATCTCTTCAGCCATCTGTACACTCGTGCCATCAGGAGAGAATATTCTTGATCCTTTCATGTCGGCACATATCCATCTTGGATCCGGTTCGATATGCTTTTTCAAGGCTATTTTGCTGATACCTTCTGCGCATCTTACTGGATCACCAATCTCCTGGCGTTTTTCTATAAGTAGCACGCTAAGGCCCTTCTTGGCTGCGGTTTTTGCTGTAATTGAACCAGCAGGTCCGGCACCTACAACGATGATATCGTAATTATCTTTCATCTGATCACCCTAATAGCCCCCACGGGGCATATCTTGCCACAGAGACCACAGCTGGAACAGTTCATATCCACTTCTATCCACGTCTCCACAAGTTCCAGGGCTCCCGCCGGACACACACCCACACATGCACCACAATATCCACATTTATACCTGTTCACTTCAATGGACACAATTATCACCTATAAATTTGAGATCGCATAACTTAACGTACTCTAATAATGTATTCAGCCTTATATCTTTTGTAGCTTACAGCCTCGGGATACATCATCCTCAATGAAGGCAGTTAAGCTTTACACGTGCTCTGCCACTTTCCAGTTCAAACTTATTCTGCACATATTCAAAGGAAAGTCCATGTCCATGCAGAAGTATTTCCACAATATCGTTTGGCTCATCGATATCGGTACTCAGCAGGAAGGAATCATATATTCTCAATGAGCAGTTCAGATATTTAGCTATACTACAGTGGTTACGAAAGCTCATTCCATAATAACAGACAGAGAATCCAGCTGGCTCCTTTATAAAAAGTATGTTCGTTCCGCCTCCTTTGCCAGGCACGATCACCACATCTTCTTCAGAGTTAATTATGTCGTTGATCTTTTCTGGCCTGGTAAGAGGAAGATCTGCCATTATAATAAGTACTGGCTGATTAACCTTCTTAAGATATTTATTGATGGATTCGTTCAGATCAGCGGGGTCGATCACAAAATTCACATCGAGATCTGAAAGTGAACTATATTTAAACGTTGCAAGTATATCGATATCTTTCACTCCTGCCTCTCTCAGGGAACACACTACATCTCTTAACATCAATTCTACGAATTCTTCCCTTTCTGTCCGGCTGAGCACAGGAGAAAGCCTTGATTTTGCATTTTCTTGTTTGTATGGTATGACAGCACGCATCATATTCCTTCATAAAGTGCATTTCTTTGTTTTGGGATCCTTCCGGAAGACCTGATGATCCATTCGATCTCAGCAGGCGCAACATATTCTCCGTTAGTGCTTCCGGAAGCTGTGGAGATCTTATCTTCCATCAGCGTACCGCCCAGATCATTGGCACCGCAATGCAACGCTACCTGAGAAAGCTTTTTCCCAAGCTTGACCCAGCTGGCCTGAATATTATCGATGTGGCCATTAAGGATTATCCTTGCCAAAGCATAGAACCTCAGATCTTCAATGCCTGTGGTCATAAATTTACCCTGGGAGAGCATATTTTCACCAATCGGGTTATTATATGGCATAAAGGGCAAAGGTACCAGTTCCGTGAACCCGCCTGTCCTTTGCTGTATGGAACGCAGAATGAAGAGATGATTCAGACGCTCTGTGAGGGTTTCAACATGGCCATACATTATAGTGGAGTTGGTTTTAAGTCCGGCCTGATGAGCTGTCATTATAGTATGTACCCATTGTTCAGTGCTCAGTTTTCCAGGGCATATAATCCTGCGTACTCTGTCAGAGAGTATCTCTGCCGAAGTGCCTGTTAGTGTATCAAGACCTGCTGCTTTAAGCCTTTCAAAGGCTTCCTCAAGGGAAACGTCACTGTTCCCGCATGCATAGAAGATCTCCATTGGAGAAAAGCCGTGTATGCTCATCTTTGGAAATTCTACCTTTATATTCTCTACAACAGAAGTATAGTAGTCTATGTCAAGCTGCGGTAGGAATCCTCCCTGGATACAGACTTCCACTGCACCAGCTTTGCTGGCCTCTGATACTTTTTCAAGTATCTGGTCCATGTCCAGCATAAATCCCTTTTCAGAACGATAAGCACAGAAACCACAGTTGCCCCTGCACATATTGGTAATGTATATATTCCTGTTCACAACATATGTGACCACATCACCTACAGTACTTGAACGAAGTTCATCTGCAAAATTAAAAAGTATCAGAGGAGATAATTCTGCCAGTTCAAGAGCATCCATGAGGGTGATTTCCCCCTCATAGACCTTCTCCTTCATAGCCTCAGGAATAAATGGCAGCATTGCCAGCCTCCCTTGGGCGGTTGCCAAGAGACGTATCTCTCATATTATCTATCTCGTAGAGAGTTGTCCGTTGTTTTGGGATCCGATTT
Organism: Methanomethylovorans hollandica DSM 15978; assembly: GCF_000328665.1. Taxonomy (NCBI): domain Archaea; kingdom Methanobacteriati; phylum Methanobacteriota; class Methanomicrobia; order Methanosarcinales; family Methanosarcinaceae; genus Methanomethylovorans; species Methanomethylovorans hollandica. Next base: position 939,534 of record NC_019977.1, read on the forward strand.
GCCCCTTTGATCATCCATTCAAACTCCTGTACCGAGATCGAGGTGCCATTGTTTGCACCGGCTGCAGTAGAGATGCTTTCCTCCATGAGCGTCCCTCCAAGATCATTAGCTCCACAATAGAGAGCCACCTGAGCCAGCTTTTTTCCAAGTTTTACCCAGCTAGTCTGGATGTTTTTGATGTGTCTGTGGAAGATTATACGGGAGAGTGCATACACTTTGAGATCATCGATCCCCGTGGTGGCATAGTGCCCTTCCTCTATCATTTTTTTCCCGATGGGATTATTATAAGGCATGAATGGCAAGGGTACGAATTCTGTGATGCCGCCTGTATCTTTTTGTATATCCCTTAATATCATCATATGTTCTATTCTGTCCTGCCAGGATTCAATGTGTCCATACATCATTGTAGAGGTAGTACGGATACCTGTGCTATGAGCTGATGTGACCACATCTCTCCATTCTGCTGTTAGGAGCTTGTCAGGACACAGTTCTCTTCTCACATGGTCACAAAGTATCTCAGCTGCAGTACCTGGCATGGTTCCAAGACCAGACTTTTTCAGTTCACTCAATACCTGCCTGATGCTCAGGTCACTGGTCCTTGCAGCATGATAAACTTCCATGGGAGAGAATGCATGTATATGAATTGAAGGATATGCTTCTTTCACTGCTTCTAAGATGCCGGTATATAGCTCAAGACCAGCATTTGGTAAGAGACCGCCCTGGATGCAAACTTCGGTTGCACCTGCTTTGTGGGCTTCTTCTACTTTGGCAAGTATTTCCTCTGTGCTCAGGATGTAGCCGTTTTTCTCTTTAAAGGCGCAAAAACCACATGTTCCTACACAACGGTTGGTAAAATTAATATTGCGGTTCACTACGTAGGTGGTAATGTCACCGACTGCTTCGTAGCGTAAATTATCAGCAAACCTAAAAAGTTCGAAAGGTTCAGTATCCAGAAGCAAGAGCGCATCGTCAATGCTGGTTTTTCCATTGTAGGCTCTTTCCACCAGCTCTTCATCAATCTTTGACATCATAATATGACCAGACCAGTGTATTGGAATAGTATGCTCAATTGGTTCAAAATATAAAGCATTATCTAAATAAATAAAAGAACGTTCTTTATCATCCGGATCGCCTATAACCTTCATCATCAACCATGGACCTGATAAGTGGCTTTAAGTGCTTACTGTACCATCCTTTGTTTATGTAATCAGGATAAATGGGCAGTCTTTCCCTAAGAGATATATCTTTGAGCAACCTTCGCAAGTTATCCACTGTGGGCCACTCTGTTTCAGGATTGATCCAATCGATGGTAGTGGGAGATATGCCTCCCAGATCCGAAGCCCCGTATTTGACAAGTAAATATGGATCTATCAGGTTTGGAGCCACCTGGATGGCTATATCGGCAGGTAATATCTCCCGCGCCATGGAAACTATCTGTACCATTTCCTCGATTTCAGGAGAGGATTGTTTTTCCATGGATGTCCCCGGCTTTGGTACAAAGTTCTGTATTATTACTTCCTGGATGTGTCCGTATTCCACGTGCATATTGGCAATACACTGCAGGGAATCTATCCTGTCATCCAGTGTCTCCCCGATACCCACGAGTATACCAGTTGTGAACGGTATCTGTAGTTCACCTGCATATTTTATGGTCTTGACCCTGACATCAGGTTGTTTCCCCGGGCAATTCAAATGAGCAGCTACCATGCCTGTAGTTTCCAGCATGAGACCCATACTTGCATTCCAGGGTTTAAGGGCTTCAAGCTCCATGTAGTTCAGGACACCTGCATTTGTATGCGGCAAAAGGCCGATCTTTATTGCCAGTTTGCAAAGGTCGACCACATACTCCACATTAGAAGAATAACCCAGTTCTTCAAGCCATTTCTTATACTCGGGCACCTCTTCGGCATATTCCCCGAATGTAAAAAGCACCTCAGTACAACCTGCTTTGTTTCCTTCTTTAAGTAGTGGGATAACATCTTCTGGGGACATGAAGTATGATCCGGGCTCATCGGGCTCACGCCTGAAAGTGCAATATCCACATTTATTCCTGCAGACATTGGTCACGGGTATGAATACATTGCGAGAAAATGTAATAAAATCTGTCATGGCTTTCGTTGGACTATATAGGCTACCATAAATTTAATCTATCGATTGAATGCCATAATTCCTGATATCTTTCATGGCATTTCTTACACCAAGTGCAATACCATCGACTTCTATGCCACCTTTGCCTTTTGCACCATCTCCAACTACATAAAGACCTTCTATGGGAGTCCTATTGGTAAGGTCCGTACCGGAAGACGAACGATTCACCGGCCATTCTCCGGAATATGACTGAATGAGAAGTATCTCGTAATCTCTGCCTGCAAATATCTCGGAAAGGTCCTTAAGACCGAGGTCTATTTCTTCTTCCAGCCGGTCAAGTTTTTCCCATTCTACACATTGATGTGCCATTGTCAGGTGCTTTCCGGAAGGTGCAAGAGATGGATCGATATTTGTCACTTCATTGATACCATTGACCCTGCGGGCGTAAGGTGTCAGGAGGGTACCAGCATGGCCGATGAGAGATTCTTGCGACGAAAGGCAGATCTTGACGCCGGCTGAGGGTTTTAGTTCTTTGATGGACGTAAGATATTTTTCTGTATCTACGTCCAGTGCATTGGTATCGTATAGCCTGCTTGTTTCTATATGACCTGTATCGCTTATCACAATGTTTCCACGGTACTCTTTTCCATTAGCTATTATTCCCACAGCTTTCTGATCTTCTATAATTATCCGGGAAACCTCTGAAGAAGTCTGTATTGTTCCTCCACTGGAGTATATGACGTCAACAAGGGCGTCAGTAATTCCTTTACAGCCGCCGAGAGGTACTCCGGAGCCACTGTATCTATACATGTTCTCAATGATCTCAAATACTTCTGCTGCAGGTACGTCTTTAGCCCTCAGGCTTAATGCCCACCCGCAGAAAGAGTCAGCTATCCTTATGGCCCAGTCCTCTTTAAGGTGCTTAGAACACCACTCTTCCATTGAACCCTTTTTCGGAGGGAAGATACGTGTAGTGGTTATGAGGATCGCCAGTTTTATCTTATTGATCAGTGAAAAACGTTTTCTGAAATCATGGAAGTCTATATCCTGATAACCATGCACGTAATCTGTGGTATTTTTCTCTATTGGGACACGGATGACAGCCATCGGATCGGCACGTATTATCTTTACAGCTGCTCCAATGTCCCTGAGCAGGGTACCAAGAGGACCAGTCGGACCATGAGGTATCATGTGCAAAGCCCCCGTAGACAGCTGGAATCCTTTATATTCAATATTGGTAAACCTTCCACCTGTAATGGGGAGCCGCTCAAAAACAGCCACTTCGTGGCCTTCCTTTGAGAGCCAGGCAGCAATAAGAAGACCTCCGAGGCCTGCACCGATCACTAGAACCTTCATACACTTTCCTCTATAGCTTTCATAGGGCAGTAGGCTATACATATTTTGCACTGGATGCAATCTGCAGTTATCCAGGCATTCCCTTTAACAATAATAGCATTCTTTGGACAGAAAGCAGTGCATTGACCGCACCCAACACATCTTTCATCGATTTTCATTGGCTATACACCGTTTACCCAGTATAGAAGCATTCAATGAACAAAAACATTGTTGTTATAATTATCTCCAGAGATCTTCTACAGACCTATCTTTTCAATACCAAAGGACACTAAAATAGAAATGATATTTAAAGTTTGTTGTGACATAAAAACAGAAAGTTGATCAGAATTCTCTTTTTTCTAAAATTTTCTTTATGGTAAGTAAATCGAGCTGAAATTATAATTAGATTTATATATAATAAATACAAATAATAAACTGGATTGAGTAACACCTGAATAGATCGTTATGTCAATCAGTTCGTATATTATTAGCAAATTGGTATTTATCCGGACGGAGGTGAAATTGATGGAACAGAAAAAAGACGCACAGAAGAAGGGAAACACCCCTGCACCTGCTAAAGAACAGAAAAGGAAGTAATTGCTGAAACTTACTGTATACTATTGATCAAATAGTATTCTTTGATGAGGTGAAAACAATGGAACAGAGAAAGGATGTACAGAAGAAGGGAATAAAATCCCCGGCTCCTGTAAAAGAACAGAAAAAGAAGTAATTATCAAGAACAGCTTTACCGGGGGTATGAACCCCCATTTTTTACATATAGTGCATTAAATATTTATCATAGGTCTGGGGTCTTTTTCTTCAGACTGAGCACATAGACCTCTATGCCGGCACCAATACAGGCATTCACGCGGCTTTCAGCTATCCGGGCACAGACGATTCCCAATCTGATCTTTTCCGGGGGGACGTTATATTTCTCTGAATAAGTGATGAATCTTTGTACCTGTCCTATGGCATTGTCCCTGGCCTCGATTTCTATCTCTATCAAAAGATGTTCATTCTTTTTGCTTTTGAATACGACATCTATCCTACCCCCTTCTGTCTCCACCTCAGTATCTATGAACTCCAGTCCTTCCTCTATAAGTTCGGGGAAAGTAGAGATCATTCTGGCAATATCCTGTTCTGAAATGGAACCATGGTCCGTTATATCATTCAGACAGCTTGCTTTTAGCACCCTGTTCAAATGAGAAGCGATATCTGTCCTCTTCTTATTGGTCTCATGAGGATAAACATTCGTGATCTGTTCATTTTCCAGCTGGAGCAGTATACATATTTTTCCTAGCTTTTTGCTGCGGGAAATAGGAAGAGCACCAGTGCCTTTGCTAACAACACCAATCCCATTTTTCCTGCTTATTATCCTGAGATCCTCAATCAGTTCCTCTTTTTCTTCATCTTTGAGAGTTGCAATATCCACACTTTCATGCCCTATATCATGCTTTTCCTTAATAGCATCAAGTAAATTATTATAGGAAAGAATATCCTTGTACTCTGCCTCAGCAGCTGTAAAAAGTCTATATGTAATCATTCTCAAACTTTCCTGTTAGACCGGTATGCATCTGACACTTACATGAGGACATGATTGAACATACATTTTGTCATATAAGTTTATCTGCAATATACTGTAAAGGATTTCATCAAACTCTTCATGAAACCACCTAGTAATTCATTTGTTTAAATACCTTCATGTAAAAGAAGTATGACTTAATCTGTATCATATGTGATGTATAAAGGCATTGCACAATGATTACACAGTGTTGTAATGAATAAGATAATGGTTCAAAAATACAGAACTATCAGCAAGTACCTGCTTTGTTTTCAGAAAATCACCTTTAACAGAAACTTCATTCCTAATAGCGTTAGCTATGGAAAAAAAAGGGTTCAATAGTGTTCAGTGAACGACACTAGAGAGGGATCTAGTGTAGATATAATTACGATCGAGAAAAGAACATAACTATAAGAGTGATATGTGTTGTGAAGATCGCCAAAATTTAGATGAGGGTGTAGTTATGTTTACGACAGATGAATCAACAAAAGCGATTTTTTTGCAGGTATAGCATTGTGGTCTATTTTAGGCCTTCTAGGAAATAGTATAGTTACTTTTAACTTTAGAAAAAGTGATTGTAAAACATTTACTACAGCAGACACGTCATTATAAATCGCATCAGTCTTTGATTTTTAATACTATTCTTTTTTCAGTTTCTAAGTTTCTGTAATTACCATAAATCTATAGGATAGAACACGAATATATGAATATTAACGGAGAGAATAGTATCCAAAGTGCATATGGCCGCAGAAGAGGAACTGCGATAATCAACACTGAAAAGGGAATCATTGTAGTAGCTGAAAGAAATTCAAAATTCCTTCTTCCAGGTGGAGGTACACGACCTCATGAAATGCAAATAGAGTCGGCAATAAGAGAAGTAAAAGAAGAACTTGGTGTCTATCCAGTAGAAGTAAAGTTTTTATTTAGATATATGGCAGCAAAAGTATTCTTTATGAAAGTAGTGGGTACTCCAATCCCTCATAACGAAATAAGCAGAATTGGGTATTATAATCCAAGTTGTAATCTTGAGGTTTCTAATAATACAAAAAAAATATTGGACATTTATTATGGATCATACATGGCTCCTTAAATAGATCATGTGAGTGATTGAATGTCGATGATCATAGAGTCTATGGAATATACAAGACTTTTATAATTATTTTAATATAGAATATGATTGCCTCAATATTTTATATACTGTGAAAGATGGCTCTGTAGAAATGCTCACTTGAGCAATATATCTAACCTTGACATATCTGTCAAGGTTATGTATCAATAACTTGATTTTAACTTCTTTTACTTGATTCCAGTATCCTCTTGCTTTTATTTCTTCACCATATTTTCTTTTAATGACTGAGAACATAGTTTCTGCCAGGTTTCTAATATGATACAATACCTTCTCAAACTCTTGTATCATTTTTTTGCGATATTTGCCTTTTATCTTCTTCCTTTTCCTTTCTCTCAAAGGGATCATAGCTATTGCTTTTAGTTCTTCCCTTACCAGAGAATGTATTCCCCAGCAGCATCCTAGCTTTCTCTGACCTCATAACAAGCTGCAGCACTATAATAATTTAGTTTGGATGCCATGTTAAGGAAAAGGTCTGGATTTAAGAGCCCAGGACCTTTCAAAACTTACCCCCTGTTTATGATAAAAAGGGTATATCCGACATAAATTGCCAAGAAAGTTAGGGCTTCCCATCTTTCAAATTTATGCTTCTTGCCGATAAACATGAAGATAAAGAACAGCAATGTTGCAATTGCTAGAATAATTAAGTCTACATTAATACCAATTGGCACCGTTAGAGGAGATATTATTGAAGAAACTCCCATGATAAAAAATATATTGAAAATATTTGAGCCGACAATATTTCCAACAGAGATGTCCATCTCCTTTTTGAGTGCTGCCGCAACCGATGTAACTAACTCAGGGAGTGATGTTCCTGCAGCAACGATTGTTGAAGATATGAGAAACTCGCTTATTCCCATTTGCCTTGCAATCGACACAGCACCATCCACAGTCAATTTTCCTCCTATTACTAAAAAGATAAATCCCGCTATTAGCATAAATGAAATTTTTGTGCTGGAGTGTTCCTTAATATTATCAGATGATTCATTTGTGCTATTTCGGATAGTTTCAAATATATAATAAAGAAACATTGAAAAGAAAAAAAGTAATATTATCCCGTCTGCTCTCGTAAGAATATTGTCTGAATCATTGGCCAACATTATTTTGTTTGACATGGTTGTCAGAACAAGGACAGCAAGTAAAGCAAAAGGTATCTCTTTCCAAACGGTTGGCTTTTGCACAATTAAAGGAGCTATTAATCCGGTTACACCAAGAATTAGCAGTAAATTGATTATATTGCTTCCAACTATATTACCAAATGCTACATCACTGTTACCTTGAATGGAAGCAAAGAAATTAACAACGAGTTCAGGCATGGAAGTTCCAAATGCAACAACAGTCAATCCTATTACCAAGGAGGATATGCCAAGATGCTTAGCAAGAGACGAGGCACCTTCGACGAACCAGTTTGCCCCCTGATATAACAATGCAAGACCTATCAGAATAAATATGTAATCGATCATGGCTTTACATCATCTATATCAATGATTATAAAATCATCGAATCACCTACGGTACTGTACATTCCCCTGCCCGAAATCCATCAGCATATGACCCAGCTGGACGAGATCAACGAGAAAATATTAGTAACTCCGAAAGAGATCGAAGTTAAAAAGATCAAGATGATCAATACAGCAACCTGAAACGTGTTCGAAAAAGATCTCACGGATGTGATCTTTGAGGAATTAAATATGATGCCAAAGCTCATCTTTTCGTGACATCCCTCGAAGAAACCGGAATGAGCTCTGGAAGAGCAATTTATTTATAGCCATCTGATATTATAGACCGGGCTAGTTAGCATTTATGCGTATAATATGCATTTTTTAAGTGGGGGATAAAAATTTCATTTATTAGATCAATGAACAACGAGCAAAAACTCGAACTCTCCAGTAGTCTATTGTCATGGTTAGTAGAAGAGATGAGAATAAGCATTCCTGAAAGGGCACTGGAATTATTTGAGAAAACACTGCAACTGGAAAAAATTCAGCTGAAATTGTTCCATGGCCAGCAGATTTCAAATGAGGAAATTCTCACAATAGCTACTCTGAAACACTTTATCCATTCTTCTGAGGAAATAGCTCAAATGCCCTCTCCTTACAAAACAGTGGAATATACATCTGTGGATAATAAAATTACAGAAACATAATAGTTCAGATGTGCAATTGATTGGATACTTTATCAGAACTTGGAAGTAGGGTAATAAGTGCCTGAGCTAAGGGTATTGAAAGTAACCGGAACAATGGGTTTTGAAAACACATTTAAATTAAGGAAAGATAACTTTAGTCCCTACTGAGCTTTGTGACATATGATACATACAAAATACACTTACATCAAGATAAGGTAGTATAAAACCCCAAAAAATGCAGACCAAAATAAGCAGTGAGGGGATAGCGTTAAACCATTAGATTTACGCTGAGGGGGAGATTCGAACTCCCGCAGCGCGTGAGCACTACCGGTTTTCAAGACCGGCGCCGTAGTCCACTTGGCTACCTCAGCAATATGTTCCAATGAGTGTGGTATCCTTAATACCACTTTTGAATATAAGACTTTTGATAAGAGATGCGATAGCGCCTGATAAATAAAGGAACGAAGAGTGTTACTCTTCGGTTTCGACTTCTTCAGAAGCTACTGGCTCTTCGGATTCATCCTTATTTGGCGCATAGGGATATTTCTCAACAAATTCCAGATTAGATATGCCCAGATTTTCGATGAGTTCGTGGGCTATACGGCCCTTGGAAATAAGCCATCTCTGATTGAAACTGAACTCTATGGGTATAATAACGCGGATAAGTTCCGGAGTTATCTCCATATCCATGTTCGATGCACCGGTGTACAGGGCAAGCAGACCTCTGGCCTTTTCCTCAGAGTCATCCAGCTTCTTTTCAATGGTATACTCGTAGGTTACAGCCCGGCCTGCAAGAGAGTGATTAAAATCCACACGCAGCCTGCGGCCAATGATCTTCTGTACAACACCCTTCTTGCCATCTACTTCGACCTCCATACCCGGGTATGCACGTGTGTCCTTAAGCTGTGTTGCAACCTTGGTGATGGAAACAGACTCCACCAGAGCAGGGTTGTGTACACCAAAAGCCTTCTCCGGAGGGATCTCCAGGGTGCCTGTGTATCCTACTTCCTTGTCCACAAAGTCCTCATCCAGACCTTTTATGGTATGGCCGGAACCAACTATGACAACGTCTCCCCCATAAATACCACGGGGATTGAAGATACCATTCTCTTTTGCAATTTCCTCGCTAGTAGTGTCAAAGACCTGTCCGTCCTCGAACCTTCCAGTATATGTTATCTTTATGAAATCTCCTTTCTCTATTGCCACATATATCAACTCTGTTCCTTTGATGAATGTAATTATGTATACAGTGTCTCTGCTATACTCCTGTGCCTTTAAGAACTTTTTGCCATCAAAGCAGAGCAAAGAAAAGTATGGATAAGGAGAGATAAATAAGACGGTCAAAAAGTATTTCAATGGAGCCCTTAAAAAATGAAAAATAAGAAGAAGAGGAAAAAGAAAAAGAGAGAGGGACTTTTATGTCCTAGTCCTCAGCCTTCAATGAAAAGCGGGCTACATAAGCCTGCATATCATCCGAAAGCTTTGCAAGTTCCTGGGCTGACTTAGCAAGCTCCTGCATAGAAGATGTCTGCTCCTCCACAGCCGCAGAAGCCTGTTGTGTGCCTGCAGCTGCATGCTCTGAAATAGCTGATATCTCTTCAACTGATGATGTGATCTCCTCGATACTGGCAGACTGTTCCTGCGCAGCAGCAGCAATATCCTGAGCCATGATCGCCACTTTTCCACTCCTCTCCACAATGGACTGCACTGCCTGTACAGTTTCAGAAAGGGCTGTGGATCCTGTATTCACCTGCTCAGTACCTTTATCCATGGCTTCCACAGCATTTTCAGTACCGACCTGTATCTCCTTGATCAGGCCAGCTATCTCCTTCGCGGCATCACCTGATTCTTCTGCCAGCTTTCTAACCTCATCAGCAACCACTGCAAATCCTCGGCCATGTTCACCAGCCCTTGCTGCCTCAATAGCTGCATTAAGCGCAAGCAGATTTGTCTGATCTGCAATGTTCGTGATAAGACTAACGATCTCATCAATCTTTCTGGATTTCATTTCCAGTTCACGGATCACATCAGCAGATTCACCTACAGCTGATTGTATGGAACTCATCTGGATGATCAGGTTTTCAGACTGTACACCTACATCCTTTATTGTATCACTGGTGATCGTTGCGGTCTCTGCAGCCCTCTGCGCATTTACAGCTATTTCCTGCACACTCTGAGTCATGTCGGTCATGGCCCTGGAAACTTCTTCGGTTTTCTGCGATTGGCTGGTCGAACCTTTTGCGATCTCCCCAACATTAGATGCGATCTCAGTGGAAGAAGCTGTCATCTCCTCAGATGCTGCAGACATCTCCTGTGCAGAAGCTGCAATATTGGCTGCATTTACTCCTACCATCCTGACCATCTTATTCATGTTGTCCATGATAAGGTTTAGTCCGGCCGGAATTCCCTTGAAATCTATGCCAACATCAGTATCAGCCCTTATGTCCAATTTCCCGTCTACGGCCCCATTGGATATTTGGTTAAAATCCTCAATGATCCTGTTAATAGGATTGGTTATGGACCTTGCGATCAGATAAGCCACAAATGCCATAAAACCGATTGCAACAACCGAGATGATGATCAGGTTATTCCTCATGGCTGTAGCTCCTGCAAGCATCTCTGCTTCTGGAACGGACAGCACTAATGCAAAATTAGAGGAAGGTATAGGTTCATAAAATAAAACCACATCTTTGCCGCTCACAGGGTCTAAGGAAGCTATAGTTCCCTTCTTGCCGGCACTGATATCCTGTGCCATCTTTGCATATCCAGGTGCATTTACATCTTTGATAGATCTGGTGCCTATCCAGTCCTTGTTATTTGGATGTGAGAGGAAAACGCCGGACTTACTGGTAATGAAAGCGTAGCCGGTATCGTATATAGAGATCTGTCCGGCAGAGCTGTCTATCTCAGTGAGTGAAACATCCAGACCGCTTATTCCTATTGCATTTCCATCTTTGATAACCGGAGCCACATAGCTCACTAGCAGGACGCCATCATACACGAACGGCTCAAGGACTACGGTCTCTTTTAATTTTATAGGCAGCTGATAATAATCAGATGTATCGGTGTCTGCCAGCGGGTCCAGTACAAGTGAACCGCCCAGATTATTCCAGTAAGGCATGAACCTGCCCGTGGCATCGTGACCCACAGCATTGACAAATTGATTATCTCTGCCATCAAAAGCGTTGGGTTCGAATCCTACATAAGCTCCCACAACACCCGGAGTAGTAAGAAAGAGATCCTTTACTATGGCACTTACCTCTTCCCTGTTTCCGGAGTTGTAGTTTTCCATGGTACTTGCAAGGGTCTCTGCAACGATGACATTCCTCTGAAGATTACCATCAAATGCCTGTGCATGAGCTAACGCAGTATTTTCTGCATCTGCATAGGCCAGTTCATTTTCCTGCTCAGTTACCTGAGAAATGATCATGTAACTGGAAGCACACATTACAAGTGTGACACCAAGAACAATATAGATCATAAGTTTTGTTTTTAAATTTAGATTCTGCAATTTCAATTTATCACCTTATTAAAATATATATAATTGACACTTGATATAAATGCGCTGTAAAATATATAAAATACATGGTTTTAAATTGGCAGTAAAAATAGGCAGTGCATCTAAAATGCTGTAAAATATGATAGTCCTGTACCTTAGTAGAATCTTGGAAATAACTAGAAAGGTACAGGACCATGAACCTATATGACCTGTTAGACGATTATTTTGTCGATAGCGAAGGTGCTGTGAGAACACTCATAACTACCAGGCATTTCCAAAAGAGCACTGGAAACAGATATTTACCTATGGAAGATTAAGAATAGGCTGAAGTACAGGGGATGTACAGCAAAATGGGGACACTGCCAGTTACAGAGAGATTGAACAATAAATTTAAACTATATTTAAAAAAATCATCTGTATAAAGACGGAAAAATACCGAAATATCATGATCTGTCTGGTGATCAAAAATTGATATTACCCACACTATGTCGAAGAGATACTAGATTTTTAATTAAGGGATAAACCAATTAAATCATTTATAGCTATTAATTTGCTTAGTTGTTTTTAAAATTTTACTTGGATATGCAATGAGAAGTTCCGAATCATCTTCGAAAGGTTAAAGAATGAGCCATGCTAACAAATGTCATTAGAACTCAAGGAGATATGAAGATGTTTGGAATAAATGACCCGCAGATATGGCTGGCATATCTGCTCAGTGTGCTAAGTGCTCTGGGCTGCATAATATATGGACTGATGCACTGGAATGACAAAGACCCTCTGGAGGAAAGCTGATGGCAAGCACTATAGTTCTTGGAATTGCTGTACTCATTTACCTTATGCTTACCTGCTATTGCGGATGGATGGGGTACAAACATACTAAAAGCACCGATGATTTCATGGTGGGAGGAAGGAAGGTAAATCCTTTCGTGCTGGCGCTGTCCTATGGAGCTGCTTTTATAAGCACTTCAGCTATAATTGGTTTTGGAGGATATGCCGGTGCCTTTGGAATGGGAATATTATGGCTCGTATTCCTGAATATTTTTATTGGAATATTCATTGCATTTATCGTGTTCGGCTCAAGGACAAGAAGAATGGGAGTAAATTTAAAAGCCGTTACTTTTCCTGAACTTATAGGTAAAAGGTTCCAATCCCGCTTTATCCAGGGCTTTTCAGGCCTTTTAATAGCCATATTTATGCCTATATATACAAGTGGCGTGCTTATCGGCGGGGCCCGTTTCATGGAAACTGCCCTTGGTATTGACTATAATACATCTGTGCTTATGCTTACAATAATAACTGCAGCTTATGTGATCACAGGTGGCCTCCTGGCTGTGATGTACACAGACGCAATGCAGGGAATTCTTATGTTTGTAGGCATGGCAATTCTCATGATACTGACCTACCGAAATCTTGGAGGTGTAGTCGAAGCGCATCAGGCACTCACCAATCTTGCGTATCTTGTACCTGAAACCATGGCACAACAAGGACACAATGGCTGGACTTCAATGCCCACCTTTGGCTCCCCTATATGGTGGACCCTTGTTTCTACAATCATTCTCGGAGTGGGAATCGGAACGCTTGCCCAGCCTCAGCTGGCTGTTAGGTTCATGACTGTTAAAAATACTACTTCACTGAAAAGAGCAGTACTGTCAGGTGGGCCTTTTATCTTCATGATGGTTGGAGTCGCCTATGTGGTTGGAGCTCTCTCCAATGTGTATTTCTTCAATAACAAAGGCATGTTAGCATTTGATGTGGCTGGGGGGAACATTGATAAGATCATGCCTGAGTATATCAACAGCGCAATGCCCGAAATATTTGTTGTCTTTTTTATGCTCACCCTTCTTGCCGCCGCCATGTCAACCCTCAGTTCACTATTCCATAACATGGGTACAGCCATAGGCCACGACCTATATAGAGAATACATAATGCATGGGAAAATCGGACATACAATAAGCATTACAAAATTGGGTATTGCTTTTACTATTATAATAAGCGTTATTCTAGCTTATGTCCTCCCCATAGGCATCATTGCCAGAGCAACAGCTATATTTTTTGGTTTGACAGCTGCTGCTTTCCTGCCCATGTACGCGGGCGCAATATTCTGGAAGCGCATGACAAAGGAAGGAGCAGTAGCCAGTATGCTTGTAGGTACTTTCAGCAGCCTTTTCTGGCTTACTTTCGTACATGCCAAAGAAGCTAGCGCACTGGGAATAAGCCAGGCGATCTTCGGCCAGACAACATTACTTACAGGCACATGGACATTGGTGGACCCTATACTTGTAGCTACACCTATTTCAGTGCTTGTTGCTATAGTTATCAGCCTTCTCACAGAACCTGCACCAAAAGAACATATAGAGAAGTGCTTTGGAAAATAAGAGGAAGCTACTATTTTATTTTTTGTAGCTACTATTTTTTATTTTTTCTTATTATTTAGGCGATAATGTATACTGAACCACAGGTATAATCGAAAGGTTAAATAATGAGTCGTGCTAACATATAGCACATATATTTTTCATTATTAATCAATATAGAAAGAGATGACCCAAAATGCTTGGAATAGATGACCCGCAGATCTGGGTGGTATACTTACTGTGCATTCTCAGTGCCATAGGCTGCATGATATATGGTGCTTTGAAGTGGAATACGGGTACTGAAGATGAGGACGTGCAATGATGGTTTTGAACACTGCGATTCTGGGAATCACTGTACTTATCTACCTGATGATAATTTTCTATCTTGGGTGGCTGGGATACAAGAGAACGAAAGGAATTGATGATTATATGGTAGCAGGCAGGAATATACATCCATATATTCTTGCACTTTCATATGGGGCTACTTTCATCAGCACATCTGCAATAGTAGGTTTCGGAGGCGCCGCTGGTGCTCTTGGAATGGGACTTTTATGGCTCGCCCTGATGAACATTATAGTGGGAATATTCATTGCTTTTGTCGTTTTCGGCTCAAGAACACGCAAGATGGGAAAGAACCTACAGGCTGTTACATTCCCTGAACTGCTTGGCAGACGTTTCGATTCAAGGTTCATACAGGGTTTTGCAGGAATTCTGATCGGTATATTCATGCCCCTCTATACAGGAATAGTGCTCATCGGAGGTGCCCGTTTCGTAGAGACCACCCTTGGGATCAACTATGATGTTGCACTGATGATCCTGACCATCATCGTCGCAGCATATGTGATCACTGGAGGGCTCATTGCGGTCATGTACACGGATGCTTTGCAGGGCACACTCATGTTCATAGGCATGGCGATCTTGCTCGTCTTTACCTACATCAGACTTGGAGGTGTAGTTGAGGCACATCAGGCTCTGACAAACATGGCACACCTGGTACCTGAAAGTCTTGTAAAGGGAGGGCACATGGGGTGGACAGCCATGCCTGCCTTTGGTACACCTATCTGGTGGAACCTGGTTTCTACACTGGTGCTTGGTGTGGGAATTGGGGTGCTGGCACAACCTCAGCTAGTAGTAAGGTTCATGACGGTAAAGGATGACAAAGCCCTTAACAGAGCTGTTTTCGTCGGCGGTCCGTTCATTCTGATGATGACAGGTGTAGCCTTCACGGTCGGTGCACTTTCAAACGCATATTTTTTCCAGAAAAAGGATATGATATCACTTGCAGTCGCCGGAGGGAACACGGACCTTATCATCCCGGAGTTCATCAATAGTGCTATGCCCGAAATGTTTGTTGTTCTTTTTATGCTCGTACTGCTTGCAGCAGCCATGTCCACCCTTAGTTCCCAGTACCATACCATGGGAACTGCAATAGGACATGATTTTTACAGACAGTACGTTAAAAAAGGAAAAATCAGCCATACTGTCGATGTCACCAAAATTGGTATCGCACTAACCATCCTTGCAAGCGTGGTGCTGGCCTATGTATTACCAATAAGTATCATTGCCCCAGCAACAGCCATTTTCTTCGGATTGTGTGCAGCTGCTTTCCTGCCCATGTACATTGGGGCCATATTCTGGAAACGCATGACTAAAGAAGGAGCAATAGCCAGTATGCTGGTAGGTACCTTGAGTAGTCTAAGCTGGATTGCATTCGTACATGCAAAAGAAGCAGCTCCTCTTGGGATAAGCCAGGCTCTCTTTGGTAAAGCAACATTGCTTACAGGGACATGGACGGTCGTAGACCCTATCCTGGTAGCTACACCTCTTGCTATGCTCACGGCTATTGTAGTGAGCTTAGCCACACGCCCTGGGGCCACAGAACACCTGGAGAAATGTTTTCATAATATCAAATGATATGCGAGCAACCATATCATCAACTTTTTTTATAAAAAAATAGACAGGTCCATTGAAAATGAAAAGAATTGCCTGGAGAAAGGATTATTTTTAAAACGCCGCAGAAAAATCAGTATTAGCATTTGTATCAGGCGCAACATAGTACCCTTAATAAGGCAAAAGCCGTATGACGAGAACTAGAGGGGATATTTAATATAATAATGTTCGACTTTTGCCAGCTTATCTTCGGTACTAATTATATATAAACGTGATCCTCGTCCTCTTGTAAATTTATCTCACAGATCCAGTACATCTCCAGTGTTCATTATCAGCACTTTGGTTTCACATGAACCCATAACTTTGTTCATGAAATCCAGAGGATCCTGCGCGATCACATCAAATGTGTTATAATGCATGGGTATTGCTATTTTGGGGCGTATAAGGGCCACAGCTCTGGCCGCATCTTCTGGATCCATTGTGTATCTGCCTCCAATAGGCAACAACGCCACATCCGGCTTGTATATATCCTCGATAAGCTGCATATCTGCGAAAAGACCAGT
This sequence comes from Methanomethylovorans hollandica DSM 15978, assembly GCF_000328665.1. Classification (NCBI taxonomy): domain Archaea; kingdom Methanobacteriati; phylum Methanobacteriota; class Methanomicrobia; order Methanosarcinales; family Methanosarcinaceae; genus Methanomethylovorans; species Methanomethylovorans hollandica. Next base: position 956,071 of record NC_019977.1, read on the forward strand.
ATCTCCGGCATGATAGATGGAACAACCGTTCATCTGTACAATGAATCCTGCAGCTCTGCCCGCATACAAGCTTAAACCTGCATGTGATACTGATGAAGAGTGATTGGCATCTGTCATTACCACTGACATACCATTGACATTCATCCTGCCTCCTATGTTCATGCCTTCGGCTGTCACATTCTGGGATTTAAGGTATTGAGCCAGCTCATGCACTGCAATAACTTTACATCCTGTCCTGTGTGCTATCTCAATTGTATCCCCCAGATGATCAAAATGACCATGGGTAACAAGTATAAGATGCGCTTCCACATCTTCAGGGAGTATTTTTGCCTTTGGGTTACCTCTGAAAAAAGGATCAATAAACACATTTATGCTAGCCTTTATCTCAAAACAGGCATGTCCATGCCATATCAATTGGATCCCATACATAAGATAATAGAATATGTTCTCAGACTAATATATTCCGTGTGGGATCATTATTACGTATAAGCGATATTAGAGAGGATCATGGAAATAGGACTGGTGATACATGGTCCGGAAGCGATCGATTCCGGACAGGCCAGGAAGATAATCAAGGTCTTAAGCGCAAAAGGTAATGTTACAGCCATGATTGCAGGCACTATGGGCAAGACTGCTGTCATAGATGCACACATGGAAAAAGTAATTGACATAAGCAGAAGCTTCAAACCAAGTGACTGCATAGAAAAATGCATTGACACAAAAGATGTGATCTACCTGTTAAACCATGGAAAGAACCTGCAAACAGGAATAGCATTTGCAGGGATCGTTATTTCTCGCCTTAACAGAAAGGATGATAAGCCTATAGTTCACATCGAAAGACCTGGCAGTTCGGATGGTGCCGTAATTCCATGGAATGATCTTGCCCTTGAGTATGCAAAGATCATTGCCACTGAACTTAACCTTTCCATTATTTTAGCGTCAGAAAGAGATAAAAAAGCTGTATTAGATACAGAAGGAAACCAGGTCATAAGACACCTGGCCGGAGTGCAGCCCGGAGAGAATATACTTGTCAATGGGCTAGTAGTGGGCTATGCAACCTCCTGTGAAGTTAGCATCGTTACGGAGAATGGTTATATCACCCATATCATTGGAGGCACTCTAAAGAAGCATGGTGTGGAAAAACTGCATAATTATGAACATCTGGTTCCTGTGGACCTTAAAACAGCCTGGGTGAAAAGTGGAAGGCTACGCTCTGGCAATTTCAAAGCGCGTACACTGCGATCCTGCGAACTGGGAGCCCTTGTAAGGAACAGAAGAGAGAAGGGGACTGAAAAGGGAATAAATGCAGTGATAGTTGATCATGCGGCAGAAAAAGTATTTGACATCGCACCGGGAGCAGATGTTGCCGTAACCATAGGAGATGATACCACCATCCTAGCAGCAGACATACTGTACAGGCTGAGCATACCGATCATTGGAATAACTGATGGAGATCCGGATGGTGTATCCCATAGAACACATATATTTCCAGGTTCAAGTATCCTGAGACTAATACCAGATAGCGATGACGTGATAGGCAGAAAAATCGTTTCTAACGTGTTCATGAATAAAAAGAGCATGAACTTCAAAAGCTTCCAGGAGTTGAAAGACATGGTCATACATCAGGCTTTTGATGCCATTAAATATATAAACGAATATTAAACATCCTGTCCTTCAAAAAGTCCGGCTATAAAAGTTTAAATATAATAATGTTCATACTATCAAGTAGATCTCATGAAAGAGATAGAAACATAGAATAAGGGGTTATTTATGAAGGACTTTGAAGTAAAAATATTGGACGACACCGACTATCGGTTCATAGATGCATTGAAGAACCTGGGAATGTCAAGAAACGTTGCAACAACGCTGACATATCTTTCAAACGTAAGAGAGGCTTCATCCCAGGAGATAGAAATGAGCACAGGCCTAAGGCAGCCTGAAGTAAGCGTGGCAATGAGGCAGATGCGTGAAAAGCACTGGATCAGCGTGCACAATAAGAAGGCTGTTGGAAAGGGCAGGCCAACGAAGATCTACACTCTTAATGCTCCGATCGAAGAGATAATCAAGCACTACGAGGAAAAGATAATAGAAGATACGAAGACAACAATGATAGCCATCAAGAAGCTGAAGACAATAAGCAAAGGGATGGAGTAAACTTTCGTCCCTTTAGTTCAGAAATTTTCTCAAAGCTGAAGGGCCTGAAGGGCCTTCATTGAAAAATTACAAATATTTAGATTTAATTTTTATATCTTTTCATGCATATCTTTTCAATTGCTTGTAATGGAAAGTCTATTGAGTTTTTTAGTTCATTAAGTCCATTAAATTGTTCGAATAGACAGAATATTACTTATTTTCTCAGACGAATCCCATATTTCTAATGAATTTAAGCCATACATCTTGTACACAAGAAGAATAGGATGTCCGTAAAAAGACACATGCCTTATTCATATATATACAGACACTAATATAATTTATAGCAATACTATTTTCATGGAGCTGCCATAATTATTAGAGTACCCGATATATTTTCCTGGTCTGAGAGTAGTGATAATAAATTATTCATTGCTGGACTGAGATCATTATAGGATTTAATATAAGCACCTCATGAATAAAGCAAACAGGAGTAGTTCCAGAAAATAGAAGGCTTCTTAGATTTAATGGAACTGTATGGGAAGTATTGCCCACTCATGTATAAAGCAATGGCATTGAATATGTAATGTTCGAGTCTCAGATCCCGGGATTCTCACCTTTTACAATAATTGTTGAAAAAGCAGTTGAAGCTGTGTTTGTTCCATCTGTCACTGCTGATAATGAGCCGGCACCAGTTCAAACAAGACAGCAAATTGAAAATGTCGATAAGGAACGGATACAGACAGAAAGATCAAATATATAGATATTGGTCCTGATCCTCCTCCTGGCAGGAATATTTGCAGTATGAGCTGAATATCTTAAGAAAGAGGATAACTGAGTCTGTTGAATTTACTGCATTAGATCGGATGATCTGAAATAACTCGGGATAAGATAGAGTATGATAATATAAGAAACACTAAACGCATGGATATATGAAAAATAAATTAATTTTTTTGGTTCTCTTCAACATCGTGTGGGTAATGTCAATTTTCCCGCCATCAGATAGATCATGGTATTCCTGTATTTTTCTGTCTTTAGGCCATAAGATCTTTTAAAAGCAGTTTTAATTTTATTGTTTAGTCCCTCTACAGCTCCATTGTTTAGACCGTTCTTCATTGCTTCAAGAATTCCCTGCGCATGTTTTTTGATCGCTTTTGACACTGAACTTATCTCTGGGATATTGCTATGGGTTCCCCAATAATGCCATTTATCAAGGTATTCCCTTGCTATTGATGTCTCTTTTATTGTCCACAATCTTTGAAGGGCCAATCTAAACTGGTATGCTTTAGCAGTTTTTGTATCAAGGTTCTTGATGGCTTCCATGAGAACGTTTTCTTTCTCTGACAATCTATCAGGGTTCTTTAACCACATAAACCTGGTATTCTTAAGAACATAGTTTTCTTTTGATTCAGTTCTTCTAACTCTATCAACTGAATCATTCATCATCTTTATCACATGGAACTTATCAAAAACGATTGTAGCTTTTGGGAAATACTCCCTGGCTCCACTTTTGAATGCAGGATACATATCCATAGATATGTATTGGATCTGTTCGTGATCTACCTTGCCAGCGATCTCTGTTCTGAATTTTTGGAACACATCTTTTCCTTTTCCATTTTCGATGTGTATGACTCTTGCTTCTTCCATATCATAGAACAAAGTGACGTAGTTATGGCCCTTTTTAACAGCTATCTCGTCTACTCCGATCGTTTTAATATATGATATATCCCTTTCTTCTTTTGCTTTGTCTACATAATGACTAAGTATTCTCCACACAGAATCCTCATGAATATGTACAATATCAGCTACAGAAGCTACTGGCATTTCTTTGCACATAGCAACGATCAATGCTTCAAAGAACAAGGTAAATCCAGTGTTCTGTCTGGTCCATGGAAGATCGATCAACTTCACACCATGTCCATTACACTTTATTCTGGGAACCTTTGCATGTAGATAGGTTTCGTAATGGAAGAAATCCAGGTGTCTCCATACTCTTTCTTTTGTATCATGAATAGGGCATAAATCATTACATACAGGACAGAGAAATTTGCTTCCTTTTATAAAATCAAGGTAAATATCCATCCTTTTCTTAGAAGTATCGAGATTTAGTTCTTTTACAAACCAGGGAGGAATTATTCCCAGAGCAAGTTGAATGAGGTCTTTGTCTTCCATTAAAAAGGGTTTAGATGAATTAACATATTAATTTACCCACTCAATGTTGTGGAGATCCACTTTTTCTTATTCAGGCATTGTTCTTATTCAGGTATTGCCTCTACTTCTCCAGGATGTTGTGACTTTTCAGGAGCATTTGTATAAAAATCTTCGCCATAGAAGTTCATCTTATTGTTCTCAAGTATGATCACGTAATCTGCAGAGTTCCTCAGAGCAGCAGAGAAACCGGGTTCCACTCCAAAAAGAATGGTCTCTTTTCCGTGCTCGTTAGCCTTGCTTAAGAGAGGTTTAAAATCAGCATCCCTTGTGACAAGGGCCAGCGTATCAATAGTAGGATTAAAAACAAGTTCCATTCCTTCCACTGCGAGACGCACATCGACATCACTCGAACATATGATCGGCTCGAAACCATTGTTTTCAATGGCCTCTACTAGTTTATCAGAGGCATACTGATTGAGGAAGACCCTGCCTATTTTCACATTGCCATACTCTTTGAGCACATCCCTGATCTCTTCGAGGTTTACATTGAACTCCTTACGAAGGACATTAGGTCCGTCAACAAGAAGACCTATCCTGCGCCTTCCTACTTCTTTTTTTGTGCTGAGGTATTTGACAATGGAATTTAATCCAGTCTTTACGTTCTGCATATTGTCCTCACTAAAGATATATTGTTACCTTATAATAACCACTGTTACCTTATAATAACCATTGAATAGTATTATACTCTAATTAAGTTTTATAGTTTTGTGTAGACAAATGATGTCTTTGAAGAGCAATTTTCTCTAATTTTCAAGCAGTTTATACATCGAGATTTTTTTAACATCTATTTCCTCACGTCCTGTTTCCACGAGCATGAAGTAATTGATCATCCACTTGTCCTGGCTTTTGCGTGTATAAACTATCTGTCCTCCCTTTTCAGTAAATTTATCAAGAACATCTCTGAATTGACCAAGCTCCATCTCAGAAAGTTCTATGAAACTTATACCTTCAAGTAACCAGTTGTATACTTCAAGAAGGATCACTTCGCGCACTCTTTTAAGACCCTTGGTGTCCGTGAAGTCCTGTTTATAGACCGTCCTTTTCAGTTCAGGGGACCAGCCAGCAAACACTTCGCGCATATCGATAAAGGTAATCGGGACAGCTTCACCTTCCAAAGGTCTTGGATAGCTTGTCCTTAAGTGTTTCTGGTCCTCCAGATCACCACCTTCGATCATAACTGTTATATGCGCTATTATATTTTCGCATATTACTCTTAATGCGGAAGCCCATGAACAAGCCTACCAGCATACCGCTCAGATGTGCAGTATGAGCTACCATATCGCTCGATCCCATCATAGCAAAGTCCAGAAGTGCAAAGAGCAACAGTGCATATTTTATTTTCATAGGTATGAAATAAACGTAAATCCTCATATCAGGGGCAAGCACCGTCAGAGTTGCAAAAACACCCAGGATGGCACCACTTGCACCCACGACAGCCGAGTAAGGGTTTGCAACTGTCAGGGAATAACCTATAGCTGCCACAATCCCTGAAACAAAGTAAACTCCCCAGAATCTGCTCTTGCCAATACGATTCTCCAGTTCGCGTCCGAAGAAGAACAGCACAAGCATATTAAAGAACAGATGACCGAAATCCACATGCAGGAACATATGGGTCACAATTGTCCAGGGCTGTGTCAGCATAAATGCAGGCGTGAGCTTAAAAAGATTAAAGTATGTGGCTCCCAGAAAAATATTTCCGACAAAGAACGATACCAAACAAATATAGATGATAGCCATTGAAGGACTATTTTTCATTGAACTCATAATACTACTCCAAATACCCTTACCAAGTCCCTTTGCAGTTTTTCGGATCGTGGTGCGGATCATATCTTTGAATACATTATCCGAACCTTTGTTGCTTATACTGCCTGTGTATCCCGGATGACGCTGTTCGAATTCCAGTCCCTGGCATGCATGCTGCTCCGGTAACCTGTGTGTTGCACAGAAGTTCTTTCCACAAAATCTGCATGTGAAAGGCAAAAGTTCTTTTTTACCGCATATCCAGCAACTATCATCTACATCCTTCACCAAATTATCCTCTACCTACCTACAGACACATAAAATAAAACTGTTTCTGAGAGGACCATGTCACAGATTGTCAAGAACAATCGTGACATTTGCGGAAACTATATATTATACAATTACCTATGTAACCTTCAATCCACTGCAGTTTAATTCTTTTTTTTAATAACGTTTTATTAGAGTACATTATGTGTAAGTCTGTAACCATCAATCATGATAAATAGGGGAATGTTTTTATAGGCGCTTGCGCATTAAGGTTGAACCAAATACTCTTATAAAAGTATTACGCTTGATTTCATTTGTAACATATGTTGCTATGGAAACGGCTAAAAGTATGCAGTGGGACATAAGGAGGGTCAAACACATGACTAAAATATCAACAGGCAAGTTCTCCCTTGAAGATTTGGAGAACGTCCAGATCACGATCAACAACATAGTTGGTGCCATAGAGACAAAAGCCGAAGAGGAAGGTATTGAAACCGGACCTACACCAAAACCCGGTGTTTCCGGCCTGAGGGAATGGGACTATAAATTGCTGTCCCGGTATCAGCCAGTATACACTCCTGTTTGTGATCAATGCTGTTACTGTACTTATGGCAAGTGTGATCTCGGTGGAAACAAAGAAGGAGCGTGCGGTATTGACCTAGGTACACATCAGTCAAGGGAGTTCCTTTTGAGGGTCATCACCGGTGCAGCGGCGCATTCAGCTCATGGACGCCACATACTGCATCACCTTATAGGAATACATGGAAAAGACCACCCCATTGACGTAGGACCTTCAAATCTGTTTGCTCCCAACACTCAACTGGTCACAGGGATCATGCCAAAAACCCTGGGTGATCTCGAAGAAGTTGTGGCATATGTCGAAGAGCAACTGATGCAGCTCCTCTCTACGATCCATGTCGGACAGGAAGGTTCAGCTCTTGACTTTGAATCCAAAGCACTGCACGGAGGAATGCTTGACCATGTAGGTATGGAAGTTTCTGATATTGCTCAGATCTCATGCCTCGGTATGCCAAAATCCGATCCTGAAGCCCCCCTTGCAGAGATCGGCATGGGGTGTATCGATTCAACAAAACCTGTGCTGCTGGTCATAGGACACAATGTTGCAGGCATAACCTACATTATGGACTATATGGAAGAGCAGGGACTAAACGACAAGATAGAGCTTGCCGGACTGTGCTGTACAGCCATAGACATGACACGCTACAAGACAGAGGATCGCAGCCAGCCAAGAGCCAAAGTTGTTGGCCCCATGGCAAAAGAGCTCAAGATGATACGTTCTGCTGCCCCTGATGTTATAGTAGTGGACGAACAGTGTGTCAGAGCAGATGTCCTTGATGAGGCAAAGAAGCTGTTCATACCTGTGATCACAACCAACGAAAAGATCATGTATGGTTTGTCCAATAGATCAAACGATACTGCAGACCAGATCATCGAAGACCTTTCCAGCGGGAAGGAACCAGGAGCACTTATATTGAATTTCGACCTGCTTGGAGAAGTGGCTCCCCGCCTTGCCATGAAAATGGCACCCATAAGAGATGCAAAAGGTATTAAGTCACTGCCTTCTGATGAAGAACTGAGGACCTTGACCTCTGCATGTGTGCAGTGCGGTGCATGTGAACTGGTATGCCCCAACAATCTGCCCATAATGAACGCTATGGTAGCAGCTGTTGATGGGGATCTTACCAAGTTTGAGAAACTGCATGACCATTGTATTGCTTGCGGGCGCTGTGATCCTGTGTGTCCAAAAGACATTCCGATCCTCAATGTTATCGAAAAGGCTGCACAGAAAGTTATCCGCGAGGAAAAAGGGAAGATGAGGGCAGGCAGAGGTCAGATCAGTGACCCTGAGATACGCGAGGAAGGAGTTAATCTTGTAATGGGTACCACACCGGGTATCGTGGCAATGGTCGGGTGCTCCAACTATCCGGAAGGCACCAAGGACCTGTTCACTGTAGCCAATGAGATGCTCCAGAGGAATTACATAGTGGTAGTCTCCGGATGTTCTGCCATGGACCTGGGCATGTACAAGGATGAAGAAGGTCAGACCCTCTATGAGAAGTATCCAGCCAAGTTCCTGGCAGGTAATCTCATAAATGTGGGTTCCTGTGTTTCCAATTCCCACATAACAGGTACTGCAATTAAGGTGGCCTCCATATTCGCCCAGAGGAACATTACAGGTAACTTTGAAGAAATAGCAGACTACATCATGAACCGTATAGGTGCAGTGGGTGTGGCATGGGGTGCATATTCTCAGAAAGCTGCAGCCATAGGCACTGGTTGTAACAGGCTGGGTATACCGGTAATAGTAGGACCGCATGGTTCCAAGTACAGACGTGCACTCATCGGTAAACCTTATAATGAAGAGGATTGGAAAGTGTATGATGCGCGTAACGGTGAGGAAATGCCAATCCCATCCTCCCCGGAGTTCCTGCTTACGACCGCAGAGACCATTGAAGAGCTTATGCCCATGATCGCAAAGAACTGTATCAGGCCAAGTGACAATAACATGGGACGCATGATCAAGCTCACTCACTATATCGAACTTAGTCAGAAGTATATGGGTCATATGCCAGAGGACTGGTACAAGTTCGTGAGGATCGAGACAGACCTGCCTCTTGCAAAACGTGAGGAGTTGCTGAAGATTCTTGAAAAGGAACATGGATGGGAGATCGACTGGAAGAGGAAGAAGATCATTTCCGGCCCGACCATGAAACTCGATGTGTCTGCACAACCTACAAATGTCAAAAGACTCTGTAAGGAGAGTGTGTGCTGATGGTGGATACTACGAAGAACACAATGATATATACTACCTGGGGAACTAGGAATGCAAAACCAGTGCAGCCTTTAGTGGCTGCCAAACTTATTTCCAAAGCCAAGAGACCACTTTTGGTAGTAGGTGCGGATGTTCTTGAAAGTGATGTACTTTCCAAGGCCATAGAATTAGGCAAAAAAGGTATGCAGATAGCTGCAACAGGCCATTCCATGCAGGGTTTCAAGGACCAGGACGTAAATGCAAAATATATCAATATCCATTTCCTTGCTACTTATCTAGGCGATAAGACATGGAAAGGACTGGATGGCCTGGGTCCCTATGATCTTTTGATATTCCTTGCACACAAAAAATACTATCTTAACCAGGTATTATCAGGCCTCAAGAATTTTACTGATATCAAGACACTGGCTATAGACAGGCACTATTTCCAGAATGCAGATATGTCCTTCGGAAATCTGAAACCGGATGACCATCTGGCAGCACTTGATGAGCTCATATCTAACCTTTAAATCATGATCTAGAAATCGCGGAGAAAGTAAAATGGCAGATGAATTCCCTTTTGAGATATCTCCTATGTTCGAGGGAGAAAGAATTAGAAAGGACAATATGCATGTTGAACTTGCTGGCCCGAAATCTATTGGTTTCGAACTGGTAAGAGCAGCTGATATGAACGATTTGGAAGATGACAAGTTCACACTTATCGGTCCTGACATTGCAGATATGGCTGAAGGTTCCAGATATCCTATCGCTATGATCTACAAGATCGCAGGTGAACTGGTGGAAACCGACCTGGAATCAATAGTAGAAAGGAGGAACCATGAGTTCCAGAACTATATTCAGGGACTTATGCACCTCAATCAGAGAGACGATGTTTGGTTAAGAGTAAGCAAAGAAGCTGTGAAAAAAGGACTCACTTCTTTTGAACAGATCGCAAAGGCCATTATGATGCTCTTTAAGAACGAGCTTCCATTCATAGAAAAAGTGGAAACCGTGTATATCACGGATCAGGCAGAGATCGAAAAAGAGATCGAGAACGCCAGAGCTGTCTATCAGGCAAGGGATGACAGGACAAAGGGACTGCATGATGAAGATGTAGACACCTTCTATGGTTGTACTCTGTGCCAGTCCTTTGCACCGACCAATGTATGTGTTATTACACCAGACAGGATTTCCCTGTGCGGTGCTATCAACTGGTTTGATGGAAGGGCAGCTGCCAAGGTCGATCCTGAAGGTCCTCAGTTCGCCATCGAAAAAGGAGAACTTGTGGATGCAGCATCAGGTGAGTACTCCGGTGTGAACGAACATGCAAAGCGCTTGTCCAATGGTGAATACGACAGGCTCAAGTTGCATTCTTTCTTCGAATACCCTCACACCTCATGTGGGTGTTTCGAAGTGGTAGGTTTCTACGTGCCTGAAGTGGATGGTATTGGCTGGGTGGACAGAGACTTCGCAGGAACTGCACCCAATGGACTCCAGTTCTCTACCATGGCAGGACAGACAGGTGGAGGTAAACAGGTAGTAGGTTTCCTGGGTATCGGTGTCAACTACTTCCGTTCACCGAAGTTCATCAGTGCCGATGGTGGCTGGGATAGGGTAGTATGGATGCCCAGCATGCTGAAACAGAAAGTTCTAGACAGCATCCCTGCTGAACTTAAGGATAAAATAGCAACCGACGAAGATGTAAAAGATGTTGAATCCCTGAAAAACTTCCTAAAAGAGAAAGATCATCCGGTGGTCAAGAGATGGGTAGTCGAAGAGGAAGAAGCTCCTGAAGAGGAGGAAGCAGAAGTCAGTCAGGCTCCTCAGGCACAGTATCAGCAGCAACCTATGCAATATGTTCCACAGCAGATGCCAGCGGGCTTTATGCCTTCCATGCCAATGATGGGTGGCTCCGGTAGTGGTGGCGTAAAGATAGTGCTCAAGAACGCCAAGGTGACCGTAGACAAGATTATAATTAAAAAAATAGAATGATCGGGGACTATTGTGACCAGAGTAATAGCAGTGACCGGGAAAGGTGGGACTGGCAAGACAGCCATCACTACCTTACTCATACGCCATCTCACCAGGGGAAACAAGGTAGTTCTGGCAGTGGATGCCGACCCTGATACAAATCTTCCTGAAACGCTGGGATGTGAGGTGCACAGGACAATTGGTGATGTGAAAGAATTCATGCACGAAGAGCGTGACAATCTTCCTCCCGATGTCAACAAGCAATCAATTCTTGAGTCCAAGCTCTACGAGGTATTGGAAGAGATGCCAGGATATGATCTGCTTGTCATGGGTCGGCCCGAAGGGTCCGGATGTTATTGTTATGTCAATAACCTGCTAAGAGGCATCATGAACAAGCTCGTAGACAACTATGATGTCCTTATAATCGATACCGAGGCCGGACTTGAACATTTCAGCAGGAAGATATTCAAGCAGGTGGATGACCTTATTGTAGTTACAGATGGATCCCGCAGGGGAATGGGGACTGCAGAACGTATCCGTGAGCTTGTAGGAGAACTGGAAACCGATGTTGCCCACATATACGTGATCGCTAACAAGGTCACTGACAGCACCAGTGAAACGATCATAAGGACCGCTGCAGAGCTGGAGTTGGAACTTATAGGTATGGTACCGCTGGACGAGATGATAGTACAAAGAGACCTTGCAGGACAGCCGCTTATGGAACTTCCGGACGACTCGCCTGCTGTGAAGGAAATAGAGAATATCTCCCGGAAACTGAATTTATAAGGCTCTTTTGATTTATGGTGGAATGCATATGACAAAGAAGACAAAATTAACTGATATCACTCAACTTTTCAAGGATTTCGATATCGAAGCCCTTGAAGGAGTGAGCATTGAGGGTGATATCGAATTGAATATCACTGGCGGTGGAGGGCTTAACCCTGCACTAGCCTATGCACTGGGACAAGAGATCTCACACATTTCTCTGCACATGGCCAATATAGGCAGGATATTGGGATATCCGGTTGACCAGCTGTTAGCCCAGTCTTTGGGTATGGGAGTTGCCGGTGCCCCCTCGCCTGTGGGTGAGATGGTTGCCGCAAAGACAAAAATACAGGAATTGCTGGCTGCAAAATTCGAAGTGGCTTCAGTAAAGAACTGGACCAATCCCATACAGGAAGTCACTCTGGGTGCCACTTCCGGAGATGGTGGGTCCAGGAAGAGTACTATCACATTAGGAGGAGAGAACGCCCTCCCATATTACTTTGATGCGGAAATGCCTCACCGCAACTACATTACCATGGATGTCTTTGATATGCCCATTGGCATGGCCAAGGCAGTGAAATCCAACTATGATGATGTCATCAACGACCCGGCAGAATGGGCAAAGAAAGTCGTCAGGGACTTTAATGCCGACATGGTGACCATCCATCTGATATCCACTGATCCTCTTATCAAGGATACCTCTGCCCGCGATGCAGCTAAAGTGGTGGAAGATGTATTGCAGGCTGTGGACGTGCCTATTGTCATCGGTGGTTCCGGTAACCCGCAGAAGGACCCCGAAGTGCTGGAGAAAGCTGCAGAAGCTGCTGCAGGTGAGCGTGTACTTCTCGCTTCCGCAAGTCTGAACCTGGATTATGAGAGGATAGCCAAAGCAGCTATAAATAACGGTCATGTTGTGTTGTCCTGGACCCAGCTTGAGATCAATGCCCAGAAAGAGCTTAACAGGAAGCTCATGAAACAGTGTAATGTCCCAAGGGACAGTATCATAATGGACCCGACCACTGCGGCTTTGGGTTATGGTCTGGATTATGCTTATAGTAACATGGAACGTATCAGGCTCGCCGGCCTTATGGGCGATGATGAGCTGACATTCCCGATGTCCTCCGGTACCACCAATGCATGGGGAGCCCGCGAGGCATGGATGGTCTCATCACCACTGGCACAGGACTCTGAGTGGGGACCCAGGGAATATCGTGGTCCCATATGGGAGATAGTCACCGGTCTGGCTCTGTCCCTTGCAGGTAATGATATGTTCATGATGATGCACCCAACTTCCGTACAGGTGCTCAAGGAAATCACCCAGACCCTTTATGGCTCTATTGAATCAGAAGCAGTTGATATCAGCAACTGGGTCGGAGCGGAGGTGTGAAACATGAAAATAAACAGTCCGCTTGAAGCGTATAGATATCTGCCCGGTACTAACTGCGGCGAGTGTGGTGAACAGACATGTATGGCCTTTGCTGCACATCTGATCGATCGGTCGAAAAAACTCACAGACTGTACTCCCATGCTTGAACAGAAGTTCAGCAAGAAGTTAAAGGATCTACAGGCACTTCTTGCTCCGGAGATCCGCGAAGTGGAGATCGGTGTGGGTGAAAAGGCCGTGAAGATCGGAGGGGACGATGTGCTGTACCGTCACAGACTCACATTCTTCGATCCAACAGCACTTGCCTATGATGTGTGGGACACTATGCCTGAAAATGAACTTGTGGAAAGGGTCAAGAAGATCCATGATTTCAAGAAGTTCTATGTAGGCAACTTCCTTACACTGGACATGGTAGCTGTGAGATGTGTTTCCAAAGACCCGAAGAAGTTCGCTGACACTGTGAAGAAGGTCATTGGTACTACTGATCTCCCTCTTATTCTGTGTTCCTTTGATCCGGAAGTGCTGAAAGCTGGTCTTGAAGTGGCAAAGGATAAAAATCCACTCCTATATGCCGCAAACAAGGATAACTGGCAGCAGGTTGCAGATCTGGCACTTGAATACAATGTGCCTGTCACACTGTTCTCACCTGATGACCTGGATACACTCAAATCCCTTGCAGTGACCTTTGCAAAGATGGGTACAGAGAAGCTTGTGCTTGATCCAGGAACGTTCCCCTCAGGCAAGGACCTAAAGAAGACCTTTACCAATTTCCTGAAGATCAGAAGAGCTGGTGTTGAAGGGGACAGAGATATAGCCTATCCTATAATGGCGGTCCCGCTCACTGCCTGGATGGTGCAGGATGATGCTGTCAGTGCTTCTTATTGGGAAACTGTTATTGCATCCATATTCACCATAAAGTATGGAGATGTAATGATAATGCATAGCATCGAACCCTATGCTCTGCTTCCGCAGCTGCACATAAGGGATACGATCTATACAGATCCCCGAAAGCCTGTAAGCGTGCAGCCTGCCATGTACAAGGTAGGTACTCCGGACAAGGATTCACCGGTGCTCGTCACGACCAACTTTGCCCTTACCTACTACACAGTGGAGAGTGACCTTGCTTCCAGCAAGGTCAATTGTTTCCTATGGGCCATAGATACCGATGGTATCGGTGTGGAGGCTGCAGTAGCAGGCGGTCAGCTTACAGCAGCAAAGATAAAAAAAGGCATAGAAGATTCCGGTTTTGATCTTAAGAACGATACAACGCACAACACCATAGTCCTTCCGGGCCTTGCAGCACGTCTGCAGGGTGACGTGGAAGATGAAACAGGTGCAAGAGTAATGGTCGGACCTGCGGATTCCGGAAGACTTCCGGGCTGGATGGAAAAGAACTGGCCTCCAAAAGCAAAGTAAAAAAGCAAAGTAAAATCAGGCGTCCGCATTTTGCGGACCCTATTATATATTTTTTGACAGGACACAATTAATAAAAATCTGCCTGTTTCCATCCATTCCTATTTTATCCTCAACTACTATTTTTTCTTTCCTTTTACATCCCAGAATCGCGGTGAACTGTAACCTCAAAGCAAAAACAGTAATAAAATGTTTCAATGAATTATTTTTGACTTATACAAAAAGAACGCAAGATAATTATAGTACTTCTTTGTTGTCTTATTTGGTTTTTATCATGTCAGAGATAGTTCGCCAGAAAAACAGTATAGAATTAACCAAAAACTGCAAGCACTGTGTAATTTTAGGTAATGTTGAGGAAGTAGCAGATGAATATATCTTAAAGTTTGCACAATGGGCTACATCTCTATGGGATTATGAAAAGATTAAGATGTGGAAAAAATCCGATACTTTAAGTCCCGGCTATTATACTAGAATGGCTGAACATGGGGCATACAAAGTACATGTACTCGATGAGAATAAGATGAAAGACCTTTTTGACGGTGCACGGAAAGACAGTCCGGCAAGACTAAAAGATTGGGATAAGAAAGAACTTGTCGCATATGTGGGCTGGTATGTGGATGATATCTGCTAGTGCCATCAGAAATTGACATCGTCTATACATGTAAAATACTCGACTTCTTTCAACCATTTTTTACCAAGTTCAGAGTAAGTGATGCTAACTGTTCCTTCTGACGCTGCAACATCTTTCTTTTTTCTTAAAGTGTTCGTGGGCCTGACCGTCTCAGCAGTTTTTTCCATTAATGCGACACCTCCTCTAAATTATTATTCTGACACACTTCATTTTTATACTTTACTTACTAAGCATTCCACCGATCATGAAACGGTAGATCTCCATATCTTCAGCGGTGAAATAACTTTCAATACGACCATTGATTATTGTGTGGAAACCATTTGTTTCACCACACACTAATTTTTCCATCTTTACTCGCTTTTTCATTTATTTGCTCCTATTGTCTTTGTACGTGCTATAGTATGTAAACAGAGCATATATATTTTGCCAAAATATTCTATATATATTTTTAAAAAACATAGGTGCTATATATGGGTTTACTTATGGCCGTAGGTTGGCTGTAATGAAAATAGAACAATCTTAATGAAAAGTGATATGTGTTAAATTTACAGAACTTCTACCGCTGCTCTGACATATGTTTTTATATTGTATGTCACAAAATACCTTTCGTTCGCCAGTTGAAGGAGACAACATCATGAGTGAAGTATTTTTTAGATCTGCTGCAGATGTAGGACCGACAAATACACAGATAGATCAGATAAAAGAACTTTTTCGGAAAATACCCGTAGTGGAAAAAGGTGATCTTGTGGCCATCAAAATCCATCCCGGGGAATACGGCAATACCACATATGTGCGCCCGGTCTTAATCCGTACTATCGCAGACCTTGTTAAAGAAGCCGGTGGAATACCGTTCATAACCGATACTACTGTCCTTTACGGCGGGAAACGCTTCAACGGCCCTGACATGCTCTGGACAGCAGCCGTGAATGGTTTTACGTTCGGTAGTATGAATGCACCGTTCATTTCTGCAGATGGTCTGCTTGGGGACGACAGTGTGAAGGTGCCCATAGGAGGGGAATATATAGGCGAGATCACAGTAGCCTCTGCCATTGCCAAGGCTGATGCGATGATCATGATCTCACATTGCAAAGGCCATCCGGCATCAGGTTTCGGTGGTGCTGTGAAGAACCTGGGCATGGGATGTCTAGATAAGGAAGGCAAAGCAAAAGTGCATTCTCCCGGAATGCCGGACATTGATACGGAAACTTGTATAGGATGTGGAAAATGTGTCAGAGCATGTCCCTGGAATGCTATATACCTGGAAAACGGCAAAGCATTTGTCGATAAGAGCATGTGTATGGGCGAGCTATCTTGTCTTGGGTCATGCAGTTTTGACTCTATAATGCCGCATGAGGGCTATACCATTGAACTGCAGGCTCGCTTAGGGGAAGCTGCCCTTGGACCGGTCAAGCTCCTGCCCGAAAAGATAGGATATATCAACTGGGTATTTGATCTGACTCCAGGATGCGATTGTTTCAATTTCTCTGCTCCTGCTTTTGCAGGAAATGTGGGCATTCTTGCCTCAATGGATCCTGTTGCCATTGACAAGGCTAGCCTTGACCTGGTCAATAAAAAAATTAATGAAGAGGGTTGCATGCACTCTATTGAGGATGTATGGGGTATTGATCCAATGATACATCTGGAGCGCGCTGCAAAGATAGGTGTTGGCAGCCTGGAATATTCCTTGGATATTTGAAATCCAGTCTATTATTTTGTGGAGGGTTTGTTATTTATATGACTTTCCACTATTTTTATTATGGGCGTTAGCAATTTAGTGAGGGTGCATATGGTTATGTCCATTTTGTAAATGGATAATCTATTTCCCATTACAAATTTGTTCATTTAGTGGAACGGTTACCTTCCGGTTGCAACAGCTGCAAAAAATAAGGGGTATTATATATGAAAGAACTATATGATAAAATGGCAACTGAAGCCATGAGTGCACAAAGAGCTGTAGTGGACACTATTAATGCAAAGAGGGGTACTACATTCAAGGTAAAGGATGCACAACCTTATGTCGATGCTGTGAACAAAATGAAACCCATGGGCGAACAAGCCAAGTCAGTTTTTGCCCTGCATATGGATTCGGTTAACACACATTTCAACGTGCTTACCGGGCTTACTGACACTGTCAGGCCAGAAGATGATCCTTTTGTCGAACATTACCAGACACCGCCTATAATGGAGATCCTGTATGAGGAAGATCCTGCTTTTAGAAAATCCGTTGAAAAGTTTGTGGATGAGATCGGCAGGTCTGAAGCCCTCATTGGAAAAGAGTCAGTGCGCAGGTATGGAGGGTTCTATGGACCCACTTGTGTGGTAGACTTTGCATTTGTACCTGGAAGTACCAGTAATGTTGTCAATAGGATCCTGCAGAAAATGGATATACCACAGGATCACAAAAGAGCTATCCTTTCGTCCAAATCGTGGGGTATGAACACTTCTTATGGGGTGGGAGCAAAGTTCCAGATGGCCATCGAGGAAGGCAAGACGTTATCCGAAGCTATGAAAGAAGAAATAGACATGCTGAAGATGGTCTATGATACACCCACGGATGCCCAGGCCAAGCTCATGGACGAAGCCGGTCATACGTCCTTTGACGTGCGTAAATATATGTCACAGTATAAGGACAAGATGAGAAAGACGGTAAAGGCTGCAATGGATGATGAAGTGTTCTATGGTAACATAGTCACGGTCCCTGCCTATGGAGTAGGTGATGTGGCGCATCACATATCTCAGTCCATGTTTAACATGACCAAGGATGATGTGGTGATGGCTGTGATCAATGCTGTTACTGAAGTAATGGAAGCTACAATGGAGAAAGCCAAAGGCAAATTCAGGAACGAATATTCTCCGCTCACCATTGCCACGGACGCAGCAGCTGCAGCAGCTACAAAGATCCTATGGATGGATGGGTTCACCACCATGATGGTGCTGGACCTGCTGGTGAAGAGATTCCATAATCTAGTACTCACCAATCCCAAAAGAGGTGCTGCGGCAGAATTGCATAACGTTGACTTCATCGACCTGATAGAGAAAGGAGAAAGGATCATAGATCACAAACCAAGAGGTGCTGGTTGTGTAATTCAGGGAATACCTATTGACCTGAGCCCCATAGAAAGAAACACAGTACTCAATAATCCACAATGGTACACTTATCCGGCATGTGCTATCACTGTGAGGTTCTCTGCCCTGATGAGACTAGCTGATTTCCCGTGTCTGCTTACCAGTGAACCAGTGACAGCAACCATGATGACTAACATAATATCTCTCCACAAGAAAGAGCCTCATTCCCCTGCAAGGGTATGTAAGTTCTGCGCAGCCAACTACTTCGATTATAAATGCAAAGACTGCAACTGGACGGAGGCCGTCTGATCAGTGTACCCTTCAATGGGTACACCCTTTTAAGAGGCTGATCAAATGGCAGAAATAAGTCTTTTTAAACGGTCCATAGCCGAACTAATAGGAACCTATGTTCTGGTTTTTCTTGGAACTGGTTCCGTAGTTACTACTGTGCTGCTTTTCCAGGGGTGGACGCCATATCCGGATAACAATTTCAATGTAGGGATAGACATCGCTGCCTGGCTGACAATAGGTATGGCCTTTGCGATAGCTATAATAGCCATGATCTATGCTTTTGGACATATCTCAGGTACGCATATAAATCCCGCTGTAAGCATAGCACTGTGGGCAACAAAACGCTTCCCTGCATCAGATATGGTCAGCTATATTGTAGCCCAACTCATAGGCGCCAGCCTGGCTTCCTTTACGATAGTCGCAATCCTGGGTCAGAGAGCGGTTGGAACTGGTCTGGGTGCAACTGCCATGTTCTCAGGAGTAAATTATGGACAGGCTATACTTTGTGAAACAATAGCCACATTCTTCCTGATGCTAACGATCATGGGCACAGCTGTGGATAAAAGGGCACCTGCCGGATTTGCTGGCCTTGCCATAGGTCTTGTTGTCGCAGCTGATATAATCGTAGTGGGTAATATCACAGGTTCATCCCTTAATCCCGCACGTACTTTTGGTCCATATCTAGCAGAATTTCTTTTAGGTGGAAGTAACCTCTGGTGGCAGTTTCCCATCTATATTATAGGTCCCATAGCAGGTGCTTTATTGGCAGCTTTCCTTTATGACTATGTAGCACAGACAAAGCAAGGATAACAGGAAATTTACTTTTTTTACTTTTTATTATGTGTTTTCCAGTCACCTCAGAAAAACCCCTACCGAAAATCCTATCTAATCACAGACATTATGGAGTACAATGACCACTACCATCTGCCCTAAATGTGGAAAAGGCACTAATATATCGCTCAGCGGTGTATGCAGAGATTGTTTTTTTCAGAATTTCGTTCTGGCCCAGTTACCCCAGGTGATACAAGCAAGGCTATGTGCCACCTGTGGAGCACGTTTTACTCGCGGCAGATGGGCCGATGAATATGACATTGAAACTGCGGTCCTGAAAACCATTGAAGACAACCTTTCAATACATGAAGCTGCAGAAGATGTTGAAGTATGCATAGTTCCCCGGCAGTTAACTCCGCACATGTACAAGGCAGAAGTGGAAGTGGTTGCGGCAATACAGGGAGAAAGAATCACTGTAGTTCTATCAACCGAGATCAGAATAATTCGTGAATCATGCGAGATGTGTAGCCGGATTTCAGGAGGTTATTTCGAAGGTATACTCCAGATAAGGGCCACCGATAGATCACTTACTGATAACGAGCTTGCAACATGTCTTAGAATTGTGGATACGACCATTGACAGGATGCGTGCCAAAGGTGATCGTCTGGCATTCGTTACTGAAACTATCAGATCAAAAGAGGGGCTGGACCTCTATATCGGGTCGATCAATTCCGGCAGACATATTTGTAAATCAATAATAGACGAACTAGGTGGCACTTTCACTGAGTCTCCTTCCCTTTTCGGGCAGAAAGATGGCAGGGACGTCTACAGAATAACTTTTTCCATGAGACTGCCGCGCTTTACACCCGGGGACATCATAAGTATCAGGAACAGGAAAATAGTGGTCAAACATATGGAGAAAAAGCTGACTGGTACTGACCTTGCGGATAGTTCACGCTTTATAGCCACCGAAGATGAAATTGCATTGGCCAAACATGTAGGAAACATCAGGGATGCGGTCAATGCTGTGCTTGTTTCTGAAGAAGAACATGAACTTATGATATTGGACCCATTCACTTTTAGGACCATAAATTTGAAGAAACCT
This sequence comes from Methanomethylovorans hollandica DSM 15978, assembly GCF_000328665.1. Lineage (NCBI taxonomy): Archaea > Methanobacteriati > Methanobacteriota > Methanomicrobia > Methanosarcinales > Methanosarcinaceae > Methanomethylovorans > Methanomethylovorans hollandica. The sequence continues at coordinate 976,589 of NC_019977.1, forward strand.
TCAGGATTTTCAATGCCGCAAGATGAGGAGATCTCGGTGATAAGAATCGAAGATGTATTATTCCTCTTGCCCCCCGAATGGAGAAAGAACAATAACTGAAGGACTGATCTATTGAATGTGCTTGTAATTGGTTTCAGTGCCCGTAATATTGTCTGCTCCGGTAGCCGGGCAGGCTATAATATGTATGCTATTGATGCATTTTGTGATCAGGACACAATAGGTTGCTGTATTGCCACAAAGGAGCTGCCTCATGAACTTGACATCAGGAGCAAAGATGCGGCAGATATTGTTTTAGACATGGTCCGAAGCTTTGAAGTGGATTTTGATGCAATAGTCCCGGGTTCCGGGTTCGAGACAATGGACTTTAGCTCTCTGCCCTGGTTAGTATTTGCAAGTGATCCGGGAAGTATTCATGTAGTGCAGGATAAGTTCACTCTGTCCCGCAAGCTTGCAGAACTTGGACTTCCTCACCCGCACGTTTACGGGAATGTTGATGATAAGCCGGACAAATTCCCTGTAATGATCAAGCCCCGTAAAGCAGGCGGCGGGATATTAAACAGGATAGCCTGCAACGGACAGGAACTTTTAGAGGTAGTAAAGGATATCCTCGAAACTGAACCGTCTTTTACCCGCAATGACCTTATGATGCAGGAGTTCATCCAAGGTGAACCTGCAAGTGTATCACTTATTGCAAGTAAAGATAAAGCAGTAGCTGTTGCAGTGAATGAACAGTTGATCGGTCTTCCCTGGCTGACAAGGATTCAATTCGCCTATTGCGGCAATATCACTCCTTATGAAGGAAAATATGCAGAGGAAATGTGCAACATCTCAGAAAAGCTCATAAGCGAACTGGGACTCCTCGGATCTGTAGGTATAGACTTCATAGTAACGGAGGATGGACCAAAGATCATTGAAGTGAATCCCAGATTCCAGGGAAGTCTGGATACCGTAGAACTGGCTACCGGGATAAACCTTTTCGATGCACATATGCAAGCATTTCGGGGAAAGCTGCCCCCAAGGGGCGTAAAGGCACAAAGATCTGCCGGCAGGTGCATAATATATGCATATAAGGAGGTAAGGATGAACCCACAGGTTCTGGCCGAGATGCGTAAACAACAAATAGTAGACATACCTCAGACTGATTACGTGGGGCTTGCAGACTGCCCTGTGACCTCTGTCCTGCACACAGGCTTGAACCGGAGCAGCGTCCTTAATTCTTTGAAAAGGGATTCTGAACGGGTCAGGAGACTAATTGAGAAATAATCCATATGATCAGGTACATGAAATATTAGCATCATGTGCAAAAATTAATATTACAATACAGCAGATTATAGTTCTATTCTTGAGGTGAGTATTTTTGATAGATATGAATGATCCTGTTACTCGGGGATACCTTATTCGGCTTGTGGGTGAAGACGGGCTGGCCATGATAGAAAAGATGCCGGAGGGTGAGGTCACTGACGAACAAATAGCTCAGGCCGCAGGCATACTTCTCAATATTGTAAGGAGAACTCTGTTTATATTGAATGAGAACAAACTTGCTATTTGCAGGAGGGAAAGGGACGCCAGTAGTGGCTGGCTCACTTATCTCTGGACCCTCGATATGTCAGACGTAGAAAAACAGCTTATGAAGGAGAAAAAGAGGTTAATAAAGAACCTTAAAATACGCAAGGACTTTGAGGAAAGTAATGTCTTTTATATTTGTCCTGAGGGCTGTGTAAGAATGGATTTTAAACAGGCTTCAGATTCTGCATTTATGTGTCCAGACTGTGGAGAGGATATGGTACACCAGGATAATCTGCCATTTATTCATATAATACAGGAAAGGATCAAAAACCTGGAAAGCAGATGATATGATCACTCCGGACAGGGCATTGCAAATACTCAGAGATGAGGGCTGTTCTGAGAAGGTTATTGCACATTGTATTGCTGTTTCCAGACATGCTACCGAAATTGCAGAAGTAATGGTAACATCCGGGAAACACTTGAATGTAGAGCTGGTGACAATAGGAGGTTTGCTCCATGATCTGGGGCGATGTCGCAGTCATGGTATAGACCATGCTGTGATAGGTGCGGATATTGCTATGGAACTGGGCCTTGATCCTTTGATAGTCAATATTATCAAGAAGCATATAGGAGCAGGCATTACCATAGAAGAGGCAAAAGAACTTGGTCTTCCGGAAGATGATTATGTTCCATTTACCTTCGAAGAGAAGATAGTAGCACATGCTGACAACCTTACTTCAGGTGATACAAGAATAAACATGGTCCAGCTAGTGGAAAAGATGAGGAAACGAAATTTCACTGAAAAAAGTATGGAGCGTGTCATTTCACTGGCACAAGAGATTGGTATCTATTGAACTATGGTCTAATGAACAAATCTTTATTTTAGCTGATTGAAGTAATTTTAACGGAAAGACTTATATATATTATAAATAATCAATAATGTGTCTGGGTGACAGATATTATCTTTTTGTTAAAATTTTCTCATTTTGCGACGATGAGGTATACTGATGGTCGATGATAAATATTTAAAAGGTACAACTACTGTAGGTATAGTTTGTGATAAAGGCGTGGTACTCGCTACCGAAAGACGTGCAACTATGGGTCATTTCATAGCCAGCAAGACAGCCAAAAAAATTTATCAGATCGATGATCTTGTGGGTATGACCACTGCAGGATCCGTAGGAGATGCTCAACAGATCGTACGCGTAATGAGTGTTGAATCACACCTGTACAAAATGAGGCGAAAAGAGCCTATGACCATCAAAGGCATAACTACGCTCCTGTCAAACATCCTGAGCGGACAGCGCTACTATCCTCTGATGGTGCAACTGCTTGTGGGTGGTGTGGACAAGAACGGGCCTGCAATATTCTCTCTTGATGCACTTGGCGGCACCATCGAAGAAACAAAAGCTGTAGCAACAGGTTCTGGTTCACCTATGGCTTATGGAGTGCTTGAGGACCGCTTCGTGGATGGGCTCTCCATCGAAGAAGGAGTAGAACTGGCAATACGTGCCCTTCATAATGCAATGAAGAGAGATTCTGCTTCAGGTAATGGAATAGATGTTGTGGTTATCACAGCTGACAAATTTGATCGGCTGGAAGAAGCAACGGTTCAGCAGTACAGGGATAAATTAAACTGATAACATTTTGTCAACTTTGTTGACGTTAATTTGACATTTGTTCTATCTTTCATAGATCAAAATTTTATATTTTTTTATTTTTCTCAAAGGAAGGCTTTTAATGGCAATAGATGAAGTATTAGCTGATCTGAAACAAAAAATAGACGAGAAATTGCCGAAAGGTACCACTATTTCTAGCGTAGAGTTCGAGGGTCCTCAGCTTGTAATGTACACTGAGAACCCGTGGAGTTTTGCGGACAATGGCAATATAGTACGGAACCTCGCAAAAACATTAAGAACACGTATTGTTGTCCGTCCTGACCCAAAGGTTTTGGTGCCACCGGAAGAGTCTGTTAATAAAATCGTTGAGACAGTACCTGTAGATTCGGCCATAGCCAACTATCATTTCGATCCTGATGTGGGAGAAGTTATAATAGAGGCAGAAAAACCCGGGCTTGTGATCGGAAAACACGGTGAGACACTTAGAGAGATCACTAAAAAGATCGGGTGGACCCCTAAAGTCGTACGTGCCCCGCCCATATCCTCACGGACGGTAAAGAACATCCGTGAATTCATGAAAACAAACCACAAAGAAAGGAAAGAAATACTTAAGACCGTAGGGCGTAAGATACACAGAGAATGCACTTCCAAAGATCAATGGGTCCGTGTAACTTCACTGGGTGGCTGCAAAGAAGTCGGAAGAAGCTGCTTCTTGCTTTCCACACCAGAATCATGTGTAATGATAGATTGCGGTGTTAACGTTGGTTCTGAAGAACATATGACTCCTTATCTCTATGTTCCGGAGGTTTCACCCTTTAGCAAGCTTGATGCAGTGGTCATCACCCACGCTCATCTGGATCATCAGGGTTTATTGCCACTTTTGTACAGGTACGGGTTTGAAGGACCTGTTTATTGCACACCTCCTACAAGAGACTTAATGGCCTTATTACAACTTGATTATATAGATGTAGCTTCCAAGGAAGGTGGCAGACCTCCATATTCTTCGGCTGATGTGCGTGAAGTGCTTAAGCACTCCATTGTCCTGGATTATGAAGAGGTGACCGATATTGCACCTGATATTAAGCTTACGTTCCATAATGCAGGGCATATCCTTGGCTCAGCTATTTCTCATTTTCATATAGGCGATGGTCTGCACAATGTGGTCTTTACAGGTGATTTCAAATATGAGAAGACCAGGCTTTTTGATCCGGCCGTCAACAAGTTCCCCCGTGTGGAAAGCGTGGTCATGGAATCCACCTATGGAGGCGTGAACGCGCTCCAGCCATCCCTGCAGGATGCAGAAGGCCACATGCAACAGGTTATTAAGAATACTCTCCAGAACAAGGGAATAGTACTGATACCTGCCTTTGCAGTCGGAAGGAGCCAGGAGGTTATGATCGTTCTGGAAGATGCCATACGCAAAGGACTGATAGACAATGTGCCTGTGTATCTTGATGGTATGATATGGGAAGCCACGGCCATACATGCTACATATCCTGAATATCTTAACAACGATCTGAGAAAACTTATTTTCCAGAAAGGAGAAAATCCATTCCTTTCAGAATGCTTCAGACCTGTAGATTCCAATGAACTCCGGCAGGAGATCATATCCAAACGTGAGCCGTGTGTGATCCTGGCCACATCAGGAATGATGAACGCAGGACCTGTGATGGAATATTTCAAAGCCTTTGCTGAAGATGAAAGGAACACGCTTGTGTTTGTAGGCTACCAGGCGGACGGTACACTGGGACGCAGGATCCAGAAAGGCTGGAAAGAGATACCTCTGAAAACCGGGAAGGGAACAGAGATGATACACATGAATATGAATGTGGAGATCATCGATGGTTTTTCAGGTCATTCTGACCGCAGGCAGCTCATGGAATATATACGCAAGATGAAACCCAGGCCTGAGCGTGTATTTACAGAACATGGAGATGAAAGGTCATGTATCGATCTCGCAACATCCATCCATAAAAAGAACAAGATGGAAACAAGAGCTCTCACGAACCTCGAAACCATTCGTCTTGTTTAATAGTTTCATAGAAGTCTGTATAAATATGTTATCAGTTCGGCATGGTTCGTAAATACCATGTCGGCATCTATTAACTTTTCTTCTGGAAGATAGGTAGGGACTGCCACACAGTAGATACCAGCTTTTTTTGCGGACTGTATTCCCAGGGGGGCATTCTCTATCACCATACATGCTGCCGGTTTCAGCCCAAGCTTACCGGCTGCTGTGAGGTAAGGCTCAGGATCAGGCTTTCCACGGGTAACATCTTCTCCTGAAACTATCACCTCGAAGATACCTGGATAGAATTTGTCCATGAGGGAGTTGACTATAGTCCTGTCCGCTCCCGACGCAACAGCAAGCTTATACTTCCCTTTGAGCGCCTGCAGGCATGTCGGCATATCCTTGAAGGGTTCTGCCCTGTTGTTCTGCAAGAAATATTCTCTTTTCTTTTTGAGAAACGCTTCGTAATCCGATGAACTGGGTTCCATGCCTGCCTTATGAAAAATGATATCCACTACACCCTTATGATTGGAGCCTTCTATTTCATATATGTCCATATTTGTTATATGAATGCCCACTTCTCCGAATGCCTTTACCCAGGCATCGGCATGGTAGGGCATGGAATCCATAAGCACCCCATCAACATCAAAAACCAGACCTTTCAACATGCATCTTCATCTCTGGGTATCGGATAAATATTTGTGCATGGGGATGTACGTATATAAAATTCCATATGGGTTTAAATTGGGGATACTATGGGTCAAAAAGTGGAAGAACTAAGTGTCTGTCCCGATTGCGGCTATGAGCGAGGATTTCATCTTTTTTCAGGAGATTTTCTGATAACAGGGTGCAGACAGGCATAATATGACCTTCATGCGGGCAGAGCTATGATATTGGCTGGATAACTTCCAATCTAGAAGAACTGAAACAATGAAAGGTGAAACCTGCGATATTGATCATTGATTTTGCTTTTTGTCAGGTATTTTGTCCAGTTCTTTTTTTATTTCCGATGCCTGTTTCATGTATTTGGCGGACATTAAACTGTGAACCTCTGCATCTATGATCTTTTCCTTCAGGTCCGAATCAATTGCTGAAAGGACTTTCTGTATTGCAGCGTATCTGTATTCCAGTTTCTGGATATCTGTATCCTTATGCGCATCTTTGTTCTTTCTATTCAGATAGATGGCGCCGCCAAGAACCAGAAGACCAGTAATGAAAAACAAATAAGACAAGTATGTGGTATCATTTGATGTCTTTGCCTTTGTTGTGGACACTGTGATCTCATTGAAGGACGGATGGGTGAATAAGAAACTTGTGATATTACCCTCGCGCCTGGAATTCGAAGATAGTGGCATCCCGTTCCCGTCAACTATCACCGGATCAAAACCCTGCTTTGTTTTCACGTTCAACACAAGAGAGTGGACCGAAGACGGCTGATATCCTGGCAGTGTGAGCATTTTAGTGAACTGGCCATTAGAACTTTCAGGTAAAAGATATACAAGACCGTACAACTGCGGCAACCCGGACGGAGAAGTACTGTTCTCAATGAAATAGAGGATATCTCCTGTTCTGTTATAGGCTATATCCATTGCAGATGTTGCATCAGACATATCCTGTTTTTGAAAAAGCATCACTGTAGAATCTGCTGGAACTGAGAGGCCTATCATAGTAACATTTGCATTATCGGGCAGAAGTGTCCATGTTTCCTGAACAAGGATCCCATCCACATAGCTCATGTCCATATCAATGATGTATTGCTGAAAATACATGTCAGAAAAACCTGTATCATTCCCGGTTGTCAGAGCAGTTGTGTTACCTGCTGCAACCGTATGGAGCAACATAAAAAGGCAGGTGATCATGAAGAGCGAGCGCTTCAGGCGTATGAACATCTGATGATCCTGTTTTCTGTGCGATAAATGAAGATTCATGGACTGATCCCTTTTAGTGCATTCATGTGTGCCAATTGTTATATGTTTTTGCTTTTAGCAGCGTGGTCCTGGATCATAATGTAATCATCCTGTGTTCTTTTGGAGAACCGTATAAATGGCTCCGACAAACACATATTTATATATCAATTTGTAAAGTATAGATCTAGTAAAGTTGTCTATGAGGATGATAGATGCCGGAAGATGGTGGTAAATAGGTAGCCTTTGGTCTGAGATCTGTCTGACATCAGTAAACTCTCACAGCAACTGTCGAGCACCTTCTTAAAGATGGTCTGACTGAAAATTTCGCATGCTACAAGGTGTCATGTTGGGCATCATGACGATATACAGAAGGATAAGTGATAGGTAAGCTGTCCTGCACCATAGTATGTTGGCTTACCTCTATCTTTAAATATAAACACATAAGTATAAAAGTAAGTAATGGTATATAGTATCGCTATAGTGTAATGACGCAATTCCATAGATTAGGAATTCGTGTGAAAATGCATATTACAGCTATGTGTTCATTCACATGTTCATTACAGAAGTGTACTCAGTAATCCAGCGAGGGGATGAACGTGCAGTCCATAGTACAGGAAGCATTAAAACACACAGAAAAGGATAGAGAACATCGAAAAACAGTAGCAGTGGATGATCAACTCGAAGGCTTCGGAATGCCGCGTATCACGATCGTAGGTTGTGGTGGCGCAGGCAATAACACCGTAAACAGGCTCTACAACATTGGTATAGAAGGTGCCGAGACCATTGCCATCAATACTGACAAACAGCATCTGGACAATATCAGGGCTGACAAGAAGATCCTTGTAGGTAAGACACTTACCCGTGGGCTTGGTGCCGGAGGCTATCCCGAAGTGGGTGCAAAGGCAGCAGAACTGGCTCGCAGCACCCTTGAAGATATATTCAAGGAAACAGATCTTGTGTTCATTACTGCAGGTATGGGTGGAGGTACAGGTACTGGTGTCGCACCCGTTGTGGCCGATATAGCCAAACAACAGGGAGCTATAGTAGTGGGTATGGTCTCCAGTCCGTTTAGGGTTGAAAGGGCAAGGACCGTCAAGGCAGAGGAAGGTCTTGAGGACCTGCGTAAAGCCGCAGATACCGTAATAGTACTTGACAATAACAGATTGCTGGAATATGTGCCAAATCTACCCATCGAGCAGGCTTTCTCAGTAATGGACCAGCTTATTGCGGAAACGGTAAAAGGTATCACTGAAACAATCACACAGCCATCTCTCATTAATCTGGACTACGCAGACATAAGGGCTATTATGGGTTGTGGCGGTGTTGCTGTCATGCTTGTGGGAGAGAGCAAGAATCAGGACAAGAGTAATGATGTAGTGCGCACAGCATTGAACCATCCCTTACTGGATGTGGACTACAGGGGAGCAACCGGTAGCCTTGTACATATTACAGGCGGTCCGGACCTTAGTCTTAAAGAAGCGGAAGAAATTGCTTCATCCCTTACTTATGAACTTTCACCCAGTGCCAATGTAATATGGGGTGCGAGGATAAGGGATGACTACGAGGGTAAAGTGCGTGTTATGGCCATCATGACAGGTGTCCAGTCTGCACAGGTGCTTGGTCCTAAGAATTCAGCAGGTGCAATGCCCCTGTCAGTAAAAGGCAATTCATCTGTGTATAGCAGAACACGTCAACCAGTTGTTGAGTCTCTTGGTCAGAGAAGGCAAAGCGGGTCAATAATCGATATAATAGGCTGAACTTAGAAAACTCAGGTTACTTTAATGTACCTGTTCCTTTTTTTATAGCAGATATTCTTTTTAACTATCTGTACAATTAGTGTTACATGAATGTCCTGATTGCTACGGGAAAACTTGCAGAAGGTACTGTAAGGAAAGCTGTAGGTTCAAAAGCACATATTATGGTACTGGATATAGACATAGCGGCATTTATCACTCCACGTCGCCTTATAGAAGCTTTGAAAAAAGGATCCGCCCAAAAACACTACGACATTATCTTTGTTCCTGGCCTTGTATCAGGGAATTTCTCAAAAGCTGTTGAGGAGCTTGGAAGTAAAATATACCTCGGTCCGAAACATGCTTATGATTTAGGGTATGTTCTGGATTTTGTAGGAAAGATAGAGTTTTCCACCAATATCCCTGCCTGTGAACTGCTGGCAGATGTCAGAAAAAAATTGGCCATGGAGAAAGTGGAACAGCTAGAAGCTTCCTGTGAACCTTTGATGTGTATAAGAGATGTAAAGCTTGGTGGGGGCAGCCGTATGAAGGTACTGGCCGAGATCGTGGATGCGACTGGTATGGAGACCACTGCCCTTGAAAAGAAAATAATGGCCTTTACTAACTATGGTGCAGACATGATCGACCTGGGCGCATCTCTCAATGCTACACCCGATGATGTGGAACGCACTATCCGTGTTGCCAGAAAAGTGACAACTTTGCCCATCAGTATCGATACGCTTGACCCTGCTCTTCTCAGGCGTGCAATAGAAACAGGTGTTGACCTGGTATTAAGTCTCAACAACAGTAATCTAAATGAGATCGGTCCTCTTGCAGCATCTGCAGAAGTTACTGTTGTGGTCATACCCGATAGTTGCGAAGAACTGGGTAGCCTTGTAAAAAATATCGAAAAGGCAAAAGAACTGGGCATTCGGAAGATCATTGCAGACCCTGTGCTTGATCCCATTGGCCACGGCATAGCCGGTTCCATTGTGCGCTATTATGAATTCCAAAGATATTTACCTGAAATTCCTGTTTTCTTCGGAGCGGGGAACGTAACTGAACTTCTGGATGTTGATTCCCATGGAGTGAATGCGACCCTTTGTGGCATAGCAGCAGATCTTGGTGCCAGTATACTTTTTACCCCGGAGTATAGTAATAAGACCCAGGGATCGATAAGAGAATTAAAGATTGCATCCCAGATGATGATACTTGCCATGGAAAGGCAGAGTTCTCCAAAGGACCTGGGCATAGACCTTATAGTAGTTAAGGAAAAAAGGCGACGAACAGATTCAGATATGCCTTTGAAGTTCACGACGGCTAAAGAGAACAGGATGTGGAAGATCGATCCTGCCGGCAGTGTGGGGATAGGCATAATACCTCATGAGGAAAGAAGGGGTGAAGGTTTGATAGTTGCCAAACATACCACTTCCACAATAGTGGGTACCAATGCAAAAGCAGTTTTTGATACGCTTGTGGACCTGCAGCTAGTATCTACTTTAGAACATGCCGGCTATCTCGGGCGGGAGCTTAAAAAAGCGGAAATTGCCTTAAGGTTTAATAGAAGTTATGCACAGGATGATGAGTTCTAGGTGTTATTATGATACTTCAGCAAGAAGATAAAGATGCCATAGTAGCCATAGTAGCTGCACGTCATTTCTCAGAGCAGAAATGGAAATGGATCAATCTGAAAAAAGATCTACAAAAGGTTCTGAAAGCTTTTGAGGAAATAAAGGAGCAGTATGATAAATATCCATATATGAGCAAGGACTGGTATGTAGAGAATTCCGCTACCAAAAGTACACATATGTGTGATACCTGGGAAGAGCTTCTTCTTCTGGTGGAGTTCCTGAGGGATTATGCCCAGTACTTCGATTTCATGGTCAGGTATGAAGGTGGAAGAAAAATGTTCTCCATTGCCAGCCATGATGGGGAACTCACACATGAGCAGGAGAATGCGATCACTGTCGCAAGGAGGCTCAGATGCAATGTTATCGTATTCTCCGTAGAAGTACCGGATTCCATTGAGTTCAATCTGATCCAGATTGGAGGAGGAATATAACTTAAAGTGTATCGAGATGCCATTAGTGACTTAGGATCCTAACCAACTTTTTATATAGTATTGAAGAATATTAGCCCCAGCCAGTCTCATTTATACATGAGCTGTGAATACAGCTTACAAATATGATACTCATACGTGATATATAATATATAAATCAGAATCAAAGACAAATAGAGGAGTTACATAATGGATGTTCTATACTACCTGGCACCTCTTGCCGGTCTTGTCAGTCTGATATTCGCTGGCTTCTTTGCAAGAAGTGTTCTTAAAGAAGGCACTGGATCAAAGGAGATGCAGGCAATATCAGCTGCCATACAGGAAGGTGCAATGGCTTATCTGAATCGTCAGTACAAAACAATAGCCGTCGTGGCAATCATTCTGGCAGTCCTTATATACGCACTGCTGCCTGATGGAGATAAGATCGCCATCGGTTTCCTGGTGGGTGCCATCAGTTCTGCTATTGCAGGGTACATAGGAATGAACGTGTCTGTAAGGGCAAATGTAAGGACAGCGCATGCTGCTTCCAGTGGTCTGCAAAAAGCAATGCATGTGGCATTCCGTGGTGGAGCGGTCACCGGTCTTGCTGTGGTCGGACTTGCCTTGCTTGGTACCAGTGGATTCTACATACTTTACGGTGATGTAGACCTTGTAGTAGGTTTCGGTTTCGGTGCCAGTCTTATCAGCCTGTTCGCCAGGGTTGGCGGTGGTATATTCACAAAGGCCGCAGACGTAGGTGCAGACCTCGTGGGTAAGATCGAAGCAGGTATCCCTGAAGATGACCCGCGTAATGCTGCTGTTATTGCTGACAATGTAGGAGACAATGTAGGTGACTGTGCTGGCATGGGTGCAGACCTCTTCGAGACATATGTTGTCACTGTGCTGGCTTCAATGCTGCTCGGTTCAATTATAATTGACAAATACCCCAATGCTATCCTGTATCCCCTGTTGCTGGGAGCATCAGCAATTATCGCTTCCGTCATATCGGTCTTCTTCGTAAAGATCGGCTCAGATGGTAAAATAATGAAAGCTTTGTACAAGGGTGTTGCAGGCTCTGCTATCATCAGTCTTGTATTCTTCTATTTCATCACCGATTCACTGATGAATGATATGAGGATATATCTTGCTGCTGTAGTGGGTATAGTGATCATGGTCCTCATGGTGGTTATCACCGAATATTACACTTCTACGAAATTCCGTCCTGTGAAGATAATTGCCGAGGCTTCCAAGACCGGTGCAGGAACTAACGTTATCTCTGGCCTTGCCATTGGTTTTGAGAGTACTGCTCTGCCTGTGATAACAATCGTCCTCGGTATACTTGCTTCTTACTTTGTTGTGGGAGGCATGGCAGATCCTGAAGTAGGGTTATATGGCATAGCCGTTGCAGCTGCAGCAATGCTCTCCACAACTGGTATGATCGTTGCGCTTGACTCCTATGGCCCCATCACCGATAATGCAGGTGGTATCGCTGAAATGGCAGGTATGCCTTCAAGCGTGCGTAAGGTCACAGATGCCCTGGATGCAGTAGGTAACACCACAAAGGCTGTTACAAAAGGTTATGCGATCGGTTCTGCGGCTTTGGGCGCCCTGGCTTTGTTCGCAGATTATAAACACAAGGTTTCACCTGTTGGCGCTTCCCTCAACCTGAGCCTGGATCAGCCAGTGGTGCTCGTAGGTCTCTTCATTGGCGGACTGTTACCTTTCCTTTTCACAGCTGTCACCATGCAGGCTGTGGGTAAGGCAGCTATCAAGATCGTTGATGAAGTACGCCGTCAGTTCAGGGAGATCCCCGGTATCATGGAAGGGACAGCAAAACCGGAATACGGGAAATGTGTAGATATTGTGACCGCTGCAGCCATCCGTGAAATGGCCATCCCCGGTTTCCTTGCAATTGTAGTCCCTCTTGCAGTAGGCCTTTTACTTGGTCCATCTGCCCTTGGCGGACTGCTTATAGGTCTTATTGTTGCAGGTTTGCTGCTTGCACTTACAATGGATAACGGCGGAGGAGCCTGGGACAATGCCAAGAAGTACATAGAGGATGGAAACTATGGTGGAAAAGGTTCAGATGCACACAAGGCTGCAATAGTAGGTGACACCGTAGGTGATCCTTTCAAAGACACATCCGGTCCTGCCCTCAATGCTCTGATCAAGGTGGTAAACATGATCGCCATCCTGTTCTCAACTCTTTTCATTGGCAAAGGACTGCTGTAATGGATCAAAAAAGAGTGAGGCTACGTGGCCTCACTCTTTTTTAAGTTTTTAGAAACACTTTTTATATTAATATGCATTAGGTAGTTACAGGAGCAGAAGCATGCATGAAGATTTGGGCACCTTACTAAACAAGGGATATAGGACATGGAACAGGAACATGATAATAGCAGTTCCTTTTATTTTAGATATGATGGCAACAATCATTTTTTCCTTGTTCGCTGTGACCATTTTCCTAATGATCTTTGTAGTGCCTGAAATAGCATCTTCCACTATAGCCGGTGATGTACCCCCTGAAGTATACTTGGAAATACTTGGTTCACTTTTAAAAGAAAATCTCCTGCTGTTAGTAGCAGGTGCTTTGTTCCTCTTGATATTGTTCTTATTTATAGGATCATTTTTTGAAGCAGGAGCTATCGGCATGTGCCGTCTTGCACTGCTTAGCGGAGATACGTCCGTGGGACAAATGTGGGCATCTGCACGCCACCATGTTTTGAACCTGATGTTTGCTAAAATACTGGTAGCGCTTATTATTATGGCAGGCGTGGTGTTTCTGGTACCGGGCATACTGATTGCAGGCGACCTTGGATCATTGGGGTCCGATCCAACTTCCACAGGAAGTATACTGCTGGCAGTTGGTATGTTAGTCTGGTTCCTCTATGCTCTGGTTGCCGGAATATTGCTGTTCTTCGTAGAATATGCTTTGGTAGTAGATGACCTGGACCCCATCTCAGCACTTGAGAAGAGTTTAGAGTTCTTTAAAGACAACAAAGCTGGTGTGATCTCGATCATCGGAATAATAGTTGCCATTTCCCTGGGACTTGAAATATTCGGAAGTGCTATCAGTTCAGTGGAAGCCCTGTCAGATGTATGGAGCCTGGTGTATCTTTTCCTTTCTGTGATTGTAATAAGACCACTTACAACTACCTGGATAGCACGGATGTATATGGACCGTACGGGGAAGGAACTGTATTCGTTTGATATATACAACTTTGAATAAAGGTAGTTACTGTTTTCCAAGTAACTTACATGCCTGGCAGAGTTCACTACTGCATGCCTGTCCGCATAAACGGCAACTAGCAAGTTTTGCAATGGGTATCTCCCTGGAAAGGACATTTGCTATCTTATCAAAACCGCTCAGCAGAGAATATTTTGTCCCCGGATGTTTATCCTCAAAATCATCCAGCATTTCCCTCACTTCATTCCTCATGGCCTCATGTGCATAAGGGCAGGCACCGGTACTAAGCGGCAGACCGTTAAGATAAGCATACATGGCAACCTCTTTTTCAGGAATGTAACGCAAGGGTTTTATCCTGAGCACCAGCCCTTCCAGCTCACAGGGGGGAACAAGACGTACCATACGTGCCACATCGCCTTTGAGATGGTTCATCATTATTGTCTGTGCCTCATCGTCAAGATTGTGACCTATAGCAAGTTTGGTGGCACCTAATTCCAGTGCCTTGCGGTTCAGAATAGATTTACGCAGAACACCGCAATAACTGCATGTCCCTTTTTCACGTTCCAAGGAAGCTATTTCATCCATTGTCCGTTCATATTGTTCCCTGAAAGAGAGAATGATATGTTCCACACCAAGCCGGCTGGTAAGTCCTTTAGCCTGTTCCAGAGTATTGTGCCGATATCCGGCAATACCTTCGTCCACTGAAAGAGCAATGAGTCTGATATCCGGACGTGCTCCCAGGATCTTATGGAGCATATAGAGCATTACACTACTATCCTTGCCCCCGCTGACAGCCACGGCTATGGTCTCGTTCTTTCTCACAGAGTAATGCTTACGGATCGTGAGCTTGATCTTCCTTTCCACATCTTCCATGAAATGCTTCTTGCACAGATGCATACCGGAATATCTCTGGTATATAATGGAATCATGCTTACATTTATCGCATTTGATACTCATAGGTCAATTCCCGCATCAAAAAAGGCATCTTACTATTTATTTTTGTGGTGAACAGATGATCTTGCTTACTTGCCAGATGCCTGCAGTTATAAGTAACTGGAAAAGTTTATAATATATAAACTATTTTAATGTATATTTTGACTGTTTTAAATATAGGGAAGATGAAACAATGCCTGTACTAACTGAAAATTTATCTGTGCTTCTTTTACTGCTGTCTGTATTTGCAGGT
This sequence comes from Methanomethylovorans hollandica DSM 15978, assembly GCF_000328665.1. Classification (NCBI taxonomy): domain Archaea; kingdom Methanobacteriati; phylum Methanobacteriota; class Methanomicrobia; order Methanosarcinales; family Methanosarcinaceae; genus Methanomethylovorans; species Methanomethylovorans hollandica. The sequence continues at coordinate 991,776 of NC_019977.1, forward strand.
TGCCTGATGGGTGTAGTGTCAGGACTCATACCTGGGTTGCACAGCAACAATATTGCCCTGTTATTGGTATCGGTGTCACCTGTGCTCATTGAAAACGGCATACCAGCTGTATATATCATCTGCATGATCCTGGCAAACTGTATCACTCACACCTTTCATGACATAATACCTGCCATCTATCTGGGAGTGCCTAACTCTGATATGGCACTGGCAGTCCTCCCGGGACACCAGTTATTGCTCGATGGCAGAGGACCTGAAGCGATACGCCTGTCTGCTTTGGGAAGCGCAGGTTCTGTCATTGTATCCATTATCCTGCTTTTGCCTTTTGGTTTCCTGTTGTCCACAATATACCCTCTTATACAGGACTACATAGGCTGGATCCTCCTCTTTATAGCATTAATTATGATCATAACTGAAAAAGGTGAACACATACCAGGCCAGGGATCCTTTACTCGTTACAGACCCATCTCTTATGCATTCTTGGTGTTCATGCTGAGTGGCCTGCTGGGCATCTTTGCATTCGGAAAAGAGAACATGGCAAGTTCACTCTTTGGATCGGACAGTCCATCGATACTGCTGCCTCTGTTAAGCGGTCTTTTTGGAGCTTCACAGTTAGTAGTAAGTCTGACAACCGGTTCAGTTATTCCACCCCAGCATACTTCGCTTATCACACTGCCTGCCAACAGGACAATAAAAGCGATTACCACCGGAAGCCTTGCAGGTTCTTTTGTAGCCTGGTTGCCTGGAGTATCATCTTCTGTCGCTACATTGCTGGCAGAACTGGTTGGAAGGATCGGGAATAAAAAAGATCATGACAAATATAATATGACAGATGACCCTCTGAACGAAGCACGAGAGTTCATTATTTCAGTGTCTGGTGTCAACACAGCCAATGCTGTTTTTGGTCTTTTTGTTTTTTTCTTTATTGGAAGGGCCCGTAACGGGGCCATAGTTGCGATGTCATCGTTCTTAGAACCATCAGCAATTAGCACACCCATTATCCTTATTCTGTTGTGTGTTGTCATCCTTGCATCGATCTTTTCGTATTATTCCACTATCAGAATAGGAAATACAGTCCACCTGTTCATGGAAAAAATTGACTATAGAAAACTGAGCATCACTGTGCTGACAGGTCTATCAGTTATGGTGATTGTATTCACTGGCGTCTTCGGTGTCATAATATTCCTCATGGCCACATCCATAGGGCTGCTGCCGTCTTTCATGAACGTGAGAAAGAGTAATGCTATGGGTGTGATCTTACTGCCGGTTATTCTGTATTTCCTGTAAATGCAGATTATTGTTGGAAGCCATTGATCATCTGCATCATATTATCCTTGATATGTTCCACAGCATCTACCCATTTGCCTCCCACATCAATGGGTGCAACGCCTTCGAGATCTGCCCGGACAAGATCTTCATCATAGGGTATCTCACCAAGTACAGGTATCCCAAGAGCCTCAAGCTGAGGTGTGAGGTTCACAGACTTCCCTTTGTTGATGACCGCTGCCAGATGTTTGACCTCTATGCCCTCTGAGAGATGCTTTATCCTTTCAGCGGTTTCCAGGGAACGCTTGCCGGGCTCAACAACGATGATCATCAGGTCTATACCCTTTGTAGTCCCTCTGCCCAGGTGTTCGATACCCGCCTCCATATCAAGTATCACTGCACTTTTATCCTTCAGTACAACATGCCTGAGAAATGCCTTAAGGAAAGAGGATGCAGGACACATGCAGCCGCTACCCCCGCTATCAATGGTACCCATCACAAGCATTTTTACATTATCAGGGCCCACGACCCCGAAACTGTCTACGATATCGTCAACTTTTGGGTTTAATTTGAACAATCCTCCTTTTTCCCCTGCACGCTCTTCGATCATATCCTGATAGTCGGTAAGAGGATTCGGAGGATTGTTTATGCCGATGGATGAAGCGAGGTTCATATCTGCATCAGCATCTATGGCTACTACATCAAAACCATCCCTTGCAAGCATCCGCGCAAGAGTACCCGAAAGCGTGGTCTTACCTACACCACCTTTACCTGTGACAGCAATTTTCACCATGCATTGAACAGGGTTATAATATAAATTATACCTTCCGGTATCCTGTTATTATATGGTCTGTAAGTTATATTAATGCCGTCATATGTGTATCATTTATGTATCATTTATGTACATCATTCATAGTCGTAATATCAATAGTTGCTGAGGTAGAGAATGGATAAAAGATTCCGGCAGATAAAAAAAATAATGCTCCAGGTCCTGTTCCTGAACCTTATGGTTTCCTTCGCCAAGATCATCTATGGCATATTAACCAATACCCTCAGTATGCAGTCCGACGGTTACCATTCCCTGTTCGATGGTATATCTAATATAGTGGGTCTGATAGGCATACAGGCAGCTTCCAAGCCTCCTGATGCAGAGCATCCCTATGGGCATCGCAAGTTCGAAACAATGGCATCTGTCTTTATCGCTGTGTTGCTGATGTTTGCAGGCTTTAATATATTGAACTCAGCTTTCCACAGATTTGGAAGTGGGGCTATACCTGAAGTGACCACATTTAGTTTTCTGGTCATGATCGGTACGATGGTAATTAACTACATGGTAACTACCTATGAACACCGCAATGGAGTGAAATTACAAAGCGAAGTGCTGATAGCCGATTCAATGCATACCAAAAGCGATATCTATGTATCCCTTTCTGTTATTCTGGGACTCATTGCCATTAAGGCAGGTTTACCTGTACTTGATCCGATCATAGCAATCATAATTTCAGGGATCATCGTCTATACAGGCATAAGGATAATTATGAAAAGCTCTTCCGTTCTGTGTGATACATCGCAGCTCAATGCTGAAGAAATACATAACTTAGTATGTGCAGTGGATGGAGTTATAGGTTGCAACAATATCAGGAGCAGGGGGACTGTAGGTCACATATACATCGACCTGCATGTGGAAGTGCATCCCACAATGCCTACCCTCAGGTCCCATGACATTGCGGATACTGTGGAATATGAACTGAAACAGCATTTTGAAGGCGTCCAGGATGTTGTCATCCATATAGAACCTGCTCCACTTGAGCCTGCTTCATGACCTGAAAATGCGGGATAAACTATAAGATAAGTAAGGATGATTTACTAACGATGTCTGGCAACACTTTCGGAACTGTTTTTAAAGTTACCACCTGGGGTGAATCACATGGCAATGCCCTGGGAGTAGTGGTGGATGGAACTCCTGCAGGTCTGCTTCTTGATGCCTCCGTTATACAGAAGGAATTGGACAGGCGCAGACCCGGGCAAAGCAGTGCATCTACTTCACGTAACGAAGCTGATACTGTTGAAATATTATCAGGTGTGTTTGAGGGAAAGACCACTGGTATGCCAATTTCCATGATGGTCCGCAACAAGGATGCAAACTCAAATGCTTATGATTATCTGCGGACTATCCCAAGACCCGGGCATGCAGATATGTTGTACAGGGAAAAATATGGTACCCGGGACCACAGAGGCGGAGGCAGATCATCCGGCAGGGAGACCCTTGGCAGGGTGGCTGCAGGAGCCATTGCAAAGCATTTGCTTTCCTGCTACGGCATCACAGTTGTTGCACACGTGATCGAGCTGGATGGCATTATTGCTTCAGAGATGTCTTTTTCCGAAGTGATGGATAATGTAGAAAAGACACCAGTACGTTGCGCTGATCTTAAGGCAGCTCAAAGGATGATGCAAGCAATAGAAGATGCATGCAAAGAAGGAGATAGCCTTGGAGGCATCGTAGAGGTCATTGCCACAGGGGTTCCCAGAGGTCTCGGAGAGCCTGTATTCGATAAACTGGATGCCGATATCGCAAAGGCACTGATGAGCATTGGTGCAGTAAAAGGGCTGGAGATAGGTGCAGGTTTTGCAAGTGCACGCATGAAAGGGAGCCAGATGAACGATCCGTTCATAGTAAAAGACGGTCAGATCACATGTCCGACCAACAATGCAGGCGGCATAATTGGCGGTATATCTACGGGACTACCTATCATATGCAGGGTTGCAGTGAAACCTACACCATCCATTTCAAAGAAGCAGAGAACAGTGAATATGGAAACTGGTCAGGAGTGTGAAGTGCAGGTCCATGGGAGGCATGATCCTACCATACCTCCCCGCCTTGTGCCTGTAGCTGAGGCCATGGTTGCGATAGTGCTTGCAGATCACATGTTACGAAGCGGTTTTATTTCCCCCTCATCTATTTGATACGAGACACAACATCTGCTGAAAACCATGTAAATAGTTTTTCCTTCACATGGCATAAAAGGGGATTCCACAGTTGATACTTACTGTATCCTTCTGCACACTTATCCGCTACAAACTTAGGGGTACCTAAAAATAATTAGAAGTACGTGTTTCCAGATCTAGCATATAGATTTTCGATGAGTTGTATATAATACCGTTTTTATCAATGGACCCAGTGTTATAGACAGATCAACGCTAAATTATAGGTTGATATTATAGTAAATCCATTATGTTTATGTATTCCGGATAAGTATATGCCAATATATCAGAATCCAGGGTGTGTTGTTATAGACTATGAACAAAGAAAGATCCAGTTGACTGGTGGCTCCACATACATCATATCTTTACCCATTAAATGGGTTCGGGAGTGTGGGCTTAACTCAGGTGACACTTTAACGCTGCTGCCACAAAACAATTGTGCGCTTTTGCTTTCTGCCGATTCAAAGATAGATAAGAAAAAATCTGAATGCGTGATCCCGATACTTCAGGAGGACAAACTCGAGGACAATTTCAGGATACTTGTGTCCTACTACCTTGCTGGTTATGATCTTATACGGCTGGTATCAAGCAAAGGTTTCCATGCGCTTGATCGCAAGTTCTTCAAGGATGTAACCCGTCAGCGCCTTATTGGCATTGAAGTGATAGAGGAATCAAGGAATGAGATCGTTCTGCAGAGCCTTATGAACTATCAGGAACTGCCAATTACCAAAGGTTTGCAGAACATGTCCCGGCTTATCACTTCCATGCTAGAGGACGCATTAATCGCTCTGAAGGGGCATGATCTGGAACTTGCACGGGATATTGTCAGCAGAGATAATGAAGTGGACAGATTCTACCTTCTGACCGTAAGGCAGTTGAAATCAGCGGTCGAAGATCTAAAATTTGCCGAAAAAATAGGTGTAGAAAGACCCCGCCAGTGTCTGGGATACAGACTTGTTACAAAAATCATCGAGCGCATAGGAGACCACGTGCAGAGGATAGCACAGCAGATCATTATGATGGATGCTACAGTTCCTGAAAAGGATGCTGTGTTTGCCATGGGCACTCTTGCACAAAAGGTTTTTTCTGATTCTATGAAGGCCCTTGAAGAGATGGATATAAAGTTCTCGAACAAAGTGGTCAATCTTGCCAGGAAGTTCGAAGATTACACTGCCATACGCAATGAGCAGGGAGCAGCACGCTGCAAATCCGAACAAATGGTCTCAATAATCGAAAGCCTCAAAAGGATATCCGAATATAGTGCCGATATCGCTGAAATGTCCATTAATATGAGTTCAGAAAGAGATAGAGGGAAGTAAATATTCACACTTCTCTCTTCTGCTCATTTTCATAATCTGAGTTTTTCCATTCTTGCAACCGCTTCATTGATCCTGTCCACGGATTGTGTCAGAGCGAACCGGATGTAACCTTCACCGTGTTGACCAAAACCTACTCCAGGTGTGGCCACTATTCCAGCCTCTTCAAGCAACAGCTGTGAGAACCCCATAGAATCATAACCATTCGGAACCGGAGCCCATACATAGAATGTCGCCTTGGGGGGTTTAACATCAAGGCCTATGCCCTGCAGACCTTTAAGCAGCGCATCCCTTCTCTTTTCATATATCCGATTCATGTCGCTTACACATTGCTGGGAATCCGTAAGTGCAGTTATGCCGGCCATTTGTATAGCATCAAATGCTCCGGAATCGATATTCGACTTAACCTTTCCAAGCCCTTTGATAAGATCTGCATTGCCTACAGCGAATCCCAGACGCCATCCGGTCATATTATACGTCTTTGAAAGGGAATACAATTCAATGCCCACTTCCATGGCACCATTTACATTCAGGAAGCTTGGTGCCTTATACCCTTCATAGACCATTTCTGAATATGCATTATCATGCACCACTATGAGATCGTTGTCCTTTGCGAATTCCACAACCTCTTTAAAGAATGAACCGTCAGCTGTTGCTGATGTGGGATTGTTCGGATAATTGAGGAACATCATTTTTGCCCTTGCCAGCATGTCTGCCGGTATAGCATCAAGGTCGGGCAGAAAGCCATTCTCTTCCAGAAGAGGCATTGTGAAAGGTTCCCCACCTGCGAACTGTGTGCCTATCTTGTATACTGGATAACCCGGATCTGGGCACAATACCACATCATCAGGATTGATGAAAGCCAGAGGAATATGAGCAACACCTTCCTTGGAGCCTATAAGCGTAAGGGTCTGGTTTACAGGGTCTATGTCAATATCCCTTGATTCCTGGCACCATTTGGCTGCAGCTTTCCTGAACTCCAACATACCAGTATAGGATGGATATCTGTGTGTGGCAGGATCCCTGACTGCCTGGCACATTGATTCCACTATATGTGACGGTGTAGGCTGATCAGGATCACCTACACCAAGGTCTATTACATCTACTCCTTTTGCCAGCATTCTGGATTTGGATTCATCGATCGCTGCAAAGAGGTAGGGCGGTAGAGCATTGATTCTGTCTGCGTACATCTTTTCACCTGTAGAAGGTTCCTCTGAAGGACCTTCACCTTATACTTTGCACATATTTAATAAATATGGCTATTGGTTATCCTAACTAACCTATCTGTGGAAATCTTTTTATACATATATTATATTTATATTTCTATAATAATGTCTCTGATCCACGACACCTGCGTCTTGGGAGAATGCACATCGAACACTCCGGAAATTGCTACATGTACTTCATTTGCACTGCTGAAGATAATAGACCTCCTTAACTCCAGCCTACCGGTACATTCTCTTATAAGTATGCTTGTAAGATCGTTGCCTGAAGCAATGTTGCCTCTTCAGGTGTACGGTGTCATTGCAAAAATAGACGAAAAGATTTATGGATATCCGGAAAACGGCCAGTATCCAGCCATATCCGTGGATGTAGTGGTCCATGGCAAGATACGTGGTTACATATCAGCACTGTACAGTAAAGAGAATCAGAATTCCGAACAATGGACACAGGCACATACAATTTTGCACATTCTGTGTGGTTGCCTTAACAATTTGATGGAAAAGAAAGAGCTTGAAGCAATCCACATGGAAGATGTACGCCGCTACAGTTCCTTTTTCCACAATTGTCCTGTGGGCCTTTTCACTGACAAGCAGGGTAATATTGTTCATTGCAACCATAAACTTACAGAAATATTAGGAGTATCTGAAGACAGGATAGTGGGTCTGCACGTTACTGACCTTATAGACAATGAAACTATGTGGAAGACTTTTTCCTCACATAAGCTACTTTCCGGACCTATTGCTGCCGAATATGAGATCAAACTGAGGAATGAAACTGTCAAACTTCGTTCTTTATACTTGCCGGAACTGACAACAGAGGGTGAATTGAAGAGTGGCCTTGGAATTATAGAGGACATAACCAAGATAGAGGAAGCAGCACAAGTCCAGCAACAGCAGAAGAAACTTCTTATCAATACCTTCAATGCGATTAATGATCTGATACTGGTACTCGATAGGGATTTGAGGATCGTGACCAGTAACTGGAAGGGCCTTGAGCACATATCCAAAGAAGAACGGCAGAAACATCCCCTTAGAAATGATGTCCTTATACATGATGCAGACACGTGTGAAAGTTACCACGTGCTGGAGGCTTTTGTTACAGGTATTGCTAAAGAAGCACTCTGGACGGATCCTGCAGACGGGAGTATTAGGGAAATGAAGGCTTATCCCATCTTCGATGAAGACGGGGAGGCCATAATGGTAGTTGAACACCTTAGGGACATAACTGAAATAAAGCGCTCCGAAGAGAATCTTATGAAGGCTAATCAGGATCTTGCACATGCATATGAGAACCTGAAGTCCCTGGAAAAGCTCAAAAATGAATTCCTTTCCAATATTCAGCATGAAATCAATACGCCACTTACAAGCATCAAAGGGTTCAGTGAACTTGTACATGATGAAGATCTTGGGCCATTGAATGCTGAACAGAAAAAAGCAATGACGAGAGTGGTCGAAAAAACAAGACAACTACAGACTGTTCTGGATTCCCTGCTGTTCGTCAGTTCTGCAACCCATGGTGTTATTAAGTATAATTTTGAACGTTTGTCAATAACCAAAATGTTACATGTTGCATTGAATATGGTAAGCGAGAAACTGAAGCACAAAGGTCTTGCACTGGAAGAGAATATAGCCCCGAAGCTGCCTGAAATAATTGGCGATATCGATTATTTACCCCGGGTATTTGTTCACATACTTGACAATGCCATCAAGTTCACAAATAATGGAGGAAAGGTCACAGTATCGGTCACAGAAGATGCTGGGCTCTTGCATTTGATCATCAATGATACAGGTATAGGCATAGCCGAGGAGAATTTAGAAAAGGTTTTTCAGATGTTCTTTCAGTTAGATGGCTCATCAACACGTAATTACGGTGGCAACGGATTAGGACTATTTATGTGCAAGATCATAATCGAAGAGCATAAAGGCAAGATCTGGATAGACAGTAAGGAAGGACAAGGCACTGCAATACATATACTGCTTCCCTGTGCCTAGAACTTTAATGCCTGCTTTTCTGCGGTCCGGCTTTGATTTAGCTTTTTGATGTGCAAAACATCATTACCGTATCTTTTGTTCTCTTATTCTTTTATTCTCTTTATCTTATACACCAATGTACGACCGAAAAGGTATTTAATGCATTAAAAGCCACAAAATCATGTGGATAATATTTGCATAGGAATTCTTGCAAGTGCCTGGAAGGGGGTCTGGGCAGTTGACCGGGAGAACCGTTTTATTTTTTTCAATAAAGGTATGGAGGACATTTCCGGCCTGATGTCAGATTATCTGATGGGTAAGGACCTGATGTTATTCCTTCCTGACCAAACGATCATAGATGAAGTGCATTTCAGGGAATTGTTCCATAAAGCCAGGGAGGAGCTGACGCCAGTAAACTATTCCTTGCTGCCTATTATCAACTCCAAAGGAGAACTTATGGAACAAAGCGGCCAGTTGTTGCCTCTTCTGGATGAAGATGGAAGCTATACTGGTATGGTTGGCACTGTAGAGTATTTCAGTACAAAGAAAATAGGTGCATCTGCCGGAGGAGATGGATCTTCAGAAAGGAAACTGGATGTTATATACAGAAATAGCCCTGTTATTGCTTTTCTCTGGAAACCCCTGCCCGGATGGCCTGTAGTTTTTGTATCCGAAAATATATCCCGATTTGGGTACCATGCAGAGGAGTTCACATCCGGAAAAATGCTCTATAGTGATATGGTATATCCTGAAGATCTTAGTGGCCTTACTTCTGAAATATCGGATTTTGAAAAGCTGGAAAATCTGTACTTTACCCGGGAGTATCGCATTGTAACGCGCTATGGAGAAGTAAAGTGGGTTACCGAAAGGTCAATGCTGGCAAGAGATGAGAGGGGAGGGCCGAGCTATTACCAGGGCATAATCATAGACATCACGCACCTCAAAGAAATGGAGTATGCACTCAAGGAATCTGAGGAGAAGTACAGGCTTATATTTGAGAATTCCCCTCTTGGTATTTTTAACTTTGGTAAGGATGGTACTGTTACCCATTGTAACGATAAGATAGCTGATATCCTGGGCATACCTAAAGAACAGATACTAGGTTTCAACATGAACACATCCCTGAGGGATGAAAAAATGAAAGCGGCTTTCAAAGAAGTGCTCTTGCTGCGTCAGGGTCACTTTGAGGGAGAATACAGGTCACGGGAAAATGGTAAAGCAGCATTCATAAAAGTTGATTACAGTCCAAACATATCAGGTGATGGAACCTTGTTGGGTGGCGTGGGCATTGTTGAGGACATCCGTGAGCGTAAACAGGCAGAGGAAAAATTGAGGGAATATGCTGATGAGCTTAGCAAGATGAACAAGGAATTGCAGTCTGTCGACAGGATGAAGAGCGAACTGCTCTCAAACGTGAGCCATGAACTGAGAACACCTCTTACTTCCATCAAAGGATACAGTGACCTTCTTATGGAAGGCACCTTAGGGGAAATGAACTATCAGCAGCTTAAAGCTGTCAACACTGTCATCCGTAATACTGAGAGACTCCGCAGACTTGTTGATTCTTTGCTGTACGTAAGCATGGCTGAGGTTGAAAATATAAAGTATGATTTTAGCAAGATCGATGTCCTTGAGGTAATTGATAATGCGGTTACAGATATGACAATACCTGTCACTGAGAAGAAAATAGATGTTCTTCTCCATGTACAGGAAGATGTTCCGCAAATAGAAGCAGATGCCAAAAAGATCGCGGATATGCTGACAAATGTGTTGGACAATGCTGTTAAGTTCACACCTTCAATGGGTAAGATCAGCATTTCTGCCAGAAAGGAAGGAGAAATGGTACATATCAGCGTAGAAGACACTGGAATAGGCATACCTTCAGAACTGGTACCGCATTTATTTCAGAAATTCTATCAGATAGATCCTTCCATAAGACGCAAATACGGGGGCACAGGCCTTGGATTGTTCATTTCCAGGAACATCGTGGAAGCCCATAAAGGTAAGATATGGATCGAAAGTGAGGATAGCCAGGGCACTACTGTGCACATCCTGCTTCCTGTCCAGCAAGGCGGTGCATAGAGGTCAATACCGATTCTTTTTTAAGTGTACAGGCCGTAACCACGCAACAACCTGATTCCCAATGAAATAAAAGAGGTACCAGATGAGTAATATTCTACGCAGAGGGCGCTTGGCCAGCACGCCCGATGAGGACATAATGGAATTCACATCTTCGATGAATGCTGACAAATGGATATTTGATGCGGACATAATGGTGGACTTTGCCCATACCATCATGTTAAAGGAACAGGGAATAATAAAGGACCAGGACTGTTCCAGCATTCTTAATGGCTTGCTACGCATAAGAGAAGAAGGTATAGAAAAACTGGATCATACCTACGAAGACATTCACATTGCTCTTGAATCAAGGCTCATTGATATGGTTGGCGAAGACGTGGGAGGCAGGATGCACTCCGGCAGGTCCCGTAATGATGAGGTTGCGACATGCATCCGCCTGACCCTGCGTGAAGAGATGCTTGCCCTTATGGAAGAATTACATCTGCTGCGCTGTACTCTGTGTTCAGTCGCATCAGAAAATACTGAAACCCTTATGCCTGGTTTTACACACCTGCAGCACGCACAGCCTACTACTCTGGCCCATCATCTGATAGCACATATGGATGCTCTAGGCAGAGATGGCGAGCGTTTCCTGAGCGCTTACTCACGGGTGAACCTCTGTCCTCTGGGGGCCGCAGCATTTGCTTCCACAGGCTTTAACATCAACAGGGAACTCACCAGTCAACTGCTGGGCTTTGACGGCCTTGTGGAGAATTCAATGGATGCTGTCAGCAGCAGGGATTTCCTTATAGAATGTACTGCTGTCCTCACAAATCTAATGATCAATCTGAGCAAAATGGCAGAAGAGCTTGTTATCTGGTCTACTTCGGAGTTTGCGTTCATAGAACTGGATGACCGCTATGCATCCACCTCGTCTATCATGCCGCAAAAAAAGAACCCAGATACCGCAGAACTGCTGAGGGGAAAGAGCGGTGTGATAGTGGGTTCCTTGATGGCTCTTATTACTACATGCAAAGCTCTTCCCTTAAGCTATAACCGTGATCTGCAAGAAGCCACTCCTCACATGTGGAAGGCAATGCAGACCACTAGAAGTTCTGTACGCATGATGGAAGGCATGGTAAGGACAATGATGGTCAACAGGGAAATCATGGCTTCAAAGTCCACAATAGGCTTTACCACAGCCACCGAGCTTGCAGACACACTGGTAAGGGCAACAGGGATACCCTTCAGGACGGCTCATCAGATCGTAGGCGTACTTGCAAGAGGAGAAGGGGCCATCTGTCTGCAACAGATAGACACTGTGGCTGATAAGGTTCTGGGAATTAAACTCAGCAGCAAAGGGCTTACAGAGGAGATGGTAAGTGAAGCTCTGGACCCGATCTCGAATATAAAGAAACGGAATATCATAGGTGGTCCTGCGTTTGAGGAAATGGAAAAGACCATCATCAGAAGAAAAGAAACTTTGAAACATGCAAAGGAAGAGATAAGTGCATTAAGAAATGGATCCGAAACTTCCTTAAATAAGCTCATAGAACTTGTGAAACAGTATATCTCTAAAACATGATCAATGCGATCAGCAGATGTGATCTTCATGGAATTCCAACAGGGTGACAGGATAAGTATAGAAAAGGACGGTGTAGAATACGAGGGCATGGTGATGCCAAGCAATACACACCATATTGTCCTCAAGATGTCAAATGGTTATAATGCAGGTATATCTGCGGAGAACGCAAAGATAACCGTACTTCAGAAAGCTTCGAATGTTCAGGATGCTCATGCTAATGATACCTCTCAGCTAAACAAGACTACTAAGGGCAAACTGCCTAAGGTTTCCATTCTTTCTACAGGCGGTACAATTGCAAGCAAGATAGATTACAGGACAGGTGCGGTTACAGCGAGGTTTTCTGCAGATGATATCTTAAAAGCTATCCCAGAACTTACGGAAATTGCAGATTTTTCGGGGAGGGCCATCTATAATATACTTTCCGAGAACATGAGGGCCGAATACTGGGAGGAGCTTGCCAGGGCGGTAGCTGAAGAAATAAGAGATGGTGCAGATGGAATAATCATTGCACATGGTACTGACACAATGATGTATACTGCCGCTGCACTAGCCTTTATGGTACGTACTCCAGTGCCGATCGTATTCGTGGGTTCACAGCGCAGTGCTGACCGGCCAAGCAGTGACAATGCCACGAATGCGATATGTGCGGCTAAAGTTGCAGTAAGCGACATTGCCGAAGTGTGTGTGGTGATGCATGGCAGTGAATCGGATGATATATGCGATATTCACAGGGCCACCAAGGTCAGAAAGATGCACACCTCCAGAAGAGATGCATTCAGGTCCATTAACTCCGAACCCATAGGTTTTGTCGACTATCTTACCGGGGACATACATACTCATCTGGAATATAATAATAGGAACTCACAGGAACTCGATCTTCTCGAAGGTTTCGAACCGAAATGTGCACTCATCAAGTTCACGCCTGGAGCAAGTCCTGATATAATATCATATTATCTTGATGCCGGATACAAAGGCATTGTAATAGAAGGTACTGGATTGGGACATGTATCGTCCGAATGGGTGCCTATGATAGCACGTGCCACTTCTATGAACGTGCCCGTGGTAATAACTTCCCAATGCCTGCACGGACGTATATGTGACCGTGTTTATGACACCGGCAGAGATATGCTGAGAGCCGGGGCCATTGAAGGAGAGGATATGCTGCCTGAAGTAGCCCTCGTAAAGCTCATGTGGGCCCTGAAAAGGTCAGATGACCACGCTGCTGTGAAAAAACTGATGGTTCAGAACATTGCATTTGAGATCAATGAGAGAAGTCCGGAATAAAACATCGTTATATAAAAGTAATTACTTTTATACTGCAAGGATCGTTATTGAGGAAAAAGATCACTACTCTTTATACAGGTGAATATATGTCGTTGAATTTAAGGACACATTATACGTCCCAGATAAACCCGCAAGCCATGAATGGTGCGGAAGTGACCCTGGCTGGCTGGGTGTACGAAGTAAGAGACCTTGGAGGCATTTGTTTTGTCGTGCTGCGTGACCGGGAAGGCCGTGCACAGGTGACCCTTGTCAAAAAGAGGACGGACCCTGAACTTCTTGAAACTGCAAGGAAGCTTATGAGAGAATCCGTCATTGCTGTCACTGCCACTGTCAAGGCTGAAGCAAAAGCACCGGGTGGATATGAGCTTATACCTAAGGAGATCACGTTGCTCAATGAAGCTGAGTCACCTTTGCCCATGGACACTACGGGAAAAGTGGAAGCAGAGCTGGACACTCGTCTTGATTCCAGGTTCATGGACCTGAGGAGAGATAGGACCACAGCTATTTTCAAAATACGCCATGAAACCTTGCGAGCTGTGAGGAACTACCTTAGCGACAATGGCTTCATCGATGTGACAAGCCCGAAGGTCGTGGCAACTGCCACAGAAGGTGGAACTTCTCTTTTCCCTATAACCTACTTTGACAGAGAGGCTTTCCTCAACCAGAGCCCACAGCTTTTCAAGCAGATCCTGATGTCAGGAGGACTTGACAGGGTCTTTGAGATCGGGCCCATATTCAGGGCCGAGGAACATGATACAAGAAAACATCTCAATGAAGCTACTTCTATCGATATAGAGGCAAGCTTCTGCGACCATTTCGATGTTATGGAAATACTCGAGAACATGGTAGCCTATGTTTACTCCCGGATAAAGGAAAACGAAGCAAGGTCACTTGAAGTACTTGGCGTAGATCTGCAGGTTCCTGCAGTACCTTTCCCCAAGATAACCTATGATGAAGCACTTGAGATCGTGAACGCGCATGGTGAAGAATCACTGAAATGGGGAGACGATCTGAGCACCCTTTCTGAAAACACGATCGGAGCTCATGTGTTCAAAGAAATGGGGGTATCTCACTATTTCATCATCGACTGGCCCACAGAGATAAAGCCTTTCTATGCAATGCCATACGAAGACAAGCCACAGTTAAGCAAGTCCTTCGATATGATGCACAGGACCATGGAGCTGTCATCCGGTGCCCAGCGTATACACATTCATGATATGCTTAAGAAAAGGATAGAGTCTCAAGGATTGGACCCAGAGGGTTTCGATTTCTATCTGAAGGCTTTCAGATATGGAATGCCCCCGCATGCAGGCTGGGGTGTCGGATGCGAACGTCTTGTAATGACAATGCTGGGTGTTGAGAATATACGTGATGTGGTACTGTTCCCAAGGGACAGGCGAAGATTATCCCCATGAGGTAAGTGATAACATGCAGGAAAGGAACGCAGCTTCTGGAAATACAGGTAAACAAGCAGCCGGAGAGGCTGCTGCCTGGATGGTAGATGATGGTAGTGTGATAGGTCTTGGTACCGGCTCTACCACAGCTTATGCTATAAAGGCTATAGGCAGAAGGATCGATGAAGGACTGGACGTGCTGGCTGTGGTCACATCATACCAGTCTGAAATGCTGGCCATTGAAGCAGGCATACCCCTTACAACACTGGCCGAGCACCCTGAACTTGATATCGCCATCGATGGTGCCGATCAGGTTGATGCGGATCTGAATGTGATCAAAGGCGGAGGAGCTGCACACACAAGGGAAAAGGTTGTTGCATTCTCCTCGGAACAATTCGTGGTCGTGGTAGACGATTCGAAAATGAAAGAAAAGCTTGATCACTTCGTACCCATAGAAGTGTTGCCCTATGCAAAGGACCTGGTCATGAGATGCGTGCGTGAACTTGGCGGAGAACCACAGCTTCGCCTTGCATCCCGAAAAGATGGGCCTGTGATCACTGACAACGGGAATTTCGTAATAGATGCATCTTTTGGAGTTATCGAGAATGTGGAAGCTCTTGCCATTTCCCTGTCAATGTGTCCCGGAGTTGTGGAACACGGAATTTTCACCGATGTAACGGATATGGTACTCATCGGCAATACGGACGGATCTGTAACAAGGCTTGATACCCTTATCTAAGGGTATCATCTATTCACGTCAAGCGGGCAGGCGCACATTTCTATAAGTGCTTCTTCTCCGATGTGCGACCCGCGGGCTATGAGCACATCTCCGGCATGTACCTGTGTGTTCTTTTTAGGACTGTACAGCCATTTTTCTCCCCTCTTTATAGCCATAACATAGACCCCGGTCTCGGTCTCAAGTTTAAGCTGGCCGAATGTTTTACCCACGATGGGGGAGCAGCTTTCCACAGTAAGGCGTGTTATCACTTCATCGGATTGGCGTACAGCTATAGTTACTATGGGATGGAGTTCTATGCCCCTGAGCACAATATCAGCTATAGCATATGCTGCATCGGAGATGGATTCAGAGGCATGCGCAAGGTGTAAAAGCCCGCGCAGCTGGTTGACATCGGAAACATGCTTGGCGGTCTGAAGCACCCAATGCTGCAGTTCGTGCTTCATGCAATCCATCTTATATTCTATGGCTTTGACCTCTTCGGCGATATCCTCATTATTGAAGAGCAATGCAGAATATGCAAGACCCACAGACATTTCGGCCATATCCTTCATATCCACAATGATATCGACAGCTTTTTCCAGATCTTGCAACATTTTCTCATGTTTCACTTCTTTTGGGGTGTACTTTTCATTTGTCACAAGTTCTGCAAAGATAGGCACGCCTTCATCGTGTCCTCTTGCAAACAGCACATCATCAGCTCTGATCCTTGTTTCATGATTTGGATTATAGATCCAGTCATTCTGCCTGCGGATGGCTATCAGCCACATGCCCGTCTCGGTATCGAGTTCAATGTCCCCCAAAGTGTGGCCTGCAACCTGGGATTCCGGATTGACCGTAGCTCTTACTATGGTCTCGGCGGCTTCTCTTAAAGCAAGCTTCAATTCCATTGGTATGCCCATTTCCATGAGCACTATCTTTGCAATATCTCCGGCAGCATCGGCGATCCCTTCTGAAGCCTGGGCAATCTGCAGCACGCCGGCCATCTCTTCGGCTTCTTCCACACGCCTTGTACTTAGCATGGCAGTGATCTTCATGTGATAGTAAAGAGTATCCATCTTGTCTTCAAGACGCACTACCTCTTCAGCAATGTCCTCATTGTCATAGATCATTGCAGAATATGCCAGATCCACCATCAGTTCTGAGGTGTCTTTTATCTCAATGAGCATATCCTTCATGTTTCTTGGAGTATATCGTATCTCTTTCGGACTCATAATCTTCTATCAGCTCTGATCAATTTTCATGTTAGAATATGTCTCTCGGGTTTATTAATATTATAGCATGCCGAGCATGCGCAATGTAACAAATATGCCTGCTACACCCATCAGGTCTCCCAGGGTCGCAATAATGGGGATAACTGTATCGTCGGGATCCAGTCCGAATCTGTGGGACATAAAGGATATCAGTACGGTCGTTAAGAACACAACTGTAAGCTCAATGCTTCCTGCGATCATGCATATTTTAAAAAGCACAAACAAACCTATTCCTATACCCAGTATGTGTCCTGTAAGCCAGACTATGAAACTTAAGACTGCGCTCGCTGTGAGACCCACTATCAGGGCTGCGAGCACACTGTTCCTCACGACGGGGTTCTTTGTGATCGGTCCGCCAAGACCCATGTGCAGGGCTGAGGATATCCTGGCACCCAGCATACTGCCTGTGTCTCCTCCTATCTTGATGAGCGAAGGGATCAGCAATAGGATTATGGGCATGGAAACAAGCTGGTCAAGCCGGTAGTTCAGGATCTGTCCGGTGATAAGCCCGACGAACGAGGTAGCTACCAGGATCGGGAAACCTCTGCCTACGATGCCTCTTATTGTGTAATAGGTCATAGGAGGAGCACCACCTTCGCAGCCAGGAAAAGCATTAACATGGAAACGATGTCTCCAATGGTCGCAATGGCAGGCGTTACCACATTATCCGGGTCGAAACCGAACCTGAACATTCCGATGGACAAAAAAACCGCTACTACTGACAGTATAATCCCTGAAGATAGCCCTGCCAGCACAGCTATGAACATGAGCGTCAGCGCACCGGCACTTTCAAGACCAAATGCAATGGTGACGAAATGTCCTAGCAGCCCCAGGATGGCGGAAATGATAAAACTCAGCAACAATGAACCTCCAATGTTGTTGGTAAGTTCAGGATTGTTCTCAATTTTGGTGATAAGACCCATGTGTATGGCGCTTCCCAGACGGGAGCCCAGAGTACAGGAAATATTGCCGCGCATACCAAGCACTGCAGGTGCTATGACTATCAGCCCGGGAATGAGTTGCAACTCTTCTGTCATACCGGAAAGAATGATGCCAGCTATCACTCCTCCCATGGTTGCTATGATCTCAAAAGGCAAAGCTTCACGTACTATCGAGGATATGCTGGCATAGTCGCCAATGTATTCTTCGACTATCTCTATCTCATCCTCGTCTTCAGGACGTGTACGATGAAACATAGTAGCTATATTTACATCTTTATATTAAAACACTGTTCCTAGTCAGATATCCCCAATCCATCAAAAAAGGCTATATACCCCTAGTTACATTTAGGGTACCGCACAACACTACTTAGTTACAAAATAAGGGCCCGTGGTCTAGCCGGTTATGACATCGCCTTTACACGGCGGGGATCCTGAGTTCGAATCTCAGCGGGCCCACTTCTAAATTCTGTTTCTTTTGATGCTGATCTTTGTAATATACTAAGTATTCTTTTGTCATCATTGAGGTATTGAGCAAAGCGAAATACCTCTATCCGCGCTCCCGAAGCGTCATCGGGGTTGCGTATCTCCTCGGGCCCACTTCTAAGTTCTGTTTCTTTTGATGCTGATTCTTGTAAGAGCTTGAGCTGCTTTTCTAAGGATTCAACTCTTGATTCAAGCGTGTTGTTGAACATCGGTTGTGTAACTATAAGTAGCCCGGTTCAGTAAAATGTGATAAATAAAGCAATAAATGGCTCTGTAGAACTCCTACCTTCTAATCAACTCAAGGACGCTAAGGCGCAAAGAATGGTATCCTTGCGTCTTGGCGGCTTTGCGTTTCTCTTTTAGATGAGTGGAATGTTGATTGGAGGCTTTGATCAAGTTGGTTTTCTGCAGAGCATGTAATTCGTAAATTTATTTGACTTTCGAGAACAGATACTTATCGACCCATTGTGGTAAATGATTTTCATCTTTTATTTGAATTGTTCCATCGATATCTTTTTCTGCAATTAAGACTGCAGAATCATTCGAATTGTCAAATATATATGCTCTCCTGCATAGCTTTACGGCATCATATAATAAGTTGTTTGATTTTATGTACCTTGTTGTTATTTTGTGATCAGGAACGTCATGTTGTCCCTTTTCAACACGTTCTTTCACTCGTCCTTGGTTAATGGCACTATCTGATGTGCTTATAAAATAAAGATATAGCTGCCATCCTTTTTCTTTAGCCCGTTCCATGAATTCAATTTTAGATCCATGTGAAAATACTGTTTCAAATGAAAACAAGTTGATATCCAAGTCAATTATCTTATCCCGGATGAAATCTGCTGCCAATGAACCCAAATAGGGGTTGTTTAGATCGTTGATAAGACAATTGTTTTCAAATTTTATATGCTTAATATCAATTTTACTTATTGGGAGCAGGGTCGAATCTAAAAGATGTTTTTTGAATTCAGTAATATTTGTTTGTATCCCAAACTTTCCAAAATCAATAATTTTTGTAATATTAAGTTTGTCAGGATCAATATGTAATTGTGTATTTATTAACCATGGGTCATCTTCAATGAATTGCTTGACCAGAGTAGATTTACCTGATCCATTCGGATCCGCTTCATAGTTTATACACAAGTTTTTTTGGGACAACAAATGCATTTTCGAGTGTTTTTATTACTTCGACCCTACCATCCGGGAATTTCCTGACAATAGCATTACCCTGTTGAATCGTAATAGCTCTGCCATTTTTGAGAGCATCATTTGCTGCATGAGTTGTTGCTTTTCGCGCTAGCTCTTCGATGTGTTTAGATTGCTCATCAGGTGACAATCCCATAGAGTTATTACATGCTGATTGTGTACCGATTTTTTCAGGAAAACTAGATCGAACATTGGATTTAGGTATTTTTGACATGTAATTTCCTCATTGCCTAGGTATAGTCCAGTATATTATTGTGTACATAAATAAGTTTGTCTTTATCGCATAATTGAGTTTCTCGATCGTATCCAATGGCAAAAATTGCTAAACAAATTGTTCATATATAGGACCTATATATTGAATATGATTTGAGCAACAGTAGACCATTTTAGTCCTATTTTTATTATGATCGCTTTGAAGGTGCAGCAATAGCTCCTCAAAAAGGAAAAGCATCAATGATCCTTCGATATTCATCCTTTGCTTGCTGCATTTTATTCAAATAATGCGCACTTCCAATGGTGGCAGGTGCGCTATTTGTAGATTATCTTAGAACTTACGCGTTTGAATCTCGTTTGCTTCAGCAATTAGTAATATGAACAAATGCAACCTACACTCTTAAGTTTTGGAAATATCATCTACTTCCTTATCTTCAGATAATAATTTTTCTGCGTGGCAATTTCATCCAATAAAGAATGGAGTAGTTTGGATCTGTCTTTGATGTTCAATCCATATGATCCGTTTTTTGCCCTGTGCAATGCTTCTTTTAATTCCCCGATCTCTAAAACAGTTGAGGCAATACAATAATAACTTTTTGAACGTCCTTCGTTAAATTCCTGTAACATTTCTTTTAGTAATCGTTCTCTGGCCTTTTGTGACTTTTCAAAATCATCCACTCCATTTTTTTGGATAAAGGCAATGTCATCTTCCAGTTTCTGATAGCACTTGAAGGAATCTCGCTTTTTCCCTGCATCCCTGTGCTTTTTCCACTTGGCACAGGTTGCGCTTTCTTTGCAGTCCCAGCAAAACTCGATCCCTTTTTTCTTTATTGCACAGGTGATAAAAGGACAACCTACAATCATTCTGCCTTCGCTCTTACAACCTGAACACCTGCTTTCTGTGTTCATATAATAGCTTGGACAAAGTCTGCAAGAAAGACCGCATACTCCGATTTCAGGGTATTTTATTTCCATAGCCATTTATTTGTATATCATTTGCGTTTATTATTTTTGTTGTGGCAGTGATCATGCTTCATCAGAAAGACATATATGTGTTAATAGTTTTCTTAAAAATCAGCTGAAGGCTATATAGAATTATGTTCATTCAGAATCAGGGACCATGATTGTATTATCTGGTAACATGGAGGTGTTTTATGTTCACTATTTACAGATCTATAGACAACGAGATAATAAGCCTCGATAAAATTGAAAAGGGAGCATGGGTAAATATCGTGGATCCCACTGAAGAAGAGATCGTCTATGTTTCTGAGAATCTTAAGATCCCTATAGAGTACCTCAAAGCTGCTTTGGACGAAGAGGAGCGTGCCAGGATCGAAGTGGACGAAGAATGCACCATTGTGCTGATAGATATTCCTGTGGCGAGCAAGGATGCGGCAGAAAGAGGGATCTACTATACCATACCCCTCGGGATCATAATAAATAATGAGAACATTGTAACTGTTTCTTTGAGAGAGAACCTGGTTATAAAACCATTCTTAGAAAATACGGTCAAGTATTGCTGGACGTTTAAAAAGACACGTTTCTTATTACAGATACTTTACCGCAACTCCATAGTTTACCTTCAGTATCTGCGAAATATAGACAAGACAAGTGACGTTATTGAAAGCCGGCTACACAGATCCCTGAAGAATGAGGAGTTGATTCAGCTCTTAGAACTTGAAAAGAGTCTGGTCTATTTTTCAACTTCCTTAAAAAGCAATGAGATCGTCCTTGAGAAGATCCAGAGAGCAAATCTAATAAAAATGTATCCTGATGACATGGAACTGCTAGAAGATGTCATCATAGAGAATAAGCAGGCCATAGAGATGGCTAATATTTACAGTAACATTCTCACCGGCACTATGGATGCCTATGCTTCCGTGATCTCCAACAACCTCAACATGGTACTGAAATTCCTGACTTCTGTTACGATAATTATATCGATCCCAACAATGGTTGCAAGTTTTTTTGGTATGAATGTACATGTCCCCTTCGAAAACAATCTACATGCATTTGTAATAATATTCATAATATCAACCTTGTTCTCTGTGATTTTAGCAGTTGTCATGTTCCGAAAAGAACTGTTCTAAAAAGTATATTCAAAACAGAATATAGATGAGTATTCCGATAAATCTCTTTTATGATCGATCTGCACAACCTTTTATCAACGCTAAGGTGTTAAGAAGTAAATAACAAGCTTCGCGTCTTTACGTTGAAAATTAATTGCATTAAGAAATAAATAAGAATCAAAACAATAGCAGAGCGAGTTCTGATATACTAAAGCGTCTTATTAAAAGGATTGGTGCTGAATTACAGTCCGGCTTCAGCATTGTTTGTAGCTTATCAGCAGTACACTACCTTTGAAGGTGCATCTTCCATTACCACTTTTGTGATATCAAGAAGTATCAGCATCCTATCTTCCAGTTTAGCAACGCTTTTTAAATAGTTGGCATTGATCTTACCGGAGATTATTTCAGGAACCGGCTCAAGCGTAGATAAAGGCAGTCTCAGGACCTCACTTACTGAATCCACTACAATGCCCACAACATTTTCATCTACTTCCGCTACTATGATACGGGAATTATCATCATGTACCTTTTGCTCCATACCGAACCTTGTATCCAGGTTAACTACAGTTATGATCTTGCCCCTTAAGTTGATGACACCTTTTACATAATCCGGAGAGTGCGGGATACGTGTAATATCGGGTATGCGGATGATCTCCTGTACCTGCATGATGTCAAGTCCGAATTCTTCTTCACCGAGCTGGAATATCACAAGCTGCAACAGTTCTTCCGAACGTGTTTCTTTTTTAAGTCCTGTTTCTTTTTTCCGTGCTGATTCTGCCATGAAGATACCTCAAAAGATTTAACAAGCATTATACTCACAGAATATATTTAAACATTATTATTTTAATAAATTGTATTTAATTAACTATACATAAAGAATGCCTGCTGATGTAAACGGAAAACAAGATAAAAAAATGCTTTTTGACCAATGTTTTTAAAATCTATGTATAAATATGTATGTATATATACATGCATATTTATATGTGCGCATGCATGTAAATCTCTCTAAAGCAAAGCCAAAAATTAAAAAGAAGTGTTGGACCCACAAGAGCCCAAAAACAGCAAATTCATGCTTCAATGATCTTAATACTAAAGGTCAGGGCCTGTCCGGCAAGCGGATGATTCACATCTATAATGATCGTTTCCTCTGTCAGCTCAGTTATCATTGCAGGCATTTCCTGACCATCAGTAGTTCCTAGCATAATAATCATGCCGACCTCGATCTCTGTATCAGACTGAAGTGCTGATCTTGGGAATGTCTGTATGAGATTCGGATCGTGTGCACCATAGGCTTCACTAGCTTCTATCCTGAAGGTTTTTTCCTCCCCCACTTCCATGCCTCGTACTGCATCTTCGAAACCCGGTATGACCTGTCGTGCTCCCACGGTGAATTCAAGAGGTTCGCCATGGTCTTCAGAACTATCAAAAACAGTACCGTCATCCAGTGTACCAGTATAATCTATCTTTATGGTATCTCCATCTTTTATTGCCAAAAATATCAACTCTGTGTATGCATTTGAAAATTGCCTTATGTAGCATAAATGAATGATCGATTAAAAAAGAGGTTCATCGAAATCCTCTGAATTGTCAAATAATTGCTTCGCATTGCAATTTATCAGAGACCTTTCAATATCTCCCCGTAGTTTTCCAGACGCTGCTGTCCTTTTTCCTGTGACTGGCTGTTCACAGAGAACATTATGTACGAAGGTAATACCTCAAGACCAACATACTCAAAAATACAATGAGTGATGTATTTTAAAAGTGTATGGATATCCCCATGTGACCCGCCTTCCGAATACGTGTTCTCATCAGCTCCGGTGGTAATTGTCATCATGACCTTCTTGCCTTTTAATAGACCATTTTCATAGACACCCTGAGTGATGGGGTCAAATGCAAAGCCTGCTGTAAAGATCCTGTCGAGCCAGCCTTTCATGATGGCAGGCATACCAGTGAAGTAGATCGGGAACTGGAATATGAGCAGATCAGCCCATTTTACCTTATCCATCTCTTCCATTATATCCGCCACAAAAGTACCTGTCTTAGTAGCATTGATCTGCTCAGGAAAAAGAGCCAGTTTTTCAGGCTTTTTCCTTTGCATGAAGTCATTGGCATCAAGCACAGGCTTGAAGTGCATGGCATAGAGATCGCTGACCTTAACATTGTGACCGGTCTTTTCAAATGTTTCCACAGCAACAGCCTTCAGAGCTGCGTTAAACGATGCAGGTTCCTGGTGTGCATAAATATAAAGTACATTCATATTGATCTTATATCCTTTATGAGGTAGTACTATATGAGAATAGTCCTCCATCAAAGTTCAAATAATCAAAAGGCCTGCACATCAGTAAGTAGAAGTATAAAAAGACAAAAAAATAAGAATGCCACTCTTATCCAAGAGGGCATTTTCGTGCAATGTGATCTCACATCAGGCTTTGTTTTTGGCTACATGCACTTCGTGCTGAGAGTATAACCACAGTGGAATGTACAGACTCAGCACAATGAAACCTACAATTGTAGAGGTCCAGCCGATCTCAAGGCTGTTGAGATAGACAATACCAATAAGACACAGAGGCAGGTTGAAAAGACCAAAGAGCAGTGCAACGTTCTTCCAGCCGGATGGAGCCTTGAAAGGCCTGTCCAGAGCAGCAAGTCGTGGGTTTGACTTAGCCTTAAAGTATGCAAACAGGCTGATACCGTTGGCACAGACATATCCGATAGCAGATGCCGCCAGAATGGCAGTAGGTGTTCCAAAAGATATGAGACCCAGGTTGAACAGAGCTATCACGACCATAGCAACTATAGGAGTACCATTAGCATTGATCTTACCAAAAACACGTGGCAGGTTGCCTTCAGTTGCCATGGAGTGCATAGCCCTTGCAGACCCCAGGAAAGCTGTCTGGATGATCAGAACCATTGCTGCCACAAGCATGATAATGGCTATGTATGTACCAACAGTGCCCAATGCGGCCTGAGCCAGCGGCAACATGGGAGAAACAGGTTGTGCAAGCACTCCTTCCACACCCAGCGTCCCTGTAACCGCTGTCTGGACAAGAATATAGGTGAACAGACAGACTGCACCACAACTGAACAAAGCCTTAGGAACATCAGAACCTGGTTTCTTATATTCAGGACCATATATGGCCGCTGTTTCCCACGCGCATGCACTCCACTGTGCCATTGCGAAAATACCCAGCAGGATCAGTATATGATGTAAATCCCAGGCCCAGTCCGCTGGGAACCATGAGCCAGTAATGTTGGACAGTACAAAATCACCGGTTGCAAAGGGAGATAATGTGATTATTGCCAGTGGTGCAAGGGACAGGAAAGCAAGTATATAACCCATAGTTGCACCACTTGAAAGCCCTCTGGAATTAATTAAAAGCAGAGTTGAATATATCACAACACCTGCAGCAAGAGACAAACTGTATGCTGAATACCCGGAAAGTGCAGGGATCAGACCCTGAAGATAACTTCCCACAAGGATTGCAAAAATAGCGAGCACAGGGTTCCATGCGAACCAGTAGCTCCATGCACTGAAGCCTCCTATGAGATTACCTTTGTCGTATTTTGATTTGCCATCGCCTTTAAATACATTCTGGGCAAATCCGGGAAGTCCGGAAGCATTAGGGAAGGTTGTGGCAAGTTCTCCGTAGGCAAGATTCTGCATAAAACCCTGGAACACGGAAAGACCCCACACAATAATTGCAAATGAGTATAGATAACTTGCAAAATAACCTATAGATGGTAATATAAGGAGAGGTACACCAATAGCAATAGCAAGACCCTGTTTCCAGTCAATGGTTCGTTCCAGGCTGCCGCCTTCACACACGACCTTGGAACATTGAGCTGCTTGTTGCCAGTCAACTCCTTCTTCTTTAGAAGCCATAATTATCACTCCTTCATTATTATAACTACTCTACTTAGCTAATTCTATTGAATCTCTATGAGAGAAGTCGGGCCGTTCCCCTGCACCGCAAGTTCCCGGCCCCGCGACTTAAACTAAGTTATCTCAGCTTACCTCTGAACTTCTCACAGCAGTTGATCTTGATATCAAGCAGCTTTTCGATGTTCATCTTTGCAGCAATTCCCTTGGGGGCACCTGCAACGGATGTTATGACACCGATACCGAGCTCTTCCCTGAGATCTCTCATGACATACTCGTCAGAAAGATCCATTGTGGAAACTCCCAGTTTCTTAGCCACATAGTCCTTTGCATCGTTAAGCCTCATGTTCTTGGAGAATTCCATCCTTGCCACAAGGTCACCAGCTGCCCTGATACCGCTCATACCGGAGGTCATTATGTGAGTGATCGGCATACCCATCGGGTCGCCGACCCCTATCTATATACCATCCACGCCAGCAATTTCCACCATGGCCTTGCTGGCCCTGGAAACTGCATCAATGGTCGGGGTCTCAAGCATTGGGATACCACCCACACCCATACCCATGTTAACATGACATGGTATTGGTGATACCTTCACAGCCTCTTTTACAAAAGTGACTGCCCTGGCGAGGTTCCAGGCTGAGGATTTGCTGGTGTTTGTGTTCACCACAGGTCCGAATACATTGGCACCTGCCTTTGCTGCCAGAGGAGCCTGCTGGTGTGGCCACAGACCTGCGAGTGTGGTGTTATCATACTGCAGCTCACCGTGCATACCCAGTACAAGTTCGCCTGCCATACCCACTTCAATATACATGTCAGGATACTGTTTTCTCAAGGCTTCCACTGCCCTCAGGGTTGCGAACATGTCACCATCGCCGGCTGCACCGGTAGTATCAAAGTTAGCACCATCTGCACCCGCGAACATCATCTTCTGCATGATCCAGACTATGTCTCTGGTCAGATGATCAGCAGCGTGCTCCATAGATGCCTGGGCCTCAGTGATCTTGAATGCCTTCATCAGGTCACCAGGGTTCTCGAAAGGACCATCAGGAGTGTAGTACAGGCCCATGTTAGGCATAGCACCGTAGAACAGAGGTACTATCATGTTCTGCTGGCATACTTCCATTGCCTGCTGTTCCTGTGAGATGACAGGCTTCACTGGCTTATAGCTGTAGTCTATGTGACCAAGTTCCATGGTGTCTGCGCCCATGGCCCTCTCGTGTATCATACACCCTGCAAGCCTGCTTGTGGGGATACCCACACCGCTGTTACCCTGATCACCATCAAGCCTGATGGTGCCTATGTCATGGGTTACTGGTACTTCTTTACCTGGCTCTACACCGACCATTCTGGCAGGCATCATCAGGATCTCGGCCAGCTTGTCCAGCTCATTGCCGGTCAGTGCTGGAATACTTCCCAGGTCTGCAGCATCTGCAGTACCTGCTTCCAGATCGGCTCGGATCTGTTCCTTCGTAAGGAAGATCCTCTTACCGTCTCCCATCCTCAAAGCATATTCTGTCATTTATATCACCTTTAAAGCAGAAGCTCTTTTGCCCTTGTAACGGCTTCGCTTGCATTTTCTGCATAGCAGTCAGCGCCTATCTTATCGGCCCATGTCTGGGTTGCCGGTGCACCGCCTACCATGACCTTGATCTTGTCCCTCATGCCCTGTTCCTTGAGCATCTCGATGACATCCTTCTGACCTGCCAGCGTGGTGGTCATCAGAGCGGAAAGACCTATCATCTGGGCGTTGGTTTCCTTGGCCTTGTCAATAAAGTTCTGCAAAGGTACGTCCCTGCCGATGTCATGTACTTCAAAACCTGCAGATTGCAGCATGGTGGACACAATGGACTTGCCAATGTCATGCACGTCACCCTCAACGGTACCGTTGACGATAACGCCCAGTTTCTTGGAAGCTTCTCCCTTAGGCATGTCGGCTTCCAGGAGATTGACGCCTTCCTGCATAGCACCTGCAGCCATCATAACGTGGGGTAAGAACAGTTTACCTCTCTCGAACATGACACCCACTTCGTTCATACCTGCTGCAAGACCCTTTTCTATGATCTCAGCAGGTGCAATACCCTGGCCTTTTGCCTTGCTTACAGCAGCGACCACAACATCCTTTTTACAGGAAATTATAGCATCTGCTAATTCCTTGAACATTTCTTCTTTGCTCATCTTAAACCTCCTCTTTTAACTTAACCCAGCTTATTTGAAAGTTGGTCAGCATGGTTAACAAGCTAGAATTTATGTATGCTAAGAGGCGCTATATATCCTAAATTCAAGTCAATATATCTTTAATGATATAATATTTAACTTATAGCATAATATCATATTAATAAGTAATTACTATGCTGTTGTTATAATATTACAATACCATTGCAACCTTCGCTGTAGTTTATTATAAGAATTAAACAAAGATACTTACTAAGGCCTTTGTACTGTATTTACAATAATGTTGTGATATTGCATTACTTTATTTCATATTTCAAGTTGGACAGCAAAAGGTGTTACACTCCATGAGATGGAAAAATGTTTCTCTAACGGTAAAACTAATCTTTTATATGGTTATGGGCGTACTGCTAGTGCTTGCCAGCACAACTGCGATGATAATTTCCACGGTAACCACTCAGGAGAAGGCTCTTGCATATCAGCAGGCTATTGAAATGGCTAGAAGTTATGCCAACGAGTTCAACGGGGATATGGAAGCTAACCAGGCTATTGGAAAAACAATAGCTACTTCCATGAGTAATTATGAGTCTTCCGATAGGGATGAAGTGAACAATATGCTTTATGCTATATTGGTCGCTCACCCCACATTGATGGGCACATATGTGGCATATGAGCCCAATGCTTTTGATGGGAACGATGAACTGTATGTAAATGTGTCAGGACATGATGCAACCGGTCGGTTCATACCGTACTGGAACAAGATGAATGGTACAATTAAGATTGATCCACTTCTATATTACGATACCTCTGATTATTACCAGTTGCCAAAGAAGTTGCAGGCAGATGTGCTTACTGAGCCTTATTACTATGAGGGCGCGTTCATAGTAAGCTATGCTTCTCCCATAATGAAAAACGACACCTTCATAGGTATTGGTGGCGTTGATGTTTCATTATACTATCTTGATGATATCCTGAGCAATGTCAAAGCCTTTGATACTGGCTATGCTTTCATGACCAGTAATTCAGGCATGCTTTTATCCTACCCATATAACAAGCAATGGATAGGCAATAAGACATTGTATGATTTTGAGATAGATAATTTCTCACATGCTGCAGATGATATTAGAATGGGTAAAAGCGGACATGTAGAAACCATAGACCCGAACACAGGCAAAAGAGTGGTAATGTTCTATGAGCCCATAAGGACAGGTAATTTCTCTTTTGTACTGGTGGTCCCAAAGGACGAGATCTTCGCTGGAGTAATGGCCCTGAGAACAAAACTGTTGTTCATTTCCATGGCTGCTGTCATTTTCATGGCTGCAATAGCATATCTTATAGCCCTTTCAGTGACAAGGCCCATCAAACAGATAGTGGCAGGCTTCAAAATGATCTCTAAAGATGCCGTTAAAGGCAAGCTTGACACAAGGGCAAGCAGTGATGTGGAAATAGATTTCAGGGAAATACCACGTGGTCTCAACGAGATCCTGGATGCTGTCATAACGCCTGTAAGAGATACTATAAGAGTGACAAATGCCCTTGCTAAGGGAGAGCTTGAAACGAGGTCTAAACTGGATGTCCAGGGAGAATTCAAACAGCTTGCGGATACGCTGGATGATTTTGCCGAATCCCTGGATACAATGATCAAAGATTCAAATGCCGTACTCACTGCAGTGCAGAATAATGATTTCTCACATGAGGTACAGGTACACGGAGAAGGAGATTTCAGGATCCTAACGGAAGGCATTGACAGGACACGTGAAACCCTGGACCATATGATGGCTGAACGTAAGCAGATAGAGCAGATCCGTAAAAAAGAGATACACCACCGTATAAAGAACAACCTGCAAGTCATCTCAAGCCTGCTTGATCTGGAATCCGATAAATTTCAGGACCCTTTGGTTATAGAAGCTTTCAGGAACAGCCAAAGCCGGGTAATATCAATGGCTTTGGTACACGAAGAACTATACAGGTCTGAAGACATGGAGAGCATTGATTTTTCTGATTATATCCTCAAGCTTGTAAATGACCTTTCACGCTCCTACAGAACGGATAATCGGAAGGTCAATATCAGAACGCGCATAGAGAATGTTTTTCTGGATATGGATGTAGCCATACCTCTGGGTATGATAGTGAACGAGTTGGTATCCAATTCTTTCAAACATGCTTTCGGACCAGAGGATACAGGAGATATTCTCATTGATCTGAGCTGTGACAGGAAAAAGTTCACATTGGTGATATGTGACAACGGTAAGGGTTTCCCCGAAGATGTTAATTTCAGAGAGACCGAATCATTGGGATTACAGCTTGTGACCACACTAGTGGATCAGATAGACGGAACCATTGAACTTGAAAGGAATGATGGTACGAGGTTTACAATAAATTTCAAATGAATGAAATAGGTGAATTCAGTGGACGAAATAAAGATACTGGTAGTAGAGGACGAGAATATAATCGCTCTGAATATAAAGAAAAAACTTAAAAGTTTTGGTTATGAAATTCCTGCCATTGCCTCTACAGGAGAAGAAGCTGTCAAAATGGCTGAGATCATTTTACCGGACCTAATCCTCATGGATATAATGCTGAAAGGGGATATGGATGGAGTGGAAGCTGCAAAAGAAATAAGGAAACATTTTGACATCCCTATCATCTATCTGACAGCTTACTCAGATGATAAGGTATTGGAAAGAGCAAAGATAACTGAACCCTATGCTTACATTGTGAAACCCTTCAAGGCTAATGACCTGCGTTCCAACATCGAGATGACTCTTTATAGGCATAGTGTAGAGAAGGAGGACAAAAGGAAAAAAGCTTCTTTAGAAGGAAGGATATAGACAAATGTTTCCTTTTGTTCCATCCAACATTTATACTGAGAATAGTACATAAGTATTCTAATAGAAATAGTGAGGGATAAATGAAAACTTCCCTGATAGACACCATGCTCAACTCAGAAAAGAGAAAGAATTTGCTGCTTCTGCTTATGGAAGGAGAGAAAGGTCGGGACGAGATCAAAACATCTCTTAATGTGACTTCTACGGCTATCATCCCACAGATAAAGAAACTAAAAGAATGCGGTCTTGTTATTCAGGAGGAAGACCGGTATCGTCTTTCAAACATGGGTGAAGTACTGGTCGAGAACATGCTACCTTACCTCAATATTGTGGAGGTGTTCGAGGAGAACACGGAATACTGGCTGACCCATGACCTTACAGGTATACCATGGCCGTTATTAAAAAGACTAGGCGAACTTGGAAATTATCTTATCATTGAACCTGATCTTAATTATCTTTTTGAGTTCCCCAGGGAATTCAAGGAAAACATTTTAAAGTCGAATTATGTAAAGGTTTTTACTGCTTACTTTCATCCGGAATATCCTGCGATTTACTCAAAACTTGCCGAGCAGGATGTAAATGTTTCCCTTGTGCTTACACCTTCTGTTCTGGCAAGATTCCAGAAGGATTATGCTGAACAGATGGAAAAACTGGAGATTGCAGATAACACAGAGATTCTGATCACCAATGACATATGTGGGCTGGCTACCATTGTAACTACTGACAGGTTCCTATTTTTGTGTTTCTTCAATAAAAGTGGCCACTATGACCACCGTATCATTATGAGCTTCGATCCGAAGGCCCTGCAATGGAGCCAGGAACTGTTCCTGCAGTATAGGGAAAACGCTGAAAGAGTGAAAAGGGATTAAATGTACTGAGTTCGATAAAGAGGGATTTCTTTACAGCAAACCTTTTTTACTGTTATAAATAGTACTTAATTATTTGAGTATGCTGAAATATTTTGATATACTGGCAATAATCAGATCACTCCATCTATCTAAGTATATAAACCTTTATGAATAATGAATGCTATATTCAGCAAAGCATTAATTTAAGAAAAATGCATCAGTAGATAAAAAAACAGCAATTCTAACTTCATTTCTGGGCGGTCTTAGACCATGGGTTTTAAACACAATTCAGTTATTAATTCATTAAATTCACGGAGATCAATATATGGGCGATAAAGATGTTTACGATGCCACGCATATTCAGGTGCTTGAGGGTCTGGAGGCCGTGCGCAAACGTCCCAGCATGTATATAGGGAGCACTGATAACAGGGGCCTCCATCACCTTGTCTATGAAGTGGTGGACAACAGCATTGATGAGGCGCTGGCAGGTTTCTGTAATCAGATAGATGTTATAATAAACTCGGATGGTTCCTTGACCGTGCAGGACAACGGCAGGGGAATTCCTGTGGACACCTATCCTAAATATAACAAGTCTGCACTTGAAGTGGTAATGACCATACTGCATGCCGGCGGTAAGTTCGATAAAAGCTCATACAAGGTTTCCGGCGGGTTGCACGGTGTAGGTGTTTCGGTGGTGAACGCCCTATCAGAATGGACAGAGGTTTATGTAAAACGTGATGGAAATCTGTATTACCAGCGCTATGAGAAGGGGGTGCCTATTGCCGATGTACAGGTATTTGGGAAAAGTGAAGGCACTGGCACAACGGTCACTTTCAAACCAGATAAATCCATACTTGAGACCACTGTTTTTATCTTTGACACGCTTGTTACCCGTCTGAGAGAACTTTCTTTCCTTAATAAAGGCCTGAAGATCACTATTTCTGACAGGCGTACATCTGAAGAGGAAAAAGAGGTTTTCCAGTACGAAGGCGGTATTATATCCTTTGTTGAGCACCTGAACCAGAAACGCAATGTGCTCCACAAGGACGTTATATACTTCGAAAGGGAAAAAGAAGGTACTATAGTAGAGATAGCCATGCAGTACACTGACAGCTATAATGAGTCAGTGTATTCATTTGCTAATAATATAAACACACATGAAGGTGGTACGCATCTTGTGGGATTCAAGGCAGCTCTTACACGTGTTGCCAATGATTACATCAAGAAGAACAACCTTGCCAAAGGCGATGATAAGCTTTCAGGTGAGGACATAAGAGAAGGTTTGACCGCTATCATCAATGTGAAACTTACAGAACCTCAGTTTGAAGG
Organism: Methanomethylovorans hollandica DSM 15978; assembly: GCF_000328665.1. Taxonomy (NCBI): domain Archaea; kingdom Methanobacteriati; phylum Methanobacteriota; class Methanomicrobia; order Methanosarcinales; family Methanosarcinaceae; genus Methanomethylovorans; species Methanomethylovorans hollandica. The sequence continues at coordinate 1,024,816 of NC_019977.1, forward strand.
ACAGACAAAGACCAAGCTTGGGAATAGTGATGTTAAAGGTATTGTTGAGTCCATGGTCTCTGAAGGTCTTGCCGAGTTCATGGAAGAGAATCCAAAGGTCGCAAATGCGATCCTGCAGAAAGCACTGGATGCCCAGCGTGCAAGGGAAGCAGCCAAAAAGGCAAGAGAACTTACCCGCCGTAAAAATGCCCTTGATATAAGCACTCTGCCTGGCAAACTTGCAGACTGTTCTGAAAAAGATCCTTCACAATGCGAATTATACCTTGTGGAGGGTGACTCTGCAGGCGGCTCAGCAAAACAGGGTCGTGACCGGCGTTTTCAGGCCATTCTGCCTTTCCGTGGTAAGATCCTTAACGTAGAGAAAGCCCGGCTCTCCCGCATACTAAAAAACACTGAGGTGCTGTCTCTTATCACTGCCATGGGTACGGGCATAGGGGATGATTATGATATCAGCAGAGCCCGGTATCACAGGGTCATTATTATGACGGATGCTGATGTAGACGGTGCCCATATAAGGACTCTTATACTTACTTTATTCTTCAGATACATGCGCCCTCTGATAGATGAAGGGTATGTATACATTGCACAACCTCCTCTCTATCGTATCAAAAAAGGTCAGGCAGAGCATTATGTGTACTCTGACAGGGAGCTCAATGCCAAACTGAAGGAACTTGGAGATAAAGGTATTAACATCCAGCGTTACAAGGGTCTGGGAGAAATGAATCCCGGACAGCTGTGGGAAACCACTATGAATCCTGAGACCAGGACCATATTGCAGGTCACTCTGGAGGATGCAGTGGTTGCAGATGAAATGTTCTCCATACTGATGGGTGATGAAGTAGAACCCCGCAAGAACTTCATAATGAAGAATGCCAAACTGGTCACTAATCTGGATATTTGAGGTGTAGCACATGGCAGATGATAATAAAGAAAATAATGGAATGGATGAGAATCCTCTGGGTATCCAGCCTACAGACACAGGTGAGAAGATAGTTCCTGTCCTCATAGAGGAAGAAATGAAGAACTCCTACATCGATTATGCCATGAGCGTGATCGTGGGGCGTGCCCTGCCTGATGCAAGGGATGGTTTGAAACCTGTCCACAGAAGGATACTGTATGCCATGTACGAAGCCGGCATCACCCACGACAAGCCCTATAAGAAGTCTGCCCGTGTAGTGGGAGACGTGCTGGGTAAATATCACCCACATGGTGATTCTGCGGTGTATGAAAGTATTGTAAGGATGGTGCAGGAGTTCTCCCTGCGTTATCCTTTGATAGATGGCCAGGGTAACTTTGGTTCTATTGATGGCGATTCTGCAGCTGCCATGCGTTACACCGAAGCACGCATGAGCAAGATTTCTGATGAAATGCTCCAGGACCTGGATAAAGGAACGGTCCTGATGAACCCTAACTATGATGGTTCTATGGAAGAACCTTCCGTGCTGCCGGCAAAGCTTCCGAACCTGCTGATCAATGGATCCACAGGTATTGCAGTAGGCATGGCCACCAACATGGCGCCTCATAATTTAGGAGAGGTTGTGGATGCAACCCTTATGCTTATAGAAAATCCTTCTTCCACCATACATGACCTTATGACTGTTGTCAGGGGGCCGGATTTTCCTACAGGTGGAACTATTCTGGGCATGCATGGCATACGGGAAGCCTATGAGACTGGCAGAGGTAGGATACAGCTGCGGGCTGTGGCTGCCATAGAAGAGATAAGAAAGGACAAGAACGCTATTATTGTAACCGAGATACCTTATCAGGTAAACAAATCTAAGCTCATCGAGGATATTGCGTTACTTGTCAGGGAGAAGAAGATCGTAGGTATCTCTGATCTGAGAGATGAGTCAGACCGTGACGGTATCCGGGTAGTTATAGAGATTAGCAGAAACGCTGATCCGAACGTGGTACTCAACCAGTTGTATAAACATACCCAGATGCAGACGACCTTTGGCATCATCAACCTGGCATTGGTGGACAATGTGCCACTGGAACTTAACCTGAAACGTATCTTACAGATCTACTTGGAACACAGGATAGATATCATCCAGAAACGTACCCAGTTCCAGTTAAGAAAAACTGAGGAACGTGCCCATATACTCCGGGGCCTGAAGATAGCCCTTGACCAACTGGATGCTGTGATATCTCTCATACGTGCTTCGGCTACGGTGGAGGAAGCACGATCTGGACTGGTAGCTAACTTCGGGCTGGATGAGATCCAGGCAAAGTCTATCCTCGACATGCGCCTGCAGAAACTCACTGGCCTTGAAAGGCAGAAAGTGGAAGATGAGTACGAAGAGCTCATGAGGCTCATTGCAGAATACCTGTCCATCATTGGAAGCGACGAGAAGAAATATGAGATGATCAAAGCAGAACTTATTGAGCTTAAGCAAAAATATAACAATGAGCGCAGAACGCAGATCAAGGCTTCACATGTCGAGCTTGATCTTGAAGATCTCATACCGCAGGAAGATGTGATAGTCACCATTACTAACAGCGGGTACGTTAAAAGACTGCCTGTAAGCACATATTCCCAACAGCACAGGGGAGGTAAAGGCGTTATTGGTATGGAAACCAAGGAAGAGGATTTCGTGGAGAACATCTTCGTTGCTTCCAGTCATGACTATATCATGTTCTTTACCAATAAGGGAAGACTATACTGGAAAAAGGTCTATGAGATCCCTGAGGGAAGCAGGCAGTCCAAAGGTAAAGCCATAGTCAATCTGCTGGAGCTGGGAGAAGGAGAATATGTTACTGCTATGATACCCGTAAAGGAATTCACAGATGATCAGTACCTCTTTATGGCTACACGCTCAGGAACTGTTAAAAAGACATCTCTTTCGGATTTCAGCAATCCACGCAAAGGCGGCATCATAGCGGTCACTCTGCTGGAAGATGATGAGCTTGTGAACGTGGCCCTGACCGACGGATCAAAAGATGTGGTATTGGTATCAAGACACGGCAAAGCCATCCGATTCTCAGAGAACGATGTCCGATCCATGGGCAGGAGTGCACAGGGTGTGCGTGGCATCAAACTCGAGCAGAGCGACAAAGTAGTAAGCCTGGATGTGGTGGATGAACACTCTACCTTATTAAGTATTACTGAAAATGGGTTCGGTAAACGTACCGAGTTTGGAGAATACCGCACAATGCGCCGTGGAGGCATGGGTGTCATTACCATAGTGACAAGTCTGCGTAACGGGCCTGTGGTCAATGTTAAAGCTGTACGTGAGGAAGATGAGGTGATGATCACCAGTTCCGAAGGCATAGTTATCCGTATACCTGTCACAGATATCAGAATACAGGGCAGGAACACCCAGGGTGTTAAGATAATGGATGTACGCCAGGGAGATAAGGTGGTAGGTGTGGCCCGCATAGAGCCTGAGAACGGAGAAGAGAAGTAATGCTTATAAGCATTACTTCCAATTAGGAACATTTATTTATACGTGAGCGCGTAGGATGTCCAAGATAGAATTATAGGATGAGAATTATGGAACTTGAGAAACTGAGACATGGTACTGAACTGATCAAGCGTGGTTTTGCCAGCATGCAGAAAGGAGGTGTCATTATGGATGTGACAAATCCCGAACAGGCAAAGATAGCAGAGGATGCCGGAGCAGTTGCGGTGATGGCTCTGCAGGCCGTGCCGGCCGACATCAGGAAAGCCGGGGGTGTTGCAAGGATGGCAGATCCTCAGATAATAACGGAGATCATCGAATGTGTAACCATCCCTGTCATGGCAAAAGCACGTATCGGACACTTTGTAGAAGCTGAGATTCTGCAGGCTCTGGGAGTTGATATGGTGGACGAGTCTGAGGTGCTTACACCAGCAGATGAAAAATTCCATATAGATAAGACCCAGTTCACCGTTCCTTTCGTGTGCGGAGCCCGTAACCTTGGAGAAGCATTGCGCAGGATCAATGAAGGTGCTGCAATGATACGCACCAAAGGCGAAGCCGGCACGGGAGATGTAAGGGAAGCTGTGCGTCACATGAAACAGATCACAGGAGAGGTCAGAGCCCTTGCAGGCAGGAATAAGGAAGAATTGATGTCCACAGCCCGCGATATCGAGGCTCCTATTGAGCTTGTTATTGAAACTGCACAGCTGCAGAGGTTACCTGTGGTGAACTTTGCAGCAGGCGGCGTGGCAACACCGGCAGATGCAGCCCTTATGATGAGATTAGGTGCTGACGGTGTGTTCGTAGGTTCTGGAATCTTCAAGGCAGAGAAACCTGAGCTTATGGCATCGGCCATAGTGGAAGCCGTCAATAACTATGATAAGCCTCAGGTGCTTGCAGAGATATCAAAAGGCATTGGTGCTGGCATGAAAGGCATAAGCACGGATACAATCCCTCCTGAGCAGGCTTTACAGACCAGAGGATGGTAAATCCTCTTCTTTTTCAGGGTGTAGGCATTGCGTATAGGTGTTATAGCGATACAAGGTAACGTTGCTGAGCATGTTGAGGCTCTTGAGCGTGCCATCTCCGAAAGAGGGGAAGAGGCGGAGATCATCACTATAAAGCATAAAGGTCTGGTACCCACATGTGATGCTCTCGTACTGCCCGGCGGAGAGAGTACCACGCTTGGCAGGCTATTGCTAAGAGAGGGTATTGCCGATGAAATAAAGGCAATGCATGCAGCCGGTATGCCTATTCTGGGTACATGTGCAGGTCTCATTTTGCTTGCAAAGAAAGGCGATGAGCAAGTGAGAAAGACTCATCAGCATCTGCTTGGACTGATGGACACACAGGTCAACAGGAATGCATTCGGAAGACAGCGTGAATCCTTTGAGACACATCTTGACCTGGCTTTCCTTGAATCTCCCTTTAATGCTGTTTTTATAAGAGCCCCTGCTATCACACATGTCGGAAAGGATGTAAAGGTGCTCGCAACCGTTGATAACATGATAGTGGCTGCAGAACAGGGAAACCTGTTCGCTCTGGCATTCCACCCGGAGCTTACCTCGGATAGCCGGGTACATCAGTATTTCCTTGATAAGGTATTTACCAGTCGCATGTAATAAGCAGAAGGGTCATCTTTTATACTATGTTATCTGATAACCTTGATACCAATCAGGTGATACTATGGTAAAACTCAATTCAGAGATGAAAAATGCATTTTCCAAAATGAGGATATTCCCGCTGGCAACGGCTTCAAAGGACGGCGTTCCGAACGTCATACCCATCGGCTTCTGTAAATTGCAGGAAGACGATGAAACTGTCTGGATAGCAGACAACTTTTTCCTGAAAACCCTTGAAAACCTTAAGGAAAACCCCAGGGTGGCCCTGTATGTATGGGGACCTGAGACCCAGGGCTGTTTCCAGATCAAAGGACCCATAGAGATAAAAACAAGTGGCGAGGATTACGAAAAAATGTACAAGATGGTCAAGTCCATGGGTGACAGGTTCCCCGCCAGAAGCCTTGTGATCATGAAGATCACTGAAGTTTATGAGTGCGTATCCGGACCAGATGCAGGTAAAAAACTGCTCTGACAATTTTATTCCTTTTTTGGTTCAAATTCTGGAACATCCGAGACTTCCCATTCTGCTTCAAGCAAATGTTTCACAAAGGACACGAACTCCTTTCCACTTGACCAGATAGCTGTGAGCTCTTCTCTTTGACCCGAGTATTTTCGAAGATCTATCAGTACCTCTGAACCATCTATCAAAATAGCTCCACCTTTCCTTAATTGATCATTTTTCACGGAATGCAGCCTGAGTTCTGCACCGGGGATGAGTTCTGCTATATTGTTCAATTCCTTCATTGAATAAATGATCATGCGTACTTGTACACCTTCACCAATTTTGCGATTCAATTCCTTAACAAGTTGATCATAATGTTTTTCTACCACAGGATACACGCGCTCAAGATTCCTGAAAGTAGGATGAGGTGCTTCTATTATGATCTCTGATCCTGCACTGCAAACAACCTGAATCATTCTATAGCTAATGTTCTTAAGGCCATTTATGGTCCAGACGATCTCTTTCTGATGGATATTTTCTTCACTTGAGTATATATTATTGAGTTTTTCGAGAGCTAACTCTGTTTCCTGCTCGAAATCCTTTTTAATTCTCTCAATGGCTTCTTCAGGGGAAATACATTTGTAGCGCATGGGTTTTGTATGCTGCACTTCAATGATCCCACGTTGAGCAAGCTTTTTTAATACTCCATATACAGCAGATCTTGGTATACCTGAGAACAGATGAATATCGGTGGCTGTGCCACTGCCATGTCTGGCAAGAGCTATGAATACCTTTGCTTCGTATTCAGTGAGCCCTAAGTTCCTAAGTGAGTCTATAAGTGAACGCATGAACCTGTATCCGTATATGAATAGCCGGAAAGAGGGATCTCATTTTTTATCCGTCTTTACTTCTTTCTGTTTTCTGTAGATGAAGAAAACGCCTACTGCAATGATCACTATAGCAATTACCACGAAAAGTCCCGTGTAATTTGACAGCGATTCACCAAAAGATCTCGCAGGCTGTGCTTCAGTTTTTATCTTTATGGTATCCGATATATGGCTGTGCCCATCCTCATCTTCATATTTTATCTCACTGTTGATGGAATAAGCTTTGGCAACTGCCATTTCATCAACCTTCAGCTTAAATAACGCTTCTGCAGTCTCTCCGGGTGCCAGTGTACCCAGGAAGGCCTGGTCATCTGTGGTACTGAACGGATCGTCCACACTGATCCTGACCGTGGCATCTTTTGCTGTCATCTCGCCTGTGTTCTTGTAAGTAACACGCAGCATGCCATCGGCATCTGCATATAGTGTACCTGTGACGTTGACCACTTCGAAATAAGCCTCATTACCCACCTTTATGTCTATCGTCTGGTTCTGCTGACCCACCGAATACCAGAGTCCTACTTCCATATTGGTGATACCCAGATCTGTTTCATCATCACCGCTGATCTGCACGTCCTGCTGATACCCATAGTACAGCTGCAGTTCCAAGGGATAAACACCAGCTGGAGCATTCTTGGAGATCTCAATGTTGAACTCGACAGGATTTTCGGTTTGTTCTCCCGAGGGAAGAGAACCTGCTTCCTGGGGTCCGGATTTCACCTTTATGTAGGGATTATCGGAGGTAAGGACAGATACTATTCCGATAGCAGTTGTCCGCTGAGCTTCATAGTTCATCTCTGTCATCTGTATCTTATGTTCCAGATCGTCAAGGCTCTTCCTGCGAACTCCATCCTCAAACCCTGTGATCACACCTTTGTTCATAAGATTGAGATCTATTGTCACTGTGTCCCCCCGGTAATACTCATTGTCACCTACCAGGGTAGCAGTTACGTTTGGTCCTCCGTAGACTACATAGTAATTATCGTCGAAGTTGAAGAATTCCGGTAATTGTGCATATGCAGGTGTTGTAATACAAACTACCAGAAATAGAAATGCTATGGCATTGATCACATTTTTCAGGCTGTTCATTCTATCCCTCTGTTCTTTTGGTTCATGCTCCTTAATACATTCTTAAATATCAGCACTATCAATGTAATGGCTATCCCGGCAATTGCAATGCCGGTTATGTTCAATTTGTCTTCAGCAGGTGCTACTGTTACATTTACTTTCATATTGCTCGAATATGCGATCTCATCATCTGTATCGATATATTTGACCTCACTGTCCAATCCATATGTTTTTATCACGGCTGCACGCTGCGCAGAGATATCAAAAGATGCTGTTTTACTGAGACCCGGGGCAATGGTGCCAAGGGGTTGCATGGATCTGTCACAAGAGAAAGGTTTTATGGCAACTATCCTGGCAACAGCATCTGTAGCGGGAAGCTCCCCGGTATTCGTGTAGGTGACATTAATAGCACTGGTACCACCTGCTATGATCTGCCCGGAAACCTCAGTGACAGCTAACATGGGTTGTGGTCCTATGACAATAGGGATCGTAAGGGTCTTGTTGGCAGTCTGATAAAAGGCTGCATGATCCTTGTCAGGTAGACCCACGGCAGTTGTAATGCCCGCAGTCATTCGTATGTCTTTTTTGTACTCATATATTAGAGGTAGATCCAGCATATACACACCAGCAGGTGCGTTTTTTGAAACTTTCAGCGTAAATACGAGGGGGTCATCGGGCAATTGTCCCGGAAATACCTCTTCAAGGGTCTGACTGCTCGTAGTCGGGTCAACGTCTATATATTCGGAATTGCTCACCAGTGTAGCTTTCACCCCATAGGCAACAGTGCGAAGAGATTCATATTCGAGTTCCTTGATAGCAAGAGCCTGTTTAGTCTCAGAAGTACCTACACCCTGTGCACTCTTTGCACCGTATAGTACTCCTCTGTTGGAAATTACAATCCTTATATCTCTTGTTTCCCCTCTTTCCAGTTCCGTATCCCCAAGCACCGAAGCATAAAGATCCGGTTCTCCGTATCCGGTGTAAAAATTGATCGTGTGCTCGGATGCAGCCGGCAGGAATTCCTTTGCAGAAGCGGGGTGCATATCTATGATTGGGAACATTCCAAGCACAAACATAACTGCCAGAATGAGAGTCAAATGTGTGAAAATCTTTATTCTTAATGTGCTTTTCATGTGGAGCTAACCTCCATTACCCTGGAATGGTTATCATTCATGCTTTTCATTTTTTTCTTCAATATCCTCTCTTCTCTGTGCTTGTCCAGCAGGACCAGAACAGGCGGGAACACAACGAATGTAGCGAACAGCGCTAACGTTACATCGATGACAGTAATGTAACCAAAATTGCTGGTCATACTAAAAGGGGAAGCTATCAATGCTGCAAAACCAAAGACTGTGGTAAGCCCTGAACTTACGATGGCTTTGCCCATCTTTACACTTGCTTCGTGCATTGCTTCTTCGGGAGAGGCACCTTTGTCCTTCTCTTCAAAATATCTCTCCATCATAAGGATAGCATATTCCGAACCTACTCCAAGGATAAGTGCACCAAGGGTTGCTGTCATGGGAGTGTACTCAAGACCAGTGTAGTACATGATGCCACCGGACCAACCTACAACTATTAACATCGTAATGACCGGAGTGAAAGCTTTCAGATAATCTCTGTAGATGGCCAGCAGTCCTATGAATACAAAAACTATTCCCAGCATTGTCATCAGCATGCGTCCTGAGGTGAGTGCACCTATCACCTCAAAGAATACCACAGAGCCTCCGGTGATAGTAACAGTGTCCCCCGGAGGTGGTGCTAACCATTTAAGGTCCTCTTTGACGGTATTTGAAAGATCTGCTATGCCTTCAAGTCCCAAATCATTCATGGCATTGCCAATGTTCAGATTGAGCACCATTATATTTCCATCATGGATGTACTGTTGTTTCTGGATATCTGGCATCTGTGCATAGATATGTTTCACTTCTTCGGCAGTGCCCGGGATCTCGCCTCCGTTCATTTCCTTTACGATGGACACTATACTGCTGGATCCATAGATGTGGGATCTGCCTTCAACTTCATGCTTTGAAAAATCGTCCACCCATTGCAGAAGAGCCGGATCTGCATTGTTGTCAGTTTTGATTATCAGATTGAGTTCTTCACTGCCACCCAGGATACTACCCAAAAGTTTCAGATCCAGTAAAGCTGGCATATCCTGAGGAACGAATGTCTGCACATCTGTTTGCAGGGGCACCATGGTATCTACATACATGCCTCCCAGGCAGGTCAAACTTGCAACTATCAGAATGAGCCAGGGATACTTCAATGTGAAAGCGGTGATCCTTCCAAGTATACGATCAAGCATATCAGGCTGTGTGGTGCTGACACTATGATAGTTCTTTCTGGAGTTATTAGCATTCTTCAATTTTTTCTTGGTGTCTGCACGGTGCAGGTAATAGATCACTGTCACTCCCACAAAAAGAGATGACATAAAACACATCACTATACCGATGAGCAAAAGTTTTCCAAAATCCTGTATCATTGGCACCGGAGATGTAAAAAGGGACACGAATCCCAGTGCTGTTATTATCAAAGCTATCAGCACTGCAGGACCAATATGTTTGATGGTTTCCACCACGGCCTCTGCAGCATCTTCACCTTTACCAAGTTCTTCCTCTATGCGGTTATGGAACTGGATGGCATAATCTATCCCAAGGCCGATTAGCACAGGGAAAGCTGCCATGGACACCATCGTCATGGGAATCTCTAAAAATCCCATTGCACCAAAGGTGAATATAATGCCTAGCAGCACAATAGGTAACGGAAGTAATCGCCATCTGACATGTCCAAATACCATGTACAGCACTACCATCATCAGTATGGCTGATATGCCAAGCAGAGGACCCATACTTGAATTCATCTCATCGTTGAGCGCAATGTTGAAAGCAGGATCCCCGGTGATTATTATACTATAATCCGGGGGAAACTCAGCAAATGCAACAGATGCTTCAGTTTCCTTTAAAATTTCTTGCTGCGTCTGGTCTGTTGCACTACCTTCTATTACCACTGACATGAATGCATGAGTATTATCCGGCATGAGGGCTGACGGCATATATGAAGCTACGATGTCCTTTATTATCGTTTCATCATCCGGTATTTCGGAATTTCCGGTCATTTTAGAGTTGGCTTCTTTTATTACTGTGGAAGGAGAAATTACTTCAATAACACCCGGTATGCCCTGAGCTGACATGTGGGATCTGTCAAGGGCTTTCAGTAGATCCGGATTTGTGATGTCTTTACCCTCGACCATTACAACTATGGACTGGGTACTGAAGAGCTTCAGGTACAAATGGTCGAAGTCCTGATATAGCTTTGAGGTCTTTTCCACGAAAGTATCGGTTCCTGAACTCATTTCAATGAGCTGGGCACCCTGCAGGGAGAGAACAACTAAAAGCAGTGCAATAAGTAAAATAGCCACAGAGTTGTCCTCAATAATAATCCCAAGTTTTTCAAATATGTCTTTTATAATGACACCTCTAAACTGTTGCAGCTTTCTGTCCGAATATGGGCGTATATATGTGACTGATATTTATAGTTTTTTAAAAATTACAATTTTGTTGTTATTTTAATAACAACCAATTATCATGACAAATTGTTACGCATAATTCTCTGTACATCTGCATCTTTTTGATCTTCAAATTATATTTTACAGTATTCAGCTACACTGCGCAGTTAGTCGAGGTACTCGTTGGCCTTGCCAGAAATATGCAAAGCTCATTAGATATAAGAGGACTCTACTATCTACTAATTCTAATTATAATGAGGTGCTTGTCTTTCCGGATCTTTTTTAGACGAGCTATTAAACCACTTTTACTTTTATTTCACATTATTTGCAGTATTGTGCAAAGCACCTGAGTACATTTTAAAAGCTATCTGGTTGTAACACACCAGGATTACTTCATCAATAGTTTTCACTTCAGTGAGGAAATCCCACACGGACCGAACAGCGATGCCCGCAGCCCTCTCTACAGGAAAACCATAAGCACCTATGCTTATTCCCGGAAATGCGATCGATCCTATGTCATATTGGTGTGCAAGTTCCAGAGAGCTCTGATATGCACGGTAAAGCATTTTTTCCTCTCCGTGCATGCCTCCTTTCCATACGGGTCCTACAGTGTGTATCACCCATTTTGCAGGCAGGCTGTACCCTTTGGTGATCCTCGCCTCTCCTGTGGGACATCCTCCAAGCTTACGGCATTCCTCAAGCAGTTTGGGACCTGCTGCCCGGTGGATCGCTCCGTCCACTCCTTCTCCGCCAAGCAAAGAATTGTTAGCTGCATTAACGATGGCATCGACATGCTGTGTCACGATGTCATCCATTATGACAGATATCCTTTCAGCTACTTCCGTCACTTTGATGCTCCTTGTACTTTGAATACGTTTTAGATCTCTGTGGATATAAATCCTGAGCCATCCGGATGATGGATATGTACAATAAAATACTAATAAAGACAATTATCACTGCATGGACCAGCGTACACAAAGTATACTCTCGTTATTCGAAGTGATAAGTAGCATTCCACGGAGTTCCAAACATGAGGAGCGCATAGCCAGCTGGCTTAAGGAATGGGCTTTATCCCACCGACTTAGCTTCAAGTCCGACAGTGTGAATAATGTAATGATAACTGTCCCTCCTTCTGTGGGGTATGAGAGCTCCCCCACGGTGGTCATCCAGGGCCATATGGATATGGTATGTGAGAAAGCAGAGTCCTCTCCTCACGATTTCAGCTGCGATCCCATTAAGCTTATCTATGATGGGGATTGGCTGCGGGCAGATGGCACTACCCTGGGGGCGGACAATGGCATTGCTCTGGCTATGGCACTTGAACTTGCACAGGATCCTGGCATTAAGCATCCTCCTCTGGAATTGCTTTTTACTGTGGACGAGGAGACATCCATGCAGGGTGCCAGTGCCCTTGCTCCAGACTTAATTTCCGGACAGGTCTTCCTCAATCTCGATTCCGAAGAAGAAGGAGTATTCATTGCAGGTTGTGCAGGTGGTGTTACCACCAACATTGAAATGGAACTGGAGTGTGTGCCTGTTCCTGATTCGTATGGCATATGTAAGCTAGTTGCCGAAGGCATGGCTGGCGGTCATTCCGGTGTGGATATCCATGAAAAAAGGGCCAATTCCAATAAAGTGCTTGCAGCTGCCATTGACAGGCTGATGCGTTTCAAGGATGCACATCTCAAGGACACGCATTTTAAGGACCCTGGTATACTTCTGATATCTGCAGATGGGGGTAAGGCACACAATGCCATTCCCAGATACTCGCAGGCTATCCTGGCTTATCCTGTCGATAGTCTGCCGCAGATGGAATCGACCATTGCACAACTGGAAAGTGAATTGCGCCCAGAGTATGCTGAAAGAGAGCCGGGATTAACCCTGCGGCTTGAAAAGGTACACAAGGATGATACATATAAGGCAATTGCCCCCGAAATTACAATGAAGCTCTTGGGCCTTTTGCTGGATCTGCCTTGTGGCATCGTTTCCATCTCATCTGCCATGCCGGACTGTGTGGAAACATCCTGCAACCTTGCAGTGATCAAAACTGCACAGGATAAGATCACCATTATCACAAGCCAGAGGAGTTCCGATATGGTCAGGCTTGGGGAGCTTACCGGCCGAATAGGCTCAATGGGTGGATCAGTGGGGGGAGCGGTACATAACAGCGAAGGCTATCCTGCATGGAAGCCGGATATGGCTTCGCCTTTGCTGCGAAAATGTGAAGATGTCTATGAGTCTACCTTTGGAGAAAAGCCGGAAGTAGAGGTCATTCATGCCGGTCTTGAATGTGCAGTCATCGGGTCTAAGTTCATGGATCTGGATATGGTCTCGTTCGGACCTACCATAAAGAACCCCCATTCACCCGATGAGCGGCTTTATATCCCTTCAGTCTCACGGACATGGGAGTTCCTTGTAGCACTGCTTGCTTCTTTCAGGTGATATTTTATACTTGCTCATAACAAATATGATTAAAGATTAAAGAGGGGAGTCTATGAAACAATTTCCAAAACCTATAGTGGTAGTCAGCAGATGTCTGGAATTCGATAAGGTACGGTATGATGGCCAGGTGATACATTCTCGCATTGTCAGGGATCTGGAGCCTTTTGTGGATTTCGTTAAAGTGTGCCCGGAAGTGGAGATCGGGCTCGGTGTGCCGCGGGAGACCATCCGGATAGTGCGCAAGGACGGCTCTTACAGGCTTGTTCAGCCAGCCACCGGTGAAGATCTCACGGATAGGATGAACTCTTTTACCGAGGGTTTCATAAAGGATTTGCAGGAAGTGGATGGTTTTATATTCAAGTCCAAATCCCCGACCATAGGTCTTCGCAACATCAAAATATATGCAGGTGCAGAGAACGCACCTGTGGTGGAAAGGGGCACTGGTTTCTTTGCAGGTAAACTGCTGGAAAATTATCCGGGCTATCCGCTGGAAGAAGATGACAGGCTGCGCAATACCAGGATAAGGCAGCATTATCTCACTCACCTGTATACATTTGCAGATCTGCGAAAGCTCAGGAAGTCTGCAAGCCTTAAGGATGTGCAGGATTTCCTGAAAAGGAACGAATTCCTTTTCCTGGCCTATAACAGGGATATACAGAAAAAGATGTTCGCACTGGTGCAGGATGGCTCGAAACCCATCGGCAATATACTGGGAGAACTTGAGTCTCTACTTAAACAATTGATGGTGAGTGCACCGGACCATGAGGCGAACATTGAGGCTGCAAGGGCAATGTTCCAGTCGGTGGCTACTGATGTCTCTGAAAAGGAAAAGCAGTTCTTTGAGGCTGTGCTTGGCCGTTATGAACAGAACAAAATATGTTTCAGCACGGTTCTGGAATTGCTGAAACTGCAGTTGCTTATGTCTGGCAAGGACCCTGCATATCATTCGTTTATATTGCCATATCCCGAAGAGCTTATAATGGAAGTGGATGAGGACAGGGACAAGGACTTCTGGAAGCAGAGCTGATCTCATGGATGAATTGCAGGGACTGGCTGATCAGTGTATCGATTGTAAGAAGTGCTGGGATGTATGCCCTGTGAATATGGTTACAGCAGGCGACATCTATACTCCTCAGGGCAAGATCGGGTCATTGTCAAAGATACTTGCAGGGGAGGAGCTGACAGAGAACGAGTTCAATAATATCTACCTTTCCACGAGATGCGGTGCCTGTGATGATGTATGTCCTGTGGATATTCCCATTACGCAGATCATCCAGTACGAGCGCAAGCTGCTGGCAGAGCAGGGCAGGGAGCCTGCAAAGACCACCCTTATCTCAAAGAACATCCTGGAGAAGAACAGTCCGGGAGGCAAGGACCCGGCTCTGAGGTTCTCATGGGTGACGCCTGACCTTGAGATCGCTGAAAGTTCGGATGTGGCTTACATGGCCGGGTGCTGGGTAGCCTACAGCCATCCGGAGATCGCCCAGTCCACTATCAGGTTGCTCAATAAGGCTGGCATCAAGCCCATGATACTGAAAGAGGAGAAATGCTGCGGCATTTTCCTTATCGACAGCGGCCATCTGGATGAGATAGCAGCACATGGCGAGAGATATATGGAATACATCGAGTCCCTGGGTGTGAAAAAGCTGCTGGTCTCCTGTCCGGGATGCTATCACAGCATCAGGGATTCGTATGCTGAGCTGTGCAGAGCTCCCAAGTTCGAAGTGGAGCTTACTATAAATGTGTTCAAGGAACTGCTGGACGAAGGCAAACTGAAGCCAAAAGAACTAAACCGGATCGTGGCTATCAGGGATGCCTGTCCCATACGTCATCTTGCAGGCGTTCCCAGGTACATCCTCAGGACCATCGGTGTAGAGGTCATCGAGCTATTCGATGGCAAGACACGGTGTTGCGGTGGTCCGGGCGGCCTCAAGCCCAACTTCCCCCAGATCTCCGGGGATATCGCCATGATGGCTGTCAACAGGTACAAAGAGGTCTCAGACACCCTGGTCTCATATTGCCCGTTCTGCATGCACCACACCGAAGGCGTCTGCAAGGAACGCAACGCAGAACTGAACATGAAGGACATTTCGGTGCTGCTGGCTGAGAGCGTGCTGGGGGAGTGAGACTATATAACATTATTTCATTTTTAATTTATCCAAATTAATACTTTAACTAAAAAATGAAAGGATATGTGTGAAATGCCCTCCTAAAAATCAAATTATCCTTTGCTGTGCTCTTGAACACGAACTAAATATTTCTCTAAATGTGAAGTGTCTAGATTAAACTCTATTAATTTATCAAGGATTATTTTTTCGGACAAACTTCTTTTATCTGGCAATGATTTATAAAAAGAAGAAATGCTATTTTTCAACAAATTTAATTGTTCTTCTTTAATTACCCATGCAGCATCACTTAAATGTGCAACTGAGGATAACATATTTGATGGATGGATAAAAACAGGTTTTACCATAGAATTTTCATAAGTGTTTTTAAACCAAGATATGCTATTTTGCATTTGTCCCGATTCATCTTTTGAAATGTCATCGCGACTTAATTTTACTTGGTTTTTACATTCAATTACCCAATAAGACTTATTGCCTATAAACCATAAATTGTCAGGACCATCATCACTTACTTTTTCAGGCCTTTCTGAAATCAAACCCAACAATTCCCCAGTTTCTTTTATGCCTTCTTCAAATCTATCACTATCTACACCAAAATTAACTTTATCTAGAATCTGCTCAACGGCCAATATTAATGAACTTCGCGATTCTTTGCTCCTAATATATTCTGATATAACTTCTGCCCGGTTTTTTCCTTTTGCATCATGTTTAGAATAGCGTAGCCCTGCTTCAGGTTTAGATAGTCGAGAATTAACTTCATATGCTTTGATTTGAACGTCCATAGAATTTGTGGGATCAGTAGCATATAAATAAGTTGATTTTAATTGCAAGTACCACCCACGGTCATCATGGGACTCTGATTTGGATATTAAATCATCAATAGTAGAAATTGTCTTAATAAGTTGACCATTCATGTAGTTTACTTCTGCTTCTCTTTCTAAAATGGAATTATTAAGATAGTCCTCATCCAATGTGAATCCTTTTAACTTGCTCATTTCTAGCTTGTAATATTCTTTCCATCCTGCATCTCTGTCAATAGATTGCTGAATAGTTTCTTCTATTTTTGAGAGTGTAGCTCCTTCTTCTATCATTGCCGAAGTTAAAGTATCTCCAATCTCAATTTGTTTTTGTGCTTCCTCAGAAAGATACTGTTTCTTTTTTGTTTCTGAAAAGAAATTTGTTAAATCATTTCCGATTACAATTACAATACACCAATCACTAATACCTCTAATAGCTCTTCCCATACCTTGTTCAATTCTTTGTGCAATCTGCCGATTTACTATTTTGGAATCTCCTCTTACTTTTTGAATGTATTTAGCCATTAATGAGGTATAATCAGGAAATGAATCTAGAACTAAAATTCTACATATATCATCTGGCAAATCGATTCCATCATAAGCATTTACTAAAACCAATACATTATCTGCACTTTTTATTTTTATTTTCCCATTTAAAAAGTTAATATTTTGAATTACATCAGTAGATGTTGCTATATTGGCTCCTAATGATTTCCATTCATTGGTTTTATAATAGGAAGGTACAATACTTACAACACCAAAATTTTTGTTTCGATTGGATATAGATGTAATCCACTTTATTAAATTTAATCTAGTAAGCCCAGTATTTACATTTGTAGGGAACAAAATTAGCCGCTCACCACTATATTTTAATATATCATACCTTAAAGGCTGACGAACGCTTTCAGGATTAATTCCCAAATCCCTTACCAAAAATGAATCTTCAGTCAAAGTTGCAGACATAAAAAATCTTTTAGGTGCTTTATCAAAAGAAGGAATTTGTGAGATTGAAATCAAGCGGGGGGCGATTTCAATTTTTTTCCCAGAAATCACACAATTACAATTTTTCAGCTCATTTTTTAATAAATTCCATGAAAACTTAATGTTCTCATTGTCTTTATTATTTGCAAAAATGTTAATTATATCACTAATATTATCTTGCCACTTCCAAAATGGAACTGCTAAGAAACAATTTTCTTCGTTTTCTATATCAATACAAGTACCATGTCCTTGGTAATTGAGTGTTGATTTAAAAATATCCCAAAGTTGTTTGTAAATTGGATTTATAGACTTATCTTTTTGGTACTTATCAATAATAAATGAAAAAGATTCACGTATTATGTCTAAACACTTGTGGGCATCATCCATTAGAATTGCCCCGGGTATTATTTCTTCATGAAGTGAATCTCTTAATCCAAAGACGGACTTCCCATTAAAAACCTTTTTGCATGTAGTTACTAATATCGCTTCAGCGTTCAAGAAATCAATTGGGAACGGACTATTCTCTTCAAATTCCACCGTCTTTATTCCAAATATTTTAGCGTGTGCTACCGTTTGAGCCACCAAATATGTATTTGGACAAAGATACACTACTGGCTCTTTAGTTTCATTTAATACTGATTGGAGCATGAGTAGTCCTATTAAAGTTTTACCTTGTCCAGTAGGTAACTTTACAATCACGTCTCTTTTGTTTTTATAGTCTTCATACCATCTCTTTAATACATGTTCTTGTGAGGGTCTAAGGCCTCCAATACTACTTTCTTTATCGAGATTTTCAAATATTTTAATTGGATCTGTTTCAAGCGTCAGTTCTTTCTTGCCAAGTAGCTTTTTATAATCGACTATAAAAATCCCTCAGAAGGATCATTTAATTGTTAATGAATATCAATATATGGCAAGCTATTCGCAATAAATATTCCTATGTTTCTCCTTCAAAATTGAATGTATGACTTTTCTAGTCCAGCAAATGAAAATACACTAATGTTAGAAACCTTAGATAGAAAATTATTCGTATCACTTCTCATTTATCCAAAATATGAATTTTAGTCTATGACTATTCAGCTTCATAATCGAATATTCGCTGACATCGTGATCTTTCTGCATACATGACGTCCATAGCTAAGATTTTACCCTCGCTCCTATTCTCTTCTTACTTTCTCTTCCCATCCCTCATTAACCGCCTCCATCTTCTCCTTACCAAACACCCCTTCCACAGCATCGCACATCGCAATGACCCTCTCCATATCATGTGGTTCGGGCTCTCCATGGTAATAATCATCCAGGGAGCCGGTGTCGAAGATCTTGTCCAGGGGCTTTATCTCTGTGTTCATTTCAGCAGGCACATTCACAAGCTTTTCCACGCTGTGGACCTAACCTTCGTCCCGGAACTGTTTCGCTCTGCGTAGGTATGCTTTTGCGTCCAGATCGGTAGTTTGCATATACTTTCAGTTTTGTTTGGAAAGTGCAATTGATGGAAGTCAGACGATTTGTAGAGGATCGGGAAAAAGAAAAAAAGAAGTTTTTTCACAAAATGATACACAAGGTCCAGAGGACCTGTGCATCCCAGGTTCACTTCAGTTCGAAGGAACCTTTACATCCAGGTGGATACCGTAGTACGCATACTGCGGAACAGTTATTGTAGCACTGCTGCCGGAGAACGTGCCCTTGTATGTGGTAAATTTACCGGGGGCTGGATTCTTCGCAGGTGGTACAGCTGTGTATCCCTGGATCTTCAGGTTTTCCTGTACATCAGAGAAAACTGCTCCATTCTTCAGGTTGATGGTGATGGTCACTTTCCCATTGACAGGTGCTGAGAACGTGACAGTGCCTGCATCTATTTTTTGACCGGCATAGATCGTAACAGTATTTCCGCTCTTATAAGTGGTATATGTTGCCCAGTTGCCCTTAGGGACATATCTGTCACCGGCTGCCCAAGCGGTCTCCTCCTTATAGCAAACCTTGTCTTGCTGGTTTACGAAATTCAGGTTCTGGACCACATTTATGCCGTCACTTCCTCCACTTAAGGTCACCTCATGGTAGCCAGTTGACGGGAATAGCTGTGTCCATCCGGTTTCCATGTTTTCGTAGACATAATAGGTTCCGTATACGGTACCTTTGTATTCAGGGTATACAGGCAACTTTCCAAGTTTTTCGCTGAAATTGTAATGCCCTGATGCATCTGTAGTTGTCTGAGCTAGAAGAACTGGTTCAGTTGTACCCACAGATTTGTACAGCTTAATAGTCCAGCCCTGCAGAGGATGATCTGTATAGGGGGTCCCATCGCCAAGTTCCTGGTATTTATAACCAGATATCTCACAAGCAGTTGCTACAGACACCAAGCCAAGTACGGCTACTGTCAGCAGCATTACTGGCATTAATTTGGAATATGTCATTTTTTCCCTCCGTTTTTAGATCTTCTCCCTCGTCTAGGATGCGTTATCCTTTTTGGCCTTGCTTGTTTGCAGGCTAGGGTAAGATCTACACTCAAACATCGATTATTCAAGTATTTAAACATCATGAATATATTAAATATGTTGATACTCATAATGATGAGGTCTGAGTATTGCAGGATATGTTGCTTCCACTCTTGGCAGGGCTTTTGCAACAGTCAAAACTCTATAAAACTACCCTCAAAGGAAGCAGCAATATATAAGTGCCTAAAAATGTCATTCTTCTGCCTTGTCCACCAGCACAGCATCCGTGATCGTGACCTTTGCAGTGTACTCATCCAGCTCGATGACCTCAAATTGACGGATCTCGATCTTCTTTTTGTACATGGGTGCGTCCACAACGAAGCTTTCGAACTCACCGCCTTCGCCTGCAACATTGAGCCCGATCTTCTCATTGAGCTTTACAAGACGGTCTATATCGTTCTCTGTGATGATGCGTCCGACCCATTTGCTGTTCAGACCATAAGCTGCTACGCTGCTGAAAATGAACCTGAAGCCCAGGGCAAGCAGTTGCCTCATCTCCTTTTCCTGGTCTATATGCCACAGGGGCGAGAATACCTTAAGCCCTAGTTCGTCGCATATCCGCTCGATCCGCTCCCGCTGGTAGTTGGAGTACAGGGCACCCGTGACAACTCCTTCGATGCCAAATTCCTGCTTAGCTTGAAGCATGGCCTTTTTCAGGTCTTCCAGTTCAGTTTCCTTCTCTCCCTGGGTTATCTGCTCGATGAGAGGAATGCCCATAGCCTCGGCCTGCAATTGCGCCAGGCCGATATTGGGCGTGTGGAACATATAGGAATCAGGATTGATGCTCTTAATGGTTATCAGGCACTCAATGGCATAGTTCTGCTGCTGCATGATGTACATGGCATAGTTGCTGTCCTTGCCTGAGCTGAACAGCACACCCAGTTTCAGGTTGGGATAATCATAGAACTGTTTCAGGTACTCCGTCTTGGTGTCATACCCTGTTTTTCTGGTAAGCCTGTCGATGGCCTTATCGAACCTGCTGCCATACTGGGCAGCCTGTTTCTTCCTCCGGGTGAACTGTGCAGGTATGCCAATCCTTTCTCCGACCCTGCGCAGGATGAGCTTGTTCTCAGTAGCATTTATCTTGAACTCAGGTGGTATCCTAAGGCCATATTCCACGAACCTTTTATCAAGATAAGGCACTCGCATTTCGATATTGTGATACATTGCCACAACATCGTCCCTATAGGTGTTCTTCTCATAGATCTTCAGGATATCTGCATAACAGTCCCTGCTGATATCCGTAGAACGTTTGTGCCTGTCGTACCCTGCGAACAGCTCGTCTGCCCCTGAGCCTGAGAACATCACGCGCATCCCTTCCTCCTTTGCCGCCTTGCAGGCCGTGTACATGGTAAGCGCCACTCCGACTTTGGGAACATTCGTATCCTCCACCAGAGGTACCACGGTCTTGAGGTACTCTTCCACCTGCTCCAGGTCTATCTGATACACCACCAGCTCCAATCCGATGACTTGTGCTACCCGGCGGGCATATGCTATATCCGGCGGCTCTTGCACGTCCATAAGGCCCGCAGCATAGCATTTGAAGTCCTTTCCGGGAATTTTTCCAAGTCTCTTGCACATGTAAGCCAGGATGGTGGAATCCAGACCCCCTGAGAACAGTATCCCGAAAGGTTCATCAGGAAAGCGGATCTTTACAGCGTTTTCAAGCAACAGTTGCACTTGTTCTGCAATTTGCTCAAAAGTGCCTTCATGCCGAGGGGTAATATAAAAGAAATTTCTGGTGTAACGGTGAACTGTTCCACTCTTTATGTCATACGCCAGTATCTCCCTAGGATTGAGCTCTTTTATGTCAGTATAGCCTGTTGCTTTCAATGCCTTTTTCTCCGAGGCGAAGGCAAAACCCTCTGAAAAGCTGTACCAGAGAGGTTTCAAACCGATGATATCCCGCGCAATATAAACTATATCTTCCAGCCAGTAGGCGAATGCGTACACACCCCTGAGCATGTCCAGAGCATCACAGATATTTTGCATCACTGCTGTGGGATCTGAGGTGTTCACATTGCCATCTTGCAGCCTTTTTTCGATAAGCTTTACAAGCAGATCCGAATCATTGGAAGCTTCGATCCGGCAAGTTTCTGCCAGCTCTTTCCAGTTGTATATCTCGCAATTGGATGCAAAGATACCTGCATAAACAAGAGGCTGTCTGGTGAAATTTACCATGGAATGCAGGGTGTGACCGATGGTATTGTTCTCATGCGGAAGGTGCAGCTTCGCAGCAGCAGCCGCATATTCCACCCAACCGGGCCCTGCGGCGCCTGTGCTGTCCCTTCCGCGGTCTGACAGTATATGCAGCGCTTTGAGGGTTAGTTCGGCAGCACTCTCCCTGTTAAAAAAACCAGTAATACCGCACATTTTCCTTTTCCTCTTCCCTGCAATAGCTCTGCAGGGACAGCAGATTAAATGTGGTTCCTTACTAATAACCTATTGCATCTCATCTTACGGCATCGACTTTTCTGTGGGGAAAAAGGTTGAGGATCAGGGATTACAGTTGAACTCGACCCTCTCTTCAGGGGTTAATGCAATATAGAACCTTAGGATGTCATCAGGATCTATGTCATCTGCGAGTTTGAACCCTCTTTCTGCACCGGCGTTAAGGAAGTTTTCTTCCTTTTCATGCTTTTTTAGTATGAGTTCCCGTATCACATCATCACTCATAGAGGACATATCCACCCTTTTGAGCAAACCAATGTTTATAAAATTATCTTCTATGCGTTTGTACAGCTCATCAGCAGTTCTGTACTTTGTTTTTTCCTCGACCTCTGCTTCTGCATCTAGTAAAAAGATCTCTTCACCATTCATTTTTCTGTAGGACAAAGCTATCTTCTTTATTACCAGACCATTATTCTCACAAACCACCATCTTACGCTCAGGTCTCATATTTTTACCTCTTGCTGGGTGCGTGATCACATTAAACCCTGGATGGATGTACCATCATTTTTCTTCCAGCAGCAGGTAAAAACCACTCAAATCCATATTTAATGTTTTCTATATTATACTGTATAATACTACTCATGCTCATCATAGGACAGGTTTATACAGTTGTTTACTTTCGTTCACAACAGATGACTAAAATAATATATTGTCAAAATCACTATAGGATAAGTGAGGGATGCATCATTTTCAGCAAGTTCAAAAATACCGTAAGGAAGTCTTTATTACCTCTGGCTAAAGGAATAACCATTTCTCCAAACACGCTTACTGTTATAGGCCTGGCTGTGAGCATTATAACAGCTATGATCTTCGCCAGAGGTTATGTGGTACTGGGCGGAGTACTCATCCTTGTCAGCGGTATCTTTGATGTGCTCGACGGCGCCGTGGCCCGGGCTTCCAACAGGATGACAGCCTTTGGAGCTGTGCTGGACTCCGTATGTGATCGCTATGCAGATGCCATTATCTTTGTCGGCATCATTTATGGACTGATAAACGGAAGTATAGTCCCGTATCCTTTGTTCCTCATCCCGGATTGGCTTTGGTGTTCCCTTGCCCTTATTGGCTCTTATCTTGTCAGTTATACAAGGGCTCGTTCAGAAGCTGCAGGCGCTAAATCTATGGATGTCGGTCTTGCCGAAAGGCCGGAGCGCATGGTCCTTCTGGTCCTGGGTGCCTTTACAGGACATCTGGTACCATCGATAATGCTAATCGTCATCCTTACACACATCACTTCTTTACAGAGGCTGATACACGCAGAGCGCTCCCTGAGGACAAAGCTATAAAGCGTTATTTTTAATTGCGTGGTCTGTTATACTATAGCAACTAATCTAATTGAGGATAAATCATGAGATATGAAACTGATGTGATCATCGAATTAAAATCCGGTATGCTTGACCCGGAGGGCACTACTATAAAAAGAGCTCTGGAACACCTGGGGTACACCCCGGAAAGTGTGAATACTGCAAAGAAATATACTATCACGCTTGACTCAGACAACATCCATGCTGCAAGAGAGAATGTGGAAGAAATGTGTCAGAAGCTCATTGCAAATCCAATAATACACAATTATAGCATCACTTTGAGGGAAATCTGATGACCGTTGCCATTATCCAGTTCGGCGGCAGTAATTGTGACCAGGATGTGCTTCACGTCCTGCAGGATGTTGTAGGTCTGGATGCAAGACTTGTATGGTACAAGGAAGAAAGTCTTTCTGGTTTTGAAGGGGTGGTCATCCCCGGTGGTTTCTCCTACGGTGATTACCTCCGGGCCGGTGCCATAGCAGCACGTACTCCTATTATGGAGTCGGTGAAGACACTGGCTAAAGAGGGCAAGCCAGTTCTCGGTATATGTAATGGTTTCCAGGTACTTACAGAATCCGGCCTGCTTGCAGGTGCCCTGACAACCAATATGTACCCCAAGTTCAGGTGCCAGCCTAACTGTCTGCGTGTGGAAAGCATAGAAACTCCATTCACCTCCAGGTTCAAAAAAGGTGAAGTGGTGCATATCCCCATAGCCCATAAGGAAGGCAATTTCTATGCCACCGAGGATACTCTGGCGCAGCTGGAACACGATGATCTTGTGGTTTTCAGATATGCAGATGCCGAAGGTCACATTACCGATGAGGTAAATCCCAACGGTTCACAGGAGAACATTGCAGGCATTGCCAGTACCTCCCGTAATGTACTGGGCATGATGCCACATCCGGAGAGAGCTTCAGAGGACATACTCGGCTCAAAGGACGGGCTTAAGATATTCGAATCCATGGCAGATCACATAACAGGTTCTGCATGAACCTATTTTTCTTTAAGCACGTTTAGAGCGGTCTTCCACGAATGTCTGACAAAATCCGGCAGAGTACCATGTTCTCTGCTCCAGTCTTCAAGGAAACGCTTTGTTTTAGGATCTGAAGGATAGCCACTTCCCAGATCGATACCAATTCTATTTATCAGCTCTTTTACCAGTTCATCCCTTCTCACTTTGGCTACGATCGAGGCTGCAGACACTATCGGATATGTCGCATCTGCCTGGTGTTCGGAAACTACGGTCAGCTCTTCGGACTTTTCAGGATACTTTTTTGCATACTGTGCTTTCAGATTTGTTCCGAACCTTGCTGCATTCACATCCGCAGCATCGACATAGGCCATATCGGGCTGCAATTCTTCAAGCACCCTGGAAAAACCCAGGACCATTATCTGGTTCATGCTCATAACCTTGCGCAATTCATCGATCTGCGATGGAGATACCTCAAAAACGTAGACCTTGTGTGCATATTTATTTATCTGGTGTGCAAGATGTTCTCTTTTCTTAGGTGTGAGTTTCTTGGAATCAGCAACTCCCAGATTCTTCAGGGAATCTAGCTTACCTTTATCTGCAAGCACACCTCCAATGCACATCGGACCGATCACAGGTCCCTTTCCGGCCTCATCTATTCCTGCTATTCTCATCCATTATTATAACCAGAGCAATGCATAAAAGTTGATATGTTCAAATGAACAGCGTGAAGATAACAAAACCAATTGTCATCATGATTATCGAATGCTTAAGCCCGGACATCACACTTCCTTCTCCCATAGCCCCGGCCATGAGTCCGGAGCTAAGTCCTTGTATCAGAGCTGCGTGTTTGAATAGCTGGGTATAGGCATCCAGATCAAAGCTTCCCAGAAAGCCTCCGGAAGATCCCGAAGCAGCCATTTTCTCCCCAGCTGCAGCCATTTCAGCAAGGAACGTAGTGGATATGACGAATATCACACCCACAAACACAAGGAAAGAAATGTAGATTATAACTATATAGATCATCATTCTCATGCTTCTTTCCCGGCGCATGGCCTGTTCAGAGGCAGCGTCCCTCGCAGCAACTATAAGCGCTTCACCGATATCCCCGCTGGACTCATTTGCCTTTGTGATAAGAGAAAGAGAACGAGTGATCACCTGTGTTCTTAACCTGTTGGCGAAACGTATCAATGAATCATTAATTTCAAGACCCCAGGTAATATCATTCCATATTTTCTTTATTTCCTTGCTCAGGATATTTGTATCTGATCTTGCCATCAGCTGTATCGAATCCCTAAGGGTAATGCCTGTTTCATTGGTGATTGCCAGTTTCTTCAGCATATCTGGGAAATTGTTCTCTATCCTTTTCTTCTTCATATTCTTAATCTCATGGAATATAGCCAGAGGTATCAGGATAATGAAAAGTGAAAGAACAAGTTTATCGTCAATGAAATCCACCAGCTGTGCAGGAGTGGCAATACTATGCATGTTAAGAGCAAAAGGTATCATCAGTACAAGCAATGCAAGAGGAACAGTAACTATGGCTGAGAAGAGAGGTTTAGTGAACATGGGTGCAAGGGGATTCTTTAATGTGTTGTTTAAATTGAGCTGTTTTTTAGATCTGATAAAACCTTCATAAATCTGCATGCATGGTGGAAAATGTTGTATGACCTGTGGACATGGCCTGGAAAAGTGTGAGTGCTTCCTTTCCTCTTACTTCGCCCACAAGCAGGTATTCCGGCCTTTATCTTAAGGCAGCCTTAAGCAGGTCATACATATCCACAGCCCCACGTTCGTCTGCGGTAAACGAATCCCTGGTAACACTGGGTATCCAGTTAGGATGGGGCAGTTTAAGTTCCCGTGTATCTTCAAGGGTGATGATTTTTGCTTTTTCAGGAATGAACAGGGAAACAGCGTTAAGGGATGAGGTTTTACCCGATGCTGTACCTCCTGCATAGATCAGGCTCTTATTATTTTCAATACACAGCCAGAGATAAGCCATGGATTCAGCTGAGAACGTACCCCATTTGATAAGGTCCACAGGGGGTGATAGGAACATCGCTGAACTTACGTATGGTAAAAGTACTGCCATGCGCAGTTACACATGTGCCCAGGGTCATCTGTATCCTTGACCCTTCGGGCATTGCGGCATCAACCATTGGTTCTGCCACATATATATGTTTTCCACTTCTTTGGGCAAGCTGGATAATGAAAGAGTTAAGTTCATCTTCATGAAAAACAATATTTGTTGCAATGTTAGTGTGTTTTCGGTGGTACAGGAATATAGGCAGATCGTGCCCGTTGCCTGAAACATCTTCAATGGAATCTTTTTTCAAAGTAGGTCAGTTCGGGTTCTACCACATAGTAAAGATGATTGTTACGCTCAGCATTGAAAAGGATGACCACGAAATTATAAGGTTTCTTGACCCAGTAGTGTTCGATCTCCTCGTAGCCTTCAAGGCCACTAAAATGAGATATCTGTCCGTGTATCTCATGGTCGTATTTCTCTATTTCTTGTTCTTCCTTTTCGAAAAGATTACGGATCTTATCCAGTACCGAAGACTTCTTTTTCAAACCGCCTTCAGATACACTGCATACGCTTTCAACTGTACTTTCTGCCCTTTCACTTTCGATAATAACCTTCTGAGCCTCACTGGAAATATTTTCATCTGCCCCGTATGGTCCATGTACTTCAATATTATGAGGAGATCCAAATTTTGGGGAGCGGGGTACCAGTATTCGAATATCGTTCAACAAGGAACAGGCACTCTCTTCTGTTTTAAATATATGCGCTAAAGCATCCTTTTGTTCGACTTTATTCTCTATAGTGGGTTCTTCGGTATTTTTAGATACATTTCCTTGCGTTGTTGGCAGAGCCCGATTTATTTGTGGCTCAATAATAATAGTTTTTTTATTATCCTCTTCTTTCACACTGGAATTATCAAGCATTTTTCCACCAATTGATACTAGTAGTATGGCAATAATTTAATTTTAATATTTCTATATTATTTATTTTTTATAAATAGTTCTTGTCATAAAGTTAATCAAATTTAGATAGTTCTACATTCAAAGATAGTGCGTAGCAACTACTGAAATCCACTATTATTGCATTGTATCTATCGTGTAATCGTACCCTTTATATGTTAAGCACAGGACATTGATCTGGAAAATAAGCAGTGGCTCTATAATCTGTGTAGAAACCTATATAAAATTTAATTATATATTCAACAATTTATTATAAACCCATTTGCCACTTAATTAATTTTATAAGTAACAATTTATTTTAAGCTGCTTACTTTTTTATTTAAAGTATCTCAGTCATGTCCTGAACAAAAATATTAAATCTCAGATGGTTCATGTTCAGGTAGCATTCAGTCCTTCAATAAATAAGAGGCTACATTCCATGCCAGTTATCACCCTAGATTATAATGACCTTGAAAAGCTTACAGGTGCCGATAGGAAAACCATTGTCAGCCGCATTCCAATGATCGGTGCGGATGTCGAACGTTTGGAAGATGATCATGTTGATGTCGAGTTTTTTCCAAGCCGCCCTGACCTATACAGCGTTGAGGGTGCCGCAAGGGCCATGCGCGGCTTCCTTGGAATCGAGAAAGGGCTTTGCGAATATGAGGTAAGACCTTACAGTGTCGAGATCTATAAAGATGCTGCAATAGATGATGTCAGACCGGTTCTGGGGTGCGCAGTTGTCAGAGGCATGAAGTTCACTTCTTCCTCTATAAAATCCCTCATGGACCTGCAGGAAGACCTGCACTGGGCCATCGGACGCAACCGTAAAAAGGTCTCCATTGGTGTGCATGACATGGCCCACATCAAGCCGCCTTTCAAATACCAGGCAGTGGATCCTGACTTCCGCTTTGTGCCTCTGGATTTCACTGAGCCTCTGTCCATGAGGGAAATAATTGAAAAGCACCCAAAGGGAGTAAGGTTTGCTCATCTTGTAGAAGGTCTGTCTAAATATCCGCTCATCACGGATGCCAATGGTAATGTCCTTTCTTTCCCACCAATCATAAATGGTACTCTTACGCGGGTGCATGAGAATACCACAGACCTATTTATTGACGTGACGGGTCTAAGTGATGCTGTATACACCGCTCTGATCATCGTTACAAGCGCCCTTGCTGAAAGAGGTGGACAGATAGAGTTCGTGCGCATCATCAATGCAGATGGTACGGAAAACATTACACCTGATATGGCTCCTGAGATAAGGCATCTCACCTCTGTAGAAGTATTGGACCTCTCAGGCATTGATCTATCTCCGGAAGAGATTGTTGCAATGCTTGAAAGTATGCGATTTGGTGCAAAGGTCCTGGAAGATGGGACTGTGGAAGTGCAGGTTCCTCGTTATAGAGCGGACATCTTGGATAATTCGGACCTTATCGAGGACATAGCCATAGCCTATGGATACAAGAGCATAAAGCCTATCTTGCCCATGAATGCTACTATAGGTACTCAGCATCCGGTTTCTCTGGAACGTGGCCATATAAGAAGCATTATGGTAGGTCTTGGCTTTTCGGAAGTAATGCCATTCACACTCACCAGTGAAAAAGTTCACTTTGAATGGATGTGCCGTCCGGTTACAGATGATGTTACCTGCGTCATGCATCCTATCAGTGAAGAGCAGACCATGGTGCGGACAACGCTGCTGCCTAACCTGATGGAAATACTATCTCTCAACCAGCACAGGGAACTGCCTCAGCGCATATTTGAAGTAGGGGAGGTAGTTGTGAATGGGAAAAATTGTCTGCATCTTGCTGCGGTATCCATCCATGCAGGTGCAAATTTCACTGAAGTAAGGGAATTACTTGAGGCACTTATGCGGGAAAAGCAGATGCTTTATGAGGTTGTAGAGTCAGAAGATCCTGCTTTCCTGAATGGCCGACGTGCTGATATCCTTGTCAACGGAAGCAAAGTAGGTGTCATAGGCGAAATCTATCCACAGGTACTGGTTAACTTTGGTCTGGGACAGCCTGTGGTAGGCTTTGAGATCAAGCTTCTTTGAACATTTTGTGAAAGATAATATGGCATATACTCTATCATCTGATGAGTAATGTCATGTTTAATTATATTTTATTTTTCTTTTTAATTTTAGTTATTGACAGTCTGATTTAATTCGCTTCCCATATATTATTTTCCTTTCAGTGCATCTTTCTTATTGAAGTCCCTTCCTAAACGTTGCCATAATTTATTTCTTCAGTTCTCCGAACACAAGCTGTCCATACCTTTTTTGCCGTTTGATCTTGTCCATTACCTCATCTTTAGATGAGTTCTTCACATTCATGTGGATGCGCCCTTCAGTGGATACTTCTTCATTAGCACATGTCTCACAGGGGAGTATGCTCTCACGCAGGGACAGATGATCCGGACATTGTTTTTTTCGAGAATGGCTGCGATCTTTTCCCGGAGATAGCAGGCTCTGGCTGAAATAAAAAAGATCATGCACTATTTCTCTCTGTTGTTTTTTATCCTTATTTATTTCTTAATACAATTCATTTGAAACGCAAAGACGCAATGTCGCAAGGAAGCAAAGCTTCTAATTCTCTTCTTTGCTCCTTAGCGTCTTAGCGCCTTTGCATTGATAAAAAATTGTATCGATCGATCAAAAAAAGTTTATCTAAATTCTCTACAGAACCTATCTGGCAATGGTATAGTGGCAAAAGGGCAACTGAACCAAAGTCATGGAAATGGTCAGCAATCTTTAATATGAACGTAGTTAGTTTAGATTATAGAGAGATCGTTCACGGATAAGATGGAGGGAAGGCACATAATAATGCATGATATGAAAGTCCTGATCAAGCAGCATAGGAATGAGATCAGACAAATGTTCAAAGCTGAGATCATAGGCATCTTTGGTTCTTATGCCAGAGGTGAACAGAAAGCTGACAGTGACGTGGACGTACTTGTTAATTTCGATGATGGTGCAACTCTATTTGATCTGGTGGGACTTGGAGACTACCTTGAAGAGATACTTGGCATTCCTGTTGATGTGGTTTCCATGCGAGCCTTGCATCCAATGATGCGTGATGATGTGTTAAGAGAGCTGGTGGCTTTATGAGGTCACCTTTGCTATACTTGTCTGAAATGATCGATGCAGTAGAGGCAATAGAGGATTTTACTCATGGTATGGATAAAGAAGATTTCATGTGTGATGCAAAAACCAAGAGTGCAGTTGTAAGGCAGTTTGAGATACTGGGTGAGGCTGCCAAGGCAATACCTGAAAATATAAAACTTCTTGTTCCAGATCTACCCTGGAGCAGGATTGCCGGGATGAGAAACAGGCTTATTCATGCATATTTTATTGTTGATTACAATCTAGTGTGGGATACTGTGGAAAATGAACTGCCTGCACTAAAAACAAGGCTAGAGACATTACAAGGTGAATTAAATAAAATTGATTCACCTTAAATGCTTTTTCCTTATTCATCTCCGGCTGAAAGCTATCCATCCAACGTCAGCAGAAAAAAATTTTCAGCTAGCTCATGCATCCTTTCCGCGAAACCGGACCTGCTGATAAGCAAAATGCAACATTCTCTCCGGGGCCGTTCTACGCGGCCATCCTTTTCCTTGCTGACCTCAGGATATATGCTTCTGCAAGAAGCAACAAAAAGATGCTGACCATCGTTGTGGTGATAACTGCAGGATACTGGCCGGCGAATCCTTCGGATGAAGTGTGTTTAAGTAATATTCCCGCATAGGCCCAGACAATAACAAGTCCGTAAGCTATATCCCTGTTCTTTAGCATCGTTGCGACTGCTATGATAAGTCCTGCAATGATCATTATGACGGCCCAGGTCGCTTCAGCCAGTCCAAAACCTTTCCATCCAATGCTTACTAGAAGGATAGTAGCGTTAGCAATGGTTGCTACTGTGATCCAGCCGAAGTACACGCTGAACGGGAGCCTGATGAAAAAATATTCCCTCTGAGAAAAACCTTGGTTCTTCATCGTCTGGTTTATCAGGATCAGGCAAACAAGGATCACTATCATCAGTAACATGGACAATGGGATTATGTGGTAGTGCCAGGCGAATACCCAGGCTGTATTGGCAATGGAAGAAACAGAGAACAGTACTCCGATCCTGCTCAATAGCTCAGTCCTCGTGGCACTTGTATCGTCTCGGAAAATGCCAAGCTGGTACAGTGTATATCCTGCAAGCAGCAGGTATATGAGTCCCCAGATAGCAAAGGTCAGTCCTGCCGGGGCAAAGAGATTGGGATAGGAATCTGAGATCTGGCCAGTGTTCACTCCATTGATCGGGAGGGTGTTGGCCAGACCATTGACAGCAACCATAACCAGAAAAGTTATTGCCGTGATGATTTTGAGGATCGTTTCCCTTTCTTTTCTTTCCATTGTTGTTCCCTTCCTATTGTAACGTATAACCCTTCTCTGACAGTGAAGCAATAGAAGTGTTTTTAGTTTTCTGTATTTAAAGCTATGTAATAAAAGACACACAACTTCCATCGGTGGTCATGGATGTCCGAAACTCTTGCTCTGTTATTTAGCAGATAAACGGCAAAACAGTGATGAAAGTGTCCAATCCTGTGATGGTATTCAGGGAGTCAGAGACGTTCTTCGCAAGATCGGGTAAAAGATATATACCTCTCAGCAACAATCTCTCTTTATGCATCAGCTTCTCTCCCTTATGCATAGCTCCAGTCACTGCGTGTTCCTCAGTGGTGCCGGTATCTCTACACTGTCAGGTATACCTGACTTTCGGGGCAGCAAGGGCATATACAAGCAATTCGATGCGGATAAGATCTTCGACATTCATTACTTCCGCAAGGATCCAGCATATTTCTATACTCATGGCAGGGAGTTCATCTACAACCTGGAAGAGAAGGAACCCAACATAATCCATAGAATGCTGGCGAAACTGGAAGATGAGGGCATGGTGAAGTCGATAATCACCCAGAACATTGACATGCTGCACCAGAAGGCAGGCTCCAGGAGGGTCATAGAGATCCATGGTTCTCCTGCACAGCACACCTGCCTGCACTGCGGCAAAAAATTCCCTTATGAGCTTATTTCCCCTATTGTGCACAGTCATCAGGTCGTCCCAAAATGTGACCGCTGTGGAGGTCTTGTTAAGCCTGATATTGTCTTTTTTGGAGAAATGCTGGACCAAAACTCCTTCTCTCAGGCAATTTCCGAAAGCTCGCAAGCCGATCTTATGGTGGTGATCGGTTCATCCCTGGTGGTCCATCCGGCAGCTTCCTTGCCTCTTAACGCTATAAAGCATGGCTGCAGACTGGTCATAGTCAATAACATGCCCACACCGCTTGATGAGTATGCTTATCTCAGATATACGGACCTTGAAGAAGTGTTCAGGTACCTGGAAAAAGAGATCCACTAAGCATTTCATTGCTTATCATTCTTATCATTGAGGTAAATGTAATACTCTGAGTTCATCTTCCCTGAGATATCATGGGTCTTAAGGATTACATCATCACTATTCTTACTGCAAGGTATGAGAAAAACCAGATCAATGCACTCGTCACAATAATTTTACATTTTTATGGCTTTTGAAAAAACAAAATTTAAACTTATAATTATATTATTTTTTGCATAATTTTTTCATAAAGTATATTTGGGCCTTCTTCCTATATTATACATGGGGGTATCCACTAAGGTAACTGGAAGTTTGCTATAACTGGTGGAGAGGGTATGTATTTGAATAAGATCAGGTAGATCGATCTAATCTGGGATTTACTGTTGTTTCTGTTATTGGCCGTAGGAATAAGCTTTGTTGTTATACATAAATTGGCCAGAGGCAGGATCTTGTTGTACTAGATCTCACTGATGTGTCCGATCCATCAGAATTAGAGAGAACAATTAGTCTATCAGCAGTATCTGATGTTACCATAGAAGGCGATTATGCTACGTATACATTGATGGTCTTTTGATTGTGGATATCAGTGATCCCACATTTCATTTTACTTTTATATGTAAGTGAATAGTGGGATATAGGGATAGGGGCGTGTAGTAAAATGAACAGTAAAATAACAGTATTATTGGCGGCCTTAATTCTATTTGCGATCATACCCACAGTAGTGCAGGCAGTTGCTCCTGCAGAACAGTGGAACAAGACATTTGGTGGAACCTCGGATGACGTTGTAAAGTCAGTTCAGAATACTTCGGATGGGGGATACATACTATCAGGAACTACTTCTTCATATGGAGCTGGTGGATCTGATGCCTGGCTGATCAAAGTTGATAGTAGTGGCAACCAGACATGGTATAAGACCTTTGGCGGAACCTTGGATGATGGTGCAAATTCAGTCCAGCAGATTTCTGACGGGGGATATATACTAGCAGGAGCTACTGCTTCGTATGGAGCTGGGGGTACTGATGAATATGGAAGAGCTTATAGTGATGTTTGGCTGATCAAAGTTGATAGTAGTGGTAACCAGACATGGAATAAGACATATGGCGGATCAAATTATGATCATGCTTTTTCAGTTCAGCAGACCTCGGATGGAGGATACATTATAGCAGCAGATACAAACTCTTCTTCTCCAGATAGTAGCTATAGTCCAGGTTGGTTGATCAAAGTTGATAGTGATGGTAACCAGCAGTGGAATACGACTTTTGCCAAAACAGATGATGGTTTTGATTATCACGCATCTTCCGTTGATCAGACTTCGGATGGGGGATACATAATAGCAGGCTGGGTTGAGAGGCCAACTTCAGTTCTGGATTTCTGGTTAAGCAAAGTTGATAGCGAAGGCAATCAGATATGGAGTACGGGTTTCTCAGGTGGAGCTGGTTATGATTTCGCAAATTCAGTTCAGCAGACTTCTGACGGAGGCTATATACTCGCAGGAGAAGCTGGGGGTGATCTGGGAGACCCGGGTGCTGCCTGGCTCTTCAAAACTGACAGCAATGGTAACATGACGTGGGATAAGAGATTTGGTGGAGGATATGAGACCGATGTTGCTGGTTGTGCATACTCGGTTTATCAGACTTCGGATGGAGGATACATACTAGCAGGCACTGTCCGCTCGTATGGCGTTCCCGACACTGATGTCTGGTTGATCAAAGTTGATAGTAATGGTAACCAGCAGTGGACCACGAAGTTTGGTGGAACTGAAGGTGATTCTGTATATTCGGTCCAGCAGGCT
The DNA here is from genome assembly GCF_000328665.1 of Methanomethylovorans hollandica DSM 15978. Lineage (NCBI taxonomy): Archaea > Methanobacteriati > Methanobacteriota > Methanomicrobia > Methanosarcinales > Methanosarcinaceae > Methanomethylovorans > Methanomethylovorans hollandica. The sequence continues at coordinate 1,059,435 of NC_019977.1, forward strand.
TCGGATGGGGGATACATTGTTGCAGGAGAGACCATGTCGTACGGAGCTGGTTCTGCAGATGCCTGGTTGATCAAAGTTGCACCCGAAACACCTTCTGTGTCTATGACTCTGACTCCAACCTACGACAATAACTTGCGTGAGTCTTCAGCGTGCTCAGTTCTTTCCACTGCAACCTATCTGGATGTTGGAAAGAGCAAATCCCGTGCCAGGGATGTGATGTTGTTCGACCTTAGCATGTATGATAAAGATGATACAATATCCCAGGCAACACTCTCACTATATTGGTATTATCCGGCAGGCAAGACACGCACTTCTGATACTGTTGTTGAAGTTTACAGACCAGGGGCGTGGAACCCGAAGTATGTGACGTGGTACTACTACGATTATCGCAAGGCATGGACACCAGTGGGTGGGGCGTGGTTCGATGTTAATGGCGTTGCCCAGGGCAGTGCTCCTTATGCATCTGTGACCTTCCCGGCTGGTACAGTCCCTGATAACCAGTACCATGAATTCGATGTGACACAGCTTGTACAGGAATATGTAAGCGGTACTACAAATACCGGTTTCTTCCTCAAGGCAAGAACTGAGGGTGATAATTACATTGCCTTCTACAGCTCGGATTGGTCAAATGCCGACCAGAGACCGAAGTTGACCGTGACAAAAGCCTGAATGGTTTGAATGTGAGCGACTGTTATTTCGCTCCATTCAGTTTATTTTTAACTAAAAATATAGAATAAAGATAGTTGCCGGAGTTATCCGGCCATTTATTTTTATAGTTATTCTGTGGTTTCATCATCTGTTCTGATGGCTGCGGCCAATTCCACCGGGGAGACAAAGATCCTTCCATCACCGAATTTGCCCGTACGGGCTGATTTACGTATGATATCAATGATTGGACGGACATCTGTATCCTTCACCACCATATCTATCTCTATCTTTGGGATCATATCCACTTCTATCTTCTTACCCCTGTATTGGAGGCATATCCCTTTCTGAGAACCTCTGCCCTTTACCTCGTATACTGTCATGGCGAAATATCCCTTCTCTGCCAGGGCAGCCTTAACGTCGTTAAGCATCTCCGGACGTATGATTGCATTGATCTTCTTCATCGTTATCACCTCCCTCATCCCTTCGTGGATTCACCATGCTGCGAGATGTCCAGTCCTACATATTCCTCGGTCTCTGTCACCCGCAGTCCCATGGTCTTGTCTACCACCTGGGCGAGGATGTATGTTACCACGAAGGCATATGTAATGGCAACACCGGCATCCAGAGCCTGGATCAGGAATCGGTCTACATTGCCGTATATGAGGCCGTCCACACCTCCGATGGAAGCACTTGCAAATATCCCTGTTGCGAGAGCTCCCCACAGACCCCCCATACCGTGGATGGCCCAGGCGTCCAGGCTTTCATCCAGACCCTTCTTCACACGCAAGAGCAGCATCCTGTAGCACAGCACACCTGCAATACCTCCTATTGCTATCGCTGCCATGGGTCCGACGAATCCGCATGCAGGAGTTATTGCCACCAGACCTGCCACTGCACCGCTTACCATTCCCAGGGAACTGGGCTTACCCTTTGCCCATGAAGCAAGCATCCAGGTAAGAGCACCGGAGGCCGCTGAAATGTTAGTGACTACAAAGGCATTTGCTGCCAAGCCATTAGCTGCAAGTGCACTTCCGGAATTGAAGGCGAACCATCCGAACCATAGGAGAGCGCCACCTATCAAAGTAAGTGAGATATTCTCGGCTTCCATGCTGAACTTGCCGAACCCCGATCGCTTCCCGATTACCAGGGCCAGAGCAAGGGCGCCGAATCCGGAACTTATGTGTACTACAGTACCTCCTGCAAAATCCAGTGCCCCAAGCTGCGATGCCCAGCCACCGCCCCATGCCCAGTGGGCCAGGGGATCATATACAAGTGTGGTCCACAGCACGCCCAGTACTATAAAAGAGCTCAACTTTATCCTCTCTGCAACACCGGATGTGAGAATTGCAAGTGTGACGCCTGCAAATACCAGCTGGAATACCATGAACAGTATATCAGGTATCCCTTCTCCGCCCATTCCTACGCCATTAAGGCCAAAGTGCTCAAGGCTTCCTATAAAGCCTGAGATATCACTTCCAAACGCCAGGGAATAACCGGCTGTTACCCACTGGATGGTCACTATTGCGAATGCTATGAACGACATTGCGATCATTGAAATGACGTTCTTGTTCCTTACCATACCGCCATAGAACAAACCCACACCGGGGGTCATAAGCATAACCATGGCAGTACAGATTAGAATAAAGGCCGTATCGCCCGTATCAAGCGCCATTCAATAACACCTCTGTATCTGGCAAGAGCCTGTAAATAACATCCTGTCGGATGACCATATTATCCGCAACATTATTTTGCTTATATATGTCGGTTCCATTTCCATACACCATTATAATTATTATTCTACTGTATTGTACAGTATCTATCCGTATTCCGACTTTATACTATAAAAAGTTTTGGTAAAAACAAATATGGCATTAGAACTAGGTATAACTGATAAAAATACTGGGGTGTGTTAAAGTTGATCGACTTTAATCAAAAGTAACTTAACTAAAAAATAATGAACTACGTTAAAACAAATAAGTACACATCAAAAATGTAATGAGAATGCTCTCATATCTTATTCAGAACAAGTCCTTTTGAGAGATATCTCAAAAACACCGTTCCTGCAAGTGTATACCGCAGTCTCGGGATCTACCGGTACAGGCAGTTCCATAACTCTTGAATATCCAACGTTAGGTGCTATGACCACCAGTTCCACTGCTTCTTCAGAAGGGGAGAACTCCACATATTCCTCATCCACTCCAAGTTCTGCTGTCAAGTACACAGTATCTTCAGTTTCAAAGATCTCGATAACCGGTTCCACATTATTTATGTATATATCGCCTTCTTCATCGTCTTCATCCTCGGAAAAAGAGGAGTGGGCTATTTTGAAACCCTGTATGTCGGGCTTTTCGCCGACCTTCTGGAAGATGGTATACCCATAGATAAAGGACTCACCGATGTCATCAGCATCTCTGGAGAACATGGACAGCAAGTGCTGAATAAGCTGTTCGATGTCCATAATCGGGCTTTTATCAAAATCCTCATCGAAAGAATGCTTTTTCTTGTCGTCCATATAATAGCTCCTTTGTAGGCTCTCAGCAAATCAAGTTGCTTGCCCACTTGTCCCCATTTGTTCTAATTTATACGAACAAGTGGTATATAAAGGTATACTTCCGCACAGTTGTACAAGTGTAAATGCTCTATACCCCTATGTAAATAGATATCACAATACAATAAACATGTTTCGCCCTTAAGATCGGAATTAATGGTATATTCCCATAGACCTATATCGAAGCATGAAGAATACTGATGGTGGAGTGGTTTTATGAAGATCGATACGAATCTCGCAGTCGAACTGATAGACATCACAGACGATGTTCTATCAGAAGTGAACAAAAGCTCAATACGCAGTGGCATATGTGTGATAAGTACGCCTCACACGACTACTGCTATCATCATTAACGAGAATGAACCTGGGCTGCTTTCCGATATGTTCAACCTGCTTAACAAGCTGGTGCCTCCCGGAGCAGGTTATAATCACGATCGCATAGACAACAATGCCGATTCTCACCTGCGGGCTATGCTCCTGGGGTCAAGTGAAACTCTACCCATTATAGATGGCAAGCTTGTACTTGGCACATGGCAGAGGATATTCTTTGTGGAACTTGACGGGCCACGTCAGAGAAAAGCCAATATCACACTGATCAGGCAAACATAAAAGAAAAAGAGAGCAAACTGCTTATTCAGCAGAATAATAGCAGCGTTTGGGAGAAATTACCTTACCTTCCTCTTTCAGGGAACTGATGATCTTGCTCACTTCTTTGCTGTCGATCCCGGTAATCTTGGCGACATCTCCCGGCCTCACTGGCTTTCCTGCGTTTTTCATTGCTTCAAGTACTTTCTGTGTATTATCGGTCATAGAACATCTCCGTGATGTATTAGGTGAAGCATACATAAAAATATTAGGTTCGTTGTGATACGAGTGAACTGAGGGATATGATCAATACTAATAAAAAGATCTATACTAATAGATAACAGGGTTATGTATCACTTGTATCTGCAGTTTCTATCTTCTCATGGCGATATGTATGTAGCGTTCCAGTTCTTCAGGTTCCTGTGATCCAATCAGCAGGCTTTTCCCGTCATTGAACTCCAGTTCCACCCCACAGTTACCTCTCACATTGTAGGCCATACCCTTGCGCCCATAACGAATACCCCATCCACCGTATTCTCTGATGGGACTATATTTCCGCACTCTATAAATGTTTATATTTGTATATGGGTAGTGCCTGAAAGATAGATGAAACGGATAAAAGCGGACGTAAAGTCCATCCTGTCTTACTTCAGTTCTAAGTTTAAGAGAATACATAAAAAGGGGTAAAAGTATTCCAAAGAGGATCAGCAGGATCGACATTCCGATGTCTGATGTGGGGTTATCACCAAAGGCCTTACCAAGGATCAGCTGCTGTATGGCGCCATACCACACCATAGAGGTGGGTACAAGGACCAGTAACCTGAGCCACCATTGATCGAAGCGTTGCACTTCCCTGAAAAGGACAGTACTTTCTGAGCCCATAATGTCATGGGAGTGCATCCGGGATATGAATCTTGTGGTATTCTATTATAAGAGTGTCTAAGATTGAGATCATAGAGATATCACATTCCGAAATGTTCCATAAGAGGATGCAGCAGAGTGAACAAGCCGATCACAATAATAACAGAACCACTGGCAAGGGGCAATTTTTCCAGTTTACTGCTGCCCACATAGCTCTGCAGGAACCCACGACCTTTTACAAACAGCACAGACAGGCAAACTATGGAAAGAGCAAGTCCAATGCTGAATACAAGTATGTATATCAAACCATTGTACACATGGTCGGTGGCAATGCCCAGCAGCAGTACAGCCAGAGCCGCCGGACAGGGAACCAGGCCCGTGGAAAGCCCAATTGCGATCACGCCTTTGCGGGTATCGATCTGGTGGCTGTGATCATTTTCATGATGGTGATAGAACCTGCGCAGTATCCATGCACCTACTCCTATGAGTATAAGACCTCCAAGCACGCTCATAATATCATGAGTAATATCGGCATTCAGGATATTTACAAGATAGATAGATGCCACTCCTAACGTGATCACTACTATCACATGGGAGAAAATTACAGTTAATCCCAGTATGAGTGCATCTTTCAGGTCTGCACGCGTACTCATAACGAACACAGCCATTACGGATTTGCCATGACCTGGCTCAAGCGCATGTAATGCACCCAGGAGGAATGCGGATATGATCAGCACGAAATTCATGTCGGAGAGCAAAACCTCCGGCTCTGGCAATATATTCATTCGATCGCCTCTGTCTTAATAATTAGTTCAAATCACTGAAAGTGATACTTTATGTTACTGTATACCAGATTCAATATAAATATGTTATGATTAAGTATGCAAAAAATGTATGTAAAAGTAACACTGGGGATATTGCATAAAATATTGTTCTGAAAAAGACATCAAAAATAAAGAAAAGCAAAAATATAAAAAAGAAAAACAGAATTAAAATTGAATTGCTGTTGTAAGCTGTTACATCATCTTCGTGGATTCTGTCTGCCGCGGAGCCTTGATCACAAGGAAACGGAAATTCTCTGTTCCTTCGTTCATCAGTCTGTGAGGTATCTTTGCAGGGCTTTCGATAAGCATATCCCTTGAAACCTCTTCCTTTTCCTCGCCGATCTCCACAATGCCTTTTCCTTCAAGGATGTAAAAACATACATCCGTAGGTGTGGAGTGCTTCTTCAGGCTTTCTCCGGGCTTAAGCTCCATGTGCATTATCTGTGCATGCTCCGTATCATATAACTTGTTCACAGAAACACCATGAGGATTCTCCTGTTTAGTGGCTTTATTTACATCAATTATTTTCATACGTATCACCATAAAAAAATTTAGACGAGGACGTTCATGTCCTCTTCTACAGTTGAGTTTGGCCTGATGTTAAAGTTATCCACAAGTACATTGAGTACATTGGGTGAAACGAATGCCGGCAAGGTAGGTCCGAGCATGATGTTCTTTACACCCAGGCTCAGCAATGCCAGCAGCACAAGCACAGCCTTCTGCTCGTACCATGCAATATTGTAGGATACCGGCAGATCATTTATGTCCTTCAGTCCGAATGCCTCTGCGAGCTTCTGGGCTATGACGACCAGTGAATAACAATCGTTGCATTGTCCTGCATCGATAACTCTCGGGATACCGCCTATGTCCCCCAGGTCCAGCTTATTGTAGCGGTACTTTGCACAACCTGCTGTCAGGATCACAGTATCTTTTGGCAGAGCCTTTGCGAACTCAGTATAGTAATCCCTTTCCTTGTGCCTGCCATCACATCCGGCCATCACCAGGAACTTTTTGATCTGTCCGGCTTTGACCGCTGCGACGATCTTATCAGCTACGGAGAGAGCTGATACGTGTGCAAATCCTCCCATGATGGTGCCTTCTTCAAGCTGTACGGGTGGTTTACACTGCTTTGCCTGCGAAATGATCGCAGAGAAATCCTTTGTTCCATCCTTGTTTGCTGTTATATGTTTGACACCGTCGAAACCCACGACACCTGTGGTGTAGATGCGGTCAAGATAAGAATCCTTGGGAGGTACGATACAGTTAGTGGTCATAAGTATAGGACCATTGAATTTCTCGAACTCTTCTTTCTGCTTCCACCAGGAACCTCCATAGTTGCCTACAAAGTTGTCATATTTCTTGAAGGCAGGGTATGAGTTTGCGGGGAGCATCTCGCCATGTGTGTACACATCCACGCCTGTTCCCTGGGTTTGCTGAAGTAGCTGTTCCAGATCGCGCAGGTCATGACCACTGATAAGTATTCCCGGATTATTGCGCACTCCGATGTTCACAGCTGTAGGCTCAGGGTTACCGTATGTGGAAGTGTTTGCCTTATCAAGCAAAGCCATCGTGGTAACACCCATTGAACCACATTCCAGCACCAGGGGAACGAGCTCGGCTACACCCAGGTCATCATCCATTGTTGCCAGCAGAGCCTTCTCTGTGAAAGTGGAGATCGCGTCATCTGTGTATCCGAGAACTCTTGCATGGTGGGCATATGCTGCCATGCCTTTAAGACCATAGGTCAGCAGTTCCCTGAGGGAGCGTATGTCCTCGTTCTCTGTGGCAAAGATACCTGTGTTTATGCTGGTCAGGCTTTCAGCAGTAACCTTTGCTACAAGGGGCAATGGCTCTCCGGCTTTCGGGCCGGCACCTAGCAGTTTTTCTTTTATCCATCTTGGGAAAGATGAGCTGGATCCCTCATCAATGACCTTTGCACTGAGAAGTTTCTTTTTGATTCCATCCTTAATATCAAAGCCTTCATCGATCATGGACTGAATATCTGCTTTGCAGAAATTGGTATTTGTGACGGTTGCAAAAAGACCATCAAGAATGAACTCATCGGTTTTTGCCTCATTGAGCTTGTTAGCCCTTGCCTTTGAGTTGTAGAAGGCAATACTCTTCAGAACGTACAGAAGATCATCCTGCAGATCAGCGACATCTTCTTTCTTTCCGCAGACTCCGTTCTTTGTGCAGCCTGTTCCATTAAGGGTTTCTTCACACTGGTAACAAAACATATTTTCACCTTATAATTTGATATCTTTTTGATACCGGTATATTGTGGATACTACTTTATAAGGGAGGTAGTTTCCAAGTGGATACTCTGACACTATTTATGAGAATTTATTATACAAAACCAGAAGAAATGTATGAAGGATAGACTGTATTTATATTTTCTGTTATGCTATACTTTAAAACAAACTGCAGACCCTCTCTCAAACACTAATTACAGCCTATCCTGTACTTGTTCAGTTTACTTTAAATGTATGTGGGGATGTTATACTGCATCAAAGAACTTGATTGCAAAGTCACAGAACCTGATGATAACATCTTTGTCCAGCTCGAATTCCTTCCTGTTACCAAGATAGTTACGTGAAGATGGAGTTATCTCCTTGCCCTCTTTCAGTTCAGTATACGTTATGCATTTTATATGCTTCTTTGACACAACGATAAAGTAGCAGTTCTCATATGGATAATCCGGTCCAATGTCATCAAAAGTAAATGTTTCGTTCTTCCTGAACTTGACATCAGCAAAGTAGACTTCACCACTATGTGGATGCTGTATCACGAGATCAGGCATTCGTTTGATATTTGTAGCAGCATCGGCACGTACCTCTTTTAGCAGTTGCATCACTCCAGGAAGACTGTTCGCTATATTGTACCTGAAGACGCCGTACCCTAAATATGTGAACAATTCCCCGACAAGAGTTTCAGCTATCTTGCCCTTTATAATATTTTCAATGAACATACTGTCCTTTTCTGAAATATTGTTAGAATCAATGCCTTTCTCATGGTCAGCATACGTTTGAACATTCACGACTTCACTATCGATGTATTGTGATCTCTGATGCTCCCTGCAGAGAGGACGGTCAAATCTATGCAAGGAAAAATTGTATTCTGCTTCTGTAATGTCGGTATTACATTCTGAACAAATGTTATCCATTTTTGTACACCTCAAATAGTCGGTAGCTGTATAAATATATTAATAGTATTTTAACTTTACTATATATAAAAAAATAGGCATTTAATATCATGAAAGTGTATAAAAACGATGGCAAGATGGTAAGATAATGGATAGCAGCTGTATGGGTTATGCCATAAGGTGCTATGTATGCTCTGAACATGCTTTCAGAGAAACACATAAATCCGGGTTCAGCAGAATTTAACAAGTGACAGGTCCAAAAAGAGATACGATCTTATTAAACATTCCCAGCCTTCGATTGCACAACCAGCAGATAGCAGGTACAGGGTGTGACTCTCCAGGTGGATTGATCAAGTACCTTGTGGCAATGCAGGCACAGGATTATACAGGTGCCAAGTGGTCTATTGGCTTAAGACTGCCAGACGCTACAGATGCAGATGTGGAGAAAGCAATTGCAGACAGGGCCATTGTACGTACATGGCTGATGCGGGGTACGTTACATTTTGTGGCTGCTGAAGACGTTCACTGGATTCTGGAATTGGTGGCGCCGCGTATTATTGCAGGCAGTGTTACAAGGCATCAGCAGCTGGATCTTGACAATGGGACCTTTGCGCACTGCAAAGACATTTTTTTAAATGCATTGCAGGGTGGTAAGCAGCTGACAAGATCTGATATATATGCACTGCTTGAGAAAGCACATATCTCCACAACCGGACAACGTGGCTATCATATTCTGTGGTGGGCTGCCCTGGAAGGGTTGATCTGTTTTGGTCCGCAGGATGGCAAGCAGCAAACGTTCGTACTACTTGATGAGTGGGTGCCGAAAAAGAAGATATTAGGGCGTGATCAGGCTCTGGCTGAACTTGCGAGGCGATATTTTGCCAGCAGAGGACCCGCTACATTGCAGGACTTCGTATGGTGGTCGGGACTTAAGATCACTGAGGCACGAGCCGGTCTTTTAGCAGTTGCATCAGAGCTGGTACAATTCACAGTGGATGGTCAGACCTATTGGATGCCATCAGATACAGCAAATGTGTGTGAAAAGATGCAGAGAATATATCTACTGCCAGGTTTTGACGAGTATATGCTGGGATATAAAGATAGAACTGCCATACTTCATCCACAATATGCCCATCAGATAGTTCCCTGGAACAATGGCATGTTCAGCTCGACCATCGTTATGGATGGCCGGATAGCAGGGACATGGCGACGTACTTTCAAAAGAGGTTCTGTTATTATCAGGCCTCAGCCATTTGTTGAATTCACTGATAAACAACTTGAGCAATTCTCCGCAGCAGCAGATCACTATGGAAGATTTCTTGGGATGCCTGTGATAATAGAGTGAAATATCAATATGATATGGCTTTTGCAGTTCCGATCAATATTATGCCTTGATCTCTGCTTTTAACTGCTGGTAGCAGTCTTCAAAGATCTTCTGGTTACCACTATTGAATTCCAGTATCTCGAAATCGAATATTTCTGCGAATTCCTTTATTGCATCATCAAAATTCTCAGTATAGGAAAGGCCTGTATTGATCTTTGCTACCCTCTTGTATCCGATCATCTCATGGGTCTTTTTCATCATTTGTAATGCCTTTTCCGGATCACCGTGCAGTCTGCTGTTTATATCAAGCAGTTCCCGCCAGCCTTTGCTATACATGGGTGTAAAGAGATAAGTCCCTGCATCACTCACGCTTTTAAGTATCTTCAGGTAGTTATCCACTCCCCCTACGGTCGCCCCTATACAGTCATCTACGATCCTGTCCTTATTGTCTTTCAGGATATGCACAGGGCATGAGAGTGCATTGGCAGCAAAGTCCTTTTCGATATTACCAAGTACATTGCCGCATAAGCCGTAAAAAAGTAAGATGCCCGAAGAATAAGGAGCAAGAACTTCGACTGTCTCATATACTTTCTTTTTCAGCTCTTTAGGACTCCTGTGCAGTCCCAGTTCCATAAGATAGATCAGGACAGTGTATTTGGACTCATTTTCTGCTTCGCAGACAGGAGAGATATTCCCAAGGGGAAGTGTTGTGTAGACAATGTTCGTTCTATCGAGCTTTTCCACAAACTCCCCTATGTTCTCATTGTCAACAACAATGATCTCATTGATCGCAGGGTCGTTTTCAAGGATCCATATGATCTCATCCTGCATGATCTTGCATGAAATGATAGTCATAGTAGGCATTAAATTCCTCCAGATCTGATTGGTTTGTCAGGCTGTATTTTTCAGTAAGTTATTTTTCCGGAAGGTCAATCCTTCCATCCCAGGTCGGACCTTATCAGGGAGATCGATCTTTCGAGCGTTCCTCTTCCCCTTATGCTGGCAAATTGCCTGGCACCCAGCAAGGTTTCAAGTATAGCTTCTGCACGCAGATCGACAGGTTCGGAAAAGTTAAATTCACCTTTTTCCAGGCCGGTTTTCAGAACCTCTGAAAACCATGCCAGCACATCTTCCAGTAACAATAAATGCTGTTCCTTTACCTTATCAGGAAGTTCTTCAAAGTCAACGATAACGGAACCTATAGGACAGATGCTACGGCCTTCGTCGAATTCACTCAACATGAAATCAAAGAAGTATTGCAGCTGTTCACGGGCCGAGCAGCCAGAACCGCTCATTCTGGCAGTATCCTCAGTAAATTGCTGCCTTATGCCTTCAAATATGGTTGCAACGAGGTCTTCCTTCTGAGGATAATAGTGATGAATGGCTGCATTCTTTATACCAAGCTTCCGGGCAATATCCCGGTAGCTGAACCCATTGTAGCCTCTGCATTGCAAAAAGTTTCGTCCGTAATGGAGTATCTGTTGCTTGGTAGTGTTCATCTCTTCCATGATCGTGCACTTACTTACTAGTAAGTAAGGAATATGTTTCACCTGTATAAGAACTATTTGCTTTATGCATGAAGGGTTAGATCACACTTCATATTGAGTAAGGGATTTTGATGTCAGTTAATTTCTGAAACCCTTGTATTTGTACATGAAGCTCTTTCTCCTTTGTGTTTTTCACAATGGTTCAGTTTTAGAAACTACCAATTTGGCAGAAATTGGTAGGTTTTTGCAGATTTATTTATGCTTGATTCTTTCTATCTTTTTCCCTTTAGCTAAAAAACGCTTAGGTTGAATATTCAGAAAAATTCAGATCTGTCAATTTTAGGAAATAAAACTAGTAGAATTCATTGAACTAGTTTGACAAAATTTTATATACCATTGATTAACTTATTTAAAATAATAAGTACCATCTAACGCTTAAAAATGTGAGGGATGATTGTGATAAAGAAAATACAAAAAATAGATGATTTTCGCATTTTTAAGCATTTTTTATGGTCGGATGATTTAGAAGAATTCAGTAAATACAATTTAATCTATGGTTGGAATGGCTCAGGAAAAACCACACTTTCAAATGTTTTCCGTCAGCTTGAAGAACGAAAACTGTTTCCTGACTGTTCTGGGTTACAGTTACAAATAAATGATGAAATAATTACCGAGAAGAATTTTAATCGATTGTCATTAATGATTAAAGTTTTCAATCAGGATTTTGTTAGCGAAAATGTTTTCAATCCTAAACAGGATGTTAGTCCGATATTTTTTCTTGGTAAAGAAGACATACGAAAACAAAATGAAATTACTAGGCTTACTACAGAACGAAATCAAATTGAAATTGAAAAAAATGATCTTGCAAATACGTTAAATAAAATAACTACCGAAAAAGACAAGCTGTGCACATCTATTGCAAAGAATATAAAAGATTGTAACCGTACGAGTGAAAAAGATAGGTATACTAACTATACAAAAAAAGAATTTATAGCAAAATGTGAGTTTTTAAAAAAACAAGATTACAAAAACAAAATCTTAACTGAAAATGAGTTTTATGAATTAAAGAGAAAAAAGGAATCCACTCCAAAAGATAAAATAAATGAAGTCAAACTAAATCTTCTTTCTCAAAGTGAAATAAAGTCTTTTGTAGAACCTATGTTGAACAAAACAGTTGTTTCAGAAACCATTGAAAGGCTCCAAATTAACAATGAATTAAACGAGTGGGTGAGTAGTGGTCTCAAGATATACAATGAAGAAAAGTCAGGCCGCTGTCCTTTTTGTGAACAAGAATTGAAAAAAGAGGTAATAGAAAGTTTAGAAAAATATTTTAATGACCAGTATGATGAATTTATAAATGATCTTGAGTCGCTCAAAAAGGACATTTATTCTTATAAAAATGCTACTAATACACATTTTCCACATGAAACTGAATTTTACATTGAATATAGAGACCAATATATTTTAAGTTTAAATGAATTTGAGAACAAACTAAGAGAATACTCTAATTATCTAGATTTGCTATTAACCCAAATTGAAGAAAAAAAGAAAAATCCTTTTCAAAAAATTGAGATGAATGATGATATCTCAAAAATAGATCTAACTGGAATAGGGATTCTTAATAGCATCATTCGATTAAATAATGCTAAAACTAATAATTTTATTGAAGATCTAGCTAAGTCAAAAACTAAATTAGAAGAACATTATGTTGCAGAAAATTTAGATAATTATTTAATACTAGAGGCTAAACAAAATCAAATTAGCCAACAACTCCGTGAAATAAATACTACTATTCACATTCTTGATACTAAAATTAAGGAATTAGAGAATCAAATCATCGAACACCTACGTCCGGCTGAAGAAATTAATGAAGAATTGCATAGTTATCTTGGACGAGATGAGATTAAATTTGAGATTAGAGAAAATGGTTATCAGATTAAGAGATCTGGTGAGGTTGCTAAATCTTTAAGTGAGGGAGAAAAAACAGCTATATCTTTTATATACTTCTTGAAGACACTTCAAGATAAAAATTTTGATATTAAAAAAGGTATTATTGTAATAGATGATCCTATCTCAAGTTTGGATTCAAATGCTCTTTACAATGCTTTTGGATTCATGAAAAATCGCACAAAAGATGCTTTGCAGTTATTTATATTAACTCATAATCATTCTTTTTTTAAAGAAGTGAAAAATTGGTGGAAAGCCGGAAGAAGTCAAGCTAGTAGAAATCGTTCTATTAACTCCAGTTATTATATGTTGAAAAATATGGTTGTTGATGGTCAGAGAGTCGCAAAGTTGCGACCTCTTGATAATATGTTAAAAGAATATAATTCAGAATATCATTACCTTTTTAGCCTAGTCTACAAAAACTCCACAGATTGTGACGGGAATTTTGAGAATTATTATTTGTTACCAAATATTTGCAGGAGATTACTCGAAGCATTTCTTGCATTTAGAGTTCCTAGCGAGATTGGAAATTTTGGGAATCAAATTAATAAATTGGATATTACGGAAGAAAAAAAGATACGGATTCAAAGATATACTGATGCAAATTCCCATAGTGATTATATTAGAGATGATCCTGAAAAAGATTTATCTTTTTTAGATGAAACACCTTCTATTTTAACAGATATTTTAGATTTAATTAAAGTAGAAGACCCCAAACATTTCAAAGAAATGAAAGGATTAATTGACAAAAAATCTAAATAATTAGTATTATTTACTAACATGGAGTAGGCAATAGTGACTACATATAAAATTCTCTCTACAATCTAAGTTTGTTTGTCATGTAAGCTAATGTTTCTCGCTAATTTTGGTTCAACTAAGATGAGTACCAGTCAATTCATAGCTTTTTTCGCTACTCACATCCAAAACTATATCTTTACTCAGATCATCAAGTCTTAGCGGAGCCGTCAAGATGCGCATAGGGGTCTATATTTGTCATTGCGGGCTGAACATTGCACACGTCATTAACGTGCATAGCCTGCAGGAGAAGGTCAGCAAGCTAAAGGATGTGGTGCTTGTGAAAGATCTGCAGTTCATGTGCTCGGATTCAGGCCAGGATTCCATAGCTGAGGACATAAAGGCACATGATCTTGATCATATCCTTGTGGCAGCCTGCTCTCCTAAGCTGCATGAACCTACTTTCAGGCGAGTGCTGCAGAAGGCAGGACTTAACAAGTACATGCTGGAAATGGTGAATATCCGGGAACAATGCTCCTGGGTGCACATGGCAGAACCCCAGCTTGCAACACAGAAAGCTTTTGACCTCATACGTATGGGTCTCGCACGCCTGAAGCTGCTGGACCCTTTGCAGATAAAAACAGTAACTGCCAACAAGAGTGTACTTATCATAGGCGGGGGGGTCGCTGGCATAGAGGCCGCCCTAACTCTTGCTGACAGCGGCTATCATGTACACATGGTGGAAAAGGAACCCACGATCGGTGGAAAAATGGCATTGCTCAACGAGGTGTTTCCTACGAACGATTGCTCCATCTGCGTGCTTGCACCCAAGATGACCGATGTGCAGCAACATCCGTCCGTCGATCTTATGACCATGGCCGAGGTTTCCGAGGTAAGAGGCTTTGCAGGTAATTTCCAGGTAACGGTTACAAAGAAACCCAGATATGTCATAGAGGACAGATGCAAGGGATGCGTGGACGAATGCTCAAGGGTCTGTCCTGTGGAAATGGCCAACCGTTTTGATATGGGTATGGGCAGGACCAAGGCGATAAACATGCCCATTCCCCAGGCTGTGCCCCAGGTGGCTTACATTGATAGTGATTACTGTGTAGGCTGTGGACTGTGCATGCAGGCCTGTCCTGCAGATGCCATTGACTACAACATGAAAGAGGAAACAATATCTATCAAAGTGGGTGCTATCATCCTTGCCAGTGGCTATAAGATATTTGATGCAGCCCGCAAGGAGGAATACGGATATGGTGTTTACCCGGATGTCATAACCAACATGGAGCTGGAACGCCTGCTCAATGCGTCCGGACCCACTAGGGGAAAAGTGCTTGTGCCTTCCACCAGGCAAATACCAAAGAAAGTAGCATTCATACAGTGTGTGGGTTCAAGGGATGAGACTGTGGGCAATCCTTACTGTTCACGTGTATGCTGCATGTCTGCCATGAAAAATGCCCAGTTGCTCAAGGAACGTTATCACGATATTGAGATCGTTATCCACTACATAGATATACGGGCTGCGGGGGAGATGTATGAAGAGTATTACATCCGTTCCCAGTCTATGGGTATTGATTTCATAAGGGGGAAAGTGGCTGAGGTACAGCAGGATCTCAATAACAAACTGTTCATGAGGTTCGAGGATACATTAAGTTCCGAGGTAACAGAAGAATACTATGACCTTGTAGTACTTTCCACTGGAATGGAAGCTCCGGATGATGCTGATAAAATCTCCAGGGTCCTTAATCTTTCCCGCCGTACGGACCGTTTCTTCGCGATTGCCCATCCCAAGATGAGGCCAGTGGATTCTCATGTGAAGGGAATTTACATAGCGGGTTGTGCTTCCGGTCCCAAAGAGATACAGGCGGCTATTGCCCAGGGGCTGGCAGCCTCAGCCAAAACCATGCAATTACTTACCTGGGGAGAGCTGGAAACTGACCCACTAAGTGCTCATGTGGACGAAGAGAAATGTATAGGGTGCAAAATTTGTGAAGATGTGTGCCAGTTCGGGAAGATCAAGGTGATCAACGGCAAAGCCACGGTAGATGAGGTCTCATGCTATGGGTGTGGTGCATGCAGTGCCTCCTGTCCCACGGATGCCATCATGATGCGTAACAGTACTGATGAGCAGATCCTGGCTCAGGTGCGGGCAGCCACTGAAGTAAAATCCGAGTTCCCTCTTATTGTAGCATTTCTCTGTAACTGGTGCAGCTATACCTGTGCTGATCTTGCAGGCGTTTCAAGGATACAGTATCCTACCAATATCAGAGCTATCAGGGTAATGTGTGCTGGTCGCGTGGACCCGGATTTCGTGCTGGAGGCCTTTAAGGGCGGGGCGGACGGTGTACTTGTCGCGGGCTGCCGGCTTGGTGAATGTCATTACATCTTTGCTAATTACAGTGCCAAAAAGAGGATGGAAGTGCTGCAGGGAGTGCTGGAGGACATAGGTATCGATCCCCATCGCCTGAAAGTGGAATGGATCTCGGCAGCTGAAGGTGAAAGATTTGCCAGGTCCATAGAGAGTTTCGTGGATGAGCTTAAGGAGATAGGGCCCATAGGTTCTGAGCTGCTGGAGGGGCACAATGACGGATGACCGTGATGAAACATCCATGTCCCTGGAAAAGGAAATGGATGTGGATGGTACACACTTCATCTATAGGCAGATCAGCGACAGGTCCGGGAAAGTACTGGATTATGATTACAAACGGTGCATAGGTTGTGGCATCTGCGTAGGTCTCTGCCCCACAAAAGCTCTGGAACTTGGGCCCATGACGGAGATCTCCATGGGGCTGGATGCACCTCCGGTGACCATGGATCTGGATAAGTGTACTTTCTGTTCCATGTGTGTACAGTTCTGTCCCATGCATGCATACTCTATGACCGAAAAAGGGGATTTTCCTTTAAAGGAAAAGTTCCCGCAGTACGACGACTTTGTCCGGGCCAATGAAAAGTGTCTTCCCTGTGCCTTGTGCGAGGCAGCATGTCCTGAAGATGCTATCCGGCTTGAACTGGATATGCCGACCAAAGCTGAAGTCTCGCCTTTTAAGGAAGGCATAGAAGGGCAGATAGAGATAGACACGGAGAAGTGCAACCTGTGTGGGCTGTGTGCACGGTTCTGTGATGCATTCCTGCTCATTGAAAGAGAAAAGACACCTACGGATGTCAGACCTTTCGAACAGCTGCTGGTGGATGAGGATAAATGCGATTACTGTACCCTTTGCCAGGATCTTTGCCCAGAGGAAGCCATTCGTGTGGTCGGTGAGAAAAGAGGTGTAGCTCCTCCTGTAGCCGGAAGGATAATCATCGATGACAATAAATGCACTCGCTGTACCTGGTGCCAGATAGTATGCCCTTATGATGCAATGGATATCAGGAAACCTATTGAAGGTAGGATCACGCTCATTGCTCCTAACGTGAGCAAATGCGATCCTCAGGGCTGTCATGGATGTTTCAATGTCTGTCCATCACATTTATGGTATGTGTCAAAAGATGGCAAGATCTCCATTCAGCAGGATATGTGTACTTATTGTGGTGCCTGTGTGAATGCCTGCCCGAAGGATGTGATGCATGTGGAAAGGCACTTAGTGCACCATACAGAAATACCGGACAGCCCCTGGGCCAGCCAGTGGAAAGATGCCATTAATTCTATGGTTACAGGAAAACGTAATCTTCCCGATGTATCCCGTACCCTGGAAGTGGAACCGGAACTTCCCAGAGAACATGTGGAAGTTGAACTTCCCAGCATAGACGGTAATCTTCTGGCGCTTGCAAGAGCACGGCTTGAACAGGTCACGCCCGTATTCAACAGCACTTCTATCCGCAGGATGCTGGAGAAGACTGAAGAGGTTGAGCCTCTGAGGGCTCGCATAAGGGAACAGATACTTAAAAAAGAACAATAAGGAACAATGCTTAATACTTGCCTTACTATACGGTCACCAAGTTGTAGACAAGATCACATTCCTCAAGGGGATCAATTCTTATGGCTGATAACATGGCTGATAAATTAGATTACAGAGCTCTTGGTTTGAAATGCGGGCTTGAGATCCACCAGCAGCTGGACTCAAAGCAGAAACTGTTCTGCAGGTGCCCCACGATAATAAGGGATATAAAAGAATCAACTTCTGAGTTTTTCAGGTTCCTGCGCCCCACAGCCAGTGAGATGGGGGAGACAGACAGGGCGGCTCTGGAACAGTCCAAGCTCAACCGTAAATACTGCTATAAGGCCTATGATTCCACGTGCCTTGTGGAAAATGATGACGAACCACCCACCGAGGTCAATCCGGAAGCTCTGGACATTGCTCTTGTGATCACAAAACTGCTGCATATGCAGCCCGTTGACCAGATGCATGTAATGCGTAAGATAGTGGTGGACGGTTCCAACACCAGCGGTTTCCAGCGTACTGCTTTCCTTGCAAAGGGCGGTTATCTAGAGACTTCCCAAGGACATGTGGGTGTGGATGTGCTGTGTCTTGAAGAGGAAGCGTGTCAGAAGATAGAGGATCAGGGGGATGTGGTGATATATTCCCTGGACAGGCTGGGCATACCTCTTGTGGAAATAGGCACTGCGCCGGATATCATATCACCTGCACATGCAAAAGAAACGGCACAGCAGATAGGAATGCTGCTGCGTTCCACTGGCAAGGTAAAACGCGGTCTTGGTACTATCCGCCAGGATGTCAATATTTCAATCGCAAAAGGTGCCAGGGTGGAGCTTAAAGGAGTCCAGGCTCTGGATATCCTGGAAATGCTCGTGGAGAGGGAAGTGGAACGTCAGGCAAACCTGCTTGAGATAAGGGATGCATTGCTGGCAAAAGGTGCATCTGTGTGTAATAAGATATTTGATGTTAATGGTGTCTTTGAAAAGACCACTTCCAAGGTCATACAGAAATCTCTGAAGAAAGGCAAGGTGTTTGCTGTATTGCTTCCGGGATTTGCCGGGTTCGTAGGCAGAGAAGTCCAGCCTGGCAGAAGGCTTGGTACAGAGTTCTCTGACCGTGCCAAGACATCGGGAGTTGGTGGGATATTCCACACCGATGAACTTCCAAATTATGGTATTACTGAGGCAGAGGTGCTTGCACTGCGCCAGGCAGTGGGTGCAAAGGATGGGGATGCGGTCATAATGGTGGCAGATGTTGAGAAGCGTGCCAGGGGTGCTATGGAAAGTGTGATAAAAAGAGCAAATGAAGCTCTTTTGGGTGTGCCTGAAGAGACACGTAAAGCACTTCCTGATGGTAACAGCTCCTACCTGCGGCCTCTGCCGGGGGCTGCAAGGATGTACCCTGAGACCGATGTGCCCCAGGCGGATATTTCAATGGAGCATTTTGCAAGCCTCCCTGTTCCAGAACTGCTCACGGACAAGTCAAAGCGTTTCACTGCTGAGCTGGACTTAAGTGGCGAACTTGCTGATATGATCGTGTATTCGTCGTATCTCCCTCTGTTCGAGGAACTGGTCGCACGTTTCCAGGATGGGAAGATCGTGACACCCACCCTTATCTCCCGTACTCTTACGGGTATGCTGCCGGAGCTGAAACGTGATGGTGCGGACATCGACAGACTCTGTGATGAGCATTTCAGACAGGTGTTCTCTCTCGTGGAACAGGCTGCATTTTCCAGAGAAGGCATTGATCCTGTGCTTAGAATACTTGCACAGAGGCCAGATATTTCTGCACAGAAGGCTGCTGCCGAAGCAGGGCTTTCGGGCAGTGATACTGCCGATGTCGAACAGTTCATTGATACTATGATCCATGAAAGGCAGGACTTTGTGAAAGAAAAAGGCATGGCTGCCGTGGGTCCGCTTATGGGTGTGGTGATGGCTGAGTTCAGAGGCAAAGTAGACGGTAAAATATTGAGTGATATCCTCAAACAAAAAATTAATAAGTCGTTAAGTATATAATTTAATTAATGTTATATGTTAAACATATTAATCTTGTTTATAAATCACTCTGCTCTGATTTTCTTTTTTTTTTATCGTTGTTCATTCTATTATGCGGTACTGCTACATGTTCACCAGTAATTGAAGATGTACAGGTCACAAGAGGTGTGAACGAGGACAGTCCTACATGGGGTGTGGATGGGAAAAAACTGGTCTATGCATCGGATCAGGTATTGACAGAAAGGCCTGCTACTGTCATAGGTGCTGTCTTTATGGTGGTGCTTGTATTTGTGATATTTATGATACGCAGATTCCTAAAAAAAGTCGGTTTTTTTGATTCAATTTAACTTTTTGAGGACTTTGAGAAAGGTATATATATTAGTATTATGCGGAAGTTACTTTACCATCGCAATACTTATAGCCTATTCATTTCATGTATACCCAGGTTCTTACAATGAAGGCAGTATTAGGATTAGAAGATGGAACGATTATTCAAGGCACCGGGTTCGGTGCTGAAGGCATAGTTTCTGGAGAACTGGTTTTTACTACTCAATATACAGGTTATGAGGAGGCGCTTTCTGACCCTTCGTATAAAGGGCAGATTCTGATGTTCACTTATCCATTAATCGGCAACTACGGTGTTAGCAACAATTGTTTTGAATCTGACGGGGTCAAGGCCGAAGGCCTTGTGGTCAGGGAATCCTGTCCTGAGCCCTCTCATTACAGATCAAAGCGTACTATTTTCCAGCTTATGGAGGACGAGGGCAAACCCGGTATAGCCGGTGTGGATACGCGCATGCTTACAATAAAGACGCGTGAGCATGGTACTCTGCGTGCAGCTCTCATCAATGGCAGCGACGATGGGGAGGAAGCTGTGAAGCTTGCTAGGAAACAGCCCCACATCTCAGAACTGGACTACATATCAATGGTAACCTGTCCGGAACCTTACAGGCTGGAAAGTCCCTTGCGGGACCCTTACAATCCAAAACATGTTGTGCTTATGGATATGGGTATGAAGCGCAGCATCACCACAAGCCTCCTCAAGAGGGGTATTGACATCACAGTGGTGCCTGCGAATGCAAGTATTTCAATGATAGAATCATACGAACCTGATATGCTTTTCCTTTCCAACGGGCCAGGAGATCCGAAGCAGGCAAAGAACGCGGTTGAGGCTGTAAAGAAGTTTTCAGGAACACTGCCCATTGTGGGCATATGTCTGGGACATCAGATATTGTCCCGGGCGCTAGGTGCCGAAACCTACAAGCTGAAATTCGGACACAGGGGAGCTAACCAGCCTGTCAAGGATTTAGAAACGGGTATAGTACACATCACTTCTCAAAACCACGGTTTTGCAGTGGACGGCGATTCATTTGGATCTGAAGATGTGATTGTCACACAGGTCAATACCAACGATAAGACGGTGGAAGGTATAGCCCACAAATATCTTGATATGTTCAGTGTGCAGTATCACCCCGATGCACATCCGGGTCCTATGGATACGGAGAAGATATTCTTTGGTAAAGTTCTCAAGCTCCTGGAAGGTGAGTAATAATGCCCAAAAGGACAGATATTAAGAAAGTATTGCTCATAGGCTCAGGTCCTATCACCATCGGCCAGGCTGCAGAATTCGACTTTTCAGGCAGCCAGGCATGCAGGTCCCTTAAGGAAGAGGGACTGCAAGTGGTGCTGGTCAACTCCAACCCGGCTACTATTATGACAGATCCCGAAATGGCAGATGCTGTCTATATAGAGCCACTTGAGCCAAAAACAGTAGCCAAGATCATTGAAAAGGAGAGGCCCGATGGCATTATTGCAGGTATAGGTGGCCAGACGGGTCTTAACATAACCAGTGAGCTTGCTGAGATGGGCGTCTTCGAGAAGTTCGGCGTAAAACTGCTGGGCACACCGCTCCAGGCTATTAAGAACACTGAGGACCGTGAACTGTTCAAGGAAACAATGGAGAGCATCGGTGAAAAGGTGCCACGCAGTAAGGCAGTGTCCACACTTGCAGAAGCAGAAGGGCTCATTGATGAGCTGGGATTGCCTCTTATCATCAGGCCGGCCTATACGCTGGGAGGTGCCGGAGGCGGTATAGCCCGTTCCCGCGAGGAGCTTCTGGAAATAACTGAAAGAGGACTTCGACGCAGTCGCATCAGCCAGGTGCTTATAGAAGAAAGTGTACTGGGCTGGAAGGAGTTCGAGTACGAGGTCATGAGGGACTCTAATGATACATGTATCGTAATATGTAACATGGAGAATATCGATCCCATGGGTATCCACACAGGTGAGTCCATCGTGGTCACACCTTCCCAGACACTTAATGATGAAGAACATCAGATGCTCAGAACTGCAGCCATTAAGATCATCCGTGCATTGGGGATCGAAGGTGGCTGTAATATCCAGTTCGCTGTGAAGGATGGGGAATACAGGATAGTGGAAGTCAATCCCCGTGTATCGCGCTCATCTGCCCTGGCATCCAAGGCCACAGGCTATCCAATAGCAAGGGTCACTGCAAAGATCGCAATAGGTATGGCTCTGGACGAGATACTCAACGATGTCACAAAGAAAACCCCTGCATCCTTCGAACCTACCATAGACTACGTTGTTACCAAGATCCCGCGCTGGCCATTTGATAAGTTCGTGACGGCAGATAAGACCTTGACCACAGCCATGAAGAGCACAGGAGAGGTAATGGCCATCGGCAGGACCATTGAGGAATCAATGCTTAAGGCCATAAGGTCCCTGGACATTGACATGTGCTTTGGCAAAGGGGAATGGAATGAAAATGAGGTCCCTGCTCTTCTGAAAACTCCGACCAGCGAAAGGCTGTTTGTTATCTACAAAGCTCTGGCCACAGGCTTTTCAGTGGAGGAGATCGTAGAGCTCACATCTATCGACCCTTTCTTCCTCAGGAAGATCAGGAATATCGTCGATATGGAAAATATGCTTGAGCATGCTGGTTCTAAGGGTGATATACCGACGGATCTGCTAAGAAAAAGCAAGCGCATGGGATTCACTGATGAACGCATTGCAGAACTTACAGGCAGGAAAAGGGCAGATATCAATGACCTTAGACGTAATGAAGGGATCATTGCCACTTACAAGATGGTGGACACATGTTCCGCCGAGTTCGCAGCTGAGACTCCTTATTATTACTCATGCTACGAGCAGATGTGTGAAACAAATCCTTCCGACAGGAAGAAGGTCCTGATTCTGGGTGCAGGTCCCATCAGGATCGGTCAGGGCATTGAGTTCGATTACTGTACCGTGCACGCTGTTACAGCTATCAGGGAAGAGGGTATAGAAGCCCATATCATCAACAATAACCCGGAAACCGTATCTACTGACTATGACACTTCTGATAAGCTCTTCTTTGAGCCTCTTACTCTTGAGGATGTAATGAACGTCATTGACAGGGAAAGGCCGGATGGAGTACTGGTACAGTTCGGCGGCCAGACCTCTGTGAACCTGGCAATACCTCTGGAAAAGGAACTCAAGAGGCGCACAGATCTTCCGACGGTGATAATGGGTACTTCTCCGGCTGACATGGATGTTGCAGAGGATAGGGAGAAGTTCAACGTTATGATGAAGCAGCTTGGTATCAATCAGCCTGAAGCGGGTTATGCCACTTCTCAGGAAGATGCTTTTGAAGTTGCTGCCCGTATTGGATATCCTGTACTCGTAAGGCCTTCATATGTGCTGGGAGGCAGGGCTATGGAAATAGTATACGACCAGAACGATCTGGAAAGGTACATGCGTGAGGCAGTAAGGGTTTCTCCACAGCACCCAATTCTGATAGATGATTTCCTGGAAAGCGCTTTGGAGATCGATGTAGATGCTGTGTGCGACGGCAAGAATGTGCTCATCGGAGCTATCATGGAGCATATTGAGGAAGCAGGTGTGCATTCCGGTGACTCTGCCTGTGTGATACCTCCTCAGTCCTTTGATGAAGAGACACTGGAAACTGTGAGGGACTACACACGCAAGATCGCATTGGCATTGAACGTGAAGGGATTGCTGAACATCCAGATGGCAAAACAGAACGGTACTGTGTATGTGCTGGAAGCAAATCCACGTTCAAGCAGGACAGTACCTTTTGTTTCCAAGGCTGTAGGTCTTCCGCTTGCGAAGATCGCCGCAAAGGTCATCATAGGTCATTCTCTGAAAGATATGGGTTACAACCTTGATAAGGAACCCCAGGTGAACCATGTATCTGTCAAGGAAGTACTGTTACCTTTCGACAAGCTACCGGGAGCAGATCCGGTGCTGGGCCCTGAAATGAAGAGTACAGGTGAGGTCATGGGCATAGACTATGACTATGGACGTGCTTTCTTCAAGGCGCAGCTCAGTGCGGATAACCTATTGCCTCTTACCGGAAAGGTCTTCATGTCCATCCGGGGAGCAGACAGGGAGCAGCTTGTGGAGGTTGCCCGCATACTAAAGAATGCCGGTATAGAGCTCATAGGCACTGACGGAACTGCTCAATACCTTGCAGAACACGGAATTAAAATGGACATCATTAAAAAGGTACGTGAGGGCAGTCCCAATGTTATCGATATGATGCGCAGGAACGAAGTTTCCCTGGTCATCAACACGCCTATCAACAAGCAGGCCCGTAAGGACGGTTACATGATACGCAGGGCTGCTGTGGACTTCAAGATACCGTACATCACCACCATCCAGGCTGCTATCGCTGCAGCCAAGGCCATTAAGTCTATGAAGGCCGGTGAAATGATCACCAAGTCCATCAACGAATACCACAGGGAGATCCTTAATTAAGGATACCCTTTTTATATATATAGTCTTAATTCCAGGTATATTCTGAGGAAGGATATCATGTCAAAGAAAGTAGTGCTCGCTTATTCAGGGGGACTGGATACTTCCGTATGCATCCCCATACTCAAGGAAGAATACGGTTACGATAAGGTCATTACAGTGTCCGTGGATGTCGGGCAGCCCAGGCAGGAAGTACTGGAAGCTGAACAAAAGGCAAAGAAGATCAGTGACGGACACTATACCATCGATGCCAGGGAAGAGTTTGTGAAGGATTACATCTTCCCTCTGATCAAGGCTAATGGTGACTATGAGGGTTATGTGATGGGCACTTCCGTGGCCCGTCCGCTCATTGCCAGGAAGGTCGTGGAAGTTGCAGAGAAAGAGGGTGCAGTGGCACTTGCTCATGGCTGTACAGGTAAGGGTAACGACCAGTTAAGGTTCGAGGCTGTTTTCAGGCTCACCAGTCTGGATGTTGTGGCACCCATGAGGGATATGAACCTCACCCGTGAGTGGGAGATCGACTATGCAAAGCAGCACGGTATCCCCGTAGCAGTCACCAGTGCCAAGCCTTGGAGCATTGATGAGAACATCTGGAGTCGCAGCATCGAGGGTGGTAAGCTGGAAGATCCGGCTTTCATCCCTCCTGAGGAAATATATCAGTGGACAGTATCCCCAGAGAAGGCACCTGAAGCTCAGACCGTTGTGATCGGCTTTGAGAAGGGTGTACCAGTGTCCCTGGACGGCAGGAACCTTGGTGGTGTGGAGCTTATAGAGCAGCTTAACAAAATCGCTGGTTCCCATGGCGTGGGCCGTACTGATATGATCGAGGACCGTGTGCTGGGACTTAAGGCCAGGGAAAATTATGAACACCCTGCTGCTACTGTATTGCTCACAGCCCACAGGGATCTGGAGAAACTGGTGCTTACAAGGCTTGAGCTGAAGTTCAAGAAGAGCGTGGATGAGCAGTGGTCCGAGCTTGCCTATTCCGGTCTTGTGGACGAACCCTTGTACCAAGACCTGAACGCTTTCATCGACAAGACCCAGGAACGTGTTACAGGTACTGTCACCCTGAAGCTCTATAAGGGCAGTGTCACACCCCTGGCACGTACATCGCCATATGCTCTGTACTCCGAGGATCTCGTATCCTTCGACACGTCTTCCATCGATCAGAAGGATGCCGAAGGCTTCGCCAAGTATCACGGTTTCCAGGCACGATTGTATAAACGGGTTGTTGAGAAGTAAGATCGTATGCCAGGAAGGCGTATGATTTATTTTTTTTCTTAATTACTTTTCAATACCTATGATTTTCTGTTTTTTATAAAAAGCTCTTTTACTTTTACAGGAATGTCATATGCAACGCATTCTTCAGCAAAATATCTGCCTTATTATTGCTTGTTTATATGGTCTGGGGGTTTTGCTCCACAAGATGCTTCAGATAAGTGTTCCTTAAAAAAGATATGGACAATATTTAAATTCATTGAAAGCAAATAATAGCATTCTTTAACGTTAAAGGAGGATTTTTTTGAAACAAGAAGTAATTGATCAATTAGCTGCTCTTATAACTGCAGCGTTTGGGCTGATAGCTGCTCTGGCATGGAACGATGCTATAAAGTCATTGTTCGCAGAGGGAGGAGCACTTTATTTCCTTGCTGCATCGGGTATATGGGCATATGCAGTTTTTGTAACTATCCTTGCAGTCTTAATGACCTTGTGGATAGGAGGACTTACAGAAAAGTCAAAAAAAGAATGAGAAATATATTTTTCATTACACTATAATTATTATTATAACTATTTGCTTCTTTTTTTAATTTTTTCTCCAAAACTCCAATATATGTTCTCTTAATTAATTATGACCAATCTTTTCTCTTCAGACCTTTAATGATAGAGAAACCAAGAACTGCAAGTATAGCTTCAAATCCCGGAGACTTCGGTACTTCTGTGGTGGCATTTACAGGAAATTCGGGGCTTGGATCCTCACGACTATCATCTGTAATTTCAGTGGTCTGTTGTTGCTTAGTTTCGTTGGCTATTGTTCCGGATGATGTCTGAGGACCATCCTGTGGACCACCCTGCGGATAGTCTTTAGGATCTCCCGGAAAGGCCAGAGCATTGATCTCTTCAAGATTTGTGAAACCATCGTTGTCCGAATCAAAGTTCTCTATCGATGCAAAGTTCCTTCCACTTTCAGAAAATGCAATACCATATGGATTTCTGGGGGACCCTCCGCCTGAAGTATGGCAGGTGTTACACGAATCAAGCTTTGTGCTATCTGTGTTGTATTTTTGTTTGAAGGCTACAAAATAAGTGGGTCTTGCTGCTGCCACAGACATACCGATCAAAAGGACCAAAGTTACCAACAACACTATTGTCAGTCTATAGTTCATTTTATTACCTCGGATACGAGCATTCTGATTATAAGTAAGGATCTGGAAGATATTTAGTTGCTCTTATGAATTTCAAAGCTCGGAACTTCAAAGAATATATCACTATTAATCATTGAAGATGCGTAAACTATAAGTATAGTTGGTGTGGTATGCATCATGATAAATCATGATAGAAATAAACGGACACGAAACAGAAATGACACAAATTGTCACCACACTGATAACAATGGCCACAGCAGTACTTGCGTACTACTCCTTTTTCCGTTATCATGGAGTGATCTGATGACAGAGCATTACCGTTCACATGATATTCTTTTGTCAATTAATTCTATTCTTTTTTTCGACATCGGAACTTGAAGTTGATCAATTGATCCGTATTTTTTTGCATAGATATCATTCATGACTTTGCGTTCCTTAACCCCGGAGTTATCTCTGAAATATGGTAAGTAGCTTCCATAGATGCAGTTATGTTTCATTGTGAAAGAGAAAACGCTAAATAACGAGTAGAATATGAAGTAAATAATGAATAGAATATGAAGATATTTATGCCAGTTATAAGAAGAACATTGCCATTTCAGGTTTGTTGTAACCATCCCGGTTAGAATCCGGGTCTCAGCTTTTGTTCGGTCGATCAATCCCATTTAATCAGATGAAAATTGCGAATATTATGACAACACAAAATTACAGATTAGGAACACTTGCACTGCATGCCGGACAGAAACCGGACCCGACAACAGGAGCACGTGCTGTACCCATATATCAGACAACATCTTATGTTTTCCGTGACAGCGATCACGCTGCTGATCTTTTCGCTCTCAAGGAACTTGGAAACATATATACCAGGATCATGAACCCGACAACGGATGTGCTGGAGAAGCGCATAGCTGCCATCGAAGGTGGCACAGGTGCACTTGCCGTTGCATCCGGCTCAGCGGCTATAACCTATGCCCTGTTAGCTATTACACAGCCAGGTGATGAGATCGTATCCGGTAACAATCTTTACGGGGGGACATACGAACTGCTCAACTACACTTTCCCAAAGCTGGGCAGGAAAGCTGTTTTTGTGGATTCCGCTGACCCCGATGCTTTCAGGAAGGCCGTCAACGCAAGGACACGAGCCATCTACATTGAATCTGTAGGTAATCCCAAACTGGATATTCCCGATTTCCAGGTAATTGCAGATATTGCTCATGCGGCCGGAGTGCCACTTGTTGTGGATAATACGACTGCTGTAGGACTTGTGCGGCCCATTGAGCATGGAGCAGACATTGTTGTACACTCTGCTACAAAGTTCATAGGAGGACACGGGACTTCCATCGGTGGTTCGATCGTGGATTCCGGCAAGTTTGCCTGGAACAACGGCAAATTCCCGGAACTAACGGAACCTGATCCCAGTTATCATGGTCTTAAGTACTGGGACACCTTCTCCGACTTCCCGGGACTTGGTAACGTAGCGTTCATATTCAAAGTAAGGCTGCAGCTGCTCAGGGATACAGGTGCTGCCATCTCTCCATTCAATTCTTTCCTGTTAATACAGGGGCTTGAGACATTGCATCTGAGGATACCAAGGCACTCAGAGAATGCCTCTAGGGTGGCGGAGTATCTATCCGTGCATCCCAAGGTATCATGGGTGAACTATCCGGGTTTACCGAACCATCCAAGCCATGAGCTTGCATCCAGGTATCTCAAAGGAGGCTATGGTGCACTCATGGGATTTGGTGTAAAGGGTGGTGCAGAAGCTGGAAAACGTTTCATCGACCAGCTTAAGCTGTTCTCACATCTTGCTAACATTGGTGATTCTAAGAGCCTTGTCATCCACCCGGCTACCACCACGCACCAGCAGCTGACACCGGAAGAACAGATGGCTACAGGCGTTACGCCGGATTATATACGTCTCTCCATAGGTATCGAGGACATTGCAGATATCATCGCAGACCTTGAGCAGGCCCTTGAAAAGGTGTGAACATGCACAGATCGGTCGGTATAACAAGAATAGAACACCTGACATTTGATGAGCCACTGTCCCTTGAAAGTGGTGCACGCCTTAGTCCTGTTACGATAGCCTATGAAACCTACGGCAGGCTAAACAGAGAGAAGAACAATGCGATCCTTGTCTGCCACGCTTTTTCCGGGAATGCTCATGCTGCGGGTTATCATGTGGGGGAGGACCGACCGGGGTGGTGGGATGCGATCATCGGTCCGGGTAAATCACTGGACACAGATGATTATTTTGTTATCTGTTCCAACATACTCGGAGGATGCAACGGCACAACAGGACCGGCATCCATTGACCCGAAAACCGGAGAAAGATACGATCTTTCTTTTCCCATAATCACTGTTGGGGACATAGTTAACCTGCAGAAACGTCTTATTGATCACTTTGGTATACAACAGCTTCTGGCTGTGGTGGGAGGATCAATGGGTGGCATGCAGGCTTTACAGTGGTCGGTCTCCTATCCGGAAATGGTACGCAAGGTTGTTGCAATAGCGACAACAGCCAGATCCACTCCCCAGCAGATAGCTTTCAATGAAGTAGGCAGGCAGGCCATTATGTCCGATCCCAAATGGAACAAAGGAGAATACTCCAGTGGTACTATCCCGGAAAACGGTCTGGCACTTGCGCGGATGATAGGGCATATTACCTACCTGTCGGATGCCTCAATGCACAACAAATTTGGCCGGAATCTGCAGAACAAAGAGGCAATAGGATATGATTTCTCCACTGAGTTCCAGGTTCAAAGTTATTTGCACCATCAGGGGGAATCATTTACCAGAAGGTTCGATGCGAATTCCTACCTGTATATCACAAAAGCCATAGATTATTTTGATCTTAGTGTTAATGGTTCTCTGGCTGAGGGATTTTCAAAAGCTGGATCTGCCTTTCTGGTGATCTCGGTGACTTCTGACTGGCTTTATCCGCCATATCAGTCAGAGGAAATCGTAAGTGCATTGACTGCTAACGATATTGAGGTGCAGTACTGTGAGATACGCTCTAACTATGGTCATGATGCTTTCCTGCTGGAGTCTGGACAGCTGAACTATATGATTCTCCAGTTCCTTGACAGGTTACTGGTCCACGATGTGATGGCGGCCAGTCCGACCATCAATGGGCAGTCTTCTATTAACGATGCCGCCAGGATAATGATAGAGAATGGAGTGAACCATCTGCCTGTTATAGGAAACGACGGCCAGCTTGCAGGCATTGTCACCTCCTGGGACATAGCCAAGGCTGTGGCCTGCGGATATCAGGACCTTGATCAGATCATCTCCCGTCATGTATTTACTGCAACTCCTGAAGAATCCATTGCCAAAGTTGCCAAGCTGATGGAAGAAAAAGCCATTTCAGCTCTTCCTGTAGTTGATGAACACAATCAGCTGGTAGGAATTGTTTCAAGTGATAGCCTAAGCACATTGCTGGGACGATGCACACAGCCAAAGAGAGCATAAATGAAAAAGAACGTGCCATCTGAAAGTCAGATTGCTTTCAGGTGCAACAGAAGAGCAGACAGTTCCAGACGATACACTGCTATGTAATGATGACGAATTGCAGATAATTCAGTTTGTTCACGACGGGTGAAAAAAAGCATCATCTTTCTTTTTTTTCCTGTACTAGTTCCTGCTATCCGTATATTCTATTTACAGTAAAATATTAATTACTTATTTATAGTATTGTTTGTATTAAATACTTAAACAATGAAATTTACTATTCTGTGGCCAAAGCCTCTCTCAAATAGATCCTTTCATAGTTTTTTGGATCTAAGCGGGTGTCTCACAGCATACGGCTGGAAATAAATTGATATATTGGATGAAAATATGGACAATCTCAAACCCCGGTTCACTGTACTTGTTGTAGATGATGAACCCGTAAACGTAGAACTTCTGGAAGCTTATTTACATTCAGAACATGACGTGATCACTGCTTTCAACGGGTTTGAAGCAATCGACAATGCGCATAATAAAAAACCTGATCTGATACTTCTTGATATAATGATGCCTGATATCAATGGATTTGAAGTATGCAAGATACTCAAAAGTTCTAAAGATACTGCTCACATTCCAATCATAATGGTCACTGCACTCTCCAACCGTGACGAGCGTGCACGTGCAATAGAAGTCGGTACAGATGACTTCTTGTCAAAGCCAGTTGATAGGCTGACCCTAAAGACCCGGGTCAACTCACTATTGCGACTTAAATCACTTCAGGACGAGATCCTCAGAGAAAGAGACCAGGCACAGAACTATCTGGATGTTGCAGGTGTGATGTTCCTTGTGCTGGACAATGAAAAGCATGTAAAGCTTATTAATAAGAAAGGGTGCCAAATAATCGGGTATACTGAAGAAGAGGTCATTGGAAAGAACTGGGTAAATCATTTCATACCGGCATACTTAAGGGATGAGGTCGATAAACTCCATTCTGATCTCATTACATCTTCTGTTTCCGGTAATAATCTTGTAGAGAACTCATGTCTCACGAGTATGGGAACAGAGAGGATCATCAGATGGAACAATGTGGCTCTCAGGGATACTGATGGTAATGTTATCGGTACGCTCAGTTCCGGTGAGGACATCACTGAAGCAAAGAAAGCAGAGTTACTTATAAACATCCAGAAGATAGCAATGGATGCAGCCACAGATGGTCTGTCTATCCTCAATGAAAGGTCAGAGATGGTCTATATCAATGAAGCACATGCAAGAATGTACGGATATGATTCTCCTTCTGAACTTCTGGGTAAAACATGGGATATACTGTACGATCCTGTTGACCTTGAGATATTTAAAACACGATACATGCCGGAATTGTTGCAAAAGGGCAAGTGGACAGGAGAGAACAGAGGAAGGAAAAAGGATGGTACATTCTTCTTCCAGGAAGTATCCCTTACAGGCCTTGACAATGGGAGAAATGTGTGCATAGTACGGGACATAACATCCCGTAAGGAAGCAGAGAACAGATTGCAGGAATATGCACGCAATCTTAAGCGTTCTAATGAACTGAAGGACCTTTTTATTGATATCATGAGCCATGATATCCTCAATCCGGCAGGTGTGGCCAGGGGTTTTACAGAGATACTTCAATGTATAGAAACAGATAAAGCTAAACTTCACAAACTTAGTATCGTTGAGAAGAGCATTTCCAAGATACTGGATACTATAACCAGCGCTGCAAACCTCGCAAGGCTTGAAAGTGTTGAAGAGGTCGAATTCATAGAACTTGACCTCAATTCAATGATCCTTGAAGCTATTGATGCTTATAAATATGAAATACTCGCATCTGGATTACAAATAGAATATCAGGAAAGTGGCCCTTATTACGCACGGGCCAATCCCATGATAAGTGGTGTGATAACAAATCTCCTTTCTAATGCCTTGAAATACGGTTCCAAAGGCGGCAAGATCCTAATAAGGGTCGAAGATTTCAATAAAGAATGGAAAGTGATACTCACTGACTTTGGAGATGGGATATCAGACACTGATAAAAATTCTGTGTTCCAGCGATTCAAGAGGCTAAACGTAGGTGACATTCAGGGACATGGGCTTGGGCTTGCTATTGTGAAGAGAACTGTAGATCTGCATGGAGGCAGGGTTGGTGTAGAGGACAACCCTGATGCTACAGGTACTCAGTTCTGGTTCACAGTTAAGAAAAGTCTGGCAGACCCTGTTTAAGATCATCTCCTCATTTTTTTAAGTAGCACATCCTCAGAATATGCACGCAGGATCTCGGCCACGCTCCAGGCCTGAGCCACACATCCACCGGGCAGATGGGGCTCATCACCATCGCATATCTCTGAGATACTACCAATGCCCGCTTCTGCCAGATGGGGTATGAAACCGTCCAGCAGTTCTTTAGCATACATCCTGCTCCTTAAGGAGTGTCCTCTTGTTCTGCAGTAGGCTGACACAAAAGGTCCCATGAGCCAGGGCCATACGGTCCCATTATGATAGGCCATATCTCTCTGAAGCAGGCCACCTTCATATTTCCCAACATAGGCAGTTTCATAGGGAGCCAGTGTCCTTAAGCCTCTGGAAGTCAGCAAATGCTGCTGCACTTTTCTTACAATGCTCTTTTCCTTTCCAGCATCGAGCATGCAATGGGGCAGTGATACTGCTAATATCTGATTAGGTCTTAATGCACTATCTTTATATTCAATTCCTTGTGGATCGTAACCAATATAATCATAAAGACATCCCTGTTCTTCATTCCAGAAGGCTGGTTCAAAATTCTCACTTACTTTTTCCGCCATTTCTGCAAGATCAGTATCATCTTTGCCAAGCCGTGCAGCCACCTTTGAGGCAATGACCAGTGCATTGTACCACAATGCATTGATCTCGCATGCTTTGCCTTTACGCGGCGTGATCTCAACATCATCGACTTTTGCATCCATCCATGTCAGTTGACCATCATGGCAAAGCAGATGATCGGTATCAGTTTTTATACCGAACTTCGTTCCTCTGGAATAGTAGCGAATGAGGTCTTCCACCGTATTCCACATCTTTGCCACGGTTTGTATGTCATTGGTATACTCCAGATATTTCCATAATGCATTGATGAACCACAGAGAAGCATCCACAGTGTTATATGCATAGCTATCGGTACTGCGGTCAGGGAATTTGTTAGGTATAAGCCCTTCCCTGCAATTCTTTGCAAAAGTGGAGAGTATACTTGCAGCTATATCATATCTGCCTGTTACAAGTGTAAGGCCGGGCAATGAGATCATAGTATCTCTTCCCCAGTCTGCAAACCATGGATAGCCTGCTATTATCGAATGCTTTCCAGTTGAATGGCGCATGACAACGAACTTGTCGGCAGCTAATGTAAGTTTAAGAGGGAGCACTTCTGTGAAACCCGGTTTCTGGCAGATCATTGCAATGCGTTTCTTTTCAGTTTCATACGCCTTGCGTACGGAAGATAAAGAGATGTCATTAATCTTTTCAGCAGATGCGACTATAAAGATCTCATTGTTTCCCTGAGCCAGTTCCACTTCAAAGTAGCCTGGATGGAAACAGTCCTCACGGAAATCATAACCTCTTTTCATTTCAAGAGGATATTCAAAGTTGTAGTACCAGTCAACATAAGGAATGTAAGCAGCATTCGAGGTAAGATGCAGTTCTATCTTGCTGCCTTCTGGAGTATAGGTCTTCAGCGATGTGCCATGTCGTAATGTGCTCTGCGATATTCCGTCATGCCTTTGTGTCAATCCATGAAAATCCCTCATGTTCACAAGGGGATGAATGCGCATTGTACAGCTTGCTTTTTCGGGAGGCACATGAATGTTATACCCGAAGAATGCCTTGTTCTTTCCATGTTCCATGAACAATGTCTTATTTATCTGTATACCATCCACATCGTATTCCCATGATGGTACAGGTTTCTCAGTGAATATCTTGATATATTTGAAGCCCTGCGGATGGACAGCATCAGAGTATCTATGGCAGGCAAGTTCTTGTGCAACGTTATTGATAAGTATCTCTTCATCAAGGGCTGACAAAAGCACCATCCTGTCGACCGGAGGCTCCATAGATGCTACTAATAATCCGTGATATTTTCTGGTGTTCATAAAAGACAGAGTAGAAGAGGCATATCCTCCCAACCCGTTAGTCACCAGCCATTCTTTCTGGCATAATTCACTTCTATTGTCCCTCCCGGCAGAGAATATGTTCTCTTCAGATCTTTGCATCACTTATTTCCTCCGAGAATCTTTCAAGAAGAAGTATGTTGTCTATCATCAGAGCACAGCTCCAGCCCAGGGGTATGGCCCAGGCAGGATGGCCCTTATTTTTGTCCACCTGCTCAGGGAGCATACCTGTGCTGGTAGATCCTTTGAGTGCCCATTTGATATAGTTCACGGAATCATGTATAAGTTTTGAGATCTCGTTCTCAGTACCAGGTTCGCTGCGCAGTGAGTTTGCAAGGCTGAGCATTGCCTTGGATAACCACAATGTGGTAACTATCCATGGATTGCCTTCAATGTACCTGTCGTTCTCATATCTTTTTATGCCATGATGCCCGTTAACATGCACACTAAGCCTGCTTTCTATGATCCTGATCATTGAGAGGATCATTTCCCTTTCTTGTGGATCAGCAGGTGAAAGCATATTGAATGGTATAAAAGTACCGATCATACTCGCATCCGCCGTAGGATCCAATTTTCCATCTGCAAGGCATTTTGCGAAATGGCCTTCTTTAAGCCACATTTCTTCAATGGTCTTGTTCTTTACAAGCTCGGCTCTTTCAAGCCACCGAGATGCAAGACCTGGTTCACTGTAAGCTCGTGCTATGTGAGCAGCGTCTTTTAGGCCAGCATATGCCGCAGCGCATGTATAAGCGAATACCCCTTCATAAGTTTCCCATATATCCAAACAGGGTTCATGCAGCCCATTCAGTGTGCGCTTCATCAGGTACTCAGCACCTGTGAGGACAGTGGTCCAGATACTTTCCAGAAACTCGGCTCTTTGGATACCCTTTAAGGTAAGATAGTATGTGTACATGGCATGCAGTGTAGCCCCAGTCTCATCTATCTGGGTGGAATGGGAGAAGTTTCCCCATGAAGGACCCGTGTTACCATCAAGCCAGTATCTCTGGAACCAGGAGCCATCGGAAAGCTGTGTGCGTTTACACCAACGGAAGAACATGTCACAGTATTCGGGATACCCTGCATTGAGCAGGGCTATTGCTACTTCCGAAACATCCCTGTTCCAGCAGTACCCATAACCTCCGCACATCTCAAAATCATGGTCGAACTCAGGTGCAGCCACAAAAGAACCGTGTATAGGATCATTGAGCAGGTCAAGGGTGAGCAGAGAGCGGTTGAAAGCCTCCCTGATCTGTTGTTTTGTTTCGGGTATATCGTCCAGCACGGATAGTTTTACTATATTCTTTTTTGAAAGCCACCGTATCCGGTCCTCCTTGGAATCCTCAAGCATGTTATCCACGGGCTCCTGCATTAATTCCAACATCATCTTGTATAACATTGTCCTTTTCTGAGAAGCTCCTATGAACACGGTTATCTCCTTGTGTTGGCCAGCTTTAAGATTAAGGTCCCATCCGACGACCGTGTTCAGATAACCAATATCTTCCTTGTTGTTCTGCAGTCTGCCGTCTTCCATGTCATAACGTGCATTGGTCCACCATATGGTGTCCATTGCCTTGCCTACCTGCCATTCCTGGAAAGGCGGGTATGCCATTATACCGATATAGTTATTCTGCCAGTACTGCACAAGCAGCCGTGCATCAGTATCACAGAAAGCAGAGTTCTTCTTGTGCATCTCGCCTACACAGAGGTTGGAATAATAAAAGAATGTGCCATTGATATCCCTCTCAGTGCTGATGGTATATTTACGCACCATCACAGATGCTTTTTGATGTGTGAAATCCCGGATAGTTACCTTTATACCAGTTCCGTGCACAAGCTCAGTAATGACTATATTAGTATCATCAAGATAATGTTGTGTGGAGTACCATTCAATATTATTGGTCCACATCAGCTTGTTGTCCACCTGCAGGCAGGCAAGCGACTCTTCCACATGTTGGGCATAGTCCCTGCGGGGGTAAAAAAACCCCAACAGTTCGCCTTTTTTGCCCATGGTGATAAGCACCTTGTCATTACCCAGTATCACATTAGGTTGCCTGATCACTGGATCTCCTCTTTCATAATGTGTTCCAAGTTAACTCCTTCGGGTGCCGGTGATACCAGATGTTCGCATACTGCATGTCCCATGCTCTTGCAGCTAACTTCACGCACCTGGAAATTGTACCCCATCATTTCGGTCATGTAACCTGCAATGAACCCGCTCATGTACCCACATACGGGAAGGTCACTGTGACCATATGCATCTGCAATGAACGAATCCCTTACTCTGAACTTACCGCTGCAGGTATCTCTATCAAAATCCATTTCCAGTTTTCCCCAGCCGGATGCAAGGAATAGTTCTCTCAGTATGGCCATACAATTGTTCCTGTCTACCGGCATTATACCCTTTACATACTTTGCAGCACCTATGCCTCCTTTAAGGCCGCTTAGCAGAAGCAAACCGTCAGGCTGGATCACATTCTCTCTTATTATCCTTAGTATATCCAGAAAAGTCCTTGATCTTGTGATCACAGCTCTTTCCCCAAGGAAATTCAGGGGAAAATCCACTGTATGTATCATACGATTTCTGGATATACCGGATTCAATATCATTTACCCCTTCAATGCCCCGGAGCCTTTCATTGATGGTATCTATTTGTGGCTCTTCCTGAGTTTCGGTGAAGAGCACATACTTTCCCTGACCGTTCGGTTCTGTATTGTCGAGGTATGAAAACCTGATTTTCACTCCCATTTCAGTAAGCACTGAATTAATATTTGTTTCAGTCCCCATGTTGCTTTGATAAGTGATCCTGAGCCATACCACATGAGCCTTCTCGTCGCTCTTGGAAAACATGTATAGATCCCGTACCATAAGTAAACCCCGTTTCTCCCATTATTTATGGGCTTCAGCATCCATAGCGTTTAATTTCCTGAAGACCATGGATTTAAAGTCCATGAGAATTGCCATATAATTAATAGCAGCATCAAATGGCGATGAGTGAATGCTAAAATATGAATGCACATCACCGTCACTAAGATTTTTGGTGCACATGTAATAGAAATGGTCTGAAGTGAGCAGATGCTTCCAGATATTGATGATCTCCGGGTCTTTGGTTCTGCGTACATATGGCCCCAGCATCTTGACATCTTCAAAACATCTTCTTTGCATATCGTTACCCAGCCATGCGCTGGTATCACGCTCACTATCAGCCCAAGAGATCGTGGAAAAATCTCCGACGTCTATATCTGCTACAGGGTCGTACCTGCTGATCACTTCAGAAGGAGTATGGAAAGCCAACTTCCTGTCTAAAACCTCTCCGGGCAATGCTTTCAGGAAATTGAAAATGCCCGTTTCTTCCCATTGATGCTCTCCAAAAGTTTCATAATCCATAAAAATGTTTAAAGTATCTCCCGGTGTAAGGGAAGCCCAACTGGCCCATTTGTCCGCTGTAAGCGGATATTCCGGCCACCATCTCGCGGTGAACCTGTAGCCTATGTCATCGCTCAGTTTATAATTACGCAGCAATACCTTGATATTCGAGTCCTTTGCCTGATATACATAGTTAGGTGACCTGTTGCCTAGCAGATGTTCGGTACCTTCGGAAAGTATTGCTTTATATCCCATATCTTTGACAGTGGCTGCAAGACTATTATTATAAATCAGCTCCGTATTACGGAACACCTGAGGTTCCACTCCTATGAGAGCCTTCATATTTTCCCGGTGCTCACGTATCTGTTCCCTAAACTCTTCTCTGTCATCGAACAAACCTGCCAGAGAGTGATAGTTTGTCTCTTCCAGGAATTCCACACATCCTGTCTCTGCCATCTGTCTGAAGGTTTCCAGCACTTCTTTACCCCATTTTTCACACTGGCTGAGCAATGTACCCGTGACCGAGAAACTTATCTTGAACTTTCCATCATATTCATCTACAAGATCAAGCATTGTCCTGTTGGCTGGAAGGTAGCATTTGCTTGAGATCTTCTCAAATATCTCCCTGTTAGTCTTGTTATCGAAATATCTCTCAAAACCCGTGTGTTCATCCGGCCAGAACCATTTTAGCCTATATGGTTGATGGACTTCAAAATAAAAGCAGATCGATTTCATACACTTCCCTCCCATACAGCCCTTCTGAAATCAGATAATATAGATAGATTGTTCACAGATCTCTCATATCCGGTAATATTGGCTGTGTTCATATCCAGAAAAATATCACTTTGCTGGAGATATCCAAAAATATGTTTCAAATGTGCATTATCTAAAGCTTTGGCACGTTCTTTTAGTTCTTGCGCTATGATCTCAAGTTCCTTCAGGTAGAAATGTTGTGCATGATTCCCAAGCATGCCATCCATTCCGTAACGAGCTGCAGACTCGGTTTTCAGCGTGTTCAGCTTTACTTTGTCAAACCTTTTTACGGCATCTTCGGGTTTGATCATACTGATACCTTTTTCTTCCAGGCTTAGCGGCAGATCTGTCAGGAATTGGAACATTCCTCCTGCTTTGCTTTCGTTCCAGGGAATGGTACCATAGTCCAGGTAGAGGGTAACAACATCACCTTCAATGTGCTCTACCCATGAAGCGAACTTATCGGCTATCAGTGGAGATCCATCCCATGACCTGTCAGAGAAGCGCCTGCTGACATCTTCGCTAAGGTCTATATGCCTCAGAAGCGTGGGAATGTCATCAGAATATACGTTATTAGGCACATCTTCGCGGAGCAGATTTTTGGCTCCTTCTGCGATCATGCATTTCAAACCCAGCTTTTTGAGCAACCCTCCAATGTTTCCTGATATCAGCAACTCCGGGTTTACAAAAGTTGAGGGCACGATGCCAAACAGCTCCGATATCTTTTCCATGTGCATCCATACCTGCTCCTTAAAATCTGTGAGGTCAGGATAAAGAGCACTCAATGAATGATAATATGTGGATGCCGCAAATGCTACATTTCCGGTGTCGGCCAAATCTCTGAACGAATCCAGTACTCCCGGATCCCAGGAACACTGGTCCAAAAATGTCCCTGAAAGGTTCAGGGTGTAGGCAGCTCCATTGTCAATAGATCTTTCCAGTACCCTGTTAGTTCTGCCAATGTCGGCTGCCATACGCTGAAAATCAGTGAAGACCCGTTCCTGGTCAAAATAAGTAGTTATCTCAGGCCTACGATAACCTTCAGCAGACCAGTACCATTTCAAATGATAAGGCAGATGCAAGTCCACGCACACACAAACCGATTCCATGGTTAGATATACCCCCTCTCTTTACTTTAATCTATTGTAATTTTATAGCTTAAAACAACACTTTATATTTGAATCAGGCAAATATGTAACGATATTGTTTTATTGTTGTATACCAATAAAACTTTTGTATAATTTTCCAGTGGGGTCAATCATGTTTGAAAGAAAATGGTTAGTAATAGCAGGAGAAGAGGCGGGTCCGAAGTCAAATAAGATGGGTGGTATCTGGAACGTGATCGATGCCGAGGCGACTACTCTTGCCGCTCTTATGAGTTCAGGAGCCATCAAGGAGGATTTATTGCCCGGGATCATAGTTGCAGGTCCTTATTATGGTCACTCGGGTGTTGATTGGCATAAGAGTCTTAATCGTATAACGGACATGAGTGGCTTTGAGCCTTACGATGGGGATGATGAGTTAGCAGAAGCCCTGTCAGCCATGAAACAAAAAGGTATGGAAGTCGTCAGCGGTATTCGTCATTATAAAGGCATACCTATCATCTACCTGATGTTCAAGACAAATGATTTTTGCCGCATAATGTCCGAATATATGGGCACTAGCATGTGTCTTTCAGATAAGGTGAAGGGTGAAGCTTTTTCTTTCATAGGGCTTGATTCAATGAAATATGAGAACATGGGCAATGGACAGGAATATACTCATTATCTCAATCTATCCTATGCTATTTCCGAGTTCATACGGGAGCTGCTGACCATAAAGGCTAAGCGTGCAAAGGATTTCAGTGATCAGAAGATCTCAGAATTCGCCGCCTCTCTTATGCCCAGCATGCATGTATATCTGCACTGCCATGAATTTGGTGTGTTCTATGCTCTTGCAAGGCTGCATAAATTAGGTCTGTCTGTAAATTCCGTGGCCACTTATCATGCAACATTGCCGGGAAGGACTTCCGGACATCACTCGTTACAGAAGATACGGGATAACGATAGCAGCTGGGATCCACGAGTTCCTGAGAACATGGCAAAACTTGAATCCCTGTCTTCTTATGCTGATGTGGTAACTGCTGTAGGCGACTCTACACGCAAGGAAGTCAAACTCTTCTATGGGATAGACTCGATAGTTGTGCGCAACGGTATAGATGATAATGTAATGGGCGTTTCACTGGAAAAGAAGAAAAAATGTCGTGAAAAGATACAGAACTTCCTCTCTGAGAACATTCATAAGGTGTACGGAGGAATATCTATTCCTTCCAAGAGGATATTGCCTATATTTTCCATATCACGTATCGAGATAGAGAACAAGGGATATCCGGACCTGCTGGATTCTCTCATGCTTCTTGATCGAATGGTGAAGATGGAGATAACAGCCGGCCAGCAGGATGAG
This sequence comes from Methanomethylovorans hollandica DSM 15978, assembly GCF_000328665.1. Lineage (NCBI taxonomy): Archaea > Methanobacteriati > Methanobacteriota > Methanomicrobia > Methanosarcinales > Methanosarcinaceae > Methanomethylovorans > Methanomethylovorans hollandica. Next base: position 1,100,700 of record NC_019977.1, read on the forward strand.
GATACACGCATCGTCTGTTTCATTATCGCTGCTCATGGGCCGAAGTCAAATGTACCTGACGGGTTCCCTATCAAACTTCCTGATGAGTTGCTGCAGGGTGAGGAGATGAGACTGCAGAGAATGATCAAGGAAAGAGAACTTGAACCCGGGCAGCTGATCACAGGAAGAAGGCATGTGGCAGCTGTATTGTATCCCCAGTGGATATCAGACCATGACGGTGGTCTTAACATGAACTCGGATGAACTGATGGCAGGATGCATTGCAGGTATTTTCCCATCCAGGTATGAACCTTTCCTGCTGACAGGACTTGAGGCAGGAAAAGAGGCCACTCCGAGCATAGTCAGCAAGGTATGTGGTTTCAGTGATGCTCTCGCCAGTATCAAACGCCTTGTTATGGGTATGGGTGGCGTTATAGTCGTGGATAATATCGATCTTCCATACAATGAGACTGTATGCGATTACGCCCTTTCTATGGATTATTTCCTGGATACTTATATTGATGACAAGGTAAAGTACAGTCTTCTCTGTCAGGAGGCTAGCCTGCTTGCAAAGGAGATGAACTGGCTGGACCCTGCCAGAAAATACTATGAACTATTGACCGGTGTGTGCATAGTTCCGGAAGAAGAGGAAAACTAACAGGGTATATATCCCTTTGTTCAGGAGAAGTACCAGTGTCTGAGATACGTAAACACTATTTCCTTGATGAGTATTGCATAGTAGCTGCCGGAAGAGGCAAACGCCCTTCTGATTTTTCTTCTTCCCCGGAGGTTCAGAACGCTACAAACTGCGTTTTCTGTGCGGGGAATGAGGACAAAACACCACCTGCCCTGGCTGTATATAAGGATGGGCAGGTACTGCAGGACACTAAGGATAAGCTTATTAAAGATTGGCAGATACGCTGCATACCTAATATGTACCCGGCGCTTAATCCGGAAGGTGTTGATACTCCATATAGTTCAGGCTATGGGTTTCATGAGGTGATCATAGAAACACCGCAGCACGACAGAAGGCTGACCGATTTCACGGATGAAGAAATGGCCCTTCTTATGCAAGCCTACAAAGACCGTGTCATGCATAATTGGAAACAGCCTCAGATAAAGTTCGTCTCGCTTTTCAAGAATTGGGGGAAGCAGGCTGGTGCATCGCTGGAACACACACATTCCCAGCTCATCGCACTGCCCCTGATACCAATGTCAATTAAAAAGGAATCTGATGTGATCCATGCCACAGGCAAATGTGCCTACTGCGAGATAGTGCATATGGAATCTTCCAATGAACGCTCCATTTATGAAAATGAACATTTCATAGCTTTTGCTCCATATTGCTCGAAGGTCCCATTTGAGATATGGTTACTTCCGAAGATGCATGTCAGTCATCTTGGCGAATTGTCTGAGCATATGTTGCATTCCCTAGGCGCTGCTATACGTTATATACTATCCAGGCTGGAAACGGTACTTGGGTCTCCGGCTTATAATTTCATGTTCTTCCAGTTAGTGGATGATCATCAATATCATCTTAACCTCAGGTTGCAACCTGTGACAAGCAAAATGGCAGGTTTCGAGAAGAACACAGATATATTTATAAATACCATGCCTCCGGAAAAGGCCGCAGAGTATTTGAACAATGAATTTTCCAGACAGACAGTACATTAATCAAATAGTGGGGTAAAGAAAATGAAAAAATTAAGGATAGGTATGTTCTCTTGGGAAAGCTTGCATTCGGTTAAGGTAGGTGGCGTAGCTCCCCATGTATCCGAGCTATCTGAAGTTCTTGCTTCCAAAGGTCATGAGGTCCATATATTTACACGTAATCGCGGTCTAAAGCCGCATGATCTCATAAACGGCGTACATTATCATCGAGTGGACCATGATCAGTCAGGGGGAGTGGTGAAGCAGATGGACAGGATGTGCGATTCCATGTACTGGATGTTCTTGGAGATGGTGGATCGTTTTGGCCAGTTCGATATTCTCCATGGGCATGACTGGCATCCGGTGAACGTGCTATGCAAACTTAAAGCAGAAAAAGGCCTCAATTTCCTGCTTACATATCACAGTACCGAATGGGGTCGCAATGGTAATGCTCATGGTGATTGGTGGGAAGCTAAGACCATATCACACAGGGAATGGCTGGCTGGTTATGAGTCGGCTAAGGTCATAATAACTTCTGAGGTGCTGAAGAAGGAGGTACAGTTCCTGTATCATATCCCTGATTATAAGATCTCTCTTGTACCCAACGGCATTTTTCTGGACAAGATACGTAAGGAAGTTGATCCGGGTGAAGTGAAGAAGCGGTTCGGTATCCATCCGCTGGCACCGGTTGTTTTGTTCATAGGGCGCATGAGCTACCAGAAAGGGCCTGATGTGCTTGTTAAGGCTATAGGAAAAGTATTGTCTCACCGCTGGGACACACAGTTTGTGCTTATCGGGGAGGGAGAGATGCGGGATTACTGCGAACACCTTGCAAATTCAATAGGTGTCAAGCATGCATCCCATTTCCTTGGGTATGCATCGGATGAGGTTTCCAGGGATTGGTACAATGCTGCAGATATTGTGTGTCTCCCAAGCCGCAACGAGCCCTTTGGGATTGTCGTACTTGAAGCGTGGGATGCTGGAAAGACCGTAGTGGCTACTGATGCTGTAAAACTCATAGATAACTTTAAGAACGGGGTTACTGTGCACCAAAATCCGGATTCCATAGCATGGGGCATAAACTATGCGCTGGATGGCCTGGGTAAGGCAGGTTTTGGTAAGGAAGGCCGCAGGCTCATTGAAGAGATATATAATTGGGATGAGGTCGCGGATTCTACAATGAAGGTCTATGACAGTGTATTGAAGGACAATGAATAGAGTAGTTGAGAACCATCTACTCACATTCTCTTTTCACAGAAGGACCTCTGTAAACTCTTTTTTCATAATCACCATATCCTCTGTGTTTGGGTCTGACCTTCTTCTGTAGTTCTTGTTCAAGCAGTTCTTCCACATGTTCCCATTCTGTTTGTTCCGATGTCAACTTATCCCTCATATCACCCTTATGAATGGGTTATGATGTATGAATTCCACGTCCAGTCCCAGCATGTCAGCCAGACGCGGGCACAGCTCTTCCATACCCGGGTTCTCTGTAGCGTAATGGGTGGCATCAATAAGTGTAAGCTCTCCCCGGGAACGTATCACGTCATGTTTCAGTTCCGAAGAAATGAAAGCTTCAACATCATGCTTTTTTGCTATTTCAAGGTACTCATTGCGAAAACCACTTCCCCCAAAGACCATAACGCGTTTAATATCATCCCTCTCTCCCACATATTGCACGTGCGTGTTCAGGCTTTTTGAAACATGGTTTGCCAGAGTCTCTGTTGAACACAAAGGCACTTCGCCTATCCTTCCAGTTTCCAGCTCCTGTATATTGCTAAGCCCCAGCTTCTTTGCAAGTACATCGTTTATCCCTCCTTTAGCTCTGTCAAAATTTGTATGCATGGAATACAGGGAGATCCCGTTGTCCAGGGCTATTTTCAGACTGGTGGCAAGAGTCCTGGAAATGGAATTTACCGGGTTGAAAATAAGGGTATGATGCGTGATCAAGAGATCTGTATCGATTTCGGATGCTCTGTTTAGTACATAGTCTGTAGGGTCTAAAGCAACTGCTATTTTTTTAATGTCATTGTCAAGGTCAAGATTAAGACCAATTCTGCCAATATCAAAATCTGCGGCAAGCTCAGGAGGAGCTATCTTTTCCAGAACTGGAACTATCTTAGATAGATGCATGAAAAACCTTCGTCTTCAATTAATAAGAATCTATCGCAATCATATCGATTTGCTCTACTGCAGGCTTTAAGAGATGTTTTCGGCATAATTTCATAGAAGGATTAAAATATAATTAAATATATTATTGTTTTGAGGTTTACTCATGAGAATAGAAAGTGGGATAGATGGTCTGGATGAAATCATACAGGGAGGCCTTCTCTCTGAACGCGTTTATCTGTTAAGTGGGCCACCAGGAGGTGGCAAAACCACCTTTGGTGTGCAGTTCCTTGCAAAAGGCGCACTTCAGGGTGATGTGGGGTTGTATGTCACTCTGCTTGAATGTCCCCAGAACATCATAAGCGACATGTCCAATTACTCCCTTGATATCATACCATTAATAAAAGTGAAAAAACTATTGTTTGCAGATCTGGGACCCCGTATGGAATATGGGTACATTGATGAGCTGAAGGATATAATTCATCCTCATGAAGGGGTGGAAGGTTTTTCCAATGAGCACGAAGCTCCTTCACCTGCTACTGTATTTAAGGAACTGGCGGCATACGTTGCTGAATACAATATCAAAAGGTTGGTGATCGATTCCATGACAGCCATACGTTTTGCGACACAGGATCCGGCGCTGCAGGAAAAAGAGATGACCCGCTTTATCAGGAATCTTAAAAAGCTGGGTTGTACCACTATACTCATAGGAGAGCTCACCGATCCGAATGCATATACTACCGAACAGTTCGCCTCTCATGGCGTGATCTTTCTGCATAATTTCCTATATGCGAAGCAGATGACACGTGCCATTCAGATCATCAAGATGCGTGGTACAAAACATGACTGTAATATGCACAAGGTCCAATTCACTGAACGCGGGCTTCAGGTAGAAGGACTGGTCCAATAAGGATGTGGTCTTAAGGTGCGGTTCTTTAAGAAAGCGGAAACAAAAAGAAATCTCAGCGACTCGGAAAAAGCTGAACTTGAGCAAAGAGCTTATGACCTCGGATTAGAGGTCGGTTATCATAAGCACTCAGAGCTCGGTTGGGTGAGTGAGCGCTACACTGCACTGGAATCAGTGGCAAAGGAAGCAGATCTCATGGAACTTGTCAGTGAAAATTATAAAAAAGGGAAGGAAACAGGGGCCAAGAGACGAGAGAGGGACATGAAACTTGGTCTCAGCAAGAAAGAAAAGAATAAGGGAAAACATGCTTCTGACACGCTATATGGTTGTTACTCTCAAGAAAGGGATCGCATTCATTTAAGATCTGGTTTCACATCTTTTCAGGACAGCAATGCGCACCCCTACAGCATGCTACAGCATGCCGAGATAACTGAAATGCCTTCAATTACCGAGATCCCCAGAGCAGTGGAAAGACCTCAAATGATCAATGGTTTCAAACAGCTTGTTCCAAAGGAATGAAACCGTGCGATATGATATCACTTTGAGGAGTTGTACTATTATATAATCTATCATTATATAAAAGTACGTGATTTATGTGAATAATAGCAACAGTAGGCATGAAAAGCATTCAATTTTATCTCTTACAAGATACTGCAAGCATAATGAACGATATTACTCTTAGATCGAATGTACAGGAATATCCATGATCTCGAAGAATACAGGTTCTGATGTAGTTCACAGTACCTCCGAAGACAATGAGATCGATTTCTCTCTTGTTCCTTTTTCCATGGACTTTCATGATCCTGATCCGGGGATCTGGCATGCATACATGGATGCTGTTCCTTCCATGTTGCTTGTTCTTGACACTAACCAGGTCGTCTCTTTTGTGAGCGAACATTTTTGTAAGGGCCTGCACTACACAAAACAGGAGATCATTGGTCATATATGGTATGAAATACTGATAGCTCCCGGAAAGAGATATGAAGCCAGAAAAACATATGCCAAACCGGCTGAATATGTAATAGATGATCATGGTGTTGAATTACCAATAATGGATAAGCATGGACAGGAACTTCCTGCGATCCTTAGGGTCGGATACATTCAGGACAGGAACGGAAATATTACCGGGATCATAGCACAAATAGAAATGGTCAATTCTGCATACGATAAATATTCTGTATGCTCTGCTGCTGATAAGTATCGTGTGCTTGTGGAAAATTCGGCGGATATGATCGTGGCAACGGATACGGCGGGTGTGGTCATTTATATAAGTCCTTCCATTGTTACATATGGCTTCATTCCTGAAGAGGTGATCCTCAAGGAGCTGTCAGATCTATTTTTTTTTGAGGACCAGAGCAAGATCATTCACTCTCTGTCGATCACCCTTAATAAATCCGGGCAGACCCGGGTACAAGGCCGCCTTAAAGACCCGAATGGAAAAATATATTGGGTGGAATTGTATGCACAAGCATTATTAGATAACGATTATCATGTTAAAGGGATAACTGGTACCATAAGGGACATTGCCGACAGGAAAGCTGATCTTAATGCTCTGGAGATGACCACTGACATGTTCATCTCTCAGGCACGCTCAGCTTCTGAAGTGATCATTTTTTCAGATTCTAAAGGCACTATTTTATTCTGGAACAGGGGTGCTGAGAACCTCTTCTTCTATACGGCTGAAGAAGCATTGGGCAAACATATTTCCATGATCATGCCTCAAAGATATTGGCATATACATCAGGGATGGGATATTGTTGTTTCAACAGGCCGTTCCTGGGCAATGGGAAACATCATCGAACTTTACGGTCTGAAAAGAGACGGAACAGAATTTCCTATCGAGATCTCGCACTCCTCATGGAAGAAAGATGGAGCTTCCTTTTTTAGTGTAACTATCAGGGATATCACACAGCGAGTTCTTAATGAGAAAGAAATGCGGGAAGCTAAGGACAAATATCGTATGATATTTGAGAAATCACCTCTGGGTATAATCCATTTAGATAACTCTGGGGTGATCACTCAATGCAATAAGAGCTTTGTGGATATAGTAGGTGTGGAAGAAGCAAATGTAATTGGTAATATAATTGGTCTTAACCTGATCAATTCTGATGCAAGTGAGGAGATCAAAAGATGCATCACAACAGTGCTCTCAGGAAAAACCGATGATTTCTCAGGTACTTCCTTTTCATTTATGGGTGTAAGAGATACTCCTATAAGGGCCAGCTTTGTTCCTGTGGTCACTGAAGATAAAGCTGTTGCTGGCGGCATTTGTATAGTGGAGGACATAACTGAAAGCGAGAAGGCAAGGGAGGCACTGATACACGCAAAGAACGTAGCTGAAGAAGCTAGCAGAACAAAGAGTGAATTCCTTTCTAATGCTACACATGAACTAAGAACGCCTCTGAATGCTATCATGGGATTCTCTGACCTGTTGCAGGAAAGCATCGAGGATAAGCTGAACGAGGACCAGCGTAAATACCTCACTAATATAATATCAGGGGGTAAAGACCTGCTTGATGTTGTAAACAACATTCTTGATATATCTAACATAGAAACCGGAAAAACAAGTCTTGAGCTTGAGAAAATCGATATGCCAGTTCTCATACAGGATGTTGTCACTGAAATGTCTTTTTTTGCTTCTAAAAGGAACATTGCACTGCAAACGGAACTTGATCCTCAGATAGGGCTGATCCGGGCTGACAGAAACAAATTACATCAGATACTTACCAATCTGGTAAGCAATGCCATCAAGTTCGGTAAAGAAGGAGGGTTCGTACAGCTAAGGGTCAGGCAAATATATGGCATGCTGCATGTCGAGGTCATAGATAATGGTATAGGTATCATTATCGATGATCAGCAGATGTTGTTCAAGCCATTTACGCAGTTGGACTCATCCTCAACACGTAAATATAAAGGAAATGGTATTGGACTTTATATTGTTAAGCAGTTTGTAAATCTGCATGGCGGAAGCGTATGGGTGGAAAGTGAAATCAGAAAGGGCAGTACTTTTACGTTTACCATTTCCCTGGATCTTTAGTTGCTGTATGATTTTTAATAGCTATGTTCAGATTTTCACGAAAGGGTCAGAACTGATATGGATCACAGATCTATGTTGTTTGCTGTAGTAATGGTGATATGCCTTATACTGCTGCAGCAGCCTGTAAGTGCAAAAGGTGCTGGGGATACGGAATGGCTTACTCCCTCAAACGTCACTCTCTATTGGGGTGAGCAGGTCCTGATAGGCGGATACACTATTACTGCACAGGATTTTTCACCTTCAAAGCCTGTAGACCTTCCGGACGATTATGTGATGCTCAATGTCAAAAGTAATACTTCGCGTTCATGGGGTGCCATTCTTGCTCTTAATAATTCTATCATTCCTAACGAAACGATACTCGACGGATCTATCAGATTAACTGCTAATAAAATTATAACAGGCCGTGATATACCTACTCCCTATGCCACTATAGAAGTTGCCCTTGCAAATATTCCATCCGTCAGTAAGCAAATACCCTGGATTAACAGTGTAGTTAGGGTAAAAAGGCTCCCTGTAAATGAAGCATACATCGATGAACGTGTAAATATATTGATCGAGGTGATAAGTCAAAAGGATATGTCCCTGGAGAATATCCGCATTAATGAGACAGTACCTGCCGGGTTCATAACCGATCCGGATATTGAGGGTACCTGCTGGACCATCAGTCTGAGCCCAGGAGAAAAACGATCTCTATCTTACTCCATACGTGCTTTAAGGCCAGGGACTTTCCTGATACCTGGTATGCAAATGTTCTTTGACCATAATGGTGTAACCCACCACTTGCAAACCAATGCAAGCGAAATTGTGATACATGGTCCCTATATAGATGTGAACAAGTCTTTTATTTATCAGGATATGAGGACAGATGGTCTTTTAAATGTCACTCTCAGGGTCAGTAACACTGGAGACCGGGCTGCTTATGTACAGCTTACTGACCAGATACCTCAAAACTGCCAGCTGATAAGCGGCAACCTGAGCAAAAGCCAGGTCATGCAGCCATCGGATATATGGGTGCTTGAATATTCAGTACTTGTAGGCTCCGGAGAAAATATTGTGATACCAGGTGCAAAAGTGAGGTTTGTAGACTCCAGGGAATATGGAGATGCATTTGAGTCTGCAAGCTTTTTATTCAGAATTCAGGAAAATATAGTGGAAAAGACTGAAACCGAAGAAGATATGTCCCTGGCGGAAACACCTGTTAAAACAGAGGCTGAAACCCAGGAGAATATGGTCACTGAAAAAATAAATTCTGTAAGCAGTCTTAAGCGCTGTCTGATTAACCTGATCGAAAGGGCTATAGGCTGGAGATCATAGTGGAGGACAGGAAACATTTTAAATACATGCCAGACCAACTTTTATTATGAGAGCTTTTGGAAAGGACCGTCTAACTGAAACTTTTATTTTCACTCATGGGGATTCTGACGGCATCTGTTCCGGTGCCATCGCAAAGAGTGCCTATCCGGACTCACATATATATTTCACAAGCCCTGTAAGCCTGTTACAAAAACTGGAGCTGGGGAAAGGGTACAAGCGTGTGATCATTTGTGATATTGCTATTGATGAACGTACCAGCGCACAGCTTCTTCAAAAGCTTAAAGATTTATCCCGGGAAAGTGAACTGATCTATATCGATCACCATCCTGTACCAAAGAACGGCTGGGATGAACCCTGGCTGCATAATGATCCATGTGTATGTTCCTCAGAGCTGACCTATAAAGTGCTTGCCCATCGTCTGAACAGGGATATGCGCAGAGTCGCTATTTATGGAGCTATAGGTGATTATGCAGATGATACCGATTCTGTAAAGGAGTGGTGTGAAGACTGGGATAAAAGGACCCTTTTCTTTGAGGCCGGTGCACTTGTCCAGGCGGTTATATATGCAGGTCGTGAATTCGATTTCAAGAGAGTGCTTATCGAATATCTTTCAAAGGATCGCCTTCCTTCAACTATTCCTGATGTACTTGATTTTGCAAAACAATGCTCTGATCTGGAAGAGCAGTTGAGGCTAAGGATCAAAGAGCAGGTTAAGAGCTTACAGAACATAGCCTATGTTATTGACCCCAAAGGTTACAAGTCCAAATCAGCTATATACGCTGCAGCTTACGGTCAGCGAAAAATTGGAATCTCTGCCGAATACAGGCAGACAAAGCATTCCTATGATATGAGCTTCCGTTCACGTAGTCCTGTTGATCTTAATCTTATCTTGCGGGATGTAGCTCCCCGATATGAGGGGACTGGCGGTGGTCTTGCGGAAGCAGCTGGTGCAAGGATACCAGTGGCTAATTTTCCAGCCTTCCTGAAAGACCTTGATATGCGCATAGGCGAAGAAGAGAAGAAGCTGAAAGAAGAACATATTATAGATAAGTGCCATTAAGCAACCGGAGATAATATGAAAAATAAACCGGACCTTGCTTATGGTGCTGAATTTGAGATATTATTTGTGGGCAGGTCTAATGTTGGAAAATCCTCTGTCATTCGCAAACTGACAGGCAGTAAAGTAAGAGTGGGCAAAAGGCCCGGTGTGACCCTGAAACCTACGCATGTAAGATTAGGTGATCTGCTGGTTACGGATATGCCTGGTTTTGGTTTCATGCACGGTGTCAAGGAACGTAAGCAGGACATCGTCAAAGATCAGATAGTACATTATATAGAGGATAATGCAGAAAGGATCGATCTTGCTGTATTGGTGGTTGATGGCTCTTCTTTTCTGGACATAGTTACCAGGTGGGAAGAAAGGAATGAAATTCCTGTAGATATTGAATTGTTCAAGTTCCTGAATGAGATGGAGATCCCTGTCATTTTGGCTATCAATAAAGTGGACAAGATCGAAGAAGCTATGGTTGACCATGTGCTTGATGCTATTGTGGAGAAACTTGGCCTGCCCTCACCTTGGAATATGTGGCAGGAAGTTGTGGTACCTGTAAGTGCCAAAGAGAACGACCTTAAGAAACTTGTGTCGTGTATCCGGCAACGCATGCATCTTGCAAAAAGGGATGATCTTTTCAGATATGTGCACTGATATTAGAAAATTTCAATAAATCTGTATTATATATGTAACCGGTAAATTATAGATGTTGATTGTCCGACCAAATACATATATAATTTAAATAATATAATCTAATGTAATCTTATACTTATGGCAGAGTGCTGAAGTGTGCATTTTGAAATAATGTCTTAAATATCTATGAATGGGATGAAGCTCAATATCAGCGTGTTTCTATCTTGAGTCTGAGAAAGATCTTTATATCCGTTTCAATATAATTTACGTACAATATTTAAGGAAAAAGATAAAGAAGCAAAAGTTATTATTGCTATCTCCGATAATATGTCTCGAGGAACTACGCAAGAAAATAAGGCCAGTGTCATGAATTATGGGAAACTGACACAAAGCAGTGTATATATATATATACATATTTATATATGTGTGTGTATACAACAGTCGTCACATGTCCTGAACTTCTAAGAGCCATAAAGATGTAGGAATTTCTGATGAAGCATCTGATCTCACAATTTGTAATAATTATCAGTAAGGTGAGAACAGGTGATAGCACAGTAACTGGTATCATGATCTATATGGTCCCCGACGGGACCAGGCAACTTTAATATTCTGGCAGATGCAGGATCGATGCAATTCCTGCTCTAAGACGCTCTTGTCATCTGTACGGAAAAAGAGACCGGGGTTTTGCTTTCAAAACCGGTTTACCCAATTTACTTAATAATCAAAATTGATACAATAACGAGGGAAATATGCAGCAATTAATGAGCGACCAAAGATCAATAGCCTATTTTTCAATGGAGATAGGGATTGATGAACAAATCCACACTTATAGCGGTGGCCTGGGGATACTGGCCGGTGACACTATACGCTCATCGGCTGATCTGAAGGTGCCACTGGTTGCGGTAACTCTTCTTTATCGCAAAGGGTACTTCCGTCAGAAGATCGAAGCAGATGGATGGCAGCGGGAAGAAACGGCAGCTTGGGACGTTGAAGGCATTCTGGAGGAAATGCCTCAGAGAACTATTCTCATGCTGGAAGGAAGAACTATCCATTTAAGGGCCTGGAAATATGAGGTCAAAGGAGTTACCGGCTTTACAGTACCTATCTATTTCCTTGATACTGATATGCCTGAGAACCATGAATGGGATAGGACCCTGACACATCATCTATATGGTGGGGATGAACACTACAGGCTTTGTCAGGAAGCTATCCTTGGTATAGGGGGTATCAGAATGCTCCGAGCTCTCGGCCATCAAAATATTCAGAGTTTCCATATGAACGAGGGACATGCAGCACTCCTGACACTTGAGCTGCTGGATGAACATACAAAAAAGGATGGCAGAGCATATTTGATCGAAGATGACAGAAAAGCTGTGAGAAGTAGATGTGTATTCACGACTCACACTCTTGTTCCTGCCGGTCATGATAAATTCCCTCTAGATGTGGTACGCAGGGTGCTTGGGCAAAGGGAGGATTTCTTTGCCTTGGAAGGTGTCATTCACGATGATTTTCTTAACATGACCCGTCTGGCCCTTAACCTTAGCCGTTATGTTAATGGAGTTGCAAGAAAACACGGGGAAGCCACAAGGCTTATGTTCACAGGATATTCCATCAATTCCATTACTAATGGAGTCCATGCTGCTACTTGGGTTTCAGAACCTTTTCAAAAACTTTTTGATAAATACATTCATATCTGGAAACAGGATAATTTCAGCCTGCGCTATGCATTAAGCATTCCAAAGCAGGAGATATGGGATGCCCATATGGAGGCAAAAAAGAAATTGCTCGATCTTGTCAACAAGCAATCAGGTGTGCAGATGGATGAGAATATACTTACCATAGGCTTTGCAAGACGGGCTGCGACATATAAACGAGCTGATCTCCTGTTCCACGATGTAGAAAGATTAAAAAGAATATCTTCACAGGTTGGAAAGATACAGGTCATATATGCCGGCAAGGCGCATCCCAGGGACTATGAGGCCAAGAAGCTCATCCAGCGTATATTCCAGGCTAAACAAAATCTTAATGGAGACATTAAACTTGTGTATCTTGAAGATTACAACATGACCCTCGGTGCAATGATGACTGCCGGAGTTGATATCTGGCTGAATACTCCTGAACCGCCTATGGAAGCTTCTGGAACCAGTGGAATGAAAGCTGCTCTTAATGGTGTTCCCAATCTGAGCGTGCTGGACGGGTGGTGGATAGAAGGAAACATAGAAGGTGTGACAGGCTGGTCAATTGGGGAAGCGGTTATAGGGAATGGTGAAAACCGTGATCATTCCTTGGATGCAGCCTCCATGTACGATAAGCTGGAACATACGATCGTTCCTATGTTCTATAACAATAGGGACCAATTCATCAGTATGATGTCACATTCCATTGCTATCAATGGTTCATTCTTCAATACCCATAGAATGATGCAGGAATATGTGCTTAACGCCTATTTCTTATGCTAAGAAGCACGGAACGTTCAGCAGATACAAAACCAGAAAGACAAATGACCTTTCATTTGTCTTTTATCCATCTGATATTCCATGACTATATCCATTCTAACTAAAGAACTCTGGCGCAAAAGCATTCATCTTACATCTCTTTTTATAGTAGCAGTCTATGTTTACCTGGGAAAGCCGATAGTACTGGATATGCTCATCGTATATCTGGTCTTAATTTTGCTGATCGAACATTTCCGCCTCAGTCGTGGCATTAAAATTCCGTTTTTCGATATATTGTATAGAGAAAAAGAAAGGTCATGTGTGGGAGGACATGTTTTTTTTGTCCTGGGTTCTATTGCTGCTATCGCAGCGTATAGCAAAGAAGTGGCTATCACTTCAATACTTATGATAACTTTTGGGGATATGGTTGCTTCTCTTGTAGGCATCAAGGCGGGTAAAACCCCTCTTAAAGGGACAAACAAGTCTCTGGAAGGCAGCGTTGCTGAATTCTTTACAGATCTTATAATTGCTGGTGTATTGCTGCAAAGTTTTTCTGTGGCTTTTGTCATGGCTGCAGTTGCCACTTCAGCTGAAACATGGCTAACAGGGATAGATGATAATTTATCCATACCTGTATTATCTGGTTTTAGTGCAGAGCTCATGATGTTAATTATTTCAGTATAAATCTGTTCTGACAAAACCCGGTTTTTTAATAAAATGTCTACGCTCTAAATCAAATTAACTTTAGTTACACACAAGTTGTTTTTTTGAAAAGTTATAAATAGTGCCGTTGCATACTCTAATTATACACCATGATCTAATTAACTGAAAAAAAAAGAGGCTGGAAAATGACACCATGGGAATATGAGATCAGATCGGTAAGGTTTGGAAACTGGGATCAGACAAAAGAAGATCTCAACAGAATGGGCATTGATGGCTGGGAACTGGTCAAGTTCTCTGATCAAATCGATGCAAATGTGAGAATGGCATATTTCAAAAGATCGATCGATGGTCTTGATATATGATTTTTTTGTTTACTATCTCCTCTTTTTTATTTTTTCTTTCAGGCATTTGATATTTCATTGATTCCCAGCAAGGGTAGTCTACAAATACCTTGAGAGACCTTGTCATCTGATAACGTTAATGTTCAGTGCTGATATGAATCGGATCAGACAACAATTGTCATTAATGATATCACAATGACAGACTTATGAGGCAACAAGCCAAAATTATCATTACACATTTTACTCTGACAGGTGACAATATGACCGGAAAAGGAAACCCGTTCGGTGCAAGAGAGACCGTTGATATTTGTGATGAGAACGTGACGATCTACCGTCTGAGCAAGCTTGAGGAAATGGGTATGGTAAACATATCCCGTTTACCGTATTCTATCAGGATATTGCTTGAATCCCTTCTGAGGAATGCAGGAAGCGAGGTTGTAAGTGAGGAGGACGTCCGTAACCTTGCTGCATGGAATCCTGAAAATATACAGCAATCGGAGATACCGTTTATTCCTTCAAGGGTCATACTTCAGGATTTCACAGGTGTGCCAGCGGTTGTAGACCTGGCTGCAATAAGATCGGCGATGCAACGCCTTGGGGGAAACCCGGCTGAAATCAATCCTGTGGTACCAGTGGATCTTGTAATAGACCATTCGATACAGGTGGATTACTTTGGAACTTCTTATGCCATGCATTGTAATGAAAAGTTCGAATTCCACCGTAACCAGGAACGATATGAACTGCTTCACTGGGCACAAAGAGCTTTTGACAATCTCAGGGTTGTACCCCCCGGAACAGGCATAATTCATCAGGTAAACCTTGAATATCTGGCGCCTCTGGTACATTTCAGGGAAACGGAACACGGTAAGATAGCATATCCTGATTCCCTTGTAGGTACCGACTCTCATACGACCATGATCAATGGTCTGGGTGTGCTAGGCTGGGGTGTGGGTGGTATAGAAGCAGAGGCTGTGATGCTTAACCAGCCCTATTATATGGCTATTCCTGAAGTCTTAGGTTTCAGGCTATATGGTGATCTGAAGGATGGGGTGACAGCAACAGATCTGGTTCTCACTGTAACGCAAATGCTAAGGAAATATGGTGTTGTTGACAAGTTCGTGGAGTTCTACGGACCGGGTATGAGAGCTCTTGATCTGACGATAAGGGCAACCCTGGCGAACATGGGCCCGGAATATGGGGCTACAATGGGATTCTTCCCTGCTGATGAGAAGACCCTGGAATATATGCTTATGACAGGCAGGGACAGGAAGCATGTGGACATGGTCCGCGAGTACCTCAAGATACAGGGACTGTTCGTAACTGATGATTCTCCGGAACCTGTATTCACACATACGCTGGAACTTGACATGAGCACCGTGGAACCATGCCTGGCAGGACCCAAAAGACCTCAGGATCGCATAATGCTTTCCGAAATGCCCCACGTATTCCACAAGGCAATGGAAACGTCATTCAAAGAAAAGAGAGGAGGAGAGTTACTCGCAGCAGATCCGGAATACAATCGCTGGCTGGAAGAGGGGGGGTACAGTGTTGCAAAGGACAAATATCCTGGTCATTCTGGTCTTCTGAAGATCAAATGTTCTGAAGATAATGTTTCTGTCTCGCATGGTGCTGTGGTTATTGCATCCATTACTTCATGCACCAATACTTCCAATCCCGCCGTGCTCATAGGTGCAGGGCTGCTTGCAAAGAAAGCGGTGGAGAGGGGACTGCGGGTGAAACCCTTTGTGAAGACAAGCTTGTCTCCGGGTTCTAGGGTAGTAACCGACTATCTGAAAGCTTCGGAATTAACACCTTATCTCGAGGCTCTGGGATTCCATGAGGTAGGATATGGATGTACCACATGTATCGGTAACAGTGGTCCTCTGAAGGATTCAGTGTCTCAGGCAATAAAGAACAAAGACCTTACAGTTGCTGCAGTACTTAGCGGTAACAGGAATTTCGAGGGCAGAATCAATGCCCAGATAAAGGCGAACTATCTTGCTTCTCCCATACTGGTGGTCGCATTTGCTCTTGCAGGTACAGTGGACATCGATCTTACCCGGGAACCTGTAGCATGTGATCCTAATGGGCAGCCAGTGTATCTGAAAGATATATGGCCCGGACGGGAAGAGATCAATGATTATGTTTCCAGGTATGTTCTTCCTGAAATGTTTGAAAACCAATACTCCAATGTGTTTGAAGGCACACAGCTGTGGAAGCAAATGAATGCTCCCAGCGGAACCCAATATAGCTGGAATCCTGAATCCACTTATATCCAGGAGCCACCTTTCTTCAAGGATTTCCCACTTGATATAAGGGCAAAACAGGATATAAAGGGTGCAAGGGTTCTGGCAATGCTGGGTGACAGTATAACCACTGACCATATATCACCTGCAGGGTCCATACCTGCACACTATCCTGCCGGAGAATATCTCCTTAACCGCGGTGTAGATGAAAAGCATTTTAATTCATATGGAGCCCGCAGAGGAAATCATGAGGTCATGATGCGTGGGACCTTTGGTAATGTCAGGCTCAAAAATCAGCTTGTTCCAGGAAAAGTGGGCTCCTGGACCTTGCATCTGCCTGACAGACAGGAGATGTACATCTATGATGCTGCCATGCAGTATATGAAAGATAAAGTCCCATTGATAGTGATCGCAGGCAAAGAGTATGGTACTGGAAGTTCTCGCGACTGGGCTGCCAAGGGTACTCAGCTTTTGGGAGTCCAAGCAGTGATAGCTGAATCATTCGAGCGTATTCACCGCAGCAATCTTATAGGCATGGGAGTACTTCCCCTGCAATTCAAGGAAGGAGAGAATTTCAGAACCTTTGGATTAGATGGGACTGAAGTATATGATCTGTTGGATATTGCCATGTTGCAGCCCGCCGGTGAACTGAGGGTTGTGGCCCACAAGGCAGATGGCACCGCAAAAACCTTCAATGTCATTGTAAGGCTTAATTCTTCCATTGAGGTGGAATATTTCCGAAATGGAGGAATATTGCATAGGTTCCTCAGGGAGAATATCAAAGGGAACTGAGTTTCCCTTTAGATCATTTTTTAATAAATTTTAAAAATATTATGCTACCCGGTGGTCCTGGCATGAAAAACAGTAAAATATAAAAAGAGCTTTGTCGGCATATATAAGTAATACCGACAGCAGATCAATAATTATAATTTAGTATATTGATGACTTAAGTTCAGTATCTCTTTGGTGGCCTGTGAGCTGGCAGGCAGTCCCTGCAGTATACTGGTCTGTCGGGGTCAGGTTCGAAAGGTACCTGTGTTTCCTTACCACAGTCTGCGCAGGTTGCATTGTGCATCTCTCTGTTTTCCCCACCGAAACCGCCACGGCCGCTGCCGCCTCTGTTTCCTTGGGATGATCCAAATCCTCTGCGTTCCATATATTTACCTCCTATTTATTTTATTATCAATCTATCCAAAAGAGACACTCTGTTTCTTGTAGGAGGCTTTTTGAACATAATTGACTCATTTATACATTGTTTTTTCAAATATAATAGTTTTGCTTAAAAAGGGTATAAATTCACATGAATATGAAACTGTAGGTTGCGGTTTTGTTTAAAATGAATTTTTATTATATAATTTTTTATATTAATTTGTGCTTTATATACACTCGGTTTCTTAAAAGATTTATAAAAATTGAAAAAGCTCATAAAAGGGTGCTACAGAATGAATATGATAGATGCTAATTCGTAAAAACACTTAAATATGTTTGAATAAAACACTCATATTACATATTTTACTAAAAACACGTTGCTTATAAAATGGGATTTTGATGGACCAGGTAAAAAAGGGCTTAGAGGGTGTTGTAGCTTTGGATACGCAAATATCTTTTATAGACGGTGTCCAGGGCATACTCAGATACAGAGGTATAGAGATAGAAAAGCTTGCAGACCTTTCTTATGATGCGGTTTCTTATCTTCTCATATATGGAAAGATACCCGACGCCGGAGAACTGAAACCATTTTCCATGGAGCTTATTAAGGAAAGGGACGTGCATCCACATCTTCTGGACATGTTGAAGTTCTGTGATTTTGAGCACGAATTCCTCGATGCCTTGAGAACTGCTATTTCCGTATGTGCGCATTTTGATGAAGATTTAAATGACATTTCTGAGCAGGCCAATGTCAGAAAGGCCATAAGGCTCATTGCGCGGTTCCCGACACTGGTTGCCGCTTTTTACAGGATGGCTAATGGTCTGGAAGTAATATCCCCGGATCCATCTCTCTCCCATGGAGCGAATTTCCTGTATATGCTAAGAGGAGCACTTCCCACTGCACTGGAAGCGCAAGCAATGGAAAAAGATTTTATTCTCAGTGCGGAGCATGAACTGAATCCTTCTACCTTCGCTTTGAGGATAACCGCTTCCACTCTCTCTGACATGCATTCAGCCGTCATATCAGGTCTCTGCACCCTTAAAGGCTCCCTGCACGGCGGGGCAAGGGAGGGAGTGATGGATATGCTGGATGATATAGGTTCAGCTGACAATATCGCAGCATATGTTCAGGAGCATCTGGAGCACAAGCAGAGAATAATGGGATTCGGACACCGGGTCTATAAGACCTATGATCCCAGGGCCCGTATCTACAGGGACATAGCAATGCAAGTGGCCACGGAGAAAGGTAAAAGCCACTGGTTTGACCTTGCCAGGGAAATAGAGTCAGTAATGTATCATGAAATGGTTGAGAACAAGCATAAACCCATATATCCGAACGTGGACTTCTACTCAGGGGTACTGTATAAGGACCTGGATATTCCTTCATATATGGCTACCTCTATCTTTGCCATAGGAAGGATATCCGGATGGATAGCTCATTTTATGGAACAATATGCTGATAACAGGGTCATCAGGCCCAGAGCACATTTTGTTTAAAGGATCTGCAACATCAAAAAGTCTCGGATCCAGAGGACTGAAAATCAAGGATCTCTGTTTGCCTTTCTTTTTTCGGCTATTATCTTCAGTTGCTCGTTCATGGCATTGAAGCCATTTTCCGTGTCTTCTTTTATCAGATACATAAATAATGGTACGAGAAGGCCGGTGAATTTTTCGCAATTGATGAAATGTACACTTCCATCTTCCATTTCCTCTATCCTGAACAAATGCTCGCCGTCCAGTAATCCCTTTACCCAGAATTGCCCTTTCCAGCGTATTTCCCTGTTTACCTCTGTATTGAGCACCACAGGTTTGAGATTGATCTTCAAGAAGTCATTGGTTTTAAACTGCACTTCGAGCAGTTCTCCAATTTGCAGTTTTCCGGAAACATGGGTGATAAATGGGTTCCATGCATGATACTCTTTGAGATCAGCGAGAACTTCCCATACATCTTTCGGCAATGCCTGAATGTTGATCGTTGTACAAATTCTTTTCATATTGATCTTTTAAAACCCTTAAAAGTTTATTGCGGCTTAGAGGGTGTCATTTATGAGAACATCAATGATCTTATGAAAACCTTCCTTATCTGCATTTTTGAAATAATGTGCAGAATCTATGCCTATAACCATGAAAAAAACCAGTAAAGCATTGTTGAGCGAATATCTCATTAAATTCTCCTTGTCATTTTAATGCACGAGCTCAAACTTTAAATGTTTAGCGTTTGATATATTATCACAAGATACTAGAGGCTTTATAAAAACCTCATTATTTGAAAATAGTTGTATGACGTACATAACTAATTGATTATAAAGAGGGTTAATCTAAATCTTCAACAATTAATATTGAAACTTAAAGTCTCAATAGAGTCCCTTTATTGAAAAATGAACCAATGACTTGATTACTTCTTTTGAGTTCCTTCTTTACCCTTGCCAAGATATTCGTAGTTTTTCTTTTTCTCCAATGCTCTTTTGCTGTATTTTTGTTAGTCACGAGTGTGCTTCCAGCATCTTCACTATCGACAAAATAATCTTCTAAAAGGTCATATAGATTTATGGTCCTGTATCTTGCGAGCTCACTCCCATGATCTACTAAGGACAGGATTATCATATTTTACAGCAATTTAGATACGCTGGCGTTTTTCAAGTGCTGAAGGGGCCAGCACTACGAAATTTTTATTTCAGTTTTATTACACAGACATGATCAATCTTTTCCATGAGTAACTTATCTTCTCTTGCAAGCCAACCAACGGCCATTAAGACTGTTTCGGAATCAAAACCGCTTTTTTTGAGCGTTCTCTTCAGTTTAGCTGTAGTTGATTCGTCTTTCTCAAGCAGTCTGTAAACATGGCCTGCTGCCTCTCCTATACTAAAACATACGTCATCCATATTCTCACCGGTATTTTACTTTACTTATGTACAGACTATAATGATGGATATGTTAATTTTGAAATGCCCTCATCTTGCAAAAATATACATCTATTCCATTAGATCCCATTTTCATGCTACCCCTCATTGCATGTGGAACTCCCCAGTTCCCAATCCGCTTATCACATCTCATCTGAGAAGATATTGCTTATTTCCAATTTAAATAAAACTTATTCTATATAACATCTACGGGGTTTAATTTAATGTCATTGCAAAAATTGTAATGCCATTATAATTTTAAAATCTATTGTTCCGGTTACTTTCGCTATCCTTGGCTCAGGTGCTTATTATCATACTTTCAAGTTCAGATAAAGTATCCAATCAATTGCACATCTGCACTATGTTTCTGTAATTCTGTTACCCACAGATGCATATTCCACTGTTTTGTAAGGGAAGAGCATTTGAGCTGTTGGCAGCGTATCTATTTTGCTGTAAAATGTGATAGTCCTGAACCTTAATAGAATATTACAAACAACTAGGAGAAGGTACAGCAAAATAGAGGCCCTACCTAAAATCCCAAGCCTTCTGTATATTCACATACCTTTAGCATATTATGCTGCCCATAATAATTTACATTCAGGTCTTGTTAAATATCATTGTGTTATAAGTTATTTTAATCCAGTTAAAAATTACTGGGGCTAAATCCATAGGGGATTAAAAATCCCACAAACTTCCCAAGATGTCAGCAAAATTCTCATCCTCTCCATGCTGACATCTCCCACTCTTCACAAGGATGCTGGTTAAAAGATTTGATATGGCTATCCTGCTCTGTTGCTTTACCGGGCTGCGTTCCGGTTTGACAGTTTAATATAAGAAACATACACCAGGGGCATGATCACCTCCTCCTGTTGATGGTACCGAATGCTGTTACAAAGAACCCAGCAAACACTGCAGTTGCCAGCCATGCCATTCTGTTGACATCCTGGTATTGAGCTGCCACATCAGTAATAGTCATTGTGGTGAACTGATTGGAGAGATCTGCAACTCTTGTCTGGGTGGTAATGTAGTCTTCTTCTGAGCATACGCCGTTACACACATTTTTACCCACAACCGGGGGAGTACATGGGTAAATTGCACACAATAGAAGAAATATTATTCAATATATCTAATGTTTCTAAAAAAGATTTTTATAAAAATTGATGAAAGGCGGGGTATTGATGCGATTTATACAGATTGTCCATATGTATAAAAATATACAATAATGATATAGTTCCAGTACAAAAGTGTAGCAGATCACATGCCAACGGCTGCATGGTTAATGAGTTGAGACGATAGTGCAGAAGAGATTTTAGAAGAATAGTGTGTTGGTGGGAGGTGTGTAGGCTCTCATCGAGCGTGTGTGCGCATGAGGTGTGGAAGTTATTAATAAATCTATCTATGTGTAAAACGTCCTCTATATAACGAATTTTTCTCGACACAGGCAATAAACTGTTAACATAAATGTAATAATGATAAGTTCCACATAATGGAAGCAGCAGCAGATTTATTTGTGACAGCCTCAATAGTATGAGTGAAGAAGTCTATTCACTCAATTTTCAAATGCAAGTGCATCTTTTGGACATATCTCAATGCATCTGCCACATTTTATGCAATCTCTTTTAGTAAGGCTATTACGGACATCCAGCTGCATTGGACACACTTTATCACACTTCTTACAGTTGATGCATTTTTCAGCATCCAATTTTACCTGATACCGATCTTTTCCCAAAATGTGCTGTACCGTACCCATGGGACAGAATGTACACCAGGTCCTGGGATTGATGGACAAGCCCAGCAATATGGCTATTGTAGTTGTGGTCAGACACATGATCACAAGTATCATACCTATCTGATTGAACAGACCCTGAGTCTGTAGCAGCCTGTATCCCATAAATCCCATCATGAACAAAAATATGGGTACTCTTATCCAGAAACTCCTAAGCACAGGAGGGATCTTTTTATTCTGACTGATCTTGCCTAACCAGAAATCATTGAAACTGCCTCTGGGACACAGATTTCCGCAGAACCACCTTCCTCTGAAAGGACTGATGAGCAGTAAGGTGCCAAACACCAGGAGCATGAAGTATCCCAATACTGGATACCACAAACCTGCAATAGATACGATGATTACAAGGATCCCAAGATATGGAGTAATTTTAAGCATTTTTTCACCAGGACAATGTATTAGGGACTTTCAAGGAACAATTACAATATTTTGATCCTCTTCCCATATTATCAGTTCTTTTTCAACGCGCTCAACCCAGCTATTAATTATTTTCATGATAAGTTCTTTGATCTCTCTCTTGTTCTTTATCCTGTACACAAAGAAATAGCCCCCTCCGTCCAGGTTGTTCTGGAACTTTTGCAGTACTTTTTTTTCAGTGAGTTTTTTGACGCTTCTCTGTACTGTGGATATGTCAAGAGACAGATCTGCAGCTACTTGCTCGGTAGTGAACCATCTGGTATCATTTCCCAAGAGATATTTCAATACCTGAAGCTCTGCTTTTGTCAGATTGAGACCACACTTTATGACAGCTTCGATCTGGAACTCCTTACATGCAAAATCTACCATAACACTACCTCTGCATAGTTACAGTACTGTATTAACATAACAGTATTATATAAACCATGTCAAGTACTGCAATATACTGACCATTAATAGCAGTACTGCCAAGAAGAGGGAAAGCCCTTAACGAATATCCCGATCTCAAGATCATTCGCAAGATGAGTAAATTCCGTTTATTGTTTGATATAGCCGGGTGTCAGCTTTTTCTCCAGCAAGGTAAAAGAAAGATCTATGAACAGAGCCAGCAATATTGCAGGGATAGCTCCTAAGAGCAGCTTTTCAGTGTTATAGCCGATTAGTCCCTGAAAGATGATTTCTCCCAATCCGCCGCTGCCAATGAACGCAGTAAGTACAGCTATGCTGTTTGCCAGGATGGCTGCAAACTTGATACCTGCGAACATGGCGGGATATGCATTCGGGAACCTTATATAGCGCTGTATCTGCCATTCACTGAGCCCGATGCCGTTAGCATAGTCTATAAGCGCAGGGTCCACATTTGTAAGACCAATGTATGTGTTCTTGATTATAGGCAAAAGCGCCCTCAGCATTATGGCTATAAGTGCAGGAACAAAGCCTATTCCCAGAAAAGGTACCACTATGGCTATCACTGCAAAACTGGGCACTGCTTGCACAAGGTTGGCAAAGTTCATCACAACTGATGCCAGCCGCCGGCTATAGAGAGAGGCGAATGCAAGAGGTACTGCTACCATGATGCTTGCCAGCAACGTGGTGTACACAAGCACGATGTGTTCCCACGTAGCATTCAGTATCAACGCTGTGGCTGCCATGTACCATACCTCTTGTACAGTTCTTTTTCAATCCTGCCAGCCCCGAGGTCAAGTATAACAGCCAGTATCCCTGTCCACAGGCCTGCCAGCAGTATGACATCTTTCTCATACAGCTGGATACCGTTCTGGAGCACGGTTCCAAGTCCTCCGGCAGCCACAAGCCCTCCCAGTGTGACAACACCCATGGTGAACACCAGAGCTATCCTTATCCCCCCGGCTATGAGAGGCAGGGCCATGGGTATCCTTACTTTGAGAAGTATGTCCCGTGGTGACAGTCCAATAGCTTCAGCCACATATATGTATTTGCTATCCACGCCTTTAAGGCCGGTATAGGTGTTCCTTGCTATAGGCAATATTGAATAGATCACCGAAGCAGCTATCGTTGGTCCTGTTCCCAGACGCAAAAGAGGCAAAAGAATGACCAACAATGCCAGATCCGGTATTGTTTCCAGTAGATTGAGAAAGTTAAGTACCGGGGAAGCTATCCTCGGCCTGATGTATATGAGCACTCCCACACCAACTCCGATTATCACCGATATGGTCAGAGCGATACTGAACATTTCCAGATGTTCAATGGTCCGTATGGTAAGCAGGTGCTTATCCCACAGTGTCATAATTTCGTGGAAATCCTCTATCATCTTGCTCCATTTACCTTTCCATTATATTTCCATTATATTAACTTCAAAAGCACTTCGTCAGATACCAGCATCCCGCCTACTGTATCTCCGTTCATGACCATTGCCATGTGTTCCCCGCTCCTTTTCATCTCAGAGAGTGCTGTTGCCACTGAGTCACGCAGAGCAAAGACCTTCATGGGCTTTGCTATGTCTCTAAGAAAAGGATGTTGATCCTCACATTTTAACAGGTTCACCATTTCCACTTTGCCTACCAGCATACCATTCTCAAAGACGATACCAATCTCGGTGTCCCTGTCTTTCATGATCTCCACTGCATCACAGGCATCCACTCCCCCGTCCAGGATATACTTTGCATCCAGTGGGGTCATCAAATCTTTGACATTCAACGTATCCATGTGCTTGAACTTCCGTTCCGTATCCACGATATCTGCAACCAGGTCGTTCACAGGGTCAAAGATGAGATCTTCCGGAGCACCCACCTGCACAAGCTTGGCATTGTCCATGATGGCTATCCTGTCCCCAAGTCTGAATGCCTCTTCTATATCGTGGGTGATGAAAACTATAGTCCTGCCGATTTCCTTCTTGATCTCCAGGAACTCTTTCTGTAACTGTTTTCTCAAGATCGGGTCCAGAGCTCCGAAAGGTTCATCCATCAGAAGAAGTGGCGGATCCATGGCAAGAGCCCTGGCAAGACCCACACGCTGCTGCTGGCCGCCGCTTAGCTGCCGTGGATATCTATTGATGAAACGGTCAGGAGGCAGGGAAACGAAATCCAGCAGATGACGCACTCTTCCACTTGTACTTTTATCGTCCCAGCCTTCAAGTTTTGGAACCAGACCCACATTCTCTCCGATCGTCATGTGAGGGAACAGGCCAATGTTCTGTATCACATAGCCCATGTTCCTCCTGAGCTTTACCGGGTCTAACTGCATGACATTCTGTCCATTTATCCGGATGCTCCCGCTGTCCGGTTCTATCATCCTGTTGATCATGCGAAGTGTTGTTGTCTTTCCGGAACCGCTTGGTCCGATGAGGATCAGCAGTTCTCCTCCCTCTATGGTAAGGTCCAGGGATTCCACAGCATAACGGGAACCATATTTCTTGCTTATTTGCTGCAGTTCAATGGACTCGATTCTTTCAAACAATCTCTGGGTTGGCATCTTTTGTTTCCGGGTATTGTTTTGTAAAAAAGTAATGGATGGGACTTATAGAGTCTTATGCTTCAATAAGCCCTTCCTGAACAAGGAACTCCCTTGCGATATCCCGTGGCTCCATCTTCTCCACATCGAACTTGTAGTTAAGTTCTCTCATGGTATCCGTGTCTATCCTGCCATCAAGTTTCTTTAAAGCCTCCACAGCATCAGGATTACTATTCGCGAAGTTTTCTGTCATGATGTATATTGCATCATAAGGAGGCAATGCATTCATGTCATCCTCAAGCACCCTCAGGTTGAAGACCTCGTTCCTGGTATCCGTAGTATATGCGGATATGGCATCCACGTCATCTATCTTGACAGCTTCATACATTACCGTTGCAACTGCCTGTTTGTAATCCTTGAACTCAATGCCGTATACAGCCTTTATGCGGGGCAGTCCATCCTCGCGAGTGGCGAACTCAGGATCTGTACCTACGGTCATCTGAGAGGCATAGTCTTGCAGATCGCTGATCTTCGTGACGTTATTTGCTTCTGCCCAATCCTCTTTCACTGCAATGGCGTATGCATCTTCGAATCCCGGGCTGCTGACTATAAGTATCTTGTCGGTCTCCTTCAATCCCTTTTCAGTTTCAGTGTATACTACTTCAGGGTCCCACACTTGAAGTGCCGGTTCTTTGAGGATCTGGCTGTAGGCGGTTCCTGTGTATTCCACATAGGTATTTATTTCGTCCTTCTTCAATGCTTCATAGTTGACGAATGTTCCTCCCAGCCCTTCGATAACATCGGTCTTATATCCCGCATCTTCCAGCATAATTGCTGCCATATGGGCAAGTATGTACGATTCCTGGAAGAGTTTGGATCCTATTACCACAGTAGGCTTTTCATCAGTTGTCTTTTCAGAGCAGCCACTTGCCAGCAAAGCAACAACTATCACTAATACCATCATGACAGACTTTCTCATTTGCATATCACATCCACTTTCTGTTTGTTGATAAAGTGCTCAAAAGGTTCCCGCTTTTCAACATGGGAATTGAACTTATTCCTTGAGTTGCTGGACCTTCCTGAAGTATCTATCGATCTCTTCCCAGTTGACGATGTTCCAGAAAGCATCTATGAATTTACCTCTCTCGTTCTTGTAATCCAGATAGTAGGCATGCTCCCATACGTCTATAGCCATAATGATCGGGAAATCCGGAAACAGATTTACATTATGCTTTTCTATCTGCATGATCCCCAGTCTTTTGGTGTCATTGCAGAAGGTAAGTGCTGCCCAGCCTGAACCTTCCACGCTTGCTGCCGTCTGAGTGAACTCTTTTTTGAAACGCTCGAAGTTCCCGAAATCTTCCTTTATGACCTCGGCCAGTTCACCTACGGGCTCTTTTGTCGCATTGCCTGCCGGGGTCATCTCCCACCAGAAATAATCATGCAGCACATGCCCTCCCAGATTAAAGGCCACAGCTTTGGCAGTTGCTTTGTAGTCAAAGTCCGTACCTTCCCTGCGGGCCTTTTCCATCATCTGCAGCAGTGAGTTCACATTAGTGACGTAAGCCTGATGATGCTTTTCATGGTGTATACGCAATTGCTCTTCTGAAATATACGGTTCAAGGTCGGCATAACCATATTTCAAAGCCGGTAACTTATACAGTTCTTTAGCCATAGTAGATTCCCCATATTGATCGGCCAAGAGGGTCTGTTCTATAATATTGAGGGAGTATCTGGACGGATAACCCAGGTTACAGATCCTGTTAACCAATTCCCTGATTTCATACTCACAAAATATCTCAGACCACAATGCTGCTTTAATTCCCACAAAATTTCCTATGCAACAAGTAGTCCTATATATTGCATTCAAAAAGCTTCTATATAAAGTTATGTAGTGATGGTTTTAGAATATATGAAGTTACAAGCAGGTTTAAAACAGGTTTCACATGCAGTTACTATTATCCGTTTATAACAGGAAAAAACGGCAGTCTTTCACGAAGTTTGTCTGAAATTTATATTTTACTTGCAAATATAGGACAATTGTTTCCAAAGAGATATATAAGAAAAAGCAAGATATGAGATTTATGGAAGACGGGAAAAAAGAAACTTGGCCTGAATTATCCTTTGAAGAAGGAAAAGAAACTTATCAGACCATCCACTTATGGACTCAGATTGTTGGAAAAATAAAACTGACGAAAATGCCTTGGATCAATCATTCATGGCATGTTACCCTAATGGTTACACCAGTTGGTCTTACTACTGGCGATATTCCTTCAAACGGCAAACATTTTCAAATAGACTTTGACTTTCTCAATCACAAATTAGAAATAACAACCAGCCAAAATGAAGTAAGAACATTCAACTTGTTGTCTCTTTCCATTGGTGCTTTTTACAGAAATATTTTGTCTTCATTGGAGGAGCTTGGAATAGAAGTAAAAATCAATCCAGTACCAAGTGAAATGGAAAATCCTACTCCTTTCGATAAAGATGAGAGGAACTTCTATGTACCCGCAATAGCCACTGCTCTGCATTATGCCCTGCTTAAATCTAATGAAGTTTTTACACAGTTCAGGGCAGGCTTTATCGGAAAATGTAGCCCTGTTCACTTCTTTTGGGGAAGCTTTGATTTGGCAGTTTCTCGTTTCTCCGGACGTAAAGCTCCACCACATCCCGGAGGTATCCCTAATTTTCCGGATTGGGTAGCCATAGATGCTTATTCTCATGAAGTGAGCAGCTGTGGTTTTTGGCCTGGAAACGAAGCAGTGCCTTTTGCAGCTTTTTATAGCTACATTTATCCTGAACCCCAAGGTTTTAAATCTGCTGCTATAAAGCCTGAAAACGCTTACTATCATAAGGATTTACGCGAATTCATCCTTCCTTATAAAGAGGTACAGCAAGCTAGTGATCCATCTCAGATGTTATTGGATTTTCTTAATACCACTTACAGAGCAGCGGCAGATGCAGCTTATTGGGACAGAGAAAATTTAGAAAGACAGTAAAGGAAAAAGTTACACAATACAATTTCCATCGAGAAATCAATCTACAGAGCCCTAAACAGAAAACGCATCGGTGGCTTGTGTTGTGTTCTCCTTAAATCAGATTTATATTATTTTACATTAGAACATGTTTATAGAGTCTAAACTCCCGGAATGTACAAGCCCTCTGCCCACTATGCCTCTGCGCCTTCCTGTATCCTCTTCTCCTGCTCTTTCATATCCCTTATCTCTTTCAGACGGCGTATGATGACCTCAAGCAGGAATAATATAAGAGCTGCCAGAATGAAGTATATCTTCTGGCTGACATTTTCCTTGATAAGCTTTTGTGAGTTTTCCCTTGCATCCCTTAGAAGCAAGGCCTGAGCTTCACTCTTGGTGTATGTTTCTCCACCATTGGCCTTGATCATCATTTCAAGGTCCGGGTTGATCCCTACATCCCTGTATTCCAGAGCATAGTTCACTGCTATCGGATATCCTGAGATGTAATGCACTCCCACCTGACCAACATCTACTGTTGCTTCATATGTGTCCTTGCCTGTAAGCGAAAGGTCTATGCTTCTCGTATCATCAAGTGTGATGGCGGGTATGCCTTCGTCATACATAGTGAGCTTAAGTTGTGCGGGAGTACCGAACCACGTGTCCTCTGCCTCCAGCACGGCTCCTTCCTCTACCTGCGGATTGCCGACAAGCCAGTTCATGGTAGATGAAGTGAGCTTTGAGTTATTGCCGGAGTACATCTGTGTGCTCCACATATTATCATAACCTTTACCATTATCAGTGCTCAGGGAAGCCACGCGTCCCAGGCCGTATCTCCACACAGTGAGCACAGGTTTACCTGTAGAAGTAAGGATCAGCCTGTCTGCTCCGGGTTTTGGTGTCACGTCATTGTAACCTGTGATGTTGCCCGAAAGGTTCACATTCCTGGTGATGAAATGGGTAGGGTTGTATTTTATGAGAGTAAGTGCGCTATAATCTATAGATTCGTTAGTATCTGGCTGTTCCATCTCATCGAAGACCAGATTGACCCTGTCTTCTTTTTCCACAGGGAAATACAGCCCGCCAACTTCATCCATCAAAATCTTTGCAAAGGCATTACCGGATTTATCGTATTGTGAAGGTGCACTGGACTTAACATGTACATAATATAACTTGACTCCCGCATCAGTGAGCTCACTGGCAACTTTGAGACTTTCCTCATATTTTTGTTCTATCCCACCATCTGAGATGACAATTACATCAAGTTCACCTTCTCCTTCTGCAAGCCATTCCTGTGCAATAACAAGACCCTGGTCCAGTGATGTGGTACTGGTTATCGCGGGGGCGATCGAAGATATCTGTTCTTCCAGGCGATTGATGTTGGAAGGCACGCCCATGTATACAAGGCCACCGGAAACGTCAAGTCCTTCTGTTCCAAAGGCAATCACTCCTACATTTGCACCTCTCAGATTCTCATTATTTTTAGTGAGAACATGTATAGCATTACCCAGAATATCTCCGTGAGTACCATGGGCAGATGTACTCATGGAAACATCAAGGACCAATACCACATTCCTGCCACCCTTCCATTCGGTGGCCTTGGAATATACAGGCAATAATCCTTCAAGAGATGAATTAAGATAATTCCCATAGTCATAGGAACTGTCTCCTCCTACCACGTACAGGCCATTGCCAGAACTTACATAATCTTGGAGGTTCTGTATCTCTGCTTCCGACAGAGATCCTATTCCCCTGTTATCCAGCACAACAGCCTTTTTATTATCCAGGTCTGTTAGCTGCGTGCTGATTGAGGTCTCATATAGGTTAAGCAGTACATCGGCCATGGGTGAACCTGTATCATCAGTCACTACCTGGATCTTCGGTTTTGGGACGACATATACGGTCTTATAGAAGACATTATTGATAGGCTGTCTGTCATCGGAAGCAGTAATACTGGCCGTTATCGTGTGGGCGCCCAGAGAAGTGAATGTATACGTTACAGGTATGGTCCTGGAATCGTCTTCCTGGTCATATGTTCTGCTGCGTACCAGCTGATCATCCACATACATCTCTATCTGGTAGGCGATGGGTGTATCTCCGGCCTGCTGAACTATAATGTCGAACTGGTATTCATTATTCAGGACCACTGTCTTCTCACCACTTATATACAGGCTGACATCATTTACCTGCAGTTCAGGGATGACAGAGTAAACCGTGGTGCCTGTCTCCTTTGCGAATTCCAGAGCTTTTCCTAGATCCTGGCCCTTGTTACTGTTGCCGTCAGAAACTAGAACTATCTGATTGTCCCCGCGGGCGTATTGTACAATGGCATCGCCCAAAGCTGTGCTCTCACCAGTGAGCTTTACAACGTTGGTAGGTGTATTCGCTGCCAGGGATCCATATAACTCCGTAGCTGTCTGCTTTTCGAAAAGCTCCATACTGGCAGTCTCATCGGATATCAGCACAAGATCGGGGTTCTCACTGCTTGATATCTTGCTCACCACATTATAAGGAGATGCAAGGGCAATGACCAGCAATGCAAGCACGACCATCCGGGATATGATCAGACCTTTTTTAGCGCCTTTGCGAATAAGGTAGATGCCCGCTGCTATTACCGGCACCATAAGCCATAACATCTCTGGCTGCTGCAGGTTCAGCATCACAGCTCACCTCGCTTTTTGATTATGTACAACTCCAGGATTACCAGCAGGAGTACCAATGCTATCATAATAGTGTCCAGATACTTCTTAGATTCGTATGTTGTCGCCCTCACAACAGACGGCTCATCTTTTAAGGATGTTCTCTCAATGACATCCGAAGCATCTATCGTGGTGTCGGATTCTTTGTCATTGTACAGATTAACGGCAATGGTCCTGCCTGCAACCTCATATAGACCGGCGCTGCTGTAAAGCACCCTTTTTGTAAGCTCTGTCCCACCCGGAGTAGTTATTTGCTGTTCTTTTGCCAGAGTAGATACAGCTCCTGTCTTCAGATTGTACTCTGAAATATCCCCTGAACCGCCGAGCCACCCTGCGAGTTTGAACCAGAAGACAGGGAAATCGGGCAGATTGTGGAAGTTGTTCCAAGCTCCTTCTCCAAGCTGATCGCTGAACCCTAAGTAGACAACTGTGCCTTCACCCACAGTTCCGAAAGCCAGCATCGGAGTATCTTTATCAGATGTGATAAGAGTGGTAGTGCCTAATCTGGGAGTTGCATTCAGGTACTTATACACAGCTATTTCATCCAGGGCCAGATCATCAGTAAGTCTCGTGGATTGGTTCACCTTCATCTGCAGACCTTTTTGTGTTTCTGTTATGCTGGATGTCCTTACAGGTAGCAGTTTCTGTAGTTCCAGATCTGCACCCTGTGCAGCAAGACTGTCGCTTGCTATGAATATGACCTTACCCCCACCGTTAATGTACGATGAGAGCACCGAGATCTCCCCGGATGAGAGGGACTGGTTAGCTTTGGCAACTACGACCACGCTGAACCGTGCAAGGTCCTGAGGTACGCCGTTAGCTGAGGTCGTATCGATGCCGGGCATAAGGGACACTGAGGTCATAGATGGCAACAGTGGCTGTTCAGATACGAACAGGACACGCTTGTTAGAAACCCTGGGTATTGAGACGTAGGCAGTATTATCAGCAGGCAGACTGTCATCTCTATTGATCTTTATTGTAGTGACTCCTGTGCTAAGATTTTGTAATATGAACTGCTGTGTAGCCATTGCCTTAACCGGCAGGTCGATGTTCTTGGTAACACTTTCGCCATCAGTAGTAGTGATCTCTAAAGGCACGTTCTGATCATTGCTGCCATAGTTTTTTATAACACAATTATAGGTATAGCCACTCTGCGTGGTTTCAAGCCTGCCCTGGATAATTCCTATATTATCTGCTGCACTATTACCTATTCTTATGAACTCCACCTTAAGACCGTATGATTCTGCAAGGTTCTTTGCAGAAACAGGGTCTTCTCCTTCCCAGTTGGTGAAATCAGAGATCACTATTAGCCTTCCGCCGTCCTGGGACAGTATTCTCATGCCTGTTCCCATGGCAGCAGAGATATCTGCCACCGTTGCACCTGGCCTGAGAGAGGAAAGAGCTGCCTGAGTGGTGGTTGCATCCTGTTCTTCAAGTAATGTTACAGGAATATTATGAGCAAGCACTATGCTGTTCTCCTTGCTTACGTATTCCTCTGCCTTACTGATGGCTTCCTGGAACCGGTTCCCTGTCTGCATACTGGCGGACACGTCCATAACCAGTACTGTATGCTCATCGCTCAGAGGTTCATTGGTAGTAATGTAAGGCGCAGCAGCTGCCAGGGCTAACAGAATGAGTACCAGTAGCTGTATAAGGAACAAAGGGTCTTTGATAAGTTTTGTGATGGAAGTGAAGAAGCGCTTCTTTTCTTCCACCTGCATGAGGAACATCACTGATGGTATCCTCACTAATAGAGGCTTTGGCCTCAGAAGGTAGAGAATGATAAGAGGTATGACGCTTACCAGTGCCAGCAGAGCCAGGGGTGTCTCAAAGGCCATGTCCGTGTCTCCTGTCTATGGTATAAAGGAAAGCTTCAAAGATGGGCACATCCGTAGTGAAGACATAGTACTCTGCTCCCACGTGGTAGCATGTGTCCTTGATGCTGTTCATATGCTCCATCAATTTGCGCTGATAGTTTTCCTTGAAGCTGTCGCCTACGTAGGTTTTAAGATCCTTCTCTGTTTCCAGGTCCATGAATTTTGTATGACCGTGTACCTGAAGCTGAGCTTCTGTTCTGTCCAGCACCTGTATAAGGATGAGATCATGGTCAGCAAAACGATATATTGCCGATCTGATGGCATCCAGATCATCCATGAAATCAGATATGATGATCACAAGAGAGCGTGAATGGATCACACGGCTGTAACTGATGATACATTCATGTATGTCTGTCTTACCCTGCAGTTTTGTGGTCTCAAGTCTTTCAAGTGTCTGGAACAGGTGTTTCTTTCCTCTGCGTGCCTGGGATATATCCACATCTTCAGAAAAGGTGGAAATAGCGAACTTGTCATTATCCTTTGTCACCATGTATGCAAAACCCATGGCAAGCATCAGGCCATATTCGAATTTGGTGATACCTTTATCAGGATAGTCCATGCTCTTGCTGGCATCCAGTAGTATATGTGCAGTGAGAGATTTGTCTTCCTCGAACTGTCTAACATACAGTTTTTCCGATCTGGCATAGACTTTCCAGTCAATGGACCTGGGATCGTCTCCGGGATAGTATTCCCTGAACCCAATGGTATCTATACCCCTACCACTGTTAACAGAGCGCCGGCTACCGGCATATACGCTGGACACTCTTTTGTTCACCATGAAAGAGAAACGGTCAAGCTGCCGGAAAAAATCCGCATCAATAGTGTGTTTGCCGGGGTTCATGTCCTGCCTGATTTTTATTTGACCTGTGCAAGTATTCCCTTTATCATCTGGTCTGCAGTGATACCACGCCTCTCAGATTCGAAAGAGAGACCAAGCCTGTGGCGAAGTATCGGATAAGCCATTGCGTCTATATCCTCTTCGCTCACATAATTCCTGCCTTTGATCAGAGCACGTGCCTTTGCGGTCAGGATAAGACCGATAGACGCTCTGGGAGATGCACCGTATTCTATTTGCTCGCTGTTCTGCCTTGTAGCCAGGACTATCTTCACTGCTCTGAATTTTAACTGGTCGGAGATAGGCACTTCGGTGGTCAGCTTCTGCAGGTCAAGCAATGTGCTCTTGTTCATAATCTTTCTGACCTGCGGGATGTCCATTTTAGTATATCTGTCCACTATGGTGAGCTCCTGCTCGAATGTGGGGTAGTCCAGCAAGATCTTCAGCAGGAACCTGTCCAGTTGTGCTTCAGGCAACGGGAATGTGCCCTCCATCTCAATAGGGTTCTGGGTGGCCAGAATAAAGAACGGCTTATCAAGCAGATAAGTATCATTGGCTACAGTGATCTGTTTTTCCTGCATGGCCTCAAGCATTGCGGATTGTGTCTTGGGAGAAGCACGGTTGATCTCATCTGCCAGCACTATGTTGGCAAAGATAGGCCCTGCCTGGAACTTGAACGACTTGACACCGCCGTGTTCCTCGATAATGTTCGTTCCCGTGATGTCCGCAGGCATCAGGTCCGGTGTACACTGGATCCTGCTAAAGCGCAGGTCCATGACCTTTGCTATGGTAGAAATGGTCAACGTCTTCCCAAGACCGGGGTTGCTCTCCACCAGAGCATGCCCATTGCAGAGCATAGCTATTATCATCTGTTCCACATATTCTTGCTGTCCTACGATGACTTTCCCGATCTCAGCGAACAATGCGTTGAACATCTCGCTCGCAAGCCGGTATGTCTGGGACAGATTTCCTGTGCTCATTTCACTGGAGTTCATCTCTGGTCTCCTTTACATTCATGGATCAATAGTAAGGTTCTGTATGTCATTATTGTCCTGCCATTTTCTCAAAGTACTGTTTAATGATGCTTTCGTATCCTTCCGGCAGTTTCTCGGAATAGATGGATGAGGAGATTACACTTATATCGTATGCTGAAGACGGAGTAAAACCATCGAGTGTGCTATTGGTCTGATTCCCCTGCGTAAAACCTGCGCCTGTGCCAGGTGGAAGGGTCAGATCGACCTGTTTTCCTTCGACCACCACAACTGCAGGTTCACTTAAAAGATCTTCAGTGGATTTATTTCCCGGATCATCTGAAATTTCTTCCATTACTGCCAGATCTGAACCGCCTGCATTTTCAGGTGACAGGGGGTCTAAGAGATCTTTGATATCCTGGGGTGTGGATGAGATACGATATTCACTCACACTGACATACGTAAGCAAAGAAATAGCTATCAGCAACGAGAAAAAGCCAATATACATTCTTTTCTTGTTGAAGAAGTCAGCAGGTATCACTTTGGAGGACGCACTTACCACATTTTCCCGGAGATCTGCAACTATGATATTATCAACTTCACGGTTGTCGTACGCAGTACTGAGTCTCTCGCGCAGCACCGGGTATTTTTCTTCAACAATGTCTATTGTTTCTTTTTTGTCATCTTTTATGTGCAATATGAAAGTCAGTAAAAGACCGAAGGCCAGTGACAGAAAGAACAAGAAGATCTTAGGGTATGAAAGAGTTGCACCAAGAAAACTTATCGATGCAGCAGAATATACTTCAAGTTCAGGAAACATCTCAAAGATCATTTCCATATTAGTGATCAGTAAAATGGCATACAATAGGAATGTTATGGAAATAACATCAAGCAGTTTATAAAAACGCCTGTATTTTTGAATAGCTATATCTATATTTTCTATGAAGTCTTCAACCTTCATGGTAATGCACTTGTCCTGTATACCAATGTCCCCTATGTTATTTTACATCATCTCATAGGAGCCTAGCACTTTCATCATCCCTGCTTTCGGCAGAATGCTATTTAAAGCATCTTTTATAATAGTATCGCTGATATTCCCTGCAAAGTCTATGTAAAAGATATAATCTCCCAGAATACGTTTTGAAGGTCTGGATTCAATGCGTGTAAGATTTATCTTCCGGATTGCGAATTCCCCCAGCAGGTCATATAATGCTCCTGGCCTGTCTCTGTCAAGATAGACTATGATAGATGTTCTGTGGGGAAGATCTCTCTTTGCTGTGTCATCGGTTTCGGCTACACTTCCACTGCAAGTCTTCCAGGCAAGATCATCATCTTCCTGTTTTTTCCTGAACACTATGAAACGGGTATGATTGTTATTGCAATCCTGAATATTGCAGAGCAGTACGTTAAGTCCGTACATGCCTGCTGAATCTCTGGATGCGATGGCTGCCATTTCCTCAAACTCAGTGGCAAGTTTGGCTGCATGGGAGGTGCTCCCTGTTGTGCGTATCTCTGCATGAGGAAAATGGCTTTTGATGAACTGCCTGCACTGTCCCAGTGCCTGGGGATGGGAAAGTATGACCCTTATATCCTCTATCTTCCCCCTGGACAGCAAACAGTGTTCAATGGGCACAACTACCTCCCCGATTATATGGATCTCATGTTCCATGAGCATGTCAAGGGTAACACCCACCGAGCCTTCGATGGAATTCTCTACAGGTACAATGCCAAGATCAGCATTTGTGAGAATCACAGCATTGAATGTATCGATGATATCGTCGCAATATTTCAGAGATATGTCCTTCAGGGGTGAAGCAGTGTATTCTTTACTGAGCCACAGGCTGGCGGCATGGTCCGAATAAGATCCCCTGGGTCCCAGTACACCGATGATCATAATGCCTACACTACGGCACAACTTATATAATTGTGTATATGTGCCATGCACATGCTCTCTCTCTCTGTTTTTATTTGTACTTGTTTTCCAATTGTGAACCTCTTGATATAACCCTTTTTAGAACTCTTTCTAAGACCTTTCCTAAGACCTTATTCTGAAACAGGATGTCTTTTCAGGAACCAATAAAAAACACAATGTTTAAATAATTATAATGTAATATGCTTGACAAACAAGTTCCATAGGACAGCATCATGGCCGAAAAGCAAAAAAAAGGAATAAATGAACTTATCAATGACACTGATGCTTACATTCCCTTTGCACTTATAGGCATATTCATCCTGCTGTTCTCATTGCTGACAGCCGTGGATCTCACACGTATGGATTACCAGCTTGCAGAGGTGGTATATTCCACTGATACATCGGATCCGCAACATGATATCCTTGACATGGCATGTGCTGATATATCGAGGTGTCTTAACTATGCAGGCATGGAGGCTTTAGAGTGGCAGGGGGAGCATCCTGTCATTCAGCCCGGATCTGTTTCCGTAAAAGCCTGGAACAATGCAGGCTTTGAGGCTCGTCCTTTAAACAAAGATCTGGAACCGGGGGATGTTTTGCAGGTAGAAGTAGAACTCCCCTCTAATATCCTGGGAACCTTACTTTCTCTTGTCAGCAGTCAGAACAGGGTGCTTACTGTATATGATGAAAGCGGCAGCTTCAATATGAGCTTCAACTACAACGCATCCCATCGCTTATGGGGGAGTTCTTCTTTCGTACAGGAAGTCAGCATCCCCACAGATGCATCATATGGGTTTGGTTACGTTGTACTAAAGGTTGGAAATGATGTGCAGGCCACTGACTGGTTCCATGTGGGTACCAATCCCGTGAAGGATATTGTTGCAGCACGTTTCAATGAGCTCATGGAGAACAACTACAAAAACGGTGTTCATATAACAGGCAGGTATGTATTGAACATCAACGGGGACATAACTCCTGAACAGATCATTATCGATAAAGTTAACGGAACCCTGAATAGAAGTATGGCACAGGACCAAGATGATTACATTATTCATTATACCCTAACAGTAAAGCATCTTAATTACACGCTTACTGATGTCGATACAGGTATAGTGGAAAATGGAAGCATGGATATTTTCACACCTGTCGATTCGAGGGAGCCTCTGCTGGCACAGCTCACCGCAGAGTACGAAAGGGAACTCAATACTGGTGTATCTGCGGACATTGTACTCGGGATGTCTAATGTGCGTTCCTTTACCTATGGCCCCTGGCAGCATTATGCAGGCGGTCCACTGAATATCCTGACAGGTCCTTCTATTGCAGGTGCTGTGAACACGGGTACAATGTATGCCCAGAAGCGTGTCTTTGATGCCGCAGACCCCTGGTCTTTGATGTATACGGGCTACTATAACGGGAAGGTCATGTACTCTGATGTAAAAAGGGATACTTCGGACTATGATCTGCAGAAAGGCAATCTTTCAGCGGTCTATGCTGATCTTGCGCAGAACGGTTCTTTCAATATGAATATTCAGGAAGATATGGATGGTTCCATGCAGGATGCTGGTACCAGCCTACAGGCAGTTGAGGATAACACTTCCGTTATCCTGGCGGTCTCCAACTATACGGCAGGTGTACAGAATGGTTGGATATTCAATGATCGGATGTGGAGTCCCGCAGATCCCGACCTCATACATGATGTGACCCGTAAGATATACAGTGCTGAAGTAATGCCGGAAATAATACGGAGTGGTGTAAATGATCAGCCTGGGGCTCAGGATGTACTGGTTGAAACACACTTTGATCCTGAAAGTGTACGTCTGGTCAATATCTTTCCTTTCTATCACCTTACGTGGGATGCCGAATATCTTGTCTCCCTGTGGCACGAGGGTGCTGTTGTGCCCGGATATATGTTCGAGAACACAAGCAGAATAACTTACAGTGCACGCATAATGAAACCCGGTCCCATTGCAGATCTGGACATTGCCAACTGGCACATCACAGACGCCAGGCTTAGACATCGGTCCACCTCCCTGGAAAACCTTAAGGTCACGCCTGTGATGAACTATGCAGACAATGACAGACTCCTGAGCATGGAGCGGGAAGGTGGCTTCCTTAACAGTGAATCACATTCCTTTGACTGGGATGTGGAATATATTGTGGAATTCGATATCTCTTCACAGTGGGACCTGGATTATGGTTATGCGTATACACACACAGGCATGATCGACAGCGCTTATGAAGATGAAAGACTGGATATGTATGATCATGTACAGCAGACACATAGTGAACCTGAGACAGAGAACATTACCATAGTTTATCACAAATGTTTCAGGACCAATACCTATGAGGGTCTTGAAAAATACGAACAGGCTATTGAAAATGATTTCAATGACACCACAGTGATAGTTGATGGGATGGAACTCGTAGATACCTCCTGCAGCGATGCTGCTGATAAGTACAGGGAGGCTTATGTGGATGTAGCACAGATCGAAAGAGCATATGGAATGTATGGTGATGGTACTTATATGCCCAGGCGCACCGTTGCATGTGATGTGCCAGTGTGGCTTCCCGGCCTTATGACAAAGGAAATGCTATCCATGCTTGGTGCAATGGATGACACCGGTCCCTCCCGGAAGGTGTCTTTCATGGGGAATAACCTGGGCCGCAATCCTGCGGACCTTTTCTGTGAGGCTGCAGAGGACATGGCCTTGGAAATGCAGAATGAAAGGGAGGAGTATGTGCAGGCTGCAGGACATTTCACAAGAAATGAATTTACCACCTGCAGTGATGCAGCCCGCATGATCGTAAGGAACGAGGCTTATGAGAGGACCATGCAGCAACTTGTGGATAGCAATACCAAAGTACGGTATTCACTGGATGGATATGTGAACGATGCTTTCTCCAAAAAGGCAGGATCCGCACTGTCGGACCTGCTGGGCGGGCTCTCACCTTCTTCACTTTTGTTCAACAATCCTGCTCTGTCCATGGCAACAAATGCGCTGGCACAGGAGATGGGTGTGATCGATACCATGGAAGTGGTGGACTGGCCCCACAGCAAATACAATTGGACTGAGAATATGACTCTGCTGGTGGACCAGTACCCGGACTATCTGTACCATGATGCAGATTTTGATCTGCAGGACCAGTTCTTATGGGAGGATGCGATTACAGGTAAGACTATCTATCCTCTGGCAGTGCGTAATGTATGTGTCTTTTCCGGGGATATGAGCGGTGCGGTCGCAGATGTTATGCAGAGCTGCACTGATCCTTTAAAAACAGCAGTTTCGGAGCAAATGAGCAGCAGTATCCTTGAGATCAACTCACAGGTGAATGATGTGATAGCACAGATAGGCGTTGAAGCTGTGAACCTGACACAGGCAGGAGTGAGCACAGATACCCGCCTGCTTAGGGATAACCAGACCCGGCTTATCAATACCTATGCTGGGCAGCTTCGTATGGACATTCCGGCGCAGGTCAACAGACAGGTAGCTGCTGATCCTGTGCTGTCCACTTGCATAGATCCGGGTCAGGTGGAAATGATCACTCAGCAGTATCTGGCATCCTTAAGTAATGAACAGCTTGTGGCCATGACTTCTGATGACAGACTGGCACTGGAACTTTTTAACGTGCTCAAAAATAATATGGACCTGAACAATGGTGCAAGTAACACAGAGGTCGATATTGCCCTGCTGCGCCTTGAAGCCGACATGCGTATGGGTGTTGCGGACGGGGTATGCGCGGCTATAGAGATGTGTCATGAGACCATTGATGCATGTTTTGCCAATATCGATAAAGAACTGCAGGCAAAGCTTGATGCTTCAGCTGATAAACTGACAGGCAAAGCCGCAGAAAAAGTGGAAAGAAGACTGGAAAAAGCCATGAGGTACGTACCAGCAGGTCTACCGCTGCTGCCACCTAACTGGGTCTGCACGGTGAATATCTGGGAATATGATGTGAAAGGACGATACAAAACATTCCAGATAAGTGATATAGATAACGAATGCATCGTTGATCCATTTTATGGGCATAAGGCGCAGATGTATGTAAGGGAAAAAAATTATATTTTCCACCCAGTAAAAAAAGATTCTAAAGGAGGTCGTATTTTATTAGGTCGAAATGCTCCAATTGAGTTCCAGTATAATGGTTATGCAGCGACGGTTGTAGGGCCAGGACCAAAAGGTGTTGGTGATAAAATTGGTGGAAGAGATGAAAAATCTCCAGGTTATGATAATTTTGAATCACAATTTTGAGGTAAAAAAATGAAAGTTGTTTTTTTGCTACTATTTATTACTAGTATTTTATTAAGTTCACCTGTAATCGTGTCTGCTCAAAGTCCTTATGCTAAAATAGATTTATATTATAATGGAATTCTTTACCCGGGTGCTGATATTCCAAGGCCACTTTTAAAGATTGGAGAGCCATTCATTATTCGTTTTGATGTGACATCTTATAAGAAATGTTATTTATCGGTAGAATTGTGGTCTATAGATTCAGAAGATTTTGTGATTATAGATGGTCCAACTTTAGAACTTGAAAAAGGTATACATGGTCTAATAGAAGAAAATGAAACAAAAACATATGAATGGACTGTTGCACCCACAGAAAATTGGGCAAGTGGTAGTGTTCCCATTAACTTCTACTATCAATTTACTGATTTAGACACAGCAGACACTATTATAAAAGATGAATTCACCGCCGCTTACGTAACCGTCAGCGAGGAGTACTACGATGGTGAAAAAACCGAAGTTGCCACAGAACCCGCCATTGAACAACCCTCACAAGCTCCTGGATTCATATTGCCTATAGCTGTCGGAATGTTGTTGTTAGCCGAGAAGTGCAGAAGAAACACGTGATATTTTGCTTATTCTTATTAGAAGAGGAAAAAGAAGTGAATTACGCCGCCTGCGGCGGGGTTGTTGTTATGGACAGGGGTCTGGTAAACTCCTATGTGCTGTATGCGGTTAAAAAACATTTGTTATTCGGGAAGTAAATGCCTAGTACATTTGTTTGTCTGTTTTGTTGTCCCATTCTTGCAGCAGTTCCAGACAGGCTTCGCGCTGAATGATTGTAAATTCTACTTCTGCTGTCTGTTCTCCTTTGATGATGTTGTAGATGTGGCTATCGTCGAAGCCTGCAATGGCTACTTCTTCAGTTGTGGTACCGTAATGGATACGCTTGATCCTGGCCCAGCAGATGGCTGCAAAACACATGGGACAAGGCTGCGAGGTAGTAAATATCTCGCAATCAGACAGGTCAAATTTTCCCAGTTGCTGGGAGGCTCTGCGGATAGCAAGTATTTCAGCATGTGCCGTGGGGTCTTTGCTGCTAAGCACTTCGTTATGAGCTGTGGATATTATGCCTCCGTCTTTGACGATAACAGCACCAAAAGGCCCTCCGTGATTGTTCTGCATGCCTCTGCGAGCTTCATCGATAGCAATATGGATTAATCGGAACATTTTATTAGATCATACTCCTGCAGGATCGCAGTATGTACCTTTAAATGGCTTGCATATACAAAAATATGTTCTTTTTACACATTTTCTTCATCCTATGGATGGTCGGGCTAATTTGCATGACCGTCTTTTTGTAAGTTCTGTCGGATTATCAGCGAAATTTAAATATAATTAAATTAATATAATATTGTTATACAATTTAGTGTCTTCGATCCATAAACATTCAAAAGTGCTACAGGAGCCTCATATGTTAGTGAAAAAAAACGTAAAAGCATTATGCATGGCATTTTTACAAAACCCTCGGATTCAGACAACTGCTTCGCGATCAGACGATACGCAAACCAATTACTATCATCGTTTTTCTGGAGGATATGATGACAGCTAATATCATCACCCTTAGGCCTGACTCGGTAAAGAACCTTAAAAGACTGGATGCGGAAACAAAGAAAAAAATAAAAGAAGGCCTTGGCTTCATTGAGCATGAGCCACATGAAAATAATTATATAAGATATGTGTAAGGTATATTCAAGGCAGCAATGATTATGATTAACTAAAATTGAGTTATGGATATATTTTTATTTGTAATTAAAGTGGATCTTCACACGTAACTAATTTCACCGGCTGCGAAATCTACCAGTATCTTCCGGATATCTTCCTCGGTCAAAAGGACATATAATTTGTTGTTAACCGAATATCTGTTAGCTGTACTCAGGATCACAGGAACGTTGGACATATGAGATTCTCCCATGTTTATGTATGGTATATAATGCTCCAGTGAGTACTCCCCATGCTCTACAGATACGCGTGTCTGTATAGGCACCTTGTAGTATGCATCGG
The DNA here is from genome assembly GCF_000328665.1 of Methanomethylovorans hollandica DSM 15978. NCBI lineage: Archaea > Methanobacteriati > Methanobacteriota > Methanomicrobia > Methanosarcinales > Methanosarcinaceae > Methanomethylovorans > Methanomethylovorans hollandica. The sequence goes on from NC_019977.1 coordinate 1,143,797, forward strand.
GCTCAGGTATTTCTTTACCGCATTTGCATTTGCCTCCCGGTTTGCGCCATTGCGCTCTGCCGCATTTGGGACATGCTATCTTATAGGCGGGAGCTAACTTCAGGCTCTCAAACCTACTATGTGCTGTCTGCACTACCTGTTTTATCTGTAACATCATCTCGTTGTCGAAAACCTGAAGCCTTCTGATACGCAGAAGCTGAGGGCCGCGCACTTCAATGATCCCGTTAGCCTCCTGAAATACCGCATTCCCGTCATAGATATACTCATCTGATACCTCAGACCTCCAGGGAACATTAAGATCAACTAACTGGAACTTACCGTTTTGCAATCTGACAAACTCTATTTCGAACATTACGGCAACCTCAAAACTTCCATGCAATTATCCTGCCATCACTATGCGTTCTGCTTTCATGCCTGATCTCCTGTCCTGCAGGTCAATCACAGGAAACCTGTAAGCATCAGCTTTATATCAGATCCATTCATGATCAGGATTAATAATTGCATGTTTTGCTTATATTTAAGCATTCTTTAATGGATGTAAAGAGAAATAGAGGAACATTTGTTCTTATTACCCATTTTAAATGTACAATTTGTACAGTTTAACCCTTTTTTTAGTGGATTATGCTTTCGAATGTACAAGAGCAAACTTGCTTTTTGCAAGAAAAAGTGTTTCAATCCTTGTTTTAGTGGATCATGCTCTGAAAGTTATCGGCAAAGTGACTGGTTTTATGCAAACTTGTAATGATTTTATTTTTGTTTTGGTGAAAGCAAGTTTCAATCCTTGTTTTAGTGGATCATGCTCTGAAAGCAGAAGACTCGGATTCGGATATCTCCAATAACCGTCTCGTAAGTTTCAATCCTTGTTTTAGTGGATCATGCTCTGAAAGTGCTAGGGCTGTAAAATATTATGGAGAAAAGGAAGATAGCGAAGTTTCAATCCTTGTTTTAGTGGATCATGCTCTGAAAGCCAGACTAGGGAATTTTTAAAAATCGGGCGGAAGGTTGTTTCAATCCTTGTTTTAGTGGATCATGCTCTGAAAGGAGACGGCTCATGCCCGTTAACCCCAAGTTGAGCAACAAAGGTTTCAATCCTTGTTTTAGTGGATCATGCTCTGAAAGTGCATACGGCAGGGTAGGTATAGGCACAGTGGACAGGTTTCAATCCTTGTTTTAGTGGATCATGCTCTGAAAGTAGTTATCGCCGTGAAGATCCTAGGAGTTAGTTTTTGTTTCAATCCTTGTTTTAGTGGATCATGCTCTGAAAGGTGAAAATAAAAGATCGAAACCAAGGACGACGCAGGGTCAAGTTTCAATCCTTGTTTTAGTGGATCATGCTCTGAAAGTCATCTAGTGACAATAACAGTGTCACGAGGGTAAGTTTCAATCCTTGTTTTAGTGGATCATGCTCTGAAAGAAGAAGTATATATGCTCATGATTGCTCAGATGAAAGAGAGTTTCAATCCTTGTTTTAGTGGATCATGCTCTGAAAGAGGATGTTTGGGTGGCTATAAAGACCGCCGTCGAAGCGTTTCAATCCTTGTTTTAGTGGATCATGCTCTGAAAGCCGGCAAACGCATGTATTATAATGCCTATGGATAAGTTTCAATCCTTGTTTTAGTGGATCATGCTCTGAAAGCCAATATGCCAGCATCGCCAAAACAACTTTACTTGTGTTTCAATCCTTGTTTTAGTGGATCATGCTCTGAAAGATTGATGGTGAGGGTAAGCGCAAAAATACGGTTGCAACTATAATGTTTCAATCCTTGTTTTAGTGGATCATGCTCTGAAAGTGCTTGCTCTGGTAATACCTGTAGCCTCAGCGAGTGTTTCAATCCTTGTTTTAGTGGATCATGCTCTGAAAGTTGATATGTCTATTACCATTAAATGACAACGATACATGTTTCAATCCTTGTTTTAGTGGATCATGCTCTGAAAGAGGGGAATTTTTCCCTTTGTTTGGGCTGGAAATCCAGGAAAAGACTCCTTTTCAGAGGGCAAATTTCTTGTTGGTTTTTTATAGATGAGTTTATAAACTCAAGCCTATATTAAAATTTTGGTTAAGAATTGCTGCATATCGAATTAATTTTTTTTGACTGCATATGTATGTACAGTATTAATAAATTCTTTAGACACTTAGTGTGCAGCAGTTCATTTACAATCATGAAAGGGATGTATGAAATAGCAAGAGTGGTTGGGAAGACAGCAAAATATTTATGCTTGTTATAAGAGAAGTATTGTAAGATAAATTTGAAAATTGTGTCGAGTGGGGGCAGACTGTGCATGTGCAATAAAAGTGTAAGACCTTTGTGTCTTTCCGTTTCAGAGATAAACAGTTCTAATAAGATCGATCTGACGATCGGTAACTTGAAGGATGGCTACGTGAAGATCGGATCTTCAGGAAAATAGCATGGATCTGAAAATACTTTCCCTTACTCTTACCTCCACCCGCCCTATTCAGGAATCCGGTGCGCAGCTTAGGGGATTTTTTGCTACAAAGTTCAATGAATACAGCCTTCTGCACCAGCATGATGCTGACAAATTCATTTACCGCTATCCCATGGTTCAGTATAAAATGATACACAGAACGCCTACTGTACTCGGAATCAACGAAGGTGCCGAGGTCTTGAAAGAAATATACGATGAATATGATAAGATTACACTTAATGGCAATGAGTACGAGATAGCAGAACGAGGGATCACTTACAAAAAAGAGGATTTCGGAATCTCTGAGAAACTTATCAAGTATGATTTTTTAACACCCTGGTTCGCACTTAATCAGGAGAACTACAGGAAATATATTTCTTCGAATAACGAGCAGCAGGCAGCATTGCTCAACAGGAATCTTGTAGGTAACCTCCTTTCCATGTCGAAATCCCTGGATTATCAGGTACCTGATAAGATAAAGTGCCATATTGAAGTGAAAGAGCAAAGTTCAAGTTTGAAAGGGAATGATATCATTGCCTTCCGGGGTTTTTTTGTTACTAATTTCCAGATCCCTGACCTTCTTGGCTTAGGCAAGTCGGTATCACGTGGTTTTGGGACAGTGAAAAGATGCAACTAGTTATCAACTCCTACGGCTCATTTTTGAAAAAGAACCATAACTGTTTTCTTGTCAGGAATGAGGATAAAGTCTTCGAAGTATCTGCGGACAAAGTAGAAAGCATTCTGATTGCCACATCCGCCACCATTACCACGGATGCTGTCAAATTCGCTGTGGAGAACAATATAGACATCGTTTTTCTCGACCATTCTGGAGACCCCTATGGGAGAATATGGCATACAAAGCTTGGAAGCACCACGCTTATCCGCAGGCGCCAGCTTGAGGTGGCTGAGAAGAAAAAAGGCTTCAGGATGGTAAAAAAGTGGACCGAGGTCAAGCTTAACAATCAGATCACTTTCCTGAAAGATCTCAAGAAGAACCGGCCTGAACAAAAGGCCGAACTGGAAGAGTTTATTGCAAACATCGAAAAGCTGCAAGCTCAGCTTCTTGAACTCGACGGTACCCTGGAGGAGAAAAGAGGTTCTGTCATGGGAGTAGAGGGTATGGCTTCCCGACACTATTTCGATGCACTTGGTTACATAATGCCTGAGAAATGGAAGTTCAACGGCAGGAGCAGGAATCCTGCGGTTGATGCTTTCAACTGTATGCTGAACTACGGGTATGGGATACTGTATTCCCTGGTCGAAAAGGCATGTATCATTTCCGGGCTTGACCCGTATGTGGGTTTTCTACATACTGACAATTACAACAAGAAGTCTCTGGTCTTTGATATAATTGAGATGTATCGTATCCACGCTGACAGGACCGTGGTCAATCTGTTCTCCACAAAGCAGGTACATGACGAATTTTTTGACAGCATTCCTAATGGAATGAGCCTGAACAGCAATGGGAAAGCTGTGCTTATCGGGGCATTCAATAAAGCCCTTGACCAAAGTGTGGAATATGATGGCAGAAACATAAAAATCAGGGATATAATACAGCACGATTGTCATAAAATTGCAAACGGGCTTATAAAATAAGAGGGGCTTGTTATGCTTGTATGGGTAATATATGATATTACAGAGAACGATGTCCGAAAAAAGCTGAGCGACAGGTGCAAGGACTATGGACTTTACAGAGTGCAGAAAAGCGTGTTCCTGGGGGATCTTGATGGAAATCAGCGAGATGCGCTTGCTGTGGAATGTGAAGAGCTTATAGATACGGATATTGATTCTGTGTATATTTTTCCCATGGATGAGAAGTCGTTCAAAAAGGTGAGGCTGATAGGACAGGCATTTGACAGGGAGCTTGTGAGCGATGAGGTACTGACCACTTTCTTTTGAGGTTGTGTATGAAAGCAGCTTTTGACCACGGAGCTTTCGATCATGAAGTATTGATAACGGTGTCAGATGTAATGGAATACAGTTTCTGCCCCAGGTTCGTTTATTTTATGCATTGCCTTAATATATCCCAACATGCTGAGAACCGTTTCAAGGTCGTGAAAGGCAGGGAAGTACATGCAGAGCGTAAAAACACGAACCGCGACCATGTCAGAAAAAAGCTGCACTGCATCCTGAAAGATCCTGAGGTTCTGCTGGTTTCAAAAAAGCACCATATAAAAGGTATCGTGGATGAAGTGCTCTTTCTGGAAGATGGCACTGCAGCACCTCTGGAATACAAATTTGCCCAATACAGGGACGAAATATTCTTAACTCACATTAATCAGCTTGCTTTGCAGGCTATCCTTATCGAGGAGAACTATGGGCGCAAGGTCAAAAAAGGCTATATCTGCTACATCCGCAGCAAAAATCTTGTAAAAGAAGTGGAGCTCCACAAAGCTGATCTCAGTAAAGCAAAAAAGTCCATAACTGAGATACTTGAGATAATTAAGAAGGGTACCTATCCTGCTGCAACACATGAAGACAAGTGCACAGACTGCTGTTATCGCAACATCTGCGTATAGCACAATGTTCTTATATTTATAAGCACCTTGATAAATTAGTAGCAAGAATTCCAGTGCTGGAAAAGAAGGATTCCTAATCTTTCTTTAGTCCATCATAGGAAAAAATTGCCCTATTCGAGAGCAAGATCCACTATAACAAGGATTGAAACTTTGAGCTCCTTTGCTATCCTGCTGTACGTTTCATCATTCGAGAGCAAGATCCACTATAACAAGGATTGAAACAGAAAAAAATTTTCCTGCCCCATAATATGTATCCCTATTCTCAAACTCAAGGATAGCAAATCCTTGGGAATGAAAAAATTCTCTATTTCCCATAATAGTGCTCTGGTCAAAACTACTGTCCCGACCAGAACTCCAAGTAGGCATGTCATTAATTGCAACAGGGACACTTCCACTCATCCATATTTTTCCATACGGATGAATGACTTCAGAGAGACTCATCTCTCTAACGGCCGTTTCCCAAGAAACGGTCGCTCCCCCTTTAATACGAAGAAGGGAAAACTCTGTCTTACTCCCATAATCGTTTCTATAGATTCGAGAGCAAGATCCACTATAACAAGGATTGAAACATTGTGTCATTTCGACATGTATCATTTCTATGGGTTCTATTCGAGAGCAAGATCCACTATAACAAGGATTGAAACTCATAAAACTCCTGCGGCGTATCCAAATCCGACCCAAATTCGAGAGCAAGATCCACTATAACAAGGATTGAAACGTGATGCACTGGGGCTTTAAAAAATTCCGTAACCTATTCGAGAGCAAGATCCACTATAACAAGGATTGAAACGGTTCTTCTTGTAGCGCTATAATAAAATCTGTGAACATTCGAGAGCAAGATCCACTATAACAAGGATTGAAACCATCAAACTCCTGGGAATTAATAACAACATTTTCATTCGAGAGCAAGATCCACTATAACAAGGATTGAAACAATTTCCAAGATGCATGGAAATTAAATCATCTATTACACATTCGAGAGCAAGATCCACTATAACAAGGATTGAAACATCCTAAACCAGGAATAAAAAGTTCTTCAAGCGAATTACCTTCCAACTTTGTATTCGAGAGCAAGATCCACTATAACAAGGATTTATCTATTTAATCCCGATACTTTTGACGGAAGTATCATTAGCTGATCGATTTGAATCAGAATTGGGGGTTAGGCAAGTTATGGATAAGGTTGCACAGATACAGCTAGAGCTTTACCAAAAGGCGTTCAATGATCGCACAAAGCGGTTCAGGAAACTCAAAAAGTATCTTGTTATGGATGAGTTTCTCTATGCAGCATGGGAAAATGTCTGTAAGGGCACCAGATCTGCCGGTGTTGACTCTATTTCAGTGGCAGATATTAAAAAGACGGGTGTTGATGAATTCCTGCAATCGTTGAAAGAAGATATAAAGGAAAACAGATACGAGCCAGACAGGATATTAAAACATGAGATATTAAAGCCGAATGGAAAAGTCAGAAAGTTAGGGATCCTCACTGTAAAGGACAGGGTTGTCCAGTATAACATGAAACTGGTACTGGAACCGATATTTGAAGCGGACTTTGACAGTAGTTCTTTTGGTTTTAGGGCTAACAGGTCTGCACAGCTTGCCAGCCTAGAGGTCTACAAATGGCTGGAAGCAGGTAATCATTATGTTTTCAAGAGCGACATATCCCAGTGTTTTGATAACATACCGCATGAACTTTTAATGAAACGCATTAAAACGCGTATCAAAGACAGGCAGGTCCGAAGGATCATACGTGCCTGGTTAAACGTGAATTCTGCATGCCTTCTCAATGAAGAAGCAACGTATGGAAAAGATAAAGGGATCCTACAGGGTGGAATAATTTCACCCCTTCTGCTAAATATATATCTTGACCAGTTCGATGATGAAAGGGAAAACATCGGTCTTAAAAGTATAAGATCCGATGGTCAGGGACATCTTGTGAGGTATGCTGATGATTTTGTAATACTTTCAAAGCAACCCATTGACACTAAACCCGTTGAAGGATCATTAAAAAAGATCGGCCTGGAACTTAACCCGGAAAAGACCTACCAGACCCATATAGAAGATGGCTTTGAGTTCCTGGGATTCTATTTCAAAGGAGCATTCGTCGAGGACAGATACAAAGGAAAGATAGACATATACCCAACCGAAGGTTCTATAGAACGAGTGCTTGACTCAATCAGAACCATGACAGATCCAATGAACGGAAATACAAAACCTCCAGTTGAAACTATCCAGGAGATCAACAAGTCCATAGACAGCTGGCTCAATTATTACCACCACACAGATTGCAATTCCGGCCTGCAAAGAATGAACGATAGCTATAGTGACTATCTGTACAAATATGTTACTAACTATCAAAATTAATGCAGTAACTATTTATAGGTTCACATATCATATTTTTATTGTTGGTGGGTTATGGATTTCATTTTAATGAGCATGAATTCATGGATGGTGGATATTTTTGGAATCTCGAAAGTTAGACTGTGAGATTGACAGGTCCTTATCTTTGGAAGAGATTAAACTCAAAGCAGTTGTTGAAGGCTTGCTTTTTATTATAAGAAAGGGAAATTACATGGATAAAGAGATTAGATTTTTGAAATACAAATATATTCATTTAGTTTCTGCTTTGCACATATCTCTATTTTCTGGAATGTTATTTATGAAAATCCACCAATATGCTGATAATGGTTTTGGAATAGGAACTAGAAAGATGAATGATCAGAGTTGCTTATCTAGGTTAAACTGAAGTCTTTTGGCTTTGCCTCTATAATTTCAAGAGAATAAATTGAGATTGCATTTACTTAACCGCTGTCTATTGGGAGTATTGGATGACTGCTAATACAAGAACATATCATTTTCAGGCATTAAATGATATTTGGACGGGGTCCGTTCAACTGGATATGGAAAATAATAAACTGAAGATTGTACCGAATCGTTTTGTACAAACAGGTTTACTGGGTTCAATTCGTTGGTGGTTTGAGGTGGTAGTTCGTGGACTGGGTGGCGAAGCATGTGATCCCAGTAATAGTGAATGTAAGGACTCAAAACATTGCGTTGTCTGTGAACTGTTCGGTTGTACCGGTTGGGCGCGAAAGTTCAGGTTTCAGGTTTTCGATGATAATAATAGTGTCAAAGTGTCTCAAATCAAGAAAAACATTAAATTCGAACTCCAGTTCACATCCCTTCGACCCATTAGTTATGAAGAATGGGCATTATTAGACTTAACGCTTCATATTGTAGCAGAATTTGGTGCTGTTGGGGGGAAAACCGCATTTAAACCATCGACTGAAAATGGTCATGAAAATAAGCTCCATCATCGAGATTTTGGTAAGATCAAACTGGAAATAACAGAATCACAAACTAAACCTGTAAGTAAAATTGAATTCGAGCACTATGTGCGTGATAGTCGCTGGCTTAAAATTGAAAACAATGACTTTACCTGGGCATCTTTCAATAACTTTTGGGTGGTAAACAATAGATACCTTGCCCGGCAAAATCAATTCAAAAGTACATTCAACAGTGTAATCGGTCGCCCACCACAAAAGAAAAAAGCATCACAAAATGATAGTTTTCTAGCAGGTCGTAGACCAGATAGTTATAGAAAAATTGATGGCGAAAGCAAAAAAGTATTCAGTTTCAAAAACCCTCCCACTACTTTCGGTTTTATCGATGGGGAGAGCATAACATTTGATAAAATGAAATACTTGCTTAAAACAGCATGGTATGATATGAAAGATGATGAATTTAGAACAGGGGATAAAATTTTAGATGACTTTACCAGAGGAGAACAATCATGACATTCGACTACTATGCTTCCCTGGGAAATAGAAAGCAAATTCCAGAAGAAGAAACACTTTCATTCGAATTGGTTGACATTTGTTCTACACTGTATTTCAAAGGTAATAAGAAAGAAGCTCGTGAGTACTATATTAAACAGACTCTAAAGACAAAATTTAAAGTTCCAAAAGAATTGGATTTCTCCCCAATTTTATCCATCATGCCGGATTCAGCTTGGATTGGTTTTGAGGTGGAGTTTATCCTAAAAACTCCTTGGTACTCAAAAGACGATCGAAGTTTTCATGTTTTGGAGAACTCTCTTCGTAAGGACCATGTGTTCGGAATCCCATTCCATCCAGCATCTTCATGGAAAGGATTATTACGTTGGGCTTGCAGAATGGAATCTGGACTATTTGAGCATCTGGAAAAAAATGGAATGAAATTTGAAGGCTGGAAAGACGACAAGTGGATATTATATTTATTTGGGAATGAAAAAAATAACACTGATGAATTATATCAAGGTGTGATTAACTTTTATCCAACATTTTTTGATAGAATCAAATTTGAGGTCATAAATCCACACAGTCGCAAAACGCGTGCTGGTACTCAGCCGATTTATTATGAAGTTGTTCCCCCTAAAACAAAAGCAAAATTGCAACTGGTTTACGTGCCACATGCTGGATGTGAAATGCACACAGAGACGAACTGTTTAGAGACGATAAATAAATTACTGACCGCTACAGAGAAATTGCTAACCATATACGGTTTTTCTGCTAAACGCACAGCAGGGTGGGGAACTGCAGAGATTAGCAAGTGGAGAGCATTTAAGGCTGGTATGACTGTAGAGGAGGCTTCACTTGAAAAGTTCAAGGAAGCACTAAAAATCCAACTCAAACTATAGAGGTACTTATATGGGCAATAAATCTTTCGAAAAAGTGCTTGACATTCATCGTTCTCTTTTACTATCAATGGAAGCTATAGGCTGGCTTCACATGGCTGGAAAGGCTCATCCTGACTTTCTTCGATGTCAGGCAGGAGTTGAAAACGGCTATAAATACAAACAATGGTATAAGCAGGCGAATTTAGAATGGAATGAGTTTTTTCAGTCGATTAAAACCTCATATGAGTCTGAAATACTTTTTCCAGAATCAATGGATAAGTTCATTACATCTCACACAAACAAGGGTCCTGGAATCCTTGGATTGCTTCAGGCAGCCCATGGTTTGGTTTCAGGTGTTGAGAAAAATCTCTACAAAAACACATCAGAATATCTAAAACAGTCGGAATCCCACATGTGGTTCTCCACTTCTTTTGGCTACCCTGTACGAAATCTCTTGAGTGATCCTCCAAGTGTATTAAAAGAAGAAGGATGGCCAAAGTTAATCAAATCAGTAGATGAATGTTTATCTGAACTGAAAACTCTAAATGAACCATGTACAGAGGTAAAGAAATGGTGGGATTGGCGTGAAAAAGCCATTGGATATGATGGATTTCTTCGCAAAGCCTTTACAGAAACCCTTGCTGAGACTCGTCTGCCTAATAATGATGTAACTCTCTGGGACCAGTCATACGTAACTGCTGCTTTGTTCAAAAGTGCACTTGCAGGTGCTTTATTGCAGAGGGAATTTCCTTGGAAAGATGACAGATTAAACGATAAAACCCACTGGAGTCTCCTTTCAGTGGGAATTGGTGCTGACAATTATGAGATGAGATCGGTTCGTATTGGTGATTCAATAGGGTCTAAGCATGAGATTAATACCTTTTTTGAAAAAGTACGCGAGTTCATTGAAGTTAATCTCGCTGTAGGAGCAATGCTTTACAAAGATGATTCTGTAATAGTCTTTTCATTTCCTGAATTGAATGCTAATGTTTCTCATGATTTTAAGGATTCACAGAACTTTTATGCGTATATCAAAAAAACTATTGATGCTTATGCCCAGGAATCAAATTTCGAAACTCCACCCCACTGTATTATATCTCCTTCTTCGCGCTCGTTGCTGAATTTATCCCAGCAATTGAAAGATATTCGTAAAAAATTGGCAATTCCTGTTCATCGGAACTGGGAGATTGCTGATAATAATGTTTCAAAAGGCCACATCTGTCCGGTATGTCAGGTTCGTTTTAATGAAAATCCAAATGATAAACAAAAGCCCTGTACTGTCTGTAGTAAACGCCGTATCGGTAGGCTTGAAGCATGGCAAAGCGGTAAATTGGGATCAGATACTATCTGGTTGAGTGAAGTAGCTGATGAAAACGATCGGCTGGCAATTATCACAATGAGTTTTGATTTGGACAGTTGGCTGGATGGAAGTCATTTTGACTCACTTCGCAGTCAATCTGCTTTTGAATGGGTGTCAAAAAGTCAAAAGAAAGCAATTACAAAGGATATAAAGAGAGATAAGCCCTTACTGGATCTTCAAACATATATTAAAAAAGAACTGGAAAAAGCAGAAAAACAGAATTTTTGCATCAATGAAAACGACACTATAATGAACACTCTAAATGGTGGTTTTAAATATAGTAAAGACTGGAAAACCTTTTTTGAAAAAATGGTAGAGGATAGAGCTAGTTCTCCAAAATGGGAAAAGCTAACCAATGAGGGACGAGCAAAGTGGTTAACTCATCAGCTTCTAAGAAAAAATGCTTCCCCGGGACGCATGTATCGTGTACAGCGCCAGACTGAAGAGTTCTTCAAAATTCTATTAGAAAAATTAAGGCAGGTTGTGGATTCCAATTCCAATCAATGGTGTACAAAAAGGCTGATTTTAAAAGTAAAGGACGGTCAGTGGGAAGATAAGCAGACCTATAGTGGTCACTATAACGATGCCCCCGTTAGTTTATTGTATCGGAAGCAATCCAATGATTTTATAACTATCTGCAACATGGGCAGACTGCTTGAGAATGTGCACCCGAAAGAGATCCTAATAAACAAAAGGATCGAATTAAAAAATGACGATTCCAAGGAAATTATTTCAATTGAAATTAAATCTGTTAAGGATAAAGCAGAAAAATATCGTCCCATAGTACCACTTGAGATTGATCCCAGACGATTCCGGGTCGTTGTTCCTCTGAACAAAGCTAATGAATGTATAAAAGTCGCTATTGAAATGTGGAAGGAACAGTATTCCAGAGTATGGGACCGCATGCCCCTGAGAATTGGAACAGTTGCTTTCTCTCGAATGATGCCATATCAAGCGGTAATAGAAACTATCAGAAATCTTGAAAACGAATTGGAAAAGAGAAAACAAGAGGCATGGTATGTCATGAATAAGGATCTTTGCCAAGGAGTTCTTTGTCTCTCCATAAAGTCTCCTGAAGGAGAAGAGTCCTTACGAACCACTCCAGTAAAATTGCCTGATGGCCAATTAGATGTTTTCTACACATATTGTGAAGTTGAAGAAACGAAAGTAAGATATCCCCGGGACTTCCAAGGTCCTGACAGAAAGATATATCGTCATATCTGCGATTTACGCATCGGAGATGGAATTTATATTAAACCTGCTGTCATTGGCACTGTTTTTATGGAAAGCACTGCCAGTCGCTTTGAGAATATTTTTGTTTACAATTTAGATGAATGGCAGAGAATGACTGACCTTTGGCATATACTTGAGAGGCTAGCTCCAAGTCAGACTGCACTCCGTGGTGTATGGGATATTATCTGCGAACACAAGGAACGTTGGCAAGGGCAAAATCATGATTGGAAAGATGGTGAAGAGGAAACATGGTTGGCATTTGTTCGATCTATAATATATGATCGCTTTGATGCTAACTCGGCATCTTTGGAATATTTGGTTGATACAGTAAATTTGGGACTTTTTGATAGATGTATGGATTGGCATATTCGTGTACTTAAAAAGAAGATAACCGAGGAATAATTATGACTGAATCTCAAATGAGTTATCAAGCTTACGAACACATCGGTTTGGCATTAGACCCTATCCATGTAGGAACCGGTGGAAATCGATTGGGACGTGTAGATAATACGATTATTCGCGACCCAGTTACAAAAATACCTAAGATTCCGGGGTCAAGTTTAGCCGGAGTTCTGAGGACATATGTAGCTATGTCTGAAAATAAATATCCAGATTGCGCAGGACAGGGACAGCCTCGTAAAGATGGCACTGGAGGACATTGTGGTCAGAATAATTGTCCTGTATGCACAACATTTGGATTTGCAAAGGGCAATAATGGTGGCTTTGCAGGTTTGGCAAGTTTTAACGATATGCATGTCCTTCTTTTCCCAGTAGCAACTTGTGAAGGTCCATTCTGGGTCACTGCGCCTATAGCATTAAGGCAAATAGAAGAATTAAAAAATATCAGCGATCTCCCTGATAGCAATTCGGTATATTGCATTGACAGTGAAAATAATAAAAATTCAATAAACTTTGGATGGCTGTTGCTGCCGAAAAAATCAGGCTGGAATAGCATGGATTGTGTAAAAAACAATTTTAAAAAAATACTACCTGAAAATATGATATTAGGCAATATTGCGGTTGTGTCAGACAAGCTTTTTTCTCATATCGTTAATAGTAATCTGGAAGTTAGAACTTCCGTGTCAATTAATCCTGCCACAGGAGCTGCAGAAGATGGGGCACTTTTTACTTATGAAGCATTACCTAGGGGTACAATCCTCCACTGGATTGTAATCTGTAGGAATCCAAACCACTTCAAAATTGATAACCACATCATCGCAAGTGCCCAAGAACCAAGAGGTGTGCACGAATATCTTAAGAAAACTTATCCTTATCTGGAATACCTTGGTATTGGAGGTATGACAAATCGAGGTATGGGAAGACTTCGTGTTTTAAATGACAACATCTCAGGAAATATAGGAACAAAAGTTGAAAATGATAACTCCCAAATGGAGAGATGATCATGGAAAACCTAGATATGAAGTGTGCCCAGCTGGGTGCAAGAATTGGAAGCAAAGTTGAAGAGAAGATCCTTACAGATGCTTTGGGTGTATTGCAAGAACAGGGAGTTTACGCATTTTTTCTTTATCTTGAAGCAAACAAAAAACATGATGGGAAATTTATCAGCAACCAGTGTTTAAAATTCATGGGGAGTACACCAGAACATAATTCATTGATTACAAGTAACGATGAAGAGAATAAGCCATTTCCACGTATTTTAGCACTCTCTGAAGATTTGGACAACTTGCTTTTTGCTCGTGATCTTCTGCTTCAGGCACTTGTATACGGCCGTTATCATGCGAAAATAAATTCTAAGAAGGAACCACAATGAACTGGGAACTTTATCGCTGGGTGTGGGTTCTTCAATCTCCGCTTTCAGTTGGTACACTACCATCTGGTTCATTGAACCGATGCCATCTTTATATCCCCGCAAGAGCAATATGGGGAGCAATTACAGCTGAGGTCGCGAGACGTTCAGATGGTCATTTTCCTGACTATGCTGTGATTGGAAATGGAATTCAGGAAGAAATCCGCTTTACATATCTATTTCCTGCAGTCAAGATAAATCAAGAGTGGAAAGCTTGGTTGCCGTGTTATATGGAAGACAAAGGACTGTGTTGGCAGTTAGAAGATGCTAATGATGATTTTAATAATGTCATTTCAAACCAGATTTTTCGGTCAAGATTACTTTATACACGCCCAGGAACATCTATTAATCCCGAAAGCGATTCCGCAGAAGAAGGATCTCTTCATGAAACCGAATGTATCCAGATATATTGGAGTCCCAGTGAGGAAAAAAATAATAAACAATATCAGCAAATCGGAATGATTGGATATGTTCTTGTTAAATCGAATTCATTATATATCGACTCCATAAAAGAAATTGAGACGCTACTCATAGGCGGAGATACAAGATATGGATTCGGTAAGTTGAGACAAGTAGATTTTTCAAACCAATCATACTTATTTAATAATACTGTCAACCTTTCAAACAGTGAACCAATAATCACTGGCCGTAGTGTATTAGGACACACCGCCACAGTAAAAAACATGAGCGGTGACATAGAAGCCCTTGCAGGTTGGGATTATTTATCAAACGGTAGGTTGAAAGGATTTGAAAAAACCTACTGGACTCCAGGATCTTTTAGTCCTGATGGTCAAAGCGACTGGAAAATAGGTAGACATGGGCATTGGGAAAATGTTAACAAAAACTCATAAATCCTTTATTTATGCTTTTTTTGAAGCACATGTTGTTAACTGTCATTTAATTTTTCAAGACGAACAATATAACCAGCATTTTTCAGTACCTTAGCAATAGTCAAGGCTTCCTTTCCAATTTCATTAATTGTTACGTACAGAATCCCTTGCAAATCTCAAGGCATAGTTACATTTCCACACATCAAAGCACAAACCTTATTGCGACCCAACGCTCCAATTAACAATCCATGTTCAAAAATAACATTTTGTCTTGCGCGAGGTTCTTCTTCCCCTCCAGTTATTTTTCCGACATCTTCTGGAGTATAGATTACAAAACAAAAATCAACAGTCATAGATATTGTTTCTAAATACTCAATAATTGTCAATCCTTTTGCACTTTCGGGTTCCAACACCTCAGGTTCAAAATCCATTTTCTTTAATATTTGTACCAATTTATCTCTTATATGGTGGTTCCTTCCATGAACAACAAAAACACGTCTACCATAATTGACGGCTTTTAAAGCAGCAATGATCCTAAAAACTTTATCAAAAAACTCATCTGCAGAAATATTGACCTCTTTTACAAATTCGGCGTCATTCGGATTTAAGTAATAATATTCAGATGGTCTCTGATACCAAGAGTGTTTACTAGTTTTAGTAAGAGGGGCAACAAATACTTTTTTTCTATCCAAAAAAGCTCTACGAATGCACTCAGCAGTCCCTTTACCACCACCAATGGCTATCAACAGATCTGCTTTTTGAACGAGTAATGCTCTTTCTTCTAACCACCAACGACATTTGGGAAGTTTTATGACTTTTCCGATTTCTGGAATCTGGGAAATTTTTTCGGGTAATAAAAAAGTAATATAATTTTTTGGATTTTTACCCGTTTCTTTGCATAATCGTGCGATTTCGTTAGCGATCAAAAAGTCATATTCCCCAAGAGTAGTCAATATTACATGGTGGTCCTCAGATAGTAAATGCCTTGCAAAAGAAAGACAAAAATTATCCACCAGTTCTTTTTCATTTGGTAAATCTCGATTTTTACTCCAACCACCTTGAAAAAGTATATTCATAACCCTAGCCTCTTGACAATTAAGTTTAATTCGTCTTTTATTCTTTAAAGACTATTTTTTAACTGATCAATATTTAAGAATCCTTAGATAATTAAACGTATTCATCTAAAATATTATTGATGGAATAGCTACCTATAGGTAGTGTCCCTATTTTGCTGTAAATTCCCCTGTACCCTGTATGATCTTAATCTTCCATATTTAAATATCTGTTTCCAGTGATCCACTCTTCATTGATATCGATCAATATTGAGACTGAAAGTCTCAATAGAGCTTCTTCATTGGGAAATGCACCAATGACTTTACTTCTTCTTTTAAGTTCCCTGTTTACACATTCTAGGATGTTAGTAGTTCTTATCTTTCTACAATGCTCTTTTGGAAATGCCTGACAGTTATGAGTACCGAAGTGGAATCTGGCCAATGTTTCAATAGCCTTGTTTAACTTTCTTTCCCCTAGGTATTCTACCACTTTAGATAACTGCAATGGATCTTCCATAGCTTCCTTTATCTTCTCTGCTACTTCCTTTTGATGCTTTTTTGGTATTGTCTTCAATACAGCTCTTATCAAATGCACATGACACATCTGCCAGCTAGATCCCGGAAATGAAGTTGTTACTGCTCTCTGGAGACCTTTGTGACCATCTGAGATGATCATTTCTACTCCTCTTAGTCCTCTTTTCTTAAGGTCAGTAAAGAGATCTTCCCTAAACATTGCATCTTCTCCATCTGCTATCCTTGCTCCCAGAATTTCCATATATCCATCTTTCCTCACACCTGCAACTACAAACAAAGCTTTGTTTGTATATCGCGCGCTATCCCTTATATTAAAGTAAGTAGCATCAACTAACAGGTACTTGATCCCCTGTTCTATTGGTTTAGAAATAAATTCTCGAACCTTCTCATCCAGTTCCTGAGTGATCCTTGATACTCTGGAAGCAGAGACGTTCTCAATTCCTAGCTGAGAGATGATATGCTTTATTTTTCTAGTAGACACTCCTTGCAGATACGATTCCATTATAGCATTTGCTAATGCTTTTTCAGTTCGAGAATATCTTTCGAATACTTGAGTTTGGAATGGAATTTCACGTAACTGAGGTTTCAACAACTCAAGTGTTCTATGTCTGGTTGTCAGTGATCGTTTTCTATAACCGTTTCTTTGAACATTCCTGCTATCATTCCTTTCATATGTATCTGCACCAGACTGCTGTAAGGCTTCAAATTCCATAACCGGGTTCAAGAACCAGGTTATGAGGGTTCTTACAGAATCTTCACCATCGACGAAGTAATCTTCTAACAGGTCATATAGATTCATGGTCCTGTACCTTCCTAGTTGTTTGCAATATTCTAATAAGGTACAGGACTATCACATTTTACAGCAAAATAGATACGCTACCGATCATAAGGTTTAATGTAGTCCATAATTATGTTAATATCTAAGGTGGAGGGGCTAAAATTGGATGATGAATTAACAACAAATCAAATACGTCTTTTGTATCTGATTCATAAATCTAACACTAACACAATTATCCAAGGAATAACTGTTTTCAGAAATGCTGTTTATATACTGTCGAAAAAACATATCTATTCTTATACCGATTTCAAACCCATAAATCATGGAGGTATAGGTAGTTCTTCTATTGAACTTAACTCTGATCTTAACCTGCTAATTGGAAGTAATCTCATTGAAAAAAAATTAGAGCCAGGGCCATATACTCGAATGTGTAGTCTTATAATAACAGATAAAGGAAAAGATCTCATTAAAAATTTGATTTTTGACTCAATTGACTCTTTTCTCAATGATTTAAATGCGGATGTTATGAAATCAGAAAGTCAATGTAAACCTGGTTCACTTGAATACTACACTAAAATATCAGTTAAACTGCGATCAGAAGTAAGTGTATACTTTGATATGCAAGTTCAAGGTGCAGCCAATGTAAGTTGGGAAGAAGCTTTTTTTAAATATTCAAATGAGGCACAAATACATCTTTTCTTTGTAACTTGGATACCAATAGGTCCGCTTCATTTTGAGAGGTTATATCAAGATATTAAAAGAGGGTCACCTTGCACAATTGAACAAAAAATATCGGAAAATAATGCAGAAAAATGTGATTCAAAAGAAATCAAACAAAATGAGATATGGTGTTCCAAGATTATTCAATTCAATGAATTTAGCAATTCTGACTTTATTCTAGAGAAAGATTTACATATAGAATACGTAATCGGATCACCTTTTGGAAATTTAGGTGTTGAATTACATCGTGATGGAGTAATTATTGTTGGGATTAGTACTAACGAGTTTGATGAAAATATATTAGATATCATAAAGAAAATTTCAATAAATCATTTATTTTCAATTATGAGTGACATTCAACTTGACATGTTTGTTTTTTCGAAAAGCAATGGAATTGACAAAAGAATAGACATACCTGGCAATTTCTTTGCAATATGCAACAATCATTTTTATAATAAGCTTGAAAACGAAGAGTATAAAACTAAAAACAAATTAAATAGTAATAATAAAAACTTAATTTCTTATATAAGTATATCCCATTCAAATGATGTCATAAAGCAATTGATTTATACAAATATTATCAAGACTATCGATGATCTCATAATGGAATTGTTCCTTTTGTTGTGGGCAATTTGGAATCGTGATTTACAGAGCTTAAACAGCGAACTCATGGAAAATATAGATGCAAAAAGATTAAAATCAATAAAAGATAGGACCAATAAGATTCGAAAAGATCTTATTGATATAAATTTGATTTCAGAGTATCTCCACGAAGTAATTTCCCATAAACGAAGCGAAATTTATAAGATGCCAGATTTCAAAAAAGAAAAGATTGATTTATTACAATGGAAACTTAATGACTTAAATCGCTTAGTAAAATCTTCTATAGATTACCATGACAAAACTAACGAGCTAATAAGTGCACATTATGAAGATATTAATTCAGAGTATGATCAAAAAAGAAATCTATCGATGAACTTTTTAAATTCAATAGTTTCTGCTACTGTTGTATCCAGTATTTTATTGGAATTTATGCCAAATTTCCGAGCAGTGTTAATTCTTCTTCCAGCTTTGTCAATCTTAGGCTATATAGCATATAAAATAATTATGTATTTTCATTCAAATATGTAGTATTACAATTTTGGGCTCTCTTCAACATCGTGTGGGTAATTGCATCACCAGTATATCACCAATGCCCCATATAATAACAATTCACTGTATACTAAATATCCGCTGAAATTAGGAATCAACATCATGTAGCGTAGTTGTCAAGGCCACCAAAAAATGTTCAGTAAATCAGAACACTCTTTTACTCCAAATCCCTTCCGAATTTTCCCATTCAATGCTGTGGAGAGCCCAATTTTTCTCCTTTCCTTCTTTCCCATCCCCTAAACATATTTATCCGATCCTGCCTTCTCTTATCTAAGAAGGTGGAAATAAAATGCAGTTAAAAGTACAGCCTATTGATATCAAGGTCGGTAAATTCAAGGTGGTTTTGAATAATCTGGATGCCAAGGAGCTTGGCGTCAATCCCGGGGACAGGGTCAGGATAAAGAATCATACGACTGTTACTGCTATTGTTGATTTCACGGAGGATATGATCTCTCCGGGGATGATCGGACTTTATCATGAGGTGCAGGAACAGCTGCACAGGGAATGGACAGAGACCGTGGAAGTGGAGCCTGCCGAGAAGCCCAAGTCTGCACGTATCATCAGGAAGGTCATGGATCAGCAGAAGCTTACCAAGGAAGAAATCTATGAGCTTGTAAAGGATATTACGGAAGAGAACCTCACCGATATAGAGGTCTCAGCATTCCTTACTGCTTCCTATATAAATGATATGACAGAGGAAGAGACCGAATGGCTGACCAGGGCCATGGTGGATTCCGGAGAGAAGATAGAGTTTGACATGCATCCCATTGTGGACAAGCACTCTATCGGAGGCGTACCAGGCAACAAGATCACCCTGCTCATAGTGCCTATCGTGGCAGCCAATGGCCTGCTCATACCAAAGACCAGCTCCAGGGCAATAACAGGGGCCGGAGGCACTGCCGATCTCATGGAAGTACTGGCTCCCGTGGAATTCACTGCATCCCAGATCAAGGAAATGACCCAGAAGGTCGGAGGTGTCATAGTATGGGGAGGAGCCACCAACATAGCCCCTGCCGATGATAAACTCATCAAGGTGGAATATCCACTCTCCATAGATCCCCACTGCCAGTTGCTCGCATCCATCATGGCAAAGAAGAGTGCAGTGGGAGCGGACAAAGTGGTCATAGACCTGCCCATGGGTTCCGGTACCAAGATACCGGATATGGCTACCGGACGCAAGCTCGCCCGGGACCTCATGAGTCTGGGAGAGCGTCTGGGCATGGAAGTTGACTGTGCCCTTACCTATGGTTCATCACCTGTGGGAAGGACCATCGGTCCGGCCCTGGAAGTTCGGGAAGCTCTTAAAGTGCTGGAAAGCATGGAAGGTCCTAACAGCTTTATTGAGAAAAGTGTTGGCCTTGCAGGTATGCTTCTGGAGATGGGCGGTGCAGCAGCCCGGGGACAGGGACACGACCTGGCACTGGAGACTCTCCAAAACGGTAAAGCTCTGGCCAAGTTCAAGGAGATCATAGCCATACAGGGTGGCGATCCCAACGTAACCAGCAACGATATACAAATCGGTGAATTCAGTGCAGAGGTAAAAGCTCCCAGCAATGGATATATCATTGAGTTCCGCAACAAGCGCATAGTACAGATCGCAAGGCTGGCGGGTGCGCCAAACGACAAAGGCGCTGGTGTGTATATCCATAGAAAACTTGGCGAATCCGTAAAGCAGGGTGAACCCGTTATAACCATCTATGCAGAAAAAGAGGCAAAACTGCAGGCAGCTCTCAAGAGTGCCAGACAGGACCCCCCATTGATCGTGGAAGGCATGCTTATTGAAAGGCTGACCGATATCCGCGAGGTTTAACGGGTACAGTGAACATCATGCAAAGAATAGTGATCTTACGTCTAGGACACAGGGCCTTCAGGGACAAGCGTATAACCACGCATGTAGGGCTGACCGCCCGGGCCCTTGGCGCTGAAGGCATGCTGCTTGCCTCTGATGACCCCAGCATCAAGCAGAACATCGAGGATGTGGCTGCCCGCTGGGGCGGTGATTTCTATGTCACCAATGACGTGAACTGGAAGCATGAGATACGGAAATGGAAAGACGCAGGCGGAAAGGTCTGCCATCTTTCTATGTATGGCATAAACCTTCCGGACGCTGTGGATGAGATAAGACAATGTGAGCAGCTCATGATAGTTGTGGGTGCAGAAAAGGTACCTTCTGAGATATACGATCTTGCTGACTGGAACATTGCAGTGGGTAACCAGCCCCATTCCGAAGTCGCAGCTATTGCCATAACAATGGACCGCATAGCTGCCATGGATCCTCTTAAAAATCAGTTATCAGGAGGACAACTATCCATAGTGCCCATGGAACGAGGAAAAAAGGTTATCGAAAGACAGTGATCTGCCAGGCTTTCTACAATAGCCCAAAAAGTAATAATATATGATCAAAAAGTCAGGAGATGCAACAACTATTGCACCTCTTGGTATTTAAATACTTATTGACAACAATGAATCTTGACACCATCAATAATATTAGATGGTTGTCTTGTTTATAGTTTCGTTAACAATTTCTGTGGTCTCGTTAACAATTGTGGTTGTGGTCTCTGCTACTATAGGCACTACTGTTTCGTTTACGGTAGTGTTTATAGTTTCCTTTACCGTTGTTGTGGTATTGTTCACAGTTTCTTCTACGTTCTTGTCTGCGCAACCGGAAAAGGCCACAAAGCCTATAACCAGCAGTCCCAATAATAGGAAGTTGAATATTTTCTTCAAAGTAGTCACCTAGCTTGTTAATTAATATACATTTATATGAAGTGTCGATTTAGGACCAGCAGGTTTAGCACCATTGTGGAATCCGGCTTTTAAACCCATTAGCCATAATTTCGAACATTTGACTATTTATTATCTATATAGCACGTATTGCTCTATAGTATAGGTGAATAGCATAATATCGATCTGTTATATATCTTTCGGTTTTGTATCCGGATCGGTAAATTACATGCCGGATGGATTTTAAATAATTTAGTTTAAGTAAAATATAATTTTTTGTTTTGCAATTGTGCATCTGAATGGGGCATGAATATTTATGAAAGTATTATTTTTATCTATCTCGTGTAATACAATATCCTGCAGCATAATATTCTTTTGTTCAAAGGACATGAGAATTCAGCTCTCTTAGATCTTCTATGGTTTCAAAATATTAACCTGATCGAGCTCTTTTCTAAATGTTTCCGCAGGTATTGGCAGGTATAGCCTTATACTGATAATATTATAGTTAAACACCGATGGTTTGTAACTTATGAATGCTAAAATCGCATTCAATAGATGGTGATGTTAATACCATAAGTTTCAAACAAATGGTTAATAACTATAATTTGAGAGGATTTCAAAAAACCCCGTTATTTTAAAATTATCTTATAGCGTATATAAATTATCAAATAAAAAAGCGCGGTTATTGAAATCCTATTTGATCTATTAGAAGTCTCTCTCTGTTATTGTTTTAATCCCGATTCATTTCCTACTGAAAACCATTTTTAACGCAAAGACGTAAGGTTGCAAAGACGCAAAGCTTGTTATATGCTTCTTTGCGCCTTCGCGTCCTTGCGTTGATAAAAAATTATGCAGATCGATTAAAAAAGAGGTTTATCGAAATTCTCTGTGATTGTTTTCCAGAGGTCCAAAAAGAACTATAAGTATAAAGTCATGTGCATACAAGCATATTTTGCAAAGTGCTTGGATCTTGAAATCACCGGAGAAATCAAATGGTACCTATAGAAACTCTTGCTATTCTTATTGGACTTGTATCTGCATTGTCATGGGGTGCAGGGGATTTTATAGGAGGGTTTGCTACCAGAAGGACAAGCGCGTATTCTGTGGTTCTGGTCACTCAAATAATAGGTATTATTATATTCCCGATCCTTGCATTTGTATTTTCAGAGAGCATACCTCCGTTAAACAATCTTTTGTGGGGTGCTTTTGCAGGATTTTTTGGAGCTGCAGGGTTGATAGCACTATATATGGGTCTGGCCAAAGGCAAAATGAGTATAGTTTCTCCTCTGGCTGCAGTAATATCAGTGATCATACCTGTAATATATTCAGCTTTAAATGAAGGTATACCTTCTATTTTTAAGATCATGGGTTTTATTTTTGCATTTATTGGCATATGGTTCATTGTTAACGTGGACCTTGGATCCAATTTAAAATTAACATATCTGGAATATCCCCTGCTTGCAGGTATATTATTTGGTTTGTTCTTTATATCCATTGATAATTTCAGTGCTGCTGCAATTTACTGGCCATTGACGGTTTCAAGGATCACAGCATTTTTCATGCTCACAGGATTTATGATGTTCACAAAAACTGTCAGTAAAACCACACTTAATGTAATTCTGGCAGTTATCCTTGCAGGATTGTTTAACACAGGAGGTGCTATCTTGTTTGCTCTGGCCTCAGAAGCTGGGAGATTGGATGTTGCCACAATCCTGTCATCGCTAAGCCCCGCAGTTACAGTGTTGTTGGCATGTATTGTATTAAATGAACAACTTGCTCCGCGTCAATGGATAGGGGTGATAGCCTCCCTGATCGCTATAATCCTTATATCCATCTGAACTTTGGTGAACATCTCGGGCATATGGTGTCAGCTACAGAGGAGTCGATGAAAAGGCTTTTTTTCTGAGAAAGGCCCTATGCAGAAGTTCTTATAATTAAATTTGATAGTACCCCAGTGGGTTTTGCAGTTTTCTTCCATAACTTTTCTACATTTCCTGGAAAACCCGGATTATATCTGGAGGATATATGCGTGCGGAGCACTGTGAAAAAGGGGTTTTAGCTGCTTTGTTCACTGCATGTGTCCGCATAGCCAGGGAATCTGATTGCGGTCACATGCAATGGAGTGCTTTGGATTGGAACCCGGCATGTAAGTTCTATGAAAGGTTCGATGCCCGGACCCTTAAAACATCTCTGGCACTAAAGCACCTTGCTCAGGAAAGTGATGGTCCGCTCATTTTGCGCATGGTTGAATATATCCTGCGGAGTTCCTTCTTCCACTATCATGCCATCATCCATGAATAACACTCTGTCACTTACTTCCCTGGCAAATCCCATCTCATGGGTAACCACTATCATCGTCATTCCTATTTTTGCAAGGTCGTTCATCACGTTCAACACCTCCCCTACCATTTCAGGATCAAGGGCCGAGGTTGGTTCATCGAAAAGCATGACTTTAGGGCGCATTGCCAGAGCTCTTGCTATTGCAACACGCTGCTTCTGTCCGCCGGAGAGAGCAACAGGATACACGTGTGCTTTATCTTCCAACCCAACCTTGCGCAATATTTCCAGTGCTCTTTTTTCTGCTTCTTCCTTAGACAGTTTCCTTACTTTGATAAGGGCAAGGGATACATTTTCAAGGGTTGTTTTATGCGGGAACAGATTGAAATGCTGGAATACCATTCCGGCTTCCTCTCTGATCCTATTGATATCAATATGGGGCTCGGTTATTTTATTTCCATCTATCCATATATCTCCCGATGTGGGCTGTTCCAGAAGATTGATACACCGCAGGAAAGTACTTTTTCCGGATCCGGAAGGACCTATCACGCAGACGACTTCACTTTCCTTCACATTGACCGATATCCCTTTGAGGACCTGAAGATCTCCAAAGCTTTTGTATAGATCCTTAACTTCTATCACTGACACCCAGCCTCCTTTCAGAATATGCAACCAGCCTGGAAATTGCAAGGGTCATCACCAGGTACATCAGTGCTATAGCGATGTACACAGGGAAAGATGCAAAGGTCCTTGAAATATAAAGCTGACCATTCTTTAGCAGTTCATGCACTCCGATTACAGCGAGCAAGGAAGAATCTTTGAGAAGAGCTATGAATTCATTACCAAGGGGTGGAATTATTCTTCTGAAGGCCTGGGGAAGAATGATCTCTTTCATTGCTATTCTTTCTGTCATACCTAAAGAGCGTGCAGCTTCCATCTGGCCTTTGTCTATGGACTGGACACCTGAACGCACGATCTCTGCAATGTAGGCACCGCTGTTTATACTGCACACAATGACACCTGCAAGGATGGGGTCTATTGACAGAGGTCTACCTGTTACATTTGAGAAAAGACCGGGAATGCCATAGTAAAAAAGCAGGATCTGCACCAGCAGTGGCGTTCCTCTTATGAAGTCCACATAAGCAATGGAAGGATAACGGAAGATCTTTTTACGTGATAATTTTCCAAGTCCTGATATTGTTCCAAGTATAAGACCAAATAATACACCCAGGCTTGTGACCTCGATGGTCACCATAGATCCCAGGAGAAGATCAGGGAACACTTTGATTATGTGACCGATATATTCGTCCAGGAGTGACAACTTGACTACCTCGAAATGGATAGGGAAATATTGGAAAAACTGTTTTTATAGCAGCAATACATGGGCTAAATATAAACATAGCGATAAGGACTACTTTTAAGAGGAGACCATCTAATTAGCTCCAAATGATCCTTATTCTAATTAGACAATAACTTTTGAAGGATATAACAGCATATTGAAGCACTTCCTGGTAAGTTTGAGGCGAAAATAAAAATATTTGCTAAAATATATATACTGCCTTATCTCACATATCTTATATCTGCAGGTGTGCTGGAATTTTGTCAATTATCTGAATTGCAGTTATTTGTCAAACATTAGTATTACTATTCAATATAATAATGGCACATTTTGTAATAAATATTATATTTTGTACCTAGAAAGTTTTAAAAAGAGAAAATGCCTGTTTTTTTCTTGACATCTGTAGAAAGAAACATATAGGTATATGAGTATACACTGAGATGGCTTTAACTTCCTTATAACGCGTGGAGTGGGCGTGTATGCAAATAAGATCAAGTAGGTTAATTTGTTCTGTAATTGTAGTGCTGTTGCTGCTACTGACTTCAGGAGTCAGTTTAGCTGATGACATTAATGTAGAATTAGTAAGTCACTTTGGTGGTAGCATTAATGATGTTGCGATCCGGGGGGATTATGCATATCTCGGACAGGGACAGGATTTAGTTGTGCTGGATATTGCTGCTGTTGATAAACCATTCGAAGTAGGAAGAATAGTTACTCCATCAGTAGTGATCGATGTTACTGTCTTAGATAATTATGCCTATGTAGCCGATGGTAGTAGTGGTCTTCTAATTATAGATATTACTAATCCTTCCTCACCAACAATTGTGGGCAGTTATGACACCACCGGTCATGCATATGGCATTGTTGTAGCAGGTAATTATGCCTACGTAGCTGATGGTAGCAACGGTCTTGCGATTGTGGATGTCACAAATCCTGCAGCACCTATTCCTAAAGGTAGTTATGACACTGGTAGTTATGCACATGGTGTTGCTGTAGCAGGTAATTATGTCTGCGTCGCCGATTCAGACAATGGCCTTGTTATCATGGATATCACTAATCCCACCGCACCAACACTCACGGGTAGTTATAATACAGCCGGTCATGCATATGGCATTGTTGTATCTGGCAATTATGCCTATGTAGCCGATGCCGAAGGCGGTCTTGTGCTTGTAGATATTAGTAATCCATCCTCACCAACCCTTGCAGGCAGTTATGATACTAATGATTATGCAGAGGGTGTTGTTGTAGCAGGTAATTATGCCTATGTAGCCAACAGTGGCAGGGGTCTTGTGGTTTTGGATATCAGTAATCCATCATCATTAGCACTTGTGAGTACTTACTATACTTATGCACATGCTGTTGCGGTGTCCGGTAATTATACATATGTAGCCGCTGGTGACAATGGTCTTCTTATTGTGGATATTATCAATCCTTCATCACCAGCACTGGCAGGAAATTATGGTACTGTTGGTAGTGCAGGAGCTGTTGATGTATCAGGTAATTATGCCTACTTAGCAAGCGGCGGTAGTGACTATGTTCTTTTAAGTATTGTGAATGTCACATCTACTTCCTCACCAACACTTACAGGCAGCTATAATCTTTATGCTGATAATGGAATTGGTGTTACTGTCTCAGGCGATTATGCCTATATAGGCGTAGGTTTCCCTGGTCTTTCAATTTTGGATATCAGTGATCCGGCCTCACCGAGACATGTGAGTGATTATGGAGAATTTGGTCCTCTTAATTATACGGCAGTTGTTGTTGTATCAGATAATTATGCCTATATACCCAGGGAAAATGGCCTTGAAATTTTGGATATTAGTGATCCTTCGTCACCAATATTTGTAGGCAGGTATGATACTGCTGGTAGTGTAGGAGCTGTTGATGTATCAGGCAATTATGCTTACGTAGCCGACGAAAATGGTCTTTATATTGTGGATATCAAAGATAAATCCACACCAACTTTTGTAGGAAGCTATGATACTGCTGGTTATGTATCAGGGGTTGCCGTCTCAGGTAATTATGCCTATGTAACTAGTACCGTTTATTTAGACGATGCTTACCAGAGCCATTTTGAAATTTTGGATATTACCAATCCTTCATCACCAACACTTGTAGGAAATTATGATACTACTGATTATGCACGGGTTGTTGATGTATCAGGTAATTATGCTTACGTAGCTGATGAAAACGGTCTTTATATTGTGGATATCAGTGATAACTCTGCACCAACTTTAGTAGGAAGTTATGATATTGCTGGTTATGTATCTGATGTTGCTGTCTCAGATAACTATACCTACGTGGCCACTGGCGAGAATGGTCTTGTCATCCTGCGTGTAGACGGAGCACCTGTACTTGCAGCAATTGGCACTAAATCTGTCAATCTGAAAGAGCTACTTGCATTCACTGTTTCTGCAACAGGTTCTGATAATGATACTATAACCTACTCTGCGACAGGTCTGCCAAAGGATGCCACTTTTAATGTTGCTACGGCTGCATTCAAGTGGACTCCCGATTATGGTGATGCTGGAGTATATAATGTCACCTTCACAGCAACTGCTAATGGCCGTAGTGACTCCGAAACCATAAATATAGTTGTGGGTAGCACTGCATTGCCTGATTCGGTAGGTGTGTATAACAATCAGGCCACCTGGGCTCTCTGGAGCAGGATTCACAATTCTGTCAATATAGTAGGATTCGGCTGGCCTGGTACTGAACCAATTGTAGGTGACTGGAATGGAGATGGGCTCACTGAGTTAGGTATCTACAACCGTGCCGGTAACAATTTCCTGCTCCAGAGCGAGTCTGTCTTTGATATAATCGGTCTTGGATGGAAGGGTGTCACTCCTGTCGTGGGAGACTGGAACGGAGATGGTGACGATGATGTGGGTGTCTATAACAACGAAGGCACGTGGGCACTATGGAACACCAATGCTAACTCTGCAGACATCGTGGGCTTCGGCTGGCCGGGTACCGAGCCGATAGTAGGTGACTGGAACGGCGATGGGGTTACTGAAGTGGGAATCTACAACAGAGGAGGTAATAACTTCCTGGTCCAGACAGATTCCGGATTCGAGGTCATTGGACTGGGATGGTCGGGTGTTACACCTGTAGTAGGTGACTGGAATGGTGATGGCGCTGACGAGGTTGGTGTGTATAACAATGAAGGTACTTGGGCTCTGTGGAACACCGACACCAATTCCGTTGATATCGTGGGCTTCGGATGGCAAGGCACCAAACCGATGGTAGGTGACTGGGATGGAGATGAAGTTACTGAAGTGGGTATTTACAACACTGGGGGTAATAATTTCCTGATCCAGAATGATTCTGGCTTTGATATCATTGGCCTTGGATGGGCAGGTGTGACTCCAGTTGTGGGCAACTGGGGTTAAAACCTTGTCTTTTCCTCAAACACTGGCTTAAGCATATCAAAGTAAAGATCATCACATCTATCCAGTTTGATCGGTTAGTCCTGACAAGCTCTGGTTGGTATGGGTGTGCAAGGAGTGTGTCTTTGTAGGCATAGATATATTATATATTCCGCAGATGTCCTGGAATTTTGCTAATTATCTGAATTGCAGTTATTTGTCAAAAGTTAATAATACTATTTAATATAATAATAACATATATTGTGCTAAATATTGGACTTGATTCGTATAAATTGCTGAAAAGAGAAAATGTCTGTTTTTTTTATGACATCTGTGGAAAGTGAGCTGTTATTCTTGTCTCACTGCTCTGAAGCGTAGTTCCAAAACTAACTATCTGTATCAATATCAAGAAATCTGCACTCATTGACCAAAATCTAATAGGTCTCTGAGCACTGTAGGAGCTACGGTAATAGCCTGTGAGCTTGTGAACTACGGTTCAAGGGATGAAGCAGGAAGCAACTCGGTCTTTAGCCTAGTGGTAGTTCACGGTTTTGAATTGAAAAAGATAAGCATCCTGCGATTTTGCTCGCAGGAAATCTTTTTTAAGCAAATGGGTGCTCTGCTGAGTCCTTCTTTGCAAGTGCCTCATCAACTGTTGGAGTTCTATCGATAGCACGCTTTATTGCAAGCTTTGTTGCTTCGTAGTTGAACTTGTAGATCTTTTCCTTGTCCGTTGCATCCCATTCGATAAATACTGAAACAATGACAAGAAGATTCTCTGCTTCTTCTTTTGGAATAACGCTGTCAGCCACACTGTCCATTACAGCTTTTGCAATAGCTGCCTGTGCAGGTCCGAACATCAGGGAAGCCTGGGTTGCGTTCTTTATGGTTACCTTGTTCACCAGAAGTGTTGCTGGTTTTGGCATAACATTTGGTTCGAGTACTGCAAGTAATGGGGAATGACCCCGTTGTGGGTTTGCAAGTGCGTTCATGAATGCGTTCTCAACTGCACTTCCCTTTGTACCGATAACAAGATCGATGTGTGCAACTTCAGGTCCTTCTCCTACCAATGCTTCGCCAATAAGACTCTGTGTTATTTTTGTCATGTTCATTTCTCCTTTTGGACTTTGTAGAATTACCCACATTGAATGCTCAAATTCAGATGGCTCGAACATCTATGTATTTTGGATTACATCTTAAATGTTCTCTACAATGCCGTCTTAAACACCCTAATTACTAATAGTAATTTAAATACTTAACCTAACCATTTAGTAATCAGGTGAGAATTCATGGGAAAATTAGAACGCAGTCCAATAGATAACGCGATCAAAATAATAAGCAAGAAATGAACTCTTCACATTATAAGAGATACGTTCTGCGGAAGCAAACACTTTAATGATTTTTAAAGCAGGGCATTTGTGGCATATGAACTTGAAAATGCAGAAGCCTATATGGCTGCTGCATTCCCTTGGAGAAATATAATTAAGCGTGAAACCCCTGAGTCTTTAGCGGGGAATGGTTTACATGAGTTACAGAGAAGCCCCAAGAGCCGTTTTCTTTTGTTCACTAAATTTAAGAGGTGGCAATGGTCATAAACCCCTGTATGCGGCCGGATTTACACCAAAACAGCAAATGAAGCTTAGAGGCAGTAACAGAAAGACTTAAATTATCAATCATTATAAATTATTCTCATGATTGTTTATTAAAATTTTATTTATATACCATAAGGCTGTTTTCGTGTTATGTTTGAAAAATACTGGTCTTTATTCCTTACAGCCGCTATTGGCCTTATCATCGTTGAGCATCCTTACCTGGGAATTAGATTATCTTTCATAGGCTTCGCTTTAGCGAGACATAAAGTAGATTATGTACATGTGGACACATTCTCCGTAGATGTACAAAAACACGAATCTCTTGAGAGTTATGCCAGCATCCAGTAAATTCTTTTTTTTCTAAAAGGTAATTAGTATCCAGGCATATTTCTGCTGGATACAATTCGCCTACAAGCCGCCTACAGGCGCACGGGAAACACTTGTTGGTAACCAAGACCCTCCTCGCAGGAGCATATCCAAAAATCGAGGCATGAAAAGGAATATGAACTTAAGAATATTAGTATAAGTGGAGGAATTATGATGACTGCAGTAGAAGATACGGCATCTCATAAAAAGGCGTCCATACAGATAAGTAAAAATGGCCCTTATATCGTAAAAAATATAGACAATCTCATCAATTCAGATGGTGTTTTTTTAACGACCTCTATCGTAATGGCTTTGTGCAGATGCGGCGGATCCGATAATAAACCTTTCTGTGATGGCACACATATTGCTATTAACTTTAAAGATGATGAGATCTAGCCTCGCCTGTCTTACACAAAAAGAAATAACCACACTTCCACAATCGCTATAGGTCTAAAAGAAGCACAAAAAGCAGTAACAACTTGTGACTATTAGAAGTATTTTGATAGCCCGGCACGGATTCGAACCGAGGTTGCGGGATCCAGAGTCCTGCATGATTGACCACTACACTACCGGGCTACGGTGAATGTATTCTATTAACTGCATATTTCGTATATTAATGTGTCGCTTTATTACAAGCTGTCAGGATTTTCGTTCAGGACAGCTGTCCACCACCACCTTGCCATATCCAGCAGATCTTTACTGAACTGGCCTGAAAGACGATATTCACGATTCCGGTTTGATATTAATCCTGCTCCAAGTAACTTATTGCGCATGGAATAAAAAGAGCCACGATCAACTCCTAGCTGTTCCATGATCTCTTTCCACTCATTTGATCTCAGAGGATTACCACTCTTCTGGCGCTCTTCTATCATCAGGAGGAATTTCTGTCCCCTCGTGGCAGTAGCTTCTTCCTGGAACAAGCGCCTCATAAGACTATAATATGGATCTCGTGAATGTGTGATCCTTGCATTAGAGTCAGACCTAAGCACAATTGTGGTCGATGTTCTTGGAGCATCTTTTACAATGGACATTTATTGAGACATCTCAGATGCCAGTTACCTGGCCATTCTTTGATTCAAGTTCAGTGCGCAAGAGGTCTGCATATTCTTCCTTCAAAGAATATACTATCGGTGTTTTGTAAGATTCTTTATAAGATCTGAGTATGCCAAGTTTTGAATAGATATATCCTACCATTGAGGCAACAGCGCTTCTTGAAATCTCGAACTTCGAATTGATGCTCTGATGCAGTTCATCTACTGTGGTCTTTTGCACCTGTAAGAACACAGATAGAATGTGGGTGCGCAAACCATTTACATCCAACTCGATAAAAGTCTGAAGTCTCCGTTTTATTTTGGATTTTATCGAATCCATAGTTTCACCTCTGCCTAAGCATTAAAAGTTATTATCCTTTAAAGTATAAAAAAGTTTGTAATAAAAGAGTGTGAGGTGCGTAAAAATGCGTCAAAGGTGCTTAGATAAGCGATAAATAACGATAAGGTTATCAATGAAGATTAAGATATCCATGGAATAATGTGATAGCCTAATGCTCTTTAAATACGATTCTTCTAATAATTTCCTGCAGGTGGATAACACTATAGTTCCATCGTATGACTTGACCAAAAACCCCATAGGTACATGTAGCTTCTGCGATGCTCAGATTATAAGCCAGAGCCATCATTACCTTGGAAATGATATAGCAGTTGTTGCCTGCTGTGAAAAATGCGGCGCTTCTTTTATCAATTTGTATGACAGGGAATGGAACTGGTTAAGTGAACAGCCCATCTCTCACTTTTTTTCCTATACGGAATCAAATATGCATGAAAAAGGCGAGTCTAATAAAGCAAGGATCTCGGACAGGTCCGTTTTAGAGGTATATTACACGGATCTTTCAAAAGTGCCACTGAACAAGCTCAATACAATATTCTCTCCTTCGGAGATCGAAGCTATGTTTTCCAAATCCCTGGGGGAAAAATATGTGAGGCAATACCTATACAGGGCTCGCAAGAAGTACAAAAAGTTCCAGGATGTATTTGGGATCACTTTAGATATCTAACTCCAGTCTCACTTTTTGTTATCAGAGGATTAACAGTTTATAAAAAGAAACTGTTTAAATATTAACATAGCACTATGTTAAAAAAACAAACAATTACTAAAATAATTAACTGCCATTGTTTTTTTAGAAGTTTTGCTACAAATTTTGTTTTTATATGCTGTGACTAAAAATAGTTACACAATAAATTTAAACATGGTCTGCAGAATGTTAATTATTAAGTAATTTTAATTAGTTACAGTCTAGTTTTATTTATTAAACTTCAAGTTCAGCATTTTTTTAAAATAGTGGTGTATAAAATACAACTATTATTTATTTTTATTATTCATACAGAACTTTGTATCCAATTAAAGTTTACAACTTAATAAAAATAATCAATGTATGTCCAGTTAACTGAGAGTAAAAAAGTAAGGTAAATAATATAACAATAAAAACAATAGGTACTAAAATTATATCCATTTGAATGGTAGCCAGTAAAATGTTGTATGCAAAATCACTCTGTCTATCATGTTCATCAACAGAAAATATATAGCCTGATTCATTCATATAGTATATATGATCAACTGTTTTGGCTTGCAAAATTGGCACTTTTTGTGAACACGACAATTACATATACTATATGAATATGGGTTTTCTCAACTGCAACCCCCCCATTTACTGCATGATTTAGTACAAGATCCGCATAGATTACTATTTTTGCAAGTTATTCATAATGTCAATAGGAATAAGATCGCTTGACTACAATAATATATCTCCTTAAATACCAATTGCATGAATTGTAGTTTTTTAGCTATGTGTATTTTAGCCCATTTAGCTCAAAAGGGGTAGACTAAACAGGTCGAAAAGTATATTATACACATAGCTAAATAAAAATAGCTTTAGCATTTTTAATTTTTTATTGAAAATAACGAGCAAAAATAATATAACTATCTCCATTGAGGGTCTGGTATCAGCACTCAGAAAAAAAAATATTGAATCAAGCATATGTAATTTTTGCATTTATCTATATTGTAACTTATGAATTAATATTATATGTGTACATAATTTCTTAATTTACGACTCTTACTACTTATCTAGTTTGATGTATATACTCATTAGTATGTTTTGTTACAAACATTTATTTTAAAGTAGATATTATATAATATACTTTTAGTTATTCTTTTTGCAAATTAGTTATTTTAAAGTAAATACTTTAAAATATATATTCTATGTATTCAACATGTTATATATTTAATAGATTATATATTTAATATATTATATATTATCCATGTTGTATATTTAATATCGTAAAAATAATTTCAAAATAGTTGAAACTTTACTCTTTTAAAATTTGCACAATAATAAAGACAGCGGAATAATTAATATCTGTGAATACATTGCAAGTTTAGATTTATTATTCAATTTTTAGGTATGAACATACATGAAAAAAGATCGATTCCTTGTATATGCCACGGTGTTCCTAATAATGGGATTATCCAACGCTGTTATACCAGTATTGCCCGAGCTGGCATCCAGGGACCATATGTCCCATAGTGCCTTAGCTTCTTCCTTACTGTTTTCTGCATATTTTATTGGTGCACTGGTTACGATGTTGCCTTTTGGCCTTCTTTCTGACAGGTATGGCAGAAAGAGACTTATTGTTTTCAGTATGTTTCTCACATCTATTTCAGGAATTATGTTGCTGGAACTACAAGACACTTATTGGCTCACTCTTGCAAGGCTTATAGAAGGTACTGCATGCGGAGCTTTTTTTCCTTCAGCACATTCGTTACTCTCAGAATACCGAGAGAAAAGCAGATTCTTTGGCGAATTTAATTTTCTGCTCAATGCCGGTTTGGCAGCAGGTGTTGTTATTTCGGGGTATGTCGCACAGGACTACATCAAAGGAGGTATCTTCCTGTTCACGGTAGCTTCGATCTTATTACTATTCATAGGCATCCGGGAGCTATACCATGCAAAAAAAGTGAGAGATAACACAACCAGCAGCTCAGTCAATCTTCAAATACACTCTGTTTCCGAGATAAGAGATCTATCTTTTAGAAAAAATTATCTTATGATCTGGTCAAGTTCATTTTTGCTTTTTGGAGTTACAGGAGTGGTACTTTCCCTATATCCGGATTATAGTGCAGGCCTTTTGAACAAGGCGGAACTTGGTATGGCCCTTGCAGGGATGTACGCAAGTTCAATGATAACCACTCTTATTGCAGGAAGACTTCGGCTGCATTATGGCATAATGATCCGAAGTGGGGTTATCCTTGCTGCACTGGGTACTATACTCGCAGTGTATTATCCGATATACGGTTTCATTCTGATAGGTATAGGATCGGGCATAGGCCTGATAGGTCTTCCGGTTGCAGTATCTTATATGCAGAATGACAGGGGCCTTTTGATGGGCATATTCAACACATATACCTACGCCGGCATGGGATTCATGCCTATCATCGCAGGTGCACTGGTACCAGAGATGGGCTTCAGAATGGTTTTTTTCTTTTGCAGCCTTGCCCTTTGTCTACCCCTGTTAATGAAAAACAGAGTGGAAAGTGAGAGAAAAGTACAGATCTGATTTTATATCAGGCCCATCTCTTTTCTCGCCGTACATAAAATAGAAACTTTATTATATTAAACAGTTTATTAAAACTTCATGGTCAACTCAATAACAGTACCGATCAATAAAAACAAAATTACATCCTGCTTTTTTTTGTTCGTACTTTCCATCTATTGTATTTTGTCGGTGGTGCCTGCAACTGCATACACTGAGGTCATGGTCAATCCTGTTAATACTCCCTCAGGCCTGGTCATTGTGATCGTGGATGGATTAGGTTCACCATACATCTATCCAGAACATATACCACATTCCCTCGACGGTGAGTCTCTGGAAGTACCAGTTTTCTACAATATATCAATGTTAGGTGCGACAGGAACTAAAGTATCGGCCGTCAGGGCACCACAAACATATACAGAGGCAGGTCATTCTGTACTTGTTACAGGTGATCCAAAAGCACTTTCGAATACTGTAAAACTACCAATGTCCACAATATATGACATTGCCCGTGAATATAATTATCTGGCATTTGGAATTATGGAAAAAGGAGATTCTGCCAGTATGTGTGACGAACATGATGTAATAGTTCACGACTCTGCCAATTCCATGAAAGCCCCGGAAATGGTAGTAAAATCGTCACCAACTGCCTCATATAACACAGTTTGCATGGAAATTAAAGAGATCATGGAAGAGCAAGCCATGAAACTGCCTGCCCAGCTGCAGGAATCAAAACAGTCTTCCCAGGAAAGATATGACACATATGACAGATGGGCTTTGAGCACAGCCGCACAGGTTGTTGAATGTATGGCTGAAGAGGCCCCTGATCAGAAATATATCCTGACAGTAAATGTCGGAGCTGTCGATGCTGCAGGCCATTACAGAAAATATGATGGCTACATAAAGACCATCGAGGGACTGGACAAGGATATTATGTCACTGTACCAGACATGCACAGAAAACAATATTGCATTCATATTTACAGCAGACCACGGGATGGGTTTTACATCATCTGACAGCAAAGGAGGACATCAGTCGGATACTTATTCAGGCATGGATGAAACTCAGATGGTACCTTTTATAGTACATGCACCAGATGTGCCCGCAAAAGTGATCTATGAGGAATATGGACAACAAGACATTGCTCCCACGGTGCTGAACATACTCAACCTTCCTAACGGATTAAAGAAGTCCATTGGCTCCCAGATACCTTTAAAGGCGCATACGACCCTGGGTGTGCGCAGCCAGTCTGTAGGTACTGTTGAACTCTGGGCAGAGGAAAAATTGATGACAAGTTCCTCCAATGATGATAACTATCTATTTATCGGACTTGACAGAGATAAAAAATACACTGTCAAGTATATACCAGTTAGCAAGAAATCTCAGATATTGTTGCAGGAAATCGAGCCAGGTTCAGATCAGCTTGTCGTTATCAGTATGGATATTTCCGGCCAGGAAAAGACAGATTACTGGAAGCCTAGGTATATAATAGGAGCTTGCGTAATCCTATTGATCAATATAGTCGGATTGCTGTATATCATAAGTATACTGAAAGAGCAATAACACTAGTACGTCGGCATCAATGTCTGGTATTGGGTAAAGATTACTCGAAGTGGGCAGTATGCCTGAATACCTTGCAAAACTGTTAGAACTATGTCGGTAATGGAAAACATCCTGATCCTTGAAAAACCTGTGATGCACCTTTGGTTACCGTGCATGGTAGTGTGATTTGCAAGGCAACAAATATACGTGTTTGGAGAAAGAAGTGAAAAGTACCAACTTATAGAAATGACCGTGTTTGCTTTATGAACTGTTTTATTCATGATAAAGTCTATTAACAATTGTGAACATACTATAATGGGGTGATAACATATCTACAGTAGAGATAGATGTGAGAGGTCAGACGTGCCCGGTGCCACTTGTTGAATGCCGCAAAGCCCTTCGAAAAGCCTCTCCAGGGGACGAGGTGGTGGTAATAGGCACACATCCGGCATCAAAGAAGGAAATTCCCATGGCATGCGAGTCTCTTGGTCTTGATGTCCTGGCAGTGGAAGAAAAAGGCGATGAATGGAAGATCAGGATACGCAGGTAGGTTTGATCATATGGGGAATAAAGCTGTAATTGTGGTCCATAGCGGGGATATGGATAAGATATATAGTGCTTTGATCATAGGGAATGGTGCACTTTCCATGGGCCTTGAGTCATCCCTATATTTTACTTTCTGGGGTTTGCAACGACTAAAGAAAGGGGGTCTTGAAGCTGGCCCGCTTTCAAAGATGCACATGTTGGGGCTCGGCAAATGGATGGTAAAGAAAAGAATGACCAAAGCCAATGTAGTTTCCCTGGAAAAGCTTATGCAGGATTATAAGGAGCTGGGTGGTCGGATCATCGCCTGTGAGATGACCATGGAGATAATGGGCATTAAGAAAGAAGACCTGCGTACGGATTGGATCGATGAGTACGGGGCGGTAGGTACATACATACACGAAGCAAAAGATGCCAGTATCACTCTTTTCATTTGAAGGAGATAGAATATGTTCGACAAGATAACTTATCTGGACAACGCAGCCAGCACTCGTCTGGATGAACGTGTCCTGGAAGCTATGAAGCCTTATTTCTTCGATACTTATGCAGTGGCAACCTCAGAGTTTGGCTATTCCATGGGCATAGATGCAAAGGAAGGACTCATGGATGCCAGAGGATCAATAGCGAAAACCCTTGGTGCATCGGAAGAAGAACTTGTGTTCACTTCTGGAGAAACGGAATCCAGCAACATGGCAATTAAAGGTGTTGCAGCTGCCCTCAGGAAGAAAAAGGGCTCACACATAATAGTATCCCGTATAGAGGACTTTCCGGTGCTCAATACAGCAAAGAGCCTGGAAAGGCAAGGATACAAAGTAGACTATCTGAATGTGGATAGCGAGGGAACTGTGGATCTTGACCAGCTTGGCAGCCTTATAAATAAAGAAACTGCATTAGTATCCATCCAGCATGCAAATCAGGAAATAGGTACATTACAGGACATCAAGGCGATCGCAGACATCTGCAACGAAAAAGATGTACTTCTGCATACTGATGCGACACATACTTTTACCCGGGTGCCGCTGGACGTGAGCAAGATCCCTGTGGACCTGGTGACAATATCTGCACATACTATACACGGTCCAAGGGGAGTTGGTGCCCTCTATGTACGTGAAGGCACACCTTTGGAAAAATGGATGGACGGAGGCTACCAGGAATTAAACCGTAGAGCTGGTCTGGAAAATATCCCGGGTGCTGTGGGATTTGCAAAGGCTGTGGAGCTTGTAACGCCTGAAGAAAATGCATCTCTTGCCAGGATGCGGGACCACACGATAAGCAAGGCTCTGGAAGACATTCCCCATGTTACGCTCAACGGTAGTCGCAATGATCGCACACCACAGAATGCCAATCTCACATTCCATTATGTAGAAGGAGAATCCATGACACTGCATCTGGATATGCGAGGCTTTGCGGTGAGCACTGGTTCTGCATGTTTCAGCAGATCATTGGAAGCCAGCCACGTGATCCTGGGTATAGGCGGTGATCATGAAAGGGCACATGGTTCTCTGAGATTCACTTTTGGCAGGTATAACACTATGGAAGATGTGGATGCTATCCTCGGTGCCCTGAAGGAGATCGTGGAAAAACTTAGAGAGATAAGTCCGTTATATGCTAAAAAATGAGGTGACAGTATGAAGTTTCCTTATACTGAGAAAGTATTAGAACATTTCCGCAATCCTAAGAACGTGGGAAAGCTGGAGGATGCAGATGGAAAAGGCCTGGAAGGCAGCCCTGCCTGCGGAGATATGGTTGCAGTCTATCTGAAAGTGGATCCTAAGACTACGGTGATAGATGATATAAAGTTCGAATCCTATGGATGCGCCTCCAATATCGCCACTGCATCTATTATTACCGAAATGGCAAAAGGAAAGACCATAGCTGATGCAAAGAAGATCACATGGCAGGAGGCCACTGATGAACTGGGAGGCTTGCCCCCCGTAAAAAGGCATTGCTCGGTGCTGGCAGTGGAGGGTTTGAGATCTGCGATACGAGACTATGAGGAAAAGCACGGTCTGGTAAGTGAGCAGGAACCAACCACTGAAGAGGTTGTAAGAAGCAGGCTTAAGCATGTCATGAATCCCATGGCAGGGCTTGATATAGTTCGTACGGAACTGGTTACCAAGATCGAGGTTAAGGAAGGTATTGTCCGGGTTGTCCTTGATCTGCCTTCCAACCATCAGTTCGCAAATGCCATAAAGGAGGATCTCGTAGAAAAACTGGAAGCACTGTGGGATGTCAAAGAGGTAAAGGTGGTCTTTACCGAAGGCTAAGACAAAGGATACGGTATGCCCATGAATGAAAAGCAGGAAATGATTATTAGAAGAGCTCTGGAACTCGGATTAAGAGCATATCCTGTAAAAACAGCGGGTATACCCGTGGAAAACAGGGCACGAATAAAGTGTGAATATGGGTGCAGAGGTTATGGCAAACGCTTAAGCTGCCCTCCCCATATCATGGATATCGATGAGTTCAGAAAGATCCTTCTTGAATACGATAAGGCCCTGCTGCTGATCGGAGAGCATGATATGTCCCATGAACCCGATATTTTTAGGGCATGGTCTCATTTGCGCAAGGAATCTTTTCATAAAATGCTGGAGCTGGAATACCTTGCCTTCAGGGAAGGTTTTACCTATGCTCAGTTGCTGCGGCCGGGTGCATGCAATGAGTGTGATGTGTGCGCCGAACAATGCAGAAAGCCGGAATTGCGCAGATTCCCCCCGGAAGCTGTTGGTATCAACGTGGGAAAGATCATGGACACAGTAGGTGAAACTTTTGTTTTTTGCGATCCTTCTGACATTAAGTGTGTTGGGATCCTGCTCATAGAATAAGGATATCTTGAGAAATGAACTCAAAAGAAACTCTCAAAAAGGAAACTGCGGCTGTTTCTAATAGATATGTACTGATGGGAGACAAAGAAACAGATCCAGAGAAAAAAGAGCACTATTACAGACTGGCTCTTGAAGTGGAACCAAAAAATGTATCTGCTCTCAATAAAATGGGCCTTTTCTCCTATCAGAACGGAAAGCTCCGGGAAGCTATCCGGTTCTTTGATGCCGTGATCGGCTCCGGGAAAGTGCAGAACCTGTATCCGATCTATTTCAATAAAAGTATGGTCTTGAAAGAATTGAAGGAATACGAGGCTGCACTTAATTATATTAATAAAGCCTTGAAATTCGATCCCCAAAACCTGCAGGCTGAAGTAATAAAAAAAGAACTTCAGGATATAGTTGATGAAAAGTACAGACGGCAGGATGAAAGAGAGAAACAGGCTGCATATAGTACTACTTTTAAAAAAGAGAAGAGATACAGTTCCTGGGACCCTCCCACTATATCCATACTTGCGCACATGATATATTACAAGGATTGGCATCTATACAAACATCGCAGGAACTTTGAGATCACCGTTACACAGAGGGAAAAGATAGCTTCCAAGCTTGCAAGTAAGGAATTCTGTTGTGGGAAATGTAATTTTTACAGAAACAACAGTACGTGCAAAAAGAAAAAAAATATACAGGTAGATACGCAAGCTATCTGCAAAGCTTTTCAGCCCGGGAATTAATTGGTTTATATATTGCTGACAGCTAGTTTTTCTACGGGTTGGTGCCAACAATTATATATAGTATAAACTCAACTTATGATTGCTTTAAGATAGAAACTGTTTAGATAAACGTATTGGCCTTAAATAGTGTTACTTTTCCGTATATACTGTTTTTCCGTTATGTTTTCATTATAGTTGGGTCTTTTAAGCTAATATAAGGACGTGAAATATTTGTTCGGAAATGAACCAACTGCCCCAGTGGATGCTGGAAAGGAATATGAAGTAAAGATAGAGGACATCGCAAGAGAGGGAGATGGCATTGCCAGAGTTAGTGGTTTTGTTATTTTCGTGCCCGGTACTTCCGTAGGCGATGAAGTGACTATAAAGGTCACAAAGGTAATGCGCAAGTTCGCATTTGCCGAAGTCAGCAACTAAGTTGTATTTTTCAAGGTGGGATGGAGCATTATCATCTCCTCTCATCTTTCTTATTATCTGTTTTTGAAACATGAAAAACGTAATTGTGCGATTAGCACACAGGAATTTTTAGCATGGATAAAATTACATTTAACGATCTGAATTTATCTTCAGATATCAAGAAAGCAATTGAACACATGGGATTCTTACATCCTACTCCCATACAGATACAGGCCATTCCTCATATACTTGAAGGAAAGGACATCATAGGTCAGGCAGAAACAGGCACAGGTAAGACCGCAGCATTTGGAATACCTGCACTGGAAATGGTGGATATCACACAAAAGAGAGTACAAGTCCTTGTACTTTGCCCAACAAGAGAACTTGCAAACCAGGTTGCTGAAGAGATAAACCTGCTTTCAAGATATAAGGATATAAAGGTCCAATCTATATATGGCGGTCAATCCATTGAAAGGCAGATCCGGACTTTAAAGAAAGGAGTTCATATGGTCATAGGTACTCCGGGAAGAGTAATGGATCATCTTCAGCGTAACACGCTCAAACTTGACAACTTAAAAATGCTTGTGCTGGATGAAGCGGACAAGATGCTGGATATGGGATTCCGAGAGGATATAGAAGTTATTCTGACCAGAGCTCCTGAAAGAAGACAAACGATCCTCTTTTCTGCAACTATGCCAAAGCCCATTATGAAACTAACAACACAGTATCAGCATGAACCTTTGTTAATTAAGACCCAGCAGAAGAACATCAATGTTCCTCAGATAGAACAGTTCTATTTTAACACAAAGGGTAGATCAAAGCACGATATCCTGTGCCGTGTCATAGATAACTATGAAATGAAGTCTTCTCTTGTATTCTGCAACACCAAAAAAGGTGTGGATGAACTGGTAGGTACTCTCAGAAGAAGAGGATACCTGGCTGATGGGCTTCATGGAGATATGGGGCAGAGGCAAAGGGATGAAGTAATGTCTGGTTTCAGGAACGGAACTATAGAAACTCTTGTGGCTACAGATGTGGCTTCCCGAGGTATAGATGTGAAGAACATCGAAGCTGTGTTCAATTATGATATTCCACAGGATACCGAATCCTATATTCATAGAATTGGCAGGACCGGAAGGGCCGGAAAAGAAGGGAGAGCCTTTACATTCGCTGCCAGCAGGGAAGTATACAGGATCAAGAATATACAAAAGTATACCAATACTGTGATCCGCTGCAAGGAACTGCCGGCTATCCAGTAGAACAGTCAAAAGCGCATCGGCGATAGAATATCCCTTGGAAAAGGTCAAGGGATATTTAACATCCAGAACTTTTTTTATCGAATGCTTCAGATGATCAGACCTGAAACCAATACGAGGGCAACGATCATGAGCAGGTAAGTGGCCAGAACGATAGCTACTCTCTTTAAGCGTTTTTTACTTTGCATACCTACCACAAATAAAACCACTATATACCAATATATATGTCTTTCTAATATGCTCAATGGCCTGAATTAAAGACATCCATCAAACCGTAAAGTAGAAAAAATAATGGCAGTATGTACACAATATGAGTGGGGTTACTATCGAATATGATGAATGGCTCAATGCGCTTTTAGATGTGTATAGATTTCGTATTTCTATTCTGAATGAACATCTTAGTTCAATGCCCGTCAAAACAAAAGAAAATGGATCTCAATGCCACCAATTGGAGTGCCAATTGCTCGCACTTAAGGAAATCTTTTCTGAGCTTGAAGCACGTGGAACACAGGGAAGAACAACAATAGAAAATGATGCAGATCAGTCTAAAATTACCTTGACGTGATCAGATGCAAAGATTGTAGACCTTTGATGCTCTTCTGCCAGATGAAAAGTCACAACCTGTCTGAATATTTTAGTGCTTATACTACTGATTTTGCCCAATCTGCGGCTCTTTAGTAATGTAAAAGATCAGTCTGGGAAAAAAAGAGATTCCCGTATAGGGTATTCTTGCTAATTTATGCCCTCGATCCATGTTGGTTGGTAACAGGTTTTATACTCAGTGGATATGTGAATGATCTAAAGGGACCTGTGGAGAAAAGTCAATCACACATAATACATGGGTTTATTTAAATAGAATATCTTTAAAAGCAGCAATCGCCTTGAAACCCATAATGTGCTTCAATGGGCCTGACCGGATTTGAACCGGTGGCCGCCCGGTTATGAGCCGGGCGCTCTAACCTGACTAAGCTACAGGCCCACCACGTAAAAGAGTTTGAAAACGCCGCCAACAGGGCTCGAACCTGTGACATTCTGGTTAACAGCCAGACACTCTACCAACTGAGTTATGGCGGCTTGTATCTGCGCCCTACGCGCGAAACGTCTTAATGCCCTTATTGTTTTTAAACCTTGTGTTCAAGATGCTCTTTTCATTGCCTGATTACTAAGAAAATACGTGTAAATTGAGACTATTAGAAAATATTGTATATATTTAAGTAGAATAGTTTACCTCATCAATATAAGAAAAAAAGAATTTGTCACATATATTGGTTACTACGCCTCAATCTGATTTATGTAAGAATTCATCGTGCGCCACACCAAAAATTGGAATTACTTCTTCACACCTGGGACATGTTCCCTTTGTATTTATATTGTACTCCAGCAAGGAGAATACATTTCTTTTGATCAAAAGCATCCCACACTTCGGACAGTAAGTGTTCTCATAATCATG
This sequence comes from Methanomethylovorans hollandica DSM 15978, assembly GCF_000328665.1. NCBI lineage: Archaea > Methanobacteriati > Methanobacteriota > Methanomicrobia > Methanosarcinales > Methanosarcinaceae > Methanomethylovorans > Methanomethylovorans hollandica. Next base: position 1,187,858 of record NC_019977.1, read on the forward strand.
GCCGGGCATATTCCCTATATAAACAAACCTCATGCCTTCCTCTCTAGCTATGTGGTATGCCTCTTCCAATTTCCGCATAGGCGTGGGGGAGGCATCAGACATACGATATTGAGGATGGAACCGTGTAAAATGTAAAGGTGTATCAGCTCCCAGGTTCCCGTATATCCACCTGACCATGCTCCTTATCTCTTGGGCAGAATCATTGTGACCCGGAATCACAAGGTTCACAACTTCCACATGCATTCCGAGTTCACGGGCAAGCTTTGTCGATTCCAGCACCGGTCCTAGTTTCGCACTGGCAACACTTCTGTAAAACTCCTCTGTAAAAGCTTTGATATCCACCCTGAAAGCATCCAGATATGGAGATATGTGCTCTAGTGCTTCAGCAGTAATATATCCGTTTGTAATATATGCAGTTGCAATACCTGCCTCTTTTGCAAGCCTGGCACAGTCATAAGTATATTCGTACCAGATGGTAGGCTCATTATAGGTCCATGTGATAGTCCTTGCCCCTGTGGTAATTGCCCTCTGCACAGCCTCTGTGGGCGTGATCTCCACTGTACAGGCTTCATCTATCTCTATCTGGGATATAGTCCAGTTCTGACAATGTGCACATCTGAAATTGCATCCGATGGTACCCAGTGAATATGCAAGTGTACCCGGGTAGAAATGGAATAACGGTTTCTTTTCTATCGGATCAACTGCCTCACTGGAAACAGTGTTGTATATCAAAGTGTAAAAAGTGCCATTCCTGTTCTCACGTACCCTGCAAAATCCCCTCTTTCCATGAGCTACAATACACCTGTGACTGCAAACTCTGCAACGGACCTTGTTCCCTTCAAGCTTATCGTAAAGCATAGCTTCCTTGATCATATAAGCCTCCCTGAAATAACATCGGGTTCTAATGACTTAAGCCTTATCAGAGAGGTATCAATGATCCAATTCTGTTATGATCAAGGACAATGTGCCACAGCTGGCAAGCACCATGATTTTACCCAGATTCACTAAGCTCAAATAACATAATCAACTACAAATCGTTCTTCCTTGATCTTGCCAACGATCTGTGCAACCTTTACATGTTCAGGATGTTTCTGATATGTTATCAATGCTTTCTCGTCCTTGAACTTGGAGTATAACACTACATCAAAGGCAGCTTCAGAAGGTATTAAGTTCATTCCTACTTCTATATGTTCGATCTCAGTTATCTTTCCTTTTAAGCCTTCAAGCATTTCCTTCATCATTTTTGCATTTTCTGCCTTTGTTCTTCCCTCTGCATGTTCTTTTAACTTCCACATAACTATATGTTTTAACATGATACTCCCTATACTTTTCAGATATTATAAATCCGGTTGAGATCCCTTCATGAATACTTACTTATCGGACATTATCTTCTCATCCCTGGTATTTTCTGAATGGGACCGAAACGTTTCATAAATTGGTATATTTCGTCATCTGTCCTTATAACATATATATAATACAGCACAATGAACAATCCGGATATGCCCACAATTAAATATTGGTTGATCTCAAAATATTTCAGGATAAAAAGGATTGCTCCAACAGGTGAGAACAGTAGTAGTTCGGATAGAATTATATTTCTTACATGGGACATTTTAACCCTGGAATAAGATAACATCTTGTAACATAAATAACCGTATACAAAAGTTCCTGATAATGCAAAAAGAAACAAAGCCATTCTTGCACTACCCATCATCCCTCCGATAACCAAAGATAATAAACGGGTTATTAAATTAAATATATTGAATTTCAGACCGAATTGCTGTTTTTCCATGACCACATATATTGAACTAAGTGGATGGGACAGGAACCATACAAAAGCCCATATGCTCAGGATCTGAGCGTAAACGCCGGCTTCAGCCCATGAACTACCGAAAATTACGCTAAATACATCACTTCCTACAAATGCAAGTGTCAATATAGGGAACAATCCAACTATTACAAGCACTTTGAAAACAGTTTCAACGAGGGTATCCAGACCACCCTGAGAATTGGCAACAGATGCCCTTTGAAAGAAAACCTGGCTCAGAGAGCTACCTATAAAACTCATTGGCATCTGTAGAATTCTAAAACCAATGGAATAGAAGCCGACTACTGCAGGAGAAAAATAAAAAGCTAACAGAAAAGCAGGAAGCTGCCAGGAGATACTGTTCAATAGAGCTGACCATGTATCTATCAAAGGGAATTTCTTATACCTTTTCAAACCCTGTATGAACTTTTGTGGATGAAGGTTCGCTCTTATAAAGTTTTTATCATCTCTCCAGATCTGTCCTCCCAGGGTTAGAGTTGAAATTATATTTCCCACAAGATTGCCAACTATCAGGCCTCCAGTAAGCGGATATCGTATAAGACCGGAAACAATCTGTGTTCCTGTTGTCGAAAGGGAGCGGGAGACCTGGGCAAAAGAAAGTCTCTTGAAATGCTTTGTTCTGGAGTTCCAGTAGTTTAAAGCCTGAAATATCCCGTTGACAAAAATAAATAGTGGTATCATCCACAGATAATCGCCGAGCTGGGGAGAATTCAGCATCAAAGCTATTTCATTTTTAAAAAAGTATATTGGCAGAATGGTTATAGCTGTTATGACAAAAACGATCGATAAGCTCAATCCCAAAAGATTTACCGCTTCTTCATCAGAATCCGGGAGCATTATAGAAAACTCATATCTCAGGCAGGCGATGATCCCAAGGATCATTGTAATTGAGATCAATAAAGCCCAGGTACCAAACTCTTCAGGGGTATACAGTCTTGCAAGTACAGGAGAAGCCAGTATGGTCACTATCTGGGCAAAGGTCGTTCCGCCCACAAGTGTTAGTACATCTGCTGCAAAACTTTTTTTCTTTTTAACTGGTAAAGAAACATCACTATGGAGCAGGTTTGAACTTTTCATGAGCATACCCGAAAGTATTATTTTTTATGAACATCGAATTTTAACAACAGTTGAGCCCCATAAAGGCTTTTTCCGTTAATATACCTATCTATAAAAATCGGTCTGTAAAAAACCTGTTATTTATTGGAAGCATTCAAATAAATAATTTATAAGTGCTATTACGATAATGCTATCAGCAGAACACAGTATTGACAATTTTCAAATAACGGTGTCTTTAGAAATCCTCTATATTTTGTTACTTATTTCTTCATTTTCGTACAACATATACTTCAAAAAAACATACATTAGAGAGATGAACACTCAGGGCATAAAGGCACTTGGAGTCGGCACAGTAAAGAATTGGAGGGATAATAATTCCATTATCGATAGTGCTGCTCTTCACTTTTATTATATCTTACACTGCCGGATGTTGAGCTTGTCTGAGGTGCATAGTAATAGGTTCCACTATGAATGCTCTTCTGATAACCATCGGGAAATATACAGTTGTATTCTACATGGCACATAGTAATCTGACATGGGTCTCCATGGGAGCAGAATGCATTAAAGTGTATTCACAATACTTGTCAAAGTCTTGCGGACCATGATACTTATAGGAAGCTGAAAAAACCATAAACTTAAATCCTTGTCTTCAGAGTATTATATGAAGTGGTTCCATGCCAACAATAGTGCATCTGGATATTCCGGCAGATGATCCGGAAAGAGCTAGTAAGTTCTATTCAAGACTTTTTGACTGGAACATTGAACTGAATCCTGAATTCGAATATTATATGGTGCATACACAAGGCCTTGATGGTACTGATGGTCCGGGGGGAGGCATAGGAAAGCGACAGGGTGATCAGAAAATTACAGCATATATAGGGGTTCCTTCGGTAGATGAATATATCACAAAAGTGGAGTCATTGGGAGGAAAGACCGTTGCTCCCAAGATCGCTGTGCCAGGAATGGGGTACCTTGCAGTATGCCTGGATACGGAGAATAATACTTTTGGACTATGGGAAGACAATGCAGATGCCAAATGAAGAAGTTACAGAGACTTTGCTTTAGTTTTTTAAATTGTCTTCCTTTTCTTTTCTCTTGTGACAGAAGATATCTGTAACTATCAAGGCATTGCTGGCGGCTCTCTATAATGTTAATCCTGATATCTATTTCGCTTTGATACAGATCCGTGGAACAATGTCAATTAATCTCTACAGCATATCTTATTATGTCATGGATAGAATCCACATATTCCACACGGATCCCTATAGTCTCCTCAATATGTGTTTTGGCATCGATGATCTCCGGCCTCCTTTCTATAATAGAAAAGCCACCGATGTTCTTTTCTACATAGCTGTATTGTACAAGTCTCCTGTTCTCTCGTGGTAACAGGAACAGTTCCTTACCATTATCTTTTGCAGCCTCTGCTTTTTCCACTATGCCTCCAACTGCACCTACATTACCATACTGATCGATGGTACCGGTCATGGTGACACTATCATTCAATTGTTCATTTTTAAGGGCTGAGATCATGAGCAATGTCATCAATGCACCGGCACTGGGTCCGTCCACTGAAGGCACTTCATCAGCAGCAGTTATGCTGAATATCGTATCGCTGGCCATCAGATTTGAATTTGTGATGTTCTGTGCCAGGAAAACAGCAGTATTGGCTGCATCCTGGAACACCACGCCCATAAGCGGTTTAGTTTCCACCAGTACCCTGCCTTTTCCCGGATCTATCTCAACGGATATGTCCATCATTGATCCTTTTTCGATTACTGTCTGTCTGATGAAAGGTCCATCAATATATTCTTCAATGCTCTGGTACACAGCAGGAGCCTGCAGGCTGGCAGTTCCTTCATACCCATCAGATGAAAGACCCATACTGTATTCTATTTCGTTCAATCGCTGCCTATAATAGTCTATCTGAGAGGCATACGACTGAAGAGAAACATTGTCCTGGCTTATTTGCGCATTAAGAATCTCGTTCTCTGCTTCAAGGGAATTGATACTGTCCTGTAATATTCGTACCTGCTCATCCTGTACGGGTTGTTGTAATGCCAACAAGTAGAGATTTGCAGTGAGCGAAATGATCAGCAGAAAGATACATACCTTATGTTTCGTGGCATAAGTCATTATAATACCAGAAAAACACTATCACTATACGTATTTTAGATGTATGCCATCGTGGCAGTACATGCTTAGCTCTATTTTGATCTGCTGAATAATGTCACAGCAGTACCTATCCAGGATTCGGAACTTGTCTTTTAGGATGTGACACAGCTCTGTTTTTGTGATACCATCATAGACATACCCGGACAGCTCCCTAAGCACATCCTTTGCCAGCTCTGAAGCGGTGCAGGCATCCATTACCTGCACATCTATAATCTCTGATTCTGCGTTTGCTGGCCTAACAGATTCTTGTATCAGCAGATCCAGGCAGACCTGATCTCCACACGCGGGGCATTTTGTTTTGATATACACTTGATCTTCCTCAGGTATTCCCTACTGCAATAGATACCGTGTTAGCGGTGTCCCAAAACCCGCTTGTTAGCTCTACAGTGAATGTTTCACCCATCGGAACGTCAAACGCAATTCTTCCGGTCGTAGGTAGGCCAGGTTGAATCTGTTTCAAAAATATGGAGTTCCCGAGATGAATGTCTGCTTCACTGTCCGAAGCAAATTTTCTTCCCTGTGAGTCTACCGCTTGAACATTAAATGAATACAGTACTGCAGATTCTTTCCCCAAGTTTTCTGCTTCCAGCTCAACCACCAAAAATACACCGTCTGCTTTTGCTCCGAAATCACTGCTTCCTAAACTAGAAGCCGTTCTCACTGTTTTCACAGTATATGCAGTATCACCAACGACCGCTCTTTCGCCTATGCCATACTGTTTAACAGCCACTTGAGCAGCAGGCTGTCCTGCAGTAGTCGTGGTTTTTGTCTGAGTAGTTGCAGTGGTCTGTTCTTCCGGAGATCCACCCAGGAGCGCAAGCAGCACCAGCCCTACCACAATAGCTAATATTATTTTCAGTATTTTTCCCATTTTCAACACCTGTTTTTTTATTAACAATATAAAAAACAATCGTATAGTATAAGCTTTTTCCTGTATACCTTAGTAGTGGTTAATAATTCCCGGATCATCTGTTGTTTGAGGAGTATGCGAAGCAAGCGCCCGTTGTAGTATAGTGCGGATAAGTGCTTCCCCTTCTGTGCTGTGCATATATTCTTGAATGAGAGTTTCTACTTCCCGGCTGTCGGCAACTACACCATGTTTGCTGAAAAACTCATACAGCGCAACAGACACAATGTTTGACTGTGACCCATAGTCTCCTCGCTTAGATAATTTCTCAAGTTTTTCAACTAGGTTTTCATCTAGCGCAAATGATTTTGTTTTCTTCTTTCGGTTATCGGTTGTCTCTTCCAAGTCCATGTTTAATAAAGAGTTATTAATAAGTATATACCTTCTTATTGACCTGTTATTGACTGGTTATGAAAAACTATAAATAGGTTAAGGTAATAACTAGTAAATAACAGGTCATTATCATGTCACAAAACGCACGGATGGTTAGTTTCCTTGCACCGGCTTCACTCATAGAAGAGGTCGAGGCCCTGGTACAAGAAGGGACGTTCACTCACATGAGCGATGCCTGGCGAGGAGTATCAAGGAACGGAGTAGAGGTAGAACATGGCAGGAAAAAGAAGGTGTGAAACAAAGTCCATCTCAATGGACGCGATCACAGAGGAAAACCTAGACTATATCCTAGGTTCTCATTACTGCAACTCATTGGGTGCAAGTGCGTTCATTTGCGCTATTATCAATGAGCGTGCAGCGGAATTGAAGTTAATTAACAGAATGGAAAAGGCCGCTGAAGTTGTCGTGCCACAGGGCTGGTACGGTGGATCGAGTGGTATAGTAGCAATAGCAGGAGTCTGAGCGAGATGTCAAGAAGTGGAAAAACTGAGACTCGCTCATCTCCTACAACGCAGGAAGAGCAGATAAACCTATCTCAGGATGAGCTGGAAAAGCTGAGAGGGGATTATAGTGACTGCTCTCTGGACTGGGAGCGCCAAGCACAGCAGGGGATCATCTCTCAGAGGGATCTTGCGGAAATCAAAGAACTGTTAGGGGTGGCATGAATGGCTAAGGCGTGTACATGTGGCGAATGCTCAGAATGTTTGGAGATCATGAGCAGAGAACAGGCAGAGACTAGAGACCGATATGAGAGAGGGCTGTCGGATTGGAGGAACTACTAATGCCCTCCTTTGACCTACCTCTACTGCAAGAGAAGTATGTGCTACAACAGCATGAAATCGAGCTGCTCAAGAGGACAGTAGCGCACTTGCAGAGGGAGAATACAATCATGCTGAGAGAGCTGGAAATCATCAAGAGCCAGAGAGGCACAACAGCATGATAGGGCCCTCAAAGTGCTGGAGGTGTTCTAACTGTGATTCAAACAGGATATACCTCCGTACACGGACTAGAGACTATAGATGTTATTATTGTGGGTACATCATGGAAAATCCAAAGCAGTGCGATAGACGCGGCAATAATCCATCTGGCCCGTTGCCTCCTTCCCGAAATCTGCGGAGGGTAAAAGCATGAAGGTATGTCCAGAATGCAACTCTGCCAGGTTGTACAGGCGAATATTCGCAGCAGAGTACCGCTGTACAAAGTGCGGGCTGATATTCATTACTCCGAAAATAGTAGACGTACCCCGGGATTATAGCATCAGTACCGGAGTACTCACTGCTATAGAGCGGAAGCAGAGGTTGGAAAAGATAGCCCAGGTACACAAAGCAAATCCCCACTACACCCGGACAGATCTTAAAATGGTTTGCTTTGAATCATACTATATGGTCAGCCGATACTGGAAAGAGGTGTACAATTCACAGATGACGATGAACAAAACGGGATAAATCCAAACGGGGAGCCCCTCCTCTCCCCTTAGTGCCGTGGCCAGTGCGTTTGAAGGCGCGGGGTGCGACTCCCTGCCTCGGCTTTTCCGCGTGGGGCTAGTTCTATTCCACTCCCCACCCACGCGGGCTTCCTTTGGGGAAACGGGATAGAAAAGAAGGTGAAAGAAGATGGAAGAAAGGATATGTATCAATGGAATTGAATACGAGCGTGTGAAACCGGTCGGTGAATTGCCATATGTAATTGCAAGAACATACTCGGCTGGCGTATTTGCCGGATACCTGAAAGAACGCAACGGAAAAGAAGGTACACTTCTCAACGCTAGGAGAATTTGGTATTGGGATGGTGCGGCATCTTTGTCACAGCTTGCTATGGAGGGTACATCGAAACCCACAAACTGCAAATTCCCCATAGCAGTTGAGCAGGTTGTGTTGACTGAGATTGTCGAAGTCCTCACTGTCACGCGTGCCGGTAAGAAGAGCATTGAAGAGGTGCCAGTATGGAAGAAATAACCTCTGGATATGGCGATGGCTATGGCGATGGCTATGGCTCTGGCCATGGCTCTGGCTATGGCCATGGCTCTGGCTCTGGCTGTGGCGATGGCACTGGCGATGGCTATGGCTCTGGATATAGCGATGGCTCTGGCCATGGCTGTGGCGATGGCACTGGCTATGGCTCTGGCACTGGCTCTGGCTGTGGCTCTGGATATGGCGATGGCTATGGCGATGGCTATGGCGATGGCTATGGCACTAGTGACGATTCAGACAATGATGATTAGGTGGACAATGTGACAAGGTGAAAGAAGATGAAGAACGAGAACAAATACACGGAATCCATCGTATATATGGAAATGGACAAGATCCTTGAGGGGATTGGAATCAGGCAACTACCTAACCCTGTGCCTCCTGCTCTGGTAGAGAGATTCAAGAGGGCAGTGCTGGCAAAGGTAAATGATAATACCGATACTGTCGCAATGGTCGGCCGGATGCCTGAGGCAATGGCTATGGTGGTAGCAGCAGCCCTTGCTCAGAGAGTTACTCGCTTTGAGTATGGCGGGTATAGCCAGGTCTCTCATGTGATTTTTGACTACAGTGAGCAATGCCCGGAGATGAGGGTATGAGCAGTGACGCTGCTAGAGACCTAGCTCTCAAAATCAATACTCTCAGAGAGCAGGCTGAAGAGTACGAGGTAGTGCTTAGAGACCTCAGATATCAACACTGGCTCGATATCGACACTAGCCAGAAAGAGCTGGGGCTGACTAACGAAACCAAGCGCAAGATGGCTCTTGAGCTAAGGCTAGAGACTGATGAAACGTACAGCAGGATAGCAAAGGAACTCCGGTATGGGGTCAATATGCTCAAATCATGTATTGACCAAGAAGAGCTAGACCTGCTAAGAGAGTACATCGAGGCAGATGAAAGGATATCAGAAGAAGATAAGCAAATGGATTTCAAGTATTTTGATGCTGTGGAAATATTACTAGGGATGTGAGGACAATGGAACTGAGTGTTGATTTATTGAGCGAAATGCTTACAGAGAGAGGATTTTACCCTGGGAACATGGGCAATGAGCACGTATGGAAAAACGTAATCAACGGGATACCCTATGCTGTGGATTTCAGAATAGGCAGCGTATTCCGCTATATGTACGGACAGAGAGAAGAGGACGTAGAAGATGAGGTACTAGCAGACCTGAAAACAGCTATCATAGCAGTAATGCAGGAGGCAATAGGCGGGCAGGATGTACAGGCAACAGGGGCTACCAACCAAGAGCCAGAGATCCCACCCACTGAAACAATTGTAACTCAAGAAGATAAGCCTACCGTAGTGCCTGCGAAAGTACCTCAGAAACCAGCGACTCGTAAGCTGTCCAACGAGGACCTCACTAAAGACAATATCAGACAGTATCTATGCCCAGCTGCTACAGATCAGGAAATATTCATGTTCCTCCAGTTATGCGAACATAGAAATTTGAATCCGTTTATCAAAGAAGCATATCTTGTGAAATATAATAATTCTCCTGCAACCTTGATTGTAGGAAAGGACGCATTCACCAAGAAAGCAGAGGAGCATCCACAGTTTGACGGATTTGAGGCCGGAATTGTAATTGAGAGATCTGGTAAGGTCGAGTACAGGGCAGGTCAACTAGTTCGGCCTGGCGAAATACTCATAGGCGGCTGGGCTGAGGTGCACAGGAAGGACAGGCAATACCCTTACAGGTCTGAGGTGTCTATGCAAGAGTATAATACCAACCAGTCCTCCTGGAAGAAATTGCCTGCTACTATGATCCGCAAAGTGGCTCTGGTACAGGCGCTTAGAGAGGCTTTCCCCTCAGATCTGGGCGGGTGCTACGATTCAGCAGAGATGGGGGAGGTGGTGTGAATGCATACATATCAATGCTGTGGTTGCCAATTCATGTCAATTCCATGCAAATTAATTACATGCGACGACGGGGTACTGTTTCCTGACACTTGCCCGATGACCGGGATAAACTATGTTTTCATCGAACTGTGTGGAGAAGAGGAGGGAATGAAATGATATGCCCACTTCTTTCTTCTTCACATTTTACAAACTGTCAAACATCCAGATGTGGGTGGTGGGATGAAATCCGGCAATGCTGTGCGATTATTCCAGCGAATTTCGGACACATGATGAAACAGGCAGCGAAAGCTAGGCTGGACAGTGATGCAGAGCTTAGCGGGGGTGCTCCTGAATGAGCCCAGAGGAATACATGGACAAGAGAGAGCTCCTGCTCAAGCAGCAACGCAGATGCAAAAACGATGAGGACAGGGCAAGGCTGCAAGCAAAAATAGAGAAGCTCGATAGCACATTTGAGAATGGGTTTTTCAGAAGGGATATAGGTAGACCCGAGCAGAAGTTGACTCAGTACGGGGTGGTGTGAATGGATCTCTACAAAATAATCTGTCCGTATTGCAAGCATGAGCAGATGCCTTTCGGATATGAAAAGGAAGGCTACGGAGCGGTGATATGTGAGGAGTGTGGACAGCCATATGTGAATCAGACTACACGGACAATAGCATATCACTCCTATGCTCTGGTAGGCATTGGGCCGCAGGAAGAGCCAGCCCTTCCTACAAAAGAAGAGGTACAAGAAGCCAGCGAGGCGGACAGAAAGCAGCAGTTCTCAGAAGTGAAACAGAAACTCGAAGAGATTCTGCTGATCTCTGAAGATTCGCCCAGGGCGCTGATCTCTGAAGTTTCGCCCTGGGTACAAACCCCCGGACACAAAAACGGTATGTACAGAATTGATGGGGAATATGTAGAGGTAAGATACCTATCAAGCCACCCAGTGAGGACCACTCTAGCAGACATACACATGCTATGCGAGGAGAGCAACCCCACTGAAGCAATAAACTCCCTGCTAGGCACAACACAGGATACGAGAAACACTGCAGCACTGAATTTTTTTATCAAAGCTGTGAAAAGAGGAGACGTGATTTTATGAGCTCGGAACCATGCCCTAGGCACACACAGTGCAGTTACAAGGAGAAGGGGGCTCACTGCCTCCTGGACAGAGGTGGGGACTGCTATAGGTGGTTTGTCTCTGCTTCCAGGTACGTAGATGAGGAGGTCTAATATGACCTCTTCTACTACACCAGCTGTATCAGAGTGCAAGCACAGCAAGAAGTGCAGTAGATACGATCCAGAGAGCTACACATGCACACGTGGAGAGAGCGACTACTGCGGACACTACAAGGCAATTAAGGGGTTAAGAGTATGATCTTCACATTCAAAAATAAATACAGTGGACAGGATGAGCAGTACGAAGTGTCAGACAGCCTGTGCGAGTACAAGGGGATCACTCCTAGTGCTCCTGTGGTGATGGAAACAGACACAGCATACGTATTAGAGCCAGAGAAAGGGAAGCGAGCGTACTTGAACAAAGCACACTGCAAGAAGGTGATTCTATATGAGAGAGTTTAAATTTAGAGCATGGGATGAGAAAAACAGTAAAATGTATTATTCTGATAATCTTCCAGCTAATTATTACTTTGGTCACGATGGGAACAATAAAATATATTTTTCCGGTGATGTGTGGGATAACGACGAACAAATGTATTATAGAGATACTATATCCTCGGATGCTATGCAGTTCACCGGACAACATGATAAAAATGGAAAAGAAATTTACGAGGGCGATGTCGTGGAAGTGGGGGAGTGGAGAGAAAAAGTAGACGAAATCGGATCTCATTGGAAATGGTATGTGTACGTCGTGTCTTATTGCGATCAACGATGGTTGCCGGACGACTTAGACGAGGCACGGATCATCGGTAATATCTATGAAAACCCTGAACTCCTCAAGGCACTAACAGGAGGGATGAATATATGAGCACAATATATAGACCGTGCCCGGAGTGCGGCAGCCCAGTGGAGAGTGATACCGTCAAAGCTAAATGCATTCAGACCTATATATGTAGTGTATGTGCAGCGCAGCTTTGGCTAATTCAGACTCCTCTTTTCGACAAACTCATTACTGCACAGGTGGGGAGAAAATGATCTCACTATCTGAGTCTGAGTTTATTACCAGAGAAGAGTTTGAGGTGGCCTTGGATGCTGCTGTGCTACAAACCTGCAGAGAAATAGCAGACGATAGAAAGCGAATTACTGTGCTAGAATCCTTCGCACATGGAGTATTCAACGTACTGTTTATGAAGTTCAGAGGAGTAAGAGATATACTAGATGTCAAAGTCAGGCAATATCTCCCAGGGTTTGAACTCCAAAACTCTACCGAATCTCTACAGGAGGAGATTAGCGCAGAAACGTAGTACTACACTGTAGTACTACACTGTTTAGAAAGTCGGCAAAGAAAACCTACATCGGTTGACATTGTCGAGTGTAGTAAGGAGTGGATACTATATTGCTGTAAAGCAATGTAGTACTACGTAGTACTACACGGTTGCAGAAAAAAACCCTTCTAGATTGGAGGAAAATGTATCAAAAATCGCATGTTTCGTCTGTTAGGATCAATCCATCGTTGAAAGAATGGTTTGAAGGTACACAAACTATTCACCATTATGCTCTCTCAGATGCTATGGAGCAAGGCATACTCCACATCCTAAGCAACTATGTCCCTGTATCCGTTTTAGAAAAACAAATACACGAAACCCGAAAGAAACTTGCAGAACTCGAAAACGCATTGGTCAATGCGAAACACGTAGAAGCAGAAACAATGAAACAGCTAGAGAAGGAAGATCCCTCTACAGCATATACAGATATTAGAGAGCAGATCTTCATAGATGATGGCCCAGGTACTATACTAAGAATGCTCAAAAAGAATCAGTCGCCTGCATGGGACAGGGTCTGTCATAAGTACGGTTTCTCAAGCTCAAGGGAAATGGAACAGTTCGTTAGGCTAGAAGCATCAAGGAGGGGATTGATATGACCTCTCTCTATAATGCTGTTCTGGAGATACTAGAAACTCCCATGACTCGCTCAGCAATAATGAATGAATTGTACAGATATAACATATCAGCAGCAGTCACTCAAAGCGGATTCGTCAAAGGATATCTAGACGCTCTTGTGGATCTAGGTCATCTCTACGTAATCGGTACAGTCCAACGGATGAGAATGTACTCCAAACATCCTGCGAAAGAATATGCTCACAGACGCTGTCCGTACTGTCAGACTAATATATTGATATTCGACACAGATACAGGCAGCAAGTACTCCTGCCCCAAGTGCAAGGAAGAATTAGTAGTCGTGATGACGTTCAAAGACGGAGTGCAACTACACCCAGCGGAGGGGGTACAATGAGATACTATCCTCGGCTGTCTCCATGGGCACGGGATATAAAACATCTTATGGGTACTGGCTGGTTTTTGTATCGAGATCTACCATCCGAACTACAAGACAAATCTAACCTGCTCAGGGCACACGACAAAGGGCTCTTAGAACGCAGCACGGGGTATATTGGGCACGGGAACACTAGAAGGATGTGGCGGGTCAAATGACAAAATCCCACACTGCAAAACCTATCGTTTTTAAGTGGACACCTGCTCGCATAAAAGGGGCAAAACTAGCAGCGAGCACCACAATGACGCAAGAAGAGATCGCAAAAGAGTGCAGTGTTCACAGAATGACCGTTAATGAGTGGTTTCAGGCTCAAGAGTTCAAAGAAAAAGTTGCAGAGTTAATAATGCAGGATGAGCGGTTTACTAGGCCGGGGCTGCTAAAAATAACCGGGGCGATACTGGATAAAAAAATAGAAAGAGCAGCGGAGGATCGGTCTACAGCAGCAGACTATATCAAAATAGTAGCCGACATTGCCGGGATAAACAAAGCAGGTAATGAGATCAATATATACAATGCAGTAGGCGTAGTCAATACCCAGGAGGTGAAGGATGCAGTATCTAGGCTCTGCGAAAAGCTCAGGGAAGCAGACGACTCAACCGACTGAGGACGAGCTGCAAGTGTGGGCTAGCGCTCCTGCAGCCTTTGCCCGGTACTGTAGCGGGGGGCGGTGGTATCCGGCTAAGCATCTAGTAGAGCTATCGCACCGGCTTATGGATGTAGCTACCGGGGATATTACGCATCTCATGATATTCATGCCTCCAAGGCACGGCAAAAGTGAACTGACATCTAAGTACTTCCCTGCCTGGTACCTGGGGAAATACCCAGACAATAGGGTCATCCTCACAGGTTACGAGGCAGACTTTGCCGCTCAATGGGGGTACAAGGCTAGAAATATTATGCATGAGCACGGCCCTGCTCTATTCAATCTGACAGTAGCAGGCAACTCATCGGCTAGGGATAGATGGGATATAGCCGGTCATCTGGGCGGCATGAGTACAGCAGGAGTAGGGGGTGCCATCACTGGTAAGGGAGCGCATTGCTTATCGGGTGAAACACGGATACATACTAATTTCGGTATGCTGCGAATCGACGAGGTGGTGCAAAAAGCTAAATACGATGAACGGTATAATAACAGGTTAAGGGTGCTAGCATATGACCACCGTAACCAAAGAGCAGTATGGAAAAGAGTTAAAGCTACACGGATTGTCCGAGATAGGCGACTGTTGGAAATCACCACAGCTAGTGGGGATAAAATCAGAGCTACCGATGAACATCGTTTTTTTGTGCACGAACGCGGATACACAGAAGCGAACCGTCTGTGTCAAGGAGACCGGTTTATATCGGTCAAAGAGCAGATCAAACAAAACGTGCGCCCAATGTGGAGAAGCGAAGGGTGGCCGGGGTGCACTGTGCATGCCGTGTTACCAGAAGCTCAGGACAGTTCACGTAGTTCTGAAATGTTCGCTGTGTGGGGAGATATACGAAATCCCATTATACGATTACCGGAAAGCACTGGCAAGAAAACAGAAGGATTACTATTGTTCAGTGGCGTGTTCTCGGAAGCACCATGCCATAAAGAATGCAAAACGTTGTGTCGTGTGTGCAGCACCGATGCCAGGGAAACCGAGAAACATGTACTGTTCCACGGTATGTCGGGAAGCAGCGAGGCCACCGAAAAGGAAAGCGATATGTCCGGTTTGTGGGGATGCATTTTACCCAATATCTCACCGGACCGCGCATTGTTCAAGACGTTGCGCCAATACCGCGCACTCAAAGAGAATGACGGGAGCTGGAAATTCTCACTACAAGACCGGGACAAGTTATGCGAAGTGGTTCGACGAGATGAGGCCACTCGTGTTGGAGAGAGACGGACACCGGTGTGCCATATGTGGCAGCAATTACAATCTTCATATCCACCATATAAACGAAAATGTTGTGGACAACACCCCGACAAACTTAATATCAATGTGCCCCACTTGCCACATCATCCACCACAAATCGAATGCGACACCGTATCCTCAGTTACAAAAGTTAGCGGAAACGCGCACACGGTCTATGACATCCAAGTGGAAGACTGCAACAATTTCTTTGCTGAGAACATACTCGTCCATAACTGCCTGATAATTGATGACCCTATCAAGAACGCAGAAGAAGCCAACAGCAAGACCTATAGAGACAAATCATATGATTGGTACAGATCCACAGCATACACACGTATAGAGCCGGGTGGGTCTGTGGTCATTATCCAAACACGATGGCACGAGGACGACCTCTCAGGCAGACTCCTTAAGGAAGAGCCGGAAAAATGGACAGTAATAAATCTCCCTGCACTGGCAGAGGAAGGAGGGGATCAGCTAGGCAGGCAACCAGGAGAGGCGCTATTCCCAAAACGGTATGATGTACATGCACTCCAGCAGATCAAAAGGACAGTCGGCACATATTGGTGGAATGCACTCTATCAACAGCGTCCGGCTGCCTCAGAGGGTGCTATATTCAAGCGGCAATATTTCCAGTATTGCTATATCGAGGACGGGCTCTATGTGCTCAGAGACAAGCGGGTCAAGTACTACGACTGTACTATATATCAGACATGCGATCCTGCAGTCTCAACAAAGGCAAGCGCTGACTATTTTGTTCTAGCTACATGGGCTGTAACCCCAGACCAGGATCTTATTCTCCTGGACATCCTCAGAACCAGGCTAGAAGGGCCTGACCAAATCAATCTATTCAAACAGCAGTATGCTAGATGGAAACCAGCATACCAGGGCATAGAGGCGGTAGGTGTAGGCAAAACACTCTACCAAATGCTTGTGAGGGAGGGACTGCCTATCAGAGAGCTCAAAGCAGAGTCCGATAAAGTGACCAGGGCTCTTCCCGCAGCCGCTCGCATGGAGTCCGGCAGTGTCTATTTTATGCAGGATTTGCCAGGGCTAGACGAGTTTGAAGAAGAGCTCTTGTCATTCCCAAAAGGGAAACATGACGATCAGGTAGACTGTCTCTCTTATGCTGTGCAGCTAGCTCTGCAACAGTACCAGGACTTTGACCTTAGCATGCTCATCAAAACTTTTCCGAGGTAACTATGGCGAATTACAGCACCAACACAGCCCCTAAACCAAAACTACATGCTACTATAGAGGTCACTAATATGAAGTACTTGCAGGCTCTCAAAAAGAAACACGATGTGTCTCTATCGCAAGCGGCAGATATGGCTATCAAAATAGCTAGAGAGATCCAATCTGATGAGCAGGCAGCAGAGAGGATAGCTGAAAAAGTTTGTCAGAAAATGCTTAAAAAACTAGAAGAAATGCAATAATTAAACTAAAAACGTACTATTTTGATTCTTTTTCTATGTTTTTTTCTTGTCCAACAAAAGTGTACACTAAATTATATATAGTATATACAATGAAACATATACGTTGAGGTATACATTTGATTGAAATCACTGAGGCTCAAACTTTTCTTATCGGGCTGGGGGCTGGCCTCCTGGCGTCTGTTAAAATATGGTGGGGGCGCAAAACAATGGTGCAGAAAAAAGCGGCATTCAATGACGTATTAGACGCTTGTTCAGACAAACGGATCTCTATAGAAGAGGTCAAATATCTAGTAGAAGAACATTTCTGAGGCTGCTATGGAGATCAATGCAGCAGCAGTCACAACAGAGCAGCTACAGCAGGACTATGAGCTTATGGCAGCTGCATTCTCCACACGGCAGGACTATGTAACAGCTACCCGTTACTCATCTTTCGATACAGAAAACAGATTCACTTACTACTCACAGTTAGCAGCGTCTACCCCTCACGCTTCTACTTCTTTGATGAAGCTGGCTCTATCGCTAGTTAAGGGGCTCCGGTTCAGCAGCCCTACCAAATCACTGACAAAAGAGTTTACGGCCTGGAGTGATCACGTCAATTTCTTTGAGCAGGCGTATACTCTAGCTAGTTTGCTGCCAATGAACGGCACATATGCAGGCATCACTACAGGCACAGCAGCAGAGCTCAGGCTACAACATCTACTCATGCCGACTGTGACCCTAGTGCCTCCAGGTCAGAAACTAGGTGAAGGAGATAATGGTACGGTACTAACTGGCCCAATTGATAGAGTAATAATCAATGAAACCGATGACGAAAACAGAGTAGTATTAAAAGCTTCTCAAGTAGTGTATGGCTCCTTCAATGCGCATCTCAAGAAGCAGCCGGACATCCTGAATAGGAACACATTCGGCATCTACGGCACTTCTCTTTTCGAATCGATTGAGCTCTCAATCAGGAACCTGCTAACGATAGACAGCGGCTATGTATCCTTCGTGAGGAAATACGGGCAAGGTAGGTATGTATATGACTTCAAAATGTTGTATGATGCCGTAATCCAAAAAGGCATGAGTCCTCAGAAAGCGCAGGAATTTGTGGATGCTTTCATGGAGAAGCACAAATACCTGCAGGCAAACGAGGACATAGCCGGGGTGGGCATTGATGTCAAAGAACTCGATGCTAGCGGCTCTCTGGATGTAATGGCATTCAAGAAATCGCTAGAGACTAACATCCAGATAGGATTATTCCAATCACCGCTTACTATGGGAGACAGCAAGGGCTCCACGTATGCGGCGGGCTACGTAGCTGAAGAGGATAGGATGCTAGTACTCGAAGGGCTGCAGCGCATAGTGAGAGACATACTACAGCAGGTCGTGGACAAGCGCCTCCTGCTAATGGGCAAACAGCCCGGTACGGTCTCAATAGAGTTAGAGCAGCTATCAATCCCAGCCCTCACACTTGGGGATCTGCTTGAGCTATACAATACTTCAGCCATCAACAAAACAACTTTTGACCGGGTACTCTCTGAGAGATTCGGCATATCTGTTCTAGAGGAGGCAAGCAAATGAGGCTACCGCTCTATATTATTGCAATATCTTTCTTTCCGCTTATGTTAATTTGGAATTTTCTTGAGTTATATTATGCCAGGGGGCACTGAATGTACGTAATACCGGATACAGACTACACGATTAATGCTTCTGCTAAAACAATAACGCTAGCGGCAGCATACGCTACTCTAAGCGCAGGACAGATTACAAAAATTAAGGATATCACTACAGAAGAGATCCTCTATGATTCGGAAAGGGTCTCGTTTACGGGGCCACAGATCTCGGTTGCTACGGGAGTAATCACCTACACGCAAGGAAACAAAGTGGCCAATACCGATAAGCTGCGCATAGTAGTTGATGCTAATTACTCAGATATATATCACCTCGATGGAGGGAGCGCATAATGCCACGTAATCAATTAATACAGATCAGACGGGACACGACAGCAAACTGGACGAACACTAATCCAATCCCTGCAGAGGGGGAGCTCTGCCTGGACACAAATACCGGATACCTGAAAGTAGGGGACGGGTCATCTAATTATGTAGATCTACCTATCTTCACCCATGGCGCATCTATCACTGAGGCAATAGGCATAGAGTGGGATACCAGCAGCACAAGCCCAACGCTCAAGAGGATCGACATCAATGGTAACGAGCGCTCTACTGTAGACGCTACATATTTCGATAATCACTCTATCTGGGGAAATATAAAAAGATGCACTATAAACCCAGCTATCGGACTCCCTGTCTACGGCACTAATGCAAGAGGTGACGGGCTAGATCTAACAGGCGCATCAGGAAACGTGATGGTTAAGATCCCCAAATTCTATGTGAAGTTCAGCACGGACGGAACTTATCATAGATGGTGGATTAGTCCTGTTGCCCTCGCTGGTTTCGAGTTACATCCAGCTTTTCTTCAGAGGGGCGGTACAGAAGCAGAGCTTTTTGTTTCGGCATATGAAGCGGCAGGGTTCCTGGATGGGGCGACATTCAAACTCACGTCCGCTACAGGACTGCAACCAGTGACGGGTGATGTCTCCTACCCCAATTTGCCGAACTCGGGCCGTCTGTACATTATGGACGCCGGCACCTATGCAAATAACATAGGAACTGGCTACGGCATCATGAATATATGGACATGGTCTGCAATCCGGCTATTGGTGCTCACTGAACTGGGTACGCTCAACTCACAGGCCGCGTTAGGCAGGGGAATCGTAGATCTTGCATTGGGTACGGGATACGCGGGTCTGCTCACGGGTGCATTGTCAGCCGATACCAATGTTGCGACAAACGGTTCTGGAATGGGAACGGGAACAAACGGAGCAACTCCCGTTGTATGGCGCGGCATAGAGAATATTTGGGGCAATACTCTAAGTTTCGTGATCGGAGTAACCTTTTTTGATACCGTTCACTGGGTGCTGAAACCAGACGGGACAGGAGTAGTGGCTGCACCGCTTACCACTGGGAACTACGTAGAATCAGCATCAGTGCCGCCCAATACCACGAGTGGATATATCTCAAGAGTGTTCGTGGACAGCGCGCTGAAATATATGATGCTGGGGTCTGCTGTCGCGGGATCCTCAAGCACCTATGCATGTGATCTGTACACCGTACGCGAAACATCCGCAACAGGTACACACGGACAATGCAGCGGTGCGTGGGGTGCAGGAGATGGAGCCGGAATAAATTATCAACGTAGCGCGATATACGGCCATTTATCCAGACAAGTAGGGGCAAGGATCGAATTTTTGAAGAGGTGATAGAATGGTCGAATCAACAATACAACCAGCTGAAATTTATATAGACCGAATCGAGCACGGTAGAGCTAGACTTCTGTGTAGGTGGAATATCACTACATCTACCAGGGACGAACAGACTATCTATTCCTATGAGGAGGTGGTGCTCTGGTGGACGTTCCCGTATATAGACACGGACGGGGTAACAGTCCTGGACAACTACGCAGCAATAGAGAAGTTCATGCTCGCGAACAAAGCAGATATCCTCAACTACGCAAGAGGCACACAGACAACCCTCATAGGAAAGGACAAGGGCAAGGGCAAGCCGCCAGCTGCTGAAAAGGACAAGGGCAAAGGCAAAGAAGAAAAGGAATTCACAATCCGGGGGAACAAATAATCCCCTTCTCTTACTATGAACCTCCTGCAAACCCGGCCAATTCTCACAATAGAGAGAAACCTGACAGATCTGATAGACCGCACGTTCCGAAAAGCGGCAAGGGTCGCAACGCTTGATTACAAAAATGAGCTACCTAATCGGGTTAGGCAGGGGTTCAGGTCACGTACATTTGCATTGCAGCTAGATAAGCTGATTACAGAGCTTATCCTGCAATCTTTTTCTTATGCGGACAAGCAGGCTAAGCAGCTGACAGCAGCAGCGCCAGAGCTCAATCCTTCTTACGTGCTCACAGAAGAGGCAGTAAGACTATCTGGGGAACTATCAAAAGAATGTGCCGAAAGTGTGGTTAGGATGCTCGTAGAGGATGCTATATATTATGAGTCGCCAAGAGCATTAGCTAACCGAATTACAGACCTTTGGGGCGGTGAAAAGTATAGGGCTGAACGCTTTGCTCGTACGTTCACAGCAGACGTAGCTACAGCCTCTACAGTAAGCCGCTACAGGCAGCTAGGCATTAGATATATGGAGTTCAACGCAGAGGTAGACGACAAGACTACTGCTCAATGTCGCTGCTTAGACGGCACTATATTCGACCTTGAGAAAGGATCAGTCGATGCATACAGACCTCCTTTACATATGCACTGCCGGAGCGGTCTAATTCCAATCACTGAGGATGAGTACGATAAGAGCAGGGAGTTTGAGAACAGGGATTTCAGTACTACTCTTGATGATCCTAAAGAGGTAGACAGAGCATTCAAGCAGATCGGTAAGTTCAACGATAACTATAGGGTCTCTAAGCTGATTATTGATAAGGATCTAGCAGCTAGGTACATGTTTGAAAAAGGGTTCTCAGTGAGTATAGAGACCCCTTAATTCTTGTTTTTCTCTGCGTCTATGCATGTTTGCATAATTCTTATCATATCTCCGTACCTGATATAATAATACTTGCCTTCGTGTCTCTTGTATCCGTTTTTATCAAGTTCCTCAATAACGGATATAGGCAGTGATGCTATATGATGTCTATCAATTATTCCTTTTTTTCTAGCTACTTCATCTGACGGTAGTTCCGGTATATCTGTATTAGTCATTGTCTATATTATAATGTGTACACTAAATTATATATAGTATATACCTACATTATACTGTATATAATGATATTAGAGGGCATTGCTTTTCCATTAGACACACTAAACAAGAACGGCTGGGGCATCCCCTCCTCTGATGCCGACAATGCTATCTCTTCTCTCAAAAACGCTGTAGTCCGGGTCTGTTCTCGCAATGATCCCCACGGCTGTGATATCTCCGAAGATCCTAAAGCAGAAATAGGTAGAGTGCTAGATGCCTGGAAGGACGGGTCTAATGTATATACCAAAGTAGAGATTACAGATTCGGTAGCAGCAGCCAAAGTTAAAGAAGGAACCTGGCAGAAAAAGTGGAGCGTATACGGCAAAGCAGGCGCAATAAACGAGGGATGGACTAACGGAGCGTCACTAAAATCTATTACGCTTGTGACAAATCCAGCATGGGATCAATCCTCATTTGATGTGGCTGCCTCTGCTGAAGATCCCAAATTACTATTTTTCAATGATTTTTCAATAACAGCTTCGGTAGGTAATACCATGGACGACAACAACATAACACCACCCGGCGGGGCAATACCTGCCGAATTTGAGCAGCGTATGGCTGACTCACAGAAACAGATCGATACTCTCATTGTAGAGAGGAAGGCACTTGCTGAGCAGGTAGATGCTCTCACTAAAGAGAGAGATGAACTAAAAACTGTAGCAGCGTCACTGAAAGAAGAGACAGGCAAAATGGTCTCAATGGATGAAGTCAAGCAGATGATCGCTGCAGCAAAAGCAGAAGATCGGGAACAGCAGGCTCACGAAGCCGCTCTTGTGAAACTCACAGCAGCAAGAGCAGAG
The DNA here is from genome assembly GCF_000328665.1 of Methanomethylovorans hollandica DSM 15978. Taxonomy (NCBI): domain Archaea; kingdom Methanobacteriati; phylum Methanobacteriota; class Methanomicrobia; order Methanosarcinales; family Methanosarcinaceae; genus Methanomethylovorans; species Methanomethylovorans hollandica. Next base: position 1,210,385 of record NC_019977.1, read on the forward strand.
CTTGGGCTTGAGACCAAAGCAGAGGCATACTCTGAACTTAGCGCATCAGCAATTGAAGAGGCCGCAGCAGAATGGGGTCAGGTACAGATATCAGCATCAGCAAATCAGATCAAATATCCTTCTACTGTCCCCGCAAACAGTGCCAGGCTTAAGGTATTCGATCCATTCACAGGGGGATACGTATAATGGTACAGTTAGGATTCAGGAAACCAACTAACAAGTGGAGCCAGGGCGGTGCTCTGGGTGTCGAATATTTCAAAGTTGGCGCAAACGCTACCGCAGCAAAAATGCTTCCGGGCATAGCGGTAATCAAAGATGCTAATGATTTCAGTGTCAAGGAATCAGGCAGCTTAGGCAGCACAATTGGGGTGCTCGGATACGATGAGACTCCAGCACAGTACAGGCCAACTACCAGCTCTACAGCATACGCATTAGGCGACCACGTAGCAGTGCACAGAGGCGCAGGACGCAGGCAGAAGATGTGGCTCACTACCTCACAGACTATAGTGATAGGTCAGCCTCTGATGGTGACCACAGACGGCTATCTCACAGCAGCCACAGCAGGAACTCATGACGTATACTGTGATGCAGCCGAAAGTGTGACAACCACAAGTGCTGCTGCTGCAATCTGGGTAATTACAAGGAAGTGATTGAAACATGGTCAACGCATTAGCAAATCTTAAAAATCAGTGGGATAAAGACATCGCTCCTACTCTGTATGCTCAGGATATCAGCAAGCAGCTCATGCCAATAAACCCACAGCTCTCTAATCAGGGTCTGGGAGTTCTTAGCATTGACTCTCTAAAATACGTAGCAAGAGGCAGCGCAAGCATTAACTACGACATTCAGCAGGACATAGAGGATACTGTTGACATTGCACTGGCAAACCTGAAAATCCCTGTCCAGCAGGACGACACCAAGATCAGGCGCAGAGATTGGGAAGCATACGTAAAGCAGGGTATCCCTATCAGCTCAGATCTTGCTCAGGACATGGCTGCAAATATCGCTGTACAGCGCACTACTCTTGTAGTGGATGGCTGGAAACCAGACGGGACAAATTACGATATCAAAGGCATGTACCAGGTAGCAAACAACACTGTTGCAGGAGCCGATTTTGATACTTTCGGCAACGCATACAAAACAGTAGCAGCCTGCCTTAAGGAGCTCAAGACTGACAAGATTTACAGTCCTGGGTATAACCTTGTGCTGGCTGGTCTGAACTACGCTGAACTTATGGGGTCTATCTCCACAAACGGAGTGTCAGAGGCTCAGATGGTCATAGACCTGCTCAACAGAGATGCACCTCCAGGCACACAGCCAGGTAGGATCTTTGAGGGAACTGATCTTGCGGCAGGTACGGGAATGGTTGCACCTATCGCAGCTCAGGCAAACCTCAGATATTTTGACCTGATCGAGACCCAGGAGCCTATTAACCATCTTTGGTTTGAGGATGGCAACGAGGTATCTGGAGACATCAAAGCTAGGCAGATAGGCGCAATGGTTCCCAGGTTCAAGCACCTAGTGGGCGGTAAGGATAATTGTGTCTGTACAATCAGCTCTGGTCTGGACAGCTCTTAAGCGGAGTGATATCAGATGAGGCTACGGTGTACGATTGGATCTATGCATATCCTCAGTCGGAGGACTGTTTACAACCGGGGAGACGAGTTTGAAATGGAGGCAACGAAAGCTGCCTCTCTTATCTCCTCTGGCTATGCTGTCACGGTTGAAGAGATTGCAGTAGAGCCAGTCAAAGAACCAGAAGCAGAGCCCGTTGAAGGACATATTGAAACCACAAAACCAACTCCAAAAAGATCACGTTCTCATAAGAGGTAAGCAGTATGGCAATGTGTACTGTCGCTGATGTTAAGGCTATAGTGTCACCAAAAACGGTTACTGATGCTGAAATCACTAGCATCATTGCTCTAGTTTCTGGGGATATAGCAGCCGACACTGGAGCTAGTACTAGCTCTACAGACAGTACACTAGTCAGGGCGTGTATTCATTACTCTGCTGCAATCACGTTGCAGAGAATGAAATACACAGGCGAACTGGCTTCTCAGAGGCAGATAGGCGACAGCATGAGGTCTAATAATGTAGATGCTCAAATCGCTTATCACAACGAGAAGGCCCAGTACTTCATAAACAAATACGTTTCTGCAAATTATGATGAGTACACGATCATATCGGGCAGGATCGGGATAGGCGAAGTAGACAACGAGGTGCTCTATGAATACTGATATCCTAATCCACACCTGCTCAATCCTCCATACCGTACCTGTCTCCCAAAACAAATATGGAGAAGAGGTAAGAGGCGGTCTACCTGTCTCCTCTGCATGCCGATTCTACACATCTCGCAGGATACCAGGGAGGATGTCCTCGGTTGGTATCGGAGAGTTTCATATTGATACACCTAAACTTGCCCTTCCAGCTACTGCTACTGTTACAGAGAACGATATTATCACAAGCTCTGTTATGTCTTTTACAGGGCCGTACAGGGTCAGCCACGTCAATCCGCTTGCTGACTTGTACTCTAGTACTCTTGACCACATAGAGTGTGAGTTGGAGGCGATTGAATGAACCAGCCCGTAACTCATGCAGAGTGCCAGGCACGCATGGAGATACTCGAACAGAAGATGCATACCTGCATGAAGGAGGACAAAACCGACTTCAAGGACACCATTACTGATGTGGAGGAATGGGTCGGGAAACTAGAGTCTAAAATGGACTACATGATATACGGCCTGCTGTTCCTAGCATTAGAAGGCTTCGTAGGGCTTATAATCACAATATTCACTCTGTCTGGGGGGATCTAATGCCTCTACGTGTAGAAGTCCAGGGCATCGAGGAGCTCAGAGCCAAGATTAGAAACATGGGCGAAGAGCTAGCTAATGTGCTAGAGGATGCAGCCAACAAGGGGGCCATGATCGTAGTCAAAGAGGCACAGCTCAACAGTGCTAAGGGGGGCGGCTTTCCTAGCAGGATTACAGGTAATCTATTCAGAAGCATTCCTGCGGTCAGTCCGGTCACTGTATCCAAATCTCGCAATAGAGTAGAGGTAGCAGTGGGCTCCTCTGCTGAATACGCAAGGCGGCTAGAGCTCGGTTTCACTGGCACTGACAGCCTAGGTAGACATTATCATCAATCTCCCAGGCCGTACATTAGGCCTGCTCTTGTTGCTAATAGAAATAACGTAGAGCAGGAGATGGCAAAACGTTTCCGGCAGGTTATAGGGGGCTATACTAGATGACCACTATACACGGTGCTATCAGATCATTGCTGCTAGGTTCTACAGCAGTAACAGACCTAGTGAGCACTCGGATCTATCCTGTGCAGATCCCTTTCGGCACGACCTATCCGGCAATCTCAATACACGAGATCAGCGGCTTAGAGGATTATGTAGTGGGTTACGAGGCACATAGGTATCAAGTATCCATATTCTCTGAATCATTCACTATAGCTCAGGACATTAAGCAGGCTATTAAGCTGTGTTTGAACAGATATTCAGGCACAGTAGACGGACACAACATTAAAAGCCTGTCCTTCCTGAGCAGCCTGGAACTCTATGAGGACGAATCAAGAATGTACCATCTCCCCTTAGATTTCCAGATAGTACACTATAACGATTCCGGGGACAACCAGCAGCCAACGCTAAACCTAGACGGTGGCAGCGCATAACGATAACTGAATAATAAACTAAACAGAGGTCTTGAAAATGGTAACACAAACATCAGTACAGAAGGCTACAGCCATACGTTTTGGCTCTGGCAAGCTTGAGGTAGGCGCAACAGTAGGTACTCTTGCAGATGTGGGAGCAATCAGAAACGCTACGTTTGCTAGGGAATTTGAGAAAGTAGAAATAATGAGCGACAATGCAGACAGAATAGCTGCAGGCATCAGAGATCATTTCGCTTTCATTGAATTTGATATGCTAGAGATCGACATGTCTAAGCTCAGTGTAATCATGGGCGGCCTGGACACCTACGCTACTGTTAACGGTACTCCTGTCGCCGTAGTCGATGAGCCTATAACCCTCAACGGCACGGACGCAGTAAGACTGGCAAACAAAGAGGGAGACGGTACAGAGGCAGCAAGTATAGTAGTCACCAATGCCGCAGCAGTAGCAGCGGTTAGAAACACCGACTACGTCATTTCAGTAGATGCGAGCGGCTACACGACCATAGCAAGAGTGGCAGCCTCTGCAAAGCTTACGGATGGCGGCATTGCTCTTATAGACTATTCATATACACCAAACGCATCAGTGACTCTCAAGAGTGGTGGTAACACTACTATAGCTGACAAGGTCGTAAGGATTACGAACACCAACGCAGCAGGCAAGACCCTTCAGATCACTGCCTACAAAGCTTCAATTGACGAGGGATGGAGCTACGACTTCCCGGCAGATGACGCTTATGAAGTCGGCATGGTTCACATCAAGATGAAGGCAAGGATAGACACTACCAGGACAGTGGGAGACCAGCTCTTCGCTATTGTAGATGAACAAGGAGTCTGATCTGCATGGATTCTGTGAAAACATTTGGCGGTCTGCTTCCTGAGAAGCGCATAGCAATAATAGCTAATAGAGAGATAGACGTGAGCAGGATCCCCTCACGTTTTACTCTTGAGATGATGAATGCTACAAGAGGAGGAGTAGATTACTCAGTCGTTGTGAAAATAATTGCAGACATCTGCTCTAAGAATGCTCCTGAAATTACTCCTGATTTCCTTCTCGATAATCTGGGGATAGATGAGATCAATGAATTAGTAGAGTACATGATGGAGCCAGTCACCCAGAAAGCCAAAGCTAAGATGGCAGAGGCAGCAGGTGCAGACCCAAAAAACTCGTAACCTTTGCGGAAATATACGCATCGGTTGGCTCTATGTATGGTTGGGCAACTCCCGATTATTTGCTCAACCATATGAGCCTCGTTGAAATCCTCGATTATTACGAAAATGGGATCAAATTCGAGGAGTCAAAGGCTCAGATCCTGGTAGGTACTCTTGCGAAAGCAATGCACAGCGGCTCTGATGATCCCAAGAAACCAGCTAAGCGGATATACAGAGAAGAGCCAGAGCAGACCCCTGACCGTAAAGCCCTGTATGAACAATTCGGAGACCTGATAAAAACATGAGCGGTGTACTCGAAACCCTGTCAGTAAACGTTGTTGGTGAAATATCAGACGTAACCAACGCATTCAATCAGCTAGATCAGCGAGTCGCAGGGTTTGGGAGATCTATGCAGACAATGGGCTCCCAGCTGCAGGGCATGGGTACGTCTATGTCCCTTGCAGTCACCGCTCCGTTAATGGCTATCGGGGGGCTGGGTCTCAAGACTGCTGTTGATTTTGATGACGCAATGAGGCAAGTGCAGGCCGTCACTGGATCAACGGGCGACTCTCTTGATATCCTCCGAGATGCAGCGCTTAGGATGGGCGCTGATACAGCATTCTCTAGCTCACAAGCAGCAGAGGCAATGCTACAGCTTGGGCAAGCTGGATTTTCTACTGATGAAATATTAAGCTCTACTGAGCAAGTGCTATCCCTAGCAAGTGCCGGAGCTCTTGATCTTGGTACAGCAGCAGGCATTACGGCTAATGCTCTTATGGGTTTTGGCATGGAAGCAGACCAGACGCAGCGAGTAGTAGACCTGCTGGCTATAGGCGCATCTATTTCTACAACTGATGTACAAGGGCTAGGGCTTGCGCTTTCTTATGTTGCTCCTGTCGCTAATGCTATGGGTATGAGCATTGAAGAGACTACCTCCCTTATAGCAGGTCTGTCTAATGCTGGTATTGAGGGAGAGAGAGCAGGCACAGCTCTTAGAGGGGCTATAGAGAGGCTGGCCGTACCCACTGATGAAGCAGCCGGGGTACTTCACGGTTACGGGATTGAGCTAGATATGGTCAACCCGGCAACAACCAGCTTCACTGAGATTCTGGAGGTACTGGCAAAAGCAGGTATGTCAGCCGCTGACGTAATGGCGGTATTTGGGGTCAACTCTGGGCCCGGAGTACTAGCACTGTTAGGGCAGGGTACTCCTGCTATAGAGGCTCAGACGGCAGCCCTTACAGAATCAGCTGGCGCAGCCAAAACAATGGCTGACACAATGGAGGGCGGTGCAGGTGGAGCAATCAGACAGCTACAGGGATCTATAGAAACATTACAGATCACAATAGGGGATCTTATAGCAGATGCCCTGCTGCCCTGGATAGACAGAGCTACAGAGCTATTCAATCAGCTCTCTTCTCTTCCTACTCCTTTATTACAAAACATCATAATGATAGCAGGGCTAGCGGCTGCAATTGGCCCTGCGCTTATTGCTTTTGGTACTCTGATTAAGTCGACAGGTACTATAATCACATTGTTCTCAGGTCTGCCTATCCTATTCGGTCCGGTGGGTCTGGCTCTTGCAGGTATAGCAACAGCAGCAGCCATTGTATACACGAATTGGGATAGAGTAGGCCCCTGGTTAGTTCAACAGTTTGAGAACCTAAGAGGGGTAGCTCTTGCCCTTCTGGAGAGAGTACAATCGCTAGTTAGAGACGGGTTTGAGTATATCTCTAATTGGTGGAGTGCTAACGGCAGAGCGGTACTAGATGCACTGATAGCAGCATTCCAGAGAACAGTAGCGTTTATTACTCCTGTCTACGAGGCTGTACGAAATCTTGTACTCAATGCACTCACTCTAATCAGCGCATGGTGGACGCAGAACGGCAGCGGAGTAATGGAGACGCTGAGAGCTGCGTTCGATAGAATACAGGCGGCTGCTATCCCTCTAATTACTACTATTAGGGATCTTGTAGAACGAGCCCTCACGGGAATTAGCACATGGTGGACTGGAAACGGTAACGGGGTAATGAATGCGCTTAATGCTGCTTTTACGTGGATCATAGATACTGGCTCACAGCTTATTGCAGTAGTGCTTGATCTCGCTAACAGAGGGCTTATAGCTATCAGCAATTGGTGGAGTGCTAACGGTAATACCGTAATGACGGCTCTTAATACTGCGTTTACATGGCTGATTACAACGGGTTCAGACCTCATAGACACAGTATGGGATCTAGCAACCAGAGGGTTCACTGCTATTAGCAATTGGTGGAGTGCTAACGGAGAGTCTACGCTTAACACACTGTGGCAAAAAATCAATGATCTATATGATGCAATCGAGCCACTTATCCCTATCGTAGTCGAATTTGTGCGGGATGGACTGGAGAAGATTAGTGCATGGTGGACAGCGAACGGGCAGGACACACTCGATGCAATACAGAAGCTCACAGATGCAGCAGAGTGGCTGTTCGACAATGTTCTCATTCCTGCAATTAATACACTTCAGATCATACTGCCTCCCATAATAGACAGTATCAAATCCTGGTGGGATACTTTAGGGGATGCTTTAGAGTTCATTGTAGACCTCATCAATGGAGACTGGGCGGACGCTTGGGAAAACATACAGGCATCCGTATCAGAAGCGTATGAGGACATCAAAAACATATGGGGAACCGGGGCACTTGCAGAGGTAATAGGGGTAGTATGGGATGCAGTCGGCCTAGACACTTCTACTGCATGGGACGATATAGAGACCGATATTACTGATACATGGGACGATATCAAAGAGGCTCTGACCGACAAGGACGGTACATTTAGGACATCAGTGGTTACATTCTGGAAATTGATTAGAGGGGATATCAAAACCGAAGCAGACGGGATAGGGACAGACGCTAACACCTCCTTCTCTGGGCTATCTACTACAGTCTCAACCCACATGAGCGGCATATCTGCCTCTGTCTCTACAGCATGGAACTCTATCCGGCAGTCCATATCAGAGAGATTGACAGCCATCCGGGCTGATACAAGCACAGCATGGACGAACATTCAAACCTCGGTTTCCACGTCCCTAAACTCAATCAGAGTAACAGTAAGCAATGCCTGGAACACAATGCGCACAGACATTACTACTGCATTGAATTCAATAAGAACAACAGTAGGCACTGCCTGGAGCGCAATACAAACAAATGTCTCTACTGCACTCAATAGCATCAGGACAACGTCTACAACTATCTGGAATAATATACAAACCTCAATTACAACCTCACTCAATTCAATCCGAACCACATCAACAACTATCTGGAATAGTATACAGACCTCTGTCTCTAACTCACTGAACAATATAAGAACTACTGCAAGCAACATATGGAACTCCATACTGTCTACTATTACAGCTGCACTCAACAACATTAGAACAACGTCTGTCAACGCTTGGAACTCAATTCAGAGCTCCGTAACAGCATCACTGAATAATATTAGAGCCACTGCTCAGAATATATGGAACTCTATTCACAGTACAATCACCTCAGTACTGAATGGCATCAGAGCAACCTCACAGAGTATATGGGCATCTATACAGTCTGCTATCTCAAGTGCAATGAACAACATCCGGGCAACTATCGCCAGTGCTTGGAGCAGCATAGCAAGCGGTGTTAGTTCCGGCTGGGCTTCTATCAGATCTCGGATACAGGCAGAGATCAATACAATTATATCTGCTATATCCAATGCAGGGAGCAGGTTCTATAGTGCTGCTGCTAGCTGGGTACAGAGCATGGTAGACGGACTCACTTCTAGAATATCCTCACTGAGGTCAGCGGTGAACTCGGTACTGTCGTTAGTGTCGACTGGCAACTCTGCCAATATATCAACCTCCTCTACTTCAAATATCAGGACAGGCGGCACTTCATCGGGTGGCACAGGGTCGGCTAGAATCACCTCCCTCCCTTCCTACACCGGCGGCAGAACAGCACTATCTGGTACGCCTACCACAGTAGGATACAATCCCCTTGAAAAACACGACACTGGCGGCATAGCGGGGTACACTGGCTGGCATTGGATGGAGAAGAACGAATTAGCCATCCCCCAAGCGACTAATTGGGATGCTATCCTTATCAATCCTATCAGCAATGCATTAGCTAAAGCAGCTAGCATTACAGCAGGCAGAGGACTAGGCTCTGGACCAGGATCAGGTAACGTCACCTATGAGGGCGACACAATATATATCACTGCTAACATGTCTAACGAGTATGGGTTTGATGAGATGATGGATGACATCAACAGACGGACAACTAGGGACAGGTTTAGGAGAGGGATCAAATCATGAGTACAGGCGACTATCTTGACGTAGTGTTTGATTCTCTAAGGATCTCTGCTCTTTCTGAGCCTGAAATAGTTGACGATTTCTCTTACAACGAAACCAGACTAGCATCAGGAGAGACGTTTATACAGACCTCTAGTACTCCGAGGTTCTCAAAAACATATAGGTGTCTAACAGAGGATGATGTAGAGCGGGATGCAATCAGACTCAAGCGGGGCAAATTCGCAGATCTTGTAATTGATGGCATAACCTATAGCGGCTGCTGTATCAAGCCCCCCATTAGGTTCAAGTATACCCGTGTTCCTGGGCGGTGGGAATACGATATCACTTTTGTACAACATACTGGCACTCTACCCGTACCTGTAGCGGATGAACTCCCAGCCCTAATAGATGGAGGCAGCGCATGATCTCAAATATAGAAACAGGACAGTTTATAATCTCAATAACTAAAATAGATGTCAATGGTGTACCTGTTGAGAAAACAACGGTATACCCAGACGGTAAAGAAGTAACAGAGGTTTTATAATGGCAATACTAACTAACGCAGGCAAAGTGGCAGCTGCAAAGCTGCTCAATGGTGTGGATTCTGTACCAGCATTCACCTATATCGCAATCGGTAGCGGCAGCACAGCAGAGGCAGCAACACAGACGCAGCTAGTGACCGAGATCACAGCAAACGGAGGAGCAAGAGCGGCGGCTACCTGTTCCTATGTGGCATCGAATACAGCCAAATGGGAGAAGGAGTTCGCCTTCACAGGCGACGTAACTATAAGAGAGTTTGGGGTATTCTCTGCCTCATCTGGAGGAACTATGCTTGTACGTCACCTGTTAGCAGCAGGCAAGGCTTATGAGAACGGGGAAAAGGCTCTTGTATCAATTAGTGCTGTAATATCCTAATCGGAGTTATAACATGGCTTATCCAGGCTGGAAGTATAAAGGGCATGTGACTTTTGCAGATACAGCAAAAGCTAAAGAGGTGCAGGCGCTTGTATACATTTATTACCAGACTGGGATGAATTCTGATTTTAGTGACCTCCGTTTTGCTGCAACAGACGGTACTCCACTGCCGTATTATTTTGACTATGCTACGGCTGGATCAGTGGCAAGAGTTTGGGTCAGAGTTCCAGCCGGACAGACAACAATCAATTTCTATTATGGGAATGCTGCAGCTACATCAGAATCAAGCGGAGCCAACACATTCTTCATATTCGATGAATTCAATGATGCGAACTGGGCGGACAACTGGTCCGGCGATACTGCCTCGTGGACTGCATCGGGCAGCCTGCTCAAGTGCAGCACGTCCGGCAAGAAAATCTATAGAGCGGTATCCGGTGGACTCGATGACAAGGCTATCTATGCAAGCATAGTCACAAAAGCTAATACTAATTTGAAATTTGGTATAGTGTTCAGGGCTTCCTGGGGAGAAGTCCAATTTACCAGGTCTTATACTTCCTCCTATCCTCGCAGATGGTCGGATGGTACGTATGTGTCCGGCTCATCTCCTCTATGGTCTGACAATACAGCAGCAGTGGACAGAGTAGATATATTCAGTACAAAAGCTGCCACTAAATATTATGTGGGAAATACTTCCTGGACAGCAATTACAGGCCCAAATACCCATACTGCTATGCTGTCTGCTGCTGGCCAATTTGGTTTATACGCCTATGCTCCCAATACGTACCAATACGTACGGTGGGTCAGGGTGCAGTCCTCTGCTACACTACTGAACTATACTGTGACAGTAGACGGTGCGAACAAAGAGGACATTATAGAATCGTTCAGCCTGCACATCACTCCGTCCCACGGGTTCACCGGGAAACACTATGCAACCCGGGCAGTAACAATTATACCCGAGGTGACTCCATACGAGACAGGGCTAGTGCTGTCTCCTACTGCGGAAATCAAGGACTACCTGACAGCGTCCACGGGGATCACTGTAACCCCTTCAACAGTAGCAGTCAATGACTCTCTCTATGCCTCAACTGATGTTTACGTTACTCCTGCTGCCGATCCATTGATAGAGGGCATGGACCTGGATCAGTATCCCTGGACTGCTCTTACTGTCCGCAAATCTATAGCAGATGCGATGTGGCAAATGGATATCAAATTTGAGGGGCATACTGTACCACCTACTCAGCGTAGGATATTCTACGATGTGCTAGACATATACGGGGACGTCAACCGGATATTTGCAGGTATCATACCTGAACCAGATTATGTAATATCGGACGCAGCAAATAAAACAAGTGTAGTTGCTTACGATTATGCGTATTATCTGAGCAGGCAGCTAGTCCCATACGATGAAACCACGATCAAGCTAGTCACTGCGTATCCTACCTGGGGGGATTGGATAGAGCATCTCCTAGAGGGCACAGGGATCACAGCGTATAGGATAGCGGCAGGGCCTACCACTACAGCAGAGTTTTCCCTTACTCCCAAAACAACCAAGATGCAGGCCATCAAAAAGATAGCGGACTATCTAGGCTATCTATTCCTAGTCTCCTGGGATGGGGACGATGCTATAGCATATTTCATAGACCCAGCTAACATAGATGAGCCTACTGCAGGGCTTGATCTTCCTGCTCAATACGATGTGTACCACACAGACGGGACGCTTGTAGGCATCCCCTCTGCAAAACCAGTGTCTGAGAAAACGTACAATAGAATAATCGTTAGGGGCAGAGACCCTGTAAACAATGTGTACCTGACCTCAGTAGCAGAGACAGACAGGCTGACAGGAGGCTATGAGTACGCAAGAGAGTATTACGAGGAGTCACTGAACTACACTACTCAGGCTATCTGCGATACTCGGGCAGCTTTCCTGCTTGCTGGGCTGTCTACTGAATTGTATACGGTCAGAGCAACATTCAAGCTTAGGCATGATTTTAGGTTATGGCAAAAAATAAGGTTCCTCGGTGATGGTTTTCCGGCCGCTGTAACCAATATGGGAGTAATGAGGATAGTCAACATCTCGCACTCAATCCAGGAAGCAGACTCCACGGTCACTATAGAGTGTACGGTAGATCAGGATATCTCTCTTATCTCTGAACTTGCAGATGTGTTCGATTCAAACACAGTATCCGAAACAGTAGGAATAGTAGACAATAAATTCTCTACTCAGGCAGAGATCCAAGCAGGCACTATAACAGCCATTAACGGCACTACTGCTACGGTATTACTTGAGAACGGAAATACAATACAAGCGAGGCTGCTAGAATGACTTACAATGTAGGAGACAGGGGGCTAGTTGTCACTACTCGCTCAATGGGTTCAGAGTTCATTAAGAACAATGCTACTGCTGCTGTTGATGACCGGGTATTAATATATCCAATTCAAGGCAAAGCTATTCCTGTAGCAATCCCTGCAACAGCAAGCGAGGCAACAGACCGAGTATATACTGTTCCTCTGGGGAATGGTAGAGGCTGGGCTGTACAGCAACCACAACCCAAATTCACTATTGAAGATCCCGAGGTTCCTTCTTCTACTACGGTAGTAGAATTTGATATCAGGATAGATGAGTACCCAGGGGCTACGTATTGGGGCTATGAGCTGTTCAGCAGGGCAACCTCTGGCACTAATATAGTTTGGATGTTTGGGTTCTCTGGCATAGGGTCTGATACGTATCCTTACAGGCTCAAGGTGATGGCTACCCAGGGAGGAGTATTCAAATACGTATGTGATGCCTCAAAACAGCTATACATAGGAACCACATATCATATCATATGGACAGCATCAGGAGGCATGTCTGGGATGACAAGAAACGGACTACCTCAGGGGGTCCCTTATCCCTGCGTTCTGGAGTACGGCCTGACTACACAGCTCAATTATCCCGATACCGTAGTAGGTACGGGACTGGCACACGGTACGCATCAGGCATTCGGCTCTACAAAAGGACTGATTTCAAACATCACAATCACTAATTCGTGAGGACACAACAATGGCGACAACAGTATCAAGCAGCGCAGAACTTATAGCAGCCCTTGCAAGGGGCGGCACTATCGAGATAGAACCAGGTACGTACTCTATCAGAAGAGCAGCTATAGCAAAATCAGATACAGCACTGGTAGCAGCAGACCAAACAAAGAAGCCAGTGCTGCAAATGGCAGCCAGTCATCCGTCTGCTCCTATGCTCTCTGGGTACAATGTAGACGGAGTAGAGTTTGAGGATCTTATCTTAGACGGGAATTTCTCCAAACAGCCAGGGGCAATTAGAGGCAGGTCTGAGCTGGCGCTGTGCTGGCTAAGGAATAGTGATGACGTATCTATGCAAAACTGCCTGCTCCGTAATGGTGCAAGCGATGGGCTGAAACTTACAACCAGCGATGGGGCAAAGATCCTCAACAATACCGTAGCTCATCTGGGTCACGATGCTTTCTATTTCATGTATGGGTGTGATAATGGAGTCTATGCAGGCAACAACGTAATGACCAGAACCAACTCGGGCGGCCGCTGGTCTTACGGTGCAGCAGGTTGGGATATTCACGATAATGAGATATGGTCTGAGATAGAGCCCTGGAGCACAGGGCCGGGCCTTGAGTTCGACAAGCGGATGTTCGTGAAGATGAAGATTCACGGCAATAACTTCCACACGCTCAACGGCTCAGGCATCTGGCTATTAGGGGATATAGCAAGCTGTGATAAGGTATCTATCTACGAAAATACTTTTGATTTTGTGGGCAGGTACTACAACAATGATCTCAAATACAATGGCTACAGCAATGCAGGAATAGCAGGAGCAGGTTTTGATGGAGTAGAAATAAGGGACAACATGTTCAAAAACTTGATGTACTGTATAGAGATGTCTGAAGCTCTGTACCCAATCTCGGGTAATTACAGATGGAATTTCAATAATAATACTGTCAGTAATTGCCGCTATGGGTTTAGGATAGATCAGGCAAGAGGTTCGATCAGAGGCTCAGGAAACAAACTTACGGGTATAACCACATACTCGCATAATCTGAAAGGAACGCTCAACCTAGTGGCTCCTACGAGCCCAGTAGAGAACGCTGAGCCGATTGATTCAGGAGAAGTAATACAAACCATCCTCTCAGTTGTGGACTCTGCTGGGAAAATAGGAACTCAAACTATCGATATCAAGACTTCTGCTGTAGCTCCTCGCAATAGTACTCTATCCTTAGCTACTGTCAAACTGTCCGTAGATGGAAGGTACGGTACAAGGAACGTAGAGTTTCTTGTATCTACAGCTTCCCCAGAAACGAAGCTACAGACAGCCGTCACCGGAACAGATCTATTGGTCTCACTGACACTCAAAAGAAAAGCGTCAAGCGGGTCAGTACAATTCCTCCTGCCTACACTTGAAGCATCTGCAGGATACAACGAGCTCAAAATCAGGACGGCAGACGGACGATATGGAGAAGCGAAACTTAATATAGTGTTAGCTGAACCTCCTACACCAGAGCCGGAACCTGAGCCAGCGATAGAGCCTACTCCAGTAGAGAACAATATACACTTTACGTTAAGCGTAGATACCAGGAACCAGCGGCTCTATGTCAATGAAAAAGTAGGTACTTCTAAAATAAAAACAGAAGGGGATGGCATAACCGGGTATCTCAAACTCAGAACGGCTGATAATTATTATATTGAGATACCCATATCGGGAACGATGGTAAAGGGGTAAGGCGCTTACTCTTTTTTCACCAACCTTATATTGTTGAAAACTTCTCCTTTTTCCATTAGGTCTAGTAACTCATGATAATCTCTAGCTCTTGGGGTCTCTTTTCTCAACTCCTCCCGTAGAGCCCAATGCAGGTAATCAGAGAATCTCAATATGGGCACGTCTCTCCATGTTTTGTCTAGGTACTCGGTCTGCATGATAAAAGGGTATAGGAATCTCACCTTCAATCATCCCCATGGCCCGTCATGCATCGTTTTCACAAACGAAACTCTGATTATTACACGATTTGCGGCCCTGTGTTTGGCCAATTCGTTTTTGATGTTTTCTGCGATATGTGAATCGATTTCTGCCGTAGTGCAGTGGACATAAGTGTCATCTCCTATACTGCATAGTATATCAGACATTATTGCCCCTGTGTGAATCAGCTCGGCACTGACTGTATCAACCTCCCCTCTATACATATCGTGTATTATGATTTCATATTTCAGGGCTATACTATATTCTACCCCTCTCACAGCCGGGCCAAAATACAAGGGCAGTACACGCAAATTTAAAAAATCACTATACAACGACTCTAGCACAGCGGCACGAGGTATATCATATAGACGTTTGCTAATGTCTGTTTCTGTCATTTCATTCGCCTCATTGTAATATATTTTAGCTCCCCCCCCTTCTTACTCATTTTCAAGGTAGGCGCTTCATAGTTCTGCATGATTTGCCCGATTTTTTCGGCTAGCGGCAGCAATGCTGCGGCTGCTCTATCAGTGAAATTAATCATTGCTGTATTCATTCCTTTGCCCACTTTTTGATATCCTCCTGCTGCTCAGTGGACATTCCATACCATACTATGTATGCAGCGGGACTCAACCAATCTTCTCCATTCCACCACTTAGAATATTTCTCCTGATACAATTCAGATAATATATATTGTTCAGGAGTCTGTATACTGTGCAGCAATGAGATGTTGTGTTCACAGTCGAACAATGAGCACAATACTCTGATTGCTGATTGCTGAATTGTGCTAATATTGATGTAGTGCTCCCTCACTAGATCTACAAGTTGATCCAGCCGGGGTAACCAGGTGCATGAAGTGACCACCACCACTTTTGCCAATTCTGGCAAAGCGGGGAGTGTAACCACGTTCCCATCTAATTTGTGGAATACAAAGTCACCTTCGCTCGGCTTCCATCTCTCTTGCAATTCCTGTGCTTGTCTGCACATTGTGATATATTCAGTAGACGTGTCCATTATTCAGACTCCTCCTGCTCATTGGTCCTCCTCAACTCTTTTATTTTGTTTTGGATGGTTCCCCTAGATAGGGGTATTCCTCTGAGATTATAATACTCAACAATCTCCACTTGATTATACCCCTCATCGAGTAGGGTTCGCAGGGATTTTAGATCATCATGTAGGGGGATATCAATAGAGGGGCGGGGCATCAATCCTCACCTCTTTGACACTGCATTTGTATCTCCTTATTCCCTCCAATCCTTAGGAATAAGGATTCTCGCTGTCCTCTTGGCCGCAAGTTCCGCGCGGAACTTACTTGCTTCTGCTCCTGTCTCCACATGGAGACCGAGACAGTCGGTATAATGGACTGACCACACGTACCTAGAACCCATCCTAGATACGCGTTTTTCAATATAACTGTTGTCCGGCCATACACTGTGTCCAACGTTACTTACTTCTATCATCATTTTCTTCACCTTCATATTCCCGTACTACAATTACTAATAGGTGCTAATTACATATATAGTTTTTGGCACATTACTTGCTCTTTCTTAGCTTAGCTTGTGTGATAATATCCCTCACTTCTACCCATGCTTTGAGGGCATGTATTTCTCTTTCGAGCCTCTCAACCTCACTTAATGCCATATCTACCTTAAGTGAGTCCTTCCCTTTTGTAGCTGCATAGGCTTGATTCTCATCCTTCATCCTTTGATATTCCTCTGAGCTTTCGAGGTCTACGGCTTCCTGTATCGTAAGTGCTGGCACGTACTGTATGTAGAGATCCCGCAGCTTGTCGGGCGATGCCCTAAAATATGCTGTTCGTGTAGCGTCTAATGTGTGGCCCATAAAATACTCTGCTATCATCGAGTCACAGCCTGCGTTAATCAGAGCAGAGTAAAAGACCTTGCGCATGTTATGAGAGCGGATGAGCCCCCACTGGCCCGCTCCTTTCTTACTCTCAATGATATGCTGCATCTCCCTATACACTTCTGCAAAAGAAGTGCGGCTATACTTGCGCAGCTCTTCATCCTGCGTCTCAAGATATGCTGCAGGTATATGTCCCTTGACAAAGAGGTATCCGTCATCAGTTGTCCGTCTCTTTTGATATGCTGCGACTACATCTTTGTTTTTGGAGATAGGCGGCACGTCTCTCCACGCTAGGTACTGTTGTACTGCTCTGGAAGCCTCCGGGCTTAAGAAAGTAACATGATCGTACTGAGCCTTTTCTCTCCTGATATATAGCATAGCGAGCCCGGTCTCCGAGTCGTACCCTTCTCTGAACTGCGATATTTTGAGGTTAGTTATTTCATTAGCACCTAACCCAGAGCTACAGCCTACCAGGAGAAGAGCCCGTTCCAGTGGGCCCACAACCTCAAGGACTTTTCTTATATCCTCTATACTAGGGATCTTTGTATGCTCTTCCCTGGGAGCAGCTCTTTTGAGCTTGCCTACATTGACATTGATATCAAAAGTATTGTAGAAAGAGCGCATTACATCTATGAATTTTCTTACAGTCTTAGGCGCTTTGCCCTGCTCTTCCAGGTACTCTTTGTACCTCAGCAATTCTGCTCTATGGGTCTGGAGCCTACGCTGTAAGTTTCGCTCTCTCTCTGCTTCCTCTAGCATCTCGCTAGGTGTTTTCTGGGTCCATCTGCAATACTGTAATAGGATCTGACAATATGAAGCCCATGTTGTAGGGGCGGGGGAAATAGACCGCTTCCATTCCTGCACAGCTAGATCTTCGGCTAGTTCGGCTTTATCCATACCAAAAAAGAAAGCGTATTATGATAAGTAAGTTCTGGTATTCAGAAAGATTATGACCCCTTTTCTCATGGTAATGCATACTGCTTTTAGAGTATATACGTTTTACTTTAATTTGTTTGGTTCTAAAGCTCAAATTTTTATATTCAAACTTATCATTATGATAATTTCTATATGTACTGTATAGGATATATTTATATGCTGAAACAACAAAGAATAGCTTGCAGAGCACCTATAAAGTGGCTAATGATACAAAAAAGATATTGGATTGATCGTTGCAACAGTGGTATGATAAACAAAAATCATTTATAAAAAACGAGAGGTGGTATAAATGATAGCGAGGACAATCAAGCTAGGAGTATACGGCTGTATAATTGCTGCAGCGGTAGTCTATGCTCAGTTCAACAACAAGTAATGTGATGGCGGGCAGGGAATCATAATACTTTTTATAATACTTTTTAAAAAAGATATTTGTCAGGAACATTGACTTTTCTGCTATTTTTTCTACAATCTCTTACTAGAAATTCTAAAGATCGTTTATAGAATTTATTTAATTTTGTCCTTTATGAAAATAAGTCAATATGATACTGGGAAAGCATCTTAAACTTTTACTACAATATCCGAGTGTGAACATGGACCTCAAAGATATCCTGCTTAAAATAAAGAACAACGAAACAGACCTTGATGCTGCGGAGTCTCTTATACGCGGCATGGGTTATGTACCGGTTTCCGATATTGCAAAGATAGATGTTTGTCGCAGCCAGCGCACCGGGATCATGGAAGCCATCCTTGCGGAGGGCAAGGAACCTGAAGACGTGGTCAAAATAGCAAAAGCCCATGTAGATGCATGTGGCAGGGCGCTTATAACACGTCTTAATGAGACAAATGTAAAGTTACTGGAAGCTGCCATCGGGCCTGAACAGCTGGAATGGGGGAAATACAAAAAGACAGTAGTGGTGCACAATGGCACACCTGTTTCAAAAACAGGAGGTGTAGTGGCAATAATTTCTGCAGGGACGGCTGATATCACAGTTGCTGAAGAAGCCCGCATAGTAGCTTCTGAAATGGGGTGTGAGACGATCGCGATCTATGATGTTGGAGTTGCCGGTTTTCACAGGCTTGTCGGTGAGATGTCCAAGCTGCAGTCACATAAGCCGGATTCCATAGTGGTAGCTGCTGGCAGGGAAGGCACACTACCTACAGTTGTGTCGGGTCTTGTGGACGTGCCTGTGATCGGTGTGCCTGTATCAACTGGTTATGGGGCAGGCGCTAAGGGTGAGGCTGCACTCCTTTCAATGTTGCAGTCATGCTCTGTACTTGCGGTCGTGAACATCGACGCAGGGTTCGTTGCAGGAGCTTTTGCTGCAAGGATAGCCAATAGTGTTGCAAGGGCCCGTGACGGGAAAAACAGGGAGACACAGTCATGAGGACGCTCATTTTTGATGCTTTTTCAGGTGCATCTGGGGATATGATCCTTGGAACCCTCATTGCTCTGGGAGCTGACAGAGAAAAGATAAGTAAAATCATAGAATCTGCAGTGGACGTATCAGTAAGGATAGGTGAAGCCAAGAAAAGAGGTATTTCTGCAGTGGATGTACACATAGACGCAGCACACGAGGAACATGCACGCCACTATGATGATCTGGTGGACATTGTGATAAATGCCGGTCTGCCACCCAGAGTTGAACATAGTGCACTGGCAGTTTTCGATCTTATGGCAAAAGCCGAATCGAAAGTACATGGCATATCCCTTGATGAACTGCACTTTCATGAGGTCGGCCAGAACGATGCTTTAGCTGATGTAATAGGTTCCTGTTATGCAATGCACGAAATAGATGCTGATGCAATTTTCTGTCTACCTATTAATGTAGGGGGGGGCAGGGTTAAGGCCGCCCATGGTTCCATGCCTGTACCAGCTCCTGCCACCCTTGAGATCCTGCAACTCACGGGTCTGTCATTCTATGGTTCAGGGAACAGGGAACTTCTTACACCCACAGGAGCTGCCATCCTGGGTCACTTTGCCCTTCCCCTTGAAAATTTTCCCAGGGGAAAGATCCTGTCTGTAGGTTACGGTGCAGGAGATGCTGATACCGAAGATCCTAATGTGCTGCGTAGCACTCTCATAAATACAGAGGATGACCTCTCCAGAGATTCCATTGAGGTACTGGAAACAAATGTGGACGATGTCACCGGAGAAGTGCTGGGTAACCTGTTCGAGAAATTACTTTCAATGGGAGCCAGGGACGTTGCCATTATCCCTGCTACCATGAAAAAAGGACGTACCGGACATATTATAAAAGTAATTACAAAACCTGAGCATAGTGCTACTCTAGCACGGGAAATCATGAGGGAAACCGGTACTCTGGGGATCCGTGTGATCCCTACCAGACATCGTTATACTGCCGACAGGCGCATGGAAAGCGTAAGTGTCCTTATAAGGGGAAATGCATACGATATGCCCGTGAAGATAGCTGAGGACCATAATGGTGTGATCTTGCATATTTCTGCAGAGTATGAAGATTGCAAGCGAGTTGCCAAAGAAACTGATCTGCCTCTGAAGGACGTTATAAGAAAAGTTGAAGAAGAAGCATGGAATAAACATGGACCTGCTGATCTGTTGTAAATAGTCTACGATTATTTATTAAAATTATTGACTGCCCTTATATAGATGCAAGAGTAATTGAAGAAGACGAGATACAAAGGATACAGAACCTTGCAAAGATGAAAAAAGTCCAGATGTATGCCTTTCATCGCAGGAATTAGGGCTGATAGTTTTCAGTCAGCCTTTGCATACTTAATTTTCTGTTTTTGAATTGCATGCTTTACGAGGAATGTCGGGTTTTGCTTTTACTCTTGTTTTAACAAACAACTGGAATCGATTTCTGCAGTATTGAGTTGCTTCTTTGATTTATAGAAGAAATAGATCACTATGAAGAATGTTGCCATTGGCGACAGATACGAAGGTATATGATATCCGAAACCATCCATGATCATGAACATGCCCAGGAACAATATAGAATACATTGCTCCGTTCTTCAGATACATGTATTTCTGGATCCTATCGATATTGCCTATTGTCAGTTCTCTGACTACAAAAGCTCCGAGTCCGTTTCCAAGAATTATTAATGGCACTGAGAGAGTGAATGCAAATGCTCCGATGACACCATCTATAGAAAAAGTTGCGTCTATGATCTCCAGATAGAATATCTTGCTCATATCTGACATATTTTTTTGGACGAGATCTTTTTCACTTTTTTCCGCATTCTCCTTGAATCCATGAGTAATGAAAAAAGCAGTTGAGCCAATTACTGCACTGAAAGCGATAAGATAGTTTATTTTCAGACTATACCACACAATAACGGATAGTATTATTGACACGATAGCAAAGAACCAGACACCTTTTTTCATAAAATAAGGTTCTCCACATATCCCAAAATTCTTCTTTTCCAGGAACAGCCAGTGCAAGAACAGGAACAGCAGGAATACTCCGCCACCCATCAACAAAGCAGGAGCTGCGGTTTCAATTGCTTCTATTACTTTAGGATCATTGCTGAATGTCGCAGTAAGGGCACCAATTGGTCCTAGGGAAGGTGTACTTACCCATACGATAACCCATGGTAAAAGTCCGCGGATCACAAAAACCGCAAAGAATAGTCCCCATATCAAAAACCATCTGCGTGCTTTCTCCCCCATGGTAGACAGCACCTGAGCATTGATGATGGCATTATCGATACTGCTGATAGTTTCAAATAAGCATAAACCACCGACTATCATGATCATTGATAGGAGATCCATAGCACGCCTCTATTTTGGACATAAAATAAAATTCGGGATATACAATAAACGTTTCTGCACTTATACTATAGTTCTAGTATTTATACTGAATGGGGTGTATAGAAGAAACAGTTTAAAATATAGGAAAAGCAAAACTGAAAAAACGTGATGTAGGGACAGATAAATAAAAAACAGATTTTGTAAAATTCCTCTCTCTCATATAAGGTAGGCAAATCCACGCGAGGATTACTTTAATGATTTGCGATCATTTAATCAAAATGTTCATATACTTGTTGTAGGATATGCCATGCAGTCATTTTATTAGGCACAGGTACAAAAAAAATTTCTCAACACACTTCTATTCTAATTTTTTTATTTTTAATAGATATTGCTAAATCAAGTTGATGGGATTATTGTGTTTAACAAAAGGGATCTCGGAGGGATTATTAAATCCACTGGACTTGTCTTTGGTGATATTGGTACAAGTCCTATTTACACGCTTACGGTTATCTTTCTTCTTACAGCCGTTACACCTGCTAATGTAATAGGAGTTCTGTCTTTAATTGTCTGGACACTTGTGATACTTGTAACCATCGAATATTCCTGGCTTGCTATGAACCTTGGAAAAAAAGGTGAAGGAGGAACTATTGTACTTAAAGAACTCCTTGTTCCTCTACTAAAGCCAGGTAGAAAAGTAGTGATAGTCACAATATTATCATATATTGGTATCTCATTCCTTGTTGGTGATGGCATAATAACACCTGCTATCAGTATACTCAGTGCAGTAGAGGGTATACGGATTATTCAAGGTTTTGAATCCATCAAACAAGAGACTTTGATGCTGATTGCCGGAGTGATTGCAATATGTCTTTTTTCTTTCCAGAAAAAGGGAACTGAAAAGATAGCATGGATATTCGGGCCTTTGATGGTTCTATGGTTTTTAGCTATTGCTCTCTCGGGTATTGTCTCTATTTTTTACACACCATCCGTTCTTAAAGCCATAAATCCATATTATGCTATAAATTTCCTGTTACATCATGGATGGGCAGGATTCTTCGTATTATCTGAAGTTATCCTGTGTGCAACCGGCGGTGAGGCATTATACGCCGACATGGGTCATCTTGGCAGAGAACCGATTCTAAAAGCCTGGAGATTAGTTTTTGTTGCACTGTTATTGTCTTACCTTGGACAAGGAGCATTCCTGATCAGAAATCCAGACTCCCATAACATACTGTATGAGATGATATTTCAACAGGCACATTTTTTGTATGTGCCTTTCTTTATCCTTAGCATCATGGCTACGGTGATAGCTTCCCAGGCTATGATCAGCGGCATGTTTTCAATAGCATATCAGGCAATAACTACCAGAATTGCACCACTTTTTAAAATAGAATATACTTCGGATGTAATTAAATCGCAGATCTATATCAGTTTTGTGAATTGGTTGCTTCTTATTGCTGTACTGTTTGCGATACTTGAGTTTAAGGAATCCAGCAGACTTGCTGCTGCATATGGATTGACTGTTACAGGCACAATGGTAATCACAGGCATAATGATGACCTTTATATTTTACTTCAAAAAACAAGTAGTAAAAACCATTATCTCTATGTGTGTAACATCTGTTGCAATGATTTTTCTCATTTCCAACTCGTACAAATTATCCCATGGAGGTTATTGGTCTCTTTTAATTGCGCTTTTTTGTCTGAGCATGATTCTAATTTATACGAATGGACAACAAAAACTTTATAAGTCTTTATCCCCCATGGACATAAATGTTTTTCTTAAAAAATATAACCTGGCATATCATTTTACAAACAAAATAGAGGGAACAGCCCTCTTTTTTGCCAGGAGCATAAGTAATATTCCCCAGTATATTACACATACTATGTTAGATAATGGGATAGTCTATAAAGATAATATTCTTGTTACTATTGTCATACTTGACAATCCTTTTGGTGTAGCAAGTTTGTTCAAGGAAAAACTTGCGGATGGATTGAGAACATTTGAAATAACAATGGGATATATGGAAGTGATAGA
Organism: Methanomethylovorans hollandica DSM 15978; assembly: GCF_000328665.1. NCBI lineage: Archaea > Methanobacteriati > Methanobacteriota > Methanomicrobia > Methanosarcinales > Methanosarcinaceae > Methanomethylovorans > Methanomethylovorans hollandica. Next base: position 1,233,961 of record NC_019977.1, read on the forward strand.
CCTTTCAGAGATATTAAAAACTGCGGGAATAGATGAAAAAACAATATTCTACGGAGTTGAAGATATCGTAACTGATAATCCTGCGTGGAAAATATTCTCCATTATGAAAAAAATGTCGCCTTCTTTTGTGCAATTCCATGAACTCTCCCCAGATAAAATTCATGGTGTTGTCACGAGAGTAGAAATGTGAAATTGTCAGACTAGAGTTCTCCGCTTGCTCAGCTTTGCCTTGCAATGCTCGCACCTTAAGCCTTCTATCGTGGCTGGGGCACCGACACGCTCTTTTGAGCGTATCCGTGCTGGGATAGTATGAATCAACTTGCCTTGATGCATCAATACATATATGCACTTATCGGATCAAATACGTCTGGTAGCCTTTGGCAAAAAATATAGGTGCAACATTACTTTGTTGATATAAAAATCCTACTGTATTATATATTACCGCGTCATTTTCTTAAGAGATACCGATGGATACACGCTACAGAAAAATCCGAAACATAATGATTCTTATTTTGTTTCTCAATCTGGCAGTTTCGGTTGCTAAGATCAGCTATGGAATGCTGACAAATACGTTAAGTATGCAATCCGATGGTTATCATTCTTTATTCGATGGTGTTTCCAATATAGTAGGTTTAGTTGGTATTCAAGTAGCCTCCAAGCCACCAGATGCAGAACATCCATACGGACACCGCAAGTTTGAAACATTAGCTTCCGTTTTTATTGCAGTGCTGCTTATATCCGTGGCTCTTAAAATAGTAAGTTCTGCATTTTCCAGGTTTGGCAGCAGTGATGTTCCTGAAGTTACTTTGATAAGCTTCTTGATAATGATAGGAACAATGATGGTCAATTACTTTGTCACAACCTATGAGTATAGAAGCGGAAAGAAACTTCAAAGTGAAGTGCTTATTGCCGATTCGATGCACACTAAAAGTGATATATATGTTTCTCTCTCTGTAATCATTGGGCTCATTGCTATCAAAGCAGGCTTCCCAATAATCGACCCTTTGATTTCTGTTGTCATTGCAGGAGTGATCATACGCGCAGGTTACTCTATCGTCATACAAAGTGCATCTGTGCTATGTGACCAGTCACAGCTTGACCCCGGGGAAATATGTAAGGTAGCCTATTCAATAAAAGGGGTTTTGGAGTGTACAACTATACGAACGAGAGGAGTAGCAGGTAACATATTTATGGATATGAGAATAGGAGTCCGGCATGACCTCTCTATTGTCGAATCAGATTTAATTGCCCACCAAGTTGAAGACAAATTGAAAGAACGTTTCGATGGAGTACAAGATGTAGTCATTCACATAGAGCCCGTTTCAATCGAGCCTGCATCTTAAAGGAAAAAGCATATCAGTACATCTCAGACCATGAATCATAGCTGTATTTGCAGTTGATGCTTCGTTTGCTGTCGGCGATTGGACGACAACGCCTATGCTTAATGAAACAAGATCAGAGTATACAATGAATCAGGTACGCCAAGGTTAATGCGTTGTTTAAAAGAAGAGTTACACAGTGCACTTAAATATTGTGTGACACCTAATTAATAATAATAGGGAAGGTTGGTGATAGATGTGAACTATAAACTAATTATTATATTGTTCTTAACGGTAGTAGTTTTGATCGGGGCGCCTATGGTGGCAGCAAAATCCAGCTACTTGACATCTTTCAATCAGAATTATAATACCGCCGGCACAAAGCTTGATTCATGCAATACCTGTCATATTGCGGGAGAGTCTCTAAACCCTTATGGCAGGGCATCTTCAGCAAATGGAAGAAACTTTGCAGCGATAGAGACTCTTGACTCGGATAATGATGGATTCACTAATACAGAGGAGATCAATGCTTTGACATTTCCGGGAAATCCCGATGATTATCCACAAACCACACCTGTAATGCCAGGTGCAACGACTCCTAACATAACTCAGGAACAGACGGTTACTGAAGTGCCGATGAGCAATATAACTTTGGAGAAACCAACTGCTGAAGTTCCAGCGAACAACACGGCTCAGGAAAAACCAACTACTCAGATACCAGTAAGTAATATAACTGAGACACCCAAGTCTCCGGGATTTGAATCAATGTTTGCATTTGTAGGATTCTTTATTATTGTAGGTCTTCATAGAAAGTATGCCTGAAAACCAATATCTTATAGATGGTTTGTTAATTGTCGGGCTGCCCTTCACCGCTTGCTCAGCTTTGTCTCGCAATGCTCTAACTTTAAGCCCTCTATCGTGGATGGGAATGGGTCAAAGCTGGAACAAAGTAAAAAAAGATCAATACGATATCTTGTCTTTAAGGGTGTAAATCAAGTTCAGGATTTTGTAATCCTGTCATTGACAAAAACCTGGCATTTATAGCTACAATTATAGTGCTAAGGGACATAAGGACAGCTCCAACCGCAGGAGATAGTAATATCCCTTGATTGTACAGTACACCGGCAGCTAGTGGTATTGCCACCACGTTATATCCCGTGGCCCAGAAGAGGTTCTGAAGCATCTTTCTGTAGGTAGCTCGGGAGAGAACGACTATAGAAACAACATCTTTGGGATTGCTTTTGACCAGTATTATATCTGCTGTTTCCACAGCTACGTCGGTCCCTGCTCCTATGGCGATCCCTATGTCCGCTTGGGCAAGAGCAGGAGCATCGTTCACTCCATCTCCGGTCATAGCAACCACAAGACCTCTTGACTGTACCTCTTTCACTTTGGCAGCCTTTTCCTGTGGCAGCACCTCGGCAAAATACTCGTCCAGTCCTATCTCTTCTGCAACCCATCTTGCAACTTGTTCATTATCACCGGTAAGCATCATGCATTTGATTCCAATTTCTTTTAGTGTGGAAATTGCCAGTTTAGATTCTGGTCTGATGATATCAGCCAAGGCAATGGCACCCTTCACTATTCCATCCATCATGACGTAAACAACTGTTTTGCCTTGGGATCTGAGTTTGTCCACAACTTCATTTTCAACGTTAATGCCCTGTTCTCTCAGATATCCAGGGCTAACTACCTTTACTTCCTTTCCTTCTACCATTCCCTGGGCTCCTTTCCCAGGAATGGATAGGAAATCCTCTACATTATACATATCCTCCATTGATGCCGCTATTCCCCTGGCAATGTGATGTTCTGAATTAGCTTCCACAGAAGTGGCATACTTGAGCAGTTCTTTTTCATCCATTGTGGCATCGAAAATAACAGTTTCAGTTATTCCGAACTTGCCCTGTGTCAGCGTACCGGTCTTGTCGAATATAATGGCATTCAGGTTGCGAGCGTTCTCAAAGGCTACTCTGTTCCTGATAAGTAGGCCATTGCGTGCTGCCAGCGCAGAGGATATGGCAACTACCAGAGGAATTGCAAGACCCAGAGCATGAGGACAAGTTATTACCATTACTGTAACAGCTCTTTCCAGGGAAAATGCAAAATTGGCCTGGATAAGCAGAGTCCACACCAACAATGTGAGAGTACCTACACTGAGGGAAATTATAGTAAGCCACTTGGCAGCCCTGTCAGCAAGATCCTGGGTATGAGATTTGCTTTCCTGGGCTTCCCTGACAAGTGCTACTACCTGGGAAAGGAAAGATCCGGCTCCTGTTTTCTTCACTTTGATCTTTATAGCTCCCTCGCCATTGATGGAACCTCCGATGACCTCCTTATCTTTAATTTTGGTAACGGGTTTCGATTCACCTGTAAGCATAGCTTCATTGACAGAGGTATTTCCTTCAACGACCACACCATCCGCCGGGATCTTCTCACCTGGCTTTACAAGCAGCAGGTCACCGGCAATGATCTCTTCCAAAGGAACATCATTAACATTTCCATTTGTATCGACCCGGTGGGCATCAGAAGGTAGCAGCCTTGCCAGTTCTTCAAGTGCCTTTGATGTTCCCATTATAGAGCGCATCTCCAGCCAGTGTCCCAGAAGCATGATATCTATAAGCGTTGCCAGTTCCCAAAAGAAGATCATTCCCATTAGGCCAAACACGACCAGACTGCTGTAGACATATGCAACTGTGATAGCTATAGCTATCAGGGTCATCATACCAGGAGCATGTGAAGTCAGTTCATCCCTGATTCCCTTAAGGAAGGGCCAGCCTCCGTAGAAAAATAGGACCGTAGACAACAAGAATAGTACATAAATGTCTCCGGAGAAACCGGGAACTGTTATCCCTAATGTAAAAAGGAACTCACGGATGATGGGAGACAGTAAAAGCACAGGGATAGTGATGATAATAGAGACAAAAAAGCGTTTCTTGAAATCTTCCACCATCATTGCGTGATGGTTAGTATGTTCGGCGTGTTTAGCCAGTGGACTATGTTCACCACGCTTCATGTCCCCTTGTTCCACATGAGATGGGTGGTGTTCCATTGTCTGCTGCCCCATATCATGCTGCATGTGCTCATGGATTGACATCTCATCATTCCCCATGTGTTCCACCCCGGTTGTCCAGATTTGTTCCCGAAAGTTCTGTCATGACTTCTACCGTTTCTTTGTGATAGGAGTTATAGCTAGAACATTTACTTTATAGAGTCTTAATGTATTCCAAGGTATCATTTAGATCTTTATCAGACATTTGCCATCTTGGCATTGTTGGCGACAGCGACTCTCCGGAAGGTTCCAGGCCGTTTCTGATAGCTGCCCTGATCGCTTCATCGGTAAATGGTGGATTTTCCTCAGTTGTCAATGAAGCGTATGTGATATCAGCAGGTACTGTATATCCCATCATCACAGGTACTCCTCCTTGCCCATCCACACCGTGGCAATTGACACAGCCGCCTCCATGCATGTAGATCCATTGGGGCCCGTAGGATGTAGGTATTCTCTTGCCTGTTTCATTGAATCCGGTATAATAGATGGTCTCGCCGTTTGATTTGAACTCGGTCTTGATCCCTTCTACATTGTATGGATAAATATATCCCGAGCCCATCATGCCTCCTTGCTGGCCATAACCTGCTCCCATCATACCACCTTGTTGGTTATAGCCGGTTCCCATCATACCTCCGTAACCGGATCCCATCATGCTGCCATAACCAGTATTGTATCCAGATGTCTGTAGGCTCATCATATAAACAATCATAATTAGAATTGCAATAATTACAACCCCAATAAGACCTAAGAAGTAAGTTTCCATCTTATTCATAATAACCTCCCACTATTTTCAGATAATAATATGCTCAGTTTCAAATATAAGTGTATGTTCAAAGGCACATTTCCAGCAGTCTGAAAGAAGGTTTAACAAGGCTATTGAAACATTAGAACGATTCCATTTCGATACTCGTAACTACCAGTCATTCCCAAAAGAGCATTGGAGAAAGATAAGAACTACGAACATCTTGGAAAGGATAAATAAGGAACTCAAAAGAAGGAGCAAAATCATTGGTGCATTTCCAAATGAAGCATCTCTATTGAGAATTTCAGTCTCAATATTGATCGATATCAATGAAGAGTGGATTACTGCAGATATTTATCTATGGAAGATTAAGTACATACCATAGGTACAGGGGAATATACAGCAAAATGGGAGCGCTACCTCGATTTCCTGAAATTACAGGCAAAAAAATATATTTACGCCAACTTTGATGCTGTAAATACACGGATTTTAAGCCAAAATAGGATGATATCGTAGAATTTTACATGAAATTATGAAAACTGTCAAATAGGTTTTCCTGACAAAAAAATGAAAATTTTGATCTAATGAGAACACTATTTTTTAAAAAAAGAGTGAAAACTGTCAAACTGTTGTGAAGAGGGCATTTCCCGGTGTCAAAAAGCCCCAGAAAACATATTATTTGTCTGCTAATCTGGTCAACAGATTGACATGTGCTAATTTTGAGTTTCTTGGACTTGGCGTAGACACTCCACTTATACGGCCATACCCCGTCTCTGAGTTTCCGGGTTGCAATGGAATCAGTGATATCTATCGTGGTACGTACAAGGCCGTTGTCATTCCAGGCAGTCAGTACCCTGCCTATCTCGGCTTTTGGATCTTCGGAAAGGTCACAACCATGTGGAGAATCACGTGAACATACCCGGATCACAGCATTTCGGAGAGAAGAAATAACATTGTCCGCGTCGCTTGATGGGATACCCCATCCGTTCTTGTTCAAAACATCCAATGGAAAGGCAATGACCTCTAAAATTACCATCAGAAAATCTGGGATGTGTGGGCGGACTATATATAGTTTTGTGTCCGGTCTTGAAAAAAGAAGATATGTGTGTTCATTATTATACTATGAAAAAAAATAACTATTGCCTTTTTTCAAACAGAATTCAATCCTTGTTTTAGTGGACCATGCCCTGAAAGTTTTCTTCGAAGATTTCTCTCTATAGCTTTTTGAAATCCTTTTCCGGGATGTGCACGATCATTCCCGGCTTATATTCCTCTACAATCCTTGACATTATGGATCAGACACTTTGATTAGGATACCTTTTGATATATCAGTAGACACCACATATAAATAATTCTAAGTTATAGTCTACATCATGGACAAAAAACAAACAACCCGCCAGAATAATAAGGAAGTACCTGTTCTGGAAATAAAGATTGGAAAGCATCTAAAGAACAGTATGCATGATAATGATGCACTGTTAAAAGAACTTGCAGAGTTATAGCTCTGCTGTATTCCTTCTTATCCACTCGTCTATTTCTTCCACTGACATTTTATACTCAGCCACTGTGATTAGCATTTTCTTAGTGGTATTTTTATCCGCGACAATTTTATATCCTCCATTTCTGAGGATAACATCGGCTAATGCAAATGCAGTTCTTTTGTTGCCATCAAAAAATGCGTGAGCCGTTGTGATGGTATGCAATGCTATGGTTGCATTTGCGAAAACAGTTTTTAAGGGGCTTAATTTATACTGAATAAGGTGATCAATAGTGGCTTCAATCATTGTACCACGTGTGCCGCCATATTTCTCAATGAGAGTATCATGGAGCGTAATGATATCTTTAGTCTATACTTATTTGTGCTTTGTAGAAATCCTCACTTTGGCAACAAGTGTGAACTTCATATACCTGCCAAGGTTACACAAAAGCCATCAAATAAAATCAATACTTATGCTCCCTGCTTCTTTAGTAAGGGAATTCGACATGAAACCCGCTTCAATACAACAAACGTGCATAACTGCACAAGGCACAAGGCATGTAGAAGTGCATCTCGCTTCCCTGGCTTTTCCCATAACAATGTTCTCTTTTATATCAAATAGATCCATCATTGGAACCTCCAGATGAGATATCTTTTTAATCTTCTCACAAGGTGTATCGATATCTACAATCACATTCTGCCCATCCATTCTTCCCTTAATGATGTGGGTGAACCCGCATATCCTGGAATTGACTTTTGCTTCTGTCATTGGACTACTCCTGTTGTTTATATATAAGTACCACAAATTAATAATTTAAGTTGTAACCATTATTTCCTTGTAGGTAATAGCATGCACCGGACATACGCTTATACATCTCTTGCATGCTGTCCCTAGGCATTTTTGGGTACTGTACTTTGCAATGAAATCAGTACCCTTTTCTATATCTATGGCTTTCTCAGGACATTCTCTTTCACACATATGGCACATTATGCATCCCACTGCAACCTCTTCAAGAGTTGTTCCTATGTCCGTAACCACTTCTATCTGATTCCTACTGTTTTCATTTATGTCCAGTCTTACCCTTTTCTCAATAATTGGATTATTCAAGGATATCGGCAGTGGGGGCAGTTTATATGCCTTCAGAAACTTGTGGTACATGTCCATACTCATTCCTTCTGTCCAATATCCGAGCTCGCATGTATAGAACTTCTTAAAAGTATCACTTGTTGCCATCATAAGGTGATCAGCTTTTATATGGCTTGCCAGTTCAATAACCGCATCAAGCTTTGCTTCATCAAGAAGTATGTCCCTTGCAAGAGCTAGTGACGTGTTTCCAAATTGCACCGTGCGTTTTGAGAAGTCAGGACACGACCCAATATTTCTTGCTTTTTTGGCGTCCACATAGGTACCTGAAGCACCGCTCATGTACACATTCTCAAGCTCTTCATATCCTATCCCCGATTCAACTATGAGAGTTAATTGGGCAGCCCTAATAGCACCTATAGCCTTCCCAGCCTCTTTGATATCCATCTCTGATAACTCTATATTCTCACCAAGTATGAGCCGGCCGTATTTTAGTTTAGGAGGATTTGTTATGAGCCCAGTTTCAATGGCAAGAGAAAGTATAGAAATGAGGCCTGTCCCTGTGATTCCTGCAGGTATTATGCCACTTTTTTCACTTATATTTCCAGTGATAGGGTCAATGAGATGCCCCTTCACAGTTTCCATATTATTGTTGAGTACGCAGATTCTCCATAAGTTCCCCTCTAGGTTCACATCCGTGATCGCTCCCGGCCCTGCAAGCATTCCGCAATTTATGCCTTGTCCTTCTATTGCAGGCCCTGCTGCAGCACTCCCGGTGATTATTCTATTCCCCACTTTAATGGCCATTTCAGCATTAGTTCCATAATCGGTTACAAGAGTGGGGTTTTCTTGTTTAAGAAAATCTGTCTCAATCATCATGGCAAGTGCATCTGCACCAATCTCATGTTCAATAGCAGGTGGTACAATGATATCACAGTTCTCAAGGATTAGAGTTTCCTTGAATATCTCCTTGGCAGGAAATATTCGTGCATCACGCTGTATGCTTTGTATGCCCAGCCTTTTCTGCATGTTCTTTCCTGCATAGGCAAGATCACGTATCTCGGAATTCTGAAAAAGTGAAAGTTGTATGGGATTGCCACAAACCGCTATCTTCCTTATCTGCGATGAGTCAACGTTGAACCTTTCTACCATTTTCCTGATAGCATCCACAATAATTCTGTGTGCTACATCTTCACCTATGGATATAGCAAAGTCAAGATGATCAGTCACGTTACCTCCTGGCAATGGATGTTTCATTGTCATTGAAGTTTTGGCAACCTTTTTTGTTTCCAGGTCTATCAACTGTGCTCGAAAGCCGCTAGTTCCCAAGTCCAATGCGATACCGTACATTTTATCCCTCTACCTTTCTGGTGAAAGTGAAAGGTTCTATGTAATTCACTTTTCAGCTCACCTGCAATCTATATTCTGTATTTTTTAATATATAACATAACTCAAGGTAATTTATTAAAGCAATTAATATTACTATACGTACTAATTTAATCACTCGCGTTAATCTTATTAATGGGTTTGACAGCATGATCAAAGACGAAAGCATTGGCTGTTTCGAGAAGAATGACTATACAACTGAATAGGTTTATAGTAAAAGTTGTGAGTAATACTCATCTCTTGCTTGAACAAATGCTCTTATGTTCCTAGTTGGTGTACGAGGTGCTATTCCACAACTAGGGGCAAGTACATCTATCCCTTCCTTCAAGCATTTAAAAACCTCTGACTTGACGTTATCAGGCGACCCGAAAAGTAATGTGCCAGATGTAGAGATATTTCCAATGAGTTTTACTCTGCTCCCAATTATAGATTTGGCATAATTAAGATCTTTTACTTTCTCTTCAACACTTATGCCATCAAAACCACAAGCTGCAAGTGAACGAAGAATAGGGTTTGCATTTCCGCACATGTGGAGTACCTTTATACCTTTCACACTTCTGCAGAAACGCTGATACTCTGGAACCATGATATTTTCAAAGATAGACGGACTAAGCAGATCCGGGCCTGCAACACCATCAGATATCACTATCACATCTGCACCTTGATCGGTGAGTGCATTAGCATATTCAATGCATGCATCCGTGGTAATTCTAAGTAGTTCAATAAGCTTATCAATAGATTTCATGGTCCAAATTAGATAATTATCGACACCTGCAAGATGTGATGCGACTGTAGCAGGTCCTTCCAGGCCTACAATTATAGGCAGATCATCCCCTACAGTTTCCTTTAGAAGAATTGTGGACTCCAGCACCACGGAGATCCTTCCTTTTTCTATGAGATTATCTGGTACTTTGATCGCATCTATATTCTTTGTAGCTGGATGGGATCTTATAGAGGGCTGTATATCACAAGTTCCCATGTTCACTTCACATCCCATGGCTTGGGAAAGGATTGTGAGACAGTATGGTATCCTAACGGCCTCCAGCCCACCTGTACGATTGCCTTCGATTGCCAGTAAGGCCATCTTTTCTGGATTTATATGTGCCTCGGGCCAGGAGGAGCCTGAGATATTCATAAGTTCCACAGTACCTGTCTGAGTAAAGGAAAGTGCAGGAACCCTTGATACTGGCTTCTCTTTAAACACATACATAAGATTTGTTCTTAGTGAGTTAGGTATGTGAGATCCCCCTATCGGTATCTTAAACCTTTCTTTTCCTACTTTCTAGGTATGATCTTGTCTATACGAAGAACGCTTATAGTGGCATCTGTAGCGGATATCACTGCTAATTTTTTAACGGCTGCCGAATCATATACAGGTGATGATTTTCTCGTCATCTTACTTAAACAATCAACTTTGGCATCTACACCTATATTATAGTAGTTTTCCATCATAACCATAGTATCAATAACATTAAGACCCATATTCTCTGCAAGTATTTTCGGAATCTCTTCAATGGCCTGTGCATATGCAATGACAGCAAGCTGCTCTTTTCCACTGATGGTAGAAGCATATTGTTTTAACATCTGTGCAATCTGGAATTCAATCCATCCTGCACCTTTGACCACCATCCTGTCCTTTATCATGAAGGCAGCATTATTGAGAGCATCATCTATTGCCTCTTCAACTTTTTCAAGTCCATAAATAAAAGGCTCCCAAATGACGATGGTGGATATAGGCTGATTCTTTACTGAAACAAAAGCAAAGTATTCACCATTCTTTTTTTCTACTCGCACCTCATCGGCCATTCCAAGATCATGAGGCATGATCTCATCTTTTATTGATACAACGCTGGAACCTGTAGACCTTGCTATCTTTTCGAGGTCTTTCATCTTAAGTTTTTTGAAGAGCAGTATGTTCTTACGTGCAAGCATTTCTTCCACTGAAGGATCCACATCTCCTTCAGAGAACACCGCATTTGCTCCAGTAGATATGATTTTATTTGCAAATTCTCGAACATGCATTTTAAGCTCTTCTTCAAACAAATGGGAAGTCTCCCAAGTGTCCATGCGTATATTGTGCTGCGCATTCAGGATACTGCTTTTAAACTTTGTTTCGTAATTAAGCACCAGAACCTGTGCATTTGTCAGATGATAGGGCATGTCCTCCCTTGCTGGTTTTTCGTCGAGAATAACTCCTGTTAGTTTCAAAAATGAGGGGCCACCCACCTTTTTGAGTATTTTCACGTTTTCTTCCAAGTCAAGGCGTTCTTCAATTTTTGTACGTTCAAGATTCGTGATTATCTCCAGTACTGCATCGCCTATCTCCTTCGCCTTGGTATATTCTAAGCCTTTGCTTAAAGCAGCGTTTAAAACTACAGAAAGAGTGTCCTCCGGAGAGATCACCGGAAAACTCTCATACTCCAGGATCTCGTACGCTTTGTTAAGAGCCATTTGATATCCTTTTACAATTGAAGTTGGATGTATTCCCTCTCGCATTAGTTTTACTGCTTTAATTATCATTGAAGTTGCAAGGATCATCGCAGTCTTTGTTCCATCTCCAGTTGCCTTGTCCATAGCTTTAGCAATTGATTTTAGCGAAGTCACAAACGGATGTAGCACATCCACTTCCTCAATGATAGTTTTCCCATCGCTTGTAAGGTAAATATCTCCTACATAATTGATGATGACTTTATTGAGTCCCGATGGTCCGAATGAAGAACATAACAATTCTTTTATGTCAATAGATGTACTTTCCAAGTGGTCAATAAGTTCTTGCTCTTTCACCTCACCGACTATACCTACCCTTCTACGTACACTTTCCCTAAGCGTAGCCATATTATCCAGTTCACTGCCGTAGGTTGAAGCAGTTGTAGTGTTCATATGGACCTCCTTGGAGAGCCCACAGCTATTCCCAAGATTTTGGTTTCAATAGGTATCGCACCGATGCTTCCTATATCATTATGTTCAAGTTCAACTCTGACATTATCCATACTTAATCCGTATCCTGCCATATAATCTGAAATAGAACTACTTACAAGGGCATTTCCCTTCTCAAGAGCTTCTTGATAGTCGTCGAATATGTATCTTCCTTTATCCGAGAACAGTAGACACTGTAAACTACCGGGACCTGCCGGACGTATCAGAACCTCTTCTCTATATACTACATTGCCTACAAGAGCACCAACAGCATTTCCAACTTCATGATATTTTGGAGCCCGTATATCTGCTTCAATAAGACCCTGCAGATCCTTCAGATATGCAGTTACAGGTGCGCCGACCATAACCACAGGAGGTATTATCATGAATTTTGTCAATTCTGAACCATCCAGTATTTTTTCGACATCTTTTTTCTGCATCTTTCCAGTGCAATAGGAAATAAGATGAAGTGCAAAGTTCCTAGCTACTTCTTTTTTGACGTTTGTACAGAATTCGAAATCTACCATTGAACAATATTTTGAAAGAATCTGAGATCCCAACATTGAAGCGTCAGATTCCCACTGTTGATAATCACCAAGGACGTGCAGGGCATCGGTAGGAGTGAAACCCACCTGCTTTATGTATCTTTTCTGTATGAGTTTTCTCAGGATACCTTCGAACATGAGAGGATGTCTATTTGTTTTTGAGGCAATATCTGATATAGAGGAAGGCTCTTCTGTGATGGCATCAAGTATTTCCATTTCTTCTCCTTCTAGTTCAGAGGCATGCAAGCAGTGTGACTCTACCCCATTGCTCATGAAAAATGTTGTTGGCTGGATGATATCACTCATAATACGTGTCGAAATATTCTGTACACTCTGTAACTTACTTATTATTGATGGGAATTCAGTAGCACAAAGGCATAAGGGTATGACCCTATTAGGCCCTATATACATTTTTTCTTGTAGCCATACATGACTGTCTCCCCCCATAGCGGAGGTATCCATTTTGATGGCTTTGACCATTGTTTCCCAGCCACCCACCACAGCACCGGAACTGCTGATGTCAGGCATACCCTTGTGAATCATAGAGATATCCGTACTAGTACCCCCCACATCTATAGTTAAACAGTCCTTGAGGCCGGATAGATGTGCTGCACCCAGCAGGCTTGCAGCAGGTCCTGAAAAAATGGACTCCACAGGTTTTTTCAATGCCTCTTCTATCCTTACCAGTGACCCATCACATTTCATCATCATTAAGATTGAATTGATACTTTTGTCTTCCATTACAGATTGTACGGACCTTATAAATTGATCTATAACTGGAATAAGCTGAGCATTAAGAAGTGCAGTCAATGCCCTTTCATAGGCTCCCAGATTCATGGAAAGCTCATGACCGCAGACAACTGGGAGATTTGTTAAGTTCTGTATGGTCTCTTTGATTCTCAGCTCATGTTCCGGGTTACGGACCCCAAAATACGATGATATAGCAAATGAAGAAACCTTATATTGATTCTTTATTACAAATTCCCTTACAATCTCCAACTTGTTCAGAGGTTCTACCTCATTTCCATTGGCATCATGTCCACCGTCTATGGAAAGAACATAATCAGTGGGAAGTTTACGAGGTATGTTATAACCAATAAGTATGAGACCTGCAGGATATCCTTTTCCCTCAAGGGTTGTGTTGGTCGCAAGTGTAGTAGATACTGAAGTGAACTTCACGCACTCAAGATATTCAGCTTTAAGCCCATCAATTGAATTTCTTATGCCCTGTATTAGGTCCGGATAAGTAGTAAGCGACTTGTTTGCATCTATTATAGATCCGTCTGCAAGGTCCATGATAACAGTATCTGTATATGTGCCACCGGTGTCAATACCAAGTCCTAATTTCATCATTATCACCTGATTCAGAGGAGACGGGGTGTTTTTGCCACCCGCCATGGATATAGACTTTTATATGAATTTCACTCACATTATAAAAATAAATAAGAAAAAGCAGGGGAAGTGAAAAACCTGCTTATCCGAATATCTGCTTTTGGAGAACGGGACCAAGTTCCTTGACCGTGTCCACCATTGCTTTTACAGTTGTGAGGGGTCCTCCTGGTGGTATCTCACAGCCAGATGTCATGATATACTTGGACTGCATGCCGTTCTCCTTGAGTACAGGAAGCACGCCTTCAAGCAAATTCCGTGTGTCGTCCTTTATCTTCTGAACGCCTGCAGGAGAATTATCCATGAACTGTACTGGGTTGACTTCTCCCATCATACAGCAGATGTCACCATATTTGGGAATAAGATCGGCATAGTTCTGCGATCCTTTAGCCCTCAGATTGGGGTAGTATGCGTAACTGAACAACTTTGTCCCGAATTTTTTGATCTGGGTGTCGTAGTGTACTGCATCAGCACAGCTGTGGATGGTGTAGGGCTGGTCGTATTTTTTGAACAACGGCAGATGCTGGTCATATATGAACTTTCCGTCGAACTTCCAGTAATCCTCCTCGCTCATGATCACGTTGTTGGACCATAGGTTATCGATACATAACGCATTGCAGGCATTTTCCTCAAAGAACAGCTCAGATACCTGACAGATATAGTCGGTACATTTTTGGACTGCCTCAAGCACTACCTCAGGATGCGTCTTCATGTCCATAAGAACGCGATCAGCTCCCATAAGCTGGGTAAGGGCAAGCAGAGGGCCTTCATGGAATCCCACAAAAGGTGTGTTCAGTTCCTTGTTGAGCTTCTCAGTGGCCATCTTGGAGGCCATCACAAGCTCATAGGAACGAGTGCCTTTCTTGACATCTGGTACTTCGATCTGCTCGTAATCCTTCAGATGGCCTTCCGAAGAAGGAGTGTCGTCCTCAGGATACTTAATCTTACATCCAAAGTCGGCCGATGTAGCTGAAAGATCTATAAGTCCCACGAACATGTCTGTGTCCAGGTATTTGGATCCCAGATATGCACTGTCAACGAACGCCTTAGGATTTGTGGCATATTCCTTGTAACTGACGTTGGCAAATTTCCTCAATACACCACAGGCTAAAGGATATACCGGCAAACGATCGACCTTCTTGTCTGCCATAGCTGCAAGTGTTCTATCCATATGGGTCATTGCTTCCTTTTTCTTGACACCGACTTTCTCGAAATCTGCAATGATCTGCCTTGCGGTCTCCAATCCTACGTCTGTCTTCCCCTTTACTTTCTTTTTAGCCAGGATCTCTCTATATTTTACCTTGCCCAGTGATATTTTCTCATCATTCCACCTTTGTTCTGCAGGGACAAGTTTCTGTACTGCACCTTTTGCCCAGTCAGTGGCTTTCATGGCGTCCAGATGCGTGGAATCTGCACCGATCTCTTTTGCGAACTCCGGGGACACTGGTGCCCCACCCACCATAACTATCAGGGAGTCCCTGATGCCTTCTTCCTGCAATATCTCTATTACTTTTTCCATGTTCACCATGGTAGTAGTCATCAGAGCACTCATGGAAACAAGATCTGCTTTTTTCTCCTTGGCGGTCTGAACGAATTTCTCAATAGGTACATCGTGTCCGAGATCTATCATATCAAAACCTGATGCAGAGAGCATAGTCTTAACAAGATTCTTCCCAATGTCGTGGACATCTCCCTCAATAGTCCCTATAACTCCCACAGAACGCTTACCAGAGTCCTCAGATTTCATGTGGGGGGCAAGGATATCCATGCCAGCATACATGGCACCGGATGCAATAAGAAGATTTGGCACAAAGGCCTCGCCTTTTTCATACATGTCACTGATTATTGTCATTCCTTTTGCGAGTCCATTCACAATAGCCTCGTAAGGATCTATGCCTTCTTTAAGAACTTTGTTTGCAAGTTCTTCTGCCAATTCTTCGTCACCTTCTACTACAGCTTCCGCTAACTGGTTCATTATAGCTACTGTCATACTATACCTCCAAAATCTTCCATCTAACAGTGAGGTATATATTTCTCACTGTTAACAAAAACAAATTAAGGCACGTGAATATATAACATAACCGCTGGTTATTAATTAAAGTAGTTAATATTATACATGTCTTGTCTCTTTAGATGAGACTTAAATTCAATGAAATGGATCTTTTTTGTAAACACCGTTAACATAGCTAAAAGAATCATATATCATTAATGCCTCAAATAAAATTAATGGCTTTAATCTGATCAACAGTGAAATGCAGGCATCTGAAAGAGACAAAAAGTATTAATGGAATTATATTTAATCAGCCATGGTTTGTAACTTATGAATGCTAAAATCGCATTCAATAGGCAGTAAAGCCAATACTATAAGTTTCAACCAAAAGGTTAATAACTATAATTATCAATAAAAATTCAGAAAGAGGTTCTCACATGTTTAAAAAATTTACATATATGTCACTTCATGTGACTGCTCCCTGAAATGCTGAAATAGATCCTCTCCCCAAATCAGTGATTTCTCTTCAAAGCTCATCATTACATGATTATGGAACATGCCTGTCTTATAAAATAAAGCAAATGAAAAGAATTTATCTGTTACTACGCTTGATGCGAGGCCTATAGTTTCGTTACAAACAAAAAGCTCGGTATTTTTTATTCCAAGATAAACCTGCAATTGTTCAAAATACTCGGTTTTAAATCTCTCAAATACAGGTTCAGTTATTATGAGCGAAATTCGTACTCCTTTACGAGCAAGGTCAACATATTTGTAGGGATATTCAGGGCTGAAAGAAGAGGATACTTCCATTATAAACTTCGATTCATTAAGTTTGTCAGTAAATTTTTTGGGTAACTCATACATACGATTCAGATCTGGTTCAACTAGCTCGCATTCACCCAATTCCTCAATCCTTTCAAGAAGATGCGAAGGAATAGCATTTATTTTATGGTTTTCCCAATATTCCTTATTATCAGCAAAGACTCTTAACGTGTTTAAAAGAGGTATCATCTTCTTTACTATAACTTCTCCAAAGCTTGAAAGTTCGTACAAATCGTTCTCGTAGAAGATAATACCTTGGTCGATAAGTATCTTAATCTGTGTCATCATGGAACTGGAAGTAACATCCAGTATGTCTTTGATCTCATCAATACTGAGAGGCTTTTCTATTAAGAGAAGGAGGAGATCTTTTCTTTTGTCGGATAGAAATAGAGTACCTAACAAAGGCAGTTTCATTTTAATCACCCACAATTTGACAGTTTAATTGAACTTTATATTATATTTTTAAATCAATGCTCTGTAGTTCTCTAGTTCTTAATCTTAACACAAATTATCCTTACAAATGGGGAGTTTTATGTGAAAAGTTGTACCCTTTCCCATCTCACTTTCAATCCATATTTGACCCTGATGTGCAAGAATTATGTTCTTAGATATATAAAGGCCGGATTCAAGACCTTGGTACCTACGACTCATAGAGTCTTCCATCTGATAAAACTTATGGAAAAGATGAGGTATGAGGTCTTTCTGTATACCGGGACCGGTATCGGTTATCCTTATGTGCTGATGTTCTTTTTCTTCACTTAGATCTATACTAATTCTACCACCTACAGGAGTGAACATGACGGCGTTATCAATGAGATTAATGAACGTCTCTGTCAATTTATCTCTGTCAGCTCTTACAGTAGATAACTCCTTAGGAATATTTGTATCTACAATGATCATCTTTTCATCTATCAGCAATATGAGATTCATCAAAGCTTCTGAAATGAGATTATCTATATGAACCGGGAAGAAAGAATATTTAATCTTCCCAGCTTGTTCCAGGCTCATGTAGAGGAGTGAATCGACCAGTCGTTTCAGTCTTTCTGAATTTAGCATAACAGAGTCGATAGATTTTGCTTGCTGATCATCTATGACCCGGATGGTTTCATCATCCATAATACTACACTCGGTCTGTTCTGCCTCGAATAAATCCATCCTTTCGGCAACAAATTCAGTTTTCATTCTTCTGATTGATCTAAGTCCCTTGTTTGCCTTTGTGAGCTCTTCTGAGTATTTTTTCAGGGCATCTTCCATCTGTTTTCTCTGTATCAGACTCCACATCCCCTGCATCAACAATATAAGCTGACGCAGATCGGAGTCGTTGTATTCCTCTTCTTTGTTACCTACACCTACAACGGCAATTATATGATCTCCATCGAAAATTGGAACATTCATGTGTCTTATAAGTTTCACATGATCTTCCGGGTATCCTTTCTTCATGGTATTGGGTGCGGGATAATCATTTGTTATTATAGGTTTACGCTGTCTTACTGCTTCACCCCAGAGACCGGTAGTTTTTATTGGATAGATGAAACGTTTATCTTTGATCCCGCATTCTTTCATGGCACTTTCGGACCAGGAGTGCATTATGAGCTCTGTTTCATCGGCGTTCATAAATGCAAGATATCCCAGTGTGCTTTCAGTAAGCTTCACGGCTTCTTCTCTTGCAAAGTCCGTGATTTCTTCTAATGACGAACCTACCATTCCATTGAGTTTTACGAGAGCATCCAGACGCTTTTCTTCAAGTTGACTCTTTCTCTCTGCCTTTTTGCGCTCAGTGATATCCCTAGCAACAGAGAGTACCATTTTCTTTCCATTATACACTATGAAACGTGCATTGATTTCCAAGGGTATAATTGTACCATCTTTAATTATTGCTTCTGTTTCATATATGGCTCGACCCTTAGTTTCTATAATTTTTAGAAGCTCTGGCATACGCTGTAGGTACTTAGAAGTAACTATGTCTACAGGAGAAGTACTTAATATCTCTTCCTTACTGTAACCTAGTGTATCCACGACAACTTGGTTCACATAAATCAGTTTTCCATTAAGTTCACTGATGTATAGTTGATCGTTTATGCTATTGAAAATACCTTTCAACTTTTGCTCTGATTCACAAAGAGCATCTGTTGCTATTTTGTGATTTATTGCGATTGCAGCAAGATTGGCGTTGGCTTTGAGGATTTCAATTTCTTCTTTTGTGGGTATGTGAGGTTCACGGAAATAGATTTCAAAAGTTCCAAGGACCTCGTTATTTGAACTCATGATTGGTTCACAGCAGCTAGATTTAATGCCCACCTGAGATGCAAATTCTTTCATATCCTTCCAGTAAGGATGTTCCATTATATTCTCTACGATAATCCTTTTTCCAGTATATGCGGCTGTTCCACAGGAACTACTACCTTCTTCAATGGGTAAACTTTCGATAGCTTTTTTATAAAAACCTGGAAGAAGTGGAGATATAGCACGAATGAGATGTTTTCTTTCTTTGTCCAACAACATGACAAAACCGATTGATTCCGGTATTGCCCGCTCTGACATCTTTACCAGATGTGTGAGTACTTCATCCAGAGATGCACCCGAAGCTAATGACTCAAGAACGCGGTTGCGACAGTTAATGATTATCTCTGAGAGTTTCCTATTACTTATATCTAAAATGATGCCTTCATAATATTGAATATTGCTATTTTGATCCCGTCTAATAATCGTTCTTTCATAAACCCATCTGATATCCCCTGATTTTGTAAGGACTCTGTATTCATGACTGAAATTAGAATCCCCTTCTTTAATGCATGTGGCAAATCGAATATGTATTTCCTCGATATCATCAGGATGGATAATATCCTCATATTTAATCTTGCCAGAAAGGAAATCCTCTGGAGAATATCCAAATTGTCGTACATTCTCAGAAACGAATTCCACTGGCCATCCCTGTTCTGCTCTCCAGACAAAAATTGTCATCGGGCTTTCATTAATTAATCTTAAGGTTTCAGCGCTAATATCAAATTGTGCCATGCATCCTCATATCAGTAGAATATTAAGGGTTCCTTGGAATTAGTATTCAATGTAGCAATTTTTAATACGATTCTCCCTGAACTGTATTATTTCGTCTAACAATATAGAAACAAGGAATTAATACATTTTGTCCATTAAGTATATTAGATTTATCGATGCGTCCAAATATGTAATTTTGGAAGGCAGCATATCTATTTTGTAGTAAAATGTGATAGTCATATATTTTCACTCATTTAAAAACTTCTTTCATACCTTTTTTCAGGATAACATGAAGCATGCAATATCTAATAGTCCTTTGAAAACAAGATTCAGTCTTTCATATCTGCTTGCCAGTTTTCTAAATCACATCTTCAAGTATGCAAAGAATCTTGCTATAGTCCCTGTAATGATATGTTTCTTCATCAAACCGAGTAGGATATCCTCTTT
The DNA here is from genome assembly GCF_000328665.1 of Methanomethylovorans hollandica DSM 15978. Taxonomy (NCBI): domain Archaea; kingdom Methanobacteriati; phylum Methanobacteriota; class Methanomicrobia; order Methanosarcinales; family Methanosarcinaceae; genus Methanomethylovorans; species Methanomethylovorans hollandica. The sequence goes on from NC_019977.1 coordinate 1,254,121, forward strand.
TCCTTCTTCTATTGTTTCCTCGCATTGTTTTTCTTTATTCTGCCTTCCTCTTCTGCCCGTAACTCAAGTTCCTGATAAGTTTCCTTAAATGCAGCTACTATTATGGATGAAGTTGATTCACAACTAAAATCACAGCTAAAGTATTTCTGCTCCTAGTCAGTAGTGAAGCAAGTAAAGCAGAAATTGCTTCTGGACTGCGTTACAAGATCGTATCCGGTGAACTCCACAAATAGATTTAAAACCTTCTGGAACTCGGTTATATCGAAATGACTATCCATGACAAAACAAACGGCAGCAAGCAAAAATATTGTTTGACGGCTAAAGGCTGTGCATTCTTAACTGAAGCAGCAGTGCATCTATTTATTGTGCTGTAAAATATGATTGTTCTGTACCTTAGTAGAATATTGCGAACAACCAGGAAGCTACATGGCCATAAATTTATATGACATTTTAGATACACTACCTTTTATACCTACGATGTTCTAAAAAAGGATGATTATTACTGCAATATAGAGGGAATCTCAGAGGACCCTAATAAGTATTGTTGGATCTCCACAACATTGAGTGGGTAAATTAATATGGTTCTCTTCAACATCGTGTGGGTAATTTTAGCACCAATACATCACCAATCCCTCATAAATAACAATTCACTGTATACTAAGTATCTGCTGAAATTAGGAATCCACATCATGTGACATAGTTGTCAAGGCAGCCAAAATATGGTCAGTTAATCAGAGTATTCTTTTATTCCAAGTACCTTACAAATTTACCCACTCAACTTTGTGGAGATCCATTTTTAATAAATGCGAGTCTTTTATTAATGAAACGAAAAAGAGGAGAGAGGATATTATAATAAACTATACTCAGCAAGGTTGGAATAACTTCTTTTCTGAAATCTTAGACGATTCTAATGAAAAAAAGTATCTTTTTTTAGTTGGAGCTGGAATATCTATAGACTCTGGGCTACCAAATTTCACAGATTTTCTCAGAAACTTTTTAGGGCATCTTCTTCCAAATGAATGTAATCCAAATCTCGCCGAAACCACCAATTTAATAATTGACAAACTGCGCCCAGAAGTAATCCTTCAAGAAATTTATCAGTTATATGGAAACCGAACGCTTAAATTTTATAGCTGTTTAGAAGGTGGGGAACCAAATTATAATCATTATTTTTTGGCATTAGCTCTAAAAAGAGGACATTGTGTATTCACTACAAACATAGATACTTTAATTGAAAAAGCTTGTGAGAGATTAGAAATCGATTATGAATTAATATATTTAAATGACAATAAGCAGAAAAAAGAATATAAAAAATATTTAGAAAATGATATATTAATAAAAACATATGAACAAATTGCTAAAGAAGAGCCTTTTAACATAGGCTCAAAAATATTTAAATTACATGGAACAATTCAACCAGGAAATAGTATTCACAAATACAAATCAATTAGATTCATGTTGAATAGAGTTGGATTGGGTTTAGATGAATCAATGAGGAAAGTTTTTGAAAATGCCCTGAAAGAAAGAGATGTAGTTGTATTAGGTTATAGTGGTAACGATCACTTTAGTGTAGACCCCGTTTTAAGACAAGTTGAATCTGATCAAAATATTTGCTGGTTTAAATACAAGGATTCAATTGATTTAGTTGAGTCTTCAAGAGATTTTAAATCAATGAGAGGGGATTTTTTTAAAGAGGTATCTATTGAATTATTTGATATTTGGAGAGATATCTCTCCATTAGATGTAATGATTAGTTGGGAACCAAATTCATATCTTATTAAAGGTGATAGTAGTAGAAAAATTAAAGAGGCAATATTACAATTAAAAACTAAAAACCCTGAATTTGAGCATTATGTAAATCAGCTCCAAATCAAAAACGAAGTTATTTGCGGAACAAATCAACAATCTTCTTTAGTAGAATGGACAAAAAAGATTAACGATTTTCAACGTAATGAGTGTGCTTCAATATTATTTCAAAGAATAGGGGACGTTGAAAAAGCTGAATATTATCTTCAACAAGCTGAAAAATTAAGTAGTAGTGATATTGATAAAAGGAAAATTAACAACTTAAAAACGAGATTGTTTTTGATTACTCGTAGACCAGATGAATTTAATCTTATGAAAAAAGAATTAAAAATTTCATTTGATTCAAATCAATGCTCAAACACGACTTTTGCTGAAACAATTCATAGATTTAATGAATCAATCGATCAAAAAGATGATGAAAATGACTTTTTTTCTGCTTTTGATCTTTCTCTTGAAATTATTAATTTATTAAGGGCTAATCGAGAATTTGATACTGCTCTTGAAGAAATAACTTATCTCAAGCAGAAACTTGAGTCAAGACTAAAGCATAAATCAAGTAAAAAGAAAATTTATGAATATTCTATTTTAAGAGCTAAATTACTGAGAATTCATGGGCTTATATGTGGTTTGGGATTAAAAAGTACAGTCAAAAATAAAGTTGAAGGGATTGTTTATTGTGCTGAAGCTTACGAGATTTCCCATAAAATAGGAGATATTACAGCAAAAGCTCAAGCATTAAATGCAAGGGGGTTAATTGTATATCAATTAATTGAGAGAAGCGATAATATATTAGAGGATGCAGAGAATTCAGTGAATGAATCTTTTATTCTTCACACAAAAACGACTGATAAAAGAAAAAGTTTTCAATCAGCTAGAAATATTTTACTAATTAATCGTTTACGCTATCTTAATGCTAAAACAAATGCTCGTAACTATTGGATAAAAGAATTAGAAAAATCGCTTAAGATGGTAAGAGATAATTTAGATTTCATTGAAACGGGTGAAGTTCCTACAGGTGATGAAATTGAATATCTTTATCGTGATGCTGAATTTAGTGCACTTAAAGGTGACAATCAAGAGTCAATAACTAAATATACTGCGTTGTTGACCATATTGGAATGTCAAAAAAATGTGCTGCACGCAAAAATAGATGAAGATAAAGTAAATCAAAAGGATTTTGAACAACAAATGAACAAAAATATGCACATGATGGCTCGTGTGACCAGAGATTTGCTGAATTTATCCACTAATAGTTGCACCGATTATATTAATAGTTTGATATTGTTAGTTGAATATCTTTTAAATTCAAATGATATATGTTCTTATTATAAATATGATTCACTACCTCTCCAAAATATAAATGATATGTTAAATGATGTATATTGTAAAATACAAAAAAGTGATGTAGACAATTTAAGTAAAATTGAAAAATTAATGGATAAAGGAGCAGAGATCTCAAAATCAATTGATGATTACAATCTTCTTATCAAATTTACTTATTATAGATGACTTCTTTTGGAGGAATTTTCATAGAAGCTGAAGAATAATATTCATGAATAACCAGAGTTAGTTGAGAATTATTTAACTTATTTTTAGCTATTAAAGTCCAGTAAATCCAATGTTTAGGAATAGGTGCTGGTTGTAGATTACTATTTCCTTTTGCAGGTAACTTAAGCCATTCATCTAAGTCAAAGTAATAGAAACCACAATCAATAACTTCAGGAACACCGGGACTAATACCGAATGCATTTGTATTGTCAATAGCACAAAATAAAACAATTAATTCACCTCTAGTTCCATATCTTTTTGATTCAAAATATGGTCTTTCAAACCAAGCAGCAACCATTAAATTTGAAGGTTTAGACAAAGCAGTTTCTTCGCTAAGCTCTCTTAAAGCAGCTTGACTTGGTTTCTCCCCATGCTCTACCCCTCCACCTGGGAGATTCCATGGTGTACCACCTTCTAAATCAGTGGCATAATCTCCAGTTTTAACAAGTAATACTTTTTTTAATTCAGGGTCAAATACAGCTATAAAAGCACCCATACTCCATTTTTTCTCGGCACAATACTTTTGTGCGAGTGAGTCAATACATTCAACTGTTGTACAAGCATCAAATTTTATTTCTAAATTCATATCAATACTTCCCGCACACTTTTTTCCAACACAAAATAAAGCAGGCAATATCTAACAATCTTTTTAAAAATACATTCAGAAGTTCATACCTGCTTGCCTATTTTCTAAACCTTATCTTTAACCAGCAAAGAATGTTCTATAGCTCCTTTATATTGCTATGTTGCTCCATCAAATAGAGTAGTTCTTCCTTTATTCCTTTTTTATTGTTCTTTCTATTTTTCAGGATAGGTGGTGTATCTAAAATACTGTAAAATATGATAGTCCTGTACCTTAGTGTCAATGGCGGTTTAGTTTTCCCCAATTTCGGCGGTATAAAATTCCCTACTTTTTGATATAAAGTTAACTCTACCCCTCTACATACTCAATAAAATATTACAGTTTACTAGTATGTAATCCCAGCTTTCTTCTCTCCTTTAGCCTGTAACTTTCACCTTTGATGTTGATCGTAGTACAGTGATGCAATATCCTGTCAAGAACAGCAGATACAATAACACTGTCCTGGAATATCTCACCCCACTGACCATATGACTTATTTGAGGTAAAGATAGTAGAGGATTTCGGAAAACCCAGATATTTGAAAATTGTCTTATATACCATTTATAAACAGTCGGTTAAACACGGGAGTTTATCGAAATCCTTTTATGAATATGCTGAACTTTAACTGGTAGTGTCCCTATTTTGCTGTAAATTCTCCATTCATAACACTATGTTCTTACGACTTTATAGAATTTGAAGATACTTGAGAAAGCTCTGATAGAAGCTGCTATATGTGTCTCATAATGTGGTTAAAACATATTGATATTTGCCGCATCATAACTATAATTGATTTCATTACATGGAAAAACATGAGTTCATTGAAAGAGTGTGAAACTTTGGCAGTTAAGGCATTAGAGGTGCTTATATGTCTCCGGCTGTAGAGAAAAATAGTACAAATACCTTCAAAAAATGCATTGAAGGCTTTGAACAAAGTTTTAGAAGCCCCCGGAGGGATTTGAACCCTCGACCTGCTGATTACGAATCAGCCGCTATACCGCTAAGCCACAGAGGCACGATTTTGAGAAGTTGCTCTCAAAATCGGAGGTCCAAAGCCTGCTTTAGGTGTGATTGGACAATGGAAGCGGGAATATATAAAATAGATGTCGATAGGCGTATAGGCACATTAATTACTTCTGAACTATCAGAGCGAAATAAATCTCTGATTATTGAATTTGCTGATAGTTGTTTTATTGCTGGACTTGGAGACCACAGGGTTCTTAAGTACATTTCTACTCTAAAAAGCATAGCTACTGATATTCAGGTTGATTTAGACAGAGTTGGAGTACCTGAACTTCGAAGATATATCTCAACGCTCGAGAGATCAGATAAAAGTGAGTGGACAAAACATGACTACAAAGTTACTATACGTAAATTCTACAAGTGGTTTTATAATGAAGACAATCCCGAGTTGACAAAGTGGATTAGGACGACTATAAAAAAGAAAAAACAAAAAGCACCGGAAGACATCCTTATAGAAAGTGAAATACTGTCGCTAATCGATAATGCAACCAATAAAAGGGATAAAGCATTGATTGCTCTTCTATGGGACATTGGAGCACGTATCGGAGAAGTAGGAACTCTACGAATAAAGGATTTAGTGTTCGATGATATTGGGCTAATCGTTCATTTAAACGGCAAAACTGGCCCAAGAAGAGTAAGAGCTGTGTGGAGCATAGAATATCTTAATGAATGGCTCGAAGAACATCCTGAAAGAGATAATCCAAATGTACCTTTGTGGTTCAAATTTAATTCTGAACCTCTAGAAATTCTCAAATATGATGCAATAAGAAGGCGCTTGGTTAAAATCTCTGAAAAGACGGGCATTAAGAAAAAGATACATCCACATCTTTTCAGGCACTCTAGATGCACACATATGGCTAACTATCTTACAGAAGCTCAGATGAATTTATACTTCGGATGGATTCAAGGTTCTGATATGCCATCTGTTTATGTTCATCTATCTGGAAGAGATATTGATGATGCTGTTCTGAAGGCAAACGGAATCATCCAAAATGAATGTGCTCGAAACAATAATCTACAATCTAGTTCAGAAGAGAATGTTATTGAATCGAAAATTTATAGCATGGTAAAAAGCAATCTAAGAAAACTTTTGGTTAATGCTAATTGGGATTAGATAGATACTATTATTTATTTTTTTATTTATCCCATTCATCAATACATTTTCACTCATTCAGCTACCATACCATCTATACTGAAAATTGCCTTTTCTGCGAATTCTTTATTTTTGACTATTTACCCACTCAATGTTGTGGAGATCCAAAATTATTAATTATTAGTCCCCCCGATTCCAACTTTAAAGAAAACTTTTTAAGTGGTGGCTCTGATATTGATTCTTAATTTATAACTTTTATAACTCTACTAAACCATACTTTACCATCAAAAATTAAAAATCTTGCAACCTGGAGCCTTAAAATCAATCCTCGAGGATAATATAAGGGATAATCAACATGTATAATTTATGATATACAATCTAAAGTTATATTCATACACAACTGTCTAAGAATATTTAGTAAGCTACGCTGGTAATAGTGTCTATAGATAACGATTTTTAATAAAACAGATAGCATCATACACCATATCTAAAGTTTACTTAAATGGGAGAGATATTGATAATGCTATATTAAGAGCGAATGGTATAATATTATAGCTAAAAATATATCCATAAATTAAATTCGCTTCGCTCATTTAATTTATATATACAATCAAATATTGAAGTTGCTATATAAACAAGTTAGTATCTAAAGTATAGTTGCTCATTGATATCGATTACTCCTAAAATCAATAGCAATGTACGCTGTAATTAATTACCTGATAACTAATACTTTAATCTATCAATCTTTCAAGCAATTACTCAATAAATAAACAATAATGCAGGTAACAATTAAATGAGAGTGACTGTCTAATGATTATTGTTAAAAAATATACTGATAAATTAAATTCGCTTCGCTCATTTAATTTATATATACATATAAATATTGAAGTTAGTATATAAATAAGCTCGTATCTAAAATCTAGTTACTCACTGATATTGATAATTTTTAAAATAAATATCAACAAACAATGTACAATTGTTCAGTAATTACATGCAGCGCAATGCAATTGATTACCAGATCGTACAAGCGATAAATCAGTACTTCAGTTACTAAACTATAAATCGTACAAAGTGTACATATTTATTAGTTTGAACCTAACCGTTATTATGCCGCAAGCCTGTAATTATGTAAAGTCTCATATATTCTCATAAGTTCCCATAATCAATAAGCAAAAAATTGTATATCTATGTATATATAAAAATACTGTGATGATTAACGCCTATATTTTACGACAATTGCCGACAATTTTGAAGACAATTGTCGTGAAATTCTTTAATTTTTGCCAAATCCGATCAACACATATATATAGAAACAAAGACAATAGGAGAGTGGACGGGCTGATAAGAGAATAAGAGGCTAAGGGAGCTACGAGCTAAGATAAATCTTAGCTCTGCGCTGAATGATATAACATGATATGAAATAACATAACATATTAGCTGATAAAAGCAGTGCATATGAGTTTCATACATGTATTAAGCTCTTAATCTCTAATGATGCTCAATTCATTATGTGATGAACAGATCCATCACGTAATGAATTGAGCAAGTAATGATATTATAAACATAATCATGAGTGATCTGTTATATAATGGATTAATAGATCTATTATATAATGATATGAATAAGTTATTATTAAAGGCTAATAAGCCAGTAACATTTAGCGTAACTGTTATAAAATTTTCTAACTGTATAGAGTGGCGTATTTAAGATAGACATATGAGCTTTGAGATGGGAGAATTATTAACCATACGCTATTGTGATCTTCAATCAATAGAACTTACAGTTCTTTAACCTTAATTTGACAGTTTACAAAAATTCAGGTGATATTTAGGAGCATTTTGCCTTTTTCCATCATAAATAAAAGAATAATAGAAACTAAAATAAAAAATTGCTTTACTTTGAAATGTACATTTAAAGGGGGAAGGTGGAAATGTACTAAGATAGAGAAAATAAGTTCTTTTAATCCTATAAATGAGTTCTATTTTGAACGGTCCCTATTCAGTATATCCTAATTCTTTGGCTCTATCAAAGGCTTGAATTGCTTCTTCTTCTCTTCCCAGACTACGAAGTGCGAAACCCTTGGTATGCCATATAACACTTGACTTTGGGTTTATTTCTATGACTACATCAAATGCCTGTATTGCTTCTTCGTATCTTCCTGCATCGGTAAGTGCAAAACCCATTCGAACCCAGGCGATTTCAGACATTGAATCTATTTCTATGGCTTTATCAAATGCACACATTGCTTCTTCATACTTTCCCAAACTACTGAGTACATAACCCGTGTTAGCCCATGAAATATCAGATTTTGGGTTTACTTCTATAGCTTTATCAAATGCCTGTATTGCTTCTTCGTATCTTCCCAGACTACTAAGTGCCAAACCCTTGCTATCCCATGCACTATCAGACCTTGGGTTTATTTCTATGACTTTATCATATGCCTGTATTGCTTCTTCATATCTTCCCAAGATACTAAGTGCCAAACCCTTGCCACTCCATATACTAGCAGACCTTGGGTTTATTTCTATGGCTTTATCATATGCCTGTATTGCTTCTTCATATCTTCCCAAGCTACTAAGTGCGAAACCTTTGCTACTCCATGGACCTTCAAACTTTGGATCTATTTCTATGGCTTTATCATATGCCTGTATTGCCTCTTCGTCTCGTCCCAAGGTACTAAGTGCCAAACCCTTGTTATCCCATGCATGTGGATACTTTGAATCTATTTCTATGACTTTATCAAATGCCTGTATTGCTTCTTCGTCTCGTCCCAAGCTACTAAGTGCCAAACCCTTGCTATTCCATATACTAGCAGACCTTGGGTTTATTTCTATGGCTTTATCATATTCCTGTATTGCTTCTTCGTCTCGTCCCAAGCTACGAAGTGCCCAACCCTTGCTATCCCATGCACTATCAGACCTTGGGTTTATTTCTATGGCTTTATCATATGCCTGTATTGCTTCTTCGTATCTTCCTGCATCGGTAAGTGCAAAACCCTTGCTATTCCATGCACTAGCAGACTTTTGATCTATTTTTATGGCTTTATTATTTATTAAATAATTCAATTCATCTCTATCCACTAGTTTTACACCATTTGCATCTGCTAACTCAATTGCAGATTTAGTAAAGTAACTGTTTGTTACAACACTGCACGAGGAACATCCATAATATTTCTTAGCTGCAACTACTTGTTGAACTGCGCTGTTTGAAACATTAGAAGTGTATTTTTTTACTTGAACAGCAGTCTTTTCTCCATACTTACTGATTATGAGGTCTGCTCCTTGGTCATTGGATAAAGGAGTTTGCTCGACAGAATAACCCATTTTCTCATAAAGTTGCCCAACGAAAGCTTCAAACTCGTATCCACCCATCCCATTTACATCAAGAATTGATAATTGTTTCTCACTTGAGAGCAGATTGAGTTCAAATATCTTTGTCTTGATATGTTCTTCAAAATTTTTGTAATCTAAACTTGTCAAATTGCGTTCCATGAAATATCGATGTAGAAAAGGTAATTGATAATCTATATCATTCCCAAAAAGATTAATTGTTTGTTTTATATAACCCATTTCATCTAAAGGTGCTGTTTTCATACATTCAGTGAACAGACCATAAAAATATTCAAAACTTGCTTCTGAGACAAGTTCTTTCAAGATGGCTTTATTATGTATTTTTATTCCTTTTGTTATGAGAAGTTTATTGAGGTTTTCCAAATCCTCTTCACTATAACTGGTTCCATATTTTTTTGCAAAATCATGAATCAATTTGAAATCATAAGCGGGCTCAAATCCATAAATTGATTTGAAAGAACATTTATTTGAAATGATGGATTTAAAATAAGATGGTATTTCATTTTCAACCTCTATATAACTAATGTTTTTCTTAAACATCATGCCTTTAAATATTTGCAAATTTTCTGCATAATTGGATCCATAAACTGACATGAACTTGCCTAAGTAATGTTTGAAAGGTGTGGAATTATTACTCAGCATATTCTCAAACATTATATCTATAAACATAGAGGTATGTCTTTTTTCAATTGAATCGATTAGTTTTTGTGTATCTGCTTCATTGAAGATTAGTTTTGCTTGTAAACGCAATAGTCTTTTGAAATCATCCAAATATTCGAGATAGTTGCTTCCATAAATATGGAAAAACACTTTTAGATAATCTATAGGTGTATCTGGATTTTCATTCAGTACCTGTTTGAACTTTTCTTTTAAACGGTCATTTTCTTCAATTAACAAAATTATTTCTCTTAGTGAGGAATCATTAATGAATTGTTCATAAGTTATTACTTTCCTTAAATAAATCAGTCTTTTAAATTCTAATGTAGACGTTATATTTTTATAATATTCGTTGCCATAAATCGAGATGAATGCTCTAATATAATCTTCAAGCGCAATTGGATTTTTATCTAATACATTTTTGAATTTTTCTTCCAACAGAGATTTTTCATCCATCATAGCAGCATATTTTTTAGATTTTACCGTCTTTGCTAGTGATTTATAAAAACCTCCTATAATGAATGTTAAGATTATACCGTATATGCACATTATCCATAAAATCCGGTAGTAGAAGTCAATATAGTCAAAGTAATCAATGATAGAAATACTGATGTAGAAATAACACAAAGAAAAAAATATGATATATAGCAAATGAATCGGTTTTAATCTTACTTCTTTGCCTGATAGTTTGTCAACTTCTTTAAAACCATACTTTTTTTCCTCTGGCATACAATACAGATGATAATGTTCTAAACTATATGTGCTTTTCTATTATTTCTAAGAGTGAGAGAGACAGTATATAATGCGAGTTAATTCAAAAACAAAATTCCCCCAGAATCCTTCGATATTCATCCTTAGCCTGCTGTACTTTGTTCAAATAATGCGCGCTTCCAACAGTTGCAGGTGCGCGACCTTGAAGAATAATCAATCATGATATCTTAAATTGGTTATAGACAGTTGCACTAATATATCCTTAAATGGTTGACAATGAAAGAAGAAATAGTCTTAAGGCGAAAAAGCTATAAGCTCTAACAACAAATAATAAAATAGAAAAGCAGGCTTTGTACATAAAAAAACCGATAGCCCCCGGAGGGATTTGAACCCTCGACCTGCTGATTACGAATCAGCCGCTATACCGCTAAGCCACAGAGGCAATTGTGTCTCTAAAGATTACATAAGAATTTAATAATTTCGCTCAACCTGTAGTGACCGTTATTATTAATGAACCAAACATCAATTATTATTACAGAGTATGTTTAAGAATAGATGGGTGAAGCAAAAATACACAAAGACACAAATATAGTCGAGGCGTTTACACTTGTTATTCTGCTATCCTTATTTGCCTATGTGATAATCAATTGGGATATGATCCCTGAGCAAATACCCTCACATTTCAACTTTCAGGGCCAAATAGACAGCTGGAGCAACAAAAACATGATATTGTTCCCTGTTCTTTTCTGCCTGTGCCTCTATCTACTTATGTGCCTATTACTATACGCGCAACATGATCACAATACTCAAACTTGAGCTTGTATCTGTATTTGCTTACATAAAAAGACTTATAAGCGATTCTATGGCTGAAACAATCCTGATACTTGAAAAAAGGTAACTTATATCCTGCTAAGGAACTTCATGCCCTCTGTTGCTGTGCACCTCAAACAAGCTATATGTGATGATTCACATATCATAGCAGGATTTAATAAGGGGAACAAGGTGAATTAAATGACAATTTCAACAGAAATAGATGTGCATCAATACAGAAAGCCGGAAATTAACATTGATGAGTTATTCGTCAGGAGATGGTCTCCAAGAGCAATGTCAGGACAGTCTGTTCCTGATAAGGACCTCATGCGTTTATTCGAGGCTGCAAGATGGGCACCAAGCGCCAGCAATGAGCAGCCATGGAGATTCATTTATGCAAAAAAGGGAACAAAGTACTGGGATGTGTTCTTTGATCTGGTTGCAGAAGGCAATAAAAGATGGTGCAAGAATGCTGCAGTTCTTATGGTGATCATTTCAAAAATCAGATTTACAAAATATGATGCAGAAAACAGGACACATTCATTCTCAGCTGGTTCAGCCTTTGAGAATTTGCAATTGCAGGCAACTAATCTGGGGTTGGTTGTTCACCCATTTGCGGGTTTTGATGAGAATAAGGCTGCTGAAGCATTAGGGATTCCCGAAGAATACTATGTAGATGTCATGGTAGCAATAGGAATGCCTGGTAAGATCGGCAATTTAGAAGAAAAAGACAGGATAAGAGAATTTCCCTCTGATAGAATGAAACTCAATGAACTGATCTTTGAAGGTAAGTTTGATGAAAAGTGAGGGATCGAAAATAATCATCGCCCTCGGCCTTGAATTCTTACTTCGATGCAGACGTTGAATTGATGTGGAGAATAAGAGCGCACGATACGCGTGGCAATGGGCTCAATACCAAAACCGGCCCTTTGTGCGGCGGCTTCTATGTGAGCAAGGGAAGAGGAGTACAGGTCATCCTCAGGTGTGATGTCGTAGTAATGGATCACAGTTCCGGGCTTTGCAACAACCATGGCCGCATCCAGGAATTCCTGAGCAGTATGTGGCAGGTTCATGATGACATGGTCTGCTATCCCTGCATAGTTCCGGACCTCTGCCTTTGCATCCCCTTCGATAGCCTCCACATTGCTGACCGCATTAAGAGCGATGTTGTGCCTGAGGAACTTAACAGCTTCCGGATTTTTGTCAATGGCTACAACACGGCATGAAGGCCGGTTCTTCGCGATAAGGATGCTGAAAGGCCCTACACCTGCGAACATGTCTGTGATCACCTCCCCTTCCCGTACCTGTTCCAGTATCCTGGAGCGTTCCGTGGCAAGTCGGGGAGTAAAATACGCTTTCTCCATGTCAACAGCATACCTGCAACCATATTCTTTGTGAACCGTATGTGTCGTGTTTTCGCCCTTGATGAATATGAACCTGCGGGTGCGGAATTCTCCCTCCACGGGGGATAATGCCGCCAGCACAGTTTTGATATGCGGGTTTGCCTGCAGCAATGCATCTGCTGCCCTCTCAAGGTCCGTTTCCCCGGATTCCAGCAGGGCTATGCTACCTATTACTTCATATCTGGGTGTGTAGCCCAGCATATGTTCCAGAGTAGCTGGCCTTTCATGCATCACGAACTCACGTTCAGTGACCAGTGCATCTTCCAGTGACAAATCAGTGGCGTTCGCGGCAGGGATAAGAGGAATATATATGCAGGAATCATCTGAAGCAATGCGTACTGAAGTATCCAGTAATCCTTTTTCCATAAGGAGTTTCCGGACATGTTCACCTTTTTTCTTGTCAACCCGAATACATTGCCTGTTCATATCAGCACCCCCAGGGCAAACCCTGAGCCAAAGAAAATGAGGAATACTCCACATGAAAGGAGCACAATCTCATAGGTCTTTGAAGACATTAGTGCCTTACCCTTGCTAAAAGATGCAGACACTATACTGAACCAGCTAAGATCCGCTATCCAGTGCCCGAATATAAATAACCCGGCAGCCAGCAGGCTTATCTCAAGACCTTTGAGCACAAACGCACTGCCTGCTGCAAACCACCATACCCAGAAATAAGGATTTGATACAGAAGTGATAAATCCTGCTGTTACAGGGCTTGCAGAAACGCTGTTTGTTTCTCCACCTTTTGATAGCGCTGCCTTGCGGGCATTTTTTATGGTCGATATGCCAAAAAGGATGAGCACTGCACCTCCAATTAGAGATATTATAGATATTTCCTTCTCAAATACGAGAGAAGGCATACCAAGAACGATGAGAATGCAAATGACAAATTCGAGCATTGCATGACCCAGTACCATCTTCGGCCCAGAGGTCCAGCCATTCTTCATAGAACTATCTATAGTAGCAAATAACATCGGTCCAGGTACAAGTGCGCCAGAAAGACCAACTGCAAAACCTATGGTAAGAATCTCTATAAGTTCGAACATTGTCCACTTTGCCTATGTGCTTTAGCACAAAAAGAGAAAGAAAGGTAAAAACCTTTCCACAGGCTTGTGTTCTTAGAGAATGATCTCTATGTCCAGCTCTTCGGCCAGTTCTTTGTACCTGTTGCGGATAGTGACCTCGGTAACGCCTGCTACATCTGCGACTTCTCTCTGGGTCCTTCTCTCACCACAGAGAATAGATGCGATATAGATTGCAGCTGCAGCTACACCTGTTGGCCCTCGACCGCTGGTAAGCTCTTTCTCGGAAGCCTGCCGCAGAATCTCCACTCCCTTGGACTGCACCTCACCTTTAAGATTAAGGCCTGAGCAGAACCTTGGGACATAATCGATGGGTGAAGTGGGCATTAATTTAAGGGAAAGTTCTCTGGAAATGAACCTATAGGTCCTCCCGATCTCTTTCCTGCTGACCCTTGAAACCTCTCCGATCTCATCAAGTGTCCTTGGCACACTGCACTGGCGACATGCTGCATATAAGGCAGCTGCGGCCACACCTTCAATACTTCTTCCACGGATAAGGTTCTTGTCAACTGCTTTTCTGTACACGACAGCAGCTGTTTCACGCACCGTTCTGGGAAGACCAAGAGCCGATGCCATCCTATCAAGCTCTGATAACGCAAAGGCCAGGTTCCTTTCAGTGGCGTTACTGACTCTTATCCTGCGCTGCCATTTCCTTAACCTGTAAAGCTGTGCCCTGTTCTTGGAGGAAATAGATTTTCCATAAGAATCGCGGTTCCTCCAGTCGATCATTGTGGACAGACCCTTGTCATGTATGGTATATGTCATGGGTGCGCCCACACGGGAGCGTTTCATTCTCTGGTCGTGATCGAAAGCACGCCACTCAGGTCCTTCATCCACGAATTCCGCATCCACTACAAGACCACATTCAGAACACACAAGTTCAGCTCTTTCATAGTCCTGCACGAGATTGCGGCTACCGCATTCCGGACACTGGACCGTTGCATTCTCAACTTCTGCATTTTGTTCTTTCTCTTTACGTGCTTTTATCATTGCACGTATTTTTTCTCTTTCAGAAGTGTCTGAATACCGTACCCTTTCGACTTCGACCATATTATTCACCTTGAAGATACTAATGACGAACTTGAAATGCAATTGTGTGACTATTGGTAAAAACCCAACATTAGATTTTTATATGTTCCAATCATTGGACATATAGACGTTCATTCAAATAATGCCGAGCTTCCAAAGTATTGACTTTCCTGTCAAGTTTCACAGTATAATATGGATTTGCCACAGGACCAAAATAGTTGGTGACCTTGCCAATCCTCTTGACAGTTTTGTCCATCACAGAAGAATTCACGTGAGGCTTTTCCCCTTTGGGCGCCTTATCATCTCCTTGAATGATAAGAGTTCCATTCCCAAAAGCGTGAAGCACTGTTCCAAGTCTTTTCATATCCCTCATTAACTATATATTTTTTTCTCTCAGCTGATAGAATGCAGCTATGTTGTATATATACTTTTCGCACTACTTAAATACGAACCTGGTCCCTAGATATAATACTGAAAGAGTATAACCAGATAGGCACCCAAAATAACATCATTAACAATTTATATGCCATCACTTAAATTACATTTATCTTGATATAATGAGGTATTCCCTATGAAAATGAGGATCATAAAATGCAGTGATATAGGCCTCTCCTGTAACTTCATGGCCCATGGCTATGATCTGGATGAGGTTGAAAAGACCATGTGGGATCATATTGAAACGGAACACAAGGACATGATCAAAGACATGTCGGATTATGATCTGCATCAGCTCAAGCATCGTGTATCAACTTTTCTGGGCAGAAGCTGCGGTTGCGGGCATCTGGAAAAACCAGGGGAGGATTATGATAGTAACGCTTGTAACACATTGTACCGGATCCGCAATTTCCACAAAGGCCTCTGAAATACCTAATTAATGCACTATTGAAGTTGCAAGCCTCAGATTTAAAGCGTGGAAGTGATTTTCGTAGCTTCCATTTAGAGTTCCAGTGGAAATAGAAGGGCTTTATATTTTTAATGTACATAAAAATACGGTTCTAGAATGCCGGAAAATATGATCCCATATTCTTATCCAACATATCAATAAACTGTTTTCATCACATACCATAGATCCCACTATAAAAGCTTTTCAAAATATTTTCTGTTTTAGGTACACTGTTACTCTAATTAGTAAAAAATAACTTTATAATAAAAAATAACTTTATTGTCATAAATAAAGGTGTGGCAACTTATATATGTAAAAATATACTATAAATCATTAAACAAGAATGCATACTCCAAATCAGGGTATGAGTTCAAAAAAGGAAAATGTGTGTATCATGACACATGTTGTTTTGCAAAACGTTATTAGGAAAGAGAGTATTGAATTTACAGGACTGATAACAATAGCCTTAGTTGTAGCTAAAGCTAAGGGATACATGGATGTAGAATGGTTGTGGGTGTTTGCACCATTGTGGTGGCCTGCAGCATTGGTTCTTGGCTTGATGCTGATAATTGTAGTTCTTATAATAATAGCTCTTTTCTTAGCTTTGATCGCTTATATTGCTCTAAATGCTGTAAAGATCGCTTATCACCTCACATAAGTACAGGATAAAAGTAATGCACATAATAATCTTCAGGGAGATGCCTTTACCAATCTCCAAGGCAGGACTGGGATTCACCTCTGGCTTTGTTTTCCAGGATCCCAGTATTCTTTATGATCTGTTTTTCAGAAAAACTATGTTTTTTGACCAGGAATTCAAATAATTCATCTGACCTCGGCTTTTTCCATCTGAGGGTATAATCGGTTGTTACCGGAGGGTTCATAAAGAAATCCCTTATCTCCTCTACAGAAACACATGTATTGATCTCTTTTTTCTCTTCCCTGAGCAGCGTGTTAATATCCCTGTGCCTGAGAATGAGCTTAAGCGCGGTCTTCGGACCCACCCGATGTATACCTTCATTGAAATCTGTGCCGATACAGATGGCAACATCGATAAGTTGTTCACGTGTGATGTTCAGCTGTCCCAGGGAATTTGCAAGGGAAATATGTTCCGGGTTCTTTGGAACATATGCAGCCTTTCCGGGGAGTTTTCGTTTGCCTGTGCTCCCCAGATTACGCACAACATTCTTGGCTCCGAAAAGAAAAGCGTCATAGTCCTGTGATCCTACAAGATCAGCATCCCCGCGCAACGTCATGAACGCTGCCTGGGCCTCTGCTTCGGATTCAGCCTGCATCCATGGAATGCCCATAAGTTCAAGGAGCTTTTTTGATTCCTTCAGTATATGAGGTGTGATACAGGAAGTTCCCTGAGCGAATTTCTTCATACCCTCCAGATCACCCCCCTCTCTTGCGATCTCATAATTACGGGCTGCAAGCTGTTTACACTCCTTGCGTTTCTCCAGTGTACGTTCTTTCATTTGCGGTGGTTTGCCATCAAATATGAAAATGGGTTTGATATTGGCATCTCTTAGTTTGCAGGTCCGTGAGAACAGTCCGGTAAGATGGGAAGTAGGGTTACCTGAAGCGTCAGTTAATAAAGAGCCATTCTTTTGTCGGATGGCACTAAGGAACTGATAGATCGTATTGTATGCATCGATAGCTATCACTTTACCTGCCAGTTCCTCGTAAGTTGTAGGATTTTTTGTGAGCAATGAACCAATTTGAGTACCCATAACGACCTTCTGATATTTGTTCTAAATGATCTCCCCGGTTTTAGCGCTATTGCCTAAACAAATTCGCTGTATATCCATGTGATCATCCTGCTGTGTTCTCATAGTTCATGATATGTGCTTTTGGAGGTTTTATGCCTCTTTTATAGAATTCGTTCCAGGTTCTCCGGGTTACATCGGATCTGAATACGAATTCATCCCTGAGATCATTCACATATGACCTTGCCTTCAAACCTTTGTAGAAGGGATAGTCGTTCAGGAGGATGACAACAGGTCTTGTTGGGGATATATATACATATCTTGAAGTAACGACTGCTTCCCTCAATATCTTCATTGCCAGGTCTACATCAGAATCGTTCTCAATGTAAATATCCAGCGTTGCCATCATTTCTGAACTGCCTGAATTGCCGCTTGCCACACTTTTTGTGAACACCAGATTGTTCGGAGCCGATACGAGACTGTCATCAGGAGTTACAAGACGGGTAGCTCTGAGGCCTATCTCCTTGACCTCTCCATAATAGTCACCCATCTGGATCCTGTCTCCAACCTGATATGTTTTTTCCATTACGATCGCCACTCCTGCCACAATATCCTCAAAAAAGTTCCGCAGGCCAAAACCAATTGCAGCACCAATAAGACCACTAAATAATGCTAGTTGATTGAACGAAAGTTCAAATACAGATGTTGAGATGTAATATATCGCCAATGAGTAAATAAGGATTTTAGAGAGGGGTATTATAGTCTTTAAATGTAGCCTGTACTTCCACGACATCTCTGAAAACTTTGTCAGTATAAATGTCACAATTTTAGAAATAAAAAGGGCAAGTATTATGATGACAAAGGATGAAAACACAGTATCTGGATTTATATTTTCAAATTCCGTGATCATTGTAACAACATCGCTTTCAGCCATTACCACACCAGCCTTATATTCTCCAGGTATTTGACCACAACATGTAGTTTTTCAGGTAGTATGCTATAATATTCATCTTTTTCCAGGATAAGTTTCTGAGAGAGCATTTCGAACAATAATCTGCTGATCATCATATCATCTGCATTACAGCTCAAATATAGTATGTTTTTCAATTCTTCCTTTTTAATATAACCCATTGACAGTATGATGTAGAGAACAAACCTGCCGGTACTATCAAGCTCTATATCAGTTGGAACAATATTTTTTGTACTACTTGTTTTTATTGTAGGATACTCCAGCCATTTGTTCCAGATCTTCTTTGCAACACCAGGATTACCCCGTGATATTTTTGTGATTTCGTTGAAAATGATGGATTCTGCAGTTTCACTGGGAGTCCTATTAAAAAGAAGTGTCCTAAGAGCCACATAATTTATATGCAGACTGTATAGATTGACCTTACCGTGTGTTATTTGTTGAGCTATAGGTATTTTAGTCACCTGGAATATTTTTTCTTCCTTTACATGAATATCATTCACAAATTGTATTTCGCCTTCATCATATGTTGAGAGCAGGAACTCTTTCATGTCCGCGGAGTTCAGCAATGGGATATGGACCTGCACTGGAAAATACCTGCCTATATCCAATACACGATGGAGATAATTCCAGGAGTGAATGTTCCATGTAGTTATGTAAAGTCTTTCATCAGATGAAAGCATCACATTCAGGAACTCTTCGATAACATCGAATCCACCGATCTTTCTCATATACAGATAATGACAATTGTCAAATATCATTATCTTATTGGGGTCTCCGAGCAGAGGGATATGGTCCTTATTATCAATTATAGATGAAAAGGTGACCTTTGTCACCTCATGCGGATGCATTTTGACTATCTCATCTACCAGTTCAGATTTACCTGCATAGGGTAATGCAAGTATGGCGATGTTGACCCGTTGGCCGTCTTCAAAATCAGAGATAGCTTTTTGAATGGCTGCGATCTGTTCGTCCATACCAAATATTAACCTCTTCACAGAATCTTGTTCATTTGATGAATCCATAAATATTCAACCAATGTTTTAGTGTTATTATTGTTCTGTTACCCTCGGAAAACTATACAGAACATAAATATACAGAACGTATAAAATGAACTGTAAAAAAAGAAAGTAATACAATTATAAATACTCCTTGATAAGTTGACCCTTTGTGAATATGAATGTAATGCAAATAGTACCACATGAAAAATAGATAACTCCTGAAAGAAGCTTTCCTGTTGTGATTGCTGCATAACCGCAGAAGCTATAATATTACATGTACATTCAGGAAAGGGAATTCGCAAATATTTAAAAAACAAATTAATAAAGGGCAGAAATAATGAGCTAACTTGATGGTCTCATGAATATTAGAGCTCATGGACCAAAACTTTATATAATGAAAGTATTACCTATTGACAGATTTTTAAATAAAGCAGTTAATAGCGAATTGTTCTATAAACTGCCCAATGGATGGAAAATGTCGGTCAAACACATTACAACTCTATATGCTTACAGACAATTGATATGGCAATTAGCTTGGAGTGAGTTCAAAATGAGGTACAAGAACTCTGTTTTAGGGTATTTCTGGTCACTCCTGGAACCTTTGCTCATGCTTACTGTCCTCTATTATGTGTTTTCTCACATTATGAAAATGCAGATAGAGAATTACCAGCTTTTTCTGTTACTGGGTATCATCATTTGGAACTTTCTTAGCCGTGCAACGACCATTGGGATGAATTGCATCGTTGGAAAGCCAGGTATGATTAAAAAGATATATTTTCCCAGAGACATATTTGTGATCTCAGCATGCCTGACAGCATTGCTTATGAGTGTTTTTGAATCCCTGGTATTTGTGTTGTTCATGATCTATTTTAAGGTACCATTGTCAGTGTACATACTGCAGGCTCCAATTATATTGATCTGCCTCTTTATCCTGTCTACTGGTCTTTCTCTGGCTTTAGCAGCTCTTAATGTGCTTTATCGGGATGTGCAGTTCATCTGGGCTGTATTTCTGCAGGCAGGTTACTTTGCAACTCCCATTTTGTATACATTAGAAGTCTTTCCTGAAAATCTGCGAAGCATAGTGCTTCTGAACCCGTTTGCAAGGGTGATCATTGCTGCAAGAGAAACAATCATCTATGCATCACCCATGCAAACAGGGGATATGATATTCATGGGCGTAGCATCCATCATTTTCCTTATTATAGGATATGCGATTTTCAATAAGATCGAGCCCCGTTTTGCGGAGGAGATATGAATGTCTGTGATAAAAGTGCAGGAGCTGGAAAAATCATTCCGGATTCCTCATGAAAAACGCACCACACTTTTCGAAACACTTACAGGCATGTTCAAGCCTGAATCATATGAAGTGTTCAACGCTTTAAAAGACATTAACTTTGATGTGAAAGAAGGTGAATTCTTTGGCATTATTGGAGAGAACGGAAGCGGTAAAAGCACTCTGCTAAAGATAATTGCTGGTATCCTTTATCCTTCCTCCGGTGAAGTGCATATCCGCAAAAGAGTCACACCCTTCCTTGAACTTGGTGTTGGTTTCCAGTCAGATATGACAGCTGTGGAAAACATAAAGACCTATGGTACTATAATGGGAATGTCCAAGCATGACATCAGATCAAGGACAGATGACATTTTAGAATTCGCAGGACTTGAGAAATTCAGGGATGCCAAATTAAAGAACTTTTCTTCCGGAATGCAGGTAAGGCTTGCTTTTTCTACCGCTATCCAGACCGACCCTGAGATCTTACTTATGGATGAAGTGCTCGCAGTGGGTGATATGGATTTTCAGCAGAAATGCCTCGATGTGCTGAACAACTACCGTAAAGAAGGAGTAACTATCGTGTTTGTGTCCCACGACCTGGGTGCTGTCAGAAGGTTCTGTGACAGAACATTATTACTGCATAAGGGCGAACAGATCGCTTTAGGAAGTACAGCTGAAGTGATCGATAGGTATGTGTATGGAGATCAGGATAAAAGCATTTCAGAACCTGTCAGCTGCGTAGTTGAAAACGACCCTGTTATTCTTACCGATGAGCAGCCGCCGGTTGCTTGCTCACGGTGGGGCGATCAAAAAATAGAGATAAGCAATGTAGAACTCTATGATAAATTTGGTAATTTGAGTAACAGATTCAACTCCTTTGATGCAATGACCATAAGGATCATGTATCATGCTCATAAAAAAGTGTTTGATCCTGTTTTTGGCATTGCCTTGTATTCAGAAAAAGGAGAGAATGTCTATGGAACCAATACAGAACTGAAGGAGATAGAAATTGATTCTGTCGAAGGTCAAGGCCATATAGATCTGAAAATAGAGAGTATCTCTCTGCTCTCTGGAAGATTTCTATTAACTGTTGCCATACATAGTCGTAGACATGAACCTTATGACTGGCATGATAAACTATATCATTTTGATGTGATACCTACAAGCAGGGATGCAGGTATATTCAATGTGCCTTGTAAATGGATAATATGAATGGTGGGACTGATATTTATGGATACTTTCGAAATACATGATGAAGAAGTTAATGTTGAAGAGATCATGAACAAGATAAGGGAGAATATCAGCAAACGGAAAGCACACGGAACTTATCCGCCTGAACTTGATGCCGCATCCAAGCATTCGACAGGGGACAAAAAATGTGCAATAGGAGAGATAAAAGGGGAGATCGCCGATGACCTCCTTAACCTTAAAATCAATTGTGATATTCAAAATAACAGTTATATAATTAGTTCCCACCGTCCTATTGTAGGGATACCTCTCACCAAAAGCAGAAAACTGGTACATGGAGAAGTCCGAAGATATGTGGATCCAATGGTCTTTAAGCAGACAACTTTTAACCAATATGCTGCAAAAATTCTCAATGATGCAGTCTATAGGCTTTCAAGTATGGAAAATGTAATTGGTGAAACCAAATGCCAGCACTCTTCTCGATCGAAAAATCTGCAACAGATAACTAAAGAAAATTATGAGAGATTATTGGATCTGCAGAGCGAAACCGATGAAAGACTATTGGATATCGAAGATAAGATAGAAGCCCTGAAGCAGGAGACCAAAGATGAGACAATTCTCAATACCAAGATGTGTGAACTGGTCGATCAGCTTAGAGCTGATATGGAAAACTCTCTTTCTAAACTAAGAACTGAAATGGTCGACCCGCTTAGAACTGATATGGAAAATTCTCTTTCTAAACTAAGAACTGAAATGGTCGACCCGCTTAGAACTGATATGGAAAATTCTCTTTCCAGACTAAGAACTGAAATGAAAAAAGATAACGAAGCCATGATAAGTTCATTCATTGCAGCAATGGACATGGATATAGAGAAAAAGGCATGGCTTGCACAAGTCCTTGATAAGAGGAACTTGCAGGGGATCTCACAGGCGGAGAAGCTTTTAAAACCACCTCAGCTGGACAGCGGTGTGAATTATTTTGTTTTTGAGGATAAATTCCGGGGAGCACGGGAGGATGTCGCTCAGCGGCAGACTGCTTTTCTCCGTTATTTCGAAGGATGTAAGAATGTGCTGGACATTGGTTGTGGCAGAGGGGAATTCCTTCAGACCATGCGTGAACACGGGATAGGAGCCCGTGGAGTGGATCTTGATGAAACCATGGTAGATTACTGTCATGCAAAGGGTCTTGAGGTGCAGCTTGATGACGCGTTCGAGTATATGGAGAAGCTGGACGATGCAAGCCTTGATGGCATATTCATAGATCAGGTTGTAGAGCATCTGGAACCTTCGTACCTTATCAGATTACTGGATTTATGTTTCAAAAAGATGAAGTACGGATTCTATCTCATTGCAGAGACTGTCAATCCACTTTCTTTTTCATCTTTTGCAAATTTCTACATTGACCTTACACACATCAAGCCTGTTCATCCCGAAACTTTAAGGTTCCTCTTTGAATCCACAGGTTTTCGGGAGATAAAAACCGTATTTTCATCTCCGGTACCCGACTCTCTGAGGTTGCAGAAGCTTGTGACAAGTGAAGTGGCAAATGATACGGAAAAGTATCAGATTGAAGTTTACAACCGGAACATCGAAATGTTAAATACTACTCTTTACGGTGCGCAGGATTATGCTATGATAGGAAAAAAATAGAAATGTTTGAATATCATATATGTTATCTATAAGTTGTAAGCGCTTCATTGACTGATAAAATGAAAATAGCTTTTGTCATACCATGGTATGGCGACATTCCAGGCGGTGCTGAAACAGAGTGTCGGCAAACTGCCGAGAACCTGCAAAAGAATGGGATGAATGTCGAAATACTAACAACCTGTGTCAAACAGTTCTTGAGTGACTGGAATACCAATCACTTTACAGAAGGCACATATAAAGAAAATGGGATCATAGTTAGAAGATTCAGCGTTCGTAAAAGGGATACCGGAAAATTCGATCAGGTCAATTTAAAGCTCATGAACAATTGTAGGATCTCGCCAGCTGAAGAGCAGATCTACATGGAGAACATGATCAATAGTGATTCTCTTTGCTCATATATCAGAGATCATATTGATGACTATGATCATTTATTCTTTATTCCATACATGTTCGGAACCACCTACTACGGTTCGCAGATACATCCTGAGAGATCGATATTGATCCCCTGTCTGCACGATGAAAGCTATGCATATATGGACGTCTTCAAAAAGATGTTCCAAGATGCAAAAGCAGTGATATACAATTCTGAACCTGAGAAAGCACTTGCAAACCAGATCTATGACATAAGAGGTCATCAAATTGTGATAGGTACAGGTATGGACACAGATATTTCATATAATGCCCGGAGGTTTCGGGATAAATATGGCATAAATAACGAATTCCTTCTGTATGCAGGAAGAAGGGATTCCGGAAAAAATGTATCCCTGCTTATAGAATATTTTTCAAAGTACAAAGGGTCTGCAGGTGGGAACCTGCAACTGGTCTTAATCGGGAAAGGAGAACTGGCCATTCCAAAGGAACATAGGCATGACATCATAGATCTGGGATTTGTTCCCCAGGAGGATAAGTTCGATGCTTATGCGGCTGCAACATTGTTCTGCATGCCTTCAATAAATGAGAGTTTCTCTATCGTATTGATGGAGGCATGGCTGTGCGGCACACCTGCGTTGGTGCATGCGGGCTGTGCAGTAACTAAAGACCATTGCATCAAAAGCAACGGTGGATTGTATTTCGATAATTACGATGAATTTGAAGGATGCCTTCAATATTTCCTTCAAAATCCTGGAAAACGTGATATCATGGCTCAGAATGGAAAAGAGTATGTTCTCAGGAACTATAGCTGGGATACCATAGTGCAGAAATATAAGAGATTTTTAGGCGTGATCTAAAATGGAGATTCATCAGATCCTGCCAACTATATCTCCCTGCGATGCCATTGGAAATGAAGCGTTCGTTATACGGGATATACTTCGCAACTGGGGTTACAGATCAGAAATATTTGCACAGAACATACATCAATCAATCAATTCTGTAAATCAGTTATCCGAACATAAAAAAAGATCTTCTAAAAAAAATGTGCTTATATATCATTTTTCCATAGGTTCCGATGTTTCAAAGTACGTGATGAATGCTCCTGATAGAAAGATACTCCTGTATCATAACATAACACCACCTCATTTTTTCTATAATGTCAATGATAATCTTGCATTGATCCTAAGTAAAGGAAAAGAAGAACTAAAACAGCTTGTCGGTAAAATAGACGTGGCTCTGGGTGATTCGGAATACAATCGTATAGAGCTGCAAGATATCGGTTATAATAGGACGGGAGTACTTCCCCTGCTCATAGATCTTGAAAAGTATGACAGATATAACCAAGGACTGATCACCAGGTATGATGATGGCTGGACCAATATTCTTTTTGTCGGGAGAACAGCACCCAATAAAAAACAGGAAGACATCATCAAATGTTTCTATTATTACAAGGCCATAAACCCACGTTCCAGGCTCTTTTTAGTTGGCGGGTTCAATGGCTGTGAAGTTTACTATGATCAGTTGCAGAATTTAATAAAAAGATTGGGAATAAAGGATATACACATAATAGGGATGGCTGATTTCCCAGACCTTGTATCTTATTACATGCTTGCACATATGTTCCTTTGCATGAGCGAGCATGAAGGTTTCAGTGTGCCTTTGATCGAAAGTATGCATTTTGGTGTTCCGATAATTGCCTATAGTTCAACAGCTGTGCCTTATACATTGGGTGGAGCCGGCATTTTGGTCAATAGGAAATGCTATCCTGAAATAGCAGAAATGATCAATTTGGTCGTTACAGATGAGAAGCTCCGTGAAAGGATAATAGCAAAACAGAACATCAGATTAAAGGACTTCGCTTATAAAAGAACAATGGATGTGTTCAGAGAACAGCTAAATAAGGTGATCCACGAGTGTTAGAAATAAAGAGCGGTGGCCCTGAAGCACTTCTTAACAAAAAGACAGCTCTTTCCTCCAATGGCGATAAAGAGAAAATACCATATAAGATAGCATTCGTAGTTCAAAGATACGGACTTGAGATCAACGGCGGTGCGGAGTACCTTTGCAGAGAAGTGGCCGAACATCTTTCAAAGTACTTTGATATAAATGTCATTACCACATGCGCCATCGATTATGTTACATGGAAAAATGAGTATGATGCAGGGGAAACATGCATAAATGGCGTATCAGTTAAGAGGTTTCCTGTCGACTTTCCCAGAGATCTAAAACGTTTTAACAAATGCTCAGAGAAGGTCTTATGCAAAGTTCATTCATTTGATGAAGAGACAGAGTGGATGAAACTGCAAGGCCCTTACTCTACTGAACTTTTTAAGTTCATCGGGGACAGTAAGGATGATTACGATCTTTTCTTCTTTTTCACGTATCTGTATTGCACAACTTTCTTTGGCCTTCCGCTGGTGGCCGACAAAGCTATCCTGGTCCCTGCTGCACACGATGAGCCTCCTGTTTATCTATCTATCTTTAACGAGACATTCCACATTCCCAGAGCTATAATGTACAACACGAAGGAAGAGAAAGATTTTGTGATCCGGCACTTTGGGAACGGACATGTACCTTATGATATAGCTGGCTCCGGGGTTTCCCTTTCTGAAGAGGCGCACAGCAGTAATTCCCCTAAAGAGATCATTAAAGAGGATTTCATAACCTACATGGGTAGAATAGACGAATCCAAGGGATGCGGGGAATTATTTGACTTTTTCCGAAGGTATAAAAAAGAAAAACCTTCATCCATTAAACTCGTAGTACTGGGAAAAGCTGTTATGAAAATACCTTCACATCCGGATATTATCTACCTTGGTTTTGTATCCGAAGAAGAAAAGTACAATATTCTCAAAAATTCCAAAATACTTATAATGCCATCTAAATACGAGAGCTTATCCATGGTATTGCTGGAAGCATGGTACTGTTGGAAGCCTGTTCTGGTCAATGGACAGTGTGACGTACTCAAAGGGCAATGTATCCGAAGCAATGCCGGTCTGTGGTACGAGAACTATGATGAGTTCAGCGCATGTCTTAACCTATTACTTGCTGATGAACACTTAAGAGACCAGCTCGGAGATAAAGGCAGGCAATTTGTGGATATGCATTATAGCTGGGAAACCATTGAGAAAAAGTATCTCAACCTTATCGAAAGGGTCATTTGATCTTAGAACGATTCTTGTATCTTCTTTGCAAGCTGTGCCAGATTCTCAGTACCCGGATCCGTTGCCACTATATCGTGCATTGATCCGCCGTTATCTCCTGCCTTACGGGGAATTATGTGGACATGCACATGCGGTACACTTTGTCCGGCGACTTCACCTACGTTCATACCGATGTTCATGCCATCCAGACCAAAAGCCCTGGAAACAGCTTTTGAAATGATATTCACTGAGCAGAAGAGATCAGATGCATCTTTTTCGTGCATTTCAGTGAACAGACTGATATGCTTTTTCGGCATCACTATTGTATGCCCTTCGGAGCACGGATAGACGTCAAGGAAAGCAAACACGCAATCATCTTCATAAACTTTATATGATGGAATCGACCCTGAGAGTATCTTGCAAAAAATGCATTCCATGTAACATCGCCTCAATCAAAATTTATCTCACTCATATAAGATAAATATAACGCAATATACCCCGCCAGAAAACAGATATTTCTGTTATAGTTTAGGTTTTTTCAGTTTATGCTGCTTGCATTAAGGCAAGAAAGTATCATGCAGCCATTGCAGGTGATCCAAAAGTAATATTCTGGAAGGCCACACTCATATATCTGTCATCAACACTATTTTCAACGTCCTGAGGTCTCAAATAACCTTCAGGTACATAGAAACGCACAACGTTCATTCCCTTTTCAAGATGTAAAGTTGTTTGGACATCACTGAATGTTGTGGAAGATACATTCACTCCATGCTCCAACAGACCGTTCGTATACATCTCAAGATTTACAGATCTACCATAGCTGATCGCTCTGAAATCAAGAGATGTATTCATATTTTCCGATGAGTATATTGCTATTGTTGCATTATTTGAAGTCCAGCGGGTGGGTATGCCACCCCAGTCCTCAATTTCATACCAGTTACTTAATAATAGCACTGGATTGCTGGCCGTTTCAATATTGCTATCACTAATGCTTATCCATACTTTTTCCGGGGAAGATACCGACAATTTATAAACATAGCTCTTTTTGTCATTATACACAGGTTTCATTTCCGTAAGGACCAAATAATTCACTTCATCTTCTTTCAGGTCCATATCATACTCCTGCTTCCCCAGTTTTAAGGAGACTGAAGTATCTTTGTCCTGTGCACCTATTACAATTGATATAACATCCGTTTTATTCTCTGACCTTAGTAATAAATTCGTAGAGCCATTGATCATAAAAACATTTTCTGATAACTTACTGTTCTCATCCACAGCATACACTTTGAGATCTCCTGTTATATGGTCACGCTCCCAGAAGGGAAGATAGTTCAATTGAGTATATTCGATTGGTAAATAGGAGTATGGAAAACTGGTCTGATGGATCGAGGGATTAGCCGAATTTCCGATAGGATCTAAAATTACCGGATTTAAGGTTACACCTGCGAGTAAAGTAACTAACAACAACTGTTTTAAATTAACTTTTGGGATCAAAAATAAAAATAACGGATATACGTAAAAATATCTGTTGCCAACGGCATGAGTGCCGCCCCAGTAATTGTATCCGACAATTATAGCAAAGAATAAGATGTATAGCACAATTCCTGTGGCTATGAGGATCTTATCTGTGTTGGAATTAATATAATCCTTAATCTCACTTGTTTTTGTAGAAAAGTGCCTAATGTTAGTGTAATTATTATTATTATTATTATTATTATGATTATTATGATTATGATTATGATTATGATTATGATTATGATTATGATTATGATTATTAGTAGTAGTATTAGTATTAGTATTACTACTACTACTACTGCTATAACGATTACTACTATTAGTATTGCTTTTAGTTTTATGGTAAGCAAATTTTAAAACGGGTATAGCTGAGAGAAGTACAAATGGATAATACCAGAACATTCCTGTAAAACTGCCAAAGAAATAGTAGAATAAATTGTAGGGGATGATCTTGATATTATTAGTATTGATCAGAGCATCAATATTGCTTTGAGATACGCTAAATAGTGACCTGCCAATTTCATTGACGCTGTCATATCCTCCAACAAATGGGAAATTTTGTGCATAATACAATCTATTCCCACCATAGAAGGAAAATGTTTCTGCGTGCATGAAAAAATAACCATATACTACAACAAGAGGCAGTGCAAATACAATGGCCATCAAAGAAGCAGTATGGTACCTTTTGCTATATAATTCATAGAAAAACAGCGGGACAAAAAAGACCATATTTGGGACTTTTGCTGCAACTGCAATACCAAATATAAAAGAAGAAATAAAAAGATATTTAGGATCATTGCTTCTGAAATATGTTATCCATAAAAACATACCGCTCATTAAAAGGAACATATTATAGATCTCTGCATGCAGCCAGAAGATATAAACGAAGGCTGCAGAGAGAAAAAAGTACAGTGCGGATATTGCCAGTGCAATTTTATCTTCATTTTGTTTTTGCAAATAACGGTAACCGATCAGGATCATTGAGAAAAACATTAATCCATTAAGTAGCAGAACCCCGTTTATCCCGAATAATTTATAGAATGGAACTGCAAACATCGCAAATGTGAATTCCTTTCCGTAATAATATTCCCCATCATCGGTTTTTATTAAAAACATGCCAGCAGGAATGAAATTATCTTCTAAGGCCCTATTAATGTCCTTTGACTCATAGCGTATATCAAAGTCATTAGATATACTCTGTATTTGCATGTAGTAAGTACCTGCATCCGCCCAGCGATAGACTGGAGCATGCATTGTTGCAAGTACAAGGAATAATAACACTGAGGCAAGTATGATCTTAACATAATGAGCTCGAGTTATTTTTCTTAAATAGTGGAAAGAAATAAAAAAACCTCCGATCAACCATCAGTATCTGAACCAGAGATAAGAACCGAGATATATAAAGGTATGTTTATTTTTGATGACTAGATAACCCTAATATACTTGCCAGATAATAGGTCATCTGTTTCCGTAGTTTGTTCCGGGCAAATTTGTATAATGGAAGAGTAGAAAAAGGATTAACGAGATAAAATTATGGATAAAAATGCTATCAGGATCATTTTTGCAATGGTTGTTTCATTAACTCTTCTTTTTATATTATATTCACAAATTGATATTGACGATATTCTTTATACAATTGGCCTGCTAGACCCATTTTATCTCTTAATTGCATTTATGCTGTATGTAGGCAATTATTTTTTCAGATCTCTGCGCTTTTACCTGCTCCTGGAAAAGAAGATCAGTTTGAGAGACCTATTTACAGTTGTCTGTGTCCACAATATGACAAATAATATTTTCCCGGCAAGAACAGGAGAATTGTCTTATATCTATCTTTTAAAAAAGATCCATTACAAAAAAATAGAAGAAGGCATAGCATCATTGCTGATCGCACGTTTTCTTGACTTTGTTTCTATAATGGTTTTATTTCTGATGGCAACCTATACCATTGGGAATCTGACTCCGGCAACCATGCACTTAGTATGGATAATAACATTTTTTATGTTGTCATTGATCATGTTATTCGTGATGTTTGTGCATTTTGGAAAGAAAGTGCCTCAACTTTTCAGAGCTATTGCTTTTCGATTAAAACTAGATCATATCAATCTCATTTCTTTGTTATTGGATAAAACCGATGGAACAATAGAGAGGCTTCAGCTGCTCAAGAATTATGAAAAGGTTTTTTTGCTCAAATTGATAATGGTTTCCCTGACCATCTGGCTTTTAATGTATTCTTTCAATTTCCTTCTTGTGCGTGCAATGAATATTGATCTGAATTTTATGCTCGTGGTTTTTGCAACTTCCTTCGCAATATTTACAACTGTTTTACCGATCCAGGGCATTGGTGGATTCGGAACTCTTGAAAGCGGATGGGCTATAGGTTTTATAACAGTGGGTCTGTCAAAGGATGTTGCGATCAGTTCCGGGCTGATCTACCATACGATCATATTGATATATTTCCTTCTTCTGGGTATTTGGGGAACTATGCTGATAAAAAAGAGATTCAGGAATGAACAGAATCACTTATTATAGGATGGTTTTTTGCATACGGCGATCAATGAAAGACCAACAGGAAAACTAACATTGTTTTCAACAGTTGAGAACCACTTGTTTAAGAAACCATAATAAAAAGGAGCCTTATTTCTATATCTGAATTCTTCATTTATTTGTTTTTTCAGCACTTTTTCAGAGATAATTACAGGCAGAAATCCCAGAAAATTCCAATACCTCATTTTCATGACCGTTAATCCGGAACTTTCAATCAATTTAACTAGGTCCTCCCTGTTATATCGCCTGTAATGTCCTATTTCTTTATCGCGGATTCCATAGAGGAAACTAAAAGCTGGAACAGAAACAATGATGATAGCTTCTTCCTTTAACGTATAGGCTAAATTATTTAAAGCTGTTTGGTCATCATTTATGTGCTCAAGAACATCAAGACAAATGATCGTATCGTAGACGTCGCGTCCAAGGGATTTTACATCCATCAGATCCATAGTATGAAGACTGGCAGTTCTATCGTTTTGTTCAAGTATTTTGTGTGTAAATGAAGTTAATTCATCAACACAATCAATGGCGGTAACTTGATATCCCTCATTGAGCAGGCTTAAAGTCATGTGCCCGGTACCACAACCGG
The DNA here is from genome assembly GCF_000328665.1 of Methanomethylovorans hollandica DSM 15978. Taxonomy (NCBI): domain Archaea; kingdom Methanobacteriati; phylum Methanobacteriota; class Methanomicrobia; order Methanosarcinales; family Methanosarcinaceae; genus Methanomethylovorans; species Methanomethylovorans hollandica. The sequence continues at coordinate 1,286,083 of NC_019977.1, forward strand.
CATCCAGAACAGAATGACCTGTCACATACTTTTTTACAAGTAAACGCAAATTTTCCCATCTGAAGTCTCTTTTTCCAGACTCATGGATCTTTTCAAGATGACTTGCTATATTTGAATTCATCCCACTCATCCTATTGTTCAGCCCTTAAGTTGTTTGTGATGTTATTTATAAGAATACATATTTTCAGAGACCGGTTTCCGGTTCAAAACTATCGTATTTGATGATGTAGTCATCATTGTTCCTGTTGTGCGTCATCAGTTCTCCTATCAATCCAAGAGAGATCAACTGCACCCCTGTTACGATAAGTACGATCCCAAGCATTAGCAAAGGCCTGTCACCTATTTTGATACCTCTGATCCATAAAGAGGATAAATAGCCACCTATCAGTATCCCGGATAGACAGAGAAGGAAACCCACAGTACCAAATATGTGAAGAGGTCTTTTTTTGTAAGTCCCTAAAAATGTAACGGTAATAAGATCCAGAAATCCTTTTAATAACCTTTCGATCCCATATTTCGATTTTCCATACTTTCTTGCATGATGATCAACTTTGATCTCGCCAACAGTATATCCTTTCCAGTGTGCAAGTACAGGGATGTATCGATGGAATTCCGCATATACATGTATATTTTTCACAACATAACTTCTGTATCCTTTATATCCGCAGTTAAAGTCGTGGATTTTTATACCTGTCAATATTTGTGTTAGTTTATTAAATATTTTAGAAAAAGCTCTTTTGCTCATTGTGTCTTTTCGTTCGAATTTCCAACCGGAGACCATATCATATTCTTTGAGAGCAACCAGGAATTGTGGGATCTCTTTTGGATCATCCTGTAAGTCTCCATCCATAGTAATGATATATTCTCCCCTCGCTTCTCTAAAACCACAAGAAAGAGCTGCAGCTTTTCCATAGTTCCGCTGGAATTGCAGTATTCTGAGATACTCGTCTTGTATACTCTTAAGTTTTTCAAAAGTTTTATCAGTAGAACCATCGTCTATAAATATAATTTCATAGGTCAGATTCAATGTAGGAATTATATTCTTGAGTGCTTCGTGCAACCAAATTACATTCTCTTCCTCATTATGAACCGGAATTACTATGGAAAGATTCGTTTTTTTCGACATGAAAAGCTTCCTTCTATTTCAATGACTAAAAAATGTGGCAAACATAAGTTCGGTTGATGGTAACTATTAATACGTCTTAAAAGTATCTATTATAATCTTCTGAAGTGTTTCCATGATATAATAACTAATTAGCTGCAAGCCTGATCCCCACAACTTTTATTTCAAAATGCAGCACCTCATCCGCCAGTGGATGGTTCATGTCCAGTGTCACAGTATCCTCAGTGATAGCTGTTATAGAGGCTGGCATTTTGGACCCATCCGGCAGGCTTACCAGCAGCATGGTTTCCTCCGTTAACCTCTCATTATTGGGAATGGAAACCCTGGGAATAGTTTCCACCAGATTCTTACTGTATTCTCCATAACCTTTGGAAGGTTCAAGTCTTATGGTCTTTTTATCGCCGATCTCCATATTCAAAACAGCTTCCTCGAAACCCTGTAATACCTGACCGCCACCAACCTTGAACTCCAGAGGACCACCCTGACTTTCAGAGCTGTCGAAAATTCCCCCGTTATCAAGAGTACCAACGTACTCTACCGCAACTATATCGCCTAGCTTTACGCCCAAAAATACCATTCCTTCTGAGTAAAAAATCAACTTTTGCTTATCTATATATTATAGAGCCTGCACATTTATAATGCTTTGCGATTTTGTTTATCAGAAGGAATGCATGCAATAAAATTGAAGAAAAAAAGAAGAAAGAGATTTGAAGAAAAAAAATTGCAGCAAAGATTTCACTTACTTGTTCCTTTTATATTGATCAGACCGGTTACCGGATCTGCGGACTCATATCCCACATGTTTTCTCTCCAGGTTGCTGCGGATGGCAGAATCAATTATATGTACCAGGTCTGGTTTACTTAGCAGTGTAACAGCTGAAAGGAACTTTAGCTGATTAGGGTCCTGTCCCGAACTTTCAAGTAGCTCTACCATAGGATACCCCTGAGAAGATGTCAGACTGCCTTTGACCAGATCTTTTCCTAAACTCAGGGAGATCTTCACATGACCTATAAATAAAGGATTGAGCAATTCGATCTTTTCCTTTACTTCTTCCAGTATTTTAAGGATCATAGCTGCCATATCTTCCCTGTCCAGATCCTTAGTATCAAGGGAATATTTTCCCGAATGACTAGATACCTGGGAAAGTTCAATGGAATTCCTGTTCTCGCCTTCCTGGCGGGCAGTTCCCTCTCCTGCCAGCAGGTCTATGAACCTCATGAACTGTGCATCTGCCCGTCTGGCAGAGAATTCCACGATAAGAGCATCCGGATTGAGATCCATTAGCTTCCCGGTTACACTGACCAGAGTTTCCCTGTCCACAAGATCGATCTTGTTCACACATAGTATCTCAGCTTCCTTTATCTGTGTCACTATAAACTTCGGTACCTGGGACAGTTCCACATTTAACCTGCTGGCATCCACGATAGTCACCACCGGAGCAAACGAAAGTTCAGGTAATTCCATCAAAGCCACATGTTCCTTTATCTGCAAGGGAAGGGCAATACCAGTGGGCTCGATGATCAGAACATCCGGATCGTATTCCTCTTCCAGGGTCTGCAGTGTGTACTCCATGCTGATCTTAAGTGTACAGCAGATACATCCGCTTGTAAGCTCCCTTGCAATAAGTCCGGACCCTGCTAAAGTTTCTCCATCTACTCCCACTTCTCCGATCTCGTTTACTATTATAGCAACCCTGTGGCCCTTTTCCACCATATGTCTTCCAAGGCTGAGCAATGTTGTCGTTTTTCCGCTTCCAAGAAATCCACCAATGATTATAACTTTCATTATAACACCTTTGCATTTTTTTCACAGTATAAAGCATTATAGAGCATTTTCTTATTCCTGCCATGGAGGCAATTCCACATGCACTGTGGTCCCCATGCCCTCTTCGCTCTCTATCCAGATATTTCCCCCATGTGCTTCCACTATGGTCCTGGAGATGTATAATCCCAATCCTGTACCTCCATATCTTCTGCTCGTCGAAGAATCGACCTGGTAGAATCTCTGGAACAGATGAGGGATATGATCCGCAGGTATGCCTATACCTGTATCCTTAACCTCTATATGAACCCCATTGGGGATTTTTCTTGCAGCAACAATGACCAGACCTCCCTCGGAAGTGAACTTAAGAGCATTATCAATGAGATTTGTCAGCACATCCGTCAGCTTATCCTTATCTGCTCTGACCGGCGGGATATCTTCCATCTCTGTGCGAAGGATAATACCCTTGTTCTTTGCCTGAAGAAGCAGATCATTGATACAATTATTGATAATGTCCGCAAGTTGAAGCTTTTCGAAATAGTAACTCATTCTTCCGACCTGCGCTCTGCTAAGGTAAAGCAGCGAGTCCACAAGACGCCGCAGCCTGTCTGAATTGCGAATAACAGTATCCATAGCTTTTTTTTGCTGGTCATTAATATCACCAAGTGTCCCGTCAAGAATAAGCTGGCTGTATCCCCTGATAGACGTGAGGGGGGTCTTGAACTCGTGGCTTACATTGGAAAGGAACTCATCCTTCATGCGATCCAGGGATTTGAGTTCCTCGTTGACCTTTGAAAGCTCCTCATTTGCCTTAGCCAGATCTTCAGCATATTTTTTAAGGCTGTCCTCTGCTCTCTTGCGCTGGACCTGACGCCACATGCCAGCCATGAGCAGTGTCAACTGACGTACATCAGCCTCATCATAATCTGTTTTCTTATTGCCGACTCCTGCTACTGCTACTATCCTGTTGCCATCAAAGACAGGAATGTTCATGTGCCTCGTTATTTTCACATGTTTTGGGGGATATCCTTTCTTCCATGGATTAGGCGCATCATAATCATTAGTGATAACGGGCTTACGCTGCCTGATAGCTTCACCCCATAGTCCGATAGATACCACCGGATAATCTATATTAAGATCTGCCAGGTTACATTCTTCCATGGCGCTCTTGGACCAGGAGCTTTTTGACCATGAATACATAGAAAACACTGTCTGCTCCTCGTTAAGGAATGCCAGATATCCCAGTTTGCTCTGGGTTAGCCTTACTGCCTCCTCCTGAGTGAAATCCGCTATTTCCTTCAGAGAAGCATCGTTCATCTGACCTAGCTCCAGCAGAGCCTGCAATCTGAACTCATCGAGCTTCAAAGCCTCTTCGGCTTTTTTCCTTTCAGTGATGTCCTCAAATATCCCAATACCTCCAAGAAGCTTGCCATCGGGAGATATATTGGGACTAAAATCAGCCTTTATAGAGGTTAACTTACTGCTTATAACTGATCTGTATTCCCCTTCATAGTGTCCCAGTTGCCTTGAAAGTACTGCCTGCACAGCCTCAGCCATCTTTTCATCTTCTATGGAGGTGACCATGTTGAAACCTATGAGCTTATCCCTTGCAGTACCCACGATCTTCAGAAACATGTCGTTACAGTGCGTGATAGTTCCCTTATCATCAAAGTGAAATATGCCAAGAGGAGAGTTCTCGAATATCAGATGATATTTCTCCTCAGCTGCAAGCAAAGCCTCTTCTGACCTTTTCCTTTCTGTGATATCTTCTACTGTTCCCACCATACCTTCATATTTGCCGGAGCTATCAAAAAGAGGGTAGAGTACACCACTCTGATACAGCAGGCCTTCCTCCGGGTTCAAGAATGGCAAAAGATCATAAGTTATAGGTTTTCTGGTATTCTTTGCTGTGTGGAACATGCTTAGGAAATTCTCCCCTGCATCGATAGCCATATCCTTTACGTAATCGAGCAAATCATTTCCGAATACCTGTTCTGCGGAAAGTCCGGAAATAGCTTCCATCCCCGGATTAAAGAAGATGACCCTGTCATTTTTATCTATAACCCACAAGCCTGTCCATATTCTGTCAAGTATTCTGCTATAAAGGCCAAGTTTTTCAGAACACTGGTCATCTGTCTGATCCTTATTCTGATGCTTATCTTGGTGTGTGCTTATGAATGACCACCTTCTTTGCTTTTTCAACATTACTTCATCATACAGTTCCAGTACATCCAGTATCTGGGAACTTGAAAGTGCATCCAATGGAAAAGCACGTATCAGGATAGCACCATTATCCTTGATTATCTGGTGCACATCTTTTTCATGAGATAAAAAAACTGGCCACTCGTCCTTAGTTATTGCTACAGGGCACGACATAATCCTAAGCCCTGTATATCCTGCATTTATTGCTTTCTCACTGGCTTGTTTCAGTTCCTCCGATCCCGGAAGATCAATTGGTTCTGAAGCAGATCCTGAGATATTGCATGGTATTAGCTGCAGTTGCCCTTTCATCATGAGGTCATATACATCCATGCCAGCCTCTGTAAAGGCATCAATGGATTCTTCTGCCAGCCTTGACGGCAGATAAATGACACAGCTTTTATTATGATCTATACCAACTTGCACATAGTTTGTCACTATGTCAATTAACTCAAAAGTAGCATCATAGAGCAGAGCTATATGGCCCCGGGGTTCCAGCCGCAGCATTATGTCTGTATGTACCATCTTCCTCTACAATCCGTTCTCTTTATTAAATAATAAATATGTTGAATGTGATCGCTGATTCTGTGCATAGATCAGCCAGCATAGTATATCCTGTATATCCGGCCCTCGTTATCATCACTCACAAACAGAGAACCGTCATCACTGACTATTACATCAACAGGTCTGCCAATTACATTGTCTCCCTTAAGCCAGCCTGTAGCAAAATCATGAACTGTCAGATCGTTCATGTTAATACGCACTACTTTATAACCTGTGGGTTCCTGCCTGTTCCATGAACCATGGAAACATACGAACATATTCCCGAAATATTCTGCAGGGAAAGAATTGCCATAATAGAAATTAAGTCCCAGAGGAGCCGAATGAGCCTGGAGGTCTATAAGGCTGGGCGTCGAATCCTCGCATGGGTTCCGGATGTATGTGTTCTTATCGAAATCAGTGTCGTGTATACTTTTGCCGTAGCATACAGGCCACCCATAATCTTTACCTTGTTCCACCAGATTTATCTCATCCGGCGGCAGATCATCACCCAGCCAATCCCTGCTATTCTCGGTAGCATATAACTTGCCTGTGACAGGATGAAAAGCCATGCCAACGGCATTTCTCATGCCTGAGGAGAACACTGTACAATTGTTACCGTTCAGATCACAGCGTGTTATGGCTGCTCTTCTTATGTCCGTTTCGTAGCATGCATTGCATGAAGAGCCCATGCTCATGTACAGACTGCCATTGTGAACTTTTACCGTTCTTGTAGCATGGCCGCCAGTGGGAATATTGTCTATCAGTACTTCAATGGTCTCCTTTTCCGCAATAAAGTTATTGTCAGCATCTTTTACTCTGATAAGCCTGTCCTCTTCAGCTATATAGAACCAGCCATCGGAATAGTCCAGGCCATGAGGGCGGTTCAAGCCATCTATGAACACTTCCGCACTATCTGCCTTATGATCTTTGTTCAGATCAGGAAGTACTGCTATCAGACCTTTGTTTGGAATTGACACCATAAGCATGCCATCTTTAAGCAGCATCATGCGAGGACCAGGAGCAGGGCCCGGATAAGATATAAGACTATCACCGAGACCATCAGCAAAAACTTCTATTCTGAAACCGGGGGGCAGCTCGATATCAGCAGGATCATCATCGATCACAGAAGGCCGCACACCCAGCTGACTGTAACCAGCCCATAGTATAATAAGCGCAATAAGGCCAATAATTCCCAGATAGCTCCATTTCATACATAGCACCTACTCTTACCAAAGTACTACTTGAACTCGATCTACAATGTATACAATATAATTGTCTCACAGAGATATTGGGTTGTGCAGATAATAAAAAGTTTGCCCAGGATGATGCTTGAGAAGATAGAGAACATATATTTACTAAAAAACATTATTCTGGTCAGATGTTCAAGAAAGCACGCAGATATTTTACAATTGTCCGTGTATTCATCAAATATAACCTGTTTTTCCTGCTTTACAAGGATATAAAAAGTAATTATATATCTAACAGTAAATGCACCTGTAGCCTTGATATTGAAAATCGTGGAGGTGCAGCAAAGCTTCGTGATGCTTTTGAGGAGCTGGGACCAAGTTTCATAAAACTCGGCCAGATGCTTAGCAGGCGGCCAGATCTTGTTCCAAGGACATATGTAATTGAACTGCAAAAGCTGCAGGACAAAGTGAAGCCACTTGATTTCAACCGGATGAGACCTTCTTTTGAAACCGGGTGCGTATGCAATGCTCTTGGCAAGACGGGGGAACATACGGGTGTTAATTATGGAGTTCAGGACATACTTGAGGTATTTGAAGAATTTGACACTCAACCCATTGCAAGCGCCTCCATCGGACAGGTGTACAAAGGTGTATTGGACGGGAAGAAAATAGCTGTGAAAATATCCCGTCCCGGCCTCATTGACATCATAAACCTTGACCTTGCCATCATCGATGACATGAAGCCCCTGATAGTAAAGATCGCTGGCCTCGGAAATAATTTTGATGTGGATGCGTTCCTGAGGGAATTCAGGGAAGTGCTTACCAGTGAACTGGATTACAGGATAGAAGCCCGGAATATGATCCGGTTCTATGACAATTTCAAAGACGATGAGAATGTTTTGATCCCCGGGGTATATACCGATTACAGCCGGGAAAGTATCCTTGTAATGGATTTTGTAGAAGGTGTGCAGGTCAAGGACCTGGAAGATGTGGATCAGGCTACCAGGACGCACTATGCTAAGCTAATTGCTGCCAGTTATCTGAAACAGGTATATATCGATGGATTCTATCATGCCGATCCGCATGGCGGAAATATTCTCGTAAAGGACGGAAAAATAGCCTTCATCGATTTTGGTGCAGTGGGTAAGCTGGACAACGAGCTTAAGCGTGATATGCTTAACCTGTTCTACGGAGTATATGCCGAAAATGTGGAGATAGCTTCGGATGCGTTCCTGAAGATAGGGAAGCTGCGTAAAGAAGAAGTGGATATCGGCAGGTTCAGACGGGACATGGACGATCTGATAGCTGACCAGAAATATGGACTTGGAGAAAGGCAGAGCGATAATTATGCAAAGATCGCTCTGAAATATAACATGTCCCTGCCAAGTGAGTTCTCCACTCTGGAAAAAGCATTGCTGCTTATAGAATCTGTTTGTTTGGACCTTGATCCGAAATTTAATCTGCTGGACGGAGCAAAACCTGTTGTCTCCGAGGCCATAAGGAATCGGTATGCTCCGAAAAAGGCTTTTGAAGCCATTCAGCTTGAAGGGGACAGATATCTGGAGATCTTCAGGAACTTCCCTGCAGGTGTCAATGATGTCATTGAGACCATCCGGGGATACAGATTCGAAAAACTCCAGGAAAGCACATACAAGATGAAAAGATACCGGCTGCTTGACAGATTGACCAGGAACCTGTTCCTGGCAGTGGTAGCTCTGGTTTCGACCTACCTGATAATACTGGGAGAAACTAACACAATGCTCCTGGGAACGATAGGATTTTTGGCATCCCTTTTCTTAAGCGTGCTTATGTTCCAGAAATGATGAACAAAGAAAGTGGGGCTAAGTGATCTTACTCTCACTTTAAACATTCCAATTTATCATATAGCTGATATCTCTTACAAAATTGTAAGGGATCACTCTTTTATTCGATGTGATCGGAAGTTTTAAAGAACAATCTTTCCAAACCCTGATATCCATCCAGACTCCAACTCTTTTACCATTGATATGCTATAGTTTTTGAAATTTTATAAGATCAACTGCTTTTTCAGCTGTGGCACCTATAATAAAAAAAATAGCCTTCTATGCTTACGCAGCCTATATTTAACAGGGGTTGAAAATAAATATAATCATATATTGTTATAATTGTCAAAAGGAGTGCTTTGGAGTTATCACCAGTCTTAAATTAATCTGCAGATGTCCCTATTTTGCTTCAAGCTAAATAGAGTAAAGACCATTATTGATGGGAAAGCACAGGGTGAATATCATAAAGTTTCAAAACCTGCCATTGAACCTTATTGATCATACCTTGTTTCAGGAGAAAAAGATCATGGACAGTTTTATGCAATGTGCCATTGAGGAGGCAAAGAAAGGACTTGCTGAGGGAGGTATTCCCATAGGGTCCGTACTTGTAAGGAACGGGCAGATAGTTAGCCGGGGCCATAACATGAGGGTACAGGAAAACGATCCCTTGGCGCATGCTGAGATCGTCTGTATACGCAATTCAGGACGCCTTGGTAATTATAGTGATACTATCCTTTACTCAACACTGATGCCCTGTTATCTGTGTGCAGGTGCTGCTGTTCAGTTCGGTATAAAAAAAGTCATAGTAGGAGAGTCCGAGAATTTCCCAGGGGGTCCTGAATTTATGAGGGAACACGGGATAGAGGTAACAGATCTAGGCATCTGCGAGTGCATAGAAATGATGAAAAGATTCATCAAGGACAGACCGGACCTCTGGTATGAGGATATAGGAAAATGAATATGTCACAACCTGTGTATATGTCTCGTGACTTTACATGCCTAAAAAATGAAAAATTTACTGCTTTTAAATTTATTTCTCTATTTGTACAAGTTCCTCTGTTAGATCTTCACTGAGATCAGCATATAAGAAATCTGCAGTTGCTGGAAACTGGAGGTAGAAACCATCGGTAATATCTATTTCTATGTTCCCTGATCTGATCATATATTCCAGAACATGACCTCCTGTACTTCCATTACTGTTAATGAAGTGAAGGTGATAGCCCGGAACGTTTACATTTCCAACATACTCCGAAAGCCAGAAACCCACTATTGTACCAGAGACATTTTCAAATTCAAATGTGGGCTGGTCCTTTGTAACTTCTGCAAGTCTGGGGTATGGTTTCTCCTGCGCAGGAACACTACGTGTCTTCATGTAACTGAAATCACCATCTATTCTTATGGCATACATCAGGTTCCTGCTCGGCATTAAAGTTCCAATATATCTGTTAAGTTCCGTATTGTTCATTTCCCGGTCTGTAGTTCCAGATATATCGTTCTCGAATTTTGTCACAGTTGCAAACGGTGTTTTTACAGAGTCTTTTACCCTGTATGCCACACCATCAGCCTTCACCTGGTAGACAATACCATCCAGTAACACCATTTCCCCGTCAAGATCATTGAATGTCCCAAGGCCAAGATCACCATGTTGTTTTAATTCGGCTACTGTCAGATCTCCCTCATACATACCTGCCAGCAATGCATCGATAGTTGATATCTGGTATATGACATCAGTACCATATTCTTTAATACCTGGTTCTTTTTCTGTGCCTATGCAGCCTGAAGAACAGACTGAGATAAGAAACAAAAAGCATATCATTTGAATTATTGATCTTCTCATAGGGATCATTAATAAGTAGTATATCAATGGATATATCTTTGACCAGATTTTTTGTGGTCCAATTAACATATCGGTTTTTTACAGAGCCGGAAAAAGGATAATATAACAAAAATATCTGGTTTTGCTGTTTGTTCTGCAAAAACTTATATACCTACATTGCATGTTAATCTTTGCTTTTAGAGTGTAACTGTTTTGAGAAGATAAGGCTTTTAATGGTATTACTTTGTAACTGCTATTTTCCGTATGCTTCCAGCAAGTGCACCTTTTAGCTTATTTGAAAAGGAAGTGAAATAGTTGTTCAACACAAACGAATCAACTTCTCCAGTTGATGCTGGAAAGGAATATGAAGTAACCATAGAGGATATTGCAAAAGAAGGCGATGGAATTGCCAGAGTAAGCGGTTTCGTAATCTTCGTTCCGGGCACATCCGTGGGAGATGAAGTAACCATAAAGGTCACTAAGGTCATGCGCAAGTTCGCATTTGGTGAAGTTGTAGAGTAATCTGACCCAGATGTTAAGGAAGATCAATTCTTTTGATTTTCCTTATATTTTTCTTTTTTTAAATATCCAAAAAAAGCATATTGAAGGTGGCTTCGGATTATTTAAGGTAGCCCTTACGTGAAAGCCAGTCTACCTGCGGTCTGGTATATCTCCAGATTACATCGGCTTTTGAATCCTGTACTTCCCAGGGGGTAGCAATGACCAGATCGCCTTCTCTTACCCACATACTTTTTTTCTTGGATCCGGGAATCCTGCCCATACGTATAATACCATCCATGCACTGTAATCTCACGCGATTAGCACCAAGCAGACTGGATACCGTAGCAAATACTTCATTATCTCTTTGGCGAGGGGTACGGACTTTTGTTACCTGTTCAGGGACGGTACTTTTATTTTGTGCATTCTTCTTGCGATTATTGCTTCTATAATTTGCCAAACTGATTCCTCCATTTTATATTTTCATATAGGGTAACAGATGCGCTTTATAATGTAAGAAGTTCCACAGGATTTTCAGAGATGCCACACACATCACCTATGATCACTTCTGAGATTAAGCGCCTTCAGAACAAAACTATAAATTTCATTCAGAAAAAGACAATCTTCAATGATAATTATACAACTTTACTCTGATAATATATACATTAACATAACTGTCCTAAACTATATAACTTGAACGCATAAGGGGACTGGCAACAGTTAAATAAACCCTCTTGCTTATGCGGCAGGAAGAACTACCATAAATTAAATTAAACCCGGTGTTTCAAGACACAGTACTGATGATCAGGTGCAGGTCAAGAACATGAACATAGATATGAATATCAGCTAAGGAGAGATCATCATTTTAATAAAGATACCTTATGACCAGGAACATATTGACCTGGATGTCACTATTCCTCACGAGATTATTACTCCGACCCATGTAAAGGTCGACAACGAGTCCGAAATAATAGTTCAGGCTCTGGAGGAACCTGTTGGGATGGAGTCTTTTGCCAGTTTTACAAGCAAGAGCGATAAGTTACTGGTCCTTGTGAACGATGCCACCCGCCCCACTCCCACATCAAAGGTGCTCAGAGCACTATATCCTCTTTTAAAAGATCATCCTGATGTAAAATTTCTGATCGCCACCGGAGCACACAGAGGACCTACAGATGATGAGCTGAGATATATATTTGGTGAACTGCTTGACGAATTCCGCAACATTATACATGTGCATGATGCACGTAAAGATGAAGATATGGTATATCTGGGAGAATCAAGTAACGGAACCGAGATGTATCTGAATAGGCTTGTAACTGAAACCAAGAACATCCTCGTGATAGGAAGTGTGGAACCACATTACTTTGCAGGCTATACCGGAGGCCGAAAGTCCTTCCTTCCCGGGGTTGCTGCCTACAAAACCATTGAAATGAACCACATGCATGCTCTTTCAGACAAAGCTTCTCCACTTGCTCTGGAAGGAAATCCGGTAGCAGAGGATATGGAAGATGCCATGAAAGTATTGAAGGACCTGCGCATATTCTCCATACAGACTGTCCTGACAGCGGATCATGGACTATACGCCATGGTAGCAGGGGATCTCAAACTGTCTTTTGAGCTTGCAGTGAAAAAGGCAAATGAGGTTTTCTGTACTCCCTGCAGACAAAGAGGGAACATAGTCCTGACAGTAGCTCCTTATCCCATGGATATCGACCTGTACCAGTCCCAGAAAGCTCTGGAAAACGGAAAGCTGGCACTGGAACAAGGCGGGATCATAATACTTGTTTCAAAATGCAGGGATGGAGTCGGAGACGACACTTTCCTTAAACTGCTTTGCTGTGCCCAGACTCCAGAGGATGTTATGCAGAAGATAGCTGAAGGATACAAGCTTGGTTATCATAAAGCTGCCAAGATGGTACAAATAGGAATGCATGCCCAGATGTGGGCAGTCTCAGACCTTGATACCGATACCCTGAAAATGGCCAGACTTAAGCCTCACACAGACCTTCAAGAAACCTTTGATATGGCGATAGCTACCATCCGCGCTAAAGGCAAGGAACCATATGCGGTGATCCTGCCACAGGGCAGCCTGACAGTGCCTCTTGTCAAATGACGGGACCTATGTGCTCTCTCTTTTGTCGGGAGCCATAACTTTTTCAAGGCTATTTTATATACATGGGTTCTGTTATTCTAAGTAACTGAAGCAATGATACGGTTTTGCTGATCCCCTAATTTTATAGCAGTGGGTTTGCATTCAAGAAAGATTGCAGGATCAAAGTGATTAATTAATATGACTAAATTTGAGAGTTTCAAAGCATTCAATCTATCCCAGAGCATGCTGGATGTTCTGGAAAAGAAAGGTTTTTTCAAGCCCACTCCCATCCAGATACATGTGATCCCTCCCCTAATGAAAGGAGACAGGGATATTATCGGTCAGGCGCAAACAGGTACAGGCAAGACTGCTGCATTTGGCATACCCATTATTGAGAAACTGAAAGCAAATACAGGTTCCATACAGGCTTTAGTCCTCACCCCTACAAGAGAACTGGCACTTCAGGTGTCTTTAGAACTTGAATCTCTCAAAGGTGATAAGGACATTACAGTAGTGCCTTTATATGGTGGCCAGACTATCAAGAACCAGCTTAAAATATTAAAATCCGGAGCCGACATAGTGGTAGGTACTCCGGGAAGGATTATCGACCATCTGAAAAAAGGGAACATAAAACTGGATTCGATCTCCTATCTTGTACTTGATGAAGCTGATGAAATGCTTAACATGGGTTTCATAGAAGAAGTTAAGGAGGTCTTCAGGAGCACAAATGAGAACAAGCAAATGCTGCTTTTCTCAGCAACCATGCCCACTCCTATACTAAAGCTCGCTAAAAAGCACATGAGGAACCATGACTTTGTTTCGGTGTCACAGGACGACCTCATTGCAGAGTTCACTGATCAGGTCTACTTGGAACTTGCGGAAGAGCAAAAGTTTGAGGCTTTATGCAGGCTTATAGACATAAACTATGGTTTTTACGGGCTTGTCTTCTGTAATACTAAAAGTGATACAATTGACATATCCCGGAGACTGACTGAAAGAGGCTATGCTGCTGATGCTCTTAATGGGGATCTTACCCAGGATCAGAGGGAAGGCATTCTTAAGAAGTTCAGAACCCAGGGGCTCAATATTCTTGTGGCTACAGATGTAGCTGCAAGAGGAATAGACGTATTGGAACTCACTCATGTGATCAATTATTCCTTACCTCAGGATGCCGAGTCCTATGTCCACAGGATAGGCCGCACAGGCAGAGCCGGAAAACAGGGTACTGCGATCACATTTGTTACCCCCGCTGATTCAAGACGGTTCGAATCTTTCGTAAGAACTGCAAATGCTGATGTCAGGAAGGAAAAGCTGCCATCTGCAAAAGAGGTTGTAACTGCCCGTACTAAAAATTTTAAATATGATGTCGGAGAGATCATCAAAACCGGAGAGTACCAGGATTTCCTGAAAATGGCGAACGAACTGCTGGACAGACACCAAGCCAGTACTGTGGTTGCGTCCCTTCTTAAATATTATTTCCAGAATACTCTGAAAGAAGAGCATTATCCTGAACCTGATGCCGACAGTTCAAAGGCAGATACTGGAAAGATACGACTTTTTGTAGCCATAGGCGATTATGAAGGTATGACCCCTGAAAAAATGCCAGAGTTCCTGAGCAGGGAATCAGGTATAAATGATCTGCAACTTGAGACCATTGAAGTGTTCTCCAAGTTCTCTTTTATCACAGTTTCAAAAAATCAGGCTGATATGCTGCTTAAGAGATTTGCCGATATGAGAAAACGGAACCGGCCCTTCGTGGAACTGGCAATGAACAGTAATGTAAGGGATAACAGGAAGAAATAAACTGCCTATGGCGACTCAGATCCCATCTTGTCAGAAAATTTTTTAGTAACTTTTTTCTTTATACTCCCTGAGTTTTCGGGGACTGACTTGCATTCCTTTGTATTTTTTCTTTTCAAGTCTTTTCAGTCCTATTTCTGTCTTTTCTGACTGGAATGCAAGTTCTGCATTCAATTTATGGTAACTGTCCACTCTTTCCTTTGCAATGCTTCCTTCCTGGACTGCTTTTTGGACCGCACACCCCGGTTCCTGATCATGTGTACAGTCTTTGAAACGACACTTTTCAGCTACTCTGACAATATCAAAAAAAGCTTTTTCTAACCCATCGTAACTATCCCCGAGCTGGATCTCCCGGATACCCGGATTATCAATAATTACTCCTCCGTTTGGTAGCAGGAATAATTGCCTTACTGTGGTTGTATGTCTACCTTTTTCATCATCTTCCCGGATATCCTTTGTTTTCTGGACAGATTCATCAAATAATGCGTTTATCAGTGTGGATTTTCCAACACCTGATGATCCTACAAGTGCCACAGTTTTACCTGGCGCAATATAATTCTCAAGTTTATCCAGACCTGCTTTTGAAAGGGCACTGATAGCAATAACAGGAACATCACCTGCAATAGTTCTTATTTTATCAACAGCTTCAGTGGGTTTATCTGTAAGGTCTGCCTTATTCAGTACAATTACCGGTTTTGCACCCGATGCATATACAACCGTGAGGTAGCGTTCAATTCTTCGCAGGTTAAGGTCTTTTCCTGTTGCTGTTATAATAAAAATAGTATCTATATTTGCAGCAATTACCTGCTCTTCATTGTTATCGCCTGCAGCGCCTCTTGAAAGACATGTTTTTCGGGGTAAGACATTGACTATTATGTAAGAATTAATTTCTTCCTGGTTAAGCAAAACAACAAAATCGCCCACTACAGGCTGTTTACCAATTCGTAAAAGTGCACCGGATAATCCGGCTTTGATGATGGTGCCTGAAATGAGAACTTCCCAGTTGGTTTTATGTCTTGACACAATTCTTCCGGCTATGTACGGATCTTTGTAGACAGAAAAAGCTGATTCAAGTGCTTCATCCCATCCCGGAATTGTTGTCTTGTCAGCAAGATCTGAACATATTGGAAGTGAAGGCATATATATCAAGAATTCTTTTCCGGGTATCCTTAAGTAATTTGCGGCAGATTATTTTAAACCCAATTTGACATATGCCTAGACCAAAAGAACTTTAATATATTTTCATCATGTCCCTTTATGGTAACATAATCAATCCAGATGACCTTCTTGATGTACAGATGGAACTTGCTGACATTTCCCGCGAAGGTGGTACCCTTTTTGTCAAAGAATATAGGATAAGAACAAAGTCAGGAGAGCAGAGGTGGGTGGAAGAGCAGACGTTCATCCAGCGTAACGATGCAGGAATTGTGACCCATTACCAGGGTGTCATCCAAGATATTACAGCAAGAAAGAAAAGCGGAAACTAAATGAAATATTCAAAAACTTGTCTGATCTCTTAAGCCTAAAACTTCCTAATAGGCACTTTTAGACACTGTGTGTCCCTAGTTATGATTTGCTACATACTCTTCGTGGAACATCCTGACAACCAGCAGGAAATAAGATAGCAAAAGCGGCCCCACCACCAAACCAATGAGTCCGAACAGGTTGATACCAATGATAATACCCAGCAGAGAGATCATGGGATGAAGGGAACCAAGTTTTTTTTGAATGAACGGCCTTACAAAGTTGTCCATGGTACTTACCAGAATTCCTGCAATGAGAATACCCACTGCAGCAAAGTAATCTTGCTGAAGGAGCTGGATAATGACTGCAGGAATCCATACGACCGTGGCGCCTACTAGGGGGATGAAGGACAAAAGCGCTGCAAGAGCACCCCAGAGGATTGCACCCTGTATACCCAGCAAGAGAAAGGCTACAGTGAGCAGCCCTCCCTGGATAATAGCTATAATGAGGGAAGAAACAAGAGTGGTTTTGACGATCACTCTGAACTCTTCCAGAAGTTTGTCAGAATTTTCCCTGTTGAAGGGAATAGCTGAATATACACTCTTCACAAAATCCGAATCTTCTTCTGTGAAAAGATAATACAAAAGGAAGGACATTATAGTGAATTCTATTAAACGCTGGCCTATACTTTGTACCGCACTAAGCAGCATCACACTACTATAATTGGCAATGGCAGAAGCCACTTCTATGACCTTTGTCTTTATATCAAGATTTATAGGCAATTGTTCAAGATGCAGGTTCTCCAGGAAACTGCGCACAACTTCAGCATAGATAGGAATGGAGTTGATATACTGTAAAACGTTCTGTATTTCCGTGGCTATGGTAGATATCAGGAAATATAAAGGCACCAGTATGAGAACGAAGGATAGGAAAATGGTCATAAGAGCGGAAATGCTTCTTGATAAATGACCCCTCCTGACCATAAAATGATATAAGGGACGCAGGATTACAAAGATTATGAATGCTCCCAGGAATGCATTGATATATGGCAACAGAGCATGTATAAGCACAGCTGCGAGCACAGCCAACATCAAAAGCGCCATTGCCATCTTAAAGGGGCGTTCCATACGTGGTATTATGCACGAATAGTATAAAATAGTAACAGTTAGCCTGAAATAATTTGACTAAAAATAGTTGCATTGGAATAGAAATAAAGGAACGCAGAACACTGCGATCCTTATGATGCGGTTTATTTGCTTTTTTCCTCCGTTTCCAGTACTTTCATAGTGATCTTCATGACAGAATCGGGATTAAGGGATATGGAGTCTATGCCTTCCTTTACAAGGAACTCTGCAAATTCCGGATAATCGCTGGGTGCCTGGCCACATAGTCCACTATGCTTTCCATTGCGTTTAGCTCCCTGTATTGCCATGGAGACAATTTTCATAACACCAGGATCCCTTTCGTCAAAGGAGGTGGCAAGGATCTCAGAATCCCTGTCAACTCCCAGGGTAAGCTGGGTAAGATCATTGGAGCCTATGGAGAAACCATCGAAGTACTTGCTGAACTCGTCCACGAGCAGGATGTTGTTAGGTATCTCGCACATGACATAGACCTGCAGATCGTTCTCTCCTCTCTTAAGGCCGTTCTTCTCCATCTCTGCGATAACCTGTTTTGCTTCTTCCACCCGGCGGCAGAAGGGTATCATCAGGATGAGATTAGTAAGGCCCATCTCATCCCTTACTTTCTTCATTGCGAGGCATTCCAGGGCAAAACCTTCGCGATACCTATCATCATAGTAACGGGAAGCTCCTCTGAATCCTAACATGGGATTACTTTCTTCGATCTCGAAGTATTTACCACCCAGGAGGCTTGCATATTCGTTGGACTTGAGATCGCTCATGCGCACTACTACTGGTTTAGGATAGAAGGCCGCAGCGATCGTCCCCACTCCCTGAGCCAGCTTTTCAACAAAGTAATCGGCCATGTTGATATAGCCCCTGGCCAGTTGTCTGATGAGGGAAAGAGTGGTTTCGTCCTTTACTTTTTCCGGATGCACCAGAGCCATGGGATGCACCTTAATATAGCTCGTGATTATGAACTCCAGCCGTGCGAGCCCGATACCGTCGTTAGGGATCATGGAAAGGGAAAAAGCTTCTTCCGGATTGCCGAGGTTCATCATTATTTCAGTACGGGGACGCTTGAGGCCTTTTAGGTCAATTGTTTCCACATGGAAAGGCAGGATACCGGCGTATACCCGGCCTACATCTCCCTCTGCACAGCTTACGGTTGCTTCTGTGCCGTTGATCAGGTGTTCCGTTGCGTCCTCTGCACCCACCACTGCAGGGATGCCTAACTCCCGGCTCACAATGGCTGCATGGCATGTTCTGCCACCTTTGTTAGTGACTATAGCAGCAGCTGTCTTCATGATTGGTTCCCAGTCAGGGGTCGTGGTATCGGCCACAAGGACCTCACCTGGAATAAACTGCGGCAGCTGTGAGACGTCAGTAATGACACGGGCTTTGCCGGCAGCTATCTTGCCTCCCACGCTCCTGCCTTCTACAAGTACCTGACTGCGTTCATCCAGATAATATGTTTCCAGGACATCACGCGACCTGTGGGCCTGCACTGTTTCCGGCCTGGCTTGCACTATGAAGAGCTCGCCTGTTATGCCATCTTTGGCCCATTCTATATCCATGGGTACGGGCTTGCCTGCCTTGCGGGAATAATAGTCCTCTATGGTGACTGCATATCCGGCCAGGGTCAATATTTCCTCGTCATTTATGCAATACCTGCGCCTTTGGGATTCGGGAACTTCCACATTACGCGTCTGGACCTTGGAATCCCCATGGCCGTAGATCATCTTTATATCCTTGCTGCCCAGCTTTTTCTGGACAATAGGCCTGTACCCTGCTTTGAGAGTGGGTTTGAAAACATAGAACTCATCAGGATTAACAGCTCCTTGCACAACGTTCTCCCCCAGGCCGTAAGCACCTGTGATGAAAACCACGTCATTAAAGCCGCTCTCCGTATCAAGGGTGAAGATCACGCCACTGGAAGCAAGGTCTGAGCGTACCATCTTCATGATGCCGATGGAAAGGCCTACCTTGAAGTGATCGAAGTTGTTCGTGACACGATACGATATGGCCCTGTCTGTGAAAAGGGAAGCAAAACAGCGGATGCACGCGATTTTCAGGGCCGGATAGCCATGCACGTTGAGATATGTTTCCTGCTGGCCGGCGAAAGAGGCAAAGGGAAGGTCTTCGGCAGTAGCAGAACTGCGGACTGCGACATCGGTATCAGGGCCATACTCCTGGCAGAGCTTATCGTAGGCAGCTTTGATCTGCGCCCACAGATCATCAGGGATACCTGCCTCGAGAATGATGTCTCTTGCTTTGCTGCCTCTTGTGGCCAGGTCCTTTACATTGCTTATATCAAGGCCCTCCATGGTCTTCCTGAGCTCATCGAGAACACCTGCGGCTTGCAGCATGTGCCAGTAGGCATCTGCGGTGATAGCAAAACCATTGGGTATTTTGATGCCTTCGTTTTGCAGTTCCCTGTACATTTCCCCGATGGAAGCGTTCTTCCCTCCCACCTCAGGTATATCCTCGATACTTATTTCTCCGAACCAGCGAATGTATCTTGCAGCCGATGTTGTATTCATGAGATCCCCCATTTACTTTTCTTATATCTGTATGTTAATAGGCTGGCTATCTGCGATAAATATTTATTCCTTAATTTAAACATAGGGTTTTAGGGACCAAATATGTGCCTTATGTGCAGCTAATATTGATGCTAGTGTTATACGGCTGTTTATCTGCACTTCGGCTTGTGAGGACAAGATGGATGTATACCTTTGGCTTTTGGGTATACATGTCGGCCCATGTAAAGCACGCTGATTATCATTTAAACAAAGTAAAAATTTCATAGTAGTGATCTTATGGGTTCAGAACTTGACGATAAAAAAATACTGATGGTGGTTGCTCAGGATAACTTCAGAGATGAAGAGTATTTAGAACCGAGAGATGTCCTGGAAGATGCAGGGGTTAGCATTACCGTTGCGAGCAACAGTACAAAAGAGGCCTATGGGGCGCTTGGAGCAAAGATAAAGCCCGACATCAGCATCAAGGATGCCATCATGGCCGAATTTGACGGGATTGTTGTTGTCGGTGGCGGCGGTTCCAGGGAACACCTCTGGCCCAACAAGGATCTTCAAAGGCTGGTGAAGGATGCGTTCGATCAGGATAAGCTCGTAGCTGCAATATGTATCTCACCGGTGATCCTTGCCAGGGCGAAGGTCCTGGAAGACAGGGATTGTACGGTGTTCAAGGACAAGGAATGTATTGCAGAGCTTGAGAAGTACGGCGGCCATTACCAGGATACGGATGTAGTGGCTGACGGGAACATTGTCACCGCAAGGGACCCGAAGGCAGCCGAGAAGTTCGGACATGCGATAGTGGAACAGCTCGCAGCAGAAGATTGAACGTAATCGTTTTTGATTACAGTTCATTTACTTCTTCTCATTTACTTTTTTATTCTTTTTTTCTGCATCCTGCAGTAGATCTAACTAAAGAGGATTTCGATTAAAACTCTTTTTGATCTATTTATACAATTTTTATCAACGCTAAGGCGCAAAGAAATAATAACAATCAACAAGCTTTGCGTCCTCACGACCTTGTGTCTTTGCGTTAAAAGTGAAGATGATTTGATCCCTGTGTTCATCTGATCTATGTGTCCATTATGGTCCAATAGTTATTGGAATAAGGGACGATAGGTGATCCTCCAAGCCCGTAAATTGAATGACCCAATTATGCAACAGTTTTAAGTTACAATCGCTACACATCGACCTGCATCAGGTCTTCTGCGATATGCACTTCTCCGGGGAAGACAGTGCGGATGTGGTCTATGGCTTCCTGCTCGTGTCCCTGCATGTGCGGGTACAGATGGGTCAGGTAAAGCCTGTCCACGTGCAGGGGGTGCTGTGAGATGTGGGATGCGAGCATATCCGGGGTGGTGTGGTTGTCCACTTCAAAACCCAGGGGGAAGGAGCATTCGTATACCAGGACGTGCGCTCCCCGGGCGAGCTCTGTAAAGCTGTCACAGGGTTCTGTGTCACCAGTGTACACAGCGATCCTGCCGGCTTGCTCCACTCTGTAACCAATAGTAGTTACACTGTGGCATCCGTGTGCGGTGTTTATGGTGCAATCCGCCACTTTGAGCACAGTTCCACCTGTAAGTTCGGTGATATTAACCTGCAGCCTGTCCTTAAGGTAGGGGTACAGTGCCATGAGCTTATCGAACCATTGCGCTGTGCCCACAGGACCGTAGATGTGCGTCTGCGTGAGCCCTACCAGCCAGTTGGCCTTGATGAGCCCCAGCACATCGGACACATGGTCCAGGTGCAGATGTGTCAGGAAGATGGTATCTATGTCCCGGTGGTCATAGCCGCTCTCGTAGATCCGCTGCAGTATCCCGCATCCGCAGTCAAAGAGCAGGGGTTTTTTCTTCCCGCCTGCCTCTACCTCAATGATCAGTCCGGACTGCGCCCTTGCCTGCGGGATGCCTGTCCCTGTGCCTAAGAACGTGAGTTTCATAGGTAGAAGAATAAGGCTTAAGTAACTTAACTTTAATTATGGGGTAATTTATACTGGAACAAATCCGGCACAACCTTATTCTTCATGCGAGGGTCGCCCAGCTGGTCAAAGGCGCCAGACTTAAGATCTGGTATCGAAGGATTTCGTGGGTTCAAATCCCATCCCTCGCATGTGGTTTTCTAGTAATATTTTAATTAACAGTTCCTTTTTTAAACCCAAATTACTGAGTTCAGTTGAATAAACTTTAGTAAATGTTTTATATTAACATCTATATTCTATCTCACAAAGAACTTGTTGAGTTTAAAACATCTAAACTTTCCGAAGTTGATATAATGACTTTTATGCCGGTTCATTAAGATGATTACAATCTGAATACTGGAAGGCATTAATTATGAGTGATATTGAAAAGCAATTGTGGAAAACTGCAGACAAACTCCGGAAAAATATTGATGCCGCTGAGTATAAACACATAGTTCTGGGTCTGATCTTCCTGAGATATATCTCGGATGCCTTTGATGAGTTATATGAAAAACTGCAGCAGGGGGAAGGGGAGTACGCTGGTGCGGACCCTGAGGACAGGGATGAATACAAAGCCGAGAATGTCTTCTTTGTGCCTGCAATCGCCCGCTGGTCATATCTGCAGGCAGAAGCCAAAAAACCGGAAATCGGTAAAGCTGTTGACAATGCAATGGATGTCATCGAAAAAGAGAATCCGTTGCTCCGGGGCGTCTTGCCTAAGGTATATGCAAGAGGTAATCTTGATCCTGCAAATCTTGGTGGTCTGATCGATCTGGTGAGCAATATCGCTCTCGGAGATGCAAAAAACAGGAGTGCCGATGTTCTGGGCCATGTTTTCGAGTATTTCCTTGGTGAGTTCGCCCTTGCGGAAGGAAAGAAAGGCGGGCAGTTCTACACTCCCAGAAGCGTAGTTGAGTTACTGGTAGAAATGCTGGAGCCTTACAATGGCCGGGTATTTGATCCATGCTGCGGTTCAGGTGGCATGTTCGTGCAGTCGGAGAAATTCGTTGCCGACCATCAGGGGAAGCTGAACGATATATCGATCTACGGACAGGAGAGCAACCAGACGACGTGGCGGTTGGCAAAGATGAACCTGGCCATCAGGAGCATTGACAGTTCCCAAGTCAAATGGAACAATGAAGGCTCTTTCCTCAATGATGTTCACAAAGACCTGAAAGCGGATTATGTCATAGCCAACCCGCCGTTCAATGACAGCGACTGGAGCGGCGATCTGCTGCACAAGGACGGCAGGTGGAAGTATGGTATCCCGCCGGCCGGGAACGCCAATTATGCCTGGATACAGCACTTCCTCTATCATCTTGGTCCGAGCGGCCAGGCAGGTTTTGTCCTGGCTAAGGGTTCTCTGACATCCAAATCATCGGGCGAAGGGGATATCAGAAAAGAGCTCGTGGAAACACGCCTGGTGGACTGCATAGTGAACCTTCCACCGAAGCTGTTCCTGAATACCCAGATCCCGGCCAGCCTCTGGTTCCTGAGCAGGAACAAGGCCAACGGCAGGTACAGAAACAGGACGGATGAGATCCTGTTCATCGATGCACGGAACATGGGACACCTGATAAACCGCAGGACCCGCGAATTCTCACCTGAGGACATACAGGAGATTGCGAGCACCTACCATAAATGGCGCAATCCGGAAGGCAATTACGAGGACGTGAAAGGATTCTGCAATTCAGCCCCCATCGCACGTGTGCGTGAGTTGGATTACGTGCTGACGCCCGGCCGCTATGTAGGACTGCCGGACGACGAGGATGATTTTGACTTCAATGAGCGCTTCACCGCCCTGAAAGCCGAGTTCGAGGAGCAGCTGAAAGAGGAAGAGAGACTGAACCTGCTGATCGCCGGGAATCTGAAAAGGGTGAAGCTTGAATGACCAGGAATGAATTGATGGTCGACGGGGAATATGAAATTTTAAGGTCACAAATTGCGACCTTAGAGAATGATGAAGAATTTTCAAATTGGAAATCACAGATTGTGATGTCCGATGAAGACTGTGGTATCGCAATATGCGATACCTTCAGAACAGCTTCCATGCGTTTTTCTGAAAGACTCTGGAAAAGAGGGTTCGTATTCTCGAAGATGGATAGTGAATGCACAATGATCGACGCTGAAAGGAAGGAATGCACAAAAAGATGAATATTTTGTGCACATTATAATTTGAATGCACAGGTGTTGCGCAGGTAATCAATGGGCCAGAGGTTGAAGCGATGGGTGGAAGTGAACTGATAGTACCGGAACAGATCCAAAGCCGGATCTACACGATTCGAGGCTTACAGGTGACGCTGGATGAGGATCTGGCAGCTCTCTATCATGTTGAGACCAGAGTATTGAACCAAGCGGTCAAAAGGAACAAAGACAGGTTTCCGGAGCAGTTCTGTTTTCAACTGACCACCGGGGAATATGAGCGTTTAAGATCACAAATTGTGATCTTAGAGAATGATGAAGAATTTTCGAACTGGAAATCACAGATTGTGATGTCCGATGAAGACCATGGCATCGCAAAATGCGATACCTTCAAAACAGCATGCGGGCGCGTTTCTGAAGAATTTGGGTTTCAACTGTCTGCAAAGGAATACAATAATTTAAGGTCGCAAAATGCGACCATAGAACACGTTTTTAAAAAAGAATACTTTAATTTCTCAAAAAGTTGTACTGCTTCCGGTCTGTACTGGATGAAATTGCGAAGCAACCTGCTACGCAATATTGCGAGGCTGGAGGGGATGAAGTGACGGGGGAGTGGAAGGAAACTGAACTTGGTGATATTCTCGTTGAAAAAGGATATATTCGTGGTCCTTTTGGTTCCTCTCTTAAGCGTGGAGAAATGAAAGATTCTGGGGTACCGGTCTACGAACAGAAAAATGCAATATACAATAGTCGTGATTTCCGATTCTTTATAGATGAGGATAAATTTCACGAACTTAAAAGATTTCAAGTAAGGACGAATGATTTGATAATTAGCTGTTCCGGTACAGTTGGCAAAATCTCAATTATTAAAGAAGAAGATCCAAAGGGAATAATTAGCCAAGCATTACTAACTTTGAGGGTAAATACAAAAAAAATAGAACTCTTATATCTATATTATTTTTTATCTTCAAGGCAAGGGTTTGCATTACTCACACAAGCTTCCCATGGTTCTGTTCAGATTAATATTGCAGAAAGAAAAGTTGTTGAAAGCATTCCACTGCTTCTCCCCCCTCTCCCCGAACAGCGCGCCATCGCCTCCGTGCTTTCCAGCCTCGACGACAAGATAGACCTGCTCCACCGCCAGAACAAGACTCTTGAGGCTATGGCGGAAACGCTGTTCAGGCAGTGGTTTGTGGAGGAGGCTGATGAGGGGTGGGAAGAAGGTACATTGGGTGATGTTATTGATCTTTTTTATGGTAAAGGCTTGAAAAATGAAATAAGAACAGGTACAGGTTATCCAGTAATTGGTTCAAGTGGTATTGTTGGCTATCACTCTGAATTTTTGGTTGAAGGTCCCGGAATTGTTATTGGAAGAAAAGGCACTCTTGGAAAGGTTATTTACTTATGGGATAACTTTTTCCCAATTGACACTACATATTATGTTAAATCTAAAGTTGAATCTGCAGGATTGTTGTATGAGTACTTCTTATTAAAGACACTCAGCTTTGAAGAAATGGACTCAGATTCAGCAGTCCCTGGATTAAATAGAAACCTCGCTCTGTCTACAGAAATTAAAATTGCACCTTTAGATAAATTGAACCAGTTCAACCAATTTAGTTCAACATTCATAGATAAATTAAGAAAGAATACAAAGCAAATCCACACCCTCGAAAAAATGCGGGATACGCTGCTGCCTAAATTGATGAGCGGGGAAGTGAGGGTGGAATGTGAGGATGTGGGATAGTGATTGTACATCTTTTCAAACTTTTCTTGACACTAAACTCATTATTACTTTCTTTGCTGGTATTTCTCATTAAAGAAGACGTTGTCCTAAACCCGTTGCATCCTTACCTTTCAAATTTGCCAGCCGTAATTTCTTACCTATTGTATTTTGGATTTATTTTTCTACTTACATTGATAAGCGTTCATCTTACTAACTTCTTAGACACAGATACAATAGATAAATTGTCAATATCTGTCATTGAACCTGCCAATGATGCATTCTTGCCGAGTTATTTAGGTTATTTTTTTGTCGCTTTGAGTGCACCGAACATAGAGGTATTTCTTTATGTTTTTGGAATAATCTGCATTTTTATTTATCATTCCAGAATATCGTATTTTAATCCCATCTTTTTACTGATTGGATTTAATTTTTATTATATAAAGACTAATAACAATACTAAAATATTAGTAATAACACAAAAACAACTTAAAGAGCCAAAAAATGCGGAATTTGAGAATTTAAAGCGTATCAATAATTATACATTTATGGATATGGGAAGGCAGGTACTATGAACCATTTATTAGCAAAAATAATCGGTAGAAATGGTGCAATCTTGAAAGTCATGTCTGATGAAAGAGATTTATTTGATTTACCTGACTTATCAGATACCCATACATACACAACATCGTATACGCTTGAAGATGATGAATGGTATAAGTTGGACAATTTTTTGAGCCGTAATTATGAGAATGATCTGATTGGGACGCCATTTGATAGCACTCATTATAACCAAATAACCAGACAACAATACTCTAAAATTAATTATTTATGCAGTAAACAAGGAGATTTTTTTCTGTTTCAGAAAATGTCTTCAACTCGATTATTGAATAAAAAGTGGTTAGATATTTCAGGCGCACCGAGACTTGAAATTAATAGATCAATCATTATTCTCAATAGTTCTGTCGATGCAGCTTATAATATAAATGACGATATTCTTTATTTTAAGAATATTGCCAGAATCAAATCAATGTTCAGAGGTATTGAGGAACTTTACCGGGAAGCTACTCAAGCTGAAGTCGATGATTTTTTGAATCACAATTTTATTTCTCTGGCTGGAACATTTACTAGTGACACAGTGAAAACGTCTAATCGAAAACGTATAGCAATAGCAATTGATATATTAAACCAATTCACGGAAGATGACGAAAGACAGATTTTCCAATATATTCGTTCTTATTGTGGAGACGTTCCGGTTAACGGTGAAGCTTTTCTTGTCAGCAC
This sequence comes from Methanomethylovorans hollandica DSM 15978, assembly GCF_000328665.1. Lineage (NCBI taxonomy): Archaea > Methanobacteriati > Methanobacteriota > Methanomicrobia > Methanosarcinales > Methanosarcinaceae > Methanomethylovorans > Methanomethylovorans hollandica. Next base: position 1,313,126 of record NC_019977.1, read on the forward strand.
AGAGAATCATTTAAAAAAAATATTATACGGTATCGAGCAGAGATACTATACAACTCCGCTAGGCAATGAAAAAAGACTTGCCAATTCTACGTTGACACTAAGTAGCAGCTAATTGAAAACATAAATGAGATATTTGTAAACATGTCCACACCAGCAACCAACCATGCGGAGCCAGAAACCCATGAATAAAAACCACCTTTCCAGCAACCAGTCAGATTTCATCCTCTACACCTCAAATGACGGGAACGTAAAGGCGGAAGTCAGATTACAGGATGAAACTATATGGCTGACTCAGAAATCGATCGGTGAGCTGTTCGGAAAATCAAAAGCAACGATTAGCGAGCATATTAAAAAAATATATGCGGAAGGGGAATTACAGATGGATTCAACTGTTCGGAATTTCCGAACAGTTCAGATGGAAGGATCGAGGCAGGTGGAAAGAGACTTGGAATACTACAACCTCGATGTCATCATATCGGTTGGCTACCGTGTCAACAGTTTCCAGGCAACCCAATTCCGCATCTGGGCGACCCGGACCCTGAAGGAATACATCATCAAAGGGTTCGTATTGGACGATGAACGGCTCAAGCAGGGGAAGCAGGTTTTCGGCAGGGACTATTTCGAGGAACTCCTTGAGAGGATCAGGGAGATCCGTGCAAGCGAGCGGCGGTTCTACCAGAAGATCACCGACATCTACACACTTTCTGCGGATTATGACAAAAATGCACCGCAAACAAAGGAATTCTTTGCCACGGTACAGAACAAGCTGCACTGGGCAATCACCGGGAAAACGGCGGCAGAGATCATTTATGATTCAGCGGATGCAACAAAGTTACACATGGGCCTGACAAACTGGAAACATGCACCCGACGGGAAAATACTGAAATCCGATGTATCAGTTGCCAAGAACTACCTCGGGGAAGCCCATATCAGGGAACTGAACAGGCTTGTCTCTGCCTATCTCGACCTCGCAGAAAACCGTGCACAACGCCACATCCTCATGAAAATGCAGGAATGGAGCGAATTCCTCCATAACTTCCTTGAACTGTCCAGCTATCCGATACTGAAGGACAAAGGCAGGGTCAGCGCATTAGAAGCAAAACTGAAAGCCGAACAGGAATACGAAGAATACCGGGTAACACAGGATAAAAATTATATCTCCGACTTTGACAGAGAGGTCCGGCGCATCATGGAGAGTACGGATGACTACAACTAAGAAACTGCCCGACTACCAGACTACGGTCTACCGGACAAATGACGGGGACATCAACATTGAGGTGCTTTATGCCAATGAAAACGTCTGGCTGCCTCAAAAGCGGGATGGCAGAGTTATTCGGATGCAGTGCAGACAACATCTCGCTGCACTTTAAAAACATCTACAAAGAGAAGGAACTTGATGATACTGCAACTACCGAGGATTTCTCGGTAGTTCAGACAGATGGTAACCGATTCTGAAAGGGAAATACAGTGCATTAAAGAGGCCAGGAATGTCCATGAATAAGATCACAGAGTCCGGAATAGAAAAATTCGCCATCGAACTCCTGGAACATCAGGGATACCGGTACGTCTATGCTCCTGACATCGCCCCGGACAGCGACACTCCCGAACGGGACAGGTTCGAAGATGTGCTGTTGTTGGAGCGCCTGCGCACAGCCGTCGGCCGGATTAATCCCAACGTACCGGCAGATGCAAGGGAAGACGCCATCCGGCAGGTCCGGCGCCTGAATTCGCCAGAACTCATATCCAACAACGAGACGTTTCACAGGATGCTCACAGAGGGCATAAATGTAAGCTACCAAAAAGACGGAAATGACAGAGGCGACCTGGTCTGGCTCATTGATTTTAACGATACTGAAAATAACGAATTCCTTGTTGCCAATCAATTCACTGTCATTGAGAACGATGTGAACAAACGTCCGGATATCATTCTTTTTGTCAATGGTCTGCCACTTGTGGTTATCGAGCTCAAGAATCCCGCAGATGAGAACGCAACCGTAAGATCTGCATTCAGGCAGCTGCAGACCTATAAACAAACCATCCCATCTTTATTTGCATACAACGGTTTCATGGTCATCTCCGACGGGCTGGAAGCCAGGTCAGGTTCCCTCTCCGCCGGATTCACCCGGTTCATGACATGGAAAAGCTCGGACGGCAGAGTCGAAGCCTCACCGCTCATCGGACAGCTTGAAACACTAATTAAAGGGATGCTTGAAAAAACCACACTCCTGGATATTCTCCGGCATTTCATCGTTTTTGAAAAATCAAAAAAAGAAGACTCTACGACCGGTATCATCACCATCCGGACCGTGAAGAAGCTCGCTTCATATCATCAGTACTATGCAGTTAACCGGGCGGTGGAATCAACGCTCCGGGCATCGGGTTATGTTGCAAAGGAGAAGTGGGACTGGAATACTTTAGGTATACAGCATGAAAGTCCCGAAAGCTATGGTCTTCCCGGAGTGAAAAAACAGCCCGTAGGGGACCGCAAAGGCGGCGTCATCTGGCACACCCAGGGAAGCGGCAAATCCCTTTCCATGGTATTCTACGCAGGGAAGATCGTACTCGCAATGGATAACCCCACCATCGTGGTGATCACCGACAGGAACGATCTTGACGATCAGCTTTTTGACACCTTCGCCGCTTCAAAGCAACTCCTCAGACAAGAGCCTGTACAGGCAGAGAACAGGAACCATTTAAAAGAACTCCTGAACGTCGTATCAGGCGGCATCGTATTTACCACCATCCAGAAGTTCCAGCCCGAAGAAGGCAACGTCTACCCGCAACTCTCAGACCGGGAAAACATCATTGTGATAGCTGACGAAGCACACCGGACACAATACGGCTTCAGGGCAAAACATGTTGACGTTAAAGATGAGCAGGGAAACGTGATCGGCAAAAAGATCGTTTACGGTTTCGCTAAATACACACGTGATGCCCTTCCCAATGCCACTTTCCTTGGTTTTACCGGTACGCCCATAGAGAAAACAGACGTGAACACGCCTGCTGTTTTTGGTAATTATGTTGACATCTATGATATCTCGCAATCTATTGAGGACGGCGCCACGGTAAAGATATATTATGAGAGCAGGCTGGCAAAAGTCGCTCTGAGCAGTGAAGGAAAAAAGCTTGTCGCGGAACTGGATGAAGAGCTGGATAAAGAAGACCTTGCAGAGACCCAGAAGATCAAAGCGAAGTGGACCCAGCTGGAAGCCTTGATAGGCAGTGAAGCCCGGATAAAACAGATAGCCCAGGATATTGTAACCCACTTCGGACAACGACAGGAAGTGTTCGAAGGCAAAGGTATGATCGTTACAATGTCACGAAGGATAGCTGCCGACCTGTATGAGGAGATGATCAGAGTAAAACCGCAATGGCACAGCGACGATCTCCGCAAAGGTGCCATCAAGGTGGTTATGACCTCCGCATCCTCCGACGGTCCCAGAATATCGAAACATCATACAACTAAAGATCAAAGAAGGGTTTTGGCAGAACGAATGAAAGACCCGGAGGACGAACTGCAACTGGTGATAGTCCGGGATATGTGGCTAACGGGTTTCGATGTTCCGTGTCTCCACACAATGTACATCGACAAGCCAATGAAAGGTCATACCCTCATGCAGGCCATCGCACGGGTAAACCGCGTCTATAAAGACAAGCCCGGCAGCCTGATAGTTGATTATCTGGGAATAGCCTCCGACCTCAAGGAAGCCTTATCCTTCTACTCTGATAGCGGAGGGAAGGGCGATCCTGCTGTCCTTCAGGAAAAAGCAGTTCAGTTAATGCTTGAGAAACTGGAGATCGTATCCCAGATGTTCCATGGATTTGCCTTTGAGGATTACTTTGAAGCGGATACATCCAGAAAGCTGTCAATCATACTTGAAGCGGAAGAACATATCCTGGGTCTGGAAAATGGCAAAAAAAGGTATATTGATGAAGTAACTGCTTTATCAAAGACATTTTCCCTTGCTATCCCGCATGAACAGGCAATGGATGTAAAGGATGAGATATCGTTCTATCAGGCAGTAAAAGCCAGGCTTGTAAAATTTGACAGTACCGGCATCGGAAAAACAGACGAGGAAATTGAAACTGCGATCAGACAGGTTATTGATAAGGCCCTTGTTACCGAACGGGTGATAGATGTATTTGATGCGGCCGGGATTAAAAAACCGGATATTTCCATATTGTCAGAAGATTTCCTTGCAGAAGTCCGGAATATGGAACACAAAAACCTAGCCATGGAAGTCCTGAAAAAGTTGCTCAATGATGAAATAAGAGCCCGCACAAAGAAGAACCTTGTTCAGAGCAGGTCATTAATGGAAATGCTGGAAAATTCCATCGTCAGATATCATAACAAGGTCTTAACTGCAGCTGAGGTTATCGAGGAATTAATCAAACTCAGTAAAGAGATCAAACGGATGGACAAAGAGCCTCAGGAAATGGGTTTGTCTGAATTCGAATATGCCTTTTACACGGCAATTGCGGATAATGAAAGTGCCAGAGAAGTAATGCAAAAAGAGCAATTGAGAGAATTAGCTGTTGTTTTATTTGAAAAGGTAAAACAAAACGCATCCATCGACTGGACAATTAAAGAAAGCGTCAGGGCTAAATTAAAAGTAATTGTAAAAAGGACCCTGCGACAATATGGTTATCCACCTGATATGCAGGCACTGGCTACGGAAACCGTGCTCAGGCAGGCGGAATTGATCGCAGATGAAATAACAAAGGATGTTTAATTATCGAATAGAATATTTTTAAGTATCTAGCCCCACAGCATTGATAGCACGCAGGCACTCAGCTTCTAGCAAAGCGTAGCCGTAGTTAAGCATGGCATTAACCATGTCCCCTGCCCCTGTGGCCCTCCGGCTCGAATCAATCCTTGATTCAAAATCGTATTTCTCAGGAATGGCTTTTGAGAACTCATTCCAATATTTGTAGGCAACCCCACCTTCAACACCCATAATTTCCTGATTTTTGATATGGTGAACTCCGTTCTTTTTATTTCTCATTTTTGCGCCAATGCGTACAACTATATATACATGCTGGACAAGGCTTTAATACTTTAATTCTTATGTACATAATATCTGTATTGGATTAGTTAGTATCCTCTTTAGGATGCTGATTCAGGATCCAGATCAAAATCTTAACATAATGATCATTTATAAGGCGATATCATGAAAGTAAGCGTACCATGTATGGGAAAAGGCGGAAGCGATGACGCAGTCAGCCAGCATTTTGGAAGGGCACCTGCCTACACTGTTTTTGACACAGAGACTGGGGAATATTCCGTTGTAATGAAAAATGGTAGTGAAGGTCCTGCTGACCTGATGGCTGGAGCCGGTGTGAATGTAATGCTCTGTGGAGGTATTGGAAAGGGTGCTGCAGTGATGCTCCAGCAGAGAGGGATCGATGTTTTCCTCGGTGCATCTGGAACGATAAAAGATGCCATTGATGCGTGGGAGTCCGGTGCTCTCTCAAAGAACCAGAATGGTAACTGCGACAGCCATGAACATGATCACAATCATGACGACTGCAGTTGTAATTGCAGCTGTCACAGTCAGGTCTCAATAAGCTGAGCTGCTGCCGAAACATAAAAGAGAATTGCCACCTAATGTGGCAAACTCCATTACTGCAATACAATTGTCTGAATGCAGGCAATTGTTTTCTCCTTTTGTGCCAGATGGTTTAATCCTTAGAGAAGAACTTTCAGTTCTAATTAAGTCATTAGGATTAATTTTCCCAGTTTCTACAAGATTGATTACTGCAAGATCAACACGGAATCTGAAAGGCTCTTGAGCATAAAATTGACCATATCACCGGCTGATACTGGTCTTCTGTATTGGTCTATCCTGGAACAGAAGTCATATTTCTCAGGAATTGCCTTTTTTTAGCCATAATGACAAAGTCTAATAATTTACTTGTAAATAATATTATAGTCTGCGATCATTTAACAAATGTGCTGATGAATAAAATCAGAACATACAGAGATTTCATTGCTCATCTGTTATGGCCAAAAAAATAATATAAGGATTTTTAATACAAGCTCGGTCTCTAACTTTATTTACGATCTCTTGTTGCTTTGTTTAAAAATCAACTACCTCTCTCTACTGTAATTTGATCGTAAACTATACCTTCTGGTAATCGATCTAGTCCTTTCCTCTTGTCTGCTGGCTGTGCAAGGTAAGTTTCAAAATCTTGTTGGGTATTACTATCTGCAATAATGGCACATATATCCATCTTTACATTGGTACTATATGGCTCGCCAAGGTAGGCAGGAGAATACCACTCTCCATTATTACTACTAATTGCAGCAGAGTTAGGTTGAGGATAATAACGATTAGATGAAAGGACTACAACCCATATTGTACTTCCTTCGGGTATGTTTTTTGATGTTCCTTTCACAGTTTCTTGATAATCAACTAAAGTATTATCGTTTGGATAGGTAATTTCTACTATAGAAACTGCAGGATCATCTTTCACTGCGTAATTTGTGATATTGTCTTCTATGTTGTTATGCGGAACCACGAGAAGGTTATAATAGGTACTGTGCATTTTTCCATCAGCACCCTGACCCTTAATCTCAATTTCGTGTTTACCTATTAAAACACTTTTATCAACATTTATCATTAAATTAGAAGTATATGAGGGAGAAGCTCCTCCAATGGGTCGAATAAATGTGGTCACAACACCAGAAGGTTGCTGACTTGAACTGAGGCTAATCGATTCATCATATCCGTTTATACTCTCAACAGTGATTGATGTTTGTACTACTCCTCCCTGTTCAACTTTTCCTTCCATTGGGTCAACAGAAATACTAAAGTCCGATAATTCATCCGATAATTCATCCTGATGATTAACAAAACCAATTAGAAGCATTGCAACTAGGGTTAAAAATCCTATTAATAGAGTTAAAAGTTGATCTTTGGATAATTTTGTCCTCTTCCCTTTTTGGCTTTTAATTATGGGTGGATTTGGGTTCTTCGTTGTTGAATCTTGATTTGTGGATATATTTGTCTTCTTCACCGTGCACCAACTCAATATTTTACTTTCAATTTCTTTAATATATTCTCAATTCCAATGTAAATAGATATCGTTTAAACGTAATAAAATATAATATATAAACAAAATAGTATAAAACTGAAAGAAGGGATTTCACTCCTTCTTTCCACCAAACATATACAGTACAAATGCACTGAGACCAACGAGAGGCAGGAGTACTACAAAACCATAAGTTCTGTAGATATTGAGGCTAAGTATTCTAGGGTGTATGCTATTTCGAAGCTTACTGGTTCTACCCCCAGGGTGTTGGCCAGGTTTAAGATACTTAATGAAAACAAAACCTGAGGGCAACGAATAAAACCCTTCAACTTTTACAACCTGGGGTTCCAGATAATAAAAGAGAATGGTAAATCTGTGAAACCCTTAGCCCCTTTCTCTACCAATCCCCAGGAAATAGTGTATGAGCCTTTCATTGATTATGAAACAGGAGAGATTAAGCAAGGATCACATTACTTCAAACCACTAAGTAAAATCATAATGCAATATGTAGATCATACAAAGAACAAGTTTGATGATGATGTGGCTATTCTGGAAAGAAAGCATGTTCAGGCTGATGATGTTATTTACATAGGAAAGGAAGCAAACAATATTGATGAAAGCGCAATCATTAGCCCGAGACCACAAAAGATTTAAACAGTTATCTATTTACAAGCTTTATGACAGAATCGCCAATTTTTGAGATATTTGATGGATTGCCCAGGCAGGGTCCTGGCAGTAATGAATGTACTGAAAAAGCCTTTAATTTGCTTTCTTCCCTTCCTGCAGGCACTAAGATCCTTGACATTGGTTGTGGTGTGGGCATGCAGACAATACATCTTGCGAAGATCTGCAACGATTGTCACATCACTGCAACTGACATTTACCAGCCTTTTCTGGATAAACTGATGGAAAATGCAGTTAAAGAAGGACTTGATGACAGGATTACCACGGTTTGTGCTTCCATGGATGACCTGCCTTTTGAAGCCGGAGAATTCGACATAATCTGGGCAGAAGGCTCCATCTTTATCCTTGGTCTTGAAAAAGGAATTAGCTACTGGAAACAGTTTCTGAAAGAAGGGGGTTACATGGCAGTGACAGAGAACACATGGTTCACGGATGAACCTTCTTCGAAAGTGCTTCAATTCTGGCAGGATATATATCCTGGTATCATGAACATACCTGACACTGAAAAAGTTATCACGGCAGCAGGATATGATATCATTGACCACTTTAAACTGCCAGCTTCGACATGGCATGATTTTTACTCCCATCTGGAAAAAAGAGTCCATGACATCAGTGATAGCTATAAAGAAAACACCGATGCAGAAATGATTCTTAGTTTTAACAGAAAAGAGATAGAGCTCTTCAGAGAGTATCCAGATGAATATGGTTATGCATTCTACATTTTTCGGAAGAACGCAAATAAATGTCCTGTTACTGATAAATAATTAAATGAACCTGAAACTTGAAAAGAAATCAAAGGAAAACAATATCTACTATCGTATATGGGGAGTGACTTGCTCATAAAAAGCAGGTCATATCCGAATACAAATCGTTTTTAATTAAATTTTTTGCTCTACTACTCATCCCCATTTATGCTATTCGCCAACCACATTTTTTCTTCATTCTGACAAGTTCAATGGCTTCTTTGCCTGTCATGTGTCCAATCTCATTTTCAACAAGACACAACTGCCTACATTTGATTATGAAGGTGATTTTTCATGAGTAATTTGTAGCTTGCAAAAAAATGTCAGGCAACATCAGGAAAATAATGACCCAGTATTGAAACAAATGTGATGCACCCAATTACTGTAGAAATTATAGATGTTCCAAGAACAATGGTACTATTCTCATAGAGTTAGGCAACATATATTCATAGATTTTATTCACAGTTGCGTATTAATTTTTTCAATAGTAATAACCAATGCCCCTCTTGCCCAAGAAAATTTTGATTTTGCCAGATCAGCATATTTTCCTGAAGTTTGAACTTCTCCTTTTCCAGAAATGCAGCATCCCTGACCAGGGCTATTGGTCCCCTGGACTTTCTTTGAAGCTATCAGCATCTCCACTTGGGGGTTCTTTTTAAGGTTCTCCTCGGTTATATTATAAAATCCGGCCGGAATAACGATTATTCCGCTATCTTCAGTTTTTAATGCTCTCATATATCCCCCCCATGTAGCCACCATATGTGGACCACTATCTCCGCAAGTTGCAATGGCAACCCATTCTGTATTATCTAGAACTTCCTTGCATTTGCCTTCTATTTGTACTATATTAGCCCCCCATTAATTTCAATCAAATGATTTCAAACTAGTATAATTAACTACGTTTTTATAAAATATAAATCAATGGGTTTGAAATCTCATATTTAAGGGGTAAATAAATTACAGTTTATTTAAGTGTGTTAAAAGATATTATAATGAAGACAAATATGTGGGAAAAACAAAAAAGAAGGTTTTTAATTACGAAAATCACTTCGCAATATCAACAATACAACCTTCTGGGAATATCATTCTAAATATAAAACCAACAAGTGGACCTGCAACAAACACTACCAGAGGATACGCAAATACAGCACTGATAGCAAGATTAGAGATCCAGGTTAAAGGTAGGTCTTTTGAAAAACCAACTGTTGAAATTGAAAAAAATAATGACATTAAAGTTGCCATTCCACCAACAAAAACTAATGCAGTTATACCTCTTTTCTGAAAAGAGGTGTGATGGTGTTTGTGTAATTTGAACACTAATTTCATCCCATACCTTGCTACAATAAAATATTCAAGTGTAAATGCCACTATAAAAGTAAGAGGGAAACTTAACCAAGTCACTTTAATTATATCTGCAGAAAACCCTTGATGGATTGTTGTGTTGTATGCTGTCATTACAAATGCCATAAAGCAAACAAAAATAAATGTATGAATTAAATTTTCTTTTTTATTTTTTATCAAATTCTCACCTTGTGTGCGTGAAAAAATTATACAACATAAGAAAGTTTAACACAAGGAGTGTTTATGTATATCAAAAAAGTTGACATCTTCTTATAGCCACGACATAGTAACAGATAAATGATAAACTTAACGCTATTGTTTTTATTGGCACGTCCCTAAAATGTTGAAAAATATGATGGTCCTGTACCTGAATAGACTGAGGTGCAGGGAAGTTACAGCAAAATAGAGAAACTGTCCAAGTTCGCACCCTAAACAAAACCTTGTTCCAATAAATATAAATACATATTTAACATCTGCAGCTTTTAATATTTATTAAAATCTGTGAAAGGAATAAGATGGAATGGATTATTTTAATAATTGCAGGGTTATTTGAAACAGCTTGGGCGATAGGTCTGAAATACAGTGACGGATTGACCAGATTCTATCCAATGGTATTTACGGCCATTACTTTGATTTTAAGCATGTATCTATTGGAAAGAGCTTTGAGAACACTGCCTGTTGGCACAGCTTATGCAGTTTGGACAGGTATCGGTATTATTGGCACAACAATATTGGGAATATACCTTTTCAATGAGTCTGTCAACATAACACGTATCTTCTTTATCGGATTGATCGTTGTTGGTATTGGCGGATTAAAACTGGTATCACCCTGATCACCTGTTTCCCTTGAGTACAATACTCTGATCCATGAGTGAGAAAAATGAATGATGTTGAAGAAAAGATAATTGACATCGGTCAGGAGATATTTAAAGGCTATGGAGTCGATGATATCACTGCACTGATCCTATCGATACTTAACTTTGAATCAAATGAGATAAGTATGGAGGAATTAGCACAGAGAACCGGATATAGTCTTGCTTCCATCAGCCTTAAGATCAAGCATATCGAACAATTCTGGAGCATAAAGCGGGTATACAAGCCAGGATCCCGCAAAACATATCTGTATATGGAAAAAAACCTGTTAGATGCCTTTGCTACACAAATCAGGAATGGATTTGCAACCGAATTGGACATTGCAAAAAAGAAAATAAAGCCCCTTATAGAAGAATATAGGGAAAATGCCATTACACAGGAACAAAAAACAAAGCTCCATACATATGAGAATTATCTATCTGAAATTAATAAGTTCGAAGCATTGATCCATTATATCTATCAACAAATTGATCATCTGAAAAATAATCAAGTTTGATCTATTACTAACTCCAGGTCACATAGAACGATGGCAAAGTGCTGTATTGATATAAATGTAGCTTAAGTAGGATACTTTAAAAACATGAATCGAAAAACAGAAAAAAGACCACCGTCCGCAGCCCGTGTTTTGGGTTTGCATGACGGTTGGTAGATAGGTCTGCCTTTTATCCGATGTAGTATGTGACCTGTACTGAAATTGAAACAGTGGACTCTCCTGGCTCAATTGGTGTGGCAACAGGTCCTGCTGCTGCATCTGCTGCTGCTTCTGGCACTGCATAGTAGACCTTGGAGTTTCCATTCTCGGATATGGATGCTGTCTGCACACCTTTAACCTTAAGATCCAGGCTGCTGGCAAGTGCATTGGCCTTTGTGGAAGCATCGGTTATGGCTTTGTTCATAAGGTCCTCACGGAGCTGTTCCTGCCTGTCATCAGATACTGAGAAGGAAATACTTCCTATCTGATTGGCTCCTGCAGCTGTTGACCTGTCGATGATCTCGCTCAGGTTGCCGAGTTTTGTGGTTGTGACCTGCACACTGTTGGATGCAGAGTAACTTGTGATATTCTGTTCTTTGTCATAGTTGTAGACAGGATACACAGAGACATAGGATGTCTGTAGTTCCCGGTCCTCCAGACCCAATGCCTTGAGTTCTGTGACGACAGCGCTCATGAGGGCTGCGTTCTGATCAGATGCGGCCTTTGCAGTATCATCCTGGACCACCACACCTATGCTTAAGGTGGCTGTGTCAGGCACTACCTTCTCTTCTGCGTATCCGCTCATGGTTATTGTGTCTGCAGTATTTGATCCACTCTGCGAGATGGCGTATATCGTTAACGCCATCACCACAAGGACAACTGATAGCGCAATGATAGCTAAATAGGATCTATCTTTTTGATTTTCCTGTGACATTTTCACACTCTCCTTGTTAGGTGCATTGTTAACCGGTGAGTCTGTCTTGTCATGGCCGGTTATTGCATGTTATATAGGGAGCTATACATATTAAAGAATTGGCTAAACTTCAGATGAACTTGCAGTTATATGCAAAGACTGATGACGATATGAATAAATTTAGCTTATTTCAACCCCGGAGCTTTTAAAGAGATCCGGAATTCCCAGTTCAATTTATTTTTATTTACGGGTACGAAATTACATCTGACCATCGCTTCTTTAAACTGCTTATTTGTGATAAAGAAACCATCTTGGGATGCTTCGAACAAATTTTTAAGTGCATAACTAGTATAATTTTTATTTGGTGTTTTTTCAGGGATGATGTTTTGCATTATCCAATTGTATATGGTTTCTTTTTCCACATCGCTTAATTCATATTCACTCATATTGCTCACTTCTGTCTTTCATATTCTCTCAGCAACGTACTACTAAGCTCTGCTCTCCTTTAATTACGACCTGTAAATCTATTGCTCTATAAACCCAACCTATTGATCTATAAACCCAACCCGGAATATTTTCTTTTACATAAGCATTCAAGATAAAAGGCTTATCTGTCTTATCCTTCCAAATTTTATCCTGATAAGTTCAAAATAAGGTCAATACAATTTACGTTACGATATTTTTTCTTTTCAGTATAAACTTACACTATTAAGTATCCTGAAGATCTATTATCTACCACATTGCTAGAAAAAAGAAAAATGATTTTGTTTTTGTTTGATCTTGCACACAATGAGAAGCTATGCGAGAAACCAGTGCATAGTCCAGTGCAAAGCTGAATGCACATGGGCATCATGAGAAAGGTGGAAAATATGGATTATATCAGTGATTTTTTTGGATTTATGAAAAAGGCGACAACATCTGTTCAGACGGTGGATGCCATAAGAGAACGTCTGAAAGCTGCAGGTTTTATGGAACTGGAAATGAATGAGTCATGGATGTTGAATGGATCGGAGAAATACTATCTGACCCCCTATCCTTCCATGTTGGTGGGCTTTACTGTCGGAAGCGGTAAGTTTCCGATAAGAAGTGTGAAGATGATCGCTGCTCACACAGATAATCCCGGATTTCGGATCAAACCCAATCCTGAGGTTAACAGTGAAGGAATGCTGACACTGAATGTGGAACGTTACGGCGGACCTATTCTGAACACATGGTTCGACCGTCCTTTATCCATCGCCGGAAGAATAGCCGTGAGATCCGATGAGGTGCTGAAGCCAAGAGTGATACATCTGGATTTTAAAAGACCTATACTTATCATCCCTAATCTGGCCATACATATGAACCGCGAGGTCAATAAAGGAATAGAGATCAAGGTTCAAAAAGAAATGCAGCCTCTCTTGACCCAGTTGATTGAAGATGAGATTAAGGATAAATATCTGCTGAAACTGGTTGCTAAGGAGGCTGGGGTACGTTGTGAAGATATTCTGGACATGGACCTGAATGTATATTGTTATGAAGAAGGCATGCTGGTGGGCTCAAATGAAGAATTTATTTCCTGTCCGAGGATCGACGATCTGTCCATGGTATACACTGCTATGGAAGCTCTTGTGGGATCAAAGCATGAGCACGGGATCAACATGGTGGTATTCATGGACAATGAGGAGATTGGTTCTATGACCAGGCAAGGTGCTGACTCCGTGATACTGAGCAATGTTCTGGAAAGGATCCGTATGGGAACAGAGAAAACACAGAACACGGAACAAATATCCATCCATCAGGCGATGAACTTCTTTGTGATCTCTGCCGACTGTGCCCATGGGCTGCATCCCAATTACAGTGAAAAGAGCGATATCACCAATAAGCCTGTAATGAACAAAGGGATGGCCATTAAGATCAGTTGCAATCGTTCCTATGCATCTGAGGTGGATACTATTGCAGCTTTTCAGCAGCTGTGCGACAGGGCAGGTGTGAAATATCAAAAATTTGTGAACCATTCCGATCAACCAGGAGGAACGACCCTGGGTCCTTTGATCAGCAAATATATGCCTGTTCATGTGGTGGATGTAGGAGTGCCGATGCTGGCAATGCATTCATCCAGGGAGTTGATGGGCAAACAGGATTTCCTGGATTCCATCGGGATTTTCAGGACATTTTTCCAATTGCAGGAGTGACGTATATCACTCAAAAGTTTAAATTTTAAGATAGCTCTGTATCGCCTCTGTAGCAGACATTTCATTTCAGGAAACTAATAAGATTGGTATTTTTTTAAAGCTTCAATAGATTTACACAGAACCAAAAAAGAAAAAGTTCATATTTTAGTTATTGGTGTGGAATTTTCTAAATAATATTCGAAAAGTTCTTTTGCCCACTCAAGAGCCTTTCTGGAGGTACATAATATGTACTTATTATCAACTTCTCCATTGGTTCTTAATAAACTCATCAGAAGGTGGGTATCATCAAATGTAAAGAACAAGACCCTCATATCCTTATTGTAAACATACATCTTGAAGTTATCATTTTTAAGAAGGGTTTCAAACTCCGTATGATGTTCTGTTATTATTTTATCCAGCAGTTCCTGAGAGAAAATAAAGTAGCTACTGATATTATTCTCAAGCATTTCTCTAAGTAACGAGTCAAATTCAGGATAAAGAAAAGCAGTGACCGTATAGACCGAATCGGGCATTTTATTATTAACATGAAATAAACTATGGAACGAAAATATATCTGTTAGAGACGGACTTACTATATCACAGTCCTTAAGCTCACCCATTCTCTTCAGGAGTTCAGATGGTATAAAATCAATTTCATGAGTACTCCAGTAATCGATATCTATATCAAAAGTATCAAGAGTATCTAGTAAAGGGACCATATCATTGACAATGATTTTTCCAACGGTTGTCAACTCATAAATATCATCATAGTGATCAACAAGATAGTGTTCTTCCAATATTTTGATCTGGGGGAGGAGTGCCTGTCTGGTAGTATCCAGAGATTTGAGCAGGTATTCGGTTTCCCTTGCTCTATCTCTCAGTAATAGAAGAACCATTTTTCTCTTCTCTGACAGGAAAAGAACATCAAGCAAATTTTTTTTCATTTAGGTACATCCTTGAAGGGAACTATAATTTCAATTGCTCGTTACAAACAATCGACAATTAAAGGATCACAATTATTTAAAACAATTCTATTCTAAATAATATTTATTAAAAATATATGAAAACTAGTACGTATAAAAATATAGCACATATATGATGTTTTTCTGGTGCTAGTAAATGCTATGGAACTTGTAGGTGTCGGATCATGTTCCTGAAATACAAAAAAAGCCATGGCTATACAGCCATTTGAGTCAATTAAAAGAGTTTATAAGGTGGTCACAAGGCTTCATCTTTGAGTTTACGCGTTCATGAAGCTTATTACGGGATCGGACTCTACTCCGTCCTGAATGTACTTCATCTTTGAGTTTACGCGTTCATGAAGCTTATTACGGGATCGGACTCTACTCCGTCCTGAATGTACTTCATCTTTGAGTTTACGCGTTCATGAAGCTTATTACGGGATCGGATTCTACTCCGTCCTGAATGTGCTCCATATTTAGGTCTACTTCCTTGTGACCAATTTATAATATCTAACTAATCGTATAAATCACTGACGGTCATATAACTCTGAGTTATTTGAGGAGGTTACGCAAATTTCAAAATTGTGTCTGCAAGCTTTGAATACGCCCGGAGAATCAGAACCAGATTAACTGTTTCTGACTTCCCAATCCCCTACAAGAGGTGTGACGCCTGTCCATCCGAGGCCTACAACTTCAAATCCACCACCTTTCATCAGCATGAAGTTGTTTCCATTACGATTATAAAGACCGATCTTCTCTTCACCGTCGCTTCCCCAATCGCCCACAATCGGTTCAGTACCTTCCCAGCCAAATCCTATCACAACTTCAAGAGCTTCATCTGAGCTTATATTAATGTCCCAAAGTGCCCAGGTACCTGCATTATCATATACACCGATGTCAGTATCAATATCACCATTCCAGTCACCAACAACTGGAGATACACCAGCCCATCCCAGGCCAAAAATATGATAATTCATAGTATCTCTCATAATTAGAAAATTATTGCCGGCTCGGTTATATATGCCGACCTCAGTGACTCCATCTCCATCCCAATCGCCTACTAACGGTTCAGTACCTGCCCAGCCGAACCCCACAAAATCTGCTGAATTGGTATCTGGGTTCCATAGAGCCCATGTACCTTCATTGTCGTACACACCTACCTCATCAGCACCATCTCCATTCCAGTCGCCTGCTACAGGGCTAACTCCTGCCCATCCCAGACCAATGACATCAAACCCTTGATCTTTCTGGATCAGGAAATTATTGCCTTCTCTATTGTAGGTACCGACCTCAGTGACACCATCCCCATCCCAGTCACCTGCTATCGGTTCAGTACCTGCCCAGCCGAATCCCACAATATCTGCTGAATTGTTATCTGGGTTCCACAAAGCCCACGTACCAGCATTGTCATATACACCTACGGATTCTGCCAAGGCAATACCCATCGTCGTTAGCAAAATACACAAAAATATCCCAAAACGGATCAATCTGATCAGTTTTTTTTGCATTCATATCACCTCTTACATAAACAATACATGGTTTTAGTGGCCTTATCCCCAACAATCATTAAAATTTAGATGCACAAAAATATCTAAAATTAAATACATTATGTTAAGACACGTCACTAGGCATTTTACATTTTGTAAAATATGGGACATAGCTAGTATAAGTAGCTAGCGAAAAAAATTTGAACCAGTCAATATATGATTCTGTTGATCCTGAGCATAGTTATCAGACATAAAATATAAAAAGCATTAAAATACATTGAACACTTCGACATGTCTAATGACAGCAGAAAAATCACACTATCTCACGCCACATGAAGTGGCTAAAAAGCTCAGGGTCGAAACAAAGACGGTGCATACATGGCTGCAGGAAGGGACCATGGATGGATTAAAACTAGGTAGACTCTGGAGAATTCCACGCGCACAGCTGGAACAGGCAGATGATAACTGTTTTACAAAGAACACACATCTATTGAACATTAAAGAGATCCCGCGCAATATGTGCGACTATAATAAGGTAAGAGAAGAATGGAACAATGAGATCCCTGAATATTTCAATTTCGGATATGACGTCATTGATGCCTGGGCAAAGGAAGACCGTAATAAACTTGCCATGATCTGGGTCGATCAGCATGGTGAAGAGAAAAAGTACACCTTCAGAGACATGATGAAACTCTCCAATCAGGCGGCAAACATTCTTCTCAAATACGAGATCAACAAAGGAGACCGGGTCCTCCTGATGCTTCACCGTGTTCCAGAATGGTGGGTATTCGTAATTGCACTGATCAAACTTGGTGCTGTGGTATGCCCTTGTCCGACACTTCTGACACCAAGTGATCTTCAGTACAGGATCAATGCAGGTAAATTCAAAATGATCATCACTGACATGGAAAATGCACCTAAAATCGATGAGATCAGAGATGAATGTCCGACTCTTAAAGAATGCATGGTTATCGACGGAGAAGCAGAGAACTGGATCAGTTTTCAATATGAACTCCTGTACCCTGCACCTGTTTCACATCACTCGGTATCAATACCGGCACTTACCCACTCCACAGACCCTATGCTGATCTATTTCACCTCAGGAACTACTGGCAAAGCCAAGATGGCACTTCACAACCATGCATATCCTTTAGGTCACAGGGTCACTGCAGAACTGTGGCAGGACCTTACAGAGAACGACCTGCATTTCACCTTCTCTGATACCGGCTGGGCAAAATGTGCATGGGGTAAAATATTTGGCCAGTGGATCGCTGGTTCATGTATCTTCGTGTATGACACCAGAGGAAAGTTCGAGGCAACTGAGCTGCTTCCGCTGATCGAGAAATATGAAGTCACAACCTTCTGTTGCCCACCCACTGTCTACAGAATGCTCATACTTGCTGACCTGAGCAAGTTCGATCTTGATCAGCTCCGTCACTGTTGTAGCGCAGGTGAACCGCTGAACCCTGAAGTTATCAAAGTCTGGAAGGAGGGAACAGGTCTTAACATCTATGAAGGCTACGGCCAGACAGAAACCTGCTGTGCTATCGCATCCTTTGCGTGCCTGGAGAACAAGCCGGGTTCAATGGGAAAACCTTCTCCGGGATGGAATATTGAGCTGCATGATGAGCATGGGAACAAGGTCAATAACTTTGAAGAAGGAAGGATCGCCATCTCACTTGATCCACGTCCTGTGGGTCTTTTTGTCAAATACCTTAATAATGATGAAGAGAATGAAAAATCATTCCAGAACGGATTCTATTACACCGGCGATAAGGCATATATGGATGATGACGGCTACTTCTGGTTCGTAGGCCGCGATGACGATGTCATCAAGAGCTCAGGATACAGGATAGGTCCTTTTGAAGTAGAGAGTGCGCTTCTTGAACATCCTGCTGTTCAGGAATCTGCTGTGATTGGGTCTCCGGATAACATAAGAGGTATGATAGTCAAGGCTTTTGTTGTACTGAACGAAGGTTTTGAACCTTCGGAGAAACTGATACAGGAACTTCAGAACCATGTGAAGCACACAACAGCACCATACAAATACCCGCGATCTATTGACTTCGTGCATGAACTGCCCAAAACCATCGGAGGTAAGATCATGCGAAAGAAACTACGGGAAATTGAAATCAAAGAGCTTCAAAGTGAATGACATTGGATAAGCAGATATAGAGAAGGAAAGAAAATATGTGGATGATACAATCATTTTTTATTTATTTCTTTACTCTTACTGATCCTCTACATTTTTATCTCTTATCTTGTCTGTATCCAGTTTCCGGTTTCTTTTCTTCCTGAACCTGTGTCAGGATCACAACTTATAAATAGGCTTCTTTTGCCAGTTTAATTTAAAGTTATAAAAATCAGCATAAAACTAGTTTTTAATTCCTGTACCCCATCAATAATATTTTACTATAAAAAAGTATTTCGATAATAAAGGGGTTTTAATCTTTGGAAAATGGAGAGAACAGAAATGAGCATTTTGATCAGGCAAGAAGAAGAGCATGACTTTAAAAATGTAGAACATATGACAAGAGAAGCATTCTGGGATCTTTACAAACCAGGATGTGACGAACATCTGGTATTACATAAAATAAGAAAAGTACCTGCATTTGTAAAAGAACTTGACCTAATTGCATGTGATGATGACCGGATTGTCGGCAATATAATCTATTCCAAATCTAAAGTCGTAAATGAAGAAAGCAGAGAATTTGAAGTTTTATGTATGGGGCCAATTGCAGTATTGCCCTCATGCCAAAAGCAAGGTATAGGTTCTTTATTGATGAATCATTCCCTTGAAAAGGCAAGACAGTTGGGATATAAAGCCGTAATTATTTTCGGAAACCCGGATTATTATCAACGTTTTGGTTTCAGAAATGCTGCAAAATATAATATTCAGACGTCTACAGGTGAAAACTTTGACGCATTCATGGCATTGGAACTCTACGATGGCAGCCTGAAGGGTATTTCAGGAAAGTTCTATGCAGATGAAGTTTTTGAAACAGACGCAGAGGAACTGGAAGAGTTTGAAAAAGGTTTTCCTCCTAAAGTTAAACATGTTACGGACACCCAATTAAAATAGATATGGAGGGATTACCCTTGAAAACAACAGAGACAATAAAAGGGCATCTATCTTTAAACCTCGTTCTATTACCAGGACTATCCGCGCATTTGTGTCATCAGGCCCTGTATCCACCCTATCTCCTGTTTTTTCATCACTTGGTCCTTCAACATGTGTTCCAATGAGAATAGCTGCAATGACAAGCAATGCTAAGACCAAAAAGAATAATTTTTTCATAATTTACTCCCCAGAAAAACTTATAGAACGACCTATATTTAGATCTGCCTGCGTTGTAAAAAAATCATCTGCTGATATTTTATGAAATTTTTATTACCGTGTGGAAATTATAAGAGTTTCCGGTACCCACCTCACTGACCAAAGATCAATCATCGCTACATTCACTTTCTTGTTTTTTCAAAATATTCTTTGTAGTACAGTATATCCATCTTTTATGCAATAACAGGTGTATTACTGTAAAAAGGGTCATCATTATGGCCGATCTGTTGTGTATGAGCGTCCATGTAGCTTTTGTAATTCCTATGTATTCCTGATATCTCCCCCGTGGCACACCCGAAGGTATCGCAAAGTACATAACAAATCCTGTTACTGCAACTATCAGGAATATTACGGTCAAAATGACATCTACTGAATAATTTAGTTTCATCCTGTTCATTTATTCTCCTCATTAGAAAACCAATGTTAAGTCAAAACGTATTTGAGCATATATATGTTAAACGAAGAAATTGTCTGTGAACAAGAACATATGGATCTATACAATTATCAGGCGGGTTTGAAATAACAGAAAAAAAATTACCGCTTCAAAGAAGTTCCGATCCGGTGTACAATGATCTTAACTATTGGATCAAACACGAAGCAATTACTTTATCATTCGATCCTCCGGAAAGCTTCAACAATTCCATTGACAGAATAATAGCTTCACTTGATGACTCTGTTGAGCTGCTCGGCTTTGGAGAAGCCCTCCATGGAGGCGAGGACATTCTGATACTGCGCAACAGGCTCTTTCAGCGCTTGGTGGAGAAGCATGGATACAGTGCCATTGCCATCGAGAGTAGTTTTCCCAGAGCGCATGTAGTGAATGAATACATAGCTGGCCGCGGCCCCGAATCTTATGAAAAGGTACAGGACACAGGATTTAGTCACGGTTTCGGAAGCTTAGAAGCAAATCGCGAACTTGTTGAATGGATGCGGGAATACAATGCAAATCCATCCCACGAGATCAAGCTCCGGTTCTACGGCTTTGACAGTCCGACCGAAATGATGTATGCCGACAGCCCAGGCCAGGTCTTGCATTTTGTGCTGGATTACCTTGCCTCTCTTGATAACATCAGCGGCAGGTATCATCAAGAGATTATAGACCCGCTTCTTGGTGATTATGCAGAGTGGGAGAACCCCGCTGCAATGATGGATCCGACCAGATCGGTGGGCATGTCACCAAATGCTATTGCGCTTCGGATGGAGACAGAAGATCTGATTTCAGAATTAAATGAAAGACGTCCAGAAATGATAGCTAAAAGCGATGAAGATCACTATATGGAAGCCGTACAATACGCAACAGTTGCCCGGAAGTTGCTGAACTATCACGCCATATCAGCCCGGGATTCAGAAAACAGGCTATTAAGGCTTCTTGGTGTTCGCGATGCGATGATGGCGGAAAATCTGTTGTATATAGTATCCCGTGAAGGAAGCAGAGGAAAAGTTCTGGCTTTTGCACACAACAGCCATTTACAAAGAGGAAAGGCCCACATGCAACTGGGCCCTTACGCATTAACGTGGTGGCCGGCAGGAGCACATTTGCATGAGATATTTGGTCCACGTTACTCTAATATTGGTTCGGCGGTAGGCATCTCCGATGCCAACGGCATCTGTCAGCCGGAAGCAGGCACTCTTGAAGCATTGCTGACCGGTTTGCAGGGGACTGTTCGGTTCATTCCAACTCATAGAGGTACAGGACTCCCAGCTTCAGAAATCGCCGCTCTTGCAAATCGCTCGGGAAGTATGAAGAACCCTACCTACTTCGTACTAACTTCTCAGAGCCTCACAGATTTCGACTGGCTGGCTGTTCTGGATTCAACAACTTACAGCCGGGGTGGCCCACAACTTCAAGAATAGATGTAAATAAAATTATTACCATCTGTTTTTGATCGAAATGATGATGTTTTTCAGGCATATAATTATCAGGAGATTTTGCAGTGCCGTTTATGAGTTGTATTTCATTCACGATCATGATGAAATTGCCATGCAATACCAAACTTATCGGTCACCATGCCGTAAAGTTTGCTCCAGAACGTTTCCTGAAGGTCCATTACCACAGTACCTTCAGCTTTGAGTACGCTGAAAATTGACCTTATTCTATCCATTTCCTTACTGATAATTACAAGGCCGATATTGTTCCCAAGGATAAAAGGCATACCCGGGGGAACATCAGAGCACATCACAGTGCTTCCCTCTATTTCCAGAGCAGTATGCATTACCAAATCCTTGATTTCTTCCGTCAAGGAGAAGTCCATATCTTCCGGTGCATCCAAAAACAAAATGATATGAACCAAACAAACTTTTTATATCAAACCCTTGCATTTAGTCATATAGCAACTATCGGATCGTCTAAATCAAGTAATTTTATGGGAACGTGCATGACAGTATATGAGAACGTTAAGTCCATCCTCATGGAAATTGGAACCACAAAACTTGTCTGTGTTACCAAAACGGTGGACCCGGCAAAGATCAATGAATCTATTCGCGCCGGAGCCACTATCATAGGAGAGAGCAGGGTTAAGGAATACGAGGACAAACGTGATGAACTGCTGCCATGTGAAAAGCACTTAATAGGCCATTTACAATCAGGAAAAGTAAAAAAAGCCGTTGAGTTCTTTGATGTGATCCAGTCGGTCGATTCCCTGAAGCTCATAAAGGAGATCGATGAGAAAGCAAGGGCAAGGACTAAGGTGCAGCAGGTCTTTCTGCAGGTAAATATTGGTAGTGAACCGCAGAAATTCGGCTTCGCAGAAAGTGAGATCCCACAGATGATTGCACATATACATGAACTCGGAAATATTCATGTGCAAGGACTAATGTGCATACCTCCTTTTGATACTCCTGAGGAAACGCGTACATATTTCAGGAGGATGAAGAACCTGTTTCACGCACTGCAGCAGAAAAACCACGATAACATCGATATCCAGGAACTGTCAATGGGTATGTCCAACGATTACAGGATAGCGATAGAGGAAGGAGCCACAATGGTGCGCATTGGCTCCTCTATATTCGGAGACAGAAAATACTAAAGTTTTATTTAGTTGATAGCGGTTTCCAATCATTTCCAGTATATCATATTTCGGTTCTTAATCCCGAATCTTTCTGCTGAAATCCATTTCCTTCCCAGTTACAATAAGAAGAAAAATATCTCGATAGCTGCACACATGGTCTGAAGCATATCCCTCGGGCATAGACAGGGAGCTTCATATAGAGGTATAGATCAACAGTTTTCAGAAAACATGAAGCAGAGGTTTATATAGGATTACCGTTTTTCTTAACAGCTCCACTTAAGTGAGGCTGTATAAACTCATCTACTTAAATGCTTTTTGAATAATTATTTTGTCTTTCTTCCGTGTATGAGTCTCTGTCTACTAAGCCCACCGTTTTTCACCTACTGATCTTCGGTTAAAGTTTATTATAGAATTAATACTATATAAAAATATTCACAATAATATATGTGGAAGTTTATATAATTGTGCAGCGATTCTATCAAAAATAATCTTACAGCAAGTAATGAAAATTAAATTAAATTAAATTAAATTAAATTAAATTAAAGTGGATTCAGATCAACTCTCTGTTTTTTATGCCAATGTCCATGTGTAATGTACAATTAATACCATGCTTCAAGTGTCACATATCCCTTCCAAAGATTATCCTCCCTTCTATTACACTCTGTGAAATCACAACTTTACTTATATTTACATGTTAAAGTTTCCTAAATATGTTTATCTATTGATCTGTCAACCTTTTTATAGTGAAAGTTCCTTCACTTGGAGAAAATGATGTACCTTTAAATTTGGACCCGGGTAAAAAGATGAACTCTCCAGCAATTGAAATGAAGTGTAGAAAGCCTGAGATACTGGCTCCGGCAGGCGATATGGAAGCATTGAAGGCAGCTATAAAAGGAGGAGCAGATGCCATATATCTGGGTGTGGGTGAGTTCAATGCACGCCAGGGTGCTACCAATTTTACCGTGGAGAAACTGGAAGAAGGTATAGATCTTGCTCATTCTTATAATATTTTGGTATTCCTGGCACTGAATATCCCAATCAAGGAACATGAACTTCCTTCGGTGCTCGAGATAGTTCATAGTTCTTATATGATAGGTATAGATGCAGTCATTGTAGAAGATCTCGGACTTGTGGATATACTGCACAGCAGATATCCCGACCTTCCTCTTCACATAAGTACGCAGGTCACTGTGCACAATACAGCTGGAGTGCACTTTCTTGAACAAATGGGTGTTTCCCGTACTATCCTTTCCAGGGAACTTACAACAAGCGAACTGAAGCATATAATAGATAATACTAACATCAGTGCTGAGATCTTTGTGCATGGTGCCTTGTGTTATTCTTACTCCGGCAGATGTCTCTTCAGCAGTTTTCTCACTGATCGCAGTGCAAACAGGGGCGCATGCGCTCAGCCCTGCCGCAGACGCTACAGGTTATTCGTTGATGGCGGGGATGTAAGTAACCTGATGGATGGTGAGTATCCCATAAGCTGCGCTGAACTGTGTACTCTTGGAGGGATAAGGGAAATAATAGACACCGGTGTGCAAAGCCTGAAAATAGAAGGCAGGATGAAAAAACCGGAATATGTTACGGCCAGTTCCAGAGCCTATAAGACAGCTGTGGAAAAAGCATGTGCCAGCGGAAAGAACCTCGAAGACGCCGAACTCACTTCCATGAAGACTGAACTTGCCAAGCTGTTCTATCGGGGTTTTACGGACGGTTTTGTACTTGGAGCTCACGATGTGACACATGCAAAATACAGCTCCAATTACGGTGTTCTTCTCGGAAAAGTAAAAGAGGTCCTATATGCGGATAACAGTGCCGGTATCAAGCTGTTTCTTGAAGACAATGTACATGTGAATGATGGTGTGAGCATAAATACCAATAAAAAAATGCTTGGTTCTAAGATCAATGCTATTGAACTCCTTAACCGGAAAAAGGTTGAAAGAGCAGAAAAAGGCACTACTGCAATTCTGCATATTAGCCCAAAAACAGCAAAAGCAGTGCGTAGCGGCGATGAGGTATATATCTCCACAGATACTGAACTATTGGATGACCTGCAAAAGCAGGAATTGATCAAAATTCCTGTGGACATTCATGTAAAAGCTTTCAGGGGCCAGCCGCTTTGGATCAAGGTAACTGAGAGCAGATGCAGTGTTGAATATTTCGATGAATATATGGTACAGGAAGCCAGAAGTGCCCCTACCACACAGGAGCAGATAATAAAATCCATTGATAAACTGGGGGATACTCCATATCATGCTGGCTCCATAGAAGTAGATGCTGATAATGAAATATTCATACCTGTAGGCGTGCTTACTGCTGCCAGGCGTAATGCGCTGGACAAACTCAGACACAATATTCTACAAAGTTACAAAAGGACATCCCCTTCTTTTCAGCTATGTGATGTTGTTTCCTGCTCTGGCTTGCCTTCCTCTGCATCCCTGGAACCTACTTCATTTTCACGATCCCATGGAAAACAGCAGCAGGACAAGCCCCTCATGAGTGTGGAAGTAGGTGATATTGCATCTTTGTTCCTGGCTGCGAGAAATGGGGCTGATATAGTATATTTGCCACTGGATTGTTTTGAGGAGCTGTTCCGGGATAACAATAATGCATCCCTGGAAGAGATCAGAACAAAAGGTACGGAGATAGTATTCATCACACCTCAGATCACCCATGACAGTGAAATGGAAGCCCTGATGCCCCTTATTTCAGCTGTGAAGCACGCTGGCTATAATCTCGCCTGCTCCAATCTTGGAACCTTACAGCTTGCCAGGGAATTCAATATCCCCTTTGTTGCACAGAAGGAATTCAATATATACAATTCGTACACTGCTCTTCGTTTTTTTAATTCGGGAGCTTACCGTGTCACTCTTTCCAGTGAACTGAACCTTGAAGAGATCGGAAATGTCTGCAAGGCACTGGCAGCCTGCAAGCACCCCGTACAATCAGAGGTGCAAATACATGGACGGGAACTTATGCTCATCACCAATAATGATCTGCTAGGACCGATAGCAGCCCGGAGCCTGCTTGGTGAAGGTGCTGAAGTATATCTGGAAGATCAGCAAGGTAGTAAATTCCCCCTTAAAAGGATCGGACATAGGACACTTATATATGATGCAAAGGTTTTGAACATGGCAGAGCATGCGGAGCAACTGCTTTCATCAGGAGTACATGTTCTGAGGCTTGATCTGTCTCTTTACAAAGGGAAAGCCATAAGGGATATCATAAGAAACTATAGGCTGGCATTGGATCAAAAGCGAATACGAAATATAATATATAAAGGGGAAACAGTAACTACCGGTCATTTTTTCAAGGGAGTATGACCCTTTTTGATGGATTTTTATTTACGTTGACCTTTGTTCCCGGAGGTTTTTCGGACAATACATTGTGAAATTATAATGGCATTATAATTTTTGATGTCATACTAAATTAACTTCAATTTATGTTATATAGAATAAGGATTATCTCAAAGAGTGCCGCTTGAGAGCATTTCTCGAGAGGACTGATAGCGGGTTGGAAAACGGGGAATTCCCATGGGAGTGGGTTCATGAAAATGGTGTCTTTGTGTTGAAAGACACGCATTTTCATATGAGAAGGGATACATAAAGAGATGTAAACAATGGGATCGTTGAAGAGATGTCCGGAATGTCATGCGAAATTTCTGGAAGTTGAAAAAGGCATGCAGGTCTGCAAAGTGTGTGGCTACTGGACAAAAAAAGGTACAGCAAGAATTGAATCAATAATGATATATGGGTGAGGGGAAAAAATGAGTGGGACCTTAAAGAGAATATGCATCAATTGTAAAAGCGCACTGAAAAAACAACAACTTGGATTAAGCGTTTTGTATTATTGTCCACATTGCGGTGTCATGACCACTGCAAATATAATATGAGATAAAAAAAAGAGTTGATACTGCACTCTTTATTTCTTTTTTTTCCCTGATATTCTTTTTTCAGATGAACTTACAATGGTACCGTTTCTTTCAGATGGGATCTTACAGTATTCCTAAAATAATGAATGTCAATAGGCTTTGAAATATACCCGCTGCATCCGGCTTTGATAAAAATTTCTTCATCGCCTCTCATGGAGTAGGCTGTGAGAGCTACTACAGGTATGTCTTTTGTATTCATATCTGATTTAATCTTGGAGAGTACCTCCATTCCATCCATTTTAGGAAGCTGGATGTCCAGGAGTATCAGATCCACTCTTTGTTCTTTGACCTTTTCCAAAGCTTCAAAACCATCGATTGCCTGGATAACATAATAGCCAAAAGATTCCAGCAGATCAACGGTCAGTTCCATGTTTATCGGATTGTCCTCTACGACCAGTATTCTTTCCATTTAATTCACTTCTTTTAGATTTTATGGCCGGTATTAGTCAGTACATAAAGTATCTTGAACAGATTGTACATACTAATTTTAGATCATATTTTATATAATCAATAGTATTTTTATACTATATAACTATATTTGAACCTTTGATATCAGATACCAGGAATCAAACTTATTTGATTTCTTTTCTTCTTGCAAGTGCACTACAAAAACATTTCTCTATCAGGTCTAAGTTTCCATCCATCTCAATGATCTCAAAATTAAATTTTCTGGCAAATTCTTCCACCCTGTCATCAAATCCCTGCTCGTAGACCAGACCTGTGTTCAGCTTTGCTACTTTTTTGTAGCCTGCATAATCAAAAACATACTTTGCCATTTTGATGTTATCCGGATCATTAGTTATTCCCGCAGACATGATCATTTCTTTCCAGTTGGCAGCCCACATAGGAGTCATAAAAAAAGTGCCTATTCCTCTGAAACTTTTCAATTTAGAAAGATAGGCGGCCCTTCCACCGAGCACTGCTCCTATACAGTCATCTACTATTTCACCATTTTCTTCCTTAAGGATATATACCGGACAGGCACATTTGCTCATTTCGGTTTCTACCTTACGCAAAACATTACCGCACAGACCATAGAATAAGAGGACGGTCTGTGAGTATGCGCTCATCTGTTCTATTTTTCCGTAAACCGTGCTTCTGAGATTTTCAGGTATTGCATGTAATGCAAGTTCAAGCATATGAATTACAACTATAGTACTATCCGGAGAAATATCTTTTATGAACTCTGGTACTTTTTCAAGAGATAAAGCATTATATGTACATCCAGATTGATCTAATTTTCTGGCAATGCTTGTACTATTCTCATCCTCGACCAGGACCAGCGCAGCAAAATTCCCGTGTTTTTCTATCATGTAGACGAGCTCATCCTCGAACATCCTGCAGGCAATGATACTAAGCACGAACATGTGATCACCTTTAAATCCAGAGGATTATATGAGCTTCAGCTTTATAAAGAGGTCACACCCTTGCGGAGTACGCTGTGGACATATCCAAAAGACAGAGTTATTAAGAGAATAAAAGACATGATTTATAGTTAAACACCGATGGTTTGTAACTTATGAATGCTAAAATCGCATTCAATAGATGGTGATGTTAATACCATAAGTTTCAAACAAATGGTTAATAACTATAATTATAAGATAG
The DNA here is from genome assembly GCF_000328665.1 of Methanomethylovorans hollandica DSM 15978. NCBI lineage: Archaea > Methanobacteriati > Methanobacteriota > Methanomicrobia > Methanosarcinales > Methanosarcinaceae > Methanomethylovorans > Methanomethylovorans hollandica. The sequence goes on from NC_019977.1 coordinate 1,341,673, forward strand.
TTGATTCTTACCTTTTTGCCAAAATTCTTCGAATTTTACATGTAGTTCATTTGACAATTCTCGGTCATATATTTTTATCATGCCAAAAATTTTATCTACAGAAAGCGGATCATTGATTTCTAATATTACCAGATCCAAGTCAATCAATATAAACCTGTTAGGAGTATCCAGAGCCTTTACTTCAAGATGTTCCGATAAATTCTGTATTAAGACTTCATCTTCTGCAGAATTATGCCATTCCCTCAGGGCTTCAGACAAAGTTGGATTTGGATCTATCATTCTTATTTTAATTCCTTTTTTCACTAACGGAAGAAGAGTATCATGGAACATTGAAGCAAACATATTCTTGAATTGATTGGATTCCATTGATCTTATATTCCCTGGAACAACAACACAAATTTCATTTTTAGCTTCATGGTAAACATTTTTGATCATTTTCATGACCTCTTCGTCTCCCATTGCCGCCGACCAGAAATACTTCTCTCTCTCTTCCTGAATATTATAATGTGATAAAGCTTTTTTAAGATCATCTACTGTTTTTCTCAGTGTGCTCAGCTCTCTTTGCATTTCATTTTCTTTCCGCATGAAGAAATTTTCAAAAGCTAAATTTGCTTCAATTGCACGATATTTTTTTGGTCTGGAATGCTGGACTTCGACAAATCCCATGTTTTCCAGATTATCAAGCACTGCATAAATTTTGCCTGTTGGTATTTTTGACCTTTTTGAAAGTAGATTCGCATCTGTAAATCCTTCTTTCAAGAGAGTCAAATAAGCAGCTGCCTCATACTTATTGAATCCTGCATTCCTTAGCCACTGTTCATATTCTATCGTTGAACTACTTTGAGGTTTATTGTGGAGTGAAAATCCCATATACAAACAACCACATAGTTGTTTATAATTATTGTGTTATGAGATATCATGCTTTAATATACATTTACAAAATATTACCAAATAACAAGGTGTCCTTTATGAAAATAAACACACGAAATATCACCGTCTTTATGTTAATTCTATCACTGATCATTGGTACATCAATCGTATCTTCTGCGAAAATCAGTGGAATTGGAATAAACGCCATGGAAGTCACGCCACTGCCGGCAGAGCCTGGGAACGATGTTACTCTTAAGATAAGGGTCACAAACGAAGGTGTGCAGAAAATCGAAGACTTTTCAGTTAAGATAAATGTGACGTATCCTTTCCACTTAAAGAGCGAAAGTAAAAATTTCGAGAACAAGAGGACATTAAGTGTAGGTTCATATGTGGATAATATCTATTATTTAACAGTTGATGCAGATGCAATATCTGGTCTCTATCCAGTAGAATTTGACATTTATGTCAACGATGTAATACTTAATCCATCAGATAACAACATTTATATTCAGGTTGTTGGAAAACCGGACCTTACAATAAAGGCCGATGCCATTGATAATATCGCCCCGGGAGATACATTTCCATTAAAGATTTCTGTGAATAATATTGGTACGGGCCTGGCAAAGAATGTAAAAGTCATTTCTGAATCTGAAAGCATATTGATACTTGGGTCCAACATTGCACTGATCGAGAAGATAATGCCGGCAGAGACATCACAAATCGAAAGTAGTTTTATTGCAAAAAATGATATGCATCCCGATGCACATCAATTTCCTATAACACTCAAATATATTGATGAACTGGGTGCAAATCATACTTCAACATACAATATCGGAATCAACATACTGAACCGTGCAGACATTGGAATCCAGAGTATAAAGGTAAATCCAGCCCAGATCACTTCCCTCGACGAAGTTCACATTACCGGAATTATTGAGAATACGGGAAATGGTGCTGCAGAGCAGGTGGTTGTGGAACTGAAAAATGAAGACACAAGCTACAAATCTTTCATCGGACAGCTCAGAAACGACGATGATTCTCCTTTCTATTTTGATATCGATCCAGGTTCTGCAGGGAAAAAGGATCTTAACATAACCATATACTACAAAGATGATTTTGGCTCACATAATATCCAGCAGTCAATACCAATGGAAGTAGAAAGACCAAAGACCAATATTATCCTGGTCATTGCCCTGTTGATCGTAATAGCCATACCAGTAGCTTATCTTGTATATAAGAGAAGGCGGAGTGAAAATGGAGAACAATGATCTTAAAGTAATGTTTTTTTTGGCATACAAGAACCTCACCAAAAGCAAAATAACTTTCATGGTCATTGTTGCCGTAATGGCCATGAGTTTCCTTTCCATTACTTTCTTTGCTTCGATCATTGATGGCCTGGGATATGAATTTGAAGAAGGGATGATCCGGGGGCAAACCGGACATCTCATGATAGAGCCTCAAGAAGATGAACTTTATATTTCAGGCTCAGGGAACCTTGTAAAAGACATCCGCAGAATTCCCGGCGTTGTAGGAGTTGCACGAAGACTTGATGCAAGCGCAGTAGCGAGGTATGAAACAATAGAGATAGGGAATCCCGTTCTCTTTATAGAACCTGAGAATGAGAAGGATGTATCAGACTACTGGAATAGCATTATTGTAGGGGAATATCTTTCAAAAAGAGATACAGCTGAATTACTGATAGGAGCAAATCTGGTTAAGTCCTACGCTGCAGAGGGAGACACACAAAAGAGATTTGATGTGGATGTGGGAGATAAGATCACATTGAGCTTCAGCAACGGGTTCGTAAAAGAGTACAGAATAAAGGGTATATATAAAACGGGATCACGGTTTGTGGATGACAAAATAATACTCAACTTCGACCAGTACCAGTTGATATTTGGTTCCACGGACGATATCGCATCTAACATCCTGATAGCACTTCCTCAAAGAGGTATGGAAGAACCTTATACAGAAAAGATAATCGATCTTGGGCTTAGTGAACAGATAAATAAATGGCAGACAAAAATGGGAGCTGTAAATCAGTTTGTGGGAAGTCTCCAGATCACAAATCAGATAACAGGCACTATCGGACTTCTAACTGCTTTTGCAACGATATATATAATAATATTTATCAACGTCACGAATAAAAGAAAACAGATAGGTATACTCAAAGCAGTAGGTATTAAAAAGCAAATAATCCTGGGATCATATGTCCTGCAGTCACTGGCCTATGGGATCACGGGTGTCATAATAGGAAATATAGTAATGAAGTTATTACTCATACTGCTGTCGATACATCCGCTTAGCATGCCGATCGGCCAAGTGGTCCCGATCCTGACCACGGAGAGACTTATGACAACCAGTGCCACACTTATACTGGCATCGATAGTTGCCGGTTTTTTCCCCTCACGAAAAGCAGCTGATGAAAATATACTGGATGCAATATTCGGAGGCTGAGCATGGAAAGGGTGATAATCAAGACCGAGAATCTTGAAAGGGTTTATACTACAGGTGCTGTTAAGACATATGCCCTTAGAGATATAAGTGTTGAAATAAACGAGGGTGAGTTTGTTGCCATTATGGGTAAGAGCGGAAGCGGCAAAAGCACTTTGTTGCATCAGCTGGGACTTCTGGATAAGCCTACAAAAGGCAGTATAACTATAGGTGGAAATGATGTCATTAATATTTCTGAAAAAGAGAGGACCAGATTCAGGCTCCATGAATTAGGTTATGTTTTTCAGTCATATAACCTGATACCAGAACTTACAGCTATTGAAAATGTCTATATTACGGCAATGGCAAGAAATCTGAAAAAAAAAGAGTACGAGAAAATGGCAGAGGAGATTCTTGCTGCAGTGGGACTAGAAGACAGGATGTATCACTACCCTTCCGAGCTTTCCGGGGGGCAACAGCAGAGAGTGTCCATTGCAAGAGCATTGGTCAATAAGCCAAAGATCCTCTTTGCGGACGAACCAACAGCTAATCTTGATTCTGCTTCATCTGAGGATGTCATAAACCTGTTCAGGAAATTCAATAAGGAGATCGGGCAAACTATAGTAATGGTCACACATGAGAAGGACGAAGGGGATAAGGCAGACCGGATAATCTGGGTCAAGGATGGATTATTGGATATGGACAAGCTGGAGAATGTTTAATATCAGAATTGTATAACAAGCACAGAAAGTTTGTAAAGAGAGCACAAGCTGTATCAGATAACACACACGTTCAGATAGCTAGTTGTGAGTATTTAAAGAGGATAGACACGTGCCGTGTATTCTAGAAACTTGCCTGTGCCAGCTGCATACTTGTAATTCATTAAAAAGTCAGTTGCCTTTTCGTTTTTTGCTGATATTGCTTTGCTGCCCTGATTAGAATAAAAGCAAATTAATTTTAGTTTATCTAAATTGTGAGAAACTGTAGCCAATAGACTGTAAAAGGAATACTTGCAGATGTCTGTTAGTATTTGACAATATCTTCAACATAACGGCTGTCATACCTTTGATTTTCTGAGTTAAACCCAAAGAAAACACTGATATAAGACTTATCAACGCCTTTGACAGTAGTAATACCGTGAATATAATATGCCGAATATGTATATATAAAAAAGTTCGCTCCTTATTCTTGTAATCATAGAACAATGGAGCTGATATTATGGTAATAATGGCATGGTATATCAAATGGAATGGAGCACTGCTCGGTAAAAGCAAGAAATTCTTCATGATCGATGGAGGAAAATACTTCGCTCCAGAAACATTGAATATGGAATACTTCAAGGACAATGGGAATCAAACATCATCTCCAAAGGGAAAGCTCAATTACTACGACATCGTTGTCAATGGTAAAGTGAATAAAGATGCAGCTTGGTATTATTCCGAGCCAACGGAAGAGGCGATCAAGGCCATAAATTCTGATTTTACAAATTATGTTGCTTTTGGAAAAGGTGTGGATTTATCAATATATCCCTAATCTATCCATTTTTAATTATTGTGAGTTTTTTCCAGGCAGTTATAGTTGAAACATAATGTATTGGAATACCATCGCACCTACAACCAGCTATCAGGATAAAGACAGTACTTAGCTAATTTTATCTCCCTTTTGTTCCTGCCACTGTTGAATTATCTTAAACACTGCACTACTAACTGAATTCTTAACTTTCTTCTTAACCATTCTTCAACAAACATAATAAATCTGGCAAACCTGAACTTATCCTCATCAATAGTTATTGGACCTGTTTGTGCTATTGTGAAATGCTTTTTCTGGAGGTAAAGCCATGCATTTCTGAGCAGGAATGATAGAAGCGTAAAGAAATATCTGAAAGTCACATCTCTTGTTGATGTTCTTGGTTTGACTATATTTCTCATCCTGTACGAGGACTCGATAGCAAATCGTCTTCTATAGACCGTACTAATCTTTCTTGGAGGCCATTTTACCCCATAAACAACAAACCCAAGGTTTTCACATCCATGTTTACCTCTTTTACCTTTGAGGTACTTTACATCAATTACAAAGTCTAAGTGAACTTCTTTCTTTTGAGCATTCTTCATTACATACTCAGTAGACCTTGCTTTTCTCCCATCTAGTAGTTGCTTTACCTCATTTCCCCTTTTTACTATTGGTATGATATGTGGGATATTCCTGTTCTGTAAGAACTCAAACACATCTACAGAATTGAATTCTCTATCTAAACAAAGTACCTTGATATTGAAATTTAGTTTTCCAATGAGATCTACAAAATAAGTAAGGTAATCGACCTTTGTTTTATTCGTCTCAACCGGAAGAACTGCAATAGTATACCTATCATTCTTGTTTATAATTGAAAGTGATACATATGAATAAAATGAGTTTGTAGATTTCTTGGCCTGACTACGTATCACATAGCCTTCATTGGATGAATCAGTCGTTCCGTAATAAGGATCATTTGTAAAATCGATAGCAAACTCATACTTTTTCATTGATTTTAGAGTACTGACAAAGGCTTGAAAAAGAATACTCTCATTTACCTTGATAAGCTCTGCAAGATTCAGTTTCTTGAGATGATATCTTAAAGACGTCTCACAGGGAATCTCTTGATAGTGTTTTGATGCAGAGTGAACTGAACTATTATCCACTGCCATACAGATAGCAGTGTAAAAAAGATCTTTGAGGGTCAGTGAACCATTTATATTGATATCGATATTATCTAAGAGTGGTTTAAGAGCAGTATCAATACATTGTTTTGGCCTTAATTCGACTTTATCACAGATCCTTGAATTGAATGGGAGAAATGACATATGGCGGCGTTCACGCCGCATATAAAGGTATCGGAAGAAGTTGCGATGTGGCTAAATTGAAATTAGCGAAGTACTGAAAGAGAATTGAATATTGCACATTATCTCTTAAGATTTTCAGAAAAGTCACACCCTTGCGGAGTACGCTGTGGACATATCCAAAGGACAGAGTTATTAAGAGAATAAAAGACATTATTTATAGTTGCTAACCAAACTTTTGTTACTTACTAAACCTAATAATAGATTATGGCTAAACCTGAACAAATTCCAATTGAACATCATCTTTCATCCGAGGAATTGCTTAAAAGAATAAAATCATTAGAAAAAGACACAAGAGTTTTACAGCGTCTTTATTTTGTTAAACATCGCTACGAAGGTGCTTCAGTTACAGAATCCGCCAAGCTCGTAGGAACCTCTAAACCTGTAGCTTATCAGTGGCAAGAACGCTGGAACAAGGATGGCTATGATGGTTTGATACCTCGGTTTGCAGGAGGATGTCCTTCCAAACTTTTTGATGAACAAAAAGAGAAATTAGAAAAGATTTTACATCAGAGGGATGATTGGTCAACAAAGGAAGTTAAGGAACTTATTTTCAATAAGTTCAATGTCACAGCAGATGTTGGAAATCCAATGCATACAGATGGTGTTATAGATCAATATCAAAATCAAGCTGCTCATATGGCCTATGAACTACATGTTAGTAATAGTTGGTCATCTGGTCACTGCTATAATAATATTGTAAAATCAAATATAGCTTATAAAACTGTGACAGACCCGGGAGTTGCCACCCAAAATTTAGCTAAATTTAGTAATCCCTATTATGATACATTATGGCTTGAAGTCAATAAAGGTATGCATCAGGATACATTGTACCAGAATGCTAATATTAAGTATATGACACAAGTTCTTGTTAGTCAGACATCTAAGTATGTTAATGGATTGGCATATTACCTAAAAAATTCTTAAAATTGAGTAATAATATAATGATTATGTAAATGATCATTATATTATTTTTCTATATGGTCAGTAAAATCAGACTTTAAAATATTGGAGATATATAATAGGTGATTCTAATGAATTTAAAAAAAATGCTGAGGTGGACCCCATTATTATTTGTTATATTATTACTGGTAGCAATTATTCTATTACCGTATGCTTTGGATAAAGGACTCCCATTATTTTATGTCACAAATGAAGATTACATGCCCCATAATCTAAAAGTGGAAGTGACAACTCTGTCAAATGAAACACTTTATAATGAGACCATTAACTTAAAAGCCCGTGATCAATTAAGGGTTGAGAGGAATTTATTAACCTTTGTAAAAATCAAACAAGCACCTAAGAGTGTGTTGAATTATAGAGTTACACTTGACTCGAATTTACCAGTTTCTAAAAATCTCACTGTTTCAGAGGGATTTTATGCATATATGATGATAGATAAATCAAATATATCTCTCGAATCAGCAACTTTCATGTAAATTTGATACTCAAAATATTAATTATTTTACTTAACTGGGTAAATACCAGTTTTTCTTTATTTATGGCTCTTTTGCTTAATTTACCCAGATTGGATTGTATAGTTCAAACTAAACCCACCCTGCCAGCCTCCTCTGGTATTGTTAACTAAAGATGGTTAACTCCTTATTTCTGTATTTCATTAATAGAAGAACAGAGTACTTCAGCATTTCAAGACTCTTAGTATAACACTTTGTCTTTCTTCTCAATCTTGCCAGGAAGTGTCTCAATATGCTGTTATATCCTTCAACGGTATATGTTTCAGCTTTGGATTGAGTATGGATAGTTTCTGGAAGAAACTCTGCATATGCTCTCCAGTAATCAGTCATCACTTTGTCTATCTTCTTCTTCTTCTCTAACTTTTCCCAGAATTGTTGTCCGGTTTACGTTCCTCTGCTACCAAAAGAGCAGTCGATGAACTTTTCCCCACCTCTATCAACAACAATCCATATCCAGCAATATTTTTTTTGTTCCCGATGTAGGTGTGCATCTCATCCAGTTCAACAATATCTATCTCATTTTCGCTTTTTAGTTCCTCGAATTCCTGACCAAACTTCTTTATCTATTTCTGGACAGAAACATGACTTACACCTAAAATTCGTCCTATTGAACGAAATCCTAATCCCTCAAGATAGAGTTGCAAAGCCTGTCTTTTAACAAAAGAAGAGAAAGCAGTTGATTCTATCTCTACTGAATAGTTATAGCTGCAATCATGGCAGTGGTATCGTTGGCGTTCACTTATTTTTCCGTTCTTTTTATGATTAGGGCTTTTGCACCGGGGACAGTTCATACAGAACTATAAGTCCTCATAACATCTACCTATGTTTACTTACCACTACCCCATTTTTAATTATTGTGAGTTTTCTCCAGGCAGTTATAGTTAAAACATAATGTATTGGAATACCATCGCACCTACAACCAGCTATCAGGATAAAGAGAATAGCCACTGGATGCAGTTTAATAAACTTTCATTGTGTTTTTAAGTTGACGCAAATCCATTCATGGCATCTACACAGAGCCTGAGATACATCACCCTTAAATAAGCAATGTTCCATCCTATCTTTAAGTATTAGTTAAACGGGTGAAACAATGGACACCTCTAAAAAGATAAAAAATACGGCTGAAAAGGAAAAAGACATTACAATCCCTACCATCGAAGAAGAGATAGATGCATGGTGCGAACTCCCGTCCAAGACATCAGATTCCAAAAGCATAGCTGATGTAGAGATAGATGACTGGTGTGCAGGCTCAAAGGAATCTGCTATCCAGCCGGAAAAGAAGAAAAAGAACTGATCTTTTAGGAGACATGCTTTAGGAGATCATTCTCCTTTCTTAATGGAAAGATAGAGACTTCCATGTCCAAAAGTTTCCCACAGTTCCAGATGTGTGCTTAACATCGTATCAGATGGCAATGCATACAATAACACTCCCTGTTGTAAAATCAGGAGAATCCATCAGTTCTTGGTAGCAAACTCGTAGAAATGTGAACCCATTAAACATTATAATTAAGCGAGCACTATAAAACTCTATTTAAACAAAAAAAATTGTATAATAAAAATAAAAAGAGGTGTAGAGGCAATTTCAATTATGGTATGACAAATACCATTGCAGCCACTACTGTAGTCCATTTTCCTTCTTTATCCCCTTTTGCACACTGGCAGGTGTGAAGTGAATCAAAGATATGGCCACTTGCTTTGTAAACCTGTTCACGCTCATGCCATGCAGATTCTACATTGAACTCAATACCCAATGTTGTTGCCAGCATGGTTGCAGCAAGGTCCTCTGCATATTCTCCTGCAGTGATCTCATCTTCTCCAAAGGAATGATGTTCTGAGATGTATCCATACTGTTCCTTTGCTGCCACTGGTATGGCAGTACCGATCGCAGCCGCCATAAGACGGTGAGGTTCATTTGTCTGGTTTCTTGCAAGGACACAATGAACTATAGCTCCTGGTTTTAGTTCAGGAAGACCTTCCTCCTTTTCTACTATCCTGCAATTCGGAGGCAATATGCTTGAAACAGATACGAGGTTATACTTCTCTATACCTGCATTCCTTAAGGCCAATTCAAAAGATGCGAGCATGTCTTTATGAACACCAGCGCCTTTGACCATGAAAGCTTTTGTTGGTATCATACTCACTCCAATCACAACTTCATATATTAAGGTTTTCTATTTTCGACACTTGCACACGATTCTTTAACGATCTGCTATGACTTATCTCTTTAAAAAACAGAAAAGGAAGTATGCAAAGGCTGACTGAAAACTATCAGCCCTGATTCCTGCGATGAAAGGCATACATCTGGACTTTTTTCATCTTTGCAAGGTTCTGGATCCTTTGTATCTCATCTTCTTCAATCACTCTTGCATCTATATAACCGCAGTCTGCAGCTTCGTTGAATATTTCATATCCTATAGAAGACCGGGTAAGCACGGAGGTCCAGCCATTGGGAGTTCCCACACCTCCAAAAGAGATATCAGTGTTTTCAGCAGCCATATCTGTGCAGTATTTGCATGAACTGCTACGATAATTATCAAGCTCCTGCAGATCAAAGTTTTCCTGTCCTGCTGCTGTTGTGACCTCGAATTTCCCTTTCCTGATCTTCATAGCTTCGATGTCTCCAAGATGCATGTTCTTGCCTTCAATGAACTGCTTCAGCCCCCCATAATCAAAACTGTCCATGCAGAACAGACCCAGCTTGAATATCCTTGCCCTCATGAACATGTGCAGGAAACCACGGGAACTTCTTTGCATCTTGTGTACGGCATCTATATTGCAGCTTGGGCCTACAAAGGCAATACTGTTCATCCCCTGTCGGATCGCGCTCATCAGGGCATCCATTGTCATACTGTGACTGTAGATACTACCTGAGGATTGCAAGAGATCCTCATATGTCCGTGCCACTATAGGCACGGGTTTCCATGGCTCTTCATCGGAACTTGCAGTAACGATAGCACAGTCGATAAGACCTTCCTCAAGACCATATGCAAGCATAGCAGTGACCACGCCCCCATCCTGCCCTTTGATCTCCTTAAGATTGGACTTTGCAGCATATGCTTGCCTCAGACAGCCTATCAAGCCTTCTTCAGTAGTTATTGTCCTCGGACACTGGTTGTAACATACTCCGCATGCTGTGCATTTACCTGTTAGCTTTGGTTGCCCCTCCTCTAAAGAAATGGAGTCACATATGGAAGCACAGGCGCCACACATCGTGCAGATGCCAGGTTTGATAATATCATTACGTAGTTTTGCAAAAGAGATCTTTTCACGCTCTTGTAGAGAGCGCTTAAGACGGATAGTGTTCCTTTCGACTCTATCCATGGATTTGTTGCAGGAAAACGGAGTCATACTATATTCTATTCTGTGACGTTCTCTTATAAAATCTATGTCCCTGAGAGGGGAGGGTTTACATTCGGCGCTTTTCAGCATCTTATTCACCTGCATGAAGATGCATGATGTTTTTGTATCAGCAAAATCTGCAAATTTAAGATAGAACTTGTATTATTTAATATTAATTTTAATTAAAAATCATTAGGTATTTAGAAAAGTTCATAGGCTTCTCTAAACTCATGGAAGTACTGACTGATCCAAATGCATTCCCCCTGCGCTGCAAGGGAATGTACTTCGATCTTAAGACAAACAAAACCTCATCATCTCACATTATGTACAGGTTGCGGCACTGCAACCCACAAGCAAAATCAATCTGGTAAATCCTTCATCCTTGAAGTCCAGGTTATCATCAAGGATAAATAAGGTTCTATAATTCCCTGCCCCAATTTTTAGCCTTCTCCATACTGTTATATTTGAATCATACCATTTTAGCTATAACTCTACCTGAAAACAGTTATCAGGAAAAAGAGAATGCCACTGATGACCTTATGATCATCAGCTCTCTTTTTCCGAGAATTGATTGTGGTGGTATGTGTGGATTTATATACTTCAATTGTTCAGCAAAGAGTTTTCTGAATTCCATTAAAACCCTCATAATAGCATTCAAAGAGGTTGTATCTATAGTTTTGATACAGACTCATTATTTATTCGATCAAAATACTTTGCAAGGGGTCTTTTAACCAATTCAGTTACAACAAAATATATTACTGCCAAAGACACGATCAAACCTAAATGAACCGGAGTAGGCGTTATAAATTCAAAGAACTTAGCTGTGGCAGGGATAATTGGCAATGCTATGGTCAAAACAACTGCTGCAATAGATAATAAAATGATTAGTGGCGCTGGCTTGCCTGCCTTTCCAATTGGCAACATCGAACGAATAGAGAACATTAAGAGCAATTCCGTCAGCACACTGCCTATATACCAGTTTGTCTGAAGGACCGCTGGTGAAATTCTATAGAATAGACCAAAATACATAAAATCAAAAACCGTACTGACTAGTCCAAGTGTAACAAATATGATGTACATGGAACGAAAATCATATTTTTGAGGATATTCTATCTCTTTTTCAGATACCTTATCGAAAGCTATGGCCATCATCGGGAAGTCCGAAAGAAGGTTCAAAAGCAGCAGCTGCTTAGGCAACATCGGCAAAAAGCTGATAAGTAACGAACCCACGGCTACAGCATAAAAGTTACCAAAGTTTGAGACAAGCGTTGCTCTGATATATTTCAACGTATTGGCATGGGTTTCCCTACCAAGACGAATCCCATCCACAATAACACGGAGGTCATTCTCAAGCAGGATAATATCAGCTGTTTCACGCGATACGTCCGAAGCCGATTGAACAACCATTGATACATCAGCCGCTTTAAGTGCAGGCGCATCATTGATGCCTTCACCAAGGAAGCCGACTGTGAACTGTGCCTTCAGCAATTTAATTAATTCCAGTTTCTGCTGTGGTGTTGTACGAGCAAATACACGTATGGAGCCCATTTTTTTATACTGTTCGGTACTAGGTAAGCTCAGGAAATCCGATGCTGTTATAACCTCACTGTTGTCAGAAACCAATCCTGCCTCTCTTCCTATTGCTTGAGCAACAATTAAAGCATCTCCTGTTATGATTGTGATGGCTACATTCAAACGTTTTGCCATTTTCACGGTTTCAACAGTTGTCGCCTTCAATTTGTCAACAAAGGATACAAAGCCTCCAAATTTTGCTCCGTTGCCGTCATCATAGCTGACTCCAAGTACCCGATGTCCAAGTTTTTCTTCATCTTCAAGCCAACTCCCGATTATTTGATCATCAATTAGCCCCTGAGTATCAAAATATTCGGGACTGCCTCTTCTTATATGTAATTGAGTTCCATCAGTATGAATTACAACAGCTCCATTGCTGCGAACAGCAGGATCAAAAGCTTCCTGTGTTATAATTTTATATTCATCTACTTCTTTTCGCTGCTCTGGGCTCAGGGACTCATCTGATGCGCGATCAAAAGGTTCAGGAATTCTTTCTTTTAATCCGATAGCTGCCAGCCTTGATAGAATGAGTGGATGATAAGGCGAGGATGGCATCTTGAATGCATTGGTTAATCTGAGTTGGTTTTCAGTTATTGTACCTGTTTTGTCTGTGCAAAGCAGATTGACAGATCCAAGATCCTGAACTGAAGTTAGTCTCTTAACAACTACCTTTCTTTTGGCAAACTGGAGAGCACCATTAGAGAGAGCAAAGGTGAGTACAAGAGGCAGCGCCTCCGGTATAACTGAAACTGCTAGCGCAATAGCAAAAATTAGCAGTTGAGGAAAGTCAGTATCTTTTCCTTCAATAAAGGCATTTGCCAGCACAATAAACAGCAGCGTAATCAGAGTTGTTTTCAGTATAAATTTACTAATGCGGTCAATACCTTTAACGAGCTCACTTTCAGCCTGAACTTCTGATGCTGTTTTTGCAATCCCGGCAAGCTTCGTGTTAATCCCGGTTGCAGTGACTTCAGCCAGTGCATTCCCGCTAACAATGACAATGCCCTGCAACAATCGATTCTCATCTGTTATCGTCTGATCGTCAGACAATACAGCCTGCTTTATAACCGGTATGCTCTCCCCTGTAAAAGTAGTCTCATCAACCTGCAAACTTCTTACTTCCCGGACTATACAATCAGCAGGAACAATATCTCCCGATTCCAGATTCAGAACATCTCCAGGCACAATCTGATCCGTCGAAACCTCTTGATCCTCACCGTCCCGAATCACGGTTATGGTACTGCGCAGATAAGATTTCAACTTATCAGCTGCTGCATTTGATTTATACTCCTGATATACATTGAGTGCAGTTCCCATGAACACGAAAAAAAGAATGAATGCCGCATCAATGGGTTCACCCAAGAGATACGTCACAACCGCCGCGGCAATCAATAGCAGATTGAAAATACCTTTGAATTGACGGAGTATAAGTTTTAAGAATCTATGCCGTGGAACAGGTAATGAATTTGGCCCGTATTCCCTTAATCGCTTTTGAGCCTCTTCCTTAGTCAGCCCTTTTACCGTATTTATCATTTGTATTAACATCCTTAATCATGTATACGATCAATATCCGAGCTTTTTTAAGACATTGACTAATCAATATTTCCTTCATACCTCATTCCAGCATAACATGAATCATGCAATATCCGATCCCTTTGAAAACAATATTCAGTCTTTCATATCTGCTTGATACCTTTCTAAATCCCATCTCCTATTATGCAAAGAATCATGTTATTGTTCCTCTTTTATGGCTTTGTATCTAAAAAGCTGTAAAATATGATAGTTCTGTACCTTAGTAGAATATTGCGAACAACTCGGAAGATACAAGACCATGAATCTATATGACCTGTTAGAAGATTATTTTGTCGATAGAAAGGATAGATAAGGAAATCAAAAGAAGGAACAAAGTCATTGGTACATTTCTCAATGAGGAAGCTCTATTGAGATTTTCAGTCTTAATATCGATCGATATCAATAAAGAGTACATCACTGGAAACAAATATGTATCTATGAAGGAGTAAGAATATACCAGAGCTACAGGGGGAATTTACGGCAAAATGGGGACGCTGCCAAAATGGTGCTTATGTACGTAGAAAAAGAGTTTTGAAACAGGTTCGTAATTCACCGACTTGCAGAATAATAAATTAAAGGCTTACGGGGGTAACTTATGAGAAACGGTATATTGATGCAATATTTTGAATATGCAATGGCAAATGACGGTCAGCACTGGAAGAACTTAAAAGCTGACGCTCATCATTTAAGTGAAATGGGAATTACAGCTGTTTGGATACCACCTTGTTTCAAGGGTACCTCTTCCAGTGATACAGGCTACAGTGTGTATGATCTATATGATTTGGGAGAATTTGACCAGAAGGGTACCATAAGAACGAAGTACGGAACTAAAGATGAGCTGATCGAAGCTATTAATGCACTGCATGAAAAAGGAATACAGGTATATGCCGACATAGTGCTAAACCATAAAGCCGGAAGCGATGGAACTCAGACCTTTAAGGTGGTTGAGGTTGAATTTAACGATAGAACCAAAGTTATTTCAGATCCTTATGATATTAAAGGCTGGACTAAATTCACCTTCCCGGGAAGAAATAATAAATATTCTGATTTTAAATGGTCCTTTGAGCATTTTACAGGAGTTGATTACAATGAAGCAAACGGAAAGACTGCCGTATATAAAATTCTCGGAGATAACAAGGATTGGGCAGAGAACGTTGATAAAGACCTCGGCAACTTTGATTATTTGATGTTTGCGAATATTGACTTTGATCATCCGGACGTTAAAAACGAAATATACAAATGGTTCAAGTGGTTCGTAAATGAAACAAAAGTCGATGGTGTGAGAATTGATGCAATCAAGCATATAAATCAGGATTTTATCAAAGAGTTCTTAAAGTTCATTAAAAAAGAGCAGGGTGAAGAGTTCTATGTTGTAGGCGAGTATTGGCAATCAAACCATGAGGTATTAGACGATTATCTGGAAGAACATCTTCTGGATATGTATGATGTTCCATTGCATTTTAATTTCCATAGGGCATCTAAAGAGAGTAACAGCTTTGATATGAGGACAATTTTCGACAATTCATTAGTTAAAACTCATCCCCAGCTTGCAGTAACCTTTGTAGACAACCACGACTCACAACCGATGCAGGCATTAGAATCCTTTGTGGAGGATTGGTTCAAACCGCTGGCGTATGCATTGATCCTGTTAAGAAAGGATGGTTATCCTACGATATTTCACGGAGATTACTACGGAATTGCTAATGTAGAAGGACACAGGCCAATGCAAAATGTTATTGACAATTTGATCAGAATCAGAAAAGAGAATGCTTACGGAGAACAACAGGATTATTTCGATCATGGAAACACAATCGGCTGGATAAGGCTCGGAACCGAAGAGCATCCTAACGGCTGTGCAGTAGTATTAACGAACGGATCAGACGGAGAAAAGGATATGTATGTGGGGCAGATCCATTCGGATGAGATATGGATTGATCGTGTGGGCAATAATCCTGCAGAAGTAGTTATTGATGAACAGGGAAAGGGGACATTTCCAGTTTCGGGAGGTTCGGTTTCCTGCTATACAAAAAAAGAATAGTACAAAAGCTTTTAAGAAGGTTTAATTGAGCAAATTATGAATGGGGGTAATAGTGTATGGTTAATAATTTATTTGATCTAAGTGGCAAAGTTGCGATTGTAACTGGTGCCTCCAGTGGATTAGGGATTCAGTTCGCTAAAGCATTAGCTAGTGCCGGAGCAAATATTACGATTGCAGCAAGAAGAGTTGAGAAGTTAAAAGCACTTGAGATAGAACTGGAGAAATTTGGCATAAAGTGTCTCACAGTAAAGTGCGATGTTTTAAACGAAGATGATATTATAAATGTAGTCGAACGCACAGTTGAAGAATTTGGGAAAATCGATATTCTGGTAAATAACGCAGGAACCTCTTCTTCTGCGCAGGCGGAAGATTTGACTGGGGAAGAATGGGATACAGTACTTAATACAAATCTTAGAGGTGTGTTTTTCTTCTCAAAGCATGCTGCAAAAAAGATGAAAGAACGCAATTATGGAAGAATAATTAACATAACTTCAATGTATGGTGTAATTGGAAATACACAAAATCCACTCTCTTCCTATCATGCATCAAAAGGGGGAGTAACCAATCTTACTCGAGCACTAGCAGGAGAGTGGGCAAAATATGGAATTACCGTAAATGCCATAGGACCTGGATTCTTTGAATCTGAAATGACAAAGGAAATGGTTTCTGATGATAGTTTTAAGGATTTTGTTCGGTCAAGATGTCCTATGAAACGAATTGGTAAACCGGGTGAGATGGATGGTTTACTGATATACCTTGCATCTGACAATTCTAGTTATTTGACAGGACAAGATATCTGTGTTGACGGTGGATGGACTGCTGTATAATCATTAAAAAGAAAATATACTTTTTGTAGTCACCTGTGGATGATGGAGTTAGCAGCTGAAAAGTACCATTATAGTCTTAAGGGATACTTATTTGCCTCACGGTCTGAGTAGCCTTCCCCTGCTTGTCCGGAGGATATCCATACTTAGGTAATATCCTCTTCACAAGCACACACATCTGTGAAAGGACATTCTCACGAACGGTACAGTCAATAGTAACATTGGAAAGCACAGTGTTTACCAGCTCCTGTGCCATTGTCCGCATGGTCTCATCACCTAACACTTTAACAGCACTATCATTCTTTTCCAGTGCATCATAGAAAAGTGGGACACGTTTATTACTTTTGACTGTAATATTTTGGTAGCTACTATATGTGATTACAGATGAAAATACCAAACCTTAAAGGAAAACAATATGCATCTCACATCTTCATCTAAACGTAGCTTCTATCGGTGGTATAGATAATGGCCTTGAAAAAATCAGAACTTTATTCTTCTCTCTGGTCCAGCTGTGATGAACTGCGTGGAGGTATGGATGCCAGCCAGTACAAAGACTATGTGCTGGTGCTATTGTTCATCAAGTACGTAAGTGACAAATACGCAGGTGTTCCCTATGCACCCATCACTATTCCGGAAGGTGCAAGCTTTGCGGATATGGTTGCACTTAAGGGTAAGCCGGATATCGGCGACCAGATCAACAAGAAGATAATTGCTCCATTAGTCAGTGCCAACAAACTGTCTGATATGCCAGACTTCCACGATGCTACTAAACTTGGCAGCGGTAAGGAGCAGGTGGACAGGCTGACCAACCTCATCGCCATCTTCGAGAACCCGGCCCTTGATTTCTCAAAGAACCGCGCTGAAGGCGATGATATCTTGGGTGACGCTTACGAGTACCTTATGAGGCACTTCGCAACGGAAAGCGGTAAGAGCAAGGGCCAGTTCTATACTCCTGCCGAGGTAAGCCGGATCATTGCACAGATACTTGGAATACGTCAGGCTGATACCACAAGTTCCACCACGGCCTATGATCCTACATGCGGTTCAGGCTCTCTGCTTTTGAAGGTTGCAGATGAGGCGAGGACCAAGATAACTCTCTACGGTCAGGAGAAGGACGCTGCTACATCGGGTCTTGCTCGCATGAACATGATCCTGCATAACAATCCTGAAGCTCTTATATGGCAGGGTAATACCCTTGCAGACCCCAAGTTCGTTGAGGACGGTATACTCAAGACCTTCGATTATGTGGTCGCCAATCCTCCTTTCAGCGATAAGCGCTGGAGTACTGGTCTGGACCCTCTACACGATACTTATGAACGTTTCAAGCCCTTTGGCATTCCGCCTGCCAAGCAGGGAGATTATGCTTATCTGCTGCATATTGTCCGCTCACTCAAGAGTACAGGCAAAGGTGCTTGTATTCTGCCCCATGGCGTGCTGTTTCGTGGCAATGCAGAGGCAGACATTCGCCGTAATCTGATACGCAAAGGATACATCAAGGGTATCATTGGCCTGCCAGCCAACCTGTTCTACGGTACCGGCATCCCTGCATGCATCATTGTTATCGATAAAGAGGAAGCCCATAACCGCAAGGGTATCTTTATGATCGATGCCAGTGCGGATTTTATGAAAGATGGTCCCAAGAACCGGCTGCGTGCCCGGGATATCCATAAGATCGTGGATGTTTTCACAAAGCAGACAGACATCCCGAAATACTCGCGGATGGTGAGCTTTGAGGAGATCGGGAAGAACGAGTTCAACCTTAATCTTCCGCGCTATATTGACAGCCAGCAGGCTGAGGACCTGCAGGATATCGAAGGCCATCTGCATGGTGGTATTCCCACTGCTGATGTGGATGCATTACAGCGTTACTGGGATGTCTGTCCAGAGCTTCGGCAAACCCTGTTCAAAGCGAATAGACCCAATTATCTGGCCCTTGCAGTGGATAAAGCTGCTATTAAATCCACTATCTACGAGCATCCTGAGTTCTCTGCTTTTATCTCTGGCATGAATGCGCATTTTGCTGTGTGGCAGGAGCAAGCTTCGGCTATGCTGCGAGAATTGCAGGCGGACAGCCATCCGAAGGAAGTTATAGCCAAGTTATCCGAAGACCTGCTTGCTCATTACGCAGATAAACCACTCATCAGCCAATACGATGTGTATCAGCATCTGATGGATTACTGGGAGACAACGATGCAGGATGACTGTTACCTTATTGCAGATGAAGGCTGGAAAGCTAAGACCTATCGTATCATCGAGAAGGATAAGAAAGGCAAGGAGAAGGACAAGGGCTGGACCTGTGACCTTGTGCCAAAGTCCTTCATCGTAGCCCGTTTCTTCGCCAAAGAGCAGGAGATTGTGGATAAGCTTACGGCTGAGCTGGAAAGTGTCACAGCCCGCAGCACAGAACTGGAAGAAGAAAACAGCGGTGAAGAAGGTGCTTTTTCAGAACTTGATAAGGTGAACAAAGCTAATGTAACAGCTCGCCTGAAGGAGATCAAAGGCGACAGGGAAGCTCAGGAAGAAGCTGCTGTACTTAATGACTGGCTGCAACTTGCCAATGAGGAAGCTGACCTGAAGAAACACCTCAAGGATGCCGAAAATGCACTTGATGCCAAAGCTTATGCTCACTACCCACAGCTTACCGAGGACGACATCAAGACGCTGGTAGTGGACGACAAATGGCTCACTGCACTGGATACTGCCATCCATGGCGAAATGGACCGTATCAGCCAATCCCTCACCCAGCGTGTGAAGGAACTCGCAGAGCGCTATGAAACCCCCATGCCTCTGATGACAGAACGTGTGGCTCAACTGGAAGCAAAAGTGAATGGGCACTTGGAGAGGATGGGGTTTAGGCTATGAGTACAGAATCAGTTGCTGAGAGCATACCACCGGGATATAAGCAGACTGAGGTGGGGGTGATACCGGAGGATTGGGAAATTGTAACATTAGGCAATGTTGTTACCAAGTTTATACATGGCGGTACACCCTCTACTAAACATGAAGATTATTGGAAAGGAGATATTCCTTGGATAACAGGTGCAGATATTCTTAATCAACAAGTTTCAGAAATAAGGCGGTTGATTACTACGGATGCTGTTAAGAATAGTTCCACAAACATCGTAAACAAGGGCAATCTCTTACTCGTTTCAAGGACCGGCGTAGGTAAGTTGGCAATTGCATCTTGCGATATAGCAATAAGCCAAGATTTTACTGGTATATGCACCAAAAACGATAATCTGAGTACTGAATATCTCTTTAGATTCCTTGATATGAACCAATCTTTTTTAAAAAATCAGAATCAAGGAACTTCAATATTAGGAATAACGAGAGAAACTCTTTCATCAATTCTTATTTTTTTCCCTCCCACCCTCGCCGAACAAGAAGCCATCGCCACCGCACTCTCCGATACGGATGCCCTCATAGAATCCCTGGAGCAGCTCATCGCCAAGAAACGCCAGATCAAGCAAGGTGCTATGCAGGAGTTGCTGACTGGGAAGAGGAGGCTGCCGGGGTTTGAAGTAAAAAAAGGTTACAAGCATACAGAGATAGGGATGATTCCAGAGGATTGGGTAGTTAAAACTCTTGGATCATTCTGTGAAATTGTTGCTGGTCGTGACTTAGTAAGAGATGACTTTTCGCCAATTGATAGTGATATGCACAAATTCCCTATATACTCAAATTCAATTGCTGATAAGGGGCTTTACGGATATTCTAAATCTTACCAGTATGAACCAGATAAAATCACAGTTACAGCTAGAGGTGACGTTGGACATGCATTCTACCGAAGCATGAAGTTTAGTGCAATAGGACGTTTGCTCGTTTTGTCATCACAGCAGCAGTATGATCTTCGATTTATTACTGAATATATTAACAATTTCGTAGATTTCGCTCTTGAAAGCACGGGTGTACCTCAACTCACTGCCCCACAAATATCTAAATATGCCATTGCTCTCCCATCCAACATAACCGAACAAACTGCCATCGCCACCATCCTCTCCGATATGGATGCAGAGATCACCGCATTAGAAGAAAAACTTTCCAAGACCCGCCAGATCAAGCAGGGTATGATGCAGGAACTGCTTACAGGGAGGATACGATTGGTATGAAAGAGAACCAGCATGTTGAATGGAAGGAGAACTGGAGAGACGAATATCTGAAATGGATATGCGGGTTTGCAAATGCTGACGGCGGTCTGCTGGTTATCGGGCGCAATGACCGGGGCGTGACTGTGGGTGTAAGCAATGCACGCAAACTGCTTGAAGACCTTCCCAACAAAGTCCGAGACGTGCTGGGGATCATGGTGGACGTTCGCGTGGTCGAAGAAAACGGCAAGGAATTGATCGAAATCAGGGTTGAATCATATCCCAGTCCCGTCAGCTACAAAGGTGAGTACCACTACCGCAGCGGCAGCACCAAACAGGAACTCAAAGGCGCTGCACTGGAGCAATTCCTGCTGAAGAAACGCGGAAGGCACTGGGATGGAGTGCTGGAACCATCGTTCACCGCACGATCTTGCAGCACCGAGGCCATTAGACTGTTCAAGGAAAAGGCCATGAAAAGTGGTCGTATGGGCCGGGCCGTGTTGCATGACAGCACAGAGGTTATACTCGAGAATCTGGAACTCGTGGAGAAGCACGGCTTGAAACGTGCTGCATGCCTGCTATTTTCTGACCGCCCGGAACAATTTGTCAGCGGGTCCTGGATCAAGATCGGCTTCTTTGTGACAGATGACGACCTTCAGTATCAGGATGAGGTACATGGCAATCTCTTCGATCAGGTCGAAAAAACACTGGAGCTTCTGCACACCAAATATCTGAAAGCCTACATCAGTTATCAGGGCCTGCAACGTGTGGAAACCTTCCTCTTCCCCTACGCTGCACTGCGTGAAGCACTGCTCAATGCAGTCGTGCACAAGGACTACAGCAGCGGTATCCCTATTCAGATCAGTGTATATAACAACAAAATAGTTCTCTGGAATCCCGGCAACCTCCCCGAAAACTGGACAATGGAAAGGCTACTGGGCAAGCATCCATCCAGACCTTTCAATCCACTGCTTGCCAATGCTTTCTTCCGGGTAGGTTATATAGAGGCATGGGGCCGCGGTATCGAGAAGATCAACCGTGAATGCAGAGAGCACGACATACAGCCACCAGAATATGATTTTGGTATGGCAGGTCTGATGCTGACGTTCCAGGCCAATCCGGCCCATATGCGTGCAGACATTTTGGATCAGGGTAGTACTACCCCAATTGCTACCCCGATTACTACCCCAATTACTACCCAGGACAAACTGGTATCCTTGATCCTTGCGAAACCTGAGATCTCTCAACAAGAACTGGCAGAGGCCCTGGGCCTGACCCGTGGTGGTATTAAATATCACCTGAATAAAATGAAGCTGGATGGGGTGCTCCGACATGTTGGTCCGGCCAGAGGTGGAAGTTGGGAGGTTTTGAAATGAGCAACATTGGTCAGCCTGAACGTGCCACACAAGACCGCATCATCTCTTTATTCCGCTATGAGCTTGGTTATCGTTACCTCGGCAACTGGATCGACCGCGACGGTAACAGCAACATCGAGGAAGAACTACTGAAGGCCTACCTGATAGAAAAAGGCTACACTCCCAAGCAGACCAGCATAGCTCTACACAAACTGCGGACTGAAGCCAACAACCACAGCCGTAATCTTTACAGCAATAATCAGGCCGTCTATAGCTTGCTGCGCTATGGTGTGCCTGTAAAGACCGAGGCAGGCAAGGTCACAGAGAGTGTGCACCTCATTAACTGGCAGGAACCGCAGAAGAACGACTTTGCCATAGCCGAGGAAGTCACCCTCAGGGGTAATCGTGAGCGCAGACCTGACATTGTGCTCTATGTGAACGGTATCGCCATAGGTGTGCTGGAACTTAAGAACAGCCGCATCAGTATCGGTGACGGTATCCGTCAAAATCTTTCTAACCAGCAGCCTGAGTTCAATGCATGGTTCTTCAGTACCGTGCAGTTAATCTTTGCAGGCAATGATTCCGAAGGCCTGAGATACGGCACCATCGGCACTCCGGAGAAGTATTTCCTCACGTGGAAAGAGGAGGAAGAGGACGACAGCCGCTTCAAGCTCGATAAATACCTGCTCAAGATGTGCAACAAAGCAAGACTCATCGAGCTCATGCACGATTTCGTGCTCTTTGATGGCGGTATCAAAAAACTTCCAAGAGTGCACCAGTATTTCGGTGTCAAGGCAGCACAAAAACATGTCCTGCAACACAAAAGCGGCATCATCTGGCACACCCAGGGCAGCGGTAAGAGTATTGTCATGGTACTGCTGGCCAAATGGATACTGGAGCACAATCCCAATGCCCGTGTGGCTATAATAACAGACCGTGATGAGCTTGATAAACAGATAAAAGGAGTATTCACCGAAGCCGGAGAAGATATTGTACGCACCACCAGCGGCCGGGAACTCCTGAGTTTGCTCAGTCAGGCCCAACCCCGCCTGCTCTGCTCTCTGGTACACAAGTTCGGCCCCAAAAATGTGGATGATTTTGATGCGTTCATCAGAGACCTGAAAGCACAGCCCAGCAAGACCGTAGGTGAGGTCTTTGTATTCGTGGACGAATGCCACCGTACCCAGAGCGGTAAACTGAATACAGCCATGAAGGCAATTATGCCAAATGCAGTATTCATCGGTTTTACCGGTACTCCCCTGCTCAAGAAAGACAAACAGACCAGTCTGGAAGTGTTCGGGGGTTACATTCACGTCTACAAGTTCAGCGAGGCCGTAGAGGATAAAGTGGTGCTTGACCTGGTCTATGAAGCCCGTGATATCGACCAGCGTCTTGGTTCCGAAGCAAAGATCGATGCATGGTTCGAGGCCAAGACCAGAGGTCTCAATGACTGGCAGAAAGACGAACTCAAGAAACACTGGGGTACCATGCAGATGGTGCTCAGTTCCCGCTCCCGTATGGATAAAGTAGTAAACGACATAATCTTTGATTTTAGCGTAAAGCCCCGCCTGTCCAGTGATCGCGGTAATGCCATCCTGGTAGCATCCAGTATCTACGAAGCCTGCAAGTATTTCACCCTTTTTCTGAATACGCCATTAAAAGGCAAATGCGCTGTAGTGACATCCTACAATCCGCAGTCCAGGGACGTGACCAAAGAGGACACCGGCGCCAACACCGAAACAGATAAAGAGTTCATCTATCACACATACACTGAACTGCTCAGGGATATCGAATCCAATCCGGGCATGACAAAGACCGAGACCTACGAAGAACATGCCAAGACACTGTTCGTCAAACAGCCAGCTAACATGCAGCTGCTCATAGTGGTGGACAAGCTGCTCACAGGCTTTGATGCGCCTCCCTGTACTTATCTTTACATCGACAAATCCATGCAGGACCACGGTCTGTTCCAGGCGATCTGTCGCACTAACCGGCTGGACGGTGAGGACAAGGATTTCGGCTATATTGTAGACTATAAAGACCTCTTCAAGAACCTGGTCAATGATAAAGGCACAGGAGCCCTGCAGGTCTATTCCTCTGAACTGGACACAAGTTCCGGCGGAGCCGACCCGCAGGTGCTCATGCAGGACCGCCTGAAAAAAGGTAAGCAACGTCTTGATGATGCATTGGAGGCTCTGGATCTGCTATGCGAACCTGTAGAACCGCCAAAGGGAGAATTGGAATATATTCACTACTTCTGTGGCAATACGGAGATTCCGACGGACCTTCAGGAACGTGAAACTCAGCGTGCTGCACTCTACAAGGCCACTGCTTCGCTATTTCGTGCTTATGCCAATATTTGCGACGAAATGGAAGCTGCAGGCTACAGCACTTCGGCAATAGCCCGTGTTAAACAGCAACTGGAACATTATCGGAATATCCGGGAAATAATTCGCAGGGCCAGCGGTGAATCCCTTGATCTGAAAGCCTATGAAGCCGACATGCGCCATCTTATCGACACGTATATAGAAGCATCAGAACCCAGAAAGATCTCTCCGTTTGATGATATGCCTCTGCTGGATCTGATAGTAAAGACTGGGATCGATAAGGCCATTGCAGCTCATCTTGGCAACCTGAAAGGGAACACGACTGCTATAGCAGAGACTATCGAGAACAATGTCCGTAGCAAGATCATCAAAGAGCATCTGAACGATCCCGCTTATTATGAGAAGATGTCAACTCTGCTGGATGAAATAATAGCTGCCAGAAAGGCAAAAGCCATAGAGTATGAAGAATACCTGAAACGTATAGCAGACCTGGTAAAGCAGGTGGAAGCTGGCCATGCAGACGATACTCTTGAAGCACTGAAGACAAGTCCTGCACTGCGTGCCCTTTACAACAACCTGCAAAACCACGTAAATATTCCAGAGGCAATAGCAGAACCAGGTGGTGAATACGTAGTTGCCAGCGATCCAGTACTGAACCTGGCAGTGAAGATCGATGAAACAGTAAGACAAGTGCGTGCTGATGACTGGCGGGGTGTGGAACCTCGCGAACGGGTTATCAAGCAGGCTCTGTTCGGTATCCTGAAAGACGTAGCTGAGGTGGAACGTATCTTCCTTATAATCAAGGCACAGAAGGAATACTGATGGTCACTCAGATCGAACTTGGTGATATTACTGTAGACGTGGTGCTGAAGGACATCAAAAACGTTCATCTGAGCGTGTATCCCCCTGCCGGGAAGGTTAGGATTTCTGCGCCACTGAGAATGGATATCGATACAATTCGTGTCTTTACTATTTCCAAGCTGGGCTGGATCAAGCAGCAGCAAAGAAAGCTTCAGGAGCAGGAGCGTGAAACTCCCCGTGAGTATCTGGACCTTGAAAGCCATTACGTATGGGGGAAACGTTATCTGCTCAAGGTGATCGAGGTAGATGGAGCACCTGCAGTTAAATTGAAACACAGCAAGATGATCCTACAGGTACGTCCTGGAACTGATGAAGCAAAGAAGCAGGCTATTATTGATGCATGGTATCGTGAGCAGCTCAAAAAAGCAGTGCCTCCACTAATTGCAAAATGGGAAACAATGATGGGTGTGAAGGTAGAACTTTTCTTTGTGCGCAAAATGAAAACAAAATGGGGAAGCTGTAACCATCGTGCATTTAGCATCCGGCTTAACACTGACCTTGCAAAGAAACCGAAGGATTGTCTTGAATACATCGTTGTGCATGAAATGGCACATTTGTTAGAACCGACACACAACGCCAGGTTCGTAGTACTGATGGACCAGTTCATGCCTAAATGGCAGTTCTACCGGGACAAATTGAACAGGTTGCCTGTCAGCCATGAGAATTGGATTTATTGATACAAAATAGTGAAGTTGAGAATGGTCACTAAAAAGACAACTATGGTAACTAGTTATCTAAAGAGAGGAGAGAAGCCCGCCAGGGTGTTTTTGATGGCTGACGCATTTATGCATTTGTTCTGCGTTTGCCTGATGGTCTCATTAGGCACTGTAATCATTCCCAATTGACTATTTAATGTCTTTGATGCTATCGATTCTGATTATAGTACTCATTATGAGCTCTATACTATTTAACAAACTTCAGATAGAATTGACATTATACAAAGTTATACTAATGGCAAATTCTTCAGGTGTTAAAAAAAGAATTCTATGGATATAATCAAAAATGAGCCAACGGTTTAAAATAGGTAGTCCTGTTCCCAAAATATCAGTTCTGCAGGTCCAGTGTGATCAATTGTTCGATCAGTGTGTTCCCCAGGAAAGATCTACCGAATTAACAACCTGGATGCTCAGGCGTATAACACGCCGCTCTTTTACTTCCCCAGAACCTTCTTGATCTGACCTACCGCGTCTTGTGCCTTGCCTTCTGCCTTTTCAATCGTACCTTCGGCTTCCAGGTGGGGATCATTTGTGATTTGCCCCACGGTCTCCTTGATCTCTCCCTTTACTTTGTGAATGTTTCCTTCCACTTTATCCGTTGTGCTTGTTTTCATGTTACTCCCCTTTCTAAGTTGCGTTAGAATCTTGGAGAATTATCACAGCTATGGCATCTTTTCAAGAGATACGAACCGAAAAATGATAAGAATTGTCGGCATTACTGCTATGATACCCCTACTTAACCCTACTATTACTATAATGCACTACTTCTCCTTAAGACCCGCGCCTAACTATTTCATTTATTGATTGAGTATCAACTTTAGCAAAGCATATACTGCATAAAAACATACATGAGATGGATGGAGACTAGAAAGATCAAGGAACTTGCAGTCACTGCACTAAAGAATTGGAGAGAGAATAACTCCATAATTGATAGTGCAGCCCTGTCTTTTTACTTGCTGTTGAGCTTACCGGCCATTCTCCTCTTCTTCGTATCCTTGGGAGGTATATTTTTTTCCTCCGGGCAAGTTCAGGATAATATTATAGAGTATATGGAAGGAATTCTTGATTCTAGTCTTATTGAATCATTGAAGGCTTTTATTGCAAATATGCCCGCTACAGACTCTCTTTCTTTAAGTGCATTGGCAGGCCTTCTTCTTCTGATGTGGGGTGCAGGCAATGTGTTCAGGCAATTTAAGAACTTCCTCTACAGGATATGGAATGTTCCGCTTTCACAAGGAAAATTTGCCCGGAATTTTCTGAAAGATGGTTTGCTTTCAACCATAACGGTAATTGTTTTTGGTGGATTGATCGTGCTCATTACTTTAATAGAAGCCCTGATGTTCGCAGGTTCAAGGACCTTACACACATATCTGCCATTATTTGGTGTTCTTCAGTATGTGGGACCGGTTGTGGCCTTTGTGGTCCTTGTGATCCTTTTCATTTTTGTACATATTATATTGCCAGACATTGATATGGATCTGAAATGCCTGGTAGCAGGTTCTGTGATAACTGCTGTCCTGATCACCATCGGAAAATATGCTGTGGGATTCTACGTGACACATAGCGACATTACTTCGGTCTATGGTGTCATTGGATCCATAATTGGTCTGCTACTATGGATATATTATAGTTCCATTGTAGTAACCCTTGGAGCTGAGTTCACTAAAGTTTATTCACAAGACTCAGCAGGTTCCAAAAAGCTTTAAGTTGTTCTCTGTTACCATATGATCAAAGAGGAATATCCCATTAACCAGAAGGTTAGGACTTATTGAAAGTCAGATTTTCCGATGATGGCAATCGCTTTTGACCATGTGTCAACACAAGAAGTGGCCCGACCGCAGCGGTATGATTTCCGCGCGCTCTATATCATATTTATAACATTGGTCTTGTCAGTACCGTCTTTGATTTTATCTATTTCGGACTCTTCTATCGCATCTCCGAGGAGATGCTGCAAACTAACTGGTTCATCGCCAGTGTGATCACTGAACTCCTCCTTATGTTATCCATTCGGTCGTTGTTGCCAATTGAAAAGGCCGGCTGGCCGGCTCCTCTCATTGTATTTCTATCGGCGGCAGCATTTTTGATTACGCTTGCGTTACCGATAATCCCGTGGACCAGTGCCTTTTTTGAGTTTACAAAACCCACACCAGCACATCTCATACTCATTGTGTCGCTCGCGATCCTCTACCTCATTATCTCCGAGCTTGTGAAGCGACCGCTTGCCCGTTTCTTAAGCAAGAACGACTAAACTTATCGGGATATGGTCAAAGCATTTCCTGTAGCGAGAATATAGGTAAGTGTTGGAAAAGGGTGTGAGAGAAGTTTTGAAACGGGCTTCGTAAATGAACAGGCAACCCAATTATATTAATAAAAAAGTAAAAAAGTAACATGTTGCTGGTCAAAAACACGCAACATTCCAATAAGTTGATTGTATTGGTCAGATCTTATTTTGCAGTTTTCTGCTGGCTCTTCATCTTTTCAAGCGCATCTTCAAGTTCCTTTATCTTGAGTTCATTGATCTTGTCCTCAAGATCTGCGAGCTCCTTATCAGTTTTAAGGACTGTAGCATGGATCTTTTCAACAACGTTCTTCTCCAGGTTAAGTCTCTCTTTATTGATTTCGCTAACCAGGTCTTCTGCCATAGCTTTACCCTCTTCCATGCTCAGAGCACCGGCTTCAACTTTTTCGTTAACGAACTCTCTTATTCTCTCTTCAGACAAAGCTGCTAAGCCTGCACCTATCAGCGCAGCTGCTCCAAGAAGACCTACTTTTGTCATTTTTTCCATATATAAACCCCCATTAATACATTAAAAACTCTAACGTTTAATATTTAGGTAGTATTTAAACCACTCCATAATAAACGTAAGAATATCCACACAGGAGAAATCCAGAAATACCCCACAATTTCACTTTGTACTTCCAGACTTATATAAGGATAGGTGCAGTTGTGATATAAAGCTACTGGGGTATGTGAAGCAAAGAAATTAGAGATCATATTTACTATTAACTTAACTTTATGGTTGCGGACGCATAACACGCCGCTCTTTTACTTCCCCAGAACCTTCTTGATCTGACCTGCCTTTTCCTGTGCCTTGCCTTCTGGCTCTGTTCCATGAATGATATAGCTTTAAAGTTGACATTGTTATTGATATTAAGAAGAAGTGGTCTGATATTGACATGATTCTAATTTTTCATGCGCGGTCTATTTGATCAAAGGAAGTTTTTCAGCAAGTGTCAAGGACTTTGCTCCAGTCATCAGATAACCGCTCTGCCTGCTGCAATACTAATTGGATAGCTTCTTCCTGTTTGTCAGGCGGATACTTATACCGACGCAGGGTTATACGTACCAGATTGCGTAGTTTTGCACGGACACTATCCCGCTTCTGCCAGTCCACTGTTGTGCTTTTTCTCAGCTTGTCCGCTAGTTCCTGTGCGATCTTCTTAAGAGTGTCGTCACCCAGTTCACGAACAGCACTTTCATTATCTGCCAGCGCATCGTAGAATGTCCAGCAGGCTGTTGGACTATTGAATCATGCGAAGAAAAAGCAGGTGCTTCTGCACAAGAAAACTTAAAGGGAGCAATACAACATTCTTTGCGTCCTTGCGGCTTTGCGTTGATTTACCTTAGATGCACTTATTACCAATATACTCAGCCTACCTTCTTTATTTTCCTTGTGTAGCTTAGTTCTGATCACTTTTCTGACCATCGGGTTTTAAATTCACATCTGCATTTATTCAGTGTTTTTTACCCTGATTAATACCCTGGTTTTTGTCCACTACTTCTTCAAAGCTGGTCTATTTAATTGTTAGTCCTTACTTGTTGTTCCTGTCACAGTCTTTAATAAATTTTTTAATTTTGATCTCCAGATGTCTTTTTTCCTGTGCCTGTGCACCTTGAAGTGTTCCTACTCGGGAAAGTGCTTTTGCAAGATAACTTTTAGCTATGTTGAGATCCACCGCACTGAAGAAGATGGCAACATGCAGGTATAGTTCCGGATCA
Organism: Methanomethylovorans hollandica DSM 15978; assembly: GCF_000328665.1. Taxonomy (NCBI): domain Archaea; kingdom Methanobacteriati; phylum Methanobacteriota; class Methanomicrobia; order Methanosarcinales; family Methanosarcinaceae; genus Methanomethylovorans; species Methanomethylovorans hollandica. The sequence continues at coordinate 1,372,013 of NC_019977.1, forward strand.
TCACCGAATTTTTTGCTGACCCTTTTTGCCAGGCTCTTCATTAGTTCAAATTCTTTCCGATCTTGCAGTTGCATAAGATAAACTGAGAACAGATCGAAATGCTCCGGGCTGTGCTCTGCCAGGAAACCGAACTTCTCATCATCGTCCATTGCAAAAAACTCACTTTCGATACGTGTCTTTTCCATTTCATCGTCAGTGAACGCTTTTTCACTCTTCATCAGAAGTTGGTCCACATCTTCCTCGGAAAGGTGCATTTTTTTGCCAAGCTTTTCTATACGCTCTTCATATTGCTCTTCTTCTTTGGCTGTGTAGACCCCCAAAAAATAACAGATCCATTTTAAATAGGCCTGTTTATCCCCCATCCATGATCTGTTGTCGATAGACCACAGAACATAGTCAATGACCAGCTTGAATTCATGAAAGGTGATCGGTTTTTTTTCAAGAGCATCTGCCAGAGGCCCAAGCATCAACACTTCAAAAGGATGCGAGAAATAACTGACATCCTTATCAAGGTTCATTTTTATGTTCCTTAGAACCGAGATAATTTCCTTGTCAGTGATCTTATTGTCCTGCTCGTAATAATAAAGCGCTATACCTCCCTCAATGGTTCCTAAATACTCGCTATATTCCGTCTCTTTGTCCTGAAGACTTCTGATCTGTTTAACTTCCGGTGTATCCGGCTTGAGAAAAACGCTCAACGATACGCCAGCATCCAAATGGTCAGTGTTATTAGAGTTCATATCCTATCCTCTTCAGATTTTCCTTTATCTTCTCTTCCAATTTCTTAGACTTAGTGAACTGCTCTGATAACTGCAGGGATTTGAGTTTTAGTGAACAATTGTCCCGGCAGTGCCACCATGCACTCCACCAGATTGGACCGTAATTTATCTGCCGATGTCCAAAGTTTGCTCAGCCAAGGGGTTCATAAACTCAGATCAATTTGGGGATATTTTGATAGTAATTGAAATATTAGTTATTTGACTTTTGACAGTCTGATTTAATTCCCTTCCCTTATATTAGTATGCTTTCTGTGTATCTCTAATATTGAGGTTCCAGCCTATTGAGTATGGTTATGAAAATAGTCTGCATCCCGTTCCTGAATAAACAACCCAAAATATGGGAGTTGAAAGGTTAATAGGAGAAAACTGGATAAGGTAACTTTCCAACACGGACACGGAACCTGAAAGGTGATATGCCAATTCTTCCAGCAATTTATAACATGTGCATTGATTTAATAGTTAAAAGAATTTGTTGTTCTGATTTTGTGAAAAATATAAGAAAAATTGGTATGGATATTACTTCTTGAGCAATAGCCGTTCATCTATCGGATGATAGACCGTAGCAGCTTCAATGAGCTCTGTGGCGGTGTTCTTAGGGAAAGAATGTACTTCCACACGTACCCCGGAAGCCTTGAGATGATTGACAAGAGCCGTGAAGTCCCCATCACCTGTAACCAGTACTATTGTATCGACTCTGGTGGATATGGAGATCGCATCAATGGCTATACCCATGTCCCAATCACCTTTAGTTGACCCGTCAGGTCTTGATTTCAATTTTTTGGACTTTACTTCCCATCCAATGTATTCTATTACCGACTTAAAACCAGACTGGTCTATTTCCTTTGTTTCCACAACATAGGCTATTGCACGGATAAGTTGTCTTTCTCTTACCACAGCACTTAATAATTTTCCGAAATCTAATTTAGCATAGTAATAATTTCTGGCCGAATAGAACATATTCTGCACATCTGCAAACACAGCCAGTCTTTGGTTTGTGAATATCTGTTCCTGATTATCCTGATCCTCTGACCCCATTGAGTTCACCTGTTTATTAAAATTTAAGAGTGTTTAGATAAAATATTGCATTTTTGTGCTGTTAGATGTAGAAAGTTAGCTATATGATAATTTCAATAATGTTCTATCCTATTTAAGCACGATCATATCTTCGGGCTTTCCAGAAAGATATTTTGACAAAAACTGGATGATAAATAACATTCAAGTATTTTCAATCATCAAGTCCCTTTCTGCCGAAAATATAATTAGCCACTCTGAGGGCATTCCTGTCTCCTGTTTCCTTCTCGCACGAGTCACTTAGCTTGACTACAGGAATATCATTGATACTATGCATTTTGATCACTATATTAAGAGGAGGACTTGTCCGGAAAAAGTCCTGATTATTAGTAAGATTTGTGCCAATACCAAAACTACAGTTTATCCTGCCTGCGCAGTGTTCTTTAAGCCTTATGACATCTGCAGCATGCAGGGAATCACTGAAAACCACTACTTTTTTCATTGGGTCTATTCCCATTGATCTGTAATGCCCGATCACCTTATCAGTAAAACCTAAAGGATCACCACTGTCATGCCTCACACCATCATATAGCTTGGTAAGCCTGAGGTCGAAGTCAGCAAAAAAAGCATCTGTGCCGAAGGTATCCGAAAGAGCTATGCCCAGGTTGCCTCCATATACCTTCACCCAGTTATCAAATGCAAAATAATTAGCTCTGCGCAGACTCATCAGGGCAGAATTGCCCATGATCCATTCATGTCCGATGGTACCCACAGGACTTATTCCATATTTTCGTGCAAGATACACATTGCTTGTCCCTGTGAAGCAGGGCAGACCGCATAAAACCTCTACTACTTTGTCCTGCAATCTGGAACTCCGCCGCCTGCGGGTCCCGAACTCCGTGAACAGACAGCCATGTCGTTCAAGTTCTTTACCGATTGAATGGATCTGCTCTATGTAATGCTTGAGCACGACCTCTTCTCCTGCGCCATCGGAAAATGACTGCTCTTTCCAGCTTTTTTCCACTGTGCTGAAATATAGCTCCGACACTGTAGCCATAAGCGCCACTTCCCAGAGAATGGCACTATGCCAGGGACCTTTTATCCTCATGTCAAGATTATTATCCTTGGTAAGTTTCACACTTACCTCAGATGGATCAAAACGGTAGTTTTTCAGATATTCCAGGTACATGGGCTTGAAGAACGGGCAGGCTGACCCCAGCCAGCTGTACTCCTCTTCGGTCAGCATGATATAAGGAAAGTGACTATCCAGGATATTCCTGATATCTTTTACAAAATCTTCATTAAAGCGCTGTCCACCCCTGTTTATGAAACGATATTCCACATGTGCCTCAGGGAAAAGTTCCAGTACGGCCATCTGCATACTTAGCTTGTACAGATCATTGTCCAGTATAGATTGAATCACACCTGATCTTCCTGCATATTCTGTGGATATATGCCTGTACTTTATACCTTATGTGCCTGTCGATTATATGCCGGAAGATATAGTATGGAGAATGCCTGTACAGACTGTCAGTTATAATTAAGCAATTAAGCGAGAGTTTAAGATAATTTTTTAGAATGTTAAGGCGCAAAGACGCTAAGTCTCAAAGAAGCAAATAAAACTTTTTACGTCTTTGCACCCTTACGACTTTGCGTTAAAGATGATTTGACATAACAAATGAAATGCACAATAAACAACACACAATAAACAATGCACAACAAGGGAAATGATATGACAAGTTACTTAAAAACATATTAAAATATATCACAAAAAGAAAAAAGTAAAGATCAGATCAATTGATTGGTCTCACAAGAATCTTTGAAGCCATACCTTTACCCAGTGCATATTTACAGCCGCTTATTTCGACTATCAGGGAACCCATATGATCCCTGGTCACTTTTATAGGGCAGTCCTCAATAAAACCCATAGCTTTCAGGCGGTCTGCAAGTGATCTGCTTGCATTGATCCCTGCAACCTTGGTTTCAGTGCCTTCGGAAACCATTGCAAGGGGGATAGGTGGGGTCATAATTCATACCTCTGCGACAATAGTTTTTAGTTTTTCTGTCAAATGCGGTCCATTCAGTATCCGAAACTTCGGATCAGAATGCTTTTTGGTCCATGCATATTAGATATGACTAACATGATTAGACACTTCTATCTATGCAGTTTTAGTATATAAGCTTGTCTGCACTATAATATGTAGGTATGACTAATAGTCTGGCCAGTTATTATAAAACAGGTTGCCTGTGAAATGCATTTAAATGATGTTGATGTTGGCATATCTCTTGTTTTTGAAAGATCATGCCTCCTAAACACAAATAAACGATAAGCAACAAATAGATCCTTAGATAAAAGAACATCCTTATATTTTTCAATAAAATGGGAGTAAGACCAATGAGCGATACAGCAGATAACAGGGATCAGGTTTCTGAGGGCGGATCCAAAACACCTAATTTTCTCATAAATGAAAAAAGTCCTTACCTGCTTCAACATGCATACAACCCTGTACAATGGTACCCTTGGGGTGAAAAGGCTTTCGAAAGATCAAGAGCTGAAAATAAGCCAATCTTTCTTTCCATTGGATACTCCACATGCCATTGGTGCCATGTCATGGAAAAAGAATCCTTTGAAGATCCTGATGTGGCCAGGCTCATGAATGCTACATTTATCTGCATTAAGGTCGATCGCGAAGAGAGACCGGATATAGACAGCGTCTACATGGCTATCTGCCAGGCCATTACAGGAAGAGGAGGATGGCCACTTACAATATTAATGACCCCTAACAAGGAACCGTTCTTTGCAGCTACGTATATCCCAAAGAAAAGCAGGTTCGGAAATCCCGGAATGCTTGACCTCATACCCCACATAGCGAAGGTATGGACGCAGCAGCAGGAGGATATACTGCAGACCGCCAGAGAACTAAAAGCTGCTCTGTCCCCTCAGATGGTACAGGCTTCTGCTAAAAGCACAGGTACTGAAATTAACGAAAAGACCCTGCACAGTGGGTACTCACAGTTACTTTCTGCTTTCGACTGGCAGGCAGGAGGATTTGGCCGGGCTCCAAAGTTCCCCTCTCCACACAACCTTACATTTCTCCTCAGATATTGGCAGCGTACAGGAAAACTTGAAGCATTGCAGATGGTAACAAAAACCCTGGATGGCATGCGCGGGGGAGGCATATATGACCATGTGGGATTTGGTTTTCATCGCTATTCCACGGATGGTCAGTGGCTGGTACCCCATTTTGAAAAAATGCTCTACGATCAGGCAATGCTTATCATGGCATACACCGAAGGTTTCCAGGTGACAGGTATTGAAGATCACAGGCAGGTAGCAGCAGAGATCATAGAGTATGTACTGAGGGACATGTGCTCTGCTGAGGGAGCTTTCTACTGTGCAGAGGACGCAGATAGCGAAGGGATGGAAGGTAAATTCTATCTCTGGAAAAAAGAAGAGATATATGATCTACTTCCTTTGGAGGTGGCAAATCTTGTATGCAAAGTATATGACATATCATCCGAAGGTAATTATAAAGAGGAAATATCAGGTATCTCCACCCGCCAGAACATACTGCATCTTGCCAGGCCTATGCAAGAAGCAGCACAGGAACTGGGGATTTCTTTAGATGAATTGAAGGCAAAGCTTGAGCCAGCGAGAAAAATACTTTTTGCAGCAAGAGAAAAACGGGTGCATCCTTCAAAGGATGATAAAGTGCTTACAGACTGGAACGGGCTGATGATAGCTGCCCTTTGCAAAGCGTCCAGGGCTTTTGAAAGGCCGGAATATGCACAAGCGGCATCCAGGACTGCAGACTTCATCCTGCAGCACATGTCATCCCATGATGGCAGGCTGCTGCATCGTTATCGGGATGGTGAAGCCTCAATTTCTGGTTTTCTGGAAGACTATGCCTTCCTGGTCTGGGGTCTTATCGAATTGTATCAGGCCACCTTCGAAAAAAAGTATCTTGAACATGCTCTGCGGCTTAATTCCCTGCAGATAAGGGATTTTATGGATGTCGAGGGGGGATTCTTCCATACTGCAAATGATTCTGAGACCCTGTTGTTCAGGAACAAGGATCTATATGACGGAGCAATGCCCTCCGGGAACTCTGTAAGCGTATTGAACCTTTTGAAATTATCCCGGCTAACAGGCGATACAGACCTTGAGGAAAAAGCCTCTACATCAATGAAAGCATTCTCCGGCCAGATAGATGCGATGCCTATGGCATATTCTCAATTCCTGCATGCTCTGGACTTTACCGCTGGTCCGGCTTACGAAGTGGTCATTGCAGGAGACCCTGATGATCCGAATACCAGAGAAATGATATCCTTAGCAGGCAGATCATTCCTTCCGAACATGGTGCTGCTGCTTCAAGGAAAAAACAATATAGGGGAACTTGCCCCATATACCAAAGATATGTCAGCAACAGATAGAAATGCCACAGTCTATATTTGCCAGGGTTACAGTTGTAGCATGCCAATAATGAGCATTGGCTCATTCAGGGAATTCATATCATCTATTAGTGATAAATGGCATGCTACCGATTGATTTTGATTATAACAATGTGAGTGCAGATCTGACCTTTAAGAGTAGTTTAGGATACAGAAAACCGAATACTTAGAACATATATAATGACAAAAAAAGTCAAACCTAAAAATACAGCGCCTTATGCACCGCATCCATCGGATCAGCATAGAAGGACAGCTGGAATTTGCTCAGCAGGTCTGAAGGCACAGTGCCCAGTTTAGATGTGGATGAGGCAGGTATCAACACCCTCTTAGCCCCGGCATCAAGGGAGACTTGCAAGAGCTCGGAAAGGTTATCTATATTCAGTATTGAACCTCCTATGGTCATTGTTCCGATGATGGCAGTTTGCTCCTGGACTGGCCTTTCCATAGCTCCTGAACAGAGACTTATGAAGCCTGCAAGGGCCAGGCCGTCTGACAAACCGACTCCGTACAGGTCCTGTATGTTCATGAAATAGTCATTTTCCTTTGTGGATATTGATTGGCTTATGGATTTTGCATTTGCCTTGAAGTAGTTGATAGCAGTCCTTATGGACTCTCTGGCCTTTGAATTAGAGCTTAAACCGGAGGGTTCGTATTTACCTGTACCTGAGACAACCTGCAGTTCTGTTTTATAAACGCCTATCTTCCCGGAATCGGTTGCTGACACAGCATAGACCTGGCCGGGTTTTGTAAGACCCGGAGGAATGATCTTATTACCACTTATTTCGGGGACATTGACAAAGTGCTCTTCCATGTTATCATTGTCAATATAGGAGAAGTTAACATCGAAGAATTCCATGCCTCCCATCCTCTTCAATTGCTCCTTGACCCTTCTTCTCCCTACAAGTGCATACTCGAGGATCTCCCTAGCATCCTCTTTTGTGATGTTCTCATCGGGATATATGAGTTTGGCAAGACCGGAGAATGTTTTCTTGACAGCGATAACATCTCTTTGGTTCAGGTTGTTGCCGAGTTTATAGTATTTGAAAAGCACATCAGTGAATGACCGTTTTCTCATCTCCCTCAGGAACTCGGCCAGATAATCCACTATGAACCCATATCTGTCAGTGAAGTGCTCGGGTCTGAACTTGGGAACTTCCCAGCCTGGCAGGTAGTAGTGCATCCTGTCGAAAAATGCACTGTCGTTGTTCATCTCTTCAGGGAAAGGAACGAAGAGATGTGAGGTCTTGAGCATCGAGGAGACGCTCTGGTTGATGTTGCCTACGAATACAATGGACGCATTGGCATTTATCTGGTCCTTGCCACGGGCAAAGGAGCCGGATGCCATGTAGTCTTTCATGATCTGTATGCCATCCTTATCCTTGAACTTGATACCTGCAACCTCGTCAAAGGCTACAACATCCCACAGGCCAACGAGCCCGACCTGCCGTGTACCCATATTGTAGAATAGGTTGGCGACAGTTGTCTGCCCGCCTGAGATAAGGATGGAATTAGGGGATATTTCTTTGAACACGTGGGATTTGCCTGTGCTCCTTGGACCAAGTTCACAGAGGTTGTAGTTGTTCTCTATCAAAGGAACTAGCCTTTCCATCAAATGCCATTTTGCAGGAGTTTCCAGTTGAGTAGGCTCCATGCCTATGGACCGCAAGAGCACATCTATCCATTCGTCCTTGGTAAAGTTCTTCCGCTGATCAATGATCTCTGAGATGTTGATGTTGGGGATCTGTATGGGTTTGAGGCTTGCAATGACAAAAGGAGAAGGCAGCATTTCAGCGCTGTATTCCATTTTAATGATGCACCAGATGCCACCGCCCAGCAGTTTGTCGTACTTTGTGACGTATTCCGGGTCTACCTGCACCTTGGAAAGTCCCAAGTGTGAAAAAACAGCTTCGTAGATGTCTCTTTTTTCATTCAGCTTTACGGAGACCTTATCGATGATGGTATAGTAACCTGTTTCCCGTATCTTGGATTTGATCTTCTCTGCCTCATCAGGACGCACGTAGTTCTCTGAGAGGATGTTCTTGACTTTCCTGACACCCTGCTCTATGAGTTCTTCGTCATCGGTAGCGCAATTCGCACCCAGCAGGTATTCCAGGACGTAGACAGGGACATTGTGGCCTACTTTTACCAGCTTTGTCAGGTCTTTCCTGACCACTCTGCCCTGGAAATATGTGTTCAGTTTCCTGTCAGTTGTTATGTCTGTGTCTGCTTCTGGCATGGGTGTCCACCGATGTTATTTGATTTTGATCAGAAGTCATCTGCTATCAAGAGGTCCACTTCAAAGGGTATGGGATCGATGATGTCCTTGGTGATCTCTGTAGGGTCTGCGTCTAGCAGGCGTATGTAGTAGAACTTGTTCTCTACTTCGCCGGTTAAAGTGAGGGTGACTTTGTACTGTCTTTCTGCTGGCTCATCAGATGAGCTTTCAGCAATAACAAGCTTTTCATCGCTTACCTTGAATTCGTTCCCGTCCCTGTTCCAGAGAGCTACTTTGAACCTTCTGGGTTGCAGTTTATCCGTCACTTTTTCGGTCTGCAGGATGTTTATAGAGAACGGGCTGCTTGTTATCTTCCGGCTTGCGTTGGTTACGGTCAGACCGACTTTGCCGTACTTAATGCCTTTTCTTTCAAGATCTGCAGTCTTGTTGTAGGAGTACTTGAGTACCGGGATGACTATCTCCTGGGGTGCAGCTCCACCATGTACGAAGTTCTTGTTGCTGCCCTGCATCTTGAACCTGAGGTCTGCCTGGGGTACGTATGCGAACATCGTTTGCCCGGATTTGATGATATAATCCATGTTGAACTTGTGGACGTTCATGAGGTCAACATTCTGCTCGCTCAGGATGAATCGCTTGCTGGATGCGATGATCTGCTGCTTGTCAAAACCACCGGTCTCAACTTTATCGACGTTTTCCAATTCATCTCTTTGGTAGATGAAACCATGGTCTGCTGTTATCAGGATGTTGTTCAGTATCTGGAAATTGGTGAGTTTTTCGATGATCTTTTTGATATCTGAGATGGTATCCTCGGCTGCATCGAAGACTTCATGCTCCGAAGCGAAATGGTCTCCTCTGGCGTCGATCTTGTCGTGGTAGATATAGAAGAGCCTTGTGCCTTTGAATCGTTCACGGGCTTCGTCTCTTTTGATGTTCATCAGTTCATCATAATCTATAGCAACGGAGTCCTTTGTTATTTTTTCCAGTATCTTTCCTCTGTTAGCTGTGCCTTCGGTGCTGATGCCATCTGCAAAGACTGATTGGTTGTTGTATTCCAGTCTGTCATGGGGAAGCAGGCTTGCCATGCCGAGTTTTGTGTAAGAGGGGAGGGATCCTGCCATGCACTTTAATTCGACTGTGCCCCTTGTGTCCTTGTTCAGGACTTCCTGAAGCTCTGCAGCTACTTCATAGCGCATGGCATCCGAAATTATGACGGCTATCTTGTCCTTATCATTACGGGTGATGATGTTCTTCACGTAGAGCTTATAGAACTCGTCCTGCCGGTCGATGAGCTCTATGTTCCATCGTCCTTCCATTTCACTTGTGATAAGCTGGCTCCAGCGTGTGAGCAGTTTGTCAAGGAGCCTGTTGTTGTACAGTTTTTCCACAAGGTCTTTGGTGGGTTTGAGGATCTCTTTTTCCTTGTCCTTGTCGTAGTGATAGTAGAATTTGCGATAATAATAGTCCATCAGGTAATAGCGTTCGGTGTAGTTTCTGAAGAACTTAGTGAGATTCTGCTCGCTTATGTTAGTTGCATCGAACTCCTTTGCGAACTGGTGCAGTTTCAATGCATATTCCAGGGAATTGTAGATGTTCTGGAACCTGGAGTACCAGTGTTTTGTCTTGCGGTTGGTTATCCAGCCAAGATATGTATCGAAATCTTCTTTGCCGTTCTGGAGTGCTTCGGCTATCTTTCGGATGATGCTTTTGTCAAAGAGGTCAAGGGATTCTGCTTCGATGTATTTGGAGACTTCATGCTTTTGTATCTCGTTCACGAGGTACTTTTGAAGCGTGCTATCGCCTGCAAGCAGTTGTTCGCAGTACTCGTCAAATACTGTGGAGTCTCTGGAGTTGTCCATCCAGCTTCTGATGAAGATCTCACATTCATTACTCAGGGAGTTGCTGTACGCTTTGTACTTCTTGAGATCAAGGTTCGTGTTCCTTGTTATGTGGGTTATGATGAAGCTCAGAAAGAGCTTCTTCAGCGTAGGCTCTTCTGGCTGGTATCCGAAGTGCCTGTGCATCATGTCCCAGAAATCATCGGCAAACTCGAACTTAGTGATCTCTTCCCATGCCGTGTTGGTGCTCTCATCCAGGGAATCGATCAGTACTTTGCGTACTATTTCCTTCAGGTCCGTGGTCGCAGAGCCGGAAAGCACTGCCAGGAAACCATGTATGAACTCTTCTTCTTTCCAGTGCTTTTGATATAAGCGGTTAAACGGAGTGACCCTTTTCTTGCTTGCGAAGAACTGCTGGTGCTTGTCCAGGAATCTGTCCAAGTCATAGCCCTCTATCTCGAACTCACTCTTGATATCTGATATCCTGCTGTTCTCAAATCGTGATGAATAGAGCTGTATGTCCAGCAGCCAGTTGGCTTCGGGGTCCCGTTCCGCCTCACCTGAATAGATGAGATAACTAGAAGTCGTATCATCCGTCTCCAGCAGCTTCTTGGTGGCAAAGAAATTGTTGTGCAGGATATGCAGCTTTATCCCCTTTTCTGCCAGAGCGCCGCGTATGTGTGCAAGACCTTCCTCATCTGCGGTCCTGTCCTTATCATACCAGAAGACGATCTTCCTCTTCTCGAAGTCGCTGAGAGTTTCGAACTTCTTAAGTATGCTCTGGGTGGTCTTTTCGGGATTTAACATATTTCGACTTCCATAATCGCAGCTTATTGGAAAATTACTTTATTCAGAGAGGTTATTGAACTGTTTAATTACGATTATTTTGTAAACTTGTGTTGACGGATTGCTTCGTGTACTATTTAGCTCTGTTCCGCTATCAAGATGAATTTGTTCCAGTTTTTTAGAGTTTCTGATCGCTGTATCTGTCAGAGGGCAAAGTATCTGGTAGCAATCGTTGTTCTTACTATAAGCAGGTATATGTCTTTTTAAAAGCCCGAGCAGCCCATCGTTTTGAAGTGATGTGTCTATGTAGCTGAAATGCAAAAGGAACCAGAGCTCAAATGAAGGGTTTGACAAACACATATTGATAGACTTTCCGGCATTCCTATATGCGGTTGAGATCCTATCATCCGTATTCTCATCACAGTCAAAGACACACCAAATGGAATCACCACCTTTGATGTCCAGGTCTTGCATCTTCTTTCTGGCAAATCCGACAATGCTACCGATATCTTTACGGCTTGATGGAATTGGGATCACATCCAGATTGTTGTGCGGTGTCCTGTAGTTTTCAAAATACATTGGCTCTGTTTTCTCACCTTCACATATTATGAGCATTTTATTCCTTGTAGGCCTTTGACCACGTTTTCTCCGGCTGTAGTCTGGCATGCCAAAAACCTCTCAGGATGAGATGAAGGGGATTGCTCCATACCTTCCCATCAGGTAACCTTTCAGGATATTCTGGTCTTTACGGACCTGGAATTCCAGCAACGAGTAAAGATTTGTGTTCCCCAGATCTGCATCTTTTTCAGTGAACCATATCTGATCCCTTCTGAAGAGCTCATCGTTGAGCAAGTTGGTGTTGTGGGTGGTTATTATCAGCTGAGAGTTGTTCTTATTGTAACTTTCGTCGTAGAAGAGTCTGACCAAGTGATCACTAAGCATTGGATGCAGCTGTAGTTCCAGCTCATCTACAAACAGGACCTGCCCTTTATTGAGCGCGTTGAGCCAAGGTCCTATCAGAGTGAAAAATCTTCTTGTACCTTCGGATTCCTCGGTATTGAAATCGAATGCTATGTTATGCTTTTTGCCGTCTTTATCTCTGGCAAGGTGGAATGTATTGATATTAATCTTTTGCATTTTTCCACTGGCTTTGTCAAAGCTTCGTGGCAGATGGTTCAATATGTCTACAGGAAGGTCTGCCAGATCTATATCCTCTATACTTGTGATAATATCAATAAGACCTAAATCTGCTCTTTCAAGTGATCTCAGGATGGCTTTTTTCGAATCATCGTCCTGATTGAGCATTCTGATTGTGTATTCGCCCTGTTCTGATAGTGTCCTTGCACTGATTATTCTCAGGTCTTCCCTGAACCATTTGAAGGCTTCCAGGGTCTTATCGTAATTCTGCTGTGCGGAGTTGGAGAGATAAAGAACATTGCTCAGGGTTCTCTTAGAGATATCATTCTGAATCCTTTTATCGGTTGTGAATTTGAACTCGGTGGTGTTCCTTCTTTCAAATACCAGTGCTTCCCTGTTGTTCGGGTAATAATACAATTCTTCATCAATTATCTTGGTCCTATCATATGAGACGGCATAGCTGTACCTGACATTGTTCTTGATAAAAAACACACTGAACCTGCTGGGCTTTGACATACATTCCGGCGTCAGCTTGAATGGCTCAAACGGCAGCAGGTCCCCATCCTGATTCCTGATGGATGTCATCACCAGGTTCTGCAGGTTGAACATTGCTAAAAGAACATTGCTCTTTCCGGAGGCATTAGCCCCATAAATAACAGCGCTTTTCACCAGCCTGTCATTCTTCTTCAGGGCATCCGGTTCAATCAGATTTTCCTCAAGCGCCCTATCGGATGATGCTAATAAACTAAAGGTGACCTCATCCCTTATCGAACGGAAATTCTCGGCTTTGAATTCGATCAACATGTTGATAACAACCTATTACACAGATTTGATTGTGATTTTTGTGATATTTTCACGTATATTGAATGTAAAACTCGATTATATTTAAATTAATTGCTGGGATGAAGAAAACTTTTAGTAATACAGGAATTACTATTCATGACTGATCCCGGACCTAAGAGAAAAAATAACATAAAAGCAAATAAATTTAAAAAGAAAATCAATGTATGTGGGTTAGTTGTCGACATTCAGGCGGTCTGAATTAACTTCGATCTCGCCGTTTTCCTCTTCATACTTTGAGATTTTCTTATTCAGATCAAGTAACAGTTTTTTAGCTGCCTGCATGGTTAGGATCACCATGTGGTCGCTGTGATACACCCATGAATCTTCATCCCGGAATTTTTCATTCATCAGTTCTATTCTTATATCACAGTCGGTTATTGCAACCAACGTATTTGTAGCGTAAGTTCTACCAAAGAGTGGAGTCCTTACAACCTGTATCTCTTTTTTTTCCTGCTGTTCTTCAATAGCTTCCATTGTATCCTCCTCATGCTGAAGCAAGTGGTTGATTTAAGGTCATTGTCTGCTGTGCATATGGCTTTTCTTTTGATGATTTCATTCCGCGTTCTTCTGACCATCGAATAGCACGCTTTTCATGCACTTCAAAAGTTATGCTCCCGCATTTTAAAGATTTCCAGTTCAATGTTCTGCAGACCTCAGTTTCAGGCAGATAGGAGAAACATGCGTTCTCTTCGTAAACAATGGGGCCTGTTTCCTTTCTTATGTCGTCGATCACTTCTTCTTCATCGTCTTCATATCCCGCAACAAAGAAACTGTTTGCAAAAACTGACCCGATTAACGCTTTTACGATGTTATTATCAGCTAGTTTATAGTAGTTGACGTTTTTCTTCTTTTCTTTTATCTCGATAATCCCGTTATAGATGAGACGGGGAATCTTATGATTCACAGTTTGCCTAGAAACACCTGTGCATTCGCTTATTTCTGACTGGTTGTAGGCAATATCCGAATTTCCAGATAGAAAATCAATGATCTTAATTTCAGAAGTTTTTCCTAGAAAATCTTCTAAGGCCGTTTCAAACCCTCCTATGTTAAAAGAATAAGACAAACTATTTACTTAAAGATACTGGTTAGCTGTAAAATTCATTTTACACCATGTTTATATCATTTGAGATAATGTTTATATGTAGATGGTTGGAACTAGCTTTCTTGATAGGGAATATTCTGAATATGAACTGCGCATATTATACAATATCTGCCGGCAAAGCCGCTGGTGCCCTAAACATATAAACCAATTGCATCTATTAAACGGGATTCCTACACATAATAAAGGGGATGCAAAGAAAGCTCTGCATGAACTGCTCAAGATCAACTTATTACAGCATTACAATTCAGGTGGAAGAGATGATTGCTGTATCCCGAAAAAGAACAGAGATGATGCAATTAAAATATTGAAGAAATATGAAAAGCAGTATTCTTTCATTAAGTTCTTAGAATATATCTCGTGAATCCCTTTTTTAGATTTTAACTGCATAAGCAATATTCATATCTTCTCCACCAGCCCCTCGAACTTCGCGTAATTCACTACAACCCCGTCGTCCAGATCCATCTCAATATACGCATCGGCTTTGTTCTTCAGCACTTCATCATAAGCCATGAGCTCAGCGATCATCTTCTTAAGCCGCACCTTCTCCTGCGCATCCTTACCCATATCCGACTTGATCATCTCTTTCTTGGCGTCCAGCTTACCCTCAAGCTCCAGCAGGTAATCCGTTCTCATTTTGGCAAGCATTTCCCTGTTGTACCTGTGCATGTAAACAAGCGCATTGAAAGCCCTGCCCTTACCTGAAGTGAACAGCCAGTAGATGGGCCTTTTCTTGTACATCTTCAAGTGGTCCTTGTAGAACGACTTCAGGAAATATTCCCGTATCACAGCCTCGGAGGACTTCTTCCCATTACCACCCAGAGCCTCGGCAATGAAATCCAGGTTCTCTGAAAGTTGCTCCTTTCCTAAGGCCACCTTGAGGAATTCCTTGAACCTGTCCACAATATCATCCTCAAAGTATTCGTCCTCAAGTATGGGTATGATGTTATCGGCATCCGGCATGAAGCTCGGCTCAGGCACTTGATTAAGATAATCCCCTATCTTCTCACCCTGATTTGCAAGCACAAGCCCCGGCTTGTCCAGCGAATACCTTCCGAACATGCACCCCACGGAATAGGAGACGAACTCCTTTATCGTATCCGTAAGCAGCAAAGCTTCCAGCTCTTCCTCGCTCTTCCCTCCATTATAGCGGTAATGAGGATTGCAGGTCAGCGTGATCTCCGACAGCGGCACATCTGGTGTAAGTTCATCCTGCAAGCCGTAAGCTTCAATGAAAATACGGTTGTTCTCTTCCTCCAGCCGCTGCATCTCCAGGGTCATTTCCTTCCAGTGAGCACGGATTTTGGTATAGGTTTCACGGAGAGTTGGCTGATGGTATTCTGGTTGGAGGAGGGGGAGAGTAGTGAAATCCCAGGAGGTTTCGTAGGAGTCCCAGTCGGATTTTGAGATTTCAATTATATTGTGGCAAATAGTGTCAATTGAATCCGCTATTATATCGATCCCAAGAATAGGCAAAACAGATAAGTCTCCTGGCTGAAATGCTAAAGTAGGGTTTATTACTTTTGCAAAATTCGAGCTAATTTTAGTGCATAAAAATGCAATTAAGAACTTTAAGTGTTCTTGCTTAGGAAATGCAGAGCTTCCGTTTGTATCAAAAAGAAAACCCCCAGGAGAATAACGCACAGCAAAATACGTAGAACTAATTCTCGACCACTCAAGGCATGGTTTAAAAAAGTCTTTTTCGTTAGATATCTTCCAGCCCAAGTTATCCCAAGATAATTGAGGATAGTTCTTTAAGGTTTCAACTTTAATATCATATCCATCATTTTCCCAATTTACTACATTTTCATTGTTTCCATACCACCTTCGAAAATCGCCACCTTTGTTGTACGGAAACCACTTTAAACCAGAATCTTTAGCTTCCTGTGAATTTTTAAAACTGAAGCCTATTTTATTGTGCCATACTTCAAACCAATACCTTACAAAACGCTCATTGTTCCCTGTTCTCATACCTAGTTTTGGTTTAGCGATAGAACCCAGTGAAGCTCCTGCTAAAAACGTGTTTCGCATTTTGTCACTCACCCAATAAGCAATCGGACTTCCGGGAATCTTCTTGAAATCAGCTGCAGAGGCGCGGTAGAAGTTGGGGACGGGATTGGTTGATAAAGTGTTAGCAATTGTCATAATTAACCTCTATTATACCCTATAATGTGACCAGACTGAGGATTAAAACAAGTGTTTAATTCGCTACCCACTGGGTAGCGAATTGTATCGATCATCTGTTGAGTAGGCAATTCATCACATGGCTTGTGATGAATTTGCATATTTGCGTTTTCATCTTCAATATCTCTGTGTCCTCTGTGGTTTGTAGCGGCTACTCTTTCGGTTACATGTTCGATTACTTGTTCGGTAACTTGTTCGCCTACTTGATCGGTAACAAATCTGATACAATAGTTCAGCAAGGAAAACTTATGCAACTGGGTCGCTAACTGGATCGGTGATTGGAATATTACTTGGTCCCAGCTTGGTCCTGACTTAGTCCCTACATGATCCCAACTTGGTCCCGACTCGGGCTGTGACTTAGTGCCATTTATAGCATCAAGTTCACTAACATGGTGCTGGGGGTTCATCCATTCTTCACCTTCTTTTTCCGGGCTAAGAATGCACGACCTTTGTCTGTCAGACGGTATTTTTGCAATCTGCTGCTTGGTTTTTCCGGGATTGTCATCTCGATCAATTCTTCACCAAGAGCTGGATGGAGATAGTTATTCCTGAAGGTTGGACGGTGCTTGATATTCAGAATGTCACGAAGTTCTCCGGAAGACTTTTCTCCGTCTTGGAGTGATAGTAATAATTTTAGAATATGATTGTCTGACTGGGTCGGTGACTGGGTCGGTGACTGGGTCGGTGACTGGGTCGGTGACTGGGTCGGTGACTGGGTCGGTGACTGGGTCGGTGACTGGGTCGGTGACTGGGTCGGTGACTGGACCCCGGAATCTTCTTTGGCTAAATAGCTTTCTGTTGGTACTTCTATAGACTCTGCCAGGTAGACAATGAACCTCACCCTCATTCCGATTTCAATTATCTCCGGCTGTGGAAGTCCAAGCTCTTCAGCATCCTTAAGGATACGACGGAAACCACTGCCCCACTGCTCGATAATGTCAAGTTCCCTGAATACCCGCGCAATAACGCGATTCCTGATCCTTGAGACGCCCTGCTTGACATCCTCGATGGTCATGCCGGGAAGGAGGATACCGGGGTTCTCGATCTCTATCCTGTCATCAAAGAAGGACACTCTGATAGGTGCACCCCTTTGAGAATAATCTGCATGCACAATAGCATTGACAAGCGCCTCACGCAGGATCGTAAGGGGAATGCTCCATACATCCTTACGCCTGATCTCAGAAAAATCGGCGCTTCTGAAAGCATGTTTTTTCAGGAACATCATCACGGATTCAACAGAGCCTGGAAGGTCTTCGTATATTTCGGTATGGTCGAAAATGTATGCCTTATCCTTTCCCTTGAAACGCCCGCATTGTATCCATGCATCCGGGAAATGAAAATCCCTTTTCTTTCCAAAAAGCAGCATAGCGCCTGTGGTCGGAACCAATCTGCCCTGTTCCTTGGTAACAAGTTTAAGCGTGATCAATTCCTCTTCGTTCAGCTCCCGTATTCCTTTAAAGCGCTTTTTTGCAATATCAATATCAAGGTCAGCAGAATACAGGTCAGGCATCGGCATCTCATCAAATGAAATACCTGAAGCACTTCTCTGAAGCTCGGCAATAAGCTCCCTGTCAGCTTTCCGGTTAGTAGAACCAAGCCTTACATAAACACCATCTAGATGACCTTCACTTTTGACCCGATGCGGACGTGAACCACTCGGATAGACTTCAACACCCAAAAGGGTCTTACCCTCCACTGTCATCAATTCAACATCTGGAACAAGCCTTGGGGCAATATGATCCGCAATTATACTGCACAGACGCTCTTCTTCATCAAGCGGATTTGAGACACCTATGATCTCCTTTGTCTCGTCCTCCACCCCTATCAGCAAACGCCCTCCGGCAGTGTTCGCAAAAGCTACAAGCGTCTTGATGATGTTCTTTGGTGAGGAAATATCACGCTTGAACTCCAGAGTCTTACCCTCAGGCATGGTAATAAGCTGGGAAATGGGGGGATTCATTAAGCCTCCGTTTGCTGGGTAATGTTCCTCACCTGCATGATAGCCTCACGCAGCCATGTATCCTTTTCTGCTTCCGAGTTTCCATCCACAAGCCGGATATAAGCTCCCTTATACTCAGGATGCTGTGCATTCTCAATAACAAAAGCCGTAGTAGAGACAACCTCGCCGCCGATACTGTCAAAAGCCCGAGGTCCTAAATGTGCCATGGACAATATAGTATGGTCATCCAGAATGCCCGCTCGGAGTTTCTCATAGGAAGAAAGGAACATCCAGCTCTGCATAGTGATCATCGCCACCATGCCTTTCTGCATCGCAAGGTCAAGATTACGATCAATGAACATGGCAAAGAAATCCGATTTACTGTCAGGATAATTATCCTGAGCGAAGTCCTTGAGCCTCGCATTCATCCCCTTGCCACCCATATACGGTGGGTTGGCGACCACCACATCATACTTGGGGATAAGGTAATCTGCCTGCTTCAGAGCTTGCAGGACCTTCTGATGAGTGGAAAGAAGAGTGAGGTTCTCTGAAAGGATCTTCGGTTTTGGTAATTGGAGGATGCCTGATACATCCTCAGCCTTCGGGCGGATAAGAGAGCCGAAGTTATCAGCTTCATTGAACTGAAGCAGTGTATCCCGAACATCATTGGTGAATAACTCGCTTCCAATTGCAGTTATGTAAGCATTGAGCTCATCATCCTCAAAAGCAATGCTTTCCAGTACACATATATTGGGCACTGCAGGCTTGCGGAAGAAGTTACGGTTCTTTCCCCTTGCCTTCATGGTCAGGGCAAAGGCTGCCAGGTCCCCGGCACGCTTGTCGATCTCGATACCAAAGAGATTGCGGGTGAGGATATTCTCGGATATCTCGGAATGGTCGTAGCCCTCCTCCTCGTAGATGGCATACAGCAGATCAAAAGCATACACCAGCATGTGTCCTGAACCGCAGGCAGGATCACATACCCTGATGTCCTCCGGGGAATTTATTCTCAGGAAATCCGTTTCATTCTCCTCGGGTCTGATATAATAGTCCATCTGCTCGCACAGCCGTGAACTTGGACGGTTGAGCATCCACAAACGGCCCAGGGAATTCTCCACCAGATAGCGGACTATCCAGTGAGGTGTGAACAATTGGGTCGCTGCAGGAATGTTCTCCTTGCTGATCTTCACATTCTTCTTAAGGTCCTTGAACACCTTGTCCTTCTTGGGAGCAATATAATCCTGGTATATCCAGCCGATTATCTCCACTTCCCTCCAGTCATCCACCGGAATGATCCCGTTAATGTCCTTCACAATAGAATCAACATGCAGCAGCTTCTCAGGGAACAATAGCTCAGTGTAGTCCTCTATCTTCTCGAACATGAAAGGCATAGTGCTGTGCAGGTAATTACACAACTTCAGGATGAGATACTTGTACAGCTCTTCATCCTTATTCTCAGACCTCAGGTCAAGCACATGATCAGCATCAAGGTCCAGGAAATCCAGTTCATGAGCGTGTGTGATGATCCCAGGCTCATTCCTGTCAGCATCTTTAGAAGTGAACACCTGCACAGGAAGGTAATCATTGACCTCCATGAACTTCAGGGCAACAAAACGGTTGAACCAGGTGTAAGTGACCTCGTCCATCACCTGTTGATAGCCCTTATGTTTGATCTCCCTGACCAGTTTCTCCCTCTGGTCCTTGAGCTTCTTATTATGGACCTTCCCGCCGATAACTATGGAATCCTCATGTTCGGAATCCACGGGCAGGATCTCCTTGGGGTGGATACCGTAGAAAGCAGCCCTGTCAGCGACCTCCTGAAGCAGCTTATCCCGCACAGTATCCGAGAACTTGATAATGCTTGCCTTATCCATGATCAGAACAACCTTATATCATCTGTTTCAAGTAACTTTGCGAGATATGTCCGAAGGTCTTTAAGGTACCTATCAAGTTCTTCTTCAGAAGCGATCTTATCCTTTGACTTAAAAAGCGAAGTATCTTTAATGAACTTTACAGACCTGACATGAACAGAAACCTCACCCGAACCAGATTTTGGTTCCTTTATGATCTGCAATTGTTTGCTGATCTTGTCATAAGCCTCACTCTGAAGTGAATTCAATCTAGGAGACTGCGCCTGAACATATGTACAGTCTTCTGCCTGTGAAATACGCAGTTTGAGGTCAGTGAACGGTTTCATAACGGAATCCTTGAATTCCTGGTTAAATAACGTATGATGACCCATTTCCTTTTGAAGATCAGCTACTATTGAATCTATTTCTTTGAATGCTGCTTCCTTTAAGTCGGAAAGAGCAGTAGAAAGGGCACTTTCAATGCTTGCTTCCAGCGGGGGCAGTGACTTGATCTCGAAGTAAGGTTCCTTTGACCCCAGGATAGCTTCAACATCCCTAACTTTTGACTTTGTTTCATCGTCCATGAACTGCCTGTCACGGGTGTAATTATCGATCTTCTTCAAAAGCCGCCTGAAGATCTCCACCTGCTGACCCCCGAAGAAAGAGATAACAGGTTCAACATCATACCGCAATTTCACTAGCTCTTCCTTTTCATCGGAGATCTTCTGCAGGAAAGCAGACGGGTCTGTGGTATTGAGTATCTGTTTGAGGAAACCAGCATAGGCTTTGACCTCATCATTTCCCGGGAATCTCTTTTCCTCTTCGTACTTACCTGATATCTGCTCTATCTTGATAAACTCATCATTGAGCAAAGAATGTGTGAAATCAAAGAGATCGTTCTCCTTCTCAGGGATATTTGTCTTATCAAATACCTCCCTCAGGATCGACCTGACTATTCTCATGACCTCGGCATTCGCTTTTTCACGTATCTCCACCACAAGCTTATCAGCGTAATCCTTTCTTGTAAGATACCTCACCACTTCTTCAGCATTGGGTTTCTTAAGAACAAGATACGTCTTCTGATACCTGAGCTTGATCTCATCACTTGCGAACAGCGTAGCAACGAGACCCGATACAGTAAGCTCCTTCCATCCATACGGTTTGCGCCTGAACTTATCCTTGATATCTTGCATTACAACGCTGTCGTTCCTCTGGTGTTTTAGACTCAGATGATCGAGAACTTCCTTAAGGGCAAGTTTATTGGTATCCGATCTTTCAAACCCGAACTTTTCCAGGTCATCCGCCTGCAACACCTTTAAGATCTCACTGTCAGATTCGAAATCCTTGGTCACGTAACCTGCTTTTTTGTACACGTTCTCATAGAGCAGATCCAGACCACATGTTATTCTCTCTTTAGGTTTTTTCTTCTCAATGCTTGTGACTTCCTTGCCGTCCACAAAGACCCTAGCTTCGGAAATACCGCTTTCCATAGACTTCTTTGCATCCAGACGCAAGTTTTCCTCATCACTTCTTTTTTTACTGAGGATCTCCTTGACCTCACCTATATTGGTATTGGAAGTGTTCTGCTTAAGGTATTTATCGATCTTCAGATAATTGCGTATCTGGTCTACGAATTCGGAATCCGCATGAGTGATGAACAGCAGAGTGTCAGTGGAATCTATATTGCTCAGATTGTCGCCATACAGTGACCGCTGGCTACTGCCTCTTAGCACATCATCAGATAAAGGTGTCAGGAACTTTATGGTCAGATCCGCACCAGCCACAGGTTTTGTTTTATCGTCAATGGCCTTGTTGAACTTGTAATCCTTGTGTTTTGTCGGGCATATCTCATTGGACTCAAACACATACTCGAATATCTCATCAAGAATCTTGTGTTTCTCGATATCGATATTCTTTATTTCCCTATTGATCTCCTGCTCCTCATTTGTAAGGAAATAGAATCTATCTCCAGATTTGTGTATCAAGGTCTGGCTCTCAAGCCTCTGCAGTGATCCGGCGATCCTGTTCTTAAGAGCACGTTTATCCTCATCTACATGGGATACGGACAACACCACCAGGTTGTCAAGGCTTGGCTGCAGCTCCTTCACATGCCTGATCATGAAAAGTATCTTCAGCACATCACAGTCCCCATCCTCAAGACAATCATTGTCCTTTGCCTGCTCGATTGTACGAGTTATAATAGGATCAAGGAAGCTCTCAATGGTGCTGTAGAAAGTATAGAACGGTACCAGAATTCCCATATCGTCTTCAGCATATTGCTCAGTAGCCTCTTTGAAGGCACTGAGCATGGACCGCTCACCTTTCGCTAAGTGCTTACCTGTAAAACCGGTCTGTCGTATCTTATCGAACACTTTCTGCAGAATAAAGAACTGGTAAGGCACATAGGGATACACGTCCACAAAATCATCGTTCCCTTTATACAGCTTCATTTCAGCCCCGCCGGGGGAGAAGGTCAACAGGTTCTTAAGGATGGTCTTCTTTTCCTCATGATACAAAGATAAGGTTTCCTCATAGACCTGTTTCTTCGCAAGTATCCTCTTCTTGATGACCTCGTCTACATTGGCACTGGAAAGGCTCAGACGTGTATCAAAACGCCCCTGGATCTTAGAAAAGTCATAACCTTTCACTTTTTCCTTGGTCACCGCATCGATATCAGCCTGGGAAGTAACGACCACCCATGCTTTACCTGCAAGTTTCGTACCCAGTTCCTCAACAATGGTCTGCAGGTTCAGCATCAGGTCACTGTTTTCACCAATATACTGCCCGATCTCATCGATCAGAAAGATCACCTGATGATCCTTACCCTTGGAATCACAATACTTCTTCACCTTCTCAGCGAACTTCTCCACACTGAAATGATAAGTACTGCCATCGGACTGGAACAGCCTTTCAAGTGATTCCTTGCTCTGGTATCCACAATTTACAAGCGCCTCGATGATATGGTCCTGCTCAAAAACATAAGTATCCCTTTTCTCCTCCCAGGATTCCCCATTGAGCTGCCTGAACTCATCCTTGAACTTATCATACAGACCTTTGTTCACAAGGTCCTCTTCCATATCAGCGATCCACAACACATCCCCATAGAAACCCCTTTTCTCATTGAGCACCCGCATGAGAATGTTAACGATCAGCTCATCGCTTCTGTTCAATGTGTTAGCCTTTGAATCAATGTTGAAGAGAATTACATCCTTTGTCCCAAAAGTAATTGCCTGCTCGATGGTATTCAGTAACTGAGGGTCATCTATTTTCTCCCTGAAGAAATCCAGTGCACTCTTACCTTTTACTACCTGATTTTCCAGCAGGTAGGACAACATCTTGATAAAATGCGATTTACCGGACCCGAAGAAACCTGAGACCCATACTCCGGTCTTATCGGTAGGCTCGGACATTGCATGGAGATACCTATCAAAAAAGGTGTCCAGATGCTTCAATGTCTCTTTGGTTACAACATATTCATCCAGTTCAGTATATACGCTGTCTTCATCATATTGATCTACTTTAATAACACCGTTGATCTCTCTTCTGATGTCTTTTTGGAATAGATCATGTATCTTTATTGCAGCAGTCATATCGATCACATTTTACTGTTAAGGATATCTAAGGATCGGTGCCATCATTGATCAGCCTGAAGGCACGATAATAGTTCGCATCCTTAAACTTACCGAATAAACTAAGGTCAAAACCACTGTATTTGCCGGGATAGAAGGCGATAAGAGGAAGATTGCCCGATACAGGCTGCAGATTGTTTAAAATGGAATGTGAACGCACTATCGGCCAGGCCTTACCGATACCTGTCAGGAAGATCATCTGGAAATTCCCATTTTTCTCCATTTTAGCCTGAATAGCATTTTTCAGTATTTCAGGCTTAAGCATGAGCTTCAATTTCTTGAGCAATTCATCAGAACCCTTTTTCTTTTCGAACTGATCGACCTGTTCTATTTTTATTTTATTCTCTATGAGCTCCAGGCAGATCTCATACAGGTCCAGCATTAGAACGTTAATGGATCTCTTCTCCAGAGATGAGTTGATCTTAAGGATAGTATCCCTAATCAGCAATTCTTTATCAGGAGGATAATCGAATATCCAGAAAGGAACTTCATTACCAAGTCCTTTGGATTTGAGAAAATCATCGCTCTGGACCTGCTCCTTCAGTTGCTCTAACCTTTCTTCCAGCTTCATGGGCAGCATACAATTCAACCTAAATTTATTTAAACTTGGTCATATGATTTTGATTGTGGGGTTGTTTGCATTAGCGTGAACATTAATTTATGTTGATGCACCCGATATTGCTAAACACTCCCTTATTTTTCCCCTCATCGTTGCTCAGGTGACAGGTAGACAGGCGGTGCCGTGTAGGGAAGAGTAAGCCGGTGGATCTCGTTTTTATAGTAGTCTGCCATGATGCATAGCTATCTACCACAATAATATATTTCCAGAAAAGTAATATGATATGGTTAAAGTACAGGGAAACAAAAGTGATAAATCGTTAAGTATCATTTAGTTGTTTTAGGGTATATGATGGATCGTGTTACGTAACCCTACTCAGCATCAACACTTTCCCCACTAAAGTGTTCAATGCCTACAACATTTACGCACGACCCATCAAACCCATTTTTCCTTGGAGTCTAAATCCATTTCTTCCACATAGTTGAGAGAATTATAAACAGTCCTCCCCCAGCTTACAGGAAATGAGAGAATGAAGACAAAACGATGTAAGCCAGTAGACAGTTTATTTCCCTCATATGAAATTATGTCATTTAAGTTTATTAAGTCATCTATTTTTTATAAAAAATGTAATGAATTTAACAATTTATCTGTAGGCTCTCATGCCTTTGTAATATAACAAGAATGGAGTTAATAATAATCAAATAATTATAAATACAAATATTCCTTAAGTACTTTTTCCAGTGGTATTCTGCTGGAAAATCTCATGGCTTTTACACCTGGGACAGTTCATGCAGAACTATAAGTCCTCATAAAATATAACCATGTTTACTTACCAATGCCCAAAAATAAACTTATAATTGTTGCTACCTGTCGTTCAGGATTCGAATATGATTTCTTAGAAAAGAGATTACCTCATAACTTAACAATTGAAAGTGTATTTGATAAAGTTGTTACTTATGATAAAGTTCCAAAATCGCAGGCCCATTTAATTGCGTCCAAGCTTGATATCAACTGAAAGGAAGCAGAGTTTGATGGTACTATTGGTTCACTTATAATGAAAATCCCACTACTAAAGATCGTGGGCTTTCTGGCTGCTTATTTCGTAAACTTTGTAAGATCTGGTTCTCATGATGTAGGATTTTCTCTCCAATAACTTCTTGAGATTTATGATTTTACAGCAAATTGTGTACATTGTTCAATATCATAGAAATTAATAGAGTATAGGGTAAACCTTTATACAACTATTACAGACTTTAATGTATAAAGGGTGGTCATTATGCAAAAGATAGTTCCACATCTATGGTTTGATAAAGAAGCTGCTGATGCTGCGAAGTTTTATACATCTGTTTTCAGGGATTCTAAGATCATTGACACCACACAGATCCACGGTACTCCGTCCGGAACAGCGGAAATGGTCACCATTGAGCTGGCAGGTCAGGAGTTCATGCTGATATCAGCCGGGCCTTTCTTCAAATTTACGCCAGCTATATCATTCCTTATTGCCTGTAGCACTACGGAAGAGGTGGACACGTTGTGGGAGCAATTATCCAAAGGCGGTACTGAGCTTATGCCTCTGGACGCATATCCTTTTAGCGAGAGATACGTATGGTTGGCGGACAGGTACGGTCTTTCATGGCAGATAATGCACATGGGTAATAACAAGATCACACAGAAGATCATCCCAACACTTATGTTCACCGGTGATGTGTGCGGAAAGGCTGAAGAGGCGATCAACACTTACTCAACAGTGTTCAGTAATGCAAATATCGGTTACATCCTTCGCTACAGTGGGGGTGACGGACCAGATAAGGAAGGAACAATACAACATGCCGGTTTCATTCTCGAAGGTCAGGAATTTGCAGCTATGGATAGTGCTTATGAGCATAATTTCACTTTCAACGAGGCTATATCATTCATAGTGTACTGCGATACCCAGGAAGAAATTGATCATTACTGGGGAAAACTATCAGCTGTTCCTGCGTCGGAACAGTGTGGCTGGCTCAAAGACAAATTTGGACTATCATGGCAGATAGTGCCAATTATCATGAAAGAGATGATGCGGGAAAAGGATCCTGAGAAACTGGCACAGGTAACTGCAGCATTCCTTAAGATGAAAAAATTTGATATTGCCGAATTAAAAAAGGCATACGAAGGATGATAAATACAGACAGGCATTAAACCGGTATATGATATAATATGATATAATATGATATTATATGATATTATATGAAATATAATGGAATATCAAAAGCACATATATATGGTATATATAGAACACATATATGAAAAATCGTACCGGATATATATTGGAAATCATTTTGAATATCGGAGATGAAAATGATGTGGATCAAAAGATCTATGGTCCTGGCTATAATACTCATTGTGATGTGCTGCGCAGGTTGCAGTGAGAAAAACACCGAAAATATCACGCAGGAAACAGAAGAAATTGTTTATGAAGAAGCACAGAATTCCACTGAATGGAACAATAAAGGTGTTGATCTGTTTATTGCAGGTAGACCTGAAGAAGCACTACAAGCTTATGATAAAGCCACAGATATTGACCCGCAAAATATCTATGCCTGGTACAACAAAGGCAATGCATATTCTTACATAGGGAAATATGAAGAGGCATTACAAGCTTATAACAAAACCACACAAATCGATCCACAGGATGCAAATGCATGGAGCAACAAAGCTAATGCTCTAGATAATCTGGGCAGGTATGAAGAAGCCCTCGAAGCATTAGATAAAACCCTAAAGATCGACCCGCAGTATGCAAATGCATGGTATAACAAAGGTGCTGTGCTTGAAAAACTTGGAAGGCAAGAAGAAGCTCAGGTATGCTACGATAAAGCCAGAGAATTGGGATTGCCTGCAGCATGATGTCCCATCCTGGCTTTGATCTTTTTTGATTGATAGAAAATCCTGTTTTTTGGAGATTTATTAAATAGTTCGTTCGTTTAAATTCATTTAAAGATATTGTCTAATTCTTTATTGAGAAGAATTATCGAAACTTACCTTTTTAGATGGAAACTTACCCTTTAATGTTTTCGATATCTTTTGACTGTTTCATACTTTCTTACTTACCAAATTTACCTTTTCATTTTCGTTATCTGGCGATAGAAACTTACCTTCCTTGCCCTCAATTTGGGAACATGGGGTAAAAGTTGTATTATTTTGTGAGTGTTCAGAAGAAGGAATCAAATTACACTCTTCTCTGTGTATATTGGCAAGTATAGTAAGTTCCTTTCTATCACTACTGTTTTTATAGAGTAAGCTCGGGATAAGTTTAGGGTAAGAAGGTAAGTTTGTATAATCTACAATCACAACTTCTTCTTTACATCTTATAAAAAGGAATTAGAAGATTTATCCAAATTTATTAATACAGAAACACTATTATATACCAGTCGAGCTAATGCGTGATGTAGAATTTATTATATGTATATCGATAATACTTCCCTGTGGAAATAATAATTTAGAATGAGTTGGTGGATTAGCATCAATTGAAACATTAAAATCATAATCAGGAGCCCTATCTGTCAATAGAATAGGAATGTAAATTTTGACAGCTGTTGCCCAATCTCGCTCAACATAATATGGTGTTTTTTGTTCTACTAACAACGTGTTTTTATATATTAGATTCGTATCCGAATCTTTCATTTCAATTGTTACATTATGTGGAATTTGATCTTGGTTATATATAGAAACAAGTGGTAAACTTTTTTCAATGGGTAATGGAATAATTACAGAAATCACTAACCAAAATAAAATAATTAAAAAAAAAGATTGGAATATAATTTTTTTATTGTTCATATTCACCTCTAAAGCATATTATGACTTTATGTAATACGCTAGTCCTAAGTTATATTTTGCAGTTTGCAGAATAGTATTTTGAGTTATATATTGTACTATATTGTACTTGTGTATTTTGATACAATGCATCTGGCGTTGGGTTTGCACTAACTTGGTTCCATAAATTACTGTAAAATTGAGTACTATAAGTAGCCAAATTTTGGGTAGAAGTGCCTGGATTTGATACAGTATATCTTTGATTATTGTTATTTACTATGTTACTATACCAATGCCCGGCAGACCAACTATCCGATACATGCCGTTCATATGCCTTATGAACTGGCTGATTTAAATATTGCTGCACGGATCCATCTGTGTGCATTGGATTGCCGATGTCGGCCATATAATGTGAAGCTGAGCCAAAATGTGTGTATCATTGTTCAAACTCATTTTTCTTCCTCTCTGGCATAACATTATTGAGTCGATTCTTGTAATGCCTGTTTGTGTTCAGTATACCATTTTTTGCAGACCTGGATACTCTTTTTAATGGTCTGGGTTCGCATGGCATTTGGGACGCATCTTCAGCGATCCTGCATTGTAAACATGTTCTTCACAATTATTCATAGAGATGTGCTCATAACTATAAATCCTATGAACACTCCAAAATAAACACATATATGCATTCATGTTTTATATAATTCTAGAACGTAGATCCATTACTCAAACAATGAGATGTTATTTGGCAAAGGATAGTGAAAACAAAGGTTTAAGGCATGAACACAATGGACATCTATGGCTTATCCGGCTCGATCCATTAAACCAAATAGATCATTCTTTTGCTGTGCTTCAAAGTATAAAATTAATTAAAATTGATCTTTCTTATTATAATATATTTATTTATTCAAAAGCAAATATTAGTACAAATAATTATATATGTAATTGATCCCTATATATGGACATGAAAGGATTCAGTATCAATATTGAAGATGCCACGTTAGAAAATGACAATTTCCGTAAAGTTCTCTACACTTCAAAGCACAGCCAGCTTGTGCTTATGAGCCTTAAGCCCCTGGAAGATATCGGGATGGAAGTGCATGAGGAGAACGACCAGTTCTTCCGTTTTGAAAGTGGAGAGGGAAAGTGCATAATTGACGGTAATGAATATGAGCTCAGTGATGGTGTTGCAATAGTAGTGCCTGCAGGCGCGCAGCACAATGTCATCAACACTTCCAAGACCGAGGACCTTAAACTCTATACGATCTATTCTCCGGCTCATCACAAGGACGGTATCGTGCGGGCAACTAAGGAAGAAGCCGAAGCAAATGAAGCCGACTTTGACGGAAAAACCACGGAATAAGATCATAAAAGGTAATCTGGACCAATTTTCACTTGCTGGTCCGTAAATCTTAATGAGTTGGTAAATGTGGTGTCTTAAGAACCACATTCCAATTCCATCTATAATTATTTCTTTTTCTTGTCCTGACTTAAGCTGCATATATAAGACATATATTAAACATGTAGTGAACATGTATCAAACTTTGAACATAATATAGGCAGCTGTACTCTGCTTCTCAGGTCCGGCCCAAAAGCAGAAAATACAAGAAGTTATGCACATCTGCGGTTAGTGCAGCAAAGATAATACTTAAACTCCCTGAAACAGATAACAGAATATAACACAGGAGAATCAACATATGCCACCGGGAACGTATCATAATCCTTCCATAGAGACCATGGAAAGGGGCGAACTGGATGCTTTGATAGATGAACGTATTCAATACACTGTGCAATACGCAGCTGAGAAGTCCCCTTTCTATAGAAAATGGTTCAAAGAACACAAGATCTCACCTTCCGATATTAAGTCCCATGAAGATCTGCTGGAACTGCCTATTATAAATGGCAGTACAATAAGAGAACACCAGCCGCCTGTAACCGGGGATTTCGAGTTCAGAACAGGGGACTGGAATGAGATATTCACTATTCATGAAACAAGTGGTACCAGCGGGACACCAAAGGCGTTCTTCCTCACCTGGGAAGACTGGGAACGTTATGCTGAGAAATATGCGCGGTATTTCGTTGCACAGGGATTCGAACCCGGGGACAGGGTTGTCATCTGTGCTTCATACGGCATGAATGTAGGTGCTAATACCATGACTCTTGGAGCACATCATATCGGAATGACCATCATCCCCACTGGGAAATGCACTTTTCCGACAAGGATTGTGACCTCATATAAACCCACTGGAATCGTGGGAAGTGTTTTCAAACTGTTAAGACTTGGCAAAAATATGAAGGAACAAGGACTGGATCCTTCTGAATCAAGCATTCGGCGTCTTGTGGTAGGCGGGGAAAGTTTTGCAGAAGAAGCGCGTAATTATCTTTCCGAAATGTGGGACTGCGAGGTTTACAACAACTATGGCAGTACAGAAGGCACTATGTGCGGGGAATGTACGGACTTCAGCGGCCTGCATGTATCAGAGGACATGGTACATCTGGATGTCTATGATCCGGGCATGGATAAGTTCGTCAAGGACGGTGAATGTGGCAGGATGGTGCTCAGTACCTTGCTTCCGGTAGGCGCCAGATCCGGTACCCTGCTTCTTAACTATGACACTGAAGACACGACGGTGGTCATGAGCCGCAAGACCTGTGCCTGCGGAAGGACACACATGAAAATAATGAACCCTCAGCGTGAAGCTGAAACTTTCTGGGTTGCTGAGACTCCCTTTAACCGTGTGGATGTGGAAAAAGGAGTTTTCCAGCGGGAGAACATGGAATATTTAACAGGGGAATATGAAGCTTTCCTGTACGGCGGAGATGATGAAGAGGAAACCGTCATGAGAGTGAGCCTGGAATGCCTTGACCCTGCCACATGTGACAGATCCCTTGTGGAAGAGAATTTCCTAAGTTCTTTCTTCAGGTACAAGAAAAAATTTGAGAATGCATATAATGATGAGAGCTTTAAGATACTATTCAACTATACCGCTCCGGGAGCTCTTGAACTGTATCGTATAAAAGGCAGGCCAAAACGTATCGTGGACCGCAGATAAATTATCTTAGGCCCTATACTGGAAGCTGTATTACAGATCAGGATACAGACTGATAGATATGTGCATTCCGCCAAGCAAAACCAGAAACCATAACAATGCCACAGGTTTCATCAGTCTGTAGGGCTCCCCCAGAAAATGCACTGAACCTTTTACAGCCAGGTTGATGTATATTACCAGCAGCATCACTAAAATGCCTGCTATGTGATGTACCCACAGTTCGAGCAGCAATTGGATGCTGATCTGCATTCCTGAATGGGCTAAAAAAGAAGGGGACATTACGAACACAATGGTGAGAAGCTGCAGAAAAAGAGCTGCAGCCATTAAATTGCAATGTATTTTCATTTTTTTAGAGCGCGCCTGATATGCAGAGAATGCCAGCAACATCAGAATGAATAACTGTAACCCGATATTTCCAAAGATCCCCGTAACATCCACCATAAAGATACTCCTGCCTATTCTTTGACTTTTAAGGATAATAAATAATGATTATACTTGAATTTTATTTTAATTTATATATAACTACTTGTTGATAAGTCACTTGGTCAGTTACTTATAATAAACAGACATAAAACTTTTGATGCAAAATACTTTGACAGAATCTATGACTTCCCTGATCAGTAAATTATCATCTCCTGCCCGAGATATACGATATCTGCTGGAAAGAGGATACCCGAAAACCGCATCAATAAGATTTGTCGGCGACCATTACCGCCTTGAAAAGAGCGAGAGGCATATTCTCACCAGAGTGATAGTACCCCCAAAAACTGCTGTTGCACGTAACAGGAAACGGCTTACTTCAAAAGAAGTGGCAGGGAAAAAGATTCTTGCAGACGGATATAATGTGCTCATCGCAATAGAAAGCATGCTGAGCAATCATACATTGTGGCTGTGTGATGATGGTTTTGTCCGGGACACAAGAGGGGTTTTCAGGTCACACAATAATACCGATATTACGATCGAAGCTGTAAAACAGATGTGTGCCATACTTTCCAAAAGCAGCGTTTCCTATGTGAAGGTCCTGCTGGATTCCCAGATGAGCCAGAGCGGAGAGCTTGCTGCTCTGATAAGACAGGAACTGTCCTTATTGTCATTGCAGGGCGAAGTGTCAACCTCCGAACACGCCGACTTTGACCTCAAGCACGCAGACCCCGAATATGTGGTCGCAACTGCGGACGGAGTTATCATCGATGCCGTCGAAAAAGTAATAGACCTGCCTCAGGCAGTTATTGAAGAAAAGGGTAGCTGGGCGGAGATGATAATTTAATGTCAGTAACATTAGTAGACTGTAAGAGGATGACAGAATAGACAATGTTATTGAATGATTCGAATCGCAGATTTAGCACAGTTAAGATGGGACATAGTTAACTCGATTTTTTGTACGCAAGTTCATGAATTGTACAAACCCGCTGGTTTTTGCAAAAATTACCTCTAATTTATTTTGATCTCTATTTTTGCTAAAAGAAGTAAACACAAAATGCATTGTTTTCATAAAAAATTGACGGAACGAAACTTTTTTAAATGTATCTAACCTTCATGATATAAATGGAAAATAATATTCAAGAGACAATTTTGAACAATAGCCTTAATTCAAATAATATTACAAATATAACAAACCATGCGTCTCATTTAATTGAAAAATCTTCTTTCTATTTTCTAAACACAAGTAATATAACTCATTTTGTATCCCAAGTTGATCCAAATTGGTTTTATAGTGCATCAGCACAAAGTGCAGCTACTATAGTTGGATTAATGGGAGCTTTTTTAACAACTAAAGTCTTAAACCAAAAGTCTTATCTTAAACAGCTCAAAAATGATATTAGTGAGCTTGAACAAAAAAAAGAGCATGTTTCAACTGAAATTCAAAACATTAAAGAAAAACAAACGAACCTGTTAACAAACAAAGAAGTAGAACTTTGTAAGAAAATAAATCCATCTTTCACCCCATCTATTCTTCCAGATTACGATCTGCAAAGAATAGAAAAAAGTGAAGGAGGGAAAAACATTCTAGAAAAATTAACTAAATATCGAGAATATGATGATGTTATAATAAGTAAAAAAGGAGAACAACTTTTTTTGAATAACCTTTTAACATACAAAAAAGAACAGGTAATAACAAAAGAAGATTTTTCAAACTCTAAAGTACATTTCATAAATCTAGTAATTTTCTCAATAATTGGTGTTTTCGCACCTCTTTTTATGATGCTTTTAGATTTTGAGACTATGATTAAATATAGAGTTGCAGTGTTCATATTAATTTTATGCGGATGGGTAATAATATTGTATAGTTTAATCTCCGAAATTAAGAACTTGCGAGATTAAAAAGCCCTATGTTTAAAAAAGTCGAAGTGTACGAGGCTTTTTAATAAATTACTATATGTTAATTTAGTTGTCTTTT
Source organism: Methanomethylovorans hollandica DSM 15978 (assembly GCF_000328665.1). Lineage (NCBI taxonomy): Archaea > Methanobacteriati > Methanobacteriota > Methanomicrobia > Methanosarcinales > Methanosarcinaceae > Methanomethylovorans > Methanomethylovorans hollandica. Next base: position 1,405,586 of record NC_019977.1, read on the forward strand.
CTTTAATTATAGTGTAACATCGAACGTTTAAAACTAATGAGTAATAAAATCACTAAACATAGGCACTGACCAAAGGTAAATCTGTTTCAAACAAAAGGTTAACAACTATAACTTATTCCAAAAAAATTCAAAAATTTATTTCAATATCGATGAGAAAATATTGTCTACATTTATTAGTGGATTCACACCAATTTTAGTATAAAAAAATGAGACAAAAGCAATAGACGATTCTATCCCCCATATAGAACATCCTTTACCAAGACATTTATGTGGAAAAAATGGTCGATCATTATTTTTCATGAAAGGATTTATTTCAAATTTTTCTTTTAAGAGACTTAAGTTGTAAGAATCTATTTCTTCTGAACTTTCCTCTTGCCATTTTGACTTATAGTGTACTAATAAATTGCGTATTTTTATAAGATCCTTGACATTTTTATATGTTTGATCCTTTCTAAAATCTTTGACATCAATATATTTTTTCTTATTTTCATCCGAGCTATTTTGAGCAATTATTTTGATAGCTTCTTCATATTTAGAAAGAACATCTTTCCTCTCAAACCCTTCACAATTCCATTTTTCAGCAAGAACTATTAAAGCTTTCAGACAAATTCCTGTTACATGTTTTGCTCTATCACTTTTAAGGAAAGTGTTATAACTAATAGTGTGTCCTTCTGAATCAATTACTATTTTGTGTTCTACTGTATCAAAACAGTCACTATAAAATTCATTTATTATAGATTCGAGATAAGCTATACAAGAAACTACAGACCCACTTGCATATGCAATATCATTTTCATATAGTTCTGCATTTTTTTCCCAGGTACTCCCATCCCTATATTTCTTTTCAATCTCATCACATTCTTTTGCACAAAGACAGGCGCACCTAATGTGTTTACTTGAAAATGGTGATTTTTCTCTTAAATTTACCTTTGTAGTAATATTTATTGATACTTCAGCTTTTTCTTGGTCAGTATTATCTGGTATTATATCTCTCCAGTTGCAACTTAAGTATTAGTTTCATTCAAGCTTCTTCCCACATTTCCAACCTTTCCCATACATGCTTATTAAGTTTAAATAGCTTATCAGCTTTAGCATTCTGTTTCATATAATGCAAAGTATCCTTAGAGAACCCCATGTTCTTCCATTCAGTATAGGAAATACTCAGTATCTATTACCTGACTCTCTGGTTTTCAATAACAATGCATAATTCCATGTTACTGAGTTTTTCTGATATGGAATTTTCTTATTCATCCAGTTCTGGAACTCTTCAGTTACTTTCTTTGCACCAGATGGTTTAAGCCTGAGAGAATAGCTTTCTGTTCTAATGAAATCTTTAGCATCCAGTCTTTAAGTTTCTATCAGATTGATCACAGCAAGATCAACAAGGAACCTTAAGGGCTCTTGAAGATCATATGTAATTTAAAATTCAGATACACAATTTTGAGTTTAGGTATCACCTCATTAAATAACTTAGAGTAATATGAGCGCAAGTGATTTATACGATTAGTTAGATACTGTAAATTGGTTATAAGGGAAGTAAGCTGCAAAATGGAGCATGTGCAGGACGGAGTAAAATCTGGTCTCGTAATAAACTTCATTGACGCGTAAGTTCAGAAATGAAGTACATTCAGGACGGATTAAGACCTGATTTCGTAACAAACTTCATTAACGCGTAAGTTCAGAAATGGAGTATATTCAGGACGGATTAAAACCTGATTCCGTAACAAACTTCATTAACGCGTAAGTTGCAGAATGAAGCACATTCAGGACGGATTGAAACCTGATCCCGTAACAAACTTCATTGACGCGTAAGTTGCAGAATAAAGCACATTCAGGACAGAATAAAACCTGGTCCCATAATAGACTTCATTGTTGCAGGTCAAAACCTTATGACCACCTTATCAACTCTTTTAATAAACTCTATTTTGATTCGTTGGAATGTTTTCTATTAACTCCTCATCCTTCAGGCTGCTTTTGTGGTAGATCGAGTACCATCTATTCTGTTGTTTTCCATCCGTTCTTTTGAAACTTTAAAGTCTCTTATCAATTTCCAGAACTCTTTTTTAGAAACGTTAATTAATATGGTCGGATCATAGTTAACTTTGGGGTGTTTTCATGGAAAGTGAAAAGAGTCCGAAGAAAGAAATTTTTCCCACGATCTCAATAATAATATTGGTGACGGGTATATTGTGGCTGATAAATGAATTGGAGATATTAAGGATCGATATTCCGTGGTTTCCCGTGGTCTTAATAATAATTGGGATCGCCGGAATCATAGAATTCTATAGAAGGAAATAAAGATCCGTCTTGTAGGAGATCTGCTGAAAAGCAGATAATTGTTCTGAAAAGCCATAATCTACCTGAAAAGTAGCTGTCCGATGAACAGCACATGTACATATATATTACTATGAACAAAATAAAAGGGCTTGTAGGGTTATTAAGACCCGAGCTTCCCTTCTCCGCCGGCTTATGCGTAGTGATGGGGCAGATCCTGGCCCTGGGTGAGTTCGCACCCGTTTTCGAAACTGCATTTGGTTTTTTGTCAGTGTTCTTTATTTCGGCTTCAATATTGGTATTAAATGATTATTTTGATGTTGAGACCGATAAGCTCAATGCACCCCATCGTCCGATCCCTTCGAACATGGTCACTCCGTCGGAAGCGTTGCTGCTGTCCATAGTTCTTATGTTATCCGGCCTCATCCTCAGCTATCTGATCAGTATTATAGCGTTATTGATCTCGATTATTTTATTCATCATCGGATTTCTGTACAACAGGCACTACAAAAAGAGCGGACTGCCAGGAAATCTGATGGTTAGCTTTTCCGTAGGGATGACATTCATTTATGGTGGGGTGTCCGTAGGATCACCCTTTAATAACATTGTCTGGCTTTTTGGCGCTATTGCCGCATTAATAGATCTTGGAGAGGAGATCGCTGCCGACGCAATGGACATGCAGGGAGACCTGCTTATCAATTCAAGGTCCCTGGCAATAAAATATGGAAAAGCATTTGCTCTGCGGATAAGCAGCTATATTTTCCTTTTTGTCGTTCTGCTGACATCTGTGCCTTTTATACTAAAGTGGCTGCCTGCCATTTATCTCATACCTATCGCAATAATGGACCTTGCTATTGTTTATCCGTCTTTGAGATTATTGGGATCCGGCAATGATGCGAATGCAGGAAGAAAATATATCCGCTGGGTCTATTTAGGTGCAACATTGGGGTTACTGGCCTTTATATTGATAAAACTGCTTGAAGCATGAAAAAGAGTTGACACACATCTGAATTGTCAATGGTAACATTGATCCTCACAATGCTAACGCTATTCTCACTGAGCACTTTAATACTTATACTTCCCTTATAACCTTGATGAAACTTGGAATTGCTGTCACCGATCCGCATGACTGGACTGCTGATGCCCTTTTGGAAGCTGCAGTGGACAGAGACTTCGAGACATATCTCATTGATCTGCGACATACGGAAGTTGTCATAGAAAAAGATGTAGTGATCTCATGTCAGGGCCTGACACTTCCAATACTTGATGTGCTGGTGGTAAGGGATGTAGGTGCCGGGCCTATGGAAGGTGTTTCCTTCAGGTTCGATGTCCTGAGGCAGCTGGAAATGCAGGGCACGCTTATACTGAATAGCCCCGAAGCCATAAGGAATGCTGCAAATAAGTATCATACGACATACCTGCTCGCAAAAGCAGGAATACCTGTACCGGCTACGTTCTCAGTGCAGGACAGGGACAAAGCCATTGAGACGATCAACGACCTCAGGGATGCAATTGTAAAACCGGTATTCGGCTACAAGGGAAAAGGCATAATCAGAGTAAGGGAAGGAAAAATGGTAGAGCCTGATGGTAAAATCTCACAGATTCCCTGGGAAAAGCAGATCACCCAGATGATCGATAGCTGGGGAATGCTGTATATCCAGGAGTTCATAGAGAACCAGGGAAGGGACATCCGCGCTTTTGTGGTCAACGGCAAGGTGCTGGGTTCTATATACCGCAGTGCACAAAAAGGCCACTGGATAAATAACTTGAGCCAGGGCGGTACTTCGTCACCGTGCAGCCTTACGCCTTCCCAGGAAGAGATCTGTGCGAAGGCTGCAGAAGCCGTAGGCACCGTATTTGCAGGTGTGGACCTCATAGAAGGACCCGATGGCACTATGGTGCTGGAGGTAAATGGCACTCCTTCCGGGGCAGGTATATATAGCTCATGCGGAGTTAATGTTGCCGGACATATTCTCGACTACATACACTTAAGAGAATAATCAAATGATATCTGAAGTCATATTTACGAGGCCTGCTTAATGGATGAATATAAACAATGCATCATTGTGAGAGACGATCTGAAACTTTCAAAAGGTAAGCTTGCAGTACAGGTTGCACATGCAGCGGTATCTGCCAGCAGCTGGGCTTCAAAATCCGCCCTTGATAACTGGAAGGAAGGCGGACAGAAAAAAGTGGTGCTACGGGTTCCCGCACTAAAAGATCTTTTCGAGCTAAAGGAAAAAGCCCGCAGGGAAGGATTTCCCACAGCTCTTATCGCTGATGCCGGCCTCACTGAAATTGAACCCGGAACTGTGACCGTCCTTGGTATCGGTCCTGCAAGAGCTCAGGATATTGACAGAATAACCAAGGAACTTAAACTTCTTTAAGTAGTATCTGTGCAGGATGCCGTATTATAGCGAAGGGTAAAGGGTAGAAAAATAATTTTAATTCTCCACCACTTTTTTCTCTACTCCAGATGTGTTGTCAGGATGGTTATCAGCCTCATCCTTTGATTGGTCATTGACTACCTTACCACCATCATCATTCATCTGGGATGCATCTGGAGTTGTGTGTGTCTCCTTAGGGTTATAAAAATCGAATATTGAACTCGATGTCAAAGGTCTCTTCTTGGTTCTCTTTACCATATACCCATCATTCCCATTAAAAAATACTTAACCCTTCCCCTATGATATTTTTTTCATAAAAGGAACAGGTAAGCTTAGAAAGGGAAGTATGGGACTACCAGATGAATAGAAACTGACTTGATCATCTTTCTGGTGTCCCATCCATAACTATTGTCCACAATCCGACTATCAGATGCCCAGCTTGCTGCGCTTGCTCTCAATATGTTCCAACATGGCATCTACAGCCTTTTTAGCATCAGTTTCCACATTCATTACTCCTCCGGTTACATCCTTGCAGTCCTGAGTGAGCAGTTTCACCAGCCTTGGAGCACCTGTTACTGTGGGCACAGGATTAACATGCGTGTGCAGGCCCAATGCAAGAGCATAGACTGCATCAATGGTAGCTTTCTGCTCCATATATTCAGGTGCTGTTGCCACTACAGGCAGGTCAGGCAGAGGTACATCACCTAGAGCTGATGATATAGCACCAAGCAGATCTGCCAGCCTTCCGGTATCGGTACATGTACCAAAGCTGAGTACGGGAGGAACACCAAGTTGTTTGCACAGGCCTTTGAGTCCAGGTCCTGCAAGTTCCATTGCATCAGGGCTGCACAGACCTCCAACCTGCATGGCAGCATTGCCGCATCCCATAGAAAGTACCAGCACATCCCTTGCAATAAGTTCCTTTGCAATATCCAGACTATGACAATCCTGTCCCGAATCCCTCAGGGTTGTACAGGATACAAGACCTGCAACACCTCTTATGGTTCCACTCTTTATAGCATCCAGAAGAGGTGTTATGCTGCCACCCAGTGCTTCTGTTATGCTCTCTGACGAGAATCCCACCACAGACTCAGTGATAGGAAGGCCAGTTACAGGTAATACGGTTTTCCTGCGTTCACTGAAGTTATCTATAGCCATCTGCAACAGCTGAGCAGCCTGCTCACGTGCCTTTTCTGGTACATAATCTATTCTTTCATCAATACCCTCTAAAGAAACAAGGTCACTGACAGGTACTATTTTGAAATGATATTTCTGGGCATAGATCGGGTCTATAGGCATTGAACAGTTCATATCTGCCACGAACAGGTCTACACAGCCGCTGGCCATGACCGCTTCTTGGGCAATCCAGTTGCCAGTAAACCCAAAGAACACATTGTCCATTTCCCATCTCTGTATCATTTCCTGGCCAGTCTCAATATTGGCTATTATACGCATTCCTTTTGCACCAACTGCCTGAGCCTTGTCCTGCCACATTTGTTCTCTTGCCAGCTGCACCATGGCAAATCCCAAAAATGGTTCATGACCATTGGGGAGTACGTTTACATATTCGGGGTCAAGCACTCCAAGGTCAACTCTCATCTTATGCGGTTTGGGCAAACCGAAGAGGATGTCCTGGCAATATTCATTTACTATCTGGCTCTGATAACCCATAGCCACTCCCAGACGCATAGCTTTTAGGGCAAGGCTCACATAGTCTCCATCTACGTTTGTGAGGGATGAACTCGTTGTCCTCATGATCTCACTGTGGATGCCATTGGGGAATATACCTAGCTTTTTCCATGTTTCCTTACGCTCTTGGGGTGCAAGCATCTCTACTATCTTACTATGTTTTCCGTATTCATTCCTGAAATCAGCTTCCACAAAGTCACATAATCGCAAAGCTACTTCATTATCGGTGCCTGATGTATCAACACCAAGCCTTGCAGCAAAAGTTCTGAGTTTCTCAGACTCCTTAATATTAAAAGGTGTCTTGCCAAGAGCTGTGGCTCTTAGTGTTTTTATGGTCTGTTCTGTATGGTACTGGTAAGTTGAAGCTCCCATAACATTGCGTAAGAGCATCATACGCATGGCCATGCCATCAGCAGTGATACCGCAAACACCTCTTTTATCCGTTTCAGCATTGGCTCTGCAGGGTCCATTGGAACATAGGTCGCAGCGCATACCTCCCTGGCAGAAGTTACAACGTCTGTCGGGGTTCCCACCCATACCCTGGGCCTCATACCGATCCCATATGTTGGTTATGCCGTCTTCTTTGATTCTTTCATATACTTTCTTTACAGATGCATGACAGGATATCCTATCTCCTTCCATTGTTCTTCCTCCTAAAGCTGAAAATTGCTGGTTCCATGTTGCGGCCACTATTAATTTCCAGATAGCTCGAATTATCATCAATTGTGTCCAACGCTTTGAGCCATTCCCACACATTGATCATAGAACAAACAATGTCACCAGCAGAGCAGTTTACCTATATTAAGTATTAATCTGATACTGATATATATAGGAAGAAGTTTCCAACCTGATATCGCTAAAATTGAGATATGCAGAAAACCTTTCACAATCAATATATACTTTAATTTATTCATTTCATGGTGATGAGTGCATTAAGACAACGGATGATACAGGCTCTAAGGATACTAGTTTAAAATATGTGACAATATAAGATAAATAAGCTTTTTGTTTTACTAACATCAAAAATACAGGAGATACAATATGTCTGCATGGATCGTTGCTATGGAAGATAAACTGGCTGAAGAAAAAATGAACGTGATCACCGTAGAAGGGAAAAAGATTCTGTTAATCAGGAAAGAAGGTACTGTTTATGCCATAGATAATAAATGTCCCCACATGGGTTGTCCTCTTAAGGGAGGTATCCTGGAAGGTTATGTTCTGAAATGTAGTTGTCACAACTGGGGTTTTGACATCAGGACTGGTATGAATGCAAAGACAGGCGCATATGTGGATAAGCCAGATTCAAAGGTTTCTACATACCAAACAAAAATATCCGATGGTAACATTTCAGTAATGCTGTAATGTGAACTACCCCTCCCTGCTTTCTGATGAAAGCAAGGAAGGAGACTTCTGCTGTAGAAGTTAAATCTTTTTTTTGATTTTTTGAAAAAGTGACTTCGAATGTCCTTATTGTGCAGTATCCCTTCTATCCGGTCTGGAGATATTGCAGGTATCCCTGTTGCTTCCACTATTCTACACTTTGTCGTTTTACTAGCCTGGCTCCCATCTCAAAGGCTTTCTTACAGTCCTGTGGAAATACTTCTTCGCGTGTTTTCGCTTTTTCTTTGAGATCAAAGATATCCGCAACATATTGTGAATAGTCATCGAATTGATATGTGTCAGTGCTGCACAGTGATTCGGAATATCCAAAGATTTTTGTTGCAACCACTTCATTTACTTCAATTACTTTATTAAATCCAAAGAAATCAAAGTGCTCTTCCTTTGCACCCATTGTATAAATGTATCCAACCGAGATATTCTTTGGATATAATGTTGCTGGGTTAGCAGAGTAAACCAGATATGGGAATATATAACGCTCCATAAATGATCTCATTTCCCCTGTCAAATTTCCAAGGTATATGGGTGATCCAAGGATTACTGCATCTGCATTTTCCAGCTTTTCCAACACCGGTGTCAGTTCATCCTTCATTGCACATTGTCCATAGCTTTTCCCATTTTTTAATTTGCAGGCAAAGCAACTTGTACATCCTTTAAAATTCAGGTCATAGAGATGAATTATTTCTGTCTCTGCACCTTCTGTCTCTGCACCTGCAAGAGCTTGTTCAAGCAGAGTTGCTGTGTTCCATTTCTTTCTTGGACTTCCATTTATTGCTATTACTTTCATAATTTACCTCGTTTTCTTTTACTACAGGATACAAAACTTTTTGAAATATGAGAATCTTCAGAAAGACTTAGTATATCCATACCTAAAAGTATTGCGGATATGAAGGTGTGGAAGAAAGGGGACAAATCTAAAACTAAAAGAACAGGCTGGTTTTGTTTGGTTGCATTTTTCTCAAATACAGCAAAATTATAAGTTGATGTTATTTTTGACCATCGTGATTAACTCATAAAGTAGATAATGTTTCAAATACTAAATTTGATATGGGGTTAAACATATGGAAAAAGTCAAAATTGGTGAATTACGCATTGCATTTGAAAGGAAGGGCGAGGGGGTACCCCTTGTGCTCCTCCACGGCGGTCTTAGCGACAGCCGGATGTGGCACAGGCAGCTTGATGAACTGTCCGATGAATTCACAGTTGTGGCCTGGGATGCACCTGGATGCGGTCGCTCAGCAGATCCGCCTGAGACTTTCCGTTTGCCTGATTTTGCAGACTGTCTTGCTGCATTTATTGAGGAAATTGGATTAGTAAAGCCACACATTCTCGGTCTGTCATTCGGTGCCGGGCTTGCACTTGAGTTTTATCATCGATATCCTGACATGACAAGGTCCCTCATACTGGCTTCGGCTTATGCGGGATGGGCAGGATCACTTACTCCCGATATAGTAGCACAACGTTTGGTGCAGGGGCTTCAGCAATCTGAATTGCTGCCAGAACAGGTAGTTCAGATGTGGATTCCAACACTCTTCGTTAAATCTGTATCTTCTGAGGTAATTGAGGAGACAGCAACAATCATGTCCGAATTCCATCCTGTTGGAATGCGAGCTATGCTGCTTGCTTTTGCTGAGGCTGATCTGCGTGATATGCTTCCAACTATCAAAGTACCTACACTGCTGCTGTACGGTGGAGCAGACCAGCGTTCTCCTCTGAACGTCGCCGAGAACCTGCACGCTAAGATCCCAACATCAAAGCTTGTAATTATACCAGGCGTCGGGCATGAGATCAGCCTCGAAGCACCAGGATCATTCAATGCTGAAGTGCGCAGTTTTCTTCGAGTGAATCGGAAGTAGGTGTTTACTTCAGATAATTGATATGGTGGAAAAAATTGATGTTACTATTCTTTACGCGACTAATAAGGACAAATTTAATAATGCAGTTGTTCTGAAAGAATATATAGAATCTAGAACAGGGAGTGAGTAAGAATGATGGGTACTGAAGATTTAAAACATGAGCATAATGAAATTGGTCTGATGCTTGATGTTCTGGGAAAGATTTGCGAACTACTTGATGCCGGAGAAAATATTGACCCTGAACATCTTAAGCAGCTACATGATTTCATGTTTACTTTTGTGGACAAATGTCATCATACAAAGGAAGAAGAGATTTTATTTCCTATGTTGAAATCTATAAATGGTGCAGAATCTCAAAAACTGATCGATGTGCTTATTGCCGAGCATGGAACCGGACGCAAATATGCACATGCTATAGGTGAAGCTATTTCTAATCACGAAAATGTAGATTTACAAGATCGTGCTGAAATAATTAAATACGGAAGAAATTATATTAAGCTCTTGGTTCAACATATTAAAAAAGAAAATAACGTTCTTTTCACAATGGCTGAAAAGAAACTTTCAGATAAGCAGAATCTAGAATTGTTTGAAAAATTTGAGGTTGTGGAAAAGGAAAAGATCGGAATGGGAGAACATGAGAAATTGCATGCAATGCTCCACCATCTGGCTGATATTTATCTCTAAAAAAATAGAATAGATTTTGACTCTGTGCAAAACCCAGGTCAATTATTATTACTAATAGTATCGTTATTGTTATAATAATAATAATAATACTTATAATACTTATAATAATAATAATAATAATACTTATAATAATAATAATAATAATACTAATAATACTGATAATATCTGAGAGGATTGCAGTCTCAAGGTTAAAAAGAAATAGTTTGGTCGATCGAATATCCATATACCGGATTTGTCTGATTATAATGGCAGACCCCTCTTTAGCGAAGGTATCATGCGCGATATTACCGAGATCAAAAAAGTAGGATTGGAAAGATTAAAAAAAGAAGATCCTGAGTATCAGCATCTGCAAAGTAGATGCCTAGGTTACAAAAATCCTTGTGAATGCTACCATTTATGGAATATTCATTGAACTTATCCCAAAAGATTAGCAATGTTGCTTAGGAAACATTCTTGGCAAGGAATGAAATCAACTCTGGACTCATTTTGGTCTCCCTTCTCAACTTTTCAACTAGATCAACCTCTGGCATCCCTTCTGATTTATACTGCTTTATGTGGTCAAATACTCTCTGGGAAATCTCGTAATATTCGTTGATGTCCTTACGGTGTCCCCACACATCACCTTCTAGAAGTTCTATAGCTTGCATTTTCAGGTACATCCTTGCAGAGCTGGATATTGTTCTTATGTAAGAACTTGGAATGTGGATTGCCTTGATCTTTGGACATCTCATTACAAGTGAGAAGATGTCCTGGTTTGATGGTCTGAACGCAAGATGAACTATCTTTTCTTCCGGATCTAATGTGTTAATCTCGTCTTTGGAACTGACTACTCTTATTTTCATCATTTATACTTCCTCAAATGCCGTTTTTATAAAAGAAACTGTCATTGTGAATTTGTTATTATTTCTATTTAAAGTTTATTAGGTTGTATATACCTCATAATTAGTACAATCCTCAGAATCGATGGTAACAAAGACATTAAATATTCCTTTTAAAATGTTTAAAGTGTCAGGGGGCAAAAAGATCCATCAGGCAAACACAGAATAAAAGTACAAATGCGTCAGCCCGTCAAACACACCCTGACGGGCACATCTCTCCTTAATTTTTCTCCTCAAATTATGCAGACCCAATGATCCACTATAACCTTTTCTTCCTCCATTACATCCATTTGTTGCTGCTATTTTGATGATTTTCCTTTTTAAATGTAGTTCGTTCAAAAGGTATATATACCATATATGCGATATATGTAGTATATCCACTACATATATCTTAAATGGATTAAAGAGGTGACAATATGAGAAACAGAACAATAGCAATACTTGCACTAGTACTCCTTACAGGACTCGCTGCAACTACCCTCGTAAGTGCCGAGACAAACCTTTTGCAACGTGCCTCGGGTTATGCAGGAGGTTTCTGCAACTGCGGTGCAGGTTGGAATGGAAATGCTCCGGGTTACTGCGCTACTTATGCAAACCAGGAACCTACAGTAAAGACTGTAGCAGAAGCTCTTGCAATAACTAAAACAGAGATCTCAGACGATGTAACGGAAAATGATATCTACCAAATGGGTAGATGGTGGATAGTTCCTTACACAGGAGATGATGGTACTGCCAAGCAAGGACGTATCGATGCATATACAGGTGAAGTTATTCCTGACTTCTTCACTTCACAGTATGCTCCTTCCCAGTACAGGCAGGGAATGGGCAGAGGTTATGGCATGATGGGTATGCGGAGGTATTAAATTCCATACCCACTTTTTAACAATATGACGTGCTTTTTAAATCGAAAAAAGCCATCTATTCAATTATTAAAAAGTAATTTATTTAATAACACATTTATGGAGTGAAATTGACAGGTATGATGGGGTATTATGGTAGTATGTATGGCGGCGTCTTTGGTTTTTTCATCCAGATACTGGTCATACTTCTCATTGTAGGAGTGGTGGTCATGCTGCTTAGCAAGTCCAACTTTGCAGGCTCTGGTAACAATGAGAGGCTGGTGAAAGTGGAGAAGGATGTGGAAGAGATCAAAAAAGCCGTGGAAGAAATAAGGAACAAACTGAACGAGATCTAATTTTTCACTAATGCATTAAGACATAATGCATTAAGACATAGTCTTATACAACTGGAATAGCATAATGGCACGTTTAGAGATGGTCTGCAGATGACCCAATCACTTGAACAAATAGTGCACATCGGTGAGGCTCTTGCTCACCCTGTGAGAATACGATTATTGTACATGCTTTCGGAAAATGAGAGATATATCTATGAGCTTGCCAAAGAGCTGAATCTTTCCAGGCAGGTGGTGGACCTGCATCTAAAACGTCTAGAAAAGGCAGGTTTTGTGGAAAGCGACTTGAGGCTTGAAGAGAATGACATGCGGGCAAAGAAGTTCTTCCGACTCAAGGAATTTGATATAAAAATTTGTACAGCTGACCTTAAAAACATATTCACTTGATCTGTTCTGGTTAATCTGCTCTCTTGTAATGAAGATGATACCTCAAATCTTACAGTTGACCTTTACTGTAAAACACAGACACGTAAAATGAGATTAAAAAAGAAGGATGGAAAAACAAATAGTTGATTTCTCACTAAATGTTTAACCAATTATAAGATTTAAGCAACTTCGCCAAATGCGAATTTGCTCATTACCTTATTGACCTTTATCGTGACTTCATCGCCAACCTCGGTGTTGGGTACAAAGACAACAAATCCGCTTACTCTTGCGATTCCGTCGCCTTCTCTTGCGATGTCTTCAATTGTCACTTCATAATTCTGTCCAGCTTCTACTGGAGCACTTGACTGCATGTTACTAAACAAATGTTTCACGTCCTAATTGATTAGCTTAAAAAGAAATACAACCATTTGGTTGAAAATAAGAAAAACAGTAAATATGAAAAATACTATCTAAACCTATAATTCAGCAAATCAGTATCAAACTCTATAAGCATCTCTAGAATAGTAAGGATCCTATATATAGCTGTCCCTATATAGGCTCTGTACCATTGCAGAAATCTTGTAAAAACGATGTCCTCTGTGCTGAAAAGGAAACATGGAGAAGAAGGGTACATATATTGTTCAAGTGAACATTTCCAAAAAGCTTCTCAAAAAAAAGGGTTATCAAAATCTTCTATCATTGCTCTTTGCATGTATTCTTACACCTATTATATGATGTATACATTAACATTTTGAGTTTATGATTTCACCAAGTAGAGAGGTATCATTGATATAGTCTAAGAGCTATAGAACCTCTCATGCAGGTCCCTGAAACAGAACACACGATAGGCATGGAATTATATGCAACTACAACCGGAGATATCGGAGGAAAGCTCAGGCAGGTGCCGGAGGATTTCATAGTAAAGGAAGTATCCGGCTGGGAGGTGGAAGCTTCCGGGAAACACCTGATTTTAGAACTCACTAAAAGGGACTGGGACACAAATCATATCATCAGGGATCTTTCGAGATCACTTGGTATCAGCCAGAAGCGCATTGGTTTCGCAGGTACAAAAGACAAAAGAGCTGTAACCACCCAGCGCATCAGTATCTTTGATGTTACTGAAGAGACCATTGAAAAAGTGCATATCAAAGATGTACAGTTGACGCCTCTTGGAAGATACAGGAGATCTGTGGAACTGGGAGATCTGCGGGGAAATATATTCCAGATAACTATACGGGATATAGATCTTGCAACAGACGAACTGAAGCAAAGAATGGACGGGATCACTTCCGAGATACAGAATATGGGAGGAGTCCCTAATTTCTTTGGAATACAGCGCTTTGGAGCCATCCGGCCGGTTACACATCTGGTAGGAGAAGCTCTGGTCAGAGGTTCACCCGAAGAAGCTGCAATGATATATATTGCTGCAAGTTTCAAAGACGAGCCGCAAGAAACAAGGATAGCAAGAGATGAAGTACGGAACACCAGAGATTTTGCACAGGGACTGAGAACATTTCCTCCCCGTCTGCGCTATGAACGTGCCATGATGCACTATCTTGTGGAGCATCCGGAAGATTATAAAGGTTCGTTCTCGATGTTGACAGACAGCATGAGCAGGATGTTCGTACATGCATTCCAGTCATACATATATAATAGAGTGATCTGTGCAAGAATTCAAGCCGGAATTCCTCTTAACCAGGCCATTGAAGGAGATATCGTATGCTTCAAGAACAGTGATTCTCTGCCTGATACATCAAAAACACAACGTGTCAATGCTGTGAACCTGGAAGGAATGAACAATCTTATAAAAAGAGGACGGGCATTTGTCACTGCGCCGCTCTTCGGATATAATACCGAGATGGCTTCGGGAATCTCCGGAGAAATTGAATCAGCTATCATAGAGGAACTCAAATTAACTACTGAGGAGTTCCAGTTGCAGGAAATACCCTCCATGGCTTCAAAGGGACAAAGAAGAGAGATACTTCTTAATGTACAGCCACAATTCAAGATCCTCGAAGATGACCTGAACAACGGAAAGCAAAAAGTGATGGTGGAATTCTCCCTTCCTAAAGGAAGCTATGCCACCACAGTGCTGCGCGAATATATGAAGGTGGACCCTCTTAAAATGAGTTAACACCTTTCTTTCTGCCTGTCAAGCATGGCGCACATAAAAGCTTTAAATGGAGGAGAAGGTTTGCCCGGTCTTGATTTGAACTCTGGATGGAACTGAGATGCAAAGAAGAACGGATGTCCGGTAAGTTCGCATATTTCCATGCGGTTCCTGTTGACCCCGGAGAACACAAGGCCCTTTTCCTGCAATTTGTCCACAAAGTTGGGATTTACTTCATATCTGTGCCTGTGACGTTCAATTATACTGCGTGACCCATAGATCTTTTCTGCGAGGGAGCCTGGCTTAAGCTGAGCCTCATAATCACCCAGCCTCATCGTGGCTCCCATATCCTCCACCCCTTCCTGCTCTGGCAATATATCTATGACCGGAAAAGGAGTATCTTCGTTGAACTCAGTACTATTAGCTTTTTCAAGACCCACTACATTCCTTGCAAACTCTACTACAGATAACTGCATTCCCAGACAAAGTCCCAGGAATGGGATATTGTGCTCGCGGGCGTATCTGATAGCCATAATTTTACCTTCAGTACCTCTTTCCCCAAAGCCTCCCGGAACCAGAATCCCATCATATGCCTCCAGCTTTTTAAGACATTCCGGGTCATGTTCCAGTGTTTCTGCATTGAGCCAGTCCGTAACATAATCACAACCACATTCTGTAGAAGCATGTTTAATGGATGCACTGATGCTGAGGTATGAATCCTCAAGGTGAGTGTACTTCCCTACAATGCAAATATTCACCTGTCCCTTTAGGTTTTGCATGCGCTCCACCATTTCGATCCAGGATGTATCAGAAGTTGTCGATTTGAGAGAAAGTCTTTTTATCAGATATTGAGTAAGCCCTTCTTTATCCATCAAAAGAGGCAATTCATAAATGTCCCTTGCATCATGGGCACTGATAACAGCTTCTTCCGGTACATCACAGAACAGGGATATCTTTGAGATTGTATTTCTGGAAAGAGGTTCCTTGCACCTGGCAACTATTACATTTGGTGTCAATCCAAGTTCCCTGAGCTCCTTAACAGAATGCTGCGTTGGCTTGGTCTTCTGCTCACCCTGAGTATCTATTGGCACTAGCGTCACATGCACAAAAATAAGGTTGTCTGTTTTCTCTTCACGGTGCATCTGTCTGACAGCTTCGAGGAAAGGCATGCTTTCAATATCACCCACAGTGCCTCCTACCTCAATAAGACATATATCAGCGCCACTCTTTGCAGCAACCTTTCTTATCCGGTCCTTGATCTCATTAGTGATGTGGGGAATGATCTGCACGGTCTTCCCCAAGTAATCTCCCCTGCGCTCTTTTGAAATCACGGACTGGTAGATCTTACCTGTGGTCAGATTATGATCCCGGGTAAGCTCAGTGTCAAGGAACCGTTCGTAGTTCCCAAGATCAAGATCCACTTCCCCTCCATCCTTAAGGACGAAGACCTCTCCGTGCTGATAGGGACTCATCGTCCCTGCATCAATGTTAATATATGGGTCGATCTTGATGGCTGTGACCTTATACCCTATGTTCTTAAGGTTCCTGCCAATGGATGCAGCAGTGATGCCTTTACCAAGACCGCTCATAACTCCGCCTGTAACTACGATATATTTCATGTGGGTCAACTACCTGGATCACTTGAAGACTGGAAGATTTAATATAAGATATACGCAAAATGCCGTAAATACAATCGATAAAGCAACAGCAAAATAGAAGCTCAGTGCTGGGCTGAGTCCATAAGAGAATATACTTGACATCGTAAAGATGAACAGAACTATAAGAAGAACACCGGAAAGAAAGATCGTAGCCTTGGAGACCAGGTACTCATAATTGTATTTCAGCTTTCCTATAGAAATACCCGGAAGTTTCTCTTTCCACGAAACAGCAGGCTTCTTGTTCTTTATGTAGACCTCATTAGGTGCTGACAGAGAATCATCGACCTGTATGCATCGGGTATCCTTGCTTATAAGAGGCTGACCTAGAACCATAGAAAAACTACTTTTTCTTGCACCATGGCTCACTGTTACATAAACATCGCCCTGATATATCTTTTTTCCATCAAAGGGAATGCGGACTACCACCGGGACATAATCTTCATGTGTCACATATGGATTGTCCTCAAGAATAGTGACATTGGGTTTGAGAGTATCGCTTACAGAAATGTGTACATGTGTAGGTGAACTGTAATTGATGATCACTATCTCAAAACTCTTTTCTTCCCCCGGAGAGAGAGGTATCTCCATAGATTCCATATCAAATTCAATGGAATTGATCCCCAGTCTGTTAATATGAACTACCTGCAATTTACCTTCCCTCATTCTCTTAGATGCGGAGGCAACATGTTAGGTATACCCTCGTCTATTGGATAGTATTCATTGCACTTTTTACAGTACAAAGTACCTGTTATAATTTCTGCGTCCTCTTTGCTCTGCACGTTCAGAACAAGATCTCCTTTACATAAAGGACACGCAAGGATCTCCATTAGGTCCTCTTTCACTGCTGCTCACCACCATCAAATACATTGCAGTAAATATCAAGGTTTTGGTGATATTTAATTATGAGATACATTAATCTAGATACTATACATTACATATTGCCATGCTTGACCTTCTGCTCAAAGTGCTAGATTTTGCCATCCCGATACTAATAGTGATAGCAATTGGACTTTTTGGCACAGGCCTTCTGATAGAGCTTGGACTGATGCAAAAGTTGTCCGTAATTGCTGGTCCTCTTTTTCGGCATACCAATCTTCCGGAAAGCTGTGCTTCAGCATTTGTAGTTGCCCTGGGGTCAACAGTTGCTGCCAATAGCATGGTGGTGCAGGTGCGCAACAGTGGGTGTATCAATGATACAGAGGCAATGCTATGCGCTCTGCTCAACAGTACCCCCGCATATATAAGAGAGATACTTACATATCAGATACCGATAGTACTGCCAGCCCTCGGATACTTTGTAGGTGGATTCTATGTAGGAGTGTTCATACTTACGGCAATAGTAAAGATCTCAATAGTGGTCATCCTCAGCAAACTGCTGCTTGAGAAAAATAACTGTAAGATGACTGATACAACTACCCGGAAAAAGGTTTCCTTGAAAGATGCTATCAAGAGAACTTTTATGAAAGAGAAACGTCTGTTCACGAGGATCGCCTTAGTATATCTGGCTATGACCACAATTGTTTTTTATCTAAGGGAAAACGGGATATTAGAGGTGTTCAGCTTGTTGCCACTTGCAAATATCTTTCATATCCCTTCTGAAAGTATCGTTCCCCTCACAACCTATATTGCAAGCCCTATTATGGGGATATCATTACTCGGCCCCATGCTGAGTGATAATGGGATCTCGCCTGTACAGGCAATGATAGTCCTCATGCTGGGGAGTATGTTCATGCTGCCGATGTTTGGGATCAGATCACTTCTTCCCCGATACATATCGCTGTTCGGAGCAAAAGTTGGTACAAAGATAGTAGGAATATCAGTAGGCATCAGTGTTTTTGTAAGGTTGACGATACTTATCCTTCTGTTACAGGTAGCCGGATAAAAGAAAAGCCAGAGCCAGATGTTGGCTCTGTAGGGATTTTAAAAACCTTAAAACACAGCATGTTACCTTCAAGAGTGGTTATGTTGTCCATGCTAACAACGTCCCCAGCCATGTACTTGCCTGATGCCACATGATAGGTAAGTACTTTTGTCAGTTCTGTTTTGTTAGCCAGCAGGCATTCAAAGTCTCTTCAGGAACTGCGGCAAACGCAGCATCTGTAGGTGCAAAGACTGTGAAAGGCCCTTCTGAGCTAAGAGTTTCTACAAGATCTTTTGCACAGCCGTTACAAGGGTATTGAACGAACCTGCATCTATAGGTGTCTGTACTATGTTCTTTTGCTCAGTTACCTCGGTCTCATTTCCTGCTTCTGGTTGTTCTTCTGGCTGTTCCGTACATCCTGATAGCATTAAACTGAAGGCTATCAGTAAAATTACAAATTTGTTTATTTATTTGTTTAGTTGCCGTTTATCAGACTTTTTTCATTGAAATAATAACGAATTACAGAACTCTGAGACATGCTGCCATAATATCTTTCAATGGCTGTCATCACGATACTGATCAGGAAAATAAAAGGAAACTCATCAGCTTACTAATACTGTATTTTGATAATGCTGTCTACAAGAGACATTATAATCAACATGTTTTTATATTAATAATGTGTAACTGCAATTGGTATATTATTAAAAATATAAAAACAATAGTATAAAAACTTTTTTAGTTATCGGTGAGGGAATATGGCAAAAGTAATGATTGTGGATGATGCGGCTTTTATGCGCATGGTCATCAAGGATATTCTTACAAAGAACGGGCATGAAGTTGTTGCAGAGGCTGTAGATGGCCTGGATGCAGTAAAAAAATACCCACTGGTAAAACCGGAACTTATGTTCATGGATATAGTCATGCCAAATATGGAAGGTATCGATGCGCTCAAAAATATCATGGCATCAAATCCAGATGCAAAAGTAGTGATGTGTTCTTCCATAGGACAGCAGTCTGTAGTCACTGAGGCCCTAAAGATCGGAGCTCGGGACTTCATCGTAAAGCCATTCGATGCAAAGAAAGTACTTGAAGTCGTCAAGAAAGTAATGTAAATATGACCATCAGAGTACTTGTTGTTGATGATTCTGCCCTGATGCGTAAGATAATTTCGGATATACTCAACAGTGATCCGGATATAGAAGTTATCGATACCGCACGCAATGGCCAGATGGCCGTGGAAAAGGTCGAAAGGCTCAGACCGGATGTAGTTACACTGGATCACGAAATGCCTGTGCTGGAAGGCCTTGGTGCTCTGGGATATATAATGAGCGAATGCCCCACGCCGGTGATCATGCTAACGGCTGCAGACGAGAGAGGAGCAGAACTCACATTGAATGCTTTTGAGTATGGAGCACTCGATTTTATCCAGAAACCTTCCGGAACTATAAGCCGCGATATAGAACTCATCGCAGAGGAAATCCGGGCAAAAGTCAAGGCTGCTGCAAAGGCACAGCTCAAGAACCTGCATTTCATGGAAGAGCATGTAAAAAGTTCCGAGAAAGGAAAAATACATGCTGAAAATACCTTACCAATATCCAATACATCCAAAGCTACCCCCAGGCGTATAATGACAAAAAAGATACTTGCCATTGGTACCTCCACTGGAGGGCCCAGAGCTCTGGAGAAAGTGATTCCAAAGCTTCCGCGTGACCTTAAAGCAGCAGTGCTGGTAGTCCAGCATATGCCTGCCGGATTTACTGCTTCGCTGGCTCAGAGGCTGAAAGTACAATCTGAACTGGAAGTGAGGGAAGCAAAAGATGGCGACCTGATAAGGGAAGGTGTTGTGCTCATAGCGCCGGGTGATTATCATATGGAAGTAGTTCAGAAGATGATAGATGGAAAGACGGTAGAAGTGATCGCGCTTAACAAAGAACCCAGGGAATTAGGTGTCAGGCCTTGCGTGAATGTGCTCTTCAGGACATTAGCTCCAATATATGGTTCCAACATACTTTCGGTGATCATGACAGGCATGGGTATGGATGGAGCTGAAGGTGTAGAGCGCATAAAGAATGCCGGAGGAAAGGCAATAGCTGAAGATGAGAGATCATGTGTTGTTTATGGGATGCCAAAAGCCATAGTTGATCGTGGACTTGCGGATCGTGTGGTACCCCTTGAGATGATAGCCACAGCAATTCAGCAGCTCATATGAAAGCATCATACGATGGTTGAAAGTCACTGTTGGTGATATTATGGAAATGTCGGAATACAAAGAGATATTTAAAGCTGAATCTGAAGAGCATCTGCAGCAGCTTAATGAGGCATTGCTGGGATTGGAACAAAACCCTGAAGATATGGAATATATCAACAATATGTTCCGGTCTGCCCATACCTTAAAAGGGATGTCCGCAACTATGGGATTCAACACTATTGCACAGCTTACCCATGAAATGGAAAACATCATGGATATGATCAGGAAGTCTCAGATGACTCTGACCGAGAAAATAATCGCGATACAATTCGAATGTCTGGATACCCTGGAAGTACTGGTTGAGAATATTGATAATCCTGATGCTGTGGACGTGTCAACACTGCAATGTAAACTCCACAGTATAATGAGCTTACCTTCAACTGCACAGGATACAGTGGCAGTTTCAGAACCTATTACCAATCTGACATATCCTGCCCCTCCAAAGAACATCGATACTGAAATGCCTGCTGCGCAGAGCATTAGTGTTACAGAAGAAGTAAGCTGCAAAGAAGTTATCAACAAAGAAATTAAGTTCACCCAGGAAGAACTGGCTGAGATCCAACTTACAAGAGCGCATGATCAGGAAGTACTTATCGTTAAAGTGTTTCTGGATGAATCATGTGTCCTCAAGGCAGCCCGTTCAAGCATGGTGCTTATGAACCTCAACAAGCTCGGAAAAGTCATTAAAACCAAACCTCCGGAAAAAGAACTTGAAGATGAAAAGTTCGATTTCAGCTTTCTGGTAGTTGCTGCAACTTCTCAGAGCATGGGGTCAATACAGCACAGGATAGAAAACATTTCAGAAGTTACTAAAGTTGAAATAATTCCCTTATATACTCACAAAAAAGATGCTGTGGACCATGGAGAAAAAGTTAGAGAAGAAAAGATCTTAGACCTGGCAAACAAAAATACCATCCAACAAAAGAAAAACGAATCCGTAAAGACCGGACAGAGCATCAGGGTCAATATTGAGAGACTGGATAATCTCATGAATCTGGTCGGAGAACTCATTATTAATAAGATTAGACTGAACCAGCTAGCTACGGATATAAGATCAAAGGATATTGAAGAGGCTCTTGGAACCCTGGACAGACTCACCAATGAGATACAAACAGAGGTAATGGAATCAAGAATGGTCCCCATCGATCAGATCTTTAGCCGTTTCCCGAGGATGGTAAGAGATCTGGCAAAATCTGAAGGCAAGCAGATCAGTCTTGTGATAGAGGGTAAGGAAATTGAGCTTGACAGAACGGTCCTGGATGAGATAGGAGATCCATTAGTACATTTGTTGAGAAATGCTGTGGACCATGGTGTGGAATCACCTCAAGAACGTGCAAAAGCAGGTAAATCATCTGAAGGACTTGTACGCCTGGCAGCATCTAGACAAAGGAATACAGTGCTTATTGAAGTGCAGGACGACGGCAAAGGCATGGACCCTGCAAAGTTAAGAGATGCTGCTGTAAAGAAGGGCTTAATGAGCAAAGAAGAAGTTTCAAAGCTCTGTGATGAAGAAGCATTTAATCTGATATTCCTCCCGGGTTTTAGCACCAATGCCGTGATTACAGATGTATCTGGCCGGGGAGTTGGAATGGATGTTGTCAAGACAAAGATCGAATCTTTAGGAGGAAATGTTTCAGTTAAATCCGTACTTGGAGAAGGCAGTATTGTTACGCTTCAGTTGCCTCTTACTATTGCTATCATCCAATCATTGATGATAAGAACAGCAGGTGAAACGTACGCTATACCTCTTAACAATGTGGTAAGAGATGTAGGTATAAGATCAAAGGATATAAAGACAATAGAGGGCCAGGAAGTCATCCTGCTGCGCGGAGAGGTCTTACCGCTTTTAAGACTTAACAGTACTCTGGATTGTCCTGTTAAAGTCAACGACAAAGAGAACCTCATAGTTGTAGTGGTGGAAAAGATGGGAAACCACTTTGGTTTTGTAGTTGATGAACTGTTGGGGCAGCAAGAGGTCATAATCAAATCCCTTGACAGTAAAGTGCTGCGTAGCGTAAAAGGATTTGCAGGTGCCACTATTCAGGGAGATGGCACTGTTTGTTTGATACTTGACATTGGAACATTGGTCTGATACCAAAGGAGATGTAATCATGCCTGAAATCGATGAGATGACAAAGGGTGCCTTTCAGGAAGCTGGGAACATAGGAATGGGGCATTTAGCTACTTCCCTATCAAAAATGGTTGACCGTGAGGTCAAGATAGATATTCCGAAAGTGGACATATATCCACTGCAAAGGATCATAGCCGAAGCTTCAGAGGGTGCTCAGAAAAGTGTGGTAGGAGTACATTTAAAGATAAGTGGTGATGTTACGGGAGGAACACTTATATTGCTACCAAAATATTCAGCCCTTTCCTTTGTAGATCTGCTAAGAAAGAAGCCTATAGGTACAACTCATGCTATCCAGGAAGAAGAAATAAAGAAACTCAGGGAAATGGGAATGCGCCTGTGCGCTGCATACATGAGAGTAGTTAATGAGTTTCTGGGGATCAATCTACAGATCGGTGAGCCAGAGATCAGTGTGGACATGGAAGGCGTCGGGAATTTTATTAGAGAAACTGTAGGGTCCATGGCAGATGAGTTCATTGTAGTGAAAGGAGTGGGCTATATACCGTCTACAAATTCCCGTAATGAGTTCAACATGCTCTTTGAACCGGGTGCATCAGATGTAATTGTTGCCGCGATCATGAAAAAGATGATGGGATAATAAATGCTGCCTGAGGCATGATCCAAAAAAATATTTTAGATAGAGTGAATGTAAGTCTAAGGAGTTGATCAGATGTTAAAGCTGGAGTGCTCTGAAGAACAGGATTACTTGAAGTTAAAAAACCTCATTAAAAAAAACCTGGGTTTCAATAGCGAGCAATATAAGGATTCACATTTCAAACGAAGAGTTAACGTAAGAATGAGGGTAACCAATTCAAAAAATTTTGGAGAATATGTACAATATCTTAATACTCACACAGATGAGTACACACATCTGATGGATACTCTCACAGTTAATGTAACTAATTTCTTCAGGAACTCCGAAACATATGAGGTTGTGGAGAAGGAAGTGCTGCCCTCTATAATCAAATCAAAAAGTACAGGGCTTCGGAATATACGAATATGGAGTGCAGGGTGCTCTATGGGTGTTGAAGCCTATTCCATAGCCATACTCCTTAAAAAACTACTGGGAAATGATTTCTCCAGATATAATATCCAAATTACCGGCACTGATATTGACAAAGATATTCTAAGAAGAGCGGAAGAAGCGATATATACAGAAGTGGAAATGAAAGAAGTGCCTGAAGACATCCGTATTAAATATTTTGACCATGATGGGGAATGTTATCATTTAAAAGATGAGATCAAAAAAGTAGCTAAATTCCGCAGGAACGATCTTATTTCCGGAGAGAAACTCACCGGTTTTGATGCCATATTTTGCCGCAATGTCACCATATATTTTGAAAGGCATCTACAGGAAAAACTGTACATGGACTTTTACAATGGCCTTAATAAAGATGGTTTTTTTGTAATGGGTAAAACCGAAACACTGATAGGTCCGTCAAAAGACATGTTCAGAGCATTTGACCCAAGGGAAAGGATCTATCAAAAATAAAAAAACTGGCTGCTCAACTGAAAGAGAGGATCATATGGTTTACGATATTTCCAAACTTACAGACTTTCATTACAGCGCTTTAAAAGAGATAAGCAATATAGGAATAGGTAATGCGGTCACTTCTCTGGCAGAGATGATGGGAAGTGAAATAAAGATAATGACCCCGAGCCTCAAAGTTGCCAGGATAGAGAAAGTAACAGAGTTTTCCGGAGGGGCCGATAAACTGGTTTCGGGAGTCCTTATGGAGCTGGCAGGGGGGGTCAATGGTTATATGGTCATACTTCTGCCACCGGAAAGTGCACAACTTATCTGCAACACTATGACAAAAAAGGAATACTCAGACATCACAGATCCCATGAACGAGTCGCTCATATCAGAAGTAGGTCACATCCTGGGAAGTACTTATATTACCGCTTTTTCCGATTTTCTTAAAGTGGATGTTTTTGCATCGGCCCCATTCCATACATATGACATGATAGGTGCCATAATGGACAATATACTTATTCATATGAGCCAGGAAGTTGAACATGCCATAATTCTGGATACCCTGTTCACGCTAAAAGGTAATGATATGCATGGGAAACTTCTCACTCTGTTCGATCCCATATCTCTAGAATTGATTTTAAAGCATGTAGACGCGATGTTCTGTTGATCGACTGAATATGATAGTGGTAGGAATGGCAGATTATGCTGTGACTCGAAGTCCGGATAAATTGACAACCCTGGGCCTGGGATCATGCGTAGGTATTGCCCTCTATGATCCCGTGGCAAAAATAGGAGGATTGATACACATCATGCTGCCAACTATTGAAAATGCACGTTTTACAGATAACTGTGCCAAATTTGCTGATAGCGGCATACCTATTGTCATACAAGAGATGGTAAGTATCGGAGCAGTGCGCAGAAGACTGGTAGCTAAAATAGCCGGTGGAGCAAAGATGTTCTCTTTTAACAGCGATGTGAACCTGAACATCGGAGAACGGAATATACAGGCCACAAAAATTGTACTTACAGAAATGAAAATACCTCTAATTGCAGAAGATGTGGGAAAGAATTATGGGCGTACTGTTGTGCTGGATACTGATACAGGAGTTTACCATATTAAAAGCGCAATAAAAGGAGAAAACTTAATTTAATAGACAAGAATTTATATTAATTGTTTGAATATATTCATTTGGAGGTAGAAATGCTTAGTCCGGACCTTACGCTCTTACATATTGTATTCATATCTGTCTCCCTCCTAGGAGGAATGCTTGCTATTTATTTCTGGATAAAGGTATATAAAGATACAAAAAGAGGTTCTGTTGCATGGCTCCTTCTTGCTCTGACAGCAATATTCCTCATTACTACTGCTATCTTCCCGGCTTTGGCAGTGGGGAATACTGACCAGAACGTAGTTGAGACCATATTATTGTTCCTTGGTTTCTGGAGTGCTGTATACACAAGTATTTTTGCTGCAGCGGGCTTTTTGATGTTCAGGGCATTTAAGACCGTCCCCCGTCAGGACCTGGGGAATTTTCTCATCGAAGGCATGGTATTCAGAAAAAGCGAGGGAAAACAGGCTGACGATGATGCAAGCACTGCTGAAAGTATAGCCGGGCTATTAAAATGGTCAACGCTGATCGAATACACTCCAAGGACCCGCTATGAGGATTCAGTAATAGAAATGTGTCTGCGCTTTTATGGTGAAACCATGAATGTAGTGCTGGTCTCAACTGAACCGCGCACTTCCATTTACAAGGAAAGGCTTGGAGAACTGTTGGACATCGGAGCTATGAAATTCATTGAACTGTCCGGTACTGAGGACAAACTGGTAGAAAAAGATGGGATCATCATATTGCCGGCAAGAGAACTTGATAGCTTCTTCGACCTTACAGGTAAACTTCCTGCAGGCTGCGCCCTGATATTCGAACCGCTGTCCCATATGCTTTTAGCAGAAGGAGAAGACCGCACATATTCCTTCACATCTAAAATGGCTGAGCAATTTACATCCAAAGAGATCGTGTTTGTTGGTATGATCAATAGCCTTGCACATCAAAAAGAAGTTGTTAGCAGATTCGAAGGGCTTTTTGTGAATATTGCAGAAGAATCCGAGAACAGTATAAAAATAGTAAAAGGCGGCAAAGATGAGTTTATTCGATTTTATGCAGGTAAAAGCTTCTTCCTTGAGACGGAAATGATAAATAAAGCTTAAAGAGTTTGTCATATGATACAGCTTTCAGGTTTCCAGTCAGATGCGCTGAGGGAGATAGGGGGCATTGGTATGGGCAATGCCACAACCGCTCTCTCCCAGCTTTTGAGCAGCAGGGTTCAGCTGAACCTGTCAAATTCACAGATAATGGACATTGCATCGATGGCCTCAATGATGCCTTCATCTATGACCCTCGTAGCTATAATGATGGATCTGACCGGAGACCTGACTGGCACAATGATGATGCTTTTAGATCCTGGTAGTGCTGTGACCCTTTGTTCCAATCTTTTGAGAGAACATGCACTGGAAGAGAATCCGGAAATGTATGAGTCTGCGCTTAGTGAAACTGTCAATATCCTGGCCGGATCCTATCTGAATAACATATGCGAGTTCCTGGGAACAAGAGTGTTGCATTCAACTCCTGAAATCGTTTTAGAAGATGCAGAGACGGTATTTTCCCGGATCAAGGACAGATCAGATGCAACTTCCTCTGAAGTGCTGAACATAGAAACAATGTTCCAGGTACAGGGTCTGTGCAACGCTCAAGGTAATTGCACTCTTTATGGCGATATGTTCGTGTTCCTTGATGAGGAGTCTGTAGGTGCATTGCTTATTCTAATTGAGAAGTTACTGGATGGCCGATGGGAGATTAGAAAATGATATCACCAAGCCAAATTTGTCTTGATGCAACAGGATAATTCAACAATTGATAGCCTTTTCCTGACTGCTCCGCAATGCAAACGGAAGCTTGTGATGTAAAGACATCACCCATAAGATACGTATTTATAAAAATAATAATATATCTATAGAATAGACGACAGCTTCTGTGATATAATATAGGAAAACAGCAGAGTTTCGGGAATTTCAAACGGAGGATATGGATCATGATGGATATAGCATTATATTCACTTGTTGACGATATGGTAAGCAAGGCAGGCACGGAGGGTGTAGTGGAATACTGGCTGCGGGTCGGAGAGAGTTACGCAGAAAGAATGGGAAAAGAGGCATATGTTGGCTGGCCAGCTTTCAACGTAGCAATGAAAGAAGGCAGAACCTCTCTGACAATTGAAGGTGAAATAAATGTACTTACAGATCTTGCGATCACAGATAAGGACGGAGATGTGATAGGCTATGTGTATGCATTGAAGATGTGCCCCATGGCTCCTACTATGATCAGGTTCATCCAGAAGATCGGCCCGATCCCCGGTTCTGATGAAGATGTCGCAGACAGCTATAATAATCGTATCCGGGACTCAGCGGTCTCGAATTATTGTATAACTCACCAGCGCTTCCGGGAGATAGCTGCAAACAACATAACTGTTGCAAAGCAGCTCCTTGAATGCCTGCATCTTGCAAACAAAGGACGTATGGGAGAAGTAAAGATGTTACAAGAAAACCTTACCAGGATCAATGTGGATGAAAGACACATTAAAAGCATTCTAAGAAGTGCATCATGTGTCTTCGCACTGATCGTGAAGGGTAAATCTGCCGGTGAGGAGATAATGGAATAAGGTGAAGCAAATGGCAGAAACAATAGCCTCTAATCCTTTTGTTGACGTGTCTGTATTCCTCTTCTTTGAGGATATCTCTGATAAACAGGGTGTTGAAGGTTTCACGAACTATATCGTAGGACAGGCAAAATCTCTTGCAAGGTCTGTTCCCGAAGAGGAATACAATAACTGGGAAGAGTTTGCCAATGCAGTGGTAAACGGAGAATCTGTGCTTTCATCCTTCGAGAACATTAAACAGATCAGCCCAAATGGTTTTGTAACGAAGGTATGTCCATTCTCAAAGGCCATAAGTGAATATATCAAACGTCTTGGTAACTTCAATCCTGTACATATGGAAGCCACTGATCACTACAATCATACAATACAACCTTCTGCTGCCCACAGTGCCTGTATGATGCATCAGACATACCGCAATGAGGTAGCAAAGAGGATCAGGATCGGAGGGAAACCCTTAGAGTACGCGCAAATAGCAGCAAAGGCATATACAGGCAAGATCGCATTGCCTCCCGAGTCCTGGAAAAAAGTACTGCTGGAAAAAGCTGGCATTTCCGAAACACAGGGTTTTATGGAAATGCGTGAAAATTCGTGTCTGTATGTACTCTACGTGCATGATTGATGATAAGTTTTTAGATGCTCCTGTATCTTTCCGGAAAGAAGCATCTTTATTTTTTCCTTAATTTCAAATTAATAGTTCTAAGATATAGATGAAGATAAAAAAGTTACATTATAATTCCATTAAATTTCCCATTGACACGTACAGTAGATGTTTATTTGAAATGCATTAATGGATAATAAGCTTATTATCCGTGAAAATAACTATTGACACCTAAAAGTACTGATAATGCGAAATATGCATTCCAATTAAACTGACCTCAAAGGATGAAAAAAATAATGGAAGAAAAAGACTTTGATCACACTTCATATCCGCGAAAATTGAATCTGGGTTGTGGGTTTGATAAAAAAGAAGGGTATCTGAACATTGATTTCAATGATTTCCACGATCCGGATATGGTAGCTAATGTCTGTAACCTTGAAATGCTCCCCTGCGGATACTATGAGGAAATTATTGCTTATGATGTGCTTGAACACATAACACGCAACAAGACAAAGCTTGTCCTTTCCGAATGGAACCGTCTGTTGAAAAAAGGTGGTATCCTCCATTTACAGGTTCCTGATCTTCTGGGAATACTATCCCTGTTAATGCAAGATGCATATCAGTCCTTAGAACAGCAGGAGGTATTGGTGCACTGCCTTTTTGGTTCACAGCAATATCATGGGGACTTTCATCACACAGGATTTACAGAAATGATCATTAGAAGTTACCTTGAGGAAACTGGTTTTGAAACTGAGAGCGTTGCAAGAAAAGATGAATGGCTCTTGCAGGTAAGCGCAAAAAAGATCAAAGAGTGCGTTCTGGGAGAGTTGCTTTCCATACAGGATCACACGGAGTTCGTTGCAACAGCTTATGTGAACATACTTGAGAGAAAACCTGACAAAGATGGATTCAAATATTATACTGAAAGACTGATAAGCGGGGAGATGGATAAAGGATCGGTGCTGATATCACTATTGTATTCGGATGAAAAGAAAAAGCTCAGCGAACGTGTGTCCGGTACACCTGCCGGATCTTCTGGTCGAATAAAGAGATAATCTTCCAACACATTGATCCTGATTAGCACATAAAGGTTTAATAAGTGGTAAATGGAATTTTTACTTATGGAGCCTATGCTAATCTTTTTATTTGCACTGCTGATCGTTCTTATACTGACAACGTATGTAAGGCTTCACCCTTTTCTCAGTCTGGTAATAACTTCACTGCTTATAGGAATAATGGCAGGCAGACCTGAAGAAGCATTGAATACCATGTCCTTTGGCATGGGGAAAGTATTCGCCCAGTTTGCCATAATAATTACCGCTGGCAGTATCTTAGGTATAGTACTGGAAAAAACCGGAGGCATGGACGTTATTGCCAGTGATCTGATCAGAGTATCTAAAAGACCACTGCTTGCTCTTAACATATTGGGATTCCTGTTTGCTGTACCTTTTATGTGCTCTATTCTTGCCTACGTGGTATTTGCTCCTCTGGCTAAGGATTTTAGCCTTAAATTGAAGATACCGGCCGGAATACCCGCAACCTCACTTGTACTTGGTACACTGGCATCCTTTGGTCTTCTGTATCCTTCACCTGTTGTACTCAGTGCCGCCAGTGAGATGCATGCGGATATTGCGAAAGTGTTTTTCATAGGACTTATGATAGCTTTTCCCATATCATTACTGGGATACAGATATGCATCAAGATCGACAAAGATCAAGGAACATGATTATGTCCTTCAAGCAGAATCCCTGCAGAAAGCATCAAAAAGCAGACTAGCAGCATATCTTCCCATAGGTCTTCCCATTCTGCTGATACTTGCAGGTACGTTCTTAACTCATCCATTGATATCATTCATAGGAAATCCCAATGTAGCCTTATTGATTGGTGTGCTGCTTTGTCTGGTATTGTCACGATCGTATGGGAAGGAGCTGCATGAATGGGTAGAAAAAGCTATCAGACGCAGTGGAATTGTATTGCTTGATCTCTGCGCAGGAGGAGCGCTCGGAGCCACGTTTACAATGACAGGAGCAGGCGAAGCTTTGGGTAAAATGTTCCTGGATCTTGCTTTTCCTGCTCTCTTGATACCTTTTCTGGTAGCTGTGGCTGTGCAGACGGTACAGGGTTCCCGTGTGGTCACGATGCTTATAGCACCTGCTCTGATAATACCCATCCTTCCACAACTTGGACTTCCTGTTGAGATCAGTCTCCTTTCCATGGCATGTGGCACATTCCTGATATCGCATGTAAACGATCCCTTTTTCTGGATATTCAGAGATCTTGCAGAACTTGAAACCAGCGAAGCACTCAGATACTATACGTTCGGAGGCATCCTGATGGGATTAACAGGCTTGCTGCTGCTCGGATGTGTATATTGGATAGCGTTTTAAAAATCAGGCAGCCCAGTTATAACAAGAGCAAAAAATAAAAAAAGATAAGACCGGGATAATTATCCGGTCTTAGTGATGCTCATGCTGTTCTTTTTCTTTTTGCCTTTGCCAGCTTTTGTCGGCTTCCTGAACAGCAGCAAGACATTTCTTGCAGAGCATTGCAGTGTCCTCTTCTTCTCCTTTTGAGAAAGAAGGCCTGGATATTTGTACGGGCTGCAGCTGGGCAACAGCGCTGCACAGGTCACATTTACCAACAGTGCCGGATGCACTGAATGTGGTGAATCTGTCAGCAGTCTCTTTTGCTGCCTTCAGACATGGTTCACACAGTCCTTTCCAGATACCTTCCGGATACGAGTTCTCAAACCGGGGCACAAAAACCCTTACTGGGACAACAGTGGGTATTGAAACACTACATAGATCGCAATCTGCCATATTCTTTACCTCCTTAGATCAACACCTTTGCGGCTTCCATTGCCCAATAAAGGAACGGCTCTGACCAGAAACCAATAGCTAATACGAATATCGCTGCAATGATCATTGCAAATGTGTAAGGCTTGGGTTCTGAGATCTTTTCCCCATCAGAAGGCAGGAAATACATGTATTTTACTACCCTGGCGTAATAGAACAATGAGATCGCACTGTTGAGTATCGCGATCACTGCAAGCCACACCATTCCTGCCTCTATAGTAGATGCAAAGAGAACGAACTTGCTCATATAACCTGCTGTAAGAGGTATACCTGCAAGGGCAAAGAGGAAGATCGTCATGCAAAGAGCAGTGACCGGCATACGTCTGCCAAGTCCCCGGAAATTATCAATGTCGTCAGGAGTTTCTGAATCCTTTTTCTCCGAAAGGACCATGTATACGACCGCTCCAGTGGCTATGAATGCGCCTGCTTTCATGAAACCATGTGACAGAGCATACAATATTGCACCTGCCAGAGCTGTTTTGCTCATAACCACAAAGGCCATGGTTATATAACCTGCCTGGGCGACCGAAGAATACGCAAGCATTCTCTTGACGCTTGTCTGTGAGAGAGCCACAACGTTACCAAGAGTCATGGTGATCACTGCAAGCACTGCAAAAGCTGTAGTCCATTCAGCCTGCAGAGCGATCAGAGCGATCATGAACACCTTGAAAGCTGCCACAAAGCCCATTTTCTTTGAACCTGCTGCAAGTAATGAGGACACAACTGAAGGAGAACCCTGGTAAGTATCGGGTGCCCACATGTGGAATGGAACGAGAGCTATCTTAAAGCCAAGACCTGCGATCATCAGGACCACAGACAACAGTCCCATTGGGCTTCCAAGCAGGAGATCGATATTTGCTGCCACGCCAGGAATGCTGGTGGTGCCTGTGGCACCATATATGAATGAGATACCGAAGAGCATAAGAGCTGCTGACAGTGATCCGATCATAAAGTACTTCATGGAAGCTTCAAGGGATATTGGATTCTTCTTCTCGAAACCTGCCAAAGCATACGTAGCAAGACTTGCCAGCTCAAAGGCAACGAACAGTACCATGAGGTCATTGGCGGATGCCACGAACATCATACCAGCTGTTGCAAAGATCATCAGCGAGTAGAATTCCTCTGTATGGGAATTGCCTTCAGTATACTTAATAGATGCTATGGATACCAGCAAAGCTACTGAAAGGAAGATTATCTTGAAAAACTGAGATAATGCATCAAATGAAAGTGTGTCATTAAATAGCATACCTTCACGGCCAAGGCTCATTATGACAAGCACAAGGGATGCAAGTACACCCAGAGATGCAAGATAACCCAATATCTTCTTTGCGTTCGTATTAAGGAATAATCCTATAAGTAGAACCACAAGACCCGTCCCCACCAGGGTGAGTTCAGGTGTGAGTAATGTGAGATCTGCCATCTATCACACCCCCACAACAGCCATCAGGCTGACCAGTTTTTCGGAATTTGTTATCATCATATCCAGCACCGGACTGGGGTTCAGTCCAAAGTAAAGTATCAGTATCGCAATGACAGCCATTGAGAATGTCTGGGATGCGGAAATATCTTTCAAAGCCCCGAACTTCTCATTGTATACGCCGAACATTGTTCTCTGCATTGCCCACAAGTGATATGCCGCTGTGATGATTATGGCCAGTATAGCTATGATCACGTAAGTGGGCTGATTGATGTATGTGAATGTCAGCACCAGGAACTCTGCAATGAATCCTGTAAGCCACGGAAGTCCCAGTGAGGCCATGAAAGCCAGCATCATGATCACAGCAAGCTTTGGCATCTTTCTGGCAAGCCCTCCAAGTTCATTGATGATCCTGGTACCCGTTGCATTGTTGATGACCCCACACGCCATGAACATTATACTCATGATGAGTCCATGTGAGAACTGCTGGAACATGGCTCCTGAAACTGAGAGAGAGACAACACCTGCAGCTCCAAGCGTTACATAGCCCATATGGCTTACACTGGAATATGCCACCATGCGTTTGAGATCTTTCTGTGCCAGCGCAAGGAAAGCACCGTAAAGGATGCTCACTGCACCAAGCGCTGCCATGATAGCGATCATAAGGTTCATGGATGGTGTGAAGGGTAGTATAGGCAAGATTACCCTGAACAATCCGTAACCGCCTATCTTAAGCAGAACGAAGAGCACACTGCCTGCGGTAGGTGCTTCAACGTATGCATCAGGCAGCCAGGAATGGAACGGAAATGCAGGGATCTTCACCAGGAAACCGAACAACAGTGCCACGAATATGAGATCACGAGATACTCCGCTGGCTATGAACTGGAACTGTGAAAGCAGATGTTCAATACCCATGTTCGGAGTACCTGTCTGTTTCCAGGCGGCGAAATAGAGGCCAAATATACCCAGCAACATCACAAGTGAACCCACGTGTGTGTAAATAAAGAACTTGATCGATGCCTTATGCTTCCCGGGCCCTCCCCAGATGCTCACCATAAAGAAGAGCGGTACCAGGGTCAGTTCCCAGAACACGTAGAACAGGAAGAAATCAAGCGCTAAGAACACACCTATAACAGCTCCCTGAGTTGCAAGTATCAGAGCATAGAATCTGTTGGGCTGTTTCTTGTCATCATTCCATGTAAACAGTATGAGCAAGGGTATGACTATAGCGTTCAGCAGAACTAGTGGCATGGAGATGCCATCTATACCCAGCTGATAATTGATCCCAAGGCTTGGCACCCATTGAGCAAATTCCTGGAACTGCATCTGAGATGTCGTACTGTCAAAATTGAAGTACGTGAACATGCTCAGTGCCAGTACCACAACTGATGAGAATAGGGCAAAAACCCTTGCTTGTTCTTTAGTCTTTGTGAGTAGAGTAAGTACTGCGAATAAAAGTGGGATCAGTACTATTAAAGATAGAATGGGTATTGCCATTTAGAATACCTCCAGGATCAGCTTAACGAGAATTATAAGTAAACTGACACCAGTTACCACTGAAGTGGCATAGTTTTGTACCACACCTGTCTGAAGTACTCTCAGACCATCTGAGGCTTCGGTGAATATGTGACCTATTAGATTGACCGTCCAGTCAAAGCCTCTGTCAATCGCTCTTCCGGCAAGTGCAAGACCTTCGTATATAACCTTAACTGCAAGGAATTGCGTAAAGATAGAGTTCTGGTAGTACCTGTTGTAAAGCAGCTTGTAGACAGGATTCTTCCTGGAAACAATGCTGGACATGTCAATGATCCGCATACCATAGATAAGATATGAGATCAACAGACCTGCCACGGCAACGATAACAGGCATCCAGAGGATCAGCAAGGGCTCGCCTCCGGCACCGTGTGATGCCAGATGATACTTACCGATCTCTGCAAGTGCATGGATATCCATGTTAACGAAGTTGTTGGCAAATGTTTCTTCCAGGAATTTTCCGAAGCCTGTCTTTGTGATTGCACCAAAGACAAGTGCCAGAACACCCAATATCATGAGGGGAACGGTCATCACAGATGGAGATTCGTGCCCTCCGTAATTGGTCCTTGGCTTACCTGTAAAGGT
Source organism: Methanomethylovorans hollandica DSM 15978 (assembly GCF_000328665.1). NCBI lineage: Archaea > Methanobacteriati > Methanobacteriota > Methanomicrobia > Methanosarcinales > Methanosarcinaceae > Methanomethylovorans > Methanomethylovorans hollandica. The sequence goes on from NC_019977.1 coordinate 1,440,494, forward strand.
CATGAAGATCAACCTGAATATATAGATAGATGTAAGCAAGGCAGCGACTATCGAGAATAAATAGGGCAACCAGTTTTCTGTGGACTCACCGAAGAGGTATGCTGCTTCGATTATAGGGTCCTTACTGAAGAAACCACTTACACCAATAGAAGTGCCCGGGATACCGAAACCTGCCAGAGCCAGAGAAGCAATGAGCATGGTTATGAATGTTATAGGCATGACCTTCTTCACGCCACCCATTTGACGGATATCCTGAGTTCCAACTGCGTGGATCACACTTCCTGCGCACAGGAAGAGAAGTGCCTTGAAGAATGCATGGTTGATGAGGTGGAACAGTGAATCTCCCACTGCGGTTACTCCGATGACTGCACCCATTCCAAGTCCAAGCATCATATATCCAAGCTGACTGATAGTGGAAAATGCCAGAACACGCTTAATATCGTTCATGACAAGTCCCATGGTAGCCGCAAATAGAGCGGTGAAGGCTCCAAGATATGCAACTATGATCAGTGAATGGGGAGCTGCAATGAACATGGGGAATGTCCTTGCAACCAGGTATACACCGGCTGTAACCATCGTTGCCGCATGGATAAGAGCAGAAACAGTAGTCGGACCTTCCATTGCATCCGGCAGCCACACATGCAGAGGGAACTGACCGGATTTACCCACAGCGCCTCCGAAGAAGAGCAGAGTTACAATTGTCAGATGACTTACTTCATATCCGAAGATCTGTGTATTGAGAGCTGCTATTTCAGGTATGTGAGTGAAGATCTCATCGAACCTCAGAACATATACGCCTTCGGGTATGGAACCATTGTATATCCTGAAGATATCGGAAAATAGCAGGATGATACCTGCAAGGAACATCACGTCACCAACCCTTGTGGTCAGGAAAGCCTTCTTTGCTGCAGAAGCTGCTGATGGTTTTTCGAACCAGAAGCCAATGAGCAGGTAAGAACACAGACCCACAAGTTCCCAGCATATGAAGAACTGAAGAATGTTATCAGAAAGAATTACTCCTAGCATCGCAGCTGTGAAGAGGGCTGTCTCTGCAAAGTACCTGGGCTGAGCTTTGTCATGGGACATGTAGCCAACAGCATATATGTGGATGAGCAAACTGACAAAGGTAACCATGGACAGCATCACAGCTGCCAGGGGATCAATAAGGACACCCACATTAAGTATGGCAAACCAGTTGTATGATTGAGAAACAACCAGACCCGGGTTCTGCAACAGGTTCAGTGTGATCATCAATGAAATTATAAACGAGGTAAAGATAGCAATAATGGGGATGATAGCTCCGCCATTTGGCAGCTTCTTGCCCAGGAAGAACGTGAGCAAAAACGCCAGTGCCGGAAGTACAGGTATTAAAAATGCCATGTCTTCTATCGCCATTTTTACCACCTCAATACATTGATCTTGTCAAGATCGATCATGTCCCTTACTCTATAGATGGACATAAGGATCGCGAAACCAATGGCTGCCTCAGCTGCTGCAAGAGAAATAGAATACAAAGCAAATACTTGCCCCGTAAGGTCTGCATTATAGCTTGAGAATGCAACCAGATTGATATTGGCAGCGTTCAGCATAAGCTCCACACACATAAGCATTCTGATACCACTTCTCTGGGTCATGAATCCAAACAGACCTATTGAGAATATGATCGCTGAAAGTGCAAGATAATAAAATAATGGTATCATTCGGTACCATCTCCTTTTGCCATGTAGATAGCTCCCATAAGGGTAGACAGTAATACTATCGAAAGTATTTCAAATGGTATAACAAAGTCAGTAAATATCAACATACCTATTCCCTGAATGTTACTCTGGTCCATAGCGTTTTGCGGGATCTGATCCACAGTGTTCCAGTTGGTAAAGCCTACTGATATGAGAACTATTGCAAGGAAAAGAATAGCTACCATCATACCTGCTATACGCGGTCTGAAGAAGTTGTACACTGCAGTCAGGATCTGCATAACAGTAAAATGTTTATTCAGCATCCTTATCACTTCCAAACTGCTTTTTCGTGAGCATGACCGCGAACAGTATCAGTACACCGATAGCTCCCACGTACACTAGTACCTGAATGACCCCAAGGAACTGGGCATTCAGCAGTATGTACAAACCTGCTACGACGAACATGACAGCTATCAGGGACAATGCAGACCTGACTATATCCTTCGCTGTGACAACTAACAGGGCGAAAGATATGGCTAACAGGGCCATTACAGCAAATACAATTATTTCCAGAACATCTGCAATTATTGAGGTGTCCATCTGCTTACCTCCTCACCAGCTTCTTTTTCAGCGTTTATGTCAACCTCTCTTGCCAGCATTTCCGGCGTGAAGAGAAGATCATTGTGCTCCCATCTAATGACACCTGTCAGGTATACCTTGGTGCTTGAAAGAGCTTCTTTAGGACACTGGTCTATACACAGCCCACAAAACAGGCAATGCCCGACATCGATAGATGGGAACCATCTCTTCTTGCTGCTGTCTGGACCGATCCTGGCCTTGACTATCTTGATCGCGTTGTTAGGACAGGTGTTAGCACATATCCCACAACCTATACACTTGCTTTTATCCAGCCTTTGAAGACCCCTGAACCTATCGGCGAGCCTGGTGGGCTCTTCCGGACACATCCTGGTTACCGTGGGCTTGAAATAAATATGATTTAATGCTTTTTTAATATTTTTTAGAACCATATTGTCACACTCCCAGCAAGGCCAGTAATATGACCCATCCCAGATTCAGTAAAGACAGGGGCAAAAGCCTCTTCCAGCTCAGGTCTACTACCTGATCGATCCTGAACCTGGGAACAGCCCATCTGATCATTATGATCGCCAATATAACTATGGCTACCTTGCCCAGGAAGAAGGCTGTGGGCAGGATGATCCCAAGGAGCATGTTAGAGGTAAGCATTGCAGGTAGGTTCCATCCACCCAAAAACAGCAGGACCACAAGCATGGACCCAAGTATCAGGTGAATATATTCTGCGAAGAAACCAAGACCGAAACGCATACCTGTGTATTCTGTGATCCACCCGGCAATGAGTTCTTCCTCGGATTCGTTCTGGTCAAAAGGCAGGCGACCCATATCCGCCATGAGAGCTATAAAGAACACTATGAACCCAAGGGGCTGCATGATAATGAACCATAATGGACTTTGAGCCTGTGCAATGTCTACAATATTCAAAGACCCTGCCATTATAGCCACACTTACGATACAGATCCCAAGGGGAACCTCATAACCGATCATACGTGCGAAGTTTCTGAATGCGCCCAACAGGGAATACTTGTTGTTTGAGCTGTATGCTATCATAAAAATACCAATTACAGAAACAGCAGACACAGCCTCAATGTAAAGAATACTTATATCCATATCAGTGGCTGCTATGGGATAAGTATTACCATTTATGATCACAGCGCCGAAAGGAATAGCCACAAGCATCAGGAAAACGGATCCCATGAGGACTATCGGTGCAAAGACAAAGAGAAGTTTATCAGCATTAGCAGGTATAATGTCTTCCTTTGTGAACAATTTTATTGCATCTGCTACCAGCTGGAAAATTCCATGGGGACCGACCCTGTTAGGACCATGACGCTGCTGAATGTCAGCCGATAGTTTACGCTCGAACCAAACAGCTAACATTGCACCCATGAATATAGCACCCATAAGGCAAAGTCCCAGAATGCCGCGTATCCAGGGATTGAAAAGAATTTCTGGTATTTCCATCATTATCACCTGTCAACCTCACTTGTACATGTGTCCATGCTGCCGGCAATTGCCACAATATCAGCAAGTGGCACCCCTTTCAGAAGTGGGGGTAATGCCTGCAATGTAGGATATACGGGTCCTCTGATCTTGACACGATACGGTTTATCAGAACCGTCAGAAACCATATAGAATCCCATTTCACCTCTTGGGTCCTCCACACGGTGGAACACTTCTCCGGCCGGTATCCTCATGACAGGGGATCTGCGTCCATAGGCAGTTCCCTCCGGGAATATAGGTCCCTTAGGTATCTGATCTAGGCATTGCTCTACTATGTACATACTCTCCCGCATCTCATCAAGGCGCACCTGCACCCGGGCGAACACATCCCCTGCCGTCTGGGTACATACTTTGAAATCCAGGTCCTTGTAAACAAGATAAGGTTCGTCCTTACGGATATCAAAGGCAACTCCAGTTGCACGCAGCGGAGGTCCGGATACTCCGATATCCTTCGCAACCTCGGCTGTAAGCGTACCGATACCCACTGTTCTTGCCTTATATATGGAATCTGTACTGAACAGCTCCTCATAAGTGTCAATGGCCTTTCTCAGATTCCCAAAGACATACTTTACATCATCCGCGAAACCTTCGGGAAGATCATCCTTTACACCACCAAAGCGCAGGAAAGAATGCGTGATGCGTGCTCCTGTAACAGAGTCAATAACACTCATAAGATCTTCCCTTTCCTTGATGGTATACATGAACATGCTCACAAAACCAACAAAAGAAGCATATTCTCCCATGCCCAGCAAATGGCTCTGTAGCCTGGAAAGCTCTTCCATGATCACACGAATGTACTGTGCCCTTTCCGGTACTTCTATATCGGCAAGTTTTTCCACACAACCAACATAGGCTTCTTCGTTGGTCAGAGCAGCAAGATAGCATATCCTGTCCACGATCGTTATGCCCTGCAGGTATGTCTTGCTCTCAAGTATTTTCTCGATCCCTTTGTGGAGCCATCCGGCCTCTACTTCAGAATCTATAACAGTCTCACCCCTCAGCTTTACATTGAGCCTGAAGGGGCCCGGCAGCATAGGGTGTTGTGGGCCCATATGCACTATCATTTCAGAAGGTCCAACTTCATCATACATAATAAAACCTCATACCAGATTCCTGGCTGTTTTGTTGGGGAAACCTTTGTAATCTTTTCTGAGCGGCCATTCACCAAGCAGTTCCTGAGGAAGCACCAGAGGCCGAAGGTTCGGATGATTGAGATATTTAACACCAAAAAGTTCGTACGTTTCTCTTTCATACCAATTGGCATTCCAGTATACAGAAACAACGGACTCGACTTCAGGATTATCCCGTGGCAATACGGCCTTTAAAGTCAACAGTACCGAATGTTCATAAGAACCGATAACATATACCACTTCAATCTCGTTCCTGTCAGGATAATCGACACCTAATTCACAAGAAAGATGTCCGAAAGAAAGTGTTTCCTTGAGATATTGACATATATCCTTCACGCTCTCAGGCTTTACCTTGACATGGATCCTGATATCAGATTCCACCTGTGCATCGTAGATGACACCTGGGAACTGACCGGAAAGGGAATCTATCATAGCTTTAGCATCCATTATGATCACCTCAGTATTCAGTACCCTTGTCCTTCTTTGCGGTTATCTTCTCCTGCAGTTCATAAAACGCCTGGATAAGAGCCTCGCATCTTGGGGGACAGCCCGGAACATATATGTCTACCGGAAAAACTTCATCTATGTTCTGACGAGTGCTGTATGATTCGTAAAATGGGCCGCCGCTGATCGCACAGTCTCCAAAGGCTATAATCCATTTTGGTGCTGGCATCTGATCCCATACCCTCTTAAGTGCAGGGAAATATTTTTTTGTCACGTAGCCACTGATGATCAGTACATCGGCATGCCTGGGAGAGTTCCTTGGAATGATACCAAAACGATCGGTGTCATAGTGTGCCATACCTGTGGAAAGCAATTCCACACCACAGCAACCCATAGCATTTACAGTGAACCAGAGAGAGTTTTTCCTTCCCCAGTTAATGATATCCTGTGCTTTTGTCTTCTTTAAGAAGTCACTGATAGCACTAGTGCTTGTGGTCATGACACCTGGTATCTCTTCTTGCATGTCATCTTTATTATTAGTGGAAACAGGCTCTACTTCTGCCATTTAAGTGCCTCCTTCTTGATAAGATATAAGTATCCGAACAATACAACGAAAATAAAGATCAGCATTTCAATGGTTGCTATAGTCGTTATGCTTGGTTCTCTGAAAATAGTAGCCCATGGATACAAAAAAAGGACCTCTATATCGAACAAGACAAATGCAATGGCATACAAGTAATATTCAACATTGAACTGGATCCTCGCACTCCCAGTGGGAACGGAACCCGCCTCATATGTTTCATATTTTACAGGAGATTTGCTCCTCGGACTTAACTGCTTCACAAGAAGCATGGTCACCGGAGGCATTAAAAGCGCCACTACTAGAATTATCGCAACCGGAATGTAACTGTAGATTATGTTGCTAACATCGATTATTCCTGACATAGTGATTCACCTGAAGATTACAACAATATACAGGTTATTTGTATAATTCTTTTTTTATGAAAAAGAGTATACTGTAACCTATTCTCAATGAATGTTGGTTCAGAATACGTTAAAGGTTATTAAATTTTGTGTTATGGCAAGTTGCAATTAGCCTTTTTAGCTATGTTTTTATCATGCAGACATCGCCATTACACTAAAAGGTGTGAACCCATAGACAAAGGTTCTGCAGAAGAAATGCATCTTAATTGAACCGCAAGAGGGCGCAGAGCACACAGAGAATCAAAAAATATACAAAAAACTCAGCTCATTATTAGAGCTGAGGAGAATAGTATTTTTTGATCAAAGTATCACATTCGGAGCAGGAAACTATCATCCAGTGCCCTACATCCGTGCGCACATATTTTTCAAAGATCGAAGAGCCACAATTCGGACACACATAATAGTCCTTGAAATAGTAATGGTAGAAATGTGGCGTTGTTTCAAGCCACTTCAGTACCATTTGCATGTGTGTGAAGTATTTCTGCTTAAGGGGAGCAGCATTGCTCTCAAGGGCACCTTGCACACGACTGGCTACATGCCGGATATGGCTTTCAGATTTATCTGTGAGCTTTTTGTAGTCCGATATATATCTTATCGTGTGATCCAGATATTGCAGATAGGCCTTATGCGCCTTAGGTTCCCTTTTCCAGATGGTCTGTATGAAGTATTCTCCCATCACATCTTCCATGATATCTGCACATGTTGTACAGATATTATAATCCTTAAAATGACGGGAATCCTGCTCACCCCCGCATATAACACATGTTTCCATCATGTCACCCCTGATTATCCTCAACTTATCAAGTAATCGATATCGGCTTCATGGCTTCCCGGGTAAACATTATGGGGAATATGTTCAGCACTGCAAGCAGATCGCCACTGTGCACTTTTCCGGACTCCTGCCCCAGCACATAAGCATATGTGATAGTGCGTTCAGTGTCCACCGGCTTGGCACCTCCATCTGTACCCACCTTTATGAGAGAAACGAACGCATGGTGAGTAAATGTGCAAGGTATGGCGATCGTGTCAGGCTCGATACTGATATCCTTCACACGCAGTTTCTTGAACTCACCTGCCCTGATGTCTGCATCCTCTGTGGCTATCACCATTTCCCACTTTGCTCTTGTGGCGATGGTGAATTCGTATGTTGCAGCGCTTATTTTCTTACACTTGATGTCACCGTTCTCACGACAAACGACCTGAACTATTTCCTGCTTCATTGCATCACCATGAATAGTTGGTCTATTATAGTACATATAGATTTCGAGAAAACTTCATTAATAATCATTACATATGGTGGGCAGAAAAAACAAGATGTAAAAAATATGTATGAACGCTCATTTCCTTAACATAATACACGTTTTCTCTTTATGACATTTAGTAGTGAGAAGACTATTTGATTCAAGCACACCATCTATGTTGGTTAGTACATGGATAACATTCTCTTTCAATGAATGGATATCACAGGTCCTTACCTTTAACAGAAGATCATAAGGCTCCAGAAGTTCATAGATCTCAAGCACATCATTGATATTCTTGAGTTTATTGATCACACTTATCCTTTTACTCTGTTCTATTCTAAGACCTATATAGGTAGTTACATTTAACCCGATGCTCATAGGATCGATCAAAATGGTGAATTGCTTGACAACCCCGCTGCTCTGAAGTTTTTCGATCCTTTTGTGAACAGTAGATGTAGCAAGCCCGAGATTGCTGGCTATTTCAGTGCTGTGAATCCTGGAATTATGTGTGAGGTGTTCCAAAATAGCAAAGTCTAGATCGTCCATATTAATATATTTAATAGTTTATGGTATATGATAGTTTTCTTTCGGCCAGCAATAAGAAATCAATGTAACATGAGCTGTCAATAACCAACGACTAAAGGCGTTGGCTTGCGATTCAAATTCCCTTTCGGGCAGACCGCTATAGGCATATTGACTAATGCCCTTGCTGCTATGTTTTTAGCAGCATTATAATCGGCGTGTTCAGTATGACCACAATCTAAACACTTAAATTCTGCCTGAGAAGTTCTGTTGTTCTTGTCTATGTATCCACATACAGAACATTCTCTGCTAGTGTTTCTTGGGTTAACTGATACAAAAGGCACTCCTATTAACTTTGATTTATATTCTAAAAAGAGCTTAAGTTGACTGAAAGCCCATTTCCCGAATTGTTCACGCTGTGCTTTCTTAACAGTAGTCCTAGAGCGAATATGTGTCAGTTCCTCTACAGCAATTGCTCTATTCATGTCTTTAGCTACCTGAACAATTTGTTTAGCAATAATATGATTGGTGTTAGTTTTAAAACGTCTTTCCTTGCCCGATATTTTCTTCAGGTGGCGTTTAGCTGACTTTGTACCAACACTCTGAAGAGTTGACTTTAGCTTAGAAAAGTGTTCTCTCACTTCATTGCATTTATCGCTGGAGTAGATCACTCCATCGCTGGTTGTTGCAATGTTAACAACACCCATATCTACACCTAATACTCCTTCTGGAGTCAAAGGTATTTCTTCTGGTACATCTACAACAATGCATAGGTACAGATCCCCTTTGATATATATCAGGTCAACTTGTCCTTTTATCCTACTCATTTTCAGCTTTGCATAACTACCATATACCATCGGAACAACGATTCTGCCTTCTAGAGTTGTTATGCTTGCTTTATCAAGTCCTTTAAAAGATAACACTCTCTGGTCATAGACAATTGCACCAAACTTATCAAAAAGATGCAAGCACGTCTTATCGATCTTATAAGATTCAACGACCTTTGAAATTGCTCTAATCGCTAACTGTGCTGGAAGATTGAACTCTTTACGAATATCATAGTAACATTTCTGTTGGAGCTTAAACTTATTGTAACATTTCAGTTCAAATGCTATTTTTGAAATGCTATTACATGCATTGTTAAATTGTTCCATAGTATCTACTAACTTCTTTTTCTGTTCTACAGCAGGATAGAGTTTAGCTTTCAAAGTTAGTAGCATAGTATTGATATAATACTTCAATGCATATGTAGTTATCGTGTAGCAGATACGGCATTCCTCCCACGGCTAAAGCTCGTGGGCTTCCTGCCTGCTTAATCGTGAAAATATGTGAAAATATGAATATGCATAAGGCAGCAAAATGCTGCCAGGAATTTTAAATGAACTTCTTTTTTATTTTATAATTAAATGAGATATTTTGCTTCTCCTTTAAAAATTAATCTAAATTTATATCAGAAACATATCAGTTGTTCATATACACAACCGAAAATTTCAGTCATGCAAAAAACGAAAGCCTTATTAATAGATGCCTTTTATGCTTATTATCTATTATTTTAAAAAAGGCCAGGTGATCTATTTTGAAAAAAATACTAAACTTCCTAGTATTAGGACTGATGATTGCGGTCCTGGTAACGACCTCAGGATGCACGGACAAGAATGCTGGAGCAAACAGTACCCAGAAAACATACGTAGTTGGTACAGAACCTTATTTCCCTCCATTCGAATATGCTGAAGAAAACAATAGCAAGAATATAGTTGGTTTTGATGTTGATCTCATCAACGCCATAGCTGCAGACCAGGGATTCAAAGTTCAATGGAAGGATCTTGAATTCGATGCGCTGATACCGGCTCTGCAGTCAGGGCAGATCGACATGATCGCTTCAGGCATGACCATCACAGAAGAGCGTGAAAACGCTGTAGACTTTACCGAACCTTATATCAATGCGGGGCTGGCCCTTGCGGTTGCTGTCAGCAATGAAGAGATAAAAGGTGTTGATGACCTCAAGGGCAAGGTCGCTGCCGTACAGCAGGGTTCAACCGGCTCTCATGAAGCTGAAAAGCTAAAAGCTGAAGGCAAGATCGGAGATATAATCTATCTTGCACATGTGAACGATATAATTCTGAACATCCAGAACGAACGTGCAGACTTTACCATAAATGATCTGCCAGTGACCCAGGCTTTTATGAGCCAGAATCCGGGCGTCATAAAGATCGTGGATGATGAACTTACAAGTGATTCGTATGGTTTTGCAGTAAAGAGCGGGAACACTGAACTTCTCACTATGCTCAACCAGGGTCTTGAAAACGTCAAACAGGACGGAACATACGATCAGATAATGACAAAGTACTTCTGAATTTTCCAGTTGCATGCGACTTTTGTTGCATGCCATAATTTTTATCCAGATCTGTCCAGGTCCGGTTAACTCCTTATAGGGATCTTCTAATTAGAACCTGAACTTAAAAACATATTGAGGATTTCGATCAATCTCTTTGTGATCGATTGATACAATTTTTTATCAATGACAGGAAGCTAAGGAGCAAATAGCAAGCTTTGCGCCCTTGTGTCCTTGCGTTTAAAATTATTTGCATTAAGATATTAATATGAACCTAAACAATCAACTAAAGAAATTAATGTTAAATTATAATTTTATTTTATAATTAGTAAAATACGTACACAATTATTATCAACGCAAAGGCGCTAAGAAGCCAGGACTGCCACACTCTTTGTTTCTTTGAACCTTGGCTTCTTTGTGCTGCGGATGCTTGCAGTAAATAAGTGGAGAAAAGGTAGCAAATCACTAAATAGAAAGGTTCTCTTCAACATCGTGTGGGTAATTGCAGCACCGATACATCACCAATCCCCTATAAAATAACAATGCACTGTATACAAGTATCTACTGAATTTAGGAATATGCATCATGTAACATAGTTGTCAATACCGCCAAGACCTGGTCACTAAATCAGAAAACGCTTTTGTTCCAAATACCTTAAGAATTTACCCACTCAATGTTGTGGAGATCCAATAGAAATATATGCAAGTGCATAACTATATGTAATTGGTGATGTTATGAAAAGATTCACTGTTTCTCTCCCCGATGAACTTAAAAAAGAGATGGATGTTTTCCCTGATGTGAACTACCACTCAGCTAAAGACCGAGTGGCTTCCTGCTTCATTCCTTGAACTATCGTTCACAAGTCCACAGGCTCTTCCCGTAGTTCCTACGGTGCTCAAAGACATATTAGATTTTGGTCGATGAGAGCAAATTTCTTGATATTGATAGCAGCGTTGATGTCCCTATCGTGCTTTGTAGCACATTCTGGACATTCCCATTCTCTATCTCTCAATTGAAGCTCTTTGTTATGGTATCCACACATACTACAGAGCTTTGAAGATGGCTCAAACTGTCCAATCCTCAGTACAGTTTTTCCCAACCATGCAGCTTTGTATTCCAGTTTTGTTACAAAGCTACTCCATGCTGAATCGCCTATTGATTGTGCTAAGTTGTGATTCTTAATCATTCCTTTAACATTCAGAGTTTCCAATGCTATTGCTTGGTTCTCGCTAATCAGTTTAAAAGATAGTTTATTCTGGAAATCGTTTCTCTGATTTGCTATTTTGTCATGGAGTGATGAAAGCCTTTGTTTAGCCTTTGCTCTATTCTGAGAGCCTTTTTGTTTCTTTGATACTCTTTTTTGTAATACCTTCAATCGTTGTAAGGAGTTCTTCAAGTGTCTTGGGTTCTCAATCTTTTCACCAGTAGAGAGTACAGCAAAATCTTTGATACCAACATCTATTCCAACCGTAGTGGAATCTGAGAACTCTTGCTTTACTGGAATTTCGTTTCCATCCTCAACAAGAATGCTGATATAGTAATATCCTTTACATGACTTTGATACTGTAGCTGTTTTAAGTTCTCCCTCAAAAACTCTGTGGAGTACAGCTTTGATTTCTCCAATCTTGGGAAGTTTCACAGTATTGTTGTCAAAGTTCACCGTGTAATGCTGTGGTACTGGAAAAGACTGTATTGGATTCTTCTTTGATTTGAATCTAGGAAATCCATTTTTCTCTCTAAAGAATCGAGTGAAAGCCGATTCAACCTGCTTTGTCATGCCTTGCAATGACTGAGAATTAACTTCTCCTAACCATTTGTTAGATTCTTTCAATGCAGGAATCATCTTGTTCAAATCGAATCTGGAAACAGATTTTCCAGTCTGTTCGTATGTTATGATTTTCTGGTCTAACGCCCAATTGTAGACAAACCTACAGCTACCTATGTGCTGATTCAATTGCACAGCTTGGGTAAGAGTAGGATATAGTCTAAACTTGAACGCTTTCAGCATACAAAGGTATTATATGCTTTAACAACATATACAGCTTTTGGTAAAAATTAGTGTACTATCCATATCATAAGGCTGAAACAGGAGTCTACTCACCGATTATGGAAAGCAAAAAGAGAGTATATATGTGAGCATTATTGGGGAGAAAACACATTATGGAGTGATGGATATTTTGTATCCACCATTGGAAATGTTAGTAAGGAAGCTATGGAATATTACATTCGGAATCAGGGATGAGTGTACGCTTATATCCCCTGAGCTAAAGACTCAGGGGTTTTACGCTGCTTTTTATAAATGGAGTTTTTCATTGATGTAAATATTATCCTGCCTGCATTAATAGCAGCGAAAGGAAAGACATTTCCACTTATCTACAATGATCATTTAAAGTTATTTGCATCTAAATTTTTACTTGAGGAAGTCGAGAAATACAAAAAACGATGTAGAAATGCTCATGATTTCCGATCAGTACAGAGATTTGTCGGTGAAAGCGTATTCGGTGAAATGATTCTAACGTGTCAGAGACAATAGTTGTTCAATAATCTTCCTGGCAAAACCTTGTGATATCCTGCCGTATTTCTCTATGCCTTCATTTGTTTCGTACACTGAGATCAAGGATCTTTCAAGGAAAGGATAATTTCTAAATAACTTACCGAGTACATATATATTCAAATCTCTTCCTCCGTGTTCCGGATCCAGTAATGCCAGAACATCAGCTCGATCCTTTACGACCTTTCCTGTTTCCCAAAGCAGATCGTCACATAGGTCATGATCTATCCGGTACTGTCGATCCCATATTGCTTTCAGTTTAAGCACCAATAATGTTACTCTGTTGGGAACAGCTACTTCGATGCCGCCACGGATATTTCTCATTTCCGTATTTTCTTCAAGGATGTGCAGGTCCATAAATATGTCTTCAATTCCTTCAAAAAGATAGGGCTTCTGCAACGTGGCAAAATCAATGATTATAGGACCGGCTTCTGTCAACTTTTGCACGCTTGTGGATAGGCCTGGAAGCCTGTATGGTTCAAATCCTCTTTTTTCTCTCAGATGATGCATTATTCCTTTACGTGTCCGGCTATTTGTGACCAGATCGATATCTATAGATCCGAACCAGGGATTATAGGAATCTACTGCCCAACCCCCTATGAGTACTGCCTTAGGTCCAGCATCATCATACTTTTCTCGCAGATATTGTATAATTTCATTTAACTCTGCCAGAGATAGTGCAATTATTCTTTGGCTGGGCTCATATTGTGCCATACTCTGAAACCATCTGTTTTGTCACATCCATTGCAGAATAACCCATGCCTGCAAGGTCAAGCAGCGTCTGAGCCGGTGATACTATCCTGATACCTTCTATTTCCCGGGTGTTCTGAAAAAGTTCTCTGTCATGCTGGTAGATAAGCACTAAAACTCCTTTTTGCGAGCTGGACTTAAAAAGTTCCCTGAAATAGTCTAAATGTTCTCTTTTCATGTAAAGATATACAGCATCATGACGTACACCATAACCAGTGTACAGTGCTGCAGCAGTGTATGAGGTGAACCCAAAGGGCATATCATCCTGGGCCTTAAAGGCTGATGTTATCTCTTTTGCTGCAACTGCAGCTTCATCGAAATTGATCCGTATTTCACCGAGCCTGAGATTGGAAAACGGCCTTTCCCATGCAACACCATTGAGGAGCTTGTTCACATCCGAAATGCTTACATGGTTATTTTCCTGTTTAACGATATTCTGCTGCATCAATGTTCTGATGGTCTTGTATGCCCATCCGTAGGACACGTTTTCCAGAAGTGAGAGCTGCCGAATTGAGGTTTTTTTCTCTTTGAGCAGGCGGGATATCACTTTCCATGCCTTTTCAGATGTTATCCTCTGGCCTGTGGGTGTGTATTGCTCCCTGCTTTCAGATTTTAATGACCAGGGAAGTTTTATTGCCTGCATGTCCAGCTGTTCCATAAGGTTTTCTTCCCGTTGGGGGAAATATTTAGCAGCAATGACCAGCTGCATCTTTTCTGTGTTTTTGTTGCGCAGCCAGAGGTCACGGAGGAGATTCAACCGTGAGATCGTATCGATGGTAACCCTGGATCTTATCTCAATTAAATAAACCACATCAGCCTTTTTAAGCAGCAGGTCAGGAGTAAAAGGCAGATCCCCGAAGTCTGTTTCAACATCGGCTTTTTCCAAGCCTTCCGGAATACCTATAAAGTCCCGGACATATGCGCGGATATTTGTGTATTCTTCTGCTTGCTGCATTACCATAGTTATCACTATATAGTGATAACTATATAAAGATATCAGTAATACATATCACTTGTTAATGAAGAGCATATATAGGTATCACTGATAGGCTCTAGAGATAAGCTGTAATAATAAGCTAGAGAAGATTTCGATAAACTTCATTTTTAATCGATCTGCACAATATATTCTCAACGCAAAGTAGCAAAGATGAAACGTGCCGCCTGCAGCAGTGTGTTGTTTTGATACAAAATGCATAAATATTCTGAAGAACATCAACATCTGTTCAAAGGTCATCTGGCATTTTCAGAATATATAACAGAAAACAAAAAATGTTATAGCATTCTTTTAAAGTCTTCAATGCTTAATCCGATATCTTTGATTATAGAACTTACGATCTTGGGATGCAAACTCTTTCCAGTATGGTAGGGTATTACAATTCTTTTTGCATCATTATTTCTGAATACCATGTGACTTCCTGACTGTCTAACAAGCTGAAATCCAAGACTTTCAACAATTCTGATCAACTGCTTAGCTGTTACCCTTGGCAGTTTTTCACTCATGCAGTGACCTCAACGGCTACCAGGCTGAATGAGTTGATATCTGAAATAAGATCCTCACATTCTTCCATATCCTGCAGGACCAGCCTAATTGCATCTTTGATGTTCTCAAGTGCTTCTTCGTATGTATCGCCCTGAGAATAACACCCCTTAAGGGCCGGACACATCGCAAAATACCCGTCTTCATCTTTTTCTATTACAACAGGTAATGTGTATTTCTTCATGCTTGCACCTTATTTTTAATATCCACACCTTGCTATTAAAAACTTCCTTTCCTGAGCATGCTGCGAATTGTATGGATACGGCTGGCAATATTATGGAGCATGTTCTCAATGTTCATTGATGGATCCATGCTGTTCGATAGCCCTGATGTCGCGTAAAAAGAACTCATGTGGATTATTATTCACATGATCCGACCAAATTTGATCTCATTCACCAAACCATTCGTCTCTTGATATTTCACCATAATAGGGATCATCGTCTTCAATAATTTCGTATCTGGCTTTTTCAAGGGCTGCCTGAATGTATTCAACATCTACAGGCAGGAGTCCCCTTGCGGAAGCTGGGGGAGGAATGCCGTGCATATTAACCGATTACAACTAAATATTTACATGTTATCTATAAATACTTGCGTGTGAATTACTATGCATGGAATCTACTAGAACTATCCAACTGAAAATAGCTGATCCTGATTTTGATCTAGTAGAAACCATAAAGAAATATGCACAAGGTATGAACTACGTTTCTGAAATTGTTTTTGATAATGAGAAAGTAATACCTGCTAGGAAGTTACAACCTTTAGTTTACAACCACTTAAGAGAAGAACTTGGTTTGAAATCTCAGGTTAGTTGTAATATACCCAGACAAGTAGCTGGTACCTATAAAACAATTGTAGAACTTGCTAAACAAGGTTTGAGTTATTGGCAAAAGATAGTATATTCTCCTACATCGATGATATTGTCGTATAAGAGAGATTATACTATAACTGAAAACTCAGTTAGTATAACTACTTTTAGCAGTGGAAGGAAGACCTACCAACTTGTTAATTACCCTTATGCAATGCAGTTTTTTAAGTCTCCCTGGAAGTTTGGAGCATCGAAAGTAGTCAAACATGATGATGGATCATATTACTTCCATCTGACCGTATATCAGGAAATACCCGATAAACGAACTGAAGATGCTTCTACATTCATGGGAATTGATGTTGGTATGAACTATCTGGCTGTTGCATCTACCACCGATAAGAAATGTAAGTTTTTTGCTGGTGGAGAGATTAAGAACCAGAGAAATATCTACAAGAACATGAGAGCAAGGTTACAGTCTAAGGGAACTTCATCGGCTAAAAGTGTGATGAAACAATTAGCTGGTAAAGAGAAACGTCTAATGAAAGATGTAAACCATTGCATATCTAAAGCTATTGTTAAATTTGCAGCAGAGAACAATGTTTCAGTAATCGGGTTTGAAGATCTGACTGGTATAAGAACACGAACTGAACACAATATATCAAAGAAACATCGGTACCATCACAGCAGTTGGGCTTTCAGACAACTGCAATCATTTGTAGCGTATAAAGCGAAATTAGCTGGAATTATTACCGAATATGTAGATCCTGCATTTACTTCCCAGACATGTTTCCGCTGTAATCATATTAGCAGGAACAATCGACACAGCCTCAAATTCCATTGTGAAATTTGTGGTTATGAGGTGAATGCTGATCTTAATGCTGCAAGTAACTTAGAGCATAGAACACGAGATTTTAGGTATACCTTAGAATCTCAGGGGTGTCAGTCAATCACCCATACGCACGAGATGATCTGATATTATTATCAGTGACATGCAAGCCCTTTCCTCGACACGCTGTAGCGTGGCAGGGAGGGGTAATTGACTAAGCATTTGTAGCATTCGTGAAGTTTGCTATAAGATATAGTTAACAACAGATATGTGTCTTCACCAGTCCTTTACGACATTGCAGCTTTGCGTTAAAAAACAGTTGCAGTAACAAATCTGTACAATATATTCTCAACGCAAAGGCGCTAAGACGCCAAGGCGCAAAGAAGTAAAGAAAAGAATAACAGGTTTGTGCCCCCGCGATACTGCGGCTTCACATTAAAGATCTATCAGTAAGAAACAAACATAGCCGGAGAACTATTGAGCAAATCATCCAGATTATAGATACTTACTGCATAGTAACATTACTATAACTTTTGATCACTGCTGCTTTCATATAGATCTGCATATGTCCCTTTCGTTTCATCGTTACAGAACGTAGGATTGATCTCAGAGCTTGCGGTAGATCACACTTCGATGACCAATGTCGATTACGAAGACAATTAGTTTGTCGCCGTCAATGCTCATGATCACACGATATTCTCCTATCCTTAATGAATACAAAGGAGATCCCGGAGATCCTCTGAGTTTCTTTACGTGAGCTTTTGGGTCCTCTTGTATCTCCTTGATAGCAATGACTATTCTTTTCGCTACGTCAGTAGGAAGTTTCTGCAAATCTCTTCTTGCTCCGGGAGAATACAGGATGGAATACATCAACTAAGCCCCAGTTCAGCTTCAATTGCTTCCTGGGTGTAGTATTTCCCCTTTTTCAGGTCTTGAAGAGCCTCTGCGATCCTTTCAAGGGTTGCATCGCTCAAAGGCTCGTTATCATATGCTATGTTCAGCAGACGGGCGATCACATCATTATATGATTCCCTGGAATGCAGTTTCAGATCATCAAGCCTACCTTTCAGCTTTGGATCAACTTTTATTGTAGTTGCGTGCATATACTATGGTATATGTAGGTATACCATAAATACCTGTTCTTTATACATGGAAAAAACAACCACTCGTCCATTATAAAAGGATTTGAATGCAAATTCACAGGCATCAGGGATATGAAATAATGCTCCTCCATTTGGGATAATTATCTTGAAGGATGTGATCATTGCAATTTTGCGTTTAAAATTATTTGCATTAAGAGATTAATGAACCTAAAAAATGAACATAAGAAATTAATATTAAATTATAATATTGTTTTATAATTAATAAAGTATGTACACAATTTTTATTAACGCAAAGGCGCTAAGACGCCAAGGCGCAAAGAGTAACTAAATAAGTTTTACGTCTTCATGCCCTTACAGCTTTGTGTTAAATAGGATTTGTAATACCAAATGGATGTGGATTAAAACAATAACAGAGATCACAAAAAGATGCACTTGAACCCGGAAAACAAATAAATGAATCTTCACAGCAGCGGTAGAGTCTTTACATCGGCGATACAAAGATCCGGGCGTGTTAAACAGTTTCTGCATATGCAGATCTCCAAAATGTAATAACCCAATTTCATTTTTTCGGGCTCGTGTACCATACCCTTGCTTATTCCGAAGGACAGGGTACTGTAAGCTGTAAGCGATGGGTCAATTCCAGTATTTTTCTTTTTGTGACCGTAGATGTCATGTAACAACCTGCGTCACTTGATGGTACGCCCCATCCGTTCTTGTTCAAAAAGTCTAATGGAAAGGCAACACCTTCGATAATAACCATTAGACAATATGGGATGTGTGGACGCCCTATATATATTTGAGTGTGCAGTATCAGAAAGAGTATCTATAATTAGAGACAATATTACCTTTTTTCAAACCGTATCCCGTGATCGCCAGAAAAGAGAAAAAGTAGATTAGTCGTCTAATTTGAACTGTTTCCTAAGCTCTGGCTCGAAATCCCCGTGTCCGAACTTCTTAAGAATGGCCAGCTTTTCTTCGAATGTTTCCCTCATCCATTTTTTGTGATCTTCCGGAGGTATATACTCGATCATTCCCGGCTTATATTCCTCTACAATCCTGGACATTATGGATCAACCACTTTGATGAGGATATCTTTTGATATATCAGCAGACACCACATATAAATAATTCTAAGTTGTAGTCTACATCATGGACAAAAAACAAACAACCCACCAGAATAATAAAGAAGTACCTGTTCTGGAAATAAAGATTGGAAAGCATCTAAAGAACAGTATGCATGATAATGATGCACTATTAAAAGAACTTGCAGAGTTATAGCTCTGCTGTATTCCTTCTTATCCACTCTTCTATTGCGTCCACTGACATTTTATACTCAGCCACTGTGATTAGCATTTTCTTAGTGGTATTTTTATCCGCGACAATTTTGTATCCTCCATTTCTGAGGATAACATCGGCTAATGCAAATGCAGTTCTTTTGTTGCCATCAAAAAATGCGTGAGCCGTTGTGATGGTATGCAATGCTATGGCTGCATTTGCGAAAACAGTTTTTAAGGGGCTCAATTTATACTGAATAAGGTGATCAATAGTGGCTTCAATCATTGTACCATTTGTGCCGCCATATTTCTCAATGAGAGTATCATGGAGCGTAATGATATCTTTCGTCTTCAAGCCGTCCATTAGTAGGGATGGGGTATTATTCGATATACTCTTTTTGGGAACTTCCACTCTGAGAGAAACACTCACGCCCTTCTCAAAAATAATCCTTGCTGCAAGATCCTGATCCAGAACATACTTAGAGATCCTGTACTTATCGTTGAACTTGTCGATGTTCTCAAATGCTTTGTCAACCTTTGCAGAATCGTCTAGGACACCTGAGAAATCCCTGTTCTCAAATATCATGTTTTTGTCGATCTCTTTTGTGATTGGTACTGGAACAAGGCCAGATCTGCAGTTGTGCACTACAATACCGTTTGCAATATAGCTCTCATCTTCCAAGACCGCTATATTGTATACCTGCTTAGGCTCGGATGGCTGTGAAACAATGACAAATCCGTATCCTTTGACTGTGCATACCATGTCATCTACATTCAGCTGTCCAGCTTCCACCCACTGGTATACACCGTTGTACATATCCCATTGAAGTATGGGGTGGTTCGGTGTGATACGAATATGATAAGACGACGTATGCAGGTCAATTCCAGAGTTTTTCCTTTTGTGACCGTAGATGTCATGCAACAACAGAGCACACAAAGAGTGCGCATAGCCCACAACCGCACAACATACGGTCCGAATGCAGCCTTGCTTGCAAACCCTTAAATAATTTATATCATATCATGCATCTCATACAAAAATATCCGAAGCTTCGCAAGTGGTGGATGTAACCGGATTAAAAACTACAATCCTGCGGATGGTACGAACTGTGATAATTATTAAAGAGGCTTTGTTTTGAAAATAGCTATCATTCTGGGCACCCGCCCGGAGATCATCAAGATGAGCCCTGTGATCAGGGAATGTGAAAGACGCGGTTTTGAATATTACATTCTCCACACCGGCCAGCATTACAGCTACGAGATGGACAGGATCTTTTTTGATCAGTTGCAGCTCCCGGCAGCCAAGTATAACCTGGACGTGGGCTCGGGCTATCACGGTGCACAGACCGGTAAGATGCTCGCCGGCATTGAGCAGATCCTCATGGAAGATACACCGGATGTGGTGCTGGTGCAGGGTGATACCAATACCGTGCTTGCAGGAGCCCTGGCGGCTGCCAAGCTGCACATCAAGGTAGGCCATGTGGAAGCGGGCCTGAGGAGTTTTGACAGGACCATGCCTGAGGAGATCAACCGTATCATGGCCGACCATATTTCCGATTACCTTTTCGCACCCACCGCAACCTCGAAGCAGCATCTGCTTGCCGAGGGCATCCCGCAAGAAAAGATCTTCGTCACAGGCAATACCGTGGTGGACGCCGTGTACCAGCACCTGGAGATCTCTAAACACACCGCCAGTCCCCTTAAGGACATGGAGCTTCAGGAGAAAGGCTATTTCCTCACCACCGTACACCGGGCTGAGAACACGGACAGCAAAACACGCCTATCCGCCATACTCGATGGTTTTGGGCAGGTCTGTGCAGAATGCTCCTTACCCATCCTTTTCCCGGCTCACCCCCGTACCGTGAAGATGATCCATGAATTCAACCTCTCGATCCCCGAAAGTGTGCGCATCATCGATCCCGTAGGCTACCTGGAATTCCTGCAGCTTGAAAGCGGTGCAAGACTGATCCTCACCGACAGCGGCGGCCTCCAGGAAGAAGCCTGTATCCTGAGTGTGCCCTGTGTTACATTAAGGGATAACACGGAGAGGCCGGAGACTGTGGATGTGGGGGCTAATATCATTTCAGGGAAGAATATCATTGCAGGCGTCAGACAG
Source organism: Methanomethylovorans hollandica DSM 15978 (assembly GCF_000328665.1). Classification (NCBI taxonomy): domain Archaea; kingdom Methanobacteriati; phylum Methanobacteriota; class Methanomicrobia; order Methanosarcinales; family Methanosarcinaceae; genus Methanomethylovorans; species Methanomethylovorans hollandica. The sequence goes on from NC_019977.1 coordinate 1,461,878, forward strand.
ATGATGCAGGCGGGGAATGGCTGGAAGAATCCCTATGGAGAAGGGGATGCAGGTAAAATTATGATCGATGAACTAATTGCGAATGTGTAAATTATCGGGTGTTACTATATGACAACCGGGTTCCGCTGCACTGCAGCTTGCTGCAGTTGCCCGGAAGGATGTGCACTTTTAGTTGTGCCTGTCTGATGTGTCAGGCCTGTATTATTATATAATGTAAAGTATTTTGATCAATCTCTTTGTGATCGATTTATACAATTTTTATGACTGCCAGGATGCTAAGGAGCAAATAGCAAGCTTTGCGCCCTTGCGTCTTTGCGTTAAAAATGATCTGCAGTAACAAATCAAGAGATCAGTAACTTCCTCTTGATAACTAATATAACAGCCTATGCACTATATTTTTCAACAAATGATGTGTATCGGATATGAGGGCCACATCACAATACTTAAATATCTATAGAAAACTAATGTGCTGTTACAAATTTCATATGTAAATCTATAGATTTCGGTGAAATTATAGTTAAATACCGATGGTTTGTAACTTATAAATGCTAAAATCGCATTTAATAGATGGTGATGGTAGTGCCATAAGTTTCAAACAAATGGTTGACAACTATAAAACTGTATAGAATGGGTGTTGTTACGATGTTAGAATGTGCACCGATAGTGTCAGCAGTTTTGAGCTGGTGATCACAGGCGCAGGGCGTACATTGTTTGCTTACATGTTCCAGAAGACTTGTAGTTTGCCCTTCATAACTACAGTCCATAGGCTTGTAAACGTCTTCCTATTCGGTATGATACCGCTGATTTCTCCGGGTCTGGGATTTTTGTAAAAGAAAAATAAGGATAAAAAATATGGAAAGCATAAACACCATGCAAGATGCCTAATCTTTCTTAGTAGCTCTTCAACTATGCGAATTTACATGCAATGTATTTGAAATGATCTAAATTAAGAAAATATTTGAGTAGGAAATCATTGTAATGGATACACCTGGTATTAATTACTCTTATCTGTAATTTATGTATACTTGCATTTTATTTTCCCGGACTGTTTAATATGAGTGTTAGGAAGGAATTATTGCAAAAATTCGGATTAATTGGATTTGCAAATCTTGTTTTCTCACTTAATAGTATAATACTACTACCAGTATTAACAAAAAATCTTAGTATCCTTGAATATGGAATTTGGGCACAAGTAGTTGTTACTGTAGGTTTTGCTCCTTTACTTCTTATGTTTGGCTTACAGTATTCTATGGCACGTTTCATTCAATCTGTCGATAGTAAGAAGGATATTCAAGAGATATTCTATTCAGTATTATCATTTGTTGCTATAATCAGTTTACTTGCTTCTATATGTGTCTACATAGGTGCAGATATTATTTCTTTCTTATTGTTTGATGGAGAAGTAGCTATAGCACAATTGCTATCTGTTATTATTTTCACTGAATCAATTAATGCAGTTTTGATCCATTTTTTCAGATCCATTCAAGAAACCAAAAAATATACTATTTTTTTACTCATGCAAACTTTAATTCATATATTCTTGACATCTACTTTGGTTTTACTCGGTCAAGGAATCTATGGAGCTACCTTTGCTATTATAATAAAAGGTATTTTGATGTTCATAGTAATGTTTTATTTTGTGATTAAAAAAATAGGATTTAAATTACCAAAGTTCAAATTTTTGAGAGAACACATAGCTTTTGGGCTACCTACTATGCCTAGCGAGCTTTCAACCGGGATAGTTAGTTCAAGTGATAGAGTTATAATATCATATCTATTAGGGCCTATATTTGTTGGATATTATGCACCAGCATATACCTTAGGGAATAATATTATGTTTGGTTTAATAGCGCCAATTTCTTTGATATTACCTCCATTTCTTGCAAAGCTATATGATGGTAAAGATATTGTAAATGTAAAAAATATAATAGAGAATACTTTAAAATACTTCTTGTTTATTGGCATACCTGCTGTTTTTGGCTTATCTATTTTATCTAAACCAATATTGGAACTTTTGACAACTAATGAGATTGCTTCTGAAGGCTACTTCATTTTATCTATTACTGCAATAAGCACTCTATTATTTGGTGTGTCAACGATAATAAATCAAATATTCATACTCAAAAAGAAGACACAAATAATTGGAAAGATCTGGCTTACATCAGCAATACTAAAGGTAACTTTAAACTTCTTTATAATACCTCATATAGGAATTATAGGAGCAGCATTTGTAACATTAATTGTATTTATGTTTAGTTTAACATTTTCTATGTATTATTGCTTAAAATTGATCCGGCTGAAGATGGACTATATTTTTATCAGCAAAGGTATACTAGCATCTGTATTAATGGCTCTTCCAATTTTAATTGTACATCCCATTGGATTTATTGAAATGTCAATGTGGATTGTAATATCAATATTTCTTTATATCTCAATAATGCTCTGTTTCCACGCCTTCAAAAAGGAAGAGGTTGAGTATTTAAGAAATAAAATATCTTCGACGTTAAATAGATGAAAGTAGATGAAAAATTATTATTTGCCTGCGAAGTTACGCTAAAAAAATAAACATTAATGTGTTGAATATAGTAACTTTTACTTGACGATTTGTTACAGGTATAAATTTTGAAAACTATAGTATTTAGAAAATTATTTTATTATCAATTATCTTTTTTAATAAAAAACATCCTTCGTAAATTGATATGTATATAATGGCTCTCTTCAACATCGTGTGGGTAATGTCAATTTTCCTGCCATCAGATAGATCATGGTATTCCTGTATTTTTCCGTCTTTAGACCATAAGATCTTTTAAAAGCAGTTTTAATTTTATTGTTTATTCCCTCTGCAACTCCATTGTTTATACCATTCTTCATTGCTTCAAGAATTCCCTGCGCATGTTTTTTGATCGCTTTTGACACTGAAATTATCTCTGGGATATTGCTATGGGTTCCCCAATAATGCCATTTATCAAGGTATTCCCTTGCTATTGATGTCTCTTTTATTGTCCACAATCTTTGAAGGGCCAATCTAAACTGGTATGCCTTAGCAGTTTTTGTATCAAGGTTCTTAATAGATTCCATGATAACGTTTTCTTTCTCTGACAATCTATCAGGATTCTTTAACCACATAAACCTGGTATTCTTAAGAACATGGTTTTCTTTTGATTCAGTTCTTCTAACTCTATCAACTGAATCATTCATCATCTTTATCACATGGAACTTATCAAAAACGATCGTAGCTTTTGGGAAATATTCCCTGGCTCCACTTTTGAATGCAGGATACATATCCATAGATATGTATTGGATCTGTTCGTGATCTACCTTGCCAGCGATCTCTGTTCTGAATTTTTGGAACACATCCTTTCCTTTTCCATTTTCGATGTGTATGACTCTTGCTTCTTCCATATCATAGAACAAAGTGACGTAGTTATGGCCCTTTTTAACAGCTATCTCGTCTACTCCGATCGTTTTAATATATGATATATCCCTTTCTTCTTTTGCTTTGTCTACATAATGACTAAGTATTCTCCACACAGAATCCTCATGAATATGTACAATATCAGCTACAGAAGCTACTGGCATTTCTTTGCACATAGCAACGATCAATGCTTCAAAGAACAAGGTAAATCCAGTGTTCTGTCTGGTCCATGGAAGATCGATCAACTTCACACCATGTCCATTACACTTTATTCTGGGAACCTTTGCATGAAGATAGGTTTCGTAATGGAAGAAATCTAGGTGTCTCCATACTCTTTCTTTTGTATCATGAATAGGGCATAACTCATTACATACAGGACAGAGAAATTTGCTTCCTTTTATAAAATCAAGGTAAATATCCATCCTTTTCTTAGAAGTATCGAGATTTAGTTCTTTTACAAACCAGGGAGGAATTATTCCCAGAGCAAGTTGAATGAGGTCTTTGTCTTCCATTAAAAAAGGTTTAGATGAAGTAACATATTAATTTACCCACTCAATGTTGTGGAGATCCTATATAATTAACAATTGAACTTAGATTACTTTCACGTACAGTATTAATTTTATGTTTTATCAATGTTATTTTTGAATGTTCTGGGACCCTTCTACTCAGACCTTCTTTTCTTGTGTCTTTGCAAGGATTGCACATTCCACATGGTTTTCCATTTATTGGATAGTGACAAAACCATGTTTCATCCATAATATGCTTAAAACACATCTCACTAGCTTTTTGTTCCATATCCAGTTTTGTCATGTATAATACTGGAAAGTTGTAGTACCTAAAAATTTGCAAATAACTATCTTCAGAAACATTATCTAAAATATAAAACACATCATTATCTTCAGTAACTTTTTTAATATTATTTTTTATAAGGTTAAAAGGCTTTGTATCTTTTTCAATACATAATTCCAATGTCAGATTATTTTTATCTGCAAAACTCCCTAACCAGACATATTGAGAACCTAACTTGAAGGACTTAATTATATTGTTGTACATTTGTTTAATCTCAGGCTTTTCACAAATCTCGGCCTTCAGAACAGTTTCGGTTTTTAAGATTCTATGATATGCATCCTCATCTAATTGTTTTATAAGAACTTTTATTTTATCCATTGATTTTTGTTCATGTTCAATTGATTTTCTCTCTTCATCAATTATATAATATGGTTGTACAACTTTTTTCTTCACAATGACTAAGTCGAGTAACCTATAAGTTGAATCCCAACCTCCAGTCCATAACAAATTATATGTTTTCATATATATCCCTTTTAATATATTTTAACTTTTAATCTAAAGAAAATTTCGATTAACTTACCTTCCTCGTATTTATTAATAAATATTGCCTCTATTTACTATTAAATCTCAACTTCTTGGGATCATAATCTTATGAATTAATGTCTATTTCCATTAAGGATTGTTCCAATTATAGGTTTTGTAAAAATCCCGATTTAAAGGACAAATATAACCTTGACATACCCCTATCAAAGTAATGAACTACTAGTTTGGAGTTAATTCTTTTACTTGACTATAGTACTTTTCAAAAAAGTTATTTTATGATATAATTTCTTCTTAAACTTCTGTGCCATTATCCTGTAGCAGATACCCTTCATTCTATTTGTGTTTTTTTGTCGTAAGTGGTGCTCAGGAGTTAAATCCATTTTGAATTATTATGTTAAATAAGATGGACAATAAGATTTCTACATATTGTACATCCTCACTTTTTATATGTGGTTATCATTCCATTGGTGTATATTTGTGAAATATTTAGATTAAAATCAAGATCTTGCTTCGTATTCGGGTTGATTTTTTCTTTTCTAGTAGAACCTACATGATACCTACTATCAGCCATTCTTCCAAAATTAAATCCAACCGTTTCATCAAATTTATTAAATACGATATATGAATTCGAAGTAATATTTTCAGCGTCTACTAGGATATTACCTCCATCTTCATAATATATATAATTAGTTAATGGAACCTGAATTTCAGAAATAAATCCAGGATTTACAACAATGCTTGGACTTGTAGAAACATTAGTATTTGAAATATCTGTATTATGGTTCATTTCAATCCATAACAAACTTTTTATTTCATAATCAGTTTCGTATATTTTCCAATAAGGTTGTTCTCCAACAAAGGGACTTGTTTCAAAACCTGCAATCGTACTAGATGAAGAGAAAAACTGTAGTATTAAGATTAATAATACAAAAATAGTTTTTTTAGCATTATTGTGACGGTTTATATTTCCAAAAATCCAAAATATAGAAGCACTTGCAAGAAATACCAAAGACATTTGTTGCATAAATGCATAAATTCTGTTAGGTAATAAATAATATAAGTTTAAAACGGCTCCAACTCCAATTAAACCAAGAAATACAACAAACAAAAGCGAAATAACATTACTAAATAGCGAGCGGTGTCTTATATAATAAAAAAGTCCAATAACAGAAAGGCAAAGCAGAATTGAACTCCCAATTTCGTTCAAGAATATATTTCCAAGTGGCAATTCATCATAAAATGTAATAGATTTAGAGTATGTAGTTATATCTCCTGTAAATACTTGGATATATGAATCAACAATATTTACAAAACTTTTAAATATGGATGAATAATACATCCAATGGGTTAAAAGCATTAAAATAAAAATTGTAAAAACACCAAAAGATTTAACTTTATATCTTTTAAAATCTGCTTTAAAAAGTAACTCTACTAATAATACAGATGCAATCATAAAAAACATAATAAATGCACTATAATGATGTAAAAAAATTATATATGCTGCCATAATAATAGACAAAATAGTTGTATTAACTTTTTTACCACTAATATTTTTTAGGAGCAAAAAGAAAAAAAACAGAACTGCTGGGTACATGTATGATAAATGTGAAGGGTGAGATCCCCAATAAATTAAATAGTCACAGCAACAATACAATAAAGCTGACAATAATCCAAATCTGGTGTCAACCATCATTCTGCCAATCATAAATATGAGTAGCACGCCTAAAGACATAGTAATTGCACCTAATAAATTATAAATTATTAGCGGAGAGTATGGTTGAGTAAAATACATTGTGATCGCCACTAATAAATGATGCATTGGAAAACCAGAGTATACATAACCAGTAGGTACTGTTCCAGTTTCAATAATAGGTAATATTATATTATATACATGATAAAAATTGTCCGGGTTCCCAATACCTAAGGGGTACAATATTTGATTGCTGATAGATAAATTACAAAACAGCAATACACATTTTAAAATTGTTGTTTTGAATGTTTTTTTTGAATTGAGAAAAAAAATGTCTATCGCGATACTAGCTGTACAAATTGAAATAAACAGATAGTACCATACTGTTTTTGTATAAAACCCATCCAAAAGTGTTAGAAGACTTAGAGAATAGAATATAAAAAATATTATGGAAAATGCATGTTTGTAAGGAGTATATGGATAATTATAATTTCCTTCTTTTAATTCGCTATTAGCAAATTGCTGTTTAAATATAATGAAAATAATTAATCCAATTATTGCTGCAAATACTAAAAAAAGATAACTGATATAGTTTAGAGAGTATAAAAAGAAAAGTACAAATGTTAATATTAATAAAGACAAATATTCAAATTTACGAAAAAATAATTGAGAGAATTTACTCAGAGTTTGCAATACTTTTTCTTTAAACATACATATCACCAATATCTATAAGACTTATACAATAGCACTTTGTATGTATTCAAATAATTATAATTAAGCACGATGGTTTGTAACTTATGAATGCTAAAATCGCATTCAATAGATGATGATGTTAATAACATAAGTTTCAAACAAATGGTTAATAACACTATAATTATCAAATACACTCATTTATCTATAATAGTGAAACTTTGTGGTTATTATTTAAATCTTTTTTCTGTAAAGCTGATTGATTTATTATTGATTAATAACTATTTTTTGATTGTATGCTTGCTATATTCCAACAGAATAATGGATTTTTTAGATTCATCAGCTTTCATGCCTGTTTATTCATCTCATGGAATATTTTTCATATTGGGTAATTCTTGTCAATAAAATACACTACCATAATATATTTGTACTTCAATCGTTCTCTGAACTTATGTTTGAAATAATTGATCTTAACTTTCCAGTCGAACCTCTTTTTATTCTATCAGTCAATTTGACCTTGACTAAAACCTCATTTTTGAGGTATTTTTGAGCCTCCAATTTTATTTGCTCTAATTTATCACTTGTTAGATTTTGTGAAACAACTATATTTATTGACATTTCATCAGGTTTTTCTTGAACAATCTGATATTCCAAAATTTCCTCCGTCTGTTTTATCAACAATGATAAAACTCTTGGAGATATAAGTTTTCCACTAGGTAGAATTATAAAGTCATCGCATCTCCCTTCTAAGGATTTCATAAGAGGTAGGCTTCTTCCACAAGAGCACATTTCTTCAGTAGGGATTCCCACATCTCCAACTTCATATCTGATGAGAGGCATAGCATAATTGTAAAGACAAGTGTAAACTATATTCCCACTATCTCCAGCAGAAATATTTTCTCCATCTTGAACAAATTCAGTGATCACACTGTCCACATCAAGATGGTAACCACAATGTTCAGAACATTCCCATCCAGTTCTATTTACTTCAATGCAACCAAATAAGTCAACTAATTCCACATCAAAGGATGAATTGATCAATTCCCGCGTATTAGAATCAAGCATTTCTGCTGTAGTAAATATATTTTTGGGATTAATTTGTTTAAGCGAATTGTTTTCAATATATAATGATATTAGTTTTAATTGAGAAGGATAACCTACTATAGTAGCAGGATCTATTTTTATTAATGTATTAACCTGATCTTCAATAGTATCAAAGATGCTTAAAGTTTGCAGGTTAAAAACACCTAGTTTCTGAAACCATGAAGGATTATTTGAAGTTCTTGCATCACCTATATTTACCCATTTATCTCGAACTTTCAATCCATTTTCCATCATCGATCTCAAATTTATTGCTTTACTAAAATCATCAGCTGCAATATCATATACAGCTTTTAAAGGTTTTCCAGTGGAACCGCTTGTAGGAATTATCTTGCACTTATTCAGGTCCACATTTTTTGCAAGGATTGTTCCAAGACTATGCTCTCTTACCTCTTGCTTAGTAGTAAAAGGTATTTTTTTCATGTCATCTATTGTTCTAATGTCTTCAGGTCTTATTCCTGCATCTTTGAATTTCCTGTTGTAGAACTCAGTATTATAATAAGCATGCTTGACAATGGCTCTGAGCTTTTTATTCTGCAATTCTTTTAGTTCTGATGGTTTAAGCCATTGATTTTTACGAGCCTGATGAAGGAACCTGAATTTATTGAGAGATCCCATAATTATTACCCTTTAGGCGAACCATTCAACAAATTTTTTTAATCCTTTCTCTATGCTTATTGATGGTTCATATTGAATTAGTTTTTGTGCTCTAGACACATCCGAAAGCGTATTTTCAGCATCTCCTTTTTGTGACACGGTATATTCTACTGCTGATTTTGATTCAATTATGTATTTCAGAGTAATTATTAAATCATTAACACTAATTCGATTCCCGCTTCCTATATTCAAAACCTTACCATCAGTAACTTTACAATTAAGCAATTTAATATTTGCTTCGACAACATCATCGATATAAGTAAAATCCCTTGTTTGTTCCCCATCTCCATAAACAGTTATTGGCTCATTTGCCAGCATTTTTTTTGTAAATATGGATATGGCAAGATCTGGTCTCATTCTGGGTCCATAAACAGTAAAGTAACGTAGAGAAGTAGTTGGCAACCCATAAACTTCATAGAACACACGACAGTAATGTTCCGCAGCAAGTTTACTGACGCCATAGGGAGATACTGGTTCTGTAGGATGTTTTTCATCAAAAGGCAGGTAGCTCACTTTTCCATAGACTGAAGAAGAAGAAGCATTTATTACTTTTTTTACGTCTGCTTCAAGAGATGCCTTGAGTACGTTCAGTGTTCCCACTACATTTATATTATTAGGTTTGAATGGATCTTCCACAGATATGCGTACTCCTGCCTGAGCAGCCTCGTGATAAACGTAATCCACAGTGCTGTCAATGATCTGCTTCATACTCTCAAGATGTGTAATATCAGCATTTACAAAAGTGACATCCCCGCTGTTAAGGGCAATATCCAGGTTCCTCTTTTTTAGTTCAACAGAATAATAGGGGTCAAGGTTATCAACGATTACGATCTCATGACCATCTTTAGCTAGTTTTTCTGCAATGTGGGAGCCTATAAAGCCCGCACCACCGGTAACTATTATCTTAGAAATTATATCAACTCCTCATAAAGTGAAATTGTTTTTTTGACGGTATCTAGCCAGGAATATCCATTCAAAACTTGTTGTCGTCCGTGATTCCCCATATTTGCTGCAAGTTGGGGGTCTGACAAGATAGTAGAAATGCTATCAGCCAGAGATTGTGGATCTTTTGTAGGAACTAAAAAACCACTACCTTCTACAATATCGACCAACTGAGGTAATCTAGAACAAACTATGGGAACACCACATGACATAGCCTCTAAAATGGTTCGTGGCACGCCTTCTTCAAGGCTTGGCAGTACAAATATGCTTGATTGATGGTATAATTGGACTATTTCAGAGTTAGGAATAAAATCCTTCAAAATAATACTATTTTCAAGACCATAATTGTGTATTTTTCGAATTATTTTGTCTTTATCTGGACCTGTTCCAACCATTGTTAAAATTATTTTGGGATAATCAGATTTTAATATGTTCAACGCATCAACTAAATAATCAACACCTTTTCCTTTTACATATCTGCCAATCCAGAGTAATTTTTGTTGATTCAAAGGTGCATTTTCAGGTGGGATAAATAAATCAGTATCAATACCATTGTGTACAAGAGATATTTTTGTAGAAAATACACCCATTTTTATGATTATATCTTTCTCTTCTTGTGTATAGCAAATAATCCTGTCTGCAGATCTAAATATTAATTTTGCGACAGTTGAATTGTATAAGCTTTGAAACCACTTTGGAGCAGTTTGTGATCTAAGTCCATGATTAGTAATTACTAAAGGTGAAGAACCAATTGTCCTTATGACTGAACACAAAATTGTAGAAAAATATAGGTGTCCATGTGCATGTATAATATCATAATTATAGCGGTTTTTATACAAACTTTTAAACATCCTTAAATTAATAGGATTGCCTAATAATTTAACAAGGGGTTTAAATTGGTACACATTATAATTTGTTGCAGATTCTATTGAAGATTTAGAGCCTAATGAAGTGGTATAAACATCTACAGAATGTCCGAATATAACTTGTCGTTTTGACATTTCATGAGCATGTATTCCAATACCACCTACAACATAAGGATATAAATCTGAAATAACACGCAATATTTTCAAAATTAATACCTCGTCTGCTAGATGAAATCTTTTTTCAACAGTTTTTTTCAAAAATATTTCTCAGAAAAAATTGATAATTTTTAAGTAATCGGTTTAAATAGATTTAATTTCATTTAATCTCTCAAGGATGAATTTCTCATCTAATCCCACCTGGTTGAGAACTTCCTTAATTTCATCTAAATATACTACATTTTCGGCAGCTAAGCGTTTTAATGCTTCTTCACGAGTTATAATGCCTTCTCGAACCATTATGGCATATAAATCGTCTTTTTCAGTCATATTTAGTGTGTTTAAGTACATTAAATCTTTTAAATGACTTACTTTACAATCAAATCTCCAAGATGAATTTAGGTTTTGAGGATAATCCCATCCTATCTCATTCTTAATTCGTGATAGAACTTCTTGTTCATCCCATGGAATATAATAGAACAGATCTATGAACTTTATATCAGATGCAAATAACCGAGGACCGAGTGCATGTGGATCGCCATATAAATAACCTTTAACCATAGTCGGTATGCATTTAGGATGATAATAAGCTGGAGTTTTAGCAGTATTTGCCAACACACCATAAAGTATTTTTACAAAAGTAGACTTGTGGTCTTGATCTCGTGATATATTGATTAATTCTTTTTTAAAAGACGTGTCTTCATAGGGATTATGACCTACAACAACACATTTAATATCATTCATTTTAGCATATTTTATAATCTCACAGAAAACCACTTTACATGAAATACACATCATAGGGATTGTTGCTGGGGATGGATGTTTGAGCCAAACTTTAAAATTATGTTCAAATGTCTTTTCATGTGTATTATTTTTAGATTCAAATGAAATTAAATCTACACCCAGCTTTTTTACTGCATTATCTATGTTTCTTTTTGCCTGAGGGTCTGTAAATGGATTATAGTAATTTACTGCCAGAACTCGCATATTGTAATCTTTAACAAGTTTAAGTAAGGCATAAGAACTGTCTCTTCCTCCACTCAATCCTATTATACAATCATATTTTTTGTCTTTTTGTTTCAGTGCATTAAGCACAGATTTCAATTTTTCTTCGCCTTCATACTTTACCTTTTTATAAGTATGACAATAATTGCAAACTCCATTTTCATCAAAGGAAATGTTTGGAGTTGTATCAGGAAGAACACATTTTGTACATCTCATTATCTAGGCCTCATACTTTAAATCAGGATTTTCAATCGCTCTTTTTTATATTTTGGGCAAATTGTACCATTGAATTTAATATTAGTCCACTGAAGATCCCAAAAACACCCACTAAAATAAATGTCATCGCCAGCAATGCCTTACCAATCCAGAAGCCGTCACCTGATCTATAACCATATATTGTCCAGAATCCAAAAACCAGTCCTAAGAACATACAAATAAACCCAGGCACCCCGAAATACAGCAGTGGATGCTTTCTTTCAAACTGGTTCAAAATAGAGCTTAACACCGCTGCTCCATGCCGTAATGGGTTGAACGTGGAACCTTCTACATCATATCTGCATGTGATGGGCACTTCCTTGATCCTCAGGCTGGCACTGCTGGCGTCTGCGAGCATCTCGGACTCGATGCCCATGCCGTTGTTGTTAAAAGTGAATGTGTCAAAGGTGTTGCCGGCAAAGGCACGAAAACCGCTCTGGGAATCGTTGATCTTTGACTCGAAGCTTCCGCCCAGGTTAGTGGCGAAGGTAAGGACTTCCTGGCCTAAACGGCGGTATTTGGGCACTTGCAGATCGTGGCCTTTAAGGAAACGGGCACCGTTGACCATGTCGGCATCCTTCTGGAGAATGGGTTCTAAAAGCCGGGGAATTTCATCGGGATTGTGCTGGCCGTCCCCGTCCAGGGTCACCAGGATATCCACGTTGTTGTCCATGGCCCATTTAAAAGCAGTGCGAAGAGCAGCACCCTTGCCTGCATTCTTCTCATGGCGCAGTACCGTGGCTCCCATAAGCTCGGCTACTTTATACGTGCAGTCAGCACTGCCATCATCGATGACCAGCACCTCGTCCACGTACTGGCGTGTACGGGCGATGACACTGCCTATGCCGATCTCCTCGTTATACGCAGGTATAGCAGCAACAATTGTCATACCAGACACCCCTGTACACAAGGCATGGGTGGAAGCCTGATACTATTGTTATCTTGCTGGTCTCCCTCCGTTTTGTTCCTTAATCCTATCTGCATAATATGAAAATCAATACAATGTCTCATAATATAAATCTTTTTAATCAGCATCAAAAGTATATTGATAAAAGATTTAAAATATGTAGCAGCAATAGAGGAATCAAGGCTCAGCGGGCGTATATACCGGGCGCGGGGTATTTCCGGACAGCTGCCCGAAGGATTGTGAATTTGTTTTAAGTCCGCAAATTATCGGTTGTGTAGAGCAGCCGGTCCTGAGGGCACAGCAGTTGCCGCAAAATTTACCGCCGCTTACCGCCATTGTCCCGACGGGGGAGTAAAGGACCTGCCAGACTGCAATTCCTGGGGCGGGTTTGCAGCAGGCGGTCTTAAGATCATGTGTTTCTTTTCTTTTTTCGATGCTCATATCCCAGGGCAATTGCTTCCAGCAACAGGAGGCCCGCGAAGAAGAGCCATACACCGGACAGATCTGTCGGCCCCTGCTCTGTTACGATCTCCCCCTGGGTAAGCGTGGTGTCCGTACCTCCGGGGATACCCTTCGCAGTACCCGCAGCAGTATCAGTGCCTGCAGCAGTACCCGCAAGAGATGCAGCTGCTTTTTCCGCCGTGATGGCAAATACCGAGAAACCCGATACATCTGACTCATATACCGTGTAATCCGCTGTGCTGTTAACCAAGGTGACAGGCAGCAGTTCCCAGGCAGTGCCATCGTATCTCTGCAACCTTATGTCCTCTGGCTGTACATCCATATCTGCCATCCAGGCATTGTTTACTTTGAATTGCACCCGAGGATCCCGGATGTTAGCCTCAGTGGCGAATTTGGCATTGCCCACCCAGATGTTAATGTATCTGTATACAAGCCCTGCAGGAGCGCTATTCACAAGCCTGGACCTGTTATGCAGCACTTCTATGGTGGACTTGATCTCGCCTGCATTCTTCAGGGCATAGAAACTAACCGCCTGGATGTCATTACCAGGTCTTGTGAACTCATAGGTGACATCGGCATTCATTCTGACATATGCATTGGCTGCATCTTTAAGCGCAATATTCGCATAATCCTCACCGCTTCCGGCACTACCGCCGCCACCGCCTCCGCCACCACGGCTGCTGCTACTGCCACTGCTACTACCGCCTCCTCCCCCGCCTGCGCTGGTATCTGCAGAAGACGTTGTAAGACCGATACTGACAGCATATCCCTGTAGTCCGCTCACATTGTACGGGATCAGCGTGTAGTTATAGGCCGTACCGCTGCTCAGGTTACTGTCCACATAAGATGCCGATCCGGTCACATTGCCGAGGATGGCATCATCCCGGCCGATTTGCACCAGGGTAGTGTCATTGGAAGCTTCCCAGACCAGTGTTATGGAACTTTCCGTGACATTAGTTGAGATATTGTATATCCCGGGAAGCTGCAGGGTAGTGGCTGAGCCATTGGCCCACGCTGCACTGATGTTTCCGTACATATCCGCAGTACATATGCTGATATTGTAGGTCATGCCTTCAGCAAGCTGCGTTGCATTGTAGTAGCTTTCGGAAGTATTTGTGACAAATGTACTGTTCATGTACACCATCACATGACTGAAGTTTTGATCATCCGGCTTTACCCAGCTCCAGTTAAGCCAGCTTGCACCTGCGGATGTTACCTTTAGGTCCGTTACAGATAGGGAAATTATATCCTCGGCTGTGATCCGGGATGCATCGAATATTTCCTCAGCCTCCAAAAGATCCGTAACGGCCTGCTGTACTTCCTCTGCAGTTGCATCGGCGTCATCAAGAGCGGTCTGAGCCATGTCAATGGCTGCATTTAATGCATCAATTGCGGATTGCGGGTATTGGTCTATGTCAGTGCCGATAGTTGCATTTTCCGCTTTGGCACTCACTGCAGTGATATTGGCTTGCAGTTCTGTTTTGTCAATTGCGGTTATCCTGGCTGCATCGAATATTTCCTCAGCTGCCAAAAGATCTGCAACTGCCTGCTGTACTGCCTCCGCAGTTGCATCGGTGTCATCAGCAACTGTTTGAGCTATGTCAATGGCTGCATTTAATGCATCAATTGCAGATTGCGGATATTGGTCTATGTCAGTACCGATAGTTGCATTTTCCGCTTTGGCACTCACTGCAGTGATAGTTGATGTTAATTCGCCTTTATCAACAATTTCCTCTATAGCTATGCATGTTCCCATAGCCATTAGCGAAAACAAAAAAAAGATACAAAAATAACTTGCTCCTTTTCCAAGATAAGTAGATCTCTTCAATGTCATTTGTATTTGTACCACCGGTTCTGAGGATATGTATTTTAAGTCAGTTCTCTTTTTTATTATGATGATGATGGTACGTTGTTCTTAACACTATTTAACTTTGTTCAAAAAACTTAGTTTCGGAATATATTTCATGGGTTCTGTGTAAGGGCCAAAAAAGTAAAACAAAAATTATGAAATAAAAAAGGAACATGCCGAAAAAAGAGTTCAGCAGTGCATGTAAATGTTTGTTATATGAAATTTCTGCAAGGTGCTTTGTAACACGTCAGGAATTATAGGCTGCGTAAACATGGAGGCGGTACTTCCCGCAGTATTTATCGCCATTGTCCTGGGTGCAGGTGGCTGAGTAGGAGTCTGCAAAACCGCACCTGTGATAGAACTTGCACTTCATGTTAGCATTTACTCCTGGTCAGGTGTTGTATCATTAACATAATATATAATTAACATTATAAATATTTGTGTTTTTTTATATTCAGTCACAGCTGGATATGGAAGGTGTTGACAATTAGATCTTGTAAGGGACGCATACAATTTTCATTACCGCAAAGACGCAAAGGAGAAAATAACAATCTTTGCGCCTTTGCGTCTTTGCGTTAAAATGATTTCGCAGTAACAAATGAATTGAAACAAAAACAACAACGGAGAGAAATCTAATTTAAGTTATGAAGAACTTTGCGTTTTTAACTGAATTAACTAAGAAAGCTTTGCACCCTGGCGATAAAATGCTTTACAGAAAAAAGTAACAGGGATCAAAACAGTCAACTACCAACGACTAAAGTCGTTGGCTTGTAATTAAGTACCTTAAATACTCACTACGTTCGGCTGGTTGACAGGCAGCCTACTCAGACAAGATGTACCCGACTGAGCAATGTTTCGAGCAGCATTAAGATCAGCATGTAATTGGAGTCCACAGTTATGGCAACGATAAGCATTACCGTTCCTGTTCTCTTTCAGAATGTTCCCACATCTGGAACACTTCTGACTGGAGAATCTAGGATCAACGGTAATTACAAGTTTACCAACAGCTTCAGCTTTATATCGGATAAACTGTTCAAGCTGGTAAAAACTCCAGTTGTTCAATTTACGAGTAAAATTCTTACCACGTCTTGTCTGAACTCGAATACTAGTAAGATCTTCAAGAGCAAATACATTATAAGGCATTGCCACGATTTCCTTAGAAATACAGTGGTTAACGTCTTTCACAAACCGTCTTTCTTTTCCGCTGATCTTCTTCAAAAGTTGTTTAGCGGACTTAGTGCCTTTGGATTGAAGTTTCTGCCTGATATATGCGTATTTTGCTCTCACTGCTTTGATTTGAAAACCATTAAAGAATTTATTGTTAGAACATACAGCTACATTGACTATTCCTCTATCTATCCCAAGCACTTTATTTCCAGATTGTTTAGGAGATTCTGTACGCATCACAAGATGCAACCAAAACTCATTCTTCTGTTGGATATACTTGATAGTAGAGGATTGTACAGACCAATTGAGATACTTACTATAATATTCAGGAATAGTATAGGTTGCTTCGATTCTGCCAGCAATGGTAGACATTGTAGCAAACATGTGTTTCAGAACAACCCTAAGCGTTCTCTGGTTAAATCTGGCTGCTGCAAGTGGTTTAGCAACAGGAAGTATTTTCAGCTTAACGCCTTTAAGAGCTTCCGCTGCAACATCCCTGGCAGCCTGTACCAAAGAACTATTCAGTTCTGGAAACTGTTCGCGAATAGAATAGTATGTAGCATGGTGGATAATTATCTTAGAACTAGTATGGTGTTCAAAACCATAGTTAGCAGCTATGTTAACTGCTTTATTATACATCATAATAGTTTCTTTAAGTTTAGGCTCGTCAATTTCATTGAGTCTAAGTCTAAGTTTTATGGTCCTATCCACCTTCATATGTACAAGATAATACTATATATAACCAACGTCAAGAGGTGCACAAGAGGTGAGGGTTCGTTTTCTCCAACGACTAAAGTCGTTGGTCTCCACGACCCTCTGCACTCCCATTTATCATGATCTGAATTTTTTTCAGTCCTCGCGCTTAAATGGATCATACGTGAACCCGAAGCCCAGGTATCTCAGGGACAGGAAGGCCATGAGCACCACAAGGACGAAAGAGAGCAATCCTGCAAGGGCTGTAACATAGTACATGACACCCATTGCTGACAAGCCGGTATTCAGATACGGGAAGAGACTGAAGGGCTCGTTGTACAGCGGATACAGATACGTGATGATACCATTGTCCATGTCGTCCAGCAGCAGATGAGAGAGCGAAGCTGCCTCTGCGAATACTCCTACGGCCAGAGCTTTGTGCCACTGCCTGTACAGCACCATACCAGGTAAGACGCCGCCCACAAAGGCAATGCTGGCGAATAATAATGAATGCGTGGGCAGGGTACCTATGTTACAGTGATCACCCCGGGCACCGTACAGGAGCAGATTGATGACCGCAGATATATCCGGGAACAGCGAGAAAAAGCTGCCTATACCAAACAATACCAGGAAATACCACCAGTCGCTGCGCTGTAGCTTGCCCCGGCGGAAAGCTTTTGCAAAACCATACAATGCTATCGGAAACAGCAGTAATACGAAGAATATCAGATGTCCTGCAGGATATGGCATATGGATATATATAACTAAAATATTTTATAATCCTATCGGTCAGTTCTATCATAAACGAACAATTTCCGCAAAAGAATGCAATGTGGTTTGGAAAAGTACAGTTATTTATAGTCAATTACTTAACTTTTCTAACTTATTATTTAGGAACTTTTCGATCCATTTTCTTGCGAAACTAAGCTTTGATGAACAACTGATAAACGTTTCAGCAATCAGATTTTTCATGTGGCCTAGATCTTTCACAAAATTACAAGAAATGACTCTTTTGATGCTCTTCCATATGAATTCTATGGGGTTCAAGTCTGGCGAATATGGAGGTAAATAAACCAATTCGATATCATTTGCCAGTGCAAAATTCACTGTATCTTTTGCTCGATGTGATCTGAAATTATCAAGAATGACTACAATTCTCTTTCCCATATTACTGTTTTTGACAGTTGATAGAAATAAGCATACATCTTCTTTAGTTGAATGCTCCTTAAAATCAATAACAGAATTACCATTCAATGCATAAAACCCGAAGGAGTTTGCTTTTAGCCGGGTTGTGTTTTTAAACATAACTGGTTTGTCGAAAGACCATAGACGAACTGTATTTGCTGTTGTCTGCGGTGATGATTCATCAAGAAAACCAATTACACAATCCCTCTCAATCACGGGTAAGTTTTTTTAAACTATCTTCTGCATCTTCTGGCCTTCTGTAATCATGCGAATATGGTTTGGCATGATGCATGCCAAACTTTTTTAAGATCTCCAATATTTGTTTACCTGTATATATGACATTGAACCTATTGAAAATAAGTTCCTTAACTTCTTTTGTTGACCAATCATCCCTCTGATGTAAAATCTCTTTTAATTCCTCTTTTTGTTCATCCAAAAGTTTGGAAGGACAACCTCCAGCAAACCGAGGTATCAAACCATCATAGCCATCCTTGTTCCAACGTTCTTGCCACTGATAAGCTACAGGTTTAGAGGTTCCTACGAGCTTGGCGGATTCTGCAACAGAAGCACCTTCATAGCGATGTTTAACAAAATAAAGACGCTGTAATACTCTTGTGTCTTTTTCTAATGACTTTATTCTTTTAAGCAATTCCTCGGATGAAAGATGATGTTCAATTGGAATTTGTTCAGGTTTAGCCATAATCTATTATTAGGTGCAGTAAGTAATAAAAGTTTGGTTAGCAACTATAATTTCCAAAGTGTGGACAGCATGTACCTATTTAAATGAGTAGCCAGGCGGCATAGCAGTTTTACCAGATGTATTTTCTCTCTCATTGGTCCTTGCTGCAAGAGGTTGGTACTTATACCCAAAGCCCAGATAGTTCAGGGACCATATGGTCATCAGCAGTATAGATGATATGATCATGACAGTGACCATGCCAGCCAGGTTATAGTACATGAAGTTCACCTCTGACAGATCAATGTTCATATAGGAGAACAGGTTCATGGATCCGCTGTAGAATGGATATAAATAACTTATACCAGCACCGGCCACATCGTCCAGCAGCAGATGCGAAAGGGAAGCAGCCCAGGTAAATACACCCAAAGCCACAGCTTTGCCCCTATGCATGTATAGCAGCTGGCCCAGCAGGGCTGTACTGAAGAAAGCAAGGCTACAGAACACTAAAGAATGGGTGGGTATTGGCCCTGCCATGGTGTGTTCCAGATTACCGTGCAGCAGGTAATTCCACACAGCGGGTATATCCGGCAGCAATGAGAAAAAACCTCCAAGGATTAGCAGCAATATCAAATGCCACCAATCGGTCCAATGCACTCCCTCCCTGCGGGCAGTGTTTACAAAACCGTATAAAGCAGATGACGATAAACAAAACACGAAGAACATCAGATGCACGACTGGATATGGCATATGCTATAAAATTGATCTGAACATTTAATAATTTAATGTATTGATCCCCGCAGAAAAATGAATTGTATATCCTTAACGATTGTAATGCAATATGCATTACCTTATATTTCCACAGCTTCCGCATCCTGTCTGACCCTTCCCGGATACCCTCTTTGGGGACAGACTGGTGAACTACCCCTCCCTGCTTTCTGATGAAAGCGATGAAGGGGCTTCTTGTTTCATTCTTCGAACCACTGTTCGCAAGTCCACAAGCTCATCCCCTGCGTTCCACAGGTGTCAGATTACTATAAGATTTTGCTCTTGAATAGAGAATTTCTTGATATTGATTGCAGCATTTATATCTCTGTCATGCTTTGTTTTGCAATCTGGACACGTCCAGTCCCTATCCGCAAGTGTTAGCTTTCCGTTATGATAGCCACACACATTACAGATTCTTGTACTTGGCTCAAACTGTCCAATATGGAGTATGGTTTTTCCAAACCATTCAGCTTTGTATTCCAGTTTAGTTACAAAACTACCCCATCCAGCATCGGAAATTGATTGAGCAAGACAATGATTTTTTAACATACCTTTAACATTCAGAGTTTCCAGAGCTATTGCTTGGTTCTCGCTAATCAGTCTAAAAGAGAGTTTATTCTGGAAATCATTTCTCTGATTTGCTATTTTGTCATGGAGTGATGCAAGTCTTTGTTTAGCCTTTGCTCTGTTCTGTGGGCCTTTCTGTTTCCTTGATACTCTTTTCTGTAATACCTTCAATCGCTGTAAGGAGTTCTTCAGATACTTTGGATTTTCAACTTTTTCTCCGTTTGAGAGAACAGCAAAGTCTTTGATACCTATATCTATTCCAATTGTAGTTGATTCTGAAAAGTTCTGCTTATTAGGAATTTGGTTTTCCATCTTCGACAAGAATACTTATATAATATTTTTCCGTACATGTCCTTGAAATGGTTGCGGTTTTAAGTTTACCTTCAAACCTTCTATGAAGTATGGTTTTGACTTCTCCTATTTTTGGGATCTTAATTATTTGCTTCTCGAAATCTACAGAGTAATGTTGTGGCATCTGATAAGACTGGACTGGGTTTTTTTAGATTTGAATTTGGGAAATCCTGCTTTCTCTCTAAAGAATTTTGTAAATGCTGATTCTACATTTACTAAAGAGGCAAGCAGAGCCTGTGAATTAGCTTCTTTCAACCATTCATTAGAACGTTTCACTTCGTGGACTAAAATGCGTTGCAAATCAAACCTTGATATTGATTCCTTAGTTTGTTCATAAGTTTTTATTTTCTGTCCTAAAGCCCAATTATATACAAATCTACACGCACCAAAATGAACTTTTATTATTTCCTCTTGTTTTTTGGTTGGGTAGATTCGGAATTTGTAGGCTTTTAACATATTATATAATATGGTTTAGAGATAGGTATAGGTTTCTCTAAACATGTTGTGTTATGACATGTACGCATTCACCTCCCACCTGCCAGCTTACGGCTGGCGAGGAAGGAGACTTCTGCTGTAGAAGTTAAACGATATATTATTTTTTATTTTACATTTATATTAATTAAACCATACAATCCTTACTATATACGTGCTCCAATTAAATAGGTTTATATGCAGTAAGATACTAATGAAAGATTTGTATGTTGACCACTGTAGTATCTACAACAGCTGTAAACGCAGTATCATCTGCTACTACAACAGCTGCCGGAGCTATATCCATGACAACACCCATGGGACTTTCTGAATATGGTGTGCTTGCCGTTATTGGATTAATAGCCTTTTTATCCGCAAAAGAAATACTATCTGCGTGCAGCAAATGGAACAGTAATATTAACTGTATGCTGAATATGAGCATATTACCACTTCTGTTTTCCTTTGCTGCTATCGTTATATATAAGGTAGCAGAGATTATATAATCTCTTTTCTTACTACCTTATATAGCATTTTTTTACTCTTGAAAGTGTATATTGATCAAGGCCTCAGTGTACTTGCAAGACGACATAAATGTTATAATTTACCTGTAATTTTGTTTAAAGGATAAATTCACTGGGTCTTTAGCTCAGAGGATATAAGCATGCATTCTAAGTATGCATTCGCCCCTGAGCTTGTAAGAAAGTCTTTTGATGCTGCCGTCAATGGACGCTTCTGCAGAATATCATCTTCTTGTAAATAGCTTCCGGAGAATATGAATGATCAATTAAAAATGGAGGATTGAAATCCTCTTTAATTTATTAGAATTCTCTGTTGTTTTTAAATCTAAGATCATATTCATTCCTTAATGCAAATTATTTTTATCGCAAGGTCGCAAAGGCGCAAAGCTTGTTAGTTTCTTCTTGGCACCTTAGAGTCTTAGTGCCTTTGAGTTAATGAAAAATTGTGTACTTTACTCACTTAATTTTATTTTTAAAGCAACATAATACATGATTCAATTTTTATTTCTCTATCATTGATTTCTTACTGCAAAATATTTTTAACGTAAAGACTCAAGGGCGGAAAGACGCAAAGCTTGTTATTTGCCCTTGGCATTGATTAAACTCTTTTTTAGGATTATATGGTATAAACGATTTGTTCTGATGTCTGGAAGAATCGTTTCACGATTATTCCCCCTGATATAAAGTCAGGCTTCAAGTCCGATGATAGCATTAACCCACATGGTAATGATATTGCATCCATAATGAGAACTCTGGTTTCTTATCTTCTATAGAAGCCCTGAAAATGTACTTCATAATCAGCATTGGTCATAGGATGTGTAAAAAAGCAGAAATAAAAAATAGAAGCTTGCTAAGATAATAAATAAAAGTAGGAGGTAGTTTACCTACTTAATTAAAAGCCTAACCAGCTCAAGATCTGCCAGACATAATCTATTATGCTGTTCTTCTTAACTACTGGTTCTTCGTTAATCTCTTCGAGAATTGCAATTTCTGCATTCATCTCAGGCATTGCCGTTTCATTCTCAAAGGTCATATTCTCAGTGATTAATATCTTTGCTTGGCCTGTACCGCTGCCACTACTTCTAGCTGTTTCTTGAACCTCTTCTTCAAGATCTGCACCATTGATTCCATCACCTGCGGTCTGGCCATTGCTGCAATCCCTTAAGGTCACTATTACTGTCTTATCTTTGACCTTCATAATGTATTCGCCAGCTGGTCTTTCTGTGCAGCATTCCTGCTTGAAGTGACCTGTCTCGTCAGCCTTAACTTCCAGGTGCGCTATAAAAGTGAGCTTTACAGTTTCCACTTTATCTGTGGTCTGGTTATCTGTGGTCTGGTTATCTGTAGTCTGATTTGTTTCCTCATCAACACAGTTGGTCACAGCACCTGAAAGTGCTCCTGTTGCGTTACCACTGACCACAAGGTTATAATTGCCCTTTGGAACGCGTGTTGACACACTAGCTTTGCCTGCAGATGCAGCAAAAGTTTTGGAGAGATCAAAACCGAATATGTTTGTGGTTATAGTAAGGTCTTGTACATCCTGTGCCTTGATAGTAGCTGTTGTACCTGGAGGTATGGCTATATTTTCTTGTTTGTATTCAAATTTACCATCTACGACTGGCACCTCTACCACATAAATTGTAGTAATGGGTACATAATCTCCAGGGCCTACATCACCTTCAATGAGGATCGGACCGCTATCTACACACAGGTCAAGACCAGGACTTATTGTCAGGTTTTCCACAGGCCATGCAAGAGCACAACTTGCTGATAACAAGAGGATCAGCATTGCACTGACCAGCAGAACGGAAGTGCGGCCAAGCGATTTAGAGCCGGGACTACGCACATTATTAGAAATACTTAATGATTTAATGTTCAATTAAACAACCTCCTACTTTTTTATGCATAGTAGAAATTACTCGTACATAAACATGTTCATATATTATTTGACTTTTACTTAAAGTTATCTATTAGAGCATTCATTTTAGATTTCTAATCAGAACTTTAACTTAAAAATCTATCCGTTATTTAGTTAACTTTACACTTTTTTCTGAGGCACAGCAACCATATATCTTAAAATAATTTCAATAAATCTTATTATTTGAAAGGTATCTTATTCTTACATTCTGCAAGTGCCCTATAATTCTGCCAATTATCTGAATTGTAGATGTTTGTCAAACTTTAATAATACTATTTAACATAATAATAACACACATTGTGATGAATATTGGGCTTTGTTCGTACAAATTGCTGAAAAAAGAAAATACCTGTTTTTTCTAGATATCTGCGGAAGGTTGGTTATATGCTATATCTAAAATTTTGACCTCTAATAATATTTTATTGCATTTAATTTTTAACACAAATTCGCAGGGTCATAAGAAGAGAACTTTGTTTTTTCTTCCTTTGCTCCTTTGCGTTGATAAAATATTGTATAGATCGTTTCAAAAGGGATTTATACTACTCCTCTTAAAATTCTCCACAGCAAGACCTAAAAATATATGGAGTATACACTCTATATAAGGAAGTAGAATATAGATAATATCGGCTGGAAACATACAGCAAAGCAAATCTATTTGTATGAACTGGCGGAAATGCTGCAAGGCAGTGGAAATTATAAGGCAGGATTTTAATTATGGTTCTGAAGTTTCAAAATGCAGCAAACATCGCTCAGCATTTGCATGACCCCCTGTTCAATAATTCCATATTCATCATGCTTGCATCCCTCTCAAGCGCTGGTTTTGGATTCATGTTCTGGGTGCTGGCTGCCAAGACATATGCTACCGAAGACGTGGGTACTGCAACTGCGATCATTTCGTCCATGGGGCTTATCATGATGCTCGCAAAGTTAGGTCTGGATGCTTCGATGATCAGATTCTTTCCTGGTAACGATAAAAAGAAGATCTTCAGCACTGCTATAATTGTTGTAACGTGCTTTGCATTGCTGTTCGGCACGATCTTTATCATATGCGTGGATTTGCTTGCGCCTGAACTTCGTTTACTGAAGTCCCCTGCAAACGCAGCTTTATTCCTGATATTTCTTGCTGCAAACTCAGCAACTGCATTATCATGCATCTCTTTTGTGGCGGTCAGAAAAGCTTCCCTGCAATTGTTCCAGAGCATAATAGTGAGCTCAAGGATCCTGTTTCTCATACCTCTTGCAGTACTTGGCACAATGGGTATCTTTTGCTCGCTGGGCATTTCCTTGCTCATTGCGCTCATAACTGCCTATATCCTTCTTGCAAGATCAGGTGTCATGCCCGGATTTATAGCCGACTGGAAATTTCTGGATGAATCGTTCCATTATTCTGCAGGGAGTTATATCGCAGGTCTCTTTATTGCAGGACCTGGCCTGATCCTTCCTGTCATGGTCCTCAATATGCTTGGAGCCAAGCAGGCAGCTTACTATTTTATTGCTTATGCAGTTGCTACATTGCTTTTTAAAATACCCGCTGCTGTCAGTACATCACTCTTTGTCGAAGGCAGCTATGGTGAAGATATTAAGAAAACTGCAGCAAGGTCCGTGTTGTTTACTTATCTGTTACTGATACCTGCTTCCTTTATAATGTATCTGTGCAGCCATTGGGTGCTAGCGGCTATAGGTGCGGAGTATGCAGCAGAAGGGGTAAGCTTGCTGCAGGTGATGGTAGTCTCCGGTCTATTGGCCGGACTGAATTCCACATATTTTGCTGTGCAGAGAATACGGAAGGATATGAAAGGACTGATAGCACTTAGCGCAGTGATAGGAGGAGGGATACTTGGAGCCGGTTATGTACTCATGCCCACGTTCGGCGTATTGGGGGCGGGATACGCATGGGTGGCAGGAAATGGGATAGGTAACCTGTTGGTTGCCATAATGTTCCGGATGAGAAATGGTATTGATGATAATGTGTATTGATGACAATGCGTATTGTTCAGGTTATTTAGGATAATCAGTACCCGTATGTTGTTTCCCTGCCGCCTTCAGATACACATAAATAAAGATCATGAACCATACAGGGAACAGGACATAACCTGCATTGTCATGCATCTTCCACATTGCAACTGATCCGAAATGATAATTCGTGGCCACCAGGAGCAGCAGCCGGAATATATTCTGTACGGATGTTCCCAGTATCCCAAAAAGGAACAATGGCAAGATGCGATCGTTCCTGGGTCTGACATCTATCAGCATAAGAGCAAAGACAGTAAGAAATATAGCCAGCGAGGCACTTCCCGAACATCCTACATCAATGAATACAAGACTGCTTGAACCGGCAGCATCGGTCAGATAAAGTAACTGCCCCTCAAAACCCACAGGGTACACCAGAGATGAAAAGTATGCTACGATCTTCGTGGTGATAAGTGCATATTGTGTCCCAATGGCTCCATCAAAGATCTTTGGGAAGGAAACCGAGAACCCATATACAAAGACTAGCAGCGATGGCAGATAGGCTGCTGCTCCGAAGAATACCATGAACATGCCAGTGAATATCAAAAAGACAGTGAAAACCACGAATGCTAGATTAGAAGAGAGCGGCATCAATAAGGATATAACTGCAATAAACACACCTGCTACCACATAAGACTGTTCAGCAAGCATTCCTTCATTATTCATTTGACTTAATATTGCATCTTTCTTTAGCCATCCAAAGGTAATACATAACATGAGAATCACAAAGTGATGTGCAGTAAATGGCTCCTCGACTACACTATTACGTTGTGAAAAAAAGATTTTAATAATTGAAATTACTATGGAAATAGCAAGCCACATCAAGAGTTTGTTTTTCATGTTCTGATTCATTATTACTCGTTATTAAATACAAAAAAGGCTTCTTCAAATGGTTCTGGCTTATCGTCCATATATACCACAAACTTTGCAACACGTAAAGTTGAGTTGATGGTTTGGTTTTTTGATACAGGTATCTCATTAGGCAGCACATCTCTTTGATAGAAAAAAGTCTTGCTTTTTTTAACAGTGACATTCAAACTATGCTTCAACTCTTCAGCATAATATGTATTTATCGAAAAATTATGGCTTATAGTATCATTGTTAGCAAGAAAAACAGATATTTTTGAATAATTGCCGTACAAATCATCATACATATCTATTCTACTTATTTCAGCCACTGGCTTTGATGAACTTTCAGAGAGTCCTGAAAGTACGCCTTGGGCAAACAACACAATTATGCTTCCAAGAATTAAAAGAGATAAAATGTAGAATAATCTGATCTTATCTTTTGGCATTTCAATAAACCGCCATATTACGACGTAATGTCAGATACAGAAAACCTACTATGAAAATTAATAAGCACGATCCGATTGGAAACTCTGGAAGAGGGGCAACAATAAAATAAGCATCACTTTCTTCTTTAATTTTACCATTCATTTTATACTCTATAGCGTGAACACGCCATCTACCATCTTTATCGAGACCCCCAGTATACAAACCAGCAGAGAATTTTTTATTATCAATAGTATCATCCTCAGTAAACCCTCTATATTCTATGGGACCTCCAATGGGATCATAATACCAATGGAATACCATTCTTTTACCACTAGCATCGTCCACAGTTATCGTATCAATAATGTTTAAAGAACCATATATAAATTGTGTGGGCTCCTTGGGATCCATAGTTCCAGTGAATACATGAGTATGTGCAGCCTCAGCAACCGACACAAATCCCACTAAAACAATTAACAACAAAGCATACTTAAACAACTTCATTTTCATCCCACCTTCCCTATGATCAAAGCCACCTGAGTGAACACCATACCAATGAATATAACGAACAGTACTCCTGACAATCTGCCAAACCTTATACGCAGGTCTCCTATGAACTTAAATGATTTTTGAGAGAGCGAAGGTTCTGTCAGTTCAAGATATATCAGTAATATAATCAGGACTATAGAGAAGATCACGCTTACATTGAGAGTTGAATTGTCTCCGAATGCCTGATCATAGTAGGCCATGGTGGTCATATAGCTCATTACTGACGTGGAGAACGATGCAAAGCTTACAAAACTGCTCCAGACCTGTGGTGGGTATGCAGGCAGTGACATGTATTCATCATGGGTCTTTCCATCCATATTGGACTTTACTAAAAAGGTGATCTGTTCTCCCATTTCCAGGGGATTTACATAAGTGTACTGATATTTTTTATTTGACAGAGGAGCCAGTTCCGTTGCACCCTCCATCATCAGTTTCCCGTTGGCATATAGTTCATAATCAGCTGAAGATGCCTGAAGGGACGGATTATTGAGATTGAAAGTAACTACTACAGGCACTCCTTCTGAGGGCACCTGGGGAAAGACAGACACGGACACCGGAGCAGCAGCATCGTGTAAGCCAACAACCAGACTTGCCATTACCAGCACAGAAAACCATATTACAAGAGTCTTTGAAACATATTGCCTATCCGAAGATTTCATATAACCACCATTCAACAACTTTACACTGTTTTTTAGTCTGTTACTACTAATTTAATCAACTAATCTTATATCATTTTACCATTATTGTTTAATCAACTACCAGTATATTAACCTATCGTAATGCTTATATTATGTAGCAGTACCGATTTAATAAAATTAATATATTTAGTCATTATTGAGCGCAATAAGTCAGTAGTATATTATTTAAAAGAACATTTATAAAACGTTTAAAAATCAAGAAATAAAAGATGATACTATGAAGCAAAATGTTCCCGTACAATTATAGTTAAACACCGATGGTTTGTAACTTATGAATGCTAAAATCGCATTCAATAGATAGTGATGTTAATACCATAAGTTTCAAACAAATGGTTAATAACTATAAATTCCGGGATACCTCCAATTAATTCATATAATGATCTACTGAACAGTTTTATGTTTCACGAAATGGAGGCATATTCCAGTCATTTCCTGTCACACTATAGTGTAAACTGTTGGTAACGTCAGGAAAATCATATACAGAAGAATTTTGTAAGGTTTTGTAGATCAAAACCAATACGGTTTTATAGATTATTCATTTAGTAAACTCTGTGAAGCTAAAAAAAGTAGGGTTAAATGATCAACATGCTACTTTGTTCATAATAGGCATTTTTCTGGCGATCGTAATTGCAGAATATATTTTTACTTATCTTGATGCGGGGGAGGGAATAATCTTATGTCTGGGTCTGACGATCCTGATATATGTCATTATCTCTGTGATCGATATGAAGCAAGGCTTCATAAATTCGGCAGAATCCCTGGCGATCATTCCTCTTTATGTGCTTTTCACATCATCACTTCCCTGGTTCTTTATTAACCAGCAATTTCTCCTGCCAGCAGTATACTCACTGATATTGGCTCTGTGCTTCTGGCACATGCACGAAAAGAACCTCGAATTTCACGCTGTCGGGCTTAAAAGCAACAAGCTGTTAAAGTATGCCATGATAGGTGTATTGATAGGGATCTTCACCGGTCCCATAGAATACTGGGTACTAAAACCGGCACCTTCTTTCCCGACATTCGAACTGAAATATCTGTTTCGGGATCTCGTATACATGACACTTTTTGTCGGCCTGGGGGAAGAACTTCTGTTCAGGGGCCTGATCCAGAACGATCTTATAAAAATATTTGGTACCAAAACAGGCATATTCGGACAGGCATTTTTATTTGGGATAATGCACATGACATGGCGATCGCCCCTGGAACTTGTGTTCACCTTTTTTGCAGGGTTACTGTTCGGCATCTTATATCACAGGACTGGCAGTTTGACCGCGCCCATCGTATTCCATGGAGTGAACAACACAATGCTGGTCTCGATAATACCATACTACTTCGCCGGGTTGCTCATCTGACATGACAGGAACTAAAGTTTGCATCAGGATAGATATTGATACGGTAAGGGATACACAGGTCCTTCCGGTAGTGCTCGAAATACTTGACCAGTTTAACGCCATGCCACATTCTTTGTCACAACAGGGCCGGACACTACCTTTAAGAACTACAGGAATTATCTGAACCCTCTCAGGCTGCTGCAGAAAAAAGCGATCCGACAGCATGGACTGCAACAAATGTTCAGGGGTATGGTGTACAAACAACAAGTCCAGGCATCTGAAAATCTGCAATTGATCATGGAACGTGACCATGAGCTTGGACTGCATGGTTATTCCCACTATGAATGGATGAACACCCTTCCTAAAAAAACCGAAGAAGAGATCACTGAATGGATATCCAAAGGTTGTGCATATTTTGAAGATGCATGCGGTTTTGTACCAAAGTCATTTGCATCCCCCGGTTTTGTAACAAGCAGCGAGTTTTTGGAAGCATTGGACGGGTTCAAATTTGATTATTCAAGTGATTTCAGGGGCACTGCAGCGTTTTACCCGCAGCCAAGCACCCGCCGCTTTCGAACATTGCAGTTGCCTGTATGTGAAAAGTCTTTCGGAGAACTGGAGTTCGAAGGCTATTCTCAGGATGAGGTCTATGGTATTTTCAAAAGCAGCCTTGACACAGCGCAGCACTTCTTCGTGTTCTACATGCACCCATCCTATGAACCTATACTGAACAGAGATCTTTTAATAAAAGTGCTGGAACATATCATTTCCTCTGAAGATCTGGAAATTATTACAATGCATCAACTGGCAAAACACATAAAAAAGAAGGGGTTTCCCTGAGGATCCTGCAGATATATGAACTGGCACCCCATAAAAATGCAACATCAGGTGGTATAGAAGTTGCAATACTGGAAACATCCAGGGAACTTGTTGCCCTGGGCCATGAAGTAACTGTACTTACAGGTGCAAAGGACATGCCTCAAGAGCAGATAATAGATGGCGTGAAGATCATTAGCATTGATATCTGCAAAATAATGGAACGTACGTGGAATCCATCAAGCCTGACCCTGAAAAGACAGATATTGTTCCCGATAGCTGTCCTCTTTAACATGCCAGAGACCTTTGATATTTACCACGGACATATATATTCATCAGGATTGATCGCAAATTACCTTGCAAGGCGGTCAGGTGGTGTTGCCGTTAATACCATCCATGGTTCCTATTATCCGATATGGAATAAACTTACCAATCCCATTGCTGCCCAATGCTACCGGATCGCAGAACGTATACTGGCACCGGCACTTGCGAAATTCTCCGATATACAGTTGCACACCGGAGATTACTTTGCGCAACAGGTGATCTCCTGGGGTGCACCCAAACAAAAGATCAGAACCATACATAATGGTGCTGACATTACCAGATTCAATCCACATATACCCCATGCAACGGTTCCGGATCATGTATCTATTGACCCTTCACTGCCAGTGATCCTCACAGCCCGCAGACTTGTCAGGAAAAACGGTATCGATTACCTGATAAGGGCAATGCGGTCAGTATGCAGGGAAGAAAAATGTCAGCTGGTTATCATAGGCGAAGGTGAAGAGCGTGATTCTCTGGAACGTTTAGCACATGAGTTGCATGTGCAGGATCACGTGCATTTTCTGGGGATGATACCCCATGATAAGCTTCCGCCATATCTGGCCCTTGCTGATATAGCGGTGGTGCCAAGCCTGGTAGAAGCATCCAGTATATTCATGCTGGAAGCAATGGCAATGGCAAAACCGATCATAGCGACCAATGCAGGTGGGCTGCCGGAGATCCTTCCTCCTTCTGCAGGCATATTTGTAGAACCCATGGATGAGATAGGGCTTGCAGATGCGATACTGGAACTATTACGGAACAAAGAAAAACGGCTGCAACTGGGAAAACAGGCATATCATCATGTACAAGATAACTACTCCTGGAAAGCTGTCGCACAGCAAATGGAATCCGAGTACATGAGATTATTGACCGAAAAAAAGGCACAGGC
This sequence comes from Methanomethylovorans hollandica DSM 15978, assembly GCF_000328665.1. Classification (NCBI taxonomy): domain Archaea; kingdom Methanobacteriati; phylum Methanobacteriota; class Methanomicrobia; order Methanosarcinales; family Methanosarcinaceae; genus Methanomethylovorans; species Methanomethylovorans hollandica. The sequence goes on from NC_019977.1 coordinate 1,493,408, forward strand.
AGAACAATTACCTGATATTCCTTTTGTATGAAAGCTTGTATGAAAAATACTGCAACCCAAAGACAAAATCAAATAAAAAAGAAATTGAAGTAGGAGGCAGTCATACCTGCTTTATTAAAAGCCTAACCAGCTCAGGATCTGCCAGACATAATCTATTATGCTGTTTCTGTTAACCACTGGCTGTTCGTTAACATCGTTGGCACTTACAATTTCTGCATTTGTCTCAGGAGTTGCCTGAAGCGTGACATTCTCAGCGGTCACATTCTCAGCGGTTACTATCTTTGCTTCGCCTGTACCACTGCTTCTGGATGTTTCTTGAACCTCTTCTTCTTCAATCAGGCCTGCACCATTGATTCCATCACCTGCGGTCTGGCCATTGCTGCAATCCCTTAAGGTCACTATTACTGTCTTATCTTTGACCTGCATTGTGTATTCACCTGCTGGTCTTTCTGTGCAGCATTCCTGAATGAAGTGACCTGTCTTGTCAGCCTTGACTTCCAGGTACGCTATAAAAGTGAGCTTTACAGTTTCCACTTTATCTGTGGTCTGGTTATCTGTGGTCTGGTTATCTGTAGTCTGATTTGTTTCCTCATCAACACAGTTGGTCACAGCACCTGATGCTCCGGCTGCGTTACCGCTGACCACAAGGTTATAATTACCCTTTGGAACTCGTGTTGACACACTAGCTTTGCCTGCAGATGCAGCAAAAGTTTTGGAGAGATCAAAACCGAATATGTTTGTGGTTATAGTAAGGTCTTGTACATCCTGTGCCTTGATAGTAGCTGTTGTACCTGGGGGTATGGCTATATTTTCTTGCTTGTATTCAAATTTACCATCTACGACTGGCACCTCTACCACATAAGTAGTAGTAATAGGCACATAATCTCCAGGGCCTACATCACCTTCAATGAGGATCGGACCGCTATCTACACACAGGTCAAGACCAGGACTTATTGTCAGGTTTTCTACAGGCCATGCAAGAGCACAACTTGCTGATAACAAGAGGATCAGCATTGCACTGACCAGCAGAACGGAAGTGCGGCCAAGCGATTTAGAACCGGGACTACACACATTATTAGAAATACTTAATGATTTAATGTTCAGTTAAACAACCTCCTACTATTCTATTTATAGTAAATATATCCACCTATACATAAAGATATTCATACATTGCAAATAGAAGGCTAAAGTAAAATTATAACAATTTTGCTGAAATATTTACAAATTGTGCAGATCTATTAAAAAAGAGGTTTATCAAAATCCTCGTTGACTGAGTTTACTCTATTATGGCATAAACCATATTTACCATAGCTTACAATCAGGTTAAACCAAATGGGGTATATTGTCAGGGGAACTTCCTGAAAATAAATTAAAGGTGACATATATGGCAGGAGACATATTAGAGAAAGGAGCGATCCTACAGAGAGACAAGGAAACATACGCAATAGCACCACAGATACCCGGAGGCATAGTAACTCCCGACCTGTTGCGCAGGATTGCGGATGTGGCGGAGAAGTACAATGCTGCAGCCATGAAAATGACATCTGCACAGAGAATAGCCATAGTGGGGATCAAGGAAGCTGACCTGGACAATATCTGGAAGGACCTGGATATGAAACCTGCAGCAGCCATTGGGTTGTGTGTGAGGAGCATAAAGATCTGTCCTGGCACCACATTCTGTAAGCGCGGACAACAGGACGCTGTGGGCCTAGGTTTAAAGCTCGATGAAAAATATCACGGTCTGGTACTCCCTTCCAAGCTTAAGATAGCAGTAGCAGGATGCATGAACTCCTGTTCAGAACCCGCAGTCAAGGATATAGGTATCCTGGGCACTCCCAAGGGTTACACTATGATGGTCGGAGGCAGTGCTGGTATCAAACCAAGGCTTGCGGACATAATTGCTGATGAACTGACCGAGGAAGAGGTACTTGACATGGTTGAGAGGATCATTACCTATTATAAGAGCCATGCCACAAAACACAGGCTTGGCAGGTTCATCGACGAGATAGGACTGGAAAAGTTTAAGAAGGACATAGGGCTCTGAGCAGCCCATACACTTTTTTAAATTATATCTTTATTCACAGACCGTGCATACATAAAAAATGTGGCTGCTGATAGATATAATATAATGAAAATCTTTAAATATAATAGATACTACAGTCATGCAACCACAGCGGTTGCTTGAGATTATATCAGATTTAACTTTTATAGAATTCACATTAACAGCAGGAGAATGTAAATATGGAGTATTTTGCAGGTATATCCGATGCATTAAGGGTCACATTTGTGCAGATGATGTTACTTTCTATCATTGCATTTGCCATCTTTATTGTAGGAATGTACATCAACTTGAAGAAATGGGGCATGGGCTCCACAGGATATGGTCAGACACCATCGAAAAGTATCTGGGCTTTCCCTAAGATGCTCATGTACCAGATGAGTCAGCATGCCCATGTTCATAATCAGTCGGTTCTTGAAACGCTTGTTCTTGATATTCTTTTTCAGAGAAGGATCCTGAGAAGAAGTAAGATCAGATGGTTTATGCACATCACTATTTTTGTTGGCTGGATGGTCCTCTTTGCAATGTCAGGTGCCATGTTCTTTGTTGAAATGACACATATGATCGGTGAAAAGATTGGATTCGCAGAAGCACTTCCCTGGTTTATGAACCCTGAAGTTTTCAGAGAATTGCTCGCAGTACCCAATGACATCTTCAGTTACATACTATTCATTGGTGTTGTAATTGCAATATACAGGAGACTGTTTGTTGCAAAGGCCAGAGAAGCCACAATTGCATACGACTCCGTTCTTCTTATAGGACTTGCCGTTATCACAATTTCAGGTTTCATTGCAGACGGTATAAGGACCGGCAGGTTCTGGGGATTTGGCATAGACTATGCATATGCACCTCCGGCTTCATTGTTCCATGTGGTGATATCTCTGCTGTTCTGTATCGCATACATACCCTTCAGTAAATATATTCACATGATAGCCATCCCGCTTACACTGCTCGCAAATAAAGGAGGAGAATAAAAATGGTAAAACGTCAGCCTTCTATAAACACTGAGAACTTCACAGCAGTGCAGCTCATGGAGCTTGATTCATGCAGCAGATGCGGAGAATGTGTCAACTGGTGTCCTACCTACGATGCGTCCGGTCAGAACCCCGGACTTGCACCCAGAGACAAGATTCTCAGGTGGGGCGAGTTCATGAAGAAGTCCTACGGGCTGCGTGCTAGGCTTTTCGGTCCAAAGCACATCCCGCTGGAAGAGCTTGAAGAGTTCAAGAACGACGTATACGGATGTACCACCTGTGGTATGTGTGCCACCGTATGTGAGTCTGCCATAAACACTGTGGAGCTATGGGAATCCATGCGTGCAAACCTTGTTAAGAGCGGCATAGGTCCCTATGGTAAGCAAAGCATGTTCCTGAAGCTCATTGGAGAATACAAGAACCCCTATATGGCAGACAACAAGGACAGAGTCAACTGGTTCCCTGCTGATATCAAGGTCGAGGAACAGGCAGAGGTTCTGTACTTCGGCGGATGCACTGCTGAACTTAAGCAAAGGAAACTTGCCCTTGCGACCGCACGTGTACTCAATAAGCTTGGAATAAAGTTCACAATGCTGGGAGAGAGCGAGATATGCTGCGGTTCCGCACTTATAAGGACAGGACAGTACTTCATCAATGACACTGCAAAGATCAATGCACAGAAGAACATAGATAACATTAAAGCAAAGGGTGCAAAAACAGTTCTTTATGCATGTGCGGGCTGCTACAGAGCTTCCCTTATTGACTGGCCACGCCTGACCGGCAAAGAGCTGCCATTCAAGGTTGTTCATGTCACTCAGTTCCTTCAGGATCTTATTCAGAAAGGAGAGATCAAGTGGGAGAAGTCGATTGACAAGAAGGTAACATACCATGACCCATGCCACCTTGGTCGTCACGTAGGTGTCTTCGAGCCTCCAAGAGCAGTTCTTCAAAGCATTCCGGGCATAGAGTTCATCGAAATGGAAAGGATCGAGGAGAATCAGCGCTGCTGCGGAGCAGGCGGCGGTGTGAAAGCGGGTATTCCTGACCTTGCACTGGGTGTAGCAAGAACAAGAGTTGAAGATGCACTCGCAACACAGGCCGAACTGTTGTCAAGTGCCTGCCCGTTCTGTAAGAGGAACCTTAGCGACGGACGGGATGCCCTTGGTGCAAACGAACTTGAAGTTGAAGATGTAGTGGTGCTTGTGGCAGAAGCCATGGGGATCGACCTGAGCGACACTCCCGCAGAGTGAAACTCAACGATCTCTTTTTTAAGTACATCAGCTGAAAAAAGTGTAACTGAGATGAAAAATGCAGATTCCCTATGAAATTCTGGGAAAAATATTCGTACTGCTGGTCATTGTCGTTATTGTAGGCATCGGCGTAGCCTTATTGATAGGTGCTTACAGTTTCAGACGCAAAAGGATACTTTTTCCGAATTTCGTACTTTTTATGCTGTACCTGTTCTATGGTCCGGCCAAGTGGATCTGCAGAAGATTTTCTATTCGCGACACCATTGTCGATGAGATCCTTATAGAACTCCGGAATGCCCTTATGCTGGAGGATTTCAAAAGATCAAAAGATCGAAAAGTGGTATTCCTGCCCCAGTGTCTGCGCCATCCTGACTGTAAGGCACGATGCGATCCCATTGATGGGTACCAATGCAAAAGATGTGGGAAATGCGATATTGGAGCTGTATGTAAAGCTGCTGATAAATACGGTTTTCAGGTTTTTATCATTCCCGGCGGCAGTTTCATAAAAAAGATACTTAAAGCGTACAGGCCCAAAAGCTGCATCGGTGTGGCCTGCTATCCTGAGCTTTCAGAATCTATGCAAGGAGTTGCTGCCTATATGCCAGTTCAGGGAGTATGCCTGCTCAAGGATGGCTGTTTCAACACAGAAGCAGATGTGGAAGAAATAATACGAAAAATGGAGGAGTCCTGTGTATAGTCTCATAGGAGAGATAGTTTTTGTCCTTATTATCACTTCGATCATACTTACCGGGCTCGCCCTTCTGGTCAGCCGGATGAGCCTTAGCAGGAATGTCTGGCTCGCAGGTTCGTTTGCCGGAATCCTTGATTTCTTTTATCTGCCCATCAAGTACTTTTTCTATAAGTTCTCTGATCCCAGGATACTCGATAAATGGATGGTCTCCCTGAAGAACATAGCTCACAGGAACGATTTCAAAAGAACGCAGAACCGTATCATCCTGGCACCTCATTGTATGCGTGCCATGGATTGTCCTGCGCATTCCACGGAGAATGGTATACAATGTATATCATGCGGAAAATGTGTTTTTGACAGACTTGGCAGAGACGCACAAAAATATGGGTACAGGTTGTTTATAATCACAGGTTCTTCCTTTGTCAAGCATGTCCTGAAGGACCATAAGATCGATGGTGCTTTGCTTATTGCATGTGACTATGAACTGAATAAAGTGATGATGGCCCTTAAAGGCACAAGGATAACAACCTATGGTGTCCCTATGCTCAGTGATGGATGTTATGATACACAGGTAGACTACAATGACATTATCCAGGCCTTTGAGGAGTTCAGTTGATCTGCTCCTGATGCATTATTATGCACAAGGTAATTTCTGGTTGATCTTACACTGATAAACCATCCTAACCGGAGATTATCGGAATAAAATGGTGACTGAGATACGTTAATGTCGGCTGAAGATATGATTGAAGATGATCATATATCCTGTAATTGTCAGGAGGTTATTTTATGAAAAGAATATACAAATATTATCCGGAAGATTTCGGAGAATTAACTGTTAAAGTTATACACATGGATCTTCTTTTTGATGTGTTCGATGATCATACGAAGGTCACCTCTTATCTCAAATTAAAAACCCTGGACCATCCTGTCGATCAGCTTGAACTCAATTGCAGAAAACTGGAGCTCTTGTCCGTAAGCTGCAGGGAATATGATATTGATCATGAGTACAGGCAGGAAGAAGCTACCCTGTTAATAAGGTTCTTGAAGACAGTACCTGCGAACACAGAGCTCGTCATTGATACCCAGACCATCTGCAGACCTACTAAAAACATACTGGAAGGTCTCTACTATGATGAAACACCCGCAGGAGCTCCACCACAACAGATCACTCAATGTCAGCAATGGGGATTTCAGAGGATAGTACCATGCATAGATGATATGGAAGCAAAATGCACTTACACTACGACCATCATTGCGGATGAGAGATATACCAATCTCATTACCAATGGTGATATCAAAGAAACAAGGCATTCTGTAGGAAATGGGAGGGACAGGATAGTCTATGACAATTCGGTCACACCGATGGCACCGTATCTCTTTTTCCTGGGCGTGGGCACCTATGACACTTTCAGGAGAGAATTTGAGTACCCGGATGGACACACCTTTGAACTGGAACTGCTGGTGCCTCCCGGTTCTGATCCCCTGACAGCCCGCAGAGCTCTTGATGTGCTTTATGATTCTATAATGTGGGTGCATCTTTTTACCGGCAGCCCTGAGCAATACTCACAGTTTGAAAAACGCAAAGATATCATGGCTATGGCCAGGAAAAGGGACCAGCTTAAAGACGGGAATGGTGCCAGTGAACAGATCGCAAAGGTAAGAGACGATCTTAAAAAGGCAGTGCAGTCGATAAATACCGGATACATGTACACAGGTACTGTTTATAGAGAGATCGGCATGCAGAATTCCAATTTCGGTGGTATGGAAAATGTTGGAAACACTACCATTACCACAAATCGCATAATGCCCTTCCCTCAGATGACAGACAGTGCTTTTGAGTATATGATGAGGGTCAAGGTCCATGAGTTCTATCACAACCTGAACGGTTCGGAGGTGACCGGGAAAAGTCCTTTTGAACTATGGCTTAACGAGGCAGTTACCGTCCATATAGAAAGAGGATACCATGCATATCATTTTGGGGAAACCTATAGCCGTCTTCAGGAAGTACTGGAATTCCTGGCTCCCGGTTCAGGAACTTTTGCCCTTGACATGGGAGCAGCCTCTATGCCCATCATTCCTCAGGGGTTTAATGACCCTGATGACCTTATCACCTCAGTGACTTATGTCAAAGCCCCGGAATTTGTACGCATGGTAGAGACCCTGATGGGCAAAGAAAATTTTGTTAAGGCTCTGAATGTCTATTATTCCAGGTATAAGCACTCAAATGCTTCAAGTCAGAACTGGATCGAAGTGATGGAAGAGGTCTCTGGCCAGGAATTCAAAGACATGGCAAAGACCTGGCTGGAACAGATACATTTCCCGATGGTCCATCTAAATACTTTCTACAATGAAAATGCAAGGACCTTTACATTATTGTTCGAACAGGAAGTTTTGCAAAAAGGGACATTCTGGGAATTCCCTGTAAGTGTAGCCCTTGTAGACAATGAAGGGAACGATCTTGCCGAAGTTATAGAGCGGATGAAGGGCATGGAGAAAAAGATAGTGATCACTGATGTGGAGAGACCTGCCTTTTTGTCCCTTAATCGGGGATACTCTTTCTTTGGTAAAGTGGCTTATGGTGTGGATTATGATGAACTGGTCCTGCAGATAAGAAAAGACAAAGATCTGATAAACCGGTTCATTGCATTCCACAAGATTGTGGATATGGAAAAAATGGCATTGATAGAGGACACCGTGCGTCTTCCCTCGCAAGAGTTCACAGACCTTTATCACGAACTGATCCGGGACTCAGACCTGATGACGCAAGCTGGGGCTCAGTTCCTGACGATCTTTGAATCCGTCGAGGATGAACGGCTGGCACACAGATATCAGTTGTTATATGAGATCAAGCAAAAGATCATGAAAGCAATAGCAAGCAGACATGAAGAGTCCTTAGTCTCACTCTATCGGTCTTACAATGCAGCAGGATACAAAGACCAGGATTATATAGATGAACAGGTCAGTGCGATCAAGGAACGACAGTTAAAGAACATATGCCTCTCTGTGCTGTCGACCCTCGATACTCCTGCAGTACAGTATATTATTAAGGAACAGTTCGAAACAGCCAAAAACGCCACGGATAAATTAAGTGCTTTCAGTCATTATCTTAATAGTTCGGCATCTGACAGGATCCAGCTTATGGAGGCTTTCCGCAAAGAAGCAGAAAAACACCCTGTAAGCTGGGAAGCTTTCCTGAAAGTAATAGGAAGTAATAACAGTGATGATGTATTCGATCTGATAAGACAGGTTAAGCGATGCGAGGCTTTCAGGCTAGAACAGGCAAATGACCAGAGAGCTCTTTACGGCAGTTTCGCATTTAACAGGAAGAAATCTCTGCAAACTGAGAAGGGAAGAGAATTGCTCGAAGAGATAGTCCTCGAGCTTGCAGAGGTCAATGAGTATAATACCGTAAATATACTCAATGTGCTTGCCAATATTGATAAGATGGAAGAGGAATATCATGCCCCTCTGGTGGGAATGATGGTCATTTTCCTGGAAAAGCTCAATGAGGATCGTACTCCAAGCGTATATAACAGGATCAGGAAAATCCTGCTCAATACTCCGAAGGCTGTGGAAAGATACGAAGCTCTCCACGGAAAAATTGATCTGGGTTAAAACCTGCGACCTTCAAGTCAAAGCCTGAAAACAAAAAGTAATGGCAGAGCTCTCATTTTTTAATGAAACCTGGCAACTATGGTACTATGTAGATATATAAAGGTGGAACCTCTTGAATGAGCTCACACCTTTTTAAATAGATAGTGAGATATTATTTGACATGGATAAGGATCTGGATATGGTGCAAGATCTGGATATAATAAAAGGTCTGAACATTCGTATAATGAACCGGGAAGAGGTACAGTTTGCAATTGAGATGGCAGCTTCCGAAGGCTGGAATACCGGAATCTATGACGGAGACCTTTTTTATGAAGCTGATAATAACGGTTTTTTCATAGCAGAGTTTGAAGGCAAGCCAGTAGGCTGTGCATCTGCTGTTGCATATGATGACAAGTTTGGTTTTTTTGGGCTTTATGTGGTCAAACCTGAATTTCAGAATAAAGGTATAGGAATGAAGCTAACCGAAAAATGCATGGAATATTTGGGAGACAGAAATATCGGACTTGATGGCGTTGCAGAGAATGAAGAGAAATACCAGCTAGTCATGAAATTCAGATCTTCTTACAGCAACCTGCGTTTTGAAGGCAGGGGCGGAGGACAAATCCCGGATGGGCTGGTAAAGCTTTCAGAAGTCCCATTTGAAAAGCTCCTTGAATATGACAGGAGAATGTTTCCTGCTCCACGTTCCGGTTTTTTGAAATTATGGATAGATCAGCCGGATTCTTATGCCTGCGCAGTCCTTGAAGACGGTGAGCTCAAAGGATATGGTGTGATCAGAAAATGCTGGAAAGGTTATAAAGTCGGCCCTCTTTTTGCGGATGATAAGGATATAGCAAAAAAAATATTCAAAGCGCTTAGAGCTTCGGCTCCAAAAGAGAACATTTATCTTGACGTGCCGCAGCCCAACAGAGCAGCAATGGAAATAGCTAAGAAATATAACATGACCGTGATGTTTAAGACTATACGTATGTACAGTCAGAAAGAGCCTGATATAGAGCTTGATAAGGTGTATGGAGTTACGAGTTTCGAACTTGGGTAACAGAATAAAAAAAAGAATGAACAGGCAGGTAGGTTGTGACTGCTGGGATCATTTCCCTGTGTCCTTTTCATCTTATTCCACACTCTCTGATCCTTTTTTGTAGTGTGTTTTATCGATTCTTACTTTTACTTGTATCATCGGTGCATCATCAAAAATACAGGAATTAAAATCAAAGGGAAAGGTTTATGCTTTTTATCGATAATCTTGTCTATCATAATAGACAAAAGGAGTATTCTAAATGCAAGAGTTCACACTTGAAGAAGTTGCACGCTACAATGGAAAAAACGGTGAAAAAGCCTATGTCGTATATAATGACAAGGTTTATGACGTTACTGAAAGTGGTTTCTGGTCAGAGGGAGAGCACATGGGACTGCATGAATCCGGGAACGATCTGACAAATGAGCTTGAAGCTGAAGCTCCACATGAAACCTCTGCCTTGGATGCATATCCTGTTGTGGGTACAATAAAAAAATGAATTAATATTTTTTAATATCTTTTACAGCGTCAGATCTCTTAGTGTTATCAAAGGGGTTTTACGCTGTTAACATGTGGAAATCTATATATAAATACCCGGTGGATATAACGTCATTCTGATAGGGGGACCTACATGCTGGAGATACAGAACCTTTCCGTAGAAATTGGAGGCCGTAGGATACTAAATGGTATTAATCTCAATGTTGAGAACGGCTTTAAAAATGTACTCTTTGGGCCGAACGGTGCGGGCAAATCAGCATTGCTGATGACCCTGATGGGATTCTCAGGTTACAAAGTGGTGGAAGGAAAGATCATATTCAAAGGTGAGGACATCACAAATATGTCCGTGTACGAACGGGCACAGATGGGACTTGGGATAATGGCCCAGAGACCGCCTAATATGAGCGGGGTGAAACTGCGTAGTCTTTTAGGTGTAATATCTAAAAGTGACAGTAAATATGATGAGCTTGCTGAAACACTGGACATGGTGCGTTTCCTTGACAGGGACATAAATGTAGGTTTCTCAGGCGGGGAGATCAAGAGATCTGAACTTTTGCAGCTTTCAGTGCAGAACCCTGACATGGTGTTGCTTGATGAGCCAGAATCCGGTGTAGACCTTGTTAGTATCGCGCAACTTGGTATTACTATCAAGGAACTTCTGGGCGGTAAAGGTAAATGCGCAGGAGAAAGATGTAAACATGGCAAATCAGCTCTTATCATCACGCATACCGGACAAGTACTGGACTATGTGGAAGCAGATAGAGGGTTTATATTGTGCAATGGCAAAGTGATGTGTTCCGGTAACCCGTACGAGATGCTGGAGGATATTAAGTCACAGGGATATGAGGAGTGTATCAAATGCAAGATGAACTATCTCTGAAGAAAAAGGCGGAAGATGCTCTTAAGAAAAGCGCTGCCTATGGAGAGGATTTAAACCTTGATGATTATGCGATAGCCAGCAAAGAGGCAGAGGTTACGGAAAATCTGATGAGCCTGAGTGCTGACGATCAGAAAACACTTCTAAATGTGGGAGTTGTACCTAGTGAAGAGAATCGCAGCGGTACTTTCATCATGCTTAACAATGCAGTTTCTCATACATCTGTCAAACACGAAGATGTAGTGGAACTCATGTCCCTCAGGGAAGCGATGCAGAAATATGACTGGGTGAAGGATTATTCCTGGAAGCTTGTAAAACCTGATGCAGACAAATATACTGCGATGACCTACCTGCAGAATGCAGATGGCTATTTTATTCGTGCTCCCGCAGGAAAGAAATCCAAAATGCCTGTGCAGACATGCCTGCTGATCGGGTCCAAAGAGGTTTCACAAACAGTACATAATATAATAGTTGTCGAGGAAGGTGCACAGCTTGATGTAATTACAGGATGTTCCACCAAAACGGGCGTGGAAAAAGGATTACATCTCGGAATTTCAGAAATGTACGTGAAAAAGGGAGCCACTTTAAACTTTACCATGATACACAACTGGGCTGAACAGATCGGTGTCAGGCCCCGTACTGTGGTCCATGTTGAAGAAGGCGGAACCTACATCAACAATTATATTACCCTGAAACCAGTGAAATCTATTCAGATGTATCCGACAATCCGGCTTGAAGGAAAAGGCGCATTTACAAGGCTGAACAGCATAGGAGTAGCTCATCCCGGATCTGAGCTGGATTTGGGAAGCAGAGTAATATTCGATGCTCCGGATACAAAAGCAGAAATAATCTCGAGGACCATTACCACCGGTGGAAAGGTCATTGCAAGAGGTGAGATGATAGGTAATGCTTCTGGAGCAAAAGGTCATCTGGAATGCCATGGTCTTGTGATCTCCGCAGGTACTCAGAGAGCTATCCCTATCCTGGAAGCAAATGTTGAGGACATAGAGCTCTCCCACGAAGCTGCTGTTGGCAGGATCGCCAGGGAACAAATAGAATACCTTATGGCTCGTGGTCTTACTGAGGATGAAGCTGTTGGAATGATCGTCAGAGGATTCCTTGATGTGGGGATTCAGGGCATACCTGATGAGCTCAAGGCAAGTATCGATGAGACCATTGCCAAGATCGGTGAAAAAGCCATCTGATACGAGTACTTTTATGGATGCGGTGTATGCTAAATGCCGCCTCCTTCTTTACAAATGCTGTTAACATAAATCTTAAGTAAAGGTTTTTATCATCAGATGTCATTAAATAAAGCCGAGAGGATAATAAATGGATAAAAAGAGTGCTATTGGTATTTTTCTCGTAGTGATCATGCTGGGATCCATTCTTCCCCTGTTCTTTAGCGGTTCATCGAATAATAACAATAATCAAACAAATTCACCCAGTGAAGCTCCTGGTATAGACACAATTCCTGGTAACAAGGTAAGTCATCAGCTCGATTCCATCGCAGACGGATTGGCAATGAGCCCTGAAAACATAACATCCGCTCAATATGTGGACTACGCAAAGATGCACCAGAGCCAGCTTAAGATCTTCGTGCCTAATGAAACCGAATTGTCAACTCTGTATAACGTAAGGCTTACAAAAGAGTTCATTGCCGTCGACTCTAATGTACCGAATGGAACTGATATTGCTTTGAGAATGCATGAAATAGAGCCAAAGGTAGTTAATTTCCAATATATAGCTTCGAAAGAGCCGTATAAAGGATACTACTTACTGTCAAGAAGTGAAGAATATTACAATGTCGTAGGATCACCTATGTTATTTGGCAGTAAAGAAAGTATTGAAAATGCAATAGATGTAATTTCCGGGGATGCTTCAGGATCACATTATTTCGATCGCTTGCTCGGTTATACTGAACCAGGAGCGGAATATCAGGTGCTCAGTTCTGATAATGAGCTGGTAGCTGATCAGTATTACTTAGAGTTCAAGGCTCTGGAAGAAGGGGGATATGCAAGGACATCTCTTTTTATGAACCTGAACGAAAGTGTACTTAGTGATATCAACTCTCTCGCGCAGAACAGTTCCACGCGTGGACTTGAATATAATATAACAAACAATAATGACATCACGAAAGTTATCGTGAAAACCAACGAATCTAACTTTTTCAACCTTGCATTGGAGCCATCTGCATAAGGCTCCTGTTTTCTTTCTTCAACGGAAAGACTTTTGTTCTAAAAAGACCTTCTGCGCAGGCTACGTTAGCATTTTGCCGTAAGGTATATAAATAAATGCAGCGATTGATAGCCAGCGCTTGATGTAAGTTGTGATGTAATTTACTTTATGTAGCAATCGACACAGGCAGTTGATAATCATTAAGCCAGACATATACTTCGGTAAGTATGATTCCGGAGCTACAATGAATGATGAAAGGCCTTTAATGAATTCATGGTCTTGAAGGAGATAAATAATATGGCAAAAAAATTCGATATTCCAGCAGAGCTCTCTGATAAAGCCCTCGAGAGCGTTGAACTCGCAAGAGATACCGGTAAACTCAAAAAAGGTACCAACGAAGTCACAAAAGCAATTGAAAGAGGAATTGTTAAACTCGCTGTTATTGCTGAAGACATTCAGCCTGAAGAGATCATTGCCCACATTCCTGTACTGTGTGAAGAAAAGAACGCCCCCTATATATTTGTAAAGCAGCAGAAGGAGCTTGGAGCTGCCTGTGGCATTGGTGTCAACTGTGCAGCAGTGGCTATAGTAGATGCCGGAAAGGGTGCAGAACTTATCGAAGATATCGTTGAGAAGGTTAATGCCCTGAAATAAATCCTTTGGAGGTATAGGCAATGGCAGATGATGATACAGGATATGCGGCAGAGGTCATCGATGTTATCGGAAATACCGGTATGCATGGTGAGGCCAGCCAGATCCAGTGCAGGGTTCTGGAAGGCCGTGACAAGGGCCGTATTATTACCCGCAACAGTGTCGGGCCCGTAAGGATAGGGGATGTCTTCATGCTCATGGAGACCTCAAGAGAAGCAAAGAAGCTCACTACAAGGTGATATGAATGGAACAGAGAAAATGTTCTTTCTGCGGTGAGTTGCTCGAGCCAGGTACAGGGAAATTGTTCGCAAAGAAAGATGGATCCACATTTTATTTCTGTTCATCCAAGTGCGAGAGCAACTTCATGCTTGGAAGGCTACCGAGGCGTACTACCTGGACAGAGCAGGGTAGAGCCTACCTCAAGAAAGCCTGAGTTGGTGTCAAAATGGAACAGACTTATGTGATGATAAAGCCGGACGCTGTACAAAGAGGGCTAATAGGCGAGATCATTTCAAGGATAGAGAGAAAAGGGCTTAAGATAGCAGCCATGCGCATGAACGTTATGGATAAAAACAGTGCAAAGGCACATTATAAGGAGCATTCTGAAAGGCCTTTTTTCACTTCCCTTATAGAATATGTTATTTCCGGACCATCCGTATCCATGGTAGTTGAAGGTAACAACTCCATTGTGATCATGAGAGCCATAAATGGTGCCACTAATCCGGTGAATGCGTTGCCTGGCACCATACGTGGTGACCTTGCTGTAGAGACCGGAAGGAACATAGTACATGCTTCTGATTCACCCGAGGCTGCAAAGCGTGAGATCTCCATTCACTTCAAGGATGATGAGATCACGGGATATAAGAAGATAGATGAGGCGTGGCTGTACGAGTAAAGGGATTAGGCAGGTGTTCACCATTCCTGGTCCTCTTGGTCCATTTTAGTACCGGGCATGGAGCAACTCATCCCTTATGTTTTTACATATCTCAAAGAAAGAGTAATAGAAGGGTTTTCTCATGGTAGACAAAAAGAATTTACGAACTCCAATAGTATCTGTGATGGGGCACGTAGACCACGGGAAGACTACCCTGCTTGATAAGATCAGAGGAAGTTCAGTGGCTGCCGGTGAGGCAGGTGCAATTACCCAGCATATAGGTGCTACCGAAGTACCTATTGATGTAATTGTCGAGAAATGCGGCAATCCCTCCTTAAGGGAAAGGTTTGTCGTACCTGGCCTGCTGTTTATTGACACTCCCGGTCATCATGCGTTCACATCCCTGCGAAGCCGCGGGGGAGCGCTTGCAGATCTTGCTATCGTGGTGGTCGATATCAATGAAGGTTTCAAGCCGCAGACCATAGAGAGCTTGCAGATATTGAAACGCTTCAAAACTCCCTTTGTGGTGGTGGCGAACAAGATCGACAGGATACATGGATGGAACCCTGTACCCAATGCTTCTTTCCTTGTAAGCTATAATAAGCAGGCTGAACATGTGCAACAGTATCTGGACAACAAGTTCTATGAGGTCATAGGTGAGCTGTTCAACATAGGGTTCAATGCAGATCGTTATGATCGGATAAAGGATTTCCAGCACACTATCGGCGTGATCCCCATAAGCGGGCATACGGGAGAAGGAATATCGGATGTATTAATGGTGCTACTGGGACTGGCACAGAAATTCCTGGAAGCCAATCTGCAGTATGATGCCAGTGGCCCCGGAGTAGCTACCGTGCTTGAAGTGAAGGAAGAGCGTGGGCTTGGTACCACTGTAGACCTGATACTTTATGACGGCATGCTACAAAAGGGCGATACGATCGTTCTCGGGAGCCTCGGGGAGCCCATTCAGACCAAAGTAAGGGCCATTCTGAAGCCCAGACCTTTGTCAGAGATCAAATCCGAAGAAAAGTTCCAGCAGGTAGATAAAGTAATTGCAGCTGTAGGTATAAAGATATCCGCCCCCAATCTCGACGGAGCCCTTGCGGGAACGCCATTGAGAGTTGCGACTGCTGAGACTATCGATAAGATAGTCAAAGATATCAAGCAGGAAGTGGATGCAGTACACATTGATACTGATACAATGGGTATCACTATCAAAGCCGATACTATAGGTTCTCTTGAAGCTCTTGTCAATGAGCTTAAAAAAGAGGAGATAGCCATAAGGAAAGCTGATGTCGGTGATATTACCCATCGTGATATCGTTGAGGTCTCTGCAATCGAAGAATCTCAATACTCAGTATTGGTAGGGTTCAACGTAAAGATATTACCTGACGCCAAAGAAAAAGCTCAGTTGTCCAACATCAAACTATTCGTGAATGATGTGATCTACAGGCTCATTGACGATTATAAGGATTGGATAGAAGAACAGAAAGAGCTCTCTGAAAAGAACATTTCCGAAACCATCGTGAAGCCTGCGGTCTTCCAGATCATGCGCGATTGTATTTTCAGACAGAGTAAACCTGCTGTTGTCGGAGTGAGGATAAGATCGGGTATTGTAAGGACAAACACCGAGGTCACAAATTCTGATGGCGTGGTTGTCGGCAAGATCAAAGGCCTGCAATTACGGAGTGAGAACATTGGTACTGCAAGGACAGGGATGGAAGTGGCCATGGCAATTGAAGGACCGACTGTCGGGCGGCAGATCAAAGAGGAAGACATCCTTTACGTAAATGTGCCTGAAAGGCATGCGAAGATCCTTGAGCACGAGATATCGGACTCCCTTTCTGCAGATGAACTGGAAGCTTTAGATGTGTTCCTGGACATTAAAAGAAAGGATAATCCATTCTGGGCAAAGTGAATGCAATCTATATCATATTAAGCGAATTACAAGAGTTCAAAAATATATGGAGGAATAAAGTTGGCAGATTTTAAAGTAGTTGTTTCAGATCCAAAGACAAAGAGTTACCAATTCGATGTGAAGGGACCTGAGGCAAACAAGTTCATAGGAAAGGCAATAGGCCAGGATATTGACGGGTCCATAGTGGGTCTCTCCGGGTATAAATTGGTGATCACCGGAGGTAGTGATAAGAGTGGAATGGTCATGCGGCCAGACCTACCGGGTCCAAAGAGAAAAAGGATCCTTGTCTCCACAGGCGTGGGTTATTCACCCAAAGCCGATGGAATGCGCCGCAGAAAAACCATGCACGGCAAAGAAATCTCACCTAATATCGTCCAGATCAACACCAAGGTTATCGAGTACGGGGAAAAATCCATCGAAGAGATAATTGGTGGCGATAAGACCGAAGAGTGATCCTGGTAATGGATCATTCGTTTTTTTCTTTTTTATATTCTCCTCAGCAGTGTTATTTATCTTCATACTTTGATTCTTAAATCGTTAATTTAACTCGTCAGTATCAGGAACCTTTCCATTCTTCCTATCCACAGGCCGGCCTTCTCAAGCCCCTCATAATTTGAGGGCTCTATCTCTTTTTTCCACCTCTCTGTTGCTTTCCCTATGAAAAATCCCGCAGGAAACAGTATCATGAAATATGCTGTAACAAGGATCCATATTTGTGGATCTTCAAGCCTGTGTCCATATACCCTTTTTCACTGGCAGCTTTGCTTTGAGCCGGTTCCTGTAATATTCCAGGAATTATTCCATAGCAATACTCCCGGCCAGTCTCAGGCGCTGATTGACAGCTGACTGAGATATGGAAAGACTGGATGCTATCGCTTCCTGGGTCCATCCCCGCATCCTGCCGGTTGCCAGAACATTCTTCTGAAAGAAGGCAGCAACGCAGGGAAATAGCAGCCATGAGCGCATCTTCAGGAGAAGCCAGTACACACATTATATTTTCGGTTTAATCTTCTTTTGATAATTGTCTCTTCTTTACCAGCACCTCACAACTGTCCATACTGTGATGTTCTGCATTCAGTACAGTACCGAGTGCATGTATTGAAATCTAAATAGTTACAAATAGAAAGATATAGCTATATGGATGTATAACTTCTTTACAATTATCGAAGTGGTGATCATTGTTTTGAACCATCATGTAAGTACGTTAGGCCCGGGTGACGTTTTCAGGGATTGGCTGGTATACATACTTGGGGACAGAATAAAGAATAAAAACTGTGAAGTGGAAGTTTTTAAATATAGTCCCTCTTCACACACCGTATGCAGATATAAGTTCAAAGGAGAAGGGTGCAGTGTTATAGTAAAGTTCTTTGCCGAGCCTACTGGTAAACTGAAAAAATATAATGCTTATGAGGCAATGGTAAATGAATATAATACTCTCATAGCAGTTAGGTCCTTTACAAATGTTCCTGCACCAATAGCAATGCATCAGGATTTTAACTGTGCCCTTGTGACCAGTTATATATCGGGCAAGTCTTTGTCATGGTATCTGTCACATGACAGAGAACTTTACGACAGGCTGACATCTGTTGCACACATGCAGCGCAGGCTCCATGAATATACACGACATAATTATTATGACAAGGAGAGGGACTTTGCTAATTTTCATAGTGTGCTGGACCATCTTAAGCTTGATCGCTCCACAAGGAGCCATTTCGATCAGCTGCTTGGAAAATGGTGGTACAGTCCCCTGCTTGACCAGAAGCAGGGCTGTATGATACACCGGGATGCAACGCCCTCCAATTATGTGTTCCATAGAGATGTTCCATATATTCTCGA
This sequence comes from Methanomethylovorans hollandica DSM 15978, assembly GCF_000328665.1. Classification (NCBI taxonomy): domain Archaea; kingdom Methanobacteriati; phylum Methanobacteriota; class Methanomicrobia; order Methanosarcinales; family Methanosarcinaceae; genus Methanomethylovorans; species Methanomethylovorans hollandica. Next base: position 1,511,844 of record NC_019977.1, read on the forward strand.
TCTTGAAAGTGCCTGGTATAATGCACACTATGCAAGGGATCTGGGGATAATGTGTTCCGAGATTAAGAACCATTTCCAATTGCAGAAAGGTTCAGGAAGGCTTGCAGAACCATATATAGGTCATTTTTTATGGCATTACAGTAAAAACGAAAGTGACTTTTTAAGAACCACCAAAGTAATTCCCTTCTTTATGAGCCTGGGCTTTTTGAGGTCTGCCAGACTGCACAGGCACTATCCACATCATGAATATCTGATCAGGGAGGCATTTGCATGTTTGAAAGGTCTGAGATAAAAGGTTTGATCTTTGATTGCTACGGTACGTTAATAGATATAGATACAGATGAAGATGACTATTATACATACGATGCTGTAAGCAAATGGCTCAAGTACAAAGGAGTGCAGATAGATCCTGACCTTCTTATATCTGAGTATCATTCAAAGATAAGAGATAAAATGGAAGGTTCCGGCGAACAATATCCGGATGTAAGGGTTGAAGAGATATTTGCCGAGATCTGCAATGAGAACGCCATATGGAAGAGTGACACAATATCTTTAGGTATTGAAACTTCAATGGTGTTCCGTTCAGCGTCCCTGCGCAGGCTGCGTCCCTTCCGGGAAAGTATGGAGATACTCAACAGATACCAGGACATTCCCATTTGTTTAGTTTCCAATGGGCAACGGGTGTTCTCAGAAAAGGAGTTACGTTTTCTGGGATTATATGACTTTTTCGATCATGTGATCTTTTCTTCTGACGTAAGATACAAAAAGCCAGATCAGCGCATATTCAAAATAGCACTGGAGCATATGGGACTTAATCCTGAGGAAGTACTTTCTGTTGGTGATACAGAGGAGAATGATATCATTGCGCCTCAAGAACTAGGAATTAAAGCCATGCATATCTATGATGCCTGGAAGGACTTGCTCGATTAAGATCAAGTGATATCAGCTTTCTTCGTTTCCAGGCAAATATTTATCATATACATCGTCTACTTAATTTGAGGCTCGATCTCCATGAACATGATATTTGATCAAGAAATGTGTACTCAATGCGGTATATGTACAGAGATATGTCCAATAGGGATAATCTTCCAGGACGCACAGAACATGCCCTACGTTCCCGATAACATGGGCTATGCCTGCACAAGATGCGGGAATTGTGAAGCTTTCTGTCCTGAAGGAGCGATTTCACCCCTGTTTAAGATTGAACATTCTGTTCCTGATGATGCTGTACTGCCTGATATCACACCTGAACAGCTCGGCCTCTACATGAGGAAGCGTCGCTCCATACGCAATTACAAGGATACAATTGTGGACAGGGCAACCATTGAAAACATTCTGGATATTGTACGTTTCGCACCATCGGGAGTTAACAACCAGCCTGTACACTGGCTGATAGTGCATGATCCGGAAAAAGTGAAGGATCTTACTAGGCTTACTATCGACTGGATGCGTGAGATAGTTGCCTCAGACACCCCAAATCCAATAAAACCTGTAATGCAGGGACTCATTACAGCTTATGAGAATGGAAAGGACCCTATTTGCAGAGGAGCTCCACATATAGCCATAGCTCATGCCCAGGAAGACAATCCCATGGCCTATACGGACTGTATCATTGCTCTTTCATGGTTAGAGCTGGCTGCTCCGGCCTTTGGACTGGGCGCTTGCTGGGCAGGTTTCCTCAAAATGGCTGCGACATCATATAAACCTGTCATAGATGAGCTTGGGCTGCCGGAAGGACACGTAGTACAATATGCAATGATGTTCGGTTATCCGAAATATGATGTATGCAATATACCGGGCAGGCTTCCTTCCAGAACCATATGGAAATGATCTGGCACAAAACTTGAAGAAACAACAAAACTTAAAGAAAAACTTAATTTATAGTGAATGGGTTTGAGCGAGATCATCACCCAGAAAATGATGACCTTCCCTCTGCACCAGACAGTTCAAAAGTAAAGTTACTCCCTGTGCCGACCTCGCTCACAGATATGTGCACCATCTTGCCTTCCAAACTTGCATGAATGTTGATCTCTCCTTCGTTAGGTGTGAACTTAATGGCATTACCCAGCAAGTTGTACAAGATCTGCTTTATCAATGGAAACATAATGTTCTTTGCAAATTCTATGTTCTCCATATAGCAAGGTCTGAAGTTCCACTCCACTGGAAATGGCCCTTTTTTATAGTAGCCATATCTGAAAACGATTATTCTGTGTTTTACCGCATGAATCGGGTATAGTTTATGCGGTTATGGTAATGATCTTATCAATAGCTATTGATGTGTATCGGCCTTGAATTATCTCAAGCTGGACAAAACCATTCTCGCACTCTTTAACTTTACCTTTGAACGTGGCAATCCCACCACAGTAAATAGTAGCGACTTTTCCAAGGAAATCCTGTACGATAAATTCCTCCATCATGCTAATTCTCCCGATGTATGATGGTTTCATTATTTTACATATAAATTATATTTGATATAAAAGTTTGTATTGATATGAGAATAAGACATGAGTACACATAAAAATTCATTGCAAATACAAATAGAACAATTAAAGAGAGTAATATTATTGAAACCTATGAAAAGAAGATATACGGCAAAGTTGAACGTTGACCGGGCTTACAAAATAAATAAAAACTCTCAAACCAAAACATATTCTATGCAAATAATCAAAGGAAAACTGGTAGATATTATCCAACGGGATATTTACAATGCCATTGTCATTCTTGAAAAAGGAAAGATCCAAAATATCCAAAGGACGGATGAGGAGTTTGATAAGTATTTACTGCCCGGGTTTATAGATGCCCATGTGCACATCGAAAGCTCAATGCTCAAACCTTCTGAATTTGCCAGAATGGCTGTCAAACATGGTACTGTTGCTACGGTATCTGATCCACATGAAATAGCTAATGTATGTGGTCTTGAAGGTATTTTTTACATGATAAGAGAATCTGAAAACGTACCTGTAAAAATACATTTTACTGCTCCAAGTTGTGTTCCCGCAACTGAATTTGAAAACACTGGCCATAGGTTGTCAGCAAAGGAAATAGGTATACTGATGCAAGAGCCAAAAATAGTTGCATTGGGAGAAATGATGAATTATCCTGGTGTATTGAATGATGAACCTGAGGTATATGCTAAAATCAAAGCTGCCTTTGATACCAACAAACCTGTTGATGGTCATGCACCTGAGCTTGGGGGGGAAAACCTTAATAAATACATTCGTGCAGGGATCAGCACGGACCATGAATGTACCCGGCTGGAAGAAGCCATGGAAAAAATAGAGGCTGGCATGCATATCCTAATCAGAGAAGGCTCTGCAGCACAAAATTTTGATATTCTCCATCCTCTTATCACAAAGTACCCGGGATCATGTATGTTCTGCACAGATGACTGTCATCCGGATTATCTTGAGAAGGGGCATATTAACAGACTTGTGTCCCGAGCTATAGCTGCAGGTCACGATCTGTTTGATGTATTAAGGGTCTCTTCCTGCAACGCATCAAAACATTATATGATCAATGCCGGAATGTTACAGCCGGGAGATCCGGCAGATTTCATAATTGTCAATTCTCTGGATAAAATGGATGTAGTTGCAACCTACATAGGTGGAAAACCTGTATTTGAAAATGGCAAAGTGCTGTTTCAAGCATCCGTATCAAAACCGATTAATAATTTCAAATTAACCAAAAAAATCAAATCTGAACAACTGGAAGTATACTCGGATGCTGATCTTTTTAAGATCATACAGGCTTTTGATGGCTCCCTTTTTACCGATGTTCTGGAATACCGGCTCCCAAAGAAAAATGGGGAGGTATTTGCGGATCCGGCGAACGGGATCAATAAGATAGCAGTAATTAACCGTTATACGGAAGATCCAGTGCCTTCCATAGGATTCATAAAGGGCTTTGATATTAAAAAAGGAGCAATAGCGTCCACAGTTGCTCATGATTCCCATAACATTATAGCCATAGGAACGGATGATGTGGCTCTGGCCAGGGTTATCAACAAACTTATAGAATCAAAAGGCGGGTTGGCTCTTTCAGACGGAGTGAATATGTGTCATCTCCCTCTGTCGATCGCCGGGCTGATATCTGATGAACAGGCGAGCATCGTTATTGAAACCTATGAGAAGCTGAACGAAAAGATCCACCAAATAGGATGTAATTTAAACTCTGCTTTTATGACAATGTCATTTATGGCATTATTGGTAATACCAAGATTAAAAATAAGTGACAAAGGTTTATTTGATGTATCTGCATTCAAATTGACTGTTTTGGAAAAAGATACTTAAACACAACAGATCCTTGACCATTTACCGGGTTGAAGTAATGAACATCTAAGTAATCATATCCAGCAAAAGATTGTGGAAAGACAACAGTAGGTTTTTTCAGATAGGTATGTTTGATACAGGCTTGTAGTAGGCATACGTTGTTGATCCACAAAGAAATAATAGTGAAACACTCCTGGTTTGTAACTTATGAATGGTAAAATCGAATTCAATAGGTAGTTACATCAATAATATAAGGTAGTTACATAAGTTTCAAGCAAAAGGTTAACAACCATAATTATTGAATGGATACTTTAAAGGAGCCGTCTAATTAAAACTGAAGTGCTGCTGAAAATAATGTGGGGTGGGTATGTTAATTAAATATAATGAAAAACGTAATACAGGATTTCGTTTCCATAGATGGATAAATTCCAGGACTCTATTGATCAGGTTATTTGTACGTGCTCATTTTTTCCTTGCGCTAGGAACAGCATGTGTACAAAGCTATGATAAGATAATTTCGAATAATAAAAAAAGATCCCTGGCAATAAGAATATGGACTTTATTCATTTTTTTTTCAATTTGTATCATATGCTTTTTGGCTGCTGGAAGTAGTTCAGCAGCAGCAGCCATCGTATATGTTGATACAGATGGAACAGGGAGCTACAATTGTGATGGGATTAATGACCACATTGAACTAAATAAAGCACTTGCATACGTCGACAGTACTGGTGGTGGTACTGTATACCTGAGGGGGGCAAACACATACTGGATAGACGCAACGCTTGAGATGGGATCAAATACTATCCTCACCGGAGATCCAAGTGCCTGCATTAAGCTGGTACCAAATGCAGGATGGGATGTTCAGGTGCCAATGATCAAGAATAAAAATGATGTAAACAAAAATATCACGATTAGGGGATTTAAAATTAATGGAAACAGCGAAAGCCAGTCAGTTTCCTACGGTAAAGGATACTATAATATGATGTATTTCGTGAACTGCACGGATGTCACTGTGACAGGTATGCGTCTGGAGTGGGGAACCGGTGATGGACTGAAGATAAGGAACAGTCCTTATAATTATACTTTTTTAGCAGATGTTAAGTTCACAGATAATTCAGTGTACAAACTAGGACATGATGCCCTATACGTTCTGGGAATGAACGGCATTACAGTAGCCAACAATGATGTCTATACAAGGACGAATAGTGCTTTCAGATTATCAAGTTCTGGCCATGCAAAGATCTATAACAACGTTATCCATTCAGAGTTCTCTAGCAGTTCCAATGGTCCGGGTATAGAAATAGATAAGACCAGCGGAATTATCAGTGCACATATATCAGAAAACATTGAGATCTATAACAACCTATTCCATACACTCTACGGTTCAGCTATCTGGATAGCCGGGGAAGATGCTGATAATGTTGTACGTGGCAAGGATGTGTATATACATCACAATATAATATATAATGTTGGGCAGTATCCCATAGATACCGGATACAGCAATGCAGCAATCACTATTGGTCAGTTCAATAATACTAGGATAGAAAATAATGTTATAGACAATGGTGGGCATGCCGGAATAAAATACTATCAATATGTAAACTCCTATAGAATGGCTTCAAAGTTCACCACCACCGTAAAAAACAATATAATCATCAACTGTGCTAAAAATGTAGCAACTGGTGTGTGGAACTATAATTCAGAGAATCACAAATTTATACTGAATAATAATTGCATATATTGGAATACAAAAGGTGCATATGTTGGTGCAAATATCATACGTAGCGGTGATATCTATGTCGATCCTTTATTCGTATCTTCTGCTACCCGGGATTACCATCTCAAAAGTACTGCAGGCCACTATTCGAGCGGTAAATGGATAGCTGACACAGTCAGCAGTCTCCTTATAGATGCAGGATATCCTACCTCTGCATATAATAATGAACCATCTCCAAATGGTGGCAGGATCAACATTGGCCGATATGGTAACACTGCACAGGCATCCAAAAGTGCTTATTCATCAGAGGTCCCAAATGCAGGAGATACTTCTCCAGTTGCCAATGCTGGCGCTGATAAGACTGCAATCGCAGGTTCAGCAGTAATGTTTGATGGCAGTGTTTCCACTGACGATCAAGGCATCGTTTTGTATTCATGGGACTTTAATTATGCAGATGGTATTACATCTGATGCTACGGGAGTCACAGCTACCAAAATATACACTACAGCAGGGACTTATACTGTGACACTCACTGTAACCGATACTATTGGACAGAAATCCACCGATACGTTACAGGTGGTTGTCAGTACTCCAACAAGTATTCCAGCTGGTACGGTATCATATGTTCCTGTTTATGACAATAGGTTGCGTGAGGCATCTCCGACGACTGCTCTTCTCACTAACAGTTATATAGATGTTGGAAGGACAACAGCCAATTTCAGGGATGTAATGATGTTCGATCTAAGCAGCTACAAGACCACGGATACAATATCCAAGGCAACACTTTTGCTCTACTGGTACTATCCGGCAGGGGCTATACGGAATTCTGATACAGTAGTAGAGATCTACAGACCAATCCAGTGGGACCCGCAGTATGTAACCTGGAACACCCGGATGTCTGGAATACCCTGGACCACACCAGGAGGCAGTTGGTTCGATAAGAATGAGGTCTCTCAGGGTGCTACGCCTTATGCTTCACTAACATTCGCTGGTAGCAAAGTACCTGACAATAAATACTACGAGTTCGATGTCACACAGCTTGTACAGGAATATGTAAGTGGAAAACACAAGAATACAGGATTCTTCCTGAAAGCAAAGACTGAGGGCAATAATTACATTGCCTTCTACAGTTCTGATTGGTCAAATTCAGCTCAAAGACCGAAACTGACTGTGACTACGGGAGCAAGTGCTGTGGATAAACCACCAGTTGCAAATGCAGGAGCTGATAAAAATACTACAGCAAACTCTGTAGTTATTTTTGATGCAAGCTTGTCTACTGATGACAAGGGCATAGCATCTTATTCATGGGACTTTGATGCATCTAACGGAATAACTTCACAAGCTAGTGGCGTCTCAGTTACTCACACATACACTTCTCCAGGAACATATACTGTCACGCTTACAGTTACAGATACTGCTGGACAAAAATCTGCAGACACACTGCAGGTGGTTGTTAGTAGTCCAATCATTATTCCAGCTGGTACGGTATCATATGTTCCTGATTATGACAATAGGTTGCGTGAGTCATCTGCAACCAGTGTCTTTTCTACTATTACTTATCTTGATATTGGGAAGCTTGGCACAACCAGTTATAGGGATGTTATGTGGTTCGATCTCAGTGCATACAGTTCAAAAGACACAATTTCTCAGGCAACCCTGTCACTCTACTGGTATTATCCAGCAGGTGCTACACGCACTTCTGATACAGTGGTGGAAGTCTACAGACCTGCAAAGGAATGGGATTCACAGTATGTTACCTGGGCTTCCAGAATTTTGGGTGTGCTATGGGATACACCTGGAGGAGAATGGTTCGACAAAAATGATAACGCACTGGGCACTGTCCCGTATGCTTCAGTAACTTTCCCGGCAAGCACTGTGCCTGATAACAAGTACTATGACTTTGATGTTACACAACTTGTGCAGGAATACATAAGCGGTACTTATGAGAACACTGGTTTTTTCCTCAAGGCAAGAACAGAAAGCGGTAATTACATTGCCTTCTACAGTTCTGAGTGGTCTAATCCTGATCAGAGACCGCAATTGAAAGTGTGTCTAATTGACGCTTCAGATCCGATCACACCGCCTGTAATAGATAATCCACCGGCTGCAGATGCTGGTGCTGATAAGAATGCTACTAAGAATGTAGCTGTAACTTTCGATGGTAGTAATTCCACTGATGACAACGGTATAGTTTCTTATTCTTGGGACTTTGGCGATGGTACAGCTGTAGCCAGTGATGTCTCACCAGTTCATACATATGCAGCAGCAGGGACTTACACTGTGACCCTTACAGTTACAGATACCATAGGACAGACCGATTCGGATACAATGGAAGTTGTTGTGAGTGAACTGACAATCACAACAGGAAGTTCTGTCTCGTACACAGCTGCTTATGATAACAGATTACGCCAATCATCTCCAACAACCGTTCTTCCTACTAGTGCCTATATTGACATCGGAAGGCTTGGTACTGCCATTTACAGGGATCTGATGTGGTTCGATCTTAGTGATTACAACTCCACGGATACAATAGCCAAGGCAACTCTGTCTCTTTACTGGTATTATCCAGCAGGTGCTACTCGTGCTTCTGATACAGTGGTGGAAATCTATAGACCGGTAAAGTGGGATCCACAGTATGTGACATGGAACACTCGCATATCTGATGTTCCTTGGACTGCAGCAGGAGGAGACTGGTTCGATAAGAAAGGAGTTGTTCAGGGTAATGTCCCTTATGCTTCAGTAACATTCCCGGCAAGTACTATGCCTGACAATAAGTACTATGACTTTGATGTTACACAAATTGTGCAGGAATACGTAAGTGGCAAGTATGAGAACACTGGTTTTTTCCTCAAGGCGAATACCGAAAGTGGAAACTATATTGCATTTTATAGTGCTGATGCTTCAGATGCTGCAATGAGGCCAAAATTAACTATAACAAGTTAACACGCAAGCGAATACACATTCGTTTGATTTTTTACGGGTCATTATACTTCAAATCGCTAGTTATATATGCTTTTCAATCAAAACAGAGCCAACGAACTAACTTAGAGTGATATTTGTGATCAGTGTCAACGAAAAGGGATTAGATATAATCGATGAGATGCTCGACTGGGAAGAAGAACTCAATGTCCAGTCCTTTGAGCTTGGAAACGGGGCTACGGTCATTGACTGTGGCGTTAAGATGCAAGGTGGTTATGATGCGGGTCTGTACCTTTCCCGCCTATGTCTTGCTGATCTTGCAGACATAAGCTACACAAAATTCGATCTGAACGGCTTGCCAGTGCCTGCCATACAGGTAGCTACCGATCATCCGGTCGTAGCATGTATGGGTTCACAGTATGCCGGCTGGAGAATATCAGTAGGAAAATACTTTGGAATGGGTTCAGGTCCTGCCAGAGCTCTTGGACTCAAGCCAAAAGAACTTTATGAGGAAATAGGCTACAAGGATGACTCCGAATTTGCGGTCCTGGTCATGGAATCTTCTGCACTTCCAACAGAAGAGGTAGTGGAGTATATAGCAAAACACTGCAATGTGGATGCTGAGAATGTATATATCGCCGTTGCACCTACAGCTTCGATTGCCGGCAGTGTGCAGATATCTGCAAGGGTCGTAGAGACCGGTATACACAAACTGGAGTCAATAGGATTCGATATCAATACCATAAAGAGTGGTTTCGGAGTAGCCCCCATTGCACCTATAGTGGGTGACGATACAAAATGCATGGGATCTACCAATGACTGTATCATCTACTGTGGCGAGACTTATTACACAGTAGAATATGGAGATGATGAGCAACTGGCCGATTATGTGAAAAAGGCACCTTCTACAACATCACGTGATTACGGTAAACCGTTCTTTAACACATTCAAAGAAGCCGGCTTTGACTTCTTCAAGGTTGATGCAGGCATGTTTGCTCCTGCAAAGATAACAATAAATGACAAGAAGACACAGAAATCATTTACAAGCGGCCGTATCAATCCGGGCATTCTGCTCGATTCATTTGGAATAAAGGAAGTATGATATCTTCGACCCCGGGGTGCAACCTATCAGGTTGTACCTTTTTTGGAGATCAATCATGAAGCTCATAAGTACATCCAAAGGTATAGGCGGTCAGCTTGCTTTTTTAAGGGAACTAGTAAAAGGTTCCTAAAGCATTATTCTTATGGTTTCCCCAGGATTTTGTACACCTTTTGCCGAAATTCTCGCATACGGGTCAGATGAAAAGTTAATGGCATACGTGATCTTTACATGATCTTAGCATCAATCACCACATGCCATACACCTGGCGAATATTTTTTGATCCTTCTGGTCTCTACAATCTCAACTTCTTTTCCAATTTCCAGAGCAGCTTCCCGTATCCTGTTCACAGGCCTTTCGAACACAAGTCTTTCAGGAGTTGTTTCATGGTAATGCAAAATGCCACCTTCAGGCTTCAGAGCCTTGATCCCTTTAAAAAGATAGTTGTGAGTTGTTCCCACGTAACCCATGATGACCCTGTCAGCCACACCTTCAGGTGTAACAATGGCGCAGTCTCCAAGTATGGGTTCGACAAGACTTTTCACATGGTTCAAACGGATGTTTTCCTGCAGATAACTAAAAGATACCGGATTTAGTTCGATGGATATGATCTTTTTGGGTGAAGAGTGTACTGCAATGGGTATAGAGAAATACCCTATACCGGCAAACATATCAACAACAACCTCATCATGTGCAACTACGCTCATTAGTTTCTTTTCAGCCAGGTTACCTTTTGAGAACATCACTTTTGCCACATCCAGCTTGAAAGTGCAGCCATTCTCTTTATGTGTGGTCTCAGTACCATGGCCTGCTATGACCTCTCTGGTTGGCAGCCTTAAAGCCCCCTGTATGCCTTTATCCTTTACAACACAGCTACATCTGGGATACATTTGCAGCAGTTTTTCGCCGATAAGCATTTTTCTGTGTTCCAGATCTTCAGGGATGGTCACTATAATCACAGTACCGATAACCTGCCAGCCTGCAGGCACCTTTACAAGTTCTTGGACAGGCATTTCATTTGCAAGCAGTTCTTTAAGGGACTTGTTAGGCGTGTAAATCTCTGGCATTTGGTCGTTGAAGCATGTGTATCCCTTAACCTTTTCAGTTACAGGCAAAAGCAAGTATTTTTTTCCGTTTTCGGTGGTCTTTCTGATCTTCCGATCCATATCCAGAACTTTGCTCTCCAGTAGCCATGTCCTTATAGCCTCTGCCTCTTCAATAGGCACGCAAATAATGAGATCTTGTTCAATTTGCATATCAGTAACCATCATTTATTGTATGGTCCAGGGTTCAGTGAATAGTTACCCCGGAATCTATTCGACTATTAGCTAACGTTTATATAGATTTATTGTTATCTAATGTACTATGAACGACAGCGACCGAACTGCTCTTTTTTCTAACGGAAATGGTTTTGTCGCATTGAACAGTCCTGTAAAGATCGAGATACTAGATTTCTTAAAAGTTTCCACACGTTCCTTTGATGAGATCGTGAAACATACGGGAAAAGCTAAATCCACGATTTCAGTACATCTTAACGACCTGAGGTCCTTCGGACTTGTAGAAGAGGAGTGTGACCAGAATGATAAACGCCGTAAGGCATATCACCTTAAATGTGAGCACATGGCCCATTCTCAGCCTCCTATTCTTAGGCACTATAAAAATGTTCTGGAAACATTAGCTTCTCCACAGCTCGAAAAACATGGATGTTTCAAATGTTTTTTCCGTGCCATACAGTTTGGCTTTGATGCCCATGGAATTAACAGCGATCCCATTATGAGAAAAATAGGCAGGGATATAGGTACAAGCATATCCTCTAATTTCACTTCAAAGGACATTAAGTTTCTTGTGCAGGAATTAGCCGAATTCTGGAAACGGTATCAGATGGGTACTATGTATCTGGTGAACAGTGAGCCTTTGGTAATAGCTGTAGAGAAATGTTTCGATTACAAGCTCATATCGACAATAGGAAAGAACCTGTGCTCTTTTACAGAAGGTATTATCGAAGGCACAATAGTCCACTCGCTAAACATCTCTTGCTGTGTACAGGAAATCGAATGCTGCGGCAATGGAAAAGAAAGATGCCTTTTTATTGTGCATTTTCTGAACAAGTGATAATATTTCTCATATAGAACCTATTATCACTCCGAGTTCCGAAGGTACTAACCTTCCAATGGCAGCAACTATGCCAGGCCCATCGGTAGTTTCCCTGCAAACAATAGCATGCTCCATTATCCCCAATCTTTCGGTGCCGTATATATCCCTTGCATGTCCGGTTCTTTTTATTGCAGCTTTAAGCTCTGACCGTGTGATATTATTTGCTGTAACCCTGTCGTGTCCGGCTTTTTTCCATTGCCACCAGATATCCGCCTGATATTTGCTGAACTTACCCTGTAACTTAGATGGATCATTCATGATCTCTATTTCTACAGGCAGATATCTTATCATGCCAAAACGTGCGGCTATCTGTCGGGCACTTCCTATTCCCAGATATTGCATGTTCTCAGAAGCTATGGATACTTTTGTGCCTATATCCACGACGATCCGGTCTTCTTCAATAGCATCAATAAACCCTTTGTATACATTCCCTTCCTCAGGGATGGATGTTGGTGTGCCATATTGTCTTATAAGGAGATTGCTTGCGAACTCTTCATCTTCCCCTTCGATTTCAACGACAGTCCATCTATCTTCTGAAACGGTGATCATGGCCTTGACAGCCAGTTCCTTCAGTTCATTTGCAATAGTGACAGAAATAGTATCTACAGTTTTTTTTTCGTTACCATAGACCTTTATACATAATGTGATCTTGTTCATATCTTTTGATCTCTTACTGATTTATAAGTGACTCTAGAAGCTCCTTTGTCTCAATAAAGTACTCCAGTGTAGCATCGTCGATAGCGTGACACTCCTGCATAACGTTCTCGATCTTCTTGAGGTCCCTTTTGAAAGGTCCCAGTCTTCTTATAACGGTTTCCCTGTCTGCTCCACCAATAACCAGTTCATTATAAATGGAAATAGTAGTATCGTTCAGCCTTTTGATCTTTTCGCATATATCTTGATTCTGCTCATGATCTGTAAAGACCTCTTGTCTTTTGCCGGCCAGATCTTCAATATTTTCATCCTCAGCAGGGCCAAGTCCTTCAGGCAGTTCTCCTTCCAGTGCAATAATGAGATTTTTGAGAGCTTCCACTACCTTAAAACCTGATTCGGTAAGCTCCACATATTTAACCCTTCCTTCCATGGTAAATTTGACCAATCCATATTCTTCCATTTTCGAGAGGATCTTCGTTGTATGTGCAAAAGTAGAATTGATCTCTTTAGTGATCACAGAAGCATACGTTTTCTGGAAGGACCAGATAGCAAGGAGTGCCAATGTTGGTTTTTCCTGAAGGAATAGTTGCTCAGCATATTCTTTAGCCATAATTTTTCTCTCTTTTTATGATTGGTCCTGCGAATTAGAAGAGAATTATCCCACAAATTCTATCTATTTTATTGTATATTACTTTATGTAAGTATACCCATGTGAAGATATTTATATTTATCGAAATCTTCTCAGAATGTCTAATATTTCCTTTAGTCCTGCATTAGTTTTAAAAGATGTTCCGCTGAAATGTGTCCTTGAAGCCTTGAATCCATCTCCTGTTAACTCCTTAAGCAGCTCTTCCATGGGCATGGCAGATATCCCCAGTTTTTTTGTAAGAAGGTGCTGATCATAAAAGGTAGGTATATCCAGTTCATTCCTGCACAGCTCAACTATCTTTACTGCATATTCTTTTTTCCCAAGTTCCCTATTAGTTAGCTGCACCAGCACCGAGTCACAAAATTCCCTGTTGTGCAGAGGGCCAAGCCATAATGGACCTGCAATACTTGTCTCTTCGCCACATAGCTCACATTTTTCAGGTATATGCACTGCCATTCCATAATGGACCGACCTGGCCGTACATTTAGTGCAATGAGCTATAAAACCCAGATCCTTTAAGCATTTATCTGTCTTATTTGCACCTTTTTTTACTTCAAGATATGCCCGCACATAATGTCTGGTGGCATGGCAGAACATCGGGTGCATGGCTTTCTCATGTCTTGCGAGGTCTCTTGCTATCATACCAAGCATGATGCGCAATCCCATTTCACTGTGATATTCCACGTTCAAAGGTACAGCACTGTATTTCCGGATACCTGAGTTAAGGTGTGCTCCACACAGGGGTGCAGTATCCGTAGCTGTGACAGCAAGCATATTTATGACTGAACTCGATGCAGCATCAAGGTAAGTAGTTGGTGATCCAAAAGGATCTATATCCACTATATTATATCGTTCTTTATGCAACAATGCATTAGCATTTCCAAGACATATTCTCACTTTATCCGTAAGATCATTGATTGCTGCATTTTCCTTTATCAGAGTGTATGCCTCTTCGCTCCAGTCATTAAGTGTGACATTAAGGCCTACCTCTTTTGCGATCCGGAGTCCTCGAATACCTGAAGCTGAAAGTGCATCCACATAGGTGATCTCCGACATTTCAAGATGTCTGCGGGAAGACATGATCTGCGAAAAAGCAGCAATTGAAGCCACTGACAGATCACGGTTCAGTTCCATTTCCGGATTATAGAAAACACTTGCAGAAGAGATGGAAAGCTGCCCGTCATCCGGAACCGGAGGGACCAATGCCCGGGTACCACCTTCTTGAATAGTCCTGGTCTTCATCGGTCCCAATCGAATGATTGTTATTATTTAACTATGATGGTCCCGCTCATTCTGGGGAAAGCCAGAATACTGTAATTGTACGTGCCTGTTTCATTAAATGTATAACCGAAAGCTTGCCTGTAACCTATAGATCTATTCTCCCAAAGGCCATTTTCACTCACAAGAGTGAAGGCTCTGACGGGATCATTAAAATTGATCCAGAACACAGTATCTTCAGTTGCCACTTGCAGGGTACTGGGGGTGGAGAGGAATTTTTCCAGGCGTATGGTATAAGTTCGCGGTGCTCCCGTATCAATAACCTGTGGCCCCTGGGTCACAGTGCCTTCAGCAGGCACATTAACTGCTGGCTGCTCTGGAGTGGTAGTATCATTTTGTTCCGTTACGTCGGGGGATGCATCACTTTCATTTACGGCAATGACATCACCGGTACCATTTTCATCGATAGTGGTATTTTCATCGACAGTATCATTTACACCATCTGTTACATTCACTTCACCATCTGTTACATTGTCGCCGGTACAGCCAGACAACACGACAGCAGACAGTACAAACAATAAAGCTAGAACTTTTAATTTCATCCCTGTCACCTGTGTATACATTAAAAGCCGTTACCTAATAAACTTTCACTTCAAAAGTGCAGAAGTTGGACTTCGATCTTATTTTTCTGTTCATCCTCTTTCATCTCTATAAGTGCGGCATATCCCGAAGCTGCCATACCAGGGTTTACAACTACAGTGCCTTTTGCTCTTACCACCCCTCTTGCCTCGTGTATGTGCCCGCATACAATAAGTTTCACCCTTCCTATTAAAGCTGAGAAAGATGTGCATCCTACATGCCCGGATGGGATCTCGTCCAGAACTCCATATGGAGGAGCATGAGTAAGCAAAACTGTATCCATTTTATCATTTTCTGCAGCTACAATCATTTCTTCGATACCGGATCCGATATCGCACTCCTGCATCTCGAAAGGTGTACAGAAAGGAGTTGGATTGGAACCTCCTGAACCTATAAATACTGTATCGTTTACCGTGTAGGACTTATGATGGAGGTTCACTGCCTTTGAACTGTCAAGCACGTCAAGTATAGAAGGATGGTCACAGTTCCCGGGCACCGCCAGCACAGGTACGTCGAAAAGCTCGAAAAGTTCCAGTGCTTTCTCATCGGGTCCAAAATTAGTAATATCTCCTGCCACAAGGGCAAGATCAATTTGACCGGCTTGTTCCAG
Organism: Methanomethylovorans hollandica DSM 15978; assembly: GCF_000328665.1. Classification (NCBI taxonomy): domain Archaea; kingdom Methanobacteriati; phylum Methanobacteriota; class Methanomicrobia; order Methanosarcinales; family Methanosarcinaceae; genus Methanomethylovorans; species Methanomethylovorans hollandica. Next base: position 1,527,771 of record NC_019977.1, read on the forward strand.
AAGACCTTTTATCTTCAGATAGTTTCCATGAGGATCAGCAATTGCGAAAATTCTCACTGCCGAAGCACCTCTGCATAGATTGACATTTCTCAGTTCACCTTTTTGTTCTTTTTATATTTTCGTTTTAGAAGGATCTGTCGCCTCCCAGCATTCCACCGATGACTTTGCCACCTATACCACCTATACCACTAGATTCATCATGGCTCTGGTATCTTGCTGCTGCCATTATTCTGTCAGCAAGCCTGGAGAATGGCAGGCTCTGCAGGAATACTTTTCCAGGACCTTTAAGAGTTGCAAGTACCACGCCTTCACCTCCGAAAAGTGCATTCTTGAACCCCCCTACAAAACCGATGTTATAGTCAATGCTTTCAGCAAAAGCGCATATACAACCGGTGTCAACTCTTATTACTTCTCCTGCTTTAAGGTCACGCTCTATGATCGTTCCACCTGCATGGACAAAAGCCAGGCCATCGCCTTTTAGCTTCTGAAGGATAAAACCCTCGCCTCCAAAAAGTCCTGCTCCGAGCTTCTTCGTGAAAGTTATTTCAATTTCTATCCCCTTTGCTGCACAGAGGAAAGAATCTTTCTGGCAGATAAAACCCCCTCCCAGTTGAGCGAGGTCAAGACAAATGATCTTCCCCGGATACGGAGCTCCGAAGGCTATATAGCCTTTACCTTCTCCTTCGTGCGTAAAATTAGTAATAAAGAAACTCTCACCTGTGACAGCTCGTTTAAGACCCTTCAATAAGCCTCCACCTGTAGAAGTTTCCATTTTGATCCCTGGTCCCATGTACATCATGGCACCTGCTTCTGCCCTTACGCTCTCTCTGGGGTCCAGCTCTATCTCTACAAGTTGCATATCGTTACCAATTATTTTATAATCGATAATATCCGCCATATTCATCTCTCCTTTTATTAATCTCAGGTCTTTAGCGATACTATATACAGTAATGTATAGCTGAAAACTTGAATTCTTTATGTTATTAATGTATAGTTTTAGCTGACGCAAAGATAAAAACTTAATTATATCAGGTGTGCATAAGTGACAAGGTGAGATCATCCATGGAGGAAAAAAGGGCAGTTCTTAAAGAAAATGTAAGTATGATCGCTCGGAGTTATCATGGTGTCCTTCTGGATGAACTTCGTGCAAAAACCTATGCACAAAAAACGCCTACACTTGATTTTAGCACTCGTCTTAATCCCAAAGGTAATGTTTTCCAGTGTCAAAACGATATTCTGGATCTGCATGATCTGATGCATGCTTCCGGGGACCATATATGTCAATACCCGGATAACAGATACCTGGAATTCAGAAATGCTGCAGCAGGCTTTATAGGAAAAGGCCTGACACATTCAAATATTATACCAGGCAGCGGGACATGTGAGATCATAAGACTTGTTTTGGGATGCACACTTGAAAAAGGGGACATTGTGCTTGTTCCATTCCCATCTCCTCCGGAGTACATCCGGAATTCTATATTATTCGGGGCACGTGTGATACCTCTTCCTCCTCATGAACTGCTGCTGGCAGAGGATACTGTCTTGTCATGTGCCAGAGTCATACTGTTATCAAATCCTGGTAACCCCGGAGGTCGCCTTATTTCCAAGAAGGAATTAAGGCTCTTTGCACAGAGGTGTGCAGAAAACAGGACACTGCTCATTGTGGATGAATCCTGTATTGAACTATCTGATCCATCCCAGACCCTGGCAGGCCATGTATTCGATAATGATTTTATTGTCGTCGTTCGTTCCATAGCTCATGCGTTTGCCATTCCGGGACTTGCAGCTGCATATGGCATAGCTTCCGAAAAATTAGCCCAGCTTCTTGATAATGTTCGCTTTCCATGGAGCATTGGCGCACATTCGGACGTATTGTGCACGGCTGTGCTCAATATGGAAGGAGGCACCAATTCAAGGTACCTGGAAGAATCCAGGGAGCTCATAAGATCTCAGCGTAATTATATGATCAAACGCATAGGGCGTATCCATGGTTTTTCCCCACAGTCCTCGGATGCAAATTATCTTCTTGTGGACCTCAAAGATCTTTTCATGGATGCACGCACTCTTACAGAAAATCTTGCATTAAAAGGCTTTCTGATAAGGGATTGTAGTGCCTTCTTCCAGGCAGAGAAGCAGTTTGTGAGGATCGGCCTGCATCTACAGGAGGATGGTGATAGTCTTCTGAAGGCTATAGGCGAGGTTCTTACTGAAACCAGTAAGGAGGGTGCAAGGGAGCGGCTGGAAGTTACTATTGAAACTGCTGCGACTGGAGACGCTTCTGCCAGCAGGGGCACATGCCAGTATTATCCCTGTCATTTTGAGGAACAGGATTGTACTTTCTGTTTTTGTCCCTTCTATGCCTGTGAGGACGTACGCACCGGAGGCAAGTGGATAGTGGCATCCAGCGGTAATAAAGTATGGAGTTGTGAGAACTGTACCTACATACATCAGTCAAGGTTATCCCGCCAGATACTTGATATCCTTATGGAAGAAGGCGATACAGAGGATAACATAAAGAAGGCTTGGGATTTAATAATAAAACCTTTGCTATAATTAATGTTATCTTTCTGACATACAAAAATAAAGCAACAAAAGCTTAACACAACTTTAATTTAATTGGGTTAAGCTTAATTGAATAACTTAATATAGGTCTTGTTGCCTAAAAAAAAGCGATAACTGTGTCAAGACAAACAAAATTTATCCCGGTCAGAGAACATCTGCTAAAGGTCCAGCCATGTAAACACGGAGGTCTGGTGAAGAAAACATCCCAGCAATACGGCATACCGGAATCCCAACTACTGGATGCAAGTGCCAGTCTTAACCCATACGGTACTCCTTTTGATCATCCATACACCGGGCTTGATATGGACAATATATTACATACTGCCCTTAAGAGGATGGGGCAATACCCTGACAATCGTTACCTGGAATTCAGGGATGCAGCAGCCCGTTTCATAGGGAAGGGCATGACAGCGGAAAATATAATCCCAGGCAATGGTTCCTCAGAGATAATCCGCCTGGTGGCAGAGACGGTTATAGAGAAAGAAGATATAGTACTCATTCCATCTCCTACTTTCAGCGAATATGAACAGCAATGCAGCATATTCGGAGCTGAGGTCCGATACATTGAGCAGGAGATGCTTCCGGATGTCCCCGTTGAGATCTTAAAGGGGGCCAGGCTTCTTTTCGTGTGTAATCCCAATAATCCCACTGGCAGATTATTCTGCCGGGAAGAACTCGAGGCCCTCATTGACAAATGCCGGGATAACAATGTGGTCCTTTTTGTTGATGAAGCTTTTATAGAACTGGCTGATCCTTCACAGACCATTGTGGACCTGGTGGAAGCCAATGATCATCTGTTCATCCAGCGTTCCCTTACCAAGGCATTTGCTATCCCTGGCATCAGAATGGGCTTTGGTGTCGCTTCTGTAAAGATAGCAACATTGCTTAATAATGCACGGCTTTCCTGGAACCTGGGATGCGTGGCAGAAGAGGTAAGCACTGTGCTTATGAATATGGAAGGCGGATGTTATAGCCGTTATCTTGTGGAATCCAGGGAAATGATATCCAGAGAGAGGGAGTTCCTTATGCAAAAACTGGAACGCCGTGGATTTAAGCCCCTTGAAAGCACTGTTAACTTTATTTATGTGGATATAAGCGATCTGTCCATGGATTCCACAGAATTGACCGAAAGGATGTCAGCTCACGGTGTACTGATAAGGGATTGCAGTTCTTTCCAGGATATTGGAAAACATCATATACGCATAGCCGTACGCACAAGAGAGGAAAATGAGCGGATAATGGACTGCATAAGACAGGTCATTCAGGAATGGGGAAGAGAACAGGCAATCCTTTATCTGGAGCGCAATCTGGCAAAGGCCAGGGAGAAAGGGCCACTGGGAAGCAACAGGGAATGCAATTACTATCCTTGCCATTTTGAAGGACAGGACTGTACTTTTTGTTTCTGCCCTTTCTATCCGTGTCAGGATGAGCGTACAGATGGTAAGTGGATAACCGGTTCAAGTGGTAATGATGTATGGAGCTGTCTGGAATGCAGGCTGGTGCATGAATCCAATGTGATTGAAAAGATGTTGTCGGTGCTCACTGCCGAGGGCTGTACTGAGGAAGGGCTTAAGAAGGCATGGTCAAAGGTCATGGAGCCTATATTATGTTCTTCACGATAGCTACACTCGATCTGATCGTTGTACTGCTCCTGGCTTTTATCATTGATCTGGTACTAGGGGAGCCACCTTTTGCCATACATCCTGTTGTATGGATAGGCAATCTTATATCATTTTTTAAGCGCAGGGCGCCTTTAGCAAATAGAAGGCTCTATGGTATCTTTATGGCATTGTGTTGCATTCTCTTCGCTGCTTTTATTGGTATTGTTGCTACTTTGATACTAGATACTGAAAGCATACCTGCATTGATCCGATATCTTGTGGCAGCCTGGTTCCTGAAGATGACCTTTGCCATACGCTGCCTTATGGATGCCGGTAAAGAAGTGTATGAAAAACTTGCGGTAGGTGATCTGGATGAAGCAAGGAAGAAACTGTCCATGTATGTGAGCAGGAACACTTCGCAATTAACTGAAGAGCAGGTATCATCTGCAGTGATCGAGACATCATCTGAGAACTTCGTTGATGGTATACTTTCTCCGTTGTTCTACTTTGCGTTATTCGGACCGCTGGGGATAATAGCAGCATACGTATTCAAAGCCACCAGTACCCTTGATTCCATGGTGGGTTACAAGGATCCCCAATACCTGCATCTTGGCTGGTTCTCTGCAAGGTTCGATGATATATTGAACTGGATACCTGCCCGTCTTTCTTTGTTACCCATATCCATAGCTGCTGTTATACTAAGCCTGATTCCAGCCTTTTCAAGATCTCTTGATCCGGTGAATACCGTCAGGTACTCCATTAAGGATGGGAGAAAAACCCCGTCACCCAATTCCGGTTATCCGATGGCGGCTTTTGCAGGAGCTATGAGTATTCGCCTTGAGAAACCCAAAGTGTATGTGCTGGCAGCAGAGAATCCTTATCCTAAGTTCTTTCACATTAAACTTACACGCAGCCTTGTTCTGAGCTCTTCTTTGATCTCTGTGCTGATGTGCGCTTCCTTGCTTTACATTATTATGGATCGTTTCTATGTATTATATTAAAGCCTGACCAAAGTGATGAGTATGAAACTATCAGATATCAAAAATACCGATATGAAAAAAGACCAGTCAAAGGAACTGGAAGGTGATGTGACCGTAGATATAAGGGATATTCTTAAGGAAGAGGGTATCACTGTAAAGATGCTTATCGATACGGCACTTGAGCTATATGTTCCACATCCCGGGATAGAGACAAGGGAAAAGGCAGAAGAAGTGTTTTTGCGGGAACTGGATCTGGCCTTGTCCGATCCGAACCTTTGTCTTCTCATATATGCCGGTATACTGCTGGAAAAAGAAGGACGCAGAGGTCATCTTCCTAACATCAGCAGAAAATCCTATGAAGGAGACCTTACTTTCATAATAGCTGACGAAGTTATTGGGATGAGTATTTCCAGGTACATCAGTGGTGACAAGGGCACTTTTGAATTTGTAAGGTTCGATAAGCAAAAACCGGGCATTCTTTCAAAGCTAGGTCCTTTCATGGACGATGTCATAGGCGGGCTTATTGGTGGTGTTTCCGCAAACATGTATACCAGGAGCATGGCAGACCTCGGTGCAAATAAGGAAGACAAAAGCGATAAAAATAACAAAAGTAGTGATAATAGTGGTGTGATCGCAGGATGAACGATTTCTTTCTGGCATTAAGGTCCGGTTTTGGTTTTCTCTCCACTGTTCCGGTAGGATTGACAATGGAGGGTCTGGACGAGTTCTTCAAGCGGACCTATTTGCATATTCTCGTAGGTGCTGTGTTAGGTTTACTTATGGGTATGTTCGCTTTCTTGGCCATGATGACATTGCCACAGCAGATAAGCGCTATATTGATAGTCATCTTTGTATACTATCTTACAGGTCTTAACCATCTTGATGGACTTGCAGATTTCGGAGATGGTGTAACTGCTCATGGATCGTTGGAAAAGAAGATCCGTGCTCTTAAGGATGTTGCACTTGGCATAGGAGGTGTAGGATTCTGTGCAATGGGTATTCTGGCATTATATGCCTCGATCGTTTGCCTTCAATCAGAAGCCGTTATATTGGCTAATAGTAGTATGCGGACTGCCGCTGCTATCCTGCTGTCCTCCATACTGATAGCAGAAATATCTGCTATGCAGTGCATGCTCACAATAGCAGCCTTCGGTAAGTCTATCCATGAAGGATTGGGTTCTATTCTGGTACAGAATACGACTATCCCGAAATATGTTGTGGGACTATCGGGTTCAGTTGTAATATGTGCTATCGCCCTGCAGCCTTTCGGACTTTGGTATGGAGGACTTATTGCCCTTATAGCTGCTATCATTTCAGCATTTGTCGTATTGAACATCAGTAACAGGCATTTTGGCGGGATGAACGGGGATGTGATCGGCACTTCCAACGAGGTAGGGAGAACTATCGCTCTTATAACTATTGTATTGATATTGAGCTATCATAACGGAGGGATTCCATGGATGCTATAATTATGGCCGGAGGTTTGGGGAGCAGGCTTGGTATGGGGGAGAAGCCCTGTGTGAGTTTGCTGGACAAACCGTTGATAACTTATGTTATAGACGCTTTGCACGAAGCTTCCGGGATAGACAAGGTATATGTTGCTGTATCCCCTGCCACTCCTCTGACACAGAGCTTCCTTAAGAAGAAGTATAATGGCGAGGTAAGATCTATCATGACCGGCGGAGGCAATTATGTAGGTGATATGATATATGCCGTAAAAGAGGCGGCTATAAATGCTCCTGTCATGATAATTATGGCCGATCTGCCATTGCTTAATGGTAAGCATATTGACTATGTTATCGAAGAATATGAAAAATGTGGGAAACCTGCAATGTCGGTTTTCTCTCCCCTGGCAGTATGTAAAGGCCTTTCAGTAAGGCCGGATACGGTCTTTAACTGGGGGGGTGAACTGATAGTGCCCAGTGGTGTAAATATCATTGATGGCAGTAATGTTGAGCAGGAACAGGATTATGAGAGTCTGGTGAGCCAAGAAGCTGCTTTTGCATTGAACATAAACCGTGCCGAAGATCTGCACAGATGCAAAGAGATAATAGAACAAAGACTATTATCCCGGTCATGATCTTCATTTTATATGATCAGTGAGGTATATGTGATGTCCACAGCAGGAAAAATAGTCTTGGCAGGGAAGGAATATTCTCTTGATACATTGAAGGTGATCACTGGACATTCGGTACTCAAAGACACCGGGTCAATATCCGATGAATTGCTTATTCTGTGCAGTGTGATAGATAATCCTTATCTTTTACCTTATTTTCTTGAGACTTTCTATTCAATGCAGCTTAGGGATGAGAATGCGTTCCATTTTGCCTTGCTCAGGATACAGGTCGATTCGCAACTGCGTATGAATGAGGATATCCAGAAGTATCAGCACCGCATGTATGCTGCAAGAACGCTGGAAAAATTGCTTTTCAATGAACTTCTGCTTGAGACACTTGCTGTCCAGGATATTATGGAGTGACATTTCTTTCAAAGGGTACATGCCCGTAAATGCATCTGTATTACGGTGATGAACTATCTTTTTTTCTTAAAACACAGAACAAAGCATTTAAATTGAATACCGCAATAGGTGAACATCTAATAATCATGCTTATGGAGACTTCCTATGTTAAAGGAGATCACAGGTCAATACAACGCAGGCGATATCGAATCCAAGATACATGTTTTCTGGGATGAGATCGATGCTTACTCAAAGGTACGCCAGCTCAGAAAGGGTGCAAAGCGTTTCTTTTTCGTGGACGGTCCACCATATACCACCGGCCACATACACCTAGGTACTGCATGGAATAAGATAATCAAGGATTCCATACTCAGGTACCGTTCAATGAACGATTATCATGTACTTGACCGTGCCGGGTGGGACATGCATGGGCTTCCCATAGAGGTAAAAGTGGAGGGGGTCCTTGGTTTTACGTCCAAGAAAGATATTGAGAAGTATGGCGTCGGTAATTTCATAGAAAAATGCAAGGAATTTGCCTTATTGCAGAAAGACGATATGACCCGCCAGTTCTACTCCCTGGGAGTATGGCTCAACTGGAAAGACCCGTATATGACACTGAGGGACGAGTATATCGAAGCTGCATGGTGGACTCTGAAGCAGGCTCAACAAAAGGACCTGCTCGAAGAGGGAAAAAGAGTGGTCAACTGGTGTCCCAGATGTGAAACCGCAATAGCGGATTCTGAAGTTGAATATGAGGAGCGTATAGATCCTTCTATCTATGTGAAGTTCCGGCTGAAGAATGAACCAGGTACATCGATAGTTATCTGGACCACAACTCCCTGGACCATACCATCCAATATTGCAGTGGCAGTGCAACCTTCATTTGAGTATTCAAAGGTAAAGGCTGTTACATCTTCCGGCGAAAGTGAGATCCTTATCATGGCCTCCTCGCTGGTCAAAGATGTGCTCAAAAAAGGCAGATATGCTGATTTCGAGATACTGGATACCATGCTGGGTGAAGACCTTACGACACTGGAATATGAACACCCGCTTGCAGACCAGATCCCCAAGCAGGCGCGTTTCAAGCATAATGTATATCTTGCAGATTTCGTAACAGCCGAGAACACGGGCTGTGTTCATATAGCTCCCGGGCATGGTATGGATGACTTTGAAGTAGGTATGAAACACGGACTTCCCATTTTCTGTCCGGTTGGGCCAGATGGCAGGTATACGGAAGAAGCTGGTGAATATACTGATATGCACATCAGGGAAGCTAATAAAGTTGTTGTGGAAAACCTCAAGGAAAGAGGTCTTCTGCTTGCAGAAGGTAGTATTTCCCACCGTTATGGACACTGCTGGAGATGTAAAACACCGATCATCTATCTTGCTACCCGCCAGTGGTTCCTGAAGATCTCGGAATTAAAGGAGCAGATGCTTTCAGAGATAGATAAGGTTGTCTGGTATCCGGAATGGGCAGGCTCAGCACGTTTCAGGGACTGGGTAGAAGGTGCAAGGGACTGGTGTATCTCAAGGCAGCGTTATTGGGGAATACCTATCCCGGTCTGGCGTTGTACAGAATGTGAACTTATAGATGTCATAGGCACCAAGCAGGAACTCCTTGAGAAGTCGGGTATGACAGAAGGGATAGAGCTGCACAGGCCCTATGTGGATTCCGTGACCCTTACATGCGAATGCGGCGGAAAGATGCGCCGTGTGGAGGATGTGTTCGATGTATGGTTCGATTCAGCTGTTGCTTCCTGGGCCACATTGAACTTCCCACATCAAAAGGACGAGCTTGAAAAATGGTGGCCTGCAGATTTCATCACCGAAGGTCATGACCAGACCAGAGGATGGTTCTATTCGCAGTTAGGCGCCAGCATGGTGGCCTTTGGCAAGGCGCCTTATAAGAGTGTGCTCATGCATGGTTTCACTCTGGATGTGGAAGGCAAGAAAATGTCCAAGAGCCTTGGCAATGTCGTGCATCCTTCGGAAGTTATCGGGAAGTTCGGTGCCGATACTTTGCGTGCTTACGTTTTATCATCCAGTGCACCCTGGGAAGACCTGAAGTTCAGCAAGGATGAGATAGCCAATATCCATCGGACGATCAATATTCTGTGGAACGTCTACCGTTTCCCCTTGCCCTATATGGCGCTGGATGCCTTTGATCCTTCTCAGGTATCACTGGAATCGGTGAAGCCACATATGCGCAGTGAGGACAGGTGGATACTTTCAAGGATGCAGTCTGTGATAAAATCAGTGGATTCTGCCATGGAGACATGTATGCTCCATAAGGCCATAAGGGCCATCAATGACTTTGTGCTTGAGGACCTTTCCCGCTGGTATATACAGCTTATAAGACCCAGGACATGGGTCGAGGCCAATGATCCGGACAAGATAGCCGTGTACAGGGTACTGTATGAGGTATTCACGACCATTACAAAAGTTATAGCTCCTTTCATGCCCCATCTTGCCGAAGAAATGTACCAGAACCTGGTATGCAATGTCTACAGTGACGCGCCTGAATCTGTACATATGAACGATTGGCCTGTACCTAATGAATCCCTTATAGATATGGACCTTGAACAGCAGATGAAACTTGCACGCTCCATTGTAGAGGCAGCTTCCAATGCCCGTCAGAAGGTCGGGCGTAAACTGAGATGGCCTGTGGGCAGGATAGTTTTGACCCCTCAGAATGAAACAGCGGTTTCAGCTGTCAATAATCTCAAAGAAGTGCTGATGGATCAGACCAATTCCAAGGATATTGTACTGACAGAAATTGGTGGTTCCTGGGATAAACTCGGGCTGAGTGCCGTACCCAACCCTGGTGCTATAGGACCGGTTTTCAAAGGCGATGCTGGAAAGGTCATAGCTGCTTTAAAAGAGATAGATGTCATTACATTGAAGAATAAACTTGCCTGCACTGAAGGGTACGAATTACAACTTGCTGACGGCAATATTGTGACGATAGCTCCGGATATGGTCAATTTCCAGGAAACACTGCCTGACCTGATTGCAAGTGCTTCATCATCTGCAGGTATTGTATATGTGGATGCAAAGCTTACAAGGGAATTGGAAGCAGAGGGTTATTCCAGAGAGGTCATTCGCCGGGTTCAGGATATGCGAAAGGAAATGGACCTTGCAGTGGAAGAGAACATCAAGGTCATTATCTGTATCGATGACGAGAGGGTGGTGGACCTGGTGCTAGATCTGGAACAATTGATAGCCAGCGAAGTGCGTGCAGATGTGCAGATCATAGGCTTTGATGTTGAGGTTAACGGAGACCTGGTCAAGGACTGGGATGTGGAAGGGATAGCAATGCACATTGGAATAGCCAGAAGCTGAGAGATTTAAGGAAAGACTATGCATGGACTTCACATCCTGGCAACCTGTATACGAGGAAATACTTCAGGATCTTGGCTTTAGCCGGGCAGAGGATGAGCGTGCAGCTCTCCTCCTTTCACATCTGCTTGAAGGAAAGATCTCACCTGGACTGGGTGCTCTTAAGGGGGCAATATCCGGAAAGCATGTCCTTGTTTGTGGTAATGGCCCGAACCTCGCCGAGGATCTTGGAAGGCTGGACCTTGAACGATATGTGGTGATCGCAGCTGACGGTGCAACGACAATTGTAATGGATACGGGCAGAATACCGGATATTATAGTCACGGACCTGGACGGGGACGTAGAGCGTGAGATAGAAGCTTCAGAACAAGGTTCTCTTGTGGTAGTTCATGCTCATGGAGACAATATGAGCAAACTACTCAGGTATGTTCCACAGCTTACGAATATTATCGGGTCCACACAGGCTGTTCCCCTTCAAAATGTTTTCAACTTTGGTGGCTTTACGGATGGGGACCGGGCTGTGCATGTGGCCATTGAGTTTGGTGCAGAAACGATCAAACTTGCAGGTTTCTTTTTTGATGATCCAGTGGTATCACCGGCAAAAAGCAAAAAATTGAAATGGGCCCGCAGACTTATTTCCTCATTAGGGGTCGAGTCTTAAGGAGGCTGTTCTATGATGACGATTTTCATGAGAACTTATTTATATTTTGTTACTCAATTAGCAATAAGGTTTCATGGATACACTTGTCATCTGTATAGACCGGGATAATGACCTGGGCGAAAAGGCAAAGGTCTCAAGCCCGATTATAGGAAGAGAGGAAAATATCAAAGCAGCTGTTGCTTTGTCTATAGCGGACCCGGAAGATTCGGATTCTAATACCATTTTCGGCGGCGTGAAAGTGCTGGATGAGCTACGTGCCAAAGGACTGGATGCTGAGCTTATTACCTTTGCTGGTGATAAAAAAGTTGGTCTCACTTCTGACCAGAAGATTTCGCAGCAACTTGATGATGTCCTTGCTAAATATCACGCTTCTAATGCCATTTTCATTTCCGATGGGGCTGAAGATGAAACATTGCTGCCCATAGTCCAGTCCAGGATCAAGATCAACTCCGTGAAACGTATAGTGATCATGCAAAGCTCGAACCTTGAAAGTACTTATTATATTCTGAAGCATGCTTTTAATGATCCCAAGATCTCTCAAACCTTCTTTGTTCCGGTTGGGCTGGCAGCTCTTATATATTCCATCTTTCTGTTAGCAAGTTATCCGGAAGGAGCTATAATAGGCATTCTTGCTGCAGTGGGTCTCTACATGCTATACCGTGGATTCGGTGATACGGTCACCGTTATTTGGAACAAGATAAAAGATGATTTTCATATGGGCAGATTGGTCATTGTAACCCATACTGCAGCTTTAATGGTGATCGTTGTCGCTTTTGTGCAGGGAATTGTCAGTGTATGGCAATATTATACTCAAGCAGGGATCTGGTATCATGGATTGGTGCCACTGACCACTGTCTTCATACATAGTTCCGTATGGTGGCTTGTATTAGCTGCGATCATTGTTAATTTTGGTCGTATGATGAATATGTACTTGCATGGGAAGTTTAGCTTGAGGCAGATATCATCCTCGTTCTACGCTTTTTCTTTTGGGATCCTATTCTGGGGAGCGACCACATATATACTGGCCTTCGATCCTACTATTGAAGGCTTCCAGCCTTCCATCGTTTCAGGACTGCAATATTTCATTTATTCCATAGTCATAGCTATAGTCATAGCTCTTGCAGGTATCAGGATCTCCGCCAGTCCGATCAGGAAGTGAAAGGATGGACATAAGCAAACAGCACGATGAGTGCATAGCCAATATGCATATATCTTTTGCAGTTATCGGCGGGGTGGGTTTTTCTCGCCTTGCAAACCAGTCACAAATGACACTTCATACTGAATATGGTGCTGTCGTGGCATTCATCTCTAAAATGGGAGACAACAATGTATTGTTCATTCCAAGGCATGCAGGGGACAGTGGGCATGTGCCCCCCCATAAGATCAATTATCGTGCTATTATAATGGCAATAAAGCAATTAGGAATTACCAGGGTCATATCTATCAACTCTGTGGGTACGATGCAAGGACATCCCATCGGAAGTATAGCAATTCCTTGTGATTTTGTGGACTTCACCCACGGGCGCCCTTCTACCTTCTTTGAAAATGAGACGGTACATGCAGACATGTCAGATCCTTACTGCCCCCAGCTGTGCTCCCTGATAAGGTCCATACTTAATGAAAAAGGGATTCAGACAGACGATGTGGTATATGCCTGTACTGAAGGGCCCAGGTTCGAGACCAAGGCTGAGATCCGCATGTTGAGCAATTTTGCTGATGTTGTGGGCATGACAGGTGTCCCTGAAGTTATACTTGCTAAAGAAATGCAGCTATGTTATGCATCTGTGTGTCTGATCACAAACATGGCGGCTGGGATTGAGAGTTCCAGACCAACAGCAACCGAGGTACTGGATGTGCTGACTTCCAGAAAAGACCTCATTTTTGAGCTGTTGCATTCCATTGCATCACGCATGCCCATAGAACGGGAATGCCAGTGTAATTATGCGATAGACGATGGAATTCTTTGACCTGGGTACTCATGCTGTGTCCTTCATCTTTATGCCATGTCCTTCGAAGTGTCGATCCGGACACCATCACATATCTTGAACTTGATCACTTCCAAAGTCGGCAACATGCCTCGCATCTTAGGGATAGCAAGCTTATTTACCATCTTATCGGCACCCATGTCAAGAGATATCTCAAAGATAACATCTGCAGAAATAAGGATATCGTTCTCTATATGCTTAGGATGACTGCCTTTGAGACCATAGAGATATGTAAGAGTGCCTGTTTCCTTGCTTACCTCGTATATGATGTGCATCAGCCTTCTAAGCACTCTCGGATTTATATCCAGATTCATAAAAAAGGAGAAATTGTCAAAAACAAGGTTTATATTTCCCTGCTGGTTGTCTGCTGTATTTCTGCAGACTTGAACGACCCTGGCATGACACTTTCCCTCTTGAAATTGAAGATATTATGACACTTGAATTCTTTATTACTAATTGATTATATTTTAATTTATATCTATTGATTGTAACACATATAATGTTTTCCAGAGAATGATGAGCAAGCATACATTACTTATACCTTCTCTCCAATTCAGCTGCATAATGAGCTTATGGATCCTCATAAACCCCGAAAATGCTAAATTATTGGTAATGGTCATAAAGGGCGGCAGAAAAATGCCTCTTTTCACCGGGGAAGTGATCCTTAATAAGACACCAGCCGGTGCAAGGCCGCACAAGTTCAGAATATTGAAGGACGGCAAAGAAGAATACCTGACACCTGCAGAGTTCATAGATCTGCTGCGCATGGCCGATCGCATCATGATCGCAAAAGGCGGAAATGATGCTACCACTACAGCTTTTCTTGATATGCTGAAAGGCTTTCAGCTGGAAGGGGAAATTGTTAATGTCTGCCGTTTTTGTCTGCTTAAACGTAGATTTAATTTTCTGAACAGGAGATCAATAAAATATCATTCCGAGAAGATATGTGAAGAATGTGCAAAAGAAGAACTTTCCAGGGCCCTTAATGCTCCACATTGCCATTATAGTGATGAGGCTAAACAGCGCATTGAAGATATGCTGTTGCAAACAAGGGATTTCGACAGGACAATTGGTACATTGGACCCTGAAGGTCTTGACCAGGAACTGACGAAGTTCGATACAGTACAGGCATCTCTTGATGCCAGGACCATGAAGATAGCAGACCTCCCCATCTCAAAGAACTTCAAAGATATCCTGTTACAAAAATCAGAAGATCTGCTACCAGTACAGACGATAGCTGTTGCTGCAGGTCTTTTCAAAGGAAAGCACCAGTTAGTTACTTCAGTTACAGCTACCGGAAAGACCTTGATAGGCGAGCTTGCGGGTATAGAGAACATACTACACAAAAAAGGAAAGATCCTGTATCTGGTCCCTCTGGTGGCTCTGGCAAACCAGAAGTATGATCAATTCACAGCTAAGTATGGGCCTCTGGGCCTTAAAACTTCGATACGAATAGGCAGTGCACGCATACGCACTTCGTCTACTCTGAAGATGCGCAGAACTCTTGATTCTGATATTATTGTAGGGACCTATGAAGGGATTGATTTCATACTGAGATCAGGTGATGCTGACCTGTTGGGTAAGATCGGTACTGTGGTCATAGACGAGGTACATACACTTGAGGATAGTGAACGGGGTCACAGGGTTGACGGTGTCATAGGCAGGTTAAAATACATTGCTCCTGCTGCTCAGTTCATATATCTTTCTGCCACGGTTGCCGAACCCCTGGCTCTGGCACAAAAACTGAATGCTACGCTGGTGGAGTACGAATATCGACCTGTTCCCATTGAAAGGCACCTTATTTTCTGTGAGGAGCATGACAAGCTCAAGCTTATGACTCGCCTGGCAAGGGAAGAGTTTGCCAAGACATCCACAAAAGGTCACAAAGGCCAGACGATCATTTTCACAAATTCCCGGCGTAATTGCCACAGCATATCAGAAGCATTGCCCATGGTTTCTGCACCTTATCATGCAGGTCTTACACAATCCGTGCGCAAATCCGTAGAAGAGCGTTTTCTTAAAGGAAAGTTGCCAGTGGTGGTAACAACTGCTGCCCTTGCTGCTGGTGTGGATTTTCCTGCATCACAAGTGATATTCGAATCCCTTGCCATGGGAATCGAATGGGTTACAATGCAGGAATTCATGCAGATGCTGGGACGTGCCGGACGTCCGGACTATCATGACATCGGTATTGTGGTACTGCTGGCAACTCCCAATAAGCGTTATTCCAGCGAGCAAACCGAGACCGAAGATGCTGTTGCTATAAGACTGCTTAAGGGCAATATGCTGCCATCCTCAATGGATTATGGTGAAGATGAACAGATGGAAGAGATACTGGCATCAGCTGCTGTTACATCTTCCAAGAAGGACCTGGGAGCCATCCATAACAGGATGATGGGCACATTTGAGCTAGAAAAACTTTTCAGCAGGCTGGTGCATTACAAATTCCTTGAAAAAAGAGAGGATGCGATCTCTCTCACACCTTTCGGCCAGATAGCTGCCGGTCATTTCCTGTCAGTATCTTCAGCATTCCTTATTCGTGACGCAGTGCTTAAGGGGATGGGGCCGCTTGAGATCGTAACAAACCTGGAGTTCTTTGATGCAGGTTACTTCAAATATGCAGCACAGATATCCACAGCTTTGGACATCAATATTCCTTCCCGCGTATTTCAGGGTGCTTCTCTTGATATAATATTTGAGGGAGATAATATATCTCAGCTTGACCAGAACATACAGGACCAGCTCTTTGAATTTGCTGCAGCTTTTCTTACCTGTAAGTGCAAGGACTCTCCTTATTGCGGGTGTGCAGAGAGGCGATTTTCTGCAAAGATCGTGGAGATCCGCATGGAAGGCTATGATCCCACAGGTATTGTACGCAAACTGGAAGACCTGTATGGTGTGACTGCTTATCCGGGTGATGTATTGGGATACCTTGACAACGTAGTACGTAATCTGGATGCAGTGGAAAAGATAGCAAAGGTCTATTCTAAAAAAGAAATAGTTCGTGCTTCCCGGGAAATGAAACAGCAGATAGAAGGTTAACCTTGCATCAGATTATGTGCAGATGCAGTAGCAGAGCAAGAAGTATCAGTATGATCCCTGTAAAAAGCCTGATCTCCACACGCTTTTTTTCCTTGAGTTCTGTAATGGTTTGGGGTTTCATGCCATAGCCGAGCAATACACCCAGGACGATAATAGGAAAGACAACCCCTATATTATAGATCGCCAGGTAGAACGCTCCACGTGCAAGATCTGTTCTGTCTATCAGCATATCCAGGATAGAAAAGTATATAGCTCCTACACAGGGTGCTTTTACGAGGGAGAATACCCCCCCCGATACAAAAGACAACAGCAGGACATTGCTGCTAGCTGTTTTTTCAAGTAGCTTGACCATGGATCTGGGTGTGTGGAAGGTTGATCTGGAATATTTCCTCAGATGATGAGCATCATAAATATGCCACAAGCCAAGTATGAATATCAGAATTACCATTACCGTTGTAATGATGCCTTTAAGTGAAGGCAGTCTATGTACTGTTCCCAGGATGCTCAGGCCTACTATCATGTATGTGAGGAAAATACCACTACAAAAGCCCAGTATCATCTTCAAAATGTCTTTTTTGCTTCCGCTGGATGACAGTATCAGTGTTGCCAGAAAAGCCATGACTGCAAGGATGCAGGGATTGAAGCCCGCAAGCAGGCCGGCAATGAACACAAGATAAAAAGAGAGGTTTGTATCTTCTTCACCCTCATCCTTTGGTATGTCGGATACATTGTCCTCTCCTTCGGATACATTAACAATAGCTTGCGTGAGCAGGTCTTTCAGGATTTTGGTGTTCCCCTGATAATCATTATATGTAATAACTGTCTTCCCGTCCACTACTAATGCAGGCACTACAGATATGCCATATCCGCGGGCAAGTTCATAAGATGAAATGATCTCATGGGAAGTAAGGTTACATCCATAAGTATTTGCTATTTTTTCTATTACAGGTAATGCCTGCTGGCACTTCAAGCAGCCTTCCTCATAAAAATAGTCAACTGCAATAGCAGATGTAGTATTTTGAGCACAGAGAACTACATGCACAGCTGATATTAATAAAAAAAAAGTTAAAGCAGCCAGTAATGCCTGCCTAATGACATGCTGTGGATGCGCAGGTGGATGCATCATATTCGTTTTCCTGGATTTTTTTCGTTGTGGTGTTGAAAACTTTTCCAGTGTCCGTGGAAACATAGCCTTCTATGACATAGATAGGCTTTATACCGGCACATGCACAGCTCCTTTCCATTAGTTCTACTTTCCAGACATCTTCTTCTGGTGTTATCGGTGTGCCGTACATATCAGGGATATTTCCATTCACTATAGTGGTTCTGTTGACCCGCCAGTCCTGAACATGGAAGTAAGTTTTGTAGTACATGGAAACGTTACTGTCGTTCAGCACGATCCCCTGGGCTTGTAAAGAATTTATATTGTACTCTCTTTCATTCTGTGATGGCTGCAGCACCACCACTATACCGACTCCGATTAGCACGATAATAAGTGCCGCTACCACCAGCATAGCAAGTGTTTTTGAAATTTTCATAGTTGTAACCTGGGTGCATTCCTTAATTACTTTTTGTTTTGTAACAGAGGTGTTTATGTCCCCACCACTTATTTAAGTGATGTTAACACAATACGTGCCAGTAACTGGAGAGATAAAAATGAGCACGGATGTTAATAATGGAAAACACCAGAAGAAACTGAGGGTAGAGTTCTATAAACCGGAGGATTGCAGGCAGGTGTATTCCATAGGTGCCGTGGGGGGCCATAGCCCTTATGATTTCAGAATAGGCTTTTATAATGATAACCCCAGGCCAGGAACAGATGAGGATGGCGTGCAGGTGATCCAGCGCAGGCTTGAGGCCGAGATAATTCTTTCACCCCTTGCAGCACTGGAGCTTTCCAGATGGCTAAACCATCATCTGAAAGAATATGAAGCTATGTTCGGTCCTATACCCCAACCTAACAGGAGTGAAAAAAAGTCAGAACCATCCGCTGAAAACAGCAGTGAGAATAGCGAGATACAGGGTTACAACTGAGTTCCTCTCAGAGGTAATCGCTATAATTATATAGGATACAATACAGTTTTAATAGCTTGTGTCCTGCCTTATGTCGGCGGGTATGCAGTATCAATTAAAAAGTGAAAATTAAGAAGTGAGGATTCCATTTGTTCCCAAATAAAAGAGTTCATAAGCTGGTTGGATCGAGAGTCCAGGTTGAAATGAAAGGCGATCTCCATCTTCTGGAAGGTTTACTTAACAGTGCCGATGATTATCTTAACCTTCACCTGTTAGATACCGTGGAAATATCTAACGGAGAAAAGCTCAGGTCACTTGGTTCAGTGGTGCTTCGTGGCAATAATATAATTCTTATCACACCCGCTGAAGAATAATATTTAAGGCAGGATTCTAATAGCAATCGTAGGTTACCATGGTAATAGAAGAAACAGCTATAGAGGTAATCGGCAAGCATGAGGAAGGCGTGTTCCAGAACCAGCTATGGAAAGAGCTGGATATAGATAGCCGCAAGTGTTCAAGGGTTATAGCAAAACTTCTGAAGGATGGTCGGATCACTCGTGAGTCCGCAGTGGACAATGGAGCAAGGACCTTTCTGCTCAAAATTGCCCATAGGGAAGAACCCTGTTTTGAGCTCTTGCTCTCCGGAGAGATGTTCTCTCCCTGTGCAGGTTGCAGGGACGCATGTCAGCCGGAGTACTGTGAAAGGCTGACCTCGTGGGTGATGAACCTGCCTCAGGACAACGTTGAAGATCAAGAGGCCAGTGTAACTGAGTAAATCTGGCCGAAAGGTTTAATTAGGTTATGTGCCATTTTGGAGTCGCTCAACCAGCGCTATTCAATGTGCTCCGGTAGTGTAGTCCGGCCAATCATTCCGGCCTTTCGAGCCGAAGACTCGGGTTCGAATCCCGACCGGAGCACTATAAACTTTTTTCTATAATTTTATGGAGTATTTAGATTTATTTTTCAACTTTTAGTGGTTGCAGATACAACTCCTATACTCCTAACCAGGCATCTGTATTATCGTTGAATGGGTAGCGATATGCATAGGTAATATCTCCAGTGAAGTGATGCCTGTAATCAGTCGGATGAGACGTTTCTTAGTGTTTATAGTTAGATCACTACAGCTTTTTTTCCATGCGATACATAATACACTAAGAGGCATACTGCTGCAACGATTGACATAACCATATACATTCCTCTGTAACCAAAGAAAGGGATTATGAGTCCAACCAGTAAAGGCCCAATTCCCATTCCCATGTCTGTGAACGCAAAATATGTTGAATTTCCCAAGCCCATACGATGTTGCGGAGTTACTTTTACAGAAATTGCCTGAGTACTGGACTGTATGGCTCCAAATCCAAGACCCAACACCGCTCCGGCCAATAAAAGAGTATATCCATGATGAGCCTGGCTAAACAGAAGAATCCCGATTGAAAATATTAGAATTGCCGGGTACATAATTGAGTTTTCACCTTTGGAGTCAAACAGCCGGCCAATAGCAGGCCTCGTAATTACGATTACTGCGCCATATACGATAAAAAAGAGGCTGGCTGCGCTAACCAGATTAATTTCCAGTGAGTACACTGCAAGGAATGAAACAACACTCGAATAACAAATATATATAAACATACAACACATTGAAATTGGAATGACTTTTGGTTCAAAGAAATTGTCAAATTTGAACCCCTTCATTTTCTCCAACTGTTCTGCTGTTAATTCCATTTTATTTAAAGATGACAAAAATGGGAAAATCAAAAGGCTGATCATCGAAGTAATTGTACAGGCAACAAAAATCATATTGAAGCTGCCATGCTGAGTGATGAACATGCCTAAAAAGGGGCCGAGAGCTGTTGCAAGTGTCAGGCTTAATCCGTAATAACTGATACCTTCGCCCCTCCGATCCATGGGAATAACATTTGCAATGATCGTACCTGTTGCTGTGGTAACAATACCAAATGACATGCCGTGAAGAAAACGGACGATAAGTAAGGAGATAAGACTGTTTACTCCGAAATATATCAACGTCATAATAAAACTGAAAATAATTCCTGCGTGAAGTGTCTTCTTATAACCTATCTGTCCGATCCATTTCCCGATAAGCAGACGCATAAAAAGTCCGCCAATCACAAATATACTGGTAGAAAAGCCCGCTTCACCCGGCGATGAGTCAAATTTGCTCATTGCATATCCGGAAATAACTATCATTAATAAATAAAAGCTTAAGAAAGCTAATAAATTTTCAATAGAAATAATTATAAAATCTTTAGTCCATAATTTTGATTTTTTTGGAACCATGTTTGATCCCTCAATTATCTCACATAATTTTGGATACATTGTCAAACATTGTTTCAAGTGAGTGCATGAGATCTTTTCTTTGACGTTCATCAAAACCGGATAAGAGAATGTTATCCCATTCTTCAGCTATCTTTTTCATTTCAGGTTCCAGCTTTTTCCCTTTATCTGTAATAAAAATAAGGTATGAACGCCTGTCCCTCTCATCAATCTTCTTGAAAACATATCCCTCATCAACAAGTTTTTTTATAGCCCTTGTAGTAGTGGCCTTATCGATCTTTAGATAGTTTGAAAGAGATTCCTGATTAACACCATCTTCTTGATACAATCGCACAAGAAAAGAGAACTGTCCACTTCCTATACCATATAGTTTAATTTTCTTGTCAATATAGATTTGTCCATATCGATGGAGATATGAGATGAACTTCCCGCTGAACTGATTATCACACATTTGTACACCTTTTTTTGCAAACGTTGACCTTGTCCATGTTTATAATCTCACTATATTGTCCACAAAATTAGTTGCAGACACAACCATTGGGGTTGTAATTCAACTAATAAATATATAGTTGTTGATGCAACTAATCTCCCGCGGATTTGGATCTGTATAAAACAGAAGTTCCTGCAATACTTCCTTAAAATATGTATAAAAAAGCGGCTTTATTTGCACATTTTTTTAATAACATTTTTATAAATACTTAACATTTAAACTCAGCGATTTATTTATAGTTAAATGATGCATGTGAATTAGATGCCAGTAAATCAGAATGAGATTCAAAGACTGAGTGAAAGCGAAAAGGAAAAAATCAGAACACTGCAAGAAATGAAATCTGAATTTCATCAGATACCTGATAAATCTGCTGTCTTGGCTGACCTGCATCGGCTAATAGATGATGAAGAATCAGAAGTAAGGTGGGATGCTGCTTGTACTCTTATTTACATCTTTTCATCGGTTCCGGATGAATACAAATGCATTGCCTGGGATGATCTGATTAAGTTAACACATGATTTGAAACCACATATTAGTGGAAAAGCTGCTTCAAACCTTGTGCCTGCATTCTCATCACTTCCTGATGAATGTAAATCTGCTGCCTGGGATGATCTTATTAGGCTAACAGATGATAACGATCTATATGTAAGAGAAAGTGCATTTTCAGTTCTTATCAATGCTTTTTCATCAGTTCCTGATGAACACAAACCTAAAGCCTGGGCCGATCTAATTAGGTTTTCAGGACATGAAGATTCGCGTTTTAGATGGATGGCATTTTCTGCCCTAGACTCTGCATTTGCATGTGTGCCTGATGAATGTAAATCTGCTGCCTGGGATGATCTTATTAGGCTAACGCGAGATAGATTTTTAGACGTAAGAGGAGAGACATCAACTGTCCTGGGTTCTGCTTTTGTATTTGTTTCTGATAAATCTGCTGCCTGGGCCGATCTGGTCAGACTAGCAAGTGATAAGGATTCAAAGGTCAGAAAATATGCTGCAGATACTCTTATCTATACTTTTGATCATGTTCCTGATGAATGTAAAAGTGATGCAAGATATGATCTGCAAAGATTGACAAGTGAAGGAGACCCGGATGTTAGAATACATTTAAATCATTCTCTGGGCAAAATGTGCATTGATAAAGCATATAAATCAATAAATGAAGAGGATTTCAGAACTTTTTTAAAAGATGCAATTTGCTATTTTGAAAAAGCTGCAAAAGATAGCAGCTCCTTCACCCCTTCACTTTGTTGTAATCTTTTTTATCGTGCATTCCATGCTGTAATTTTTAAAGAGGCGCATTCGAATAATGAAATTAAAGATTATATCACAGCAGCAAAAAAAGAAATTGAAGGCTCTAAAAGTAAGCAGAAACTTGTGGCGGTTATTGAACAGTTAGCAACAGTATTAGAAATTGCATCTAATACTCAAGGCTCCAATAATGGCTGGAGAGAATTGCTTAAACGAGGTTCAAATATTTGCAATCACGTTGACAAAATGATGGTTTAGGACCAAAAATGACGCTCTGTGCAAAGACCAGGAAATAGATCCTCATCTATGCGATGCTCTGAGAGTCCATATCTCTTCTTTAAGCGTCTCAATATTTGATTTGTACATGAACAGTGTTAGGAACAAAGCCAGAAATGCCAGGAAGTTAACTAACAATGTAAGCTGTAGAGTAGTTCCCCCCAATCCCCCACCTGGGCTGCCGTATATTGCTTCACCGAACATTAACGGATGTACAGAGCGCCATAAGCGGATGGAGAGGAAGCTTAGGGGCACGGATACGAAACCCACTATTCCAAATACTGCTGCAAGCCTCGCTTTAGATTCCGGTTCTTCTATGGCCTGACGCAGCAGCAAATAGATAACATAAACAAGGAAGAGTGTAAGAGATGTGGTAAGCCGTGGTTCCCATACCCAGTACCATCCCCACGTTGCCCTGGCCCAAATGGAGCCGGTGATAAGTACAAGAAGAGCAAATATAACCCCTATCTCTGCTGCTGATCTTGCATAGATATCCCACTTGACATCATGGGACCTGAGCTGCATTACGCTTGCAACAAAGACAATGAAAAAGGCAAGGTATGCAGTAATGGCTATAGGCATGTGGAAGTAGAATATCCTGAAACTGCTATCTAGAACTTCTCCGGCACCGGACCTCATAATAGGCAAATAGAAAAAAAGCATATATATTGCCATCAGCACGAGTCCAGCTGTTATAAAGGTCAACATCCTAAATTTCTTAGTATCCATGCTTTTGTCCCATGTTCTTTTCTATGGAGGTGTATTATCAATATATTTTATCTAATTTGTTATCTTTCTATTTTACCTTTCCAGATTATCCTTCCAGTGTATGATCGAACAAGAGATGTGCCAGACTAAAGAAAACAATGTCATAGACAGCCATGAGGCGCAGTTCTGTGATAATCACGGGTATCCCAGCTCCTGCCACTATCTTGCCTGTGGCCAGCACAGCAGGAATGAGCACCGGCACAAGCAGAGGAAGTAAAAGCACAGGAAGCAGGATCTCTCTTGTACGAGTATTCACCGTGAGGGCAGAGAGTAAAGTACCGACCGCAGAAAATCCCCCTGTACCCAGCAGTATAACTAACATCAGGGTAGGGATGTTTGGAATATTGTAGTTGAACAGCACCATGAACACAGGTATTGTGAGAAGTTCGACAATAAGCATCAGGCACATACTGGATATTACCTTGCCGGTGTATATGGCTGCACTGTCCAATGGACAGAGGCGCAGTCCATCCAGGCATGAGTTCTCAGTTTCCGAGGCAAATGCCCGAGTGATGCCCAGTGTTCCTGCAAATATGAAAGCTATCCAGAGTAATCCTGGAGCCAGGCGGTCAATACTGGAAGAGTCGCTAAGCATGTCACTCAGGGACAGGCTGAAGATCATCATAACCACGAGGGAGAAAACAAGCATGGAATTAAGCACCTGTTTTGTGCGTAATTCAGTACGCAAGTCCTTTGCTGCAATATGAAGGCTGCGTATCATGGTCCTCCATCGAATATCGTGGTATAGATGTTCCTGAGCTCTTCCACAGAAGCTATTTCCTGTTTTCTCATGTCCACAGCTATCTTACCGGCACTAAGTATTATCACTCTGTCACATATAACAAATGCCCTCTCTAGGTCATGTGTGACCATCAGCACAGTGACTTTTCTGCTGTTTTCAAGAAGCATGTTATCCAGGTCACATGCTGACCGCAGGTCCAGTCCTGTGTATGGCTCATCCATCAGGATAATATCCGGATCGTGGATAAGAGAACGTGCAATGGACAGGCGTTGCTTCATACCTCTGGAAAGCGTGCTGACCCTGTCCATACACCGTTGTTCAAGGTGCAGCTGTTCAAGGAGCGTTTGTATCCTTACAGTAAGTTCACTTTCAGGGAGTCCGTACATCTTCCCATAAAAATGCAGATTTTCTTCCACTGTCAGATCTTCATAGAGATAACTTTCATGTGAGATGGCACCTATCTTCTTGCGTATCTCTACTGCCGATCTGCTGAGTTCCAATCCACCGATCTTAACAGAGCCATAAGAGGGTCGTACAAGGGTTTCAAGTATCTTGAGCAGTGTAGTCTTCCCTGCACCATTAGGACCCAGGATGATAACAAACTCGCCTTGTTCTATATTCAGATCAATATCATGCAGTGCAACATGTCCTGCGAACCTTTTGGTAAGTCCCTTTACGGAGATGACGCTGCCCATGGAATAGTAAATGAAATGATACTTAGATTAATATTGTGCCACGCAGATCATTACCTGTGCACAGAACCTGAAAAGAACATAATTGTTCAGAAAGGTAAAAATCCACGTTTTTCTAGAATAGCCAGATTGCTGTAACCCCTGGATTCCCAGAATCCCTCATAAGACTGGTCAGTCACTTCGATATGTGTGATCCATTTTGCCCATTTATACCCATATCTGCCTTCGGCAACCAGTTGCAGGGGGAAACCTCTGTCAGACGGCAAGGTCACATTATTGAGCCTGTATGCCAGCATTATGTCGTTCCCTCTCAGATAGTCCAGCTCTAGGGATGTGGAATAACCATCAGCACAATAGAATATCACATTTTTAGCTCCAGGTTGTAGCCCGGAATCATTGAAAATGCTGCTCAAGGTAACACCTGTCCACCTGGCATCGAATCCCCAGCCCTCCACACAATCCATGCGCACGAACCTGTCAGCGACAGGTAAAGCAAGCAGTTCCTCATATGTAAGGTTCAGAGACTTGTTTACCATTCCTGTAACCTGAAGCGTATAGGTTGCCTCGTTGATGAACTGAGTCCCTTTTATGGCATTGTTACGCTGTTCTTTAATTGACGTAAGTTCTCTGCCAGCGAAAAAAGTATCTTCTGTTTCTGATATATTCGCTGTAGGAGTTTGTTGCGGTTCAACACAGCCAGAAACAAGCAGAAGAACAAGTAAAAATATAAAAAAGTTCATCCTGCCATGCAAAACCATTATCACTGACAGAGATGTTCACCTGTGCATTTCAAGTATTTCAAGACCCTTATCAGTGAGACGATATTTTCCCTCTTCTTCTTTTACAAGCTCCTGGTGCAGAAGGTAATCGATCTGGAACTTGAAGGATGTTTCCTGCAGATTCAAGTTCTTAAGCAGGTCTTCTTTTGAGGCACCGTAAATCCCAATTTCCTTGATGAGCTTACGCCTCACCGGATTGGAAGCAGCTCTGTTAAGCATGTCATGTTCTATTTTTTTGGCTTCACGGGGACCGGGTTTGGTCATGATTATATCTTCAAGATCGTCTTTTTCTACCACAAAAAACCTCCTGTGACCTCTCTTTTGAAATCTATGATATTAATATGCTACGCCTGAAGAGGTTGCCCGAGGATCCGGCAAATAACTTTTGTGATATGTGAATGGGATCTTATGACTCAAGGCATACTCCCAACTAATTTTATTGCTGAAATTTGATTTTCTTCGTTTTAGGAGAGGATATATGCTTTTTATGAAGGTTTTAGAGTCGCCAAAATCTCATAAATGCACCCCGATATCAAAAAAGCATTAATACTAAGAAGAAATAAGATACATTAGGCATGCAAGAGTACGGCACCAGGGAGCAGATCTACAATTTGCAGAACAATACGATCCAGCTTTTGCTATCTGCCCAAAATGAGGCACGTGAAAAGCTTGAACAGATCTGTCAGGGTATCAAGGTAGAAGTTCCTCTAAGCCAGAGACAATCATTGTTCCTGTTCCCGTTTGCGGATACGGTTAACCTTTCCGATTCTATCGATATAATGATCGATCGGTTCATTAACCAGATAATTCTCCTTGAAAGCATAGCAAATCCATCTTTACCTGTGGATCTCGAGGATGTTTTTTATTTTGCTAAAAAAATGCCAGTATACGATGCCTTTCAGATAGCAGAATATGTTCTGAACATGTACCTTCAAAACAATAACAATGCTCTGAAACGCATAAGAGCAGATTGTCAAAAACTTATTCCCTTAAATGGAAGCAGATTCTCTTCAGATAGTATAGAAGTGAAGAACGATACGGTAATTAATCTAAAAGCATCAGGGAATCTGCAGGATTCAACAAAATATGTTGAAAGCCTGCTGAAGATGGTCGATGTGGTCATCCATTCGGCAGAACCGCTCAAGGCCCGGGGTGCGCGGATAAGTCCCGGAGAATCGTATCTTACTGACGACATCAGGCTCTATTTCTTCAAGAACCGCAAGATCCGGCTCGTATTCAAAAAGCCGGAATATACCATAAAATTCATTACTGTCCTTCAGGCTGCGCACCGTCCGGCAAAAAATATCCATCTCTGTGAAAAACAACAATTGTCCATTGCCAGCTATTCTTCTGTCATTTAGCGTGTTTCATGAGCAGACCAACATGCGCCCTATATCGAAAAAATAGCCGTTGACGACAATGAACAGTATCATCTTTCACCCAGGGATGAAGCGTATCTGGAAAACATAAAAGCCGGTAATGTTAATGGGAAAGTTTTATTTGGAAACTATGTGCTTGGCAGATCTCTAAAAATCTCAAATCCAGGAGATTTAAGAGAACTCTGTATGATTTCTGTTCTCTGTGGAGTCTTTCCACCATTGACCAGAGTTTCTGCCCTTGCTGATGATAGTGTATCATTAAGACCAATGTCATCAATATATCATTGATTTTTTATTTTTATGTACTTCTGAATGCAAATAACACAAAATATTGGTAGATTATTTGTCTGCTTCAATCTTTAATTATAGTTATTAACCATTTGTTTGAAACTTATGGTATTAACATCACCATCTATTGAATGCGATTTTAGCATTCATAAGTTACAAACCATCGGTGTTTAACTATAATTAATTTATTGATTGATTGATTGATTGATTGACTTATTCACTAATTTATATATTCATTTATTTATTGATATTGCGCTGATTCTGCAATTAAACTTAAGAGATACATGTTATTTCATTTTAATTAATAATAAAAAACACAAAATTATTAATACTAATTCGGAGTAATAAATTCATCTTCGTGCTAGAGGAGCAATACAAATGAATGCAAAAGACATATACAAAATATTTGTAATTACTTCACTGGTCATCGCTTCTACTTTTTTTGCGGGTTGTATGGATAGCTCATCGACCAGCCAGAACGTATCGAATAATAACGATACGATCACTGTAACAGATTCCCTTGGAAGAACAGTGGAAGTCCCCAAATCTCCTGGGTATGTCATATGCTCCGGTTCCGGCGCCCTTAGATATCTCACGTATCTGGAGGCCCATGACAGGATAGTTGCTGTTGACAGCATCGAAACCGAGGGATCAAAATTCGATGCCAGACCTTATGCAATTGCAAATCCCCAGTTCAAGGAGTACCCCGTTTTCGGGGAATTCAGAGGTAATGACGATCCTGAAAAGATACTGGCACTTGACCCGCAG
This sequence comes from Methanomethylovorans hollandica DSM 15978, assembly GCF_000328665.1. Classification (NCBI taxonomy): domain Archaea; kingdom Methanobacteriati; phylum Methanobacteriota; class Methanomicrobia; order Methanosarcinales; family Methanosarcinaceae; genus Methanomethylovorans; species Methanomethylovorans hollandica. Next base: position 1,556,137 of record NC_019977.1, read on the forward strand.
CCTCAGGTCATTTTCAAAATGTATTCCACATCAGGATACGATCCTGTAGAACTGCAGAAAAAGACCGGTATCCCTGTAATAGCCCTGAACTACGGCGATATGGTCAGCAATAGGGCTGACATGTACAACTCACTCCGCATAATGGGAGAGGTAATGGGTAAAGAGGACCGGGCCGAAGAGCTCATTGCCTTCTTTGACAGCACCATTGCAGACCTGAGCGAGCGCACTGCGGGTGTTCCTGAAGAAGAGAAGATCACATGTTACGTTGGCGGTATAGCCCGCTCAGGCCCGCACGGCTTCCAGTCAACAGAGCCAACATATCCCCCATTCCTCTTCACCAATGCAAAGAACGTGGCATATGATCCTATGAACCTCACCACAGCAGAGGTTTCTAAGGAAAGCATACTTGGATGGGATCCTGACATAATATTCGTGGACCTCTCGACAACCCAGTCAGAAGACAAGTCCAGTGCTCTGTACCAGCTGCAGAACGATGTGTCGTACAGGAAGCTCACAGCAGTAAAAACAGGAGATGTTTACGGAGTGCTCCCCTACAACTGGTACACACAGAACCAGGGATCTGTGCTTGCTGATGCCTATTTTGCAGGCAAGCTCCTGTATCCTGATAGGTTTGAGGATGTGAACCTGGAGAACAAGACCATCGAGATATATACATTCCTGGTTGGAAGGGGCGATGAGGAAATAGGCCGCCAGGTGTATGAAAAAATGATCAACGCCTTCCCGGTTCCTGCATTCACGAAGCTTGATGTCTGAGGGAAAAATAAGAATGGTGAATAAATGCGCTTCCAAGAAGGGGACATAGCTGGCAGGTATAAAGAGCATACAGCCAAAAAAAAGACATATATACTGACAGGTCTTGTGCTTTTGCTTGTGGTGGCCGTGCTTTCGATAGCCACAGGATCCGTGGATATCCCACCGCTGGATGTTGTGCGGACACTTGCTGGATACACAGTCTCGACAACATGGAACAGCATCATATGGAACGTCCGTTTACCGCAAGTCCTGACAGCCATTGTGGCTGGTGCAGGCCTGGCAGTTACAGGTGTTGTGATGCAATCCATACTGCGCAATCCCCTCGGCTCTCCTTTCACCTTAGGGATATCCAATGCTGCAGCCTTCGGCGCAGCATTCTCTGTTATAATACTGGGCTCCGGGAGCACCAGCAGCAGTGTAGGGGATGCAGTCACAATAAATAATCCCTATGTAACCACTGTAGCTGCATTTGTTTTTGCCATGCTGGTCACTATGGTCATTCTGGGCTTCTCAAAGATAAGAGGCACCAGTCCGGAGGTCATGATCCTTGTGGGAGTGGCTATGGGGTCGCTGTTCACGGCCGGGACAATGTTCCTGCAATACTTTGCTGATGATGTGCAACTGTCCTCCATGGTGTTCTGGACCTTTGGGGACACTGCAAGGGCAAGCTGGGAAGAGCTCGGGCTCATAACTGCCATAGTGGGTGCCTCCATGATCTATTTTACATTGAACCGCTGGAAATACAATGCTATTGATGCAGGCGATGAGACTGCCAAGGGGCTTGGAGTGAACGTTGAAAGAGTTAGGCTCTGGGGCATGTTATGGGCGTCCCTTGTCACTGCCATTATCGTGGCATTCCTGGGTGTCATAGGCTTTGTGGGACTCATCTGCCCTCACATGACGCGACGTCTTGTCGGCGATGACCATCGTTTCCTGCTGACAGGAAGCATGGTAATGGGAGCCCTGTTGCTGCTTTGTGCCGATACCACGGCAAGGCTCATGATCCAGCCATACCAGCTTCCTGTTGCTGTACTGACGTCTTTCCTGGGTGCGCCTACGTTCATTTACCTTATATTAAAGGGGAGAAGAATATGATACTTGAAGTAGATGGTGTGGAATTCCAGTACAGGAGTAAAGAAGTCCTGAAAGACATAGAATTCCATCTGAAGAGAAATGAGATACTATCCATACTGGGACCTAACGGTGTCGGAAAGACCACTCTGTTAAAGTGCATGAACGCGATCCTCAAACCCAAAAGAGGCACGATACTTATCGAAGAAGAAGATGTGCTCAAACTGGAACAGATAGAGATAGCCCGGCGCCTGGGATATGTACCTCAGCGCTGTGAGTCTGCAAGGCTGACGGCTTTTGATGCCATTCTGCTGGGGAGAATACCGCATATGAAATGGAATCTCTCTACCGAAGATGTGATGCTTGTAGAAGCCACTATCAGGAAACTGCATCTTGAAGAACTGGCCTTGAGATACATTGATGAATTGAGTGGAGGAGAAATGCAAAAAGTAGGTATCGCCCGTGCAATAGCCCAGAACCCTAAACTGCTGCTGCTGGATGAACCCACAAGCAGCCTAGACTTGAAGAACCAGCTCGAAATACTCAATATTATAAGAGAGGTTGTCAAAAAAGAGAATGTGTCAGCCATAATGACAATGCATGATTTGAACCTTGCCCTCAGATACTCGGATAAGTTTCTCTTCCTTAAGCACGGCACTATATTTGCTGCTGGTAGTGTGGAAGACATTACACCGGAAATAATCGAAGAAGTATATGGAGTACCTGTAACTATCCAGAACTATAATGATGTGGCAGTAGTCATACCCACTGCCTGAAACAACACCAGAGATGTGTATTGCTTGTACGATGCAAATTCCCAGAGATCAGAAGGTGATGGGGACAAGAAAGTAAAGATGGATATCAAAACCCGGATAAATGCCGGATTTCACTTCTTTTCCCAGCTTATCCGAACACGGGTAGAAGTTCCCTTTTCGACCAGCTGACCATTTTCCTGCACAAGAATGCTCTTCAGATGATCACGAAGGATACTTGCCTGTGTCTGTGTTTCTATCACATACCTATCCCTGTAAAAATCCATTGCCTCATCCACGGAAGAAAAATAGTTGGTATAGTCCATGGAAAAGACATGCACATCAGGAAATATCCCCATATTGTACAATACATTGTACAGCACATCACATTTGGGGCCCGGAACATAATTCGTGCCGTAAAGAGAAGGCCACAGGGAAATTGAATGCTCTTCCCAGGGAGTGATCCCTGCGAACCAGTACAGGTATATATATTTTGAAGAAGCCTGCTCCATCTTTTGTATAGCTTCCCTTATATCGGGCATTCCCAGGGAGAACGAGGCGATGACCACATCATACGGAGCATCGAGGTCAGCCTTAACATCCAGATCCTCCCAGCGCTTGCTCACGCAATGTATGTTATTTATTCCCTGAGCTTTCATATTTTCCTTTAAGACATCCATCATTCCGGCTGCAGGCTCTACAGCAGTTACATGGGAGACTTTCTTTGCAATGGGGATGGAAAGCCTTCCAGGGCCAGATCCGATATCAAGCACTCTTGATTCAGGAGTTAGCGAAATTTCGCTGAGTGTTGAATCTGTTCTTTCAGAGTTTGTCTGTGATCTCTTCCAGAAACGTTCTGCGTTTTCCTTTTTGTTCCAGTGTGTGTTCTTATCGCCTGTCTTATCAAGTCTTTGCTGAGTGGTCATGAGTTCTTTCCATACATCATTCCAGTCAATTTTTCCGTATTCCATATATGATCCACCTGCTCCATTTTTGTGATATCTGTAATTGTGATATCTGTAATTGTGATGTGTGTGCTCTAGAATTGATATGTAGTATTATCAGATCCGGTCCTTACATAATCAAATGTTATATTCATTCTTACCTATCAAATATGATTAAATTCTAAAAAATATATGTATAATGGAATAACACGAAAAGTATTAAAAGTATTACCTTGTTTTTACCTGATATGATCAACATGTCATCCGAATGTTCAACTGAAAATACTGTGAAAAAGATTGCCTCTTTTGAGGATGCTGTAAGATTTCACGGGCACGTGTGCCCGGGGCTTACTATTGGTTATATAGCTGCCAAAGCTGCAATCGAAAAACTGGATGCAGAAAGAGATGTAGATGAAGAGCTAGTGACCATTGTGGAGAACGATGCGTGTGGAGTTGATGCAGTGCAGGTCCTTACAGGATGCACTATAGGTAAAGGTAATCTCATCCATCAGGACCATGCAAAACAGGTTTTTACTTTTATATGTAGGGACAGCGGAAAAGCTGTAAGGGTTGCCCTGAAGGCTAGTTTCAACATCGATAACATCGACCCCGAAGTGAACAAACTGCGTCCGAAAGTAATGTCCGGCACAGCCACAGGGGAAGAAAAAAAAGAATTCAGCGAGCGTATGGATGGCATATCCCAGACCATGAGGAACACGCCTGTAGAGAAAATGTTTGACATACGGTTCGTTGATGCCAAGATCCCTCAGAAAGCAAGGATATTCAACTCCGTCCAGTGTGCCAAATGTAGAGAAATGATGGCAGAATCCAGGGCAAGGGTGCAGAACGGGGAATACGTGTGCATACCATGCTATGAGGAATATACCAGAGGATGGTAAGCATACAGCAGGAAGGAAAATGAATTCGACAGGTATTTATCTAAGATACTCACACATAGGTTCGTATTATATTCGTAAAAAAGTAATAGGGAGTTAAATTCATATGGTAGTTATAGTTGATAGAAATCTTTGTACAGGATGCGGGCAATGTATTGATACCTGTCCCGTAGAAGCGCTTTCATTGGGTTCCGATGACATTGTGGTTGCTGATGCGGACTCATGTGTTGATTGTGGACAGTGCATAGACGTATGTCCTGTTGAAGCACTCTCACTGGACTGAGCTCACTGCAATTTCCCTCTCATTAATTTCAGATATTAAAGAAATGTATAGTGTGTGCAGCAGTTCTAACTATGTTGGGATCAAATACATTATAGGGTGAAATGAATATATGCCTAAATCCCTTTCAAAAGGTATTATCGATAACGTTTCTGGGCCCAAGTCTGTGGATGCCTATCTTGCTGGCGTTCCGGAAGATGCGCGTGCTACGCTGATAAAGCTGCGTAAGATTATCCAGGCAACAGCGCCCAATGCAACAGAGGGCATTAGTTACCACATACCTACCTTCAAGTACAAAGGTCCACTTGTAGCCTTTGCTGCCTTCCCTGCACACTGCAGTTTTTATGTAATGAGCCCGGCAGTCATGGAAGCTCACAGGGATGAGCTCAGATCCTATGATACTGCCAAGGGCACTATCCGCTTTCCTGTCAATAAACCTCTTCCTGCCTCGCTTGTGAAAAAGCTTGTAAAGGCACGTATCGAGGAGAACGAGAAAGCTTAACATTATTGTTGGAAAAACAATAATTTTGATCTTCAAATCATCTTTTCGTGCATCTGCAATAACCAAAGCAGTTGTTTTTGTTGTGTTTGTCTTATATACTATGCAATTCAAACGTACATTATCCATCCAAGGGGGAGTAAAGTATGGCAGACAAAACCATTAAAGCATCTGAAAATGTTCCAGGTCCGTACTATGTAGATGAAGAGTGCATAGCATGTGAATTATGTGTAAACACAGCTCCGGATTATTTCAAAATGGCTGATGATAGGCCACAAGCATATGTTTTTAAACAACCCAAAACTGATGAGGAAAAAGATCTTTGTGAGGACGCATTAGGCGTTTGTCCTGTTGATGCCATAGGAAATGACGGATAAATCCAGTGATATCATGTTAAACTAATAAGATCCCCACATTTTTCACAAACCCATTTTTTATTTTTGAGAACCATAAGTTCTTCTCCCGCAGTTCATACCTCAGGGGGCTATCACGGTCTTATCGAGAGTTAACTGATGTATTTCACCTCAGAACTTGCTAATATCCATTTTCATTACTCGCACACAACATTTATCTCATCATCAGTCTCTTAGTGGCCAATACTGCATCTGCAGCTGTTTTTGCGTATGCGTCCGCTCCTATGGCATCTGCATATTCCTGAGTAACGGGGGCACCGCTAACCAGCAATTTAGCTCTCTTCCTTTTAGTTAAACTTTCCAGCAATTCTCTGATTTCCCTGAGTCCGGACATGGATAATGTGGTCATTGCGGATGCAATGATAACATCAGCATCGTGTTCAGCTGCCTTCTGAACTATTATTTCAGCAGGCAGGTCTTTTCCCAGATCGACCACATTGAAACCTTCTACACGTAGCATGCTTGCAGCTATTTTCTTACCAAGGTCATGTATGTCATTCCTCACAGTTCCCATAATAATGGTTCCTTTATTCTCGGGTACCAGTCCGGTTCCGGAAATTTCTTCAAGGACCATTTTGGTCACATTTTCCATGATATTCGAAGACAAAATAAACTGTGCAAGGAAATATTCCTTTTCATCGAATTTCCTGCCGATTTCCACCATAGCCTCCGCTAATTTGCTCAGAAGCTTCATAGGATCATATTCACTATCCATCCATTCTCTGGCAACTTCCAGGACCTTATTCTCATTGATCTGTACAAGGGCTTCATATCCCATATCCAGGAGTTTATCTTCTTGTAACATAGATCCTGTATTTTAGGATACAGACGAATGGTAAATACTTTTTGATAGGTGTATATCCGATGTTTCCGGAAAAGCCAAAAAGTATATATGTTAGGCAAACCCTAACTAACCAGAAGAACAGGGATACAATGGAAAGAAAAGAGCATTTGTACGTAGTTTTTGAAAATTTATTGAAAGTTAAAAACGAGTGCTCTTGTGAGATCTTCTCTGAATGTGGCCTCTCGGATATTACTGTGAAACAGGTAGGATATCTAAAAGCCATTGATGAGCATGAAAAAGTAACATTCAGCAGGCTTGCCAGGATCACCCGGAACTCTAAGCCTACTATCACGGAGATGGTTAACAAATTTGTGAAAATGGAGTGTGTATACAGAGAAAGGTCTGCGGATGATGGCAGGATCTATTATATTTGTCTTACAGAAAAAGGACAGATGATAGCGCGTTCCGAAAAAAATGCTTTACTAAAACTCATAGAAAAAATGTCAGATGCATTGGATGAACACGATATGGACACTCTTATACAAATTCTTCACAAAATACAGTGATAACTGCAACGATGTTTTGTCCGCATATATAGTTAGGGCAATACAAACTAAACGATTTTTATACTTCGAGACGATCAATAATGTATTCACAACAACCCAGCAATAACAAAGAAAGCATCGTGATACCCCTATTTGAGATGGTGATATATCCCCATAGCCGGACAAAGTTCCTTATAGAGAAGACTCTCGGAGAGAAACTTTTAACTGAGATGAATAACGGAGAGCCGGTGCACGCAATAGGATTGACAGTAAAGAGCGATAAAAGACCACCAGATATTTCTGAAGATGATCTGTATAGAACAGGGATCCTTTTCCACATAACGTCATTGCAGCCCGCAGACGAGGAATATCTGATCCATGTGAAATCTCTGCAGAGAGTAGAGACTTCTTCCCTGTACCTCAAGGACGGAGAGTTCTATGCCAGCTACGAACCATTGCCAGATATCCATGACCTTGATGAGAATTTCCAGGAAACTATACTGTCAGATGTGAAAAAGACCATAAATGATATCAGCAGCCGCTTCCATAGTTCAGAGGAGTTTACGCGTCCGATAGCAGATATGGATTCCATTGATCATATAATGGGTTATGTCATGCCATTTATGCCCATAAAGATATCAGAGAAACAGGATCTTCTGGAAACAGTTTCTTTACGTGAACGGTATCTTACCTTCCTTTACATACTAAACAAGCAGAAAGAGAACATCAACCTGCAGATAGAAGTAGCAAAGAAGGTTGCAGAGAAGGTCAATAAGTCACATAGGGAAGCGATGCTGCGAGAGCAGCTTAAGGTGATTCAGGAAGAGCTCAATGATAATGAAGACTCGGTCTTGGGTGAAGTAGGATACAGGGAAAGGATCGATAGTTCAAATATGCCTGAAGAGGTGAAAAAGAAAGCCCTTTCGGAGTTGAAGAAACTTGATAACGGTGGCAGCCATAACCCTGAAAACCCTGTGATAAGGAACTATCTGGATCTCTTGCTGGATCTGCCCTGGATGATAGACGAAAAAAAGAACATTGATATCAATGAAGCCCGCAGTGTGCTTGAAAGCAATCATAATGGACTTGAAAAAGTAAAAGAGAGGATAATCCAGCATCTGGCAGTGATGAAACTGAAACATGAGAAGCAGGGTTCTATTCTGCTCTTTACAGGACCGCCGGGAACAGGCAAGACCAGCCTTGGAAAGAGCATTGCAGATGCCCTGGGCAGGAAATATGTCCGGGTGAGCCTGGGCGGTGTCAAGGATGAAGCTGAGATAAGGGGTCACCGGAGGACTTACGTGGGAGCTCTGCCTGGAAGGATCATACAGGGCATGAAGAAGGCAGGCACGAAGAATCCCGTGTTCGTGCTTGACGAGATAGACAAGCTATCGTCTTCATATTCCGGAGACCCTGCAAGTGCGCTTCTGGAAGTCCTTGACCCTGAGCAGAACGGAACGTTCTCAGACCACTACCTGGAGGTCCCTTATGATCTGTCTGAGGTATTGTTCATAGCTACTGCCAACTCTCTGGCAACTATCCCATGGCCACTGCTTGACAGGTTGGAGGTCATAGAGATCTCAGGCTACACAAAGAATGAAAAGCTTGCAATTGCAAAAGATCATTTGCTGCCTTCTATACTGGAAGAGCACGGCCTTGATGCCGACAAGCTTAAGGTAGACGATGAAGCCCTGAAGCTCATCATTGATAAGTACACTCATGAAGCTGGTGTAAGGGGGCTTAAAAAACAGCTTGCAAGGACTGCGAGGTTCGTATCAGAGAGGATAGTGTCCGGAAAGGCTGAACTTCCTTATGAGGTGAAGGTTGAGATGCTCAAGGTGATCCTTGGAAAAGAGTTGGTCCGGCAGGAAGAAGCCAGGAAAGAGAATGTACCTGGTGTGGTTACAGGACTTGCCTGGACTCCTGTAGGAGGCGATATCCTTTTCATAGAGGGCACTTTCATGCCCGGAAAGGGTAAGCTCACTCTTACAGGCCAGCTTGGAGATGTGATGAAAGAGTCTGCTCAGATCTCTTTGAGCCTGGCAAGGTCAAGGCTTGCAAACACTGTGAGCGGCTTTGACTTTATAAAAAGCGATATTCACATACATGTGCCCTCAGGTGCGACCCCCAAGGATGGGCCTTCGGCAGGTGTGACCTTGTTCACTGCTCTTACATCCCTCATTACCGGCAAAGCGGTTGATCCGCAGCTTGCCATGACAGGAGAGATAACGCTCAGTGGAGCAGTGCTGCCTGTAGGAGGCATAAAGGAGAAAGTACTTGCTGCGCACAGAGCCGGTATAAAGAAGGTGATCCTGCCAAAAGAGAACGCAAGGGATCTTGAAGATGTGCCTGAAGATGCCAGGAGCGAACTCACGTTCGTGACAGTGCAGACCATAGAGGATGTGCTGAAAGAAGCTCTTGACATTGATCTGCCTAAGCCTCTTGTATCAAATACAGGAAGCAGCAGTTTAACACCCGTGCAGAATATTTAAGTGCAGGCAAGGATTACGGTCCTGCAGGGCCGTAATATATTATTTTATGCAATTGTATTTCCTCCATACTCTGTTAACATTATCTGGCTCCATCTGCATTGAGCTCATCTTGCAAAGAAGCTTGCTCCCATGTCCTTTGCTATTTTCTTGCAGGCATCTATGTCGATCTCAGGCACTTTTACAACGGTCATCCTGGTACTGATGCCTGCAGCAATACACTGGCGGGCAAAAGTGAGCATAGCCTGATATGATCCCGAGAATACTGGTCTGCAAAGTTTCTCATATAGTTCTTCGGTTTGTGCGTTCAGACTTACGGAAACAGCAGCCATTCCTGCTTGCTTAAGCTCTTTCACAACGTCTATATCAGGATTGATCAATGCTGCATGCCCATTGGTATCAAGTCTCACTTTTATTCCCTGCTCATGGAGCCATGCTGTGATCCTGAGCAGGACTGACAGCCTGGCAGTAGGTTCACCAAATCCTGTAAAAACAATTTCCTTATATTTATCAAGGTCCAGTTCACTGAGGTGACTGATCATATCTTCCAGTGTAGGTTCCCTTGAGAGCCAGAGATCATATCCATAAACTACGTCTGAAATGTCTCTTATGCAGAAAGTGCATCTGGCACTGCATCTGTTAGTGATGTTAAGGTAGAGGTTACTATGTACCTCATAGGCAATAGTATCTTTATGTCCCTGGGCAAGATCATTTTTACCGTACAAGATCCTTTCTTTTACTCCCCTAGTATTTTCACCCATTTCATCCTCCCATGTACCTGAAGGGATCACAAAGCTTCTGTTCTTCATAGAGGATGGTATATCCTTCAGAAAGTACATCTGCGCAGTGATACCATTTTCCATTTCCACTTCTGATCTGAAATACCATTCGCCTTCATGGTCATCGAGCTTGCATAACAGCTCTGTGTTTATATTATATATTTCTCCAGTAATTAAAGATATGCGTAGGTCATATAGTACTCCCGGGAAAGGACCAAGATCTATCAGGCCATATTTTTGAGAAGTACGGGTTTTGCATACGAAAGTTGCGCTTTCCATGAGCTGATGACTTACACCTTCTCGTTTTAAGGTGCCATACACAAAAAGATACATGTCAGCCCATGCCCATATTTAATCGTTGCAGGGTCTTTTTCACTGGATCAGGCAACTGGCCACACTGTATAGCTTTCATTTGTGCAGGCGAGATGGCCTTGATGGCCGTGTTCATCAATCCATCCGAAAGCATGAGCCTGTCCATTAATTTGCGTACGTGCACAGCAGTCCTTATCTCCAGTCCCATCTGGGCTCGCCACCTTCTGTCATATTCTTCAAGTCTGCATTTCCCTTCCAGGAAATCGGAAGCAGATTCACCCGCAAGCTTACCTCCGACCATGGCTGTGGATATGCCTCCTCCGTTAGTGGCAATGAGATGACCTGCGGCATCCCCTGCAATAAGAGTATCTTTTGTGGCCGTGACCCTGGGTGCACCTCCCACCGGCACGAGTCCGGAAATGACCGATATGATATTGCCTTCCTTTAATTTTTCACTGGCAATGGGATGCTGGCACATGAACTTGTTCAGATAATCCCTTGCACACATATGTTCTGCAAAGAGAGCTTCCCGGATACCCACCCCAATATTTGCCCTGTCACCACCCTGGGAAATTATCCAGGCATAGCCTCCGGGAACATAGTCTTTCCCAAAATACATTTCCACAGCTTCTTTATCCACGTCGACATCAGAGAGCTCATATTCAAAAGCTGTACTTGTTCCCATGGGGTCGGGTTCTCTTACCATGCCATTTGAAGCAGCAACTATGGAATTTGGCCCGTCCGCTCCAATAATCACCTTTCCCTGCACTTCGTATCTTCCGAATGCACCGTCCATTGTCACTTCTGTCCTGTTCACTTCCAGCACATTGGTGGCGATCAATAGATGTGCGCCTGTTTTTGCAGCCACTGAGGCAAGATGTTTATCGAACCTGCGCCTGTCAAGAGCATCTCCCTGTACTTCAAAACCTTTGGATATGCCATTTGGGGCTATAAATCGTTGAAAAGACGTGGTGGCATGTATGCAGCTTGAAGGGTATTCCTCAAGGGTGAAGGGTAGTTCTGCACTGGGTATGAGCTCCTGCAGTGTCTCAACATGGGGCAGAAAACCACCACATTGCAGAGGCACTCCGATATCTTTCTTCTTATCAACTAACAGGACAGACATACCTCTCTGGGCTGCATAGGTGGCGGCAGTGGAACCGGCAGGACCGGCGCCTATTACAATAATGTCATAGGATTCTTCAGGGATCATGTATCTCAATAATCTTTTTGGGAATATAAGAGTGGTTCATGATATTTAATTATTGAGCAGCGTATCTTCGCAATTGATATCCAATTAGTGTCTTTTGTTCGACATCTTAATATGTTCCTCATAACAAGAGAAAAGGATGTTACAGATGGATGATAGCAGGAACTGCTGGCTGGTGGACACCGGATACTGCCAAAAGAGGGCGGAAGCTTGCCTGGAACAGGGAGTTGTTACCATAGATATTGAGATCCATCTGATGGACGAACTTGCTGATGATATCGTCAACCTGAAATATATTGACACGAAAAGCTCGAATTTCGAATATCTGCGTGAAGAATATAGGAAGATGGATGACAAGTTCAGAGCAGAACTTGCGGAAGAATTCGAAAAGATCAAATTGCCTGATGGCTCTCCTGAAGCATTACAGCAGCAGAAACTGGAACTTCTCACATCCAGACTCAATCGGTTAAGAGAAGAGGCACGTCTTTTGCGGGAAACCATGAAAGAGTTTGACAGATTTGAAAAACGCGAACGCATAAAGGAACTTATCAGATCTCGTTTGTGTTACATCGGAGAAGGAAAGCTTAACAGCTGGTCCGAAGATATATTTTGTTTTGCCAATGAGATCCATAATGGTGATCTTGTGATCATGCCTCTCACAGATGAGAGTTATTTTGCCGTCGGAAAAGTAAGGGGAGGCTATGAATATGCAGAGAATGGCCTCAACCTTCGGCACTTAAGGGATGTTACCTGGATACAGGAGAAGCTTCATATCCCACCACTGACAAAACTCCAAGGTGTTTCCCGCAGAGTAATGCCCATAGAAGGGGAACTTAAGGCATCATTAATGGATCTGCTGGATAAGCAGTAATTGTTGAGACAAAAGTTCTTTGTCCTGATCATGGGCTAAAAATCCATGAAAATGTTTCGGATATCACTTTATGCAATAAAAAGCAGCCTGCATATAGGAATACCATAGTATTTCCACGGTCCTGAACCCAGTTTTCCTCAATGATCTAAGATGGTCTTCCACTGTTATCGGGAAGTATGCTACATCGAATCTTGCAAGGTGTGTATCTGCTTCTTCCTGGGTTTTTCCCATAGACAACTGGAAATTACGCAAGTATTGCTTCTCAATCATGATACCTTCTTCTGTGAGAGGTCGGATATTCTCAGATGTAATGTAGGCTCCGCCTTCTTTTAATAGATCATAGCATACTTTTGTTGCGTTCATTCTGTCTTCAGCACAAAGATAATGGTGACATTGGATAGCGGTGATCACATCGGGTATTTCTTCAAGCTCCTGGAAAAACTCCTGTGTGGAAGAAGGTCTTAGGAATTTAAATCTTCCTGCAGGACATGAAGATAGTTTTTCCCGGGCTTGCTTAAGCATACCTTCAGACGGATCCAATAACAAAAACCTGGTTTCTGGGAATTCCATCAATGCCTTTGCAATCAAAGACCCCGTCCCACAGCCAGTGTCCATCCATATTGCAGGTGTGAATGGCAGTGCTTTGACAAGATTGATGACTTCCTGATGAAGTGAAAAGTAATAAGGAATCACTTTGGATACTTGGGTATCATAATCCTCTGGTAGATGAGGTATAGATTCAGTAGAGGGTTTTACATCTGCCATGATGAGAAATTCAATTCATCTTACTTCAGACTTTCTTCTGGGAGTAAATTTAGAACAATCGTTGTAACAAAGGCATTGAGTGAATAAAAAGGGCCGTGTGGAAAGTGGACAGAGCCTTCATGATAACCTTGGGTAACAGGTTATCTTCAGTATTAATAGCTGTATTTTATCCATTTTATCTTTTTGGTATCATTATAAAATAGCTTGAAAACGGCAAAGATGCTTCTGATACAGCTCAAAACCAGTGCTTTTGGAAGGGAACATAACTTGATGGCATTAATATGATTCTATTCCAAGTTGTGTACCCACGTAATCCTCACCGTAGGCTTTTCCATCAATGATCGTTCTTACTCTGTTCGGCTTGAAGCAATTTGGACATCTGCGGATAAATTGAAGACTGGTGATCACAGCAAAAAATTCTCTGTGACAGTTGTAGCAAGTTACAATTATGTTCATTTTTACCCCCTAATTACAGAAGGACTTCTAAGGAAATAAGGATTTCAGTATACTGTGGGAACTTTGCAGTGCATGATAATGTATGCCTGGTAAAAGCCCCATTGCATGATCTCTACTGAGGATATGATGCATAGTATGGGATCAGCTCAATTCATATGGGTGCCTTATGATGTAAACACAAAAATGCTGCACATGTCTGAAAAGATCAACTTTTTCTCTTGATCCATCACATCAGAACACGATTAAACTTAGTGCAAATACTATCCGTATCTATATTGCGATGCTCTTTCTTCAGACATACACCTTTATAGCATCGAAATCACACGAAGCCACACAATCCATACAATACCTGCAATCCTCCGTCCTTACAGCTCTGCACGATCCATCTTCGATGGTCAGTACTTGATTCTGGCATGTAATGACGCATAAGCCGCAGCCTGTACACTTGTTTTTATACACTGCTATGAACATTAAAGTTTCTCCTTATCAATAGAAGTTATTGGAATTGTTTAAATGGAGTGGTTGTACTTTATCCTTACCTTTGACTTTGACATTAATGTATGAGTTAAGGTTTTTTCATGTCAAAAGTTAAAGTTCAAGGAGGTTAAGTATAAACCTTACCTAAAAGTATTGTGTATCTGAAAGATTGAAAAAAGGAACAGAGTTAGAGCTAAAAGAATATGCAGGGTTAGTGTCATTGGTTGAAGTGAGTTATCAAAGAAGATGGAGAGCAAAATGGAAGATACTATTAAGGACATATTTTCAAACGTTAACGAGTGGTTAAAATTTGCAGAAGAAAAAAATGCTGCACTTATAGCCTTCAATTTGGCTTCAATCTTTGGAGCAGCTACAATAGTAACTCAAAACGATACTCCAATTAAACCAGTAGTTTCAATTTATCTCTATTCATTTATAATATTGAGCATAGTTTCACTATTTTTCGCTCTATTTTCTTTTTGGCCTCAAACGAGAATTGAGGAAGTATTAAATAGAAAAATAAAACATTGCTTTCTCTTTAAGAAGCCAGTGATTGAAGGAAATCTCATATTTTATGGTGATATAAACAACTGTGATTCAGAGGTTTATTTATTTAAACTATGTGAATCTTGCAGTAGGAATGTAAAGGATTGTTCACAATTAGAATTAGACTACGTAAACCAAATAATTGTAAATTCTCATATCACTGTTAGAAAATATTTTTATTTTAAACTTGCTCTTCTTTTCACTATAATAGCTTTATTGAGCCCTATATTAATTCCGATAATATTTCTATATAATATTATCAACTCCCTAACAATGAAGCAATATAAAATGATTTTTATTCATCTAATCATGTGTATCCTATCACTTCTAGTTTTGAAGTTAATCTGTAAGTATGTGATATTATGAAAAGTAACTACGTATCATACGATTATATGAAAAGTTTTTCAAGAATTGATCAGATTATTGATGAGTGCAATTCCTATGAAGAAGTTGATTATATTCCTTCAAGAGATAAACTGACTTATAATAATGGTTTTTATGTAGATTGTACTGCTCTATTTGTTGATATCCGGGGTTCTTCTAAATTACCAACTATTCATAAAAGGCCAAAATTAGCAAAATTATATCGTTCTTACGTTTCTGAAATTGTTGCTTTAATGAATGGAAATCAATCCTGTATAGAAGTGAATATAGTCGGAGATTGTGTTTCTGGAATCTTTGGTACTAATATATATTACGCATTTAGCACAGCAGCACAGATATCATCTTTAATCAATGTAATGAATTACAAGTTTAAAAAAAATGAAATTGAAATTATCAAAGTCGGAATTGGTATCTCTTATGGTAGAGCTCTTATGATTAAAGCTGGATACAGTGGCAGTGGAATAAATGAGGTTGTTTGGATGGGGGAAGTTGTCAATGAAGCTGCAAATTTATGTAGCTACGGAAACAAAGAAGGGGATGACAAACAAATTATGGTATCCAACCTAGTTTACGATAAACTTAATGAAAATCACAAAAAACTTCTTAGAAAAAATTATAAAAGAGGATGTTACCATGGTAATGTCATTTGTGTAGAAATGGATAATTGGTATAAGAATAATTGTATCTGACTCTGTCTCAGCGTCTACATTGAATGTATTCTACTTAGAAGTATGTTTATAGTGGTGTCAATAAAATGGGATCAAGAAAACCTCTACAGAATCCAAAGAGATATTTTCAAAGAAACTAATATTTAATCTATTTCCCAATACCAATTAGTGAGTTTGGATTTATGATCTTCTCCTTTCCATTTTACGATTCCATTCCCCCACAAGTCTACTTTTTTTCCATTTTGTAGTCCATAAAGAACCTCATCTTCCAAATTACGATATACAGATTCAGAGATTTCGATATGATTTGGAGAAGCTGCTTGGTTAGCAATTGCAGTTGCATAGTTTACACATTTACCAATAAAAATTAAGTCGTTATTGTTTATATTTCTTGGAATGCCTGCTCTCAGTATGTAGACCTCACTCCAATCTATCCCTATTCCAAAATCAAGTTTTTCGTACTTTTCAAAATAAAGTGATAACTTCTTGTCTAGTAACCATTTTGTAATCATTGCAGCTTTTATTGCTTTTGAAATTTGAGATTTGTAATCAGCAGGCCAAAATGCTAATAATCCATCACCGTTAAAACTTCTAATTACGCCATCATTTTCTAATACTACTTTAGAGGCGACAGCAAGAAACGCTTTATGAATTTTTCCAGATGTTTGTTTTTGATGAATTGTAAGTAGTTCTGTTGATTTTCTTAGGTCAATACAATAAGCACATAGTTTTATTTTTTTAGCTATTTTCTTAAAAGTTACATCTTCTATTGAAGGGATGCCTTTTGTTTCTGTTATCTCATAATCCCCATCTAAGTAATCTTTAACTTGATTCTCTATTTCGTCAATGTATCCCATTAATTCCACCAATCTTAATAAAGATGAATTTACATAAAAATCGACCGGTGTATAAGTTTATTGAAATATTGGTTTCTGGATTCTTCTCAATACCCTTTATCAACAACTGCTGATTTAATGAAGAAGAAAACTATACAAAAGTGGTTCAACCTTCACTTATTATGAAATATATACTCTGCAGAAATCCTTAATCTTGAAGAAACAAATTGAATTGGAGTTTTTCAAAAATGTCTCCATATATCGTCAGGAAATTGGTATTCAAATCTGAAATATCGATTTCAATACATACTCTACAGAGCTAGTCCGCATGTATTTCTTAACCTTCTTTCCCTTTTTTCCTCAAAACGAACCAGTTTCAACTTCACCTGCACGTTTGTAGGAAACTATGATCACTCCTTTAGGTGAGCTTTTCAGATCGTACAAAATAAAGGCAGCAGGAATAGTGCCTCCGGCAAACAGGCGCTTGCCTGTTCCAAGTGTGATAGGGAATATCTTGAGCCAGAGCTCGTCAACAAGATCGTGTTCCATTAGCATTTGAATAAGGTTTCCACTGCCATGAACCTGCAATTGCGGACCTTCCTGAGCCTTAAGTTTTTTTATTTCCCTACATCATTGCCTTTCAATAGAACTGAATTACTCCACTCAAGATGCTGCAGGGAATGAGAAACCACGTACTTCTTTGCCTTATTGAGCTGTGAACCCTCTTCTTTATGGTCCTGCCAGTAGCCCGCAAATATTTCATACGTTTTTCTTCCAAGCAGAATATCAAATGGCCTGTCCATTTGCTCACCCGTTAACTTACTAAGAAAGTCTTCAAAGTAAGGACTGTCCACCCACCATAACTGAAACCCCCCGAGGTATCTTCCTTGGGCCCGCCCGGAGCCTGCATAACACCGTCAAGTGTTATAAAAGATAGAACAATTATTTTTCTCATAACGCTTCCTCATCTAAAATATTAAAGTGCTTCATCTTTTATAATTACTGATTATGAGATCCTCGCCCACATGATCCTTCCCTCCAAGTATCATCTTTTTATCCGAGAACAGAGTTCCAATGTTCATGGACCATGTAGCAATAGGAAAAGTTCACAATCATGCTTCAGAAGAGAATATGGAGATACTGCCTCTCTGGAAACAGGCGATAAGCGGGATCGAGATAATGGATGTCGAAAAAGACCTGTTCACTGAGGAGCATTCTCATTATATAGTGATTCACGACCCTCTGAAAATAAAGTTTCCCAAGAGCCGGGAAGAACTGAACAAAAGGTTCTGTGCCCAGGTGGGAGCTTCTGTTGTCAGTTACATCCACCAGGAAGGGAACATGCATTATGTGAGAGGGCTGATGGCTGAAAATGATGCCAGGGTCTATAGTATTTTGCCGTATACGTCTTTTGACCGCATAGAAGAGGCACGGTTCCCAAAAAGCAACATGGAAGCCAGGAAGATGCAGGCTTTCAAAGAGATCCTTCCGCTACTGCATGGAAAGAATATACTTGATGTAGGATGTGGTGTGGGTACTCTTACCATAAAGATCGCCACCGTGAATACGGATGCTTTAGTACATGGCATCGATCTTCAGGAAAGCCTCATGGAGCAATGCAGGCTCAACTCACAGATAGAAGGCGTGAACAATACTAAGTTCGTTGCTGCAAGTGCATACGAGCTTCCGTTCCAGCAGGGATACTTTGACTCAATAACATGTTTCTTTATGCTGCACCACCTTGAAGATGTGCCGCGAGCCCTGAAAGATATAAGAAGGGTTCTGAAACCCGGTGGCGAAGTCTTTGCCGCGGAACCTATAGACCACTTTCATGATGTGCAAAGATATCCAGAAGACTGGAAAAAGCTCTTTCTGGACGCAGGCTATAATATAGAGATATATGAAAAAGATAAATTATCATACATCCGTGCTAGTATAAGTGATGCCAAGGCACAATAAAAAAAGATAGGAGGGAGTGGGGTCAAAAAACCCCGATATTAAAAACCTGTGTTTTAAGAAGTACTGTTGCAATCTTTATTTACAACGTTTTAGTATTAAAAATTAACCATTTTGTAATACTAGAAAAGATTTCTACAAACATCTCTTTTAATTTATCCACACAAATTTTTATCAACGCAAAGGCGCTAAGACGCTAAGGCGCAAAGAAGAAAATAAAATGCTTTGCGCCCTTGCGACTTTGCGTTAAAAACTATGTACAGTAAGAAATCAATAGGTATTAAAACATTAACAGAGAAATTTCTATAGATTAAAGAGGATTTGGTCGATCCTCCTTTTTTAAACGATTATTTATATACGCCGTGCAACAATTTTCAAATAACGGGGTTTTTAGACAGTCTTGAAATTCTATTGTGGATTGTGGATCCCCACAACATTAAGTGGATAACTTAATATGTTGTTCATTCTTTAACTTTTTTTATAAGAGAAAGCAAATTTCCTTTTCCCGACAGCATCTTCACAATGGACAAGATAATCTTCTGACAGGTTATATTGATCCACATTCCGTACCTTTCTGGTTGTTTCCAGGATTCTAAGAAGGCACAGGGAATTATGTTACAGCATTTAACTGCACTGCCGTCGATAAAAACCAGATTAATGTACCATGAGCGCTTTAAGCGTGTACCGAGGAGTAATAATGCAGGAACCTCTGAAAACAATAAAAGAAACAAGACCTCTGATACACCATATCACAAATTGGGTTACGATCTATGAATGTGCGAATATCACCCGGGCCTTTGGTGCTCTTCCTGTAATGGCCCATGCACCTGAGGAATGTGCTGATATGACACGGATCTCATCAGCTCTTGTGCTTAACATAGGCACCCTGACAAATGAACTGATCGACGCAATGATCCTTTCCGCAAAGGCCGCGAACGAGAAAAAGATACCCGTGGTACTCGATGCGGTCGGTGTGGGCGCTACGAAGTTCAGAGATTACATGGCTGCAAAGATAATCGATTCTGTTAATATCGATATCATCAAAGGGAACTATTCAGAGATCGCAAAGCTTGCAGGGGAAAAGGCTCAGACAAAGGGAGTGGAGACCACGTCTATCAATGCCGATCCCAGAAAGATCGCACAGGAGCTTGCGACATCTAAGTCATGCATTGTTGTCATGACCGGAAAAGAGGACATAATCAGCAACGGCAAAAAGATATTCGTTGTCAGGAACGGGCATGAACTAATGGGGTCTATCGTCGGCACGGGATGCATGGCCGCTTCAGTAATAGGTTCTTTCGCTGCTGTTAATCCGGATCATTTTGATGCCGCAAAAGATGCCCTCTGTTATTTTGGGATAGCAGGAGAACTTGCAGCTGAAGTTTCCCGGGGACCTGGGAGCTTTAAGGTAAATTTATATGACGAGGCATTCAGTCTTTCTGATGAAAATGCAGAAAAGATGCTGAATTTCGAAGAATGCTGAATCAGAGCTAATAGAGGAAACATGACCGGCAAAAAAGATCTGCTTGCAGTACTCGATTTTTACCTCGTGACCGACTCCGGTCTATCTAAAAAAGGGACTTTATCGGATGTGCAGGAGGCAGTTGCAGCCGGCTGCAGGATCGTGCAATACAGAGAGAAGAACAAGAGCACAAAAGAGATGGTCGCAGAAGCATCACAGATCAAATCCATATGCGGTGCTGATGCGATATTCCTGGTGAACGACAGGATAGATGTTGCTCTGGCTGTGGATGCAGATGGAGTGCACATTGGTCAGGAAGATATGCCCATAGATATTGCACGGGCGATCCTTGGTGCTGACAAGATCATTGGTCTTACGGTCCATAACATTAGCGAGGCCATAGAAGCCGAAAGAAGTGGTGCCGATTATGTAGGGCTCAGCCCCATATTCGACACTGCTACAAAAAGTGATGCAGGTACGGGCATTGGCACTGAAAGGATAAAGGATGTTAAAAATGCTATCAATATACCTGTAGTTGCCATCGGCGGAATAAACAAGCAGAACTGCAGAAGTGTGATCGAGAATGGTGCCGATAGCCTGGTGGCAATATCTGCAGTGGTATGCAGCGATGATGTAAAGCGTGAAACACAGGAGTTGATTGCTGTCATCAAAAGTGCTTCAGGTCGTATCTGCTGACGTTATGCAGATCCTATGCAGCATAATCAGGATTTTGAGCACAATTCATGATCTTTGATGCAATATCAGGTTATGGCAGTGTCCAAAGAGGAGTAAAACCATGCTTAATGAACAGGAGTTGCAGCGATATCAGCGTCAATTGCTCATGTTCGATAAAGAAGGTCAGGAAAAACTTAAACAATCCCGCGTGTTCATTGCAGGCGGAGGTGGATTAGGTTGTCCCATAGCACTTTATCTTGCAGTTGCGGGCGTTGGTTGTATTGATATAGCGGATATGGATGCTGTGGAGCAGACTAATCTTAACCGTCAGGTGCTCCACTGGGAAAAGGATATCGGAAAACCGAAGGTATTATCCATCAAAGAAAAGATCCGGCAAATAAATCCTTATATCAATATAATTGCCCGGCATGTGACCATTACGGAAGAGAATGTCCTTGAGCTTGTCAGGGATGCTGACATCATTGTGGATGCACTGGACAATTTCTCTGCCCGGTATCTTCTCAACCATGCATCTCTTCAGACCGGTATCCCTCTTGTGCATGGGGCTATCCGGGGCTTTGATGGTCAGTTAATGACGATCATCCCGGGTAAGACCGCTTGCCTCAAATGCGTATTTCCACATGCTCCTCCTGAGGAGGTTTTCCCTGTCATTGGCGTGACCCCAGGTATTATCGGAACTATCCAGGCTAACGAAGTTCTTAAATACCTTCTACAGACCGGGGAACCCCTGGAAGGGCTTCTAGTATGGGACGGGCTCAATGCCAAAATGGATTCCTTCAAGATACAACGCAGGAATAAATGCGAAGCTTGCGGGGATCCGGATCTTTAATTTTATTGGTTCTCTTCAACATCGTGTGGGTGATGTCAATTTCCTCGCCATCAGATAGATCATGGTATTTATGTATTTTTCCGTCTTTAGACCATAAGATCTTTTTTAAGGAAGTTTCAGAGTTTGGTTACGACTAGAATGATCCTAACAGGAAAGATTATATACATCTTAAACACCATTTTTGTATAGTCGGGTTAAATTTTTGATTGAATGAAACAATTCAAAGATTTCATTCGTGTTATTTTACTGTTGTAGGGAGGTAATTAAAATGAGTGTGGAAGAAAACCTTAAACTTATGAAAACTTTGGATGATGCATGGAATTCCCAGGATTGGGATACATTCGAGAAAAGGCATGCAGATCATGTGGAAGTATTCTGGCCCGGACAGTCGGAGCCGACCAAAGGACGAACTTCACATAAAGAAGAAGCTATTGCATTCTTCAAGATATTTCCTGACAATCACGTTGGAAATGATCCATATAAAGTACTCTTCGGTCAGGGTGAATGGACCTGTTCGGTAGCAGAATTCACCGGCACTTTCAAAGGACCGATGACAGGTGCAGACGGGACTATTATTCCACCGACAGGTAAGAGTTTCAAGGTCGAGTTTTGCACTGTAGCTCACTGGATCAATGGAGAGATCGTTGAGGAGAAGCTTTTCTATGATAAGATCGAGTTGATGAAACAGATCGGCCTTATGTAAAGATAGATCATGGTATTTATGTATATTTTCTTTTTGAGACAATAAGATCTTTTAAAAGCAATTGGAATTTTATTGTTTAATCCCTCTGCAATTCCGTTGTTGAGATCGTCCTTCATTGCTTCAAGAACTCCCTGCGCATGTTTTTTGATCTCTTTTGACACTGAGATTATCTCAGGGATATTGCTATGCGTTTCCCAATAATGCCATTTAGCAAGATATTCCCTTTGCTCTTTTGCTTTGTCTACATAATGAATAAGTATTCTCCAGACAGAATTCTCATGAATACTTACAATATCGGCTACTGAAACTACTGACATTTCTTTGCATATGGCAAAGATCAAGGCTTCAAAGAACAAGGTAAATCCCGTGTTCTGTCCGGTCCATGGAAGATCAATCAACTTCACACCATGTCCATTACACTTTATTCTGGGAACCCTTGCATGAAGATAGGTTTCATAATGGAAGAAATCGAGATGTCACCATACTCTTTCTTTTGTATATGAGTAGGATATGACCTGTTGCAAAGATACTCAAACAGACTTACATATCAGGAAAAGAGTGGTCTGGTGAATGAGATCAAATCTGGCAGGACCATCTGAATAATGGTCCATATGAGCTCTTTTTATGCGACATCAGAACGATACAACAGCATGGATACATCAATGAACATGTACATCAGAATCATCCCGTGACCCGAGAGAGGAGCGGGATCAGACCGAACAGGAATACGTTCACGAACCCGTGGGCTATGGTTATGAATGGCAAACTCCCGGTCTTCTGAAACATGTAACCGAACAATATACCTGCACTGCCTGTGACCACCAGCTCAAAGCTGTTTCCGTAGCCTGAGTGCATCATGCCGAACAAAAGACCTGCAACCAGGAGACCTTTTGTCATGCCGAAGGATTCCTGCAGCCTGGTTTGCAGTAATGACCTGAAAATAAGCTCTTCCATAAGACCTACAAAGAGGAACATGACAACGGAGATCTTGAGCAGGCTTCCTATGGATGCGTCCGGTATAAGGCTGCCTACCTGGATAGTATTGTATTCTCCCATTGCGATCAGTAATCCCACCAGCAGGCTGAGAGGGAGGTATATATGTAGGTTCTTAAGTGTCAGCCCCAGCTCCTTTCGGGTGAACCGCTGGTGGCGTATCAGGATATATAGGGGGATGGCCAGAGGAGCATAGATAAAGAAATACAGATACAGGGTCGTTCCAAAGAACACGGGCATGGAGATATTGACAAGCCGGAGTATAGGAAGCATTATAAGAACTTCCATAATAAGGCTTACATTGGGCCTGTGTATCCACATGGAAGCTACTGCCAGGCACAGCGGGATCATCACATGCAGGAATATGCCAGCCTGCAATTTGCCCATGTACAGCAGGGTCTCCGCTAATACAATGGCAACTATAGGGATAGCCACTAATTGCCAATCCTTCACAGGACGACCGAACACTGAGACACCGGTCGCAGCCGGAACATTCGGATCTTCCACGGTACCTTCATCCGGGTTCATATTCGCATGTTCCCGGCCATGGCCTGTACATATTCTGTCATCTTAACAACACCCACTCTATACATTTTTAATTTCACCGCAATCTATGAATTTATATATGAAGAATAGTAACAGCACATTAGTTTTCTATAGATATTTAAGTATTTTGATGTAGACCTCACACCTGCACACGCCCTTTATCGAAAAAAGATAGGGCTCAGACTGTTATAGTTAAAAATAATACAAGTTTTTAATTTGAAATATCACCACAATTAAATATCATTAAAGAAATAAGTGTATGTGAGTAAGTTATTCTTAATGCTTACATTGAAAAATGTGGCAAACAAGAGTAGCTTGTAACTCGTTTTCTCAGTTTTTTGGTTATGCAATAGTAGGCTAAATAATTTTTTACTGGGAAGTAAGTTTACGACAGAAATGTGTACTTGTGAAAGTACGTAGATCTGATCGAAGTATGTGCATAAATGGGCATGGGGGTATATATGATGACTAATCTACGGTTAAGTGTTGTTGCAATTGTCCTATGTATATTGTTGTTCGCACCATTGGCTGCGGCAGCAAAAAATCCAAATCCGGGTGTTTTGCCGGTAAATTCACACGCCTATGGGATGACCTATGGAGAATGGAGCGAAGAATGGTGGAAGTGGGCTTTATCCATACCTGCAGACCGTAATCCTGTGACAGATACAACTGGTGATTTCTGTGCTGAAGGACAATCCGGAAAAGTATGGTTCCTTGCTGGTACCTTTGGAACTAGTGAAACACGTAGCTGTACTATTCCCGCTGGCAAAGCTCTATTTTTCCCAATAATTAATGGTGAGTCGTCAAAAATACAAGGATATGGGGATACTGAAGAGGTGTTGCGTGAAGACGCTACTGCAACAGCCGATGCCATAACATTTGTAGAGGTAATCGTCGACGGTAAAAAGTTACAAACAGAGTTACAAACAGAGCCTAATTTGGGTTATAGAGTGCAATCTGGTCTTTTTACCATTTGGCTTCCTCCAGATAACGTCCTAGAAATACCAACTGAAGAAGGAGTTTCTAGTATTGCAGTAGCTGATGGTTACTGGATAATGCTAGCACCTCTTTCTGTCGGTGAGCACACAATTCATATTCACGGCGAAGTTGGGAGTTTCTTTGTAACTGAAGTGACCTACGAACTTACCGTTGTGCCCGAGGGTTCAACTAAGTGAATGACAAATATCGAGATTACGAAAATAATCTCAACAAAAGGGGGAGAAGAAATGTTGTACATGGAGATAATTACATGGGACCCAAAGGATGATATGGAAACTGCTAAGCGTTATGCTGAATGGAAACCTCCGGAAGGCTATAATGTTCTGGGAGTCTGGAATGACATAGCATCATGTAGAGTATTTATCCTATCTGAAGTAGATAATGCAGAGGCATATGCTGCTGCTACATTACCCTGGAGAGACATCACACGATGCGAAACCGTTCTAGTAATGGAAAACGATAAGTTCATGGAGATTGCTGCTAAATTTGGGGAAATGTGACTACCTTCGTATATTCTTGACAATATACTCAGAAGTAACACTTTCCTTCACTTTTTTTTATTTATAGCATAGGTTCGCCATGACAAAAAACAATAAGGGAGTGGATGATATGAATCAAGATGTCAAGGTCCGAATGAACTTCATTATATCTGACTGTGCCAGTCGACATCATTCCATTCAAAACTGATCAGTGCAAGTGTACAGATCTGCCTTGAAATTTTCCAGGATTCAGTGTCTGGAATCTGCTGTGACTATCACACAACTTCCATAGTCTGTGGGAAATCCCCCTCGAAATGCATCTGCCCATCCTCTATTTTAAGAGTTTTTATGTTCAGACCGGGCATCTTTGCAAGGTTAGAATTGATCAGATCTTCAAATGCCTCTTCACCTTTATCCTCAGCGCTGCCTGGGATAGGGAGCATGCCTACTTTTGCTTTATAGATAGCCAGGCGGGTTGTGGCATCACTGTCTTTCTCAAAGCGGCCTGAAGCATACACAGGACCTTTGAAATCATAACCATGATCTTGCAGGTCAACATACGCTGACATTTCCGCTTCGTTATTATCACCTAATTTTATCTGGATCTGTTTTATAGCTCCCTCATTGTTAGTGGCCTGCAGATAAGAGCTCAGCTGAGAGCTGGAAAGAGTAATGTCCAGGGGTGCCGGGTCAGAATATTGTATATCGCTTGTGAGCTGGTATGCTGAAACCGGGGATTTAAGGTCTATACCATTTTCTTCTATCATTTGGTCAAAAAGCATAGGGTCCACTTCCACACCCAGATCCTTTGCTTCATCTGTACCCAGCAGCTGGGTTAAGAGCGGGATGTGTACCAGACCACTGGCAGCAACTGCTGTAAGTGCTAAGAACAATACTATGAGAACACCAATGTATATCTGGTTTCTTTTACTTTTGACTGCATTTCCTGAATAGCTCAATCAAACCTCTCCTTGGAACAGTTTCATGCAAATTTCATATGATCATAGTTATAAAACACCTGATCTTATTGGATCAGTCAGGATCTTATACACATATCCTGGACCAGAAGATAACATATGCAATATTAATATATAAAAATAATCATAAAATAAACCCGGAATGTAGCTCACATCTTACTCATAATTCTTGGTAGATTGGATCGAAGGAAGCATCACAAGCCAGATGCGAGCTATTATATGATCTGGCAAACATGTATTTAAGATTCTCTTCTGAAATGCAGGACCTTCCAATTAGAGTCAACAGTTTCATTAATACCAATATCTGTATTGTGAGCAATCAGACGCAGTCTGCATTATAATATAGTGACCTTAAACTGGCACTATGATCAAAGATTGCAGGTGTACACATGGATGTTTTAGCAAAAAAACTTGGAACTACATTTTGCAATAATGCCGTATTTACTATTTTCTGGAAGAATGATGAGAACTGGTCCGTCCACCATGTCTCAAAGAATATAGAACAGTTGGGATATACACCCGAAGAGTTCATTTCGGGAGATCTCAGCTATGCCGGGATAGTACACCCCGATGATAGGGAGAAAATCAGGCATTCTGTGCTCCAATGGGATTGGAAGCACACTCCGTGTCTTTTCCAGGAATGCAGGATACTCGATCATAAAGGCGATGTACACCTGGTGGCCAAATTTCTGCGCGGACAATGTGATGAAAAAGGTACACTGCAATATGTAGAAGAAACTATTGTGGATATCACACAAAATAAAAGTACCGGATCATTTCCCGTATCAGAGAACGATTACCTGAGAAATGCTGTGAACACTGCAAAAGAAGCGCTGCTGTTTCTTGATAATGAATTGAAGATAATCTTTGCAAACCGTGCCTTTTCCCGCTTGTTCTTAACCGGATCCTCAGCCATCGAAGGCCAGTCCCTGTACGCAATTGAAGATGGCCAGTGGAATATACCGGCCCTGCAGGACAGAATATCAGTTCTCCTAAAAGACAATACAGAGTTCAGTGATCTGGAAATAGAGAGCTGTTTCAGCAACATTGGACAGCGCGTCCTTTTGATCAGTTCCAGAATAGTAAATACATTGAACAACAAGACAGGTATGGTCCTGCTTGCCATTGAAGATGTCACTGACAACAAAAGATCTGCAAGGGAGTTAAAGACATCAGAAGCAAAATATTCTGCCCTTGTGGAAAAAGGCAATGATGGCATAATCATAGTACAGAGAGATATCCTGAGGTTCATTAATTCCAAGTTCCTGGAGCTGACAGGGTTTCAGGAAGAAGAAATAATCAACAGCACATTGCTTGATCATGTGCCTGTGGATTTCAGACGCATGCTTGCAAAAAGATGTGCTAAGGCATTAAAAGATGAACGAAGCATAAAGCGTAATTATGAAGTGGATTTCTTCAGAAAAGATGGATCTGTTTTTCCTGCTGAGGTCAGCTTTTCGTTCATATCATATGAAAATGACCCGGCTGTTATGATCACTATCAGGGACATAGCAGAACGTAAAAAAGCAGAGATGCAACTCAAGAACTCTGAAAAGAAGTACTCCACCCTTGTAGAAAAGAGCAATGATGGTATTGTCATTATACAGGATGATCAGCTTGTGTTTGCCAATAACAAGTTTATCGAGATCACAGGATATACACTTGCAGAGGCCATCGGCAAAAACTTCACACGCTTTCTTTCCACGGAATATCGTCGTATGTTCGTCGGCAACTCCGGGAAGAAACTGGGAAAAAGAAATGAAAATCTTCTGAAATATGAGATAGAGCTGCTTTCAAAGGTGGGTAAAAAGATCCCTGCAGAGATCAACTCATCTATGATCGAGCACGAAGGAAAACCAGCTTACATGGCTATTATAAGGGATATCACGGAGCAGAAAACAAGAGAAAAGGAACTCCTGAAGCTCATTGAGGTGAGAAAGGTCCTGGAAAATGTCATTGAAAGCAGTCCTGCAATTGTTTTCTTCTGGAAAGCAGATGATAAATGGCCCGTGGAATTCGTATCTGAGAATATTTCGCAATTTGGATACAGCGCAAAGGAATTCATGTCAGGTACAATACTCTATGGTGATATAATTCATCCTTCTGACCTGCAAAAAATAGACCGTGGCCTTTCAAGATATTTCCAGGAAGATGAGAATAATATTTCTCTTGAATATCGCATCCTTACAAGATCCGGTGAGATACGCTGGATAGATGAACGCTCGGTCATCAAAAGAAATCCCGAAGGCGAAGTCGAGTATCTGCAGGGTATTATTGTTGATATCACTGAGCGTAAGAATGCTAATAATTTCATGCAAATATGCTCAGAGCTTGATACGTTCTTCACTCCAACCACCGATGTTAAAGAAATCTTCCAGCAATTAATTGAACTTGTGACCCAGGTTAAGGGAATAGATTGTGGTGAATTGTATCTTGTAGACGAGGTCACAGGCGATCTGAATCTTGTTGCACATAAAGGCCTGTCATTCAGGTTTGTCAACAGTACCCGACGGTATGCTGCCAATTCTCTTCATGCGAGGGTCCTCAAAACAGAGTATCCGATCTATAAACTATATTATGAGATCAATTCCATGACCCATGGAATTGATCTCGGTTTTGAAGGGCTTGAAGCTACTGTCATATTACCCCTTAAATATGAAGGCAATATTGTAGCAGTGATTATGCTGGCATCACATACTGAGTACGCTATTGAGCAAAACACACGTAGTATAATTGAAAGTATTGCTTCTCAGGTAGGTCCTTCTATTGGACGTATAAGGGAACAGGTACACTTCCAGAAGGATCTGAACAATCTGCAGGAAATATTTGATAGAATTGAAGATTTCTTATTTGTCCTTGATAAAGATGGGTGTATATTACATACTAATAGTTTCCTGTGTAAACGTCTGGGATATTCCCATGAGGAATTGGTTGGTTTGAACATACTTAATGTGCATCCTCAGAACAGAGCTATAGAGATAGCTGCTGCACTTGCGGACATACTTGCCGGAAAACTGTCGGTAGTAAGGATACCATTTGAATCATATATCGGAGAACTGATACCTGTAGAGGTCAAAGCCACCAGAGGTAATTGGAATGGGCATACAGCCCTCATATGTCTGGGCAGAGAGATCAAAGAAAAAGTAGTCTGAAAATATATTCGAGGCAAAAATATGATCAATATTGATCCATCCGCGATCCTGGTAAGGTATAACGTAAAAGCTGAAAAGGAAATAAGCCCGGAGGAAATAGCTAGGCAGCTATATACTGAAGATATTGTGATACGTCCCATCGTTGAGGCTGTTTTTGAAGGTGACGAAGATGATGTTATAGAAGCTTTAGAGGCAGCGATCCGGGCAGGCAGGGACCCTTTATCTTTGATCGATGATGCACTCATGCAGGGAATGGGTATTGTTTCTAAACTATATGACGACGGTTTTCTTTTCCTTCCGGACGTCATTATATCCGCACATGCCATGACCGATGGCATTGAATATTGTAAACATAGTTCCAGTGCAACTCACGAGTTCAAAGGAAAGGTCGTATCCTTTGTTGTGGAAGGGGATATGCACGATATTGGAAAAAAGATAGTCACTGTCCTGCTACGTGCCAGCGGATATGAGGTCATAGATCTTGGAAGCGATGTGCTGGTAAGCGAAGTGATCAGTGCCGTCAGGAGGGAAAAACCTGTAATGCTTTCAGGTACTGCTTTGATGACAACTACTATGTATACGTTCAAAGAGATCAATAACCAGTTGCTCGAGAACGGCATCCACATTCCTTTTGTCTGTGGGGGTGGAGCTGTGAAACAGGATTTCGTATTTGGTTATGAACTCGGAGTATATTGTGAGGATGCAGCGGATGCTCCAAAGATAGCCGACGAAATCCTCAAAGGTGCGGGCGTGAAAGAGCTGAGAGAAAAATATCACAGGCATTGATCGTTGCCTGCGCTCTGCACACATGTATTTTTAAATAGTATATACATTAATTTACTTTTCAACTAATGATTCTTTGATGTTTTTAGCTTCAGTTGAGGTATAGAGAATATAGCATATTTAATATTCTTTAATGTAAAGTATCTATTTTAAAAATATACATGTAGTTTTTTTTATGTATTCGGTTTTGAAAAAACACTGGTATTTTAATATTTTGCTTCATTAAGATCTATTTTAGATAAATAGAGACCAGTTCAAAAAAAACGCAATTGATAGCCCACAATGGATTTGAATGGAAATTATTCCCATACTTTGTTGCAACAATCTATTTATATTACCTCCGAATGTTGCTTTTTTGGTTTGTGTTATATAAGTATTGTTGCACTATAGTATATATCAATTTTATTTTTTAAAAATATTAATCAATAAAACAATATCAATAGGCATACTATTTTTAACATCTAGTAAATTGGAGCCACTTGCATTATAAGTAAAGATTATATATCTAAACAATACAAACCAAACATTTAAATAGATAAATAAAAGTTGCATACCTGGGTCTAGAGACCTATGAAGGTAGATTGGATCAAGGCTTAGTTAAGCCTTAAAAAATAGAGGAAGTGTAGTATGTTAAAAATAGACTACAAGGATATATTAGTAAGATACAACGTAAAAATGGAAAAATCAATGACTCCGGAAGATGCTGCAGCAGAGCTTTATCCAAAGGATGCTCTCATCCGCCCCATCGCTGAAGCTATTTTCCAAGGCGAAGAGGACGATGTGATTGCAGGCCTGGAAAAGGCCATTGCAGCTGGAAAAAGTCCAATATCCCTCATTGATGATGCCCTGATGGTTGGAATGGGTGTAGTGACAAAACTGTATGACCAGGGCATAATATTCCTGCCAAACGTTATGATGTCTGCAGATGCAATGCTTGATGGTATCGAATATTGTAAGGAAAAATCTGGCGAGTCCCCGGTAACAAAAGGAAAGATCGTTGTTCACGTGGCAGAAGGAGATGTTCACGACATTGGTAAGTCTATTGTTGCAGCACTTCTCAGAGCAAATGGTTATGAAGTGGTCGATCTTGGCAGAGATGTACCAGCAGCAGAGGTCCTCGCAGCTGTCAAGGATCACAAGCCTCTGTTGGTATCAGGTACTGCATTAATGACAACCACCATGTATGCCTTCAAAGAGGTCAACGACCTGCTCCTTGAAGCCGGTATTAAGATACCCTTCGCATGCGGCGGCGGAGCAGTTAACCAGGACTTCGTTTCAACATACAACCTTGGTGTCTATGGTGAGGAAGCAGCAGATGCACCAAAGATGGCAGATGCTATTTTACAGGGTGCTGGCGTAGAGAAGCTTAGAGAGATGTTCCACAAACACTGAACGAGGTGAAAAAAATGGCAGTAAAAAGATATACACAGATGGCTTATGCAAATGCAGATGAGATGGTATTCGGCCGTGCAAAATATCCGGTAAAGGCAGGACTTGGAATTGAGCTTGGTGCAGGATCCACTACAGCTGAAGTAAACTATGCACCCAGACCAGAAGCAGGCGCTTCCAAAGAGAAGCTGGTAAATGAATACCAGAGGATCACAAAGGACATTCTGCAGAGAATGGTACAGGTAGGCTTCCCTGCAGTAGTACTTGAAACAGAACATGTGCAGCAGATGACCAACAATCCATCATGGGGTGGCGAGATTGCACACGCACAGAAGACCATCATGGAAGAGTACTATGAGGAATATGGTCTGAAGTCCGCACTGAGGCACACTCCCGGTGACATCAGAGAGAACAAGGATTACATGGACCTCAGAGGAAACAAGTACCCTGTCCTTATGGAATCATTCGAAGCTGTTGCAGAAGGTGGAGCAGACTTCTTATCCATTGAATCAATGGGTGGAAAGGAGATTTTTGACTATGCAATTCTGAGGAACGACATTGGCGGTATGCTCTACGCAATAGGCGTACTGGGCAGCATGGACATGGAATACCTCTGGCAGGACATCGCAAAGGTAGCACAGAAGAAGAATGTCATTGCAGCCGGTGACACTGACTGTGCCCAGGCAAACACTGCAATGTTCATTGCAGGCGGACTTCTTGACAAGAACCTGGCACACACCCTCGCGATCATCGCAAGGAGCATGGCAGGAGCAAGGACGCTATCCGGATATGAAGCCGGTGCAGTAGGCCCAGGAAAGGACTGCGGATACGAGAACATCTTCGTAAAGGCAATCACTGGTATGCCAATGGCCTTTGAAGGTAAGACCTCTACCTGTGCTCACTCCGATGTTATGGGTAACCTGATCATGCAGTGCTGTGACCTCTGGTCCAACGAATCCGTCGAATACCACTCTGAATTCGGAGGTACTACAGTCCAGTGCTGGTCAGAGACCCTCAGCTATGACTGTGCTCTGATGAACGTTGCACTCAAATCCGGAAACGAAAAGCTCCTCAGGGATATGCTCGTGGCATCTGACAAATACAGAGACCCACAGTCCTACATCCTTGCATACGACAACGCATACAAGATCGGTCAGGCAATTGTCAAGGACGGTAACGACCTGTACCTCCGTGCAAAGAACGCTGCTGTGGAATGCTGCAACCTGCTGACCGCCGCAGAGGGCCTTGAGATGACAAAGTTCGAGATCAATGCATTGCTGAAGGCAAAGGGCGAACTGGAAGCACTTACTGCAGATGCTGACAAGTTCATGAGCGACTGCATGAGCAAGTACAAGGCCGAAATAAAGGTATTCAAGCCAGAGAACTACGGTCTCTAAATGCGTGAATGTGAGGGTTTCACTTCAAACCCTTACTCTTAATTTATAACATTGAAGCAATAAGAGGAATGATTTTAACCATAAACTCAGCAGGACTCTTGTTGATAAATATGGCTTAGTGGTCTTTGAAGATTTGAATATCAGGAATATGGTCCGAAACTCTAAGCTATCTAAATCAATACATGATGCTGCATGGGGTAAACTGATTCAGTATACGATGTACAAAGCGGAAGAAGCTGGTAAGATCGTTGAACTGGTTGCACCTCACAACACATCTCAAAACTGTAGTTCTTGTGGTATAAAAGTGGATAAGACACTTGCTACGCGAACACACAGATGTCCAAACTGTGGATTAGTTCTGGATAGAGATCATAATGCTGCTATTAATATTCTCAAGTTAGCCGTAGGGACTACGGTAAAAGCCTGCGGAGTTGAGCCGTTAGGCTCAACAATGAACCAGGAAGCCACATGCTTTAACAGGTGGTAGTTCATTAAGAGATCCTCATGAAGTAAGGGGAACATGTTAAAATGACAACTATCAAGGTTTCCTGTATTCAGATGGATATCATCCAGTGTTCAAAAGAACAGAACATTGAAAAAGCCCTCTTACTGACAGATAAAGCAATAGATTCGGGTGCCAGGATCATAGTGTTACCTGAAGTGTTTTCAACGGGTTTTTGCTATAAAGGTCTGGAATCGATTGCTGAGACCTCTGCGTCCCGGAGAGTTGAGGCATACCCCACCATAGAGAGACTATTAAAATTTTCAAAAGCAAACGATTGTGTCCTCATTGGTTCCATGATCGAAAAACAGATGGATGAACCTGATCAGATCAGATATCATAATCTGGGTTTTTGCATTGGATCCGGGGAGCTCTCCGGGGTTTACAGAAAAACCCACCTGTACGGGCTGGAAAGAAAACATTTTTCCAGGGGAGAGCATATCCTGCCGATAAAACTTGCAAGTGATGATATAACCATCGGAATGCAGATATGTTTTGATCTGCGGTTTCCTGAGATCTCAAGAAAACTGGCACTTGCAGGTGCGGATATTCTGGTCACAGTTGGTGGATTTGCAGATCCAAAAGCTGGCCAGTGGAAAGCGCTCACAACTGCCAGAGCGATAGAGAACCAGATACCTCATATTGCCTGCAACCGGGTAGGTACTGCTCCCTTTGCATCATACTTTGGTAAGTCCATGATAATCAACGCATGGGGAAATGTGAAAGCAGAAGCTGAGAAGGATGAGTGTTTCATTATAGGGGAGATAGATACTGATGAAACAAAAAGGATAAGGGGCAAGGTTTCGCTCTTGGATGACAGGCAGTTGGACCTGTATTAAGCTAAAAGATGCAGATCATGAGGTTTTGGTACCAAGTAGTCAAAGACAGACCAGTTAAAAAAGAGGTTTATGTTAATCCCAGTATACTTCAAAATAAAAAAGCGAAAGAGCCTGTTCAATAGTTACCGCTGAATCTGAGTAAAAGCGAGCCTGTATAAAATAGCATTGTATCCGATCTGTGGTCAAACTATTATTTCCAGAAATTGGAAGATTTAAAACCACCTTTTTTTGTTTCATCAACGGAATTTCATAAGGAGTACTTGGCAACATTTTGATCGCTGCATAAGACAAATGTTGCCGTGGTGCATTCCATCGTACCCCACCTATCTCTGCGTAAATCTCACCTTTTTCAACATTTCCAACCATCACAAACTGACGGATAATTGCCTTCTCCAAAACCGGGAGTTGGCAAACACAGGAAACATCGATAGGTCCATCATAGTTAAATACGTCCAATCCCCCGCTCGCACTGATCAATTCAGCTTTAGGAGTATTAGAGTAAGTCGAGCAACTCCCGGCAGGGATTCGTACTCCATGTTTGAAATCATATATACTCATAAAATAGCCTCCTTAAATTATATTATGGAATTTATTCGTGCAGTAAAGTAAATAGGTAAGCCTCACCATTTCGGATCACTTGTAGTGTTCAAAATATGTACTGTAATCTTCCATGCATCGTTCTCTTTATTCCAGAGAATGAAGTATGTTCCTTCCTCCAGATCTTTACCTACTCCTGTTTCTGCTGCAAAACTGTAAACTCCTATCTCGTATGCCACATCGCCAAGTACATCAATATTTTTTGTGTATTGAATATACTTGAAACTGTTTCCAACGATCTGATAAATATCACTCCAGTACTTACTGATGTACTCCTTAGACCAGCGATTGTCAGGAATTGGACCAAATTGGGGAATATCGCCGCCACGTGGCATGAATTTCGGCTCATCTGTATATAACTGTACTATTCTTGTTATGTCCTGAGTTTGTATGGCAGAAACAAGATCCATGATGATGTCTTTTATTATACTGCGCACCTCTTCTGTATCCATACTCATTTCCTCCTATTATCTTATGAAATGAAAAATTCTCATGTAATCTGATGAGATGTTATTGCATGTGCATAACCTGCACTGTGGTTTTGGAATAGTGCTGATCACTGCACATCGCGAATAAAATTCGCAAAAGAATCAGCGTTGAGAAGTTGGGTTACAGTCCGATTTTTGCTATATTTTTTTTCATGTTCATAGCCCAGATCGAAATTACAGCCGTATTTATGTATCCATTCATGGATCAAAGTAGTCGAGCGCTCGATTGCGCTCTGACTAAAATAAGATGGACACAAGCGGATATCGATTCCTGGCACACACCAGAATGTAGTGGCAAGTTCATTATCGGAACGGCATGCCCACGTACGTTCCACGATTCCACCTGTATAACATTTGTAGCCTGCCATCCACGTCAATGCCCAGAGAATCCGTAAATTCAGATTGATCCAAGTTGCAAAGGCATTGCTTGTAGCGCTATGAAAGTGAGCAGAGAGGGCATTTCTCACCTTAGCCGGGTTTGTCCCATTATACGAAGAGACGACATCGATGGCATTCGACAGCATCTCTCGAGCTCTGCGATGATCTTCCGTAATAATTGTATCCTGGGAAGAAGAGCATCCAGATCTCCTCTGTATGATATTTCTTTGAACATTCTGTGTCTGTTGTACGAGATGCATCAGCTCATGTGCAATCAATTCTTTCCCTGCATCTGTTTTGGGTGCGTATTTGCCATTCGCAAAGACGATCTCCTGGCCAACGGTATATGCATGGGCATTTATTGCTTCTGCTGATGCTGCAGCTTGCGCTTCGCTACGCACCCGTACATTACTGAAATCATACCCGAAACGTGGCTCCATAAAAGCACGGGTAACCTGATCCAGCGGCTTACCAGGCAAGCGTAAAACTTCACGAATTATGGGTGGCACATCTTGGTATTGAGTTACAGGCATCTGTCTCGATAACTTTTTTTGTCTGTGAAATATCCTTTTCATCTTTATTGCATCCAGTACACTTGTGCTGTACCGTCGGCTCCAATATACTCATCACCTGCTTCGCCATCCTGTCAGCCTCCTGCTCGTAAATGTCATTAGGCTGGCTAACTTTCATTTTAGCCTGTAAAGCCCCTGATCTTATCAGTCTCTGTACCGCCTGGTTGCCTGCAGTTTTTTGAAGTTGGAGTATCCTGTCAGCAGGAAATCCTGAAGAATTGAAGCTTGACCTTTGCTTGCAGGAATTCGAGCATATATACTTACCTCCGGTTTTTTGGTAGCTACAATAGTTCTTTCAGCCATTTTAATCACCATTATCTGCAAAAATCACATCGGCAAAACCTCTGAGTCAGACCCAATTGAGACAATTCGATGCCGCAGCAGTTTGCACGAGCAAGCTTACCTCGGTAACGAGGCGAAAACAAGCGTCTGTAAGGCGATTCATTTTTCAGACGTAAGACTAAACTCTGCAGCGTCTGAGGGTCGATAAGGGTGAGTGACGGTGTAAATGTTTCCACCCTGGCTGCAATGGTAGTCCGGGCTGCACTCGACTAGAGACAGGAAGGTCACCGTCGTGTCCTTTCCCTTTCTTTCTTTGCTCGTCACTTTCAGGAGTACGACTTCCTTGGTCCGCATATTGACAACCCCATAAGCATTCCCAACCACGACAGTATCCAAGTTCATGCCCTCGATCACCTTCATTTTGATCGCTTGCTTCTTAGCCGTCGTCTTCTGTGGAGGAGCGCCCACTGTCGGCCGCTCCTTCTCTGTGGTTGGTACGGTGGTCTTACGAGGCGGGAGCTGCGACGCCTGTTGCCGTTGTTCCTTGAGAAGTTGTCTCAATAGTTTAAGGACTTGAACGAGCAGGTCTCCTCCAGGTACAAGCCGAACAGATTTTTCGGCATCATCAATGATCTGCAATGTATCCGACATAGCGTTCTGAGGTGATTGCGACATAGGGCCGGAGATTCTGCCCTGGAGTTTGTTCAATAATTCCCCAAGCGCCGATGGTCCTCCCGGCGACTGTTTTCCACCACCCTTGGATGGAGAGCCTTTTCCCAAAGGCTTCTGCAGCGGGTTTTCGGCCGCACTTGCCTCAGAGGGGAGTAGGAGAAGCAAAAGCGCTGCTAAACCTGCCAGCGGGAGCAGACCCGCGGCGGCTTCTGCAAAGAAAGCAACTATAGCCGCCGCTGCCGTGGCTATTGCTGTTATAATAACCTCACAGAAAACGACCACGATGATGGCCACAACAATGAGTGCAACTATCGCCAAAATAGTCGTGCCCCATTCCTCGAGGAATTGCCGGACAGCATGAGCAGCAGCGGCAAGCTTGGAAAGCACCACCTCAAATGCGTAAGCGATCTTTTGCCCCAATTTTTCGGCGGCCTTCTTTAGTTCATCCATCATTTCGGCGATCATACTGGCGGCACGTGCTGCGAGCCATGCCAGTTCGATCATCGGCCTGCAGAAGTACCAATACATCCCATCCATGGTCGTGAAGATATGGATCATCTGCGGGAGTGTCGCAGGTGAGAATGGGAAAGGAAGTCCGGGTAAAGTCCAACTCGGATTAGTGGGCACGGTCATCGGCTCCGCTATTGAGAGCATACTGCCCGATGCTCCCGCGTATGCATCTAATGCAGTAATGTAACTAAGAAGATCGGCGTGAGCAACTGGAGCTGGTGTGGTAAATGGCTTGATGGAACCGAGCATCACAGGGCCGGGCACAGGCGCTGGCGATGGAAATGTTGCAATGGGCGGTGGAAACATGCGGCCTTGCGGAGCTGCCGGAACAATACCTATAGGCCACGATCCATACAGGTCAACAAAGCCAGGCAACTGGCAATCGATACTGCTCCCCGAAGTGCCACCCCCCGGAATAGCGACTTCGGCGAACATTGCCGGTGAATACAGTCCCACCATCAGCCCTTGAATGAATCGGTGAATGTCAGTGCCTAGAGTGCAATTATCTGCGCTGCCAATGCAATTCCCAGCGATGCCACGCGCAATGCCAAACGGCGCACGCCGAATGCCGAGGGATTCGCTGCCTCCTCTTTGTTGCACGACATGCGTGAGCTCATGCGCAAGCAATCGCTGGCCAGTTTGCGTATTTGGAGAGTAGTGCCCACTACGGAACGAGATGTCACTTCCGAGAGTAAAGGCAAATGCGTCAACGCTCTTGGTCGATGCATCTGCCCGCGAATCCGTGTGCACGCGCACATTACTGAAGTCATGACCAAAGCGATGTTCATAGAAAGCACGCACAGATTCAGGCAGAGGCCGGCCGCCGCCGCGGATGGCACTGATATTGGATTCTAATTTTGGGGTCACTTTTGGAGTTGAGCCAGAAGCTTCTTTTTTCTGGAGTTTCTCGTCCTCTTCTTCCTTCCCGATCTTAATTCCCTTTTTACACCCTGGACATTTGCGCTGGATGGAGTTGTTCGGAGCAGGTTCAGAAACATTTTTTTCATTTGACATCTGCGGCTCTGGCATCCGCATGACCTGCTCCGCTACCCTGTCAGCCTCCTGCTCGTACATATCATTAGGCTGGCCTATTTTGAGTTTAGCCTGCAAAACACCTGATCTGATCAGTCTCTGGACTGCCTGATTGCCTGCTGTGCGCTGAAGATGCAGTATCCTCTCAGCAGGAGAGACTGAATAAGCTTTACCATTTTTTTGATTGATTAAATTTGAGCTTTTCTGCTTTGTTTCTGGTGTTTTAGCAAACGTAACAGCTTTTTCAGTCATGTGACCATCTTCAATTTTGATTTTAGATTTTATGTCTTTTCAGGATACTCGAACTAATGAACCTCTGAATACTACTTTTCTGTTTAAAATGCCGTTTATATGCAATTGGATATTCGGATCATCCCAATCTCATGCAGAAACGCAATGATTTGTTGCGAGGAACTAGGGGGTATTTGTTCATCTGACAAATCTCAGTGAAGGGGCGCAGATCAAGGCTCTTCTCGCTCCACGCGATAGTTAGGTACCCCTTTTTTTTGGTCTCATTGCATTCCCTAGATAAGGTTAATGTGATTCTACCCCATCTTCTCATGGTTTTTTGGGAGATGGGACCGGACCAGGTATCTTCGAAAGGGGCACATAGATCGTGAACGATCCCATAGAAGGTGCAGGGAACTCCACCGTGAAGGGCACATCCCCTGAAATCCCCGTAGCCTCAAACTGAGACAATGGTACTGTAGCTATCTGCTCAAGTATTGTTCCGCAGTCACCAGGGCATAGATCGATAGTATCCTTCACGGAATAGTTGATGTAAGGGGTCACGATAAGATCACTGGAAGCCAACCGCGTCAGCTTCACCATACCGCCCGCATGGCGCTCGTCGTTGAAAGGAGAGGGTTTTGCTCCCGCTGGGCAGGAGAGCTGGTTTTTGCCGATACCCCCGGCAAGGTTGCCAGGAATGTCTTTAGGAATGTTAAAGTTCATCTGCTTTAGGCTCGCCGGATCGTCGAGTTCCGAAATAGCCTTCGGTATTAAAGTGTTGAGGTCTATATAATCATTGGAATACAGCGGAACAGACGGTGGTTTTGCGGTAAGGCTTTTCTTTA
Organism: Methanomethylovorans hollandica DSM 15978; assembly: GCF_000328665.1. Taxonomy (NCBI): domain Archaea; kingdom Methanobacteriati; phylum Methanobacteriota; class Methanomicrobia; order Methanosarcinales; family Methanosarcinaceae; genus Methanomethylovorans; species Methanomethylovorans hollandica. The sequence continues at coordinate 1,596,197 of NC_019977.1, forward strand.
TCTCATCATAGAGGAAAGTTGTAGTCTCTTTCGTTGTCGGTGAATTGGTAAAGTCCTTGCCAAAGTCAGCACTCAGGTTCTTCGGCGACGATCCACCCCACAGGTACTCGCTCCATAGGGGTACCACGCGGCTGTCAACAGCTGCAGAAATCCCTTTCATTATCCACCATGCTTTCTTGCTCCGGTAATATTCCGCCAGCTTTTCGCTGCGGTAAGGTTCACAGAATCCGGCAGGACACCATGAGGGACGGCCACAATTCTGAGCTTTGGGAGCTCCACTGCTCCCGTACTCACGCTCTGCGACTACATCGCCTTCAGCTCCTGTGACTAGAGGAACGCGCTGTACGATGCCCGATGACAGAGGAGATGCATTCTGCTGTACTACATGGGTGAGTTCATGCGCTAGCAAGCGCCGTCCATTGGGAGTAGCTGGACAATAACGCCCTGCTCCGAAAACCACGTGAGATCCCACGGTATAAGCTTGGCCACTTACGGCATCTGCGGATTGCTCCGCATGCAAATCCGTGTGCACCCGCACGCTGCCAAAATCATGTCCAAAGCGAGGCTCCATGAACGCACGGGTTTGTGTATCTAGCGGCCGCCCCGGAGAGCGCAACACATCGTGTACAATCGATGGCACATCCTGGCCCGAATTTACAGGCACCTTTCCAGATGACTCTTTAAGCTGCAATTTTTTTTCATTCTCATCACAGTTAGCACATTTGCGTTGTACCTGTGGCTCTGGCATCTGCATGACCTTCTCAGCAACTCGGTCAGCCTCCTGCTCGTACATATCATTGGGCTGACCTATTTTGAGTTTAGCCTGCAAAACACCCGATCTGATCAGTCTCTGGACTGCCTGATTACCTGCTGTGCGCTGAAGATGCAGTATCCTGTCAGCAGGAGAGCCGGAATTATTTACACGGCTCTCCTGCTTGCAAAGACTTGAACATTTCTGCTTTGGTTCTGATGTTTTGGCATAAATTGCGGCTTTTTCAGCCATGGATTCATCCCTTATTATACTAATATAGAAACTTCTAAATCAGCATTCAAATATAATATAGACAGAAGCTATTTTCCCTTGAAAATCTTAATGAAACTGAGTGCTGCTAAACCAAGAAAAAGTTGTGATTTGAATATCCAAAATTAAATAGCAGCATACCTCTTGGTATAAGTAGAATTTCTACACTTCAAGTTTGCTTTGAACTTATAAATAAGGCGTTAAGCTTCAATAGTTTGAGTCGGGAACCTTGGCTAAATTTTTGGCGGTCTTGGTGGCTTACCCAGTCTCTCATATGCATCGAGCTGTCTGCCAGCCTGCAGCTCCTCCTGCGTCCAAGTTGAAGGCGTTTTACGTCCTGCAGCAGAAACTTTGTCAAAAGTCAGGTCACAATCCCTCCATATGGATCCACCACGGCTTTCGAGTGCTTCTCTCATCTTCCTAATATTTGCAACCAGCTCCGCTCCTACTGAAGAATTCTCGCCTGTTTCCATCAACCGATAATTAGGCAGAAGGTCGAATTGTGTCTCGCGGCCTATTGGCGTCACCTGCATTTCCACTATATGATCAACAACCATGCGATCACCGAGGACATGGCTCTTTGACCAGTACGGACGGATGATATCGTCCATATTAAGTCCAAGCCTCTCTGCTCTTTGTTTAGTAGATATTGGCACTCTGCCTGGCATAAGAGCATTCCATCTAGATAACTGATTTGTGTCACGCGGACGACCAACTCGATGTTGTAGCGGTCCTTTATCCAGCCAGGCCGCATAAAGACTAAGATCATCACTTTTGAGAGACGGTAGTAGAAGAATTACCGGCAAGGGTGGTGGCACAGGACAGGCACCTACTGGTGCTGGCGCCTCTTTCTTCTTCCCACAGACTCCAGCAGCTGCATTTGAAAGTGCTTTCAAAATCTTATCCTTGTCCGTACTGAAAACCTGACCCTGACCGATACTACTCTGTGCAACAATCAATTGAGAAGGATCACCAATACCTTCAATTAAATCGCAGAACTTTGTACATTTTCCCTGAAGACCTGGCAGATTTCGTGATAAATCACCTTCAATGTCCTCACCGGAAATAACCTGTTTAGTTATAGGTCCAACCGTAACAGGTTTATCACCTTTACTTGGGTTTATTGAAATGGGAATAGAGAGCTCTTCAGCCTTAATCCAAATTTCCCAGGTCCAGAATGGTGCAGTAAACTCACATAGACGCTTTTCTCTTTCAGCTATCTTATACTGGACATTTAAGAATGGTGTAACATTGAACTGTACCTTAAAACCAGCTTTAATTTTACTGTCAAGGTCAAACATAAATTTATCCTGAATATATGATAGGCGAACTATCTCCTGAAAGTTAAAGATAGTAGAGCCTATACCTTCACCCCGAAGCCCCCCTTCAGCAAAACCTTTAATAGGAATGCTAATTCCTTCTACCGGAATTGAAAGTGTGGCACCGGCACTGATCTTGCCCACAACTTCGACAACAATATGGCTGCCTATCGGAACATTAACCTGCCCCTGTCCTATGTAGGTATCATGCAGGGGATCAATCCGAATTAAAACATCATTAAGGGTGATAGAGCCAACACTCAGCCACAGGCTGGGACCTATATCAAGTCCAAGTTCAGGCTCGATCTTTACTCCTGCAATTATAAAGTCTTTTAAATTCTTAATTTTCGACAATTTAGGAAATTCTAGAACCTTTTCTTCCTGGGGATCTGTTAACTTAATGCGCCCGCAGCCAAGAGTAATTCCATCCTGGCCAATTGATAATTTGCATTTTAATTTGCCCGCCAGCTGTTTTGCTGCTGCCAGTGCAGCCGGGCTGAAGCTTGTCCCGGATATATTATTATCAGCGCCTTTCTGTCCAGCTCCATCTCCAGATTGAATAACTGCGCCTGCCTGTTGCTTGGCCCAATCAACCGCTTCGCCTCCAGCTTCAGTAATAGAGTTTACCACTTCATTGGCTTTCTCTTCAACCCAGCTTAAGATGCCTCCACCTGAACTATCAGATTCGTTCTTATCTTCGTTATCACCAAAGAGTGACCACCTTTGTATTCCAGGCATGGATACTGATATCTCAGGTGACCGTTGTATCTCCGCTTTCTTTTTTTCACAAGCTAAACATTTTAACTGGACAGACGGCTGCTCGGGAACTTTTTTGGTTTGAACCCCACCGGTTTGCTGCACCACATGAGTCAATTCATGTGCAGTCAACTCATTTTTATCAGGAGCTTTCCCGCCTCCATAATAGATGTCCTGATTATATGTGAATGCCTGTGCCTGCAGGTCACGGTTCATCTGCACTGCCTTTGAATCCGTATGCACACGCACCTGACTGAAATCATATCCAAAGCGTGGCTCCATAAAAGCGCGGGTTTCTGTATCTAGCGGCCGCCCTGGAGAGCGCAACACATCGTGTACAATTAATGGCACATCTTGTTCCTGAGTTACCGACACCTTTCCAGGCAATTTTTTTGCCTGTAAAACCTTTTTTTCATCCTTGTTGCACCTAGCACACTTACGCTGCACCTTTGGCTGTGGCATCCGCATGACCTGCTCCGCTACCCTGTCAGCCTCCTGCTCGTACATATCATTAGGCTGGCCTATTTTGAGTTTAGCCTGCAAAACACCTGATCTGATCAGTCTCTGGACCGCCTGATTACCTGCTGTACGCTGCAGGTGCAATATCCTCTCAGCAGGAGAGCCGGAATTATTGACATCGCTCTCCTGCTTGCAGAGACTTGAGCTTTGCTGCTTGGGTTCTGATGTTTTGGCAAACACTGCGGCTTTTTCAGCCATCTTCTCCCCCTTGATTACAGATGTAACAAAAACGAAATTGGATCTTATCCACGACAATATTTCAGCCTATGTGCAGAGGCAAAGCAGTCAATAATTATGTAAGAACACCGTTGACATCTCCTTACTCAAGAACAGGATAAGTTATCTGAATGTAGTAATGGGTATTATGTGGTTTGAGGTAAAATCAAGGAATATCAAGGTGTTGTAACTTCAAAATGTTTTAAGCCCGATAAGTATCTGTATCTGGATGCTGTCCAGCTTATTGTCTGGTGTCGGCTTACTGTACGAAAATTTAAGCTGTTTTGGTTTAGGGTCCAGCATATTTACTGAGCTATTGCCGATCAGAAGATGAGGCTGGTCGAGTTTGTATACATCTGCCACATCGTTTACTTTATAGGTTATTGTATCTCCATACCAGTTCGAAGTAATCGCCAGCAGGACTACTTCCCCTTCATTGTCGCTCGGCCAGAGATCAACAACTTTGTCAGCATCCTCATTTTTGATGCTCACATTTATTTTTTCATAAGCATCTACTTCCACTATCCGGTTCAAGCTTATATTCGGGCCATTCTGTATATCTATCTTCACTGTAACTGCAATCTTTTCGTTCATCAACGTACCTCCATGTACTAGTGTAAGACGTTTTTAAAGAGAGAATACCCGAACATGTGTATCGGGCTAAAAAACTTAATCGATTATTTAGATATTTTGTAAAGATTCGGAATAAGAACTATCTGGAAATGTTTTGAGCTGTTGGAATTCTACATATACGACATGTAAACCTGAGAAAACTTTGGTTCTGGAACTCATCCCCGTATTTCCAGTTCCGATACATAGAAGCAGACCTCATCCTGCTGGATAGCTACCCTAAGGGCATCTTCCGAGCCAAGTGCTTCTTTGAGCTCTTCCAGTGCGTTGAGGAAATTCCTGAAACTTTCATCTGTACTCCTTCCCTGGATGTTGTCTGCAAAAGCCATCATCAATTCCAGAAGCTCTTTCATGAATTCCATGAAGTCTTCCTCTTTTTGATAGACTTTATTGTTCACCGCATCTTTGGTATTCTGTGCAATTTTAAAGGCTATATCATTGTTAAATTGTATTCCAATTGCCTTAAAATTACTAACAGTGCATTTTAGCGCCCTTTCTCTCAGATACATAAAGAGCAATTCGAGCTGCTTCTGCAGTTTTTCAGAGAGGTTTTCAATATCTACAACTCCCCTCCCAAGATTATGCACATGGTCTTCACGGGAATATCTGTCAGAAGTTCCCACAATAAGGCTGGTACCTACGCTTTGCACAGTTGTTGCAGGTTCTCCCCCTCCCCCGGTGGAAGCAATTTCAATTGTATGGGTCGAAGGATTGGGAGTTATTGAAACATTTGAACCTGCAATAAGATCTACATTTCCACCGGGATTACTAACCCCATCTATACTCACGAGTGCCCCTGTCTGGATAGCAGTAACCTGATGTGGATTGTCTTTTTTTGCCGAGTGATTCTCCCCTATAGTAATACGATCGTTCGTATCATCAGGAGTAATAACGATCGAACCCTCAGGTACAAGATCTACATCTCCTCCGGCGTTGCCTACTCCATCAACACTAACCAATGCTCCTGTCTGGACAGCAGTGACTGCATGAGGATTATTGATATCAAGAATATGGCACTTAAAGAGCTGATACAGTTCTTTCTGAGTGAAAAATATCCTGTTTTTCGCAGTATCTTCAGAATCAACTGAATAAATACCATTTTCATCTTTTACCGTCGCAAGAAACACTCTTTCTTTATCTGCACACGAAGGACAGATTCTATGATCCTTCTCCAGGTCTTCAAGCCACACGGTCACATCTTTAAGTGGAGTAAATTCCAAACGGCACTCAAGTTCCTTTAATTCAGGAGCTTTATCTGAAGCTATTACCTCAAAACTTTCAACTGTTTTTCCCGGACAGCATTTTTCCGCACAGCTTGATGGATTTGAAGCTGAGGCGACATATCCGTCATAGCAGGCTTTGTATTTTAAATAGAGGTAAGGAGTGCCTGTCAGGTTCGAAACACTGCTCCCACTGCTATTCAATATCTTTTCTTCAGTATTAGGAGGCACGACAATTTCACGCCCACAGCAATCCAGAGCCGCCCCGCCGTCTATGAAAAGCATATTCAGATTTCCATCTGCTGCTGTTTTTATTTGGATCTGTTCAAAACCACAGATAAGCCCCGACCCATTAAGCAGCCTGTTGATTAGATGACGCTTTTCGTCAAAATAGCTCTGTTCCGTTTCAAAGTCCCTGACTGTCATCAGCTTGCCGTAAAAATACTTATTTTTCTCGAACTTGTGAAGCTGACAATCTTTGTTTTCTTTAGTATTGTTAGACATACTCCTACACTCCTTTATATTACGCATTGATAGATTACAACATTACCAGGACATTGTGCTGTCAATTCCCATACGCGCATGCCTTCCCACCTGTCCGGCCTGCTCCTCGTCATGAAGAACAGTATCCCTGCCAATAACGGATGTAACTCCGAGTAAAAATTCGGGTTTATTAAGCTTGGTGTTAATTCCCAGGTACGTGTGCATATCCAGATAGAACCACGGCTGAAGCACTTTCAGTCCATAACAGGTGTGCGCAGGCTTCTGCTCTTCAATGATCCTCCTTACACGACTGATAGTGACCGGATCCATATCGGAGTCTTCCAAAATCACACAGAAACCAAACCTTTCGGTTCCGTAAAGGATGTCAATTAAAGGTATCTCCTGATGAGCTTCTTCTAAGGCTCCATCTTTATCGGACCTCTTCAGGGTTTTTTCATCAAGGCATGCTTTGACCACAGCCTCTTCAGGAGGGAAAAAGATTATTTTCTCCTGACCTTGCTGCTCATTACAGTCTTCAGCAGCAACATGCTGACAGCGGTCCTTGCTCTTAAAAACCTCTACAATGAAGGGCTTTTTTCCCGTTAAGAGGAAAATGCTTTCTTCCAGTCCTTCCCTGGTACCCCTCTTTTTATACAGGAAAACCGCCTTACTGATAAAAAGCCTCTTCTTATCCTCAGGCCAATTCTCCTCCACAGCAAAAGCAAGCCAGGAACCAAGCCATGAAAGAAATTCAGGCGGAGTTCCATAGGCATCGAAATAGCGACCTATGTGCTCTATAGTATGATCGATATCAAAGAATATACTTTCAAATATCGAAAGAAAACGCTCAAGCAGTCCTTTGCTAAGAAGATCTTCCCGATAGATGGCCGGCAGGTGATCAAGATATGAGACCCTCGGGAAGAACACAGTGATCTTTCTGACCACCGGAGAACGTGTTTCAGTACCTGAGAGAATGATCTTGAACCACAGATATTGTCCCTGGGAATCTGCAAGAAAAAGTGCATCCCTTTTCTCATTACCCTGAACTGATGAAGTTTCGGAGATACGCTTGCGCCACTGATCTGGAGAGAGTGTTTTGATATCCACTACGTTATCGTTAGAAACATAATACAGGAACTCTAGCTGCGTGCCATTTTCAAATTCCCCTTCCAGCACCAACCTGTGCCACCTGGTATCAGGGGTCTGGCTGTCTATGGGCTTTGAGATATAATATCCGCTGAAAGCACCCTCTTTGTCCTGAAGATTTACTTTTTGGCGGATCAGAGATGTCAGTTTGTTTCCTTTATCATTGAGCACATACAGATTGCCCTTCGAATCACTGATCAGTTTACGACTTGCTCCTCTGTATGACCAAAGTGCGGTAAAGAGCTCGCCTGACAATTTATGGATCGTCTTTAAAGATATCTCGTTGTCAGATCCATCATCCTGCCCCATTTCACCTATGAACACCTGTTTACAGGCATCGACTACAATTCCGGAAGGTGAAAGATCTTCAGGCCGGATAGGTATCTCTTTTTCTCCAGTATTTGCATAAAAGATATGCAACTTTTTTTCATAAAGGACATATAAATTGCCCTCCGTATCTACAGTAAGGTCCTTTGGTTTTGAAGTTCCGGGATCAGGAGAATATAATGAATGAGGAGCAGGATAATCAACATTTTCCTTACTTATAGACAGAATTTTTCCCGTTTCACTTTCAAGAAGACATATATTCCCTTTGTTATCACATTCTATGTCAAGGATCTTGTGCAAAGGCTTTCCATCGTGATCTTTGCAGACAACCCACCGAATCTGGAAGTCCCTCTTTGAAAGTGCTATCATGCGGGCATTATCTGCACCATTTATTGAAACGAAATCTGCAATGTATAGTGTATCCCTGTCTACCCCGATCGCTGAAAGTGTGTTCAGTTTTAATGGAAGAATCCCAGGATAGCATCCGATTGCCTTCGGAGCATCGTTATGCTGATCGTATGTGAGGATCAGATTTCTTTTTTCATCTACAAGGTAAAAGACATCACATTCATCTATAGAGATATCAATTATGCTTAAATTATTATCATCAAGCAGTACATCCCCAAATTTGTACACATGATCGCTGTTTAAGCGTATATCACCACTTTCCAGATCCACGTTCTGTGCATAAGCTTTGAAACTGTCGAGGAGCTCTTTTGTGTTGATGAGTTTGTAATTTACTTTCTGCATACGATCACCCGCTTTTGCGGCACAGACCTGTTTCTCTGCTGAGCTTCACTGTGTGGCTGCCAGAATATACACATGCATGTTTTGAATTAAGCAAAAGGTTCCCATCGCTATCAGTAGATGCACCTTTATCCCCGGAAACTGAGAGTTTTATAACACAGTTCACACCCTCAACATGCTCTATAAGATTGTACAATTCTGAAACATAAACAGCCCTGCCTATAGGCCAGCCTTTTCCATCCTCTCCCCCCTTTATCGGGTGGAGGAAGCCATTGAGCTTTTTGATCACGTTGTCCCGAACCAGGCTGTCGTCACGAAAACCATCCATCGGAACAACTGTGGCGATGACACTGACCTTTACATAATCAGGCGGGATCACATGGATCTGAGTTCCAAGAAGACGGTGCTTGTCCAGATGCCTGCATACTGCATTTTTGAATCCCTCGGAAGGCTGTGGGGGGACATTCAATATCTCAAGAGGCGTATAAGGAATGATCACAACTGTCACAGACCCCTTGTTATCGTCAGGATTTATCGCTTTGGGGTTAAAAGGGTCGTAATTTGGGATCGCTTTTGCTCTTGCCACCCTCAGACCGGGTGTATTTATAGCTATATATTCAAAATCCTTTGCTGTGACAGTTGTATAGGGAGTTCGTAGATCTTTAAGAAAATCCTCGATCGCCTCTTCAATGGTCTGTGCATCCATTCCACCGCTTGCAGGTCTGTGATTTGTTATGAAACCGTTAAATCCATCTACATTCCAGGTATATTCTGCGTTCAGATTTACTTCTGCGCCTCCTCCGCTCGCATATCCCATAATCCGTATTGCAGAGCCGGCAGGAGGTACAAAACCTCTCTCCCCATCACCAAATTTAATTTTACCTTTTTCATAATCAAAGACAAAGTGTTTATCAGAGGGGCCAGACCCGTCCAGATCTTCAAATTCTTTCCAGTCTTCTTCTTCAATTGATAATTTCAATGTCCTGTCAAGGACGGGAATTTCCTTTAGCTTAAAGACCTGATTTGGCAACCCGGTACTGATCCGCTCCTCATTATCATCCTTTACTGTAAAACCATGAGTTGCAGAAACCGTATTAAGCCTCAAATTTTCTATGCGGGGAGGATATTCGTAACATGAATCTTCCACCCGGCAGCGCAGCCAGAAATAATCAGAATTAAATTTCTGACCCGGGATCGTTGATGAAGCTGTCCATCCTTCTATTCCTTCAAAAATTATTCTTCCGCTCTTCCTGAAATCCTTTGTTTCATCAACGGCATCAATATATTTCCAAATATTTCCATTTGAAGATACCGAAAATTCCCATTTCAAGCGTGCGTTCTTAAACTCATAATCCTGTTCCTCTCCATGCTTTCCAGGTGCTATGAGGTCTTTTTCATAGAGATAGCACATAAAGTCCAGTGCATCAGGAACATTACCATTCTCTGTTTTGAACCCGAGATACAGGGCACAGCCCTTCTGGACATATTCCCCAAAGGGAGCAAAGAAAAGATCTCCGTTTTCATTTGAACTGCTTCTATCAAAAATACCCGACGTGAACTCATCAACCACTATTTTCTCAAGTGTCGCAGGAAGTATAGTAATATCATTATCTAACTGAAAATGAACTCTTTTTCCCTCAATCTTTGTTGATACCAACATGCCTTTTTTCAATACTGGCTTTTGCGCTACTGACTTTTGAGAAGAAGTGAATGTTAAGTCCACTTTTGCAGGTTTTGCCGGCTGGGGCCTGATTCCCAGCAGCTTGAGATATTTCAAGCGATGCTGATCTGTCACACGATCGATCCGATATAAGGCTATCTCAGAAAGCCACGCAAAAAGCTCGATAAGAGTTATACCGGGATCGCTTTCATTGTGATCGGTCCATGCCGGAGAATATCGTGGAACAAGTGTTCTGGCTTCAGCTACCAGCTGCTCGAATGTTCTATCATCAAGATCAGGCTTAGGCAGCGACATATTAATTCCCCTCCTTTTTGCTATTCTCCCATTTTACGGTAATCTCATGTTCACCATTGCATGGAAGAGCATATTCAGGCAGCTTCACCATGGCGGATGCATCATCGATCTTCATGACCTTTGAACTGTTGTGAAGACTTATTGTTACGTTATTTACATGGTCCACGTCTTCTATTTTTTCAAGTATTGAGTAGATGTCAGATATGCATGGGGCAAAGCCGAAACCCCAGCCTTTTCCCTCAGCTGAACCGGTTAGGGGATGCAAGAACTCGGTGATCCTTCTTTTGGCTTCCATTTCTACTATCGGCATCTCATCAATAACACCGGTAACTAGCTCAGCGCCAACATCTATCTTCACATAAGAAGGTGCCATTACATTCAGGTTTACTACGGCAGGACACCTTTCGGTCAAGTATTCTGTTACCTGACGTTTTAATTCAGTGGGGGGCACAGGTTGCGGGTCTGAACTTGCAGGGACGATGATCACTGTTACGCAACCTGTGCTGAATTTCCCTTCGGAATTAAAATTAGGAAGTACCTTGACCCTGGACACATTCCTGGAAGCTTCCTTTGCCAGCCATTCGTAATCCTCAGCTGCCATCGCCCTGTTCCTATGTTTAAGGATAACAGGTGCCCTATTAAGCAGACTTTCGATATCTTCTGTTTCACTGCCACCCTCAGAGCTGACAGGATTGAAGACCTTATCTGCAAAAGCTATGGAACTCTGAAGCTTTGAAATCGCTAAAGCCTCAAGATTTCCTGATCTTCCTCCGCCTATGCTGTACGTAGCTCTGATATTGTTAGCACCTATGGGAGGAAGCATCCCATGTTTTCCATCTCCGAAAGATACCTCGCCTGAAGTTCTGTCAATTATGTAATGTCGGCCTTTGCCTGTCGATTCAAAGAAGTCATGTACTGCTGTCCACTTGACCCAGAATTCCAGGATATTGCCTCTATCATTCTTTCTTAAGATCAAGTTGCCTGGACCTTCCAGCAGTATCTGCTTTTCCTTTTCTGAAAGGGCAGTGTTCTCATTCACCCATATAGTTTCATTTATTACTGGAGTGTTAATAAGACTGAACTTTTGATTTGCTTCTCCATTACCTGAGCCAAGTATTTCATCTCTGATCGTCCTTGATTGCACAGCCCAGACTGAATTAAAATAAAAACCAAGGACCTTCGGAGGAAGTTTTTCTAGATCTTCAGGCATCATATCAATATTAAAAAGTTCAAACTCCTTTTCACATTCTTTAATCTCCTCAACATCTAAAATTTTGATTGGAGTTGAAGCATCAGATCCCTTGATCAAACGTTGCTCATCTGCTTTAGGGGCATTTAATACCATTTTCGGATTCAGGACAACAGGAAAGTCCATAACTTTCAGAGGCTCTATTCTGGACAAATCCAAGCCTTTCATCACTAAATTTCTATAAATTGAAGGCCTCTTCTTTTTTAAATGCATTATATATTGCTGAGGAGGCAAGGAATTTTGTGAATCAGTAACAAAAAGTTCTCTATTAAATAAATCTCCCGTTATTACTGCCCGAATCCAGTACAGATCCTCTGCACCGAATAATTGAGAAGCTTTCATTTTTTCCGGAACAGTGAATTTCACCATTTCCATTTTCTTAAACCCTGAGGTTTTATCCAGTACTTCCAGTTCTTTCCATTCTTCAGGGTCTTCATCACTTAGGTACTGCCACTTTGCTTTTGGAGTGAATGATTCCGGGTATTCAAGGCTTTCATCAATATTTATAAAAAGGCTGAATGGTCCCTTTTTGAGTTCTCTGTCAAATCCAAAATAAACCGCTGGATATGTATCCGGAAGAGCCAGGAAAGGCCTTGATCTGGCATTTGTTTTTAGTTCATCGAGGCAATTCTTTGATTCGATGTTGTTCGTAGCAAAAATGTATTCTGGCTGGGTCTCTTTTCCAGTTCCATCATAAAGGATTTTAAGATCTTTTATCTTAGGGGGACAGAAAGAACCAGGATTAACACTATTACCATTGATCTCGTATTCTTTTCCGTAGTTTCCTCCCACCAGCCGGGTGCGGATCCAGTAATTTTCTTTTCCATTAACTCTGACTGGTTTTACATCAGGCATATCAGAAATAGTTAAAACCATGGAAATGAAATCAGATGCAGTAGCTCTTCTGGAATTACTTCGTTTGGCACATTCAGTATTATCACTTAAGTTTTTCTTGTCACTTTCATCAATCTTAAGAATGCTCCAGCTTTCCCCATCCCAGTACTCCCATGAAAGTATGGGGATATCCGATCTATCAGATGAACTCGGATTACCATGATCCAAACTAAAATTCAGACTGACTTTATATCCTTTTTTTGAAAAAGCATCCTCACACGCTATGTAAAAGGTATCGTAAATTTGTGGTTTTGTTCCAAAAGGATACAGTGTCTTCTCCGGACTTTCTATCGGAATAGGAGTATCGTTGTAATATAAAAGATCAGGCACTATCCCCTGTAAATCTGTATTGCTGGAGGTATCTTTGCTCTCCATGTGCGCTGTTTCTACAGTTTTGTCGAAAAATTGCTTTCGAGCCGCTTCAAGGATGTTTTGAGCCCGTTTCCTACTGCATTGGAGCCGAAATGCCAATTCTTCTTCATTGAGCTTTAATAGTTGATCAAGAGTTTCAATTTTATTTGGAATGTTGTTTCCTGCAAGTTTGGAATAGAACACATCTCCTATTCCTTGCACCTTTTTTACAGATTCACTTTTATGGACGGAGGTCTGCATAGGCGAAATTGAGACCTTAAGTCCTGTTAAGCTCAGATCCTTGAACTCATCTATCTGGTTCTCGGATATTTCACACTTTATCCATCTGCTCTCTATACCGTTTATCGCCACTTTATCAGAGATCACTGCCTCATTTTCGATTGCTTTACATTCACCGGTAGCAGGATCCTTTTTTATTATTACCTGATTTCCATTAACTGCAACACTTCCAAAACGACACCACCTTATTGCCTCAACTTCTTTTCCATCCTTTTTTTCTTTTATCTTTACTCCATATTTCCACTCAGCAAGCCCCTTTTGCTTCTCTGTATCATTATATCCTAGTTTACGCAGTAAGTTCACATCACTTCCACAAAAAAGAACACTGATGTATCCTTCCTGCAAGTTGAAGAGATTTTCATCTCCTATATAGAGAACATGTTCCTGTAAGGAGCTATCTCCTGTAAAAAGCTCTGCTGGTGCTGTTCCATTTATGGCTACTGTATGTTCGAATATTTCGTCTTTGTCCTTTATCACACTATAAACGGATACCAGCTTTGATGGCGTTGCAATAATATTTGTTTCCGTCTCAAAGATGACCGGCTTTCCGTCAGGACCTTCTGCAGAGGCCTGCACAGAAGACTCAATCAGCACATTTTCAGAAGTTCCTTCGCTGAGCACGAACGTAAGCGGGACTCTTGCAGGGCTGGCAGGGATCAGTGAAAAATCGAGCATTTCAAGAAAAGATAGAAAATGCTTGTGAGGAGCTTCATTTAATCTGCTTGTGATGGTATCTGTCATGTTGGCAAAGATCCTTGAAAGGCCAACCCCAAAGTCCCTCTCATCTTCAGTATTCCACTCAGGCACATAAAATGACGCCTTCTTCCTGATATCTGCCAATATTGTTTCCGCATTCATCTGGCTGATCTGGGGTGCTCTCATAGGCTCACACTCCCTCTTTGATGTAGAAGGGATAGACCATATTGAATTGGGTATTGGTTGTCCGAACCTTGTAATCAATGTTTATCAATAGCTTTCCCTCCTCTTTTGACCTTGTATCAGCCTTTACACCAAGCACTTCAATGCGCGGCTCCCACTTTGTCAATGCCTCGTGGACTGTATTCTCTATAAGATGGAGATTCAGTGTATCCATTGAACAGAAAACGTATTCATTTATGCCGCATCCAAAATCAGGCCGCATCAAACGTTCACCTTTTGCGGTCCCAAGGATGATCCAGATAGCCTCTTTAATATCGTCCTCAAAGCTTGAAACTGCCACTTTCCTATTGTAGTCCACATTGAATGGAAATTTCCATCCTTTTCCCAGAAACTCCCTGCCCATTTCAGATCCCCTTTTCCCAAAGCATATTGACCTTTCAGCCCCCGCTTTTGTCTTTACCCTATCAGCACAGTGGGACATCCCATCACAATAGTGTTAGGAGGACCGATTTCTGCAATGACATCTCCCTGTCTGGCAGCAGGTAGGTTGTTAATGAACACCGTAACACTTCCTGCTATCACAACTCCTCCCACATGAGGTACTACCCCTGAAATAAGAGGGCAGTTATGAATATCAGCTGTTGCTCTCCAGGCAGGCATACCTCCTATCAGTACATTAGGACTTCCAGGCCCCGGACCTAAAGGAGTTCCATGCGATGTCACATCTCCAACTCTTGCTGCAGGCGGCATAAAATAACCTCAGTTTATCTTTATAGGCATCCCCTGGATGGTCAAAGCGGCATTGGATTTCAGTGTTAAGGAAGTGGATCCCTCGATCTCCACAATATTTGCCTTGATAGTAAGCTTCATCGCACTTTCCATTGCAATGGAATTCTGTACTGAGTCAATAGTAATTTTGTTATTTCCGCTCTTATCCACAATTTCGATCTTTTCCTTGCCGCTGGAATCATCCAGGATTATCCTGTGTCCTCCTTTGGTGTGTATCTCGATCTTTTCCTGCTTCGCTTTGTCATCATCATTGAATATGAGCTCATGCCCGCTTCTGGACCTTATCTTACGGATGTTGTTCTTCCCATCTGCATTGGTTTCAGGTGGTTTGTCCTGTCCGTTCCAGAGAGCACCGATCACGTAAGGAAAGGTGATATCCCCCCGATCAAAGGCCACAAGCACTTCATCACCTACTTCAGGATAAAAGACGATCCCTCTTTCGTTCCCAGCCATAGGACTTGCGATCCTGGCCCAGTAGCTTTCATCGTTCTCTCCTCTCCAGGGCAGGTTCACCTTTACTCTACCACGCTTTTCCGGATCACTATTATTTGTTACAATGCCAATAGCAACTCCGTAGATGTTCCTGTTCTGCTGGCTTTCTTCCCTGCTTAACAATTCACTAAGGCCCATTATAAACACCTTCGAACTTCAAGGGTAGTTTTGTAGCCGCTTTCCCCAAGCACATGCCTCGTCTTTGTAACATAGTAAACTCCACTGAAGAAACATTTCCCCACCTTTTCAATATTTATCGTCATGCCAGACCGAAGTTGCGGATTCCCGGCACATTCAAGAGTTCCTGTAATGAATCCCATATTTCGTTTTTTCAATTCAGAAAGGGCGATTGCCTTTGCTTCTTCTCTGGAGCGTACAACCCTCCCCTCCAGTTTTAAGCTGCTCTTTTCTCCTTCTGCCTTTTCTACAATACTGGAAAAATCGGGGATTCCTATACTGCTTTCTATCTCTTTGATATTTGCTTTTTCGGAAATGGTTTTCTTTTCTTGTTCACTCCATGCAGTTACTCTAACTTCATGTACCAGATTTGCAGAGCTCATTCGCGGACTGAAACTTATTATATTCTGATTAAATGTGAAGCTTACATTTGCAGTAAGATCATCTTTTGGTTTTCTGAAATAGAGAGTTTTATTCCTTACAAAAAACTCAAAGCCAATGTTTTTTGCAAGGCCCTGCAAAAAGGCATAGTCCATTTCATCGACTTTTCGTTCTATTTTTGGATGGACTATCAGTTTATCGCTTTCTACACCAGCAGGAGACAAATCATTCTTCATAGCGATCTCCCTGGCCACATCTGCATAGGTCACATTGTCACATTTTACTTTATGCTGTCTTTTTTGCAGGTCATGGGAAAGGTCATAACCTTCTACGATCAGTGCCTGAGGCCCCCCTGACAGAAAACCAGGTGATATAGCTTTGATCTTACCCATAATTGTTCCTTGCTCCTGAGGTGCAGAAGCATATCCAAAAGAGATCATGATCCTGGTGCCGGGCTCGATACGTCTGTCATCCAACCATTTGAATTGCTGTTTGGCGAGATCGAACTGTTCATTGAAAGAGATCTTAAACATGCCAGGACTTTCCAGATCTTCATCGATCTCTACTCCAATTATGTCATCCTTTGGAATGCCCTCGTTATTTTCTTCCCATTTAACAGTAAAAGAGGGAACATATATTTCCGGACCTATTAGAAGACCTGCCATGTCTTACTCCACGGATGGAATAACTAATTCCATTCCCATTTCAAGCGATCTTGGATCATGAATCTTATTTGCATCTGCAATATGCCTCCACAGTGCCGGATCTCCGTATTCTCTGTAGGCGATCGACCATAAACTGTCCCCCTGCTTTGTTACATATAGTTTTGTCCTGTCAGAGGATTCTACTACCCTTTCACGTTCATTAAGCCCGATTTTGAATTCTTTAAGTGTTATACTGAGCCTGGCACGGACAGGAATGCCATCTGAATTGAACATTGTAAAGCGCGTGGTCACCCTTTCCAGTACACAGGCAAAGGGTTCCTGTGAAGACATTCCCCATATAAAATGCAAATTAGGTGGGGCATGTATTTTTGGGTCAATGTTCATAAGGTCAGAAAGCTGTTTTGTAAAATCCCGAACATCGGTTCCTGCCTCATAGGTATCATAAAATGCTTCAAGCGTGATACTGCCTGTATTCCCTTTCACGTACTGCAAGTAAGGAGCTTCGAGGCCAGGAATGGAGATCTCTGCAAACGTGTTACTTTTTTCAAAGGAATATTCTGGTGGGAAATAGAGGATCTCGATCTGTTCTCCTTTCTTATTACCATTCAAAATTTCAATGAACCCTTTTTTTGCTTTTGGATTTACTGCCATTTACAGAATTCCCCTCCTTTCACATTCTATCTTTAAACGATGGTCTATTTGCCTGTAGACCTGCTCCGAGATCTGATCAATGTTAAACTGACGTTTAAGATCAGTTTCTATTTTGGAATATGTAATGGCAGATTGTGTCAGCATTGTCTCTTTTGTGAGGGCTACACTGCTTTTTATTTCCATGAGTTTCTGATTTATCAGGTGATCTAGATCAGGCAGAGCATGAAAAACAAGTTCTTTGCCTGCTCCTGAAACATCGCTTACCTCTATGTTCCGAGAAACAATACCCTCGTTGCTGACAGCAGAATTTCTGGCTCCGTTAATTCTCAGGATATTCTTGGAATCAGGGAGGCCGAACCCATACTTATGGGCCGGATGAACCGGGAAATTTCTGTTAACACCGGCCAGGCTGAGGGAAGAGATAAGATTATTTTTTTTCCATCCAGAGCGAACAATGTCAGTGAGATCTGTATTTGGCATGTATGATGGTAAAGACAGCTTATGCCCTGATTCAAAATAAGATATCAACTTATTTGTATTGTGAACAGAATAATTTTTGATATCTTCTGCTCTATATAGCTTTCCTTCATTCAGGATATCCCTATTAGTAACTTTTCTTAAAAAACTGACAGAATTTAAACGACCTGGAGCTCCCAATGGGCTATGTATTACCTTTTTTGAAGGCAAACCCATTATATTTGAAACAAATATCTTTTTCGCTTCTTTAGTGGCAACAGGGACCCGCTGAAAAATCTTTTTTGGCAAAGATATTGCTGATCCCTTTACATAATATCTGTTATTCTTGAGTGCTGAAACCTCTGTAACAGTCTTATAGGCAAAACCCTGGAACATTTGTTGCAGTCGGACGGTCACATGCATTTTGTTGTGCAAAGTGATGAACCATCGGGGAATTTGATCGTAAACAAGTGCTGGAAAAAGAATATATTTTCTTTTTCCTGGCAGGTGTTTATGCATAATTCTTGTATGGAACTTAGGATCAGATAAAGTAAACATTTTAATCCACCCGTCAGCTATCTTTCTTGATACCATTATGAACCAGTTCAACGGTCTCGAATGCAATTGTATTGCTGTCAGCCTTAAGGTCGGGTCCGGTCCATTTAACCGGGTATGCAGCGGAAAAATTCCAGCGCCATTTATCCTCTCCTGTAGCATCCATTAAAATGATAGCTCCTGATTTCCTTTCGAACTTGCCGTTCACCACGTCCTGATACCACTGCCACATCTGGTCAAGCTCGGTGATTCCCCGTTTTAAAATGATTTTCTGGTACTTTGTTCTTTTAGGAAGCTGATGCACATAATCGTTGACACCTCCTTCCTCATAGGATTCGGTCTCTGTTTCTATCTGAAGGCCCGTAACCTCGGACATCTGGGCAAATGTGATCCCATCGATCTCTACACGAAACCGAAAGGACATGAAAGGATCCGTTTTTCCTGCAGTGGTCACCTTTTTCCCCCCTTTGCATCTGAAGAAAATAGAATATACCTTATTCTACCTCGAGAATACTCCGTTGTTTCTCTTCACTCATGCGCTGATTGATTCTGGAGATCTCTTCACACCATCTATGTCTATCCTGGTGTTCCATATTGATTATTTCTTCAAGGGACCAGTGGAAATGGTATGCAATAAAGGCTACCTCCTCGTATATCCTCTCGGGGGGGTAGCCTTTCATTCCCCCAGATACTCACTCTCAATATCGAATTTCTCTCCGCATTTTGGACATGTAGTTCTTATTTTGGATGTGCCGTCTTCGTTAATTCTGTTGTAAAAGTCCTGCAGGAAGGCAAGGTCCGAAGCAAAGAGGTTCTCGATCGTATTTGTGCTGATGTGCTCCAGATTCCCAAGTTTTGTGATCACCCTTGAAAGCAGGATCACAGTGAGGTAAGCTGGATTTGCCTGTACCTTCGGATCCTTTAATGGAAGGATCTCATCGGCTGCAGTGGCCAGACGCATGATACCATTTTTATGCAGAGTTCCTTCCTGGTCCACATACCCCCGGGGTAAATCAAATTCGAATTCTGTCTGGAATGTCACTTATATGCCTCCGCATTATCAGGAATCCCTCTTAAAGCCTTCATGCACTATTTCCAGTGTCTCGATGGCAACTTCATTACCTTTGGCACTGAAATCCACTGGATCATATTTACTTGGCCATGCTCTTACAATGTTCCACCGTGCCTTATCACTTCCAGCCTCGTCGATAAGTATGATGGACATATTTCTCCTCGCACCCTGAGCACCCGAATCTATGACCTGCTGCCTCCAATTATAAAGGTCCATGGAATCTGTGATCCCCCATTTGAGGGTGATGTTCCCGTATTTGGTTAAACCTGAAAGCTTACGGAATACAGGTATTTCGTCCCCTTCCCTATATTCAACAGGGTCGGTGGTGGTATCTGCAAAAGTACACTCGCTAAAACCAGCCTGGCTTATTCCATCGATTTCAACCCTGAACCTGAACTGTCTGTATGGATCCTGTCTTACCATTATAGTTTCCTCCAATGATTATTCTCTTTTTCAGGAATGCAACTGCCATTTATTCCGTGGCTGCGCTCCCTCCTGCCCACTGGGCTATACGGAATATCACAAATTCTGCAGGTTTTACAGGAGCTATGCCGATCACACAGATCAACCTGCCATTGTCAATATCGTCCTGGGTCATGGTCGTCCTGTCGCATTTCACAAAGAACGCTTCTTCGGGCTTTGTACCCATCAGAGCGCCGTCCTTCCAGACAGTGGTAAGGAATTGGGTGATGGTAGCCCTGACCCTTGCCCAGAGCCTTTCGTTGTTCGGCTCGAAAACAACCCACTGAGTGCCTTTTTCAATGGACTCTTCAATATAGATGAAAAGACGGCGGACATTGATGTATTTCCAGAGAGGATCAAGCACGATATTCCTGGCTCCCCATACGAGTATTCCCCGATCTGTAAAATTACGGATCACATTGATCCCTCTGGGGTTCAGGATGCCTTGCTCATCTTTAGTTAACTCGAACTCAAGCCCTAATGCTCCTCTTACAACCTCATTTGCAGGAGCCTTATGCACTCCACGCTCGATATCGCTGCGGGCATAGATGCCAGCAACATGCCCGCCTGGCGGGACCTGCTTGATCTGCTGGCTCAGGGGATCATACACCTTTAACCATGGATAGTAGATAGCCCCGTACTTGGATTGTCTGCCAGCAGTGCTAATAATTGTCAAGCCTGAAATGTTAGGGTTGTCTTTCCCCACTTCAAGGATAGCAAACCTGTCCTTGAGGACTTCACACTGGGTAAGAAGATCGCTTATTAATGTCTTCCTTATATCCGAAGAGAGTTGATGCAGGTCCGGAGCACATAGGATGGATATTTCATCGATATCCCCTAAAGCAGTAAGCCCCTCTTTTTTCCCCGGTACTGCTGCAGGATCTCCGAGGAAGTCACGCCTGCTTAATGGCACTGATGTTTCTTCTGCATCAAGGCCGTCTTCCAAGACATCGAAAAATACAGTGTCTTCTGTGTTTGAAGGCCTGCCTGAACCTTCCATGACTACGAGATTTGAAAGATTGTTCAGTGGATCTCCTAACTTTTTAAGAAAAAAGTCCGATGATGTTGCATCTTCTGAAAGATTGTCAAAAGTCTCCACAGAATCCGCTCTTTCAAGTAGTTCCCTAAATTTTCTCTCTTTTTCCGTGTCGGGAACATTAAAATTTGCTGGAAAATTCACATTCTTCCAGTAAGCTATTGTCAGTTTAAAGGATCGTTTTCCGGCAGGTTCATCATTTTCAGGGTCGATCGAAGAATTGTCAACTCTTATAGCAACCCTGTTGCCCCAGGCCCCTTCTCCAATGGCCTTGAAGATCACTTCGCCCTTGGTCAAAGCAGCAGATTCTGCTCCTCCGGCACCTTCAACACCCCGTCGGACAACCCGTGCAATATAACAACGTTTACCTCCATTACTGAAAAAACCTTCCACTGCATATGGAAGGTAGGAATCTTCGGTATAACTGCCGTAGACTCTCATGAACTGGGTCCAGCTTGTGACCAGTTTAGGCGGGATTGTGGGGCCGCGCTCGGTAAGACCGAGGAAACCCACTGTACTTGTACTCACTCCTTCGATCGGCCTGGCACCGATCTCAAACTCTTCTATATAGACTCCTGGTGTTAAATACTCTGGAATGATGTTCTCCTCCTTATATATTTATAGTGTTATTGAAATATATTTTACTGATCTACAACTAATCTAAATGTTATCATGAAAACAAAAACAATTATGAATTATAATTTGAAATTCCTACTCCAGAATATCTGGATCAGGCACTTCATCAGGGAAGAGAAATAAAACCCGATGAAACTGTTTGGAACTCTTTTGCAGTAACATTAATTGTTCTGGTAATACCATTTTTTTTGCTCTCAATGCTTACCTCCTCTTCATTCTCAATGCCACTCAAATAAACAACAAAACTTCCCTTCCCATCACTTATGGTTTCCATATTTCTGCCTATCACCCTCAACTGAGCACCTTTTACGGGTTCATTTGCTCCATCCCTGACAACACCCCTTACAAGTGTTGCATTTGAGGAAAATGGGTACTCAGGTCTGGGCTTAAGGACTATTTCAGTTATCAAAGGATTTTTTGGATCGAGAATAGGTGGAAGATCAACAGTTGTTTCCTTTGGGAAATACATATCGGAGTCAACTCTCACAGTGTAAGTTCCAGCTTTGAGGTCCGTAAAGAGATAATAGCCGCTTGTGTTTTTCATGGCTTTTTTGTCTGTTTCCTTTACCTTCACCTTAATGTTGCCAATGGTTTCGTTTTTTGTTAGATCATCGATTAGCTGAACTGCAAAAGAAAGTGTGGTTGTCACCACATGATCCAGATATGCAACATACTGACCGGTCTCATAAGGTGTGGAAAAAGCCATTGTGTCATCCTTCTTGCTGACTTTCTTTCTTCGTCATCATTTGCATATAATCCATCTCTTTGGATATCACTCTCTGAACACTCATCTTCCGAGTTGAATCGATCCTCACCGGAGTTACCACGTAGCAAACTGAAGATTTGAAGGGTCTGCCCGCAAAGGTGGTCCATATCTTAGTAAGGTCGTCCAGACTGAGGGAAGTTAGCGTTATATGCAATTCATCGCTTCTGTCAAGGTTTCCCTTCAAAAGTGATCCGCCCAGGATAGAATTATCATGGAGGACCTGCAGAGCTCTTCCCAAAACCCTGTGCTCTTCCAGCGCCTTTTCGGTTTTATCTTGTTCCCCGGAAGATACATGAGATGTCAGCATGTAATATAATTCAAGGATTTGGGGCGGAAACGTAACCTTTGTGGGATCACTCAACTGCATCTCCTGGTTCTTTAAATGGGCATTTTCAAGTATCTGGTATAAGAAGAGAGATAGTCGAACATTATCTTTGGCATCGATCTCTCCCGGAGAAGCCAATATTATAGAATCCGCCGGTATCAGATCTTTCATATTATCCTTTAATAATTCTATCAACGTTTCTCCGACATCTGCTATCGCTCTGTAATCAGACATTGTCCTTTTCTCCGGATTGCTTGATCCAACGGGAATACTCTCCAAAATCAGCTTCAGTAAAAAGCTTCCCAATCTTTTGTAATTCCCTTTTTGTAGCTTTTATCAGGTGTTCCATTCCCACAATACCTGAACTCCCTGCAGCCAGAAAGGCTGCTGCAAGTGCTATATTTTTAATGTTTCCTCCAGTGAACCTGAACTTTGATAGGAAAGAGAAGTCCACATCATCTCCAAGGGGAGTTTCAGCCGGAAACATGCCCTTCCAGATCATTTCCCTGGACATGTCATCGGGGAGTGGGAATTCGATAGTGAAATGCAGCCTGCGCAGGAATGCATCGTCTATATTTTTTCGGAAATTACTTGCAAGGATCACCGTTCCTACATGTTCCTCCATTTTCTGGAGCAGATAGGCAATTTCAATGTTTGCATACCGATCATGAGCATCCTTAACTTCCGATCTCTTTCCAAAAAGTGAATCCGCTTCATCAAAAAAGAGGATCGCATTGCTTGATTGAGCTTCATTGAAGATCTTTTCCAGGTTTTTTTCAGTCTCCCCAATATATTTACTAACCACATTTGATAGATCGATTTTATAGATGTCCAGATCCACCACATTTGCAACGATCTCCGCAGCCATGGTCTTTCCGGTTCCGGATGGCCCGGAGAAAAGAACATTCAATCCCTTTCCCAGGGATAGTTTCTTTTCGAAGCCCCAGTCAGAGTATACTTTTCCTCTGTACCTGATAAAACCACAGACTTCTTTTAACTGCGATTTTGTATCCTTGGGGAGAACTATATCTTTCCAGGTATAATGTGGATCGATCTTTATGGCAAGAGAACTTATTTTTTGATTGGACTGGAGCCTACAGCCCTCGTAAAGGTCTTCCATCGATAAGACAGGATTGGAAGGGTCCTTCAACTTTGCGAAAGTATGTGCTGTGAGGACCGCATCCTTTATTCGACCACCCGTTAGCTGGAACTTGCTTGCAAGAATGTTCGTATCCACATTGAAGGCTACGTTGTAACCTTCCAAAGCATTCTCCCATAATTGTTTACGCAGCGGATATGAAGGCAAAGGAAAGGAAAAATGTATAAACCCATTGTTCATGAGCTCTTCTTTCAATCCCTCACTGCGCTCCAAAGGTTTCGTTCCGGCTATGAATAACCAATTAGGGAAAGCCATTAAGACCTGGATCAGAGATCTTATCTGAGTTTCCGATTCCCTGAAAGTCAAAGCCCCCTGATCTTCTAACAACGCATCAAAATTCTCGAGATACAATGCCGAATTTTGCAGGAGTGCTTCTCGTAGTATGAGAGCGGCTGTTTCTGAAGCCTGAGAAGAGGTGTCTTTAAACAGGGATTTTGTATCAACTACAAGCATATCCATTCCTGCTATCCTGCAGGCTGCTTTTGCTGCACTCGTTTTTCCACTGCCATTAACTCCAGAGAACAGGAACTTCAAGGGAGAACTATTCTGAATATGCCATATTATCATGTCCTTCAGCCTGCCTTTGAGGTCAGCAGGAAGGATCAGATCATCAAAAGAACTCTCAGGGTTAACTAAGTGTGAAAGTTCCCGAACTTTCCTGTCAGGCTGGTCAGACCCCAGTAAAAAACCGATTATTCTCTCATCAACTTTGATGAAGCTGGATATAAGGGGTAACTGTCCATTCTGTCCATCTCCTGTAAGATGGATCAGCTTGTTTTTAAGCAGCGATGAAGATAGAGAAAAATAGGTTCTGGATCTTAATTTTGCTTCCATCGTCGGGCAGAGCAGATTCATGACCAGATCGATCCCGGGACGTTTGCGGGTCACATCATTTTGAAGGTAGGAATATATTTTTTCATATTTCAGATCCAATTCCGGAGCAAGCCCGATCAAAAGAACGTCGGTTTCGAATGTATCCAGGCCGAACATTTCAACAAGCGTATGAAATCGTAGTTGAGTACCTTGCTTCAGGCTTGCGGCCATTTTAGAGTTAATATTTTTGCGAATTGCTTCCAGTTCTTTTCTTTTTTCATCTGGCAACGCTTTAAAACTGCCCTGAAAAACCGGTAATTTTTGAAGATTTTGTATTTCACCCTCTGAGATATAGAGACCCATAAATTCAATAGGTTCTGAATTATCGGCACGTACTGTTTCAAGATAGGTCATAATAACCTGGTCGATCCTTGAAAGCTCATCCAGCAGATGTTCCAGATTGTCAGTATAAGGTATCATGATAATGTACCTTTATTCTGTTTCACGCATTTTTCAAAACTTCATGATATGCATTCATCAAAATTTCCACATCCCGTAATCTTCCCTGTGACTTGAACCTCTCTACTGCAAGCAGGAACTGTGCAGTATTTTCAACGGGCAGATTTTTCTGTGCAAATTTGCATGCAAGAACTCTCAGTTCTTTTCTGGAAGAATATTTCTTTGGCCCTTTCCCATCTGCAAAATTGAACATTAGACCACAGTTCCTGTGACCAACTACCCTTGTAGATGGATTAAAGGATGTTTTCATATAATCTTTGAATATATCAGTCTCTATGAACTTCCCACACTCACACAGGATCATCTAAGCACCCCGATTTTTCAAAAATATAAAGCTAGCACTTAATAAAAGGGTGTATCATCGCCCAATCGCTCGCCCCTTGTATTATTGTACTAATATTCAATCCCACTGTACTAATTGTAAATTTGGTGTGGCATACTATTTAAACATTTTTCTTGTATTTGACTTTTACCTACTGGCATATATAATTTTATTTTGAATAAGTTATAATATTATCTTTTTTAAAAAATATATCAAATTTTCTTTTTCTAAGTTCGAAAAGAGATATCAAGAAAAAAAATACATACGATCGGCTAAACAACTTGAAAGATAAGAAGCACACATGCTGAAGAGGGCCATTATTTTTTGCTGATGACCACAACCTTAATAAATATTAATACAACAATTGTGCTGCATTCCTATAATATAACCAATTAATCTATGTCTGATTTGTCAGACCCCAGGGAGGAAAGTTGGTGGCAGACAATAAATTCGTGTACTTTTTCGGCGGTAATAAGACAGAAGGAAAAAACAGTATGAAAGAACTGCTGGGTGGTAAAGGTGCAAACCTGGCAGAAATGGCCAACCTTGGAATTCCGGTACCACCTGGTTTTACCATCACGACTGAAGTCTGTGTGCAGTACCTCAAAGATAAGGACTATCCAAAAGGACTGCTGGAACAGGTGGATGCTGCTATCGTAAAGCTTGAAGAGGTAGTCGGGAAAAAATTTGGTGACAACGAGAACCCATTGCTGGTTTCGGTACGTTCCGGCGCGAGGGTTTCCATGCCTGGGATGATGGATACGGTCCTTAACCTTGGACTGAATGACGCTTCTGTACTGGGTCTTGCCAAAAATACTGAGAATCCAAGGTTCGCTTATGACAGTTACAGGCGTTTTCTTACAATGTTCGGGGACGTTGTTCTGGGGATCGAACATGACAAGTTTGAACATGCTTTGAGTGAAAAAAAGCACGCTTTAGGTGTCAAACTGGATAATGAGCTCGGGGTTAACGCTCTCAAGGAACTTGTGGAACAATTTAAACTTATAATAGAACATGAAACCGGGAAACAATTCCCTCAGGATGCACGTACACAGCTTCTCATGTCCATTGATGCTGTTTTCCAGTCCTGGAACAATCAGCGTGCAATAACATACCGCAAGCTCAATAATATTCCCATGGAATGGGGTACAGCGGTCAATGTACAGTCCATGGTTTATGGAAACATGGGAGAGACATCCGGCACGGGTGTTGCTTTTACAAGAGACCCTGCAACGGGGCATAAACGTTTTTATGGCGAATATCTCATCAATGCCCAGGGCGAGGATGTCGTAGCAGGTATAAGGACACCCAGACCGATCTCCACTCTGAAGGAAGCAATGCCAATTGCCTTCAAACAGCTTGAAGAGATCTATATAAAACTGGAAAATCATTTCCGCGATATGCAGGACATTGAGTTTACCATAGAGCAGGGCACACTGTACATGTTACAGACCAGGAATGGAAAGCGTACTGCTGCTGCTGCCATAAAGATCGCTGCAGACATGGTCGCTGAAGGTCTTATCGATAAGAAGACCGCTATTTTGAGGATAGAGCCTAACCAGATTGACAAGTTGCTGCATCCGATGATCGATCCACAGGCAACTCTGCAGGTCGTGGCTACAGGACTTCCCGCTTCTCCGGGAGCTGCAGTGGGTAAAGTTGTGTTCACTGCGGAGCATGCTGAACAAATGGCAGAGTCCGGTGCAAAGGTGATCCTCGTACGTACGGAGACATCTCCCGAAGATATAGGCGGTATGAACGCTGCCGAGGGGATTCTCACAGTGCGCGGCGGAATGACATCACACGCTGCAGTAGTGGCAAGAGGCATGGGGAAACCCTGTGTTGCCGGATGTGGCGAAATATCCATAGATATAAAGAAAGGTGTATTCTCTGCAGGATCCTGCTCGATCCATGAAGGCGATTATATATCCATAGACGGTTCAACAGGTCACGTTATAGTGGGCAAGGTCCCCCTGATCACTCCTGAAGTTAGCGGGGAACTTAAGACCGTGCTCAAGTGGGCGGACGAAGTGAGAACCCTTGGTGTGAGAACGAATGCCGATACTCCTTATGATGCCAGTGTTGCCAGGGAATTTGGTGCAGAAGGCATTGGATTGTGTCGTACAGAGCACATGTTCTTCGGTGAAGAGCGTATTCCCGTAGTAAGGGAAATGATCATGGCCGAAACAGAAGCGGCAAGAAGGAGTGCTCTTGTAAAGCTTCTCCCGATGCAGAGAGAGGATTTTGCAGGCATATTCCATGCCATGGAAGGATATCCGGTAACCATCCGTTTGCTTGATCCTCCGCTTCACGAGTTCCTGCCTAACCATGAGGAAGCTCTGGAAAAATTAATGGAGCTTGAGAGCAAAGATGCTCCTGAATCTGAGATCAATAAGGTAAAGAAAGTTATGGAAAGGATAGAGTTCCTGAAAGAGATCAACCCTATGCTAGGTTTCAGGGGTTGCAGGCTTGGAGTTGTCTATCCTGAAATATATGAGATGCAGGTGCAGGCTATTATTGAGGCGGCCTGTGAGCTTACCAAAGAAGGCATGACTATAGTGCCAGAGATAATGATTCCCCTCATATCCCATGTTAAAGAACTGCAGATAGTCAAGCAGCAGGTTGTAAAGGTAGCAAGTGCTGTTATGGCAGACAAAGATGTGAAAATAAATTACAAAATCGGTACCATGATAGAACTTCCAAGGGCTGCCCTTACAGCTGACAAGATAGCCCTTGAGGCGGATTTCTTCTCATTTGGTACAAATGACCTTACTCAGACTACCTTTGGTTTCAGCAGAGATGATGCAGCCAAGTTCCTGCCCGCTTACATAGAAAAGTCCATACTGGAACACGACCCTTTTGCCGTGCTTGACCAGAGCGGTGTGGGTGAACTTATAAAAATAGGAATTGACAAAGGCCGCTCCACCAAAAGTGATCTGAAAATAGGCATTTGCGGTGAACACGGAGGAGAGCCCAGTTCTGTTATCTTCGGGCATAAGGTGGGCCTTAATTACGTCAGTTGTTCACCATTCCGTGTGCCTGTGGCCAGAATGGCAGCTGCACATGCAGCAATTCAGGAAGAAGAAATGAACAAAAAATGAGGTAAGACAGGGTTTTTCCAGGCCCTGCACATGATTTTTATTAACTGTTTTTTATTATCTGGGCTTCAGTACAATAACATATGATAGCGATCTGATTTTTAAAATATCATGATTAATGGGATCGGATCATAAATAGGACCCAATTCAATAAGATCGCTCTATCATATAATCTGCTATTGCAAGGAGTATCTCTTTTGCTTCTGAATCACCCAGTACATCCAGTTTCGCTTTACCTTCACGGATGTGTGCAAGAGCCACATTGCGCGCATATTCGATAGAACCAGATTCTTCAAGCTGTCTGATAGCATCTTCCAGTTGTCCCCTTGAAGCCTTGCCCTTGCCGAATATTTCCAATTGCACGCCGGAGTTGAGGGCGTGAATGGCTATGAGGGTCTTTTTTCCTTCCATTATATCGCTTCCCCTCACTTTGCCCAGCGTTTCTTCAGGGGTCACTATATCCAGCACATCATCATATATCTGGAAAGCAATACCTATCATGCGGCCAAACTCGTACATCTGGTCCGCTACTTCAAGGGAAGAGCCACCAAGCAATGCACCTATCTTACATGCAGCTCCATAAAGCACAGCAGTTTTCTTCTCCACCATTTGGATGTACTCTTTTTCAGAGACCATGTCCTTATGCTCGAATTCCACATCCAGCCACTGACCTTCACATATCTCTGTGCAGGTCCTTGCCAGGATATAGATGCACTTTACTATGCGTGCAGGATCGTTATCCATGCGGGTTATTATCTCAAAGGCTCTGGAGTATAATGTATCTCCTGCAAGGATAGCTCCGGGTTCTCCCCATTTCACATGTGCTGCAGGCATTCCCCTGCGTACATCGTCCCTGTCCATGATATCATCATGCATCAGAGTGAAATTATGTACCAGTTCTACAGCAACAGCAGCAGGCAGGACGGTCTGAAGATCAGACCCCACAGCTTCTGCGGTCAGTATTACTGCTGCAGGCCTGAGCCTTTTTCCGCCTGCATCAGGCAGGTATCGTGCAGCTTTATATAGTTCTTCGGGGTGTTTAATAGGGAGCATTTCCCGAATGCCCTCATCCACATGCACACTCCGTTTTTTGATCTCGTCAATCAGGTTCATGATATCTCGTCACTGCTAGATTACTCTTCTATGTATAGTTCCTCTCCGTTCCTTAACAGATGGAGCGTATCTCCCAGTACATAGCCTGCATCTTCTGCCATCTCTATGTATGCGGCATGCATTTCAATGGTTCCATGAGCAGGTATGACATGTTCAGGTTTGACCATCCTCAGCAGTTCCCAGTGATCTTCTCTGTAGGCGTGTCCTGACACATGTACATTATCATATATCCGTGCACCTTTCATTCTGAGCTTTGTTTCCAGAGCATAGCGGTTAGCCCGAGTGAGAGGATTGGGTATCACATTAGCGGAAAAAACGATCTTATCCCCGGGTTCTATAATGTAAGGCAGATCACCGTTTGCTATACGTATCAATATGGAACCGGGTTCTCCCTGATGCCCGGTAACAATAGGCAGGTATTTGTTTTTGCCTCCTCTCATCACCTTTTCCAGAGCCTTTTCTACTTCACGGCGCTGACCGTATATTTCTACATTCCCCGGAAGGTCAACGTATCCCAGTTCTTTTGCTGTGCTCATGTACCTGTCCATGGACCTGCCAAGCAATATGGGTATACGTCCCATTTCTTTAGCGAAGGAGATAATGGAATTCAAACGGGATATGTGAGAAGCAAAAGTAGTAATTATCATTCCCACATCAGACTCCTCGGTACCCAGCAGCACGTCCTTTACCAGGTCATGTGCAATCTGCTCGGAAGGTGCTTTACCGGAACGTCCGGAATTTGTACTTTCGGTAATAAGTGCAATGACCCCCTCTTCTCCGAGGGATTTGAGCCTGTTGAAATCCGGAGCTTCTCCTAAAGTAGGTGTCCTGTCCAGTTTGAAATCACAGGCGTACATAATAGCACCTTTAGGAGTGTGGATGACCGCGAACACCGTATCTATTATGCTATGCTGGGTATTGATGAACTCTACAGAGACATCTTTTGTTATTTCATAGGTCTCTCCTGCCTTCATGGAGATGAGATTGTTCTTCACACCGAATTTGCGTTCCGAGTCTATCTGATGTTTTATAAGTGCTGTTGTGTATGGTGTACTTATGATAGGTGCACTATAGCGATGCGCCAGCTTGGGGATAGCACCGATATGGTCAAGATGACCATGTGTGCATACAATAGCCCGCACATTCCCGTTTACATCTTTCATTATTGTGTCATCGGGTATGGCTCCCATATTTATAAGCTCAAGGGAGTGCATTTTATCTATTTCTACATCTTCATGTATCTGCACTCTGTCCAGCCGCAGACCCATATCAAGGATGATTATATCCTCATCAACTCTTATAGCAGTCATGTTGCGGCCCATTTCATTATAACCGCCAACTGCTATTATTCCGATTTCTGTCATATTAATTCCTCAAATTCTAAAATATATTGTTACTATATTGTTCCTTACAAACGATCTTTATACGATCTGTAATTCGCTACGGTTAGAACGTAGAGCGAATTCTTTTACATTAAATCCACGCAATTCAAGGTATTCCCTTGTCCACCCGGTGATAACTGTGGGTGTTATATGCAGCCTGTGCATGTCTTGGCATCCGCAGAGGAACATTGCTACTTTAAGCTCGTTCATCATAAGCTTCAACCTCTTAAGCACCATCTCTTTACTCTCCAGTGCCGGAGCAACAAAAGGAAGGGCCGCACTGGCGACACTGGCACCAATGGCTATTGATTTGGCAATATCCATACCTGTCCTTATCCCACCGGTGGCTATCACCGGCAGCGATACATTGCATTCCACAACACTTGCTGCTGTGGGGATACCAAAATCCCAGAACAGTTCTCCCAGCATTTCCGACATGACGTCTTTTCTGTCCCGTGCCCTGTATACTTCTACTCCGGACCAGCTTGTGCCACCGACTCCGCCTACATCAATGGCAGAAACACCAGCTTTCTTTAGCAGCAAAGCATCCTCATGAGATATCCCTGCACCTGTTTCCTTCACAATGATAGGCAGATCCAGAGAGCATATCTCTCTGATGGCTTCCAGGGCACCTTTTGCACCGGCATCTCCTTCCGGCTGTATGGCTTCCTGTAAAAAATTAAGGTGTATTGCCATTGCATCCGCATCGATCATTTCTACAAGACGTTCTATCCCTTCGAGACCATATTCTTTGATCTGGGCAGCTCCTATATTGCCATATATAAAGGCATCAGGCGCCACATCCCTCATTATGGAAAAAGAACTTTCCTGGGCCGGGTCCTCGATAGCGGCTCTCTGGCTGCCTACACCTATGCCGATGCCCATTTCTTCTGCGGCCTGTGCAAGAGCAGCATTAATAGGTTTTGTGTCAGGATGTCCTCCTGTTATAGATGCTATAAAAAAAGGAGCATCCATTCTCTTTCCAAGAAAATCTGCATGAAGATCTACGTCCTCTACATCGAATTCCGGAAGAGCTCTGTGCACCAGCATTACATCTTCCAGACCTGTACCTTTTGTCCTGGACTCTACCGGACTTGAAGAACATAGATTGAGGTGCTCTATCTTTCTCTGGGACGTGCTCATATTAAGACCTGCATTCATATTGTTCATGTGTTATAGCTGTGCCTATTTTCTCGCCTTTAAGGAAATGTTCGATATTGCCGGGTTGTCCGGCATCGAAGATATATGAAGTGAGATGGGTACTGGCACTAAGATCAAGCATTTCCTGAACTTTCCCCAGCATACCTCCTGTGACATCCGTGTTCTCTGAGCCTTTTATATATTCTTTTACGTTCTCGAAGTTCGTGGGCGTGATTATAGGGATAGTTGAACCATTGTCGTCAAGAACCCCTGCAGTTGCACTTCCTATACCCAAGAGACTTGCTTTCAGACGTTTTGCAAGATATGGAACGATCTGGTCCCCGGAGATCACGGATGTTCCAAGACTATGGTCCATTACCACATCTCCGTGCAAGACCGGAACGATGTCCTTTTCCAGCATACAATGTATCTGGTCAAGGAACATGGTCTGAATTCTTCCGTTATCTGCAAGCATACAACACATCGGATGAACTCCCACAGCGCATATGCCATTAGCATTGAGTATATCGACTACCATACTGCAGAGCTCTTTTACCGAAAGATGGGTTATAATAGAACCAGTGGCATTGAACTCTTCATTAAGAGAGAACTTTTTTGCCTGAGGATGACCAAAAGAACCTGCTCCATGCACTATCATGAGCTTTCCTTTGAAGCCGGATATTTCCTGAGCTATTCTACGTATCTCATTTACCCTGACCACTCCATCGTCAGCTCTTTTGTCAGTGATGACACTCCCGCCGATCTTAAGTATGGTTAGACTTTCCGATGAAACCATATCAATGCTCCACTCTTACTCCGTGTTCAGTTACTTTGGTTATAATGGCCTTTCCTCCGACCCTTGTTATTGCCGAAGCCACCTGTTCCGCCTCAGAAAGTGGAGTTAGTGCTACCATGCATCCTCCTCCTCCTGCACCCGTTATCTTTGCGCTGTATGCGCCGGCATTGCGGGCAGCATATATAAGATCTGCAAGCTCCGGACTGCTTACACCGATAGCATCAAGAAGTCCCTGGTTAATGTTCATGAGCACCCCTATGGACTCATATTCCTTTTTGGCGACCATTTTCTCTCCGGTAAGCGAGATCCTGCCTATAGTGGAAAGTATGGGATCGATTATCTTAGGATAATTTTTCTTAAGCTGTGCCACATTAGATACCAGCTGCCGTGTGGAAGAAAATTTTCCGGTATTACCAATAACAATACCACAATCAATAATATGAAGCTTCTTTTTCAGAGGTACCATCACAACTCCGCCCATAGTGCTGACATACGTATCAGTTGAACTGGCCACACCCTGTATCTTTTTCTCTATGCTGTGTCCCAGGGTTGCAATATCTTCTGCTCCCAATCCACATTCAAACAACAGGTTCAAAGCTTGTATAGTGGCAATTGTCACTGCCGCGGATGAACCCAGGCCTGAGCCAACAGGTATATCGGACTTGATGCACAGCTTTATACCTTTGATGTCTGTGATCTCTGACATCTTCTCTACCACAGATGAAACGTACGGGTACCTGTCATGGTCGATTCCGGTATCACCCAGCACCGAACTGATCTGGACGGTATCGCTTAGACAGGCTTGTACCTGAGTACGCAAGTCTACAGCACAGCATATTGCGCTTTCCCCGTAAACTACCGCATGTTCACCGAACAGATATATTTTTCCGGGAGCAGAACATGTTATCTTTTGCATCGTATTCGACTCATTCAAATATTAAGGAGGCGTATCCCACTACGCCGGAATCGTCACCTGTCACTTCTCCACTTGTTGCATACTTAAGAAGTTCTGCTTTGCTTGCTCCAAGTTTCCTGGCAGCAGTAATGGTTGCTGCAATGGGTCCATAACCGCATGCCGATATATCCCTGGCGTACAGCCTGTTATAGAGATCATCCACGTTCATGTCCAAAATAGCTTTTATCAGGTACCTGTCATTGCTCTCTGCCACATGTGCAGGCTGGTAATGAGTGAAGTCACTTGATGCGATTATAACAGCCTTTCTGCCAATAGCTGTGATAGCCCTGGCAATTTCCATGCCGACCTCAAGGGCTATTTCCTCATCCTGCATTCCTATGCATACAGGCAGTATCCTGAAATCATGCTTAAAACGATACTGTAGGAAAGGTATTTGCACCTCGATCGAATGCTCGAAACGATGTGCAACCTCATCTTGGCAGATAATACTGCCTGCAAGCTTTTCCGCCAGTTCATGGTCCGTCTCTACTTTTCCCAGAGGGGTAGACCATGTTTCTGTTGAAAGAGCTACCGGTGATCCATAGCCCGTATGATTTGGGCCGAAGATCACATAAGTATCTGCCTCTGGCAGTACCGCATAGGAGCGAGCTGCGACCCTTCCAGAGTATATGTAACCGGCATGGGGTACCACAACACCCTTTATACCGGACCTTGGATCGATTGTGGTGCCGCTGAAGCAATTATCTAACTCTTTCCTCAAAGCTTCTGGATTAGCCGGGTAGAATTTCCCGGCAACTGTAGCCTGTCTCATACTACGTCACCCCGTGTAAATATTATAAGGGGTACATTGTATATGTAGTATGCTTCCAAAGCAAAGCCTTTCAAATACCAGCTTCGAAATCCTCGAACTCGTAATTGAAGTATGTGCCATTGGCCTTTGCGATCTCTCTTGCAAGCAACCAGTAGACGAGGGAGAGGGCTTTTCTTCCTTTGTTGTTGGTCGGTATGACCATGTCCACATTGGAAGTCATGTTGTTCGTATCACAAAGTGCTACAACAGGGATCCCAATGTTCACAGCTTCTTTAATTACCTGTGCATCTCCTGCAGGGTCTGTGACTATGATCACATCGGGCTCAAAGAATGCTTCGACTGTCGGATTTGTAAGTGTGCCTGGAATGAAGCGGCCAACCATTGACCTGGCCCCTACAGCTTTTGCGAACTTCATTGCCGGGAACTGACCATATTGTCTTGCAGAAACCACAAGCATCCTGGATGGTTCATATTTGGACAGGAAGTTTGCCACCAGTTTTATCCTTTCATCAGTTGACTGGATGTCCAATACATAAAGTCCGTCAGTCCTTACCCTGTATACGAACTTCATCATGTTCTCTGTCTTCTGCTGGGTACCAATATGTACACCAGCTGCCAGATACTCATCTATAGGAACAAGTGAAGTAGATTTCTC
This sequence comes from Methanomethylovorans hollandica DSM 15978, assembly GCF_000328665.1. Taxonomy (NCBI): domain Archaea; kingdom Methanobacteriati; phylum Methanobacteriota; class Methanomicrobia; order Methanosarcinales; family Methanosarcinaceae; genus Methanomethylovorans; species Methanomethylovorans hollandica. Next base: position 1,631,416 of record NC_019977.1, read on the forward strand.
TGCATCTGCACTGACGTCTGATAGTTTATCATCAGTATCCACTTGTATATCTGCATTATCAGTAACCTGTATTTCTTCTGTGGTCATTGGATCACCTTGAATTTATAGTACCTTTTTATGGTCCCTTTTAACAGTAATTGGGATAACCCCAAGCTCTAGTTCTTTCTTTGCTATATACAGAGATTGAGTACCGGGATCATCGATCAGGACGGGTGCGCCCATAGAGATCTGCAGGGATCTGGCACCGATAATCCTTGCTCGCTCATATCTAGTATAATGTTCTGTGCTCAAAAAATCACCTTAAGGAATATGATAGAACGTGATCATAAGGATATAATATCAGGTATTGTCAACTAAAAGCTGCATAAGTAAAGCTTACATCCGTGAGTGTTCTTTCCATACCTGAGATAGTTTTATCCGGAATCCCTCCGAATGTGGTCACACATCTATTCTTGCAGGCCAGTCTATATTAATTACAGTAAGAGTAAGGGAATGGGACCGCTGAGATTTGAACTCAGGTTCCGGCGTGATTCGCGTACTACAAAGTACGTCCCGAACGCCGAAGGATGGTCCAGGCTACCCTACGGTCCCTTACTGATATGGTGCCAGTGTATCTACAAGCTCCACATGGGACAGGAGTATGCGACGGCAGCAGTAACGTGTGATACCCAGGTCGTCCATGACCTGGGCAGGATCTTCGCCATCTTTGGTTCTCCTTTTGTATTCATCCCAGCTGCTTGCGATAACTTTACCACAACTGAAACAACGGACTGGTATCATCTATATATGCCTTACCTGTATGATTTCTGATACTTAGCACGTGCACCAGGTCCACCAAACTTCTTGGTTTCTTTCTGCCTGGAATCGTTAACAAGAAGGTTACGGTCATATGCCATATACGCATCACGAAGATTGGTATCATTGGCCCATTCCACTATACCTCTTGAGATAGCCGTCCTTATGGCATTGGCCTGTCCAACAATGCCTCCGCCGCTTACTTTCACATCGATGTCCAGTCCCTCTGCAACTTCGCCTGCAAGCATAAGGGATTCATAGATCTTCATCTTTGCGAATTCAGGTTCATATATCTCAACGGGTTTCTTGTTTATGCGAGTTCTGCCTGCTCCTTTTTTGATAGTTGCACGGGCAATTGCGGTCTTGTTCTTACCTGATGAATTGACTACTTTGTTTGACATGATGATCCTCCTTAGAACTTGCCGCCCATCTTTGTGCTCACGTCCCCAAGTCTCATGTATTTGTTAGAACTGAGCCTCTTCATACTTGCTTCGGCAACCTGTATCATTTCCTTGTCCTTTAGATCGAGCGGGACTCCTACATGCACTTTAAGACGAGCCATTGCATCGCGTCCTCTTGATCTCCTGTAAGGCAACATTCCCCTTACTGTCCTTTTAAGAATACGTTCCGGCCTCTTTGGGAAATGAGGACCAAATTCGGTAGAACCTATAGAGATCTTGTTCCTGTACTCTGCTATAGTATCGAGCTTGGAACCGGAGATCACTGCCTTTTCAGCATTAACTATATCTATTTTATCTCCTGCAAGCAGCCGCTTTGCCACATCACTTGCAAGCCTTCCCAGAATAAGCCCATTGGCATCGATTATTGTCATCTTCAACACCTCTTACTGCAGTATCCTTATCTTTGATCCGCGGGGGTTCTCTTCAAGGATCTGTTCAATCGTCAGATATTTGCCACCGACCTCATTAATCTTGTCAATAGCAGTGCCACTGAAATCAAGAGCTGCTATCGTTACTGATGTCTTAAGCTCACCAGCACCCAGTACTTTACCGGGTATAAGGACGACCTCTCCTTCCTTAGCGTATCTGTTGATTTTACTGAGATTGACCTGAGCATACCTGCGGCTTGGTTTCTCCAGTCTCTTTGCAATATCTCTCCAGATCAGAACATCATTGTTCCTTGACTCTTCCTTAAGAGTGGATATAAGTTCAGGTATTCTGGGGTTTGTTTTTCTTGTAACTTTTCTTTGTGTCTTGTTTCCCATAATGTCCCTCCGCAAGATCATCCGGACCTTACTCACGCAGGTAGGCTGCGTTCAAACATCCATGAGTGTCCTTCAGGGTATTTCATGTCCATAAGGACATCTGACTCATGAATACTATTACTAGTACATAAAGATTTTGTGGCTCACTCCATGTTTGGGAACATGTCAGCCAGCACTTTTGGATAGATCCTGCTTATGTCACACCCTATTTCCCTCGCAACTACAAGTGCTGCGATCTCGATATCCACCATATCCCCCAGGGTTTCCTGTTTTCTGCTTATAAGAGCAGCCACATTCCGATTATCCATACCTGAACAGGCAGCTATCATCGCCATGATCTGTTCTATCAGGGGCCTCTCATGGAATATTTTCTCCGATGGGCGAAAACCACGAGGAATCTCCACTTTTCCTATATCGAATGTAGGAACCAGCTTATTCTCATCTGCTTCCAATAAGCGCAGGGCAAGAGCAGTATCCCTCACCTTTGACGCATTTTCGGGCGACATCCATTTCAGGCCAAAAGAAAGGGCGAACTCAAAATCCCTTATAGAAATGCGATCCGTAGCATGCTGTTTGAAAGGTGCTGATACAACGCACAAGAATTCGTCCATTATGAACCGCGCCTGATTTCTTCTATAATGGTGTCTGCAACCCTCCCGGCTTCTGTCCTACCGGGCCCTTCTATCCTGTGTATCTGCAGTACGAGCACTTCATTCTCAAGCAGAGCACGCACAAGATAAGTATCCCCTCTAAAAGGTACACGGTTGTATTTCCCATCCAGGTAACTGTAGTTGAGGACCACCTTGAAATCTATAATCCCCTCTTTTTCGATCGTGTCGATCATCTGATCTACATTCTTGTAATTGAGATTTTCAAAATCCACTCCATTACTCACGATCTCGATACTGATCTCCCTTTTTGCCTGTATCCGGTGCCCTCTCTGCACTACAGATTCAGTGACGAACATCCCGAACTTCCCGTCCATATTAGCCATCACTTTTACAAGATAGGGAAGATCCGAGTGGTATCGGTACTTCTGTTCGAACTCGACCTCCCTATGCGGGAACTTGTGATATATGCGCTTTCTCATGCTTCGGACCTGGAATAGGCCATATTACCAATATTTTGTTTGAAACACCTATGGCTTTCAGAGCTTGACAAGTTTTGCTGTCAGTATCCCATCAACACCACGCATTTCCTCCAGAATGGCAGGAGATACTTCAGAGTCTACGTTAAGGGTCATGATAGTGACCCCCCCGATAGCTGCTCTGCCGACTTGCATTCCCGATATGTTGATGTTGTTCTTTCCAAGCACCATGCAGCAAGGCCCTATCACATTGGGTCTGTTGATGTGCTTTGCAACTATCATATAACCGGATGGGATTATATCCACACGTTCTCCGTCAATTCCAGTGATCCGGGCTTCGTCCCCTATCATGGTTCCTGTAACAGATACAGATTCACCATTATTGTTTAATTTTATCTGGATTTCAGAGGGTCTTTCTCCGGAAGTTTCGGATTTACTCTCTATCACTTCGATCTTCCTTGATTTTGCAAGTGCAGGAGCATTCACATAGTTCACACTGGAACCCAGGGCATTCTGCAGCATGCCCTTCAACGCAGCAACTGTAACTGGCCTGATGTCCTTCTCAGCAATCTCTCCGTAATATGATATCTCAACTCTCTCATAGCTGGTGCCAAGCAATTGAGCGCAGACATCCGCCATGGTCTCTGCAAGATTGATATAAGGTGCAAGAACCCGCATCACTTCCGGTTTTACAGAAGGTATATTGATCGCGTTCTTTGCCGTTCCACCATTCAGTACTGAAGTAACTTCTTCTGCGATCGTTATGGCTACATTTACCTGAGCTTCCTCGGTGGATGCTCCCAGGTGAGGAGTCATGATAAGATTGTCACACTCAAGCAGAGGGCTGTCCTTTGGAGGTTCATTGATGAATACATCAAGCGCTGCTCCTGTGATCCTTCCACTCTTGAGCGCCTCAGCAAGGGCCTCTTCACTGATGATGCCTCCACGGGCACAATTGATGACCCTCGCTGTTTTCTTCATCACATTGAACTCTTCAGTATCGAGGATATTCCGGGTCTCTTTTGTAAGTGGTGTATGCACTGTAATGAAGTCGGCATTTTCTGCGATCTCCTTTACTGTGGCAAGCTTTATTCCAAGCTCCTGTGCTTTCTCTTTTGATATGTAGGGATCGTATCCCATTATGGTCATATTGAGGCCCTGTGCCCTTCTAGCAACTTCTGTCCCAATGCGTCCCAGACCGATAACCCCCAGCACCTTACCATTGACCTCCACGCCCATGAAATTCTTACGTTCCCATTTCCCGGCTTTCATTGAAGCGTTTGCCTGAGGTATGTTCCTTGCCAAGGACATCATCATGGCAATAGTGTGCTCTGCAGCGGAAAGCATATTACCTTCAGGTGCATTAGTGACGATGATACCTTTTTCAGTAGCAGCTTCGACATCCACGTTGTCAATGCCTACCCCCGCTCTGCCTATGATCTTGAGATTACTGGTAGATTCGATAACCTTTCTTGTTACCTGTGTTCCACTACGGATGACAAGAGCATCATAGTTGACTATCTTAGCTGACAGCTCGCTCTCGGACAACCCCGTGATAACATCTACATCAAAATGTTTCTGGAGCATTGCCAAGCCTTCCTCAGATAACGGATCACTGACTAATATCTTCATCTTTATGTCTCCTGTAAATGGATGATATGGTCGTGGCGATTTAAGCCAATTTCCACCTGTTCGCAGTATGTTAAGTCCAACTGTAATTACCATGCAAGTATATTTAGTAGTTGTTATTACAGCAATACACCAGAAAAGATATTGTACATACATATATCTTCCTTATAGGAGAGCCATATCCGGCCATATCTGCACGCTGGTGCCCGGATCATTATTATCTGAAACGTAAATACACCCTTCTGTTGTTCTTGCCTTTGTTTTCGGCCTTGAATATCTCTATATGAGGTATTTCTCCGGTGCTGGCAACATGTGTTCCCCCACAAGCCTGCCTGTCCACTCCCGGGATGGTGATCACTCGTATGTTAAGGACTTCCGGGGGAAAAGCATCTTTAAGTTTTACTACCGAAGGTATCCCGAAGGCTTCCTCACGATCCATTGTTTCAATGGTGACAGGAATATTCCTGTCTATCACATCGTTGACCTTTACCTCATAGGCCTTGAGTTGTTCCCTGTCGAACTCCTCCAGGGAGAAATCCACACGTGTCTTGTCCTCTGACAACTGATTACCGCTTATCTTAGCACCCGTCTCGCTATGTATGATGGAACTCAGGATATGACATGCAGTGTGGTAACGCATAAGCAGATATCTCCTATCCCAGTCGATAACCCCCCTTACCACATCTCCATCGTTTAGTCCGGCTTTCCCGATTTCATGATATACCTTTCCATCTGCTTTCCTCACGCCTGTAACCGGATATTCTTTACCGGCACAGTACAGAAAGCCAATATCATGGGGCTGTCCTCCGGCTTCAGGGTAGAAAGCGGTCCTGTCCAGTACTATATACCTTTCATCGACCACATTTTCAACTACGGCATCGAACTCTTTGAGATAACAGTCGTCAAAATACAGTTCTTCCATGCCTATGAATGATGAGGTATAACATAAATCTGTTTCTTATGCACCATCAGCAAAATTTCTAATATCAATACATTCCATATATGCAGCGATGCTGGAATCAAGGATCTCAATATATCCCATGCTTGCTGTGAACTTCATAGGCACCCTGGGTCTGAGCCTTGTTCTTCCCTTTCTGATATTCCTTGTGGAACGGTTCGGAGGCAATGCTATCATCTATGGTCTTGCAGCTTCAATGTACCCTGTCTTTCAGCTAATTGGCGGACCATTGCTCGGAAGATGGTCAGATATATACGGCCGGAAAAAGGTACTGTTCCTGAGCCAGATAGGCACCTTTATTTCCTGGGTCATTTTTCTGACGGCTATGCTTATCCCGATCACCAGGATCATCGATGTGAGATCAGGCGTACTGGGAAGTTTTGTCCTCACCTTGCCTCTGACGCTTATTTTTATAGCCAGAGCCTTTGACGGCCTGACAGGCGGGAATGTATCCGTTGCCAACGCCTATCTTGCTGACATCACTGAGGATAAGGACAGGAGCAGTGTATATGGTAAGCTTTCGGTTTCAACTAACCTGGGCTTCATATTCGGACCGGCGCTTGCAGGCATACTGAGCGTTACAGTGTACGGTGAGATCCTGCCCGTGATTGCTGCAGTCCTGATATCGTTTGCAGGAATATTGATGATATCTTTTCTTGTGCCGGAGCCCGAGACACGTGGTTTGCATGACCCTCGGGTCCAGGTTGATGAAACGCAACACATGGAGATGCAGGCCGGAACTTCGAACAGCACAAATAAACTCAGTTTTCTGGAAGTGATAAGGATGCAAGGCATTTTCAGCCTTTTACTTATATATTTCCTAATATTCCTCGGCTACAATATTTTCTATACTGCCTTTCCAGTACATGCCGCAAACAACCTCACATGGAATGCAGCTACCCTTGGCCTGTATTTTTCTGCGCTCAGTCTGCTGCTTGTTGTTGTTGAAGGTCCTGTACTCTCATGGGCCAGTAAAAGATATTCAGATGCTGCACTCCTTACTTTTGGCAGCTTCGTGCTATGCATCAATTTCTTGCTGCTTTTTTTCGGTACTGATCTTATCACATACTGTGCATTGATTTTCTTTGCAGTGGGAAACGGATTTATGTGGCCTTCACTGATGTCCATACTTTCCAAAACAGCTAAAAAGGAATATCAAGGAGCTGTACAGGGTGTATCTACCAGTTTCATCGGTCTTGCCAGCATCATAGGGCTTATAGCAGGAGGCTTTATGTTCTCATTCCTTGATGCAGGTACCTTCCTTATAGCAGGCGCTATGATATTTGGCGTTTTCCTGCTGTCCTTTAAGATGGACCCTTTTAAAAAGAAAGGACACAGGAAGATCGATGATGAACGCCCGGTCTAGTTCTTTTTCTCAGCTGTGCTGAACCCCATAAGCACATAAGGTGTGCAGTGTCTTGTCATGCCGGTGAACAAGCCTGTGAATGCAACGAGAGCTGTAATCCATTTCCATAATCCAGGTTCCACCAGATCCATGGCAAGTATAACAATTGCTATCGAGCCCAGCAATGCTCTTAACAGCAGATCATATCCGCCCACGTTCTCCCGGGTCAGCGTATCTTTGAGTTTCATACGATCCCTCCGTTCTATTATTGTCCAGTGCTCCAATATTAAAATATGCAATGTATCTCAAATACACGAATAAATGGAGGAAGAAATGTATGCATGAGCATGAAAAAGAGATAGAGGACCTGATCGGTTCCATTATGGCCGCAGAACTTCTTGCTGTACTTGCCACAAAAGCTCCGGAATATCCTTATACGAACCTTGTGGCCTTTGCAGCCACCGAAGATCTGAAAAGGTTGCTCTTTGTGACCACAAGGTCCACACGTAAATATCTGTATCTGATCTCCGATAACAGGGCTTCTTTGCTTATTGACAACAGGTCGAACAGTTTTATTGATTTCAGAGATGCAGTGGCCATCAACGCCACGGGCAGGGTAAGAGAGGCAGACCGTGAGAACTATTCTCGCCTCGGAGACATATACCTGCGTAAGCATCCATATCTGCGGGGCTTCTTCAGTTCAGATTCATCAGCACTCATGTGCATGGATGTGGAAAAGTACATCATAGTAAGGGATTTTCAGAATGTGGTGGAGCTTGATATGTGATGTATCCTTTGCTGTTGCTCCAAAAATAGATCGATGAAGGCCATAAGGCCCTTAACGGTCTAAGAGGCAGAATAGCCCTGGAATTTACGCGCAAGATTATCATCAATACTGGGGATATTATAACAGTGGATGGTTATCCGGGGATCATAGTAATACAAAAAGCAGATGCAACTTAAGGGCTGCTGGTCAGCCATGTTATGCCCGATCGGTTATATTGAAACCACCAATAATTATATTTATTACCACATATTCTATTGATGCAATGATACTGCCAGTTGTCGTCCTTTGCCTTGTATTTCTTTTAACGATCATCCGACAGATAGGCAACATAAGGCTTGATCTGTGGCAGATAATGGGCCTTGGGGCCCTTGCTGTATTGCTCACCGGCCAGATCTCCATCCCGGAGGCTATAGAAGCTATCAATCCGGATATAATGTTATTCCTTTTTGGCGTGTTCGCCATTGGACAAGCCCTGGAAACCAGTGGTTATCTCTCCCTTGTTTCCTATAATTTCTTTAAAAATGCAAAGAACATGGATGCCATCATCCTGTACGTGCTTTTTGGCATGGGTTTCGCATCAGCTTTCCTCATGAACGATACTTTGGCAATAATCGGTACTCCTGTAGTGCTCTTGCTTGCAAGGCAACATCAGATCGATCCAAAGGTGCTCCTGCTTGCACTGGCTTTTGCTGTAACTACAGGCAGTGTTGCAAGCCCGATAGGCAATCCCCAGAATCTTCTCATAGCAATGAACGGCGGTATAAAAGACCCTTTTGTGGTCTTTGCACGATACCTACTGCTGCCGACCACAGTTAACCTAATAGCTGCATACCTTGTGCTCAAGTTCTTTTTCAGGGAGCATTTTTCTGCAGCTGTCCTGAACCATTCAGAACCTCAGACAAGCGATCCTAAACTCGCCAGCTTGTCCCGACTCTCGCTTGTCTTGTTCGTATTGCTGGTGTGTGCAAAGATCCTCGTGCAATTGCTGTCTATTCCCTTTGACTTCAGACTGACGTATATTGCTCTGATAGCTGCTATCCCGGTGCTTGTTCTGAGCAGCCGCAGATATGAACTGGTCAAAAGAATGGATTGGCACACCTTGGTTTTTTTTGCGGCTATGTTCATACTCATGGAAAGTGTGTGGAACTCAGGATTTTTCCAGGGTTTTCTGACGGATACGCAACAAAGTATCGTTTCGATCTCCATGGTCTTAAGCGTAAGTGTCATCCTGAGCCAGTTCATCTCTAACGTACCGCTCGTAGCTCTGTACTTACCTATCCTGTCCCATGCTTCAGTGGATACAGGAGGATTGCTGGCGCTTGCTGCAGGCAGTACCATTGCAGGCAATCTCTCTATCCTGGGTGCAGCAAGCAATGTGATCATCATCCATAATGCTGAGAAAAAAGGCAATGTAACACTCACTTTCATGGAATTCTTCAAGATAGGGGTACCGCTGACAATTATCCAGACCTGCGTCTATTGGTTTTTCTTGTCCTTGTAGCTTTCTTGTATTTGCCGTTCTCTCTTACTTGTAAAGATCCGATGCCATTGCTCCTGAGGTACAGATCAGCATCTCGGATCCATGAGATAAGTTCTGAATACAGCCCTTGCCTTTTCCTCTCCAAGCGTTTTAACTACCAGATCCACGAATACCTGCATGTAGTCGGGAGGCACACAGCCAAGGCTCTCACTACCATTTTCGATAAGTAAAAGCAAATATTGCAGGTCTTCTGTGCTGAGTTTTTCCAGCCTTTCCCTGAAATCATTTTCATTTGTGGCAAAATGGTTGGCAAGAGGGGGAAGTAGAGATCTGTAAGGAGCACCCGAACCTGCACAATCCAGACCTTTACATTCCGGAGCTAGTTGTTTCAATATATCTATATCCTTTTGTGAGAGTTCCCTTGGCATTTTTATATCTTCCTGTCTTACCTTGATCTTCTGGTCAACATATGATCTCAATGTTATTTATCCTTATATATTATGTTTAGAGTAAGAATAATTATATAATGTAACTATTGATTAACAATGTCAGAAGATATTGAAAGCTAGGTTAATCTGGAGGTTACTCTTATGTACAAAAATGTTCAAGCCCTTTCGTCAAGATTATTCCGTCCATGCAGAGTATCTCATAGATAGAATACTAGAAAATCTGGCCCCATGTTTCAACAAACTGCCTGCACCCGTTGTATATGGCTTTTCTGTTGTAAGTCTTTCAGAAAATGAAAACCGGATAAGAGAGTTCAGCAGCTTGCCTCTGGCGAGATAATTCTCAAAGCAACGGATGGTTACCTTGATCTTAAGGCATCGCACGGCGGATGTAAGTATGCAGAACATAGCCCACTTGCATCAAAAGCTGATCCTGAGAGTGTAACAGCTACTTACCGCAAGGGTTACTGGAAGTGGTCATAAAGACATTCAGCTTTGATAAGACAGTGTTGTGGACATCGAATAGAACATTTCACTTAGATAATAAATTATTTTTCAGAAACAAATATTTGGGAAATAAAGGATATACTTTTCAGACAAGAATTTATAGAAAATTTTTCCCCATATATAAGTCAAATCCATCATTAAAAACAATTATATATAGGCAGAATAATGGAGGTAGGCATGGACCCATTCATACTGATAACATTGGCTGTATTCCTGCCATTTTTACTGGCCGTTGCCGTGCCAGCAGTAGAAAAGCTGATCAAACACAGAGTTGGCTGGTTTGCTACACTCGTTGCTTTCATAAGCTTTCTGCTGGTTATCAGTATTTCTCCCCTTGTGATGCATGGGGAAAATTTCCAGGCATCTGTGGAATGGCTTCCCTCAATGGGAGTAGAATATAGTATATATGTGGATGGCCTGAGCGTTCTTTTCGGTATAATTATCACGGGTATAGGCATAATAATTATGTTCTACTCGAATGGGTACATGGGTCACAAGGAAGACCTGCCAAGGTACTACCAATGGCTTCTACTGTTCATGGGTTCCATGCTGGGAATGGTATTTGCCGCTAATACGATCATGCTCTTTGTCTTCTGGGAACTTACCAGCATCACATCTTTCATGCTCATCGGCTACTGGAGGAACAAACCTCAGTCCGTGTATGGTGCGACGAAATCTTTGTTAGTGACAGCTGCAGGCGGACTTTTCATGCTTGCGGGCTTCATCGTGTTGCGTGCTATTACAGGCACCTTTGATATACCCACCATTCTGCAGAACGAAACACTGATAACAATGGTGAAAGGCCATGAATTGTTCCTTGCAGCTCTTATATTGATATTTATCGGAGCAGCATCAAAATCCGCTCAGGGTCCTTTCTATATATGGCTTCCCAATGCGATGGAAGCACCAACTCCTGTAAGCGCTTTTCTGCACTCTGCCACCATGGTAAAAGCCGGTATATATCTGGTAGCCAGGATACACCCCATATTTTCCGGAACAGAGGCCTGGTTTATACTTGTCAGCGGCACTGGAATGATCACAATGCTGGCAGCAGGTTTCCTGGCTTTCAGGCAGACCGATATAAAAGCAATACTTGCGTATTCCACCATCAGCCAACTGGCATATATTATGGCCATGTATGGATATACTACCTATCAGGAGCCAGGCATAGGAGTTGCTGCTGCAACCTTCCACCTGCTTAACCATGCAACGTTCAAAGCATGCCTGTTCCTTGTGGCAGGTATCGTTGCACATGAAGCTGCTACCCGTGATATCACACGGCTTGGCGGATTGCGGCACGAAATGCCCATCACGTTCATTATTGCCACGATAGGTGCCCTTTCCATGGCGGGAGTACCACCATTAAATGGTTTTTTGAGCAAGGAAATGTTCTATGAATCTTCCATTGAGATGGGACATGCGCTGGGAAGTCCTTTTACTTTCATTATCCCTGCGATTGCAGTTGCCGGCGGAGTATTCACTTTTGCATATTCTATAAAGTTCATAGCAGCTATTTTCCTGGGCAAGCGCCCTGAAAAAGGTATACCGCCCCATATTCATGATCCTTCGCTCATCATGATCCTTCCGGCAGCCTTCCTTGCCGGCCTTATCATTATCTTCGGGCTTGTGCCATCCATAGCCGTACAAAATCTCATAGAACCTGCGGCATCTTCAATAATGATGGAAGCCCAGCATCTGCATGTACAGCTCTGGCATGGACTGACAGGCTCTCTGGCAATGACCGTAGTGACATTCCTGCTGGGCATCGCAGTGTACACAAAATATGACCGTATAGCAGAATGGCAGAACAGCTTTAACCGTAAATATCCGATGATCAGTGTCAATTACGTATACGATAGCCTTGTGAACAATGCAGGGGACACTTTGAAAGGCTTCTCTTCTTTCATGCAGCCAGGTAGTGTCAAGAGATATGTGGTTGCACTTCTTATCCTGATGGTCGTATTATTTGCCATACCTTTCCTGAAACTTTCAGCAGGTTTTGCACCGACATTGAACTTAAACCTGGAGCCATACGAATTAGTGGTATTTTTCTTCATGATAATGGCTGCTGTGGGAGCAGCGGTGTTGCCCAAATATTTGCCGGCAGTGATCTCCCTTTCAGCCCTGGGGTACCTCGTAAGCTTACTTTTCATATACCTGTCGGCTCCGGACCTTGCACTTACCCAGGTATTGGTAGAAACCCTTTCCACTATAATCTTCCTGTTTGCTATTGTCAAGATCCCTCAGACCTTTAAGGAGCATATATCTCCATCCCTGTTCATGCGAGATGCTCTTATAGCAGTATCTGTGGCTTCTGTAGTATTTATTTTGCTGTTGAGTGCAACACAAGGCATCATTGCGCCCTTTGAGTCGCTTTCTTACTACTTTATAGAAAAGGCATTACCTCTTGCAGGCGGTCATAATATTGTCAACGTGATAATCGTGGATTTCAGAGGATATGATACATTAGGAGAGATAGCTGTCATGTGTCTTGCTGCTCTTGGAGTTTATAATCTTATACACAGCAGAGGTGAGAGCCAATGACCACAGTGATAACAAAAATGATCACAAGGATATGCTTACCATTAGTGATACTATTTTCCATATCATTATTGTTGGCCGGACATAACAATCCGGGCGGAGGGTTTATAGGAGGCGTCATGTTCGCGTCTATTATAGCCCTTGCTTATGTAGTATACGGACTTGAAACCATTAAAAGATCATTCAATCCGGATTGGGGCAAGTGGTTCGGTTTCGGATTAGTTCTGGCATCATTCACAGCTTTTGCCGCCCTTCCTTTTGGACATAATTTCTTTAGGAGTGCAGTAGAGTTTGTACATATTCCCCTGATAGGGGAGATCGAACTGGTCTCTGCTGGCTTATTTGATATAGGGGTGTATTTTGTGGTGATCGGTTCTTTGCTTAGTATATTCCAGATGGTTGGTGAGGACAAATGAATAACACATTGCTATCCCTTACTATAGCTATACTTTTCGGGATAGGTACTTTTCTTATCCTGCGCAGAGACATTGTAAAAGTCATCATCGGCTTGAGCATAATGTCCCATGCAGTGAACTTGCTCATAGTATCTGTAGGAGTATTCAGCGGTAAAGATGTACCAATAATCACTCAGCATGAAGTGGAGTCTACAAACACAATTTTCAGTGATTCTCTGCAAAGTGGTGTGCTTGCCCCTTTATTGAACGGAACTGAAACTACGCAGTTCGTGGACCCGCTGGTGCAGGCCCTGGTATTGACGGCTATCGTCATCAGCCTTGCAACAACAGCCGTGATTATTATACTTGCATATCGTATTCATGAAGAATATGGTACCACTGATATACAAAAACTAAAGAGGTTGTGGGGATGAGTTCGATGATCCATCATTTCCCTATTCTGCTTATAGCAATACCCATACTTACAGCGGCTCTCACAATGATGCTGCGCTCAAGGTCGAAGCTGCAGGCGGGACTGAGCGTCCTTGCATCATTTTCACTTGTAATTATAAGCTTGTTGTTGCTGATAGAAGTATGGAGATCAGGGATACAAGTCTATGAAGTTGGGGAATGGGGCAAATATGGGATCATGCTTGTGGCAGATCTGCTCAGTGCAGGCATGGTGGTAATGAGTGCAGGCGTGTCTTTCCTTTCACTCATATATTCCCTGGACTACATTGAGAAACGTTCATTGCCCACATATTATCCCCTGTTCAACCTGCTGATAGCCGGTTTGCATGGTTCCTTCCTTACAGGGGACATTTTCAACCTGTTCGTTTTCTTTGAAGTACTATTACTCTCATCCTGTGGACTTGTAATGGCACTTGAAAAGGGTGGAGTTACAAAAAGTTCAGACAAGCTGGAAGCAACGTTCAAATACCTTATTCTGAACATGCTAGGCTCTTTCCTTATGCTGATAGCTGTTTCAGCTTTATATGCAACCACAGGTACCCTGAACATGGCAGATATATCGGTGAAACTTAGCGCCATGCAGGCAGCGGGCAATCTTCCCTGGCATGTGTTTGCCATAGGTCTTCTGTTTATAGTTGTATTTGGTAACAAGGCAGCCATATTCCCATTACATTACTGGCTACCCGATGTGCATCCCACAGCACCTTCCCCTATAAGCGCCATGCTAAGTGGCGTACTTATAAAGGTAGGAGTGTACGGCATGCTCAGAGTATTCTTCTACATATTTACAGACTTACTGGGCATGTTCCAGCCCATAATAATAGTGCTTGCATTGTTCACAATAGGCATCGGAGCTGCATCGGCAGTTGCACAGACAGATGTAAAGAGATTGCTGGCTTATTCCAGTGTTAGTCAGATAGGCTATGTGTTCTTAGGTATTGGTTTCGGAAGTGCGGGAGCCATCGCAGCATCCCTTGTGTACCTGGTCAATCATGCTATCGCAAAATCATTGTTGTTCCTTACTTCAGGAGGTATCATACATCATGCAGGTACTCGCGATATGAGCAAGATGGGAGGTATGGCCAATAGTTCTCCTTTCATGGCCGCAGCTTTCCTGATAGGCAGCATGTCGATAGCGGGACTGCCTCCCATGGGAGGTTTCATCTCCAAGTTTTCCCTGTTCGATGCTGGTCTTATTGGACAACACTACACAGAAATTGCAATTGCGCTGCTGTTCGCTGTATTTTCGCTGTTCTATATGTTCAGGGCATGGTTGCTTATGTTCTGGGGTGAGAAAAGAGATGTAAAGATACATGGAGAATACTCACAGCACGGTAGCTCTCCCCTGATATATCTGCCAATTGCCATTCTGGCCCTGACGGTTCTGGTCCTGGGCCTTTATGCAGAACCTTTGTTTTCCCTGGCTCAGGCAACTGCAGTGCAGATACTTGACCCCCAGCCATACATAGATGCTGTAATGACAAGGGTGGTAAGATGAAAAAATACATTCCTCTGGCAGCTATATTTGGAGTGATATGGTGCTTAATTCATGGCACTATCGATCTGAATAACTTTATATTTGGTTTCCTGCTCGGCCTGCTTACCATAAGGCCTTTCAGATTCCTTTACAAGCCTGAAGAGAACTTCAAATTATTATCTCCGCCAAACCGTATAATTTCGATCATAAGGTATTTTATGGTCCTTATTAAGGAGATAATTAAAGCCAACATAGTGGTGGCTAAGGTCGTAACAAAACCAAAGATAGATATAAAACCGGGAATCATTGCAGTTCCCATCAGATGCAAGACCGATCTGGGCATCACCGGGATCGCAAATACAATAACCCTCACCCCAGGTACAATTACGGTAGATATATCAGATGACCATTCAATGCTCTATGTGCACTGCCTCGATGCATCTGATCCTGCAGCCGTATGTGCATCTATACGTGATGATCTTGAAAAATATATACTGGAGGCTTTCGAATGATCAGTTTACTGGATTTCTCCCTGATATTCATGGTGCTTGCATTCATACCATGCATGTATCGTATAATCAAAGGCCCCACTATCCCTGACAGGGTAGTGGCCCTGGATGCCATGACAACTGTGATAATAGTCATGCTTGGGGCCTATTCTTACGATAAAGGCTCAGCCTTTTTCATGGACGTAGCCCTGGTGCTGGCAGTGATATCTTTCGTAGGTACTGTGACCATTTCAAAATACCTTGATGAAGGAGTGGTCTTATGAGCATAGTAGGTATATTCAGCATGATAATGAACATCCTGAGCGACATAGTGCTGCTGATAGGCCTAGTTTTCGTATTCCTTGGTATGCTGGGCCTGATGCGCATGCCTGACGTGTACAACCGTCTGCATACGACTTCCAAGATAGGTACGGTCGGAGCCTTCGGAGTAATGCTGAGCATCCTCATGAGAGCAGGTTTCACACCTATAGGTATCAAAGCTATTACCGTGGGTCTGTTCTTACTCCTTACAGCTCCTATTGCAGCTCACATGATCACAAGAGCAGCGCACAGGCATGGAGTAGGATTATGTAAGGAATCTGTTATAGATGAGTATGGAAAAGCATGCGAGAGATGTAAAAAGTAATACCCATATTTCATTTCTTTTATTTTTTATTTAAAATATACATATATGCTTGAAAAATGTATACACATTTGATTGATCTTGTCGGATTTTTCATAATCGTTGACCCGATGAGAACATAGCAAAATCAGTATAACAAGTAAAATACAGTATGAAACATTAATCCACACAAATTGAGATCCACTGCATTATAATCATGTGAGCGGGTTGGGGAGTGGGGGTTAGTGTGGGAGTGGGGTTAAAAATGTTGTACCCGCTCACTTGGCCTTTGATAGGAACTAATGATATATATACTTTCTCTTCACTGGATATCCGTAGTCTTACTTTATACTTTGCGCTTTAAATCTGATGGTAGAATCTGGTTCTATATATTGGAACTGTTGCGTTCCTGAACATTTCTGCATTACCAGGATGTGGCAATTGATCTAATATACATGCTGATACATTTACATAATGCTTATTGCATGACCTCCCCTATATGTGATATGGGCACTACCCTTTATGTCATTGATATTTATTTGTATTACCCATGTTTTTTATTTCAGTATAAAGGTAGGATAGGAATGTTAAAAGAGTACATTGACATTGGATATGTTCCTGATGAAACCGATTTTGTATGTGAATATCATCTGGAACCTGCGCTGCGAGTTAGTTTCGAGGAAGCCTGTAACCATCTGGCCGGAGAATGTTCCATTGGAAAGTGGAGTGATATTGCTCTGCTGAACCCTAAACTTGCACAGAAATTAAAACCCCATGTGTTCCACATAGATAAAAAGAAACATGTTGTCAGAGTTTCATATCCCCAGGACCTGTTCGAGTTCTGCTCGGTGTCTCATATCATCAGTACAGTTGCAGGCAGAATACTGAATAGTAATATGATAAGCAGATTAAAGCTGCATGATATTATCTTTCCGCCAGACCCTGTGAACGAACTCTGGGGACCAAAGTACGGTGTGGGAGGAATAAGAGATCTTACAGGTGTTTATGATCGCCCCCTGGTGAATGCTGCTGTAAGGCCAAAGGTTGGACTTGATCCGGCAACACATGCAAAGGTCGCATATGATCTTTTTGTAGGGGGCTGTGATATGGTAAAAGACGACGAAAACCTGACCGATCAGAAGTTCAACAGGTTCGAAAAACGTGCAGAACTCACATTCGAGGCCCGGGAAGATGCAGAAGAGGAAACCGGAGAGAAAAAGATGTATATGTGCAACATCACTGCTCCCACATGTGAAGAGATGATAAGGAGAGCAAATTTTATAAGCAATATAGGTGGGCATTATGTAATGATAGATGCAGTGCCCACAGGCTGGAGCTCGGTGCAGACATTGCGTGATGTCACTGAAGAACTCGGACTTGCCATACATGCACAGATTCAGGGACATAATACCTTTACGGGTATGGAAGATCATAGTATCAGCCTGTATCTGATAACCAAGCTTGCCCGTCTTGCAGGGCTTGACCAGCTTTATATCGGTGACATTGACAAGCATTTCCATGAAAAGAAAAAAGAATTAATGGCACTGCATGATTGTTGTGTTATGGATAAAGTAAAAGGAAATGAAAAGATGCACATTCTCCCTCAGAACTGGGATGGGATAAAGCCTATGTTCCCTGTTGTTTCAGGCGGGTACGTACCTGCATTGATACCGGAGCTTATGAATGTATTTGACAAAGATGTTATAATAGATTGCAACAGTGGTATATATTCAC
The DNA here is from genome assembly GCF_000328665.1 of Methanomethylovorans hollandica DSM 15978. Taxonomy (NCBI): domain Archaea; kingdom Methanobacteriati; phylum Methanobacteriota; class Methanomicrobia; order Methanosarcinales; family Methanosarcinaceae; genus Methanomethylovorans; species Methanomethylovorans hollandica. Next base: position 1,649,403 of record NC_019977.1, read on the forward strand.
ATCCAATGGGCTGCGCTGCCGGTGCAAAATCTTGCCGGCAGGTTATTGAGGCAGTACTTGCCGGCGTGTCTCTGGAAGAATATGCAAAGAGCCATACAGAACTACAAGCTGCCTTTAACGATAAAGGATGATATGATCAAGCGATGAAACACCATACAAAGATCTTTAACATAAATCCTGAGAACTTCTCAGATGTTATAGAAGAATGTGCTGAAATTATCTGCAGAGGCGGAACTGTGGCCATACCTACGGAAACCGTGTATGGCCTGAGTGCCAACGCACTTGATCCGGTAGCTGTAAACGGAATATTCCATGCAAAAGGTCGCCCGGCAGATAATCCGCTGATCGTGCATGTGGCATCTGTGCAACAATTAGACAAATTAGTATTAGAGATCCCTGCAAAGGCTTTGTCCCTGATGGAGGCTTTCTGGCCCGGACCATTGACACTTATTCTGAAAAGGACTTGTATTGTTCCGGACATAACTACGGGCGGGCTGGATACGGTTGCTGTGAGAATGCCAGCCGATATTGTAGCACAGGAACTGATACGTGTATCCGGCAAACCTCTGGCAGCACCCAGTGCCAACACTTCAGGCAGACCAAGCCCCACCACCGCAGCTCATGTGCTGCATGATCTGGAAGGAAGAATAGATGCAGTGATAGATGCAGGAAATACATGCATAGGAGTGGAATCCACAGTTATCGATATGAGCGGAAAGAAACCTGCCATTTTGAGACCTGGATATATACCCGCGAGCAGGATCGAAGAGATCATAGGAGAAGTGGAGATCGGTTATAATGACAATGTGACAGAAACTGAGGGTGTAATCAGGTCTCCGGGCATGAAATACACACATTATGCTCCAAACGCCACTGTACTGCTTCTGGAAGGGGCCCATGATCTTGTACAGGATAAGATCCGCGAAATGTATACTGATTTTACCTGCAGGGGAGCCAGAGTGGGCTTGCTTGTTACCAATGCTGGTCTTTTGTCCCTTACAAACGATATGTTCTATCTTGGAAGCAAAGATGAACCTGAAGAAGTAGCCAGAAACCTTTTCCTAGGTTTACGTGCGCTGGATGAAAGAAGAGTGAACATCATACTTGCAGATGGATCTTTTACTCATGAAGGTGTTGGTGCAGCTGTAATGAACAGGCTGAGGAAAGCCTCTGAAATGATAATCAGACTATAGGTGTATTTATGAAACCATACAAAAAAGACCAATTACATTCAAAGCAACGATACATTGCAATATTGAAAACAAATAAGCAACTTGCCAGGATAAATGTAGTTATATTGTCCCTGGGCCTGGCATTATCATATCTGGGGAAAGACAATATAGGTAATCCATTGCTCTGGCTGGGGATAATCATTTTCATATACACGATGTCATCTAACCTGATGGTCCGTCGTTCACTTAAAAAATTGAAATGACCTGTAAGGTCAAAAGGTCACTTTTAAAAAAAACCGGTTGTTTTAAGCATTTTGAATGCCAGATCTGTGACCGCAAATTTAGCCTTGCTGACAAAACTTACAGGATCAATGGATATGGCTCCGCTTGCACGGGCTTCTTCATAGACAGTAAGCGGGGCTGTAGTTGTGATAAGGTTTCTGACAGTATCTTCATCGGTAGCGATGATCACAGTAGGATGGTAGTCACTTACATCCTTGACCTTTTCGAATTCTGTCACTCTGCCGTTCTCTGTAACTAGCCATACGTTCAGTTCACTTCCATCGTTCATTATAATTCCCGCCAGGATACCTTCGTTCCCAAGGAGAACCTTAATTGAGCCGGGAAGTTCTTCGTAGTATGCGTTGTATTCCGTAACAGACCTGTCCAGGTCATTGAACAGCTCTGCATTTGCAGTACCCATCGTAATGAACAACAGGATAATTAACATGCATAAGGTCTTTTTCATACCGTACCTCTTTTTTGTCCATTCAGCAGGAGTTTTTCCGTTAATCCTTGTTTTCTTTTTCTAGTATAAAGCCTTGTTCGTCTTAAAAAGAACAATTTATTGATATTTCGGGCATATATATATGTCCTCTGTCCTGAGATTGTTTTTTATATCGTGGTGTAATTAAGATATTGCTGTAAAGTATCTTTATTATTTTCCTTTACACGTACTCACTTCGAGGTTTCCGGATGGGAGAGATAATTGCAAGTGAATCAATGTGGGAGTACTTCCACTGGCTTGAAGCAAAGCTGAAACAGGAAATGGACATAGCTAACAAGGCCAGAGAACGAGGGCGTGATCCAAAGCCCTTTGTGGAGATACCACTTGCAAAGGACCTGGCTGATCGGGTAGAGAACCTCATCGGCGTACAGGGTGTAGCTCAGCGTATCAGGGAACTGGAAACGACCATGTCCCGTGAGGAAGCTGCACTTGCTCTCGGAAGAGATGTGGCTGTAGGTACTGTTGGTAATTTTGAAGACAGGAAAAAAGCCATAGAGGCTGCTATCCGGGTATCCATGGCAGTGATTACGGAAGGTGTGGTGGCAGCCCCCATTGAAGGTATTGATAGGGTAGACCTGGGGAAGAACGATGACGGTACGGAGTATATCCGCATCCTGTATGCCGGTCCCATACGTAGTGCAGGTGGTACTGCCCAGGCCCTTTCTGTGCTGGTAGGCGATTATGTCCGCAGGAGCGTAGGCATCGACAGATACAAGCCACGAAAAGAAGAGGTAGAACGATATGTTGAGGAAATATTGCTTTACAGAAGGGTGGCAAACTTGCAATACACGCCTTCGGAATCAGAGATCAAGCTGATAGTAGAGAACTGTCCCATTTGCATAGATGGTGAGCCCACCGAAGAAGAGGAAGTTGAGGGGCACAGGAATCTGGAGAGAGTAGAAACAAATCGTGTCAGAGGAGGCATGGCCCTTGTGCTTGCAGAGGGACTGGCCCTGAAAGCCCCAAAGGTCCTGAAACACGTAAAAAAGCTACAGATGGATGGATGGGACTGGCTGGAAACCCTCATAGCAGGTACCAAGATCAGTGGGAGTGAAGAGGAACAAACTGCAGGTGTAAAGCCCAAAGATAAATATCTGAGAGATCTTATAGCCGGAAGACCGGTATTCTCCCATCCTTCAAGGCCTGGGGGGTTCAGGCTAAGGTATGGAAGGTCCCGTAATACTTCTTTTGCTGCTGCTGGCATCAATCCGGCCAGTATGGTGATCCTGGATGATTTCATTGCTCCCGGCACTCAGCTTAAAGTGGAAAGGCCTGGGAAAGCTGCAGGTATGGCTCCTGTAGATTCCATAGAAGGCCCCACAGTAAGGCTGAGATGCGGTGATGTTGTCAGGATCGACGATGTAGAAGAAGCTCATAGATTGCACCCGGAAGTTGAATATATCATCGATATAGGTGAAATATTGATCAATTATGGTGACTTTCTTGAAAATAACCATGTATTGATACCTTCACCATATTGTTTTGAGTGGTGGTTACAGGATTATTCTCTTGCTACCGCTGAAGACGGATCAGCTAAGCCGGAACTGAAGCATCCCTCCCAGGAAGCTGCCCTGGAAATGTGTGAGAAACACAACGTCCCTCTTCATCCCGATTTCACTTACTTGTGGCATGATATAACTGCTAATGAATTTGTAAGATTAGCAGAGTTCATCGAAGAACATGGGTCTTTGAATAAAGCGTGCTCGGTTTTATCGTTGCCCCTTAAAGAAAGTGCTGATAGTGGGATAAAGGTCATTCTTGAAAACATGCTGGTCATGCACAGGGTACTTGAAGGAAATATCCTGATCATGCAGCCTCTTCCTCTGATCCGCTGCCTGGGCCTGGGAGCTAAACTTCACAGAAGGTGGTCAGTTCTTGAAGCAGAGACAGGCCTTGAAGCTGTCAATGTGGTCAGTGGACTGCTTGTGCGGGCACGTGCTCCTTCCAGGATCGGGGCACGCATGGGAAGACCTGAAAAATCGGACAGGAGAATGATGTCACCTGCACCACATGCACTGTTCCCTATTGGGGAAACCGGTGGAAATACCCGTAAGCTTGAGGATGCTGCCAGCTACAAGGAATCTGTAAACGGAAAAGTGGGGCTTATACGAGTGGAGATCGGCTCAAGGATATGTCCTGCATGTGGCATGGACTCTTACGAGTTCAGATGTGAATGTGGTGAATTTACCGTTCCCAAGCTTTCCTGTCCGAGGTGCGGCATTTCGGTTAACAGAGAAACATGCCCTAAATGCGGGGTGAACACTACATGTGCCCGCATGCAGCAACTGGATTTCAAGAAAATATATCAGCGGGCCTTTGAGAAACTTGGTGAACGTGAATCGAATATTGATGCCATCAAAGGTGTCAAAAGGATGATGTCTCGCAATATGACCCCGGAACCTCTTGAAAAAGGCATTCTGCGTGCCAAGCATGAATTGTATACTTTTAAGGACGGTACTGTAAGATATGATATGTCGGATATACCTCTTACACACATAAGAGCGGATGAGCTGGGCGTACAAGTGGAAAAACTGCTGGAAATAGGTTATTCAGAAGATGTATATGGAAAACCACTTATCAGCGGAGATCAGGTGGTATGCCTTAAAGTTCAGGATATTGTCGTTTCATATGATTGTGCTGGATATCTTTTAAAAATAAGCCGATATGTAGACGATCTTTTATCCCAGTATTACCATCTTGAACCTTATTATAATGCTCAGAGCATCGAGGACCTTGTGGGCACACTTGTCATGGGGCTTGCACCCCATACATCCGCAGGTGTTCTGGGGAGACTTGTGGGTTTCACCAGGGCTGCGGTGGGTTATGCTCATCCTTTCTTCCATGCGGCAAAAAGACGTAACTGCGACGGTGATGAGGATTGTGTAATGCTGCTCATGGATGGACTTATCAATTTCTCAAGGGAATATCTGCCGGACAGAAGAGGTGGAAAGATGGACGCACCGCTTGTACTTACCACTCTCCTGGACCCGAGCGAGGTGGACAAGGAAGCTCACAATATAGATGTATGTGCCCATTATCCTCCTGAGTTCTATGAAGCTACTTTGGAATACACGAACCCAAAGGAACTGGAAAGTAAAATGGACCTTGTCAGCAGTCGCCTGGGTACTCCCCTGCAGTACGACCATTTCATGTTTACCCATGATACTTCTGACATAGCTGGAGGGCCGCCTGTAAGTGCTTATAAGACCCTTGGCAGCATGGTCGAAAAAATGGATGCTCAGCTGGCCCTGGCAGATAAGATAAGGGCTGTTGATGCATCTGATGTTGCTGAAAGGGTTCTGGTGTCGCATTTCCTGCCGGACCTGTTTGGCAATCTGAGGGCCTTTTCCAGGCAGAGCACACGTTGCATCAAGTGCGAGGGAAAATTCCGAAGGCCACCACTTACAGGTGTATGTCCTAAATGCGGAGGCCGTGTAATATTGACAGTGCATGAAGGCTCTGTGAAAAAATATCTGGAAGTGTCTAAAAAGGTAGCTATAGATTACAATGTTTCAGCTTATACCAAACAGCGTATTGAACTTGTAGGCCTTGATATTAAGTCTCTCTTTAATAATGACAAATCAAAGCAGACAGGTCTTTCAGAGTTTATGTGAAAAATTATTTGATCGGCAGACCAAAGGCATTTATCTGGTTGATCAGCTCTGTGAACTGTTCGACCTCAAAGGCTATCACTGCTTCCCGGGTCATGCTTATGGACATTTCCCCGTCATAGCTGAGCATCTCGGGCCCTCTGCGCACGAACCTGTCAATGCCGTCCCTGGATAATGCTGCCTTTGCTTCAGGATCATGTACGAATGCCCTTCCCGGGATAAGGACTGTTTCTTTGACATTCCCCAGGTCAAGATCATTAAGGTCTTCTATGGTTATAAGGCAACCAATATCCTTGTTAACAGGTACCACGTTCACAAAGCTCCCCAGCCTGTCAAAGATCTCTGCAAGTCTTGAAACTGCTGCTTTACTGGTGATAAGTGTTGCCTGCTTTCTTATTTCAGGAAGCTGGGACATGGCCTGCTCATCATTGCGCAGTGCAAAGGGGCAGCCTATGAGGGGGTCTTCCAGAGGAGTTCCGGTTATCCTCATGCTATATCTTGAAGCAGCTTCCATGACAATGTTCGTGAATTCATCTATTGTATGCGTCTTGAAACCGTCCAGTACAGGGCCATTACCCAAAATAAGTCCTTCTTCCCTGCAGTTTGCAAAACGCATGAGTATGGCACCTTTTGCCCCCATGTCCTGCAGATCTGCAAGTGTTTTCCATAACTCTTCGCCGTCATTTACACCGGGTATGAGCACAATGGCAGCATAGACATCACAATGCCTGCTGAAATCCTTCAGCACCTGCAGGGATGCTTTAGGGTTGGGATCACGCATATGATCTGCCCGAAGTTGTGGGTCTGTAGAAAAGACAGTAAAGGACACTTCTGCAACACCATGTTGTATAAAGAACTCTGCATCATTTGGAGAATTGAAACCTTTGCCGCTGGTGTAGCCCAGATGAATTGGTTTTCTAAGCTGGGAAAGAACAGCTACGAGATCTCGCAATTGAGGATAGCAGCTTACATCACCTCCTCCGCTAATGGTGATCTTTTCTATCTCGTTGGCTCTGAACCTGATGCTGTCTGACAGGCTGTGAAGAACAAACTGCATGGGTTTAAAACCAGTGTATGATTCCCTCACTCCTCTGGTACAGTAATCACACCCTTTATGAAAAGGAAAACAATATTTGCACCCGAAGGGTGGTATCTCTTTTACTTTTTTAAAGTAACAATATGTGCAGAACCCATTGCAGTCTATGCCCGGACTGCCACCAACATCGGCTACAATTTCCATTTGTATCGTGTGATACCATATGTATTACTTAAATCTTTGTAATGCACGAGAAGCATATGTTCATATAACACGTGCACAAAAGCAAATATATACATAAAAGTTTATTAATATTATTTTGTATGAAAAATAAAAGTAAATTTACGCAGGATATACATTTAGAAGGCACTTTAAGTGTTACTCTAAAAGCCAATTTAATATAATAAATATAATATATAGTACTTACCCTGAAATTGAATGCAGAGAGAATATTGATGCAAAAGGTTTAAAACCTAATTAATCTTAATTAGCGGATATTCCAATGGAAAATATCGTATCTTTTAACGATTGTACAGATTTTTTATTAACACTCTATCTGTACACTTTCCATAATGGATCTTAACAAATAGGAGGAAATATACGTGTCTGATAAAATAGACATTTACGACGACAAAGGTAAGCTGTTGGAAAGCGGCGTCGATCTTATGGACATTGCGCCAACAAGAAACGCAGCCATACAGAAAATCGTCAAAGACACCAAGAGGACTGTTGCAGTTAACCTTGCAGGTATCGAGAATGCTCTTGCCAGTGGTAAAATGGGTGGCGCTGGTCGCCGTATCCTTGGCAGAGAACTTAAATATGACATCGTTGCAAACGCCAGTGCCATACAGGACTCTGTTGCAAAATTGATCCAGGTCAACAAAGACGATGACACCAATGTACAAGTACTTGCTGGCGGAAAGCAGTTACGTGTGCAGGTTCCATCCCTTAGGACTGCAATTGGTGCAGACTATGTTTCAGCAAGCACAGTAGGCGCAGCAGCCGTGGTACAGACCATCATCGACATGTACAAGGTAGACATGTTCGACGCACCTATCGTTAAGGGTGCTGTATGGGGAAGCTACCCACAGACAATGGACATGATGGGCAGCAACGTTGCATCCATCCTCAGTATCCCACAGAACAACGAAGGTCTGGGTTACTCTCTGAGGAACATCACCACCAATCACATTGCAGCCATCACTGGCAAGAGGGCCATGAACTCTGCAGCACTCTCATCCATCTTCGAGCAGGTAAGCATGTACGAGATGGGTAACTCAGTGGGCTTGTTCGAGAGGCACCAGCTTCTGGGTCTTGCATACCAGGGACTGAACGCTAACAACATGGTATGTGACATTGTCACCAAGAACAAGACCGGTACTATCGGTACTGTAGTGGAATCAACAGTTGAGAGAGCTATCGAGGACGGCGTCATTGCAGTTGACAAGAAAGCACCATCCGGATACAACTTCTACAAGGCAAATGATGTCTCCAAGTGGAACGCATATGCAGCAGCAGGTATGCTTGCAGCCACCATGGTGAACTGTGGTGCAGGAAGAGCAGCACAGAACGTTTCTTCAACCATCCTGTACTTCAATGACATCCTGGAAAAAGAGACAGGACTTCCAGGCTGTGACATGGGAAGAGCTCAGGGTACTGCAGTCGGATTCTCCTTCTTCAGCCACTCAATCTACGGTGGAGGCGGACCAGGCATCTTCAACGGTAACCACGTAGTTACCAGGCACTCCAGAGGATTCGCAATTCCTTGTGTATGTGCAGCATGTTCACTTGACACAGGCACCCAGATGTTCACTATTGAGAAGACATCCTCACTTGTGGGCAACGTGTTCGGTTCAATACCAGAATTCAAGGAACCGATCAAGGCAGTTGCAGGAGCGCTCTAAATCCATTAATATCCTATGTCATGGTATCAAAGGTAATCACAGATGTCAAATATGTCCTCAGACACAACAAAGCATTTGCAGCTTGAAATAGTTCCTCAGCGTTTGCTCAGGCCCGAAACTGCCCAGGATCTCCTTAATAAGATCCTGGACCTGGAAGGAGTCATAAGGCTGTTTATTCACGGCCCGAGATTGCCCGGAACAGTACCATATGGTCCTGCAAAGGGAACCGCCCTGGTCCATGATTCCAGACGCCTTATAGAAATAGAAGGCAAGGCAGTGGAATTGATGGTCAGTGTAGGTAGCATCCGTCTGGAAGTGACAGATGCCGACGTGAAAGAACAGGTGCATGAGATATGCGAGAAGATACTTCCGTTCCCCTTTGAGTTCAGAGAGGGTAATTTCATGCTAAGAAGGCAGACTGTTTCAGGTTATGCAAGGTTCGGACCTGATCAGGACCCCCTTCTGGTGGGTATGACCGATCCGAAAGGCAAACTGAAAGACCAGGTATGTTTCATCAAAGATGAGTGATGTTATGTTCGACCGGGAAACACAAGTTGTTGACTGTAGGCATGGGATGGGACTTGGAAGAGGAGGGGGTCTCGCACAAAGAGGCACGCTTTCTGAAACCGGAAGATCCGATGTTATAGCAATTGCAATGAGCCCCGGAAGGAGACATATCACAAAACCTGTATGCGAAATTACCTACGGTATGCGTCGCGAAGAAATACAGGTGAGCGTCCTGGTACTTAATACAGGATCAGGCATACCTGATACTAACATGGGTTCCGGTACCTTCGGGATATCACCCGAGGAAGTGGCCCAGATCTCAAGGCATAAACTTGCGGTCATACATACAGGCAATGTAAGGGACCATGTGATCAAGAAAGTAAGGAACATACTTGAACAAGTGAATGTTCCTGCCATTATCGTGTGTCAAACTCCCGTAGATTTTGAGGATTTTGCAATGGCAGGTGTGAAGACAAGGCTTGTGAAACCAAAAGATAAGGATATTGTGACAAAAGGAAAAGTAATGGAAATTGTGACAGGGATTACACGAGGCGAATCATGTTCAAGGGAAAAATTGAACGAACTCGTGAAAGCCGTGAAAACCACAATGAAATCATTAGATGTTAGGAGTGTATGATTATGGCATATAAACCACAGTACTACCCAGGTGCAACATCTGTTGCAGCAAACAGAAGGAAACACATGTCTGGCGATGTGGAAAAGCTCAGGGAGATCTCCGATGACGACCTGACTATGATCCTCGGGCACCGCCCAGCAGGCAGCGACTACCGCAGCACCCACCCACCACTTGCAGAGATGGGTGAGCCAGAGTGCTCTATTAGACAGACTGTAGAACCAACCCCAGGAGCCAAAGCCGGTGACAGGGTAAGATATGTACAGTTCGTAGACTCAATGTACAATGGTCCATCTGTACCATACTTCAGATCCTACGGTGCAGCCATTAAGTTCAGAGGCGTGGACCCAGGTACTCTTTCCGGTCGTCAGGTCGTTGAGGCCCGTGAGAGAGACATGGAAGAGGTTGCCAAGTTCCAGATAGAAACAGAGATGTTCGACCCCGCACTTTCAAGCCTTAGAGGCGCAACTGTGCACGGCCACTCCCTGAGACTTCAGGAAGATGGTGTAATGTTCGACATGCTGGACAGGGCAAGACTCGAGGAAGACGGTATCGTGAAGATGCACAAGGACCAGGTAGGAAGACCTATAGACAAAAAGGTTCAGCTTGGAAAGCCAATGTCTGCAAAGGAAGCAGCAAAGAGGACAACCATCTACCGTGTGGACAACGTTGCTTACAGGAGCGACAAAGAAGTTATTGAATGGGTCCACAGAGTGTTCGATCAGAGAACAAAATACGGATTCAAGCCGGAATAATCGAGGTGACATAAATGGCAGCAGACAAAAAGATGTTCGCAAAGCACTTGGAGATCAAGTTCACAAAAGAGCACGGTGCCAACAAGATGGAAGGTGGCAAGATCACTGACATGGTTGGTAAGTACTACAGGCTCGGTGTTGACCAGAACCCAAGGAAAGTTGAAATGAAGAAGGCAGGTCAGGAGCTCGCCAAGAAGAGAGGACTTGTCGGTTACAACCCCATGATGCACTGTGGTGGTATTCCACTCGGTCAGAGAGCACTTACTCCATCCTTCATATCAGGCACTGACATGATGGTAGAGGTCGACGACCTGCACTACGTGAACAACGCTGCAATGCAGCAGATGTGGGATGACATCAGGAGAACCTGTATCGTCGGTATAGACTTAGCCCACGAGACCCTTGAGAAGAGACTGGGTATCGAGGTCACACCAGAAACCATCAACTTCTACCTTGAGACACTCAACCACGCCCTTCCAGGCGGCGCAGTGGTCCAGGAACACATGGTAGAGACCCACCCCGCACTTGTGGATGACTGTTACTGTAAGATCTTCACCGGTGACGATGAGCTTGCAGATGAAATAGACAAGCAGTTCCTTATTGATATCAACAAGGAATTCCCCGAAGAGCAGGCAGCTCAGATTAAGGCAGCTATCGGAAAGACAACCTGGCAGGCAGCCCACATCCCAACCGTGGTCAGCAGGGTAACAGACGGTGCCCAGACTACCAGATGGATGGCCATGCAGGTCGGTATGTCCTTCATCTCCGCATACAGCATGTGTGCCGGTGAGGCAGCAGTTGCTGACCTTTCATATGCCGCAAAGCACGCTGGTGTCATCTCCATGGGTGAGATGCTTCCTGCAAGACGTGCACGTGGTCCAAACGAACCAGGAGGAATTTCCTTTGGTCATCTCTCAGATATCGTACAGACCAGCCGTGTAGACCCAGAAGACCCAGCACACGTAGCCCTTGAGGTAGTCGGTGCAGGCTGTATGCTCTACGACCAGATCTGGCTTGGATCATACATGTCCGGTGGTGTGGGTTTCACACAGTACGCAACAGCTGCATACACCAACAACATCCTGGATGACAACCTGTACTACAATGTCGACTACATCAACGACAAGTACAACGGTGCAGCCAAGAAGGGTACCGACAACAAGGTAAAGGCCACTCTGGAAGTTGTCAAGGACATCGCCACAGAGTCCACCCTGTACGGTATGGAGAACTACGAGAAATACCCAACTGCACTCGAGGACCACTTTGGAGGATCCCAGAGGGCAACTGTGCTCTCCGCTGCAGCAGGTGCTGCAACCGCTATCGCAACTGGTAACGGAAATGCCGGTCTGTCCGGATGGTACCTCTCTATGTACCTGCACAAGGAAGGCCATGGCCGTCTCGGTTTCTTCGGTTTCGACCTGCAGGACCAGTGCGGTGCAACCAACGTGTTGTCCTACCAGTCCGACGAGGGTCTGCCTGTTGAGCTGCGTGGACCAAACTACCCCAACTACGCCATGAACGTAGGTCACCAGGGTGGATACGCTGCAATAGCATGTGCAGCACACGCAGGCCGCGGCGACGCATATGCAGTGAACCCACTCATCAAGGTCTGTTTCGCAGACAACCTCCTGCCCTTTGACTTTACAGCTCCAAGGAAGGAATTCGGTAGGGGCGCACTGCGCGAGTTCATGCCTGCTGGTGAGAGATCACTCATCATCCCGGCAAAGTAAATCAAAAAGTAAAATACAGGTAGGCTTCATGCCTACTTTTTTCTCTTTTTTCATACTATAACCCCATATTCCAGCGGCTTATTCTGCTGACTTTCCTAACTGTTATATATCATGCAATTCTTTTTCATATAGTACATTTAGGCTTATACTGCCCGTTTTCATGGAGTGTCACCTATGCAATATAGTCTGGGAATAGATGCCGGCGGAACTTTTACAGATGCTGTCCTCATTCGTGATACGGATGGGGCCATCGTGCAGAAAACAAAGGTAATTACCACATATCCTGATCCATTAGATGGGATAAGCAGGGCCATCGATGAACTGGATAAGGAATATACCCGCAATGTTAAACTGGTGTCAGTTTCCACCACACTTTCCACCAATACTATCCTTGAGGACACCGGATTTCCTGTGGCTGCTATCCTCGTTGGAGATTATGCTATACCACAGGAGGGATTCCCCACACCTAATTATATTATGGTTAACGGCGGCCATACAAGTAATGGTGAAGAGGCTGCTCCTCTGGACGAGGAGAAAGTAAGGAATTTCGCTCTGGAGGTAAAGGACAAGGTAGCTGCATTTGCTGTTTCTGCCTTCTTCAGCAATAGGAACTCGGACCACGAGCTCAGGGTGAAGCACATAATTACGGAACTGACTGGACTGCCGGTAGTATGTGGGCATGAACTGTCCCAGGAAGTGGGAGCATATGACCGTGCGATAACAGCATATCTCAATGCCCAGTTGCTGCCCATCACACATAATTTTATACAGTCCATACTGAAGGATATTCATGCAAGAGGTATTGAGGCAAACCTTCTCATGTTAAAGTGTGATGGCTCTGTGATAGGTATGGAAGAAGCATTGGAGCGTCCGATAGAATCAATCTTCTCAGGTCCTGCCGCAAGCCTTGTAGGTGCTTCCTACCTTACAAAACTGGACACTTGTGCCATGATAGACGTAGGTGGCACCAGTACCGATGTCGCTCTTATAAAAAATGGTGTGCCTGAGCTCAGTGAGCATGGAGCCATTGTAGGAGGCTGGAAGACAATGGTCAAAGCTGTCCGCATGGAAACCTCAGCCACCGGAGGAGATAGTCATGTATGGATCAGCGATCGCAAATTCCACGTGGGGCCCCGCAGGGTCATTCCGCTCTGCCGTGCAGCACAGCAATATCCGGGTTTTCTAAAGCAGCTTCATGAGAGTAAGAGTCCTTCAAAGAAACTTCTTGATGAGAATGTGCAATCCACTAAATATTTTGTTCGCACTGGATTCAGACCTATAGGACTGACAAAAAGTGAGGAAGAGATATATGATTATATTTTGCATACTCCTGTATCCTATGTTGACCTCTTCCAGAAAATGAAAAAGCATCCAAGCACCTATGCTATAGATAACCTCATCAAAAAGCGTCTGATACAGCCTATAGGTTTCACTCCGACGGATATGCTCCATGTACTTGGAGAAATGCAGAAATGGGACACTGAAGCTTCTATTGCAGGTGCTGAAAAACTGGCAAAATTATTGCAGCTAGATAAAGAAGAATTCTGCCGACAAGTGAAAAGAAAGGTAGCAAGAAACATGGCATCAGCCCTGATCTCCTACCTCATAGAAGGTATACCGGCCGATATTGTGCAGCGTATCCTTTCAGCTGAGAATTTTACCCGTTTTAAGGTCGAAACACCTGTTGTACTACTGGGTGGACCTGTGTGGGCGTTCAAGGAAGAGATGGAAAAACTCATTGATGCGCAGTTCATAGTACCTGAGAATGCTGATGTGGGCAATGCAGCAGGTGCACTGGTAGGCAAAGGCATAAAAAGAGTGGACATCCTTATTAAGAAACACTTTGCTCCCATTACCGGAGAAGGTGTCTCGAATGAGGAGCTAAAAGAGGCAAAAGAAGTTGTGGAATACTTCGTATTCACCCCTGAGGGAAGAAAGGTCTTTACTGACCATGTCGAAGCCATAGCATTCGCGACAGAAACCGGTAAAAAGATAGTAATGGACTATATGATAGCTGCGGGTTATTGTAGCAACGATGTGGGTATCGAGGTCACCAGAAAAGATATGGTGATCACCGAAGGGGAAATGCCCATGGAATCCAAGATCATAGTGGTGGGTGTGGGAACATCCCACATAGTGATGGAAAAGAGCTGTATCCCCGAATATATGCGTAAAAAAGCATTCAGTTTCAGCAAGGCGCTTGATGGATCATATTCCGGAAAATGATCATTCATCAAGCATTTCTATTTTTGCTCCGATGGAACTAATTTCCTCAAAGAATTTAGGATACGAGATGGACACAGAGTCAGCAGTATCTATCGTGGTTTTTCCGGCAACCATTGCTGCAAGGGTCAATGCCATCACTATCCTGTGGTCATGCCATCCATGTAGATCTGCTCCGGCGAGCTTGCCGCCAGTGATAGTAAGACTGTCTGGCTCCTCTTTGATCATGATACCCATCTTTGAAAGTTCCACTGCCATGGCATGCAACCTGTCGGTCTCTTTATAGCGCACATGCTTTGCATTGCCTATCACAGTCACGCCATCGGCAACAGCAGCAAGTACTGCTACAGTGGGGACAAGATCAGGGGTGGCTCCGGCATCGAAGTTTATGCCTTTAAGTTGTTTTCCTTCAACTGTCACAACACCTTGTTGCGCGTCCCACTGCACCTCTGCCCCCATGAGCCTCAGCACATTGATGATCTCGGAATCACCCTGCTTTGAAGGGAAAAGATTATGGACAGTGATGCATGAGCCAAGCATTGCTGCAGCTGCAAGCAGATAGGAAGCAGAAGAAAAATCTCCCGGAACAGTGTAATCTTTAAGATCGTACTGCTGATTTGCAGGAATGATGAACTTAATACCATTGGATTCATCCACAAGTATCTTTACTCCTGCTTCCTGTAACATTTCTACTGTAATGTCCACGTAAGGTCTGGACTTCAGCTCTCCTTTTATGGAAAGGATCGTATCTTCAGTGGCAAGGGGACAAGCCATGAGCAATGCAGAAATGAACTGCGAGCTCATGGAACCATCTATCTCAGCGGCAGAGCCTTTGAGCCCGCCTCTTACTACAATGGGAGCACAGCCGTTGTTCCTTGTGGAAAATACGTCTACATTAAGCCTGTTGAGCACATCCAGAAGCGGCTGATTGGGCCTTCCTCTGATGGAACTGTCACCTGTTAGCACTGTCGCGCCATTTGCCAGTGAAGATATGGCGGTCATGAGGCGCAGAGTAGTACCAGAGTTCTTCACATCTATTACATCATCAGGAACACCGGGTTTTCCCTTCATGCCTATTATATGCAGATCACCATTGACTTTTTCTATTTTAGCTCCTAATTTTTCACAAGCTGCTACGGTTGCCAGTGTATCTGCTGACAATAAGGGTTTTCTTACGATGCATTCGCAGGAAAGCGCACCTATGGTAATAGCACGATGCGTATAACTTTTGGACGTCGGTGCGTTCAACTCTCCGCCAATATTTGAGACATCAACTGAAACCCTCATTTGTGTACAACCTCATCTTGCAAAACTTCTGCTGATGGAAACTAAAAGCTGCCAAAGCATTCCAATCGCAAAGATAATACTCCACAATGCCTATTAACCTTATTGATGGCAAAAGGACCTACATGTTACACAATCGGATATGGGGATCGTACTCTTGAGGAATTCATATCCCTGATACTGAACAGCAATATCACCCACCTTATAGATGTAAGGCATTATCCCCATTCATGGATGGAGGATTTTGACAAGGAATCATTGCAGACAATACTTCCAAAGAATGGGATCGCTTATGTGCACTGTGCCGGGGTGGGTGGCATGCGGGAAAGCTCTTACAGTGAATATATGGAAACAGAAGAATTCAACAACAGTTTTACCAGGCTTGTTGCTTTCATATTGGAAGTAAATAGCATAGATGGAAACCCGGTCTTAATGTGTGCTGAAAAGAATCCTAAGGACTGCCACAGGAGATACCTGGCACAGCACCTGGAACAACAATCGGGAATAGAAATAGTGCATCTGACCGAGACAGGTCAGATGGATCTGTGTTCTTTTTTCTGATAGTTATTACATTGACCGAAGACGAGCTACCCTTTCTTCAGTTGCAGGATGTGTCCGGAACAGATTGCTTAAGCCGCCTCCTTTCAGAGGATTGACTATGAACATGTGGGCAGTATTGTCCGATGCCTGCACATCTCCCCGCCTTGGCCGGTAGAGAGTCGCACCAGATTCCAGCTTTTCCAGTGCACTTGCTAGAGCCCATGGTTTTTTAGATATCCTTGCTCCCTCTTCATCGGCAGCAAACTCCCTTGATCTGGATATGGCAAGCTGGATGATGGTGGCTGCAAGAGGGGCTACAATGGCCAATGCTAAAAAGCCAAGTATATTGTTACTTCCTTCTTCATCACGACCTCCTAGTCCCCCAAATATGGCTGCCCACTGTACCCATGTGGCGATCATGGAGATAACACCTGCAATGGTCGCTGCGATCGCACTAATCAGCGTGTCCCTGTTTTTCACATGAGCCATTTCATGTGCCAGTACGCCCTCAAGCTCTTCTGTGGTCAGAAGGTCCAATATACCTGTAGTGGCAGCTACAGCTGCATGCTTGGGATCTCTGCCGGTTGCAAAGGCATTGGGCATAGCCGTATGGACTATATAGACCTTGGGCATGGGCATGTCTGCAAGGGTTGCAAGCTTCTTCACTATGTTGTGCAGTTGTGGATGTTCTGAAGCAGTTACCTCTTGTGCCTTGTACATGCGCAGTACGATCTTATCACTGTACCAGTAAGTACCGAAGTTCATGATTATAGCAAATAAAAAGGCTATAATCATTCCCGAAGGCCCTCCGATGAGCCTTCCCACTATGACCAGCAGACCGGTCAAAGATGCCAATAACAAAGTTGTTTTTAGCATGTTTCCCATATTGTTTTTACCTCAAGGATCTCTTTTGAATTTCTCATAAATTTACATATACTATATGTATGTCCATCTATAAAAATAGATCTGCTCAGAATAAATATATAAATTTAGTGTAAAAAGTGGTATGTCACGCTCACATCTCTTCGATGGTGATGTTCTCCTCTTTTTCCATCTCAATGATAAGAGCTTCCAGTTCTTTCATTTCCTGCTCCATATCCTGTACCTCAGTGTCGGTTATACTTACATTGCCTTCCGATAATATCGCATCAGCAGCCGCAGTATTATTTGTAAGAGATATTTGAGATGAGGGTGCTTCAGAAGCAGTATCACTTTTATCTGCACATCCGGAAATTACAAGGCCACAGGCCATAATGACAAGGATATAAATACTAGCATATTTAATATTTTATTCCTCCTGTGAACTATATTCTTCGGGACCACTTTCAAATCGGGAAGCCCAGTGTTTGCTTTCTTCGCCAGTGACTGCCGTATATGTGCCTTCTCCTGAAAGTACAGTGCTTCCGTTTCCTTCGATTTTCAGATCAAGTTCTGTACCTTTTATCATAACCGTAAGCCTGCTACCCGAAATGCTCACTTTGGCTGTAAGGTCAGAATATACCAGTGCTCTCTTTTGCTCAGCCTCAAGGGAATTATCTAGTTCCAGGACTATTTCAGAACCATTGCTGATCTTTATTTTTGCATCGCCTGCATGGTCCTTGATCACAAGCTGCGCATCATCTATTGTCATCTCTGCGGCTATATCTCCTGAAAGTACAGCAGTACCATTGCCTTTTGCCAGAAGTGTGCCATCACCATTAAGGGAAACTACTCCCTGCCTGTAAGTTTGAAGGATCCGAGATATCCTAGAGAGCACAGCATTTGCATCTTTGAGGTTCTCTGCCGAAGCACTCCAATATTTCCCTGAAGTGTCACCACCATTCTGATACGTCTCTCTTGCACGTTCCCTATTCTGCCGGGCTTGTTCTATAAGACCATTGTATTCCAGGAGCAATTCTTCAAGTTCTGAAGTATCCTCTCCCTGATTTTGAAGTATTTCCACTTCCAGCGAAAGGCGCTCTGAAAGAGAGGTGGACTTGTTCAGATAAATCTCAACTTTATCATCTACGAATTTTACCCTTGTCTTGTAGGCGTCTTTCACGGCATCTCTCCAGATATCATGAATATTCCTGGCCGACTTAGCGAGTTCCTTGGTTGTGGTAGCATTTTCAACAATATACTTTTCAGCATCAAGTTTAGAGATATGGTCATCGAGGTCAGCAATGATCTCATCGGCATCTTCTCTCTGAGATTCATCCACTTTCTCCTTAAGGTCTTCTAAATTAGATATTGTATAATCA
This sequence comes from Methanomethylovorans hollandica DSM 15978, assembly GCF_000328665.1. Classification (NCBI taxonomy): domain Archaea; kingdom Methanobacteriati; phylum Methanobacteriota; class Methanomicrobia; order Methanosarcinales; family Methanosarcinaceae; genus Methanomethylovorans; species Methanomethylovorans hollandica. The sequence goes on from NC_019977.1 coordinate 1,667,826, forward strand.
ATGGTTTCAAGCAAATAGGCCTGCCTTACCTCAAAAACTTCCTTTGAAGAAGCATTGATCTTACCACTGTTCATGTTGACATTTATTTGCTGTAATTTTTCCTTTGCAGCAAAATAATCATCTCTGTTCTTTTGCTGTCTTTCAGTGGCACCTTTGTCATCCGGATCATCATTGCCACTTACCGATACACGGTTCTGTTCCCCTCCCTGGTTCCCTGCTGCATTACCCTGGCTTCCCATCCCATTGTTGCCATTACCTCCTCCGGATGCAGCAAAGGCACCAGTTGAGAAAACACTCATCAACATCAGCATAATAGTAACGTAAGTAAATAATTTCATGACTTTCGTTTTTATCTCCCCTTGTATTTTTATCTCCCCTTATATTTTTATGTCCCCATGTAGATAGATATATTGATAAGCACTTTTAGTGGTTTAGTCGTTCTGTAGAAACCTACTACTGTAGAGATTCCTACAGAACCAAAGAAATCATTTTTTCAAATTATGATTCACTGTTGCAGTAATCATAGTTGTGTTCATAGTTGTAAGCTTTGGGGTCGCATACACCGGTGTTTATACATTCTCCATCACAGATTCTATCACGGTCGCAGTCTTCAATGCAATTCCCATTATTGGCCATCTTTCCTCCATTCCCGCCTTCTCCTGCTTTTCCAGACACTGCTCCGATCACCAACATGCTCACGATCAGGAGTGCAACGGAAATATAAGTGATTGTTCGTATAGTTCTCAGTTCCATTTCTCCTTTGTTCTAGATAAGACGTTTTTCGTCAATTACTATGTAAGGATATTCAAATAAATACATACTTTACTTTATAGCTGTTTTTCTTTTATATGAAGAAGGATATAAGGGTTAATTTGCTTTATTTTACTTGAATAAACTTTATAAATGCCCAGATGACAGATGATGGAAAAGATTTACATATCTTGTTGGTTAATATAAAATTGTGCCTTCCAAAAAAACTAAAAATAGAATATATCATTTGTTGATACTTATATTCTTATGTTTGTTTGTTCTCCCAATGGCGGAGGCCGCGGAAGTCGCAACAGTCCATGGTGCAGTATATGATTGGGAGACCTTCAAGCTTCTGGAGAACACAATTGTTGAAGTGAACTCCACACCTCCGCAGTCACAGGTAGCCAAATATGGTCTCTACTCCTTTGATCTGCCGATGGGCATCTACATCCTCAAAGCAAGTTATTATGAGAATGGTGAACTGGCCTCATACAGAGAAGAAATGCTCAATATTACAGATGGAGGAGACTATCTGCTGGACATGTTGCTTCTACCGGCTTATCCTGAAAGCAATTTGAATGATAGTGACCTTCCGGAGATTCCGACACTGATAGAAGAAGAAAATCCCCTTCCGGGGAATAATGGCTCTAAAAGCACCATTTTCTTAATAGTGGCAGGCTCGTTGCTAATTGCAGGTGCAATCGTATTTTTGGTATTGAAAAAGAAACAAAGTTCTCAGAAAGCCTATCTGGAAACCAGTTTATATGAAACTGAATACTCAGGTTCAGAGAATACAACTGATGATGGTGTATCGCTGCCGCAAGACCTTCAACAGGTAGTCAACATCATAAAAGCCAATGGAGGACGTATTACTCAAAGAGAACTTCGTAACAAGATACATTATTCAGAGGCTAAAGTAAGCCTTATGATATCTGATCTTGAGAACAGGGGCATTGTCGAGAAATATAAAAAAGGAAGGGGTAACATCATAGTACTCAAATATGCAGAACACCAAAATATATAATTGTGTTAAGTACCTATGTTTTTCAAAATAGATAATCATTTCAAATAAAACGAGGCAGCACATGCGAGTTTCTATGGATATAGAATTACAGGATGCTCCAGGACAACTGGTGCATGCACTGAAGCCAATATCTGAGTTCAGGGGCAACCTGGTCTCTGTGGTACATCATCATGAGAAAAGAACTCCAAGAGGTACCATTCCTGTACAAGTGGTATTTGAGACAGAGTCCCTGAGCATAACTACTCTTATAACCAAGCTGGAAAATCTTGGTGTGGGAGTGATCCGGGTAAATGAAGAGAGGTATCTAGAAAGAGGGACAGTCGTGCTCATAGGTCATATAGTGCACACAGACCTGGAAGACACTATCGATACGATTGATAAAACTGGATATGCAGAAGTAGTTGAACTGCATCTTTCTATGCCCAGCATAAATAAATCATCCTCTGCCTCATTCAAGCTTGATGCCGTCGGAAAGAAAGAATTGAGGGATGCAATATCATTGCTAAGGTCGATAGCCCAGAAAAAAGACCTTGTGCTGATAGAACCCATTGAGAGTGAGATCCTGTGAGGTCATAAAATGAAAACAATAAAGGCATCAATAATTGGTTTTGGCTCTGTTGGACAGGGAGTGGCAAGAGTATTGCTCCGCAAGAAAGAGGAATTCAGATCAATTGGCCTTGAAATTATGGTTGTGGCAGTGGCAGATTCAAAGACTGCTGTAGTTGATCTGGAAGGTGTGGACCTTGCAACGGTGCTTGAGCGCAAGGAATCAGAAGGTGTGGTGGGTGATGCCCATATCACAGGCCATGATATCATCCGTGACATAGAACACGATCTGGTCATAGAAACAACTCCTACTAATATAGATACCGGTGGTGTGGGACTGCAGAACATGCTTACTGCATTCAGTAAAAAAAGGCATGTGGTAACATCCAATAAAGGACCACTTGCTTTAAAATACAGGGAACTTGCAGCACTGGCAGAGAAGTCTGGTTGCGCTTTCAGGTTTGAAGCAACCGTGGGAGGTGCAATGCCTTTGCTCAATCTTGTGAGGGATACTCTGGCAGGTAATGATGTTATCAGTATAGAAGGCATATTCAATGGCACCTGTAATTATATCCTTACTCGTATGATGGAAGAGCACGCAACCTATGAGCTCATGCTTGCAGAGGCACAGGAACTGGGTATAGCGGAAAAGGACCCTGCCTATGACGTGGAAGGCATAGACACAGCATGCAAGCTTGTGATCCTTGCAAATGCTATTTTTGGAATAGATGCCACGTACAAAGATGTGCAGGTTACAGGTATCTCTCGCATCACTCCTGAGGCGTTGATGCTGGCCGAGACCGATGGTTATGTTATAAAGCTCATAGGAGAGGTCAACAAGCAGAGGATCCAGGTAGCTCCACGGCTTGTACCAATAGGCCATCCGCTAGCGGTAGGTGGAACTATGAATGTAGCCTCGCTGCAAACCGATCTTGCCGGACCCGTTATAGTTGTTGGCAGAGGTGCAGGTTCCATAGAGACAGCAAGCGCTATTCTCAGCGATATTGTTTCCATTTGCAAGGAATAAAAGCTGATCACAATGACAAGCTTCAGGGAGTTCTGCAGGACATGTAAAGTCATAGAAGAAACAGCCGGATCTCTGGATATGACAGCTCTTGTGGCAGAGCTCTTCTCTCTTGTGACAAGTGAGGAGTTGCCGGTAGTAACTCATTTTGTCATGGGCGAAGTCTTTCCCGCATGGAGTGATGAAGAAGTAGGCCTGGGCACAGGTATTCTTCTCAATGCACTTTCCAAATCATCAGGTCTGCCAGTGAAGGAAATAGAAGACGTAGTAAGGGAAACCGGAGATATAGGCAAGACTACAGTGAAAGTTCTGGGCAAAATATCTAAGGGGCAGGCTACTTTTTCTTCGTTTTTAGACTCACCTGTGGAACTAAGCATCATGGAAGTCTATGAAAGATTCAAGGACATAGCCCATGCAACAGGCAAGGGGTCCCAGACATCCAGGATAAAGCATCTACAATATCTTTTTAACTCGGCGTCTGCTGAAGATGTTGGGTATATAGCCAGGCTTGCCATAGAGGACATGAGGATAGGTGTGGGAGAAGGTATTGTCAGGGATGCCATTGCAAAGGCTTTTGAAGTTCCCGTAGCATCCGTTGAAAGAGGCTTCATGCTCACTAATGACATGGGAATTGTGGCTGTCACTGCAAAAGAAGGTGGTGATGAGGCTCTTTTAGAATTAGGATTGCAGATAGGCAGGCCTATAAAACTAATGCTTGCACAAGTAACACCGGATATTGAAACTGCTATAAGGGAGCTGGGAGTTGTCGCTGCAGAGTGGAAATTTGATGGTGCCAGGGTGCAGATACATAAAAAGGGCGATGAGGTCATCCTCTACTCCCGGCGCCTGGAGAACATCACAGGCTCGCTTCCCGACATTGTATCGTCAGTAAAGAGGGCAGTAAAAGCTGATTCTGCCATACTTGACGGGGAGGCTGTGGCGATTGACGAAAATGGAAGACCGAAACCATTCCAGGAGATCCTTAAGCGTCTCAGACGTAAACATGATGTACAGAACAAGGTAAGACACATACCACTTATTCTTAACCTTTTTGACATCATGTACCTTGATGGTGAAAGCCTTATAGAGCTCCCCCTGCAAAAGAGACGGGAATTCCTTGTAGCCTCTGTAGAGAACGATGATCTCGTCCGCGTGGACAGCCAGCTCATAACATCAGACCTTTCACAGATAGAAAACATGTATGAACAGGCATTGAGTGCAGGTCATGAAGGCATTATGATAAAGAACCCTGCATCTCCATATTCACCGGGAAAGCGGGGAAAGAACTGGCTTAAGAAAAAACCAGTTATGGAAACTCTGGACCTTGTAGTAATAGGGGCGGAATGGGGCTATGGCAGAAGGACAAGTTTTCTTGGTTCTTATGCATTGGCCTGTCATGACCCTGACACAGGCCAGTTCCTGCCGGTAGGTAAAGTGGCCACCGGAATATCTGATGAGCAACTGGCAGAACTAACAGAAATGTTCAGGGAACATGTCATTTCAGGATCCGGTACTAGTGTGGAGATCAGACCGCATATACTCTTTGAAGTGGCTTTCGAAGAGATACAGAAGAGCACGAACTATGAGTCTGGATATGCATTGCGCTTTCCACGGCTTGTACGTGTAAGAGATGATAAGTCACTGGAAGAGGTTGACACGCTGGAACGTCTTGAGGACATGTACAGGACCCAGCGTAAATGAGCATTCATAAGGTCATTAGAGTGTACTTTTTTGTTTCAAAAAGTATTATACCTATCACCCCATAACTTACAATCATATGAAAAATAAGTTGCTTGTAAGTATAGTGCTGATATCTTTTCTGGCATTTTCTGGATGTACAGACAAAGAAAACATGCCGGATACTGGCAGTAATACCAGTACAAATGTATCTGTAGATGACACAAAATACTTTGAAATATACATTGATAATTATGCCTTCCATCCTCAATCCATCACTATTTCCCGGGGCGATACGATAAGGTGGACAAACAATGATTCAGTGCCATTCATTGTCAAAAGCAGTGTATTCCAGTCCCCCACACTGACCAAAGACATGACCTTCACCTACACTTTCCATGAGAGACGTACATATAACTATTATCTTGCCACACATCCTTATACACAAAGTGGAACAATAGTGGTGGAGTAAAAAAACAGGTTCTGTCATATAATTTTCTTTTTTGGAAGAATTGAATAACTTGTGGCTATATATGACACGGAAATTGAGATGGAGAGGACATTCTATGGTAAACGCCGAAAATACTAAAGAGAAGCTTGATCCCAAACTTTACATCCTTTCCATTTCCAAGTTATTCAAAGATATGGGCACAGGTATACTTGCTTTTCTTATACCTCTGTACATAGTTCAAACCCATAGCTTCTTTGCACCGGGAATTCCCGATGTTGTAAAAGCAGGCATAGTAGCCACAGTATTTGGATTTAGCAATGCATTTTCCCAACCATTTTCAGGCAGATTATCAGACAGGCTGGATAAAAGAAAGTCTTTTGTAATATTCGGCCTTGCAGGTTTCATGGTGGTCTCGGTGCTTTATTCTCATGTTTCTATGTTCGAGCACGTGGTGCTTCTAAGAGCAGTACAGGGGATAACCGTCGGTGCAACAGTACCTGCCATCGTGGCAATGGTGACACATTTCTCAACATCCGGCACCAGGGGTAGAGCTATAGGCATATATTCAAGCATGAGGGGATTCGGTTATGGTATAGGTGCAATGATCGGTGGTATAGTAGCTACCTATTTTGGATTCACTGCCGGATTCTATTTGTGTGCTCTTCTGGGTTTTATAAGTTTACTACTTGTGCAGTTATTCGTGGGTGAGACACATAACAGGCATGAAAAAAGAAGAACAAAAGACCAGAATAATGATGGAGCATCACAGTTCCATGCCCTGTCCTTTGCAATGTTCATTATAATGGTCGGGATCATGATAATATTCGCTTTTCTCCCGGAATACGAGGTCCGCCTGCAAGCCTCGGAACTTTCTCTCAGTATTGCAGTGTCCGCATATGTCATTTCCAGAGTGATACTGCAAACTCCCATTGGTGTGCTCTCTGACAGATATGGACGCAAAAGGCTGATACTATACGGCCTGCTCCTGAATATACCAGTAGTGCTGGGATTAGGATATGTAACCAGGGTAGAAGAGCTCATAGTGCTGCGTGCCTTGCAGGGACTTTGCATGGCTTCTGTGGAAACCCCTGTCATGGCCCTTGCAGTGGAACTTGCAGGAGGTGCTTCCGTAAGTTCACGGATAAGCTCCATCACCAGCGCACAGGCAGCAGGTACAGCTTTTGGTCCCCTTATAGGAGGATTCCTTGGAGGATATGTATCTTTCACAATGCCTTTCTATGTATGCGCAGCCATGATGGCCATCTCACTGCTAGTGGTTATGTATATGGTTACAGAACCAAAACTCACTACCAATGCCAGCCCTGATGCATGAAGGTTATAATGAGAATTGGTATCTAAAGAGTTATGTTCAGCCGACAACACTCATATCAGCTATCCGAAGCGAAGGCGTTACTGTGCCGCCTACTTGCCTCAGATCCTTACCGGCACCATTTATAGTCCTAAGAATATTGAAAACATTTCCTGACAGCATAAGAGATCTGATAGGACTTGAAAGCTCTCCTTTCTCGATGATGAAGGCATTCCGTGCTTCTACTGAAAAGTCACCTGATAGGTAATTAGCGGTATGTGCTCCGATGACCGTGTTAATGTAGATCCCTTTATCCGTGTCTTCGATCACATTGCTTTGTTCATGTCCAATAATAAAATTGCGTGTCCCTACAGAGGGAGGTGAGGAATAGGAATGTCTTGAAGCGTTGCCTGTACTGCTTATACCTTCCTTGCCTGCAGTATAGGTATCATATAGATAGGACTTGAAAACACCTTTATCTATTACAGGAGTTGTCTGGGAAGGAATACCTTCATCATCCGCCATAGCTGTCTCAAGACCCCCTTCAAGAAGTCCATCGTCTGTTATAGATAACTTCTCACTTGCAATCATTTCTCCTTTACGTCCAATGAGACTGGACCTGCCTTTTTGAACATTGTCTGCATCAATAGCAGAGGAAAAGATACCTGTCAGAAGATCAGCAACTGCAAATGGATGCAGAATGATCTCTGTACGGTGAGGTTCAATGGAAATACCATTCTTTGACATGGATGCAAGTTCAGAAGCAGCCTTGCCCAAATTGAAAAAATCAATGTCCATTTTTCTAGACATGTCGTATTCATAGGCAGTGGTAGGTTCTTCCTGACCAGTTATAACATCTACGAACCCGCTTATTGCTGTTCCTCTGTCCTCTACCTCTATGCCATTACTATTTAATATCAAACGCCTGCTTACCACACGGGAAAACGAGCCTGCAGTTACAAGCACTTCAGGTAAAGATGATGCTCCTGCCAGCATGTTAGTGGAAAACTCTATACATTCGTCAAGTTCCATATCTTTGATACGGGGATCGAACGCACCCTTTATTTCGGGATACTTCCCATCAGTTGGAAAAGACTTCCATGCAGGATCCGTTCCTCTGATCCTGGCAGAGGAAACTGCTGTCCTTGCAGCTTCTTCCATTTTAGTGTCTATATTGGTACTTGAGAAACCAACAGCACCGTTAACAACTGCACGAATTCCCATTCCTTTATTTATGTTTTCCCTGGAACCTTCGATCACGCCTTTGCGAATGTCTATACTGGTCATTTCGCTTTTGACCAGATAGACCTCAGCCTCGTCGGCACCTGCTTTGAGGGCAGCACGGAGGGCTTTTCTTGCAATGTCATACATTCAGACACCTCCGACAACAGCCTTTGAGATGCAAATATGAGGAGAACCATCGCTCACAGGTACCAGCTGTCCGCCTTTGCCACATCTCCCGGAATTCATTTTCAGATCATTGCCCACATGTGTAACATTGTTGAGGATCTCAAGGGTCTTTCCGGACAGAGATACATCTCTCATGAGGGTTGTGATCTCTCCTTTTTCAATGAGATATGCCTTTTCTGCATTGAACTGGAATATGCCTTCACCAGTGTTGACCTGTCCGCCTCTGGAACCAATAAGGTACATTCCATCGCCTATTTCCTCAAGCATTTCTTCAAAGGTGGATTTGCCATTATCAAGATATGTATTGCTCATGCGCACTATAGGCATGGAATATCCCTGACACCTGCTGTGTCCGGGTTCGCCTCCAAGCTTTGCTGAAGTTTCTCTGGAATGCAGATAAGAACTCATAACACCATCCTTTATGATGGTAGTCTTTTGTGATTGTGCCCCTTCATCATCGAACGGGAAATAACCATATTCATGAAGCGTAGGATCATCCACTATAGTGATAAGGGGTGAAGCTATCTGTTTTCCAATCATATTCTCAAGTATGGAACTTCCCTCAAGCACCAGATCAGCTTCTGAAGCATGACCTACAGCCTCATGTACGAAAACTCCTGCAAGTTCTTGATCAAGTATCACAGGCATATTACCTCCCTTTGCAGGCTTGGCATGTATGAGCTGAAGGGCTTCGTTAGCTGCATTTGTTGCAAGCTCAAGAGCATCTGTTTCATCGAATATCTCATATCCTTTGACACCGAACTTGCTTTCCCTTCCTGCCTGGTAAATGCCATTCTCTGAGGCCACTGCACTAACAGCAAATCCGGATCTTATAAGCTCGTATTCACAATCCAGACCGTCAATGTTGTTATAACACACCTTGACTTCAGATTCAGAGTAGACGGCACTTGTGCTGCTTATCCCCTCAAGTTTTGCACGCTTGCTCATTTCCTTGAGCAGTGCTACTTTTTCTTCAATGGATATATCCCTTGGATCGACCTTTATGCGAGGAAGGTCTTTTAAAGTTGGTTTGCCTACCGTCTTGAGGTCTACTTTTTCTTTGGGATTGCGGGAATTCATACTAACAGCGAGCTCAGAAGCAGCATTTAGTGCTTTCTTCTCATTGAAATAGCCATCAGCTGAAGTAAAACCCCATGAACCACCACACAGAGCGCGTATGCCTCCTCCTCTTGTATAGTTCACAGATATCTCTTCAACGTTTCCATTGTCAATAATTATGGACGTAGTGGTAGCATCTACCACCCTTACGTCGTAAAAGTCAACATTTTTCATGGGAGTCATATTAAAACCAATATCCTCATGTGGGAACAACTTCAGGAATATCGAGGTTAAGCTTAAGGTTTGTTAGTTTCGAAAGCTTCTCTACTATTCTCTGTTTATCGACTCCCACAAGGCTGTGCTCTATAACTTCTATTATGTTAGTTACAGGCACTATTTCGATCTTATCCTTATAGGCTTCTTCTATAAGCACATCATCCTCATTGGATTTAGGAATGATGACTTTCTTTATCCCTGCCAAAGCTGCAGCCTCTATCTTGTAGGTTGCACCACCAATTGGTAGTACGTCACCTCTCACAGAAAGCGACCCAGTCATTGCCACAGACTGATCCACGGGTATGTTCTCCAGGGCGGAGATCACAGCAGTAGCTATGGATATCGATGCACTGTCGCCTTCCACACCTTCATAGGTCCCTATGAACTGTATGTGGATATCATGGTTTGATGTATCTTTTCCAGTGATATTCTTTATCACAGCAGATACATTCTGGACAGCTTCTTTAGCTATATCCTTAAGCATACCGGTGGCGATAACACGTCCTTCTGAACTTGATTGAGCTGGCGTCACTTCAGCCATTATAGGTAACACTATGCCAGAGTCTCCCCCCATTACGGCAAGACCGTTAACCCTGCCCACGGCCGAACCGTTCTTCTGGAACAGCTGATAATCTTTGCGCCTTTCAAGATAGCTATCGGCCAGTTGCTGTTCAATGGAGCGGGCCATCTTCTTTGCAGCCAATACATGTTTAGCAGTGGTCACCACAGCCTCCTCAGCATGAGCAATATCTCCGGCTACTCTTACAAGACCGCCGAGATCCCTTAGCTTCAGGGTAAGGTGTCCTTTTCTTCCCGCCCTGCGTCTGGCTTCCCTGATAACCTCATTGACTGCAGACTTGTCAAAAGGAGGTATATGTCCATCACGCATTACCTCCTGGGCTACGAAACGTACAAGATTCCTGCGGTTCTCGAGATCATCCTCCATGGAATCCCGCATGAATATTTCATAGCCGTATCCCTTGATCCTTGATCTGAGGGCAGGATGCATTTTTTCCACTGCATCGAGATTACCTGCAGCCACCATGATAAAATCACATGGTACAGGCTCTGTCTTTACGAGGGCTCCGGAACTGCGTTCTGATTGTCCGGTAATGGCATATTCTTTTTCCTGAAGCGCTGTAAGCATACTCTGTTGCGATTCCAGGCTTAGAGTATTGATCTCATCTATGAACAAAACACCCTTGTGCGATTTATGTATATCTCCGCTCTCAACCCTGTCATGCGCAGGAGTTTCAAGTCCTCCTGACTGGAAAGGATCGTGGCGTACATCACCGAGGAGAGCTCCTGCGTGAGTGCCTGTTGCATCGATGTAAGGAGCATGTTCTTTGTTGTAATTATTAACAACAAGTTTAGGTATCATCATCTCTTCTTTTGGGAGCAACTGGCGTGTAAGCAGAAGTATCATTATAGCTGCTATGATCCCCCACAATAGTTGGTCCACATAGAAAGAATATATGATTATACCAAAAACCAGTAGCATCATCAGCATGTTCCTGGATTGGGCCTTTTTCTGGGCTTCCAGTTTATGGGCCATGACTATTTCTCTTCCCTTACCAGCGGGTACAGTCCTTATCTTGGGATTGTTCTGGTCCTCAGGATTAGGGTAAGCAAGGATATCCTGAAGTTCTTCTTTGGGTAAAAGTTCTGCCATAGCCTTCGCCAGTAAAGATTTACCGGTACCGGGGGTCCCTATCATCATTACATGTCGGCGCTGGCTAGCCGCCTTCTTGACCACTGTCACAGCATGTTCCTGCCCGATGATCTGATCAATCAACAGTTCCGGAACATCTATGGAGTCCGTAGTGTTGAAATCAAAATCATAAAGTTCGTTTTGATCAATAGTAGTCATCTCTGTATCCATGATTTGCTCACAGTTATGATTTCTGTTGTCAACCTGACTATTCCTTTTGTCCATTGATTCTGCATATATAGATGCACATATAAAATAAATGTATTCCTTTATATTGCAAAACTATATGAATATTAAAGCTGATATGCAGGAAGTGTTCAGAGAATGAAATCCATTATTCATATACTTATTGCTTTCATGTTTGTAATGATATTCAGCTCATTGCCGGCAACTGCGGCAACGGAAGATTCACCATATATACATTACAGACAAATGACAATGAACTTCAGTGGAACCGATGCCACGGTTACTCTTTTGTTTAAACTCGATACATTTGCACAGGCTTACACGTTACTCATGGGAAGCCATAATCTTAAGGGCGATATAAGGAAGATGTTCTTTGAATTCGACGAGGTGACCGTGTACCAGATAGGTAAAGACTATGCTACCCTCAGGATAAACAATGTCTCACAGTTAAGTGACGGATATTACCTGCATAATTCAAGAGCTTTAGGTTCAAGTGTAGATATGCTCACGATGGTCTATCCAAGCGGTGCAAGTAAGCAGATGTCCAATGCAAAACAAACATCGAATATCTTTTACTGATCACGCTCTTTGTTTCTTGTTTACTTTCCTGTTTACGCTACTGCTCGCTTTTATGAAATTGGATAAGCTCGTATAATGTAATATTTGGGTGTGCAGCCGATGTACTAAATTCTGTTGATTAAGCATGCGGCACATGCCTGCTGGCTGCACTTGGTGCAATGATGAAATAGACATTATAGTTTCAAAAATAAATTGATAGAACAATGTCTTTTTCTGGTGAGCTGCAAATTTTACTACGCAAAGAAAAGAAAACAAGTGAACTATATATAATAGCTCCCACTTTGAATAGGTAGATAGCTTTTTCTGATTATATGGAACAAAAGGTTTATCTGCTATGACAATGTATGGGTGGTGCCGATAAGGGCTCGTGGTCTAGTTGGTTATGACGTCGCCTTGACATGGCGGAGGTCCTGAGTTCGACTCTCAGCGGGCCCATCAGCAAAACGAAGAACAGTTAAGTTTAAATCGGAAAACAGCATTAAGGTGCTATGCTGGCCCCCCCTAAGGCCCAGGTAGCTCAGTCTGGGAGAGCGCTGCCCTGAAGAGGCAGTTGTCCCCGGTTCAAATCCGGGTCTGGGCACCAAATAATGCACATCAGTAGTGTAGCGGTTATCACCTGGCGTTGCCAACGCTAGAACCCGGGTTCGAATCCCGGCTGATGTATAATAATTTATTTTTTTTTTGCATATATATTTATAATTACAACTAATTATATTAATGAATGATTTAGGAATGAATAAAGAGACGAGATTGTATCTTCATTCATTAAAGATCCAATCATAGATACGTAAGTATTATAGATACGTAAGTATTATGCATACATCCGTGACAACTTTAAACAACAATATAAAATAAGAAGTTAATAGAGAGTATTCTTACCGAACTCTCTTTATAAATGCTGCTAAGTCTCAGAAAAAAGGTTGTTTTTCTCTGCAATTAGTCGATTTTCTCGAACTTGGATGCAGGTGCTCCACAGACAGGACAGTTACTTTCAGGTTTACCTTCGTGAGTATGACCGCAGACGCTGCAGACATAGTAGTCAACCTCTTCGTTCTTCCCGATCTCAGAAAGCGCTTTTTCGAATAGTCCGGCATGTATCCTTTCCACTTTATTGGCCACTTCAAAGCTCCATTGAGCCCTGTTATCTCCTTCAGTCTTTGCCTCCTCAATGAATTTCGGATACATACTTTCAAATTCGTATGTCTCACCATTAATGGCTTCTTTCAGATTGTCCATTGTAGTTCCGATCCCACCCATACGCTGCAGGTGGTTCAATGCATGGACTGTTTCAGCAGCAGCAGCAGCTCTAAAAAGTTTAGCTATTTGAGAGTAACCTTCATCATCTGCTTTTTTTGCAAAAGCAAGGTATGTCCGATTTGCCATTGATTCGCCAGTAAACGCTGCCTTTAGATTATCCTTTGAGCTCATTATATCTCCCCATACTTTAAAATCTTTACTTTTGATTACATTCAGTTTTCATATGTTTGCCAAAATATGAAAATTGGAAATTCAAAACGCATTTGTGAGATTTATTTACTTAATTTTGATACTCGAATTGAACGAAAATAAATTTATTTCAGTTCATCTGACCAAAATATTTTCACCATGCCGATTGATTTATCACAATTACGATTTGGCATAGATTTTATGCAATGCTATTATTAAAATGTATTCCATATGGTAAATAGAGACACTACAGAGGATTCTGATTAACCCTTTGTTTTTTATGTCACCATAAATTTAAAGTGGAATTTATTTTTGGTATTTCTGTTTTTGTTTCATTTCCTCCAGGTTCATGTGCTTTAGCATGTCCCGAATTTGAATGAATGAAAGTAGCACCCAAGCAGAAAAAACAAAACTACTTTTCTGCTGCTTTCTGATATAGGAATTCTCACCGAGTGCAGAGAGAACCATTAGGACCATGGCAGATGAGATAATCCAGTTCAGAACAGAGTATGTAGGCAGCAAGATCAATAGATATGTAGTTATTCCTAAAATGCCGGATAATTCTCCTCTTAACAGAGTGATACCTTTCAATATTACCGCAAGGAGTATCAATATTGATACCAAAGAAAGAGTGGGATTAACTTTTTCTTCCTGCCATAAAGGATGTACAGGAAGTGTATCTTTTCCTTAAAGGACATAGCTGAAAAATACCTCCTCAAAAGAAGTGATGAGATTTTTCCCGGCCAGCGGAAGAGTCTACAGGCCAGTATTTTCCTCATACAGCAACACATTGATACTAACAGAGTAGGGAATGTGGGGAAAAAGGGGATTACAACTATCTTTCCGCAATTCCTGACAATGCTGCTTTGGTTCCTTGTTCTTATCCTTAATCATAGAATTGCGCAATAAAAGAATTCACTTGAAATAGATATATAGAAACATAGAGGATAAGTAGACCTATAGCCTCTATACTGATTAGGTTTATTTGTCGTACTGCATTCAAAATAACATGGTTCACAGCGATAAGAAGATTAAAGTGCTTTTTGTATGCGTGCACAATAGTGCCAGAAGCCAGATGGCAGAAGAATACTTAAGAAGGATCGGCAAAGAACTATTTGAAGTAGAGAGCGCCGGGTTTGAACCCACCAGTGTAAACCCACTAGTCATAGCTGCTATGGAGGAGGATGGTTTCGATCTCAGCACAAAGAAGACCCAGGCTGTCTGGAACCTTTTCAGGGAAGGGAAATTTTACAATTATGTGATCACCGTGTGCGACAGGACCCATGAAAAGGAGTGTCCGATATTCCCAAAACCTTTCGTTCAGTTAAAATGGTCATTCCCTGATCCTGAATCGTTCTCTGGCACTGACAGCGAGAAGATGGAACAAATAAGAGCTCTCAGAGATGCCATCCGGACCAGAATAGAACAATTCGTCGAAGAGATCACCAGATCCTCACAGATAGATGCCTGAAAGAATTCATTTAAACCCCGATATGTATATAAATGGCTGCTGATGGCCGATACGTTCAGCAGCCTGAATAGGATCTTGAGCAGTGACTGTTATCTGGATAGTTTTCCAAAATGCGTTTCAAATCTCTCCTGCATCATTTCCCAGGTAGGCAACTTCACCTGACAGCCGATGACCTCCACTACAAAGGAGGCGACCGTTGCACCGATTCTGCCGCAGGTTTCCATGTCATAGCCCCTTGTAAAGGCTAACAGGAACCCTGCCCTGTATGCATCACCGGCACCGGTAGGGTCAACGGCTTTCACAGGCACCACGGGTATGCAATATTGTGCATCTTGCGTATGTATCCTGCTTCCCCGGGAATCGTAGGTCACCACAATGGTTCCGATCCTTGCTTTAAGTTCCTCTAAGGAACGGCCGGTCATCTCACAGACTCTCTTTATCTCATGACGGTTAGTGAAAAGTATATCCGTGTGCTCCAGAATGGTTTCCAGGTCCTTGCAGTTATAGGTTATGAGATCCTGCCCCGGATCAAAGGACACAAAGTTTGCCTTCTTTGCTATCCTTGCATTAAAGGAGCATTCAGATGTCGCAAGATGTACAAAATCAACCTCCGGAGGTTCCAGCTCTTTCAGAAGAGTAGATGCACCCCAGTGGAAATACGTGCTCTGATTGTGGTCTCTGTCAGTAAAGACAAAAGCCTTTGTAACTTTCTGACCTTTACATCTGTATAATAATGATAGATCAACACCCAAAGAAGTGAGATATTCCTCGTACCCCGAACTTCCAAAATCCTCTCCTGTAGCAGATATCAGCTGACCTTTACCCCCAAGGGTGGCAATACCCACTGCAATGTTGGCAGCCCCTCCTCCAAAATACTCATGGTAATCAGTGATCGGGTAAGATTCATTATGGCAGGAAATGTGCTCCACATCAAAAAGCAGATCTATGGCTGCATGCCCTACGACAGATATTGTCCTGTCCATATTTACTTCTCCCCTTTACTGGAACTCCTCAACATCAACTACCTTCAGAGGAACATCCCTCAATGCCCTTCCAATGACGGATTTAGCTATCCTTGATGCGTGCTCCTCACTTTCCGCATCAAAGACCTTCATCTCAAGGACCAGGCCGACAATTGCAGTGTTCGCTGTAAGGAATACACTACTGAAGGCCTCCTCACATGCAGGACAATATGTGCTGCCAACGTCCACTTCCACAAAATCGAGTTTAGGGTTAAGTCTTTTGCCAGCTTCGGAGATCGCCACTCCTATGGCATCATCCGGACTGTTCACATCTCTGACCAACCAGGCAGCTTCAATTACAACATTATAATTTGACATTTAATCGTCTCCGGGAAATTGGGTTCTGTCACTTATCAGGATCCATAGATTCAAATGGTGAACAATGTATCATCATCCACCCTGAACACTCCAAGACGTGCCCCGGCATCCAGCCAGGCGTGCCCGTAGCTGAAACATATCAGGGCGTTCACAGGGTCTTCATGATGTACAAAGTATATACCATCCTCGTAATATGATCTTGCCATCGTATGAAAGTCGTTTGCGACAGCATACATATGCGAATCCTTAATAGGTGCAAACTCTGCTTTTTCCAGCGCTTGCCTTAGTAGGTTCTCATATCTATTAACCTTTTCATTCAGATCAGCAGGCAACTTAGTCCCCCTTATTTGCTAGCACCAAAGATTTTCTTAAATAGACCGCCTCCTTCTTCTGTTTTTAGTTCTCGTGACGGTTTTCTCTTAGGAGGAGGTGTTGTGCTGGTCTGAACAGGTATGTGCTCTTCTTCAATATGGTGTATTTCAGTATGATCTGGTTTTACCGGCTGCATATGTACAGACTCCACCGGGGATTTCCTGGCCGATATTCCCTGAGAAGAATTAAGGTTAACACTCCTCATAATGTTAACAGACTCACCACCGTGTTTGCTTTTACGCACCCTGATATCCACAAGGATTGGCCGCTCAATGTCAGTGCTCACCAGCATGGCAACTCCGGGTGGCAGGCGCATGAGTTCATCCTCTACATAGGAGTTTACACCTTCCAGACCTTTGCTGATAGCTTTCAGATCATTTGGATTGGTGACCTTCATAATTATCTGTGTGCCGCACTGCGAAAGAATGTTCTTGTCCACGCGTGCAGGCCTTTGGGAAATTACCATCATGCCAAGACCGAACTTACGGCCTTCGGAAGCAATGGTCCGCAACACATCGGAACTTAAGGACTTACTGAAACCTTTTTCAGGTGCATAGTTATGAGCTTCTTCCACCACCAGCATTCCAGGAGGAATGGTGTTCATTTTACGAGCCTCGAACAACGTACTGCACAGACGTGCAACGATCATAGACTGGATATCCGGAGCCACACCTTTGAAGTCTATAATGGAAGCCCTGCCTGGCTGTACGAGATCTTCTATTGATGTGGGATTGGTCGAAAGTATGCCAGTTTCCCTGATCTCTTCAAGCAGGCTGATGACATTCCACTTTGCCTTGCTGTCATTGTTCTTGACCTCGAAGATTATCTCGTCCAGAGTATATGTTTCCATCTCGGATTTGATCTTATCAATGGTCTCGTACAATATGCCGATATGTGTGCTGGTGAAATTGTTGGGAAATGCTTCACTCAATTCCTTTGCTGTAAGATTCATGCCGTTAAGCCGAAACACTTCATCAGCTTTGGGATTCAGGCTTTTGTTGGCAGGAGTGTATACTGTAACATACTGTGCGTATGATCTTGGAGACACCTTGAATCTGTTAGCAACTTCTGGCTTGATGATACCCTCTTCTTTCAGTGATGCATATTCACTATGCGGATCGATTATCAGCAGGGGTACTTTGCGGTCCAGCATCTCTTCGAGGAGCACTCCTGCAGTATAGGACTTACCACTTCCTGTCTTTGCAAGGATGCTGCAATGTTTCTGTACAAGACTGTTAACATTAAGATGTACAGGTATATCCGTGCCTTCCAGCATGCCTATGAACATTTCTTTCCCTGACAGACCCAGGGAACTGCATATGAGCTCATTATTAGCCTTGTAAATAGGATCCCCTGGGCTAAAGGGAGTGTTGGGTGATCTGAGCAGACCAGAATCATCCCGTTTTCCAATAACTGTTACATCAGCGATTATCCGGTTCCCGCTTTTATCTTTGCGGCTTCCGTTCTTTGCTTCCTCGATAGAATAACTATCTCCAAAACGGGTAATAGATAGCACCTGTGCAAGTACCCAGCCATCGATCTCATGCCAGGCTTTTATATATCCTCCCTGATGCACAGTGGTACTGTCCGATAACAATATTCTGAAGCTGGATGTACCAGCTTCTCCGAATATCACGCCAACTGCATCTCGAACCATTTTTCCCTCTTATAGTGATTTGATCATATTACTTTAAGTAAAAATATTTGTTTATGTAATTATTAGCATTATTATTATTATTATTACTATTATTATTATTATTATCTATGTTTTTTAATATATAGCTTGTACCCTATAATAGCATACGCCATTATTGGTTATGAACTTCCAGTATTGACTTAGGGGCATGAGCCAGCTTTACTAAAGACTCAGCTTCCACAAAATGTGTATCTGCCGGAATAATCATTATATGAAGTGGTGCACCGAAATCGAAGTTTTTCAGCCTTTGAATGTGGTCTGCTGCAACCGCCGGGAAGTCTGATCCGGCTCTTGCGATGCCTACAGCTATTCTGTCCTGCAGTATGTTTGTACTTCTCTTTGCTTCCACCTGCAACAGAAGGTCCAGTGCCTGGTTCACTGTCATATAACCTTTTTCTTTATCGATATCAAGGAAAACAAGGGTATGCAGGCCATGCTCAAGATTCTGGAGAACAGTATCATAAGGGGTTTCCGAAATTACTGTTTTTCCCCGGCTGCTGGTATATGGATGGGGAACAGTAACAGCTTTTCCAAATCTGTAGTTTTGCAAGCCCGTAAGCCCACATACAGCGGATGAGATAGAAGAACCGTGCACAAGCTTTGTAGTGATACCCATTTCCATAGCGCGCAGGCGCAGGTCAACGTGGGTAGTCGAGACCATTGTATCCCCCCCTGTAAGGAATACCACATCTTCATTTATGGCATGTTCAAGCCAGTTGGGATACTGTTCCACTTCCTCCCGTGTGAGAACTGTTATTTTCTTATTGTATAGTCCTTCCATCTTTTCCAGGGTAGTACCCATAAGCCTGGATGTGTAAAACTCTGCATAGACTCTGTTTGCGCGGGCAATAGCTTCGAGGCCTTTCAAAGATATGTCTTTCTCGTCAAAAAGCCCCAATCCAATGAAGGTCAACATAACCGAGAAATGGAATTAATGATTTAAATGTTTTGACCATGCAAAAACGCACATACACTTATCGAAATGCTTTTATAGAACCATATACAGTTAATTCAATTCATACGTAAAAAAGATACATTCAAATAAGTTCATCATCTGGATTCAGGAGGTTCGAAATTATGGCACAACAAGGCATGTCAATACAAATGGCAGGACAATATGGAGGCCAGCCGGTATATATCATTAATCCAACAACTGAACATACACAGGGTAAAGATGCCCTTTCCATGAACATTAACGCCGCCAAAGCGGTTGCAAAACTGGTGCGTTCCACCTTAGGACCAAAAGGCATGGATAAAATGCTGGTCAACATCCTTGGTGATATTGTTCTGACCAATGATGGTGCCACCATACTCAAGGAAATGGAGATCGAGCATCCCACAGCAAAAATGATCGTCGAGGTTGCCAAGACACAGGAGGACATTGCAGGGGACGGTACCACCAGTGCTGTTGTATTAGCAGGCAGTCTGATGGATAAAGCAGGAGATCTTTTAGAAAAAGGAATTCATCCGATCGTTATCTTCAAAGGATACAACCTTGCTACCGAGAAAGCCATCGAGATCCTGGAGAACTTTGCCATAAAAGTAGACAAGGACGACAGAAAGACACTTGAAAAGATAGCAGAAACCTCTATTACAGGAAAAGCTCCAGAAGCGTCTTCAGACCATCTGGCAAAGGTATGTGTCGATGCAGTACTGGCAATAGAGGAAAATGGCAAGTATAACATAGATGAGAAGATAGTGATCAGGAAAGAGGCTGGCGGCAAGATCACCGATACAGAGGTAATACAGGGCATTTACATCAACAAATATCGTCTTCACCCTGACACCCCTGCCAAAGTTGAAGGTGCAAAGATAGCACTTCTGGATATGCCAATAGAGTTCGCCAAGACAAATACAAAGTCAAAGATCCAGCTTGGCAGTGTGGAGGAAATGTTTGCATTCAGAGATCAGGAAATGATCAATTTCCATAAAATGCTGGACACGGTCATAGCAACAGGTGCCAACGTAGTCTTTTCTTCCAAGAACATCGATGACAATGCAGTTCATTACCTCATGAGGCACAACATCTTCACCTGCAGAAGGCTGAAAGATGAAGATATGGCAGTGCTTTCCCTTGCCACGGGCGCCAAGCTCGTAAGGAACATGAAAGAAATAACTGCTGATGACCTAGGATCTGCCGAGGTAGTGGAACAGGAGTCAGAATACGAAGAGAAGACACTTATCACTGGATTCAAAAAGTCCAATTCTGTTACCATTCTGATTAAGGCAGGCAGTGAGCATCTCACTGACAACATTGAACGTGCATTCGATGATGCTCTTAACGTGGTGAAATCAGTACTTGAAGATAAAGCAATAGTGCCGGGAGGAGGAGCCTCTGAGATGCAGGTGGCACAGGGATTGCGCTCTTATGCTTCTACTATAGAGGGACGCGAACAGCTTGCCATCCATGCCTTTGCCGATGCCATGGAAGAGATACCAAAAGCAATAGCAGAGAATGCAGGTTTGGATAAGATCAACATGCTGTTGCAGTTGCGTGCCGAATCAGGAAAGAATAAGAACAGTGGGATCAACGTGTATTCCGGCAAGGTAGAGGATATGATAAAAAACAATGTAATTGATCCGCTTCGTGTAAAGACACAGGCCATCAAGTCTGCATCAGAAGTATCTGCCATGATATTACGCGTTGACGATATGCTCAGGGCCCAGGAAAGGGATATGCAGGACGTAAACCCTGCACACAATGTCCATAATTACAACATGGGATGAACTTATAAACGAGAGCCATATCAAAACGGCAGCTTTATCGTAACGAAATGGTTTGTAAGGTTTACTTACAAACCATAGAAATTTCTGTAATCTTCCATTACCTTTTTTGTCTGCTCAGGATACCTTTTTGTGAGCTGCTCAATAAAATGCTCTTTGGATAAGCATTCTTTCATTTTTTCAGCGATTTTTGATCCATAATCCTTAGAGATGCGGTTTTCTTTCTGGATCTCAAAAGAAAGACATAGTGATTCTGCAGGGAAGTAGTCCTTTCTGATGACGGGTGATACAGAACCAAGAAGCACATCATTATCAAGCTGACTATATGCAGGAACTCCGGTCTTGTGTATCCGGTCTGCACCTGTCAGCAGCTTTTGGTTCTGCTTTGAATATGAGTGGAACTCAATGTATATACTGGGTCTGAGTGCTTCCACAGCTTGTATTATTGGCCTGCCAAGTGTCCTGTAGTAACTTTCTTCCAGGGTAGATACATATTTTTCTTTGCATATGATGGGTATTATCGCCAGAGAACCCACAGCAGGAGGTGTAAGTCCTTCCAATATGTCGGAAGTGTCCATCCATTCATTACCATGCAGACCCCCAACGAAAAGTCTTATGGGATCACCATCACCCAGCATCTTATATTTCATCGGACACCACCTCATTGTGTTTTCCGTTCTTGCAGGCGATCACATATATCTCCTGTTTTTGTGGCTCTATGACCTGAAGAACTGTAACCCCGAGAGCCGCTATTGTGGATATAATGGGTTCCCGGGACTCACTTTTTTTTATCTTTATGACCTGCAGCAGTTTCCCACCCTCCCTGAGTAAGGGAAGCACTCTTTTAAGTGCCAAAAGAGAATCCCCGGGCTCCAGGGTCATGTCGCTTAATATGACATCCACTTTCTCAGATGACATTGCCTTAAGAGGAAGAGTAAAAACATCTCCGAACAATACACTCACATTTTCATGTTCATGCGTTATCCTTTCAAGCTCTGCATGAAAGTCTGTGCTGAACTCAATGCCGCGTACTTTTCCTGCTATCTGTGAAGCATAGAGCAAAAATCCTCCTGCGCTTGAACCCAGATCAAGGACATTGTCTCCTTCACAGATAATGCCGGAAGCTTCCTGAATGAGCTTTAGCTTGAAATAGCCCTTGGGCATATCAAGTCCTTCAGCGACTTCGATAGAGTGATCGGTGCTGACATCCTTGGAAGGTTTAGTTACTATGTTTCCTCCCACTCGTACATTACCACGGATAATAGCATCCTTTGCACGTACTCTTGAGCTAAAATAACCCATGTCCACAAGATAGGTGTCAAGCCTCATGGAACACATATTTACGGATCAAGGAATATAAAATCATGCAACGGTAACAAACAGAGATATGTTATTAACGATTTAGTACATAAATCAAGCTGGATACATTAGTATATTCAAAGCTTAATGGAAGCATATTATGCTGCAAAAGTTCACTTCCCTATTTCCGATCTGGGCTATCATTCTATCAGCAGTCGCACTTTTACATCCCGGGACCTTTCTGCCATACAATAAAGCCATACCTTTTCTGCTGGGGCTTGTGATGTTTGGGATGGGCATGACACTGACTCTTCGAGATTTTCTGCTGGTCTTCAAAAGACCTAAAGTGGTGATCATCGGAACGGTACTCCAGTATACTCTGATGCCCCTGGCAGGTTTTTCCATTGCCAGGACCTTGGACCTTTCCCCTGAGCTTACAGCAGGCGTGGTGCTTCTGGGATGTTGTCCGGGAGGTACGGCTTCAAATGTGATATGCTATCTTGCAAAAGGAGATGTTGCACTGTCTATTGTGCTGACATCTGTTTCTACATTGATCTCCTTTATTATGACCCCTCTGCTCACGTGGATCTATATGGGCCAGACCATCGAAGTGGATACATACGGCATGCTTATCAGCATCCTGCAGATCGTTATAGTGCCTGTTGTTCTGGGGATCGCCATTAATTCACTTCTCGGTGTCCGCATAAGGAATATACGGCATTTCTTCCCTGCACTTTCAATAGCAACCATCGTATTCATAATATCTATCATCATGGCCACGAACAGAGAAACTGTAATCTCGGCAGGCATCCTGGTCACGACTGCTGTCATTGTGCACAATCTGCTTGGACTTGCAAGCGGGTATGGCCTTTCCAGACTGATGGGTCTCAGTGAGATAGAGGCAAGGACCATTGGTATAGAAGTGGGGATGCAGAACTCTGGCTTAAGCGTTGCCCTTGCAATAAAGCATTTCACAGCTGCAGCTGCACTTCCGGGTGCTCTGTTCAGCATCTGGCATAATATCTCAGGGTCTTTTGCAGCTTCTTATTGGGCAGAAAGAAACATATCTGAATGATGTATTCATATATCCGTACTCAGATAAAGGAGAATGACGTTGTTAAAAACATTGATATTCGATATGGATGGAGTGCTTGTGGATTCCATGCCATACCATGTTGAGGCAATGCAGCACATCTTTGACCAGATGGGTGTGTACATGGACCAGCAGGTTATCTATGAAAGAGAAGGCGAAAAGACCATCGACATTATACGTCTGCTACTGGAAAAAGCAGGCATTGATAACGGCAGGTTCGATCTTGAATCAATAGTTGAGAAATATATTGAAGAGTTCAATATTATAGTTGTACTGAATGCCTTTGAAGGCATGCCGGAATGCCTCGAGGTGCTCAAGAACAGATATGCACTTGCAGTGGTTTCCGGTGCTGATAAACCAATTGTGCACAGTGTTCTGAATAGCTTATATCCAGGACTTTTCAGCGTAGTGGTCACAGGAGATGATGTTGCTAACGGCAAGCCAGCTCCTGATCCTTATCTTAAGGCGTTGGAGATGCTGAATATGCAAAAGAATGAGTGCATTGTAATAGAGAACGCTCCTGTAGGCATACAGGCTGCAAAAGCTGCAGGCCTTTGCTGCATAGCGGTTCCTACTTACCTGGATCCCCAGGAGCTCCATCAGGCAGATCTTGTTGCAATGGACCACGATCTTCTCATTGATCTCCTGCTTAATCTGAACTCAGCTACCCCGGAAGCTTGCATAAAAGAGTGTGCTCACTCTGTGAAATTGTAATTGCATTTTATCCCGGTTTCATCAGAACACAGGTTACAAGAGACACATTTTGCGATCTCTGTCTCTCCTTTTTTTAGTTTCATCACCAGATCAGGTTCTGCTATCAATGGCCTGCACAGGGAGATCATATCAGCATATCCTTCCTTAAGCAACATTTCCATTACCTGCTTCGATCTGATGCCTCCCACAAGGATCACGGGCACATCGACCTGCTCTTTTATCATTTTAGCATATTCCCGGTAATATGCTTCCTTTTTTGGTGAATTGATCTTGGTCCTGAAAAGCTCACCCCCGGCTTCTGCAATGCCTCCGCTGACCTCTATGGCACATACACCATTGTCTGCAAGGATCTTTGCTATCTCTATACTTTCAGGAGATTCAAGAGAATGTTTATGGGAATCGGGTTTAAAACCATCGGTAAAGTTCAGTTTGACCAGGATCGGATAATCTTCACCTGCCAGTTCCCTGGCACGTGAGATAATGTCAAGGATCACCTGTGTCCTCTTTTCAGTGGAACCGCCCCATCTGTCCTTGCGCCTGTTGGTGTATGAGGATATGAAATTGCTGAGCAGGAAACCGTGTGCACAATGCAGCTGGATACCATCGAATCCTGCTTCCTTTGCACGCCTGGTAGCCTGCGCAAAATCCTCAATGGTTTCCAGCACTTCTTTCCCGGTCATTTCCTCAGGTGTCATGCCCTTTGTAGTTTCGATAACCGCAGAAGGCGCCAGCATATAAGGGTTATCGGCAGTGACCATGGTCTGCCGTCCCCCATGTGCTATTTGCAGGACTATCTTACTACCATGTTCATGCACCCTTGAAACTATCTCCTTATAGGGCCCGATGAACCTGTCATCATAGATACCCTGTTGCAGATCATCGCTTTTACCCTTCGGATTAACATAGGCATATCCGGTTATGATAAGCCCTACTTCATTGAGAGCAAGTTCCTCATACAGGTCGCCAATGCGTGAGGTAGGAGTACCGTCGGGCTCTGCCATCCATTCGTGTGTGGCAGATCGGACAAAACGGTTAGGGATCTTGATACCGGCTATATTTATGGGTTCGAACAACATAGATATAATTGTTTCTTCCAGGAAGTTATAACTTTTTCTTTTTCAGAATCTGCAGAGATCATAGCTACGACCTGAACTGTGTGCAGATGCAACCACAGGGTATACATGATACAAATAGTAAAAAAAGTAAATAGAGTTCGCAAAGATGGATGCTATTCCCGTGCTCTGTAAACTCAGTGACTCAAATATAATGTGCTGTTTTCCATAAAGCCGATTTGAGCTTTATTCTCTTACAAAGGATATGCTGATGTCAGCTTAAGTCCTGCTTCCTTACGGATTTCCCCGGAGTATTCGGGTCCTGTGTGAGCCTATAGAACCTGTTCAGTTTGTCAGTTTTAAACCTGCTGCTTTGGCTCTGGCCATCAGTTCAGCATTACCTTTCACCGAACCGGGTTCGCTGTATCCTGCAGCTATGATAGTATCAATAGTTTCTATGCCCATGAAATTCTGAATGCTCTGTGCAAACTCATTGAACACGGCTGCATATAGACCAGAATCAGGTGCTCCATGGGAACCAACGAGCACAGCTTTTATCCCGGGTTTTACACGGGGAGAGAAATCGGAATTTACAAGAGAATAGCATCTGTCCAGGAACAAACGCATCTGTCCGGTGAACTGGCTGAAATATATGGGCGAACCAAATACAATGGCATCTGCTTTTGCCACAGAGTCCAGGACACGGGTCAGATCATCCTGTAGCTTGCACTTATCATGTATCTTGCAATGGCCACATCCCTGGCAGCCTTTGAATTCCAGTTCATTGAGATAGATTATCTCTGTTTCAGCACCTGCCTCTGCAGCTGACTCAATGGTTTGCCTGACAAGTGTAGCTGTATTTCCGTTAATGCGTGGACTTCCGATAATACCTATAGTCTTCATGTAATCTCCTCCGAAACATATTGAAATGAATTACCGGTTAAGGGCATTCTTCCATTATATTCTATTAGTCTTCTATTCTATGGAGATTAACTATATTTATATATCATACAATCATTTAGTATAGTAACTTACTGATTTGATATTATGCAAAATATAGAACTTGTGCATGGCATGCAAAACCACTGTAATTGTCCTATCGAGTCAACCTTGAATGTGATAGGTGGTAAATGGAAACCCATGATACTCTGTCTTCTGGCCAATGATACTTTACGTTATAATAAGATCCAGCAGCTCATACCTGAAGTGTCTCCAAAGATGCTGACAAAACAGCTGAGAGAACTTGAATATGATGGATTGATATTGAGAAAAATGTATCCTGAGATCCCCCCAAAGGTCGAATATTCCATAACAGATTTTGGAAGGACCGTGCTTCCGGTATTAAAAACACTGCTGGAATGGGGAGCAGAATATATGGGTAAGAAGTGCATTGCAACTACGCATGTTAATACAGATTATTAACCTAGATTATTGAATAAACTTCAAAATATCATAATCGCTCTTTTTATTAACATTTTCATACAAATAACACATACTTTACGAAACTTATATATATGTTCAGCAATTAATAAATAAATATCAAATAAGGGGAGATGCAATATGAAAACACTCGTTACATACATGAGTCAGACAGGAAATACAAAGAAGATAGCTGAAGCCATCTATGGTGAACTTGAAGGGGAAAAGGACATAAAGCCAATCACTGAGGTAAAGGACCTGCAGGGATATGACCTTGCATTCATAGGTTTTCCTATAATGCAGTTCGATATTCCGCCAGTGGTAAAGGACTTTGTATCAGCTAACACTAGCGGGAAAAAAATTGCAATATTCATGACACACGCTGTTCCTGAAGGGTTCGAAGCCATCCATTCGTGGACCGGTTCCTATGAACAGGCTGCAGCTGGTGCAGACATCCTTGGAAAATTTGATTGCCAGGGAGAGCTTGCACAGCCAATAATCGATATGCTGTTAAAGGCCGATGACCCCCAGATGAAAGCCTTTGGAGAGATGGGCCCTTCCACAAAAGGACAACCGGATGAATCCCGGGTCCAGAAAGCAAAGGCATTTGCAAAGGAAGTACAGGCAAAGGTCTGATATTGCGAAGATGGAACGGAGTTTTCAAAACTCCGGACGTTCCATTTTCAATTGAACATAATTTAATTTACATAGGTATATAATGGATTTTGTGATTCTTTTAATTTGTAAAGATATCCAGTAGATTTATGCCGGATGTGTCGGTGCAGGGTCAGATAGTGAGGATCATGCAGCATATCCAGAAGGTTATAACATGCTTACTTTTTTCCCACATCCTTAAAGAAGATATAATTAAAGGTCCCTTCTTCAGATGCCTTTTTGTGTAGAAGATTCCAAAGATTTCAGCAAATGAAGTATTCCTTCTTGGAACGGATATACAACAGCACCGGAATGGACGTTATCAACGAGCTGGTTGCTATTATGATCAAAGAGTTAAACGTTATTGGAGGAAATATAAACAAGGAGAGAAATCCATTGACAGCTTCGAACAGAAGCCAGGGCAGTCCGAGCGTCCAGGAGATCTTTTTGAGCTTATAGAACCCGTATGTGATAACGAGTCCTATGACCCCGAATATAAAAGCTACCACAGTGCCCAGAAGTCCATATATCATTTTTCCGAATATGAAAGCCGGCATCTGAGGCATTGTCTGTAGCAAGTGTCCAATTGCTCCCAATATTAGTAATGTAAGCACCATATTAAACCCGGTTGGCCTCTTTAATTCCTTTGATAGCACATTACATCCCGGACCCACTACAGTTTCAGTTGACACGTTAATCCTCACCTTTTAAACTTTTCACACAAAGTAATCCATGTTAATATAAAATACTATTGTACTGCATAAACTACCTCTAATGTTATATGAGTTTTTTTGTTTTTTTCTTACTTTATATTTAATTCAAATTACAATAATGCCTAAACTAATATGATATAAAAAGATATAATGTAGGTATTCTTAGAAGCAAGCCCCGGAATAGAAAGTATGAAGTATTTCGCAAGATAGTTCTAAAGCATCAATCTTACTGGTAGAAACATGAAACCCGAAATAAAATCAGAACTTATTGCAGCAGGTTCCGTGGATATGGATCCCATCCTGCTGGGCCGCACCACCATACCTACTGCAGGTCCCGGTGCAGGAAAAAAGGCATTTTTCTTTAGTTCCAGTGGTCACCGGGTACGCCTTGGGATCAACTCCGAATCTCCTCTTAAAGGTAAAAAAGAAAATGAAGAGCTTGTGATCACGAAAAATGGCCAGGAGATCGCCCGTGGATTCATAGAAGAAGAGATAATCCATTGTCCGGACCAGGCTTTCATCACCATGTGCGAAAAATGTATATTTGACTGCAAGTTCTGCCCTGTGCCCAAACTGCAGGGGAAAGTCAAGACCATGGACGAGATGCTTGCAATGATAGAAAAGGCCCATGCCACAGGCAGGATGCATGCGATATCTATCACATCAGGTGTAGAGATCTCTCCTGAAAAAGAAGTTGACAGAGCTGAGGAGCTCATCAGCAGGCTCAGGGAAAGATATACCGTGCCCATAGGTGTTTCAGTGTATCCCACTAAAGATTCCACCCGCAGGCTCAAAGATACCGGTGCCGATGAACTCAAATACAACGTAGAGACCATGGACAGGGATATCTTCAGCAAAGTGTGTCCGGGAGGTGGTCTGGAAGATGTGCTTGCCGGACTGCGGGAAGGTGTGGAGATCTTTGGACGCAATAAAGTTTGCTCGAATTTTATAATCGGCCTGGGAGAAACCGATGAATCTGCCATGAAAGGCATTGAGGAGCTTGTGGCCATGGGCGTGGTCCCCATTCTCAGGGCCGCCAGTCCTCACCCCTTAAGAATTGGAGAGGTATTCATTGAAAGACCATCTGCTGACAGGCTCATGCGTCTGACCCGCTTCCTGCGTGAGAAACTGGACGAATATGGTCTGCGTGCCGATACATTCCGGACAATGTGCCTTCCATGCACAGGATGCGATCTAAATCCGCATTCGGATCTGGAATAAAGGGAAATGAAGAATTACTTCAGGCTGTTTTCAAACTCATCTTTGAGGACAGCATATATGCAGCCATCCTGCACAACATCATTTTTGATAATATTGTTCTTCAGGACAGCTTCAAGCCTGAAGCCTGCCTTTTCAAGAACTCTCCTTGATGCTGTATTTCTGGCAAAAGGCTGTGCATAAACTCGTATTATGTCGAAGTTCCCGAAGAGGTATTGTGTAATGCACCTCACCACTTTTGTCATGATACCTTTTCCCCAGTATTCCTCAGCCAGATAATAACCCAATTCTGCGTTCTTCCGATGTACATTCTCCTTAAAATAAGCAGCTATGCTTCCTGCCACAACACCATCTACAACAATAGCAAATGCCCTGGAAATGCCTCCGCTATGTTTAGCGTTGTGAATGAATTTTCTGGCATCATCTATGGAATATGGATAAGTGAATCCATCCCGTAAATTATCGGATATTTTTTTGTTGTTCGCAATGAATACAAGTCCCTCAGCATCTTCCTCGTCCCATGGCCTCAGAATGAAATCATCGGTCACTATTCTGGCATTATCCTTCTTCATGGGAATTCCTTTCTGACAAATATGAAATGAACATATATTCGATCAGCGTATCCTTTTTTCAATGATCTCAGGCCAGATAGAAGCTGATACTATCATGCTCAAAACAAAAACGAACACCATGCCTGCAATGATATCCACCTGACTATACAGAGGCACAACCCTGGAGCTATTGACAGTTACAGCAAGGCCGGCAAAAATGATCACAAGCAAAAGTGAAGAAAGGATGCTGGCAATAAGCGCATGTTTTCCTTTATTGTCTGAACTTTTATCCATACCGATCATCACCTTATTTTATCCGGCTCCTTTTCATGAGCAGCGAGTTCGTGGTGACGGATACGGAACTCATGGCCATGAAAGCCGCAGCAATCTCGGGAGTTATCAGTATCTTGTGGAACAGCGGGAACAGTACTCCGGCAGCAATAGGTATGCCGATACTGTTGTATCCGAAGGCCCAGAACAAGTTCTGCTTTATCTTGTCCATAGTAAGCTTGCTAAGAGTGATAGAAGCCACCACATCCCGTAAGTCGTTCTTGATGAGCACGATACCTGCTGATTCCATGGCAATGTCCGTGCCTGCACCCATGGCAATGCCGATATCAGCCTGGGTGAGTGCCGGAGCATCGTTGATACCATCGCCTACCATGGCAACTATGCGTCCTTCCTCCTGCAATTGCTTTATCCCGGAAGCCTTGTCCTCAGGCAGCACTTCAGCAAGCACTCTGTCGATACCTGCTTCTTTGGCAATTGCTTCAGCGGTCCTGCGGTTGTCACCGGTGATCATCACAACCTCTATCCCCATTTTCCGAAGTTTTTGCACGGCTTCCCCGGAGTTCTCCTTGAGAGTGTCCGCAACGGCAACGATCCCTATGACCTGTCCACCCTTAGCGACGATCATGGCAGTCTTGCCCTCTGCTTCAAGCTTTTCCATATCCTTATTGATAACTGAGGTATCAAGGCCATTGTCTTCCATGAGCCTGCGGGTCCCAAGCAGTATCCTGCTGCCATTTACTGTAGCTTCGATACCTTGTCCTGCGATCGATCTGAAATCCTCCGCATTTCCAATGTCCACCTGCTTCTCCTGAGCTTTCCTTACAATTGCCTCCCCCAGAGGATGCTCCGATCCCTTCTCGGCAGCTGCTGCGATTGCAAGCACTTCTTTCTCATCATGGCCTGCAGTAAGCACAATATCAGTAAGCTCGGGCTTGCCTTTTGTGAGAGTGCCTGTCTTGTCAAAAACAATAGTATTGACTTTCTGGGTAAGCTCCAGAGCCTCTCCACCCTTGATGAGGATACCATTCTCAGCGCCTTTACCAGTGCCCACCATTATGGCTGCAGGCGTGGCAAGCCCCACGGCACAGGGACAGGATATGACCAGCACTGTAATGGAAATAAGTAATGAGAACAGGAAAGGACTTGTTATACCTGAAACTGTGGTTACGTCATATCTTTCGTATCCTATGAAGAACCAGAAGAAAAATGCTGCAAGCGCAATGACATGTACTGCCAGGATGAAGTTCCCTGCCACCACATCAGCGATGCGCTGGATGGGAGCCTTGGATGTCTGGGCATTCTCCACCAATTCTATAATCTGCGCAAGGGCAGTGTCTGCACCAACCTTTGTGGCCCGAAACTGCAGATATCCACTTTTATTGATGGTAGCACCGATCACAGTATCTCCAGCTGTTTTCTCCACCGGAATGCTCTCCCCGGTTATCATGGATTCGTCAATAGCAGAACTTCCCTGTACCACCACTCCGTCTACAGGCAGTTTCTCCCCGGGCCTTACAACCACAATATCCCCTACCTGTACATCTTCCACAAGTATTTCCTTTTCCTCTTCGCCAGCAAGTACACGTGCAGTCTTAGCCTGCAGGCCGATAAGCTTCTTGATGGATTCCGATGTCCTGCCCTTCGCCCTGGCTTCCAGATACCTGCCCAGGACGATGAACGCAATAAGCATGACAGCAGTATCGTAATACAGATGATGATAGCCAGGTCCCAGGTCCAGGAACGAAGATGCCACACTGATCACGTAGGCTGCTCCGGTACCAGTAGCTATGAGCAGGTTCATGTCCGTGACCCCGTGTTTCAGGCCTTTGTAAGTGCCTTCGAAGAATTGCCTTCCCGGAAATACCATTACGATCGTCGTGAGCAGGAAGAGCACGAGGTCATTTGTAAGGATATCCGGCACAAAGGATAACAGCCGCGGGAATCCCATTTTCATGCTGCCGAGCATTACCGGGATGACCATACCGCCAGCTATGAGCAGGTTCCTTTTCTGCTGCCTGATCTCCTCTTCCCTTTCCTGGCGTTCCCTGTCTTCCAGGACTTTTCGGTTCACTTCCAGGGATGCTGTGTATCCTATGCCGTCAACAGCTGCTTTCATCTGGTCGGGAGAGACCAGGGAAGCATTGTATTCCACATGGGCTTTCCCAAGGGAAACACTCACGCTCACGGACTCCACACCATCGAGCTTTCTAAGCACCTTCTCAACGTTCAGGGCACACGAGGTGCATGTCATGCCTTCTATCTTAAGGTTCAGATTGTCTCTTACCACTTTGTATCCGATGGCTTCAATGGTGTTTTCCATCTCCTTGAGACCCACAAGTGCGGGATCATAGGAAACATACGCTCTTGCCATGGGCAGGTTCACAGCAGCAGAAGCCACACCCTCCAGCTTTTTGAGGGTGCGCTCGATATTAAGAGCACAAGCAGAGCATTGCATCCCTGATACTTTCAGGGTGATCTCCTGAAGTTTACCCGGTTCGACCTTTTTTCTATCCTTATCTTCTTTTTCGTCTTCTTCAGGTATGGGTAAAGGACATGTCTGCTGCGCATCAGCGGCAGCACATTCCTCTCCGGTCTCATAACCTGCTGCCACTACTGCCTGTTTTATAGCCTCAAGGTCTGTTTTTGCCGGGTCTAATTCAACAGCAGCGCTTTCATCTTCCAGTTGCACTTCCACGGAACTGACCCCGGCTACTTTGGAAATTGCCTCTGTCACCCGCTTGTGACAGTGCATGCATGTCATGCCGTAAACTTTGAATTTGGTCTTCATGCAACCTTATATTGGAAATATTAAACTACAACATCATAACCGGCATCAACAACAGCTTTTTTTATATTACTGATATCAGTTGCAGCGGCATCATATTCAACAGTTGCCTGTTTTTTTGCCAAGTCAACTGTTACGCTTTTAACTCCTTTGACCGCCTTTATGGCCTTCTCTACAGTTGCCTGGCAGTGTCCGCACATCATTCCTTTTATGTTGATCGTTTCTTGCGTCATAATATCACCAGTCTGGTAATTATGAATTCATTTGTTATTTGAGGGGCAGACTATAATATCCTTATGCAAGTGCAATAATACATATTCCTCTTGCTGCACGATGCTAAGATCGATCCTCAATCAAATATTCCTTTACCCCTTTCCAGAGGGACTGTCAATCCACTGATATACGACCCACGGAGCATTAAAAGCGTGTACGGGAAACAGCAATATCAATAAATCGTCTTGATCCACAATGATGGCGTCATAGCCAGGTTCCCTGTAGTACGAATATCAACAATTTGATCCAAGATTTGTATCGTTTCTAAATTCAGCCCACTCTGATAGCAGCTTCTATAGCTTCCTTCCACGATGCCAGATCTGCACAATCAATTTCAGAAAGGTTATTCTCCTTCATATTTCCCATGAGGAGGAGTTTACTTCGGCTCAGAAGGCCGCCACCCTTTAGCTCAGTGCCCAATATGTTTTTCAGGCTTATTTCGTCTGAACCGCCTGAAGAATGAATTTTTGTTATTCTTTTGTTAGTGAGTATTAGAAAAGCATCTTTCGTTCTTTCGAACTTCAGCAAATGTTCTCTACGTACGTATTCCTGCTGCAGGCATTCCAGCATCTCCACTGCATGTTCCAGTTTCCTGGCCCGCATGCTCATAACTGTAATCTGTATACCTCCCAAAACCAGATGCAACGAAGACATTTCATGTGCCCATCCCAGCATATCCTTCACCTCTATCGAGTGAAGTACCTCTCTTCTTTTAGAGATAAGAGAGTTTGCATTTTTTATAAGAAAGATGCGCTTGTTGGTACAGGCCATTAGGACCCTTTCACCTCTAAGAAGCACTTCTGTCTCTCCAAGTGTCTTTTCTCCTTGTTTGAGAACAGTACCTTCAATGGTTCCAATCTCTCTGTTTTCAGACAGAGCATGCTGCTGTATCCTTCTATCCGGATCCTTAGGCATGTAATGCTCCAGCATCTTTAAGAGCAGCGGACCGTCGATCAGTTTCACATTATGATCTCCAGCTTCTTTTTGAGCCTCCTTTGTGAAACCTGAGGTAGTAGCTATGATGACTCCATCGACATTATCTCTGTAGCGCAAGCTGCTGTATTCTCTTACCTCCTTTACACCCACCGGCTCAGCATAGCGTTTGGCTTGTACGATCCATGTATGGGACAAGCCAAAGTTCTCGATGGAGATCATGATATCCACTCCCGTATCCCTTGACCTCTGGGTTACTTCTGCTCTGTATCCCATCTGTGTGAATAAATGGCCGAGCAACTCCTCGAACTCATAGGGCTCCAGACCCAGCAGTCTATTAAATGTCCAGATGTTCATAGTATCGACCATTTTATATGTTCTAAATATATAGGGACAGGAATATATGTAACTGTTTGTTTCACTCATACTTATATTCTCTCTTCTGACCCCGTATATGATAGAGGTTGATCAGAAGAGGATTTGCACGATAGTTGCACAACCACACAAAACTTTATTTCCTATCGTGCTATATTGAACAATTACCTGCTGATTAACATTACAGGATCAGGTTTTAAATCCAATGGAGCAAATCATTTAAAGTTGAGCAATATGGACGATCTTGAAGCGATCAGAAAGAAAAGGCTTCAGGAACTTCAGCGTTCCCTCGAAGCACGTCAATATCCGGCAGAGCCAGTAGTTGTAACAGACACCGGTTTTGATCAGTTTGTATCACAATATCCTTTGACGGTGATAGACTGCTGGGCACAATGGTGTGCTCCCTGTCGCATGTTATCTCCCATCATTGACCAGCTTGCCTCAGAACTGCAGGGCAAGATTGTCTTTGGCAAGCTTGATACTGACCAGAATCCTGTGATTGCACAAAAACTGAGAATAACAAGCATTCCCACATTACTGATCTTCCGACAGGGTAACTTAGTTGACCGTATTTCAGGGGCATTACCGAAACATCTGCTTTTACAAAGATTAAAACCAATTATTAATTGATCTCAATCATAAATAGGAGTGTGTAATATGGGTCATAAACCAAGAATCGTAGAAAGTCCTTCAGTACGGCTGATCGAACTGAAATCAGCTTCCACTGCCTACTTTATTGTAGCGTCTGTGGAAGTAGGTAACACCACTACCAAATGTATCCTCACAGCCACTAACCTGGAAGACGGAAAAACACGTCTGATCAACAAGATAGTCACCATGACCCGTGATGTAAGGGCACCTAAGACCGGCGAGGAAATATTTGGCCGGACCCTCAGCGGTGTGGAGCTTACGCGGCAATCCATTGCAGAACTTGTAAGAGATACGCTTCTCAAAGCAGTGGACTCAGCAAATCTGGACATAAAGACGGATATTCATTTTGTGGTACGTTCTACAGGTGTTGTGGCAGGTTTTGATGCACCTGAAGAAGTGGGTGAGTTCATAAAGGCACTGGCTGATGGCTGCCTCATGGCAGGTGTGCCCCCTAATCGCATGACACCCCCTATGTCGGTATTCAATATGCATGAGAAGTTCCGCAAATACACCAAACTGGAAAAAGTTGTCTTTGATGGAGCCGTTGCAAGTGTCACACCTCCCAAAGGAGCTACCGGTGTGGAGATCGTGGCCAACGAAATGGAAGGAGAACTTGCAACTGCAGGTATCAAAGAAGGTGCAAAATGGGTGGATGTGGATTTCCGTAACCCTTGTATCTCCATGGACTTTGGTACCACACTGGATGGCAGGATCATAGGCCAGGAATTACCCTATGCGAGGACAATCGGTAACTTCTGCGGTTATGCGGGTGCTATACCGGATGCGCTTATCAAAGGCACAGGTAAGGTCGATGCCAAAAAAGGCACTGCTCTTGAGATCGCTCAGAACATCTCCCTTGGTAAAGTTTCGCTCATGCTGAAAGGTAAACAGATAAAGGAATACTCCGAAAAGATCCAGCAATATATACGTATTGAGAAAGTGCCTTCGGGCTTTAAAAGATACGGGAGTGTACCAGTGAACCCTCAGGCTGCAGAGGAGATAGGTGTTGTGCTCATAGGCTGTGATGTAGGTATTAACGGCTCAGATATGGACAAGCTCATGGCAATAGGTGCTGAGATAAATGAGAAACACGGCCTTAACTTCCTGTTCGCTGTAATAGATGACGTAATGGCCCGTGTTGTACAGAGGCTTGTAAAAGTGGCACAGGAACATGGACTTATTTTTGAGAACACTGCTATAGGCGTCACCGGACGCGCAGCAATAACCGGCAATAAACCGAAACTCATCCTGAAGTACCTGGAGGAGCTTGGCCTTAACCATAAAATAGAGGAGAATGTCGTATTTGTGGACGATGGTCTGGCAAGGGGTGCTGCTGTCATGGCGCGGTGTATGAACTCCCTGGGGACGACTTTCAATCCTCTTGGGGGTAGAAGAGGCGGAAAATGTATCCTTGCCCAGCGTGTTAAATTACAGTCTGGAAAATAAGTATTTGGGAAGGAATAACCTTCCCTGTGAACATTTACATAATGGCCAAAAATACCAGGCGATAAAAAAGCTGTTATTATCCTTCATTCCGTCCTAAGGAATGCCTAAGAGCTTGCAGAGTTCTTTTAGATCTAAAGTATTCACTACATCTGCGGGTTTAACCCAAGCCCTTCTTGCAGTACCAACTCCATATCTTATGTTGGCAAACTGATCGGGCGAATGGGCATCTGTATTGATAGCAAGTTTTATTCCCATTTCCATGGCCATCATTGCATAGTTGCCATTAAGGTCAAGTCTCTGGGGAGAGGAATTGATTTCCAGGACTTTTCCGAATTCAAGAGCTGCTTCCATGATCTTTTTCATGTCCATCTCAAAGGGTAGCCTCTTTCCGAATTTTCGGCCGGTGGGGTGCGCTAGGATATGTACATGTTCATTCTCCAGTGCAGTTACTATTCTCTTTGTCATGGTCTTACTATCCTGTTCGACAGCACCATGCACAGCAACTACAACAATGTCAAGCTGTTCCAGCAAATCATCACCGTAGTCAAGTGTTCCATTGGGAAGTATATCGCACTCTGTACCTGAAAGTATCCGTATACCATCGATGCTTGCGTTAAGCTGCTCTATTTCTTTGACGTGTTCCATCAATCTCTTTTCCGAAAGACCGCTTGCGATCCTGGAAGATCCGGAGTGATCAGTGATAGCTATATATTCATACCCGAGAGCTCTGGCTGCAAGCGCCATTTCTTTGATGGTGTTCCTACCGTCACTCCAGTTGGAATGTACGTGAAGATCACCTTTGATGTCACCGATCTCTATAAGCCGAGGGATCTTTCTTTGCATTGCTGCTTCTATTTCTCCCCTGTCCTCGCGCAGTTCAGGTGGAATGAACTGAAGGCCGAGCATCTCGTACTGTTGCTCTTCCGCAGAAAAAGGCATTTGTTCTCCGGTTTCAACGTTCTTTAATCCATATTCACTGAGATGCAAACCCTTTGCGAGGGCTATATTGCGCAATTTTACATTATGATCCTTCGAGCCTGTGAAATGCTGAAGCAGGGAACCGAATGAATCATCTTTAACGATCCTCATGTCCACCTGGATATGTTCTTTATATATGACAGAACCTTTAGTAGTTCCCTTCTCAAGGATCTCCTGTACATTATCCATAAGTGTAAAAGCCTCTATGGCTCTTTCCGGCTCATTGGAGCAGGCTATGAGATCAATATCCCCCACAGTTTCTTTCCATCGCCTTATGCTGCCCGCTATCTGGACCTCCCGGATCAATTCCCCATCAACGAGCTTTCTGGATATTTCTTCGGCTATAGGCAATGCCAAACCCAAAGGGAACCTTCCGGTATTGCCTTCTGCAAACTGGCGTTTAGCTGCAATAAGGACATTCTCTTCCATCTTAACACCCATTCCAGGGATCCTGCGTATCCGGTGTTCTTCTGCAGCTCTGAGCAATCCTTTCAGATCTTTCACGCCTAGTTTTGTGTACAGCAGATACGCGGTCCTGGGGCCGATTCCCTGCACGGCAGTGATCTCTTCTATTTTTTCCGGTATCGTATGTCTGAGCTCTTCATAGGCCATGAATGTGCCTGTTTCAAGCATTTCCTTTATTTTTGCCTCTATTGCCTCTCCAACACCGGGAATATGGGCAAGATCATCTTTTTTGCACAGGACATTTAGATCCTCTTCCAGCTCCTCAATATGTCGTGCAGCTTTCTGGTATGCTTTTATCTTGAAAACGTTCTCTCCTTTGAACTCCAGCATATATGCCATTTCATACAGGAGCTTTGCCACTTCAGCGTTATCCATCTTAAATAGATAATGAGAAAGTTACACAAAAATCTAATGTTCTTTTTTAAGGTTGGCCTTTTCAATGGCCTTTGCAACAGCATCCTTATGCAGTTGCGCAGATTCATGGATACCGCCTTGGTTGCCCCGCACGGCACGGCACGGGTATTGCTGTATCAGCAGTCCGGCTTTAGCAGGTGCCTCTTCTATAGGCGTTCCTTTCAGTGCCTCTGCCATGTGCCAGGTGCTGCCACAGGGTGCTCCCCTGATAACTTGTACTTGATCCACTTTTCCTTCGTGAGTGATGATATCCAGGAGAGGTCTCGATAATTTGTCAGTGAACTCACATATAGCAGGATTTGCGCTGAGGGTGCAGCAGATATCTTCCACTTCTATGTACATTCCATATTCTTGTGCGATCTGCTCAAGTTCCTGCACAGGTGCCTTTGAGGCACCTCCAGGAACGATGAGGCTGCGGACTCCGTGTCTGCCGGCAAGCCTGGCTATGGCAGGCGTAAGGTCCGGGTGCAGGGAATATGTTATCAGGATCTCTGCGTTGAACACTTTTTCATCCATATGCAATTCTTCAAGGAACTCATCTGGATCGTCTATGAACTCAGGTAGATATTCAGGTACCTCTGCAGAGATTACTCCCAGGTCCGTTTTGCCAAGTATGGTATCTATCAGCCTTTTACCATACTTGCCTCTTGTAATCACACCAATATTCGTCATGTATGTTTTTCCTGAAAGGAGATATAGTAATCAGATAAAGTTAATTATTTATCTTTTGGGCAGGCTCTTTGTTTTCATGGGAGAAAAAAGATGGTGTGCCATTCCAGCTGAGGATGTCTTTTCGTTGATCGGAAGCGATCAGGATGGCCTAAGCGATCAGGAGGCCAGTATAAGGCTTGCGAGGGACGGATACAATGAGGTGACGTCCAAGAAAGAACATGGCCCTATCTATCGTTTTCTTAAGCAGTTCGCGAGCCCTCTTATCTATCTGCTGCTGATAGCTGCGGTCATCACTCTGTTCCTTGGGAAGTATGCAGATGCTGTGGTCATTGTATTGGTGGTACTGGCAAATGCTATAATCGGTTTCATACAGGAAGGCAAGGCGCAAAATGCTCTGGAATCATTAGCTAAGTTACTGGTACCTGAAGCACGGGTATTAAGGGATGGTGTCAGCAAGGTATTGCCAAGCAGGGAGCTTGTGGTAGGAGATGTGGTGCTGCTGGAATCAGGAGACAGGGTCCCTGCAGACCTGCGCCTGTTCTATGTGAAGAACCTGAGGGCAGATGAAGCGATCCTCACAGGAGAGTCATTACCTGTGGAAAAGAACGCCTCCGCCATTGATAGTGATTGTGTTTCCTATGGTGATCAGAAGAACGTATCTTTTGCCGGCACCCTCATTTCACAGGGCCAGGGAAGGGGTATCGTTGTGGCAACAGGTAATGACACACAGATAGGCAGGATCTCCAAATTTATCAGGGAAAGCAAGGAGATCTCAACTCCCCTGCTGCGTAAGATGGCACGGCTCAGCCTCATCCTTTCAGTTGTGATCGTAGCTATTGCGACACTTACCTTTGCTGTGGGTCTTTTGCAAGGATATGATACCGTAGAAGTATTCATGGCGTCGGTTAGTCTTGCAGTCGCTGCTATTCCCGAAGGGTTGCCTGCAGTCATTACCATTTCCATGGCCATAGGTGTCAACAGGATGGCAGCAAGGAACACGATCATCCGTACGGTACCTGCGGTAGAGACCCTGGGAAGTGCTACTGTTATCTGCACTGACAAGACCGGTACTCTCACCAGGAATCAAATGACAGTGACACAGGTATACGCTGCAGGCAAGACTTATACTATAACAGGTACGGGTTATTCACCTGAAGGTGATTTCCTACTGGATGAGATCAAAGTTGATCCGCTTCAGGATAAAGCCCTTGTGGAAACCCTTAAGGCGGGTGTGCTCTGCAATGACGCTTCTTTCAAAGGGACAGATAACATAGATGGTGACCCTACGGAAGGTGCACTACTCGTTTCCGGCCTTAAGGCCGGTAAGTTCCATATTCCCCGCAAGGACGTAGTTCCCTTTGAGCCGGAACAAAGGTTCATGGCCACACTGCATGAAAAGGAAGACGGTTCACGGATAATATATGTAAAAGGTTCCCCTGAAACGGTCCTTGACATGTGTGTCTCACAGTTTGACGGAAATTACCTTGTTCCTGTAGATACGGAAGGTATTATGCAGGCTGCCGAGCAGATGGCCTCAGAGGCGCTGAGAGTTCTGGCTATGGCTTACAGGGATGTTCCTAAGGATGTAGCGGGCATTGAAGCAGAGGATATAGGAGATCTTGTATTTGTAGGACTGCAGGGCATGATGGACCCCCCAAGAGATGATGTGATGGAGGCCATAGCAAAATGCAAAACTGCAGGCATTCGAGTAATAATGATCACAGGAGACCATTTGAAAACTGCCTCTGCCATTGCAAAAAAAATAGGAATAGAATCATCAGGTGCTCTATCTGGAGGCGATATGGAGAAAATGTCAGATGAGCATCTGAGCGAAAAATTGGATTATGTTTCGGTGTTTGCACGCACCTCTCCGGAAGATAAGTTAAGAATAGTAAAGTTACTACAGAAAAAAGGTGAGGTCGTGGCTGTAACAGGGGACGGGATAAACGATGCTCCTGCCCTTAAAACAGCGGATATCGGCATAGCCATGGGCCAGACAGGCACAGAGGTGGCAAAAGAGGCTTCTGATATGGTACTAGCAGATGACCACTTTTCGTCCATTGTAGCCGCTATCGAAGAAGGCAGAGATGTCTACAGCAAGATCCAGAAGATCATATTATGGACACTGCCTACGAACGGTGGACAGGGATTATCCATAGTGATAGCGGTGTTGCTGGGG
Source organism: Methanomethylovorans hollandica DSM 15978 (assembly GCF_000328665.1). Classification (NCBI taxonomy): domain Archaea; kingdom Methanobacteriati; phylum Methanobacteriota; class Methanomicrobia; order Methanosarcinales; family Methanosarcinaceae; genus Methanomethylovorans; species Methanomethylovorans hollandica. The sequence goes on from NC_019977.1 coordinate 1,709,052, forward strand.
ATCACATTGCCCCTGGTGCCCCTGCAGATCCTATGGCTCAATACGGTGACAGCTATCGGACTTGGTGTTCCCATCACTATGGAGCCAAAGGAAAGGGGCATACTGAAAAGGCCGCCAAGGCCACCTAAGGAATCTATCCTCGTTCCTCTGATCAAGAGAAGGATCATATTTGTATCCTTGCTGATAGTTGCTGGTGCCTACCTTACATTCTTCCTGAAGATGGGAAGAGATGGGGATCTTACTGCAGCACGTACTGTTGCTTTGAATACGATAGTGTTCTTCCAGATATTCTATCTGTTCAACTCCAAGTCAATGTATGAGTATGTCTACAAGGATCTGCTATCTAACAAGTACATGCTGCTGGGTATTGGTATAGTTGTGTTGCTCCAGTTGCTGATAACTTATAATGGCGCTCTGAACTCTATATTTTCCACAGCGCCTCTTCTGGCCGTGGACTGGCTGATGATCATAGCGGTTTCCAGTACAGTCTTCTTCCTCATAGAGCTTGAAAAATATCTGTACAAGAAGCACTATATCTCATAAAGTATAACCGATACATTTATATATAAATTTTTATTTATATTTTTTTTGGTGAAATAATGGCTGAGATCAACCAGTCTATGGTGTATTTCAAATGCAGCTCATGCGATTATGTCTTTGAGTCAGACCCTGAATTTTTCGGGGTAACTTGCCCACAGTGCGGAGGCAAGAATACTTATCGTATCTGAGCAGTTATGTATAATAATAAGTCCTGTCTTTATTGACACTCATTGAATGAAAGGCAAACTAATTACTTTAGAGGGCATCGATGGCTCCGGTAAGTCTACTATATGCAGGTTACTGCAGGATGACCTCGGATTTGAGGGTTGTATCTTCACCCGGGAGCCTACTACAAGCTGGTTTGGTGATGCTGTAAACCGTGCCCTTCGCAGCGATACGGACCATATAGCGGAACTCATGCTCTTTCTGGCAGACCATGCTGATCATATTTCCAGGCTTATTCGCCCTTCCCTTGAGAATGGGGACAATATTATATCAGACCGTTATTCTGCAAGCAGGTGTGCCTACCAGGGAGCTACACTTCAGGATATTTTTGAAGATCCACTTGACTGGGTGCGCTTTCTGCATAAAGGCTGGACCATCGATCCTGATCTGATAATTCTTTTTGATATCGATCCGGAAGTGGCTGTAAAGCGCTGCGGCGACCGTGGGGAACGCTCGAAGTTCGAGAAGATGGAGTTCCTGAAAAAAGTACGCAGCAATTATCTGCGCCTTGCAGCAGAAGAGCCCGGAAGGTTCGTTGTGGTCAATGCGGACAGACCCTTAAATGAAGTACAAGAAGAAGTATTCAGGATCATTGCACATGCAGTAGGAACCGGGAATAAAGAGTGAAAAAATATTAAAAATCGTTTTTCGTTTGAAAGTGCTTTTTTTCCTTTTCCCGGCTCTAAGGATCACAGATCGTTCGCATCAGCGAACTTGATAAGGGTTTCTCCCAGGTCCCTTATATATTTGGGATTGAGGTTGAAACGGCTCCTTTTCTGGCCGGCTCGTTCTTTTGCTATCTCTACATATTCATTGTCATATTTCTCACTTTTAGCAAGGCCAATAGTGAGGAACCATCCTCCTCCCATTTTGATCTCTGCAAAGCCTTCTTCTATTGTTATCTCAGATTTGGTATCTGATGTAGTATCGATCTCTTCCAAGTACGTCACCTTTATTCTCGTCATTGCTGTGCCATGTACAGCGGTATTGAACCGTTATGCAATGCAGTTGCCACAAGGGCACCCTTTATGCCTATACTTTCAAGCTTGTCGATATCATGGATATCTTTCACACCGCCGCCAAGCAACACATCGTGATGGGAGATGGAGACAATATTACTTAAGAATTGTGAATCCACTCCGCTTGATGTGCCTACTCTGTCCATGTCAAGGACAATGATATTCCGTATATCGAGAGCATTGAGCTCATGCACGATGTCAGTAGGCTCTTGAGGCATGTGGGGATCGGATGTAAGTACTTTCCCATGCTTTTTATCAATGCTGACATTCACTTTCCCTGGAAGGAGAGCTGCAACTTCTTTTATTGTCTGAAAGGATGATGTTTCGGTTCCAAGGATGATGCCATCTGCAAGGGAACTTGCCTCTATTGCTTCTTCAACTGAGGAAATGCCCGGGTCAAGCATTGTAGTGACCCTGGAGGATATTTGCCTGATCACCGGGAAGTTGGTATTGTGATGCCCTGCTCCCTGCAGTATATTAAGGTCTGCGATGTAAACTTCTTTTGGATTTATTTCTTCTATGAGCTTTATGGGCTCTGAGGTGGTACAGATGTGGCTCGTAAGATGCACTGGACGATAGTTCTTCCGATCCCCGCCCTGAGCATGAACCACATTTATATTATATAAATCTAGTACAAAAACGATACGAAACATATATTAACTGATAAACATTCTCATGCTATAAAATAGAGGTTATTATCATGAAATTACTAGTCAGCCCAATAAACAAAGAAGAGGCAATCGCTGCACACAATGGTGGTGCTGACATCATTGATGTAAAGAATCCCAAAGAGGGTTCTCTGGGCGCCAACTTCCCCTGGGTTATCAGATCAGTGAAAGAGGCTATCGGATCTGAAAAACCCATCAGTGCAACGATTGGGGATTTCAATTACAAACCGGGCACTGCATCCCTGGCAGCTTTGGGTGCTGCTGCTGCAGGCGCTCAATATGTGAAGGTTGGTCTCTTCGATGTCCGGACCGAAGATCAGGCTCTTGAGATGCTTACCAACATTAACAGAGCGGTCAAGGATTATGATCCATCCAAAAAAGTTGTTGCATCCGGTTACTCGGATTATAAGCGCATAAACTCTATTTCTCCTTTTCTGCTCCCGGCCATCGGTGCGAAAGCCGGAGTGGACGTGGTGATGGTCGATACTGGTATAAAAGATGGCCGGTCCACCTTTGAATTCATGTCCGAGGAAGAGCTCATGAGATTTACAGGCTCTATCCGTGATGTTGGTCTGGAATCTGCTCTTGCAGGCACTCTCAAGTTCGAAGACCTCCCTGTGCTCAGGCGCATCCGGCCAGACATCATTGGCATTCGTGGCATGGTATGTGGCGGGGACCGTACTGCCTGTATTCAGCAGGAACTTGTTGAAAAACTCAAAAATATGATTTGAACAGTTCCGGTATTTCCGGATATTTTCTACTTTTGTCTTCTCTTTATTTTCGATTTTTTATTTTTATTTATTTTATTATTTTAAGAAATGGTCATTCGATCACAACCAGTATCTGATAAGTATTGGCCCCACGGATAAGCTCCATATATGCCCATGATATTGTAGTGCCATCATTTCTACAAGGGAATTCAGAAAGTTTAAATATGTTCTTAATAGTATGCTTCGTAAAAATGAACAATGTGTTTGGAGAGGTGGAAGGATGAGATCGGATTCATCTAAAACAGTGCTCGTTACGGGCGGTGCCGGGTTTATAGGCAGTCATGTTGTGGACAGGCTCTTGGACGACGGCCACAATGTGGTTGTTTTCGATAACATGACCTCCGGTAAAATGGAATTTATTGCACATCATTTAAATGATCCGCGTTTCAGGTTCATCAATGGGGATATGCTCCAGCCGGAGCAGATTCAACAGGCATGTAATGGCGTTGATCAGGTATTTCACCTGGCAGCCAATCCTGATGTAAGGATCGGGGTTTCTGACACCCGGATGCATTTGGATCAGAATGTTCTGGCCACATACAACCTTCTGGACGCCATGCGCAAGCAACATGTGAAGGAAATAGCTTTCACTTCTTCCTCCACTATCTATGGAGAGGCACACATCATTCCAACCCAGGAGAACTATGGTCCATTGATCCCAATTTCTATGTACGGTGCTTCCAAACTTGCCTGCGAGGCGATGATCACTGCCTACTGCCATACATTTGATATGAGATCCTGGATATTCAGATTTGCAAATATAATAGGTGACCGTGGCACCCATGGTATCATAGTGGACTTTATCTATAAGCTTAAAATGGACCCTGCTCACCTGGAGATCTTGGGTGACGGGAAACAATCCAAGTCCTATCTTCACGTAAGGGAATGTGCGGACGCCATGATGCTTGTTGTCCTTAAAGGCATCGACCAGGTCAATATCTTTAACATCGGCTCCGAAGATGTCATCTCAGCCACCCGTATCGGTGAAATCGTAGCTGACGAGATGGGACTGCATCCGAAACTCCTGTACACAGGAGGATCTCAGGGATGGAAAGGCGATGTGCCAAAAATGATGCTGTCTATCGAAAAATTAAAAGCACTGGGATGGAAACCCGGTATGGGTAGCGAAGAGAACGTGAGAAAGACTGTTGTATCCTTGCTTGAAACTATGGAATAGACCGAGTCAAAGAATTTTTTAATAGAGATCACATAAGCACAAACATATGTATAAACATTAGAGATGTATATTATATAATAATATGACTATTTATGCCAGGCTTGTCAGTGATCGTAAAATACAACTTCCGGAATGTGTGATCCAAAAAATGGATCTATCAGTGAACGATGAGATTATTGTGCAAATCGAAGACAACAAATTGATCCTTACCAAAAAAGAAGAAAATCAGACAAATCTTTTTGATGGATCACATGAAGACATCTGGAACAATACTGATGGCGAAGAGTATTTGAAAGATGAAGGCAATGGCGCGGATAATAGCAGCTAATGAACTACAGAATATCAGTATTCTGATCGCTTTTACACTGATAATTGCAACCGGAACCTGATTCTCGTAGCATTGTACAAATACCACAAATGCGCTGTGAGAGATCTTGACCCTTGCCATTGCTCAAGTCCTGAGCAATTGATCTGATAGCGATTTTTACATCATCTTCGAACTCTATTCGATATCCTCTCTTCTTGGAAATGTACTGAGAAATTGCAGATGGAGCCATGTCCAGCAGACGGGCAGTTTCCTGCTGAGAAACTCCAAGCTTTACCAGCTCTTCAGCTATAGCTGCTCTTATAGCTGGCAGTACATCCCACACTATAGTTTGGCAAGGTAACTTCATCAAAGTATAATTTGTACCTTTAGATTAAATCATTGTGGCCATATAGACACTTTCAGTTATAGATGCATATAGTAAGTAAAAGAGCTGTACTATTTAATATACATATATATATAAATAGCAGTATACTATACAACAACTTACTTAATAAATAAGAGCCTTATGTATGCTTTACTGAGGACTAAGTGAATTATAAAGAAACATTTATATTGCTTTGCATGGATAGATATTTAGATAATATGCACATAGCGATACTAGGCGAATGTGAGGTTTACGATAAGTATGCCACCTTCCGGCTTTTAATGCGGGGGCTAAATAGTTGACCATAGTTGCTGTAATTCCTGCTTATAATGAAGAAGTGTATCTGCGTGATATCATCAAAAAAGCAAGATCTTATGTTGATGAGATCATAGTTGTGGATGATTGTAGTGACGATGCCACTGCATTCATTGCCACCAGTATGGATATCACTCTTGTACGGCATGATAAATCCCTTGGCAGGGCAGAGGCTTTAAAAACTGGTTTTCATGAGGCATATAAACTTAATCCAAAGATCATTGTAACCCTTTATGCAAACGGATGCCATAATCCTGATGAGATACCCAAACTTCTGGAGCCGATCTTCTGGTTACAATCTGATGTTGCTACCGGTGAATTGAAAGGCCATGAATGCATACCTGTGATCCTTATCGATAAAAATGGAAAAAATCAACAGGCAGCTATAGAGGAAGTATGTGATATTTCTGGAAACCGGTTTGCAGGATTCAGTGCTTTTTCATCCAATACCTTTAATGTTCTTAAGTTCAATGAAACAAATTTTCCTGTCGAATTCTCTCTGCTCAAAGACGTACAGGATGCGGGTCTTGATGTAAAAGGTGTGGAAGTATCGATTTTTGTCAGTGATGAATATGCTGTTCTCCATGAACGCAAGATAGGCGTGGTTATTCCCGCCTACAACGAAGAAAAACTTATCAGGATCACAGTGGAAAGCATTCCTCCATATGTTTCGAGGATATTTGTGATCAATGATGCAAGCACTGATTCGACCGCAAAGGTGCTGGAGTCTATTAAAGATCCACGGTTGCATGTCATCACACATGAAACAAATCAGGGCGTGGGTGCGGCTATTTTGCATGGGTATAAGCGCGCTCTGAAAGAGAACATGGAAATTGTCGTGGTCATGGGGGGAGATAACCAGATGAACCCAGACCAGCTCCCTAAACTACTCATGCCTATTGTTCAGGGCAAGGCAGATTATACCAAAGGCAATCGTCTTATGAGCAAGGAATTCAGGGGTGGGATGAGCAAATGGCGTTTGTTAGGTAATTCCGTTCTTACCATGATCAATAAGATCAGCAGCGGATACTGGCACATCATGGACCCTCAGAATGGTTATACAGCGATCTCCAGAAAGGCTCTCTCTGGTATTGATATTGACACTCTGTTCACTTACTACGGATACTGTAATGATATGCTTGTGAAACTCAATACATTTGGTTTCCGTACAATGGATATCACAATGCCTGCCCGCTACGGTCAGGAAAAATCTTCCATCAAGTACAGTAGATTCATGTTCCGTGTTTCCGTTATGCTTTTCAGGAAATTCCTGTGGCGTCTTAAGATGAAGTACATGATATTGAGTTTCCATCCTTTGGTGTTCTTCTATACTCTCGGAATGATACTGGTACCTCTGGGTTTGCTCTTCGGGAGCTACATCTTTGTAGCCAAATTGTTACTCGGGTGGCCAGTGTCACCGAATTCCCCATTGCTGGATGCCCTGTTGCTGATCACTGGAATACAGTTCACATTGTTTGCTATGCTGTTTGACATGCAGGAATCCGATAAATCTATGCAAGGCGGTGAAACAGATGTACGGAGTGTATCCTGGAACTAATCACGCATCCTATTTTCATTTAGAATGATGGTTAAGACAAATACGATAAATTCCGTTACAATAATACTAAGAGATGATCATACTCAAACGTACAGGGCCTACAGGCGGAAAAACCAATTCAATCTAAATATTTTGCTAGCGGTGATATCTGATGTCTTATCTTGATAATCTCGATTTTTCTCTTCCCCGGTTTCGCCAGATATGCGAAACAATATCCAGGAACTATCCAACTATTACAGTATTAGAGTATTTTGAAAACCCCCGATCTGATAAATTCATCATTATGCGTCATGATATTGACCGTTTTCCGGGAAATGCATTGAAAACAGCAAGTATAGAACATGAACTTGGGATCAAGGCAACATATTATTTCAGATCCAATAAGGGTGAATTTCACAAAAATGTAATAAAGCAGATCAAAGAAATGGGTCATGAGATAGGATATCACTATGAGGTACTAAGTGAGACTAATGGTGATCCAGAAAAAGCTATTGAATTGTTCCAATCTAATCTGAAAAAATTAAGAGAGATATGTGACGTTAAAACGATCTGTATGCACGGAAGGCCTCTGTCAAGTTTCGATAACCGTGATCTCTGGAAAATATATAACTATAAAGATTACGGGATCATAGGTGAAGCCTACTTATCCGTAGGTGATGAACTTAATTATTTCTCTGATACCGGCAGATGCTGGGGACTTAAGGACAATATGAGGGATTACATTCCCGGAAATGAGCAGCATATAGATATTGATAGTACCGGCAACCTCATCAAACTCATTGAAAGCAAAGAACTAAATAATTTATATATTCTGACACATCCTGAAAGGTGGTCATCTGACATATTTTCATGGGGTGCATATTATTCAATGGATCGTGCTGTTAATCTTGGGAAGAACATACTGATCAAGTATGGTGGAAGGAAGAACCGTCTGCATGTGGATCGGAGTTTATCGATAACCGTTGATATTGAAGACTGGTATCATATACCTTCAGTTTGTGGGTCTGACTTTTCAGTTTATAAAGATGTTAAAGAATTCTTTGAAAAATGGGAAGGCAGATACGACTACTTAAGTGAACCTACAAAAAGGGTTCTGAATATACTTGATGAATTCAATATGACAGCTACGTTCTTTATAGTAGCGGATGTTGCAGAACATTATCCCGGACTGATAGAATCCATTGCTGCAAGGGGCCATGAGATCGCATGTCATGGAGCTGATCACAGGTGCAGCATCAATCCAAACACAAAAAAACCTTTGCTGACTATAGAAGAGTTCGAACAGAGCACAGAGGAAGCAAAGAGAATACTGGAAAAGGCTTCGGGGCAGGAGGTAATTGGTTTCCGTGCACCTAACGCAGCAGTGACAGGGCAGATGCTCGATTCACTTCGAAAAATGGGTTTTAAGTATGATTCATCAGTAGCTGTGAATTCTTTGTACAATAAAACCGATTCTTCATTGAATTTTGTTTCAACTGTTCCTTATTATCCTGCAATGGGCAGCCTTGAACCCGCTACTACCGGGGACCTTATAGAGTTTCCATGGTCATATTATGACGTTGGGATAAAGATACCTACATCCGGAGGGCCGATGCTGAGGTTCTTGGGTGCTAATCTCATCCTGAAAGGAATCAGGCAGAGCTTGAATAGGGGACATACAATATTTTACTTTCACCCCATAGACATCTGCAAAGAAGAGTTTCCAAAAGTGGGAAAAGGACGGCCTTTTTATTGGATAATTAAAGGAGATATTGTTGAACAAAGGATCCGTTATATACTTCGGAATTTAGATGACGTGAAGGTAGTTCCATTGAGAGATCTGGCAACCAAGTTAAAACCAGTGGGTGATTCTGAGTGTTAAATCTTCAGGAACTTGATTTTACTACCGAGAAGTTCCGCCAGCTCTGCTCTGCCATAGCTGATAATTATACGTCTATCACTATAGAACAATACCTAAACAGTAGAGATGATCTTCCAGAGCGGTTTGTTCTGATGCGTCATGATGTTGATGGGAAAGCAACTCCTTCATTGAGGACAGCGGTCATAGAAAAAGATTTCGGTATACGTGCAACATATTACTTCAGGGCGAAAAGAAATATCTACGTCCCGGAGATCATACAACAGATCGAAGGAATGGGGCATGAGATAGGATATCACTATGAGACCTTGAGTGACTCAAAAGGTGACTATGAAACAGCAATAAAGATGTTCGAGGAAGAAACAAACCGATTCAGAAGCATTTGCACTCTTAAAACCATCAGTATGCATGGAGCCTCTCTGTCAAGGTATGATAACAGGGATTTGTGGAAAGTATATGATTTCAGAGATTATGGGATCATCGGAGAGGCGTACTTATCACTGGGAGAAGAGTTAAATTATTTTACTGATACAGGAAGGGGCTGGAATTCCAAGAATAATCTGAGAGATTTTATTCCGGGTAGGGATCAAAAGTTCTTTGCCGAGACAACTGATGACCTGATCAGATTGATAGAGAGCGGAAAAATGCAAAATATGTATATCACACTGCATCCGGATCGATGGACATCGACTACCTTCACGTGGGTTTCATTCTGGTTCCAGGATCTTGCTTTCAATTTTGCAAAAAAGATATTGAGGATGACGAGAAAATGAAGATCATCGACACCATCCAACATAAACTGATCTTAAAAATGGGATTTAAGTATTACGATGAAGACAAGTACCTGATCCGAAAATGTCTGCAGTACTTCAATGGAAAAAAACCAAAAGTTCTAGATGTTGGCTGTGGAACAGGGCATCATTCATTGCTATTTGAAAAATATGGGGCGAAGGTAACTGCTTTTGATTATGACGAAAGTGTGATCGAAAAGGCAAAAGAAAACAAGATAAAAAGTAATTCAAATGTAACTTTTCTGGTTGCTGATGGACGATATCCGGAAAAATATTTCACTGAAAAATATGATATTATATTTATGGCTGGCTTCTCAATATTTGGCATCGATCTAAATAAACCAATAATGACTAAATATCTGTCTATGCTCGATGAAGGAGGCATATTGGTCTTAGTGCATAATTCCAATCTAACGGGGCTTGTCAGGAAGACAAACTGGAAAAATCATAAAATAGAAGATATGAGATCTTTCTTTGAAAGTGTAGGTGGCAAAGTCGAAAAAATATATTTTTACGACAGGCACGTCACTATAAAGATCTTACGCAGTTTTGCCATTACAGGCCTATCTACCAAACTACATATTCTTATATCCAAAATAACGAAATTACCCTGTGCTATACTTTTCATTGTGAGCAAGAGTGAGAAGCGGAATTAACAATATAAAAAATTATACTTAAATTTTGACAACGGTGAAACAATGAGAATACTTTTTAATGTTGGTCATCCTGCTCAAGTTCATTTCTTCAAGAATGCAATAAGGATTCTTGAAGGCAAAGGGCATGTTTGTAAAATGACGGCAGTCGCCAAAGATGTATCTTTAGATCTATTGGATGCTTATGGATTCGAATACGAGATAGTGGGAAGTGCACGCCCTACGTTGTTTTCCAAAGCTGTGGAGTTATTGAAGATAGAGAACAAACTCTACAAAATTGCCCGATCCTTCAAACCCGATATGCTGGTGGGCGGTTCCGGTAATGCATATAGTACCCACGTTGGCAAACTTATCCATAGACCTTCTATAGTTTTCGAGGACTCAGAAAAGGGGGCCATTGAACACCTTTTGACAGACCGTTTCGCATCTGTTATATTTACTCCGACCTCATACAAAAAGAAGATTGGTGATAACCAATTATTTTTGAACGGATACAAAGAGCTGGCTTATTTACATCCCAATCATTTTCATCCTTCACAGGCTCCTCTTAATGAGCTTGGTCTAACTGCAGATGACAGATTTGTGATCTTCAGATTCGTCACATGGAATGCGGATCATGACATTGGTCATCATGGTATAGAAAATAAAGTTAAGTTTGCTCAAGAGCTTGAAAAATATGGGCGTGTGCTGATCACTTCTGAAGGAAAACTGGAGCCGGAGTTAGAAAAATACAGAGTGCGCGTCTCTCCGGAAAAGATACATGACCTGTTATACTATGCCCAGATGTTCGTAGGAGATAGCCAAACTATGACAACTGAGGCTGCTGTATTGGGTGTACCTGCTATCCGCTGTAATTCTTTTGTCGGAGATGATGATATGTCCAATTTCATAGAACTTGAAGACAAATATGGCCTTATTTTCAATTACAGTGATTCTGAAGAAGCATTGAAAAAAGCACTTGAACTTGTAAAAATGCCTAGCCTCAAGGAAGAATGGAGCAAAAAGAGAGAGAAACTACTGAATGACAAGATCGATGTCACTGCATTTATTGTGTGGTTCATCGAGAATTATCCGGAAAGTATAAAGAGAGCAAAAGAAGGTGTTCCTTTTAATTCCAACTAAGGTGATAGCATGAAGATAGCAAGTATAGTCGGTGTCAGACCTCAGTTTGTAAAAGCATCCGTAGTTTCTAAACAATTAAGAAAGGAACATGAAGAGGTTCTGATCCATACGGGTCAGCACTATGACTATAAGATGAATAACGTTTTTTTCAGTGAATTAAATATTCCAGAACCTGAATATTTTCTTGGAATAGGTTCAGGTTCCCATGGATATCAAACCGGAGAAATGCTGAAGAAAATAGAAGAGGTTCTAATCAAAGAAGAGCCTGATATCGTTTTAACGTACGGGGACACTAATTCGACACTTGCCGGTGCTCTCTCGGCTGCAAAGCTGCATATTAAAAACGCACATGTGGAATCCGGGTTGAGAAGTTTTGACAGATCCATGCCTGAAGAGATCAACCGTATCTTGACGGACCATTGTTCTGATCTATTATTCTGTCCAACCAAAAATGCAGTTGACAACCTTAAAACGGAAGGGATAACTACCAATGTCTATCTGACCGGTGATGTCATGGCTGATTCTCTGCTATACAATAAAGAAATAGCAGAGGAGAGATCGACGATCCTGTCTGATCTGGACCTGAACAGCAAAGAATATGCAGTAGCCACAATACATAGAGCAAGCAACACAGATAACAGGGAGAATCTGACAAACATCGTTGATGCTTTTTCGCAACTGGATGAAACTATTGTATTCCCGGTGCATCCACGGACCCAGAAATTGTTGAAAGAGTATGGCCTCTACGAAAGTTTAAGTTCATCTGTGAAACTGGTCGAACCCCTCGGATTCCTTGATTTCATAAAGCTGATGGCTCATTCAAAAATGATACTTACCGATTCAGGCGGGATCCAAAAAGAGGCATATATTCTGAAGATCCCATGTATTACGTTAAGGGAAAACTCAGAGTGGGTTGAGACCATTGAAGATGGCTGGAACGTTCTTGTCGGAACGGACAAAGAAAAGATATTCCAGGCAGTCAATTCCTTCCATCCCTCATTAAAATTGCACAAGGACAGATTTGGGAATGGAGATGCAGCTGAAAAGATCGCTGCTATCATTGGAGGTCTGCAGTGATGTTGGATCAGAATTCCGAACTGTGGGAAACATTTACCAGAAAAGAAGAGTACTCTCCGGTTAAATTAGATAAACATCAGAGATTTAATTATGCCAATAGTAAAAATAAAAACGCATTTGAGCCCGTTGTTTCTAAGTTTTTGGTATCTGAAGGTTTGAGCGCGGAATATCCCGAAAATAAAAGATTTGCTGTCTGTCTGACCCATGATATTGATGATATCTATCCCCCGTCCTCTCACATCCTGTCTTCTTTTTTTTATTGTTTGAAGGCATTAGATTATAATTCATTTAAGCCACAGATAGCATGGAAAATAAAAGGAAAAGAGCATTCCCCATACCTGAATTTTAGCGAGATCATGGACATAGAAAAGAAATATGATGCAAAATCTTCTTTTTATTTTATCACAGAAAAGAAAGATCCCGTAAGATTCAGATACGACATTGAAGAGATAGGCCATGAACTGGGAAACATTCTGGACAACGGGTGCGAAGTAGGATTACATGGCGGTTACTATGCGTATAATAGTCTTGAGAGTATGAAAGAAGAAAAATCGAGATTAGAGAACACTTTAGGGAAAAAAATTATCGGATACAGGAATCATTATTTAAGGTTCAAGATCCCGGATACCTGGGAGCTATTGGCAAAGGCTGGTTTTAAATATGATTCTACGCTGGGATATGATGATATGATCGGATTCAGAAATGGTATGTGTCATCCTTTCAAACCATACGATCTGAATAAAAACGAACCTATAGATATACTGGAACTGCCATTGGTCATTATGGACGGCTCTTTGTTCTCCTATGCAAAGTCCTTAGATGAAGCCTTTGAATATGCTAAAAAGCTCATCGACACAGTAGAGAGATATAATGGAGTTATCACTCTTTTGTGGCATAATAGTCCTTTCAGCTGGCCGATCCGGAAGAATTGGAAAATATTATACGAAAAAATACTTAAATATTGTTATGATAAAAATGCATGGATAACCAGTGGTGAAGAGATCTATAACTGGTGTATGAAAGAATGTAAAGTGCAATTTTATCAATCCTAAAAAATATCCACACTATACAATGAAGAGTGCAGATATGTTACAAGTGTTCTGAGATAATTCTATTGAAATCAAAATAATAAAAACGGTCCAAGCAGGTGTTTTCGTGATACCAACTGACAAAAAGGCGTTATTTATAATACATGCATACAATAATTTTCAAAAAGAATCCATTAACAGTACATGCAATTATTTCAAAAGCTGTTCAGTGTTAGTCAGGTCCAACCCTATCTCAGAGTTTTCTAAATACATCAAGGTGCCATTTTTGGAAACTTTCAAACTGGATTATAAGATTGATCTTAATGACGTTCCTCCAAATATATCTGTTCATCCAACACCGGTCTTATACACTCCTCTTAATTCACAGTACAAGAAACTTGGGGAGAAGCACTTCAAAGCTGCTGAAACATCAATTAAGAAAAATAACATAGAATTCGATCTTATCCATTCTCATTTCACATGGTCCTCCGGATATGCCAGTGCAAAACTTAAGGAAAAATACAATGTCCCTTTTGTTGTAACGGGTCATGGATATGACATCTATAGCTTGCCCTTTAAAGATGAAGAATGGAAAGAAAGAATTGAATATGTACTTAATTCGGCAGATAGGATAATAACTGTAAGCAATAAAAATCTGTCCTATATTAAGAAACTGGACGTTAAAACGCCTGTTCATATTTTACCGAACGGGTACAGGCCGGATAAATTTTATCCAATGAATATGGAAAAATGCAGAAAGGCTTTAGGTTTACCTCTCGATAAGAAAATAATAGTCGCAGTAGGCAATCTGGAAGAAATAAAAGGCCACTATTACCTTGTAGAAGCTATGGCAGAAGTGATAAAGCATAGAAAAGATGTGCTTTGTTTCATAGTCGGCGGCGGCAAACAAGAGAGAAATCTCAGGAGGCAGATAAAGAATGCAGGCTTGGAGAACCATGTGAAGCTTCCGGGAAGTAAATTGCATAATGAGATCCCTAGGTGGATGAATTCCTGCGATCTATTCGTATTACCAAGTTTGAACGAGGGCAATCCGACAGTTATGTTCGAGTGCCTGGGTTGTGGAAAACCTTTCATAGGAACAAAAGTAGGCGGTATTCCGGAGATCATTGTTTCTGATGACTATGGACTGCTGGCTGAGCCGGCAAATTCAGAAAGACTTGCAGAGACTATTTTGCTGGCATTGGATAAAAACTGGGACACAACTAAGATCAAAGCATATTCTGCACAATTTACATGGGCCGAGATCGGAAAGAATATAGTGGATATATATAAGACACTTCTCTGATGATCTTGTATAAATATTTGTTTAAATATTAAAGCAACTATTATCCTCCAAGAAGAATTAAGTCCTTATTTAACGACCCTTGTAAGTTCAGTTGCCTTTACCAGCATTCCTTCAGATCCCCTCTCGCTAATCTTTTTGGCAGGAACTCCTGCGATCGAGATAGCAGGCTCCAAGAAAGATTTATTAACGACAGAATTGGCACCTATAGCTATTCCATCAGCTATTGCTATCTGTCCAAATATTTTGGCTCCGGGGCCAATATAAACATTATCACCGATTTTGGGTGCTACGTCCTCGTATCCTGCTTTAGTTCCAATGTTAACGCAGGCGTGCAACCTGCAATTTGCTCCAACCCGTGTGGCTTTGTTGACGACTATAGTGCCTCTGTGAGCAATACTTAATCCAGGACCAAAAACATTCAGAGGTATGGTGAAACCTAATTTTATGCTCAGTAAGTAATATTTTCTTTTTAATAGCAGAAGGTATAGTTTCCAGAAGATAGACTTCTTACAATTTTGGTAATACTCTACCTTCCTTAAAAGCCTCTGGAATGTCCAAATGTAATCATATTCGAAATTTTTAGGTTTTTTACCTTTTCTTGATAAGGCTATTCTATCCGCTTCTAAATAAAATTTGTAGTCATCTTTAGACAAGATCAATGTGAACACCATTTGAGTTCCATTTTATTATAGTATTTGCTGTTACCGCGTACTCTACCACATTCATAATTAAATTAGTTTGTATTCGGATATAAATTTGTCTCTCTTGAATACGCATTATTAAAAATATAGCCTTATACCTATTTTGTTGAGCCTTGAAGTACTTTCGAGCAACAGATTTAAATAAATTCTCATAATTTATCATATTGTATTCTTAAAGCCACTCTAACTGCTTCAGGTAGATTCTGTCCCGGAAAAAGAAAGGTGATGATATGCAATTCCAAAATCCGCAGAAACAAGAACCAAATATAAGTGAAAAGGCATGGATATCCGAAACAGCCATCATTATTGGAAATGTCTATATTGGCGACAATGTCTTTGTGGCGCATAACGCTATCATCCGGGCAGATGAACCGGGCTCTTCAATAGTTATTATGGATGGGTGCAATGTACAGGACAATGTGATCATCCATGCTCTGTCCCATTCTCAGGTTCTTATCAATCCTGATACATCCCTTGCCCACGGGTGTATAGTGCACGGTCCCTGCCAGATAGGAAAAGGCTGTTTCATAGGCTTTGGTTCAGTGGTCTTTGATTGCATGATCGGAGATGACACACTTGTACTGCATAATGCTACTGTGCGAAAAGTAAGTATCCCGGATGGAAAAGTGGTATCAGATGGTATGGCCATTAATAAGCAGGATGCGGTAGAAAATCTGGATGATATTACATCTGACCTGATAGAATTCAAAGGTTCGGTAATCATGGCCAACATCAACCTGGTGCATGGCTATCAGGCCCTGGAAATGAAGGTCGAAAGTAAATAATTAAAAATCATTTAAAGGAAACTTGTTTTGTCTTTTTGCAGATAAGTGGAAGAGGTATATATCAGATATATTTTCCTTCCATCCTATCTATCACCATCTTTCCCTTATCTGTCAGCATATACTTTTTCCATGTAGTTTTAGTAGGGGTCAAACACTCTATCAGTCCCATATCTTCCAGTTCTTTCAAAGCGTGGCTGATATTCTGGGTAGACCTGTTGCTCTCATGTGCAATATCAGAAGCATTGGCAACCAAATGTTTATGCATATATTCCATTAATATAAAGCGCCTGTCAACACTAATTATCCACTTGAGCAGTTCATCCAATGTGTTCTCGTTCATTATCTTCCCATCACAATTACGCATTTAGTATATATTGATTAGCGTGACTGCTCCCACACCTAAAGCCTGTGGGCTTCTACGGTTTCGATACCGACAGATTGCAATCCCAATCTGAGAATATTGATGGCTGCATTATGGTCTCTATCCATTACAAGATCACAGCTATCACATTTATGAACTCTATCGGCTAGTGTTTTTTCAACTAGCAAACCACATCTTGAACACATCTTTGATGTATTAGCAGGATTAACCAATACTACTACAGAACCAGCACTTTCAGCCTTGTACTTAGTCATATTGATTAACATGTTCCACGATACGTCTGCTATGCTTTTTGCAAGACAGTGGTTTTTAATCATGTTTTTAATATTCAAATCTTCAAAAGCAATAAATGAATAATTGCCCACAAGTTGTCTACTGATTTGATGTGCAAAATTATACCGTTTGTTAGCTATTCTTTCGTGAACTAACTGAACCACTTTCCTAGCTTTCTGTCGTTCAGTGGTACCTTTAGAGGCTTTGGAAAGTTTGCGTTGGACTCTCGCAAGCTCTTTCTCTTCAGCTCTGAAGAAACGTGGATTTGGAATAAAGGTTCCATTCGACATGGTTGCGAAATTTGCAAGTCCAACATCAATACCTACGACTTTATTCAGATCGGCGATTGGTGTTGGAGTATCTTCAACTTCAATTGTCAAGCACACATACCATTTATTGCATGCTGTTCTTCTAACAGTTATACGTTTCACATTGTCTTCTATTTGTCTATGGAATTTGACATATACATCTCCTATTTTGGATAGATAGATGTGATTGTTCTTTAATTTAAAACCCATCTGAGGATAAGTGAAACTATCATACCATCCTTTGCCCTTGAAACGAGGATAGCCTGGTTTCTCTCCATTCTTTACCCTTCTAAAAAAGTGTTTGAAGGCAAGATCAACACGTTCCTGTACTTCCTGAAGAGTCTGAGAAAACACTTCATTATACTCTGTATTCTCTACTTTCCACTGTGGTAGAAGATTGTTTAGTGCATATTTAGATAATGTTTTTCCAGTTTCTTCATAAACTTGCTTTCGTTCAGCAAGAGTCCGATTATATACTTGCCTACATAATTCCAAGCTCCGCTCCATCTGTCGAATTTGAGATTTGGTTGGATAGATACGAAACTTGTATATCTTACGCATTTAGTATATATATGACTTATTCGCTTAAATACATAGCTTTTGTTAGTATAAGTGTACACCATTCATCCCACGACTAAAGATCGTGGGCTTTCTGGCTGCTTATTTCGTAAAAATACTATGCTTCATCCTAAAGTCCATTGGTATACCGTTATATATACATTAGTAATATAAATAGTAATTTAAGAATACTGCACAATACCTATGACAGACAGCAGAGCAATTCCTTATAAAAACAAGTTTCTGACATCGCTAGATTAGCTTAAGAATCATTTCAGCAGGCTTGTCACCTACATATTAAAGGCGTTTATATTTCCCATTAATTTTCAAAAATACTTGTGAATAAATTAAATAAAAAGAGATGAGATATAAAACAAAACCGCCAATATTCTGACTTTGATTTCCTGCAACTGGCGGCTTTGATCTCTTAAAGTTGGAGTTACGAGATACTAATTCTAGACTACCTGCTTTCTTCCACTTCAGTAAGTGATATGCCAAGGGCTTCAGCTACACCTTTCCCATAGGCAGGATCTGCCTTTAGGCAGTTCCCTATGTGCCTTACTTTGATCATCTTTGGTGCATCACCCATAGCACGAGCAGTATTTTCAAACAAAACCTTTTGCTGCTCAGGACTCATGAGTCTGAATAATTTACCGGGCTGAGTATAATAATCAGCATCATCTTCTCTGAAGTCCCACTGATATGCTGCTCCGTATAGCTCAAGTGGAGGTTCCTTAAACTCGGATTGCTCTACCCATTCTCCATAACTGTTTGGCTCATAACCAAGAGTACTGCCGGCGTTGGCATTGACCCTCATTTGTCCATCCCTATGATAACTATTAACTGGACATTTGGGAGCATTTACAGGTATTTGGTGGTGATTGACTCCCAATCTATATCGCTGCGCATCTCCGTAGGAGAAAAGCCTTCCCTGAAGCATTTTATCAGGTGAAAGTCCAATTCCTGGAACAATATTTGCAGGATTAAAAGCTGCTTGTTCCACATCTGCGAAATAGTTATCCGAATTCCGGTTCAGCTCCAAATAACCAACTTCAATAAGCGGATATTCGTTTTTATACCATACTTTTGTTAGATCAAACGGATTGTATGGCATATTTAACGCTTGTTCCTGGGTCATTACCTGGATGAACATCTTCCAGCGAGGGAAATCTCCACGTTCAATACTTTCATAAAGATCCCTTTGGTGGCTCTCTCTATCTTTAGCGACTATCGCCTCAGCTTCTTCATCTGTAAGATTTTTAATACCTTGCTGACACACAAGATGGAATTTTACCCATAACCGCTCGTTATTGCCATTGATCATGCTGTAGGCATGGCTTCCAAAACCATGCATATGCCTATAAGAGTAAGGAATGCCTCTGTCACTCATTGTGATGGTAACCTGATGAAGTGCTTCAGGCAGTGAAGTCCAGAAGTCCCAGTTATTCTTTGCACTTCTCATATTTGTACGTGGATCACGCTTGATCGCGTGATTAAGATCCGGGAATTTGAGCGGATCACGAAGGAAAAACACCGGAGTATTGTTGCCTACCAGGTCCCAGTTGCCTTCTTCAGTGTAAAATTTCATCGCGAAACCGCGGATATCACGTTCAGCATCTGCAGCACCGCGTTCTCCCGCAACGGTAGAAAAGCGCATAAATAAGTCAGTCTTCTTTCCGATATCAGAAAATATTTTGGCTTTAGTGTATCTCGTAATATCATGAGTTACAACAAATGTTCCAAATGCACCGGAACCTTTTGCATGCATACGTCTCTCAGGGATTACTTCCCTGTCAAAATGTGCAAGCTTCTCCAAAAACCAAACATCCTGTAACAGCTGCGGACCACGGGGACCGGCCGTTATCACATTCTGATTATCAGAAACAGGTGCTCCTGCCACTGTAGTCAGTTTTCCATTTAAATTCTTTCCGTTCATAAAAAACTCCTATACATTAAACCCATTTTCTTACAATGCCACAAAATAAGCACAAAAATATAGGCTCAGACATTTCTAATGTCATGAGCCTTCAAGAGATCAATCCCTGAGCGGCATCAATTAGATGTTCTCGATTACCTTGAACATTTCCGCTAATCAAGCAACCACTTATCGGCAAGTGCCTCTTTTAGTTCACCTGGAAATCCATCTACATCGATGCCAAAGATCTCTATTTCTTTTATCCCCTTTTAATCAGCTTCACTTAACAGGGGCATTCGGTTCAAGACTCTTTCTTAAAGCAGATGAACCAGTCCAGGCAATACTTGCCCTCTTCCTTTTGCTCGACGCGCTCTTTTGCAACACCGCATGAACCCGGTGGAGGGATTATGACGTCTTCGCCTGGCTGCCAGTTGGCAGGGGTTGCAATACCTTCGGCATCTGATTTCTGCATAGCCAGCAATAGCCTCTTGATCTCAGCCATGTTCCTGCCGTTGGACAGAGGGTAATAAAGTACAGCTCTTACCTTTGCTTTCGGGTCAATGATGAAAACCGCTCTTACTGCCTGTGTATTAGAAGCATTGGGTTGTACCATCCCATATTTCTTTGCAACGTCCATCCTGATATCTTCGATAACAGGGAAGGTAACTTCCACATTCTTCATTCCCTTGAACTCGATCTTCTCTTTGATGGTCCTAAGCCATGCAATATGAGCATATATACTGTCGATGGAAAGGCCAATTAGCTCTGTGTTGAGTTCCTTGAACTCTTTCTGCATGGAAGCAAAGGTCATGAACTCGGTGGTACATACGGGAGTGAAATCAGCAGGGTGGCTGAACAGGATCACCCATTTACCTTTATAATCCTCGGGGAATTTGATCTCGCCCATTGTTGTCTTTGCTGTGAATGCTGGTGCATCGTCGCCTATTAAAGGCATAGTTACTCTTTCTTCATCCATTTATGTTATCCTCCTTACATTTCTTGCATTTTCCATAAAAGTTAGTGTTCACTGAATCGATACTGAATCCTTCTATACCGCCAGCTATCTTCATTGAATAATCGAACAATTCTTCTGACTCAAAATCTTCTATCTTCCCACAATCCCGACATATTAGGTGATGGTGCGGTACGAAATTAGCTTCAAACCTTGTTACCCCTTTTACGTTCACCTCCTCAAGCAATCCTCTCTCAGAAAGGAATTTGAGATTCTTGTAGACTGTAGCCTTGCTTATACGGGTCAGTTTTTCTCTGACACCCTCATAAACCTCATCTACAGTGGGATGACCCCTGTGCTCCCGCAGAAAAGCTATAATCTCCACTCTTTGATTAGTGTATTTCATATCAGCTTTTCCTGTGATTTCCAATGTCATTTCCCCCTGTACTTGCTTCTAAAGACGATTTTGTTATAGATACATATAAGAACTAATACTAAATAATGCTTATTATTATTTAATACTTACGTTTAATTAAAATTTGTTATCAAATAAATCTGGTTGTCAATAGCTCTTACTAAAAATTCCCATAGCATTAATTTGTTTAATACCATAAATATGTCATTTTATATATATATATATAGATATAGATATGCGTGTGTGTACCACCTATTTTGGATAACGTATTTACTTTTGTCTTTGGATGAACACACATAAAAATCCGATCTCAAAGGTTCAGTTTATATACCCACCTGTACAATGAAATCAGGATTAAGATGAGCAGGATCAAGATGCTTTCATGGAATGTAAATGGCCTTCGGGCAGCTTATAAAAAAGGATTTATGGAAATTTTCACAGCACATGGGCCAGATATTCTATGTCTGCAGGAAACAAAGGCACAGGAGGAACAGTTACCTTCCGCTCTGCGGCATGTGGATGGATATAAAGCATATTTTTCCTCCGCAGAGAAAAAAGGATATAGTGGAGTAGGCCTGTACACCAAACAAGAGCCGCTTGAAGTAAGATATGAACTTGGAAAGGCAAAGTTCGATACTGAGGGTAGAGTCATAGCCTCTGATTTTGGAGATTTCATACTCTTTAATGTATATTTCCCCAATGGCAAAGCCTCTAAGGAGCGGCTTGATTTCAAAATGGAATTCTATGATGCATTTCTCGATCATCTCGATGCCCTCAAAGCACAGGGCAAAAAAATCATAATTTGCGGTGATGTGAACACAGCACATAAGGAAATAGACCTGGCACGCCCAAAAGAGAATGAAAAAGTATCTGGTTTCCTGCCCCTGGAAAGAGCCTGGATAGGCAAATTAATAGATCATGGCTATCTGGATACGTTACGCATGTTCAGCGACCAGCCTGGCCAGTACACGTGGTGGGACATGAAAACAAAAGCAAGGGAAAGAAATGTGGGGTGGAGAATTGATTACTTCTTTGCCAGTGATAATCTGAAAGATAACATAATATCTGCCTTCATTCTGCCCGATATAATGGGTTCGGATCACTGTCCCATTGGTTTAGAACTTGAAATTTGAATACTTGTAATAGATGAAATGGCTCTGTTCAGGCAATTGCATTCAGAGCCAGATCTACAGCTTCCACAGGGTCATTTGCCTGAATTATACCATCAACTTCCCATTTGCATGCTATGGTAACGACCTGCTTGCCCATTTTGAGGGCCAGAGCGATCTCCGAAAGAGTACCATATTCTCCACCCACTGCTATCACAACATCAGAGGATGCGACAACTATGGCATTGCGTGCATGTCCCATATTGGTCACGATCTGGTAATCAATATACCGGTTAGCATCTTCACGGCTATTACCCGGCAGGATACCTATAGTGGTCCCTCCCTGCCGCTTAGCTCCGCGTGCGCAGGCTTCCATCACGCCCTCCAATCCTCCGCATATAAGAAGCACGCCGCGTATGGCAAGCTCACGGCCTATTTCTTCAGCGATCATCTCAGTCTTATTGTCACACACCCCGCCACCAATTACTCCTACCTGCATCTTTGCCATACATTACCCTCCATAGTGTTAGATGAATGTCAGATATATTCAGCCTGAACCTTAAGTATCTCCTTGCTGTCCTTAGCCATGGAATATTCCTCCAGTGGCTCACGGTTAACTTCCAGAAAAGTATGGCCCCAGTTGAACTTGGATAATATACTGGCAGCTTGTTCCTTATACCCCAGTATATAAAGAGAAGCAGCAAATGCTTCTACTGATGTAAGTTTGAACGGGCGGCCGAAGTTCACCGGATTGCCTGCAACAAGATACGGCAAAGCACGATGCTGCAGGTCAAGCACTAACAATTGAGGAAAGACTGCTTCTACATGTTCCCAGGAGCAGTCCAGTACAGTAAGCCCTTTTGTTATACTGTCAGCAGGAGAAAGAGCCTTTTCGGCCATAGGGTCAAGGAGAATGGAACCTCTGGGAATGGCATTCACCTTTTCCACAAGTCTTGCAAGCTTGAAGCGTACCATTTTTTTACCAGTGCATTTTTTAGGATCACACTGCCCTGCGTGATAAAGATATAGACGAACTTCTCTAGGTCTGCTTTTTTCCATACATTGGTGATGGACTTTCGTATATATAGCATGAGCGAGATTTAATAGCAATTATAATATAGTTATCTTTTTATATATTAGTTGCGTATTTTTCTTTATACTTTTAGGAGCAAAAATGAAAATAGAAAATAGGAGTTATGAAAAAGATGGCTGCCAAAATATATACGATAACCTCTGGAAAAGGAGGGACTGGCAAAAGCATATTTGCTGTCAATCTGGCAGCGGCACTTGCTGGACTTGCAAAAAAGACCCTGCTGATAGATGCTGACCTTTGCATGGCTGATATCGGTCTTATGTTGGGAATGGAGAACAGCAAGATCACACTACACGAAGTGCTGGCCGATGAAGCGAACGTAGCTGATGCACTATACGACGGGCCTAACGGACTTAGGGTTCTGCCCTGTAGCATCTCTTTAGAGGGGTTCAAAAAAGCAGACCCTTCCAGGATTAAGGATGTTATCAGCGAACTTACACCGAATTTTGAATTTATTATCATTGACACATCCACAGGCATAAATAGTGCAACAGCAGCCTCTATTGAAGTATGTGACGAGGTCTTGCTGGTCCTCACACCTGATATAACATCTATTGCCGATGGTTCTAAGATGAGAGCATTTGCAGCATTATTAGGTAAAGAAGTAACAGGAGTGATATTGAACAGAACTATGCCTGTACATGATGAAACGTACAGGGAGAAACTCATGATTTCCCTTGATCTTAAAGTACTTGAGGTATTACCCGAAGATGTGAGCATACCCGATTGTATTGCAGGTAAAAGCCCCGTAGTCACTAAATATCCTTATTGTGAGGTAGCTATTGCCATGAACAAGCTTGCAGCACTATTCTCTGGAATAAAGATGCCTGAACCTGAAGAAGGAAAGGGGCAAAAGAAGCAAAAGAATAAAAAGAAGCGCATTACAGGTGCAAAGCTACCCTTTTCCCAGTCCAAGAAATGAGAGGTCATATCATGGATCTTGCTGATGGAATCCGATATAATCGAAATTCAGATGAAGTTTCTCTTCATGTGTCGCAAGGAATAGATATAGCTCAAAAGAATTCTAAAACTGAGGAAATTATCGCCCTCCTCGCAGATATTAACAGTGATGTTGTTTCTGACGATAACATAAATAGCCTGAAAAAACGCATCGAAACCGACCATTCACAATTGATTAAGGGCTATAACATTAATTTTACTATAAATAATAACTGGGAACAAAAAATAAGAAGTGTCATTGCCAGCAAGGATCTGCATATAGAATGCGCCTCAAAAGTACAGGAAAAACAACAAATTCCTTTACACCAGCGCTTGATAACGCTTATTTCTAACAATCCTGAAGAGGAAGAAGAATACAATATCGCAGTACATGGTCCTATTGTAGATTTTGGTGTACCTGAAGGGAGCAATTTCAAAGAGATAGAAATGTACGCGGTAAATCCTCCATATGCTTATATAAGGATGGCATATGATCCGTTTGCGCATGAATACCAGTATCAAGTACTCGAACCCCTGCTTTCAGAAGAGGAAAAGAGACTTTTGGAAAATATAAAACAACGATTAATAGAAACCCTGGAACTCAACCTGAAGCAAAGTGATCACAAGAATGCTGAAAAATACCTGAGAAAGCATACAAAGAAATATCTTAGAGAATACAAGATAGACATCTCTGTCCGTAAAAAAGAAAGAGTGATGTATCACTTGATCCGGGATTTCCTTGGATTCGGAAGAATAGATGCTATCATGCGGGACATGCGACTTGAGGATGTATCATGTGATGGCCCCAACACTCCCATATATATCTACCACAAGGCCTACAATTCAGTGCCTACGAATGTGATTTTCTCAGATGATGATGAGCTTGATTCCTTTGCCATAAGGATAGCCCAGCTATGCGGAAGGCATATATCCATAGCAAATCCGCTTCTTGATGCAACAATGCCCGATGGATCACGCATTCAGATAACCCTTGGAAGGGAAGTCACTACCCGAGGAAGCACATTTACCATAAGGCGGTTCAATGAGAATCCTATCACTCCGGCAAATCTCGTAAATTTCCACACTTTCTCCACGGCAATGATGGCATATCTGTGGATGGCTGTGGACTCGAGCAAGAGCATCGTATTCGTGGGTGGTACTGCATCAGGTAAAACCACTGCAATGAATGCTGTATCTCTTTTTATCCAGCCTGAAATGAAGATCGTATCAATAGAAGATACAAGGGAACTTAATCTTTCACATCCCAACTGGATACCTGGCGTGACCAGAGAGTCCTTTGCAGGTGAAGAAAGAGGATCTATCCAGATGTATGAGCTTCTCAGGGCATCCCTGCGACAAAGGCCGGAATATATTCTTGTGGGTGAAGTACGTGGAGCAGAGGCTTATGTCCTTTTCCAGGCCATGTCCACAGGCCACACTACGTTCTCTACCATGCATGCCGATTCAGTACAGTCCGTAGTGCACAGGCTTGAAAATCCCCCTATCAATGTTCCAAGGATCATGATACAGGCTCTTGATATTGTTTCTATTCAAGCGCAGGTAAAAGTGAATAATGAGAGGGTAAGAAGATGCAAATCCCTTACAGAAATTGTGGGTGTGGACCCAAGAACGGGTGAATTGCTCACGAACGAAGTTTTCACCTGGGATGCGGCAAAGGATAATTTCCAGTATTCAGGTCGTTCATATATACTGGAAAGCATCATGGAGAACAGGGGATGGAACGAAGAGAAACTTAAGGATGAACTTAAGAAGAGACAGGACCTTCTTGAATGGGCACGTTTGAAAAAGATAAGTCACTACAAGGATTTTGCTAAACTTGTGGTGACATATGGCAGGGAACCTGAGACTATAATGAATATGGTAAGGCAGGACCGGAATGACTAATATTTATTTCAATGTAGCCTATGAGATGTTCGGAGAATATTATGAAAAACGAAGGCACGAATATTATGGTCTTCGTTTGAACATGCTCCGCAACCGAATGAGCATTGGTTACGATATGTACATGTCCGGTGCCGTACTTACCGCTTTTGTATGTATGTTCTTCCCACTTATTGCTGCAAACCTGGTCTTCTATTTTTTGGGAGTCCCTGATTTCACAGGCTCAAGGATCGGTGCTCCTCAATGGTTGTTCCAGTTCAGCGAGTACAAAACAGCAGCTATATGGCTGCTACTTAATGTTATCACAGGGATACTTGTTTTCAGTGCGGTGTACAAGACCTTTGTGATATATCCCGCTGTCATGGCTGGAGAAAGGAAGAGAGGAATAGAACGCATGCTTCCTTATGCCATTAATTACATGTCCTCAATGGCAGGAGCCGGAGTGCTGCCTTTGGACCTGTTCCGTTCTCTTGCTTCTAATAACATATACAGGGATGTGGCAGTAGAGGCAAGATACCTGGTACGGGATATCGAGGTACTGGGCCACAATCTTGTAACAGGGATGAGGAACCTTGCCCTTACAACACCTTCACCTTCTTTACAGGATTTCCTGCAGGGAGCTATTACTGTCATCACATCAGGGGGAGAACTGGAACCATATTTCAAGATAAAGACAGAGCAGTATCTCATAGAGAACAGACAAAAACAAAAAGAGTTCTTAGAGACTCTGGGGCTGCTGGGTGAAACCTATGTTACAGCTTTTGTTGCAGGCCCTTTGTTCATGATAGTGGTCATATCGATCATGGCAATAATGGGAGGAGCTGAAATGGTATTTTTATATCTGCTTATCTATGCGGTCATACCCTTTGGAAGCGCAATGTACATTTTACTTATAAGTAGCATGACGCCGGAGGCATGAAAATGGAATGGAAGAAGCTATTTAAAAATGACTTCCCAGTAAATCCAAATTTAGATGAGAGAACACTCCGTCACATGGAAGATGCTACCGTACGTGTCGGACTGGAAAATTCGCGTAAGAACGTCGTGTTGAAACAGTTCATAAAAGATCCGTACATGACGCTGTGTGCCTATCCGGACTATACGTTCATAATCACTACACCGGTTGCGCTGGTATTTCTCATAGCGGGTCTTATGCGAAACTGGCCAAATCCTATAATAGACGATGTGATCTTCTTCAGTGTCCTGATAGCTATATTCCCTGCTTCCATAATGTATCAGAAGAAGATGAAGCATATAACTAAAATAGAAGAATACCTGCCTACATTTCTGAGGGATATTTCAGAAATGAGCCGGGCGGGGCTTACTCTTTCCAGATCAGTAGCCACTGTGGCAAAAGGAGAGTACGGAGAACTTTCTCCAGAGATAAAAAAGATGAATGACCTCATGTCCTGGGGAGTCTCTTTTGAAAAGGCATTGCTCACTTTTGCACGCCGTATGAATACTGCTCTTATTGACAGGTCTGTTGCTTTGATCACTCAGGCTAGCAAGGCAGGAGGACGAGTTTCCCAGGTGCTGGAAGCTGCTGCCAGGGACTCTACTGAAGTGAAACAGATCGAGAGGGAAAGAAAGGGTAACATGATGGTCTATCTGGTGATCATCTACATGTCCTTCTTCGTGTTCCTCTTCGTTATAGCCATGCTTGCAATGACTTTTGTGCCCACTATGGCAACAGCAGGCCAGGCGGCCACAGATGCCGGAGCAGGCGGCCAGTTCATAGGTGCTTTCGATCCAGGCATGTTCATAAGGGTGATGTTCCATGCATCTCTTGTTCAGGGCTTCTTCAGCGGACTTGTAGCAGGGCAGATGGGAGAAGGAGCCATATCTGCGGGGCTGAAACATTCCATAGTACTATCGATGATAGCCTGGATCACATTCACCTTTTTTATCTGAGATGGCAGAAAGCTGTGAGGGCCTGGTCCCTCACTTCTTGAAAAAGATCGTGCCCATGGGCATCTATGCCAACTACGAGAGGACCAAAGTGTTCGACCTCAAGTTCCCATACGGCTTCAGGCATTCCTAATTGTGGCCAGTATACGGATCGAACATTTTTTATTGCCTCTGCAGCAAGCGCAGCACATCCTCCGGTATAGGCAAGATATACACACTTTCCCTTAAGTGCATCAGCCACTCCCTGCATACCGCCTTTTCCAATGAGGACACGAATAGCATGTCTTTCAAGCAACCTGGGAGTCATACCGGCCATTCTGGCGCTTGTGGTAGGACCGGCGGCAACTGCTTCCCATTTATCTTCATCTTCTTTGACCATCAGAGGACCACAGTGATATATAGCCGCACCTTCAAGCTCAAAGGGCAGTTCTTTACCTGCTTCATCTAATTTCAGAATATGAGCATGGGCTTCATCCCTGGCAGTGTATACAATGCCGCTTACGTACACAATATCTCCGGCATGCAGCTTTATTATATCATCTATTTGCAGGGGCGTGGTTAAGTCATACTTGCTCATGCCTTCCCTCCAGCACTACTTTTGCATGCCTGTTTGCCCAGCATTGAATGTTCACAGCTACGGGAAGAGATGCAGTGTGGCAGTGTGCCTGTTTTACATGTACGGCAAGAGCAGTTGTGGTACCACCCATGCCCATGGGACCAATTCCCAGAGAATTGATGCCCTTGAGCAGCTCAAGCTCAAAAGGATCCATGTATTTTATATCCGTCAGAAGAGCTTGCTTTGCAAGTCTTGCTGCCTTGTCAAAGGAACCACCGATCCCTACCCCCACAATGATAGGTGGACAAGGCATTCCACCTGCTTTAAGCACGGTCTCCAGCACGAATTCCCTGATCCTGGAAATCTCTGTGGGATTGAACATGCGCAGAGCGCTCATATTCTCAGAGCCAGCACCTTTGGGAGCTACAGTGATGCTAAGCTTGTTGCCTTCCACAAAACTGTAATTGATGTCCGGCAGACCGGCACCCGTATTATCCCCGCTGTTCTTCCGGGAAAGGGGAGATACGGCATTTGGCCGAAGAGGCACTTGAATTGTTGCACGGCGTACACCCTCGACAATAGCGCCTTCAAGATCAAAATCCAATGTAAGAGAACGACCGATATCTACAAAGAACACCATGATACCTGTGTCCTGACACATAGGTACCGATCGACTTTTGGCAAGTTCGATATTCTTTAAGATCGCCGCAAGCTGTGCTCTGGCAGTTTCAGATGTTTCCCGTTCATATGCATTCTCAATAGCATCAATGACATCAGGAGGCAGACAGATCTCTGCTTCTCTTATAATGTTCACTGTTGCCAAAACAACGTCATCATAAGTTACCATTCCTGTCAAAGAACCACTCCTGATAAGATGCGAAACCCTTTTTATCAATGTTACTGACATTTACTTTTTGTTAAGCTGGGCATAGACCGCTGCCGCGACTATTATGCAGCCATATAGTCCTAATTTGATAGTTTTGATTATCATTCCACCACTCACCCATTAAGCTAAGCTTGCAGACTATTATTGAGCTAAACTTTGTTTTTTGTAACGGGTACCACTTCTAGTCCCTCAGACAGAACTTCCCTCTGATGTTCAACTATATTAATATATCTCATGCTGATAATTGGAAATTATTGTCATGAGCTCACAAGGAAAATACAACTAAAACCAGGATCATATGGAATAAATAATGACCCACAACAGGAACAGACTGTATTTATAGGTGCGGGAGAAGGGATTCGAACCCCCGAACGCCTGCGCGAGTAGATCTTGAGTCTACCACCTTTGGCCGCTTGGTTACTCCCGCATTTTGGATTAAGATAGCAGTAATACAGGTATTAATTATAAATCTAACTGTTCATGAAGTATATAGCTAAACATGTTCAACGGAAGATTCATATCCTACATTTACTAAGTTCATCATTATTTAGCATGAAAGCTACTAAGAGATTATTGGATGCAACCAGATACATTTTGTTCTTAATTTTGATCGGTACTCTGGAAGTGGAGGCCATGAGCACTTTAGCTAAAAGGCTATTAAGAGATATATCTCCTTCCCGTGAACTAGCAATAGCTCTTGAGGATGCTGATCTGGAGTATGGGAACTGGATATGGTTAAAGGTACTTTCAATGTGAACAAAAGTTGGGCACATATGCTAGGATATGACTTGGAGGAAATAGAGCCTCACACATCTTTCTAGAACATATTGGCGCATCCAGATGTTTGCTGTGAATGGTACTGTTGTTCGGCGGGACACACTGGGAAATCACCTTAGGATCATTGGCACACAATTTGAGGTGGATCATGTAAAAGAAGCCGAGAAGAATATAGAGCATTCCGAGCCAAATTTAAGACATTGTTCCACAGTGCTAATGACCTGATCTTTATGCAGGATATGGATCTCAATCTGCTGGAAGTGAACCAGATAGCCTGCGAAAGACTTGGCTATACAAAGGAAGAACTGCTTTTACTCCGGCCAAAAGAACTAGAAACATCTGATTATTTACCCCTCATAAAGTCCAGGATGACAGCCAGAAAGACAAAGGCACCACTTATACACGTGTCTCTCGCATTAAAAAGAAAGACCATTGAGAGAAAAGAGTATATAGACCTCACTGACAATTAAAGACAAATAAGACAACACAATGCTATACTCTTTGTAGCATAGAATATCCTTTAATTCATATTATAAAAATCAGGCATTGTCAATATAGTGACCATTGCCAAATTGGAGAGTTTATTTGAACTGGACAACCGCTGGAATTGCATTGTTTCTCCTGTATTGGATACTTGTATCGTATCTGAACAGGAATGGTACCCTTGAGAGATATAATATCACAAATTATGGCCCGCTCTTGATGATCAGGACCACAAGGGGGCTTAAACTACTTGACAGGTTAGCAGTGCCTAAGAAAGCCTGGAGATTGTTTGCTGACGTTGGTATACGACTGATGTTCATAGGCATGTTAGCTATGTTGCTCATTGTGATAGTTTCCGATATTTCGATGCTTTCATCGCTGGGTGACAATACAATGCCAGAACCGAACAAGTTCAATGAAGCGCGCAACATATTCCTGATTCCCGGTGTCAATGAGTTCATTCCTTTTACATGGGGTTTAATAGCCCTTATTGTGACCCTGGTGGTGCATGAGTTTTCCCATGCTATTCTCTGCAGGGTAGAAAATATCCGGGTCAAATCAATGGGCATACTGCTTGCTCTTGTACCAGTTGGAGGGTTTGCAGAACCAGACGAAAAAGAACTTTTTGGTACTGAAACAACTGAAAAGGAAGATGAGGGACCAGTTGAAAGAACAAAATCCAAGGCTGCTACGCGTCAGCAAAGGGCACGCATCCTTTCAGCAGGTGTCATGGCAAATTTTGTTGTTGCACTTTTTGCCTTTAGCTTGTTCTTCGGCCCCGTGCTTGGTGCAATTGCACCAATTGGTAATGTAATGATCATGGATGCACAGGATGAGGCTTCCGCTGCCGGGCTGGAGTCACAGATGATCATCACCCAAATAAATGAAAAACCAGTTGAGAACATAGTGGGGATGCTTGAATATCTTGATACTTTCCCGGAAGGTGAAACTGTCAGATTATATGCTTCAAAGGATAGGGTTACCTCTGCCTATGATGTCAAGATAGGGGCTGCTGAAGAAGACATCAAGGGAGTTCTTATCCAGGACATAGTATCTGCATCTCCTGCAGAGGCTGCGGGTTTACAGAAAGGCATGAGGATAATGGAGATGGAAGGTGTTCCCATACGAACTGTTTATGACTTCCGTTATTTCATGAACACCACATCTGCAGGTCAGCCTATAACACTGGTGCTTGCTGACAACACATCCGCAGAACGTGAGTTAACACTTGAGCTTGCATCTCATCCTGACGAAGGTAATGACAAGGGTTTTTTGGGAGTATTTACCAGTCAGGATGAAAATGTGGCGACAAGTCTTGGGATCACAGTGGGAGAATTC
Organism: Methanomethylovorans hollandica DSM 15978; assembly: GCF_000328665.1. NCBI lineage: Archaea > Methanobacteriati > Methanobacteriota > Methanomicrobia > Methanosarcinales > Methanosarcinaceae > Methanomethylovorans > Methanomethylovorans hollandica. Next base: position 1,741,131 of record NC_019977.1, read on the forward strand.
CCTGCAACGACCTATATCTCTTTGCTCCAGAGTATCCCTGAAATGCTAAAAGGAATAGCTGGCTGGCTGATCCTGCTGGGTTTGCCTATTGTTGGTTTTGCCGGAGAGGGTTTCCCCGGATTCAGTGGGATGCTCGCCAACTTCTATGCTCCTGCAGGATGGGCCGAACCCCTGGGAATCGGTATATTCTGGATCGCTAACTCTTTATTATGGATAGGCTGGCTTAACTTCTATGTGGGCCTGTTCAATTGCCTGCCTGCAGTACCTCTTGACGGAGGACATGTATTCAAAGATTACACAAAGGCTTTTATTTACAGGCTGACAAAGAATGAAGAGAAGTCACTTCGCCTTTCAGCAGCTGTAACTGCCACATTTGCTGTGCTGATATTCATGTCCTTTGTATTCATGATATTCGTACCGTATTTAGTGCATGGGTTCTGATGGCAGATACAATGGAATGCAACGATGCATGAACATGTATTTATACCGTATTGCAGTTGCCAAGAACATTGCATCCTTTTTTCCCATCACCTGTAATCTAATTCAGGATCGTTGGAGATCTGCCCGGTGCAAGGTAAAGATGAACAGGTTCAATAAACAGTATCTAAAAAACTAAGATGATGATATCATGGAGTTTCTGTTATTTGCAGTAATGGTCTTTTTTTTGTCTATGCTGTTCTCCATGATAGGCCTTGGAGGCGCCATAGTGTATGTACCTCTTTTTTATTGGTCAGGATTCGACCTGCTCAGTGCCATACCTATGGGCTTGTTGTTGAATACAGTGACATCGGCATCTGCAGCCGTGACATATCTGCGAAAGGGACTTGTAAAACTGCCTGTCGCGATCCCGTTTATTATCATCTCCATGATAGCTGCGCCTGTAGGTGCTTATTGTACACATTTGGTACCTGTTAATATACTGCTTGGGATATTCAGTATCATTATGGTACTGATAGGAACTCAGATGTTGGTCCCTGAAAAAAAGTTTTTTCCAGCAACTGGGAACCAAGAGAACATAAGTTCTTTTCCTCTGATCCTCACCTCGGGGTCCATAGTAGGTTTTGCCGGTGGTTTGCTGGGAATTGGCGGGGGTTCACTGGTAATGCCATTGCTGATCTATATGGGATACGCTGTTAAAACAGCTGCGGCTACTTCCGGCCTTATTGTTTTGTTCACTTCCTTTGCCGGATTGATCGCACACCTCACTTCGTGGCAGCCGGATATGGAACTTGTGAGTTATATTACGATCGCGGCTTTTTTAGGTGCACAGGTGGGTTCCTACCTCATGCATACCAGAATGCAGCCGCAGACCTTAAGGAAAATGGTTGGTATGGTGCTGTGGATTATGGCCGTGAGAATGATAGCAGGCCTGTTTGGAATTCTTTCTGATGGAAACCTTTAAGAATCTGATCGTAATCAGATGTTCCATAGTGGGCTCGTAGGGTAGCCAGGATATCCTAATGGGCTTCGAAACCCATGGTGAAGACACCCATTGACTCGCGTTCGAATCGCGGCGGGCCCGCTTGATTTATTAAGTTCATTGACAAAGCGGTAGCTTTCCGTAGTAGTATATATGGCCGCCATCACCATCTGCTCTGAATGTAAATACTAGAGGCTGGACCTGCACTCCTTCTTTGAGAGCATGGTTAAAAGCAGCAGCGAAATCCGGATCTATGTTCTCATGTGCTGTGAAACATTGTGCCTCCTGCCGGAAAACCAATACCATCATCATAGCTTTATCTCCGGCTTGCACGGCTTTTATGAGTTCCTCGACATGCCTTCTTCCGCGTGTCGTGGGAGCATCTGGGAACATCGCCCTACCATTTTCGGCAAGAGTGCATCCTTTTACTTCGATCCATGTTCTGCGCCCTGCTTCCTCAAGCAGGTAATCCAGCCTGCTTTCCCCGAAGACCTGCTCAGGCAGGATCTTCTCGGTATTTGCTAGGCTCTCTATTATTTTATTTTCCAGAACCCACATGGAAATCTGTCTGTGATACCCGGAATGAGTAAGAACGAAGTCATCTCCTGCTTTGCCAGCTATGAGGTCCCACTCTGTTTTTCTCTTTTTTCCGCTGGCTTTTTTCAGAAGCAATTTGTTGCCGGGATACAGTAGATCCGTAAGTCTTCCGGGATCATGGACATGTACTTTTTCACATTTTGATCCTAAAGGAGTGGCAATGTCCACTATTGCCAAAAACCTGTTGGGTCTGGAAACCAGGGTCCCCTCTGCATCAAGGGGAATGTCAAGAACATGTCTTGAAACTTGTGTCATGTTCATTTCTCTTATTGACATTTCTTTTATGTATAGGGTAACAGGAATTAGATCTCCGGGCTTTGCCGGTGTTACAGACTTGCATACACAATTAAAAACCTGTATAATCCGACATTTCATCCATGAATCTTTCCAATATAACCTCTGGACATATGTCTATAACAGGAACCTGTGCATTTCCGGGCTGCACTTTGACCACTATGACGCCACTTTTCACTTCTTCAAGTAACCGTATAAGACTTTCCGGATCGTCTGCATCATATACTTCTTTGATCCCTACTCCCTTGGCCACAGCTGCAAGGTCAGTGTACATTGAAGTGGCCGTAGGTTCATCACCTGTGGAGCCGTATGTGCCATTGTCTATTATTGTCAGCAGATAGTTTTCCGGGTGCTGGCTTGCTATGGTTGCAAGACTGCCGAGGTTCATAAGCATGGAGCCATCACCTTCGATAGTTATCACACGTCTTTGAGGCTGCGCAAGGGACAAGCCCAAGCCAATGGATGAAGCAAGTCCCATAGAACCCAGCATGTAGAAGTTGCGCTGCGTATCACATAAGTAATACAGTTCCTTAGAGGGTATGCCAATATTGCTTATCAGCAGTGCTCCATCCTTTTTGGCTTTATCTGCAATGACCTTGATAGCATCCAGACGTATCATCATAATCTCCAGAAACCTATCTTTAACAGCACAGCCACAGGGCTTTTCTTTTCCAGGGATGTTGTCATTGCTTGAACGATCATGTTTTCAGCTTCCTGTTTTGAAGCTGGCACAAAAAAGGGGATAGCCATTGTTCTCAGCAAACCCGGAGTGAGCACGCCCATAGGCACCTGTGCACAGACAGGTTCCCCTTCCACACCCCTGTGGCTCACGATCATGAGCAGGGGTATGCCGTACAGTTCGTTAAGGGAAGCAAGGGCATTAATGGAATTTCCAAGACCGGAATTCTGCATCAGCATTGCGGTGCTTTTTCCACCCATATATGCGCCTGCACATACTCCTACACCTTCTTCTTCTCTCGTGACAGCCACATGGATGATATCCGGGTCCTTGTCGACCATTAATATGAGGTCCTTCAGGTTCACACAGGGCACGCTGACCACAAAGTCGATACCTGCTTTTTTAATGCCTTGCAGCACTGCCATTGACGGATTATTGTCCATCCTGTATCCTCATTGTTACTGCTTCTTCACCACACTTTAAGGTCAATGGCCTCTATGCGAAGCCTGCGACCCTCTACAGATACCACGATGCCGGAATGCACCTTCTGCATCATACAGTGTTCCGGCAGAAACTTAACTGTCTGGCACATCGAAGGGACCTTGCCTTTTATAACAATGCCTTCAAAAGCGAGGATCATGCATAGACCTGCATCCTTAAAAGAAAAATCGTTCTTTCCAAGCCTGTGCAAAGGTCCTACTATGTGCACAGTGAATATACCCGGGGATCTGTCTATCACTTTAGCAAAGTGAGTGACCGGACAGCCTAATGGCCTATAGCGTAATATATCCCCGATCTCTATCTCAAGAGATCCATCCAGGGGATGAATATCCTCCCTGCAGGAGCATTCGCTGTGGAGCGGACCAAGTGAAAAATCAGCTCTAAGGCCATCAATGATGCCAGTTACTTTATCTTCGTTCTTTTCCTGACCTACAAGCCCCTTTAACTGCTCCAGGTTTGTTCTGAACATCTCTCTTTCAAGGAAAGGGCACCGCATCAGGCTTGATTCATCTGTGATCTGTGCTGCAAAATCCCTGCATTGCTTAAAACCACAGCTTCCACAATTATATCCGGGCAGGAGCGACAGTATCTTGTTCACCGTTCACTCTCCCCTGTATTCCATACAACCGTCAAGGCTGCGCAAAACTCCCATGTGGTGTTTGCGTGCCACTCTCATCTCACCGGTACACAAAGAACAAATTGCAAGAGGAGGATTATATCGTAATTTCATCCCGGTCCCTGTATCAGGGGAAGCACGTATCAGCTCAGCAAGCTCAAAAGAGCCTTTCCCTGTAAGTCCGTTAGCTTCCACAATACTGCATCCGGGATTCACATCCAGGACCCTTTCCCTGAACACTTCCCGCTCTGCCTGGGAAACCACATCTCCTTTTGTCATGACCACCACGTCTGCGGTTGTGAGGAGCGGGCCGACCTTAAGGGGAGTGTTAGGACCGGTAGTCACATCGATGACACAAACAGCAAGGCAATCATCAGGATAGGGAGCACATCGCAGGCAAAGGCCCGCAGTTTCGTTTAGGAGCATGTCAGAACCCTTGGATGCTGCCCATCTCAGCATTTCTTCGGTGTTGTAGATCGTAAAATGGTCAGGACACATATCCTTGGCAAGTCCCACCTGCACAGGTATCCCAAGCTTCTGGAACCTCTGGTCATCATCTGTCCACAGACAGTCGATCTTGACCACTGCCGGGGAATTTCTCAGGGATACAAGAGCTTTGATCGTGTGAAGCAATACAGAAGTTTTTCCTGACCCGGGAGTGCCTGCAATTACAACAAGTTTCATACCGTACCCTCAACAATGTCTCCCCTGCGGATGGTTTCTCTGAGAGAGAGCAGCCAGTTATCCACTTCAGCTATCTTGCAACAAACATGTTGTTCCCGTGAGCTTGTAGTAATAACATCCACCATGCCGCCATTTTTCATCACTATCCTGCGGGTGGCCATGAGTGCCAGTACAGGATCGTGGGTCACAACTATCACTATCTTGCCCTCACATGCAAGCAGTTCCAAAGCTTCCTGTTTTCTGATCCCTGCATTTTCTATCTCATCGATGAGCACCACAGGAGAATCACTGATAACAGCAATGTCAGCTGTCATGAGAGAACGGGACTGGCCGCCGCTAAGTGCAGTAAGATGGTGATGTAGGGCTATGGGTTCCCCGGTAAGAGTATTGGCAAGTTCCAAAACACGGTGCACAAGTCCTGGTCCCTTCCCTCTGCTTCTTGCATGCATTATAAGGAAATCCTCTACTGTCATATCAGCCAGAAAGTGCATTTTCTGCGAGAGTTGAGCCACCAGTTTAAGCCGTGGGTCCACTCTGATCGAAGTGTCCGGTACTTCGCCATTAATAAGTATATGCCTGCCTGAAGAAGTATCTCCCCGGGCAAGCTGTTCAATATCATCGATAAGAGTGCTTTTTCCCGAACCAGTGGGACCCACTATGCCGATTATCTCACCTTTGTTAACTTCTATTCTGTCAATAGACTCCGTAATTCCGTCCTTGTTGACGCCACCCAGAATAGTCAGTGTTATTACATCCCTCATATTCCTACCTCTTAAACTTCTCAGAAACTTTTCCTACTATCTTCAACTCTGCTTCCGGGTCATGGGCCGAGACCCTCATGTCAGGAACAAGGTTATACAAATTATAGTCCCTGTGCAGTCTTTCCATCCCCCCGCCTGTTATATTAAGCACTATACTGTCATTGCGATCTATGAACTTCTTTTCCACAGCTCGCATAAGAGCGGCAACTGCAACTGCAGCAGCCGGATTAATGTCAATGCCTTCAAGTTCTTCGAACAACTGTCGTGCATTTGCTGCAGCAGCATTATCGATGCCATACATCCTGCCTCCTGTGGCTTGTAGGGCATCCCTCACACCTCCAACAACAGAATACGGAGGTTTCCTGTTGAATAGGACATCAGCGTACATATCCTTCGGACATTTCCTATCCACTATACTTTGATCTGCAACGTTATTTGCCCACAAACTGATAAGGGGGGCACATGGCAAATTCTGTGCCAGGTGTAGTTGTGGCAATACATTCCCAAAACGTCCGTCCTGGATAAGCCTCAGGGATGCTTCCCAGGAGGAAATGCCACCAGTCCCGCTCCCCACAGCCTGAAAATAATGCATGGGCAATTTTCCTATAGTAAGTACTGCATCCAGCATCACTGTACCCATGCCATCCCTGCGTGCAACGTTCTTTGCTCCCCCTTCACTAACAAACATCTCTCTTGATGCCACTTTGTTGGCAAGTTCGATGGCATTGTAATAATCTCCCTCTACAGTTACCAGGCATATTGAAGATGTATCTTCATGCAAGGTCCAGAGACGATGAACACTGTTCTGCGGGACTACAAGCAACAACGGCTGTCTTGTAATACTGCATACGTGTGCAAAAGCACGGGCAGTGTTCCCTGCTGAAGCGACGGCCATGATCCTTCTATCCTGTCTTTCCAGCAATCTCTGCATTGTAGGGAAGGCTTCCAGGTCTTTGAAAGTACAGGTCATCATGGAAGCATTCTTCTCTGGCCAATATCCGTTAAAAGCTATATACAGGTCAGAAAGACCAAGTTCTCTGGCAAAAGCTTCACTTTTATATGTCACCGTCTTGCCGGTACCTTCACCGATAATACCGTCCACTGGAAGCCAATCATAGAATTCCCAGATCCCAGGTATGTTCCTGGGTATCAGCTGTGATGCCCCATAAAAAGTGCGTAAAAGTGCATCATGTCCTTTACTGCATATCAAAGACATTGGATCTTGCATCTCTCCGCATGTTGGACATCTTACAGAATACTTATGCATAAGGCCAACTTGGTAATGCCTGATAAATATGTTTCCTTGGATGGAAGTATATTTGCCTTACTGAGGCAATTAATGACCAATCAATGTCCTGAGTAGGATATTATTGTTAGAATCAAGGATCCACAATAAGCTTAGCAGAGGCTAAGGATTCTGGCACGTAAATATTTTACAGTATTCTCATGATCTGTCATGAGCGGATATGGATTCCATGTATGCAGGAATGTTGCACAGAGCTGCATACAACTATCATCGAATCCTTTTTGGTCTTTTCCTTCTAATGCTATTGAAAGGATATTATGGTAAAGTTTGAAATCGTCTTTATCTGCCACAGCAGAGTGCATTTCAGCAAGAGCATTGCTATCATAGATGTGAGAATTGAAACTTTCGGATAAATAGGCCAGTGACTCATCCAGTATGCTGAAAAGACTGAAGTATTTGTTAAGAACAAAAAGGTTCTCTTGCATCTGAGACATCTCTGGAAGAACAAGGAGCAATGCCTGAAGAGCATCCATGACTGCATCCCTTATGGCTGCTTCAAGCTCATGGTCTTTTCCCAAAAAGAAAAGAGACCTATCATCTTCAGTAAGAGGAAAAAGCACTACATCAATGAGTTCCAGATATAAAGATGCCAGTTCCTCAGGCTGCATGTAATTGCCCTGCAGGAAATACCAGTTCCTTATCACAGGTAAGAAGTATTTCTCATGGTTGAGGAAATGTGTGAACTCATGCTGTGCATAAGAACAGAGATCATCCCAGCTATCCTTTCCCATAAGTACAAGTCGAATACTCTTATGTGAATCATAATATAGTCCATCAGCAGGATACAGCTTGTCAAAGTCCTCATCTATCTGTTGTAACCTGAAGGAATCGAATCTTTGAAGTCCTTCAAGTAATCCTATCTCGTCCTTCGTACATTTGCCAGCCAGTTTCTTTAGAATAAGATTTCCCATTAGAAGTGGCTTCAGTTCCCCAATACAGGAAATATCCCGTTGCAACTGAAGAAGTTTTTCTTTGTATACCACATGCTCATCCTCTGCAAGCCTCTGTACTTCAAGCCGGACCTGCAGCAGAAAATCTTCATGGGTCCATCGTCGATATTGTGCTAAAAGGTCCGATATCATTTCATCCAGAAGCATAGTAACCTCTGAGTTAGCAATATCGAAGGTTGCAGCCCGTATAATTAATATAGGTCGCATCTTTGCGTCTTGAAGCTGCAACTGCTTCCTGAAATCCAGTTCATTTCTCTGTAAGAGCATATATTCGCGATATTCATGAGCGTAATATGTGAAGGGTGTAGCATTACTAAAAAAAGTAGCTGTTCTGTTAAGTGCCAAAACTATTGTGTTAATAGAGCGCCGACATAAAGAAACCGTCTTCCGCCGTGCATCAGCTTTGGGAACATGAGCCTTTTTGCTGCCCATCCCAAAGAGCCTCTGCAGCATATGCACCCTGATTATCACCTTCCATGCTGAAATTATTGATCAGAAACAGATGATCAGCAGTGAATCAAATATAAGCCTCAATTCTTAGTTTTCTTTTTTTCCAGTGTTTTGTTGAATGTTTCCCTGCCGGAGAGCTCTCCCATCGTGTAGAACGTCTGCACCTCGGCTCCGAAATTACCGATGATATCCTCCATACGCCTGAAACTCTCTTTAATCTTTTCCGCAGTCATACCATGGTCAACAGATGTATCTGTTTCAAAAAATGCGGCTACTATACCATCTATCATACCCTTCGGATGCCATTCATGCGGAGCTTTGGGAAGCGTGGCCGTAGATTGCTGATACAGAGCAAGTGCATCATTTAACAGGCCTTCTCCAAAAAGGCACAGGAGCATTCCTGATATTGCCTGCAGGTCCGATGGGTTGTCTTCCCGCAGTTTGCGGTAGATCACAGCGGCATCTGCAAAGCTTCCATTTATGGCAAGTATCATTGCCTTGGCATGCAGTGCCTGAAGATCGGCTGGTGAGAGCTTCAGAACCTTATCCAGATATTGGAGCGCTTCCTTATATCTTCCCACAAGCTCCATGATCATGCCCATTTGCATTGATCTTATCTTTTCATCACTGATCTGCAACAGTACAGCTTCAGCAAAACCTATGCCCCTTTCAGTGAACCCCGTTTGATGGTACGCAATCACCACGCGCACCATTCCCTCAAGGGAGGGAACTTGCCTGAATTTTTCCTTCAGGCTTTCAATATTATCAGCAATACTCTGCTTTTGATCCATAATATCCACCATTGATACATGTGCATGATAGAAACTAAAACCTTTCTAATTACCTGAAAGGATCAGCTTTTTAAAATATTCGTACAAAGCAGGATGGTCATGTAACACAAGGTCAGCCAGGCTCAATCTTGAAGGAGGCACATATGTAGGTAGGCCCACACAGAAAAGTCCTGCCTTTTTGGCAGATTCCACACCCATAGGTGCGTTTTCCACTACTATACATTCGTCTTTCCTTACGCCAAGCAATTCCACTGCTTTAAGATAGGGGTCAGGATATGGTTTGCCATAATGGACGTCTTCACCACATACAAAGGTATCGAAAACATCCGGGAAGAAGTCTTCCATGATGGAGTTGACCGTATATCTATCGGAACCTGTAACCACAGCAAGGGAATAATGCCGTTTGAGATCGCTGAGACACTCGGCTATACCTGCAAAAGGTGTGATACTTGCATTTGCACTGAAGAATTCCACTTTCTTGCGCTTGATCTCTTCATATAAATGGGGCTCTACCTGCCTGCCGGCTTTTTCGAATAGCCACTGTATACCCAGTATGTGGTTCGCACCTTCTATCTCATAGATATCTTCCCTGGATACATCGGCACCCACTTCTTTTGAAACCGCTATCCAGGCATCAGCATGGGAAGGCATGGAGTCCACCAGCACCCCATCCATATCAAAAATGATGGATCTGAGCATGTTGACAGAACCTGCTTCAACACGGATAAAACTTGTGTACGGACTTAGAGGATCTCCAAAAGCACGCGTATCCAATATTCCATTTATCGATACCAGTAATTATAAACCATAATCCTACATTAATTAGTACAACAACGAATCAAATATGGGTTTGGTGCTATGCTTAAAAAATGCAGTCTGTCAGAGGAATTACCTGTTGAAGAGTATCTTATTGAGAAGGAGCCATATTATGTGCCTGTGGGAAATGAAATAGAGATCTTCATGTCAGCCTACCGGAATAAGTTGCCAGTTAACCTTAAAGGTCCTACTGGTTCAGGAAAAACCCGTTTTATGGAATTCATGGCCTACAAACTAAAGCGTCCCCTGGTAACCGTAGCCTGTCATGAAGATTTGACAGCTACTGATCTTGTGGGAAGGTTCCTGATAAAAGGCGATTCCGTTGAGTGGAGCGATGGCCCTCTTACAAAAGCTGTCAGACATGGTGCCATCTGTTATCTTGACGAGGTCGTGGAAGCCCGTAAGGATACGATAGTTGTTATCCACCCTCTTACTGATGACCGCCGTATCATGCCCATAGATAAACTGGGTGTGATCCTCAAAGCTCCTTCTGAATTCATGTTAAGTATCTCCTATAATCCGGGTTATCAGAGCGTTGTAAAAGATCTCAAGCAAAGCACACGTCAAAGGTTCGTGGCTATAGATTTCGATTATCCCCCTGCAGAGCTTGAAATGAAGATAGTTGCCCATGAAAGCGGAGTCAATGAGGAAATGGCTCGCTATCTTGTAGATATCGGTCACAGGATCAGGAACTTCAAACAACACGGCCTAGAAGAAGGTGTAAGCACCCGGCTACTCATCTATGCCGGGAAACTCATAAAAGATGGCATAGATCCAAAAGAAGCATGTCGTATAGCTATGGTTAGACCTATCACTGATAACACCGACCTGCAAAAGAGCATTGATGAGATAATCTCCACCATCATGGAGTGAGGGAGAGAAATGCCAGAAGCAGGCGGAAAAACTCTTTCCCCGGAAGAACTTACTGATATTGTCAGATCATATTTCCCTAATCTAGACTCAGATGATTTTTCCTCTGTAGTGGAGCCTTTAAAGAAGATCTCTGTCCAGGATCTGAAGTTCATATTGAACTGTGGGAAATTTACATTCGTTAAAGGCCGCAGAGTTATTAGATCTTATCTGAAGGCAGCACCTCAGGTGTACCGTTTGCTTCCTCAAGATGGCTTTAGAAACTGGATCCTGCTCGCACAAAAAGCATCATTTTTGAGTATTTCGTGTATCGAAGGTTTCTTTGATGCGTCGGGTATGATCACTGAAAAGGGTGGTCTGCCTCTTTTGCACCGGTGGACAGAACTGGGAATCTCCATAGCAGGTCGGGACAAAGGGCTTGCTATATCGTATTTTACCAATACTGCCAAAGTTGTGTCATCCAGACCTTTTGAACATTTTGAAGAACTGGTATCTATTGGAAGCAATTTCTCAGATTCCAATATAAGAGTATCTGAGGCATATTTCAAACATCTGGCCGACCTTTTATCTCTGATGTCCACTGATGAATTTCATAAATTTGTGGATATAATTGAAAATATCAGAGAAAAGGACTGGAGGACCGTAATAGAGATAATGAACAGTTCCAGAGAAACATTCAGCCCCATTGAACCGCATCGAAGGTATTTGATACTCAATGCACTCAATTCCATTCTCAGGTTCGGTGCACCCCTGATCCCTGCACTGTTCAACCGCTCACCTCGTACTATGGCCAACCTGGATGACAAAGACTTCAAAAAATGGTTCTCTGCGGCAGAGAAAATAGCTGAGCTCAATACTGATATGGCTACATCCTTTGTGAATAGGAGTCCGAACATCCTTGGTTTTACAGATGTTGACGAAGTAAAGGAGTGGACAGATAGAAGCATAGTTCTTTTATCCAGGGACAGGCAGGCTGCAAAGGCATTCATGGAATATAGTTTCAAGGGTCTTGAAAAACATATGAAAAACACAGACCACGAAAAAAGAGCATTTATATTAGATGTGGGTGCTGAGCTTGCTCTGGTGAATCCGGAATGTGTAGAAAATTTCTTCAAATATGCTCCGGAAGTGCTGCATCTCTTTACTCATCAGAATTTCAGGGAATGGCTGACCATTGGAAAAGCGATAGCAAAGCAAAGTTCCAATCTTGGTGCAGGTTATTGCAGACATTCAACGCTTGCTTTTAAAATGATTCCTCCTGCTTACCATGGAGAAATATTTTCCACAGCCCGCATATTGCTGGAAGTAGATTGGCTGCTTGCAGGAATTTTCTTTGAAAGTCTTCCGGAAGTAGTGGAAAAGATAGACCCTGCACAGATCAGAAAATGGGCAGGTATCGGCCTGAAGGTACACGAAAAAGATAAAAAGATAGCAGTTGATTACTTTGCTTTCTCTCCGCCCCTGCTGGCAGATCTGGACGTAAGGGAACTTGAAGAGTGGGCACTCAAAGGTATCAGTGTTTTTGAAGAAAGTCCCATAAAGGGCAGGCCTTATTTTTCCCTTAAGTCAAAAAGTTCGACGGATACCATCGAAGATCTTAAAGGCGGTATAGCCCTGAAAAAGGTGGTGAATATACTCAAGTACTATGCAATTGGCCTTTCAGGTGTAGACTTCAGCATCCGGTCAAAGCATGTCCTGCCGTTGGCAGAAGGTCTTGATTTCATGAATCCCATAATTGCAGGTAATGTCATCTATCTGGAACCCAAGATCAAGAAATATAGTGATGTTGAGGATAATTTCAATATATATAAGCTAAGCGTGATGCATGAAGTGGGACATGTGCAATTCAGCACCACTGAAGTATCTGTTGAAAAAGCATATTCTATACTGAAAAAAATGGGATTTGAGTTTAGCAGCGCTGTGGAAACAGTGAGCATAACCAGTCTTTTTTCTGCATTTCAAGATCATCTTCTGGCCATTGATCTTATGGGTATCATAGAGGATGCAAGAATAGAATATATGATATTTACTTCCTACAGAGGACTGCGGGAGAATTTCAGACATATCAGAACTCAGCTTTTACAGGCAAGACCTATCCCGGAAACTGAGATGGAGAGGTTTATGGAAGCGCTGATGTGGCTTTCCACCGGAAATGAACCGTCCTTCCGGATGGAAGAAAAGATGAGGCAAGGTATAAACATTTGCAGAGATCTGCTCCATAAAGTACTTCATCCGGATTCCTCTACTCTGGATTCCATGGAAGCAGTATTTGAGATCTATACTTTGCTCAAGGAGCTTTATGGTCCTCTGACTGATCTGCAATACACACCAATTAAAAATCTTGAGTACAGGGGTGTGGGCATTTCTGCTTTGACCGAGGACGAGCCTGCTTCTGCTGACCCGTACGAGCACATGCTTGCAAGGTTCGTGCCCCAATGTGAGGAAAGCAGGGAAGAGGAGAAAAAAGAAGAAAAACCGGATGAGATGTTCCAGGAACAAAACTATGCTATTCCAAATGACTGGAGTTTGCGCGGGAGCTTCATATACGATGAGTGGGACACTGTGATCAATGACTACAAGTCCGGCTGGTGTGTGGTAAAAGAAATAGAGCCTTCTGGTGACTCGGGAGAATATTTTGAAGATGCTATAAAACGCTATGGAAATGAGATAGCACTTATCCGGCGTATATTCAGCACAATGAAACCTGAGTCTTTCCACAAGTTAAAAGGGCAGACAGATGGCACGGAGATAGATATAGATGCGCTCATAGAAGCCCTCATGGAGAAAAGATGCGGTGCGGATCTGGATGATCGTTTTTATCTGAGATGGGATAAAAGAGAAAGAGATGTGGCTACTCTTTTCCTTGTAGATGTAAGTGCCTCCACCTCCAAAAAACTGGACATAGGAGGTCAGAGTATAATAGATGTGGAAAAAGATTCTGTGATAATAATGAGCCAGGCGCTTGAGAGTATTGGAGATAAATACGCCATCTACGCTTTCTCCGGACATACCCGCAATGATGTGGAATATTACATAATAAAAGAATTCAATGAGGAACTTACCGATACTGTGGCCAACAGGATCAGTCTCCTGGAACCTGTAGCCAACACTCGTCTCGGACCTGTGATCAGACATTCCATCACAAAGTTGGAACAGGTACAGGCAAGTACGAAGATGATAGTGCTCCTCTCAGATGGAGAGCCCTATGACACCTGTCATGGAGAAGGAGCATATGAAGGACGCTTGGCAGAAGAGGATACAAGGGTAGCCATCCAGGAAGGACATGCCAGGAACATACATTTCTTCTGTATAACTGTAGATAAAGATCCGGGAAACTATCTGGACACTATCTTCTCAAATGTAGGTTACACGATAATAGACGATGCGCAGGTGCTTCCTGCAAGGCTTCCGGCATTATATAAGAGGCTCACTACGTAAGCATAAACTAGCATCGAGTTCATCAATTTTTTCTAAGAAACAAATATAAAGTAGTTCAGGTAAGCCTGTCTGCAGGTACATTCCTTTGACAGTATGTGTAATCTTCGGCACCCTCTTGTTCCATTACTTGTACCAGACAAATTACATTGTCGTATGCTTTGGAGGTTTCCTGTAAACTGAAAGTTGCTGCAAATGTGTGCAGCAGTTTAAGAGTATCAAGGAGTTCTGAGGATTCTATGAGAACCATGGATCTATCACCATTGCATTATAATTTGGGGTTATCCTGCTTCTGTCAGCCTATAGCGATCCAAGGAAGCAGGAGGATATACCGACCCTCCTTTTACTATGGATACAGGCACCCAGCTAGGATGTCTAAGTAGTGAATCAAATAACACTATGATATATAACAAAACCTTGCAATAATTTGCAATACCTATGATACTCTTCAGCCCATATATGATATTAAGACCTGAATGTAATTTTACAATGAGGTGTGAACTCTGTATATAAGACGTGAGATTATGTTAATGATGATCTGATAAAAGGGATAACTATCATCAGATTAATTTTTAAGCAAAGGTGTGCTTATTAGTGATATACAAGAATGAAATATATATAAGGAGTACAATATGATCGGCTACCTTGCAGGAACACTTACAACTCTTGCTTTTGCACCTCAACTTTTTAAAGCTTTGAAGACGAAGTCCACAAAAGATATCTCATTATTGATGCTTTTGTGTTCTACAACAGGTATGACATTATGGTTGTACCATGGACTGCTGATCAAAGATATTGCTTTGATATCGGCAAACTCTATTTCTATAGCTCTGTCTTCAACTCTGCTTATGTATAAACTTAAGAAAGATTATCTGGAATTGAATAAAGACTCTGCATTGACCAATGATACTACGATCCGAATGTAGAACAGGAACTTAAAAAATGAAGTGGCTGTACAGATAAATGTACATCACTTCCATTAAAATAAATCAATAAAAGTATTTAGTATCTTCTTGGTGGTCTGTGCTTCTGGTAGCATTCCCTGCAGTATACAGGCCTGTCACCGGATGGCACGAATGGCACTTCCGTTTCCTGTCCGCAGTCAGCACAGGTTGCTTTATGCATCTCTCTTGGACCGCTTGGTCTGAATCCACCGCTTCCGCCGGATCTGAATCCGCCACTTCCGCCACTTCCGCCGGACCTAAATCCGCCACTTCCGCCACTTCCGCCTCTTGAACCGCCGCTTCCGCCAGACCTGAATCCGCCACTTCCGCCTCTTCTATCGTTGTTCATATTTGATGTCCTTTGTTGTTTTATTTTATTAGTTGTCTCATAATTTGAGACTGAGAATTTGTGTATGACTTGGTAGATCAGGTTTAAATCCTTGCTTTTGCAAAAACCACAAACCTGGGGATACACATTACTGTACGTCTTATAACACCTTTTAAAAAGGCATTGGAAACAGCGTCAGTTGAGACCGAATAATTTACCTTGATCAATACAACCCATTCTCTGCATTCAGTCAATTAACCTAAAAGAAGCAAACAGAAACGGTATTATCCTTTTCTTTACTCGCCAACTAAGCTAACTGCAATTGTCATACTGGCATTTTTAATATATATACTTTTTGCCGTCATGAAAAATCACAGCTTAACCCGGCATCATGCCTTAGCTGTCTATTAATCACCGATCGATTTAATCAGATTTTATTTAATAATCTATTAGTTAATCATCTATTATTTGCAGCTCTCTTTCTTCTCCTTCGGAATTGAAACATTTCCAGCTTTGAAGATCAAAGGGGTATCCTGCGATTATATGATAGTTCCCTGTCTTTCCAAACATCTGTATATCTGCATTGGATGGCCTGACAATTCCCCTGGGATGACTGTGCACGGAACCGACCGTAGAAATATTAGGCATCATGAACAGATGCAGCAAGGCACTGCTTTCTCCTGATTCTGTTCCCGGCAGGATCAGCACTTCGCTAATAATACCGTCTTCCGCCTGAAGCAAACCGGCAAATTCATTAGGGTAAGATGATCTGCTGACCTCTAAGATAAATCTGAGGGTATTTCTTGCAATACCTTTTATTTTTTTCATGGAAAAAGATGAAGAACTAAATGTATATAGTTATTTAGGGTAAACCTCATGCATGCAATGAAGCAACCATGGATCCCAAAAAGCTCCAGCCATAAAGTCCCACAAGGATATTATTTACGGTAAGCACAATGCCAAGTATAGCTACTGAAGACTTGAGTCCTTCTTTTAAGTAGGGGACGACCTCATGTATGCAATTATTCAGCACGTAAAAGTTGATTACCAGCAAGACTACAAACAATAATTTAAGCAGTAACAAACCATATATCCCATTATTGGTTATAAAAGAACTAAGAAGTATATTGCCTTCCTGTCCGTTAGGCAGAGCATATGCAGTGCTCAGCCAATCACCTATTACATAGAAGAGAATAATGATGCGGATTTCCCAGAGAATACTTCTAAGGGATGAATTAGTCTGCATTATTGTACCACCTAGTTGCATCAAAGATTATTTTGGATAAATACTTATCTATATTTTACTGAATAATATAGAATACAAGACATATATATACCAGAATCAAAGAAAGAAAAAAAGAAGAATAAGAAAAAATAGGAGGAAATTAATTGAGAATTGTTATCACAGGAAAGTCAGATCACCCCGTGGTAATTGAAAAGTGAATAATACGCAAGCACTGCTATGGCCATTGTTATCAGCACCATGACGATCTGCGTCATTTCTGTTTCGTGTCCGTAATGTTCTATCATGTTTGATCATGATAGAATAGCAATCCATGTTATTTAAAGTTATCTCCTAAATATAACGATTAATAATTGCCATTAACTTATATGTAGATTGCTGGCGCTATTCATCTGCCCATAACACAATAAACAAGACCCTCTAATCCATATATCGGCAGATTTTTAGTCCTTCCACAGCATAGATAGATATGTAATATGAATGGAGTGATCACAGTGCAAGAAACAATTACACCTTTTATGGAACTATTGTCAAAGGATAGATTTTCAGCTTATTGCAATATGGAAGTGCTTGAGGTCAGTCCAGGATACGCAAAAGCTCGTATGCTTATAGCAGATGAGCATCTGAATGCTTTTGGCACTGTGCACGGTGGAGCGATATTCACTCTTGCAGATCTGGCATTCGGTAGTGCATCAAATGCTCATGGCCGGGTGTCAGTGGCGATAAATTGTTCAATAGCTTTTGTGAAAGCTGCCAAAAAAGGATATCTGACCGCGGAGGCAAGGGAAGTATCAATAGGTCACAAACTGGCTACCTATGTAATTACTGTAACAGATGAGGAGAATGAAATTATAGCAAGCTTTCAGGGTACTGTGTACAGAAAAAATGAAACAATAGAAGGCCTGATAGCTTAATCTGGCCTTATATCAGGACCATAAAAGACGATACATGTGGTTTTCCTTCACGATACATACCTACGGAACCACCCGAATCGTCCTTATTTCAATTCCCGGGGTTGTTTCTTATCAGGAAGCACCGGAAGCTGCATGGTATTTACCAGTATAGGACTATCCACTTCTTTGGCACGTTCAAGTAACAGCTCTTTACCTTTTTGTGTTAATGCGAACAGAGGCACTGCCGTCCCTACCTGTGCTATTGGCTTTATGATCTCTCGCAGGTTCCTGGACGCACATGCTGTTACAATATCAGTATATTTCAGCAGCTCAGAAGCGTGTTCTTTTGTCAGGCCCGTAGTATGGGCAGCTATAATACAAACATCCAAACCTTGTGCACTCTCTATCTCCCTTAACTTCGAAGCTGTCAGAGCATCGATAACAGAAACAGCTACCTTCTTGTAACCAATTTGTGCAGCCTTTTGAAGACCTTGAACCGGATCGATGCTTGCATGCTGCGGATCAAGTACTATGCCATTCCTTTGTTCAATGCCTGCTATGACCTCAGGGATCGGTTCGGTCTCCACAAGCCCGGAGATCCTTGCCCCCATACCCTGCACAAGTCTTGGATTAGCAGTAATGACAGTTCCTGCACCATCACATACAGTGACCGTTGCATCGAGCATGCCTCTGTTAAGACCAGTCATCATCACTTCAGAAGCCCCAAAACCTACGAAGACATCCATGTCAAGTTTTCTTTGCGGAGTGAACAGACCAAAGTCCCGGATACGGAACTCCATGTTCTTCCTAATTTCTTCAGAGTTGATATGTTTTATACCCCTGGCCTTTTCAAAGAGTGGACACCAGTCTAACTGTGGTTCTCCTACTTCTGTGACCTTGCCATCCTTTACAACTACCCGTGCCATCCCAAGGATTTCCATTACATGCACCATTATATCACCTTATTTGCTTTCGATTTGAATACTGGAACTAAAGATCAAAGAGCGTTACGCCTGTCAATGACCTTCTTAGACTTACCTTCCGTACGGGGTATGGAACCTTTTTCAGCCAGTTCCACATTCGTACGTATGTTCAGAACGCTTTGAAGCTCATCTTCCACGTGTTTTTGCAGTTCGGCCAAATCACGCAGCTCGCCTGTAAAAGCGTTTTCCGTAATTTCCACTTTTACAGTGATCTCATCCAGCATCTTTTTATTCCTGTCCAGGATGACCTGAAAATGCTCTGTTATCTCCGGGATCTTCACAACTACGTCCTCTATCTGTGAGGGGAAGACATTGATGCCTCTGACGATGAGCATATCATCAGCTCTGCCCAGCAATCTTGAGATCCGCACAGTTGTCCGCCCACATGAACATTCGCTTTCCAGCAAACGTGTGATGTCTCCGGTCCTGTATCTGACAATTGGGAATGCCTCTTTGGTAAGAGATGTCAGCACCAGTTCTCCTTTTTCTCCTTCAGATACCTGCTCTCCATTTTCGTCAAGCACTTCCACAAAGAAATGATCGCTCCAAAGGTGCAATCCATCCTGCTCCTCACACTCAAAAGCCACACCCGGACCCATGACCTCGGATAGCCCATAGGAATCATATGCTTTGATGTTCAGTATTTTTTCAAGCTGTTTTCGCGTGTTCGATGACCAAGGTTCTGCACCGAAACATCCTACGCGCAGGGATAATTTATCAACTATATCCATCTCCCTGGCAGTCTCAGCTAGATAAAGGGCATAAGAAGGAGTACAATGCAATGCCGTTACTCCAAAATCTATCATCATCTCAAGCTGGCGTGTGGTACTACCCGTGCCGCTTGGAACGATCATGGCACCTATCTTTTCCACACCGTAATGGAACCCAAGCCCGCCAGTAAAAAGACCATAGTTCACTGCATTCTGGAATACATCGTCCTTGCCAAGACCTACCATTGTCAGATTGCGGGCCAAAAGATCCGACCAGGTTTCCAGATCATTTTTAGTATAGCCCACAACAGTGGGTTTACCACTTGTACCGGAAGAAGCGTGGATCCTCACTACCTCGCTCTTCGGTACTGCAAAAAGGCCAAAAGGATAGTTATCCCGCAGATCAGCTTTATAGGTGAAAGGCAGATTTTTCAGATCATCCAGAGATCGGATATCTTCCGGCCTTATACCGGCCTCTTTGAACCTGCGGGCATAGAAAGGAACATTGTTATAAGTTGCAGCCACTGTTTTTTTTAACCGAGTTAGCTGTAATTCCTTGAGTTCTGCATGACCCATGGTCTCATATTTTGGCTGCCAGTATTTCATGTAACTATCTCCTAATGTTCATTCCTCATGGGTTTGAACACTTATATTATTTACTGCAATTTCCACTTTCGATATCAGTAAATAATAATCAAGAAACAGTTATTTGTTAAAAAGGAAACGCTTTGGGCATTCCCTTCCGCACCATGTACGTACCACTTCAGGACATGTACAGAATTCCCTTTTTTGTGCCATAATACTTACATGTGTGTACACAGTATTATTATATTAAAAATAGGATAATATGTACAAACACGAAAAACGGTTACTTAGGTCAATCTTTCTTATTTTGACGGTGTTGTCCATAACAAATATTTCTCCAGTACCCGGCGGCTGGAACCAGACTATCACCGATATGGATGTTACATATGAGGTTTCACCAGACGGAAAGAACATACATGTACTCAGACAGGTCACGTTTGAAAACCGGGATGAGGACACCAGGTTCTGGAGGGGATACTATTCAAGCTTCAATTATTACTTCCCTCAAAATGCAAGCAACATCTGTGCCTATGAGAAAGAGAGCAGTGATAACCTTACCTGGAGTCTTAGCTCCTATGGATACTACACTTTCTGCCTGAATAAAAAAGTATGGTATGGAGATTCCTATGCTTTTTACGTTGCATATGATCTTCCACGTAACAGCAACACTGTAGTGTTCAACATAGTGGAATATGGTAACAGGACAAAGGTAGTACTGCGAATACCCCAATACTATGAAACTGATATCGAAAGAAAGGATTATCATATGCTTGAACAGAAAGAATTCACTGAATTCGTATTCCAAAAAGGTACTACCTGGAAGAATCCATGTCAGGTAACCTGTGTGAATCACACGGATATGTATGAGATCAAAGGTGTTGCCCATCTAAGTGAAAAAGAAGTGGGAATAACTGTCAGGTTCTGGGAAGGTGAAGATGCCTGGGGAGCTCATGTTCTGGATGCGACCGTGAAAAATCTGCTGTTGCTTGAAAATGTCACTGGGTTCTCATATCCCCCACAATATAATGTCACTATAATACAGGCAAGCGTGGAAGATACTCAAGGCTACGGCGGCTTTAATAAGGGAAGTAAAGGCATTTATCTTCTCCATACTTCCAGCGATGCCATCCTGATACATGAGCTTGCTCATTATTGGACGCAAGAATGCAGTTTTTCACACATCTGGATGGATGAGGGGCATGCAGACCTGTATACGTATCTCGTTCTGACAAAAACAAACCCAGATGTTGCTGTAAAAAGGAAAGATAGGACTTTAGAAACGTATCAAAAGCTTGAAAGAAAGTATGACATATCCCTGTCTGCATGGGAAACTGCCGATAGCTTTGATTCAACTAATAAAGATGCCATCCTGTTCGGCTATAGTAAAGCTTTCACTGTGATCTATTTGATGTACGAGGAACTGGGATCAGATACAATGCAGACTGGCTGGCAATGCTTAAGCGAGCTTGACCATGAGGTTGATGAGCAATGTTTCATCCAGGTTATGCAAGAAGCATCTGATAAGGATCTGTCATATATTGAAGAATTCCTGTGAAAACTCGGACAATTAGAAAGAAACTGGCATTGAAAGATATACCATAAAGATCCAGTTTCTTTCATTATTTATCTTTTATTTTATCTGCCATCTGTTCTTTCAGTTTTCACTTATATAGTATTTTATTAACACATCATTTTCTTTATTTCTCAATTATTTTTACTTATTCTAGCTTAAAGTAATATCTAAGTTCATCCATATGATGTCAGGAGTGAGATAATGGCTGATATTCCGGATAAAGAAGATACTGATCTGCTGATCACGGATTGGGAAAGGAAGCAATTTCTTGCAGCATTACACAACCGCCTTTTCTGGGTGGGAGAAAAAATACCTTATTTTGTTGAAATGGAAGGTAAAAAATGCAAGCTGCATGACAGGGTCTGGGAACTGATCAACAAGGAAACAATATCAGATGATGAAAAACAGGAGATTGAAGAATGTATTCAACTGTTAAAGAAAAAGGAACTCATAGATGAACTGGAGCTGGAAACTAAAGAAATGACCCGGGAAGAAGCAAAAGGACTGTTCGATGAAACTGCCGGGTTGTTACGTGCAATAATGGACCTTCGGGAGATCGAGGAAGGCATCTCAAAAGAAAAAGAAAAAAAATTCCATGAAATGTTTTCAACACAACGCACTGAAGAGATACGCAGATGGTTGAATTTCTTAAAGGATGCCGGAAAGGTATGAGCTCCAATCTGGTTGATTCATATGAGAAATCAGCAAATTGGTATAAATTATTGTATGTGAGATACAAATCTTTTGTTGAATTACCTTAGACGCTCTTGACAAAGTGTCCTTAGACGAGGAAGACCCTGAATGGTATGCCTGGTTCTCAGGACCGGATCAAGAAATGTGAATCAAGAAATGGATAATTTCATTTGATCGATACCATTGATAATTATAGAGGTGCTTATCACCATTACCACTATATTCATTCCATTGACCTCTCTTAGGGGCGTATGCGGATGAACTTTCAATATATTTAAGAAATTACATGGAAAAGGGGATATCCGTTCCTCTGATTCATCACGAGAACAATAGATTTCCATGCTCTTCTATTTCCGAAAGAAGAAATAGTTATAAACTATAAAATACTTCTTTTATATTATTTTATAGGAATTATTATGCTCGGCTCATATAGATCTCCTTTTAACATGGAAATAGAAGGCGTTTCCTTATCAGTGGAAAAACATGAAGATTCTCTCATATATCGCAGATGGGGAAATCTGGGAAGCACAGAAAGATTACTGTTGAAGGGTCCATGTAATTTCTTACTCAATCCCATTGAACCGGTCAATATGCCTAAAAGGCTCACTCATTTTTTACTGGTGAACTTTAAACAGACGTTGATAATTGAACCGGGCACCACAAAGAAAGTTTACATCACTTTCCCTATAGAACTGGGAGTTTTCGTATCCCAGGGAAGAGAGGACTTTGAGATTATAGATATCTTTTCTTTTGCACGGTTAAAGTACACTCTGTACGGTGCTCCAAGTAATGGGATCATCTGCAGGTACTGGGAAAGTGATGCATCCCTTTCTCCTCCGGACACGGATCCCTGGCATACGGGTTACATAGACCTGAGGATTGTGAATGATACTGAACACATGACAGAGATCAGCAAGTCTTTGTTCAACGCCTATGCTATGAAGATCTACTATGAAGAAAATAAAGTTGTAATGAAAGCGGTCATGAAGGTCCAAAGCCGAAAATTAGCGGAAACGGAGTTCATTCACTGTCCTGGAAAAGGCAGGTTCAAAAAGGCCATGGAACTCTACGTATCATCGAAACTAAGGGTAAGCGGCAGCAAATGCGTTATGGAGTACGGACTATGAACATCACGCTGCATGATGCTGTATCAGTTTCATTATCCGACTATTCCATTCTCTTTTTAAGGATCACTTTTGTAGCTGCAATCGTGGTCATATCTATGATCACTGGAAAAATACTGTATATATACCTCATGAGGAGGCTGCAGGACAAAATGGACAGGAAACAACTGAGCATGCTGCTCAAACTTATGCGCTATAGTTTCATTTTCCTTGTCACTGTCTTTTTCATACTCCCGTTCATGGGAGTAGAGCTTTCAAGCCTGCTGGTTGCCGGAGGGGTGCTGGGTATCATTCTGGGTATTGCAGGCCAGAGCATTGTTGCGAATCTGATCTCAGGAATCTTCCTGACCCTTGAAAGACCTATTAAGATAGGAGACCAGGTGAACATAGATAATAATGCAGGAGTTGTTGAAGACATAACTTTTGTTTCCACCATCATCAGAACCTTTGATGGACTGTATGTGCGCGTGCCCAACGATAAGGTCTTTCTCAATAACATCACCAATTTCGCTGCCAATGTAGCAAGAAGATTTGAGTATTCCATAAGGATAACATATGAAAGTGATGCTGACGAAGCCATTGGGATAATCAAAGGCATAATAGATGATGACCCAATAGCTTTTAAAAATCCGACTCCTACGGTCTTTGTGGATAAGCTGGAAGATAACGGAGTCAATATCTTCGTAAGGATTTGGGCCCCATCCACTGAATGGTATTCTGTCAAAACCAGACTGTTGTGGATAATTAAAAAGTCACTTGAAGAGAATGGCATCAGGATAGCTCTGCCACAGCGCACTCTCTGGTTCGCCAACAGAATACCGGCAAATGAGATAGAAAGTTCAGAGAACGATTGTTCTATTTTTTCACATTATTGATGACAATTAAGCATACTTTTTTAGATTATAGAAATGGAAATAGAGATGTCTTATATGGTTATAATAACGTGAGTATTCATTTTTTTTTGTTTATTGCAGTCTGCGATCTTCTCTGGACTTACTATCGGCTTGTTCGGTCTGAGCAGACTTCGGCTTGAAGTAGAAGCTGAACTTAATAACTCATTTGCTGTGAAGTTATTTTTCTAAAACATATTTCCATATTATCCGGTCATTCTCAGTGGATAAAATGTAATAAAATGTATATACTCTTAAGATAATACTATTTTTGAAGATAGTAAATATTGAAGGAGAGATAAATATATGAAAATTAAGATATTCATAGTTACTCTGCTTTGCCTGGGCCTGTTATCCACTACGGCCCTGGCAGCAAATAATTCAACAGGTAACAGGATATGGGATGCTGCCCAGGAGCCCGCGCTGGAATACACCTGGTCACCCCTTAGTTATTCGGGTTTCTATTATGACCTGGACTCAGGCGAAGGCTCTGAAACGCTGACTGTTAAACTGGACAGCTATTCGGACAGGTCTATTGAAGAGAATGACCTGACATATTCCACAAGACCGATAGAAACTGGTTTTGAGCGTAGTGAATGGGGTTCTTTCCAGATAATCGGTTTCATGGCAGAACGATACTTTGCGGGGTATTCTGGTAATACGGACTTTACAAGAGATGTCAGTCTGATAGCTGATGGGCAGCTTGCAAAGGTCCTCATAAATGAGGATGACGAAAAATCATTGTTCACAGGTTCATCACTGATCCTGGAAGAAGGATATGTGCTGGACATAACAGAGATCGATCTTAATGGTAACAAAGTGTTCGTCACCCTGAAGAAAAATGGCGTGCAGGTAGATAGCACCGTCATAGCCTCTAATCAGGATTACATTTATAAGACGAGAGTAGGTTCCACAGACGATTTCCCCCTTATAGTCGTGCATCTCGAGAACATATTCAGAGGAACTGAAACCAATGCAGTGTTTGTAAGGGGTGTCTTCCAGGTCTCTGACGAGTATATATCTGTACAGGGCAGTGACAACTATGGGAGAATGAGAGTAAGGACAGTGAGCGATGCACAGATCACAATGTCAAATCCCGATGTCATAAACCTAAACGCAGGCAAGACCATTAACATAATGGGAAAACTGAATTTTGTTGTTGCCGACGATAGAGTTCTGCGTTTTGCCCCTGTTGTAGACATGACAGAGCCGGGAACATACGAGTTGCGTGGTACAGTTGCAGACGGACCTTTTAACTGGACCGCACTGAATTTTGAAGGTTTCTACTACAACATTGATGAAGGCATAGGTACGGAATCACTGAAAGCAACAGCCTTGAGAGGACGGACAATACCTACTGGCAACCTCGTATATTCCACAACAGCTCAGCAGGTCAGCTTTGACCACAGTGCCTGGGGAAAGTTCGAAGTGATAGGCTTCCTTGCACATAAGTACTTTGCAGGCTATCCGGACAATGCATTCACCAGTTCTGTAAGCATGGTCTCCCAAGGTCAGCTTTCCAAAGTGCTTATAGATAACGATGATAAGAAATCGGCCTCTCCTGGATCATCTCTGGTACTCGAGGAAGGATATGTGCTTGATGTGGTTGAAGTAGACCTTAATGGTAACAGGGTGCTTGTCTCACTCACACAGAATGGCCAGGAAGTAGACACTGGTATCCTTTCATCCAACACAGACTATGTATACAAAACTGATATTGGCTCCTCTGATGATGTACCCCAGATAGTCGTCCATTTCGATCAGATATTCCAGGGACGTGAATTCGATGCTATCTTTGTACAGGGTATTTTCCAGGTATCCGAGGACTACATTACCCTTGAGGGTTCTGACAGGTTTGGCAGAATGGAGGTTTCCGGCATCTCTGAAAACGGTATAACTCTCAGGAACAGGAATTCCATCTCACTAACCAAAGACACTGTGATCTCTGTAATGGATGACATCTCAATAAAAGTGGCAGATTCGGACACTTTGAGATACTATCCGTTTGTGCTGACCACAACATCCTCAACCCAACAATTGTCCATAGAAATGCCTGAAACGATCATAGCAGGAACAGCAGTGGACATAAAAGTGACTTCCCAGGGTGCAGCTGTGGAAGGTGCGGTCGTGAAGCTCAACAACGTGCAGAGAGGAACTACATCTAACGAAGGTATACTTTCTGTGACCTTGGGCGAGACCGGAACTTTCAAAGTGACTGCGGAAAAGGAAGGTTCTGTCACTGGTGCTCTGGATGTTGAGGTAATATCTGCAGATGATGCCACAAGAAAAATGGAAATAGAGATCAATCCAGAAACCGTGTTCGCAGGAGATGGGATAACAATATCTGTAAAGAAGGCCATCGGTGGCGAACCTGTGAGAGGGGGAGCACTGTTCTATGATGGTACCGCCATAGGTAACACTTCTGCAGAGGGTATGCTCACATACACACCAAGGGATGCAGGTATACACAAGATCAGAGTTGAAGCGGATGATCTGCTTCCGGCAGAGATTACCTTTGAGGTCGAAGCTGCAGAAAACATGTTCACATATTCTGATCTGATCATTGAGCCGGCTTCAGTGGAACAGGGCAAGGAAGCGACCGTCAGTGTCAATGTCGCCAATACTGGCACCTCTGCAGGCGAGGTAAGAGTGGAACTGTTGGTGAACAATAATGTAACGGACGCACAGAACGTCTCTCTTACAGCAGGTGAAGAAAAGACTGTGAAGTTCACTGCAACCGCAGACCAGCCTGGTACCGTCGATGTGCAGATAGGCAACCAGCAGGGCTCATTTGACGTAACGCAGAAGACTCCTTTTGTGGGAATAGTTGCAGCAATAGCCATAGTGGCAATGGTTGCTGTATTCAGGAACCGCAGAAACAAAGAATAAGTTAGTGAGTGAGGATAATACAATCCTCACTTTCTCTTTTTTTTACTGATCGTTTAATTTATGATTTCCAAATTTTTTCTCACACCAAATTTAATTATTTCATCTATGAGCAACAATGCAATGGCAAAGGGAACTGCCAAGAGTATATACTTTATAGAAATCGGCGCTGTGTTGAAGACAGTATTGACCAGAGGATTGAAAATGATTAAACCAAGTATGATTAGTTCACTGGCTATTCCGAGAAGTACCATTCTGTTTCCGAAAAAGCCTCTTGTAAGCACAGACTGCCGTCTTGTACGGGATGTAAAGACATTAGCTATCTGACAGATGATAACAGCAGCAAAGAAAGCTGTGATTGCCTGCATATAAAGCGGATCTGTAAACGGCAAAGCCTGCCCAAAGCTCCAGCCACCATCCCGCAGCACAGCAAAGTAACAGAAAAATCCGGCTGCTGCTTCAATAGGACCTTTGATACCATAGGATGTAAATAGTACCTGGCGTGTTAGCAGTTTCTCATCCTTTGACCTTGGTGGACGATGCATAATGTCACCTTCCCCCCTTTCTACTGCCAGGGCAAGTGCAGGTAGTATATCCGTACCCAGATCAATAGCCAGTATCAGCTGCACATTCATGGGCAGTGGCAGCGCTAATAACACAAAGGCAATAAAAGGCAATATTTCAGGTACGTTGCTTGTAAGTATGTAGGCAATGAACTTCTTGATGTTATCAAACACAGTCCGTCCTTCTTCCACCGCATTGACTATGGTCGCAAAATTATCATCCAGTAACACCATGTCCGCTGCTTCCTTTGCCACATCCGTGCCACTGCCCATGGCCACTCCCATGTCGGCAGTTTTCATAGCAGGTGCGTCATTGACACCATCACCTGTCATAGTAACGATTTCACCGGCAGCCTTGAAAGCCTGAACTATCTTGAGCTTTTGCATGGGCGATGTTCTGGCAAAGACAATCTTTGGAGCTTTGAGCCTCTCAGCCAGTTCCTGAGTGGACAGTTCAGCGAGTTCAGAGCCGATAATGATTTCAAGCTTTTCATTATCGTCACAGAGACCTACCTGATGGGCTATAGACCTGGCAGTGATCGGATGATCACCGGTGATCATGACCACTTTTATCCCTGCCATGTGACATTTGTGGATCGCCTCTTTTGCTTCAGGGCGGGGTGGGTCCACTGCACCTACAAGCCCCAGGAAAACAAATCCATTTTCACATTCCTGCAAATCTTCGACTTTCCTGAAGGCCAGAGCAAGCACTCTTTCACCTGCTTCTGCCATGGCAATGTGCTCATCCATGATCATCTCAGTACTCTTTCCATCAAGAGGCAGAGTACCATCCACTGTGAGTAGCTGGCTACACATATTCATGACAACTTCAGGCGCACCTTTCAGGTAAGATTCCATTGTTCCTTCCAGGGTGGAACAAATGACCTGCATTCTCTCTTTCTTTGAGTCAAATGGATATTCCTGTAGCCGCGGATAGGCGTGCTTCAGTTTTTCGAGATCAGTGAACTGATTAGCGTACACTAACAGAGATCCTTCAGTAGGATCTCCCTTATATCCGGGAGGGTCCTCTATGATCCTTGAATTGTTGCACAGGCCAGCAACCCTTATTAGAGGTTCGGAGGGTCTTTGTTTTTCTTTGACATTCAGATAGCCTTCTCCTGTAAAGACAGAGTTTACAGCCATCTTGTTCTGGGTAAGCGTACCGGTCTTATCGGTGCATATCACAGTGGTGGAACCCAGGGTCTCCACGGATTCTAGCTGTTTTATAAGTGCATTTTTTTTTGCCATTCTTCTGGAAGCAAGGCTCAGGGCGAGAGTGACTGTGGGCAGCAAGCCTTCCGGAACATTTGCCACAATTATACCTATAGCAAAAATGAGGTTCAGCAAGAATGTATCCTGCACGAAGGACCCTATTAAAAAGAAAGATATACCCAAAAAAATAGCGATCGAAGAGATCAACTTGATAAAACTGTTAAGTTCTTTTCTTAAGGGTGTTTCAACCGATGAAGTACGTTTGGTAAGGATAGCCAGACGACCTATCTGAGTATTTGCTCCTGTGCCGAAAATGATAGCTTTACCGTTCCCGGTCTGCACAAGTGTGCCGGAGAATACCATATTCCTGCATTCAAGTATGTTGGGGTGGGTACACTCCAGAGAACGCAACTGGGGTTCAGCCTCTCCGGTTATGGGTGAATTATCTACCTTTAGGGAATTCACCTCTATGAGCCTGCCATCGGCAGGGACCTTGTCGCCTTCTTCAAGTAAGATCACATCCCCGGTAACTATGTCTGAGGCAAGTATTTCTGTAATTTCACCGTTTCTGAGAACCCTGGCTTTCGGAGGTATCAACTGGCGAAAGCTCTCCATTATCTTCTCTGCCTGGAATTCCTGAATGAACGTGAAGGTACTATTAAGGATCACTACAGCAAGCAGTGCTATGCCAATATAGAGGTTCCCCTGGCCGGGAGAAAGCCACTCTGCAATAAAAGCAAGTAATGAACCGACTGTAAGCAAAATTGAAAAGAAATTCCAGAACTGTTTCAGGTACTTGTACAGTAAACTTTCCTTTCCGGTATCTTCGAGCACATTTGCTCCGTATTCTGTCAGCCTTTTGAGAGCTTCATCCTGCCTCAGTCCTGCATCACTGCTTTTCAAACGTGTGAACAGTTCATCAAAAGAAACCTGATGCTCATCACCATTTATCTGTACAGCATTGCCGCCGGTTCTTGCATCCATCTTAAATAATTATTGATCGATTCGTACTTAAAAGATATGCCCTCAGACCGAAGATAGAGCAGTATATACGCTCCAAATACCTGTTGTCACAAAGTTCACAGCCAATGCTGCAAGGAAAAGTCCCATGATCCTTGTGAATACCAGCATGCCGTTATACCCTATATATTTATAGATACGCCTGGAGAACAGGTATATCACCAGACACACTGCAAACGTGATCAATATACTTAGTATCACCATGGACTTCTGCACCATGAGATCGGTGCTTCCCATGAGCACGATCACTGTGGTGATAGTTCCCGGACCTGTTAGCAGGGGCAATGCAATCGGGAAGATCCAGATATCGGACCGGTCCTGCGATTCACTTATCTCGTTCTCAGTGATACTTTCCCGGGATACTTTTGCGAACATCATGTCCATTGCCACATGGAACAACAGTATGCCACCGGCAATGCGTAGCGAGTCGACGTTAATGCCGAAGAGGTCCAGCATCATCTCACCGGTAATGGCAAAGAAGAGAGCTATGACACAGGCAAGGAATACCGCTTTTTTTGCAATGGTATTCTTCTCTGCAAAGGTCATGTGACTGGTAAGGGATATAAAGGTCACAACTCCGCTGATGGGGTTAACTATCACGAAAACGGAAATTAGGGAATAGGTGAGAAAGGCCAGGTTATCCATTCATGATCCACATTAAACGTTGTTTTTCAGAGTAGTAGATTCTGCAAGAATCATGCTTTTAATTGCCACTGAACAGTTAAAAGCCTTATTATCAAAAAAGGTTAAAAGAAGCCAAAGGTGATCATTCTTCCTTTGAAAGGGCTTCTTTTACTATCTTCATCGCACAGAGATCACCACACATGGAACATGCATCACTGCCTGTCACACGGCTTTCCCTGATACTGCGAGCACGTTCTCCGTCAATGGCCAGTCTGTACTGTTCTTCCCAGTCAAGCCTATGGCGTGCGTGTGACATCCTATCGTCCAACGCACGTGCTCTTTCCCGTTGTCCTTCTTTTGCAATGTCTGCAGCATGTGCTGCGATCTTAGTTACGATCGTACCTTCTCGTATATCACTTACCGTAGGTAATGCCAGGTGTTCCGAAGGCGTGGTCATACACAAGAAGTCTGCGCCATACATGCCTGCGAGAGTTCCGCCGATAGCACCGGTTATGTGGTCATATCCCGGAGCTATATCGGTCACCAGAGGACCCAGAAGATAGACAGGAGCATCAAGGCACAGGCTCTTCATGGTCTTTACACAAGTCTCGATCTCATTCACAGGCACATGTCCCGGACCTTCCACAAAGGATTGCACGTTCGCAGTACGTGCCCTTTTCACAAGCTCGCCCAGAGTGACGATCTCAGTAAACATTGCGCCATCAGATGCATCGTGGATACAACCCGGCCTCATGCCATCCCCAAGGCTCACAGCCATATCATGCTCATAGGCTATTTCGAGGAGATAGTCGTATTCGGTGTAGAAAGGGTTGTCTTCCTGATTATGCAACATCCATGCAAGAGTGAACGCACCACCACGGCTGACAACTTCGGTGATCCTATCGCCTTTTTTGATCCGTCCGAGAGAATCA
This sequence comes from Methanomethylovorans hollandica DSM 15978, assembly GCF_000328665.1. Classification (NCBI taxonomy): domain Archaea; kingdom Methanobacteriati; phylum Methanobacteriota; class Methanomicrobia; order Methanosarcinales; family Methanosarcinaceae; genus Methanomethylovorans; species Methanomethylovorans hollandica. The sequence goes on from NC_019977.1 coordinate 1,772,504, forward strand.
AGGTTCACACCAGCATGCACCGTGACAAAATCCACTCCATCCATGGCATGTTTCCTGACAGCATTGAACATGTCATCGGAGGTCATGTCCACAACCGCTTGCCGGGATGCTGCTGCCTGATATATAGGTACGGAGCCTATGGGGATATGAACAGCTTTCATGATCATGGACCGGATACTATCCAGATCTCCGCCTGTGGAAAGGTCCATCAGCGCATCGGCACCGAACTTTTCGGCAGTGCGCGCTTTTTCAATCTCTTCCTCTATATTGATGTAGTCTCTGGACGTACCTATGTTGGCATTTATCTTAGTGCTCATGTACCTGCCAATGCCCACAGGCCTTGAATCCCTTGCAGGGTTATCGGGTATGGCAATGATGCCTTTTGCCACACAGGAGCGTACAAGGTCGGGATCAATACCTTCTTTTTTAGCTACTTCCTGTATCTGGGGAGCTATAATCCCCTTTTTTGCATCTTCCATGAGTGTCATTGATATTCTCGTATGAACACGAACATAAAAGCCTTTTGCTGTCCTTATATATCCTGTCTGACATATATCGGTGCAGAGTATTTATCAGCTGCGTGGAAAATGAATAAGTAAGGTCGCGGTGGTACGATGCCCCATGATGTTGAAAAAAGCTCATTAGTTTACGGTGTGGATCTTTACAGATTCGTGAAGGATATAAAGTTCGTCCTGTTATTCTATGTAACAGGTGACCTGATGACCATGATATACGTTATAGGATCTGGTCTTGCACAGGAAGGCAATCCGATAGTATCTGCATTCTCCTCCATGAATGGACTTTATAGCATCGTACTGTTCAAGGTATTCTTCACAATAGCACTGTTGGGAAACTATACTTATATTATACATTCCACGGCAGGGAAAAAACAGGGCCAGACCTTTGCATGGAATGCCCTCAGACATACCACTTTGCAATAATGGGACTGATAATAATATTCAATAACCTGCTTGTGATGGGAGGCTATATAAACCCTGTTTATCGGGTATTGACCTTTGTAACCAGCCTTCTGATCTGAGACCGGAATCCCTTTAGATTCTTTTCTGACAATCGATAAAGTTAATGTAAGGTCAGTTATAATGTATCGCGCACGATTCTTACAGGGTGCGGGATATATTATGACTGTTGTTGTATTTACCGAAAAGAACAAAGCTGCTTCACAGATAGCCAACATTTTAAGCGGAGGCAAGCCTGACAGGAAGCTTGTCGAAGGAGTGCCAGTCTATATGTTCCGCAGGAATGGCCAGGAATGGCAGGTAATGGGCCTTTCGGGTCATATAATGGGCTATGATTTTCCACAGGAGCTGAACAACTGGCGCTCGGTGGACCCGGCCATATTGATCGATACACGACCCATCAAGACAGTTACAAAAAAACCGTTTGCAGATGCCATTATTTCTCTTGCCAGGGAAGCTGATGCGATAATACTTGCTTGTGATTTTGACAGGGAAGGCGAGAATATCGGTTTTGAAGCGAAGGAACTTGCATCCAGGGTTTCCCGTGCTCCTGTAAAAAGAGCTAGGTTCTCTTCATTGTCGGATTCTGAGATCATTAAGGCTTTTGATAATCCGGTGGAACCTGATGCAGCCATGGCAATGTCTGCGGAAGCCCGCCAGATCCTCGACCTTAAGATGGGCGCTGCTTTTACCCGGTACCTCACCCTGGCCGTAAGAGAAAGGGCACGTACCAAGGAAATCCTTTCCATAGGACCGTGCCAGACCCCTACCTGCGGTTTCGTATATGAAAGAGACAAGGCCATTAAAGAGTTCAATCCGGAGGATTTCTGGAAAATAGAAGCACTTTTCCATGCAAAGGACATGGACTTCAAAGGAGTGCACCGGGCAGGCAATATAAAAGATAAGGCGAAAGCAGCCGAAATATTCGATCGTATCCGGGCAGGCAAGACCGGGCTGGTTACAAAAAAGAGCGTCACTGAAATAAAGACAAATGCACCATACCCGCTCAACACTACCGAATTCCTTAAACGTGCCTCTAAGTTCCTTAACATCAGCCCCGAATCTGCTCTTGAGATAGCCGAGCAGCTGTATCTGAACGGTTTCACAAGCTATCCGAGGACTGAAACAAATAAATATGCCGATGATTTTGATTTTAAGTCAAAAGTCATAGCCTTTACATCCACAGAATACAGAGACCATGCACTTGCCATACTCTCAGGCGGGGATATTGTTGTGCGCAATGGTATAAAAGACGGACATGACCACCCTCCCATACATCCGATAAAAGCTGTTGCTGTAAAGGAAGTGGAAAAAGCTGTAAAGACAGAAGGTGCCGGCAAGATCTATGACCTGATAGCCAGGCATTTTCTTGCTAACCTCATGCCTGCGGCTTTATTTGAGAAGACGCATCTCGAGATCACAGTGGAAAAAGAACTGTTCGACTCTTCGGGGTCCATAATGAAAAACGAAGGCTGGATGGTAGTTTATCCGTTTGAGACAAAGAACGACAAATTGCTGCCCGATATAAAGGAGCAAGATGAGGTCAAGGTGAAAAAGCTGGAGAACATAGCTTCCAAAACCACTCCACCAAAACACCTTACTGAAGCCGAACTTCTCACCCTCATGGATAAACATGGTATCGGCACCAAGGCAACAGCTCCTTCCCATATAGAGACTAACAAGAAACGTGGTTATTTTGAAACAAAGGGGAAGACCATAGTCATCCAGGAAACTGGTTTCATTCTGATGGACGCTCTTAGCACATCGATACCAGTTGTAGTGAAACCGGAAATAAGGGCAAGTATAGAGTCCCTGGTGCAGGAAGTGGAGGATGGCAGCAAGGACTTAGAGCATGCAGTGGCTGAGGGGACAGAGCTTATCAAAATGATGTATTCACGGCTTACCGAGAGCCGGGATTCCATTGTATCGCGGCTTGCAGGATCTATAAATGATGGCACTGCCACTGATGACAAAAAGAACTATATTGGCAAATGCCCGGATTGCGGACGTGTGCTGCGCATAATAAGCACTGAGAAGGGACGTTTTGTAGGGTGCACCGGCTATCCGCAATGCAGGAACAGCTATCCTTTGCCCAGGGAAGGTGCACTTTCAGTGCTTCGTTCAAAAAATTGTAAGAAGGGTGGAGCTGCAGTAATAAAGGTAGGGAACAAATATTGCTGGGCAGTGGGTATAGGTCCATGCTTTGCATGTGACCTTATGAAGAAATGCTTCCCCCCTGAAGTAGTGGGGCCCTGCCCAATATGTGACGGAGAGATGTGTCTTGTCACTACAAAGGATTCACGTTTTCTGGGTTGTAGCAACCGCTGTGGCCGTACTCAGTCCCTGCCGCAGGAAGGCAGACTTACAGTGCTTGAGCGCAAGTGTGAGGTGTGTGGATGGAAAATGATCCGCATAAAGGAAAAAGATAAGGAAGCCATTGAAAAGTGTGTAAATCGCAGCTGTGGAAAAGATCAGGGTAAAAAAAGGCTTTCAACTTGAGTTGATTTTGCTCTAAATCAATTAACCTTGATTAGTCGTATTGCGAACAAATCTTTAAATATAAGAAATGCATACTTAGAATTAGAGACGAAGGGCAAAACCGGAAAACCTTCTAATACCAAACTGGTGTCTAAATCCAAAATATATTCTAAGCCTCCTTAATTTCGGTTTGCGGCTTCGCCTCTACCTCCATAAATTACCATACAGTTCTTCAAAAGCTATTTCATTAAGCTCTTTTCTTGAAGATGTTGTTTTAAACTCGCCTGGATGCCCTATGGCCAGTGCAGCCACGAGTTCAAGAGATGCCGGGGCTTCTAAAATCAAATTCACTTGTTCTTTATTCTTTAAGATCTCTCCGAGCCACACTGCCCCCAATCCAAGTTCACAACAGGCAAGCAGCATATTCTGTATGGCTGCACCTGTGGATTGCACATCTTTTGTGCGATCGTACATCGTAGAGGTATCCAGAAAAACAGCTATGATCACACTTGATCCTTTTACAATAGATGAATAGCGTGTACAAACAGCCAGCTTTTCTATTGTGTCCCTGTTTTGTACTACTATGAATTTCCAGGGCTGGTTGTTAAGGCCCGATGGTGCCCAGCGTCCGGCTTCAAGGATCATTGTTATATCCGATCTTGCCACAGGCTCAGACGTATAACTGCGGATGCTTCTTCTTGAAAGAATGGTCTCTATGGTTCCCTGCATTTATATCACTTCAAAAAAGGTAGACGTGTTCTTGTATATAAGACACGTCTTTGTATGGAAATAAAAGAATTATATTCCAGAAAGTTCACTTCTCATTAAGGCCACTGTTAAGCCATGGCATCATGGCACGCAACCTGCGGCCCACTTCTTCCACAGGGTGTTCCCTGTCCAGACGTTCCATAGATGTGAGCACGGGCCTGTTGGCCTTGCCTTCGAGCACGAACTCCCTTGCGAACTCTCCGTTCTGGATACGTTCCAGAGCTTCGTACATGGCTTCCCTGGACAGCTCATTGATGACCTTAGGCCCAACGGTCATTCCACCGTATTCAGCAGTGTTGGATACGGAATACCACATCTTCTCCAGACCACCTTCATGGATAAGATCTACGATGAGCTTCAGCTCATGAGTGGTCTCAAAATATGCCATCTCTGGCTGGTAACCAGCTTCGACGAGAACCTCAAAGGCAGTCTTGATAAGAGAGGCCACGCCACCGCACAGGTCTACCTGCTCGCCGAAGAGGTCAGTTTCCGTTTCCTCACGGAAGGTTGTCTCAAATACTCCGGCCCGTGTACAACCTACACCTTTTGCATGTGCCAGGGCTAACTCTTTTGCCATGCCTGTAGCATCCTGATAGACTGCAATAAGACCAGGGACCCCATGTCCTTCTTTGTAAGTTCTGCGCACAAGGTGTCCCGGGCTTTTTGGTGCCACCATGTACACATCGATGTCTTTCTTGGGCACTATCTGATTGTAATGGATGTTAAAACCGTGGGAGAAAACAAGAGCATTACCTGGCTCAAGTCCGGATTCTATCTCCTCATAGTAAATCTGGGACTGTGTTTCGTCCGGCAGAAGCATCTGGATGACATCAGCCGCTTTGGCCGCCTCTTTGACCGTCATGACCTTAAGGCCATCCTCTTCTGCCTGCCGCCATCGTTTGCTGCCCTCACGCAGACCTACGATCACCTCAAGTCCGGAATCATGCAGGTTCTGGGCCTGGGCATGACCCTGGCTGCCATATCCCATCACCGCTATCTTCTTACCTTGCAGGATGCTGAGATCTGCATCCTTATCATAGTACATATTTACTGCCATTTGAATTACCTCTTAAGTTTATCTTTATACGCTCTTCGGGCCTCTGCGCAGGGCAATTTTACCTGTACGCACCATTTCCTTGATACCGAAGGGCTTAAGCAACTGTTCTATTGCCTTGATCTTGTTCTCGTCACCTGTTACCTCTATGACCATGGACTTGCTGGCAACATCGATGATCTTTGCCCTGAAGATGTCTGCTATTTGCATGATCTCGGAGCGATTGTTCACATCCGCATTGACCTTAATAAGGACAAGTTCCCTTTCCACAATGTCCTCGGTCCCAAGATCTGTTACCCTGATAACATCGATCAATTTATTTAGCTGTTTGGTGACCTGTTCCAGAACGAGGTCATCACCACGTACGACAATGGTCATCCGGGATATTGTGGGATCCTCGGTAACCCCCACTGCCAGGCTGTCTATGTTATAGCCCCGGCGGGCAAACAAGCTGGCAACCCGTGAAAGCACACCGTATCTGTTCTCCACCAGAACTGCAAGTGTATGTTTCATGCTTTCCTCTCCAGGTCCATTATCTCGTTGATAGCCGCTCCTGCCGGCACCATGGGCGATACGTTCTCTTCACACTCTACCCAGAAATCTATCAGCGTGGGCCTTCCGGAAGCTATTGCCTGCTCGATGGCCGGCCTGACCTCTGAAGGCTGTGTAACGCGCAGCCCGAGTGCACCGTATGCCTCTGCGAGCTTTACGAAATCAACACTGTTCCTTATACAGGTATAAGAGTATCTTTTATCGAAGAAGAGTTCCTGCCACTGCCTGACCATACCCAGATAACCATTATTGAATATAGCGATTATCACGGGGATATTCTCCTGGACAACAGTTGCCAACTCCTGCGAGTTCATCTGGAACGAGCCGTCACCTGAAATATCAAAGACCACTCTGTCGGGCTTTGCCATTTTGACCCCGATGGCTGCCGGGAACCCGAATCCCATGGTACCCAGACCTCCGGACGATATGAACGTCCGGGGTTCACTGAACCTGAAGTATTGCGCAGCCCACATCTGATGCTGGCCAACTTCGGTAACGATGATTGCATCCTTGCAGGCATCATGGATCTGTTCTATGATGTACTGGGGTTTGATATTTTCCTTGCCGCCAATATAATGCAGGGGATATGATCTCTTCCAGTGTGCTATCCTTTTCAGCCATTCATCGGTGGGAGCCCTTTCGACATATTTAAGCAGGTCTTCAAGCACCTTTGCGGCATTACCCACTATAGGGATGTCTACGCGCACGTTCTTGGATATCTCTGCAGGATCTACATCTATATGGATGATCCTGGCATTGGTTGCAAAAGATCTGATCTTGCCCGTGACCCTGTCATCGAACCTTGCACCCACGGCGATGATGAGATCTGATTCCTGTATCGCATAGTTGGCATATTTGGTGCCGTGCATTCCCAGCATACCCAGGAACAGCGGATGGTCCACCGGGAAAGCACCCATCCCGGTAAGTGTCGTGGTGACCGGAGCCTGCACTTTTTCGGCAAGTGCCCGCAGATATTCGCTGGCATTTGCACTGATAACTCCGCCCCCTGCGTAGATCACAGGTTTGGAAGAGAGGGAGATCTCTTCTGCAGCCTTCTTTATTTGCTGAATGTTACCTTCATAAGTGGGATTATAACTGCGCAGCTTCACCGTTTCTGGGTAGTGGAAATCGATCATTTCGGTTGTGAGATCCTTGGGGATATCTATAAGCACCGGCCCCGGTCTGCCAGTGGATGCAATATGGAACGCCTCCTTCATGATCCTTGGAATATCGTTAGCATCCTGCAGAAGATAATTATGTTTTGTTATAGGCAGGGTTATACCCGTGATGTTAGCTTCCTGGAAGGCATCGTTCCCGATCATGGACAGCGGCACCTGGCCGGTCAGGGCTACAATGGGTATGGAGTCCATGTAAGCAGTGGCTATACCTGTGACCAGGTTAGTTGCTCCGGGGCCGGATGTGGCTAAGCATACTCCCACCTTACCTGTGGCCCTTGCATACCCATCTGCGGCATGGGCAGCTGATTGTTCATGGCGTACAAGCACATGGCGTATCTTTGAGTCATACAGTGCATCATAAATGGGAAGCACCTGACCTCCGGGATATCCGAATATCGTGTCTACGCCTTCCCTATACAGACACTCGATGATGGCTCTTGCACCTGTCATCTTCTCTGTTTGTCCTGTCATACGATCACTCTGATGGTCATTTTTTTAGATGTAGATATGTGTGTTTATCACTCTTTTATTCTATCAGACGATTCTGCCTGTATCAAACGATTGATACCGTTAAGCATTGCCTCCACAGAAGCCATGATAATATCAGTGCGTGTACCTCTGGAAGTTATCATCCTGCCGTCCTTTGAAAGTTTCACCAGTACTTCCACAAGGGCATCAGTGCCTCCTGTAATGGCATCCACATGGTATTCCTCAAGCTGGATGTCTCCTACCCCAGCCACTGCTTTCTTTATACACTGAATAGTAGCGTCCACAGGTCCATCGCCTATACCTGCCTGGACGACCTCCTGGCCATCAACTTTCAGTTTTACCGAAGCTGTGGGAGTGACCCTGTTCCCTGATACTACGGTAAAGTCTTCAAGTTTGACCCTGGAATTGCACTGGATGTTTAGTACGGTCTCGGCAATGGACTGAAGATCAGCATCAGTAACATGCTTGCCGAAATCACCCAGCTCCTTTACTCTCTTGAGGATCTCGTTAAGGTGAGAATCCTGGATATCATATCCCATTTCCTTAATGGCAAGAGATACAGAGCTTTTGCCTGCATGCTTACCCATCACGATCTTACGCTCACGTCCGAGTATTTCCGGCCGTATCGGTTCATATGTGGATGTGTCTGCCAAAAGACCATGTACATGAATACCTGCCTCATGAGAGAAAGCATTGCCTCCTACAAGAGATTTGTTGGGAGCTACGGGTATACCCGTAAGGCGGCTTACAAGCCTCGAGGTCTTGAAAAGCTCAGTTGTCTTGATACCTGTATCATATTTGTACAACCATTCAAGGATCATTACCACTTCTTCAAGGGAGGTATTACCCGCTCTTTCCCCTATGCCGTTAATGGTCACATGTGCTTCTCCTGCACCTGCTCTGAGAGCAGCTACCGTATTTGCGGTGCCCAGGCCGAAGTCATCATGACAGTGTATGCTTACAGGTATCTTTAAGGAAGCTGCCAGATCCTTGAATATAGCCTCTGTCTTTTCAGGTATCAGCATACCTACGGTGTCGCAGAAACAGAGTCTCTCTGCACCAGCCTCGATACCTGCCTGGTAAATGGACTTCAGGAAGTCAAGATCTGCCCTAGAGGCATCCTCTCCACTAAGCTCAACGATAAGCCCATGATCCCTGGCATATTCCGTAGTCTCGATGGCCATCTGCATTACTGCTTCCCTGTCCTTCTTGAGCTTAACTCTAATGTGCAGATCGGACACAGGAGCCACAAGATGAATGGAGTCCACATCACATGCAAGCGCATAGTCGATATCAGGTTGCATGATCCTGCAATAGCTGCAAATATCTGCACTTAAACCTTCAGCCGCAATTGCGCGGATGGATTCCCTTTCCCCTTCGGAAGTGATGGCTGATCCGGCCTCGATAATATGCACGCCAAGCTCGTCTAGCTTGCGGGCAATGGCAAGTTTGTCCTCTTTAGTTAGCGCCACGCCGGGCGTCTGTTCACCGTCTCGTAGAGTTGTGTCCAAAAAGCGGATGTTTTCCAATAATAAGACCCCTCACAGGTATTAGTCTGCGGCAATAGCCAACAGTACCTACACCGATATCGCTATACTATATATGGATATCGATGTATCTATCATGATTGTTCACTAAAGAAGAACAAAAGAAAAAGTGCCTGAATTCCAGGCATCAGAAATACTTGTCAATAGCCTCTATTGAGCTTACCAGAAGGTCTACACATGCCTTGACGTCAGCTGTATCCACTACTTCCACGGGAGAGTGTATATAACGGGTAACTACGCTTATGACACTGCATGGGATGCCCGCTCTTGTAAGGTGTATGGCAGTGGCATCCGTAGTACCACCATCACCCACCTCAAGCTGATAGGGGATGTGTTTCGATTCTGCGGTTTCAATCAGCCATTTAAGCACTTGGGGCGAAGCAATAAGACCACGTCCGGAGGCATCTGCCACGGTGATAACTCCACCTTTACCCTGTTCCACTGCAGCATCCTTTTTATCAATGCCCGGATGATCACCTGAAATTGTCGTGTCGACTGCAAGGGCTATATCCGGGTCCAGGCTGAAGGCAGATGTACGTGCGCCTTTGAGACCAACCTCTTCCTGCACGGTTCCCACGGCATACACGGTCGCTTTGATGTCCTTATCTGCAAGTTGCCTCATAACTTCCAGAAGTATTGCACAGCCTGCACGGTTGTCAAAAGCCTTGCCTGTTATCTTACCATTTGCAAGAGCAACTACTTCCCTGTCCATGGAAACAGGCGTTCCTATGGCAATACCCATCATTTCAGCATCGTCGCGGCTTGTGGCACCCACATCGATGAACATTTCCTCGGACTTCACAGGTCTTTTCCTGTCCTCTTCTTTCATCACATGAGGTGGTTTGGATCCGATGACTCCGGGAACAGGACCATTTTTGGTATGGACCACAACTCTCTGGCTGTGCAGAGTGGGGTCGAACCAGCCACCTATCTTCACGAACTTCAGGAAACCCTTGTCATCAATATACTGCACCATCAGACCTATCTCATCCATATGGGTTGCGATCATTATTGATGGGCCGTTTCCCTTTTTAGTGCCTATCAGATTGCCCATCTTATCCGCGGTCAGCTCGTCCACATAGGGCTTAAGTCCTTCCTCCATAATGGCACGTATACTTTCCTCATGGCCGGAGATGCCATGTGCATTGGATAACTTCTTCAAAGAATCGACCAGTTTTTCCATATTGACCCTCTTTTTTGGAATTAATGAAGATAATAAGCATTGCTGGTATAAAGGTATAGATGTAAAATATAAAATAAAATAAAAAAAAGAATGCTTTGCTGTATGTTGAAGCTTACTCTAACTGCACCCTAACAAAGTGTAAGATCAATGATCGTCGTTACTGGGACTGTAAGGGATGAAATCAGATAAATGCTGTTGCTTCTGATATCAATACTATATTTAGATCTTTTAATCAATTCAACAATTTGTAAAAATTTGAAGATTTCATTGTTTTTTTATTGATTTTCCTTCCTTAATCCTTCCAAAACCAAATAGCACAAATTGCTCTTATTGCGATGCAATGCAACAACATCTAGCAAGACCCATAAATCGGAACAATGAAATGTGCCACCCAATCAGGTGGATACAATCCATACTTAATATATAATTATTGCAATATGAATATAAGTGTATATATATAACATGTGGCTCGCGCACCCACTTAACAGGTTGCAGTGGCCTTCCCATTATAACGATTATTATAAAAATACACTTCACTATAGATGATTTTATATATATGTACTTACATCCCCATATTCAGAACATAGAACTAAAAAGAATAAGTCTGTAGTTGATTGGAACAGGTACAAAATAAAATAGAGTGATTCAAATGGAACTTATCGAGGTAAAGTGTGTTGTGTGTGGAGCCCCCATCTATGTTTATGAAGAATACATCAAAGAAAACATGTACTGTACCATACATTGTTTGAATATTTCTATTAGCTCTGAAAAAGAGCAAATTGTCTAAATGAATAATTCATGTTTTTAACTTCATATTATAATTATTCAAATATTCTGCTAAATGATAAGAGATCGCTTTTTTGTCAATTAATCTATACCTTATAGATATTCGAATATTATATATCTCATAAATGTCTACTGAAAGTAACATGCAAAGAATACTTATCACCGGAGGATTAGGACAAGTAGGTAGTTACCTAGTGGATGCATTGCACGAAAAAGCGGAAGTCACAGTGCTGGATAATTTTTCATCCACTACAAGGGAAACTGTACCTCGGGAAATCAGCATAATAAAAGGTGATGTTCGAGACAGGATAGCTGCAGACCTTGTAAAACAAAACGACATTATTATCCATACTGCAGCCCAGATCAGCGTCACAGCCTCGATGGAAGACCCACTGTCCGATGCACATAACAACGTATTCGGCACCCTCAACCTGCTTGAGGCAGCCCGTAGGTCCCCGACATCCAAGTTTGTCTACATAAGTTCAGCAGCCGTATACGGCGATCCTCTTTATACACCTATCACCGAGTCCCATCCCCAAGACCCGCTTTCTCCATATGGTACCAGCAAACTGAGCGGAGAAAAATATTGTATGATGTACCATAAGGCCTTCGGTCTGCCTTCCTGCTGTATCCGTCCCTTTAATATTTACAGCCCCAGGCAGGATCCGGATAATCCGTATTCTGGCGTAATATCACGTTTCATTGACAAAGCCAGGACAAAACAAAGTCCTGTGATCTTCGGAGATGGTAACCAGACCCGGGATTTCATCTCCGTTCACGATATAGTGGATATGATAATGCTACTCCTTGAAAACGAGGAGGCTAACGGCCAGGTGTTCAATGCAGGCACCGGCAACAGTACCACTGTAAGCGAGCTTGCACACATGATCCTGGACATATTCGGCGTGGATGTTCCGGTGCAATACATGCCGGAAAGACCCGGAGACATCAAATATAGTTGTTCTGACATATCCAAAGCAAGGGAGATACTTGGATTTGAACCAAAGGTGCTACTAAGAGAAGGACTAATGGAATTTGAAGAGATAAAAACATAAGACAATTGGATTTGTGCTCAATTAAAAAATGTAAAAGAGAAAAAGGAGACAGCTCACTTCAGAGAGTGACTGTTCTTATCTCCTCTGCCTATTCCCTTGTACACAAAACCTGCATTAATGAACTTATCAGGGTCCACCACATTGCGGCCATCGATGATTACCGGCTGTTTCTTTCCCATCTTCTGTTTGATCTGTTCAGGGGTCAGTTCGAAATACTGTTTATGCCCGGTGAAGATAACGACCACATCGGCTCCTGTCAGCACCTTATCAATATTAGCATGTATATCTATGCCAGGGTAGTGGACGACGTGAGGATCCTGGACATTTATTTCACAGCCTGCCTGTAGCACCATATCCCTGTATGTTTCTGAAGGTGGGTTACGGGCGTCGTCGGAGTCGTTTAGGAATGCCCAGCCTAACATAGCTATCTTGATGCCTTTGGGCTTTTTACCGACCCTTTCCAGAGCCTTAACAGTGAGGTTGAACATATGCTTTGGCATAAAGTCATTGACCCTTCTGGCAAGCACATAGATAGATTCGGCATTCTCGGGATAGTCCAGAGGTTCTATACCAAGGGTGACACCGCGTTCCAGATGGTAGGTATCCTTAGTCAAACAATGTCCGCCAACACCTGCTCCGGGATACAGAATAGCCCGTGTGATACCTTCGCCTTTAAGGCTTGCAATACCGGCACGTACATCATATACATTTATGCCCATGGCCTCACAGTAAAGCGCAAGCTGGTTCACAGCTGCTATCTGCAGGTCTCTGAAAGTGTTCTCAGCAGTCTTGGTGACCTCTGCAGCAGTAGCTGTCATGGGTATTATCTTACCCTTCGTAAGCACGGGGGTATATAGCTCAGCTGCACGTCGGGTACAGACATCATCAATTCCGCCTACTATCCTATCATGTTCCCTGATGTTCTGCAAAAGCCTTCCGACCATTACCCTCTCCGGTGCATGCGCCAGTGCGAAATCCTCGCCTGCAACAAGACCAGATTCCTTTTCCAGGATCTCCCTTGCCATACCTACGGTGGTACCAGGAGTAATAGTGGATTCAAGTACCACAAGCATGCCTTTCCTGAGATTCTTACCAACGTTCTGTATACCTTCGATTAGTGCGGTAAAGTCCGGCAAGAGGCTTTTGGGGTCCTCAAAAGGTGTCTGTATAGCTAATGTAACAGCGTCAAGCTCGCTGATCCTTGAAAAATCAGATGTGCAGGTGAACTTGCCTGCCTTTACTACATTCTGCAGCAGGCCTTCAAGTCCTGGCTCTTCGCCTTTAAGAGGACTTTCACCTTTGTTAAGCATATCGATCTTATATCCGGAAGAGGATGAAGCTCGCTGGAACCCCAGCACATGATCAAAACACGGGGCATCTGCAAACAGTGCAGCTGCAGGTATACCCACATATCCCATACCGATAACACCTATTTTCTTGATCGGCCCTTTCTCAGTAAGGATCTTTATTAATTTCTCGCTCATTGTGATCACTTTATTTAGTTTAGTATTATATGTCTACCACTTTTTCTTCATGATATGATGTAATAGCAGCCATACATGCCTCAAGGGCATGTTTTCCATCCTCGCCATTAGGATGCGGATACTCGTTATTGGCAACACACCGCACAAAGTATTGAAGTTCATTGAGTAAAGGCTCTTTCGGCTCAACCTTTGCCTCACGTACCCATTCCTTATCGTGGAGCACAACAGATTGTTTCAGATAATCAAGATATGCAACACCCTCAACACCCACTGCAGTAAGAGTGCGTACTTTGTGTGGCGTCAGCCAGTTAACATCCACAAGACCTGAATATTCATGATCGAAGCGTAGGTGTATAGATGCATGGTCCTCAGAAGAATGAATGTTTGCCCCTGCAATCGTGTAGACCTGGTCGATCTTCTTACCATACAGATAAGAAATAATATCTACATCATGCACACCAATGTCCAGAATAACACCTACATCCCTTATCCTGGGGTTATAGGCACCTACTCTCCTTGTGGACATGGATACGATCTTTCCCAATAATCCTGACTCGATGATCTGCTTGAGCCTGATGACAGCCGGATTGAACCTTTCGATATGCCCTACCATGAGCATCAATCCCTTTTCTTTGGCAGCCTTTATCATCAGATCCGCATTTTCGAGGGTGTCTGCAATAGGCTTTTCCACAAGGACATTAACTCCGGCATCCAGAGCATCCAATGTTACGTCTTTATGCATTTTGGTGGGAACCACAATGCTCACTGCATCCAGGCCCTGGGACAGCAGCTTCTTATAATCTGTATAAGCTGTTGTCTTGAAAGTGTGTGCAAGCTCTTCTACAAGTGCCTGGTTCACATCAGAGATACCAACCAACTCGACGCCTTCCATTTCACTGTAGATCCTCACATGGTTCTTTCCCATGGAACCTACACCAATTACTCCTACTCTTATCATATCTTACCTCTGGGCCCATTCCTTTATCGATGCAATGACAGTGTTGATATCAACATCTGATAACGCCGGATGCACAGGTACAGACAGGACTTCGCTGGCTGCCTTTTCACTGTTAGGGTAACTTCCTGTATAACCCATTTCCTTGTACAAAGGCTGCTGGTGTATACAAAGGGGATAATATGTACCTGTTCCGATATCCTTCTGCTGAAGAGCATCACGCAGTGAATCCCTGTGATCGGTACGGACAGTATACTGGTGGTACACGTGTAAACAATTTTCTTTCTCCACTGGTAATATAATGTTCTTTGTGCCTTTAAGGCCCATAGAGAGCTTGCTGGCATTCTTCCTTCTCTTTTCGGTGAACTCGTCAAGTCTTCCCATTTGCACGATACCTATAGCAGCAGAAATGTCGGTCATACGGAAATTATAGCCTATCATCTCATGCAGATAGCGCTGTTTAGAACCATGTGCCCTGAGCATACGTGAGCGAGCTGCAATGTCCGGATCATCGGTGGTGATGATACCACCTTCACTGGTGGTCATATTCTTGGTAGGATAGAAGCTGAAAGTACCGGTTCCGAAAGAGCCGACCTTCTTGCCTTTGTATGTTGCACCATGAGCCTGACAGGCATCCTCTATCACAAGAAGGTTATGATCCTCGGCTATCTCCATGATCGCATCCATGTCAGCAGCGTGGCCGTAAAGATGTACAGGCATTATTGCCTTTGTACGACTGGTGATCATCTCATGGACCTGGTCCGCAGAGATAATATAAGTATCAGGTTCGATGTCAGCAAAAACAGGTTTCGCACCAGTGTAAACAATAGAATTGGCAGTAGCTACAAAACTGAAGGGTGAAGTGATCACTTCGTCTCCTTTGCCTATGCCATGAGCCATCAATGCTACGTGCAATGCGGCCGTTCCTGAATTAACGGCTACAGCATGGTCAACTCCGATATACTCTGCAAAGGCCTGCTCGAACTGGGCCACCCTTGGCCCTTCAGCTATTACCCCTGAACGCAGCACGGCGGTGACGGCCTCGATCTCCGCTTCGTCAAGATAGGGTTTTGCGATGGTTATCATTATATACCTCTTTAAGAACTATAACTAGAACAATAGACCTATATTTATATTTTATTCAATTGTCTAAGCTTCTCCGGCAGTTCGGTTATTTTTGCAGGGCAGCCAATGGCAAGTTTCCATGGGGGCACATCTTTCGTAACCAGGGCCCCGGCGGCTACCATTGCTCCTTCTCCGATCTCCACTCCCGGAATCAGAGTGGCATTAGCACCAATAGATGCACCTTTACACAATGTCGGTCCATCAGCTATGTATTCACCTCTGATAGGATATTTATCATTCGCAAGTACTGCACATGGACCGATAAATACGTTATCTTCTATAGTGACATGAGTAGGAATGTAAACGTTGCCCTGAATACTCACATTGTTACCGATTTTTACATTGCCATCTATGATCACGTTAGTACCCACAAGTACACTGTTGCCAATTGAAGTATTTTCCCGTACCATAGCATTGTGACCTGTTTTGAAACTGTTTCCTGTTTTCACGCTACTGAAGATAGTCGTACCTGCACGGATGAAAGACTCTCTGCCAATGATGGCACCTGGGTAATCATAATCCTCGATCTCAAGTCCCTGTTTAATGATCTCCATCAATACACGATGTTCCGGGTAGCCCAATGTGACGTTTTCCATAACTACAGTCCCTTCACCTACTGAAGTTCGTCCATAGAGCTTTGAGCTACGGTGTATACTTATATTATCTCCCATTAGTATCCTCTTCTGATCTTTGAGCATAAATATATTTTAGATAGAATGATATAATTTACATATATAAAGGTTGCAACATGTTTCATAGCTTAACAGTCCCAGATATGACATATAATAGATATTTCTGTCGCAGGTATCGGATGTTCAGGAACAGCAAGACCATAAAACCTGTTACCTCGGAGATGAAAACATAATCAAGGGAAGGAGTATACGCATATGTAAATAGTATCTGAAAATAATCAAGGGCACCACCATAAGTTCCTGGATTACTCGGGAAATGCCATCCCATAAGAGGCCAGAACAGTGTTGCCGGTGTTTCCCACATATTGTCCGCTATCAGATGACAGAAACTGGCAGCTGAGAGGAACATGAATCGTATATCATTTTTTCTCTTCCACAAATAGAAGGAAACGCTGCAGAGAAACACGAAGAACAGCAAAGTATGTGCAAATATCCGACCATTGTCTATAGTTTCTGAAAAAATTACCCTTCCTATTGGCTTGTCGATAAGATCAGGTAACATAGAGCCAAGGGTCACACCTACATAACTAATGCGACCTTTCAAAACTGGAATTTTATGCTCCAGAAGCTTGAAAAGACCCAAAGTAATTCCTAAATGGCCGAAGATGAACATCGTATTAATATAATATTCAAATATAAATACGTTTATGCCTTATCGAGCTGTAAATATAATTCCCTTTTAGTTTAAAAAGGGAATGAAGAGTAAATATTTAACAGGCAAGAGCATCTAAAGAGGACTATTTTCGTAACTTACGATAGATTTTCCAATGAAAAGGCTCTTCTTTTCGGTATTTTTTGATCTTTGTCCAATCGCTCACCTGTGCGATAAATTCCTCTTTGGACATGCCAATCTGCTGCAAGAACATATCTAGACCCTGAACAGCCTCCGGATTTTCTGCTTTCTCCAATTCTAATTCAAGAGCTTTTTCTCTTGTCATTTGTCCTAATCTTATTAGGTTGCTGTGATAGAAAGTAGACCCTGTAACCTCCGGGAATTTAATAGCGTGTATGTAGAAAGGAATCTCATGCAGAAAACAATCTGTATGTTCAAAGGTCTCCCCGGCTTTTTTCCAGCCCATTTCACGTTGTATCGTCTCAAGGATCTCTGTATAATTAGAATCCAGATAATCATATATCCCCACATAGCCCGGAGTGATATGAGCAGGGACGAATTTGTCTTTGATGCCCATGAGATTAAGTGCAGCACTTATATAAGACTTATAACCTGCTTTTGCTTCATGCCCCAATAAAGGGGAACAGCTCTTTTCAGCTTCAGTACCTTTACATGCATTCTGAAAAACAGTAAGTTCGCCACTTTGAAAAAGCTCGGGAAAACCACTGAGATAGGAAATTCTCCGCCCATTTCCTGTTATTACAATAGGTATATTGAAAGCCTTAAGAGGAAAATAACTTACTAATCCTATACCTCGCATGCAGGGAATACATACATGACCACAACTCATAATGAAATGTTTATAGAGTTCAAGCATTGTTTTCGGATTTATGGCATAATATATATGATCTGCTTTTGTGGCATTTAGTGCATTTTTTATGTTCAGTCTTGCATAGTCTGATAAAAAACCATTGTCAAAAGTGATACACAGGCATTTAAGATTGTAGATCTTATCACAAACATAAAGTGCATATGTGCTGTCCTTACCTCCACTCAGGGGGACAAGGCAATCGTATTCAGAATTGAGTTTCTTTATCTTTTCAACAATTTGTTCGAATTGTTTTTTCTTAAATTCTTTTTTAATATCCCAATCACCAAATGATCGGTCAAAATTGTTACAGTAATTACATACACCCCTCTCATCAAGCTTTACGCTTGGCAAACTGGCCGGCAGGATGCATCGGGAACATCTTAAGATCTCTTCCAATCAGATACCTCCATGGAAAAAAATTAGTAGAAAAACTATGAACGACTAAGAGAGATATAATTTTCCATATACGATGTACTGGAACTACAATTTTACACAAACATTATATTCTGAATATTGACCAACCTTAGATATAATGACGGAATAATCCCGGCTCAGATATTACCTCCGAAGATTCAGATTTTTTTATTTTGAATACATAACCTCAATATCTGCTCCAGCCAACCTATGAGTAAATTTAAAAAGGACATGGAGTCTAAAAAAGTATAACTATGGAAATAAAAGAACTGGTACATAAGATACACTCCTGCGAATGTGAACTTGTGCTTGCTATTACAGGCGGAGGAACTGAGGCAATCGGAGAACTATTGAGATATGGAGGAGGGTCTGCCACTTTACTGGAAGCGATAGTGCCATACAGCCAGAGTGCACTTGATGCTTTCATTGGCAGGAAGCCAGAAAAATATGCTTCCGCAAGGACCGCGCGGGCAATGGCCATGACCGCCTTCCAGAAGGCAATAATGCTACAAAGTCCTGAACAAAAAAGATTTGAACATCTTCTGGGTATTGGGGCGACATGTACCCTGGCAAGAAACGGTGAACGGAAAGAAAGACAGCATGAACTGCATGTGGCAGTACAGTCACTTCAGAATACAACCTCCTATAGCATCTTGTTCTTAGA
This sequence comes from Methanomethylovorans hollandica DSM 15978, assembly GCF_000328665.1. Lineage (NCBI taxonomy): Archaea > Methanobacteriati > Methanobacteriota > Methanomicrobia > Methanosarcinales > Methanosarcinaceae > Methanomethylovorans > Methanomethylovorans hollandica. The sequence continues at coordinate 1,791,389 of NC_019977.1, forward strand.
AAAAAGAGATCGTGAGCATGAAGAGGCCATAGTGTCCAGGTCGATCATTAACATGATAGCTATATCGTGCCACCAGGATGTCGTAATAACAGACGGGACAGGATTATCTTCTCAGGAAAGACCACAAATAAAGCAGGTACAAGCTATTGAGGGGATATCAAACATGCTGTTGCATGAAGCTAACTCATATAATACGCTCCCAAGCTTTGTAAGAATAAGTGGGCAAGATAGGAATACACATCATTCACACAAAATCATGTTCTCCGGCTCCTTCGATCCTTGCCATAAGAACCATTTGAAAATGGCACGGATAGCGTCCAGAAAGTATGGTTTACCAGTACATTTTGAGATCTCACTCCTTAATGTAGACAAACCGCCAATAGACTATATCTCACTTGAGGATAGGATATCTTCAATAAAAGCCCGGTATGAACCTGATTTTATGGGGGACATATTTGTGACAAATGCACCTCTGTTTTCAGAAAAGGCGATCATTTTCCCGGATTCCACTTTTATTGTGGGCGCCGATACTATGAAGAGACTCTTTGACCCGAAGTATTATCGTCCTGGAGACAACCTCTATTCTCTTCTTGAACATTTCAGGACAAAAGGGATAGATTTTCTTGTTTTCAGCAGAAAAGGGATACATATTGAGATCCCAGCGGAAATTGAACATATAATAACTATAGTTTCCGAGGATGAATATAGCGACGATGGTATTTCATCTACACAAATAAGAAAGTTACAACAGAACAAGTAGTGCTGATGAAAAGACACTATTTAGGCGGGTCTCTTTCTGTTTCAGCGTATAATTTGGGGTGTCCCTTTTCTTTATGCACCTTGATAATATCGTTGCTAAGCCCGATGGCAAGCTTTTGCAATATTATCTGAGCCTGAAGTATCTTTTCAGAGTTGAGTTGATCCCATTGTTCTGATGATATACAGTCCATTACAGACTTAAAGTAATCAAGCTCCTCTTTTTGAACACAGGAATGCACGCTCATGCAGGAACAATACTTTTTTTGTAAACGATCAAACATTTCCTCAAGCTTACTGCCAGTTAACACATGGCAGAACTCGTGACATACAGGAGACACTTTTGAATCTATAAAATGCACTTCTGCCAGGAAAAGGAAAAGTTCACATTCGTACATCCAGTCACGTATCTCATATAGATGAAACATATTCAGATATAATTGCAAACTGAAAAGTATAAAAATTTTATGGTTGCTTTAAAGATACTCTATGAATAATAGGAATAATATGAATCATTTGTATATCACTTTGTTTATTTCCCCTAACTAAACTGCAAATAAACAACATGATGGAGCATAACATATTCTAGAAAAAAAGAGCTGAGTTATTCTCAGCTCAATACAGAGTATTCAAACACGTGTCACAACTAATTTCGGTCTCTGATCAGTATTGGACCACTCAGAACTGTAGAAAGCAATGTAATTACCGCTCTCGGTTCTTGCCTTGAGGAAGAAACCAGTGTTCTCATAAGTACCCCGTATGTATTCCTGCACAAGTTGTGTGACATCAAAGTCATAGTACTTGTTGTCAGGCACAGTACTTGCCCGGAAAGTTACCGAAGCATATGGAACATTACCCTGTGCATTACCATTCTTATCGAACCAGTCTCCTCCAGCTGTAGTCCAAGGAACACCGGACATACTAGTATTCCATGTCACATACTTTGGATCCCACTTTACTGGCCTGTAAACTTCAACCACAGTATCAGAAGTGCGGGTAGCACCGGCTGGATAGTACCAGTACAGCGACAAGGTTGCCTGAGATATCGTATCCTTTGGATCATAACCGCTTAGATCGAACAATATAACATCTCTGTAACTGCTTGTGCTTAGCTTTCCAATATCGAGATAGATGCTAGTGGAATAGACTCTATCCGGAGATATCTGACGCAATCTGTTATCATAAGCAGCTGTGTATGAAACAGAACTTCCTGTTGTGGTTGTAGGTTCATTCACAACAACTTCCAGTGTGTCTGAATCGGTCTGTCCGATGGTATCTGTGACTATAAGAGTCACAGTGTAAGTTCCTGCTGTTGCATATGTATGAGCCGGTGAGACACCGCTGAATTCAGCTGTGCCATCACCAAAGTCCCATGAATATGAGACTATACCGATGTCATCAGTGGAACCACTGCCACCGAAAGTTACAGCTACACCCGTTGTAGCAGTCTTGTCAGCTCCTGCATCTGCAACTGGTGGATTATCTACAGGACCAACAGGTTCACTCACAACAACTTCCAGTGTGTCTGAATCGGTCTGTCCGATGGTATCTGTAACTGTAAGGGTCACAGTGTAAGTTCCTGCTGTTACATATGTATGAATTGGTGAGACACCGCCAGATTCAGCTGTGCCATCACCAAAGCTCCAAGTGTAGGAAACTATACCGATGTCATCAGTAGAATTACTACCATCAAAAGTTACAGCTACATCCTTAGTAGCAGTCAGATCAGCACCGGCATCTGCAACCGGTAGGTTATCTACTACAGGCGGTGTGATCGGAGCTGAAAGCGGTGGTGCGATCGGAGCTGAAACTGGTGGTGCGATTGGAACTGAAGCACCAATGAGACACACTTTCAATTGTGGTCTCTGATCAGCATTGGACCACTCAGAGCTGTAGAAGGCAATGTAATTACCGCTCTCGGTTCTTGCCTTGAGGAAGAAACCAGTATTCTCATACATACCACTTACATATTCCTGCACGAGCTGTGTGACATCAAAGTCATAGTACTTATTGTCAGGCACAGTACTTGCCCGGAAAGTTACCGAAGCATACGGAACATTACCCTGTGCATTACCATTCTTATCGAACCAGTCTCCTCCTGCTGTAGTCCAAGGAACACCGGACATACGAGTATTCCATGTCACATACTTTGGATCCCACTTTACTGGCCTGTAAACTTCAACTACAGTATCAGAAGTGCGGGTAGCGCCTGCTGGATAGTACCAGTACAGCGACAGCGTTGCCTGGGATATCGTATCAGTGGGCTTATAACCACTCAGATCGAACAATATCGCATCTCTGTAACTGCTTGTGCTTCTTCCAATATCGATATAGTTATTTGTGGAATAAACTATATCCGGAGATCTCTGAAGCAATCTATTGTCATAGACTGGAGCGTGTGAAACACAATCTGTTGTGGTTGTAGTGGCTGTTGAGTCACTCACAACAACTTCCAGTGTATCTGAACCTGTCTGCCCGATGGTATCTGTAACTGTAAGGGTCACAGTGTAAGTTCCTGCTGTTGTATATGTATGAACTGGTGAGACACCGCTAGCTACAGTTGTAGTATCACCAAAGTCCCACGAATATGAGACTATACTGTTGTCATCAGTGGAACCACTGCCATCAAAAGTTACAGCTACATCCTTAGTAGCATCCTTATCAGCACCAGCATCTGCAACTGGTAGATTATCTACTACAGGCGGTGCCAACGGAGCTGAAAGCGGTGGTGCGATCGGAGCTGAACCAGCATTGAGATCTACAGTCAACTTAGGCCTCTGATCAGCATTGGACCACTCAGAACTGTAGAAGGCAATGTAATTACCACTCTCAGTTCTTGCCTTGAGGAAGAAACCAGTGTTCTCATACGTACCTCTTATGTATTCCTGCACAAGCTGTGTGACATCAAAGTCATGGTATTGATTATCAGGCACAGTGCTCGCCGGGAAAGTTACTGAAGCATATGGTGTGCTGCCTTGTGATACACCATTTTTATCGAACCACGCCCCACCTACCGGGTTCCACGCAGTACGATACAGACGATAGTACCAAGTCACATGCTTTGGATCCCATCTCTGTGGCCTGTATATCTCCACTACCGTATCAGAAGTACGTGTCTGACCTGCTGGATAATACCAGAAGAGAGATAGTGTTGCCTTCGATATTGTATCATCTTTATTGTACATACTAAGATCAAACAACATCACATCCCTGCTACGAGCCTTGCTCTTCCCTACAGCAAGGTAGGATGTATCAGAAAAAACAACACAAGATGATGACTCACTCAATATATTGTCATATTGAGCGCCTTGAGAGATTGGGCCATAGTAGTGTGCATCATCACTATCAGTGTACTTTGTATCGCCGTAGTAGCCTTCAACATCAGCAGTGTTTACCTGCTGACCGGAAACCCAGGCAAGATCATACTTAGCTTCGGTAGAAGCTCCAACACCAAGAGTGGTTGTGGGCAGAGTTACCGGACCATACTTAGTATCGGTTACAACAATGTTAGTAAGTTCAACGTTACCCATGTTAGTAACTATGATCTTAAACTGAACGGGACCCGACGATAGAGAAGGACCTGTTATGGTATCAGCATCCTCCCAGCCAGTACCGTTCCATACGTACTTTTCAATATCAATAGCACCGCTGGCACCATAGTAATGGGCATCATCAGTGTCATTGTACTTTGTATCGCCGTAGTAACCTTCAACATCAGCAGTGTTGTTCTGCTGACCGGAAACCCAGGCAAGATCATATTCAGCTTCGGTAGAAGCTCCAACACCAAGAGAGGTAGTTGTCAGAGTGACTGGACCGTACTTGGTATCGGTTACAACAATGTTAGTAAGTTCAACGTTACCCATGTTAGTAACTATGATCTTGAACTGAACGGGATCAAATGTGGAAGCAAGATAAGGACCAGTTACTGTGTCAGCATCTTCCCAACCAGTACCGTTCCATACGTACTTCTCGATGTCAATTTCACCACTGGAACCGAAGTAGTGACTCGGATCTTCATCGGTTACCGGAGCTTCATTGTAATAGCCTGTAACATTACCGATGTTAGCATACTGACCTTCAGTTGCAGTACCGGTAGCAGTATACGTCCAGACCTCTCCAGGTTGCAGGATACCATCATTATTGGTATCACCATCAACAAGGTTGCTTATAATGCCCAGAATATCGTCCATTACAACAATGTCTGTCAAGTTCACATTACCTGGGTTAGTTACATTGTAAGTCCAGGTAACTTCGGAACCAATGGGGATGTAAGGTCCGGTTGGACTGTCAGCGTCTTCACCATTGGTGTACTTTTCAATATCAACTGAAGAGTTAGCACCATAGTAATGGCTTGGATCTTCATCGGTTACCGGAGCTTCATTGTAATAGCCTGTAACATTACCGATGTTAGCATACTGACCTTCAGTTGCAGTACCGGTAGCAGTATACGTCCAGACCTCTCCAGGTTGCAGGATACCATCATTATTGGTATCACCATCAACAAGGTTGCTTATAATGCCCAGAATATCGTCCATTACAACAATGTCTGTCAGGTTCACATTACCTGGGTTAGTTACATTGTAAGTCCAGGTAACTTCGGAACCAATGGGGATGTAAGGTCCGGTTGGACTGTCAGCGTCTTCACCATTGGTGTACTTTTCAATATCAACTGAAGAGTTAGCACCATAGTAATGGCTTGGATCTTCATCGGTTACCGGAGCTTCATTGTAATAGCCTGTAACATTACCGATGTTAGCATACTGACCTTCAGTTGCAGTACCGGTAGCAGTATACGTCCAGACCTCTCCAGGTTGCAGGATACCATCATTATTGGTATCACCATCAACAAGGTTGGTTATAATGCCCAGAATATCGTCCATTACAACAATGTCTGTCAGGTCCACATTACCTGGGTTAGTTACATTGTAAGCCCAGGTAACTTCGGAACCAATGGGGATGAAAGGTCCGGTTGGACTGTCAGCGTCTTCACCATTGGTGTACTTTTCAATATCAACTGAAGAGTTAGCACCATAGTAATGACTTGGATCTTCATCTGTGACTGGGGTACCGCTGTAATCTGCACTAACATTACCGATATTAGCATACTGACCTTCAGTTGCAGTACCGGTAGCAGTATAAGTCCAGACCTCTCCAGGTTGCAGGATACCATCATTATTGGTATCACCATCAACAAGGTTGGTTATAATACCCAGAATATCGTCCATTACAACAATGTCTGTCAGGTTCACATTACCTGGGTTAGTTACATTGTAAGTCCAGGTAACTTCGGAACCAATGGGGATGAAAGGTCCGGTTGGACTGTCAGCGTCTTCACCATTGGTGTACTTTTCAATATCAACTGAAGAGTTAGCACCATAGTAATGACTTGGATCTTCATCTGTGACTGGGGTACCGCTGTAATCTGCACTAACATTACCGATATTAGCATACTGACCTTCAGTTGCAGTACCGGTAGCAGTATAAGTCCAGACCTCTCCAGGTTGCAGGATACCATCATTATTGGTATCACCATCAACAAGGTTGGTTATAATGCCCAGAATATCGTCCATTACAACAATGTCTGTCAGGTTCACATTACCTGGGTTAGTTACATTGTAAGTCCAGGTAACTTCGGAACCAATGGGGATGAAAGGTCCGGTTGGACTGTCAGCGTCTTCACCATTGGTGTACTTTTCAATATCAACTGAAGAGTTAGCACCATAGTAATGACTTGGATCTTCATCGGTTACCGGAGCTTCATTGTAATAGCCTGTAACATTACCGATGTTAGCATACTGACCTTCAGTTGCAGTACCGGTAGCAGTATACGTCCAGACCTCTCCAGGTTGCAGGATACCATCATTATTGGTATCACCATCAACAAGGTTGCTTATAATGCCCAGAATATCGTCCATTACAACAATGTCTGTCAGGTTCACATTACCTGAGTTAGTTACATTGTAAGTCCAGGTAACTTCGGAACCAATGGGGATGAAAGGTCCGGTTGGACTGTCAGCGTCTTCACCATTGGTGTACTTTTCAATATCAACTGAAGAGTTAGCACCATAGTAATGACTTGGATCTTCATCTGTGACTGGGGTACCGCTGTAATCTGCACTAACATTACCGATGTTAGCATACTGACCTTCAGTTGCAGTACCGGTAGCAGTATAAGTCCAGACCTCTCCAGGTTCAAGGATGTTGTTACCATTATCACCACTGATACGAACTGGAATTACACCCATGTTATCAGCTACAACAACATTCGTCAGATTCACAGTACCATTGTTGGTAACGTTATAAGTCCACGTTACAGTGGATCCTACAGGAATGAACGGGCCAGTTGCGTTATCAGCATCTTCTCCATTAGTATATTTCTCAATATCTACTTCTGGAATAAGCTGGAAGAGACCAGCGTCCAGCATGCTGTTGTTCTCACCTGCAGCTAGCGTTATCGAGCTAGTTCTACCTGTGAGCAGGTCAGCATCGCTGTCCACCGCGTCATCTTGGCCCTTATCCTTAAGCGTGAAGTCATAGCCTGTCGGTTTTATGAACTCCACAATGTAACTACCAGGAAGCAGGCCGAGGAACTGGTAGAAGCCTGTAGCATTTGTTTTGATGGTTACGGGATTGCTGAAAACATCGAGCATTGGATTACCACTGCCATCCAGCAGATTTACTGTTACATTTGCAACACCCAGCTCACCTACGTCCTGAATACCATTGCCGTTAACATCCAACCACACATAGTCACCGAGGCGACCGTAAATTGGTGTCCTGGCCTCAAAAGGTATGGTGATACCGACAGCAGTTGCGCTTCCAGTATTCACGATCTCTGTAATACCGGGAGTCAGGTCTACAAAATCCTTGATGATAGCCTTGAAGGTGACTGTATATGAGCCACCAACTGGAAGTGCAACATTATCATCGAGGATAACGCCCCCTTCGTCCAGCGGGAAAGCAGTTGTACCACTGTCAGGAATTGGACTTGTTGTTGTTGGGATGGTGGGAGCTTCTTTAGTCAAGTTGGTGCTATCCTCAACATAGATAGCATCTACAGGGAATGCGTCCTGCAACAACACATCCGGTACAGGAGCACGAGCAATGTTATTAATGACAATTGTATAGAGTAACACATCCCCGGGGCTGACATAGCCGTCATTGTCCCTGTCTTCATATAAGCTGGCAGTTTTACCATCATCAAACAAGGGTAGAGGTGGTATTCCCGTACCCATATCTACTCCTGGCGCTGCGGCACTGGCAGTCAATGGATCCTCACCCCAGGCTCCCACCAGTTTGGTACCATCCAAAGTGTACAGCAGCATCCCTGTCTGGTCGCGGTCAATAGTATCATAGACCTTTGCCCTGTCGAGTTCCGTTAGATCATAATGAACGTTATATTTATTTCCGTTTGGATCAGTTAAGCTTCCCGTTGTTGGATTGGCATCAAAATCAACGTAAACCCTAACAGGATTATTTCCATTTCCGATAGGTGAAACCCAGACAGGATTTCCATTTTCAGTAGGGTTGGTAGAAGAAGTAGGATCACGTCCGATACCAAGACCTATGAGCAACTGAGGTGTCAGGGAACTCTCAGGGACTAGAGCAAAACCCCAATCCCAAATGGAATTGTAGTAATTAGTGCTTGTTCCAGAGTTGCCAGAGTTAGTAGTGGACAAAGCGTAGAACTTTTGACCACCGGTCGTGTAGAAATGTGCGCCATAATTCACGTTTGTTAGAACTTGCTTGAGATAGCTGTTTGCAGGAACTGTTAGAGCAACGTTGCTTATAGTACTGGAGGAAGTTCTGGCACGATACTGAACCGTGATAGCAGTGGAAGATGGATTATAAAGCCAGACAGTTGTCTCTACACCATTGTAAGTCTGAGCACTGGTAGGAGTTGAGACGGGAGTATAGTAACTGGCGGCCCACAGATTAGTAGGCAACAAACGGAAGAAACGACTTTCGTATCCCACTGAAGTGGCTATATTACCAGTTATAAGGTCTACCTGAACCGGGTTGTTGGAAATTACACGAGCTCCCACGGAAAGACCATTGTTCACCAGATAGCTCTGTCCTTCTGTAAGAGGAACAGTTGTTTCAAATACAGTATCTGCATTAGCATCAATTTGGACTGTTGCGCCACCTTTGCCGGCCATGATCGCCATACCAGTGTACTGGAACATCTGAAAATCTGTGCCATCGGGAATGTTCGTACCTACCGGAACACGGAATTCCGTACCCCAGTTATCAGTATCGTACACTTCATTGGCATCGGCCATGAGAGTATTTGGCCCTGTAGCCCAGCCTGCACGGACCACAGAGATAGTCTTGGTGGCTGCTATCTTATCCCTGCCGCCAAATTTGATGACCGTTAGAGGATCGGTGGTAGTAACAGGATTATTTAAGACGATTACCGTTCCCCCATTGATTATATCACTGGGCACCCCCGGAGGGACTCCATTTGAAGTGTCACCATCTCCCCATATCTGCGTACCGTCAAGATTAGAACTTGAATATACATCAAGAGGGTTGCCAATATCGGGTTCATATCCATTCTCATACTGATCATAATAAATTATAGTATTATTGGCAATCGCAGAAATAGAAATGTAACTTTGCATTGGATTGCGAGGAGTTTCACCGAAGCCACCTGCCTGAATTACCTGTAGAGCTTGTAGCCACTGGTTTTCAGGAACCGGTACATAGAAGAACTGCACAGGCGGCGGATTAATGGCTGCACTTATCATAGGCATACAGGCCAAAATGGCCACAGTTAGAAATACAGTTAGAACCCTTCTGTCTCTTCTCATTTTCAACACCCCTCTGCTAAATCCACGGATGCCCAGAAAACCACAAAATTGTGGTTAAACTCCAACTATAATGAAAGGAATATCCACCCCTGGACCTAGAAGTAGATCTACTATCCTAATTAGGTATGGGTTCTTATTAAATATAAATATAACCAAATTAGATTTGATGACAATTATATTAACATTCGTGTGACTTTAAACATTATTAAATTATTTATGGCGATTATACTTATTAAATCCCTGTAAATCTTTTTCCCTTAATACCAAAGTTGACAGCTACATCCATTTAAGGTGCAACTAAAAAAAGTAGACTTGTATTAAATAATTTTTTCAAGATCAATGGCCTCTACCAATGATGAATCATCGGATAGATGTTAGCTTCCGGTACATTTGCTAAATTTAATGGATCTCCACAACATTGAGTGGGTAAATTCGGAAGGTATTCGGAGTAAAAGAGTATTCTGACTTACTGAACCGATTTTGGTAGTCATGACAACTAAGTCACATGATATGGATTCTTAATTTCAGCGGATATTTAGTATACAGTGAATTGTTATTTTATGGGGGATTAGTGATGTACTGGTGCTGCAATTACCCACACGATGTTGAAGAGAGCCAATTTAATGAAAACATTAAAGGCTTCAGTGTTAAATATTCAAGATCAAGAGTGGGCTTCATGCCTAAAAAGAATCCTATATGTGTTGAATATACCCATTTGTGACCTTCGTTTAGTGGTATAAGGAGAAGTTGCATAATTAATCCGACCTTCCGCAGATGTCAAGAAAAAACAGGTATTTTCTCTTTTCAGCAATTTGTACGAAGAAAGTCCAATATTTATCACAATGTATGTTATTATTATGTTAAATAGTATTATTAAAGTTTGACAAATAACTGCAATTCAGATAATTGGCAAAATTCTAGGACATCTGCGGAATATAAGATTAATCGCCAGAGGAGGATAATCCGTTCTATTCAATAAGTATCATACCTACCTTTGATGTTCTAAAAAAGAGAATTATTGCTTTAATAGGCAGACAAGATTAAAGTACCCTGATTATGTATCGATGAATCTGTTCAAAGGCACAGATCGTTTGATGTTCCTGTGATCTTTTATGAAGACCACGTAACCAGAATCCTCTTTATCGAAGATGAAAGTATATTCAACATTGAAATATGCCCAGTACTTCACATAAACTGACCTGGCATCCGAAACAGTAACAATAGCATCTGTAGAGTTTTCTGTGATATTGTACACAGGATAATCTATCTCCCGTGGGAAGCTGGAATCATACAATGCTGCGGCTCTTGAGATGTATCCGTAATCATCTGCAGTTATATTGTCATAAGAGTTCACTGGAATAAGACTCGATCTGTGTATGCCTTTCCAGTAACTTGTTTCAAATATCTTATAATGCGTTTCATTAAAGCTGTATGCACCCAGGAACTTCCCGAATGACATAGGTGCCATATTCTGATACGAAATGTCAGAGTCTTCCGTATCTGAGATATGTTGTACCAGCATGAGCTTAGTAAAAGGTGCCAAAGCACACCAGATTAGAAAAATACATGATATAGAAACTATTATTGTTCTTTTATTGTGTTGCAGGTATCTGTATACCGGGTCCATTTTTGGCCACTTCCCTTTATTTCTCTGATACTGTAACAACAGTATGAACAGAGGTATCAGGGAAATTGCAGTTACAATAGGATCAAAGAAATCAAAGGCCCCCAGGGTGGAGCTCTCTTTTATAAAAGGGAAGAAAGGACGCATTTTCCAGCTTGTTGCATAATCCAGGTATACGTGACTAAGAATTGCCAGGAAGCATGCGATCGTAAGATGGAGGTTCTTCTCCATTATGTGAAGGAACAGCACAACTAATATAATGAACAATATGGAGTGCATGAATTCCCGATGTCCCATAAAATAGAACAAACTGTTTCGCATCTCCGGGCTCAGATACTTTTCCAGCAGGATAAATATGACGTATGGAATAAAATCAAGGTCAGGAAGTATCGAGAACAAAACCACCAGTTTACTTTCCCTTCCGCGCAATCCTAAAAGTAAAACAATGAGCAGACCGATTCCTGCGTGGGATAAAGAACTTACCATAATTCACCATTTACATTCAATGCCAGAATATTGTACCCCGATCATCTGATTTAAATTTACTTCAATGATCATCTCTGTGAATATGAACCGATGCCTGAAGGGAAGTTATAACATCTATCAACTATCAGCTGAACAAGTATGTCCATTAGCAATGCTTCCTGAAGGAAGTTAAGAAATAAACCAAGTTAAATCGAATGAGAGATCTCAGATTTATAGAACCTTCGGTGCAGCCAGATCAACCCGGAATATCAGTATTTTCCAAAAGAGCGCGCAATCAGCCTGTGCATCCCATGGATACTTAATCCGCTACCAAGGTACAACATCGGACATTTGCCGGTCATTATATTACCTGCTGTGCCTGAAGCCATTTCACGTACTTTTTCTGTATCCGTCCTCCAGTGGACCCAGATATCTTCACAACCTCTGCCAAGAAGATATTGTATGATATCAGCAGGTTCCATAGCTGTAATACCTATCACAACTTTTTCCACCGGCAGGGACAAAGCTTCAAGAGCAGCCTGGACCTGAGATGCACCCAGATCCTTGATGTCCAGAGCCTGCACGGATAAGCCTCTATTTTTGAGCTCATCGATGGTCAATTTGATAGCCGGTTTTGATCTATCGGTCACTATAAGATAACTGTTACCTTCCCAAAAGCTTTCTGCATCATTCATACTATGCCCTCCCTATCCATGCCATACTAGATCAGTTCAGCAAGCGAGGTAACCTTGCCTTCTTTTGATCTCGATATCATCACTTCTATTTTCTTAAAGGCAGGTACACCCGTGCCTGCGGTATCAGCTGCCACAAGAACATTAGCCCAGGGCCCATTGATCATGAATGCTGTTCCCGGATGAGGCTGTTCAAGAACTGAAATCCCTACTTTCAGTACTACTCTTCCGGAAGTGTTTTTCGCAAGTATCATATCCCCTGATTTAAGTCCCATCTTCTTCATATCATCCTTATCCAGTCTGATGATGGAAGAAAGCTCGGCATATTGCTCACTGAACCTGGAATTTTCCTGGGCGGTGTTCTGGAATATATCCCTGTGGGTAACGATGATGAACTTGAACTCAGGTTCTGCGAGGAATTGTCCGAATCCCATCATATCTCCTCCATGATACGTGTGATGATCTGCTCATCTGCCAGTTTCTTTGTGTCAATGATCTGTTTAAGTACCACTTCCACACCATCCATGCGTATTGCAGTGCCTCCGCATTCAACACCGCTAAGTGCTGAGGGAATGGTCACTTTGGACACCCTGGAGGTCAGGTTCTCGCAGGGATCAATGGTAATTAACGGGACCTTACTGAGTTTTTTTGCAATTGCCCCGGGGAGGCTTGCAAGAGGATCAGAGCCAATGATCATGGCTGCATCTATAACGTCATTGCTGATGAGTTCCACCACAGATTGCTGTGGCCCATGTTCTACTTTTTCTCCTCCGAAATACACCCTGTTGATATGGCCAGTTTCCCTGAAAAGAGTATGATCAAAACCACGCATATTGTATTGTCCCACCATGGGTATCAGATGGAATTTTGAAGTTTCGTTGAGCTTGTTCATTAAGCTGAAGAGGGGGTCCAGAGAATTCAGAGAATACGTCATGCCAAGACCTGCAAACACTACTCCGAACTCTGCCTTTTTCAGTATATTTGCTAATTCCAATATCCTTTTGGGATCCATGTTGAAAGATGTCTTTGGAACCTTACTGGATAGAGCACTAAGAAGAGCACCCATGAATTCCGGATCCGCTCCAACCGGGATCTCGTAGAGCTTATCGCTGCAGACTGCAGCAGTATCCGACCTCCTCACATCTATGATCACAGCGGTCCGGTCCTCTTCCCAGCCTCTCTGGCGTTGTTTTCCCCGGGGGAAGTAAGAATACATGGAAAGATGCCGTGGATGAGAATGTGAAGGATCCGCTCCCCAGAATACGATCACATCAGCCATGTGTCGCACTTCATCCAGAGTACAGGTCGGTAGTTTTCCATTGAGGATAGCCTCAACCAGGGGTCCCTGACAGAAAGAAGATGTATCATCAATATGTGCACCAAGTTTTCTTGCAAGCTCTATGGACTTTGTCTGGGCTTCCAGTGTGGAATTCCCGTGCCCGAAGATAAGAGGATGCTTTGCTTCTTTCAGTATCCTGGCAGCTTCCTTTATTGCAGTGTTTTCATCAACTGTTTTTCCATCCACTGTGCATGGCATGGGTGAAGCGCAGCCTTTCATGCGGGAAACACCTTTCAGGCATGCTGTATTAACTCCAGTGACCCTGCTGTCCTGCAGCTCCACTGTAATGTCATCACATAATAAGGCACAACCTGTGCAAACAAATGGTCCGTTGTCCAATGATATCACTCCTGAAGGGGATCATACAAATTCTATTGCTTTTGTGGGGCATGTGTCTATACATGCATAACACAGCGTCTTGTTGGAGCCAAAACGACGGCATTCCTGGATATTCACCGGCCGTACTATGCCATCCTTTATGTATAGGATTACTTTGTCATTGGTCGGAGCCTTGCCACTACCTGTTCCTTCCGGGTCTGCCACCACATTTACCGGGCAGGCAACAACACAATTGCCACAACCAATGCATTTGTCCTTGTGTACAAGAAAACCAGTTTCAGTGACATCACCCACCGGAGTTATCAGTTCATTCAGTTTTTCATAGCCGGTAAGATATTTTTCTTCCTTAAGAGGCGGGCAATCATCTATGCTGATCTTACGTGCCAGCAGATCCACTGCAAAGGCCATACAGGTCGCCTTACCGCATTTTTTGCAGTTTGTTTTTGGCAGCAGCTGGTAGATCTCCATCAGAGTTGGCATTATCAATGTTCTCCTTCAGGACCACTTACTGGCCATTGCCATTGTTCTTAAAGAACAGTCCACAATGACAACTTCCATTGGTCTTGATCTCTTCTTCATGATACACGCATGGACAGATTATATTCTTATCCTCGTCCTTGTCCCCGGTAACTATCCTGCAAGGACAGTACTGGTGCCCGAGCTCATTTCTGTTCCGTGTCAGACCATCGATAACTATATGCAGCATTTCTTCATCGGGGTTAAGAATATATCCTTTTTTATCTGCATATCTTATGAGCCATCCTCTTGTCTTTTCAACTATGTGTTCATGTTTGATCATTCATCTCACCAGAATTTACGATTGATCTCTGTGGGTCCATTTACCTTTTTCAGACCCACGGGTCCATTGAAAATACGATTATTACGGGAATTGTGGATTTCCAGACATGTTTCAGGAATAAATATATGATCCAAAGGGTCCACTCCCATATATTATGGAAGGGATGTATTAAATGTGTAACGCTTAGTGGTTGCCTGTCTTTCTGTTCTTATATCTTTGTAACGGAAGATATTAAAATAATTTTCATTCCGGCAGAAAAGGAGCGTTTATAGGGTGCCCATGTACGGCAGGAACCCTACGCATGATAGCAATAGCACTGGGTATTATATCAACTTCAAAATTTGTTATTTATCGATCACTTTCTTTCTTTTTCTGGATTCCTGAAGTATCTTTACAGGTATTCCCGCACCTGGAACAATGAAACCTGCGATCTCCCCACCAATCTCGAACAAAGCTTCCTCAGTGAAGATCTCTGTCATCTTTTCCCGAAGAACTTTCCCTGAATAGAACTCGCCTGTGATACCGTCGAACTCCAGCACGTTCTGTTTGTTCTTCGGGACCCAGGTATACTCGAAAGCATAAACTGGTCTGAAATAGAGATCCAGGGTATCTATGCTCACAGTCTCATCCAGTACTTCATCAGCATCTATCGGTTTCAGCATTTCGGTCAGCAGTTTCCTGACAATGTATGCAGCCTTTACTTTTACAGGAAGTACTATAGTGTTTCCTTCGTTCAGCTCTGCGGTCTGTGCAAGTTCCCTTGTGGACATGGCGACATACTTGGAAAAATCTTCTTCTTTTTCAGTATAGGCATCGACAAATATATCTTTTGAATTAGCTTCCAGACAGTGTTCTACCCGTGAAAGTGTGATGTTCCTTTGCGGATCCATGGTCTTTTCTTCACCAAATATTGTTACTTTTTGAACTATTGGATCGCTGATCTTGACAATGAATTCACAATTACGTTTATATTCAAAGTGCGTGGAACAGACAGCATGCCAGAACGGTTTATATTGTTTTTCTGAATGAGTTATATTGATATCTTCAGGTTTTGGCCTTGACAGGAGGTTCTTAAGACCTCCGAAAGCTGCAGTCTTTTTGTTCCAGGCCAGTTCTTTCATTTCCTCAAATGTCTTTTCACCCGTCACTATCAGCATTCTTGGCTCATGGGTTACCAGATTAAAACTATCCATGATAATGAATAGCAATATACTTAGAAATAATGTTTTTGCGTGATTCTGGTATGTTCTTTGAATAAATGGAATTTATCAGCATATTTCCCTTCAAGGCCGATATTTTATTTCAGTACCATGGGTTCTGAAATCCGATATACAAAAATATAGAAACTAACCAGAATTAAATTTTTAAGAGGCTTGCTGAATGATCTTATTTATGCATATAACAAAATATAACCTAGTCTCCACAGCCACGTGAATATAGATCTCACAGCTATTCCACAAAGAGGACAGAGCCCTGAAATAAATCCTTTACCTTACTACCTAACCATGATGCACATGTAGTCGTACACTTAAGCTTATGTTTTTATCTCATCGCTGATCATTATACCATCTTCGAGTGTTATCACCCTGTTAACATATTCTACATGCCACGGTTCATGTGTGACCATAATAATTGTCTGTCCATATTTTTCATTCAGCTCTTTGAATACATCCAGCACTTGTTTTGAGTTGTTGGTGTCCAGGTTTGCACATGGCTCATCAGCAAACATGATATCAGGTTTTTTTGCAATTGCTCTTGCAATGGCAACTCGTTGCTTTTCACCACCCGATAATTCATCAGGGACTCGATCATGTTTCCCATTCAGGCCAACCTTAGCTAATGCTTCAAGAGCAGTTCTGTAAGATTCCTTCTTTGACTTTCCTTCCATCATAGAAAGCACATATACATTCTCTGCAGCACTCATCTCATTGATGAGTGCATAATCCTGAAAGACATAACCAACCTGAGTCAGTCTGTAATAACTTCTTTCTGCCTCCGGCAGGCTTGAAACCTCTAGCCCCCGGATAGTGTATATCCCATCTGTTGCATCGTCCAACAAAGCCAGTATCCTCAAAAGAGTCGTTTTTCCACTACCGGATGCACCCATTATGGCTACAAATTCCCCTTTTTTAATTTCAAAAGAAACACCATTAAGAGCCTTGACCGCAGTTTTTCCGGTCCCATAATATCTTTTCAGATCTTTTACTATGATTATTTTTACCGTCCCCATATGGCTTTGAGTATGCTCTCTCTGGATACACTCCAGGCAGGCAGGATCCCGGCTATCACTGACAGCGTAAGCATGGTAACTATACTTTGAATAAGTAGCACAGGATCAATGACCGGACTTATTTCTATGGTTTCATAGAAAATTACTGGATTTGCCTGGAAATAAAGCATAAGTGTAAAGTAGAGTATCAATCCTGCAAAAATTCCCAGTGAAACGTAGAAAGTGCTAAGAAATGCATAGGACAACACAATAGATCTTGGGGTAATACCTACCGCTTTGAGAATTCCGATCTCTTTTTTCCTGTTAAGCACATTGATATAGATAATAATAAGGACCAGCGCTGCACCTACGATCAAACTCACGATCTTGGACATCACATCTATAGCACCCATGCTTTGCATGGCCTGCCTTATGAGAGATTCCGACTTATCAGCCCATGTAAATACCTGTTCATTCACTCCAACTTCTCTGATCTTGTCCTGGATCTGTGCTTCTGTCCCTTGATCAGTGACCCTTACAACTACACTGGTAGCTTCTTTGCCTTCAAGGCCATACACATCCTCGATCTCCTTGTAATGGACCAGAGCATTCAGATCGACAACCTCAAATGTGCCTTCCATAATGCCTTTGACCTTATAGGTCCTTTTTACTCCATTGCTGTATGTTACGTCAACAAAGGATCCTGGCCTTACTTCACCCAGGTTGTCATATATCTCTGATCCGAACCCCGTCCCTGCTATCATAGCCCCGATGATTATCTCGTTCCGGGAGAGATCACTTAAAAATTCTCCTTCACTGATAATGTACGGATAGCGAGAAATATCATACTCTTCTGTGGGAAGCATGCCGGTTATCGTTACACCTACGACTTTCTGCTTATGGTTAATAGATGCTCCCACATCAATCCTTTTTGTTGCAGCTCTCACCCCTTCTACAGCCCGTACTTTCTTCAATACATTATCTGCATTGTTAATGTAGGTATTATCACCAGTTGGTTCAATGACAATATCTCCGTACGGATAATCCTGCATGAACCCGGTGAACATGCCTAAAAGTCCTCCTATCATTGACGGAAGAAACACTAAGTTCAAAAAAATGAGGGAGAGGACAAAAACAATGAACGTCAGTGTTTTCTTGTTGCCTCTCTTGATACTGCAGTAGGCAATAAGAGCTCCTACCCGTATATCATTGATCATATTGTAGCCTCATTTATTCTTGTTGTCAGCAGAATTATCTCCGCCTTCCATCAACTGCTTGATCACGGCATCTTTTAATTTTATTGTCCTGTAATTATAATAGATAAGGCCGCCAATGATTACCAGAATGATCAATATAAGCAGAGCTGTGCCTACTCCACTATCCTTTTTCATGACGATCAGATTGACCTTCGTTTCAATTTGTTCTTCCCCAAAATCATCAATATATGTTATTGTTACCGGGATCTGGTATTCTCCTGCTCTGTCGGCCACAAATGTAATTACTGCAGGCCCGTCTTCGTTAGTATCAAGAGTACCTATAAAAGACTCTTTTAGTCCTTTGAACGGATGATCAGCGTAGACCCTTATTGAATTAATTGTCCTCTCACCAGAGTTTTCGACCCTCATGGTCAGTTCTACAGTATCACCCTTGCGGGGAAGAACAGGGTCAACCTTCACAGATGCAAGATTTAAACTTCCTTTTTTGTCAAGTATGGTGAGTTTAATGTTATACTCATCCTTATGAATGCCATAATCATCTTCATAGTTTATGATAACCGGGATCTCAAAAGTTCCTGATCTGTTTGCCTTGAATTTGAATAATGCCGTTTGACTGCCATTTGAACTAAGAGTTCCGATCGTAGAGTTCTTTATTCCCTGGAAATCATAGCCTAAATCGACTGCCAGGGATTTTGCTATTCCTTTGCCAAAGTTCTCTATCCCTAAATTAAGATCAACTGTATCTCCCTCATAGATATATTCTGGGTTGGTCCTGACAGACGAGATCCTTGGTTCGGCATGCTCACCTATCACTATTACTTCAACCTCATAATATGCTGTTCTTGTTACATCCTTATTTCCATACGTCAGTTTCATTTTTATGATATGAGGACCGGGTTTGGCATCCGGGGTTGTTCTCATATGGTATCTCAACTGCCTTTCACTGTTACTGTAAACAAATCTGGGAAAGTGAGCAACGAGACTTTCCGTAACCATGATATCCGGGGGGATGCTGATTATTTCAAAAGTGATATTTTCAGGAATCTGGGTACCGCAGTTCTCAAGACTTATCCCCACAGTGAACTCTTTATTGATCCCGACTGAACTGGGGCTGATGTCCTCTACGACAGCTATTAAACATTCGTCACCAGAACCTGCTTCAGCTGTAATACTTCCCAGAAGGATAAACAAAAAAAGTGATACCATAAAAAATGTTGATCTTGCATTAGAATTCATTCTTTATTCATCCCTTCAAAATCATTTATGTGCATGCCTTTTGATAATGATCTGTGGTCACTTGAAGCATTTCTTAAGCGTCCCCATTTTTGCTTATGATCGGATTATAAGTAAAATTCAGATTACATTTTTTATGTTTTTATCTTATTTTTAAGTTGTTATGTTAATATCACATACACCATCTGAGTCTAGTCATACTCTTACTGGAGAATGTATCTCTTCAGAATAATAGCAGTTATCTCTATCTTTTTGCTATCTGAGTAGATTTTTACTATATGAGTAGAAGAATTTTAACCCAATTCCTAACTTCAACTTGTCCATCAGTTCCGCAAGCGCAACAATAATTATGTAGTCCCGATTAAGATATTCTTTTAGCAAAATCAGAGTTAATAACTTGTGCTGTACATATCTTCTTTTGGAAGATTTGCAATTACATAGGGAGATCATTGCCTTTATCTTTCAGCGGAAAACAATGATCATGAGAAGCATTCTGTATTAATAATCAGATCAAAATAAAATTAAAAGTGGCTTTTATACAAAGCCAAAGTTTATATACTAGTTACTTTACTTGTATTCTGATAAGTGGATAATTAAGATTTACTTTAGGTATTATGGGAAGTACATAAATTCGTGGTAGGAAAGATACAAAAGAAGCATGCGAAGATGTGCAAAAATGTGGAATCCTATCATTTTTTAGACATTTTATATGTCTTCTTAGGCTGAATTATCCCAAGATTAATGTTTAAAAAAATAAGTGAATATTTCCAGCAGTGTGGTGGTTAGGTCGTGATAACTTTTTAAAAGCAATTATTATGACACAAAGTAGCCACGGTTTAGTTCATTAGAATAAATAAACATTAAGATTGTCAAAATATGAATTATTTATGGTGGAGTATATTATGGAATACCAAGAAAAAAAGGATCGATCACAAAAAAATATTTTTAAACTTTCAGGAGTCTTGTTCCTTTTAATAATCTTAAGTGTCGGCATTGTAGCTGCAGACAGAATTGAAGATGTAAAATCTGACAAATCTGCCCCTATCTATAACTCTTTTACTATCTATAGCACAGGAATTGCAACTTCTGATCTGAATGCCAGTCTGACCCCGACAGACTTGGTGAACAGTTTACTTGGAGGAGGAGTTTCTGTTTCAAATGTTACATTTACTGGAAATAATAGAGCATCAGGACTATTCAGTGGTGGTAATGGTATCATAGGTTTTGATAGTGGTGTTATCCTGGGTACCGGGGATATAAATAACGTTATAGGTCCTAACAAATATAATAGTACAGGAACTAATTATAGTTTGCCTGGTGATGATGTGCTGGATGGCCTGATTCCCAGCTATAACACTTATGATGCAGCAATACTGGAATTTGACTTTGTACCAAATACCAGCCAAATGACCTTCAACTATGTTTTTGGTTCAGAAGAATACAATGAATATGCAAATACGGAATACAATGATGTCTTTGGTTTCTTTGTCAATGGGAATACCACAGATTTTAACATCGCACTACTTCCAGGCATAACTCCACCAACACCGGTTTCCATTAACAGTGTAAATGGTGGATATCCATTGGGAACCGATCCCAAGAACCCTGAATTCTATATTAATAATGTTCTTCCAAACGCTACAATTAACACCGAACTTGATGGCTTGACGGTTGTTCTTACTGCTATAGCTAATGTAAAGCCCGGAGAACTAAATCACATCAAATTAGCAATTGGAGACGCTGGTGATCCATATCTCGACTCTTACGTTTTCATTCAGGCAGGAAGTGTAATGTCCCTTAAACTCAGTCTGACACCTTTAAATACTACAAATGAGGTGGGTACAAGTCATACTTTGACATCCAGACTGGTAAATACTAATAACGAGCCGATATCTGGAAAGACAATTACTTTTACGGTATCTGGTCCAAATGCCCAGAATGGAACGGCAGTAACGGATAGCAATGGTAATGCTACATGGAGCTACATTGGATCAAACGCAGGTACAGATACTATCGTTGCTATCAATGACGAGGAAACTTCAAATCCGATCTCAACGGCTTGGGTACAAGTTGATCATGAAGTATCCATAGACATCGAGAAGTATGTATGGAATGGCACTGACTGGGAAGATACTGACTCAGCACCAGGTCCGTCTTTGTCCTTTGATCCGGTAAAGTTCAAAATAGTGGTTAACAACAATGGAAATGTTACGTTGACAGGAGTCAATGTTACAGATGACAAGTATGGTCCGGTACTTCTCAACAACACTACTCTGGATCCAAATGCTTCCACTGCAGCTGAATATAATGTGTCCATATCTCCTGGTCAGCAGATAAATAACGCTACTGCTTCCGGATATTATAACGGTACGGAATATACAGATCAGGATAGTGCATACTACGTTGGCACTAATGCGAATGTTCACACTGCTATTAATGACAATAACCTGCGCGAGTCATCCTCGTGTTCTGTGCTTGGCACTACAACCTATCTGGATGTTGGAAATAACGAATCCCGTGCCAGGGATGTGATGTTGTTTGACCTTAGCATGTATGATAAAAATGATACAATATCCAGGGCGACACTTTCACTCTTCTGGTATTACCCTGAATCCAAGACACGCACTTCTGATACTGTAGTTGAAGTGTACAGACCAGCGCAGTGGAACCCGGAGCATGTGACCTGGTATTATTATGACTATCACAGAGCGTGGCAACCGGTAGGTGGAGCATGGTTCGATGTTAATAACATTGCACAGGGCAACGTTCCGTATGCTTCAGTAACTTTCCCGGCAAGCACTGTGCCTGATAATCAATACCATGACTTTGATGTCACACAGCTTGTGCAGGAATACATAAGCGGTACTTATGAAAACACTGGTTTCTTCCTGAAAGCTAGTACAGAGAGTGGCAATTACATTGCATTCTATAGCTCTGAGTGGTCTAATCCGGATCAAAGACCTAAACTGACTGTGGAACTTTAAATAAGGCCAGTTACAATCGTTTGAGCGGAAATAATTTCGCTCAATTTCTTTTTTATCTCATCGATCGTGTGCTTTAATGGTACACATAGATATGAAGCATGTTAGGACCCTGCACCCATCCCAGATGTTACTTATCCTGGACTTTGTGCGGGACTACATCAGACTATATTCCAGGGCATCCCCATCTACAGCAACTACGACCTTAAATTTCCTCATACCCGCACCCGTACAGTGCAGGATATGGATAACATGCAGCAGGGAACTTTCGTCATGGACGAGGCCTGGTATACCTTCGATTCCCGTGCTTTCTCCTCCAAGACTAACATGCTCGGCTCCTACATCCTCTCCAAACTTGCAAAACGCAACATGAACGCATACCTTAACATGCAGTCCATGGACCTCCTTGACTCCCGCTTCAGGTATAGGATGCAGGCTATCCTAATTCCTGAAACCTACAGGCAGGACCAATCAGGCAAACCTCTTATCCTCGAAGTCCAGGCCATCACCAAGGATAAATGGGGCTTCTATAATTTCCTGCCCCAATCCTACTTCTTTGATGTCTCGCAGGTTCTTCACCTCTATGACACCACCGAAGAACTCGACCCTTTAACTTAATTTACCACTTCGCCCGCCCCACAATCATGGCAAGCGACCCAGGCCGCCCGCCTGATGGCGGCGGTAGGTAAGTATACTGAACTGAAGAAATAAATTAGGAGAAACATTCATACTTGGTTTTTCTAAAGACAAAATAAGGTTGGCTACTAATAGTGTATTGGGAGTCTATTTAAATTAAACGGGATTAGTCGAAATGCTCTATTACTCTCTTATCTTCAATATATGAAAAATATTTTGCTAAGGCTGCTAACGTAATTCCACATACTATTTTTCCATTTCTAATCATGTTTTTTGTATCTTCAATTGAATAGAAAGATACACCATTTATGTCTTCTGCTTTCTGCAATTCTGTTAGTTTCTTAGTCTCACTAATATTAATTTTTACTAACCTAACTCCAATAGGAGTAATAAAGAATGTAGTATTCTGGTATAAATCGCCGAGATCTATTGATTCAATCAGTTGATATTCTCCTATCTCTTCTTCAATCTCCCTTAATGAACATTTAACCCTATTTTCTTCATCAGAATCTGCAAAACCACGAGGACAACTTATAAAGTACCTTTCTGGCATAAATCGATATTCTTTTAGTAAACCAATATTACCATCTTGATTAACTACAACGGAAACACAATTATGAGCTCTTTCTTCAATGCCAAAAGTGTCATACTCAAATGAATTATGTTCATTTAAAACGGCAAAATAATAAAGGGTAACACCTAAATTAGAATTTTGAAAAACAATTCCATTACTAATATCCGATTTCCAACCAAAATGGATTGATTTTTTTTGATACAAAAAATCTTTTTTTGCAACAACATTTAGAAGAATCTTCTTTTTCATGTTTTCACGTAGCTATTTTATCACTTATCAAGTAATTTCTGGTACTTTTTTACAACATCTGTTAAAAGATTGATCAGAACACCTATAAGTACAGTTCCTGAATGTTGAATAATTAGATCAACTGCTTGTTCTACTGGATGAATTGATAGCTGTAGAATATGTGAGTTACTACTTGTAATAAACATAAAGCATATCATAAAGATAATAAATTTCTCATCTACCTCATTTCCAGAACCAAGCATGGATTTATTATATGTATTTAAGACATCATCCACTATATCAATAAATTCTTCATGAGATTTTTGTTCCTTCAACTTATTATATATATGTTCATCTGTAAGAAGTACAAATTTTCCAGCTTTTTTTAAATATGATATTTCTTCATGGTTCAACTTTTTTGAGTTGTACTTTCCAATTAAGTCAACAATGTTTTTTTCAATACTTCCTAAATTTTCATTTGAATTCATATTTTTTCCTCTATTCTACTGCTTGTAAGTTAGTATATTGAACAAAAGGAATAAGAAATGGTTTATAAAAAACACGTGAATTTTGTACAAGATAAGATAAATCCCAAAGATATGTATTCTCCGCAGACCAATTTTCTTTAAGAACACCTATAAAATTATCATGCACTTTTGGATGTATTTTCCAGAGAGGAGCAATTATTGACTGCACATTTCTTGATAACAAGGATGTAACAAGACCTACAACTTCATTTTCATCTGTATATTTACATGATCCTCCACTGCAGGCACCTATAAATACATTTTTAACACTTTCAAAGTTAGAAGGAGACATCAGAAAATCGTAGGGTGTAATGAATGAATTATAAAGCATAATATTAGAAGCATAAGATGTAACTATATTATTGTTAAAATAACAATGCGTTGAAAAACAAATATAATTATATCTATTGCTATTTAAAGATTCCATGTATCTTTCGATTGTTGCGTTTTTACATGTTAGCAAAGTATCTGTAGAACTTAACGAAGGTATTTCTAGTTCTTCTTTTTCATTACATAAATTATTGTACTCATTATATGGTGATGAAATCCATAGATATTTAATAGGAACCTCATCTTTTAAAATAAGATTGTTTTCTTTTAAAATATAACGTATTGAAGGCGAATAAAACACATTAAAGTTCTCTCTTAAATCTTCGCCATCTTTATTTATTAAATGAAGAGGAAATTGAAATAGTTCACCGTCGGGAATTATAAATATATTTTTTATGTGTTCTGTATCAACAGTATCACGCAACTTAATCGCATCATTCAATTTGGCCATGACTTTATATAAATCAGAATTTCCTGCACCCATACTTTCTTTTAATTCGGTGTCTTGAATTGTAGCTTTAATCTGATTTATAAGATCGATATGTGATTCTTTTTCCAATTTTACTACTTTTTTTATTTTATCTCTTGTTATAAAGAAAATCCATATTGTGTTATCTTTTGATTTTTCATTATCTACAACCATGAATTTAATTACTAAAGTTTCTTTATTTTTTGGTATTTTGCCTAATCGCATTATTAACTCGCTTACCAAATTAGATTCAATTTGCACACAACTATTAATATTTTCGATTGGAGATTTGAGCATGTCTTCATAAGCTAACAACAGATCTAAATAGTCAACATTGATATCATTTGATAACATAATTGAAGTTGAGAGACTTTTTTGAGTATCGATTTCTGATTTCTGTTTATTATTGCGACCTTCTTCTTCAATCTTTTTACAAACGTTCAACTTACGTAACTCAACATTTTCTTTTTGTTTGTCAGTGGGATGAAACTCGCCAGACTGTATTAATTCTGCTAACTCCAAAGTACTACGGCAATTGTATTTCTCAGTGAATTCAATAGCTTCATCGTATTTTCCATTATCCAATAAATTTCGAGTCTTGCAAGCAATATCATCTCTTATGATTCGTATTACTTGCCTTTTATATAACAACGCTGAAAAAACATTTTGAAGTTTTTCTGCAATACAGAGCTTTGCATCTGCAATCGTTAAAAAAGTTAAAGGATTATCTGTGCTATCTCTTAATTCAACATTTGGATTATTTCTTAGAAACACCTTTATTGAATCATAATTATATAACAAGCCCATTTTGTCTTCGGAATTTATATCTAAATTTAAATTATTCTTGATTATTGTTGTTACTTCCTCTTGGTTAGTGGCCCTCTTTATCTTTTCTTGATAAATTATAGACTTCCCACGTTTCCATTTACCATTCAGGACTTCTCTTTCATATCTATTTATAAGCTCTTCGTCAACAGTTTCACGATATTTGCTTTTAAGTATTTCAAAAACCACTAATAAAGCTCTTTTTGATTGTAATTGTCTGTAAATGTCGTTATATTCTTCTCCATACTCCAAAGATTTTTCATTAGCTTTTTTTGCATCATTAATTCCATCTGGATAACATTCTGGTAATAACTCTCCCTTTTTAAAAATAGAAATATATGTTTCAGCTAAATTATGATACAAACTTGCCATCCCATGACCATAAAATATTTTTTTCTTGTTGAAAATTGCATTCTCTGCCTTACAGTAATCAATTGCGTCTTTATATGTTTTTATAAATGAATTTATTTTAATTTTACATTCGTCTTTACGCTCCTCAGGTATTTTATCTGGGAGCACTTGATAATAAAGCTCAAATTCAGTTCTTATAATATTACTTTTAGTATCCGGTAAGAAAACTTTTATGTCGTTGAATTTTTCAGCCAGATCATGAGCTTTTTTGAAAAGAACTAAAGCAGAAGGGTAATTACCACATCTGTAATTAATCAATCCACAAGAATTAATATATCTAATTGATTCATATGGATTATCTGTAATTACAAGACTTTTAAAAGTATCATCTGCAATTGAAATTAAATTAAGACCTGTTTCAAGATCCATTTCACGGTCACAAATTATAATTCTTCTACAAGAACACGCAATCAAATCCCAATCTGAACTACATCTAATAAATTCATCAAATTTTGTTTTCAAATGATCGTCAAATTCAAGGTTTGGTTCATTGTATAAGTCAAACCTATCTATTAACTTTTGAACATCATCTGAAATTTGGAGCATAAATAGTTATAGAGATAGATACTATTTAAATTAGGTCAGAGATAAAAACAATATTTTAATAAGTTTTGTATATAATATCAATGTTTATTCCACAAATTGGAACAATGAAATAATCCGTATTTAAACGAGGACGTCAGCGCATCTAAAATTCTTTAAATGCAAAATTAAAGGGAATTCACATCAAAACATGGACAGTGCCAAGATAGCATCAATCAAAAAGTGGAGTTAAAGATATTATGAAAAATTTACAAAAACCGAAATATTTCAATAAGATGTCTGTATTGTTCCTTTTGTTATTTTTATTAGTTAATCTTGTATCTGCAGAAGTGCTTGAAATGCCAGTAAAAGGCATGAAAATGGAATACACCAGTTGCCCAATTACAGAACAGTACAAATATTCCACAGTATGGACTGGGAATTATGACAGCGGATGTGAAGGAACCGGCACACATGTAGGAGTTGACATTCCCTTACCAGAAGGTACAGATATTTATGCTATTGCAAATGGAGTTGTATGGAAGATAGGGCGTTATGGTGTAAAAGGTACTAAGGATTTTGGGGCTCATGTTGTACTTAAACATGATATTGAGGGTATTGGAGTATTCTATTCAGTTTATGGACATTTAAAAAATGATACCATTCCAAAAGAAATAGTTGAAAATAAAACTGTGTTAAAAGGAACTATAATTGGGAAATCAGGAAACACAGGTTATGTATTAGGTCCCACTGGTTTGCATTTACATTTTCAAATTGAAAAAGATATAGCTGGACAACATCCTTATCTAGTCTTACCAGATATCAAAACAGTTAAAGAAAAAACATATAACCCAATTGTTTTTATCAACACATACAAAAATTATGATGAAAAAATAAAACCAGGTACCGTACTTGAAGGGACTTTCAATCAATACAGACATGGTTCGTACCCGATGATAATGGAGGTTACAGATGTAAACGGAAATGAATTCAGTGGACTACTTCATTGGCCAACACTTAAAGATAGTAAAACAAAGTTTAGGGGAACGATTGATTTTGAGCAAAATAAAGTTTGGTTCACAGAATACGAATTAATACAAGGATCAAATATAGTTCTTGATGGTAATTATTATGCAGAACTAACTGGTAGCACTCTCAGTGGATATTGGATTTGGCCAAGCGGTAAAGAAGATGGCAGTAATTTTTTGATAAAAAAAGTCAATGATGTAAACAAACTTCTCACACTTGCTGCAATTGGTGATAAAATCGTCAATGAGAATTCGCTACTCACATTCGTTATTTCAGCAACTAATCAAGATGGTGACACTGAAACTTACTCTGCCATAGGTATGCCACTTGGAGCTACTCTGGATACAACTACAGGCGAATTTAGCTGGACGCCAGGTACCGATACTGTAGGAACATATGATGTAACATTCTCCGTAACTACCAATGGTTTAACTGACTCCGAAACTATTACTATTACAGTGAAAGAGGAATATTACGATGACGAATCTCCTAAAGAATCTACAGAATCTACCTTTAAAGAGCCTTCGAAGGCTCCGGGATTCGTCTTATCCCTAGCTGTTGGAATGTTTTTATTAGCACAAAAATATAGAGGAAGGATGTGATCCTCTTCCTTTTCCATCAAATGAAGGGGAAAACTATGTCTGTGGTATGGTTGCCTTCGTGGGACGCCAGGTCAGGCTTGAAGTGGAAGGTGATGAGTTCTTCATGGATCTGCTTTTCTACCATACCCGCCTGAAATGCTACATTGTGGTCGAGCTCAAGGCCGGAGCCTTCAAACCCGAACACATAGGACAGCTCAACTTCTACCTTTCTGCAGTGGATGCACAGATCAAAACACCTGAAGACCGACCCACCATCGGACTTCTGCTCTGTAAGACAAAGAAACGTCTCATCGCAGAATATGCTCTCTCCGGTATGGATAAACCCATGGGAGTGGCAGAATACCAGCTTGTCCACGCCCTCCCCGAGCCTCTGGACACCTGCCTCCCCACTATCGAGGAGCTGGAAGCCAGTTTACCCGAAGAACTGGAAAATGAGGAATAATGATCGAGAACAGAAATATTAAAAAATAACTAGTGAGGGGGGGCCCTCACACACTCTCCCTCAATATCTTCGCGATCCTGGCTCCTTCTCTACAAGCTCCATCAAGGCCATGGCAATATCAGACCGCTTCTTTTCCAGATCCACAGCAACATCAACCCTCAAGGCCATACCACAGCGGGAACAAAAAGTCGAGTTCGGCCCGTTCAGCTGCCTGCACCCATCCCAGATATTCCTTTATCTTGGGCGAGCAGGAAATTCTCATATCTTTCTAGTGATCTCTAGTGGTTATAGGGTGAAAGTAAAATCTGTAATTAGGGAGTTGGAATGAAAAATCAAGAAGCCTCGGACGGGATTTGAACCCGCGGCCTCGTCCTTACCAAGGACGCGCTATACCCCTAAGCCACCGAGGCACACAGAATCAGTGGGGCAACCCTGTAATATACAGAATCTATTAATAAGGTTTCGGTTGAATACAACCGATTATAAGAGCCAGCGGTCATCGATGGGGAACCGTTCGTTGATCCACATGAGCACGCCATTATGGTGCACTATTTTGTAGGAACGGGAGAGCACGGATCGTGCGCCGAAAAGAGATTCCTCTTTATGGAGCTCGATATCCTCGAAGTCCCGGCGAGTCTCGATGTTATGATCACGCAGTATCCTGCCAATAGGGATATCAGCCTTCATCATATCGCACTTAACACCCGGCGGCATTTTCTCAATGGCAGAAAGAGAACGTGCGTACACGTAAGACACCTCCCCGGCAGTGAGAGTGACCACACGATCATTGATGTCCGCACCCACTTCCACTTTGAACATCTGTGCCATCCACTCATCCGCAGGGGTGATGTGCTGATACTCAGTCACCACTGTCGTTGGATGGCCGGTCATTATCTCCAGCAGGAAAGTCACAGATCCGTCAGTACCGGCGCATACCCGCAGACAGGTGGGGATGCGGAAACCCTTCAGTTTTGCAAGAAATTCGCTGTCCATAGGAATTGATTTTTTAATACCTTCACAAATTTACGTGGATACGCTCTGTTTCGCCTTCTTCAGGCGCTCCTTGGCAGTGTATCCGGTAGCCTGATACAGGAAATCCCTGTATCTCTTATTCGTTTCCAGAATAATTTTATCATCTTTGACCGTAGTATCGGATTCAGTATCTACTGCCATTTTCTTGTTCTGTATCCATACTGTAAGCGTCTTGAAGACGCCATAGGATATTACAAGCTTCTCCCCGTTATTCGTTATCTCGGCTGGAAAACTCTCAGCCAGGCAATCATGGATCCTTTCAAGATCAAGCTTATATCCACGTTTCAAAGTGTATTCCTGCATTGCTATCATCTTCTTAATTGCTGGTAAAAAGCATAAACATTCCGGTATTTTCAGCATTGACCCAATATTCATTGTTTTTGGGAAATAGTACTAAGAAAGCCTTCCCCAGCCTGTATAAGCTCATCTTTCCTTTGCTCAGGCATCCTGTCATAAGCAGCTATCATCATCCCCATCCTGAAGTTATTGCGCAGCACATCCCTGTGCCGGTCAATGAACCTCCAGTACAATCCATCCCATATCTCACACCACCGACCTTTTTTGTAATCACTCATTTTCAGGATGTAGGCTGAACCGGAGATATAGGGCTTTGTAGCCAGGCTCCCGCCGTCAGCGAACTGGCTCATACCGTAGACGTTAGGAACCATTACCCAGTCCGCAGCGTCCACGAATAGCTCCATGAACCACCTGTACACCTCATCCGGATGAATGCCGCATAGAAGCATGAAATTCCCCAGGATCATCAGACGCTCTATATGATGGCAATAACCCTTATGCATAACCTTTTTTATCGTGATATCCACAGGCTCGATACCAAGTGTACCGTGATACCATCGCTCGTCAAGCAACCCATTATTTTCAAAGAAATTACCTCGCAGTTTTGAGGAATGGTACATGCCCCGTACAAACTCCCGCCAGCCAATGATCTGTCTCACAAATCCCTCCAGGCCGGACATCGGCACATCCCCGTTATCCTTCGAATATGCAATCGCCCGCTGCACCACTTCATCAGGGGTCAGCAGTCCCAGATTGATCAATGGTGAAAGCAACGAATGGAACAGGAAATGTTCATTTGCGGCAATGGCATCTTCATAGGGTCCGAAAAACCTGAACCTTTCAGCCAGAAAATCTTCCATCCAGTCCAGAGAAGCCTCCCGCGTGGTCGGCAGATAAAAATTAGAAACATCTCCAGGATTCTCCGGGAATAACTGCTCTACAAGCTCTGTCACTTCCTTAGTATGAGCTGTCCAGTCTGCGAACCTTATTGGAGGTATCTGTATCCCCTTTGGTATTTTTTTCCTGTTCTCATAATCCAGGCTCCATACTCCTCCTGCTGGGGTCATTCCTTCATCCACAAGTATATGTAGCCTTTTGCGCTGCCAGATATAAAAATTATTCATGAGAAGCTTCGTTCTCCCATCCCTGTACTCTTTGAACTCCCGGATATTTGTCAGAAAACCAGGATTGTCCACAAATTCCAGTCTGACCCCATGTTGCTCGCAAAACTGCCTGATCCCCGAAGCAAAA
The DNA here is from genome assembly GCF_000328665.1 of Methanomethylovorans hollandica DSM 15978. Lineage (NCBI taxonomy): Archaea > Methanobacteriati > Methanobacteriota > Methanomicrobia > Methanosarcinales > Methanosarcinaceae > Methanomethylovorans > Methanomethylovorans hollandica. The sequence goes on from NC_019977.1 coordinate 1,823,031, forward strand.
AGATCGTCATCGAGCTCATAGGTAACAACATGCTTGATCCCATGTTCTTCCAATATATCAAGCAGTTTCTCTTCGTACGGCCTGCCATCAGTAATATCAAAATATGTCACTGCATGTTCATGCAGAAGCATATCCCTGTACGAGCGCATAGAGGACAATATTAGCACAAGCTTATGCTTATGATACCTATATCTGGAGCATAGACCAAAGTCTTCGGCCATGAAAAAAAGGGTATGCCTGTCCGGTTTCAGCTGTTCTGTAGAGGAATACAGGCAATTGCCAGGTATAAATACAAGTTTTGTGTATTTTTGATCCGTATGCTCACCTTGAAGAAGATATAAAAGCTCTTTAGACCGGTTTTTTCAACAGTTGTTATTTGTACCCCATTCTATTTGTACCCCATTCTTTCAGGAAGAGTGTTTATTTTTCAAGCACCTTTCTGCCTTTTTCACCCAGCAGTATCACATTCTGGACCTTTTCAAGGGCTATTTTTCCAAGCTCCTCAAGTTCTTCCCAGGAAGGCGTGGGCTCCTCATGTCCCAGAAACGGCCTGTCAAAATCCGTCTTGCTCATGAACTGGTACAGCATCATCTCATCCGCCCCCTCCACAGTCTGCAGTATACGGCGAATGGTTTCTTTATTTACGTACTCCGGGATCACCCGCACCCAGACACGCAGCCACTTCTGCTTTGCAATATCAAGGGATTTTTCAAGCAGGTCTATGTATTTCACAGTGCGCTCCCCGGACATGCCTGTAAGCTCCATTATCCCCTCCACATCGTCAAGCGGCGCTTTGATCTCCAGCACAAGACCATGTATGAAAGGCAGAGCCTGCTCAATAACATCCGGCTTCATGCCATTGGATTTGAGCAGCACCTGCTTTCCGGCTGCATGCAATCCCTCAAGCAGGGGCAGCAGTTCCTTCTGCAAAGTCGGCTCCGCGCCTCCCAGATAAACGGTCTTCATAGAGGAAGAACTCGCGAACTCCAGAGCTGTTTCCAGTGAAACTTCAGTGAAGGGCTGATGAATATGTACACAATAGGGGCATTTCATGTTGCAGCCTGCAAATTCCATCCTTACCTGCCCTTCGGCCTCAGACAACTTGATCACACGCATTTAATGACTCACTCCACATAAGAATAGGTATAGGTATAGAAATTAGAAAATACCCCGTATAAAGACTTCTGCTAACTGCTACCACAATTAAGATATGTATGTAAATATAACTTGTTCCAAAGAAAAACGTGATATTGAAAATCACACAGGAGTGGTAAATAATGGTAAAGATGACTCAAGAAATTATGGACACCATATCAAAGCAGAACCCGGTACCTGTAGCTACATCAAGTGCGGATGGCACCCCAAACGTTGCATTGGTGGGTTTTCTCAAAGTAATGGACCCCGAAACCATTATGATATCGGATAATTTCTTCCTTAAGACGGAAGAAAACCTCAAACACAACCCAAAGGTTGCCTTTGTGGTATATGATGGCTATACCAGAAAATGTTTCCAGATAAAGGGCAGTGTGAAAATGATCACTGATGGTAAGTTATTCGATGAAATGAAACAATGGGTGGACTCAGCCAAGCCTAACATGCCTAAGAAGGCAGCTGTTGTGGTACACGTGGAAGAGGTCTATGATTCTATGCCAGGTCCTCATGCCGGGGAGAAAATTTTCTGAAATTACGGAAAACTGTGGTACCCCATGTACCATGGTACTTTTTCTAGTTGTCCGTTTACTTTTTATGCTGAAGCTTAATATCAGGTCTCTGCAATAGGTGAGGCGCATGGCAAAAAAACTAACGATTGAAGATCTGAAACCCAAAAAAGAAACTGAAGAAGAGCAGCTTGAAGACCTCTACGATCTCGTAATCCCTCCGGGAACTCCTTCTTACATCATATATGATATAGTTGAAGAATTCGAACTCGAACCCGTGGAAAGAAAGATATCAGTGAACATAATAGAATGTGATCAGAGGGACCTGCTGGCACTGCGCGGTAAACTTGAAGTTGTGCAGGCTGCCGAAAAGGTCCTGTATGATGAACTGAATGCATGGGTCAACAGCAAAGAGTGATACACACCCTTACTTTTTTAATGTCAGCCACTGAATTGACCATTCATTTATTCATTCACCAATTCCCGTAATGACATCTTTCGTGAGATCAAAAACAATAGCTTTTTCGTTCTGATCTTGGATCTCTACCAGTTTACTGTCGGTAATCTCACCTACAGCAGCAGCAGTGAGACCTACCTGAGAGAAAGTTTGCAGGCATTCCTGTACATTCTCCGGTTTGACCGTGACAACATAACCTGTAGCAGGATATATTTTGAGCCACTGCTCAAGGTCCATATTTTCAGGTCGGGGTATTTTGGCAAGATCTACGCAAGCACCTACCTTACTGGTCTCACATAACATACCCAGAGTACCTATAGAGCCAGGGTTACTGATGTCCTTCCCGGCAGTTACAAGCTTCCTTTCAGCTATTGTTACCATCACCAGGTAACATTCCCTGACAAATTGCGGATCTTTAAAAGAAGTAGTATCCCAGCTATAGGGAGAGTTCTTACCTACCCTGCCATCCATATCGTATGCGAAGACAACGATATCCCCGGGAATTGCAGTATCGCTTCTTATAAGACAGTCCTTTTTAGCTGTACCAATGATGGCCACTGCAAGGGAATTATACGGTGTGTCAGGATGAGTGTGTCCTCCCACCATGGGAACACCGAATTTATTGACACCATCCCTTATGCCTTCCATAATGCCTTTAATGGACTCCGGGTCGCTGGAGGACATAATGTTCACCATGGCAAGAGGTTTACCCCCCATGGCCGAGATATCGTTAACATTGACAACTACGGATGTGTAACCAGTCCACCATGGACTTTTTTCCACGATCCTGCCCCAGATACCATCGGCAGCAAAAAGGATCACATCATCTCCGCCCGTATCTATAACAGCAGCATCATCGCCAAAATCTGCGATGACATTACCATATTCATGACGCACGCTCTCGAATATCTTAAATATCTCGGCAATGGGTTTCTTGCGTGAAACCCCTTCAAACTCCCGCAGATGACGGGCAAGCATTTCCAGGCCCATGAAGACCACCACGGATCAATAGTATCTACGTTATATTTCTTCGGCCTTCTTTACCATTTCCATCTTAATGGTATTGCGGCGCTCTTCGCTCATCTGGGAAAGGTCCTTTCCGATAAGACCAAAAGCATCTGACCTGCACTGGCGACAATGCCTCATCTGCTGCACATAAGGTTCACACGCATTCTGCAGCTTCTGCCTTTCTTCGGGGGTTGGTGGTTCCATATCTGCGAACTTAGCCTGACAGATGAGCGGCATGATATTCATTATATAGACACCCATCTCATGGATCTTCTTCGCCACTTCAATTATGTGCTTGTCATTGATGCCTGGCACCATCACGGTATTGATCTTGATGACAAGACCTGCATCCACAGCCATCTTAATGCCTGCAAGCTGATTCCTGATAAGGATCTCAGCAGCCTCCACCCCTTTGTACATCTTACCCTTGTAGACCACATGGCTGATAAGTTGTGCCTCGATTGCCGGGTCTATGGCATTCAACGTTACGGTCAGTGTGTCTACGCCTGTCTCGATGATCTCGGGCATCTTATCAGGAAGTGCAAGCCCATTGGTACTCAGACAGAGAGTGACCTCCGGGAACTCGGCCTTGATAAGCTTGAAGGTCTCGAAGGTCGCATCATTGGCCAAAGGGTCACCCGGGCCTGCTACTCCAACTACCTTAATGAACGGGAATTCCTTGAGCACCTGTCTGGTCCTTTCCAGAGCTTCATGTGGGGTCAGTACTTCACTTGTTACACCGGGACGGCTTTCGTTAACGCAATCAAATTTCCGGTCACAGTAGTTACATTGGATATTGCATGCAGGCGCAACGGGCAGGTGTATTCTGCCAAACTTGTGCTGTGCCTCTTTTGAGTAACAGGGATGTTGTGCAATGATCCTTTTCATTTCTTCCTCCTTACCGGAGACCGTTATATCGCATATATTCTTTGTTTCATCTGACATACCTGTCACGCCCACAGCACTATAAATAGAATTGCCTCAATTATACCTCTACACATTATATATGTTTTGGGATTTCTGCATCATCCACAGACTTCGCACCACTTTCCTTCGCCTTCCCATACCTTTACAGACAGTGAAAAACTCAGTTTTGAACTAAGGTTGCGGTGCATGTGTTCACACAGGTTCTCCACACTTGGGAACTCAAGTATATCATTAAGTAACCTGTGATCATATTCATTAAGCACTCCCTTGACAACCCTTTTTATGTCATAGAAGTCCATAACCATGCCATTCTCATTCTTTTCACCTTCTATAACTATCTCAACCTTGTATGTGTGACCGTGCACGATACCACATGTCTTATGCTCAGGTAAGTAATGAGCACTGTCAATATGATCTATTATTCCAAGTTTCATTTTCATTATAAGCACCCCCACATTCTGTGGGTTTGTGGGATTATCAAAGTATCTATCTCGCCAAGTAGTTCATTTTGCAATTCAAGTAAGGTCCTTACATCCGGCCTTAATTCATATTGTGTTACAGGCTGCAGGATAATACATGAGATATAGTTGCTGATGGATCCTGCCACATCCAGCACATCAGTCGCAGAGGTATTTTTTGTCATCACGACCTTGCAGAAACAATCCCTGTTCTCGTTCTTTCTGAGGATTCTGAAAGTTTCAATGGTCCTCTCTATATGAGGCTGTACCTCTTCACCCTGAAACTCTTCAGTAAGCTTCACATCACCTGAAACAAAAGCAACATGATCTTTTACCTTTCTGGCCTGATCCGGCAATGTCATATTGGATTCCAGATATAATGGGAAAACTACATCTAGTTCCGTGATGAAGTCTGCATACAGTAGCGGTTCACCACCTGTGAGAGACATTGAATGTATGTTCATGAAAGGGTCCACAAGATCTCCGACCTGCTCAGGAGTCAAAAGATTTTGTACGTACTTAAAAATATCTGAGCCTGGAGTTTCCTCATACTTGCAAGCTTCAGAAGTTTTTACATTTGTATCGCAATACGGGCAATTAAGATTACAGCCGGCAAATCTAAGGAACACCTGCCGGTTACCAACATATGGTCCCTCCCCCTGTACAGAACAGAAGATCTCTGTAATAGGTGCTTTCATTACATCACACCTAAAGGCCTGGATTTACGCAGGTCTTTCTCGATATCATGGATCTCGTCCACATACCTGCTGGCTATTTTTTCCATTACCGTAAACAGATCTTTCTCATCGAATCCCTGATCTTTCAGGCAACCATATATCCCATGTTCCACATTCATGCCAAAATGTATCTTCTGAGATACGGAAGAAGTACTGGCAATGGAAATGCTTAGCTTTTTCCCCTGTACAAAAAGATCATCTCCAGCCCTTGAAGTACTTATTCCTCTCTGCAGCAGGACCTCAGCCACCATGGCCGTGAACAAACGTTGTCTGGCATATATGAGCTTGAGATCTGTGGAGTCAAAGTGCTCAATTATGAAATGCAGCATATCGGTGGAATAGATGGGATCTCCTTCCTTCCTATCCTCAAGATCAATCATGTGCCGAAGCTGTACATCGCATGACCCACGGAAAGCAATTATGGAATCCTCCTGCAGATCAGCTTCCATGTATCCCCATAGTGATGATATCTGGCTGCCATCGTAATCAAGGGGCTTTTTAAGCACTATCCACTTCATTTTGTTGTCTCTCCTTTAATTTAATGATCAATACCAAGTCTTTCCATAAGGGGATCCCTTATGCCTGCCTGCATGAAGGCACGCTTTCTGCGGGTACAGCTTTCACAGATACCGCACGGAACGTGATCTCCGTGATAACAGCTCCAGCTCCATTCAAGGGGAGCCTTTAGCTCCAAAGCCTTACGGATGATGCCTTGTTTGTCAAGAGCTGCCACCGGAGCCATCATTTTTACGCCATTGAGAGTGGAATGAGAAAGGCATTTGTCAAGACTGTCAAGGTAAGCAGTGGAATTATCCGGAAAGGTCACGGCCTCCTCACTGTTAAAACCAACAAGTACATACTGGCATTCCAGACTCTCTGCAAAACTTGCAGCAATGTTGATCATTACACCGTTGCGGTTCGGTACCCACACTTTTTTTGCAGAATCCCTTGTTATTACCGGATCGGAATCCTCTGCAATGTCCTGCATAGATACTCGGGGAACATTCATATCCTTGCTCACCAGGCTGGTGGTAGTGATGGCCTTAAGCCATGGAAGAGATATGACCGTGCACTCGATACCGTATTTTTCAGCAACTTTGAGGGAATATTCTATTTCCTTTGCAGCTGCTCTTTGACCATAGTCGAATATCAAGGCCAGTTTTATGTCTGTCTCCCTCTGTGCTATCGCCAGGGATGTGACAGAATCTAATCCACTACTTAACAAAGCAATTGCGCTTATGGTATATCCCTCATGTTCTGCAGGTATTCTCCGAGTAATACCTGGATATTATTTATAATTAGTGGACTGGATAATGCTCAGTGAAGAGGAAAAGACCACATATGCATATACACTTAATACGTGAAACAATATAATTTTTGACCATTTTGACATACTTATAAATATGGCTTCCCCTCCTCACTTAAGAGGAGGGATAGACATCCGCACATTTCCGTATCCCGTAGTAGTCATAAGTAAATGTCTGGGATTCGAACACTGCAGATATGATGGACAGATGGTTTATTGTGATATCATCGATAAGATACTGCCTTTAACAGAAGTTATAACAGTATGCCCGGAATGCGAAATAGAATTAGGCATACCAAGAGACCCCATCCGGCTGGTCGATGGAAGAACAATGAAACTGATACAGCCATCTACAGGTAGAGACATCACTGAGAAAATGCAGTTCTTTGTCAAGGATTTTCTGGACCATCTTCCGGAAGTGGATGGATTCATTCTCAAATCGAAGTCACCTTCATGTGGATCCAGAACTGCGAAAGTTTTTGCATCTCCTGATACACAGGAACCGTTACACAGGCATGGATCCGGGTTTCTCGCAAAAGAAGCAACGGATCGGTTTCCAAACCTGCCATCTATAGATGAAACAGCCCTCATGGACCCTGAGACAAGGGAGCAGTTCCTTACAAGGCTCTTCATGCAGGCTGATCTGAGAATGCACCACAGTTCAATACAGGAACTGATGGACTTCCAGGCCCGTAATAAATTGTTGCTTATGGCGTATGACCAGTGTAAAGTAAAAACATTGGGAAGGATCCTGGCTGACCACAAAAACCGGACTTTTGATGAAAATATGGCAGTCTATGTGAACACATTACAGGAAATGATAAAAGAAAAACCTTCAAGAGCTAATACCACCAATGCTTTTATGCATGCTTTTGGGTATTTTTCCAAAGACTTAGGATCAGACAAAAAGCAGTACCTGCTCAACTGTATGGAAGCATACCGTAAAGGTGATCTAAACATACAGGAACTAAGAAAGGCCATCAGACCCTGGATCTTAGAGTTTCGCGTGGATTACCTTGCAGATCAAACACTTTTTTACCCTTACCCTGAAAATCTCGATCATCTTGATCCAGAATAGAGGAAATATAAATAATATAGGAAGCTAACCGTTTTTAACATGTGTGAGTGTCATATGTAAAGGAAATGAGAAGGCTGGGATAAAATGGATGAAGAAGAAGCAGAAATGGAAGAGTTCATGGAAGATATGAGGTCTGAAGAACTTATTCAAGTATGTCCAGTATGCGGAAACCCTGAACTATATTATGAGGTAGGCGGAGTGGAAGGCTTGTACCACTGCAAGAATTGCGGCTATATAGGCGCCTTTGTGATCGATGCCAATAAAGAGATGATGGAGCTTATTCAGAAAGAATACAATGCTACTGCACGGGACGCAGAATAAAAAAACAAGTTTCTATAATAGCAAATGAAAAAGTGTTGAAACAGGGTCATGCGGCTGGTATGCCTTCGACCTCTGTTTTCCTTATCTCTACTCTTCTAAGAGGATAGATGTTCTTTGCGTTCCTGTAAATAGTAGCAGAGAGTTTGCCCATAATAGCTTCTTCCACAAACTGCTCGAAGTTAAGCTCGCTTGCTCTTTCCTTCACAGTACCGTCCATTACCTCACGGATACCTTCGATCTGGCTGGTCCTTGCCCTTTTTACAGTGAAACAAATAGGTTTCACTCTGACGGTATAACCATCCTTGGTAGTGACCTTAAGGTTTGTATCTATTCTGGAGGTCTGCCTCTTGACAATGGAACGCAGATAATCAGTAGTGATCTCGTGTCCGATGAAAAGGGTTTGTGCAACGTCCCCATTGATGTCGTTGATCCTGAACTTGAGTTTAGTATTGTGCTTTGAGAAATCGTTAGTGAGGTCGCCAACAGTGGCTTCCACAATACGCCCAATGAGCTGTTCAGGTTCCTCTGCCATAGTGGTGCCGATATTGTTCCTGCCTATAAACTCAGGTGTTTCAATGTTATACCAGGATTTAGACTTCCATTTGTCTAATTTTTTCTGTACTTTTCTTGCCAAGTAATTCCTCCGATCAACGCGAATTCTTATGATAGATGATATGAATAATGTATCTGTTCACTGTGCATTCGTTCCTTAGAACGACAACATAGAATAGATCCTGATTAATGGCTCTGTATACTAGACATGTCTCTATATAAAGAAATCGGTCAGCAGACTGACCGACAGGTCCGATTTACAGGAAGCGTATGCCCTTTGACACTTTGCCGGCGCGCTTTGCAAATCCTTCAGGCCAGTTCACAGGATCCAGACCTTTCTGAGCAAAGAAAGCAGAAGACCATCTTTCCAGACCTACGCCTGAACATCCTGACCAGAGTTCCTCACCTGACTGACACTTGACGTTGAAACCAGCCGGGTACTTGGCCCCATTAACGCTTACATTCTGGAACTCCAGCCATTCTCCGTTCTCGCCCCTGTATGGCAGAACCGCTTCGTAATCAGTGGTACCGGCCTCGCTCTGTGCGGCCACACCTGTAAGTCCTTCCTGTGCCATGAACCAGGGAGTAACCCAGGCCTTTCTCCATTCCAGCTCCAGGATCTCATTGAATATGTGCATGTACTTCTCATGCAGTTCCTTTGCACACTCCAATACCTGCTCTTTGGCTCCGAGCCATACGATCTCTATCCTGTGGAACTCATCCACGCGTTCCATACCATGGATACCACCGCTCTCATACCTGTGAGAAGTTCCGGATCTGTCAAATACCTTTATCGGGAACTCATCTGTGGGTATTGTCTCTCCCTGTAGGAACATCCAGAAGGGAGGACACTGGGCATAACACATGCCACCGATTGGTTCACCGATCTTCTCTTTTATAAGGGCAGTGGGAACCTCATGTGTAACTTTGTAATAATCACTGACCTCTTCCCAGTAATCCGGATCCCTGGTCTTGGGAGGACATACATAATAGATCTCAGGATAGACTCCTTTAGCATGACCTGACTTCTGCCAGACCTCCCAGGGCACCAGCTTGGGGAAGATCATCTCCCTGTAACCAAGCGGACCCAGAAGTTCCTCAAGCACAATTCTCTCAAAGGTCCGGAACATCTGCGTGGACTGTGGTCCATGTATCCACTGACCCCGGCTTGCACCCCTCTTGAGCCAGCCCTCTTTTAGCATTGCCTGAGTGGGATCCCCGGAGAACTGATGCTCTTTCTTTTCACTCTGCCACAGTATTTGCCAGTGCTCAGCCTTGCCACCATAGGATTGCTGCTGGATCTTGTCTTCCATCAAAGTGAGTATCCTGTCAGGCACCCGGTTCTCGATCTCAGACTCACCCACATCCAGGGACAGTTTTATTGCACCATTCTCATAATCAATGGACTTCACATAAGGTATCTTCAATTGCTTTAAGGGCTTTTCTGCCGGCATGGTTATAATAAATGACTCCACTTCAATGGCCCTTAGACCAATACGAAAGTCCTTACCTAATTTTGCTGCCAGAGGCTTGCGTATGCGCATGAGTGCATCGTGGGCGCGTACATAGCGACCGGATTCTATCAACATGTCTATTTTATTGCCGTCAATACCCCATTCTACTACCTGTGCTCCATAGCCATCTGAAGCACCCTTGACTAGAATGGTCCTGTTTGCCTCTTCTAAATACTCCCCTATCATCTCATGAGCAGGAGTGACATCCGAACTCGCCCGGATAGCAACTTTCAATGTGAAATGCAATTCCATTTATTTATTCCTCGTAATAGTGAATGAAGAGCCAGCATAGTAGGTAAGCTTTTCAGTAGGCAAAAAGGCGTACATCCTTTATTATGTTGTCGAAAAAGGGCTCTGTAGAAAACCTACTTTAAATTCTATTTTTACCTGGCTCTGTAGAAATCCTCTAAATTCAAACAATAATGTAAGTCAATAAAACTTCTATATGTTGGCCTGAATAATAGTTATTTTCGCATAATTTTGGCTATGAGTAGCTATTTAAAAAGGTTTTCTACGAGCCGAATTTATAGCAAACGTAATTATTGTCGTTTTTGCTTTTTTCTCATTCAACAGATCTTTGTTAGGTTCAATATTTTGAGAATAGTTTTCATGTACCACATTATTCAAGCATATTTTTAAGTTTATGGTATTTAACAAATAGAAGCTGAATTTTAAATAACATAAAATTTATATATAATGTATAATATATTTATTTGTGAGATAGATGATATAATGGGCACAGATAGAGTATTTCAAGACCAAAAGGAAAAACAGAACTTAAATCCTTTAGCTGGCAATGATAGACCAGGTGGACCATGCAAATTTGACATTCCTGTGGCATCACCTCCAAACAACTACTCACAACCGGATAGCAAATATTCTCATACAGCAACGACTCTTGATAATTCAGTAGAAGTAATAAGAAGTCAAAAATACAACCTATCTTCAGATTTACAAACTAACTTACTTAAACCGCATCCCAAGAAAAAACCATCGTTGCTTACCAAAATAAAGAAATTTTTCAAAAATTAATTCAACATATATGTGAGGAAGTGGATACCTTTGGTATTACTTTAAAAAATGATTAAAATGTCTTAAAATCATCAGAGGTTGACTTATGCGTTGGGACTGGAATAAAACCTTCATTGGAATGTTCAGATTAGGATTAATGGTTTTATCTTTTTCATTTGTCATTCAGAATGAGGTGATACTTAATGATGAATTCTTACCCCAGATACCTGTTGGATTCATTTTGGTATTTGTTATAGGATTTTTTATATTACGCCATATACTCAGGACATTTAAGTGGTATTCTTCATGCTGTAAAAAAAAAAGATATCAAACGAATGTGATTGTTCATTTTTGTTTATATTTAATACTTTTCTCAATTGTATTATCCATTCCGGTGACTTTAGATGCGACATCAACATTGCAAAAAGATACGTTACAAAATAGTGAACATATTGATTTATTACGCAATATTGCTGAAACAATTACAACTACTGAGTCAGTTACACCGGATGCATCACGTTTTAAAACCGATCCAAAAACTGTAGATTATAACTATATTTTACGTGGAGTTCATGGACATATAACATATACTGTGTATGGTGGCTTAAATGATTATTTAAAGGAATTACCGAGATCAATTAGTTATTACACTACGCCACCAACTGATATAGATTTTATTAACAGAAATTTGAATGATGAAAATCAAAAACTTTTTTTAGACCCATTCGTTGAACAGATTAAGGGTATTACACCAAATAAAGACGACCAAGCTAGAATTGCAATAAGTCTTGTACAAAACATAAACTACGATACTGCTGCCTTTATGTCAGACAATGTTAAAGGAAAATATCCATATGAAGTTTTGTATACAGGTTCAGGCTTGTGTTCAGGAAAATCAGAGTTGATTGCTTACTTATTGCGAGGTCTTGGTTATGAAGTAGTTATATTCAGTTTTAATACTGAAAACCATGATGCCATTGGAATAAAATGTCCACAAAAATACAGTTATAGAGACACAGGTTATTGTTTTGTTGAATCAACTTCACCAAGCATTATAACGGATGCTTCTGGAGATTATGTAGGAACAGGAAAACTAACTACGATGCCAAATATACTAAAGATATGTGATGGCAATTCATTTGACAGCGTTTCTGAAGAATACGATGACAATATTAATTATTACAAATTATGCAACGACATGAACTCTTACCCCAGTGCGACACTGAGTCAATCAGACTATAATGAATTGAAATCTTATCATGATGAATGGCAGAAATTGGTGGATAAATATGGAATTGAAGTAGCCTTACTTAATTAAAATGACATCTATACCGCCTGTTCTTTGCGTAAGGAAGAGGAATGAGCAAAAAAGTTAATTCATATATATCCTTACTGCATACCCTGTCGTTTCTATCTAACAGTATTATACCTTGAAGTGTGATGATATAATGAATATATTGATATTAGGTGCGGGTGCCGTAGGCCTGTCTATTGCAGCCCGTCTTTCCAGGGTCTCTGATGTGTATGCCGTATGCAGACACAAACATGCTGAAATTATAAAGACAGATGGTTTTAGAATGACAGGCATCTGGGGGGAAGAGACCAGTTTTTTCAGCTGCGGTGAAGATATACCAAAGAACAGGGACTTTGATTACATATTCATAAGTTCCAAGTCCACTGCCACCAGATCCATTTGTGAACAGTTCGCTGATATTATAAAAGGCAGAGAAGTAATAAGCCTCCAGAATGGAATAGGCAACGAAGAAATAATAGCAGAGTACACTGACACTGTGATAGGAGGTACTATAATCACGGGTTTCGAATGGACCGGGGATGCAAGTGTTCATGTATCTGTGGAAAGTGGCCCCATGCAGCTTGGCAGATTCCCTTCAGGAATGGATGGTGGTGTGCAAAAGCTTGCAGAAATACTACTCAAAGCTGACGTTCCTGTGTCTGCAACAGATAATATAAAAGGAGCAATATGGTCTAAGGTCCTTTACAATTGTGCATTGAACCCTCTTGGAGCTATAATGGGTGTGCCCTATGGCAAGCTGGAAAATCCACATGCATGGAGCATAATAGAAGGTATGATGGATGAAGCTTTCAGGGTAACAGCTGCTGAAAAAGTGCAATTGTCCTGGGATACTGCCAAAGAGTACATTAAATATCTGAAAGAACACCAGTTACCTAATACACGGGCACATCATTCTTCTATGCTGCAGGACCTTGCAGCCGGCAAAAGAACAGAGATCGAATTTCTGAACGGTGCAATCGCACAGCGTGCAAAAGAATATGCAATGGACACTCCATACAATGCGTTCATAACCGAACAGATATATTTCATGGAAGAACTGAGAGCAAATGATAATCAATAGTAGAAACTGCAACACACATGAATAGAAACTGCAATACACCTGCTATGAACTCGGGTGAACTGGTAAAACTGGGACTTAAGGGCATAACTGCCAGGGTACTGGAATGTAAGAAGTGCCCTCTACACGAAAATGCAACCAATAAGGTAATAATTAGAGGTTCCGAAAGACCAAAGGTGCTGTTCATTGGAGAAGCTCCCGGGAAAAACGAAGATGAGTCCGGCATTCCTTTCTGCGGAAGGGCAGGAAAAGTACTGGATGAACTTATAGATTACATGGCCCTTGAAGAGAACGAATATGCCATAATCAATACTGTCAAATGCCGTCCTCCGAACAACAGAAAGCCAACGCACAGCGAGCTTAAGACATGCAGACCTTTTCTGCTTGCTCAGATAGAGCTGCTTGATCCTGAAGTGATCATACTGCTGGGCAATACGGCAGAACAGGCATTTTGTGTTTCACCGCTGAAATGGGGTGAAGCTGTGAACATGCAGGAGGGTAAATACCTGGTTAAGTTGTACCATCCTGCAGCCCTGCTTTACAGGCGCTCCCTTATGGAACAACAGAAAGAAATGATCGATCTGAACAAAAAGCTCTGGCAGAAAATATGATGCTTGCTTAAAGGAATAGAATCAGAAATAGAATCTGTAAAAAAGAAGGCTCCGATGGCAAAAGTAGTTGAGATGGAGACTCTGAGGACCAGAATTAAAAATTGATCGTGAATAAAAATGCTCACGAAACGACTACTTTTGGGACCTTTTATCTACATTCTCCAGAATTTCCTCAGCTATTCGGGCATTCATGAGCAGATCATCCATAGTGGCGATCAGGGTTGTGATCTTTTCAGTACTGAAACTGATAGTTGCCAGTCCTTCAGCAACTTCTGTACTCATACCGGAAAGATTATCCGCAGCCAGAGATAAAGCTACTTTTTCTGCCATCTGTGGACTTTTCATGGTAATGGTAGTACGAATTCTCATTTTTTATCGCCTGACTCTTCACCTGATTGCTGCCCTACGATATCATCCACGATATCAATGAACTCCTGCACCTTTCCAGGGGGAATAGAGGCGCCGGATGCTATATTATGGCCACCCCCCTGACCACCCACAGCCAAAGCACCTTCCCTTAAGGCATAAGCAAGGTCAAGACCCTTATCTATCAAAGCCCGTGTACCCCGGCCTGAAATTTTGACGATCCCTTCTACTTCATTGGTTACAATACAGGGTTTCTCAGGGTGCATGTATCTGACCATGGTACTGCTGATCATCCCTGTGTTGTCCATATCCTTTGCTATGATGTAGCAGATATTCTTCCCTTGCTGCAGCATGCCTTCTGCCTGCTTTATATTAGCTACTATAGACCTTTGATATTCAATTGTCAACTGGCGTATTTCCTCTACAACGGACGCATCCTGCATACACATGGACAGAGCCATACCAGCCTTTTCCAGCTTACCACATGTATTGAGCATGGCGACAAAGTCATATACATTCTTTACAAGCTCTTTTTCAAGATAATAAACATCTCCTATGGCAGCGTCCACAGCTTCAGGGCTTGCATGCTTTGCAAGCTTAAGTGCAATTGAAGATGTAAGCTTCTTGAGATCTCCATGAGACAGCTCACTTAATCTCCCTTTCACCCCAAGGATATCAAGGAAATCATGTATCTTCTTTATGTCACCGGTGATATCCAGATAAGGTTCAGGTGTATATTCCAGCACATCGGCTATATCACCATCCCCTACCTTGAGACCCTTTTTGACAGAAACCACGCCTGCCTGTGTGGCCTCCTCCAGAATATGCAGATTTGCACTTCCAAAGAGCTGTTTGTCTCCGACAGCACCTGCAATTGCAAGTCCTGCAAGATCAACATTATCCGGATCCATTTCCTTTGCCACCAGATAGGTAGTACCTGAAGCAGATAGATATATAGCTCCATCAATGCCCGTATAATGAGGATTTACAGCTACCTTTGCAGGGGATTCACCCACAGGCATATGATGATCGATAACTATCACATCATTCTCAATCTGCCTGATAAGTTCTATCTGTCCACTGCCCATATCACAGAATATGACCAGGTCTTCCGCAGATACACTGCTCTTTATTGTATCAATGGTATCCTGAGCCAGCCTGCTTGTAATAGTGGTCTGGAAAGTCATGCCTTTTCGCATGAGGGCCCTGCACATTATACCCGCCGAAGTAAGACCGTCAGCATCATTGTGAGATATAAGACGTACATGCCTGTGTGCAGATATCACATCGGCAGCTTTTGCTGCAAGCTCTTTGAGCCTGCTCAGAGCTATGCTTTCAGATGTCAAATGCGTCACCATCACTGCATAAGAACTTCACCGGGTCTGGTGCCGCTGCCATTCTCAATCACAACACCCACATTGATGCTGGTGTTGATGCCCGTATGAACATCATCCCCCATTATCACACCCAGCTTTCTGCGGCCTGTATCTACCCTCTTGCCTTTGATGATGGACTTGATGCTCTTGCCATCATGACGAAGATTTGCAACCTTTGTACCAGCACCGAAATTACAACCGTACCCTACAACGCTGTCACCAATGTATGTAAGGTGTCCAATTTTAGTGTAATCCATGATGACACAGTTCTTCACCTCAACGCCATTGCCTATATGCACATTGTTGCCTATGGAAGTGGAGGGCCGGATAAAACAATTGGGACCTATATCGCAATTCTTACCGATGACCACAGGACCTATGATGTACGCACCATTGCGCACGATTGTACCCTCACCTATAATCACATCTCCATGTAAGGTAGCCATTGGTTCCACAGTACCTTCACATTTAGGCTTGATCTTTTCAAGCAGAGCCTTGTTGGCATCCAGCATATCCCAAGGTCTACCCACATCCAGCCAGACATGGGTAAGAGGTTCAAAACCCACATGTATGCCATCGTTTACCATCATCTGCATGGAATCGGTTATTTCATATTCATTGCGTGGAGATAGCGCAGTCCTGTCAATGTATTCAAAGATAGTAGTATCGAACAGGTAAATGCCTGCATTAACGGTTTTAACAGGAGGGTCAAGAGGTTTTTCGATTATACGGACAACCTTATCCGCTTCCGTAACGATCACTCCGAATTCAGACGGATTCTCAACCGCCTTTACACTAATTACAGCAGGCTCATTGTGCTGTATAAGTTTTTCAAGATGTGTAGGGTCTACAAGCATGTCACCATTTAGCTGAACAAAGCGTCCATTCACATATTCTCTGGCACAACCTATTGCATTAGCAGTACCAAGCTGCTTTTCCTGGGTTACATGATCAATATGTATACCCCATCTTTTCCCGTCACCGAAATAATCCCTGATAGTCTCTTCCTTATAGCCCGTGACCACCACAAAATCCTTTATGCCTACCTTGATACAGGCCTCTATCACATGTTCGAGCATGGGTCTGTTAGCAAGAGGCAACATGACCTTCGGCCGGGCAGCGGTCAGAGGCCGCATACGTGTGCCTTCGCCGGCTGCAAGTATCACTGCCTTCATCAAAGGTTCTCCCTGACGGTCTTCTCAGCCATTGCATAAAGCTCTTCTACGTTTTCACGGGATTCGGCTGTGATCCTTATCTTGGGTTCTGTGCCCGATGGTCTGATAAGTACCCATCCGTCCTTCATTTCCACACGTACACCATCTATATCAGTAACCTTGCCCATTTGCTTCATCCTTACAGCAATGGTCTGCATTACCCTTTCCTTGTCCATATTATCGCAGGGAAGAGTACCTCTCTTAGTAGGATATCTGGGAAGTACAGCACGCATTTTACCAAGTGGGGTTTCCTGTACCATTTCTACAAGCAATGCGGCTGCGAGGATACCATCCGGACAATATGATACTCTGGGGAAGATCCAGCTTCCGGAAGGTTCTCCGCCGAAGGTTGCGCCTATTTTCTTGAGTTCTTCGGCCACGTAAACATCACCTACACGTGTATGGATCACTTCTGAAAGAGGTAAGGAATCATCCACCATCATCGAAGTATCTACAGGTACCACAAGCTTGCCGGAATCCTTACATTCACGCAAGGCGAAAATTGCAAGCAGCTCATCCCCTGATACGAATTCTCCGTTCTCATCGACCGCCATCATCCGATCAGCATCGCCGTCATGGGCAATACCGACCTGAGCACCGAACTCCTTTACAGCCTTTTTGAGCATCCACAGATTTTCCTCTGTTGGTTCCGGATTGCGTGCGGGGAAGTGTCCGTCGAGCTGCGCATTGAGAGTGATGACCTCACACCCCATTTTTCGTAACAGAAAAGGAGTGATGGTGCTGCCTGCGGCACAACCGCAATCAACAACCACCCGCATCCTGACTGGCTTCACATTGCTCAGGATAAGTTCAACATGATCTTTTATGGCTGAACTGTCTGAAGTGATGTCACCTATTTCGTTCCATGGCACAGCCGCGAAATCTTTCTCCTCTATTATGCGTTCGATCTCTTCCTGCTGTACGGAATCAAATGCCATACCATCAGGGTTCCATAACTTGATGCCCACATACGGAGCAGGATTATGAGAAGCGGTGATCATTACCCCACAATCATATTTCCGTGAAGCGTAGGCAAGTGTGGGAGTTGTGACAACTCCGATCCTGACAACATCACAACCTGCAGACACAAGTCCCGAGATCAGTGCATGCTCGATCATTTCGCTGGATACTCTGGGATCCCTCCCGATAACTGCGGATCTGTTGGACTTGCCAAGTGCTAACCCAACTTCAAGGGCAAGATCAACTGTTATTTCTTTATTAGCAAGTCCCCTAATACCGGATGAACCAAATAACTTCATAATACAAACCTCTTAAGATCATTCTACTGTAACGCTTTTCGCAAGGTTCCTAGGCTTATCAATGGAGCAACCCCTCGCATAGGCTGTATAATATGCCAGCAACTGCAATACTACAGATGAAAGCACCGGAGCTAATAGTTCATGACAATCTGGGATCCTTAGTACTGTGTCAACATATTTATCGATCTCAGTATCACTCTGATTTGCCACAGCTATAACTTCAGCACTCCTTGCCTTAACCTCTTTTATATTGCTAAGCACTTTGTCATACGTGTGTCCTTTTGTTGCAATGGCCACTACGGGTGTTTCACTACTGAGAAGGGCCAGAGGCCCATGTTTAAGTTCACCCGCCGCATATCCTTCGGCATGTATATAAGAGATTTCCTTAAGTTTCAGGGCACCCTCCAGTGAAACTGGATAATTAAGATGCCTGCCGATGAAAAAATAGTCCTGGACATTTGCATAGTGTTCAGCACATGCCTTTATCGCATCCTTATTATTGAGGATCTTTTGTACCTGACCTGGTAATTGTTTGATACCCACTAATATCTCCCGCGCTGTTTCAGGAGACAAACGACCCCTCACAGTGCCCATATGGATTGCCATCAGATAGAGAACTATAAGCTGAGCTGTGAAGGTTTTTGTAGCAGCGACCCCGATCTCAGGGCCTGCACGTGTGAAGAGCACACTATCGGTTTCTCTGGTAATGGTACTTCCCACTACATTGGTTATAGCAGCTGCCTTGCATCCGTAGGACCTGGAACTCCTTATAGCTGCAAGTGTATCAGCTGTTTCTCCGGATTGGGTTATGGCAAGAGTGAATACCTGTCCACAAAGCACCGGTTCCCCATATCTGAATTCAGATGCCGTTTCAATATCAGTGTGTATACCTGCGAGGCGTTCGAACAGATATTTGCCAACACAGCCCGCATTCCATGATGTGCCACAGGCAATTATCGTCACCCTTTGCAAACTCCTGAGTTGGTCCTCATCCATCTTCAGTTCATCCAGTATGACCTTTCCTTCAAGTTCAAATATCTTGCCTGCATATGTATCCTGGATGGATGTGGGCTGCTCATGTATTTCCTTGAGCATGAAATGTTCATAACCTGCTTTTTCAGCAGCTTCTTCATTCCACTCAATAGTGTCAATTTGCTTTTCTATCTGCTGACCATCGTTATTATAGAACTTCACTCCTGCAGGACTGATCAGCACAAGTTCCTTATCATTGACATATACAGCGTTTCTTGTGTACCTGAGAAACGCAGTTACATCCGATGCTGCATAATAGCCGTGATCTCCAAGACCGATGACCAAAGGACTGTCCTTACGGGCAAGCACGATGTGTTCCGGCTCATCGGTACATAGAACTGCAACAGCATAAGATCCCTCCATTTCCGTCATAATATGCCTTACAGCATCCAGTAAACTGAGTTTAGCATCCTCCTTCATTGTTCTGTGCAGCAAATGCGCTATGACCTCAGTATCTGTTTCGGATAAGAACTCATAACCTTGCGTCAGCAGTTTTTCCTTCAGGTGCATATAGTTCTCAATGATACCGTTATGCACCACTGCGATATTTGATGAAAGATGAGGATGAGCATTCTTGGTGTCGGGCTTCCCGTGAGTGGCCCAGCGGGTATGACCGATCCCAATGTGTCCTGTAAAATCTACGGGAATTATTTTTTCCAGCTCAGAGATCTTACCCACGGTCTTGTATGTTTCCAGATCACTATTTAGGATGGTAACCCCTGCGGAGTCATAACCTCTGTATTCAAGTTTCTTGAGAGAATCAACAATAATTTCAACAGCATTCTCCGCACCCACATAACCTACTATACCACACATCACCATCACCTCAGAGCACCAGGGTACCCCGGTGCAACGCCTTATCCACCACATTACCTGATCCTATGTGACAGTTGATGGATATTATGACACCTGCTTTTACAAGGACTCTGTGGCCTACATCAGTATCATCACCGATGATCGTACCCAATTTTTCAGCCCGTTGTAATTCTCCGTTCATTATTATACTCAGATTTGTATCTGTCTCTGTAATGAAATACGGACCTATATGACAATTACTGCCAATGACAGAATCGGAGACATAACCGTGAGAACCCATACGTACATCATTCATTATAATACTGTTCCGTATATTCGTGAAAGCACCCACTGATACATTATTGCCGATGGAGGTAGAGGGCAATATAACAGCATTCGGTCCGATATCACAATTCTCTCCTATCAGAACAGGTCCTACTATATAACATCCTGACCTGACAATAGTATTCTTACCGATAGATACATTTCCTTTAATGTGGGCCCCATCTTCCATTGCACCGGATGGGACATTTTTTTCTATCTTTCCAAGGGTAACAGAATTAAGCCTCAGAAGATCCCATGCATACACTGCATCCAGCCACCACGATCTTGTCGTAGCCATGGATACTTCTGTTCCACTCTCAATCATCTTCTGGAGGGTATCGGTTATGGCATATTCACCTTTCAGAGAAAGAGGGGTGTCTCCAATGTAATCAAATACCTTGGAGCTGAAATAATAGATTCCGGTGTTTACAAGGTGAATGGCCTCAGCAACCGGGTTTTCCAGAATCTCCAATACCTTGTGATCTTCTGCCCTCAAAACCCCATACCCGCTCACGTGTTCTGTTTTAACGGCAAGTATGGTTGCATCTCCGCGTTTTGATCTTATCAGATCACTGATAACCTTCGGTTCTATGAAGTTATCACCATTCAGAGCAAGGAATTCATGTTCACCGGCAAGTTCGTTTTTTGCCTGTTCTATAGCATGTGCTGTACCAAGTTGTGTCTTTTGCTCAACATATCGGATGTTGACCCCGAAATCCACACCATCTCTGAAATAGTCCATTATGCGCTCTTTCTCATAACCAACTATCAACAGGATGTCCTTAATGTCGTTTTGTTCAAGGGAGCTGATAACATGTTCAAGAATTGGCCTGTCAGCAACAGGCAACATTACTTTTGAACGAGTAAGAGTAAGGGGGCGGCATCGAAGGCCTTCTCCCGCTGCAAGAATGACCGCTTTCATGCACTATAGTGGGCACTATAACAATTTATATTTTACCTTCGACATTATATTAAAAATAAGATATTTTTTAAAATTAATTAATTCTTTTGGACCTTTGACGACCTGAAATATAGCGGAATGAGAATGACATCAAAAATTTATTTTCTAAAGGATAGAAATGAAATAAAGACGGAAAATAAAAAAAATTACCGACAGGCTCCAGCCTATCGGAATGAGTTTGGTATTTATCTTGTGATAAGCATTTCTGCCGTTTCAGGCTTGTATTTCCAGTCATTTGGAAGTACCTTAGTGGACTGGTAGTACTTAACAAGTCTACGAATCTTGGATTCGACATTATGCAGGGAACGGGTGTTATGATTGTCCGAATGATTGTGGACCACATGTTTCCTCAGACCTATTGCTTTTACAACTAGATTGTACAGGTCTTCCGGAACTGGTGGTTCCTGATCATTTTCCCTGAGAATGGCAGTGATCTTTTTCCCAGTAGCAAGCTTGACATCTGGCATTCCATATTTGTCCCTAAGGACCATGCCAATGAGGCTTGTGCTCATACCCTGCTTCCACATTTCCAGCACAACTTTTGTAATCTCGTCTGTGCTCATAGTACACCATGCAGGTGCTTCAGAGCGCATTGGCCTTTTAGAACCGGATTGACCTTTTCTCCGGGTATGCATTTTTGCCATTGAATTCCTCCTAATAATTGCAAATGAGTATTTGATGTAAATTATGTAAATTTTGTTGATCTCAATAAAGGCTATTTGAACGTTATGGAGATATAGCCTATAATTGTCCTTGGCGAGGCGAGGTAAATGAAGCAGCATAGCATATAAGATTTGTGATAGGGATTTACCATATCACAAGGGTAACCTCAGCTGCCGGAGGTTGTACATGCATATAAATAGAATATAATTGCTTATCCCTAAGCTCAAGCAAAGTAATAAGATCGTCCGTTTGCATCATTACCTGTATAGTATCATTGATCTCCTCGGACATAGCGTCTGAAATATAAGAATATACATCATTTGTATGTTTTTCCTGAATCCGGCTTGCAGCCAAGTTCACATTTGCTTCCGTAAGCATTGTGATATTTGTTGAATTCAAACACATATTTCCGGTTAAATTTGCAGCGTTAATCAATATATCAGTAGCTATAGCCTTTCCAATAACTGTCCCACCAGAAGGCATTCCCATCAAAGAAGCACCCATTGATACAAAATTTATATGTCCTGTGCTTATTTTTTGCAGAGAATCTTCAGGAAAGTACATCTCTACAATCGAAGCAGAAGCATTTGACGCTGCGAAGTATATGCACTCCTCGAACATGGAACGCAACTCATACTCTTTATTAGAAGAATTGACTGCAAGTTCAAATTTAAGATCATCTGCAGGAGATGATATATCTGCTAAGCTCACGGAATGACCATATGGCACAGATATTAGCGCACTCTGCCTGAAGGACCTTCCAGGAGGAACAGCACCCACGGAAATCTGACCCGAAGGCCCGCACCCAGGAACCGGCTGCCAGTTAGCTTCCAGCTTGTAATTGTATCTGCCACCTATTCTTCTGTTCAGATGTTCTTCAAGTGCGTTTTCTATAGCTTGCGAGTATCCGGCACTGAACGAGTGTAGATAATAGTACTTCCCATTTGCCTCAGTACGCAGTGAGAACAACATACCTTCTGCGATCAGGTCGGCAAAGGTCCTAGAGGTATGTTCCTTTGCAAAGATATTATTGTACTTATAAAGATGCATTGTACTTTCAGCAGGTATGATAATAGTAGCCGTAAATGCAGATGGCATTATTGTGTACTCAAAACCTTCTACCCTGCTATCCAGAAGAGATTGCAGCAACTGTCCATCATATCTGTATGCTGCAACATCCTGTAAAGCCTCATTATGCCCCGAAGAAAGCATAACAGGCATCAGCACTACTGCTGAAAGGGATATCATCAAAAGGAAGACCATTACATCAATGGTTGATGAAATTGCACTTCTATCGGAAATCATTTGCCTGTGCACCGGGTTTTTACACTGCATTGATTTAGACTTCATATTAAACATCCCACCGCTCTTTGAACAGTTTCACCGTCAGTGTACCAGGAACCTGCTGCATTGGGTTAAGTTCCAGTGTGACGGGCACGGAAGCAGCTATCTGCCGCATGGAGGAAGAAGCTGATAAAGTCCTGCGGATATGCCAGACGTATTCACCGTCCTCAGTTGAAATATCTGCCTGGAAATGAACATTTGGAGAAAAACTATCAAAGAACAGTCTCAAAGTCTGCGGGTCAGATCGCGGACCACTCAGCTCATCCAGTTTCTCAGCAGACATGAGGTCCTGTCTGCTGCCCTGAAGCATCTGGGAGCGAGCAATGCTCTGTGCGATCAGAGAGGCCTGCCCATAGTTCTCCAGTGCGAAAGCACTGTCCTGTTGTGCAATGTATGTTTTCGATACCACACAAGCAAAAATCACAAAACCCAGTACCAATAACGCCGTAGCGAAAATATCGTTCTGTGGTTCAAGTATAGCCCTGTCGTCATTGATAAACCAGTACATATCCTATCTTTTCCACATTTATATTGTTATTAAAATATATAAATGTTTTTTGGATGTAGAACTGCTCACTGGCATTAAAAGTGACCTCATCGGCCCCCCTTGATGTTAAATATCTGACTATATCCATATGTTCTGAACTAATGGGTTCCATTATACTACCATTAGCACCATATTCTGATCTAAGATCATTGTACAGGATGGAAGGCGAATAAGGATATACTCTGAAAGCAGGGGTTCTTGCTGATATCATTGATCGGCCATCAATAATAGTATCAATGACCACATATTCACCGGATATTGAAATTTCAAATTGTTGTTCCTGAAGATGGGAAAAATGCCCTGCATTGAACGTATAGGTGATATTCGTCTCATAGGGACTGCTTCCAACCTTATCTATATAGGATAAGAATTCTGAAGAATGCATATCCAGCTCCTTCTGACGATCCATTTGTTCCATGCTTACTGCAAAATGATATACAGCAGCAATAACCACCACACTTGCAAGTATAAGTGCTGTTTTTGAAAGAACGAAATCCATCCATGCCCTATTATCATGGATAAAAACTGACAAAGCCTTCATTTTGATCCTTGACTAAAATTTTTGCCACCTATTCAGATATCCTCACAAAAAGCATCCCATCTGCAGGATTTACAATGGTTTCCATGAACAAAAAATGTTCACCCGGGGGAAGAACGATCACACCATCCATTAGATCATTGCTGTAAGCTGCCTTGGACTCCCTTACTATGAATTTCCCATCATGTTCCAGAAAATAGTTCTTTGCATCAAGAGGCCATGATGACTCACATCCGGGCATGGACCCCATGACCACCCGATATCCTGCCGGTACATTCACTTCCATTGTAACATTGCTACCCGGACCACCAAGGTACAAAATTGACGCAGTGGCATCCAGCTCGGATATCTCTGATCCCAGATCGCTTATTCTCATATGGGCCAGGAAACCTGAAGTTGCTGTAGCTAACAGTGCCATGACTACCATCATTATAATGGATGCTACCACAAACCGCATGGGTAAGGAGACAGCAGCAGTTCTATCCGCTGCCAGAACATGCAAAGTCCTTGAGTGCCTCAATTGCTTTCACCGGTCAGCTTTAAAATGATCTCATCCAGAGTAAGGGATTCCTGAACCCCGCTTTCCATATCTTTCAAAGTCAAAACACCCTGGGACACTTCCCTGTCACCTAATATGAGTGCATAGCGGGCACCTATATTGTTAGCATACGATAGCTGAGCCTTGAAATTCCTGTTCATGATATCCATATACACAGGCACATACTCCCTTAGCTTACATGCCACTGGGATAGCATTGATGCGTGTGCTTTGCGTGGTGATCATGACGACGGTCTTTTGCGATACAAGTTCAATGTTATATATTTCCATGATCCTGTCAAAACCCAGACCAAAACCGGTAGATGGAACATCGCCCCCTCCGAAAAGCTGGATCAGTTTATATGAACCGCCACCGCATACCTGCTTTTGTGCACCCAGGCCCTCGGCATATATCTCAAAGACCATACCTGTATAGTAATCAAGACCTCTGGAAATGCCGAAATCAATAGTGTAATCGATATCATACGCATCTAAAAGAGTAAGTATCTGCTGGAAAGTATCTATTTCAGGAATTGGACCGAGCAGGTTGCTGGCCTTGGAAATAGCTTCACTGCCGGTAAGGGAAATGAGTCCAAAGAGTTTCATGCGCAGGTCTGTCGGCGCATTGATCTCCTCCAGATAATAGTCCAGCCCCATATCATCTTTCTTGTCTACCAGACGCATTATCTTACCTTGCTTCTCAACTTCCAGAGAACTCAGTACATGACGTATGATCCCCAGATAGCCTACATGCAGATCACCCTTAATGCCAGCAACCTCAAGCATAGCAGTTGCCAGGGATATCACCTCTGCATCCGCATCAGGGCCTTCGGAACCGATAAGTTCCACACCGAACTGCCAGAACTCTCTGAACCTGCCTTTCTGCGGCCTCTCATATCTGAAACAATTTTCAAAATAGAACAGTTTCAAGGGACGCGGTAAGGCCTGCATCTCATTTACGAACATTCTCATCACAGGTGCCGTGAGTTCAGGGCGCAAGGTCATCTCACGATCCCCTTTATCCTTGAAATTGTAAAGTTCGCCTACCACACCTTCACCTGACTTCAGTGTAAAAAGCTCCAGGTGCTCAAAAGTGGGTGTAACTACCTCTTGGTAACCCCATCTGCCAACTACCTCCCTTAGCCGGTTTTCCAGATATCTTCTGCGGACCATTTCTTGCGGAAGGAAATCTCTTGTTCCTCTTGGTTTTTGTATCGTCATCGGATCAACCTGATGTTTTTACTGTTTCGATTAGTTATATATTTAAGGACATATTTGAGAACACTGGGAGTAAAACCAAAAATGATATATATATAATCATCGATATGCACATTATTGTACACACTAATACATTTTTCTGAGGATCACTATGGAACATACGAAGATACTACTTGACGAAAACGAGATGCCGACTCATTGGTATAATATACTTGCAGATTTTCCTGAACCCCTTGCACCCCCGCTTAACCCTGCAACCAGGGAACCCATCAAACCATCGGAACTTGAACCGATATTCGCAAAAGAGTTGATCAAACAGGAAATGAGCCCTGAAAGGTATATCGACATCCCGCAGGAAATACTTGAAATATACAAGCTCTGGAGACCATCACCCCTGCACAGGGCACACAGACTTGAAAAGGTGCTTGGTACACCTGCTAAGATATACTATAAGGATGAAAGTGTAAGCCCTGCGGGCAGCCACAAACCCAATACAGCCATTGCCCAGGCATACTACAATATGAAAGAAGGTACCGAAAAGATCACTACTGAGACCGGTGCCGGCCAGTGGGGTAGTGCATTATCCCTTTCGTGCAACTATTTTGACATTGAGTGTAAAGTTTTTATGGTACGTTCCAGCTTCTATCAGAAACCATATAGGAAATCCCTGATAAACCTCTGGGGTGCTAGCGTTATCCCTTCGCCAAGCCCTGAAACACAGTTCGGAAGAATGATCCTTGAAAAATATCCAGATACCAACGGAAGTCTGGGTATAGCCATAAGTGAAGCCATAGAAGTTGCAGCACTTAACGACAACACCAAATATGCCCTGGGAAGTGTCCTTAACCACACATGCCTTCACCAGACGATAGTAGGTCTTGAAACACAGAAGCAATTCGAAAAGACGGAAGACTATCCAGACATCGTCATAGGGTGCTGCGGTGGAGGAAGTAACCTGGCAGGAGTAAGTCTGCCTTACATCAGAGACAACATCGCCGGTAAAACAGATACAAGGATCATAGCAGTAGAACCATCGGCATGCCCCAGCCTGACAGAAGGCAGGTTCGATTATGATTTCGGTGACATGGCACAGATGACTCCACTGCTTAAGATGTACACTCTTGGCTCTGAGTTCATACCTCCTGCCATTCACGCTGGCGGTCTCAGATATCATGGCGCTTCACCAATTGTCAGCAAACTGGTCGCTGATGGCATGATGGAAGCAAGGTCCTATCATCAGGTAGAGATATTCGATGCAGCTGTAACCTTTGCACGCAGTGAAGGAATAGCTCCTGCTCCTGAATCAGCCCATGCGATAAAATGTGCAATAGATGAAGCCCTCAAATGTAAGGAAACCGGTGAAGAGAAAACCATACTGTTCAACCTGAGCGGTCATGGACACTTTGACATGGCATCTTACGATATGTATTTCAGTGGTAAGCTGACAAATGAATAAACATATAGCAGAAAAATGACCTGCCAGAAAGGCAGGCCCTGCTTTTTTAAGATACCGTTTTTTCAGCTACCGTTTAATTGTCTAATTGTCCTGAGAGGCGTGAAAAGAAGGATTTGTAGGAGTTTCGCTCTTAAGCCTTGCATTTTCACCCATGTCTTTCTTGTACACAATAGTGCGATATGGGAATGGTATTTCCACACCTTCTGCATCGAATCGCTTCTTAATGGATTCCCTGATCTCACACCCTGTAGTGTAGCACAATTTACGATCAGCACACCAGAATAGCAGACGCATGTTAACAGCATGCTCGCCTAGTTCGGTCACCAGCACCTGGATGGCTTCATTTTTCTGGATAGTTGGATCGTATTTCACAAGTTCGACATGCGTAAGTACATTGACATGCCTCCTTGCTTCCTCTGTAATGATCTTACGCGCAAGATCGATATCAGAGTCATAACTTATACCTATATCAACAGGCCAGTTCACTGTGGGATCCTCTATGGACCAGTTGATTATAGCTTCATCCCCAATGACACTGTTAGGAATTATCACACGCCTATTGTCCCACGTCCTTAGAACAGTATGACGAAGAGTGATATCTGTGATCTTGCCGTACTCGTGCATTACATTCACTCTGTCTCCAACCCTGAATGGACGGAATACAGCAAGAGAAATACCTGCTATAATATTGCCAAGAGTGCTCTGGGCTGCAAGACCCACAACGATACCTGCAAAACCTGCTCCTGCCAGCAGAGCCAGTGAAACCTTCTCCAAGAAAGGAATACTGGATACCACAATGATTAAACCTATCAAATAGACAACAGCCACACTGATGTGTCTTAAAAGGTTATAGGATGTCTGGTCTACGTTCATCTTTTTGTTCATTGCACGCAATTCTGCATCCATGAGCTTATCTACCAGCTTTGCGGCAACGAATGTAAAGACAGCAACCGCTAAAATAAAAATTATCTCGGCGAGGTTTACAGGTATTAACCCATTAAAATCTGATAACAACATAGAAGATGCAGATGAGATATTGCCTAAAGCAGACATGTGTATCTGGTTTCCCGTTAAATGTGAACGTTTCTTATATACTGATAACTGATCAATATAAGCTGATCCCTTGATTGACTAAAAAGCTTAAAAAAGCAACTTTTATTAGACATCAGACCATCTTTCAAGTGGTTCCTCATGCAGATCAAAGAAATAAGCCTGCCGGAAAAAGTCATCGGCTTTTACCTGGACTCCGGAATCGAACATTTGTATCCCCCTCAGGGAGAAGCTATTGATAAAGGCCTTCTTGAGGGAAAGAACATGGTAGCTGCAATACCCACAGCCTCCGGAAAAACCCTCATAGCTGAGCTTGCAATGCTGAGCTCCATCACAAAAGGGGGAAAAGCATTGTACATTGTGCCATTAAGGGCATTGGCATCCGAAAAGATGGACCGTTTTTTGAAGTTCAGACAGATCGGCATCCAAACCGGCATATCCACCGGGGATTTTGAAGCAAGGGATGAGTGGCTTGGTGCCAATGACATAATAATTGCAACCTCAGAGAAAGCAGATTCCCTGTTGCGCAACGAAACATCCTGGATGCAGGACATCACCGTAATAGTGGTGGATGAGGTACATCTGCTGGATTCACCCAATAGAGGCCCCACTCTGGAAGTCACTATTGCTAAATTGAGAAAACTTAATCCTAAAGCTCAGATAATTGCATTATCTGCAACAGTAGGTAATGCACAAGAGATAGCAGACTGGCTGAAAGGCGGGCTTGTATTGAGCGAATGGAGACCTACAGACCTGAGGGAAGGCGTGTACTATGCGGATACGATAAATTATATCGGTGCTCAGAAAGCTGTTGCTATCACATCCTCCGACGACGGGGTAAACATTGTCATAGATACACTGGAAGAAGGAGGGCAATGCCTTGTATTCGAAAGCAGCCGCAAGAATTGCGTGGGTTTTGCAAAGAAGCTGGACAGACACGTTGATAAATTGCTCAGCAAACAGGAGCGCAGTGTCCTTGACAAGATCGTAGACGCAGTAATCGAAACGTCAGAAACAGAAGCTTCCAAAGTACTTGCACAATGTATCAGAAATGGTGTGGCATTTCACCATGCGGGATTGAACTCAGCCCATCGCAGGCTTGTGGAGGACGGGTTCCGGGAAAACATGATCAAAGTTATATGCAGCACGCCTACCCTTGCAGCCGGGCTGAACCTGCCTGCACGCAGAGTTGTTATCCGCAGCTATAAGAGATATGATTCCAACTTTGGAATGCAGCCTATACCTGTCCTTGAATATAAACAAATGGCAGGCAGAGCGGGTAGACCTCATCTTGACCCTTACGGAGAATCTGTGCTTATAGCCCGTTCATATGATGAAATGGAAGCACTTTTTGGGAACTATGTCAATGCCAAGGCAGAAGATGTCTGGTCAAAACTTGGTACAGAGAATGCATTGCGTACCCATGTTCTTTCCACAATTGTCAATGGTTTCGCTTCCAGTGAAGAGGGACTTATGGAGTTCATGAGCGCAACATTTTTTGCACATCAGCAGGAGGCACGTAATCTGCAGGAACTGGTAGAACAAAGCATAGCATTCCTGCTTGAGCATGGTATGCTGCAGCAAGAAGGTCGCCTTCGGGCCACACGGCTTGGAAAACTGGTGTCCATGCTGTACATTGATCCACTATCAGCTGCCACCATACTGCAAGGTTTAGAGAAAGCTGGGAAACTCACAGACCTTACTTTGATGCATCTTGTATGTAGTACCCCCGACATGAAACAGCTTTACATGCGCAGCTCTGATTATACCATGATCAATGAATTTGCAACTGTCCATAAGGATGAGTTTGCCAGAATGCCCAGCCCTTTTAAGTCCATAGAATATGAATGGTTCCTGGGAGAAGTTAAAACTGCCTTGTTCATGATCAAATGGATAGATGAGATACCAATGGACGAGATCACAGCACAGTTCAACGTTGGTGAAGGAGATATACACGCTTTTGCCGATATAGCACAATGGCTCATGCATGCTACGGCCAAACTTGCGGAAACCATGGAATTTCCAGGAACAGAAAAAGCCTATGAATTGGAAAAACGTATCCAATATGGAGCTAATGCTCAATTACTCGAACTGGTAAGCATTCGTGATGTGGGCAGGGTGCGTGCCCGAAAGTTGTATAACGCCGGACTTACGTCAGTAGAAGCGCTAAAGAATGCTGGTGTTGAAAGAATAGGCCAACTGATAGGGCCAAAGACAGCAGAGAGGATAATGCACAATATCATGGGTTCATATCAGACGGGGAAAATAAAAGGGAATGGCTTTGCAGAAGCAGTGTACAGACCTATGGAAAGACTACAAAGAACCTTTAGTGATTTTGATGATTGAACTATAATTCTAAGGAGATGCAGCATGCTTTACGGTAGATTATCAGAGTTTAAAGAAAAGGAGATAAAGGCACTCATTGAACGCGGAGGCGAGCTGGCAAATGTAAGTGGCACTGTTTCCTCGATCCTTGCAGATGTGCTCAGCAAAGGAGATGTAGCTCTTCGCGAATATACTCAGCGTTTTGATGGTGCAATGATCGATGCCATCGAAGTATCCAGGGATGAGATAGAAAACGCATACAACAGTACAGATCAGGAACTTATTAAACATCTGGAAATAGCTGCAAACAATATCCGCAAGTTCCATGAAGCACAGATGCCTGAAAAGATGTGGTTCATGCAGCTTTCCCCTGGAATAGAGCTGGGACAAAAGGCAACTGCCCTTGCAAGTGTGGGAGCCTATGTTCCCGGAGGCAGGGCCTCATACCCATCCACCGCACTTATGACAATAATACCTGCAAAGGTTGCAGGCGTCAGAAAGGTTGTAATGTGTACGCCTCCGGGCCCTGATGGAAAGGTTAATCCCCTCACGCTGGCAGCAGCAAAAGTAGCAGGTGCGGATCATGTGTACCGCGTGGGAGGTGTGCAGGCTATTGCTGCAATGGCTTATGGGACAGATAGTGTGATGAAGGTGGATAAGATCGTGGGTCCCGGGAATGTGTATGTGACATCCGCCAAGATGCAGATCAGAGACAGGGCTGAAATAGATTTCCCTGCGGGGCCAAGTGAGGTGCTGATAATTGCTGATGAGTCTGCGTATCCTGCAATGGTCGCAGCGGACATGATAGCCCAGGCAGAGCATGACCCTCAGGCAGTATCTGTATTGGTGACAAACTCTGAAACCCTTGCCTCGAAGGTCAAAGAAGAAGTGCTGAAACAGGCACAAAGCACTATAAGAGGAGAGATAGTAGGTTCATCACTGAAGAATGCAGCAATACTGATAGCTGAATCCATTGAACAGTGCATAGATTTCTCAAACAGCTTCGCTCCTGAACATCTTGAAATAATCACTAATGACGATGAGACTGTACTTCAGAAGATAGAGCACGCAGGTTCGATCTTTATGGGCAACTATGCCCCTGTTCCTGTAGGTGATTATGCATCCGGTACGAATCATGTATTACCCACTGCAGGATATGCTAGAATGTACTCAGGCCTCAACATAATGCATTTTCTCAAGATTTCCAGTATCCAGCGCATCAACAAGGAAGGACTTGCAACGATCATGGACACCGTAATATCTCTTGCTGAGAAAGAAGGGCTGCAGGCCCATGCCGATGCCATACGTATACGCTTTTCCAGTTAAGGTCTAAAATAGGATATGTTTCAATCGACAATTATTTAATAGGTGACTACATAATTTGTTTAATAAGTTCTTTTTGAAATCAAATCGGTGGGGGGCCACCTATGAAAATAAGAGTCGTAAGTTCAAGAGAAGAGATAAATGAACTCAATCCGAATGAGAAAGTGATACACCTTGCTTTTCGCCCGTCGAACAAGGATATATTCAACCTTGTTCAAACCTGCACCAAAGTAGAGGTCATCCAGATACCAAGCTCTTACAGAAGAACAGTTTCCAAGTCCATAGAGATGTTCATGCAAATGCAGAACATTAAACTGGTGGAAGGAGATGTATGGGGTCACAGGAAGGATATCAACGAGTATTATAGCATATCACCTGCCATAATAGAGAAAATAAAAGAAATGAAGGCTGATGGCAGATCTGATGCCGAGATAGCCGATAAAATCGAAAGGGAAGGCAAACTTAACCGGGAAATGATATTCTACATACTCGGAAAGCAAAAGTAGACTTATTAGAAACAGCTCTATTAAGGCTATTGCGTGTCATCCTATTTTCGCAAATGCTACTTTTTTTCTTTTTGATGACAGTTTTAGGGCATCTCAACGATGCCTATAAATAACTTTATCACTTCATCTTTTGAAAACACGACAGGTTTTGCGATAATGACCGACAACTATGGAAAAGTATATCTTGTAGGTTCGGGTCCCGGAGATCCCGAACTGCTTACTCTGAAGGCAAGAAGGCTCATAGATAGTGCAGATGTGGTCATATATGACCAGCTTCCTGGTGAAGCGATACTGTCTTCGATTCCTCAAAAAGCCGAGAAGATTGATGCAGGAAAGTATGCCGGAGATCATACACTATCTCAGGACAGGATCAATGAACTTATAGTAGAGAAGGCAAAAGAAGGCAAAATGATTGTCCGCCTCAAGGGTGGAGATCCATATGTTTTCGGAAGAGGAGGAGAGGAGGGGCAGGAATTAGTGAAGGCAGGCATTGGTTTTGAGATCGTGCCTGGTATAACCTCTGCCATATCCGCACCTGCCTATGCGGGCATTCCTGTGACACACAGAGATCATGCCTCCATGGTTACGTTTATAACCGGTCATGAAGACCCCACCAAAGAAGAAAGCGGGCTGGACTGGGAAACACTTGCAAAGTTCCCTGGCACCATTGTTATCCTTATGGGTGTCAAAATGCTGGAACGCAATGTAAATGAACTTATGAGGCACGGTAAAGACCCATCCACACCAATTGCACTAATAGAGAGAGGAACCCGTCCTGACCAGAGAGTAACAGTGGGCACTCTTGAGAACATTGTTGCCCTCAAGAAAGAAAGGAAGGTAAAGACACCTGCGATCACTATAATAGGTGATGTGGTCAAATTGCACGATGAACTTGGAGAGCAGTTTCCGGGAAGGAGTTAATGGATATGGCTGACGAAAACAAACCTGTTCTGGCCATTATGCGGCCATCTGTATATAAGGAAGAATCAGTGAAGCTTGCAAGGTCCATGGGATTTGATGTAATGGCTGTTCCCATGATCGAGCTTACGGGAACGCAAGATTCTTCCTTCAAACCTTTTTTTGAGCAGATAGCAAAAAAAGAAGCCGACTACGTGATATTCACAAGTGCCAATGGGCTTGATTACACATTGCAGAAAATACCATACGTTATGCGTGATATGTTCATAGAAGCTTTGAATAATACCAATGTAGTAGCTATAGGACCTACTACAAAGAAATCTCTGGAAGAGAAAGGCATTAAGGTCATGGGCATGCCCGGAGTGTACAGTTCAAAGGGACTTATAGAAT
The DNA here is from genome assembly GCF_000328665.1 of Methanomethylovorans hollandica DSM 15978. NCBI lineage: Archaea > Methanobacteriati > Methanobacteriota > Methanomicrobia > Methanosarcinales > Methanosarcinaceae > Methanomethylovorans > Methanomethylovorans hollandica. Next base: position 1,857,183 of record NC_019977.1, read on the forward strand.
ACCTTTGCAAGGATGTAAAGAATAAGAACATAGGCATGGCACGTAGTGTCTTTGGCTCAACTGTGCTCACAGAGGGACTTACCCGCTGTGGCGCAAATGTGCTGGAAACAAAAGTTTATAGCCTTTTTAGGCCTGATGGCGAGGAGCAAAAAGACCTGATAAGAACTGCTCTGGATGGCAAGATCACAGCTTTTGCCTTTACCAGTTCCATGATGGTGCATAATTTCTTTGAGGTGGCCAAAGAGCTCGAAGCCGGAGATGCGATCGTGCAGGCACTCAGTGAGTCAATCGTAGCAGCTATTGGCTTGCCTACAGCAGAAACATTGCGTGGCTACGATGTGAATGTTTCTGTTATCCCTGACGAGTATACGTTCGAAGAGATATTAAAGAAGATTAAGGACATGCTTTTGGCATGTTCCTGAAAAACCTATTTATATCATTTTTTCTTTTTCTCATGCAAATTTCGGATAAAACATAGAAATGCCCGGAAGGCAGCATTTGCGTACCTGATTCTACTTATTAAGCGGAACGATTATCATGATAGGTATTTCAAAACTATATTGTGGGACTGTGGAACCATCAGATGCTTTAAGATACGGCAGGGATTCTAAGAAACTCCCTTCTCATCTTTTGCAGTTCTCTATCGACAAAAAACCTGTTGTCGTCTGGAATGTGACCAGACGCTGCAACCTCAAATGTGTACACTGTTATGCACATTCTAAAAATATTGATTACAAGAACGAACTGACTACAGAAGAAGGTAAGGCACTCATAGATGACCTTGCGGATTTTGGCTCTCCCGTGATCTTATTTTCTGGAGGGGAACCCCTCATGCGCAAAGATCTGCCTGAGCTAGCCGCATACGCCAGGTCCAAAGGAAGAAGAGCAGTCATCTCCACGAATGGGACCCTCATCGATAAAGAAATGGCAAAGAAATTAAAAGAGATCGGTCTTTCTTATGTGGGTATCTCACTTGATGGTATGAGAGAAACGAATGATAAGTTCAGAGGACGTGCAGGCGCTTTTGATGCCGCTCTTGAAGGACTGCGCAACTGCAGGGCCGAAGGTATCAAGGTCGGCCTCAGGTTCACCATCAATAAGCATAATGTGAAGGATATCCCTGCCATATTCGACCTTATAGAAAAAGAGAACATACCTCGTATATGTTTCTACCATCTGGTATATGCAGGCAGGGGTTCGGATATGGTAGAAGAAGACCTTAGCCTTGAAGAGAGCCGGGAAGTAGTTGACCTTATAATGAAGAGGACCCGGCAGTTACATGAGAAGGGGTTGCCTGTGGAAGTGCTCACAGTTGACAATCACTGCGATGGGCCGTACATTTATCTGAAGATGCTTGAAGAAGATCCGGAGAGAGCTGCAGAAGTATACTCACTGCTACAGATGAACCAGGGGAACTCTACGGGCATAGGCATAGGTTGTGTTTCATGGGACGGATCGGTACATCCTGACCAGTTCTGGAGGCATTACACTTTTGGAAATGTCCGGGAAAGAAAGTTCAGTGAGATCTGGAGAGATACGACCGATGAGCTGATGGCAGGCCTTAAGGACCGCAAGCCTCTGATAAAACAACATGCAGATAGATGTGCAAAGTGCAAATGGCTGGATGTATGTAATGCTAATTTCAGGGTTAGAGCCGAAGCTGTGCACGACAATGTATGGGCAGATGACCCTGCCTGTTACCTCACAGACAAGGAAATAGGCTATCAGAGTCAATAAGAACACAATTGACCTTATTAATAACTTGCAGACAAAGGAATCACCTGTCTGCTTATCTTTAGATTATAATGAGTACTGACAGGCCTATAAAAGCATGGCCTCCGGAGAGGCCATAAGCATCTGAAAAAAGTTAATGAAAAATTTAAACTTCGATGCAGTTCTGCCAGACACCATGTATATTGCAGTATTCAAGAGCACAGAAGGCCTTGAAATTATCAATGTTGTTGATGTGGAAACTGGCTATTGGCTCTGAGTGCACGGGCTCGAAGTTCATCCGTCCAAAATCAATGGTCTTTCCATCTTTTGTGATGCCGAAAAGCTCCACCCATTCAATATGATGTTCCACTGTGTTGGGATGAGGTACTTCCTTACCCACAACAACCCTTACAAAATCAGCGCCTGTTGACCCGTGCCCTCTTATGAGCTCTATGGCCGGAACATGTTTCTCTTTGCCTTCTACTTCTTTTCCTTTAAGTATTTCTCCGAATTGCATTATTTCACCTCTATATTTATGCTGTTAATCATTATTCTGTCAAGCTCTTGTCTGCTGATGCTGTGAACACTGGAACAGAGAGAGATATTATCAAGCATGAAAGATTCGCTCCACTCAGAATACGATGATCTCATATCCTTGCTATACTTACCTGCTCATACTTGGATGCCCGAACATCTCATCACAAAGGCGAAGACCCTGTTCTTTGGCGCTTTCAAGGCTATCATCTTCTAGGTGCATGCACTGCAAACACAGTCATATCTATAGCATTCATCAGTGCGTGAGCAAAGCACATAGGCTCATCATTGAAAGCGAAAATTGCTATTTTTTTGCCCATATTGCTTCCTCCGATACAGTGTACTGGCCACCCCTGATGAGATTAAGCAGATTGATATAAAGGATTAACGGTGTTCCTGACCCCTATGCGGAATATAGAGCATGTTGCCAGGATGTTGCGTCAACCAGATATATTTAAATAATGAAAAACCCACTGTTACGGATACCGTACAATCACTACATCATATTTATCGGAGAGTTGCAATGACAGTTCCAAAGGAATATATCCCTCATGAGGTCGAACCAAAGTGGAAGGAAGCATGGGACATGTCCATGTACCATTTTGACTGGGAAGATCATAATAGACCACAGTTCATTATAGATACACCTCCGCCTTATCCCACTGGCAATTTCCATATAGGGAACTCTCTTAACTGGTGTTACATAGATTTTGTTGCCCGTTACAAGCGCATGTGCGGATACAATGTGATGTTCCCGCAGGGCTGGGACTGCCATGGACTTCCCACAGAAGTAAAGGTAGAAGAGATACATAATATCACAAAGAATCAAGTGCCAAGGGAAGAGTTCAGGAGAATGTGCCGTGAACTGACGACCAACAACATTGCAAAAATGCGCAATACAATGATGAACTTAGGTTTCTCCGTGGACTGGAGCAATGAGTTCGTTACAATGGAACCTGCATATTACTCCAAGACACAGCGGTCTTTCCGCAGGATGTATGACATGGGCAGGATATACCAGTCCGAGCATCCTGTTAACTGGTGCCCGAGATGTGAAACCGCCATTGCATTTGCAGAAGTGGAATATGAAGGCAGGAGCACACAGCTTAATTACCTTAATTTTGACAAATTAAAGATAGCCACCACAAGGCCTGAACTTATGGCAGCATGTGTAGCTGTTGCAATCAATCCTGAAGATGCACGCTACAATGCTCATATCGGAAGCAAGGTAAAGGTTCCCCTCTTCGGACATGAAGTTCCCGTAATAAGTGATAGTGTAGTAGATCCTGCATTTGGTACGGGTGTCGTGATGATCTGTACCTTCGGTGATAAGCAGGATGTACGCTGGTGGGTGGAACATAAACTTCCCCTGCGCAAGGCCATTGATAAGAACGGCCGTATGACAAAAATCGCAGGCAAATATGCAGACATGACTATTCCGGAATGTAAGGAAGCCGTCATAACGGATCTGAAAGCAGAAGGGTACCTATACGAGCAAAAGGAACTCGAACAGAATGTAGGAATGTGTTGGAGATGTGACACACCCATCGAAATCCTTTCTGAAAAGCAGTGGTTCGTTAAGATAGATACCAATGATGTCAAAAAAGCTGCCGATGAGATCAACTGGACACCTGAGCACATGAAGGTCAGGCTTGAGAACTGGCTGGGCACCATGGAGTGGGACTGGTGTATCTCCAGACAGCGTATATTTGCAACTCCTATACCTGTATGGTACTGTAAGGACTGTGGCGAGGTAATGGTGGCAAAAGAAGAGTGGATGCCCATTGATCCCACCCGGGAATCTCCAAAAGAACCATGCAGTAAATGCGGTAGCACTAATTTTGAGCCAGAGGAAGATGTACTGGACACATGGATGGATTCTTCCATTACAGTCCAGCATGTTACTGGCTGGCTCACTGATCATAAAAGCAGATTACCTGCCCAATTGAGACCACAGGGCCATGATATCATCCGGACATGGGCCTTCTATACGATCCTCCGTTCCATGGCACTTGCAGGCAAGCGCCCCTGGGATTCTATCCTTGTGAATGGCATGGTGCTGGGCGAGGATGGCCATAAGATGAGCAAATCCCTGGGCAATATAATCCCTCCTGAAGAGGTAATTGAGAAATACAGCGCAGATTCATTCAGACAGTGGGCAGCCATAGGAGGCGCTCCTGGTTCAGATGTGATGTTCCGCTGGAAAGATGTAGTATCTGCATCACGCTTCTTTGCTAAGATGTGGAGCATATACAGGTTCTCTGTTTCCCACTTCAATGACCGGGATACATCCTATGTGCCCACAAAAGAGGAACTTCATATTGTGGATAGATGGTTGCTCGACAAGTTGTACGAACTGATAACTTCAGTAACCTTGAACATGGATGCCTGTCAGTTCGATGAGGCTTTTAAATCCATCCGAGGTTTTGCCTGGGAAGTAGTGGCAGACAATTACATCGAACTTGTCAAATCCCGCCTGTATGGCACCAATGCAACGGATAGAAAAGCAGCACAATACACACTATACGCAACTATAGAAGTACTTGCAAAATTGCTTGCTCCGTTTGCACCCTTCTTTGCAGAGGAAATGTATTCAAGACTTGGAACCGGAAGTGTACATATGCAATCCTGGCCAAAGGCAGATGCCTTATGGAAGGATGAAGAGGCCGGTAAAGCCGGAGAACTTGTTAAAGAGATTGTGAGCAGCGTCAGGAGATATAAATCCGAGCATGGTATTGCCCTTAATGCTCCTTTGAAAGGTCTTGAAATATATGGAGCGCTCACCGACGTAATGGACATAACAGGTGCAACTAACACACCAGTAGAAGTGATGGTAGGCAACCCTGATTTTGAGCACGTGCCAGTGAATGTCAAGCCTAACATGGGAGTCATCGGCCCAAAATTCAAAGGCCAGGCAAAGGCTATAATCGATGCATTAACGGAAGCTAATCCGAAAAAACTGGTAAGCGAGATGGAACAGAATGGGAAGATAAGCCTGCAGACAAAGAGTGGCATTATAGATCTGGCTCCCGAAAGTGTGGAGATAGAAAAAGAAGTGATCTCTGCCGGCAGAGCAGTTGATGTGCTGGATGTAAAGGGCATTCCTGTTGTAGTGATCAGGTAAGAAGGGAGATCTTACTCCCTATACGTAATCTTTAATTGTGCTGTTGCGTTATGATATTAATCACTGGAGAATAAGCCAGGTGGTCCCTTGAAGATCAGAGGAAGGATACAACTCAGGAAATCTGCCAAAAATAAACTGCTCGATAACCTCATATCCATGTATGGGGACACAGTAGTGCAGAAGGTAGCATCGTACAAATTCGAGCATGCTGATGCAGGTGACACATCTGTGATCCTTATAGACGGGAAAGTGCTATTATTTGCAGTAGACGATATCTATTTCCCAACAGTGCGAGGTGTTATAGAGCTGGCCATTGAGAAGAATACAGTGGTAGTGGATTCTGGTGCCGTACGCTTTGTAGTGAATGGTGCAGACGTGATGAGCCCTGGAATTGTCCATGCAGATGAGAACATTCTGCAAGGGGATCCTGTGATCGTAAAAGAAGAGAAATATGGCAAGCCTCTTGCCATTGGCAAGGCACTGATCCCTGGAAAGGACATGATTTCAGATTCTGGGAAAGCTGTGAAATCTTTGCATCATGTAGGTGATGAGATATGGAATATCGAAATGTAATTTTAGAGGCACAATAATTAAAATATATGGTTGTTCTTATAAATAATGAAGATGCTAAATCAGTAGGAGATATTTTTAACTGGATCAGTCCAATAATAAAATAAGTACTGTAAAAGATAAAGGGTGCATGTTATGGCAAAATTAATGGATAAGTTTTTTGGCGTAAGTAAAAGATCGCCTACGGGTGAAGACGAGTTCACTGAGCTTGATCTGAGCAAATATGAAGAAGTAACAGGAGAGGAGCCTGCAGAAACATATGTAAGAGTGGCAGAACTTACAAACCTGAATGATCTGGCTTTGCTCAAGAAAGAAGTGTATGAGGGAAATATCCTAATGATAGACATATCCACCATCAAGAACGATAAACTTATGTTGGACAGGGCTCTGAAGGACCTGAAAGATGTTGTCGTGGATGTCCATGGAGATATAGCTGGGCTTAAAGAAGACCAGGTTCTGGTAACCCCTACCGGGATAAAGATCGATCGTTCAAAGATAGTTGGTGGAAGATATTGACAGGTGATGGTCCACAGGCAGCATTCGTTACCCGTACGCAGTGTCCTCTCTGCCACAAAGAAATCATAATGAATTGGGAGAGAGATGAGATCCCATATTTCGGGGATGTCATGTACATTACGGCGTGCTGCGACTGTAGTTTTCGTTTCACTGACACAATGATCCTGTCCCAGAAAGAACCTGTCCGATACGAATTTGTCGTTGAAGGGTCTGAAGACCTTTATGCTAAGGTCGTGCGTTCTACTTCAGGGACGATAAAGGTTCCTGAACTGGGAATAATTGTGGAGCCTGGTTCTATCTCGGAATCATACATAACTAACATCGAAGGTGTGCTTGACCGGATACTGGGGGTTGTGATCACTGCAACAAAATGGGTGGCAGATGAGCCGGAAAAATATGAGCGCGGCCTTCAGTTACAGGAAATGATACATGAAGCTGTAGATGGCAAAAGGAAACTTACCGTGATCATAGAGGATCCTTTGGGCAACAGTGCCATAATATCCGAAAAAGCCGTATCTTCCAAGCTTACTCAGGAACAGGCACGTAAGCTTAAAACTGGCATGATAGTTTTCGATGCAGAGAGTGCTGAGATCGAAATGGACGCATGTGATGAAGACATGATAGGAAATTGATTATCTATCAGTTCCATCACTACAATTAAAATTATGGGGATCAACATGGAAGGCGAAAGGACAGAGAGACCCACAATGCCTTTAATAGGCGATATAGCACCTGGCTTTCAGGCGAGGACAACAAAAGGAAGGATCAACTTCCCTGAAGACTACAAAGGAAAGTGGGTCATCCTCTTCAGTCATCCGGCAGACTTTACTCCTGTATGCACCACAGAGTTTATCAAATGTGCAACAATGCAGGAGGAGTTCAGGCAGCTTAATACTGAACTTATTGGTCTTTCCATTGATAGTTTATATTCTCACATCTCATGGCTCGCTGCTATCAAAGAAAAGATAGAGTACAAAGGGTTGAAAGGGATAGATATCGATTTTCCGATAATTGAAGATGTGAGCATGGAAATTGCGGGCAAATATGGTATGATCCATCCCCGAGCTTCCTATACGCCCGAGGAAATTCTTGAAAAATTGGAGACTACGAGTGGTTCTTTCCATTTCATGGAGTCTAGCACAGAAACGGTAAGAGCAGTATTTATCATCGACCCCAGGGCCAAGATAAGGGCAATGTTTTATTACCCATTCTCCAACGGCAGGAACATGGGAGAGATCAAGCGCCTGCTTGTAGCAATGCAGGTATCTGACAAACATAATGTACAAACCCCTGAGAACTGGCATCCCGGAGAAGATGTGATTCTTCCAAACCCAGTATCATGGGATATGGCAAAGGAAAGGCTTCAGAAGGGTGAAGATGGCACCAGGTGCGGAGATTGGTTCCTCTGCATGAAAAAAGATTCTGAAAAATGAACTGTGGTTTTTGCAGGTCCTCAACCGCCGGATGCGATCCTGAGAAGGAAATGCCTATAAACAATGCATCTGTTTATACCTGAAGATCAAGATAGCAGGTGACCTCATGACAGAAAAGGAGAAAGAAGCGACCCTTCCTTCAAAGAAGGATTTTAGTGAATGGTACAATGAACTCTTACGAATAGCTGAAATAATGGATGTGCGCTATCCTGTAAAAGGCCTTTACGTATGGTATCCGTTTGGTTTTACGATTCGGAAAAACGTTTATAACATAATAAGGGAACTATTGGACAAGGATCATATGGAAACAATGTTCCCGCTTCTTATACCTGAAAATGAGTTCATGAAAGAGGCGGAGCACATAAAGGGCTTTGAGGATGAAGTATATTGGGTCACTCACGGTGGTACATCTCCACTGGATGTGAAACTTGCCCTGCGGCCTACAAGCGAGACTGCTATTTATCCTATGTACAAATTGTGGGTGCGCTCCCATGCTGACCTGCCTCTGAAATTATATCAGATAGTTAACACTTTCAGATACGAGACAAAACATACCCGTCCTCTTATAAGGTTAAGGGAGATAACCTCTTTCAAAGAGGCGCACACCGTACATGCTACCTGGCAAGAGGCTGCTGAACAAGTAGATGAGGCTATAAAGATATATATAGAGTTCTATTATAGGCTGGCAGTGCCTGTGCTTGCTTCTAAGCGCCCGGACTGGGACAAGTTCCCGGGAGCTGATTATACCATAGCTGTAGATGCATTGATGCCTGACGGCAAGACCTTACAGGTAGGGACAGCTCATCATCTTGGCGATAACTTTGCCAGGACTTTCGACATAAAGTACGAGAATCCGGCAGGAGAACAGGTATATGCTCACCAGACATGTTATGGCGTTTCAGAGCGCTCTATAGCTGCACTGATATCCATACACGGTGATGATAAAGGACTTGTATTACCTCCTGAAGTGGCTCCTATACAGGTGGTGATCATACCTATAGTGTTCAAGGATTCATCTGATGTGATCCAGGCATGTGAAAAAGTACAGCAACTTCTGCAGGATGCAGGGATCCGTGTAAAAATTGATCTGAGTGACGATCGTCCCGGGGCTAAGTATTATAGATGGGAAATGAAAGGTGTGCCACTGAGACTGGAGATAGGCCCCCGAGATCTAAAGAATGGTGTTGCTGTGCTGGTTCGTAGAGATACCGGAGAAAAAAGACAGGTACCTCTGGAAAACATAAGCCATGAATCAAAAGAGACATTAAAGGTCATTCAGTCCACCCTCTTTGAGAAAGCGGTCGCAGATATGCAGGCACGCATATTTGTTTGCTCTACTCTTGAAGATGTCAATGAGAAATTATCTGAGGGTATAGCACTCCTTCCATGGTGTGGCGATAAGGCATGTGGTTTGCAGATAGAAGAGGAGATCGGTGCAGGCATTTTGGGCATACCCACCGATCAGGAAGAGGGCCATAAGGGGCATTGCCCCGTCTGTGGCAAAGATGCAAGTGTAAAAGTTTATGTAGCAAGGAAATATTGATCCCTGCAACTTACTTTTTACTGAAAAAGAGGGTGTATCATGGAAGGACCATCACCAGAAAATATAAAAATGCCTGAAAGGCCATTGTTCCTGTGCGTATTGGCAAATACTGAAACGGCTTACATTGAAGGCCTTTCTGCTGCCGGGAAGACAGCAAAACTAACAGACTATACACCGCCTGGGGATGCCGAGGTGCTGGAGACCGGCATGGTGGTGGATGTACCTATTCTGCCCATGACGCCGCCTTATGACACGCCTACACCTGCGCTTATTACCCGGGTTGCGCTGGATATGACCGGTGTGCCACACATGCTTGTAAATGCAGGACTGAAGACCCTGCCTGCTAAAACAGTGCCTCTGAGAGACATTGGAGGAGCACCTGGAAAAGATATACGGGAAGCTATAGCCGTCCCTGATGCACAGGGTATCTTCGAACGTGGTTTTATTCTGGGCAGGGAACTAAAGGATAAATATGACTTTGTCATGATCGGCGAAAGTATACCTGCGGGTACCACTACTGCCAATGCGGTCCTGGCAGCCCTTGGTTATGATGGAAATGTAAGCAGTAGTGCATCCACCAATCCCCTTGAACTTAAAAAACAGGTTATAAATGAAGCTCTGGCCTCTTCCGGCATAAAACCTGGCGATCTTCGTAACGATCCTATGGAAGCGATCAAATGCGTGGGCGATCCTATGATGGCAGCAGTTGCGGGGATAGCCACAGGGCTTGAAGATATGCCTGTGATCCTTGCAGGTGGCACTCAGATGGCAGCAGTTTTTGCCGTGATCAAACATCTTGGATATGAGACAGATAACATCACTATTGTAACAACTTGCTATGTCATGAATGACACTTCAGCTCACTTTGCCACAATTACGGACAAACTGGATGCAAAAGCATATGCAACTGACCCTGGATTTGGTCAATCACGCCTGCAGGGCCTCAGACAATATGAAGCCGGATTCGTAAAAGAAGGAGTTGGTGCAGGCGGAGCTATATACCTTACACAGATGTTCGGCATCCCTATAGAAAAGCTGAGAGCTGAGATAGAATTGCTCTGTGAGAAACTCTCAAAATATGGGGATATTGAGAGAGTAAAGTGAAGAAGATCAAAAATAGAGTTATGTGGACCTGATACATCCACATTTAATAGGGTATTTAAATACATTTGAGTATATAAAATGCTTGTTCATTACTGTTTGGAAAAATTGGTATAATTTGTTTTGTGAGCCTGTCTTGATCTTCAGACGCTCACAATTCAATAATGAGGGGATTTTGATTAACCTCCTTTTTAATCGATTACTTATATACATTATATAAGACATTTTTTAGAAAATGTAATCTCATTACACATCTTGTACCCTCCATCACACTTTATGGAATTATACTGGCTTTCTTGAATACTATTTAGTAAATTAGTGTTATTTTACACATATACCTTGATTTGAAAAATAAAGATCAAAAAAGAAAAAATAGATTATCTCTAACTATCAGTCAGATAAATCCGAATTTCCATCACCGATAGATATATCACTGATAAGATGTATTCTGGGGGATACACCTATCTGGGGTTGTGGCCTAGCCCGGCATGGCGACGGGCTCCAGCGGATAGATGATGAACAACGGGTCTACTGAGATCTGCCCGACGGGGCTGATTGGTGAGGAGCCGTTGGAGCACTGATATGTGCTCAGAATGCTGAAAAGCATTTGTTCGGAGAGACCCGTCGATCGTGAGTTCAAATCTCACCAACCCCACTTTTTATAAGATATACCGTTTAGAAAAGCTATTTATAGTTGCCATAAAATATTTATTGTTTTTGAGCTTGTAGATGACACGATGCTTATATACTTATTGAAATATATATTGAATTTATGAGGGAATTAGATGAACAAAGGATGGATAATGGCATGTATGAAAATAAAATGTCCAAAGAGACAGGTGTTAAGGTCTTTGAAAAAGAGGCATACAAACATAGTATGTGCTGCAAAGGGGATTTTACATTCGACAATGCAAATCCAAAAAGACTATATATTCTTCCCTTAATAACAAATTTTAGGATAGTATACCATGATAGGATCTGATCTTGACAGAGTACTGGTAGTTGATGATGAGCCAGCTATCGTAGATCTCATGGAACTTTATCTCAAGTCTCATTATGAAATAATCAGAGCTTATAACGGAAAGGAGGCTCTTAGAAAAGCCAGGTCCGAAAAGCCTTCTGTAATAATCCTTGATGTGATGATGCCCGACATGAACGGATATGAGGTCTGTAAGGTGCTTAAGACTTCAGTAGAAACCCAATTCACCCCCATTATAATGGTAACTGCTCTTTCAGGCAAAGATGAAAAGATAAAAGGTCTTGAGTCCGGTGCTGACGAATTTCTGAGTAAGCCTGTAAACAGACTTGAACTTGTGACCCGTGTTAAATCCCTTACAAGAATAAAACATCTTCAGGACAGGATCCTGGCAGAACGCAATTATGCATACCAATGCATCGATGTGGCCGGAGGTTTAATGCTGGTTGTGGACAGGGATCAAATGATCAATCTGATGAACCGCACAGGAAATGAATCACTTGGTTATGATGAGTTTGAACTTATCGGACAAAATGTGTTCGATGTGCTGTTCTTACCTGAAGATAGGGAAAAAGAAAAAGAAAATTTCAAAGAGATAATAACTAATATGAGTGATACTCCACTCTCCAGTGAGAAAAAGATCCTTAAGAAGAATGGAGAAGCTATAATTGTAAGCTGGAGCAAGTCACCCATTTACGACAGTAATGGAAATATAGAGGCATTGATATGTTCTGGAAAGGATATCACTGAACTCAAGATGAAAAATGAGTTATTGCTGAATCTGAACGAAATGAAAGATATCTTCACAGGCGTACTCAACCAGGGTCTGATGGGTCCTGTTACAGAGATACAGGATTATGTGCAGGCACTTCTAGAACAGGAAACTGAAACAGAGAATATAGCATATGTTGAAAAAATAATGCGAAATGTATCTAATATGACCGAAACTCTAAAGACTGCCTCAGCTTATCTGGATCAACAACCAGAAGAAAAAATATGATAGAATATCTGGAAACATATGGTTTAAGAGATACATTTGGCAAAAACATTTAAATCATATCATGTGTGTAGTAATGTCGTTTCATTCGGGAGGGATCCCGTGGGAATGTAGCCGGAAAAAGGCTGAACCGTGAAACTAAAAATGAAACAAGGTGAACACAATTGTCAAAATCTTTTTATGGATATATTAGAGATGCCTGGAAGAACCCTGATGCGACTTATGTCAAGGATCTTAGGTGGGAGAGACTCCAGGAATGGAGAGAACAGGGTTCCATCGTGAAGATCAGAAGACCCACTCGCATAGATCGTGCAAGGTCCCTTGGATACAAAGCTAAACAGGGAATAATAGTTGTGCGTGCAAAAGTAAGAAGAGGAAGCCGCAGAAATACAAGATATGTTCGCGGAAGACGCAGTCACAACATGGGTAAGAACAAGATAACTGCAGGCAAGAGTATACAGAGAATTGCAGAAGAGCGTGCGTCCAGAAAATACCCGAACATGGAAGTCCTCAACTCCTACTGGGTAGGCGAGGATGGCAAAGCCAAGTGGTACGAAGTGATCCTTGTGGACCCCAGTCACCCCGTGATCAAGAACGATAAAAATCTTAATTGGATCTGCAACAGCACCCAGAAGGGGCGTGTCTTCCGTGGAAAGACCAGTGCTGGTGTAAAGGGAAGAGGTATGGGTAAACGTGGTACTGGAACCGAAAAGAACAGACCCAGTATCAGGTCTAACATGAACAGGGGCAAGTGATCCATCATATAAATTTGCGAGTGATAGCGCACTCGACGGAAGAAAAATCCAGGGTAATGGATGCCCTGGGTTTATTTTTAAAGAATTCTTTAAAGAATAAGGATTCTGATTTATTGTCAGAGCTAGTTGATACTATTGAAGCTGAAGGGCACTATGGTAATCCGATAACGATCTTCAGCATACAATTGACCCGTAAGCACGATACAATGGCCTTCTCAAAGTTTGTCCATAATAATATGACATCGGAAGATCTTGAGACCCTTCAAAGTGAAATGCCTGACAGACTTGATGATGAACAAGTATTCCACCTGAGATTCGATAAACAAGAAGCTTATATGGGCCGTGTGAAAATTGTTTCATCCTCTGATGCTATAACTGCTAAAGTGAAGATAGAAACATACCCAAAGAACAGGGAAATGGCAGGGAAGATAGTGGAGGAGTTGTTTGGTTGAAGGGTATTATGATCTTTGCATCCGTTACCTTCCTGAAGATGACCAGGAAATGGAAAGATTCTTATCACTTGTAACACATTTTGGTTTTAAGGGTGCAGGAATAGCACAAGTACCAAATAGCAAATCAGTGGCATCATATATAGGCCCGCGTTATTCTTTTTTTGATCTTGTGCATGGAGTGGACATACATGAAGAGAATCCTTCTAAACTCCACTCCCAGATCAGCCGCTACGCTAAAAAAGTAGATTTTGTGATGGTAGAAGGGGGAGCGGATAAACTGAACCGTTCAGCTGTTGAAGCCGCAAATGTGAACATATTGTCTTTGCCTTTTGGTATCAAAGATGGGGGATTGGATCATGTGATCGCAAAATTTGCTGCTGACAGAAATATTGCCATTGAGTTTGATGTTGGGTCCCTAATACGATACAGAGGCGGGAAAAGAGTGCATGCTATGTCAGAACTCGGGCAGCGGCTGATGCTTGCAAGGAAGTTTGATGTGCATATGGTACTGACCAGTGGTGCGCGGTCCATTTATGATATACGGGGACCAAGAGAGCTTATTGCATTGGCAGGTTTGTTCGGGATGACAAAGGAAGAAGCAATAAGATCCATGACTGCTATACCTGCCGCCATCCTTAGAACAAAAAGAAAAACTCATGGCTTTATTATGGATGGTGTGGAACTTATAGAAGAACAGGCTCCTCCTGAAAAACAGGAGGAATTCTGTTGAAAACGCTTCCTTCCAGCTTAAGACAAAGGAAACGTTATCTTGCAATAGAGATAATTACTGAACTCGAAGTATCCAGAGAAGAACTTTTACGTGAAATTTTCTCTGCCATGGGCTCATTGTATGGTGATATAGGTTCCAGTGAATGCGCAATGAGATTGCTGGATTTTGGGAACCGGAAAGGGATACTGCGCTGTTCCCACATGATGGAAGAAAGATCTCGTGCAGCACTTGCAACAATAACCACCATTGGTGGACAGCGCGCAATAGTGCATGTACTTGGCATATCGGGAACTGTGAAGGGTGCAACACAAAAGTATATAAGTGTGCAGCAATATCAGAACCCGAACATATTAATATATAAGTAATAACAATGTTCATAGAACAGAGCCGAAGAATATACAGTTTATTAATATAGGAGATGATTAGATATGCAAATGACGCCACAGATGGGTTATGATCGTGCCATCACAGTATTCAGTCCGGATGGAAGGCTCTTTCAGGTGGAATATGCTAGAGAAGCCGTGAAAAGAGGAACAACTGCCGCAGGCATCAAGGCAAAGGAAGGAGTTGTACTTCTTGTCGATAAAAGAATTACCAGCAGGCTAATTGAAGCTGAATCCATTGAGAAGATATTCCAGATAGACAGTCACATAGGTGTTGCTACCTCTGGGCTGGTGGCCGATGCCCGTTCACTGGTTGACAGAGCCAGAGTTGAAGCACAGATCAACAAAGTATCCTATGATGAGAACATCGGTGTCGAAGTCCTTGCAAAGAAGATCTGCGACCATAAACAGAACTACACTCAGTTTGGAGGCGTCAGACCTTATGGTACTGCGCTCTTAATAGCAGGAGTGGATGACACCAGACCAAGACTATTTGAAAGTGACCCAAGTGGTGCTTTGCTGGAATATAAGGCCACAGCCATAGGTGCAGGCAGGAACACTTTCATGGAAGTTTTCGAAGCTCAGTATCGCGAGGATCTGAGCATTGATGAAGCAATTCTGCTTGGCATGACCGCCTTATACAAGTCCACCGAAGGAAAGATTGATGCTGCAACACTGGAAGTGGGAGTAGTTACACTACAAGATCGTACATTCCGCAAGCTTGCAGAAGAAGAAGTACAACAATATGTATCCAAAGTCATTGAAGAACAGAAGAAAGAAGTAAAAGAAGAAACTGAATCTGTTTCCGAAAATGGACCTGCAGGCGAGTGAAAGGCTTACATTACATAAAGTTATATAAAAATATACAGTATATAAAGTGGGGGATATGAAATGGTATCTCTTGATGAATCCGTAATTGCAAGGCTTAAGAAGGGTAAGAACCACTACGAGGTCTTTGTTGAGCCAGATGGAGCACTGGCATTGAAAAAAGGGGATGATGTAAAAATAGAAGAGATAATTGCAGTTGAATCCATTTTTACTGATGCTGGCCAGGGAGAACATGCTTCTGAATCTGATCTCCTCAATATATTTGGCACACTGGATGCCCTGGTAATTGCAAAGGAAATCATTTCACATGGAGAATTGCAGTTAACGAAGGAGCAGAGAAAGCAAATACTTGATGAGAAAACAAAGCGCATAATCAGTACGATTGCACAGAATGCAATAAATCCACAGACCAAAGCCCCACATCCCCCTTCAAGGATTGAGAAGGCCATGGAAGAGGCAAAAATCCATATAGACCCATTCAAATCTGTAGACGAGCAAGTAATGATAGTGATGAAGGCAATCCGCCCCATCATACCTATACGTTTTGAAGAAGTACAAATAGCAGTCAAAGTACCAGGGGAATATGCTCCAAAATCATATGGAGAGATTGCCAGGTTTGGTACGCTTGTGAGGGAAGAATGGCAGGCTAATGGCTCATGGGTAGGTGTTGTAAAAATGCCTGCGGGTATGCAGAACGATTTTTACGGTCTTGTGAACCATCTCACCAAGGGTGATGCTGAAACTAAACTATTATAAGAGGCTAGATAATGGATAGAGAAATTGTAGTTCCGGGTCAACTTCTTTCCGATAATACGAATGAGTCGGGCTCCGGAACCTATGTAAAGGAGGGAAAAGTATATTCTCTCCTTTATGGAGTAGCTAATGTAAAGAACAGGATATCTGTTATTCCATTTTCCGGAAAATATATTCCTTCCAGAAAGGATTTAGTCATAGGCACTGTTTTTGAGACAACTTCTTCAAACTGGATCTTTGATATCGGTTCTCCTTATGATGGCCTGCTGCATGTGTCAGAGTACCCAAGGCGTGTGGAATCATCCATGATGAGGGAGATATTTAACATAGGCGATTGTGCTATCCTCAGAATAAAAGATGTGGACGCCTCTATGAAAATAGAACTTACCCTCCGGGAGAAAGGGTTAAGGAAAATAAAAGGTGGCAGGCTGCTTGAAGTACCACCTACAAAGGTACCCCGTGTCATTGGGCACAACGGTTCCATGGTCTCCATGTTAAAAAAGGAGACAGACTGCGAGATCTTTGTCGGACAAAATGGAAGGATATGGATAAATGGCAAAGATGAGAATATGGATAAACTTTCAGAAGCTATTGATATGATCATCCGTGAATCTCATACTTCCGGTCTGACAGATAAGATCAGCCAATTCCTTCAGATAGAAGAAGAAGATACAAAGGTGGGGGAAGAAGTTGCAGACGTTGATATCGAGCAGGGAGAAGTTGTGGAAGATATAAACTCTGCTGATGAAGAAGACGGCGAAGACACGGATAAAGTTGACGAGACAAGCAGAAAGGTAGACCAGCTACTGGATGCAGAGGAAAACTGAAAGTTCCCTGTATGTTCTGCTTATGATCAGAAAATAGAGTTAGTATATATTTGGAGAAAGTATTATGGCTAATAAACCTGAGAAGTTCATTGATGAGAATGGCCTGCGCCTGGATGGACGGGCAGTTGATGAGATGAGGCCCATGACCATCGAGATCGGTGTCTTATCAAGGGCTGACGGTTCATGTTATTTAGAATGGGGAAAGAACAAGATACTGGCAGCAGTATATGGTCCAAGGGAACTGCATCCCCGCAGGATGCAGAAACCTGATGAGGCTATAGTCAGATACCGATACAATATGGCAGCTTTTTCTGTAGAGGACAGAGCAAGGCCAGGACCAAGCCGCAGAAGCATCGAGATCTCAAAGGTTAGCAGAGATGCCTTTGCCCCTATAATAATGACAAAGTATTACCCCAGTGCTGTAATAGATGTTTTTGCAGAGGTATTGCAAGCGGATGCAGGTACAAGGACAGCGGCTATTAACGCCGCCTCCATCGCCCTTGCTGACGCCGGTATCCCTATGAAGGGACTTATATCAGCATGCGCTGTGGGTAAAGTTGACGGACAACTGGTGCTGGACCTGAGCAAGGATGAGGACAATTATGGGAACGCAGACCTCCCTATTGCCATGACCCAGGATGGAGAAATATCCCTTCTGCAGATGGATGGCAATCTGACAAAGGAAGAGTTCAAAAAAGCATTAGAAATGGCAACTGAAGGCTGCAGACAGATCTTGGAGATCCAGAAAGAAGCTTTGAAAAAGAAGTTCGAATCCCATGAAGAGGTCGTGAAAAGTCTGGTAGAAGTTGCTGAAGAAAAATTCGATGACATTCAGAACGAGATAGAACTGATAGAAGATGACTTTGAAACATCTGACTTGGAAGAGGAAGAAGGCATCGAAGTTATAGTAATTAAAAATGATGTATCTGAGTCTGCTGATGAGATATCAGAAGATGAGTTCACAGAATTAACTGAAGATGAAGATTCAGAAACAGATAATACAGAAGATCCTGAAGCAGAGAAGGTAGGTGAAAAAGATGAGCAGTGAAGTAATGGCCTCACTGAAGAAAGATTACATCTACAACCTGATGCTCAAAGGAAAGCGTGAAGATGGTCGCGCGTTCGATGAGCACCGAAAAATTACCGTGCAGACAAACGTAATTGAGAAGGCAGAAGGTTCTGCAAAAGTGTGCATTGGAGATACCCAGGTACTAGTAGGTGTAAAACTACAGGTAGGGGCTCCGTTCCCCGATTCACCTGATGAAGGTGTGATCATCACAAATCTGGAGATGAACCCGCTTGCTTCACCTGACTTTGAGGCAGGACCTCCGAGAGAGGGTGCTATAGAGATGGCAAGGGTCACCGATAGGGGAATTCGGGAATCAGGCGCAATTGATTTAAAGGAGTTATGTATTACGGAAGGAGAAGAAGTCTGGATCGTATTCATAGATGTGCATGTACTGAATGACGATGGCAATCTTCAGGATGCTTCATGTCTTGGTGCCATAGCTGCCCTCATGACCTCAAAGATCCCTTCAGAAAGGGAAGGTAAGGGAGAAGATGTGAAGATGCCGATCAGGGATATACCCATAGGTGTTACACTGGTGGACATCGGTGGAGAATTGATGGTAGATCCGGGACTTGCAGAGGAAACTGTAGCAGATTCAAAATTGACCATAGCATCCAACAAGAATGGTTCGATCTCTGCGATGCAGAAAACAGGGGAAGGCATGCTGACACAAGAACAGTTGTTAAAAGCAGTGGATATGGCATGTGCTAAAGCTGAAGAGATCAGAGAGAAATATCTGCTGAACATCTGAGGGCAAATGGTCATTGATATAAAATATTAATTTTAGTATACTGAAGATCAAGGAGAATGCTCATGGCAAAGAAATATTCAAGGAAAGGACGTGTGACCAGATCTGCAGGGCGATTTGGTGTGAGATATGGTAGGAAAGATCGCAAACTGGTTGCAGATCTTGAAGAAAAGATGCGTATGCCCCACACCTGTGCAAAATGTGCACGTCCAAGCGTAAGGAGAATAGGAACAGGTATCTGGCAGTGTAGAAAATGCGGCTATACTTTTGCTGGCGGCACATTCCTGCCTCAGACACCTGTAGGCCTTACAGTTGCCCGCTCTGTAAAGAAGGCGACAGAGATCCTGGAGTGAGTGATAACAACTATGGGATACAAGTGCACGCGCTGCAAAAAAATAGTAGAGATAAATTATAGGGCTCTCGGTATACGCTGTGACTATTGTGGCCACCGTATACTTGTCAAAGAAAGGCCTACCTCTATTAAAAGAATAAAGGCTGAGTAAGAAGTATGCTAATTACTTCTTCTCGCAAACCTTCAATAAATACCAGGTCCCTATGCAAAAATCTTGCCTCATTTTTCCATTGTGAGAATATTAACCGTGGCAAGATGGGAATGGGCGAAGTGCTTTCCCTGGTAGAAGGTGATCCTGGACCATTATTGATAGTAGGGGAATACCACGGGAATCCTGGAAGTTTGATCTTCTATACACCAGATGGCAGAGAACTGCTTTCTATTAGGACAAGTGTAACTACTGTAAAGAAGCTTCAGAAAAAGGTGTCTCCCAAAATACTGCCTGTAGCAACCGGACATGGCGATATTGCACCTATCCTGGCGAAGATACTTGCAATACAATTAGTTGATGAACCTTCTTCTCCTTTAGTATTGGAAATATCAGATGATCAACTCGATTTTTTCTATGAAGGCCAGGAACTGTTCAGGTTGAACATTAAAACTATCCGTTAGGTGATCTATTGGAAGCAACTGCAGAATCCGTTTTTGAAACGGATAGAGCATTTCTCATTTACAGGTCTCTGATGCCCGAAATAGAAACAACGGTCACTGAGCGGTCAGAAATATCTTTGCAGGTAATGGGAGATAAACTTACATTGAAAGTGATCGCATCAGACCTGATATCTCTGCGTGCCACAATGAATACATGGCTGCGCCTGATACAGGTAGCATATGAAGTATTGCATACCAGTATGGAATTGCAGTCCAGTTAGAGAAACATTAAAATCATTTAAGGTTAATTCAGATTCAGGTGAAACCACATGAGTACACAAATACCCCCTCAAGTACAAAACCAGATTGCTCAGTTGCAGCAGGTTCAACAGCAAGCACAATCACTTTCCATTCAGAAATCTCAGATGGAAACCCTGCAGAAAGAATCTGAACTGGCTCTTGAGGAACTTGAAAAGCTTCCTGACGATGCTATAATATACAGGGCAGTAGGTGACCTGCAGATCAGATCTGAAAAACAGGAAACTGTTTTGAAGCTTAAAGAAAAAATAGAAACTTTATCTTTAAGGGTCCAATCCATTTCAAGACAGGAAGAGCGCATTTCAAAACGCTTTAGTCAACTGCAGGAACAAATACAGCAGGCAATGGGTCAGCAGGCACAGTAAGTGTCCTACCCTGTCCTCCTCTCTCTCCCCCCCCTCTCTGCTTTAATGCTAATACTAGTTATTTAAGTGATGAGTAGAGGTTTCGATGCAGGTTGATGAAGTAGAGTTCTATAATCGCCTTCTGGACTTCAATAAGATATTATATTTGTGCCACCGGAATGCTGATCCGGATGCAGTTAGCAGTGCATTTGCACTGGCTGAAGCACTTGGCGGAACTGTAGGGCTTGTAGATGGCTATAATAAAATGGCAGCATTGCTCATCGACAAACTGGGAATAGATGTTGTTGATAAGCCCGATCCTTCTGAATACGATATTACTCTGATTGTCGATACATCTACCAGTTCACAGCTTAATGATATCAAGCTTGGGAAGTATTGCGTGATAGATCATCACTCCACAACCGCCCTTACAGAGAATGCCGAATTCTATTTGCACCGCAATGCTACATCCACAGCTGAGATTGTCTTTGATATCCTCAGATGTATGGATGCTCCTATAATGAGGCGCACAGCACTGGGTCTGCTTACAGGCATAGTAACAGACACCGGGCATTTTAAACATGCAACCGCTGAAACTTTCCATAACGTGGCGGAGATCGTCATTACCAGCGGAGTGGAATATGCCGACGTGCTGGAAATGATGACTGCAACCCCCCAGGATATATCCATGAGGATAGCCATGCTTAAATGTGTCACCAGGGCCACGATCGAGAGGATAGATGATTGGCTTGTGGTTTGTTCACATGTGAACTCCTTTGGTGGTGCAGCATCTTCCATGTTCCTGAATATAGGTGCAGATGTGGCTTTCATTGGGACTGAAAGGGATAACACGATCCGGGTGAGCGGACGTGCCAAAAGGGAAGCTGTGAATGCAGGGGTCAACCTGGGAAAAATAATGGAAAATATAAGTCTCAGGTATGAAGGTACTGGTGGAGGCCATGCAGGAGCAGCCGGGATAGATGTAGTGGCAGATTTGAATGAAGTACTGAATGAATGCAAGGAGCGCGTCAGGATGATACTGGAAAATAAACCTAATCCGTCCATCAGCGAATTCTTCTGATACCCATATGTTATACAGAGGCGAATATATGATCGAATACTGGAATCCTCTTACCGAAAGAATGCCCACTGAGGAACTGAACAAACTACAGGAAGAGAAACTGAAAAGTATAGTAAGATACGTCTATCAGCATTCTGATTTTTACAGGAAGAGGTTCGATGAAGCGGGAATAAAACCCGATGATATCAAAACCCTTGCAGATGTCACAAAATTACCATTTACATATAAGAAGGACTTGAGAGACACTTATCCCACCGGGATGTTCTGTGTGCCGAATGAACAGCTTGTTCGTTTCCATGTATCTTCAGGTACAACGGGAAAACCTACTGTAGTAGGATACACTAAGAATGATGTAGACGAATGGGCTACATCGCTTGCAAGAGCTATGACCTCTATAGGCATCGGGCGCGGGGATATAATTCAGATAAGTTATGGTTATGGCCTCTTCACGGGAGGACTTGGCCTGCATTATGGTGCTGAAGAAGTGGGCTCTACAGTATTGCCTACAAGTTCCGGGAACACGGAAAAACAAATAGAGCTCATGCAGGACCTGGGTACTACAGCCATGGCATGTACTCCATCCTATTTCCTCTTTATGGCAGAGGTTGCCAGGAGTATGGGAGTGAGCATAAGGGATGACACTAAGCTCAAAATTGGGATATTTGGAGCTGAACCCTGGTCGCAGCAGATGCGTGCAAGGATCGAAGAAACTACGGGTATCAAAGCTTATGACGTATTTGGGACTTCGGAACTAAGTGGCCCTCTTTTCACTGAGTGTACCTATCAGGATGGTATCCATATTTGGGCTGACCAGTTCTTGGTAGAGGTAGTCGACCCCAAGACCGGGGAATCTTTGCCTGACGGAGAAAGAGGAGAACTGGTTATCACAACCCTTGCCAAGGAAGCACTTCCACTAATACGATATCGCATCGGGGACAACACTGTGCTTAACAGGGAACCCTGCGGGTGTGGCAGAACCCATCCACGTATCATGCGTATACTTGGCCGTGTGGACGATATGCTTATTATAAGAGGCATCAATGTTTTCCCTGGCCAGATAGAGTCTGTGCTCATGAACATTCCGGAAGTAGGAGAACACTTCCAGATCATAGTTGACAGAATAAATGAGCTTGATGTGATGAAAATACAGATAGAGATGACCGACGCTGCCTTCAGTGACAAGGTGAAAGATATAATAAAACTTGAAGACAAAGTTGCTTCAGCTTTACATAAAGTATTGAACCTTGCAGTGAAAGTCGAACTTGTGGAACACGGAAGTCTCCCAAGATCAATGGGGAAATCCAAGAAGGTCATCGACAACAGGAAATTATAACAACTGACACTACATTAAATAATTAAACAGATGGTGGTCCTATGGAAAACAGAATAATAAAGCAGATATCACTATTTTCAGAGAATAAGCCTGGAAGGCTTGCAAACATCGCAGATAAGTTCAGGGATGCGGGAGTGAACATCCGGGCTTTCACCATAGCTGAAGCTGGTGACTTTGGGATCATAAGGATGGTCGTAGACAAGCCAGACCTGGCACATGAGGTATTGCATGATACGGGTTTCACTGTCTCGGAAACTAATGTGCTTGGCGTAGCGATGGAAGATGTTCCCGGAGGGCTGGCTAAGATAGCTGATGTGCTGGGCAAGGAGAATATCAATATAGATTATGCCTATGCTTTTGTCACAAAGACAGAAAAAGCGCTGCTCATCCTGAGGGTCAACGATATAAAGGCAGCAATTAGTGTTCTGGAAAGAAATAGCATTAAGTTGATAGATATGCAGGATATAAAAGACATCTGAACCTATATCCGATTTCTTTTTTAGACTTCCTGATTTCACTATCGGAACAAAAACCACTACGATTTTATAGGATCTATTAGAATTTCCATGAGATGAAAGAGGAGATCAGGCAGTGTTCTACGGTTGCACAACCCCACAATAAAATCGGGGGCTCCCATACAACAATAATTGGAGGCCGGTACGGTAAAAAACTTGTGCGTCTCATAAGCCTTCATACAGAAGTTAAGAAAATAGTGCCTTCAGTGATCACTGTGAGAGGAAAGAACAATCCTGGTGGTCTTATCATTGGTAAAGTACTGCGACCGGATGATAGAGGCAACCTGAGGCTGCTTATATCCCACGGCACTTCTTCCCAGGAACTGAGGATAATCACGACTGTGGGAGATGTGCAAAGTGGGGAGCGCATAATGAATGAACTTAACCGGATGATAGAGGAACATACCAATTGAGCGGAGCTTGGTTAAAATGATCTATGTAGGAGTGGACCATGGCACGACAGCAATGAGATTTACTGCGTTATCAGAAGGAAAAAAAGAATATATTAATCTGGAAATTCCACGTACGAATGCAGCAGCCATGTCGGGAGAGCAGATAATAGCTGCTCTTGAAAAAAAGTTTAGGGTTAGCAGAGAAGATATAGGACTTATAGCGCTCACCTATTCCATGGGTGATGGCATTACTGCTATAGAAGATATCCATACAGTACAACATAGGGGTGTGCAGAGTATCGAAGGGGCCGGTCAGAAGACAGGAGGGGGATCAAAAGTATTTGATGCCATACTTAATTCCGGCATCCCTGCGGTAGTGATCCCGGGGATTCACGAAGATAGTAACACTGATCCCAGAATGAATATATTTTCTCATTCTACCAGCCCCGAAAAGATAGGGATTGCATACCATGCCCTTTGTAAGGGACATCAGGATTTTGTACTGTCTGACATCAGTTCGAACACAGTGACCCTTGGGGTGGCAAAAGGAAAGATAATAGGGGCTATAGATGCATGCATTTTTGCTCCCGGACTGCGTCATGGACCTTTGGATGTACGAGCTATCCGTGAAGTTGACCGGGGGCAGGTGAGTGCAAATGAGGCATTTACAAATACCGGTGTGCTTAAAAGAGCAGGCTATTCTAACAGAAAAGAGCTAATTGATGCTGCATCCGGGAAAGAACCACAGGCTTTACTGGCACTTGATACACTGGCATTGTTCGCTGCAATGGAAATTGCCAGCATACAGGTACTATTGAAGGATTACGGAGTACAGGGAGAGATATTCATCGAAGGTTCGGTAGCTGAGATACCCTATGTTGTTGAAAGGATAGAACATCATCTTGGTGTGCAAGGTCACGTGCTTGGCAGGTGGAGCGCAGCTATCGGCTGTGCGGAAATGGCCAGAGATATTGCAAAGGGTTCCAGGGAGATACTTGGTCTGCAAGTGAAGTTCGTACTTTGAATACATAAGAATTTGGCATCCTTTAGTGTCCAAATATGGGTTTCATTAATAAACCATCGGTATGTTCAAAGGACTACTTAATGTCAGACCGGATCGTTCAACTATACTTGATCAATAAAATAAGGGATGTAATATGAAGATTGCAATAGTTGCACCAAGTCCTGTACCTTTCACTATCGGAGGGGCTGAACTGCTGTTCAGTGGTATGCAGGATGCTATAAACAGTTATACTTCACATCAGTGTGAACTCATAAAACTGACAACTAAAGAAAATACCTTCTGGGATCTGATCGAATCATATTATAAATTCTATCAATTGGATCTGTCCCATTTTGATATGGTCATTTCCACCAAATATCCCTCATGGATGATCAGACATCACAACCATATCGTTTATATGCTCCATCCTTTAAGGGGATTGTACGATACATATAAATTATGTACTGGCAATCTGGAGATGCCTGAGGAGTTCAAAAACGGACTTGTTAAAGAGATACTTGATATAACTGATGCCCGGATCAAAAAGAAAAAAGATGTAGATGACCTGTTCCAAAAACTTTTCCAGCTGCAAGCCGAACAGGAAAGATATGCAAAGGAGATATTCATATTTCCAGGACCATTTATAAGAAAGATCATACATTTCTTTGATCACTGGGCATTGTCATACGAAAATACCAGAAAATATCATGCCATTTCAGAGAATGTAAGAACTCGCGAGGACTACTTTCCTCCCTCTGCGCGGGTCAATGTCCTATATCCTCCTTCAAAGATAGAAGATTTCGAGTGCAGGGATTTTAAGTACCTTTTTACTGCGAGTAGACTGGACAGCCCCAAGCGTATAGATATGCTTATTGAGGCTATGAAATTTGTCCCGCATAACGTCAGATTGAAGATCGCAGGTGAGGGACCTGAAAAGGACAGGCTCATGGAACTGGCTCATGGAGACGAGAGGATAGAGTTCCTTGGGTTCGTTACAGAAAATGAGCTTGTCGATCTATATGCAGATGCACTTGCAATACTGTTCGTGCCCCGGGATGAAGACTATGGCTACATCACCATTGAAGGGATGATGAGTGCCAAACCTGTCATAACCACATCAGACAGTGGTGGGCCCCTGGAATTCATATCAGATTCATATACAGGATTTATAGTGGCCCCTGATCCTGAACAGATCGCGGAAAAAATAAATTATCTAGTCGAAAACATAGGAGAAGCCAAAAAAATGGGACTTCTTGCACATAAAGAAGTAAAGAAGATCTCATGGAGCAACTTTGCAGCAAAACTCATCGGAAAAAGAGATGTTAAGTTGCGCCGGAAAAAGAAGATCCTTGTATTAGCTACTTATTCCTGCTACCCCACGAGAGGAGGAGGGCAGCAGAGAATATATAATATTTACTCAAGACTTGCAAAGAAGTTCGATGTGACTATTTGCTCTTTAGTTGAGAGTGATAAGGAATATGAGAGTTTTATCCTGAAGAACGGATTAAAACAAATCTGCATTCCTCAAGGTATCGAACATGCGAGATGCCAGTGGGAAATTGAAGGTAAGACCGGTCTGAATCTATATGATGTTCTTATGATCGATCTTGTTGAAAGATCAACGGATTACATAGGAGAAGTAAAAAGATTAGCTGATGAAGCTGACATAATTATGTTACCGCACCCCTACCTATATGTAGTGAAAGACTTCATCGACCTATCCGGAAAAAAGATAATATACGATTCACAGAATGTAGAATACCTTCTTAAAAAAGACTATGTTGGTGCTGAATTAGCACAGAAGGTATTCGATGTCGAGAAAGAGACTGCTGAAAAAGCTGATCTCATTTTTGCAACTTCTGATGAAGATAAGGAACAAATGGTGCAAGTGTATGGCATTGATGCGAATAAAGTACTTGTGGCTCCAAATGGAGTGGATACATCAAGGATCCAACTGATAAGCCTGGAAGAGAAGGAACGCTTGAAAAAAGAACTTGGTCTCTCAGGTTATCATACTATTTTATTTATTGCCAGCTGGCATCCTCCAAATCTGGAGGCTTTTAAATTCATTTTAGATGAAATAGTGGATAAGTTCAATGATTGTATTTTTTTGGTTGTCGGCAGTATAAAGCATTATTATGTCAATGAGTGCAGCAAATCTCCGAAGAATGTTCTGGCTTTTGGTGTTGTTGATGAAGATGAGAAATACGAGCTGTATAAATTAGCTGATCTTGCCATTAATCCCATGTTCAGCGGATCGGGAACTAATTTAAAGATGCTGGATTATATGAGTGCAGGTATTCCCACCGTCAGCACTCCTACCGGTGCAAGAGGGCTGGAAATTGAAAATGGAAAACATGCCCTGATCTGTTCAGAACAACAGATGTATGAAAAAATGACGGAACTGATAAACACGGAATCATTACGAAACAGTTTGAGGCTGCATGCAAGGGATCATGTTGAATCCAGATATTCATGGGATATAATTGCAGAATCAATAATATTGAAATTAAAGGAGATCGTTTACACTTGAAAATTGCTTTTGTTATCCAGCGTTATGGAGAAAATATTGTAGGGGGTGCCGAATACTTTACCAGGCTAGTAGCAGAGAGAATGGGACAATACCATGAGATAGAAATTCTTACTACCTGTGCGGCAGAATATCATTTCTGGAAAAATGAATATCCTGAGGGGTCTGATATACTAAACGGGATTCGCATACATAGGTTCGCTAATGCGACAAAAAGGAATCCCAATAAGCATACTCAGATTCAGGAAACGGTCTTTTATGCAGATCATACAGTAAATGATGAGGAAGCCTGGGTTACCGAGCAAGGACCAAATTGTCCTGAGATGATAAAGTATATTTCACATAATAAAAACAAATATGATTGTTTTGTCTTCTTTACATTCCGATATTATCCAACATATTATGGAATAAAGGAAGTCACAAGCAAGTCACTAGTCGTTCCTTTTGCTGAAAACGACCCTGCTCTTGACCTTAGCACAACAAAGGAAATCTTTGAAAGAGCAAAGGGTATTGTGTATTGTACACCCGAGGAAAAAACACTGGTCGAAAGAAAAGTCGGCATCACTAAAGGGAAAGTATCGGATATAGCAGGGTGCGGGATCGAGGTACCGAAAAGCATACCTCGTACTGAAAATGAAGAACTGCAAGATAAGCAATATGTGCTATATATTGGCAGGATCGAGGGCTCTAAAGGCTGTTATCAGTTGTTCGAATACTACATGAGATTGGTGAACGAATTTCCAGACCTTCCCAACCTGGTACTTGCGGGTCTGGATGCAATCGAAATACCAAAGCATGATAAAATAAAATACCTTGGTTTTATCTCTGAAGAAGAAAAGTATTCTCTACTGAGCGGGGCACAATTCCTGATCATGCCGTCACCTTACGAAAGCTTATCACTGGTCACCCTGGAAGCAATGTGTTGTGGTACAGCAGTGCTGGCTAATGGTGAATGTGATGTTTTGAAAGGTCATTGCCTCAGAAGCAATGCAGGTCTTTGGTACCAAAACTACGATGAGTTCAGTGAATGCTTCAGATTTTTGTGCTCCAATGATCACCTGAGATCAAAAATGGGAGATAATGGAAAAACATATGTGAAAAAGAATTATTCATGGGACGTAATTGAAAAGAAATATATGGAGTTGTTCAGCCTGTTCGACCATGGTCAAAAAAGCTGATCCAGCGAGGATATAAAATCCCTTCTTAACTTCTACATCTGTGCAAAAGCACACTATGGTTTTCAAGTTTTTTAGGTTATGCAACTCCTTTTTTAAAAAAAGGAGATCATGCCCAGGCACCTACAACCGGGGTCACGCCTGCCCATCCAAGACCGATCACATCGTATCCGGAATCTGTCTGGACAAGGAAATTGTCGCCTGCTGTGTTGTAGATACCAAGTTCAGTGGTGTTATCTCCATTCCAGTCACCTACAACAGGCCTGGTGTTCACCCAGCCAAATACAGTGACAATAGCAGAGTTGGTACCCTGGTCCCAGAGAGCCCAGTTACCAGCGTTGTCGTAAACACCTACTTCTTCAGTACCATTACCATTCCAGTCGCCAACTACAGGTGTTACACCTGACCAGCCAAGACCGATCACTTGCGGTCCGAATGTACCCTGAATGACGAAATTGTTACCTGCTGTGTTGTATATACCAAGTTCAGTGATATTATCTCCGTCCCAGTCACCTACAACAGGCCTGGTATTTGCCCAGCCGAATCCAGCAATATCGACAGAATCAGCACTGTTGGTGGTTGTGTTCCACAGAGCCCACGTACCTGCATTGTCGTAAACACCGACTTCCTCTGCACCGTCACCGTTCCAGTCACCTACAACGGGTGTTGCACCGGTCCAGCCAAGACCAAGGAGATCATAGCCTGCTTCGTTCGTCTCATTTCGGATCAGGAAATTGTTTCCAGCAGTGTTGTAGATACCTACTTCTCTAATGCCGTCTCCGTCCCAGTCACCGACAATTGGTTGAGTGTTTGCACAGCCGAATCCAACTTCCTCTGGATAGTCGAACGTTTCACTCCACAGAACCCAGGTACCCTCATTGTTGTAGACACCTACGCTTTCATTGACGACTTCAGGCTGCAATCTTAAAATAACGAGACCGTTGTTATGATCGGCTACATATGCATCGTTGCCTGAAACCGCAACACCGTAGGAAGTTCCTGCAGTATTAAAATCACCCGCATGGGTCACTGAAGAAACATTTGATATATTCAGAACAGCAACTCCACGAGTATCATCAGCCACAAAGGAATAATCTCCCTGGACAGCAACTGTGATTGCAGAACCAGCAGTGTCATAGGTGCTTATGAGCTCTGGTGCAGAAACATCAGTAATATTAAAGATCAAAAGACCAGTGCTTCCATCGGCTACATAGGCATAATTACCTGCAACAGTAATGCCATATGCATGCCCAGGTGTATCATAGCTGCCTGCAATGGTAGGTGAGGCAGGAGTACTGACATCCACGATCACAAGACCATTGAGACCATCAGCCACATAGGCGTAATTATCTGAAACAGCAACATCCTCTGAACGACCGTTGGTGTTATATGTGCCTACACGGCGTATGCTGGTCTTGGAAGTTGCATCAAATATCACAAGACCGGTTGCATTAGCTGCTACATAGGCATGATTGCCTGAAACCGCAACATCGTATGCATAGTCACCTATTTCTTCCCTGTCGCTGACAAGTGGTGAAAGACCCGTTAGTGGCGAAAGAACTGAAGCATCAAATACTATTAAACCACCTTCAGCAGCAGCTAAATACACATAATTGTCTGATGTAGTCACACCTGAACAAAAAGAAGTTGTCGTAAACCTGCTTTGGATCTCCGGAGAAGAAGGATTTGCAACATCCACTGTTAGAAGCCCGCCATGACCATAGGCCACATAGGCTTTATCATTCGAGAAAGTAACATCACGTGCATAACCTGAACCATCATAACTGCCTACATCACCTACAGATGCAGGATCACTGACATCCACAATGGTAAAACCGCTGTATCCGGATGCTACATAAGCAATATCATCTGCCACTACGACATTATATGAATATCCAGTTATAGCATGTGTACTCTCAAGAGATGGGAACTGGGGCTCAGTGACATTCACAACTACAAGACCATTGAGACCATCGGCTATGAAACATAAATTGGCTGCAACAGCAATATTCTGTGTGTATCCTGCTGTGTCAAGTGTACTTGCAGAAGTAAGAGACGTAGGAGTACTGATATCCGCGATCGCAAGACCTGCAGCACCACATGCAATATAAGTATAGTTTCCTGCAACAGTGACATCTATTGCACCGGTAGTTGAGAGATTATCTGCGAATGTCGGGGAAGCAGGAGTACCTACATTGATCACAGTAAGGTTCGAGCCATCTGCCACATATGCATAGTCTCCTGATACATCGACACCCTGTGCATCTCCGGTTGTGTCATAGCGACCTGTGCGGGTCATAGATAATGAAGGGTTTGTGATATCTACAATGTAAAGTCCCTCGCTGGCACAGCTCAGGTAGGCATAAGTGTCTGAAACAGTAACACCCATTACGTTACCAGGATCACTGAATTTGCCAATCAGATTTGGAGAAGAAGGATCAGTAAGATCAAATATCAAAAACCCTCCAGTGTTGTCTGCCACATAGGCAGTGGTCCCTGATATTACAATATCTTTCACAAGACCATCGGTGGTTATGGCTGTTACTTTTGTCGGATTGGTATTATTAGTGATATCCATCACAACAATGTCCTGCCCCTGTCCAAGATATGCATAGTTGCCGGATATAGCATCCTCGGTAATCCCTCCGCCTAACTTACTTATGAAATCTATATTGATTTCATCTGCCCTACATACCCCTGAGATCAGTACCAGAAGTAATAAAAAAATTCCACATTTTATCTGTCTGTTTAACTTTGTTTGCATGTTATATCACCAGTCCTTAAATTGAAGGACTTAGAACTATTTTCTAAAAATATTCCATACAATATATTAAATCAATTATATTTATTATTTTTGATAATCTCTTTTGGAAACAAACAGTTTGCATATGTTTAACAGATGCACAACAGCGTGTCACATGGATCAAGACCGATTATTCTAAAAAGATGAAGTCTAACAGAAACCCGGCCCTTATACAATTGGCATAAATACAATGCATCGGCCGAAAAAGCTGTACCTGTGATTTGCGGTGCTTGCTGGTGGATCTGAGCTCAAGGATCTTTAGTATCGCAATTCAATAGAACATCGGAACTGCTGGGTATCTGCAGCAGAGATCAGTCTAACAAGTCTCTATTTACACTCTACCTATATTGCTATATATTTTAAAATTACTTAGTCATTTAATGAAAGGAATGCACCGCAAACGCTGCTCAAATGGATAATTTTTTAACTCACCATTGCGTATGCTTCCAAACCAGTACATTCTAACAAGAAGAGGTAGGAACATGTCAGAGAAGAACCTAGTCGGTAACAAAATCCGTCAGTTGCGCGAAGCACGGGAAATGTCAGTAGAAGAGCTGGCGCAAGCAAGTCACAGCAGTGTGGAACTTATACAGCAGCTTGAGAATGGTGCCCTTATACCCTCATTGACACCCCTGTTACAAATAGCCCGTGCACTTGGAGTGCGCCTGGGCACTTTCCTTGATGATGCAACACAAAATACACCTGTTGTTGTAAAAGCCGGCAAGTCCGAACAAATTGTAAGGTTCTCAGGTAACTGTAAAACTCCAAAGGAAAGCCTACTGGAGTTTTCTTCCCTGGCATCTAACAAGGTAGACAGGCACATGGAACCATTCATTATAGATGTGCACCCCCTCGGATGTGCGGAGATCAATCTTTCAGCCCACGAAGGAGAGGAATTCATCTACGTGCTTAAAGGCCAGATAGAGGTCATGTACGGAAAGGAGCAGTATAATCTCAATGCTGGCGACAGCATCTATTATGATTCCGTGATACCGCATCATGTACATGCAGTAGGGAATCATGAGGCACAAATCCTTGCAGTGGTGTATACCCCCCTCTAAAAGAAGGTAATCCAGATGTTCACAACAACAGTCACCCCCAGGTTCGGAGATGCCGATGGGCTGAAACACATAAATAACATTGCTATTTCCGAATGGTTTGAAGAGGCCCGCAACCCGGTATTCCGTATCTTTACACCCGACCTAAACCTTAGTTATGAGAAATGGAAGCTTATACTTGCCAGGACAGAGTTCGATTACCTCGCCGAAATGTACTACGGAGAGGATGTGGAGATACGTACCTACGTTATAAGGATAGGTAATTCTTCTTTCACAATAGGGCAAGAAGCCCGGCAAAATGGAGGCCTGAAAGCAAAGGGCCAGGCTGTGACAGTTCATTATGATTTTCTGAACAAGCGATCTGTCCCGATACCAGATGATATAAGAAAAAAACTCCAGGAACATCTTATCACTGAAGACCAGAAGTGAACAATCACATCAGAAGTTGAGAGGGATATGAGATGCCATTTATTGAAGATACCATAGGTACAGTTTTAGAGAAAGTGGTGGCTAATGATCCTGACAGGGAATTTATGGTATATCCAGACAGAGACCTGAGATTCACCTACAAGGAATTCGATGAGCGTGTGAATACATTTGCTAAAGGATTGCTAGCTATAGGCATTGGAAAAGGCGATCATGTTGGAATATGGGCTAAAAATGTCCCTGACTGGCTGACCTTCATGTTCGCAGCTGCCAAGATCGGTGCTGTGCTCGTAACTGTTAACACAGCATACAAAAGCCACGAAGTGGAATATGTCATAAAGCAGTCAGACATGAAAGCTATAGCCATCATTGATGGATTCAGAGATGTGAACTATATCGATATCATGTACGAACTCGTACCTGAACTTAAAACACAGCAGCGTGGTAAACTGCACAGTGATAGGTTCCCGTTCCTGAAGAGTGTTATATTCATAGGACAAGAGAAACACCGGGGCATGTATAATAGTGCTGAGATCCTGCTACTCGGAAAACATGGAGATGAAGATAGTTTTCAAAGGATAAAACAGTCACTTGACTGCAACGATGTAGTGAATATGCAATACACATCAGGTACAACAGGTTTTCCAAAGGGTGTCATGCTGACACACCGAAATATCCTGAACAATGGACTTTCCATCGGAGATCGGCAGAAGTTTACTTCTGATGACCGTGTATGCCTTCCGGTACCGCTGTTCCACTGCTTTGGGATCGTCTTGGGAGTAATGGCCGTCCTTACCCACGGTGCAACTCACGTGATGCTTGAACTTTATGATCCACTTATGGTACTGGCAGCTGTTCAGAAAGAAAAGTGTACTGCTTTGTATGGAGTTCCCACGATGTTCATCGCGGAATACACTCATCCTATGTTCAAGATGTTCGACCTTTCTTCCTTGCGCACGGGAATAATGGCTGGTTCAACCTGTCCAATTGACTCCATGAAAAAGGTAATAAATGAAATGAACTGCAAGGAAATAACTATTGTGTATGGCCTGACAGAATCCTCTCCCGGGATCACTCAGACTACAACCGATGATCCAATAGAACTGAGGGTATCTACCGTAGGGACAGTGTTCCCTCATGTGGAAGCCGCTGTGCTGGATCCGGAAACGCATGAGCCGCTCCCTCCAAACACCATAGGAGAGATATGCTGCCGCGGCTATAATGTGATGAAAGGCTACTACAAAATGACTGAAGAAACAAAGAAAGCTATCGATGAGAAAGGTTGGCTGCACAGTGGAGATCTGGGAACATGTGACGAGAATGGCTACTATCGTATCACAGGCCGTATAAAAGACATGATCATCCGTGGTGGCGAGAACATTTATCCAAGAGAGATAGAGGAATTTCTGTACACTGTGAATGGGGTAAAGGATGCACAGGTCGTGGGCATCCCTGACAAGAAATACGGAGAGATAGCAGGTGCTTTCGTCATGCTGAACGACGGAATTCAGCTTGCGGAAGAGGACATCCAAGACTACGCCCGCACAAAGATAGCCAGATACAAAGTTCCAAAGCACATATTCTTTGTGAAGGAATATCCGCTTACAGCAAGCGGAAAGGTTCAAAAGTTCAAGTTAAGGGAACTTGCAATACAATTACTGGAAAATAAAAAGAGAGAAGAGGCTTAAGCCTCTTTTTTGTATTTTTTATCTTCTCCCCTTTTTAAGATGTGACACCAAAGAAAATCCTATGATCACAGAAACAATTCCAAATCCTGGGATCCCCTTACTTTGAGATTCGTCTTCATTCTCCTCTTCCGTGGGGACCACCTGAGAATAATCACTTTCTAGTGTCATGACAATACCTGAAAATGCCGGGTCATTGCTATAGTAATCGTAGAGACCTCCTATAAGTTCAGATGTAGTTGCATTCTCTGAAGGCAGATATGTGACCATGAGATCTATCATTGCCTTGCTGTCGTCAACCCTTGCCTGCCCCATCTTCGAAGCCAGAGCATCTACAACAGCACTGGTGGAACCGAGCTGTTCCTCAGCATCATATGCAAGGAACACAAAGAGATCAACATTATCCGAAAAACCGGCAAGTTCTGTCAGATCATAGGATGCAGGCACATCCACTGCCAGAGGTATCTTATCAGTTGTAACGTTCCTTACTTCTTCAAGTAGCAAAATATTATCCTGGCATGCCTGTTCAGTGTCCTTTGTACAGGGGTCGAGCGTAATGTCTATACCAT
This sequence comes from Methanomethylovorans hollandica DSM 15978, assembly GCF_000328665.1. Lineage (NCBI taxonomy): Archaea > Methanobacteriati > Methanobacteriota > Methanomicrobia > Methanosarcinales > Methanosarcinaceae > Methanomethylovorans > Methanomethylovorans hollandica. The sequence goes on from NC_019977.1 coordinate 1,892,410, forward strand.
CGAAATCGGCCAATGATTTTGTGTTATAATCCAGAATAGCATTCACTGTAGATAGGAATTGGTCTTTTCCTGATGTTGCATTGATCCCTTCTGGAATAAACAGCATAGCATACACCTTTATGCCATTTTCATGTGCAGTCTTGATGAACCTTTCCGATTTCCAGATAGAATCTTCTGTAGTCCTCAGGAAAACCATATTCACACCTGTTGAATTGAATCGGCTGAGGATAGTATCATCATAGTCCTCCACATCAAAGTACCTTATGGACAGCACTTTTCCTTCAGGAAGGACTAATTCAGGAACCTCTGGCTCTTCAACTATTTCTTCTGCAGGCTGCTCTTCAGTTTGCATCGCTGAGAAACTGACAGTTGGTTTTTGTGAAGTGTATTTACGGACAAAAAGATAATCAATGGACATAGAACCAGTATTAGGCGAACCATCCACATAAGTATTGGATTTCAGGAACACCTTCATATTGGCTCCAGGAACGTAGGGATTCTCCTCAGTGGAAACTACATCCATTCTTGGATCCCTTACTCCATTCTTGAACCAGGATACTTTATTGATCTCATCTCCTTCCTGATACCAGGCAGTTTCCGATACGTACCAGACATCATGCTGTACATTCACATCGGAAAGGTCCCATGGATTATATCTAATGTTGTCTTTATCATTCTTCATAGTCCATGTGACAAAGGCTTCGTTATTCAGCTCTGTTTGCATCAGTACCCAGCTGCGGGTTTCACTTCGAGCGTCCACAAAACCTTGTTCCAGGATAGGACCCCTTGTATCTTCACCAGTAGTTACCTTCTTTCTTTTAACGACAAGACTTGAATTTATCGGGAAGTCTTTCTTTGACTTGATAACTGCAAAACCGTTCGGGTGCTTTGCGGGAACGAGGAGGTTGCACACACCTGAACTGAAGACAATTTGCCCACCCCCGTTGGTATTGGTATCCCATGCACCAAAGGCAAGGCGGGATTCACTGAAATCATCAAAAAGTTCAAAGGTAGAAGCTCCGCTGCTCACATCCTCTGCCAGAGGATTCCCATAATATAACTTGATCTCTGATCGGTCATTGGCCTTTAGAGAAGGAACCTTTACCCAGACAGATGCTGTAGCAGTGCCAGCATCCCAAAACTCTGTCCAATGACTAAGCTGCATGCCAGCGAATTCCAGCCTTATGTCTTTACCTCTGGAGTCGGCTTGTGTAAAGTCGAAGTTAGAACTGTCAAGTAGTATATTCACCTGATATCCGGAAAGATCAGCACCTGAATTCTCCTGAATATATAGTGTAGAACTGTAATTCCATTCTCCTCCACCTGCTTCTGTTAATGCATGCGCTGACCCTGCCATTAGCAGAAGAACAGTAGAAACATACAATAATTTTATGAGAGATCGTTCCATCATTTCATTCACCTTTTGAACATTGGCTTTATGCTGAACATAAAAGATAAGTAAAGAGAGCTATTAAACACTCGCAATTCCTATTGTAAAATAAGATCATTACTTATTAAATAGATTACTTTTACTCCTGGTATTTTGCATGTTGATATCATTTAAAAATAGAGCATACATTTATTAGCATATAATTAACGGTATATTTATAAATGATATTTTTTAAACACAGTAAGTCTTCATGAAATGTGAAATCAATATATTAGTAGACACGCTTTCCGATGGATATGAGAGAATGAGGGCATATATGAGGAGATTCCTAAATTCGAGTCAAATAAATGAGACACCGTAATATGTGATTACAAAGCAGGTAGATTTAAGAAAAGAAAGAGATGGAAATCAAAAATTTTCATTCTTACTCATAAGGTGAGATCTCATCGGGCATCGGGGTACTATGCAGTACGCATTCATTGCCATGCTCAATGAGCTCCTGGATGGCATTTTTAAGCAGTGAAGGAGATACCAATCCTACTGCTTCCTTGATGGCTTTGCCTGTACAGAAGAACTTGAACGTAGGAGCAGACCTGACACCGTATTTCATGGCCGTTACCTGGCTCTCTACACCGTTCATCCTGATAAAGGTACATGAATCCCCAAATTCATCTGCATATTCCCTGAAATAAGGTTCGATCTGTTTACAATGCGAACATTCGGGAAGATAGAACATAACAACCATGGGCTTTTCCTGGTTTGCCAGCATTTCCTCCCAGTTAGAATCATTTAGCTCGATAATATTTCCATTTACCATAAGACCACTCTCAAACACTTTTTTACCGAGATGATATTAATAAGTATTCCTCACAGTATTCCTTCAGAGCAAAATATGCATAAATAAAAAATAAATAATATAGGATTTTTATAACATTGCGTGGGTAAGTGAATATGTTTTTTCACCCAAATTCTGTGTGATGGAAGGCCGACCCCTCATTTAGCAAATAGTTCTTTTGTCCCGCTTGATATCAATAAGGCAATATCCTTCAGGACGAACATCTGCCTGATCCCTTTTGGCAAAGCTATATACCGGGGTTCCCATATGGGATTGAACTTTTCTTTATAGGCCCTAAGGCCCTTGAAGTTGTAGAAGTAATCCCCATGCGTGAAAATAGTTGAACCTATTTTGTTCCACAGTGGTGCAAGTGTCCTGTTCTCAAGACCTGAAAGCGGAGACATCCCCAATGAAAAATAATTGAACCCTTTTTCCTTTCCCCATAGCATGAGCTTGGTGAAAAGATATTCCATGGTGGAATTAGAGATATTGGGATCATAACGCATAAGGTCAATAGCCATCTCTTCTTTATCGGCTGTCACCCAGATATTGGCAAAAGCAGCTATCTGATCACCCTTTTTTATGATAGCAAGAGGGAAATTAGCCAGATACTCTTTTTTAAAGGATCCCATAGAAAAACTCTTCTCTTTAGTGTTCTTGATCTCCAGCCAGGCGTCAGATATACGTTTAAGCTCCTGGGCGTGCGCGGGAATATCCTCGGACTGCATGACCTCAAAATGAAAACCATCTTTTTCCATACGCTTCACAGAATACCGGAAATCTTTTCCGGCACTGCCCTCAAGGCTGAACTCCGAAAGCTGGACCCGTGCTTCCTCTCCTATTTTGATCAAGGTCAGGCCAATATCGAGGTAATAAGGAATGTATTTCTCGCTTACTTCATAAAAAACGGTCCATCCCTGGTGAAGGTTTGTCATTTCATGGAAATCCCATATCATTTCTTTGATGTTTTTACAATTTCCTATTGGGTCTCCCATACAGACCCAGCTTTTACCAGAGATCCCATACGCCAGGAATGAAGTTTTCTGCTCATCGAACAATACATACTTATCTTCGAGCAGAGCTAGATTTCCATTAGTATCAGTACTTTCTCTGATGATCTCCTTCACTGTATTAATTTCGTGGTTATTGGGAAGTTTGAGATCCTTACTGGAACCGCTAAGCAGTCTCATGACCCCAAAAACAGCTAAAATAATAGATATCCCTACAATCGACCTGAAGAACCTGGATACATACATATTGGTTCCAAACTGCCATAAAAGTTCTTCAGAGTATTCCATAGGTTCATGGGCAAAGAGTCCAAGCCATATGAAGCTAAGAACAACAACGGCAATGGCAATAATATTGTCCCTGCTGAAGGACTGGTTCAGGAGGGATGACTTCCTGTAAAAATGCTTCCTCTGAGGCAATAGTAATAAGAATATTGAAAAAAGGATAGCTGATTCTATATAATTCAAACCTTTCAGGATGGAAAAGATACTTCCCAGCAAAAGTACGATCATTGATAGCATATAAGCTCCATCGACCCTTTTCCATAATCCATTGGCCAGAATAAGAAGCATGACACCTATAATACTGCTGAGGAGGCTGGAATACTCTATTAATGATAAAGGAACCAGCGTTTCTACAACACGCATACCCTCTATCTGAGGAGGTAAGGCTTCTGAGAAAAGCAGCACTGCCCCTGCAAAGAAAATGAGTGTAGCGGACAGCTGAGGTGTAAATGCAGAAACTGTAAGATATGTTTTTTTGTGTAAATTTATTAATATCTCTTTTCTTGTATTGAACTCGCTGTATGACAGAACGATCAGCCCCACCAGGAAGGGTGTGAAATAATATACTATCCTGAACATCACAAGAGCAACGATCACTTCTTCAAGAGCTAAATGAGGAGCAAGTGCAAGGAGCATGATAGCTTCGAAAACTCCCAGTCCGCCGGAAATGGTAGTTATGTAGGCAAGGGTCTGTGCCACTAGGAACATTGCCATGAAATATGGGAAAGAGATCTCACCACTATGAGAAAGAAGGAAATAGAGGGCACTGCCTGCAAAAACAGAATCTATAGATGAAATGAGGATCTGTAGAAGAGCAGTCCGTAAGTAAGGGAACCGGACCTCATAACTTTTTATAATAAAAGCTCTATGCTGCACACACAGCAACAGGTACACAATAAGGAAGAGCAATAGACAGGCACCTAAAACCTTGAAAAAGATCTCATAGAAGGAAAGAGATGCAGGCAGCTCAATGGGATAAAAAGTTAATAAAGATCCTCCGACAAAGCATATACCAAGCCAGAAAGTTATACTGCAGAATGTGATCACTTTGCCTATTTGCAGCAGTGTCAGACCATAGGCAGAATATGATCTGTAACGCAGTGAGCCACCGGTAAGAGGATTAAAACCTATGCTGTAACTGATGGAAGTACTTGTAAAAGAAGAACGGAGAATTTCCTTAAAAGATATAGATTGACCTATGTAGCGCATGGCCAGGAAATCATAACTGATAAGGGCAATATAACTCAAAAAAGTAAACATAGAAGCAAGTACCACACTTAATGACCCAATGTCCGTGAAACTTGCCGGTATCTGATCTAATTGCAGGGGCTGAAGCTCCCTGTCTAAGACCCATAGTGCCAGCGCAAAAATAGCAATTGGTAACAAATAGCTTATTTTTTTTATGATTTTCTGAGCGTGGTAATTCTTTTTTTGGATCAATATAATTCCTCTTATATTAAATTCACTATATTGATCATGCTATTTGATATTTACTCTGGTTTTGGGTGCAATGGAATTTTTCAAAAGTTCCTGAAGAAACCGAATATAAATAATGGAAAAGCATTTTATCAAAAAGGGTGTTTAGCCTAACACGCAAATTCTTCTTTTGCAAATTACGGGGCTATTTTAATGGATGTTTCTGAACTTATTGAGAGAATAAAGTCTTCAAGAAGATATGAAGGCCAGATCGTACACATTGAAGACATACCTGCAAAGGACCCTTTCTATAGCTCTGTTGAACTGAAACCAATTATACACTATGCTCTGGATGAGACAGGTATCAAGCAGCTTTACGTCCATCAGGTAGAAGCTGTAGAAAAGGCCAGGGAAGGGAAGAACATCGTCCTGTCAACCAGCACTGCCAGTGGCAAATCCCTTTGCTACATGCTACCTATATTTGAAACCATCCTGGAAGATCCAGCGGCAACAGCACTTTACATCTCTCCTTTGAATGCGCTGGTGAACGATCAGCTCCAGACCTTCAGGAACTTCAGCCAGCTGATGGGCCTGGATATCAATATAAACAAGTTCATTGGAGCTATGTCAAAAAATGAAAAGGATGCAGTTAAGTATAACGATCCACGGATAGTATTCTCCAACCCGGATATGCTGCATCTGAGCTTTCTGCAATGGAAACATCAGTGGAAACGTTTTCTATCGAATCTTAGGTTTATCGTCCTTGATGAAAGTCATACATACAGCGGTGTCATGGGTAGCCACATGGCAAACCTGCTTCGAAGACTTAACAGAGTATGTGATCACTATGGTGCACATCCTCAATACATCTGCTGCACTGCCACGATCGGTAACCCTGTGGAGCACACTACCGCTTTGATAGGCAAAGATGCGGTTTTGATAGATAATGATAGTTCAGGAAGCGGACCACAGAAATTCGTATTCTGGAATCCACCCTTGTATGCAAAATATGGGAACTTCACCATAAGGAAAGCCAGTTTCGGGGAAACGATAGACCTGTTCACAACGTTTGTTCAGAGCGGATCTCAGACAATTGCTTTTGCAAGATCGAGACAGAAAGTGGAGCGGATGTTCATCGAATCAAAGAACATTCTCGCCCACAGAGGTGCCGAACAAAAAATAAGCTCCTACAGAGGTGGTTATCACGGGCATGAACGTGAGATCATTGAGAAAGGGCTTTCCAGCGGGCAGATAGCGGGTGTTATTTCCACTAATGCACTTGAACTGGGAATTGACATCGGTGGCCTCGATGCCTGTATCATGGATGGATTCCCGGGAACAATAATGAGTGCAAGGCAGCAAGCAGGAAGGGCAGGGCGCGGACATGCGCAAAGCATAGTGGTACTTGTTGCCGATCCGAATCCTCTGGATCAGTACTACATGCGAAATCCCGGGGACTTTTTCAGAAAACAGTGTGAAGAAGCGGTGATAAATGTCTCTAACCGCTATATACAGGCAGGCCATCTGTTGTGTGCCGCCAGAGAGATCCCTTTACGTGCAGCAGATGAACAGTATTTCGGAAATGAGTTCAGCAATATAGTGAATGTGCTGGAAGAAGAAGGATTACTTGAAGGCACTGATGAAAAAAAAGCATTGGACACTGATGCTCATATGCACGTATCTATCCGGGATATTGACAGTGATGCATATACTATTATTGACAAAGCTTCCAAAAAACCTCTGGAGAATTCTCTTTGCAGACTACAGGCTTACAGGGAGGCATTCGAAGGTGCTGTGTATATAAACAAGGGAAATGCCTATGTTGTCACTACCCAGAACCATGAAAAACGCGAGATACACGTAGAACATACACAGAATGAATACTATACCAGGTCGATGGTATCCTCAGAAGTGATCATTAGAAATGTCTTAGAAACAAAAGCGTTGTCAACTTGCCCTGATGTAAAAGTGGGATTTGGAAGTGTGGATGTTACCCAGCAGGTAACAGGATACAAGAAATTGCAGCAGCGTACGGATAAAGAACTTGATCAATGTGCTTTGCAAATGCCTAAGTTCACTCTTGAAACAGAAGCTCTCTGGATTGAACTGCCCGGCTGGTCCATGGGGGCAGTTGCAGCACACGACAGAGATTTTGCGGGAGGGATCCATGCTATTGAACATGCTATAATAGCGATGTACCCTTTACACCTGCTTGCTGACCGCAATGATGTAGGAGGGCTTTCCACAGCAGAACACGCTGATATAGGAGGCAGCAGTGGAATATTCGTATACGATGGACATCCGGGAGGTGTCGGTTACGCTGAGAACGGATATGATAAGATCGTTGAAATGCTGGAGGTCACTCTGCGGTCCATTGAAAGCTGTCCCTGCAAGGAAGGGTGCCCATCCTGCATCCAGTCCCCAAAATGTGGTAACAATAACAATCCACTGGACAAGGATGCTGCGATCATCTTACTTTGCAAAATGCTCGGAAAACCTGAATATATTCCTCAGAAGAAAAAGGCCCTTAATGAAGTGAAAAAATCAGAAAAACGTATTAGTGACATACCTGAAAACAAGGAAAGAATTGAACAGAGATTCGATCCTGTAAGCGCTCTGAACAGGGCTAGGAGAAAACTTCGCCAGAAGCAGACAAAAACAGCATCCGAATGGGTAAAGACCGGTATTTTCACTGGAAAAGAACAAAAAGATCATGAACAGGCGTATGAGTGCTTTGAAGCTGCTCTGCAGCTTGAGCCCGACAATCCTAGTGCATTGCTGAACAAGGGTATAACCTGTTTGAACCTCGATCAGAACCAGGCTGCACTTACATGCTTTAACAGGCTTATTAATATGGGTGTGGACCAGAGTGTTGTATGGAAGAACAAAGGAACTGCTCTATATCGCCTCGGAGATCCAAGAGGCGCTATAAAAGCATACGATGAGGCTTTGAGAATTAAACCAGATGATAAGAAAGTACAGGAACTGAAAGAGAGAGCAAAGAAAATGTGTCTTTAGGAAGAGCTGATCAGTGAACCTGAAAAAGAGATGAGAATCCTGATTAACCCTCTATAATTTGTACCGGATACAAATAGAAGGGTGACCGGATTACTCACTTTTTTGAACATCAATTGGATATGCGTCTTTCACTATTTCTTAATGAACTGGTTGGAGTCTAATTCCTGGAAAGCCAGGTTCAGTTCTTCTTTCGTGTTCATGACGATGGGACCGCCCCAGGCAATCGGTTCTTTTAACGGCCTGGCGGACAGGAGCAGGAAGCGGATACCCTTATCTGCGGCTTTGATCCAGAACTGGTTGCCATCACTGAAGAGAACAGCTTGCTTTTCGTCGATCAGATCATCAGGATTATCTATATTTTTGGCAGGGTCAAAAATAGCTTGGCCTGCAAAAATATATATAAACAGAGTGTCGTGAGGATCGTTTGAGAAGGACCATTCGTGACCAGCTGCAACTTCAACATCCAAGTAGGTAGCTTTGACATATTTTCCTTCGAAAGCCCCTCTTGTACCCAGATATTCACCGGCAACTATATGGATTCTATTGCCGTTTTCCTCAATGACAGGAATGTTTTCACATTTAATGTCACCGTAACCGGGATCGGTCATTTTGTCTTTGGCAGGAAGATTCAACCACAGCTGAGCGCCAAGCAGGCGGTCGCTAGCTTTCGGCATCTCCTGATGTATAATTCCAGATCCTGCAGTCATCCACTGGCAGTCGCCATCGAGAATGCTGCCACGATTACCCAGACTGTCACCATGCTCGATATCGCCCTTAATAAGATAGGTGATCGTCTCAATACCACGATGTGGATGCCAGGGGAATCCTTTTGTATAATCATCCGGGTTCGTAGAATCAAAGGCATCAAGCATCAGAAAGGGATCAAAGTCCTTCGTATCATTATAACCAAGGACACGGACCAACCTGACTCCTGCACCATCAACGGCTCTCTGACCACTTACGATTTTTTTAATTTCTCTTAATTGACTCATAATCTGTTTCCTTCTGATATGTCATAGGATGTATGAATTTTTCTGGTATTTTCTTGACAAAAAACGCAGAAAATAATTTTTAAATCTTTTTGAGGGTTTAGGGACAATTATTTAAACATGTAATAAAAAAACTTGCTTGCTTTACTGAAAAACTCATCGATTCTGCTCACAATTAGGTCTCCGGACCTTATCATTGAAAGTTTTAAAAAATAGAGGCATGGTAAATGATTATTTAATACAGCTAATTAAAAGACATATTATTTAAGAGATTGCAGTTTCAGAATTTTTATCTTTTGGCAGTGTCCCCATTTTGTCGTAAATTCGTCTGTACCCTGTATGGCAAAGAACCCATATTTATTTTCGCTCCTTGCAGCTTTCCACAGTCCAATCCCTTTACAAAGAAGATCCCATAATATTAATACAATGAAATGGGCCATGAATCCTGAGGCTCCCAGCGCATGCAGGATGTCACTAACACATTGAAGCTCCCAATAATGCATTGGTATATATCAAAATATAAAATTTTGGCATATCAACATAGATAATCGTTGATATTATAATCAGAGTATTTTAATAAGAAAAAATATTTTTAGTTATAAAAACAATATAAATAATAACATTTAAGTAGTTTTTATATTTTCTTTTTTAAGATATGATCCGTGTGAAACATTAATAAGTAGTGCCGACTACTATAAAGTAGTATGGTAATTCCTGTATTATTGAAATTCCTGGTCTTTATCATAAGCCTATCAATTTCAGGGTGTGTTTCACCTAGTGACCAGCCTGTTGATACTGTCACAAATATCAATGTGCCAACGGGACCCATTGCATACGTAGATACAGACGGAAATGCAAATTATAACTGTGATGGAGTAAATGACCATGTGGAAATCAACAAAGCACTTGAATATATCAATAGTATTGGCGGTGGAACTGTATACCTGAAGGGGCCAAATACATACTGGATAGATGGTACCCTGAAGATGGGATCAAACACCGTCCTTGCAGGAGATTCCAGTGCCTGTATCAAGCTCATACCAAATGCCGATTGGGGCGACTATGTGCCTTTGATCACCAACATGGAAGATGCAAATAAGAATTTTACAATCAAAGGATTCATAATAGATGGAAATAGTGAGAACCAGTCCGTTCCCCGGGGTTCAGGATACTATGACATGATCTATTTCCACAAATGTACTGACATAACTGTCACAAACATGCGTTTGCGATGGGGCACAAGTGATGGCCTGATTGTTAGGAACTACTTCCATGATATTCCTTCTAATATCGTTTTCGCGAATAATTCAGTATATAAGCTTGGACATGAAGCCTTGTATACCCTGGGACTTAATGGAGTTACAGTAGCTAACAACAATGTGTTCACGAGGACTAACACCGCCTTCAGACTATCAAGTTCAGGCCACGCTAAGATCTACAATAACATCATCCATTCAGAGATACAGGACTGGTCAACCGGACCAGGCATCGAGATCGACAAGAGTGATGGATACGAATCCGAGAATATAGAAATATACAGAAATCGGATCCACACCCTTAATGGTGCTGCTATCTGGATATTTGGAGAGGACACTGATAATGTAGTACGTGGCAAGGATGTGTACATACATCACAATATTATATATGATGTTGGCCAATACGATAAGTTTACCGGCTACAGCAACGCAGCGATCGTGATAGGACAGTTCAATAATACAGTAATAGAGAACAACGTCATTCATAATGGAGGCCATGCAGGAATTAAATACTACCAATACCCGAACACAGCCAGCATGAATGAATCGTTCACGACCATTGTCAGGAACAATGTTATATTGGGCTCTAATAAAAACAATGACAGGGGATTGTGGAACACTGATGAAATAAATCACACGTTCATATCAAATAACAACTGCATATACAATGTGGACCTGAACTATGATGGGGACGGTATAATCCACAAAGATGATATATATGTTGATCCACTGTTCGCCGACATGGCAAAACGTGATTACCATCTGAGAAGTGCTGCAGGCCGTTGGTCCGGCAATTCATGGATAAGTGATTCTGTAACAAGCCCGCTTATAGATGCTGGATATCCCGCATCGGGCTTCAGCCGGGAACCAGAACCCAACGGTGGTAGAATAAACATAGGCAGATATGGCAATACTAATGAAGCTTCCAAGAGCCCTTCGAGATAACACACAGAAAAGTGGACTACTGTTTGTAAATAAAATTTAAAATTGAAGCACATTTTCTGAAAGTAGCATAGACTAAACTTTAAGATCAAAAAAGACATTTTCAAATCCATGCAAATCATGCGTGATCATCCCACACTTTGGATAAAGGGCAATACTTCAGCTTCTCTCAAAGGCAAAACAATAGTACTTGCAGTGACCGGTAGCATCGCAGCCGTACGCACTGTGGAGCTTGCCCGTGAATTGATCCGCAGAGGTGCTGATGTATATGCTGTCATGAGCGAGGCTGCCTCATGGATACTTAATCCTATGGCTCTGCACTATGCTACCGGCCATGAAGTGATGACCCGGATTACCGGAGCTGTAGAACATGTGGAATTCTGCGGTATGAGCGGTAAAGCTGACCTGTTGCTCATAGCCCCCGCAACAGCCAACACCATTGGAAAAATAGCATCGGGAATAGATGATACGCCTGTTACGACATTCGCCACTACGGCCATTGGATCAAATATACCTGTAATGATAGTGCCTGCTATGCATGAAGCTATGTATAACCATCCAGCAGTGGCTGAAAATATAGAGATGATCAAATGTTGGGGCGTAGGGTTCATTGGACCTGACATAAAGGAAGGCATTGCCAAAATAGCCTCTAATGAAGACATAGTACTGCAGGTGGAAAGACAATTAGGCAGCAAAGAGCTTGCCGGCAGAAGACTTCTCATAACCAGTGGTTCCACAGCAGAACCCATTGATCCGATCCGAATACTTACCAACAGAGCATCGGGAAAGACAGGAGTAGAACTTGCTCTGGAAGCTTATCGGCGTTGTGCGGAAGTGACCATAGTACACCGCAACAGAATAGGATGTGCAGGTATCAAGGAGATATATGCTGAAAGCGCCTCTCAGATGACAGAAGCCGTTCTTGAAGAACTTGCCTACGGTTGTGATATACTAATCAGTGCTGCAGCGATAGCTGATTATACCCTTAACTCGGCAGATACGAAAATAAAATCAGGCGGGGAACTTACCCTGCACCTGAAACCGGTGGCCAAGCTTATAAACAAAGCAAGGGACGAATATCCTGACTTGCTCATTGCAGGCTTCAAAGCTGAAACAGGAACCAGTTTGGACGAGCTTCTTGAAAGAGCAATGCACACCCTTGAAACTTCAAAGCTCAATATGATAGTTGCAAACGAGGTAGGAAGCAGGGGTATCGGTACAGATGACAATGAAGTATATATCCTTACTCCAGAAGATACCGGCTACATCCACATAATAGGATCAAAAAGAGTGATAGCTTCTGCATTGCTGGATGAACTGAGCCACTTGCTAATATCAAGGAAGTAACCGACATGCAAGAAAGAAAATGGTCTGCGAAGGCTTTCGCTCCTGCACATATAACCGGCTTTTTTTGTATACACGACCATGAGGACAAGCGCAAAAAAGGGTCCACAGGTTGTGGCATTGTCCTTGACAGGGGGGCAGTCACCACTGCGACCTACACAGAAGAGCTTGAAGATACCCTGATATTCCTTAACGGCAAGCAGGTAGACGGCAACACTACGAGGACTGTTGTGAACATGCTTACAGATATACCCCTGCTCGTGGAAAGCGTGACGAACATGCCTATTGGATGCGGGTTTGGAGCATCTGGTGCCGGTGCCCTCAGTACGGCTTATGCAGTGAACGATGTATTATCACTAAACCTTACATCATCCGAAATAATTGAAACTGCACATGTGGCAGAGGTTGTAAACAGGAGTGGTCTTGGCGATGTGATAGCACAATCCTATGGAGGAGTTGTTATCCGTACCGCGCCAGGAGCACCGCAATACGGAGATGTGGACTGGATCCCTGCCGCAGGAAAAGAAGTGCTCTGTCTGGCACTTGGAGAGCTCGGCACAAGTTCTATCATATCAGACCCTGATCTTGCCTGGCGCATAAATTCGATGGGAAAAGGTTCAATGAAAAGGCTCATGAAATCACCTACTTTTGAGACTTTCATGCAATGCTCCCAGGATTTTGCCTTCGGTACAGGACTGGCATCCAATATAGTAACAGATATAATAGAAGCTGTAGGATCTGCAGGGGGCATAGCTTCCCAGGCTATGCTGGGTGAATCTGTTTTTGTAACGGTGGGCCCTGATAGAAGAGAAGCGGTGATAGAAGCACTCTCCGAATTTGGGGAGCCTTCAGCATATTATCTCAACAACTGCAGAGCAGGTCTTTTGTGACAAAAGACCTATTTAACATGTTGTTGCATTAAACTCTCAGGCAAATATTATCGAATTAATCTAAAAGGAAGGAATATGGAAAGGGAGACAGAAGATCGTGACACATATCCCTGAAGATCATCCAAGATATGCATCCCTGATAACCAGGGAAAAGATAGTAGAAGGTGTACAGGTAGGTATCACCAGCCAGCAAGGTCTTGTGGCACAGGGCAGGGGCGAAGCCTTTGATTATCTTATCGGTGAACGCACAATAGAGTCTGCTGTAATAGCAGAACGTGTGGCAGTAGCTTATTTGCTCACTGCTGAAAGACCGGTGATATCCATTAATGGGAACACTGCTGCCCTTGTACCAGGCAGCCTGGTGTCGCTGGCAGATGTATCAGAAGCAGAAATGGAAGTGAATCTGTTCCACCGCAGTGACGCGAGGGTCCACAGGATAATCGAACATCTGAAGGCACACGGAGCAGGAAATGTACTTGGTGCAAAAGGTGATGCACGACTTGACCTATCACATGACAGGGCTATAGTCGATCAGGAAGGTATATACGGAGCAGACGTGGTACTCGTACCTCTGGAAGATGGAGACAGGTGCCAGAAACTGGTGGAAATGGGCAAGGTGGTCATAGCTGTGGACCTGAACCCTCTGTCCAGAACTTCCCTGTCTGCAACTGTGACGATCGTCGATAACGTGACCAGAGCATTAGAGAACATGGTCTATTTCACAAAGGAAATGAAAAAGGATAATAAAGAACAACTCCGGGGGATCATTGATTCGTACGACAACCGGAAAGTGCTTGCTGATGCAATGTATGCCATCCAGGAAAATCTTAAGAACCAGGCTGCTCGCGAGGGAATCGAATGGATCTGATTGATCAGACTAGAGAATACGTATCAGAAGTACTCGCAGATGAGCCTAGTAGTCATGACATGCATCACATCGAGCGCGTAGAGAAGGTATGTATGCGCATAAGGGAAAAAGAAGGCGGTGATGAACAGGTGCTGCGCCTTGCTGCACTGCTTCATGATGTGGGTATTGTGAAAGAGCATCAGGAGGGAGGAGACCACGCGCAGTACAGTGCTGAGATAGCACAGGAATTCCTCACTGTCGCTGATGCTGATAAAGATCTTATAGAACATGTGACGGCTTGTATCCGGTCACACCGGTTCAGCCGCAGGCTTGAGGCTCAAACACTGGAAGCAAAGATATTGCAGGATGCTGATAGAATAGATGCACTTGGTGCTGTTGGCATTTTCAGATCTCTGGTTTCCATGGGTGCTTTGCGTGTCCTGAGGTTAAGCATCGGAACTATTAAGGAAACTTCGATGAACGCTTATAATGATGAACCTCTTGAAGGTTTCTATGAGTATATGGAAAAGAAGCCTTTCAAAATACTGGAAAGACTTAACACTGGCACTGCCAGAAAAATAGCAGAAGAGAGGCTAAAGATTATGCATGCATATCTTGATGCTCTAAAAGAAGAGACCTGCTACATCGAGTGATAAAAATGGCTGACATGATCATAACGAACGGGCATATCCTTACAATGGAGCCCGGCAAGGAACGCGAGTTCAGTAAAGGAATGGTGGTTATAGATGAAGGCATCATCACGGAAGTCAGAGAAAAAACGCAGGAGACTGCAGATATTATAGTGGATGCACAGGGAGGCATTGTTATGCCTGGTCTTGTGAACACACACACTCATGCTGCAATGACACTTTTCAGAGGATATGCAGATGATCTGCCCCTTTCCCAGTGGCTTCAGCAGCACATCTGGCCTGCAGAAGCAAAACTTACTGATAATGATATATATAATGGGACTCTGCTTGCATGCCTTGAGATGATCAAAAGCGGCACCACTTGCTTCAATGATATGTACTTCCATATGGATGAAACGGCAAAAGCGGTAGAAAAAGCCGGAATAAGGGCTGCTCTGTCCTATGGAATGATAGAGTTTGGAAATAAGGATAAAGCAGATGCGGAATTGAAGGAGGGAAGCAGGTTCGTGCAGAGGTGGCATGGCAAGGCAGATGGCAGGATCACAGCAATGTATGGACCACATGCACCTAATACCTGTTCCAGGGAATTCCTTCAAAGAGTTAAGGATAAAGCGAGAGAGGATGGTGTGAAGGTACATATCCATGTGCTGGAAACAGAGACTGAACTAAAAGAGATGAAAGAGAAGTATGGCATGTGCTCCATACACATGCTGAATAACATTGACTTCTTTGATAGCGATGTTATCGCCGCTCACTGTGTGTGGCTGTCTGATGGAGATATTAAGATACTGGCAGAGAAGGGAGTCAATATATCCCATAATCCTGTGAGCAACATGAAGCTTGCATCCGGCATTGCACCTGTGGAGAAGCTTCTGAAAAGTGGAGCAAACGTGTGCCTGGGAACCGATGGATGCGCCTCTAACAATAACCTGGATATGTTTGAGGAAATGAAAATAGCAGCATTACTGCAGAAGGTCAGCACCATGGACCCTACGGCACTACCTGCAAAAGAAGTGCTGAAAATGGCAACTGTCAACGGTGCCAAAGCACTGGGGATCAATGCAGGTATGATAAGAAAAGGAGCACTTGCAGATATAATAATAGTTGACAGGAACAAAGCCCATATGAGACCATTCTATGATGCTGCCTCTCATTTGGTATACAGTGCCAACGGGCAAGATGTGATGACAAGCATTGTCAATGGCAAATTACTAATGCAGGATTATGAAGTGCTTTGTATGGATGAGATGAAAATAATAGAGCAGGCAAGTGTGGCTGCAGAGGATCTTATACAAAGAGTAAATGAATAAAATTTTTATCAAATTTGTTTTTTGGAGATATTAACATGCACAAAAAAGAACTTATAGAATACGGCGATCAGAAAATAGAATGGGCTCGTGCTCATATGCCGGTGTTGGAAATAATAAGAAAGAGTTTCGAGAAAGAAAAACCTCTGGAAGGACGTAGGATCGCAATGGCCCTGCATGTGGAGGCAAAGACTGCAGTGCTTGTGGAAACACTGGCTGTAGGGGGTGCAGAAGTAGCGATCACAGGATGCAACCCTTTAAGCACGCAGGATGATGTATCTGCTGCGCTGTGCACACGAGACAATATCAGCTCATGTGCAAAATATGAATGCAGCAATGAAGAATATTATGCTGCGATGGATAAAGTACTCGCAATAGAACCTGATATTACAATAGATGATGGTGCAGATCTCATATTCAAGCTGCACACAGAAAGACAGGAATTGCTACCCAATATACTGGGAGGATGCGAGGAAACCACTACAGGCATACACAGGCTGAAAGCTATGGAAAAAGACGGAGCCTTGAAAATGCCGGTTATGGCTGTCAACGATGCTATGACAAAGTTCATGTTCGACAACAGATATGGGACCGGACAATCATCCTGGGATGGGATAATGCGGACCACGAACCTGCTGGTGGCAGGCAAGAACGTTGTTGTAGGAGGCTACGGATGGTGCGGCAAGGGAGTTGCCATGCGTGCAAAAGGCCTTGGAGCTAATGTGATAGTCACAGAGATAGACCCGATACGCGCCCTTGAGGCAAAGATGGATGGCAATCTGGTGATGCCCATGAAAGAAGCGGCAAAGATAGGTGATATCTTTGTGACGACTACAGGGAACCGTGATATCATAACCAGGGAACATTTTGAAGTAATAAAGGACGGGGCTATCCTTTCCAACTCGGGCCATTTCAATGTTGAGATCGACCTGGAGAATCTGGAGGATATGGCAAAAGGCGTGCGTACTGTGCGCAAGAACATAAAAGAATATGATCTTGGCAGCAGGAAAGTGTATGTACTTGCAGATGGCAGACTGGTGAACCTGGCTGCAGGCGATGGACATCCTGCCGAAGTAATGGATATGAGCTTTGCTAACCAGGCCCTCTGTGTGAGACACATAGCAGAGAATAAGCTTGCCAACGGAGTACATGCTGTACCCAAAGAGATCGATATGCATGTAGCCGAACTGAAACTCATGTCAATGGGGGTCGCTATCGACTCACTGAGCGAGGCACAATGCGAATACATGTGTGGATGGAAGTCTGGAACTTAAAGTAATTACTACAACATGCTGCTGAAAGGAAAAAGGTTACCGAAATAGTTTAGAGAGGAGAAAGGAATAGAAATAAGTAATGAAACAAACATGAGTAACGCCTGGAATGTTCTTTAATGGTTTGGGATATTGACAGAATATCCATCCCAAACCTGTTTAGTCCTGTTGTGTGCCTGCGAAATGTATATATAGAATAAATACGTCTTGGGGGTCTACACCGAACTGATGCGAAAGTGAAAGGCAAAAGGACATGCAAACAAGATGGGCTCGTAGCTCAGTCAGGCAGAGCGTCTGGCTTTTAACCAGACGGCCTAGGGTTCAAATCCCTACGAGCCCGCCATGAAAACCATGGAGTTATAGTACATGTTTTTTGCCAATTAATCCACGTGCACATTTTTTGAGGGAGGAGAAAATTTGAATAAGTTCAACCTGCTCGACAATGAACTGATCCCAAAACATGAGATATTGGGTGAGGATGAGTTGAAATCTGTTCTAAAACGCTACAAGATAGAGAGAGAACAATTCCCAAAGATAAAAATCAATGATCCTGTAGTGCAAGAAATTGGCGCATCGGTCGGAGATGTTGTTAAGATAACCAGGAATAGCCAGACGGCCGGACAGGCACTTTATTACAGACTTGTAATAGAGTGAGAAAACATCAAATGAGAGCATTTTCTTTTTATATCACAACTGTATCGTGGTTGTGCTACATAATGTTTTTCATACCTTTCTATCAATCAATTAGGTGTAATCATCATTTAAGAGGGCAGTAAAGTGTCAGAGGCATATTTTACCAGGGACAAAATAGTTCAGCACCATATCGACTCTTATAATAAATTCCTTGAAAGTGGTCTACAGAATATTATTAACGAACAAGGAATAATTGAGACCGATATAGAAGACGTATATATTAAACTAGGGAACATCAGAGTGGAGAAGCCTGTAGTAAAAGAAGCGGATGGAGCTATTGAAAAGTTATATCCGAACGAAGGAAGATTGCGCAATCTTTCCTATTCAGCTCCCATATTCCTGCAGATGAGCGTAGTGCAGGGGGAAGAAGAATCTGAACCTGTGGAAGCAAAGATCGGGCAATTACCCGTAATGATAAAATCCTCAATATGCAACCTTGTGGAACTCAATGAAAAAGAAATGATAGATTATGGCGAGGACCCACTTGATCCCGGAGGATATTTCATAGTGAACGGTACCGAAAGGGTTGTTATGACCCTTGAAGACCTCGCCCCTAACAAAATACTGACGGAGTATGGCGAGAGATATGGCGACATGATAGAAGTTGCCAAGGTATTCTCCCAAAGAAGAGGCTATAGAGCTCTCGTAGTAGTGGAAAGAGGACGCAAATCCCTACTGGAAGTATCTTTCCCATCGATATCAGGCCGCATCAATTTTATAACTTTAATGAGAGCATTGGGAGTGGAAACTGACCAGGATCTTGTAAATACAGTGTCAAGCGACCCTGAGATCATGAAATTCATGCTCGAAAACTTGGAAGAGGCAGAAGTAGCCACTACCCGTGAAGCCATTGAAAAGATAGGCACAAGGGTTGCGGCAGGTCAGGCCCGTGATTACCAGATGAAACGTGCAAACTATGTAATGGATAGATATTTGCTGCCTCACCTTGGAAATGAACCTAAGGACAGGTTCGCAAAGGCATATTTCATTGGAAGGATGGCTGAATCCTGCTTTGAACTTGCCCTTGGGAAGCGTTCCGAAGATGATAAGGACCACTATTCCAACAAAAGGCTAAAGCTGACAGGTGATCTGATGGAAGACCTTTTCAGAGTAGCGTTCAATCGCCTGGCCAGAGATGTAAAATACCAGCTGGAAAGAGCTAATATGAGGAACCGTGAGTTGAACGTGGTAACCCTTGTCAGGGCCGATGTACTTACTGACAGATTACAACATCCTCTTGCAACAGGTAACTGGGTGGGGGGCAGAACAGGTGTGTCCCAGCTTTTGGACAGAACAGATTATATTTCAACCCTTTCACACCTCAGACGTGTGATCTCCCCTCTCTCAAGAGCACAACCTCACTTTGAGGCTCGTGATTTGCATCCCACACAATGGGGAAGATTATGCCCATCTGAAACTCCGGAAGGACCTAACTGTGGACTAGTTAAGAATTTTGCCCAAATGGTAGAATTATCTACTGGTATTGATGATAAAAGCGTTCTTAAGAAAGTACTTCTCGATCTGGAAGTAAAACCAAATATCCCACATCATCTACTGGAAAAAGTGGTGGAATATGACACAGAACTTGAAGAGTATACTGAAGAATTTGATACAATTCCACATGAGGAAGAGAAGCCTGATTTAGGATATACCGACTATTCAGATATGGATGATGGAATGGGAGGCTTTGCAGATGACTGAAGCAAAAGTGTTTTTGGACGGGGAACTCATCGGTACCCACAGTAATCCACAGGACCTTGTGGAGAACATTCGCAAACAAAGGAGAAGTGGAGTAATATCCCGACAGGTCAATGTGACCCTTAATGAGGATATCCATGAGGTCATCATTAACTCCGATATAGGAAGGGCCAGAAGGCCATTAATAGTAGTTCGGGATGGAAAGTCTTTACTGACCGAGGATCACAAGGAGTCTCTGAAGAATAGAGAGACAACCTATGATGATCTGGTAAAGGAAGGTGTCGTTGAATATCTGGATGCTGAAGAAGAAGAGAATGCCTTTATCGCCCTTACAGAGCCTCAGATAGTGCCAAAGAACACACATCTTGAGATAGACCCCAGTCTTATTCTGGGGATCTGTACAGGCATGGTGCCTTACCCCGAACACAATGCATCTCCTCGTAATACCATGGGAGCAGCCATGGTAAAGCAGTGTATAGGTGTGTCCACATCCAACACAAAACTAAGACCTGATACACGTGCACACGTTCTGCACTATCCTCAGAAAGCCCTTGTAAGAACCATGACCTGCGAGAACATTGCATTTGATGAAAGGCCTGCAGGGCAGAACTTCGTGGTGGCTGTGATGTCATTCGAAGGCCATAATATCGAAGACGCTCTGGTCTTTAACAAAGGCTCTATTGAAAGAGGTCTTGGAAGAAGCCATTTCATCCGGACGTTCGAAGGCGAGGAAAGGAGATACCCGGGAGGGCAGGAAGACAAGTTTGAGATACCTGATTCCGAGTATAGAGGAGCCCGCAGTCCTGAAGCATATTCTAATCTGGATGTGGATGGTCTTGTAAACCCTGAAACTTTGGTAGGACCAAACGACGTCCTGATCGGTAAGACAAGTCCCCCTCGTTTCCTTGAGGAACAGTCTGATTTTGGTATTACCGTTGAACAGCGCAGAGAAAGCGCAATAACAATGCGTTCTAATGAAAAAGGTATCGTTGACACCGTAATTCTCACAGAGTCAATAAATGGTACTCGCCTTGCAAAAGTAAAGGTAAGGGACCAGAGAATACCTGAGATTGGAGACAAATTCGCTTCCAGACATGGACAGAAAGGAGTTATCGGCCTTATAGTACCCTACCAGGACATGCCTTTTACAGAGAATGGGATAGTTCCCGACCTTGTCATCAATCCACATGCTATCCCCTCTCGTATGACTGTGGGACATGTGCTTGAGATGATAGGTGGAAAAGTAGGTTCCATGGAAGGCAGGCGTATCGATGCAACTGTTTTTGCCGGGGAGAATGAAGAGGATCTGCGTGCAGGCCTTAAAAGACAGGGATTTGCCCATACCGGAAAAGAAGTGTTCTTCGATGGTGTCACAGGAAAGAGAATACCTGCTGATGTATTCGTAGGCGTTATCCTTTACCAGAAACTACATCATATGGTCGCCTCAAAGATACACGCCAGGTCCCGCGGGCCTGTACAGGTGCTCACACGCCAGCCAACAGAAGGCAGAGCAAGAGAGGGTGGTCTGAGGTTCGGAGAAATGGAGCGTGATGTTCTTGTTGGACACGGGGCTGCCATGACGCTGAAGGAAAGACTGCTTGATGAATCTGACAAGGTTGTTGAACTTGTCTGCGGACACTGCGGTATGATAGCAACCTTTGATCGCAAAAGGAACATAAGATATTGCGCAAGCTGCGGCGCTGAAACTGATATACACCCAGTAGAAATGAGCTATGCCTTCAAGCTGTTACTTGATGAGATCAAGTCGCTGGGAGTTGCACCGAGACTGAAGTTAGACGATGCTGTGTGAAGGTGATAGAAAATGGATACACTACCCTCCATACCTAAAAGGATATCTGCAATACAATTTGGCCTGATATCTCCAAGAGAGGTAAGGAAAATGAGCGTTACCAACATCATTACTGCAGATACCTATGATGATGATGGTTACCCTATAGATATGGGACTAATGGACCTTAGACTGGGAGTTATAGATCCCGGACTTAAATGCAAGACCTGTTCAAGTAGGGCAGGAGAATGCCCTGGGCATTTTGGACATATAGAGCTGGTTGCCCCAGTAGTACATGTGGGATTTAACAAGACAATCCGCAAAGCATTACGCTCTATATGCCGCAATTGCAGTGCCCTTTTGCTGGAACCGTCTCAGAAAAAGAATTTCCTTACTCAGATCGATAAACTCCATGAAATGGGACATCTGCCGGACCCTGTGATTAATGACGTTTTTAAGGAGGCAAGGAAGACAAAAGTCTGTCCACATTGTGGGACTGAGCAGTTAGAGATCAAGTTCGAAAAACCCACTGAATACATAGAGGATGGGCACAAGCTAACACCTACAGAGATAAGGGACAGGTTCGAGAACATATCAGATGATGATGTGAAAGTGATCGGAATGGACCCTTCATGTGCCAGGCCGGAGTGGATGATCCTTACAGTATTACCCGTGCCGCCTGTAACAGTCAGACCATCCATCACACTTGAGTCCGGCCAGCGCAGTGAAGATGACCTGACCCACAAACTTGTGGATATAATACGTATAAACCAGCGTTTCCAGGAGAACAGGGATGCAGGAGCGCCACAACTTATCATAGAAGATCTGTGGGAACTGTTGCAGTACCATGTGACCACTTTCTTTGACAACGAAGTATCAGGCGTTCCACCGGCAAGACACAGATCCGGAAGACCTCTGAAGACACTTACCCAGCGTCTCAAAGGAAAGGAAGGACGTTTCAGGGGAAGCCTGTCAGGTAAACGTGTAAACTTCTCTGCACGTACCGTAGTGTCACCTGACCCAAACCTTAGCATCAACGAAGTTGGAGTACCCGAAGCCATAGCTATTCAGATGACCATTCCTGAAAGAGTCATCGAGAGAAATATAGAGCTTCTAAGAATGTATATCCTTAAGGGAAGCGATGTCCACCCCGGGGCAAACTATGTGATCCGCCCGGATGAGAGACGTATAAAGATAACGGAGAACAACAAGGAAGAGCTGGCCGAGAAAGTAGAGAAAGGATGGGTTGTTGAGAGACAACTGATGGATGGAGATACCGTACTATTCAACAGGCAGCCATCTCTGCATAAGATGAGTATTATGGCCCATCAGGTGAAAGTCCTTCCTAACAAAACATTCAGGCTTAATCCTGCAGTGTGCCCCCCATACAACGCTGACTTTGATGGGGATGAGATGAACATGCACGTGCTACAAACTGAGGAATCAAGAGCTGAAGCAAGTATACTCATGCAGGTGCAGGAAAATATCCTTTCACCACGTTTCGGCGGACCTATCATTGGGGGCATCCACGATCATATATCGGGTATGTTCCTGCTTACAAGGAACGAGAACCGGATAACCAAGAACGAAGCTTTGGAGCTTCTTAGAAAGGCAGAGATAAGAGAATTACCAGAGCCTGCGGGATATAAGGAGACCGGAGAACCCTATTGGAATGGGAAGCAAATATTCAGCCAGATACTTCCGAAAGGACTTAATGCAGAATTCCCTGCTGAAGTGTGTTTTAAATGTGATGTTTGTAAGAAGGAAGCCTGTGAATACAATGCATATGTTGTGATCCGCAATGGAGAGATGATACAAGGCACAATCGATGAAAGGGCGATAGGGGCTTTCAAAGGTATCATACTTGACAAGGTAGTAAAGACATACGGTACTACAGCTGGTGCTAAATTTATAGATGATTTTACCAGGCTTGCCATAAGAGGCGTAATGAAGACTGGCCTGAGCTTTGGTATCAGTGATGAGGATATTCCGGAAACTGCCAAGAAAAATATAAAGGAAGTTCTGACTAAAGCCGAGAGTGAAGTCCAAGACCTTATCGCAGCTTACGAGGCAAAAGAACTGGAACCTTTGCCAGGAAGGACCCTTGACGAAACCATTGAAATGAAGATCATGCAGACCCTGGGTAAGGCAAGGGACCAGACAGGTAACATTGCAGGTAATGAGCTTGGTCTGGAAAATTCTGCTGTGATAATGGCCAAGTCCGGAGCAAGAGGTTCCATGCTGAACCTCACACAGATGGCTGCCTGCGTTGGACAGCAGGCAGTGCGTGGTGAACGTATCAGGAGAGGATATGCAGGAAGAACACTTCCTCACTTTGACAAAGGAGATCTGGGAGCCGATGCACATGGATTTGTCAAAGCCAGCTATAAAAGTGGATTATCTCCTACTGAATACTTCTTCCACTCCATAGGAGGACGTGAAGGTCTTGTGGACACTGCGGTACGTACATCCCAGTCAGGATATCTGCAAAGAAGACTGGTAAACGCTCTCCAAGACCTTGAAGTGCAATATGATGCTACTGTGAGAGAAACGAGGGGTGTTATAGTGCAGTTCAAGTACGGAGAAGATGGTATAGACTCAACTAAGAGCGACTACAGTAAGCCTGAAAACGTACATAAGATAGTAGAAGCAGTGACAGGAAAGAAGGTGAACTGAAAATGGCTTTGATCGAATCTACGATAGATTCAATGCTTAGTAACCTTGACCTGCCTTTGAACATCCTCCAGACAATTAAAGAAGATGTAATTAAAGCAGGAGTCAACAAAAAGGAGCTTGAGGAGATCATCGAGAAGGTTAAGGAAAGTTACGAGTATGCAAAAGTAGAACCTTGCGAAGCTGTGGGAGTGGTATCAGCCCAGTCAATAGGAGAACCGGGCACTCAGATGACGATGCGTACTTTCCACTACGCCGGTGTGGCTGAGATCAACGTTACATTAGGACTTCCCCGTCTTATAGAAATAGTTGATGCAAGAAAGGAACCAAGCACTCCAACAATGACAATATCCGTTCTGGAAGAATATGCACAGGACAGAGATAAGGTACGAAAACTCGCATGGGAAATAGAGGCTACACACATAGATCAACTAGCAGATGTTACCACCGATCTGCTGAATATGCAGCTAATAATAGACCTTCATGAAAAGACCTTGAACCATAGAAGCATAAGTGTAGATGAACTTATCGAAAAACTGAGTGATAAGTTGGATGTACAGGTAAGATTGTCCGAAAACATTGAGAACCAACTCATTGTGAACCCAAAAGAGCCTTCGTACAGAGAACTCTTACAGATGGCAAAGAACATTAACAGTATCACCTTGAAGGGGATAGAAGGAGTCAAAAGAGTGGTGATACGCAAGGATAGTGACGAATATATGCTCTACACCGAAGGTTCCCAGCTGAAGAAAGTGTTGGAGGTGGAAGGTGTAGACATAAGTCGTACCTATACAAACAACATTAGTGAGATATACGATGTATTCGGGATAGAGGCTGCAAGGAATGCTATTATCAAGGAAGCTACCAGTACGTTGGGAGAACAGGGTCTTACAGTGGATATCAGACACATAATGCTGGTTTCTGATATCATGTGCTGTGATGGTGAAGTCAAGCAGATAGGCCGTCATGGTATTTCAGGTGAAAAGGCTAGTGTATTTGCACGTGCTGCTTTTGAGGTAACTGTGAACCATCTGCTTGATGCAGGAATGCGCGGCGATATTGATGAGCTAAATGGTGTCACAGAGAACATTATAGTAGGACAGCCTATTAAACTTGGAACTGGAGATGTACACCTGGTAGCTAAATAACGTTCCAAAATGGTTTATGTATTACAGAAGAGCAACCAGAAAGTAAATATAAGGATTCACTTATTAGGATACAGACCTTAGGTTTAAATTGCACAAGAGATGGTATATATGGCTATTAATATCGACAAAGCATTGATCAAGGCGATAAGGACAGGAAAGGTGGTGATCGGCTCTAAGAGCACCATCATCGCTGCTGTTAGTGGAAAAGCGAAAATAGTAGTTCTTGCTTCCAACTGCCCGACAGAAATAAGAGCACAGATCGAGTCTACAGATGTACCTGTACTAAATTATTCCGGTACGAACATGGAACTTGGTCCTGTTTGCGGAAAGCCTTTTGTGATCGCTGCCCTTGCGATCCTTGAAACGGGTGAATCCGATATTCTTGCAGCAGCTTGAAAGGAGTTGCTTGACTTGAGCGAGATCAGGCTGTCAACAGAAGGAATAAGATACATCGCATTATTTGAAAGTGTAACAGGTGCAACTGTGAAAGATTGCATTGTTGAAGACGACCGTATAATATATGTGGTGAAAGCAGGTGACATGGGAGCAGCCATTGGAAGAAATGGTGACCACATAAACCGTATAAAGAAAACTGTTGACAAGCAAGTTGAACTCGTTGAATATTCAGATGATCCGGTCATATTCATAAAGAATGCTTTTGGCCCAGTAACTGTTAAGTCGGTGAACATTACCACAAGAAAAGATAAACGTGTGGCTTATGCAGATGTCTCTAACAAGGAAAAAGGACTGGCCATCGGACGTGAAGGAAAGAACATCGGAAAAGTAAAAATGGTTGCACAAAGGCACCATGATATAGATGATGTTATACTCCAGTGACTTATAACAGGATCAGGGTAAAGCACAACATTATTGTGATGAAATCTTGGAGGAAATATTATGCCAAATGGAAAATATGCAGCTCATACTTTAAAGAGCATTCGTCAAAATGCAAGGTGGAAGGACACCCAGTATAACAGGCGTACTCTTGGTCTGAACGTAAAAGCTGACCCCCTTGGAGGAGCTCCACAGGGAAGAGGGATAGTACTTGAAAAGCTAGGAATAGAGGCAAAGCAGCCTAACTCTGCTATAAGGAAATGTGTGAGGATACAGCTGATCAAAAATGGTCGTCAGGTATCTGCATTCTGCCCCGGGGACGGTGCTATCAACTTCATTGACGAACACGACGAAGTTACAGTAGAGAGAATTGGCGGACGCATGGGCGGTGCAATGGGAGATATCCCGGGTGTGCGTTTCAAGGTTATTGCAGTTAACAATGTGTCCCTGAACGAGATGGTCATTGGCCGCAAAGAGAAACCAAGGAGATGATCTTCAATGTATAAATTATATGGAAAATGGGACCTTGCAGAAGTAGAGGTAACAGATCTAGGAATAAAGAGATATGCTAATCTCGATCCTGTGATATTGCCACATTCAAGCGGCAGACACGCACGCCAGCAATTCAACAAATCTAATTTGCTTATAGTTGAACGTCTTGTAAACAGTATGATGAGAGGAAAGAAAAACACCGGCAAGAAACAAATTGCTATGCGTACTGTTGAAGATGCTCTGGAAATAATCAATACAAAAACAAAAAAGAACCCCGTCCAGGTACTTATAGAGGCTATTGCCAACGCTGGTCCCAGGGAAGAAGTTGTCAGACTTAAATACGGAGGCATCTCTGTCCCTAAAGCTGTGGACACTGCACCTCAGAGGCGTGTTGACAGCGCTCTTAGATACATTTCAATGGGAGCAAGCCAGGCAGCATTCAAATCAAAGAAGTCTCTGGCAGAATGCCTTGCATCTGAACTGATAGCTGCAGCAAATCGTGATGCGAAGTGTTTCTCCATTAACAGGAAGGATGCTAAGGAAAGAGTTGCAAAGGCAGCACGTTAAGCTGTTCATTGCTCACAATAATAGAATTACAGGGTAGTATTATGGGAAGAAGAAAGAAAATGGTGGAGCGCGTCACTGCGTTGATGGGCACGCCTGAAACGATACGCAACATAGGCATAGTTGCGCACATTGATCACGGTAAAACCACATTATCCGATAACCTGCTGGGCGGAGCCGGAATGATATCCAAGGAGCTGGCAGGTAAGCAGCTCTTCATGGACTCTGACGAGGAAGAACAGGCAAGGGGAATTACCATCGATGCATCCAATGTTTCAATGGTGCACGAATATGAAGGAAAGGAATACCTGATCAACCTTATAGACACACCTGGCCACGTGGACTTTGGTGGAGACGTTACACGTGCCATGCGTGCAGTAGATGGAGCTGTAGTCGTAATTGATGCGGTAGAGGGTACAATGCCACAGACAGAGACTGTTCTGCGGCAGGCCCTAAGAGAGCATGTTAAACCTGTGCTGTTCATAAATAAAGTAGATCGCCTTATAAATGAACTGCAGGTAGATTCTCAGGAAATGCAGGTAAGACTCGGGAAGCTTATAGACCATGTTAACAAGCTCATCAAAGGAATGAACGAAGAGAGATATAAGGCAGGCTGGAAAGTAGATGCTGCTGCCGGTACTGTAGCTTTCGGTTCAGCACTTTATAACTGGGCAATAAGTGTACCAATGATGAAAAAGACTGGTATCAGTTTCAATGATGTATACGACTACTGTAAGAAAGAGGATATGAAGGCACTTGCTGACAAATGTCCTTTGCATGAGGTCGTAAACGACATGGTGGTCAGGTTCCTGCCAAATCCTCTGCAGGCGCAGAAGGGAAGAGTGGCAGCTATCTGGCACGGGGATAAAGAATTACCTATTGCGAAAGCTATGATGAGTGCTGATGCCTCTGCAGACCTTACATTCATGGTCACTGACATATCCATGGACCCACACGCAGGAGAAGTAGCCACTGGAAGACTTTTCAGTGGAAGTCTGACACGTGGAATGGAAGTATACGTATCCGGTGCTGCCAAGAAGAACAGGATACAGCAGGTAGGAATTTTTATGGGCCCCGAGAGGCTTGAAGTCGAAAAGATCCCTGCTGGTAACATAGCTGCTGTAACTGGCCTTAAAGATGCCATCGTAGGTTCCACAGTAACCACTCTGGAAAACATGACACCTTTTGAAAGCATAAAACATGGCAGTGAACCTGTGGTGACAGTTGCAGTCGAAGCAAAGCACATGAAAGATCTCCCCAAGCTTGTTGAAGTCCTTAGACAGGTAGCAAAGGAAGATCCAACACTCAGGATCACCCTTGATGAAGAAACCGGGGAGCACCTGATGGCTGGTATGGGCGAACTTCATCTTGAGGTTATCGCACACAGAATAGAGCGTGACAAAGGAGTGGAGATCACCACAACACCACCGCTGGTTGTATATCGTGAAACAATTCGTGGAAATGCGGGCCCTGTTGAAGGAAAATCACCAAACAGACACAACCGGTTCTATGTAGAGATTGAACCCATTGAGCCAGAAGTGGTCGAACTTATCCGTAACGGCGACATTTCAATGAATATGCCGGAACTGGAACGCCGTGAGAAACTTATGGCAGCTGGAATGAGCAAGGATCAGGCAAAAGGTATCGCAGACATATACGAATCTAATATCTATATAGATATGACAAAGGGTATCCAGTACCTTAATGAAACTATGGAGCTTATCCTTGAAGGATTCCAGGAAGTCATGAAAGCGGGACCATTATCAAGGGAACCCTGTATGGGCATCAAGGTCAAATTAGTGGACGCAAAGTTGCACGAAGATGCTGTACACAGAGGACCTGCTCAGGTAATTCCTGCTTCAAGGCAGGCCATACAGGCAGCCATGCTTATGGCTGGAGATACACTCCTTGAGCCATATCAGAAAGTTTTCATCCAGGTACCACAGGACCAGATGGGTGGAGCAACAAAGGAAATCCAGGGTCGTCGTGGAATTATAATGGATATGCATACTGAAGGCGACACTACAGTTATTGAATCAAGGGCTCCTGTAGCTGCATTATTTGGTTTCGCTGGTGATATCAGGTCAGCGACCGAAGGACGTGCAATGTGGAGCACTGAATTCGCTGGCTTTGAGACACTGCCTACAAACCTGTTGGGCGAGGTAGTAGGAGCCATCAGACAAAGAAAAGGCCTGAAGAAGGACATACCACAGGCATCTGATTACCTTTCCATGTAAGCTGAGGTACAAGGCTTATGCCTGTACCTCCAGCTTTTCCTCGGAAAGGTTTAAACGTAGAAAAAACTATTAGGACAAATCATAATTAACCAATATCAAATAGGAGACGATTTAAATGGCTGAGAAACCACACATGAACTTAGCAGTCATCGGTCACATTGATCACGGCAAATCTACACTTGTCGGAAGATTGATGTTCGAAACCGGGGCAGTGCCTGCACACATGATCGAGAAATACAAGCAGGAAGCAAGAGAAAAAGGAAAGGAATCATTCGCCTTTGCATGGGTTATGGACTCTCTGAAGGAAGAGAGAGAAAGAGGTATCACCATCGATATCGCCCACAGAAGGTTCGACACTGACAAATATTATTTCACAGTCGTGGACTGTCCAGGCCACCGTGACTTCGTAAAGAACATGATCACAGGTGCCTCCCAGGCAGATGCAGCAATCCTTGTAGTCGCCGCACCGGACGGAGTCATGGCACAGACAAGGGAACACATATTTCTGTCCAGAACCCTTGGTATCAACCAGCTGATCATTGCCGTCAACAAAATGGACGCAGCAAAGTACAGCGAGGAAAGATACAATGAAGTAAAGGAACAGGTTTCACAGTTACTCGGCATGGTCGGTTTCAAGGCATCTGAGATCCCATTCATTCCAACCTCTGCTTTTGAAGGAGACAATATTAAGACATCTCCAAGTCCAAATACACCATGGTACAAAGGACCAGGAATTCTTGAAGCCCTTAATGCCCTCAAGCTGCCAGAAAAGCCGGATAAACTTCCACTAAGGATCCCTGTACAGGATGCATACACCATCTCCGGTATCGGAACTGTGCCAGTAGGCAGAGTAGAGACCGGCATAATGAAGAAAGGTGACAAAGTAGTATTCATGCCAACTGGAGCAGGTGGAGAAGTAAAGTCCATCGAAATGCACCATGAGGAAATTGAACAGGCAACCCCGGGCGACAACATCGGCTGGAGCGTAAGAGGTGTAGGAAAGGCGGACGTGCGCAGAGGAGATGTATGTGGACACAGTGCTAACCCACCAAGCGTGGCCGATGAGTTTACCGCACAGATCGTGGTACTCCAGCATCCATCTGCGATCACAGTAGGATATACACCTGTATTCCACTGCCACACCACACAGACCGCATGTACTCTTATGTCAATAGACAAGAAGCTTGACCCCAAATCCGGACAGGTCAAGGAAGAGAACCCCACCTTCATTAAGGCTGGAGATGCGGCAATTGTAACTGTTAAGCCAACAAAGCCAATGTGTATCGAGCCTGTAAAATCAATTCCACAGCTTGGAAGGTTCGCCATTCGTGATATGGGAATGACCATTGCTGCCGGCATGTGCATGAGTGTCAAACAGAAATAAGGACACTCTCCTTTGATCTTAGAGGAGAATAATATGGCACAGAAGGCAAGAATTAGATTATCAGGGATTAGTCCGGTAAATCTGGATGGAGTTTGCGATCAGGTAAAAGCGATCGCTGAAAGGACCGGAGTCAGCATTTCCGGACCAGTACCACTACCAACCAAGAAACTGGTAGTCCCTACGAGGAAGAGCCCAAGCGGAGAAGGAACCGCATCATGGGATCACTGGGAAATGAGAGTACATAAAAGGTTGATAGATATCGCAGCCGATGAAAGGGCATTGAGGCAACTCATGCGTATTCAGGTTCCGAAGGACATTAACATAGAGATAGTACTCCAAAACTGAAAACAAAAAGTTACAGATCATATCTGTAACCCTCTTTTTTCTTTCTTTTATTTCAGCAGGAACCTATTTACAGAGAATCTGCAGAAAGAAATAACATTTTTAATCAGCCAGATAACAAAGTAGTTAATATGTAATCGGGATTAGATTTAATTTTAAAAAACTCTATTATTCGAAGCAGAAAAAATCCTGAAAAACTGGATTGCAAATAGATTAAAATAATAAAAAGTAGTTGAAAGCAATCATTTGCTAGAATTAGAGAGATAAATCATCAAATTATGCAAGCACAGGAAAAAATAGATATCTATTATAATAAAAACAGGATACTTTCATTCCGAAAAGATATGACTTCTGTAAATATGAGTAAATCTCTTTACGAACTTTTTGTCTTGTCATGCCTTTATTAAATTCATTCTGATCTGGATCCAATATCCTGCAAATACCTGTGTGAGAAAGAGGAAAAAATGTCATTTGAAAACCTAAAGATTAAAAAAACGCTTCAAAGAGCGCTTGAAAGCGAAGGATATATCACTCCTACACCCATACAGGCACAAGCAATTCCACATTTATTGGAAAACAGGGATCTGATAGGTATTGCCCAGACAGGTACAGGCAAGACTGCTGCATTTGTATTACCTATACTTCAAAAACTGTCAGAGACAAACAAACCTTCCAAATCCCGAGCGCCACGAGTACTTGTACTTGCACCTACGAGAGAGCTTGCTGCACAGATAGGAGACAGCTTTTCCACTTATGGGCAGTTCATAAGGTTCCGGTACACAGTTGTATTCGGTGGTGTAGGACAAGGACCCCAGGTGAAGGCTTTAGCACACGGTGTTGATGTTCTTATCGCTACTCCAGGAAGACTGCTTGATCTCCTGGACCAGGGACACGTAAAATTGAACGAAGTGGAGTTCTTTGTGCTTGATGAAGCTGACAGGATGTTGGATATGGGTTTCATAAAAGATGTGTACAGAATAGTACCCTTACTTCCTGTAAAAAGACAATCTCTTTTCTTCTCTGCTACAATGTCTCCACAGATTGCAGAACTTGCCAGAAAACTTCTAACAAGCCCGGTACATGTGGAAGTATCCCCTCAGGCAACAACAGTAGAAAAAATAGACCAATTCGTCTTTTTCGTGGACCAGGAGAACAAAGACAACCTGTTGCTTGGCCTCCTGCAGCACAATCATTTAAGATCTGTTTTAGTTTTTACCCGCACAAAACATCGTGCAAATAAAGTGGCTTTGATGCTTAACAAGAATAAAATCGAAGCCGATGCCATCCATGGTAATAAATCACAAAACCAGCGTACTAAAGCCATGGACGATTTCAAGTCAGGGAATGTAAGAGTACTGGTGGCAACAGATATTGCTGCGCGGGGAATCGATATTGAGGATATATCTCATGTCATAAACTACGATCTTCCTAACGAACCAGAGAATTATGTACATCGCATCGGACGCACGGCAAGAGCAGGATCGGATGGTACAGCATACTCATTCTGTGCAGCAGACGAACGTGATTATCTGCGCAGCATCGAAAAACTCACACGGCAGGAAATAGAGGTTGCAGAACATCACTATCATTCGGAAACAGCAAGGAACGCTACTGGAGACGCAGCCAAACCAGCTCCAAGAACACAGCGTGGATCCGGACAGAAAACCAGACCACAAAAACAGAACAGACAACACCCAGTATCAAGGAAACCGCGTCCTGCAAGAGGAAGCTAACCATCTGAAAATAACATCAACAGCACATTTATCAGTGATGAATACCTTACCGGTATTCACTCTTTGGACCTGTAGTGTAGCGGATATCACTTAAGCCTCCGGAGCTTAGAACCCGGGTTCGAGTCCCGGCAGGTCCGCTAAAATAAATTGTTTTTATTATTTTTAACGTCCTCAAAAAATAGTGAAAACTTGATTGACTACACCGACCTTATAAGACGGAAACCAAGCGAGCAGTGGCCATAGCCCTGTTATTAAACTATATATATACATATATATATACATGCGTGTGTGTGTTGCGTGCACATACATAACTTTTAAGAAAGCATTTACTTTTACCTGCATCAGTAAGAAATATAAATATTCAAAATAGTTGATAAATGGGATATCCAAATGAAAGATTACTTGAGGAAAAAAAATAAAATAAAAGGCAGAAACAAAAAAGCTGTTGTGAAGGACATCCAATTGCGCAGCATTGCAATTGGAATAGGTATTGTCCTGATCCTCACAGGGATCGTAGGGATATTATACAACATTCAGAATTCTGAAGATTGGTCTGTCTCCGACGAAGGCATATTGTCCTATGACCTTCCGGAGAGAACAGATTATTCAATCACTGATGTTAACACATCAGAAGATGGTGATGTACTAAAATATTTGACATTTAAAAGCGAGGATGAAATCATCGGGGGACTTATGCGTTTTCCTTCATACGGTGATAAAGTCCCTGGCATAGTAGTGCTCCCGGGGGCAGGAGTAACTAAGGAAGGACAGCAGAGACTTGCATCCGACCTTGCAGATATGGGATATGCCACGATCACTATAGACCAGCGCAACATAGGAGTTGTGGACCCTGTAAAAGACCTCGCACTGTTCAATGAAGGAAAAGAAAGCTCAGAATACCGCATGGTGTATGATGCACTCATGGCTGCAGAAGTATTAAGAGATCAGAAGGAAGTGGATCCTGAAAAGATAGCTATGCTCGGAATAAGTAATGGTGGGAGGTTTGCCATAATTGCAGCAGCCCTTGATCCTAAAATTAAAGGAGTTGTAGGTATCAGCACATCCGGGTATGGAACAGGCTCAATTGATAAAAACAATGTCGATGAAAACACGTTCACTTTTTACAGGTCCATAGATCCTGATAGCTACATAGCAACAATATCCCCCCGCAAAGTGATTATGTTTCATGCATCCGATGATACTGTAGTTCCCTACAGTATGGCCCAAGATACCTTTGAACTGGCCAGAGAACCAAAATCAATGTATACGATCAATGGCAGCAGTCACGGATACGATATGTCTTCAAAAGAAGATTTAGAAAAGGAATTCTCAATAATCCTTGGTTAATAAAAATAAACTATTATATGCAACCTGAAAAGAAAAAGGGGAAACTCATGAAGCTTGAAACACAGGCTGTACCCAGTACCGAGAAACTAACCTGTATTATGTTCGATATGGACAATACACTTTTTGATTTTGTGGAAGCAAAGATACGAGCCTGCCAGGAAATAGTGCAACACATTGGATGTGGAGATGCCCTGGAACTTTTCCAGTACTTCAGAAGACCGGGCCATGGCTTTGAAGACTGGAACAATATCCTGGATTACATTGCAGATAAAGGTGTATTTTCACGATCTGTGTATGATGAATGTTGCCAGATATATGAAACTGAGAAATTAAAAGCTGTAGACCCATATCCTAACGCTGTTCATACTATAAGGGAACTTAAGGAGATGGGGCTTAAAATTGCGATCCTTACCGATGCATATAGCAATAATGCAAAAAAGAGGCTGGAGAAAACAGGATTTACCCAATGGCTGGATGCCCTCTTCTGCGCAGACATTACAGGTTCAAGCAAACCTTCACATCAGACCTTTCTTTTTGCCTTGAATGCACTCGGCCTGCAACCATATGAAACTCTGTTTGTTGGTGACAGCCTGCACAGGGATATCGCACCTTCAAAGGCTTTAGGAATGCTCACTGCCTATGCAGCTTACGGAGACCGGAACGGCGACATGAACAAAAGATCTGAAGCTATATCTCCTGACTTTATATTGAACGATATAAGCGAAGTTCTGAACCTATTTGGACCTGGAAAAAGGGCATAACTATGCAGTACGATGTCATTGTTGTGGGAGGTGGGCCAGTTGGTTCAACTGCAGCGCGCTATGCAGCCCAGGAAGGAGCAAAGGTGTTGCTCATCGAAGAGAACGCAGTTATAGGTTCTCCCGTGGGATGTACCGGCCTGCTCAGCACACGTGCAGTAAAAGAATGTGATGCAGAGCCTTCGGAAGAGTTTGTCCTTAATTCCGTCAGAGGAGCTTGTGTCCATCCGCCTTCTGAAATCCCATTACCCATAGATGGAGGCAGGACCAAAGCGTACGTAGTTTCACGAAAAATGTTTGACAGAAAACTTTTCAGGATGGCGATAGATACCGGAGTTGACGTAATGCTCAGGACACGTGCAGTAGGAATGCAGCGCAGCAACGATGTGCAAACCCTCAGCGTGCTTGAAAGAGGAAAACAAGAAAATATCCAGGCAAAGGTCATCATAGCTGCAGATGGGGTACGCAGTAATATGGCAAAGATGGCGGGTCTTGGCAATGTACAGAGGATCATGCCCGGCATACAGATAGAAGCTCCATACCGTTCTGATGATCCTGATTTTGTGGAACTTTTCGTTGGTTCCAGAGCGCCTGGTCTTTTTGCCTGGACCGTACCTGTGGATGAACATATTTCCAGAATAGGACTGGCAACTGATACCATCGATGGTCCTGAAACTTATGAATACCTGCAGTGGCTGCTTCAACATAATCCTCACATTAGGTCGAGATACGGAGGCGGGCAAACAGATATGGTATTCGGGGGTATACCTATTGGACCCTTACGCAGGACCTATGCTGATGGAATAATGATCGCTGGTGATGCTGCAGGCCAGGTTAAACCCACTTCTGGAGGTGGCATATACACAGGTGCCGTATGTGCAAAAATTGCTGCAAAGGTAGCAGTATCCCTGGGTGACGATGCATCTGCGGGTAGTTTACAGCAATACGAGAAAAAATGGAAAGCTTCCATAGGCAAAGAACTCAGTATGGGAATGAGGATCCATGATTTCATAAAGGGACTCAGCGATAACGAGCTTGATGAACTGCTGGGTGCCATGAACACGCCATTGATCCTGGATACGATCACAGAATACGGGGATATGGATCACCCTTCAGTACTCATCAGAAAAATGCTTGACCCAAGAAGGTCAGCTCACATGCTGAAGCTGTTCACAGCCTTTGCAAAGGCTGTGTTGTAAGGTCGCAGGACATTTAATAATATAACAACAAATAACATGAGTATGAATAATATAAAAATCATGATACGTTTACTCCTTTTACGCTTTTTAGATTGAGCAGCTTTTCTACTACTTCTCCAGAGATCTTACTGTCAGTGATGATTGTAAGGCGTGGCTCACTCGTAAAATAAGGATCATCAGAAACAGCCTGCCTTATACTGATCCCATGATCTGAGATCACACCTGCGACATCTGCGATTATGCCCGAATGTGCTGCATCATCTGGAATTATGATTATTACCCCAAGACCAAGAGAAGGAGCTACATCCCGTAGAAGTGGCATTGAATGAACTTTCTCAAATATATTTTTCAAAAGAGGATCTTCAAGTATAGCCTCTGTAGTAGAGTCCACCACACGCCTGTCCACCCCTACCTCCCGGGCAAGCTGGGTATGGGGGATCTCTATCTTACCGGATGTAACCTTTCCATCTTGATTGACCTGAAAACCCCTCTCAAAAAGAAGCCTTATGACTTTCTGCTGTGCTGGGTGTTTTTCGAATTTTTGCATTATGGAGCTCCACATGGTCTATAGATTGGCTTTTAAATTATAAATCCTTAAGGTAGATAAACAAAGAAAACCTTTTAATCTGAACACACATGTAGAATAGCAGTATTTTGTACACACCTGCCAGGATGATCTGGTGATCTATAGGATCATTTAGGATTATGCCTTTAAAAGCAGGCTGTGAACTTTTTATTTTGCCAGAATAGAGTTATGTTGACGCTGTTGGAGGAAATATATGAAGACATACCGGGACTATGATGACCTGCCTAAGATAGAACTTCCCTATGGGAAGGAGGTGTCGATCAGTGACAGTACTTTGAGGGACGGAGCCCAGATGCCGGGCATTGTTATGAGAAGCAAGCACAAAGTGCAGATATACGAATATCTGCATATGATCGGCATTGAAAAACTGGAAACCTTTGTCTATAATGAAAGGGATAGAAAGGCTATCAAGCTTATGCAGGACAAAGGGTATGAATTCCCGGAAATAACAGGATGGGCCCGTGCAAATCCTGCGGATATCGACATGGTCCTTAATGTTGACGGAATAGAAGAAACAGGCATACTCATGTCCGTGTCGGACCCCCATATCTACGATAAGATGAAACTTCCTACCAGGGAAGCAGCTCAGGAAAAGTATCTCAATGCTTTACAATATGCAGTAGACCACGGATTGCGGACACGCGCTCATATAGAAGATATGACCCGTGCCGATAATTATGATTTCGTTTTCCCCCTGGTAGAAAAGATACTTGAAATCGATCCAGACTGCACTATCCGGATCTGTGACACCATAGGATATGGCATCCCTTTTATGAATGTGGATGAACCCTACGGAATACCCACTATTGTCAAATACCTGAAAAATGAACTCGGTGCAAAGAACATAGAAACTCACTGCCATGATGACTTCGGGCTTGCAGTTGCAAACTCTCTGGCAGGCTACTGGCACGGTGCCAACTGGTCTAATGTGACGTATCTGGGCATTGGCGAGAGAGCAGGTAATGCAGAAATGGAGAAACTTTTGGTATTCCTCAAAAGGCGCATCAAGGGTTTTGAGAAATATGACCTGAGCTGTCTTGTGGAATTTGCTAAATTTATGGAGAAGGAGATCGGCATACGGATACCCAGGAATAAATCCGTGGTGGGACAGAATGTATTTGCTCACGAGTCGGGCATCCATACGGCAGGCGTCATCAAGAATCCCTTCACATATGAACCATATCCGCCCGAGATAGTTGGGGGCCAAAGGAACTTCCTCATAGGGGATTCTTCGGGAATTGAGGTGCTTAAGTTCAAAGTACAGGAAACACTAAAAGAAATGATGGATGTTCACATAGAGGTAGATAAGAACGATAAGCGTCTAAGGAATATACAGGCAGACATTCAGAGACTCTTCAATGAAGATGAGAGAGTTTCCTGCATTTCCGATGAGGAGATCCGCGCCTATGTCAAAAAATACTTTATGTTCAACCCCATAGTGGACCAGGAGCTGCATCGCAGAGAGGATGACGAAAGTCCGGATAACACAATCTGAAGCAAACAACAAGAAATTAAACCACGCATGTATGGCGAAGTGGACTGAATTGTAAAAAACAAGTGGTGCTAACTGTAAAAAGCAGTTATGTCCACCACTAATATTCTTTTTTGAAATCTTAACTAAAATGGGTTAAATGAGATTGTATAAAAAAGCGAAGCTGTTACTTCAGCTCCTCTGCAGTATATTTTGCGATCGTATTTGTCATTTCACTAAGCTTTGCATTGCCTCCCAGGTCATAGGTAACATACTTACCTTCAGATATGACACGCTCAGTAGCCCTGAATATAGCGTCTGACTGTGCGGATTCACCCAGATATCCGAGCATCCAGGCACCTGCAAGCACTGTTGCTACAGGATTCACTTTATCCAATCCAGCATATTTGGGTGCAGAACCGTGAGCTGGCTCGAACATGGCGAAATTATCGCCTATATTGGCAGAATATATCAGGCCGATGCTTCCCACAAGAGCAGAACATTCCTCACTGAGCACATCCATGAACAGGTTCGTGGAAAGTAATACTTTGTTGTTGAATATCTGCGGGTTCTTAATCAGCTGCTGTGCGATATTGTCGATGTGGTATTCCCACACTTCAATACCCGGATATTTCTGAGCTGTCTTGTTGACTTCTTCCAGGAACAGGCCACATGTGCGCCTGAGAATATTACTCTTGTGGATAGCCACAACGGTATCATAATTTCTTCTTTTGGCCTCCTCAAAAGCATATCTTGCAACCTTGCCGCTTGCTGTGCGAGTGATCTTCCTAATGGCTATGGCCACATCATCGGTGAGACGTATCTCCTCGCCCACATACAGCCCTTCCGTACCTTCACGGACACACACAAAATCAACATCACCAAGAGGTCTGCTGGTGTTCGGGAAGGTCTTGATGGGGCGCACGTTGGCATAAAGATCATATTTCTGCCTGATAGAAACAGCCACGCTTCTAGGGGCTCCCACTATACCAGGGGTTGTTGTAGGACCCTTGTAACATGCATTAGAATCGTCAAGTATATCCCAGGTCTCATCAGGGACAAGAGAATTTCCACCATGCTGCTCCCACCATGTGGCACCGGCATCACAGGTTATGAACTCCACATCAGTTCCGGCAGCTTCCATTACCTTGAACATCGCATCCACAAGTTCGGGACCTACACCATCTCCTTTAATTACTGCTGCAGTCTTGCTCACTATTAATCACCGACCATTCTAAAGGCATAAGTCACTTTTAAGCCTTCGCCATAAAACACGAAACTTTAATCCTCCTGTAACATATATATTCCAGTATGATTGGCAATTTCCCCATAACAGACGAACACATGCATATAGATCCCAGAGGTAAAGGGCTTGAAGCTGTCAAGGAGTTCCAGCAGGCAGGAGGAACACATATATTCCTTGTGATGAAGCCATCATGGACACTAGGTGTCAAAGTCACCAAGCCTGAAGACCAGATAGCTGTTTTTGAAGAGACCATAGAAATATCCAGGAAGATAAATGAAACCGGTGTAAAGTCTTTCCCAGTGCTTGGAGTGCATCCTGCCGAGATCACACATCTTCTCGAGTACATGGACCTGCAAACTGCAATGAAAACGATGAAAGGAGGACTGGACATAGCTGCCGGATATGTAGAAAAAGGGTTTGCGGTGGGCTTGAAAAGCGGGAGGCCACACTATCCAGTCATACCGGAAGTATGGAATGCTTCCAATGAAATAATGGAACACGCTTTCACCCTGGCAAAAGACCTGGATTGTGCCGTGCAGCTGCATACGGAAAGCGTCGGAGAGCCTGAACTGGAGGACATTGCCGCCCGGGCCAGGAAAACTGGAATCAGCCTTCACAAAGTGGTTAAGCATTATGCTCCCCCCCTGGTGAATGTCTGTGAACAGCTTGGCATATTTCCGGGAGTACTGGCAGGCAAGGGAGCCATAGAAGAGGCATTGGCACAGGGCACCAGGTTCATGATGGAAACGGATTACATAGACGACCCGCAAAGGCCTGGGGCTGTGCTTGGGCCTAGGACCATACCTAAAAGGACATTAAAACTTGCCGAAGAGTACGGAGAGGAGCCCTTCTGGAAGATCCACAAGCAAAACCCCGAGCTTGTATATGATGTAGATATCGAGCTTTGATAATTGTTACAGTCACTCTGCAAGCAGAATGTAGATATCCATCACATTTGTGCCCGTCTCACCGATCTTATGCAGGTCATCAATACCGTCAAAGAAAGTGTATGAGTCATGTGAAGCCAACATAGTTCTCGCATCCATACCTTGCATTGATGCTTTTTCCACACTGTTTCCATCAGCAAATGCACCGGCTGCATCAGTGGGACCATCGATACCATCCGTACCGGCTGCAAGGAACAACACACCTTCGTGATCTTCCGTCTCTATTGCGAAGGATAAGGCCATTTCCTGACATCTGCCTCCCTTACCCCCATTCTTTAAGGTTACAGTGGTTTCCCCTCCTGCTACAATACAGGCAGGTCTTGGCATCGGTCTTGCATGCAACAGCTCACTCCTTGCTAAGGCAGCAAACACTTTTGCTATCTCTTTGGACTCACCTGAGATATAAGAGCTCAAAAGCAGCGTATTATACCCCATCTCGGAAGCCTTCTTTGCAGCAGCCTCCAGAGCGATACAATTGGTACCTACCAACTTGATATAACATAGGTCGAACACAGGATCCCCTGCTTTGAGGGTTTCTTCAATTAATCCGTTCAGTCCGTCCTCGAGTAAACGGCTGATGGAAGGAAGAAGTGTGATGTGGTATCTTTCTACAATATCATTGAAATCTTCGAATGTCGATGAATCGGGCACTGTAGGGCCAGAAGCAACTACATCAAGAGGATCGCCCACTACATCTGAAAGCACGAGGCTGATAGATTGTGCAGGAAAAGCCATTCTTGCAAGGCCTCCGCCCTTTACCATGGACAGGTGTTTTCTTACAGTATTGATCTCTTTTATCGTTGCCCCAGAGGTAAGCATAGTTTCATGGAGCTTAACAAACTCCTTGAAAGATACATCCTTGCGCGGAAGGGCTAAAAGAGAAGAACCGCCACCAGAGATGAGGAAAATAACGAGATCATCTTTTTCAGTCCTGGATAAGATTTCCTTTACCATCTGCCCTGCTTTGAGGCTGTTCTCATCCGGAAGAGGATGTGCTGCCTCATATACCTCGATACGTTCGAGTTTACTCCCAAGCCCGTATTTAGTGATCAACATACCTTTAAGAGGTAGATCATGAAGAATTTCTTCAAGAGCTTTTGACATGGGCACTGAGGCTTTTCCAAAAGCTATTACATATATGTTTTGGAAGTTGTCCAGATCATATGAACGGGTCCCCACCCGTAATGTGTTCTTATCTCTTGCCAATGCCCTTTTGACAGCAACAGAAGGCTCCACAGCCTCTATAGCACTTTTAAGGATTTCAGCTGCATCTTTTTTTAGACCATTGCGCATAACTATTCACTCAAGAAATTGTATACTTGTTCATTATCTACCAGCTTTTTATATGATTTCCTCTAGTCCGACCTTAAACCTGCACTTATGCACAATAAATATGTATTAACATGAACAACTGCAAGCTATAAGCCATAATATCACTACTACAGGAAACTGTGGCAGAACAACACTTGCTCCATCTACTTAAATCTTCTCAATTTATCCAGCTATATAGTTTTCAAAGAGCAGGAATAAACCGGATATAAGATACCTAAAGATCACAAAGCCTGCACACAGAGCTTTCACATACCTCATTGCTGAACTTCCATTTCAGACCCCATGCCTTAATATCCCTTATTATTGATATAAAATCTTCTCCGCTGGTGGTAAGAGAATACTCACAGCGAACCGGAAGTACGGAATCATCGATGACCTTTTGTATCAACCCCTCTTCTTCCAGTTCTTTTAACCTGGCAGAAAGGGTCTTTGGGGTGATGTCCTTCAACTTGCGCTTAAGTTCGTTGAAACCTTTTTCACCTTTTTCACCTTTATGAAGTTCAAATAAGATGTAGAGAGACCATTTTTTGCCAATGATATCCACTGTTTTATAAACGGTACAATCCTTCATAGTATCCATATAGAAACTATAAAGTATATAAACCAATATCCTATTTATACTAAATATCATAAAGATACTAAACAGAATGGGAAAAGCCGATCAACCTACCTACTTATTTCAAAGAGTGATACATCATGCAGTTTCTAAACAAAACCCCTTCGGGGGAAGTACTTACAACATCCGGGCTGGTAAACTACCAGGAAGAAGCAGTCGTCAGCCGCACTCTCTCACAAACAAAAAATGGTACTGTAACTGTTTTTGCTTTCGACGAAGGACAGGGATTGAGTGAGCATACTGCCCCCTTTGACGCACTTGTATTCCTGCTGGAAGGAGAAGCCCAGGTAAACATACAGGAAAAAGAACACATGATCAAAGCAGGGGAAAT
Organism: Methanomethylovorans hollandica DSM 15978; assembly: GCF_000328665.1. Taxonomy (NCBI): domain Archaea; kingdom Methanobacteriati; phylum Methanobacteriota; class Methanomicrobia; order Methanosarcinales; family Methanosarcinaceae; genus Methanomethylovorans; species Methanomethylovorans hollandica. The sequence goes on from NC_019977.1 coordinate 1,935,277, forward strand.
GATCATAATGCCCGCAAACCAGCCACACAGCCTGATGGCTTTAAAAAAGTTCAAAATGCTGTTGGTTATGTTGCGCTCTTGAGGTACAGCATGACAGATGATCAGTCCAAAAGAATCGCAGTAATAAGATGTGACATCGTTTCAGAAGCTTGTCCTGGTGTCGGTTGTTTCATGGCATTTAATAATAGAAAGGAATATTTCAAGGAATACGGAAGTAACACTGAAATGGTGGCTTTCTTCACCTGCGGAGGATGTTCCGGACGCAGAATACATCGTCTTTTAAAGTCCCTTGGAAAGTTTAAAGTCGATGTAGTGCACCTCAGCTCATGTATGCAGATGGATAACTATCCAAAGTGTCCTCATATAGAGGAAATAAAACGGACAGTAAGGAATGCAGGCATGGAACTGGTGGAAGGTACGCATCATTAAGGAGCAATGAGTATCCATGGTAATAAGGACTATAGTGAAAATAGATGAAGAGAAATGTAACGGCTGTGGAAAATGTATATCACCCTGTGCGGAAGGTGCAATACAGCTTATAAACGGCAAAGCAAGAGTGGTAGCAGAGGAACTCTGTGATGGCATGGGCTTTTGTATAGGCGTATGCCCACAAGGAGCTATCTCTGTGGAACAAAGGCAGACCATTGAATTCAACAGAGAAAAAGCAGAATCACAACCTCGCAGTACGGATATATCCATAAAATGTTTTAAATGCGAAAAAGGAGAGAATGAAAGATACCTCATACCCATGCGTTATCAGATGGAAAGTATCTGGGTATGTACACGCTGCCTGCCATCATTGATCCATGGATGATAACATGCTTAAGATGAAGATCCTTAAACCCGTAGACAGCCTTTGTGATTATACATTCAATTTCTGCTGGAACGACAGCAAACTGCAGCCCGAGGATGTGATACCGTTCCAGGAAGGGACATCCATCACATATAGGGATCTTGTGGCTGCACTGAAAGCAGGTAAAGACTTGTATATAGATGGAAATGTAGGTAAAAGGCTCGCTTACAGTATGGGTACTGATCTAAAACATCTTGGGGGCACGGGAAAGATAGAAACGGCAGGAAACATATTCATTGAAGGCGATGTAGAGCCTGAAGCCGGAATGGGGATGGTATCCGGCAGCCTCTATGTTAGAGGCGACATCGCAGAACCCTGGGGAAACATATTGGAAGTAACTTCCGATGTCACAGGCTACAGGAAATTCCGTTCCATAACCGATATACTCTCTAATGGTCCTGGCCAGGATACACTAAAGAAAAATTCACTGACTGAAAATACCCTGATATTGAATGATGGCATCCTGAGAGGAACCATAGGGGCAAGATGTAACTGGGAGGGAACCATCATCGTAGAAGGAAATGTCTATAACGGTACTGGCGTGCTGATGCAAAAGGGGACTGTAATTGTCAAAGGAGATGCAGGAATGAACACAGGTTCGCATCTTGATGGCGGGACCGTTGTTGTTCATGGCAGTGTTGGCGAATTCTCAGGTGCCTATATGAAAGATGGTAGACTGGCCTTTATAAATGCAAAGGGTTATGTGGGTGCAGGCATGACAAGAGGAGCCGTATATTCAAAGAAAAAAGCCAGTACAAGTCCTCCGGCAGCCAAGGCAAAGCTTGAAAAAGATGACATAGAATTTATCCGCAAGATCATGGAAACCGGCCGTGTTGAATCCATGCTCTACAACAAATACGAAGCTGAAAAAGAAAAAGAAAAGTTTGTAAAAGTGCATATGAGAGACGGATCCATAGTTATGAGGAAGATCTGACCACGTATCATGCTTTAGGGAAGGTTGCCCAGAAAACACTTCCTTTACTTTTGGGATTTTCAGTTACATCCACCTGCCCGCCATGAAGTTCCACTATTTTTTTGGCTATTGCAAGACCCAGACCTGATCCTTTTATTGCACCTTTCTCTACCCTCCCGAAAAGTTCGAAGATGGCTTCCTTGAGCAAGTTATTGTAGTTATGCACATATGTGCTATAAAATGCCAAAAGAACTACTATAACAAAAAGGTGAACTATCCACAACCAATATAGGTGCATGGTCCGCAAAAGAGAGATGTGAGCAGGTGCTTCAGCAGGTCCTAAAGAAGACATAGTTAAAATCGGGTCGTAACCTTGCATCTGATCACATATCTCGTTTCCTGCAACTAAATGCAGAAAAGCCAGTGAAAATATCAAAAAAACGAATACCATCCGAAGTATACTTCTTTTTTTCAATATTTGCCCTCTGGAATGAGGAGGGAATAATATATACAACTGAGATATATACTTTCGTTGAAATGAAATTGCTGCCGGTCAAATGATAGTAACAAAAACATAAATAACTATTAAGAACAAAGAGAAACAGAAAAAGAATAACCTATGGAGCAGGAGGTTATAAACTATGGAAAAAGCTACTTTTGCAGCAGGTTGTTTTTGGGGAGTAGAGGCAAACTTCAGAAAGGTAAACGGAGTAACAGCAACGGCTGTCGGCTACACTGGTGGCCATGTTCAAGATCCGACATATAAAGACGTATGTACCGGAAAGACCGGCCACGCTGAAGCAGTTGACATTCTTTTTGATCCTGAAGTAGTAAGTTATGCACAGTTACTTGAAGTGTTCTGGAAGATCCACGATCCAACCACACTAAACCGTCAGGGACCGGATGTTGGCACCCAATACAGATCAGCTATCTTTTACCACAACGAAGAACAAAGATCCATAGCCATTGGATCAAAGGAAGCAGCACAAAAAACAGGCAAGTTCAAAATGCCTATAGCCACTGAAATTGTGCCTGCATCAACATTCTACAGGGCAGAGGAATATCATCAGCAATACTTTGAGAAGGGAGGCATAGGGGGATGTATGATCCACTAGGATCATTCCAGCTGGATAAATTTAAGCAGGTTCGTACCTCCCTTTTTCCCATGACCGACAGTTTGTCCCTGAGTCATGATCACCAGTTTCCCGGGAGCATAAATACCATATTGCTTGAGCTTTTCAAAAGCCGTATCTTCCCAATCAGTTACCTTCCCTTCTACGAATATGGGATGAACCCCGTACTGGAAGGCCAGTCTGTTGCAAGTATTAGGATACCTGCTGAAACCTATTATCCATGTATCTGGCCTGAAACGGGAGATGCGTCTGCAGGTTTCCCCCGATGCAGTGGGAATAAGTACATATTTAATAGGTAATTGTTGTAAAGCCTCGTTTATCTGCAGGGCGATGATATCATCGATCTGTAACTGCATTTTGCTCATGGCCTTCTTCATGAGATAGATACCCGTTTTGGATGTGCTGCGCCACTTTTCTGTCTGCCTCGCTATCTTGGTCATTATTTCCACAGTGTTCAAAGGATATTTGCCTACGGCAGTCTCAGCTGACAACATCACAGCATCTGTTCCGTCTATAATAGCATTGGCAACATCCGTTGCCTCAGCGCGGGTCGGACGTATGTTAGAGGTCATGGATTCCAGCATCTGCGTAGCAGTTATCACTGGGATGCTGAGAAGGTTTGCCTTGTGAATGATCTTCTTCTGAACTACAGGAACATCCTCTATAGGGATCTCTACACCCAAATCACCTCTGGCAATCATAATTGCATCTGCTTCAAGGAGAATACCATTGATGTTCTCGACAGCCTTCTCCCTTTCAATCTTTGCTACCAGAAAAACCTGCTTGTCTTTGGAGGCAGCATATTCCCTCACCTTTCTTATATCGTCCGCAGATTCTATGAACGATATACTGAAACAGTCAAGCCCTTCATCCAGGGCAAAATCGATCATTTGCAGATCTTTTTCAGTTACAGGTTCCAGGAATACGTTAGAACCCGGGAGATTAACACCTTTATGGGATGTCAGCTCTCCGCCCACAATAACTTTACATTTCACATTATTTCCGGATACTTCAAAACATTCCAGTTGCAGGAAACCATCATTTATATAGATCAGGCTACCCGGGGAAATGCTTTCCGTGAGTTTTGGATAGTCAATCGGTATGAAAGATTCGTCATAAGCTTCTTTCGATGTCGTGAGCACAACTGTTTCCCCCTGCTGGAGAAGAAGGGGTTCCTTTGCAAGTTTCCCAACCCTTATCTTAGGACCTGGCAGGTCCACAAGGATGGCAACTATTTTATCCATTTCACTGGTAATTTTCCGTATCCTGTGAATGATTTCCCTGTGATGGCAAAGCTCACCATGTGAAAAATTCAGGCGAGCTACATTCATACCTCTAAGTATGAGAGCTCTGAGAACTTCTTCCGAAGAAGAAGATGGTCCTATAGTACATACTATCTTAGTCTTATGATCAGCAAGCATCATGGATACACACCAATTATTTGTTAACCATTGTCATTGATGCTTTTTATCATTACCGCATACTGTTTCTAATGCGGTACTTCTGTTCAGCGTATATTTTTAACAGTACTTGAATTCATTTAAATACTGCTGCCATGTAATATCAGTACTGTAGATATTCATCACATCACACGGGGTAAAAATATGGTAAAAGCAGTATACGAACTGAACGAATTACAGAAAAAAGAGCTTGCCTCCATTTTTGGGGAAGGGGTCAATTTCAAAAGAAAAGAGAGGCACTTTTACACACATGATGTTGGATCTTTGCCGCCTGTGGTAAAGACATTCCTGGGAAATACACAACCTGCGGCCATAGTCAAGATCAGGGACGAGGAACAGGCTGTAAAACTCATGGAATTTGCCCTCAAATATGAAATAGCTATTGTGCCGCGTGCAGGTGCATCCTCAGGCTACGGCGGTGTAATACCCACTAATGGAGGCATCATTGCAGATGTCACTCCCATGCGCAAGATCATAAGCATCGATAAAGAGAACATGAAGGTAACAGTGGGTGCAGGCATAGTATGGGAAAAACTGGAATCCAAGCTGAATAAGCAGGGACTTGCAGCACAAGCTGTACCTTCCAGCGCAATGTCGGCCACAGTGGGAGGATGGCTTGCGCAGAACGGCCTGGGATACGGCAGCTATGAGTATGGCTGGTCACAGGATACCATGGAAAGCGCCAGGGTAGTGCTTCCCAATGGGGAAATAAAAGACTTCCAAGGCGACGAGCTGCAGAAGATCGTGGGCACCATGGGTACCATAGGCATCATCACACAGGTCACTCTAAAAGTAAGAGAATTTGAGAAGACAGCAGCTATATCTGCAAAGTTCCCGGATGCAGCTAGCATGCAGAAAGCTATCACACTTATCAGAGAGCGTAATGTACCTCTGTGGTCGGTATCGTTCATCAACCCAGAATGGGCACAGATGAAGAACAGGGCACCTCCAAAAACACATTACGGAGAACCGGTGGAAGAACACAGGCCAGAACTGCCTAATGCCTACATCTGTAACTTCGCCTATCCTGGATCCAGGGACGTTAATGCTCTCAAAGATATAATTATGGAGGCAGGTGGAGAAATATTGCCTGATGAGATAGCTAAGCATGAGACAGAAGAATGGTTCAGGTCCATGAAGGTCAAAAGACTGGGTCCGTCGTTCATTCCCGCAGAAGTGATAGTGCCTGTGTCCAGCATTGGAAAGGTTTTTGACGAAATCAATAAAAAGATAGGTATTACAGTGCTTGTGGAAGGTATGGTTGCCAAGGGGGACGAGGCTGTACTGCTGTGTTTCATGCCGCACTCAGAACTTTCCTTTAAGTTCAACATGGCATTTCCACTCGCTATCAGTATAGTGAAGATCGCAGAAGCAAACGGAGGACGCATCTACACATCTGGGCTGTACTTTGCAAAAAATGCTGACAAAGTTTTTGGAGATAAACTGACCAAGATCCAGGAACTTAAAAAGCAGGTTGATCCAAAGGACATAATGAACCCTGAAACACTAACCGGAAAATCCCTGATGAAAACAGGGCTTTCCATGGCAAAGAGCTTTGAGCCCCTGGCCCGTTTCGTAGGCAACCGGTCAGGAGTCGGTACACATGAGTTCACTGACCAGAAAGGCATACCTGGCGAGGTGTTATCACATGCCTACACCTGTGCCCAGTGTGGTTATTGTGTGCCAGAGTGTGACCAGTATTACGGAAGGGGCTGGGAATCTCAGTCCCCTAGAGGAAAGTGGTTCTTCCTGAAAGAATATATCGCAGGCAGGGTGGAGCTGGATCAGGAGCAGGTGGATACCTTCCTGGCCTGTACCACTTGTGAGATGTGTGACCATAATTGCCAGCTTGACCTGCCTATAGAGCGTTCCTGGATGACACTCAGGGAGAACTTTGTCCAGAAGAAGAAGATGATGACCATCCCGCCATTTGAGATCATGGCACAGAGCCTTGAAAAGGAAAGGAATATCTGGGCCAATTACAGAAAAGATAGGGATGGCTGGCTGCCCAACGATATCCGTGCCAAGATAAAGGATAAGGCAGAGGTAGCCTATTTTGCAGGATGTACGGCATCCTTTGTGGAAAAAGATGTAGCTATGGGTGCTGTACGCCTTCTTGACGAAGCGGGTATAGAGTTCACATACCTGGGAGACAAGGAAGCATGCTGCGGCATACCTATGCTCGTGGCGGGGAAATGGGACGTCTTCGAGAAGATCATGAAGATGAACACAGCGAACATGCAGAAAAAGGGAGTGAAGACCGTTGTCACTTCGTGTCCTGCCTGTCTGCTGATGTGGAAAACCCTCTACCCTCAGTGGGCTGAGAAGCTGGGTATGCGATATGACATTGAAGCAAAACATTATTCAGAAGTGCTGGTGGACAAGCTGGATGTGCTAAAGCCGAAGTTCAAGGTCCCGCTGAACAAGGTTGTCGCGTGGCACGATTCATGTCACATAGGCAGGGCTGGCTCGGGTGTGTATGAACCACCCCGTGAACTGCTCAAGGCTATACCCGGTGTGCAGTTCAGGGAAATGGAGCATAACAGAGAGAAAGCACTCTGCTGTGGTTCTGTGGTAACACTTATAGATGAACCTAAAGTGGCCAGTAAGATAGGAAACGTGCGTCTGCAGGAGGCTATTGCCCAGGATGCAGACATCATGGCAGCTCTCTGCCCATGCTGCATGGTGCAGTTCAGAATAGCTGCAAGGGATAACAATGTGAACCTGGAGATCCAGGACCTCGGTGCACTTGCAGCCCGCAGCCTGGGATATGATATTCCTGATACCACGAATGCTGCCCTTACTGCCTGGGCAACATTCGACAAGATGATAGACCTCATGTTGCCTGAGAACATGACCGAGATGATGGTCGAACTGCTGCCTGATATGATAGAAGCGATGCCTTCATACATGCAGGCAATGATGAAGACAGTCAAATATGTACCAGGCATGGATGCGCTCATGAAGCCCATGATGCCGATGATGATGCCTTTGCTCATGCCATCCCTTATGCCGAAGGTCATGCCAAAAATGCTGAAGGCAGTGGAAAAAAGGGTGCCAATGCCGGATTACATGCTGGAGCAGATGCCTGACCTCATGCCTGCTGCAATGGCAAACCTGATGCCGAACATGCTTCCGCAGATTGCACCGCTGCTGACACCAAAGATGATAGAGTACATCAAGACGCACTGAGAAATGTAATTTTGCAAATTGAATTTAAAAATGGGATATGTAGAATGAACTTGAACAGGCTTTAATTAAAAAGCTTGTTCTCTGTTTTGTAGATCTACTCTCCCACATATTTATAATGTTATATAGCATATAAATATATACATATATATACATATTTACACATACATGTATATATGAACATACACGTAGACACATATACAATAAATCTTACTCCATCTATATATACAAATACCTAAACATCTGGAAGAGTTACATTTTATGTAATCGGTTAACATTCAGCTCAAAGTTAAGCAATTAAACGCTAACTTATAAATAGCCTCAACCTAATATTTGAATAATTAGATTTTATAAGGAGTGAAGAATATGGACCTAATAGGTTTAGCTGTTCTATTCCTGATACTTGCTGTTGTTGCATATGTATTAGGAGCACGTGGGGTTGCAGGAATGTCGATGCAGGTGGCAAAGTGGCTTGTGATCATCTTTGTAATACTGGCAATAGTGACTTTCTTACTGTGACAGATACCATAGAAGAGATACCATAAAGAGGAGCATATGTGCAAAATTTCTTTGCTCCACATATTTTTTTGAGATTAAACACATCATAAAGAGACAAATCAGACCATGTCTTTGAACAATATAATCATTCGAGGAGCTAAAGAGCATAATCTGAAGAACATAGACCTGATACTGCCAAGGGACAAGCTCATAGTTATTACGGGGCTTAGTGGTTCAGGTAAATCTTCTCTGGCTTTTGATACTATCTATGCCGAGGGGCAGCGCAGGTATGTCGAATCATTGTCAGCCTACGCCCGCCAATTCCTGGGGCTCATGGAAAAACCCGATGTCGAATATATAGAAGGTTTATCTCCGGCCATCTCTATCGAGCAGAAGACCACAAGCAAGAACCCCAGGTCCACGGTGGGTACTGTTACCGAGATATATGATTACCTGAGGCTTCTGTACGCTCGGATAGGCATTCGCCACTGCCCCGATTGTGGAAGAATAATAGAACCCCAGAGCGTGGACCAGATCGTGGACAGTATAATGCACATCAAAGAAGGCTCAAAGGTCCATATAATGGCCCCTTTGGTAAGAGAGAGAAAAGGAGAATACAAGAAGCTTCTGGCTGATCTGCTGGCAGATGGTTATTCAAGGGTACGTATTGATGGGGAAATACACTCGCTTGAAGAAGCAAAGGATATTGAGCTTGGCAGATATAACAAACATAATATAGATATCGTTGTTGACAGGCTTGTTATAAAAGAAGGTATCCGGGAAAGACTTGCCGAAGATGTGGAAACATCACTTGAAAAAAGCGGAGGAAACGTGACAGTGCAGGTACTCGAAGGTGAAGAACTGGTCTTCAGCGAGAAAATGTCGTGCCCGGAATGTGGAACGGGTTTTGAGGACCTGGAACCTGCAGCATTTTCATTCAACAGCCCTCAGGGGGCCTGCCCGCAATGTCATGGGCTAGGCACATCTATAGAATTTGATCCTGATCTTATTGTACCAGACAAAGCTCTGAGCCTGCGTGAGGGCGCAGTGGAACACTGGAGCACTGCCGATGGCTATTATATGCAGTCTCTGGAATCCTTAGCAAAGCATATAGGATTTTCCATGGATACACCTTACGAACAGTTGTCTGAAAAGGTAAAGCATGTGATAATGTACGGCACGAACGAGCACATACCCTATCTTCATGTAGGCCGCACCGGAGGTGTATGGCAGCACACTGGCAGGTTCAAGGGAGTTATTGCCAATATATCTAAGATATATGAGAACACCGAATCCGAAAACACTAAAGAAAAGATGACAAAGTACATCAGTACCAAACAATGCCTGGTGTGTAATGGGAAAAGACTGAAGCCTGCGAGCCTTGCGGTAACTATCGATGGTAAAAGTATAATCGATATAACGGATATGTCTGTTGAGGACACTCTGTACTTATTCCAGAATGTGGAAACAAAGCTCAATGAGAGGGACTACACAATTGCCCGCCAGGTATTGAAGGAGATAAAGTCAAGACTGGGATTCCTAATGGATGTGGGATTGAACTACCTCACACTGAGCAGGTCATCAGCCACATTATCAGGAGGCGAATTCCAGCGTATTCGCCTAGCCACACAGATCGGGTCCAGCCTGATGGGAGTGTTATACATTCTGGACGAGCCCAGCATAGGACTGCACCAGAGAGATAACCTGAGGCTTATCAGTACACTGAAACAACTGAGGGATATTGGTAACACGGTCCTGGTGGTAGAGCATGATGAAGAAACTATAGAAAGCGCGGACCATGTAGTGGATATGGGACCTGGAGCCGGCATCCACGGAGGCTATATAGTTGCAGAAGGCACTCCGCAGCAGATAAGGGAAAATAAGGACTCTCTTACGGGAAAATACATGAGCGGAGAACTTAGCATAAATGTCCCGGAAAAAAGGCGGAAACCTATAGGTAAGATCACTCTCTACGGTGCCAGTGAGAACAATCTTAAGGACCTGGATGTGGAATTCCCTCTTGGGGTAATGGTATGTGTCACTGGCGTATCAGGTTCCGGAAAAAGTAGTCTTATAAATGAGACTCTTAACAAAGTGCTGGCAAAGGAACTCAACAGGGCCAGGGAAAGATCAGGCAGATTCAGATCGATCAGCGGACTGGAACAGGTCGACAAGGTAATAACCATCGATCAATCCCCTATTGGCAGAACCCCACGATCCAACCCTGCTACCTATACGAATCTTTTCACACCCATAAGGGAACTGTTCGCACAGACTAAACTTGCAAAAGCAAGGGGATACCAGGCAGGCAGGTTCAGTTTCAACATACGGGGAGGCAGATGTGAAGCATGTTCCGGTGATGGTACCATCACCATAGAGATGAATTTCCTGCCCGACGTATACGTACCCTGCGAAGTGTGTCATGGTAAGCGCTACAACCGGGAGACCCTGGAAGTCACCTATAAGGACCGTAACATAGCAGATGTGCTGGATATGACAGTAGAAGAGGCATTGGAGTTCTTTGAGAACGTTCCGGGTATCCAGCGCAAACTTCAGACCATATATGATGTGGGTTTGGGATATATAAAAGTAGGGCAGTCGTCCACAACATTATCCGGTGGCGAAGCGCAGCGTGTAAAGCTTGCTACTGAACTTAGCAGACGCTCCACAGGTAAAACTGTGTATATTCTGGACGAGCCTACAACAGGACTGCATTTCCATGACATTAAGAAGCTGCTGGAAGTCCTGCAGCAACTGGTGGACAACGGGAATACGGTTATAGTCATCGAACATAACCTGGATGTTATCAAGACCGCAGACTGGATCATCGACCTTGGACCCGAAGGCGGGGAAAAAGGCGGACTAGTGATAGTCCAGGGCACACCCGAGGAAGTCGCACAAAATGAAGTGTCCTATACGGCTGAATTTCTCAGACGTGTTCTGAACAAAAAGAAATTAGCTAAAGGTCCAGAAATTAATTGAGGATTTGTCAAAGAGAAGAATTTCATCTCTTCTCTTTCACTTTCTCTTCAGCTTCTTAACAACAGCTTCAACTTGTTCAACTGCAGTTCCTATGTATTTATCCGGATCTACAAGGTTGTTAATATCCTCTTCATTGAGGTAATTCGCAACATCAGGTTTTGACAGCAATACTTCCTTAAAGTGCTTGCCGGTCTCATGAGCCTCCATGGCACTTGAGCGTACGATCTCGTGAGCTTCCTGGCGGCCCACACCCCGTTTTGCAAGCTCTATCATTACAGCCTCTCCCATATTCAGGCCTCTTAGCAGGTCAAGGTTACGGCGGATATTTTCCGGATAGAACCTGAGATTCTCGATAACACCTATGCACAGCTTGATAATATGGTCCGTGAGCACACATGCTTCAGGGAACACGATCCTTTCACATGAAGAGTTGGTAAGATCACGTTCGTCCCACAGAGTGTTGTTCAGAAGTTCAGGCTCCACCATGGCACGTACTATCCTTGCAAGACCACATATCTGCTCGGACTTAATGGGGTTGCGTTTGTGAGGCATTGTGGAAGACCCTACCTGCTTCTTCTTGAAGCTTTCCTCAACCTCAGCAATCTCTGTCCTCTGCAGAGAACGTATCTCCACACCTACCTTATCAATGGTGGTCACAGTATTAGCCATCCACATGACAAATTCGGCATGCCTGTCACGCTGTATGATCTGGTTGGACACATCAACAGAACCTATATCCAGATAATACATCACACGTTTCTGTATCTCTATTCCATCCTTTCCAAAAGCAGCCTGTGTGCCTACCGCACCTGTCATCTGCCCTACCAGCAGGCGGGGCTTGAGTTGCTCCAGACGTTCGATATGACGTGCAACTTCAGAAGCCCAGATCGCAAATCTCAGACCATATGTGGTCGGTACACCGATCTGTCCGTGTGTCCTTGCTGCACATACAGTGTGCTTGTGATCTTCGGACTGCGCAAGTAACACATCCATTAGCCTGTGCATTTTATCTTCCAGGATATGCACAGCTTCCTTAAGCTGCAGACCTGTAGCTGTATCAAGAATGTCATTGGAAGTGGCACCAAAGTGCACCCATTTTCCGGCATCTTCAGTGCATTTTTCAGAAATGCCGATCACTACAGCCATCATATCATGGTGTATCTCATCCTCTATCTCTTTCACACGGTCCAGTTCCACAAGATCTGTACTTTTTGAGATGATCTCTGCAGCTTTCTGGGGGATAAGCCCGATATCCGCTTCAGCCTTGGCGAGTGCAGCTTCAACCATCATTAGTTTGTTAAGGCGGTTAGCTTCGCTCCAGACAAACTTCATCTCTTCTGTACCATAACGGTACTCAATTGGGTGAATTGCCATTTATAGAATCTCCTGAAGTTGTTTATTAAGTCTCTCTGACGTATAGTAAGTCTTAATCAATAAATATGCTTTGAGTGGAGAACATTACGCAATAAATAACTGCCTAAAAAGAAAAAGGTAAAGGATAGTAATCCCGGATACCATCAATTCCCTGGATTGAAAGAAGGAACCTGAACCGATTGAAGCTCAGCCCCTATGCTTTCATTTTGTTGCTGCGTATTGTTATCCAATTCAGGATACCATCTTTCAGGAAGTTGGTAGTCCAGAGATTCACTGTACGTAGACGGTACGAAAAATTTCGTTCCACGGTCCTTCAGAGATGGTTCAAAGCCCGGATCAATGGATTCCAGTGTCTCTTTACATATCTCGGCCTCAGATGACTTACCGATACTATACAGAGCGAATCGCTTGTTGTAAAGAACGGACCGGGAGCTGGGATCGATAGCAAGGGCACTATCATAGCAGGATATAGATGTTTCTACCTGGCCTATTAAATTGTATATGAAACCCTTATTATACCAGGCAGTGACACATGTGGGATCCAGTTCAAGAGTTTTGTCATAATAGTAAATTGAACCCTTGTAGCTGCTGACGAGATATGAGATGGTGCCTTTATGGTACATAGCGGATACAGATGTTGGATCGATCGCAAGCACCTGATCAAATCCTGCCAGTGCTTGCTGATAGTCTCCCCTAAGATAGAAGGAAAAAGCTTTTGTTCCCATTACAAGTGTATCCGATGGGTCCAGCTCGAGCAATTGGTCATAGCAAGCTACTGCATCATCATATCTGCCCATCCTGTCAAGTGCCAATCCTTTATGGTATATGGCATCCTTACTATCAGGTTGTTCTGCAATGATCTTATCATAACTACCAATTGCTCTGTCAAATTGTCCAAGCTTCTCGTAAGCAACGCTCTGTTTATAAAGTATATCGACATTACCACGATCTAATTCAAGCGCTTGATCATAAGACGATGCAGCATCAGGATATTTTTCAAGAGCATAGTATGCATCACCGCGATCAGAGAAAGCCTGAGAATTCTCCGGGTCAATAGATATGACAGTATTTGCATACTGGAGAGCTTGATCATAAGAACCTGTACTAAAAAGCACACGCCCTTTCTGCAGCATAGCAGAAGTGTTGTTAGGCTCAAGAGCAAGCACATTATCAAAGCAAATCTGTGCCCTGTCTGAATCACCAGTGCTCAGAGAAACAACTCCGAGAGAATACCATGCTGGAGAGTATCCGGGGTCAAAAGCGATAGCACTTTCATAGCATTCAATCGCCCATAGATCCATCCCAGCTTCCACCAGGGCTGAACCTTTATCACACAAAACTTTAACAGATGTCGGATCAAGCATAAGGGCTTTGTCGAAGCAAACCAGGGACTCATTATAATTACCGATATTCTGATAAGAAATACCTTTTGCACTCCATGCATCAACAGAATCCACAGTGAAAATATCCAGTTGTGGAACATCATTGTTGATCGATTTTTTCACAGACCCGGAAGTCTCATTATTGCTCAGAGGAGTAGGGACTATACCCTTAAAGATCTGGAACATCGTAGCTTTGTCGGTCTGCACCATTTTCATGGATTCTGCGGTATCGTCTGCATTTATAAGATTTGTATCTATCATTATACGTAAATTGGCTTCCTGGTACCCGGGATCTAATGCGAGTGTTTGCTCATACGCTACAATGGCCTCTTCGTATTTTCCAAGTTTGTCGAGGACCATACCTTTACGATACCATATGTCTGCAGATTCTGAATGTAGCTCCAGCAATTTGTTGTAAGCGGTAAGAGCTTCTGTGTAGCGTTCAACTTTTTCCAGGTTAGAAGCCTTTGCATATAGAGCAGCTGAAAAACCAGGATCCTCTTTTAGGGCTTTATCATAACTTTTTATGGCATCTGCAAAAAGTCCAAGCTTGTCAAGGTCCATGCCTCTCTCGAACCATACTCTTGCACAGGATTCTGCATTAAGAGCTTTACTGTAGCTATCAACTGCTCCATCATATTTTTGAAGCATATCAAAAGCTTTTGCACGATTGTACCATACTATAGCGGAGTTGGGTTCAAGTTCCGTTACCCGGTCGTATGAGGATATTGCATCCTCATACTTGCCCAGATTATAAAAAGCTGTACCTTTATCATACCAGATATGTGCCGACTCTGTGGAAAACGTGGGAGATTTGTTATAACACTCCATTGCATTGACTTCATCTATAAAAAGATACGATGACATATCTGTTATAGATACACCACTAAAACCATCCGAATTTAATTGTAATGCACGATCATAACACTCTATAGCCTCAGAATAGCGACCCAGAGAATCCAGAGTTCTTCCTTTCTTATTCCACGCTGTGGCATTTTGAGGATCAAGCACAAGCAGCTGATCATAGCAGTTGATGGCATCAGTGTATTGTCCGAGACTATCATAGCTCTGCGCTTGTAGTAACCAGGCATTTATATTGTAAGGATCCTCGGACAGAAGGAGGTTATACGCTTCGATGGATGAAGCATGATCACCAAGATTAGTAGCTGCCCTTGCTTTCCCGTAAAGGGCCTCAGCGTTGAGAGGTTCAAGCTTCAGAATATTATTATAATCAGCAAGCGCGTTTTCGTATTCTCCAATAGCTTCATAAGCTGCTGCCCTTGCAAACCACATTTTAGGATCATCCGGCAACATGGTAAGAGCTACGTCAAAAGATGCAATTGAATCATTGTATCTTCCCACCTGCAAATAAGAATAACCGGTATCATACATGGAATTTGCATATGTAGAGAAAAGATCCAGTATGTGGTCATAACAAACCATAGCCTCTTCATGCCTGCCCAAACCATCGAGAGATCTGCCCTTATGATAGACCAATTGAATATATTCGCTGTCGAAAGCCATACCGTTGAGATCTGTTAAAAATGTAGCGTTGGAAGAGTTGGAAGAAGAAACGTTAGATTGATCTGAAGATTGATTATAGTACTGTGCATCGAACTTTTTAAGAGATGCTTCATATATATTAAGGGATTCCTGATATCTACCTAAATTCTCCAGCATGACACCTTTTTTGTAAAGGAATTCACTGGAATTGGATTTATTCAAAATAGCGTCATATGAATTAAGTGCTGACTGAGGATCACCCATGAGGTACTGTGTTTCAGCCTTATTTTCAAGAATTTCGATTGACTGGGGATCTATTTCCAAGGCCTGCTCAAAGAACTCCAGAGCTTCTGTGTATGAAGCGTTGCGACTCATCTCAAGACCCTGGTCATTGAGAGACCTGGCGTCATAAGCAATACCATAAGCGCACTGAGTAGATATTAAAGCTAACATCACTAATGCGCAAACTGAAAGGAATAACCTGTTTAATGCCATCTGAATACCTGTCAGGAACTTCTAGTGATTATACTTTATTGTCTTATATTAGATAAGATTTTTGTTCTTCTTGAAGCGAACAAAATATGGACTGTTCCATATCCAAATTAATCTGCATCTATTATGTAATGGTATATATAATATAAATAAAGTATCTAGTTTTAATAATATAAATATGGATATGTTTATCAGAAAACTACCCATTCGGATGTAAGTTTTTGAAAAACCTCATTGCTTCAGAATTATAGTTGAAAACCATTTGTTTGAAACTTATGGTATTGATTGCACGATCTCTTGAATGTGATTTTAGTATTCATAAGTTACAAACCATGAGTGTTTAACTATAGTATACATAATAAACAAATAATTAATTAAAATATTAATAATGTTAAAATGCTCTTAATTTATTAGCACTTTTTATCTTCACTATTTTTATTTATATTCATTTCTTAATAGAAATCATTTCTAATGCAAAGACGCAAGGATTAGATTATGAAAAGAAAAGCTCAAAGATGTCATACTGTATCAACAACATATAAAGGCCGGTACCGATGAAGATACTGAGCATTGCATTTCTTTTCCATACATGCAGAACAGTGACGACTGCTATTGCAAAGATTTCAGGGCTTCCATAAGGAGACTGAAACCATTGTACATCCTTCAGGCAATAGAAAACAAGCAGTAAAAGGATCATAGGAGGTAGATTCCTCTCGATCATAGACATTGAACCGGGAGGCTCCTTTGAATTGAAAAGTATAAAAGGCAATATCCTTGTAATAAATGTTGCAATAGCCACAACTGTTATGACAGCAAGCAGATACAACGTTTCGTTGGTCATGGCCACCCCTTCTGATCTTTATCTGCCGCAGACATAGAGAAACTTTTGGCCTGGACTATTTTTTCATGTACGATCAGAATAATTGTCCCTATAAGAATTGAAAACAAAAGCATGTTTTCGGAACTGAATAGAACAAGAGAGATACCACCTGCCAAAACAGCAACAATAAAGGGAAAACGTGTACTTGAATGGTAGTACTGTTCAATTGTCAATACCATGAACAGTGCAGTAAGTACAAAAGACATGCCCTCCAGATCAAGATCAATTACTGATCCCAGCACTGCTCCAAGCATTGACCCGGTAATCCAATAAAAGTGGTTCAGTACAGCTATGAAAAAATAAAACTTGTTTTTCGGAACGTTTCCCGGAAGCTCTGTGGTAGTAAGGAGGGCATATGTTTCATCAGTAAGTGCAAATATAAGATAAGTTTTGATCTTTCCTGCAGCAGAAAATTTTTCAAGCATGGAAAGACCATAAAATGAATGCCTGAGATTGATAAGTAGAGTAATGATCAGGAACTCTGTGAGCCCTGCACCTGCTGACAGCAGTGCCACTGCTATGAACTGCACAGATCCTGCATAGACGAAGATACTCATCAAAAGAGCATATGACCAGTGATAGCCTGCTCCTGAAATCAAGAAACCAAAAGCAACTCCCAGAGGAATATAACCAAGAAGTACAGGAAAAGTGATCTTGAATGCATTTAAGAAGAGTGTTTTATTTTCAGGTTCCATGCTAACAAACAATATTCGAATTCTTAATTAGTATTTAACATTGTCCCGTCTGAATAATAAATAAAAAAAAAAGATGTAGTTCGCCAAAATGTATACCCTTGCAGTTGCATCGATAACATCACATGGCATCTTTCTGTGCCTTTGTGAAGTGATCTATCGCCTGCGCCAGTTCGCTGTGTTCCCGGGCATACTCGGCAATATCCATCTTGTTGAGATAGGCATCACATGCCTGAACCAATGCCTTTGCTCCATCCTTAGTTCCTCCTGGATGGGCATGTACTCCAGAGCCCATGGTTGTGATAAAATCCACATTTCCCATTACATCAATGAAAGGCTTCAATCTGATAGGATTAAGTCCGCCCGAAACAATGGGACAGCATTTTTTGACGCCTCTCCAGCTATCTTCTTCCAGGATGACATGATGGGCCGAATCTTCAGACACAAGATGCATGGCATCCTTATCATTTTCAGGTATCTTGGTCCAGGTTTGTTCAAAGAAATGGCCTTTAGACCTCATATACAGGATACCATGTGCAGCAACGACGTCCTCTTCGGGTGTACCTTTCATTTTACCAACACCTGCTGTACCTGTGTGTATACCTGAAACACCGGCAAGACGTGCAAATTTAGATAAGACAAGTACAGAGAATCCGATCGGATTCTCGGGCCTTGTAAAAGCTCCATGGGCTGCCCTGTGGAAATGGATGAACACACCCGGGTATCGCCTTCTGAGTGTCTGGACAGCCATCCAGCCTGCAGTTATACCATCGATAAGGAATGCATAGCTGCCGGGCTCAAAACCTGCATTCACGATCATTTCACACCTTTCGATCATGGTGTCAAAGTCGGCAGCTGAAACATTGAAAGAATGTACCTTGTTTCTGCCGGTTTCCTTAACTGCCTTGTCCATAGCCTCTTTTACGTGTTTTACCATTTTATCATAAGGACAGAAATCCTGGTTTGCCTGAGGCTCATCGTTCTTGACAAAATCTCCTCCTCCTGCCCAGAAATCATAACACACCTCTGCGTACTCTGCAGAAGTAAGCCCCATCTTTGGTTTTACGATGGTACCGAGGATAGGCCGGTCATATACACCAAGATATTTACGCATGTCATCCAGAGTATAGCTTGGACCATCATACTGTTCGAGCATCGATGATGGGAACCATACATCCAGTAACTTCAAAGCTTTTATCTCTTTTATACCCAGGATATTGCCGACTATGTATGTCAGGATGTTCTGAATATTGCCCCCTCTGTCAAAAAGTCTCCATGGATAGGCTATCCACACAAGATTTTGTTCAAGGTCCAGCTTATAGACCAGTGCGTTCATGGTCTTTGAAAAAGGGGTTTCAGTGTTGACCTTAAAATTTGTTCCGGTAGATGATTCGGCAGCAGTTTCAGCAGCTGCCTGAAGTATGTTCAATTTCCCCTCCGGGACCAGATGGAACACACTAAGCAGGTATTCTCCGTTATAAGGATCTGGAAGCTGCAAATTCACGTAAGATTGCTGTTTAGGATTAAGCGACGCTACAAGATCTGCATATATTGGATTCATATTAATAACAATTGTTAACATGCTATTTGAGTTTTTGGAGCCTAATCAAACAATACACAAAAACATATGTAAGTTGCTTTAAAGGAAAAAAAGTTTACAAGAATATTATAAGACGTTACTTGACACAATCCTTCATGAAGAGATCAATATGATCGCAATGAGGGCAAGAAGCACACCAATCCACTGCCTTAAAGACATCTTTTCTTTCAGTATGAACCATGCAAGTAATACAGTGCCTGCAGGATATAGAGATGAAGTGATAGATGCTATATCCAGCCTGCCTGCCTGCGAAGCCAGTGCAAAGAAAGTGTTACCTCCTGTGTCAAAAATACCGGCCAGTATTATAACGGGCAATATTTTTTTTGAAGGGGTCGACAAAGAGCCTTTGAAAACTATGAATGCAAGGATCATCGCAACAGCTGCGGCCCTGGCGGCAGCCAGCGGCCAGAACACTGCCGATTCACTGACATGATCAATGCATATAAAAAACATGCCAAAGCCTATTCCTGCAATTAACGGGAGCCTGAGATCATTGAGCTGCATTTTCCCTATGTCATTATTTCCGCCTGCAATTAACCAAACTGCTGCCAGTGCAAACATAAATCCTGCCATTTGATACATAGCAGGCAGTCCTTCATAGAATGCACCATAGAAGACCGGCACAGAAGCAGCTACAACTGCAGAAATTGGAGCAATGAACCCCATTTTACCCTGAGATAGACCATGATAAAGCGCCAGGAGAGCTATACCTATAAAAATTCCAGCAACTGCTCCCCAGATCATTCCAATAGATGATGGTACTTGTTCTCCCATTAGGTAAGCAGAAGCAGCAAGAAGGAAAACTCCAACTGTCTGGACTATCAGGACAACACTAAAGACATTTGCCTTTTTCGAGGCAAAGCCCCCGCTGAAATCTCCTGCACCCCAAGATGCAGCTGCAAGGAGACCAAAAAGGACCACAAGAAACTCAGCAGGTATCATCTTTACTCTCTTCTCCATACAGTATAATTAATTAGAGTTACTCTGATAGTGCCTCAATTTATCAAAAGTTTCCTCTGCAGCTATA
Source organism: Methanomethylovorans hollandica DSM 15978 (assembly GCF_000328665.1). NCBI lineage: Archaea > Methanobacteriati > Methanobacteriota > Methanomicrobia > Methanosarcinales > Methanosarcinaceae > Methanomethylovorans > Methanomethylovorans hollandica. The sequence goes on from NC_019977.1 coordinate 1,955,255, forward strand.
ATATATGGGCATATGCTGTTGATCTATTTAAACTCAATATTTATATCGCCTATATTTTTAGCAAGGGACTTTGAAATATATCCTGCTTCCAGTTTGCACACATGCAGAACTCCGATAGGGACAAGACAGGTATCACAACATGGTGCATGACTTGCTTTTTCAAGTACATAGTTATCTTTTATTCCATGTATTCCCTCAAGGGGAACTTCCATATGTGCTATGTTCTTGACAACATTGCAAGGAGTCTCAATTTCTATCAAGACTTTATTCCCATCGATCTTTCCGCTGACTTCATGGACATAGCCACATATTCTAGAATTTATTGTCACATCTGTCATTTAATAGCTCCTACATCAATTACCGAAGAAAACTCCCCAGAATATATAGTAAAAGAATTGCTAAAATAAAGGTTCTCCGGTGATTTTGATACCTACAAAAAAGATAACAATTTATTTGGAACTGGTGACAGAAACCTCATGAAGGATCATGGTCACATATTCTTTCCTCTGTATATAGAACCGTCCTTTGCTATCTTAGCAAGTATACCTAATTGAATTATTTCAAATATTATATCAAGAAAAGAATTAACAAGATCACCTGTAACAGGAACCTGGGCTATGGTCATATCTGTACCTATATTCGCCAGAGAAAGGAGGATAAAGCCCAGAAACAGATTCCTCATTTTCTTTTCCTGAGTTAACATTTTTAACAAACCGATTTTATTCATATTAACACCCATAATGATCATGCATAGACAGAAATCAATTATCAGATCCAGTAGAACAAGATATTACCGAATACCTGATAAAGATCACACCCCATAAGTGATAATCCCTTCTTCTTCGTGGAACAGCCTGGAACTCCATAATCCATAATAATTACTGACCTCATCCATGATGTATTTAGTAATTAATAAAGAATCTTCTTCCAGTTTCCAGGAATCCCACTGCCTTTCCACAAGGATCTCTTCTGAATCACATTCGGTTCCATTTTCATGCTCTCTTTGATCATTTATTATAATAGAATTTGTGCAGTTGAATATTTGCACCATGATCTTCACTTTACCAATATAGTCGATCTTGGAATAGAAAGTTGATGAGAACCTGATAGTATGCAATATGTTACAAGCAAGCAACTCGTCATCAAATCTTTTTCTGTGATCGTCCTGAAAGAAACTTCTGCAGTTTTTCATGGAGTGGACCACCCCATTCCTGTGGACCTCAACTTTATTGTTCACATTACGGATTTTATCTTCATCGCCCCATTTAATACCGGATTTTGTGGGTCTGATAGAATATGTAAGATAATCGCCACAATCGCTCTTTTTACTGGAATATAATTCCATAAGCTTAAGACCGAATTCAGAAGAAGGATCGAACATCTGCCCATCGATCTTAAGCGGAGCTACGACCACATGAGATTCAATTCCATGTAATTGCACCTCATGAGGAAGCTTTTTCTGACTGGAATAGATAGCTTCCTCAATATATCTTTCAAGCTTGCTCATCCCGAAAAAGCGCGACTGATACAACCACTCTACTTCATTTTCATCCATGGGGGTAGCTGAGAAATTATACCGCTTGTAGTATCGCTTATCCTGATTATTGTAATAGGGTTTACTTTGTCCTTCCGGAATATGGACCACTAGTATGATCCTGTCTTTGCCAGGGATGGGGACCTTTTTTATCTGAACGCTGACCCTGGGTATTATATTCCCCAGAATGATCTGTTCCAGCCTTTCCTTATTAATATCGCTTTCTATTCCATTGATAGACTGAGGATGTCCTCCTTTTCCGGTTTCCGCTACTCCGTAAACCAGATAGCCACCTTTGGTATTAGAAAATGCCGTAACCTGTTTTATAATACTGTAATCGTTGAGCTCCTGCTTATAATCAAGGATCATCGATTCCTCTATCTGTTCCTCGGATAATTCCTGAATATCATCAAAAGTAACATCCTCAAGTGGCTTATCGAATAGCATATAGTATCAATACATTCCGAAGTTGAATTAGGTTAAAATTTAGCTGTCAACCAGATAAATTTATGGGTCAGGAGAATGTCCGTACCTTCATTGAAGTTGTTATTTTGAGAATCTCAAATTAGGATTTTGATTTAAAAACCTATTCCTTTTTTCGTTGATACTGCTATTCTCTTTTTTTTTGGTCAGTGGTAGCTATAAATATAAAAAATTTTGCTTCTTTATGGATAAAAAATCTATCGAGTATAGAGGAGTCCTCTTCGAGGACTCCATAGAAAACTATCTTTACAGAGAAACTGCCTCTATTTGCCAATTTCTTCATTTTCTCTGTATAGAAGACATTTCACAATACGTTGAACGTACTGTGTATACCAACAAACGTTGGCATTTTAAATATAACGTTTCCTCAATGATAAAGCTCTTTATTGTAAAGTGCTTCAGGAATCTCTCTTATGAAAAAACAGTATCCAGTTTAACAGAAGAAGAAGCTATTATGCTATCGTTCTGTGATAAAAATGGGCAAATAAGACTTCCTTCAGCTGGAACCCTCCATCATTTTGTAAAATATAGACTTGGAGAAGATGGGGATCAATGAACTAATAATAATGGTAGGCGAAAAGATTCTTAAAAGCTCAAAGTTAAAAGACGCCAAGATAGATTCAACACCTCTTGAAGCTTCACGATATGACAAATATGCGGATTATAATCCGCATTATAAATGTAAAATGGACAAAGCTCACATTACAATGATTGGAACTTATCCGGTATTTATGACATATACTAATGGCCTTAGTTCTGATTCTACGGAACTTATCAAACACATACACGCATTAAAGAAAATGGAAGCTAATATTGAATTTTATGCTGCGGATGGAGCTTATGACTCATTCCAAAACAATGCAGATATATGGTATCATCTGAATGCAAAACCAATTATTTCCTACTCTTGTGATGCAGTATTGCACAAAGAAGGTGAAGTAGAGAGGATTGATCATTGGGTGAACAAAATGTGGAAACTTGGTGGAGAAGTTCATACCAAAATAGAAAATAAGCTGAAGTTTCTGTATGAAAATGGAAGACAAGAACAAGTTGGGATGTACCTAAGAAATCAAAACATCCTCGATGAATTATTTTGGGAGTTATACAAGAAAAGAGTAGAATGCGAAAAAGTACATGGCCACATGAAAGATACGATGAACTTCGATGTCAGAAGAATAAGAGTAGAGAGCAGAGCTCTCTACTCTCTGCTGAATTTCGTTTCCTATCAACTATTAGTGCTTACTGAATTGCAAAATAAAGTTAAACTCAGGAATTCGTTTGGGAGGCTATTCTAAAAAAGTACATCAAATTAGAATAGAAATATAAGGAGCTAATTTGATGGCCTCTATTTTTCTATCCTGAAACCAGCATAAAATATAATACAAGTTACACCATTCTGACACTAGACAGATATCCAGGATGCAAAAGGACCATGCCAGGTGGAAAAACACACGAGACAATAAACATTACAGTGCTGGCAGCTATACTAGCAGGCATTTTTTATCTTACAATATGGCAGGAAACTGCAATACTCTCGAGATATATGGATGCTTATACTGTAATTACTTTTTCTTGTTCCTACCTCTTCTCAACATTCTTCTTGAGTCCCGATCTTGATACAAAAAGCAGGCCCTCTAAAAGATGGAAGATGCTCAGGATACTCTGGTGGCCCTACAGGACCATATTCAAACACAGAGGATTTTCCCACAGCATGATTCTTGGACCTATTACCATCCTGCTGAACTTTGTATTGATATTGTACTTATTGACCCTGCTTTCAGGTGTCAGACTACACAGTATCCCTCAAGAGCTACTTATTCCTGCCACTGTGGGTATGATCCTGTCAATAGAGGTCCATATAATATCTGATCGTTTCTTCTCGATGGTAAAGAGTATTTTCTAAGACCTATATATCAAAATCAGATATTCCACTTGTTTTCATTGATCAAGATTTTAAAACTATTATAATTATCTATAAATAAGAATAGAACGATTGTTAAGAAAGCTTCTTAATAAAGGTGTGTGATCAGATAAAAAAGTCATTGCTTGACGTATTGTTCATGTCGGACAAGAGAAAGGCAGTACTCTTGTTGTTGCAGAATGGGCCAAAAGAAATGAAAAGTTTGCTAAAAGCGCTGGATACTAAGAGACCGGCTCTGCTGCCTCAGATTAAAATGCTTGAAGATATACACCTGATCGTTCATTATAATGGCATTTACGAATTGACTACTCTTGGAAAGATCGTAGTTGATAAAATGATACCTTTGTTAGACACATTAGATGTCTTTGATGGTGACATCGATTACTGGAGAGATCGGGACCTAAGGTTCATACCCTCATCCCTTTTGTACAGACTCCGCGAAATAAAGGGCTGTAAAGTGATCGAACCCAATTTAGTGAACATATATGAAATAAATAAAGACTTCATTGAAACATGTGCAATCTCAAAAGATCTGCTATTTATCCTGACCTTTGCACATCCGATCTTCACTACAATTATCTCCCAATTCATTGCTAACAATTCACACGTAAAAATTATAATCAACATGGACCTGTTACAAAAGTTCAAAGCAAATGAGCAGAAAGAAGTTAATGGATACATTATCAATGAAAAGATAGAATTTTATCTATACCCAAAAGACATTTCTCTGGGCACATTTGCTCAGAACGATCATTGCTCTGTATTAAGAACGCTGTCGAAGGATAGGACATATGACTACACTCAACTGTTTTGTAAAGGCCCCGATGCACTTAAATGGGGAAGGGAATTATTTGATTTCTACTTGAATGAGTCTATACCGATAACAGAAATTTAGGCCGCCCCAGATTATATTTTTTGTAAACAAGAGTATTATAAGCACATTATAAAGTAAAAAGCGACCTTATATCATTTCACTTAATGGGAAAGTAGTTACAGGCAGGAATTCTGCCTGTTAACCATTCATCAGATAATAGTTACTGTCTGATTCAGGGTCTGGTTCAGAGTTTTGTTTAGAGCCTGATCCACATTCTCCCCCACAGCCCCTATACTCATGTTCAGTACCTGTGCAACTGTCTGATTAAGACCTTCCCCTACGGCTACCTTTGTCTGGTTTATAGACTGGTTCACAGCACTTCCCACTGCCTCTTTTGTTTCATTGACAGCCATACTCACGGTCTGATTAATAGCCTGTCCAGCAGCGTCTTTGGTCTGATTGACAGCCTTTTCTATAGTCTGGTTTATATTTTGCCCAACTGCCTCCTTGGTCTGGTTCACTTTCTCCCCTATAGTCTGTTCCACGGTCTTGTCCGTACATCCGGAAACTACCGCCAGCCCCAAGACCATCAATCCTATCAATAAGAAATTAAGCATTGTCTGCAAAGTTATCACCTGTTTATTTATACTCATAGCCTGGAAAATGAAACTATTGGTTCATCCTGTATATGTGAGTTAAAAATTTAGTATTAATGGACTTCTACAGCTAAAAGCCATCTGTATAAGTGTTATAAATAGATCTCATTCTAATATATATTCTAATATCCATACAAATAGCACTCATGACAACTTTTTCAACATCTGAAACCTGAGATCATCGCCCTGCATTATGATAGTCCCCATTCTTGGGAGAATGATTTACCGGAAGTGTTTTTCCCCTGACAAGAGATGTGAATATGCCTACAATACAGAAGATCGTGAACAGGCTAAATGCATACTGCAGGCTTGCAATGAACTGAGTATGATATTCAGGTGTTATCTCCACCGGGCCTGTAACAACTGCAAAGATCATCATAGCAATACCCATTGAAAACATCTGTCCCAGTAGCCTCATGGTTCCGTTCATACCTGATGCCACACCATAGAACCTCTTATCTACCGAACTCATGATAACATTCGTGTTCGGAGATGAGAAAAGCCCGAATCCGATACCAAGCACCATGAGAATCCCGATCATGTACCAGACAGGTGTCGTTTCTGAAAGAAAGGTCAGGAAAAAGAGACCTATTGTCGTAAGGGTCATTCCTGCAGATGCAATGAGACGGGGCTCGATGCTGTCTGACAATTTCCCGGCAAGAGGAGAGACCATAGCCTGAAAAACCGGCTGAGCTATCAGTATAAATCCTGCATGTTCAGGCGTAAAACCTTTGGTGTACTGCAGATCAAGACTCAGGAGAAAGGTCACTGCATAGGTTGCGCTGTAATTGATGAACGCGGAAAGATTAGAAAGTGCAAAAACACGATTCTTTGTCAGAAGACTGATATCAAGGACCGGGGAAGGTATGCGCATCTCATACCGGATAAAGATAATAGTTCCGATAATTCCCACTGCTATAAGAGAAGCCCCTTTTATGTCCGGAAGTACAGAAAAGCCATACATAAGTGAAACTATTGCCATACCGTAGACCATAGACCCTTTCAGGTCGAATTTATCTCCCCTGCATTCCGCCCAATCACCTTTAAGTTTCCAGAGGATGAGAAGGATTGCCGCAAGCCCTATTGGAGCATTTACGAAAAAGATACTTCTCCATCCTAGATGCTGCGTCATTATGCCACCAAGGAAAGGACCGGTGGAGAGTCCGATGTACACTGCAGTAATGTAGATACCCAGGGCCTTTCCACGTTCACCCGGCGGATAGACGGAGGTGATCATAGCGATCCCGGTCCCGAAGATCATGGCGCTTCCCAAACCCTGGACAACCCTGATCGTTATCAGCATCGCTGTGGAATCAACCATGGTCATAGTCAGGGATGCAAGGCTGAAGATCGTTATGCCATATAGGAAAACCTTTTTCCTTCCATATATATCGGCGATCTTTCCGAAGGGAACAAGGAACACTGCTGAAGAGAGAAGATATGCAGTTGCAACCCAGGAAAGAAAGATAGCATTCATGCGAAATTCCGCTGCGAGTGTAGGCAACGCAATATTTACTGCCGAGCCATCAAATGGCGTGATGAATCCCGCAAGTACCGCGATCATAAGGATAATCTGTTTTTCAGTTTTAAGTGCAGGAGCATCAGGAGTTTCACGGGTTCCCTTAACTTGAGAAGAGGAAACTGCATTTTCAGCAGACGAAACATAACCATTTGTTTTTTTCACCATTCTATCACTGATCAGCAATGTTATAAAACACTGAAAGCAAGCAGTAAATTGCAGGCATTGCTACTTATATTTTGAGTAAGCTGACCACTATCTCATTGGCCTTTGCTCCCAAAATAGACAGAATGAGATCGCTTGTTTCTCTGTTAACTTGGAATAATATCGTTCATCTGATCCACCCGAAAAATCTCTGGAACAAACCCGACTCCTTTACCTCTACCGGAGCCTGGAGGGCATCTGAATACTCTATGTCACCCTCTGGTGTTTCATACCTAACAACAATATCTATCCCATACACTTTGGGCACAGCTTCGCTGTCAGCCTTAATTTTGACCTTTGCGACAGCTGTACTTCCGGGAGACATACCGGAAACGAATGCCACACTATCTGTGGTGCTTAGCGGGTCAGATGGATTGACCATGACCTTAACATTCTTTGCCTCTTCCTCACCTGTATTCCTGATATTTAAAATGATGATCTCCTCACCACCGGGATAAAGAGTGCCCGTAGTATTTATTATTTCAAAATCGGCCTGATCTTTTACTATGATCTTCAATGTCTGGTTCTGCACCATCATCCCATACCAGCGGTTCACATCGTACGTCTGGGCAGTGGCATCCGGGTCCATGACCTGTACATTCTTCTGATAATCATAAGAAAGGTTGAGGTAAAGGTTGTATTCCCCTGCCTTTGCCTTTTTATCGATCTTTATATCGAACCTGGCAGGTGAAACAGCATTTTGTCCGCTTCTTATAGAACCGATCTTCTGGCTAACGGATCTTATCTCTATGGGACTTTCCGGACCTGCTGAAAGAGAAGCGACTATACCTGTAGCATCTACCACGGCACTTTCCAGCTTCATTTCAGTCTGAGCGCCAAATATCTCATCGGCATCATCCGGAGTTCTGTCGTTCTTGAACCCTAACAGTTTACCATTGTTCATCAGGTCAATGTTCAAAGTAATCATCTGACCTCTATCGAATTCATTGCTGCCGATGATAGTGGCACTGATATCGGGACTGCCGTCTACGTTGTAGTAATTTTCTCCGAGATCGAAGCTTTGGGATACACTATAGGCTGTCAGGGTATCATAAGCTCCTGCAACGCCTGAGATCATAAAGAGCAATAAAGAAACTAATGCTATCATTTTCCTCATTTTATGCTTCCCTCCTGAAAAGATGGACACCTGCTGTAAAAGTAATAAGTGCGAAGAGTGAGAGTATTATCAGATCTGTGGATATAGCGCTCAGACCCTGACCCTTGATCATGATCGTACGCATGGCATCGTTCGCATAGGTCAAAGGCAACAGGTAAGCGATATAGCGCATCCAGTCCGGAACTGAACTCAATGGGAAAAACACACCGGTAACGAACATGGATGGAAGCGTGACTATCATGTTCAGCTGGAAAAAAGATTCCATATCATTCACTCTTGTTGACATTACAATCCCCATACCTACTCCACCGAGAGTGAAGATAACAAGCACCAGAGCAACAAGCAACCAGCTTCCATTCATATGGAATCCCACAAGGAAATACGCTGCCAGTATAAGGATAACAGACCTGATCAGCTGCAATATAAGCTGGTATATCGTTTTTCCGAGGATCACCGCTCGTCTGCTGACAGGGGTCATCAGGATACGGACAATGGTACCGTCTTCTTTTTCTCCCGCAATGGCAGAACCTGTGGTCGCTACAGAACCCATAAAAATGGTGAGGGCTATAACTGCTGGAGTCAGAAAGTCCAGATATTCAAGATCCCCGTAGATATTTGGGATTTCCAGAGAAACCGAGCCTCTTTCCGAGAACAGTTGCTTCATATAGTTCACAATAATGCCGGTTGTGGTAGTGTCCGAGGAATCGGTAAGAAGGGTCAGGGTCACACTTTCATTCTTCGCCAGTTTTTGGCTGTAATCCGGCGGGATCATCAGGACAGCTTTATACGATCCGGCATCGATCTTACTCTCTGCTTTTGACTGCGACATGTCTCTCGTGTAGGTTATGGAGAACATGGGCTCTCCACCGTATTTGCCGGCATAGCTGCCGATCTGGTGCACAAGGGAATTTGAGGCTGTGCCTGTGTCGTCATTAACGATCAGAATGGGAGCATTCTTTACAGTGCCACCCATCCCATAGCCGAAAAAGATGATCATAATAATGGGGAATAGGAACAAAGGAACCATGAGAGCCTTTTTTCGGGAAAGCTGTCTGAACTCCTTTATTGTTATTATCCAGGAGTGCTTGAGCTCGGTTATGATATTCATTTAATCACGCACCTCTTCTCCTGTCAGGTGTATGAACACTTCTTCAAGATTTGTGCTTCCTGACCTTTCCTTTAAATTTTCCGGCGTGTCCAGAGCTACCATTTTACCTAAGTTTATTACGGCAACCCTGTCACACAGATTATCAGCTTCTTCCATGTAGTGGGTTGTAAATACCAGCGTTTTTCCTTCCCCGTTGAACTTTCTAGCAAGTTTCCAGATGGCCTGCCTGGTCTGCGGATCAAGACCCGTGGAAGGCTCATCCCAGAATATGATCTGAGGGTCGTGCAGCACTGCGCATATCACTGAAAGGCGCTGCTTCATACCGCCTGAGAAGCTGCCGGCAAAGCGGTCTGCATGGGACTCAAGACCTACAAGCTGCAGGTAGTAATCGATACGTTCCTCCATTATTTTTTTAGGAACACTATAGAGCTTTCCCATAAGTTCTAGATTCTCCCTGGCCGTAAGGTCGGGATAAAGGCTAAGCTTCTGAGGAACTATGCCTATGATAGGCCTTATCTTGTCATCCGCTTTGTTAACGTCAAACCCCGCAACTTTTATACTGCCGCTGGTGGGCTTTATTAAAGTGGTGAGCATGGAAAAGATGGTGGATTTGCCAGCTCCGTTAGGTCCGATCATGCCGAATATGTCTCCCTTCAGTACATCGAAACTCACATCATTGACCGCAGTTATTTTCCTTCCTCTGGAATGAAAGACCTTGACAAGATCCCTTACCTCAATAATTGTTTCCATTCACTCACCAGGCTTCGCGTCCTTTTCAATTAGAATGCCGTTGGCAAATATATCTATAAAGCCTTCGAATTCTGCTTCCATGTCACAAAGAAACTTTTCACCAAGTATTCCGTTCAATAGATAGATATGAGCGAAATGACTTATATGGGTCAATGCCGCTGATCGGGGGTCTACATTGCGCATTTTTCCATCTTTTCTTTGAAACTCAAAGTATTCACTGAGATGCGCTACATTCATTTGATAGACAGAAAATAGAATTTCGGCAACTTCCGATCGCCTTTTCCCTTCTTCCAGCAACATGAACATAAACAGACGGTATTTGCCATTCAGTTCTTTTTCCTTCATGGAATGTGCAATGCTCTGGACTAAAGCATGAAGGCTCGTCATCATATCTGCATCCTTTTTTATAATGAATAAAGGATCAAGTGCTGAAAATGAAGCCCTGTTCTTGATAAGGACCTCTATCAACAGATTCTCTTTTGACTGAAATTTTCTAAATAAAGTCACTTCTGCAACATTTGCCTCTTTTGCGATCCTGCGGGTAGTTGCACCCGTATATCCCTCGCTTGCAAATACCTTCAAAGCAGCATTCAAGATCCTTTGTTCTGCATTCATTGAGTAAGTAAGTGATTACTTACATATAATTAAAAGCTTTGAAATGCTTCTAAAGTTAAGAGGAATGAAGCCAGACGTATGTCCGGGAAAAAATTGCCAGATTTGGAAAAACATCTTCTAATGCCACAAGTGAAAAACTTAATGTTTCTTTGACCACAGCTGATCAGATAAAAAAATGGTCATATCTTAGAGATGCTGGCTTATTAGCGGACGAAGAATTACTGATGCATGAGCAGAAGATACTGGATATGTAAAGATGCACACGAAATGTTTTAAAAAAGATATCCGATGCGGGGGATGGGATTCGAACCCACGAACTCCTACGAGACTAGACTCTGAATCTAGCGCCTTTGACCGGGCTGGGCAACCCCCGCATTGAGGCTACCGTATACTTGCATTAATGGTATATATGCTTTTCAGTTGCAGCCCATCAAAAGGAAAAGGGCTGCAAACATTCAACACATCAGCCGATCAGCTTCATAAGCAGGGCTTTCTGTGCATGTAGACGGTTCTCTGCCTGATCATACACCACAGAATGTGGACCGTCCATTACCTCCGCAGAGATCTCCTGCCCTCTATGAGCAGGCATGCAGTGCATAACAATAGCATCGCTCTTTGCAAGGCCCAGTAATTCAGCATTGATCTGGTAATCCTTAAGATCTTTCAGGCGCTTCTCGACCTGATCCTCATCACCCATGGAAACCCACACATCGGTGTATAATACATCAGCACCCTTTGCAGCCTCAAATGGGTCATCCGTAATGGTGATATCGCCCCCAAGCTCCCGGGCCTGCTTAACGATCTTCTCATCAGGCTCATAGCCAGGAGGACAGGCCACTACCATCTGCATACCCACTATCGCACAACCCAGAATAGCTGAATTGCACACATTGTTACCATCACCTACCCACACATATTTCAATCCATCAAAATGGTTTTTATATTCCCTGATGGTAAGCAGATCAGAAAGTATCTGGCACGGATGTTCCACATCTGAAAGAGCGTTGATCACTGGCACAGAAGAATGTGCAGCTATCTCAAGGATAGTACTATGCTTGTTAACCCTTGCAGTGATGCAATGTACATACCGGGAAAGAACAACAGCAGTATCAGCTATGGACTCTCCTCTTCCGACCTGTATATCCCTGGAAGAGAGAAATATAGACTGTCCCCCCAGATCAGCCATGGAGACCTCAAAAGAAACCCTGGTACGAGTAGATGACTTCTCGAACAGCATGGCCAGACTTCTGTTCTTCAGCAGGTCTGTGAGTTTGCCGCGGGCACGCTTTTCTTTAAGATCTTCTGCCATGTCAAGCAATTCAATGACCTCATCGTGAGTGAGGTCTGCGAAGGAAATGAGATGCCTCATATAATCAACTCATGTTCATTAGCTATGGGTATCATATTTTACCCCTTATCTTTTTCATATGATCGATACGTTTCTGGATCAGTGCAGAGGTACCTATATCCCTTCTGGAATGCAAGTCCCCTATGATATTATCAAGTGCTTCCTGAGCTTTCTTCTCTGCTTTGGCAATGGAGTCTGCAATTCCTACAACCGCTATTGCACGGGAGCCTGTAGTGTAGATATTATTGTTCTCTTCGTACACGCTTGCATAGAACACCAGTGCATCACCTACATCCCCGACAGATACCTCCTTATCCTTTGAAGGATTGTCGGGATACCCGGCAGGTACTGCGTACTTGCATACAGTTGCCTTTTTACTGAACTTAACTTCCAGTCTGTCAAGAGTTCCACCCACCACAGCAGACATAACATCCACAATATCTGTTTCCAGAAGAGGCAGCACGTTCATAGCCTCCGGGTCACCGAACCTGGCATTGAACTCTATTACACGAGGGCCGTTCTTTGTGATCATGAACTGGCCATAAAGCACACCTTTGTACTTCACACCTGTCTCTGTATAAAGTTCCTTAACAGTCTGCAGCATGATCCGCTTTGCCTGCTCTACATCGTCTGCAATCAGGAAGGGCAGGACCTCGCTGGCATCTGTGTAAGCACCCATCCCGCCTGTATTGGGTCCCAAATCATTCTCAAAAGCTCGCTTGTGGTCCTGCACTGCAGGCGAGAAAGCCAGATGCTCGCCATCAACAAATGCCTGTAATGTGAACTCTTCTCCTACAAGGTTCTCCTCTACTACCACACTTCCGGATTCAAGAAGCTGCGCAGCATATTCCTGGGCATCTTTCACGGTTGGAAGCTGATCGCCCATGACCTTAACACCTTTGCCGCCGGTAAGACCTGCTGGTTTTATAGCAACATTCCCAAGCTTTGCAATGAAATCGAACATCGGCTCTTTCTCAGTAAATACCTCGAATATAGGACAGCCCTCTATCCCATGCTTTCTCATGAAATTCCGGGCCCATGCTTTATCAAACTCGATCTGAGCCACTGCCTTCCTGGGGCCAACAACACCGATGCCGACATCTTCCAAAGCGTCTGCAAGCCCGGCTGCAAGAGGAGCTTCAGGCCCGATAAAGGCAAGATCAACGTTATTTGCAGTTGCATAAGCAACAATTTTTTTCACATCGGTTTCTTTTTCCAGAAGAAAATCCTGACAAAGCCTGGCAATACCAGGGTTCTTCTTCGCCATCACACCGAAGATGACAGGATCTTTTCTGCTCTGAGCAATAGATGCTGCTATTGCATGTTCCCTTCCCCCGCCGCCAACAACTAGAACATTCATTTGTAAAACCTCGTCAAATAAAGTTTTTTATTTAAATATTGAAGTGATATTCTTTAATCATTTTCTGATAATCGCATTTAACACAGCTGACATCCATTTATCAGGAGGTCATATATAACCATGGCAAAGATAAATAACACTAAATACTAAGGACTCTTTCTCATATTCAGATAAATAATTTACTTTTTTATCCTACATCTCATTGTATAAGGTCACTGGCACCTACAAGAGGAATAAGTTTTACACCCAGTGCTGCAAGGCTTTGCTGAGCTCCTTCCTCACGATCTACCACAGTGATGACAGCATCCACAAAACCTCCTGCTTCCCTGATAGCGGCTATGGCATCCTTTACTGATCCACCGCTGGTTGTTACATCTTCGATCAAGATCACACGGGAACCTTTACTGAGATCACCTATAAAACGACCTCCAGTCCCATATCCTTTCTCTTCCTTACGGACGATTAAAAGTGGAATACCTGATGTAAGTGAAACTGCTGTTGCAAGAGGGACACCACCCAAAGCTACACCACCAACCATGTCCACGTCTTCATTACCTATCAGAGCAGCCGCCTGTTCTGCTATAACCGTTAGAGTAGCTGGATCGGTGCTGGCTTTTTTAATATCGACATAGTATTTGCTCTTCTTGCCTGAAGCAAGCGTAAAGTCACCAAATTTCACTGCCCCGCAATTTTTCAAGGCAGATATAAGGATAGATTTTCTATCATTTTCTATATCCATAAGCATCACCCATGATCAATAGATGTATAGTAAAGTTTACCAGGGCTCTTTCTTTACCCCTACAATGTAACCGACAATATTTGTTGTAAGATGAAGCAACGGAGTTATGATCAACACAACTGCCATTATATTCCAGGTAAAATTGATAGTGAACCATCCTGGAGAGGACAAGTATGTGAATACCCACGCACCCAGTACAAAATCAAGCTGGTCTACAAGTGGTAATGAAGCCCCTCTTTTCATTCCAAGCCTGCGCTTGAAGAAACTCTTGAACATATCCCCAAAAAGGGAGCCAACAGCAAGGGACAGAAGGATCACCATAATTGTAGATCCACTGCCTGAGAATGAAGGCAAGGAGATATGCAGCAACTCTGATACAGGATTCAGAAGGAACATCTGAAGCAAACCCAAGAGCACACCGCATGCTATACCTGCGAACAGACCTCTGAATGTCTTGCCATCCCCCAGAATGCGCCTGCCATCCTTCAGTACTCTTCCCCCATCAATGGGGCGCCCGCCGCCAAAGACCGCGGCCATGGAATTAGGAATATAGGCAGGCAACATCAGCCAGACAGCTATGATCACTGTTTCTATCGTATTAACAACCCTTTTCAGTTTTATGGTTTCTCAGATATAGGCGCCATCGGTATTTAAGATACCGAAATTGTGGCATCGCATGTTATAATTTAATACAGTCATAAAATCAAACAACTACAATAAAATGCTACTGCACTACAACGCCTTATAGGTATCATATATTCTATATATAGGATGAGCATACATGAACTTTCACATGAGAGATCAGCAATGACAGAAAAAGAGAGCCTATTGACAAGTAAGAATACAATCTTTGCCGCTGTAGTATCATTTATCCTGCTTGCACTGGTGATAATTGCAGGTATGGTGACACCTCTTCTTGCCAAGATTCTAAGTGGCACAGAAATCATGCTAGGTTCTGAGTACTTTAACCCCAGGACTGCCCTTCCTACTGTATTGCTGATCATGATGCTTACGATATGTTTACTAGTCAGTTCCGTCAAACCCCGCAAAGTCCTGGCAGCAACTGCTGCACTTCTGCTGCTCCTGATAGCCGTCTTTGTCGTGTCCCCATTCTCAAATGCAGCAGTTGATGTGGCTATGGCTCTAATAATACCGGCTTTCATAGCCACAGGTTATAAGATCTGGCTTACGGCCAGGGATAAGAAAGGATACGGAAAATACAGGGGACTTTCTGCTCATCTGATCCATCTGGGAATACTATGTATCCTCCTTGGCGTAGTGCTTAGCTCCAATATTAAAGTGGAGGATTCAGCAGTATATCAGACAGGTAAAATGGGTGACCGGAATATACAGGACTACAGCCTCAAGATCACTTCAATGGCATCAAGGCTGGAAGGAGAACCTTATCAGGAGCGCCAGGCTTCTTCCTACATCACAAGGATAGATTTTGACATATATGACCAGAGCAGATACGCCAGAAGTGGCAGTGTGGAATATATCACTGACTTCAAATGGGGTCAGACCTACACTACAACATACATCCATAGAGGACTTACTGAGGAATTGTTCATAGCCCCCAGGGCCCTTGATGAAAAGACCGGGGAAGTGGATATGTATGTACGTATCGTTCCTTTCATAAACCTTCTCTGGGGAGGCATTTATATGATGGCGCTGGGTATCATTGCGTTACTTATCGTGGAAAATCGCAGCCCTCACCAGAGCATCACAATGTTACAGCCTTCCGGAAGAGAAATGGACATGGCTTTCTTTGAAAAACGATACGAAAAAATAATGGAGCATGAGCTCAGGAAACTGCGGTCCGGAAAAAGCGGGGGAGGAAGCAAATGAATCTTGGGATGGTCCTGGTCTGGCTGTCTCTTGCGACAGCTATAGGTGCTGTGCTTTCAGGGTACATGGGACATCGGAAGAGCAACATCTCTGTTGGTACACTTTCACGTAAGCTGGAAATAGCATGCCTGGTGCTTGCAGGGTCCTCGATGCTGTTGCTGATGTACCACCTATACACCGTCAACGCCTCGTATTCATACGTTTTCGAGCATTCCAGCGCTGATCTTGAGTGGTATTACAGGCTATCGGCTTTGTGGGCAGGCCAGGAAGGGTCCATGCTACTGTGGGCTGTTTCCATAATGGCAATGCTTGTGATAGTAGAGCACACCCATAGAATAAGACTTTCAGAGACCGCATTGATGCAGATCACACGCCTCATATCATTGTCTGTCGTCTGCGTGTTCCTGGGACTGCTGGTACTAAAAAACCCGTTCTCAGCACATCATGTGCTTTCCGATGGCAGCTTTGGGATCACTAACTGGAACCCGTTCGTACAGATGTACGATGTGCCCTATGGCCAGGGCATGAATCCCCTGCTGCGTAACCCCTGGATGGCAGTACACCCACCAGTGCTTTTCTTCGGATATGCCGCTTTCACAATACCTTTTGCGGCTGCAATAGGCAACTTGCTGACACATGATAAAAGATGGGAAGCCATCGCCACGAACTGGATGAGGATCTCCTGGCTGTTCCTCACATTGGGCATAGGGCTTGGCGGTTTCTGGGCCTATGAAGTCCTCGGATGGGGCGCATGGTTCTGGAGCTGGGACCCGGTAGAAACTTCATCACTGCTGCCCTGGATCACCGCAACGGCCTATCTGCATGCACAATTGCGTTACAGAAAAGGAGAATACGGGTTTATTGCGCCTCTGCTTGCAGTGACATCTTTCATACTGGTGGTATTTGCGACCTTTGTCACCAGAAGCGGCATGTGGGCCTCTGTACATTCCTGGCAAGACTTCACTGCCGAAAGTGGCATAATAGCAGTATTTTTAAGTGTACTGGTATTATCAAGTATGTTCCTGCTTGCAAAGAGATATTTTGAAGATGAGTGAAGAACTTTAAGAATTGGATTTATTGGCTCAAAGGGCAATTATTACCCTTCACTGAAAGGCTTTGCCCTCAGCTCCCCATCCTCCAGAACCAGTTGTTCGATCTTTCTTTCAGCCTTTGAAAGTTTCTGGCTGCAGACACGGGCAAACTTCATGCCCTGCTCAAATGTTTCAAGGCTTTCATCGAGGGTGAGATTGCCCTTTTCAAGTTTTTCCACCAGCCCTTCCAGCTTTTCAAGAGCAGTTTCAAAACTTAAACTTTCACCTATACTTTCTTCATTAGGACTTGCATCCATCTTTTTCCTCCTACCTGCCATGTTCGACCTCAACCTTTTCAATAACATCACAAATTATAGTACCATCAGTGACCCTTAGATCAAGCCTGGAGCCTGCTTGTACGGCACCGATACTCTTGACAACGACCTCACGGGACATTGCTATGCAGTATCCTCTTTCCAGAGTATTGAGCGGATTCACCGCATTCATACGGCCTGCCAGCACCTTAAGCAGCATTTCTCTGGACCCAAGATAATATTTCACATCCTTTTCCATAGCTGTAACCAGCTCATCAATTCTTTGATAACGCTGATCGATCATTTCCCGAAGCTTGTCCGGTTCCAGAGAATCATACATATGATCAAGCCTGGAGTTAAGGTCTGCAATCTTACGAGTTGCAGCATACTCAAGCCTCTGGAGCATAGAATCCATGAACCTTTTAAGTTCCACTCTGTCAGGGACTACAAGTTCTGCCGCAGCAGACGGTGTAGGCGCCCGCAGGTCAGCGGTAAAATCGGCAATTGTATAATCGGTTTCGTGGCCCACAGCGGAAACCACAGGTATCCTTGAGTTGAAAATGGCCCTTGCGACGATCTCCTCATTGAAGGGCCACAGATCCTCCAATGAACCACCGCCTCTGCCAACTATTATAACATCAACATCTGCTCTGTTTAGAAGCTCAATAGAGTCAGCAATGCTTTGTGCAGCTGCATCCCCCTGCACAAGGCATGGTGCCAGCAGCACATGCACCGGATATCTCCGGCCCAGCACATTGATGATGTCATGGACTGCAGCACCTGTTGGAGAAGTAGAGATACCGACCCTTTTGGGAAACCTGGGTATAGGTCTTTTGCGGCTCTGCTCAAAAAGACCTTCATCTTCCAGTTTCTTTTTTAGCTGCTCAAATATCCTGAACATTTCTCCTATACCATCCGGGCGCATGTCCAGGACCTTCAGCTGATATTGTCCCCTGACGGTATACACATCCACAGAACCATACAATATAACTGCCATGGAATCCTCAGGATCGAACTTAAGAGTCCGATTGGTCTGCCTGAAACTGACACAGCTTATCTGGCTCCCCTTATCCTTCAGTGTAAAATAATAATGGCCTGAGCTGTGTTTTTTGAGATTGGAGATCTCACCCCGCACCCACACTTCCCGCAGTCTGGGATCATTGACAAGTAGAGACCTTATGGTTTCATTGAGCATTGAAACACTAAATATACCCATTGGATTCTCAGACATCATAGATGAGGAGTAATTAACTACTATTTATGTTAATGCAAGGATGGTGAAAGTGTTTTATAATAATACCAACGTTTAAATAAGTTCATTCTAATTTAGAAATGTCAAATTTGAGGGATAGAGAGATATTTCTTACGTTTTACAGCTTTTCTGATACGGAGCTATGATCATGGCAAAGAATGCATTAATAACCGGAATTACTGGACAGGATGGATCCTATCTTGCAGAATTATTGTACAATAAAGGGTATAATGTGTATGGACTCGTGAGAAGGCTCAGCACTCCAAATACATCCCGGATAGACCACATATTCAATAACATAGAACTACTGCAGGGAGATCTTACTGACCAGTCTTCCCTGAGCGAAGCAATGCGTATCTCACAACCTGATGAAGTATACAATCTTGCTGCTCAATCCTTTGTAGGGACTTCATGGAACCAGCCGGTACATACCGGAGATGTGACAGGCCTGGGAGTTGTCAGAGTACTGGAAGCCGTAAGACATGTAGCGCCTGATGCAAAAGTATACCAGGCATCATCCAGTGAAATGTTCGGAAAGGTGCAGGAAAACCCGCAGACTGAGAACACAAAGTTCTATCCGAGAAGCCCTTATGGAGTAGCCAAAGTATATGCATACTGGACATGTGTCAACTACAGAGAAAGCTATGGCATGCATGTAAGCAATGGAATCTTGTTCAATCATGAATCTCCGCGCCGGGGCATTGAATTTGTAACAAGGAAGATAACTGATAGTGTTGCCCGTATATACCATGGTCTGCAATCGGAACTGCGCCTGGGGAACCTGGATGCAAAAAGAGACTGGGGATACGCAGGAGATTATGTTGATGCTATGTGGCGTATGCTTCAACAGGATGAGCCAGGAGATTATGTCATAGCTACCGGTGAAACTCATTCAGTGGAAGAATTCGTTCAAGAGGCTTTCTCCATAGCTGGCCTTGACTGGAAAGAATATGTTGTCATCGATCCGAAGTTCGTTCGGCCTGCTGAAGTACAATTACTATTAGGAGACCCTTCAAAAGCAAAGAACGAACTTGGCTGGGAACCAAAGGTACACTTTAAGGAACTCGTCAAGATGATGGTGGAAGCTGACTTGGAGAGGCTGGAACCTTTGGACAGGAAAAACTGAACCTGTTTCATCTTTTTTTTATCCTTTTTTGATCAGGATGGCAGTGCACCATCCTTTGGACCCACATGCATTTTGAGGGAAATGCGGTGGGAAAAATGGAATAAGTGAAAACATGGACGAGAATAAATTTCACATAATGATAGGCACAAAGGGACAGCTTATAAAAATGGCGCCCATTATGCTGGAAATGGACAGAAGAGGAATAAAGTATAATTTCATTAATGCTGCTCAACACACAAAAATACTTTATGACATTATTGGTGTGTTTGGCCTGAAACAGCCTGATATCGTACTTAACAAGAATAGCAAAGATGTGGCAAATGTGCTGGATATGGCCGTATGGCTATCAAAAGTGACACTCAATTCCTTTTCACAGGACGGGCTGCCAAAAAAGAACGATATCTGCCTGATCCATGGAGATCCGATCCCTGCTTCTTTCGGGGCCCTGCTGACTAAATTGCACCGGGCTAAGATCGCACACATTGAATCGGGAGAAAGGACCCATAATATGTTTAATCCTTTTCCTGAAGAACTGTCCAGAAGAATGATAGACCGGATGGCTGACTACCTTTTCACCTCTTCTGAAGAATCTTATAACAACGTCATCAAACAGGGAGTGAAAGGGGAGATAATAAATCTGGGATATAATACTGTGATCGATGCGATACGTTTTGCCATCACTAACCCCCATAAGGTCACCTTCAGACCCGAACCCGGATATGTGCTTGTAAACGTACATAGGGTAGAGAACCTTTATTCAAAAGAAAGACTGGATATCATCATATCCACAATCGAAAAGATCGCTGAGAATGAAAGGGTGCTTATGATCATGCACGAGCCTTTAAAGAACAGGCTTCAGAAAGTGAATATGCTTGACAGACTTAAAGGATATGAGAACCTCCGGATGATACCGCTCCAGGATTATGTGACCAACATTGATCTGATAAAGAACAGTAAATATATAGTGAACGATGGAGGCGCACCACAGCTGGAGTCCTACTTTCTCAGCAGGCCCTGTCTGCTGATGAGAGGATTCATGGAACAGAGCGGTTACCCTAATGTCTGTCTTTCAAGATATGAAACCAGCATTATAGATGACTTCCTTAATAATTATAGTAATTATGAATTCGATGTGGACATCAATGCTCTTAAGAGTCCTTCTAAAGAAATAGTCGATATCTTGACAGAGAAAATGACCTTTTAATGAGCATATTGTCTGTAAACGTATAAGGACGATACAACAAGCCCTAGCAAGCAAGCTGTACATGTGGCCATGGCCGCACCATCCACGCCGTATGAAGGAATAAGCGATCGGTTGAGAAATATATCAAGTACAAGTACAAACAAACTGATGAGCATTGAAATACGTGGTTTTCCAATGCCATTGATCACAGTAGTGAACAGAGAGAACAAACCAAAGAAACCCATGCCTATGGTAAGTACTCCCAATGCAGTAGAACCTGCTGAATACTGGTCCGAAAACAGGAAACTTAACACCTGTTCCGAAAAAAGGACTATAAAAGAAGTAGAAGGAACAAGTACGAACATGGAATACTTCACTGATTTTATGATCTGCCGGATCATTTGGGATCTGTCATTGTGTACTGACATGCTTGAGATCGCGGGGAACAGAGCTCCATATATGCCTGCAATGATGAAAAAAGGCACTTTTGAGATGGTAGATACTGCAGAATAGATACCTGCATCCATGTCTGTCAGATAGGCCTTGACAAAGAAAAGATCAAAGTTCAGAATCAGGTTAGTAGCTGCTGAATAGAACACAATGGGAGTTGCAAAATTCAGTATGGTCCGTGCAGAGACCATACTGTGCCCATTGCTCGATGCCTGTAGCCGATCATCAGCAGAATGGACAAGATGGAGAGAAAGAAACATAATGGCCACTGATGATAGTATAAAACCGCTTATTGCACCATAAAGTGCATAGGAAGTTAATGCAAAACCTAGTATGAACAGTACCTTAAAAACTGAATATAGGATTAACATTAATGATTGTTTGCCATATTCCTTTAACCCGTTGAAATAACCAATATACAGGGCTTGTAATGCATAAGCTGGAACAATGAAAGAAGAGAGCTTCAGATAGGGAGCCATGCCCGGATCGTTCAACATGGTCGCGAGCTGGTCGGCAAAGGAATAATAGGCAATGAACATGATCAGACTGAACGTCAATTGCATATTTTGTGCAGTGCGCTTAACATGTAATTCATTACCATCACCTTGAGCCACGTATTTAGAAACGGCCTGTGGTATACCCGTTGAAAGGATAAGATTGACCATTGTCATAAGTGAAATGACAACTGCATATAGGCCATAATCCTCTGGACCTAAGAGTCTGCCTAATCCAATATGTGTTGCATAGCCCGAAAGGACAAAAGAGATCTGAGCTGCTATTAAAAAGATAGTTCCGTGTCTTAAACTATGTTTCATTTTTACCTTTGAACATATATGCATTCTATTATCTGAAAAAAATGATCTTAATGGTGTTTGACCTATGTGCGAATGTTGCTATATTTTATGAAACTTGCCTGCTTTTTTCACTGCAAAGTATTGATATGAGGATACAGTAGATGATACAATAGATATAAGACCTGTAGGGAATGCCCAGCTCGAGAAAATAAGCTCAGCTTTCTTCTTCCTCCTGAGCTCATTAAGGCCCGTATCCCGCTACATGAGGACATAGAACAGATGAGATCAGACCCTTCTTCACATACTTCTGTCCTATTTCCAATATCCATCGGGTCCGGTAGTCATCTTTTTTCCGTGGAAAAGATGATTTTATTACAAAGACACTCATGAGAGAATTTTATAATGCCGGTGTATCTGGATAAATTGCAATTATTCCATTTCTATTTTCTTTAAACGGTACAGTATTTCCTCCTCCCTTATCCGCTGATACTTCAGCGTGTCAGCGATCAGACCGAATACGAGTATCTGTAAACCGGTAAGACATAACATCGTTGTAAGTATGGCGTAGGAGATGTTTGGGACTACAGCCCCTGTAGTAAAATATTGGACCATTGCCGTTGCGCCTGATAACACTGCGATGAAAAGGAACATGAACCCTATAGATGCAAAGACTTTCATGGGCTCATAATCACGATATGTGCGTAGTATTACAGCAGTTGCACGCTGTGCATAATGGAACACACCCGACATAAGTCTGGAGTTACCTTCTCGTTTTCTGAACTCGATAGGGATCTCTACCAGAGTAAGATTGTGGTTCACAGCCTGCATAATGGTTTCCTGTACATAGGTATAGTCAGCAAGGATATTCATTCTTAGTGCAGCATCCCTTGTGAAAGCTCTGAAACCTGTTTGTGCATCTGTCACAGGATAACCTGAGGCCATGCGTGTCACACGTGTGGCCAGGATATTACCGATCTTTTTTTGAGGAGACATGTATTCAATGTGCCCCCTGAATCGGGAACCTAATACGATATCAGCTTTATCCTGGAGAATAGGAGCGATCAGATCAGGGATTTGACTTTGGTTATATTGAAAATCAGCATCGGTATTCACAATGATGTCTGCTCCCCTTTCCAGACAAGCTTCAAGCCCTTTACGGAAAGCTAATGCAAGCCCAAGGTTTTCCTTTTGTGAGACAATATGATCAGCACCAGCTTCCAGAGCGACTTTTACAGTGGAATCTGTAGAGCCATCATTGATCACAAGAACTTCTACTTTATCTATTCCCTTTATTTGCCGGGGTATCTCTCTGATAACTTTTTCAATTGTTTTTTCTTCATTGTAGGCTGGGATCATGACAATAAGCTTCATCCTATTTAATATAAAATTGAAAGAATAAATATTTTTGGTTGTACATCCGCATCTATGAGGTAGTTGTTTAAAAAGATCTGAAACCATAGACAAAGAGACCTGGAGAATAGAAAAGTTTTTGTATATAGCCAACGATGATAAACAGAAATAAAATAATAATGATGAATATAAATGAAAAACAAATTGCTTATTTCACTTACAGGTAGTACTGAGATCAGATCGGATAACATATTACAACAAACATTAAGATTTCTCCACATCCCGGAAAAAGACCAGATATTATCAGAGATCAATAAACTAATTGCTTCTATGGCCTATCCGAAAAAGGAAATAAAAGATAAGGAATGCGTGTACAAGATAAAAAAAACGAGAAATAAAAACTCCATTATTATAGAATGTGGTGATTGCAAAGGAAACTCTACATTAAATGAGCCCATATGCAGGTCTAACATATTTAAGATCTTGATTAAAGAAACAGTAACCGAAAAACTTGTAATATCAAATCTTTATGACAGGGAATATGACGGAACTATCCTGCAAAAAATATACTCACTTGCCCGTCTGGAAGATCATTTACTATCATATAAGAACATGGAAACAGTTTTCTATGATTGTACATATGACCCCAGAGATACCTGCATAAAGAACAGAAAAGAAGCGATGGAGCAGATCATCGATTCAGCAAGGGAATCTCCATTTAGAGCATACATGAATGCTGAAAGAAAGATGGATCAACTAAAATATGAAACTGAAAAGTTAATTCATCCTGAATGCAATAAGTGCATCGAGAATTTCCATGAAACATTAAAGGATATAATAATAAACATCCAGCCTTTACTGAAGAGTTTTCTGTGCGAGGCAGATGGGAGTTTTGATCACGAGAAAAATCTTCAGCCATATGTAAGGCCTTTGTTCTCTACATCCCGGATCTATACTGAACCACCACTGAGTACTATTTTTATTGAATGTTATGATGTACAGAGAGAAGATGGAAGAAAATTGCCCATATCTATTTATGAGTTTACTGATAAACCCGAAAAACTGTATGTAGTAAACCCGGCTGAATACAACATGCAGCCTGAAGAACTTTTGCTCATTGAGAACGTACGTGCTCGTATGATCAGACATCGGCCGGAAGATATGAATTTTGCAGATCCTACCCTTTCAAGAGAATATTTCCGAAGGCTTTGCAAAAGATTACTGCATGAAGAGGCAAGAGATAAAAAGGTAGTTTTATCACCTACTCAGCTTGATATGTATTCTGATCTGCTGGCAAAATACACAACCGGGCTTGGCATTCTAGAAGATGTGTTATCTGATGAAAGGATTACAGATATTTATGTCAATGCGCCTGCGGATAAGAATCCTGTGCATGTGGTGAGGAATGGTGAAGAATGCACTACTAACATTTTTCTGTCTCAGGAAGAAATGGATTCCATGGTATCCAGGTTCAGGACGATAAGTGGGAGACCTTTTGGAGAAGCAACACCTGTTCTGGAAATGGCACTTAAAGAATACGGAGTACGTGTTTCGGTCATAGGTGATCCATTAAGTGCAAAAGGAATGGCCTATGCATTTCGAAAACACGCAAAAGCTCCCTGGACACTACCCAAACTCATCAATACCGGTGCTATCACACCCCTTACAGCTGGTCTGCTTAGTTTCATGATGGATGGGCATGCATCAGTACTCATAGCCGGGGGAGTAGGAGCAGGTAAAACGTCTCTTTTATGTGCCATGCTTATGGAAATGCCCCAGAAATACAGGATACTGACCATAGAAGACACACCCGAAATCCCTCTTGAAGAATTACAAAAGCTGGGATGGAAAGCACAGGGACTCAATGCTCAGTCCTCCATAGTAAGATCCAGTATTGAGATAGACCCTGCCACAGCCCTGCGTGCATCTCTGCGGCTTGGCAGTTCATCTCTGGTAATAGGTGAAGTGAGGGGGCCTGAAGTTTCAATGTTATATGAAGCAATGCAGATAGGCACTGCAGGAAATTCTGTGATAGGAACCATTCATGGTGCTTCCACAAATGCGGTCTATGAAAGGATAGTACACACCCTGGGAGTACCACCCGCATCTTTCAGAGCCACTGACGCCGTAATAGTGTGTTCCAATACCCGTATAGCCGGCAGTATGGCTACAAAACGTAAAGTGATACAGATAGCTGAAGTGAATGAAGTATGGGATCCTGATAACACATACAGCGTTTTCTCGGAAATTCTCACTTTCGATGCCTCGGTTAATTCACTGGTACCAACAGACCTGCTTGACAGGGGGCAGTCCGCATTGATCAGAAAAATTGCAAGGAAATGGGGAATATCCGTGGACGAAGCTTCAAAGAACATTCGTATCCGGGCAAGTATGAAACTTAAAATGGCAGAGTATGGTAGAACAGATCCGGCATTCCTAGAAGCTGAAATGGTATCTGTCGCGAATAACATGTTCTGGATGTTCATGGAAAAGGAAAAAGAATTTTCCGGAAAACCAGACGTACAGCGCGTATATGACAAATGGTGTACGTGGCTTAAGCAGATAGTGGATACCAGGATTGAAGAGAAGCCTGTTACAACTGCAGACAAAATACTATGTTCTGTATAATTGGCTGATGCGTTACATGGTGGACATGATGCATAATGATAACTGGTACTACAGAGGATGCAAATTTACCTGGAAACATTTCTCCGGATTCATTAAAGACCATGGGGAATTCAAAAAGAAAAGCGAGACAGCAGTTAGTCCGGAGCATATGAATTCCCTTGTTTATGCGGGCTTTGACCTGGAACCTTATGAAACCACATTGTTTTCCTATACAGGATCTGCAGGGATATTCCTTATAATCCTGTTTACAGACACATTGTTTTTCAGATTCACTACAATTTCATCCGGCATGCTAGCAGCAATAGCTATTACAAGCCTGATCTTACCGATTGCAGCTTTGTGGTATCTCAGTGAATATGTGAAGATCCATGCCAGACACATGAAAATAACATCATTGGGAGACATGCCTGAAGTAATGAGCTATGTGGTAATGTCCATGAAGATAGTACCTAATATGGAAAAAGCCGTGCATTTTGCCGCAGAGAACTCTAACAGGCCCCTTTCCAGAGATCTAAGGAAGATGCTATGGAATCTCCATTTACGAGTATATGCTGGCATGGATGATGCTGTGGTCCAGTTCTCAGAGATGTGGGGGAAGAACAGTGAACATTTCAAAAGGTCATTACACCTGATCAGAAGCTCCATGAGCGAAACTGATCCAGCACAGCGTACTTTAACATTGAACCGGTCATTGGATATTATACTGGACGGTACGAGGAACCTTATGGAGAGCTATGCTGCGAAACTTAAGCTCCCTACATATGTACTATACTCAATATTCATTCTCATACCCCTGGCTCTGGTTGCATTGCTGCCTGCAATGGCAGTTGTAGGGATACGTATCACAACTATGAACCTTGTGCTGATGTATGATATAATATTGCCCTTGATCACATTTATGTATGCAGAATACGTGCTCATGCAAAGGCCGGCATCGTTTGTACCTCAGAAAATAGCGGATACTCATCCTGAACTTGAAGGTCTGCCATATAAAAGAAAAAAGGAATTTATTAGTGCAGTGGTCGCTGGTATTGCCATATGCAGTACAGGATATATTTTGCTGCAAGCTGGAAATCCTTATGGGATCATTTCAACAGCTGTACTTGAGGGCTTGATGCCCACCGCACTGCTGATATTACTTGGCATAAGTATGATGCTCTCATGGTATCTTAATGCTGCCTATGGCCCGTATAAAAGAATAAGAGACAAGATAATAGCTATGGAAAATGAGTTTGCAGATGCTTTGTTCATCCTGGGCAGAAGAATATCGGAAGGCAGGTCTGCTGAAGAGGCTTTTGTGCATACTGCTGTCAATATGAAAGGAGCATCCATCAGCGAACCGTTCGAAAAAATAGCTATGAACGTAGCATGTATGAGATGTGAACTATATAGTGCGATATTCGATGAGGAATACGGTGCATTCAAGAACGTATATTCGGAAAGAATAAACACTACTATGAAGCTATTCCTGGAAAGCGTACACAAAAGCCATGAAGCTGCAGGTGTGGCCATAGTGAAGCTGGCAGATCATATGACCGACCTGCAGGAAGTGGAGAGACGTATAAAGGAATCACTGTATGATATGACATCTACGATGAAGTCAACAGCATGCATATTTGCCCCGCTTATAGCAGGAGTGACAATTGCACTATCGGAGGTCATTGCGAAGATCCTGCAGAACGTGGCACACAGCATATCCAGACTGCCACCAAATGTGATACCAGGGCCTGCGGATATATCTCCCGAAAACCTGGAACTCTCCATTGGCCCAAATATGTTCATGCTGTCAATTGGCATATATCTTATACTTATCACCACGATCCTAATCCGATTCTCAACAGCTATTGAATACGGGGGGGATAAAAGCCAGATGATGTATGAGCTCTCCAGAGCACTGCCAATATCGATAATTGTGTTCTCTGTATCAGCTATCGCCTCAAGGATAATTTTCAGAGGATTTATATAAGAGAATTTAGTAGCAGACGGCAGGCAGATCATTATGAAATATTATTCCATATAGATCAGAGCCTTGTTAGGACAACAACGTACACAAAGCATGCATCGGTCACACAGATCATGATCGATCTTTGGCCTGTCATCAACTGTTCTTTTAAGAGCAGAGTTCGGACAAACTGTTCTGCACCTACCGCATTTTTTACAGCCAGAAACAACTATATACCCTTTACTCAACACCACATAATAAGCAAAGATATAAAGGTATTTAAGGAAAATGGACTAAACAATAGATATATATGATAAGATCTATGGTTGCGTCATTATGCTGAAAATATCTGAGGGAGAAGCTGGTTCATATTACACATATCTTTCCACTGGCTGTAAATTATGCCAGGAAGGAGCAAAAATGGTGCTTTTTATAACCGGCATTTGTGGAAAGAACTGTTTCTATTGCCCTATTTCTAATGAAAGAAAAGCAGATATCACTTTTGCAAATGAAAGACTTATTAATTCAGATAAAGATATACTGGAAGAGGCATGGCAGATGGGAGCACTCGGCACTGGAATAACGGGTGGGGAACCTTTGCTCAAACCTGAAAAAGTGCTCAGATATATTAAGCTGCTTAAAGAAGAGTTTGGAAAATCGCATCACATCCATTTATATACTGCATTGCCTGTTGATGGGAATCTACTGAAAAAACTCGCATTTGCCGGACTTGATGAAATGAGGTTTCATCCACCTGTAGAGATATGGAACAGTAACATGGAGAATTATGCAAGTTCTATTAAAAAAGCGATGGAAACAGGAATGGAAACAGGAATGGAGATCCCGGCAATAAAGGGGGCAAATGAAGTGTCCAGAATGGCAAACGAACTGGGCTGCTTCCTCAACCTGAACGAACTGGAATTCTCAGATACGAACTCTGAGCAGATGAAAGTAAGAAACTATAGTTTCCAGGATGAGATATCAAATGCTGTGGCGGGTTCGTACAATATAGGGATGGAAATTTTAAAGACCACCGAAAAGGGGCACTTGTGCACCTCAAGATACAAAGATGCAGTCCAGTTGCGAAGAAGGTTACTGCGCATAGCTGAAAGATCTGCCAGGGAATTTGATGAGATCACAGAAGATGGAACGCTTATCTATGGAGTGATAACCTGCAACTGTGAGAAAAAATCTGCAAAGGAGATGGGAGAGTTGTTGTTATCATCAGGTGTGCCTGAAGAATTGTTCCTGGTAGAAAAAGAAGAGATACATATAGCTGCCTGGATACTTGAAGACATAATTATGAAAATATCATCATATGTAAAAGAAATGTATATCATTGAAAGATATCCATTTCCAGGCGGGATGGTAGTAGAAAAGATCCCACTCTGAAACCCAAGTTATATATGCATGAATGATATACGTAGTTCAGTTTGGCTACCAATAGCTGTTTAATTTATATAAATCACAATAACTTTATAAACTAATATCGCATATAAAAAAAAACGAGGTGTTTGTACTGGAAACGATAGAGGACCGCGTGAGGGAGAGGCTCATAAAATATCTCAGCAGAGATGATACCGGCATTCGTAAAGTGGTATTGCAGCTTTTTCTTGAAGGGGACAAGTTCACGACAGGTGACGTGTACGGGTACCTGAATAAAACTGATTTCAATGTAAGCTACAGAGGAGTTTCTGCCATGGTCGGTTTAATGAACACAAGACTTGGAATTCTCAGCATTGACGTGACTGGAGACCATAACATATATCTTCTTAAAGAGGATTACAGGGATGTGGTTCGTTCAGTACTTGAAAATTACTAAAATTGATTGTAGAAAACACCTCAAAATAACATTTTTGTAGAATGGACACAAATAAGTTGTACAACTGGATAGCCACAAAAGTGTGGAGAGAACCTAGGCAGGGATTTTTATACTCAAATACATAAGTGGGATTGCCTATCGCACATATGAGCTTCTTCTTTCAAAGGAAGTTATACATTCAAATGTGCCCGAACATATTGCAATAATCATGGACGGGAACCGCAGATATGCTAATAGGGCTGGAAAATTGATCAATTACGGACATGCGAAAGGTGCCAGTGTAACTGAAAAGGTTATCGAATGGTCCCATGAAATAGGCGTCAAACAACTTACCGTATATGCATTTTCTACAGAGAACTTTAACAGATCTGCTGATGAAAAAGAGAAACTGTTTGAACTTATTGGCCTTAAATTCGATGAGCTTTGCCGGGATGAACGTACCCACAAAAGAAAAATGCACATCAGAGCCATAGGTGATCTCCAGAAACTACCTTCTGGTTTGCAGGAATCGATCAAAGAAGCCGAGAAGTGCACTGCAGGATATGATAGATTTTATCTCAATGTGGCTATTGCCTATGGCGGCAGACAAGACATAGTCCAGGCAGTGCGTAAAATTGCAGAAAAGGTTGATAAAGGACAGATCGACCCGGAAGATATCACAGAGAGTACTATTTCCAATCATCTTTATCCTGTTGCAGGGAATGCAGTCCCCAATGTTGATCTTATAATCCGTACCGGAGGAGACGAGCGTGTGTCCAATTTCCTTCCCTGGCAGACAGCCGGCAATGAATGTGCTACATATTTTTGTGCACCCTTTTGGCCGGAGTTCAGAAAGATAGATCTCCTGCGCTCAATAAGGATATACCAGGAACGTTTACAGGAAAAGAAGCGTGTAATGATAAGGCGCAATGCAATTCTTCTAAAGGCTTCAGAGAAGAAGAATACTGAAATAGTACATAGCTGTCCTGCAAACAACGTGCGCGGTATTTGAGTGAATTTATATTCAGTCGATTGTACATAATTAGACACTCTACTTAGAAGTTGTTAACTACAGATTTGTTTCGAAAATCCTTTTTGCCCTTTTGTAAACATTCTGAAAGAATAGAATGAAAAGATGATCAGAAAATCTTTTTTCTTATGACATAATAAAACATATTAGTTAAACCAGAAAGAGAGATGTCTTAAGACAGCTTTGAAAGCGCTTTTATTTCACTTCATCTGAAATATTTATTAAAGAGTTAGAAATGCGGGGGATGGGATTCGAACCCACGAACTCCTACGAGACTAGGCCCTCAACCTAGCGCCTTTGACCGGGCTGGGCAACCCCCGCGCATGGGGAAAGTACAATATAGGAGATAGCAACCTCCTATATTAATCTGTTGGTTTAGAGTGCCGACAAGATCTCAGCCAGACTTGCGGCCTTGTTCTTGATGACATTTCCTGCATTTAAGATCAGTTCCTTTGTGTTATAAGAGCCATCAGATTCCATCGTGAAGATGAAAGAATGTTCATCCGTTTTGACGTCTATGGCATCAATATCACAAACTCCTTCACATAGCCTGCAAAGAGTGCATTTAAGCATATCCTCTTGAGATATCTCAGCACTCTCAGTGCCCATCTTGATTATATCAACAGGACACTCAGTTACACATGCACCACATAGATCACAACCACTGAACTCGACCTTTGGCATGTTCTTGTAACCGCATGCTACACCTGCCTGCCATCGGGAATGCTTATTACCATAACCCATGTGAGCTATGGCTTCAAGCACGATCTTCTGTCCTTCCCGGAGATCTGCTATCGGAATGTTTGGATCAGCAGGCTGTACCTTGTCATCAGAAGACACAAGGTCCTGGGAATAGACTATTTTTGGACCCTCTGCACTGAGAGTAAGGGAAACTTGGCATGCCGGACAAAAATCACCACAGCTACATTCTTCTTTTGGAACAAAATCCTCCATATTTGAAGTCAGCGGGATCAGTGCCATACGCAAGCCAAGCTGCTCATCATACAGGACCGAGGTATTATTATAGATGTTAACCTCGGTAATAGCTATCGTAGGAACATCTGCCAGAGAAGCCCTACGAATGCCGTTTGCAAATGCAGCACTGGTGTTAGACAATACAAACTTTGCAGACCTATCGGAAAGCTCCAGTATGTCTACTTCCATCGTCATATGCTTGTTTCCTTCATCTTTAGGGAGATATCAGACACGTCTGCCGCCTTTTGGACGAGTGCCGTCGTGCGGTACAGGCGTTACATCTTCAATTCTTCCAATTTTAATGCCTGCTCTGGCAAATGCCCTGATAGCAGCTTGAGCACCGGGGCCCGGACTTCTCTGCTTGTTTCCGCCAGGAGCACGCACTTTTATGTGCACGCCTTCAATATTCTTATCTTTGAGTGTATCAGCTAACTGGCTTGCCATCTGCATTGCAGTGTAAGGAGAACTTTCATCGCGTGCTGCCTTTACAACCATTCCACCTGAAGATTTTGCAATTGTTTCGGCACCAGTCATATCAGTAATAGTGATGATAGTATTATTGAATGAGCTCTTGATATGAGCAACACCCCATGTTCCATTTGCCATATTTACACCTCCTTAATCATGCCCTGCTATGGATTTAGCTACCTGGGCAGGTCTTTCCGGGTGGGTTTCATCAAGCAGAGGAGAATTGCCATAGTAATCGATAAGCATTTCCTGTTCCTTAGTGACAAGCATTCCAGGTACTGTAACTTTCTGACCGCTGATAGCAATGTGACCATGAGTGATGAACTGTCGTGCCTGCTTTGGAGTGCGAGCAAGCCCTAGCCTGTGGACCTGAGTTTGCAATCTGCGCTCTAGAAGAGCACTGGTTTGCAGTCCAAGAATATCATCGATATTTGAATCAGATTTTAACATAGAATAGCTGGTAAGCCTTCCGAGGATCTGTTCAGCTTCAAGCTTAAAATGACCAGTCATCTGTTCAGTTTCTCCTGACTCTGCCAGGAGCCTGCGGGCATCTGCCCTGAATCGTCTGAGATCACTCTGTGCTTTCCATAATTCCTTTTTGTTACGCAGACCATAGGTCTTTATCAGCTCGACCTCTTCAGCCATCCTGGCAGCCTGCCATGGATGCTTAGGCGTATCGTAACTTTTTCTTTTCTTTCCTGGATATCCCATAAGATCACCCTATTACTTTTTCTTGCTCACACCAATGGTGCTACCACGCCTGCCGGTGGATTTTGTCCTCTGCCCTCTAACTTTAAGACCACGTTCGTGTCTAATACCACGATAACATCTGATCTTTTTAAGAGTGTTCAGGTCTTCCCTCAATGTAAGCAGGATATCCTGTCCAAGAAGATGCTTGTCCTCACCAGTCACCAGGTCCCTCTGCCTATTGAGCATCCATATAGGCATAGATTGCTCAAAACCACTAATAGCCTGATCAAGCTTTGCAATATCTTCATCTTGCAGGTAACCTATTATTGCTAATGGGTCTATACCAGTACTTTCCACAAGGATCCTTGAGGTCCTTCTTCCAATACCAGGAATACCGGTCAGAGCATACTCAACAGGCATTCCGCCTTTGAGGTCAGTATTCATGATACGGACAAGATGTCTTATTTCTTCATCTGCCATAATTTATGTCCTCCTTAGGGATACGTTGTATCCTGTAGCCCCGGCATATTTGCCGGCACTCCCCAAAAGGGGTGGACTGCATATCCTAACGGAATATAAACTGATGGCGCAGATAACACTTGTATCATATATAATCCTATTGCTGACCATGCCTAGGTGAAACCGCTTTCATTAGCCACATAACCAATAGATTAAATTGACAAAATAGATATTATCTTCGTATGTGCCAAGAAATGCCTTTTGCGAACGATGAGCTGGATTTTACATATCCTTTACCTTCATACTTTGAACACTACCCTTCCTGTTACATATATGTATATAATGGAAAAGTAGTTGCAAACTCCGCCGATCTATCGGATTCTCCAAAGATCCTGCATGACTGCAGTCAAGAGATGAGAACAAAAAAGGTCGTACAATATGCAGGAGCACTTGGAGAGAAACTATGTTATGCCATAGGACTTGAATCAGAAGATAGAGTCCCTGATGGAATGCAATTATTGTTCTTAAGAGACCTTATAGGACAAATCGATGAAAAAATACTAGCTGTTGCCGGAAGAGCAGTTCAGCTCATAGAATTTGACCTTACCAGCAGAATTTGTGGAAGATGTGGTACGCTTACCGAAACTCTTGAAGATAGAGGTAAAAAGTGTCCCAGATGTGACCTTCTCATATATCCCCGCATATCCCCTGCAATAATCGTACTTGTTATGAAAGAGGATGAAGTGCTTCTTGCCCGCTCATCCCATTTCAGGCCTGATATGTACAGTATCATTGCAGGCTTTGTAGAACCTGGAGAAACGCTTGAGCATGCTGTAAAAAGAGAAGTTATGGAAGAAGTCGGATTAAAGGTAAAAAACATAAGGTACTTCGCAAGCCAACCCTGGCCATTCCCCAATTCTCTGATGATTGGCTTTATTGCAGACTATGAAGAAGGGGAAATAAAAGTTGATGGTGTGGAAATAATTGATGCTGGATGGTTCAGGAGAGATGAACTGCCCAATGTCCCAGGAAAGGTCAGTATATCGGGACATCTGATAGATTGGTTTGCGAGTATGAAAGAAAAATAGATCAATGATCTTCCAGATCAAAAGTAGAATAAATCCATAATTCCGTCAATGAGGATACATACCATCAAATAAGCAACAGTGAGCACTAAAAACATTTTTAATTCCATATGTGTTTCAAAGCCCAGTGAAATCACCGGAAAAAGGAAAGCTACTGATATGATATATAACTTTTCATAAATGGAACTTGTTAGAGAAATTGAAATCCGTGTATAACAGAAAGAAAATATATACGCTGATTATATACAGGCGCAACATTGAGACTTCGGATTTTATGTTGATAAAGTTCTTGAAATGTCAAAATAAATATTTCAAAACCCAATGTTATACGGAAGATCATGCACTACCTAAATAAGTGATGTTCAAAAAAGAATTTATAAGAACGCCGGGGGAAAGCCATAGGCACTGTACTATGCGGTTTATTACGCTCGCTTCGCTCTTTTTTGAGAACATTTCCTTTTGTTGACAGAGAGGAATACAAGAAAATCTTCAGCCAATACTTCGTAGACTCCGGCATCATCCGCCCCTTCCGAGAACGTAACAAGAACCTAAAACCCATAAAACAACACCAATACCCCACCGAAACCCCCCTCATAGTCGA
Organism: Methanomethylovorans hollandica DSM 15978; assembly: GCF_000328665.1. Taxonomy (NCBI): domain Archaea; kingdom Methanobacteriati; phylum Methanobacteriota; class Methanomicrobia; order Methanosarcinales; family Methanosarcinaceae; genus Methanomethylovorans; species Methanomethylovorans hollandica. Next base: position 1,990,450 of record NC_019977.1, read on the forward strand.
AACCTACCGGGAAGCCAACCGGCTCTCCAAAGAACTAAAAGAACTCGGCATCTCCCGCAAGATTACCGTGATCTCAAATGGGAATACGATGAGGTATAGCCGTGTACTCTAATAGCGATAGCTATGGAAAAAAGAACATCTGAAAGCTAGAGAACTATACAAGCTTATATATAGATTTAAAATAAATTCTTATTTTAATGTCTGTCTATTCAAAAGAAGAATCAACGGGCGAATCCATAGAATGTTTTTATTTATTTATGGATACTAATTTATTTTATAGTGAAACGGTTACTTATGACATATTTGAACTAAAATTAATGACAGATCTTTTGGCAATAAGAGACAACTTTAATAAAATATTCGAAGGATATAGGACGATAAAAATCCTTATTCCTAAACTGGTTCTTGATGAAATATATTCGATTAAAACGAATATAATTCGATATGAATTTAACAATTTTATTAAAAAAATTAAAAAAATAAATGAAAAAACACTTATAGCTTCATTAAATCACATTTATAACAATATTTATTCTAATCTTGAATCTTCAGGGAATTCTTTTATTTCACGTAATAAAATTGAGATTATACCTTATTGTGACAATACTTATTTTCCCACCATTATTGAAAAATCAATAACCAAAAGCTTGCCATTTAAGCCATATTTTGATCAAAGAAAGAATCGTGATGTTGGTGATAATGGCTTTAAAGATACGGTAATATGGTACTCAATAATGGATTATGTGAAGAAAAAATGCACAGAGAATACCAACCATATTTTTTTTCTAACGGATAATGAAAAAGATTTCAAGTCGGATTCGACTTTATTAGAATTTAGGCAAAATACAGGAATAGATATTGAAATAATAAAATTTAAAAATGAGAACCCAAATGTTAACGATAGTGAATTCAGTCCTTTTTTAAATGTAGTTCTAGACAAATCACACATCCCAATTCCAGTAAAGTTAGAGCATGTTGATGTTTCTTATTTGATTATTAATAATAAGGTTGACATCACTTCAATTATTGTCGAGCCACTCCACATTAACATTAAGTCTGCAGTCAACTTTGAACAAAAGACAGATTCATGGGAAGAAAACAAGCCTCTATTAAATGAGAAAATAGAGAATACATTATCTAATTTCCGATTTGACGTTTCTGATTTGAAATTTAAGTATCAAATTCCAGAAATAGTACATGTTGATTTTGATTTAGTTCAGGAAATACGTGATTTAGTTATCACTAGTATATCCCTTATTTATAATGATGGTTTTCGAAAAATGATATTCTGTTCGATTATAGTAGATCACAACGAAGAAGAGTATTATGGATCCCGTGAGTTTGAAGAAGCTAACGACCCATTTGTAAATAAAGCTTTGGACTTAGTCAGCGCTTATTTGGAGGACAATGGATATGGCAGCGCTCCAAGAGAATTAATTAATTTAGAATACTTTGACGCTAGTGAGATTTTCTGAAGTACCTTACTATTTCTTACTATTTATATCCACAATTCCACCAAAAAATACAGCTCCAACAACTTAGTCTAAAATCTTCTTTTTATTTGGACACATATTTATTTCTATTTTATGCCATTATTCCACATTTAACTTACGAGCTTGTATATTCAGAAGAGTATTAGTTCAATTTTCCACTGGAACATTTAATATGATTTATTCTACGTGTTCTAAACATTAGTATCCAACTTTTACTTGCACAGTCTCTATTCAATCTGTTTCACAAAGAATTCTCTAAATATCAATTTTCCCCACCTACCCAGCGTTTGCGCCGCTTCGCGGCAATAGTGGCTTTTTTCATCCGTTCCCTTAGGTACACGATTAAGGAGTCTGTGCCACAGCTGGCATGCGTCCCGGTTTCACCCGGATATTCCAGGCCCAAAAACTCCACTAAAAATATACCTTTCCTAACCCATCACAAGTCACAGGGACGTATTGCGAAGCAATACGTCATTTCCCGCCAGGGAAATTATTCCTCCGCCCACCCTCGGAGGTCCCGGTAATTAGCAATATCGGGCCGAAGGGAGCAGACAAACCCCTGCTCCCCGAGGGCCTGTATGCGTGGGGTCGTAAGACCCCACGTTATGTTGTCTCATCAGTAGCACTCACTCTATCCCGGCACGGATGCGCTCGAAAGAGCGTGTCGGTGCCCCAACCACGATAGAGGGCCTGAGGTTCGAGCATTGTGAGGCAAAACTGAGCAATCGCAGGACTCCAGACCGACAAATAACCAGCAGGACAAAACAACAATTGGGGTTCAAACCAGAATCGAGCATGGGCGCGACTTCAGGAGCGCAGATGCTCCAGCCGCCTGGTAAAGGGCTGTTGTTCTAAGCATAGCGCAGAAGGGCAGCCCGTCTAACTAAAGCAAATTAAAACTCACTCTAAATGATATTCGTACCTCTGCTTATTATGTCAACGTAGTCCTTGAAAAGATACATCTTATATCTTTTTTTACCAGTGACCTCGATTAGAATACCTATTTCCTCAAATCTGGTCACAAGGCTATTTGCAGTGACGGAAGATATGTTTAACCTATCAGCAATGCCCTTGCTGCTGATAAGGGGACTGTCGAACAACAGGTTTATCAATCGGATAGCATGGATGCTTGATATTGAGTTCTCATAGACCTTATTAGTCATATCGTCCTTTAATTTTATGATTTCCCGTACAGTGTTAACTGCTTCCTGGGAAATTGCACTAACACCTTTGAGGAAGAACTTGAGCCAGTCTTCCCATGCGCCTTCCGTGCGTACTTTCATAAGCAGGTCATAATATTCGCTTCTATTGTTCTTCAGGTAAAAGCTCAGGTACAGAAGTGGCTTTGACAGTATTCCTTTCCAGATAAGATAGAAAGTGATGATAAGCCGTCCGATCCTGCCATTGCCATCCAGGAAGGGATGAATGGTTTCAAACTGGGCATGTATCATTCCGATCTTGATAAGCGGCGGAATGTTGTTCTTTTCGTTCAGGAACCTTTCCAATGCATGCATTGCAGGTACGGTTATAGCCGGTGCAGGTGGTACAAAGATCGCTTCTCTTATTGAAGCGCCTGGGGTGCCTATATAGTTCTGAAGAACTTTGAAATTCCCGGAATTCAGCCCATTACCTCTTGTTCCCTCCAGCAGGATCCTATGGATCTCTTTTATGAGGTCCAGGGACATTGAGGTTTCTACCAGTCTTTCAATTCCATAATTGAGGGCTTTGATGTAATTTACAACTTCCTTTATTTCACTGATATCTTCTTTTGGTATAAGGTCCGCTTCAAATTCCAGAACTCCTTCAAGGGATGCCTGTGTGCCTTCGATCTGCGAACTCAGAAGAGCTTCTTTCTTAACGTACATTGCAATGAAAAGGTCCGGGTTTGGTAGAACAGAAGTGATCCCATCCAGCCTGGCAAGATTCCTGTCGGCCTTTGAAAGCAACAAATGTAGTTCATCATCATATTGGATAGGAGGCTCTGGTGGCAACTCTTTAGGTATGAAGGATCTGTAACCTTCAGGCGTTAATACAAATTTCCCGGCTCTTTCATTCATAAGACAACGATCCTTTACTAAGAGTTCACTTACATAGTTTAAGTTAAGCGTCCTTTACTTAGAATCTAGTTTGCATTTTAAGTTAAGGTTTCTTTATTTAAAATAGTATCTTCAAATCTAAGTAAAGATCCATTTGCTTAGAATAACTACATTAAAATTGATCTCTTGCCATCCAGGCATGGATGCCATCTTAAGCATTTAAGCACTACAAAATCAAGTTTCACCAGATTGATAGCCTTCTGGCCGGAAATCAATGGAAGTTCAGGCACTTGCAACATCAACCTTTGCGATCTCGCCAAGTACCCTGGCCTGCTCCTCGGTAACTTCAAGGACCAGCTCCATCTTCGCCAGGGTGCAGCCATCACCAATTTCGAGCAGCGACTTGCATCTCCTCAGGTAACTTGAAATCATTCTTGTGCTTGAACTTTAGCCACTCCGTACACTCCGGATCTTTCCCTCTGTTTATCCACCTGAAGAAACGCTTGAGAGTAATATGATAATCATACTTTGTTGCGTCATTGTGATTGGATTTAAGGATAATCTCAATAACAAATTCAATATCATCCCTGGTGGCTTCCTTGAATTCAAAATTAAAATTCTCAGCAATAAGATTCAGCTGATTAAGTTAGATTCACTATACACTTAGCAGTACGTATTCTATCTTCCTGAGAAACAAATTTCTTATCAATGTTGTAAAGTGTCATGCCCTTTCACTTCGCTTACAGTTTTAAAATATTCTATCCAAGCGATGTGAAAGTAAATTGAGCATTGAACTTAGAATATAACGCCGAGGGGGAGATTCGAACTCCCGAGGGGCTGAAGCCCCACAAGCTTTCCAGGCTTGCGCCCTACCACTAGACTACCTCGGCATTTCGCCTGTGCCAGCATTTAGGGTAAACATCTACATCCATTATTACTCTTTCGGTATATGCGGCCAATCCATTGCTGGCATCCATGATACCGGCAGTGTCCATCTTTGCCGTAGCTATTGCTACTGCTTCACCTTTCAAAGTAAAGATACATACCTGCTGCTCATGCTTTATTCCAGGATCAAGACTTACTATTCCAGGCACCGCAAGAGAAGCACCGTGGCAGAGAGCATCCACAGCACTGTCGCGGACTATAATCCGTGGGAGGTGTGCTAAACCTTCTTCCATAGGCCTTACTACCCTGCGCAGTTCATCCTCAGAACATCCTTCTTTCCACAGAACAAAAGCATCTTTCAATTCCTGCAATGTTACCGCGGTGTCCCCAGTAAAAGGTCCTGTGCGTGTTCTAATGAGCTGTTGCATATTTGCTCCACAGCCTAAGGCCAGACCAATATCGTGACAGAGCTTTCTGATATAAGTACCAGCTTCGCACCCAACTTTCATTAAAACCATTGGGCCATCTATCTCAAGCACATCAAGATAATAAATATTTCTTACACGTATGGACCTTTTTACTGCTGATATCACTGGAGGCATCTGATAAATAGGACCATTGAACTCAGCACAGACCTTCTTCACAACCTTTTCTGGAAGTGTATCATGCAACCGCATGAGACATATGTATTCCTTTCCTGAAAGACGAAGTGCAGAAACGGTCTTAGTGGCTTTACCTAGCATTAGAGGAAGTAAACCAGTTACACCGGGATCCAAAGAACCGGAATGACCAGCTTTCTCGATTTCAAGAATGGATTTGACCCATGCAGTGACCTCATGACTGGTAGGACCACTTGGTTTATTCAGGTTGACCACACCCATAAGTAGATGTTTGTCTATGGACCGCATATAAGGAGAACAACCATAAATAACATCAGTAGATGATTTATTCTTATGGATAAGTTCGATATGATCGCTATCCAAAAAATAAGAAGGATCAGGAGCTTTCAACTGTCCGTTCTCCCCCTTTATTGATAAGAGTATCGATGCATGCAGAAAGTATATGAGCTATCTGGAATTGATCCCATCTGTGCGAGTCTATCACAATATCATAAACTGATAGATCATTTATATCAATACCGTGAATCTCACGATACCTTGAAGCTTCTGATGCTTCCCTTTCGAGAGTTTCTTCAAAGGCTTGCTGAAAAGAGGTATTTTCACGGCCAACGATCCTCTGCACACGAACCTCTATGTGTGCTTTTATCCACACTTTTAGTGCATGAGGAGCCATATGTCCGGCGAGTCTGCCTTCCAGTATAATATTATTTCGGGTAGCTGCTATTTCCTGCTGGCGTTTGTCTATCTGGACATCTATTGAATCATCCTTTTCTGCCAATTCACCAAACTCAGCAAGTGTCAAACCCCTCTCTTTTGCAAGGGTGCGGAACACTTCACCTGCGGAGATTAGTTCCATACCATAGCTTTTAGCAAGCAAACTGGAAACTGTGGTTGTTCCACTACCAGGAAGCCCACTAATAGTTATAAGCATTATATTCCACCAACATCCAATGCTTTCCTGATCAACTGACTCACAGCAAGGGACGTAATGAAATACCAGAAGATCCAGTATTGAATTGGACCAAATGCTGTATCAGTAAGTACCTGATGTCCCCAAAAAGGAAAATTCAGAGAGGCACCTGCATGCCCTGAAATAAAATGATATGCCCACATGAACAATGGCAGTGAGATGATACTGATATATGCCATGGGCTTGAATTGCTGTTTGGACATCTCCATCTGATCAGACATCATCTTTGTTCTCTGCTCCTCGAGCTTTTTCATTAAAGCTGTGTTGTTTGCGATCTGAGCTTCCCTGTACTCTTTCTGATAAACACGCATTGTTTCCTGAGAATTACGCATCAGTTCCCAATTAATGGTATACTTCTGAATAAGAGAAGCATAAAGAGCTGTAATAGCAGCCATTATGAAGAGAATCAGATGGAAGTTTGATTCTCCTACCAAACTAATGAGTGGGTCCATAAAAAAGCCCACTGCTGTGCCCAAAGCATCCCTGAAATCCTGGCCTAATACCATTATTCCGATCATAAGGGATAAACCCAGGGCCAACAGCATATGATCGACCTTTTTCTTGAATCCGGTGGTTGCCACGATCAAATCCCCACTTTATTTCTTATATGAATCAAGTACATCACATATTTGTTTAAAAACATCTTCTACTGAACCAGTACCATCGATGTTCACAAGGAGACCTATGTCCTCATAATAATTTATCAGTGGCTTTGTCTTAGCTGCATATACCTCAAGCCGCTGACGAACTACCTCTTCCTTATCATCATCACGCTGATATAGTTTACCGCCACATGAATCACATGTTCCTTCCTTTAAAGGAAGATTGAACATCAAATGATAACTGTCTCCACATGAACACATCCTGCGTCCACTAAGTCTGCCGATCAAATCGTCATCAGGAACATCAATATTTAGAACCACATCAAGAGGCTTGTTGATCTTCTCGAGAATATCTTTAAGGGCTTCTGCCTGAGGAATAGTACGGGGATAACCATCCAGCATGTAGCCATCCTTACAGTCTGACTCTTTAACTCGATCCCTGATAATTCCTATCAGCACTTCGTCTGGCACAAGCTCTCCTTTATCCATAAATTCTTTAGCTTGCATTCCAAGTTTTGTACCTTCCCTCACATTGGCACGTAAAATATCACCCGTGGAAATATGAGGTATATTATAATGCTTAGCCAGTTCTTTGGCCTGAGTGCCTTTACCGGCACCAGGCGGTCCAAATAACACTATATTCATTGAAACCTCCCCCATTAATCTTGTCCGAAGAAAGATCTTATCATCGGATGCATCTCCATCATCTGTTCCGATGCTATATCCTCATACAGACGATACACAATACTTACAGCAAGCAAAAGACCAGTCCCTCCTGCCCCTCCAAGAGTACCGAGCAGACTTGCCACAAGTGTGAGCAAACCAATAAATGCACCACCTATGACTGTCACTTTTGGAATGTAACGGAGCATGACCTTTTCAATGCTGCCTACATTACGTCTGAAACCGGGGATCTGCATACCGGAATTGAAGACCTTCTGAGCGGTCTGCTTTGCACCCATGCCTGTCGTTTCTATCCAGAACAGAGCAAAGATGATCCCACCTCCAATGAGCATCAAAGCATCGAAAAAGACATGCAGCCCGATCTGCCATAAGGCTGGTACAGGAGCTCCCATGCCTGAGAAAGAGTCCCTGACAAGGGATGGGATCCAGTCATACGGACTGTTTATAGGCGCAAGGTAATACATGATACCGTTTATTGGTTGTGAACCTACATATTCTCCGAATATCGTGATCCCTCTTCCACTCAATAGAAGACCTATCAGCTGAATGTTAGCCTGAAGAGCACGCACAAGTATCATAGGAAGAACTGATGCATATATCAGTTTCACAGGGAACTTGCCTCTTGCTCCCCTTACAGCACTATGAGCGAGGGGGATCTCGATTCGTGTACTTTCAACAAAAACGACCAGCAAGAATATGAGAATAGTACTAACAAGGGCCAATATTCCACCGCTTACAAGTACATACAGTAGACCCTGCCCTGTTGTGAACAATGTGAGCAGTTCCTCATTCTGAATAATGTATACCCATTTTGGGAGGAAACCTATTGGAATACCAGAAGAATCGGCTTGCCAGTTAAACAGGCCAGTAACTATTTGCTGAGATACACCCGCCACGATGAAAAGACCGACACCAGAACCAATACCCCATTTGGACACCACTTCGTCCATGAACAGTATAAGGATACCGCCGATACATATCTGAATAAATATAAGAATAGTAATGAAGGTTCCACTGACACCCAGGGAAGAAGCAAGATTTAGATCCGGCTGGATGTATCCACCCAGGATCTGAGGCAAAGCTTCCAGTACGATCATCACAAATACCATGAATTTCTGTGCACCCTGGAAAAAAGCCTGATCAGAAGGATTGGAAAGATCCATTTTTATCACATCTGCACCAACAAGCAGCTGGAGCACAATTGATGCTGTTACGATAGGACCTATACCAAGCAGGATCAATGAATTCGATGCCCCGGCAAAGAAGGCACGATATTGTTCAAATAAGTCAATCGAATCTGCAGATAACCCAAATAAAGGCACATTTGCAAGTGCAAAATATAGCACAAGCACGCCCAATGTCCACATAAGCTTTTTCTTGAAATGTACGTGGCCTTCTGGACTGGCAACTGCAGGTAATCTTTTAAATATGGGGTCTAAACTCTCCTTGAAACTCATCATTCCACCCTTTAAGCTGGAGAAATGCAAACACGGAATCCGTGATTGTATACAATTAATAAACCTAAATATACGTTTACATTAATAAAGGTGCACCCTATAGTTGTTTAAATTACAAAAATAGAATAAGTAATGCCTATTGGCATTACCTTTAAGACTCCAGGCACGAGCCGCCTGCAGCCTCTATTTTTTCTCTTGCCACACCAGAGAACTCGTAGGCTGTGACAGCAAGTTTCTTGGTGACCCTGCCTGTACCAAGTACCTTATCGATATCAAGACATGTCAGATCGATACGATACTGGCCTTCTTCAAGCTGAGCCAGGCCATCAATTACTAACTCATCTGCAAGCTCATCAAGTTCGCCTACATTTACAACGGACACCGATTTAACAGTCTTTGGAGGACGAGTGAAACCATGCTTACCCTGAGCATATCCAAGAAGAATTGCCTTGATAGCATGGTGTTTGCAGACACCTGCTTTTCCCCTTCCTCCGCGATTACCTGCACCACGTCTGTTTTTACCAGTACCGCCGCCACAGGTGCGAGAACCTCTGAACTTCTTTGTGTTACCCTTGCTCATGATATTACCTCATCTGGTTCAGGAGGACCTTTATGCCTTCACCGTGATTCCCCAGTACCCCTCCGAGCTCAACAGGCTTTTTGATTCCTGCGTGCCCTTTACGGGGCGGATGAAGCCTGAATACTGGTTTCAACCCCGGTACATCCTTAAGTGAAGCTTTTCCAGCACATACCGCATCAGCAAATTCAGCAATTGTTGAATAGTCGGTATTTTGAGAAAGATACTCGTTTGTGAGCTTCTCTCCGCCTTCAAGCTTACCACGGTTGGTCAGCACCTCTGCAAGAGTGGCTGCATCTATAATACCGTAGGCAACATAATCCTTAACCATCTGGATCATACCCCTGTTGTGAGGTGTGTCAGTGATCACTACACAATGGTTTACCCTGTTGAGACGAAGCATGTGAAGAGTATCCTGAATAGAACCCCTTACATCTACACTACCGCGCATTCTTACAAGCACAAACATCTCAAGCTTCCTCCCTGCGGATATGAATCGGATGTTTTACAGTACCTATTGCCTGCAGAGCATTGAATGTTGCCTTTGCAAAGTTAAGTGTAGTTCTGGTGGTACCTTCTGTCCTTGTCCAAACATCCTTGATACCGGCCTTTTCCAGCACTTTCTTTGCTGTTCCACCGGCAGCGAGGCCAAGACCTCTTGGAGCCGGCATAAGCACTACAATGACACTTCCTGCCTTGCCCATTACTTCAGATGGTACGGTGTGGTTAAGACCGCAGGCACATTCCCATGAACCGCATCCGCGCTTCACGCGTACCAGATTGATCTTCGCATTCTCAATGGCCTTTCTGATAGCAGGTCCTACCTGGTTATCCTTAGCCTGACCAAGACCTACAAAGCCATCACCGTTGCCCACTATAACCGTAGCTCTGAACTTTACACGGCGTCCAGAGTCAGTCATTCTCTGAACCATGTTAATGTCCAGAACCTCATCTTCAAGATTGGGGAGCAGTATATCCACTATCCTTGATTCTCTCAGAGGCAGTCCAGAATCGATCGCCTCATCCATGGAAGTGATCTGACCCTCCTGGACAAGCTTGCCAAGCCTGGTTTGTGGAATCCATTCCTCTTCTTCGAACTGATATGCCATATGATCACCTAATTGAAATCAGAAGAGATCTTTTCCTTGACTGTATCAAACAGTTCTGGAAGATTTGATCTTTCCATATATTCTGCGATATGCTCGCCTCTGATCCTTTCATCAGAGGGGAATACGGACGGATCATGGGGCACCTCTAATCCTGAGTCAACTATGCCTTTTAAAACAGCATAGACACGGGAGCCAGGCGAGGATGCCTGTAATCCAATATCAAGTATCCCATAATCGTATCCCTTGCTTAAGGTCCTGTAACCAAACAAGAGGCCGGTAAGATAAGCTGCCGGCGTGTTACCTGTGGAAGCATCATAACCATACTTCTTGAGTTCAGTAGATATGGTTGATGAAAGAGTGACATCTCCTTCAGGTTTAGGAGCTATTAGCTGAACCTGAATATGTTTTGAACTCTTGCGGACCACCACACGGTCTTCTTTTGATAAAAGCAACTTAAGACGCTGATGATAATTTGTGCGTCCTTCCCTTCGTCGCCTGAAAGCGACTTTATATCTGGGCCCTGTTGCCATGATCATACCCTCCTGGATAAAATATCAAAGCTTCTCTTGGTCATCTTCATTCCTCACGTTTAAGGAGCTTCTGTGACTCAAGGTGTGATACCATGTGTGCAACACTTCTGTATTCTCCACCTTTTGCCTTACGATATATCTTACAATATGTAGACTTTTCCAAGGAGCCATCTGCACGAAGTTCCTTTAACTTCGCTCTGATAGCACGGATCCTCTTCATCCACTGTTCTTTCCTTGGATTCCTTGCTCCTTTTGTACCTTTTCTCGAACCATGGCCCTTACGGTGACCATACTTGCGTTTGACGTCTCTTGCTCTTGCACGGCCTCTGCTAACACCTTTGGGTTTTTCAGCAGCTACACTTCCTTTCTTGATGAGTTCACGAAGATCCGCCCTTGTTATAGCAACAGCAATATCGCTGGCAGCTTCTGGATCCATCCATACTCTGTGCAAACCACAATCAAGGATCGCTGCAGCCATCCTTTTCTGGTTAGAAAGATCCGTCATCTTATTCACTCCTGGAAGGATTGAGGATCTTAATTCCGAGGGACACGGCCTTTTCCTCTATCATAGCTTTCTTTCTTGCACCAACCTTTGCAGCTATTCTGATAGCCACTGTATTAGCATCCAGTGATGAAAAATCAATCAGTGTTTCGACCATGATTTCGGAATACCCTGATGGGTGGAGGCCCTTTACCATAACCGGACTACCATAGCCTACCTGTGCATGAGCACCCTTTGAAACAAATCCTTTACGTTTTTTGCTTTGCAGGCCTCTTGGGATTCTCCAGTTGGAGTCCAGCCTCTTATATTTGTGACAATCAGTCCTCTTGAACTGGGGCTTCTTTGCCTTCTGTACCTTACGGACCTTGAAAAGGCGCTTACCTTCCGCATCCATTGATACACCACAGTTGACAGTTACAGAAGAGGAACTAGTGATATTATCTTCCATTCAAATCACCTACAATATCTTCTCCACGATATATATACCATCCTGGAATACACGGGGATCGAATCTCTTAATCTTCGTGGCTTGCTCTATGTTGGCTGCGGTCTGTCCAACATCCTCTTTGTTTATACCGGTTATGGTGACCTGGTCGGCTCCTGCCTTGACCTTGGTTTCACCGAGGATATTTGCAGATCTTGCTTTCTTCTCACCCAAGAAATTACCAATGAACAATTTCTTACCCTCTACTTTTAGCTGCATAGGGAAGTGGGAATAAACAACCTTCATGCGATATTCAAACCCTTGAGTCACACCTTTCATCATATTGTTAATATGTGAAGAGAAGGTGCCGATCATAGCCTTGTGTGACTTCTTTGTAGAAGTCGAATCCACTGTGATCTCAGAATCTCCAACTTCAATTATGATCCCTGGATACCAGAGGTACCTCTCATTCTTTCCTTTGGGTCCTGATACGGAAAGGATATCATCCTGGAAAGTAACGCTAACCCCTTCCGGAATGCTTACCACGTTCTTCATCTCTTTAGCCATTGAACCACTCCATATCAGTACACATATGCAAGAAGCTGTCCGCCAATGTTTTTCTCACGTGCATCATATTGAGACATGACACCATGAGATGTAGTAAGGATCAATGTTCCGAAGTTCTTAGCTGGTAGGAATTGCTTCTCCCATCTCTCGAAATCAAGTGAACCTACTGAATAACGTGGCTTTATTGCTCCGCATTTATTTATTTTACCAATGAGCTTAACCTCATAGATGCCTGCTTTACCGTCCTCGATGAACTCGAACTCACCGAGGTATCCACTGTCCTGCATCACTTTAAGGACCGTACCGATGAGTTTTGATGCCGGTTTAAGTGTGCATGACTGTTTACCGATTGCTTCTGCATTCTTTATTGTGGAGAGTGCATCAGCAAGAGGATCTAATAACACCATTATTTTTCACCTCAAGTATATTTTTCAAATCCCATATCATGGGCTATCTCACGGAAACAGTGGCGACACAGGTAAATATCATATTTCCTTACAAGGCCCTGCTTTCTTCCGCATCTCTTGCATTCGTGTGCGCCGCGGCCAAATTGCTTAGTAGTCTGGACCATTTATGCCACCTCCACGAAAAATATCTCCTTGAAGAAGGAAATCGTATCGTCCTTTGTGATCCTGTGAGCTGAAGGAATTCTCCTTTCAGATATCCTTCTTTTGCTTATTCTGTATCCTGGGCGGTTGACGACTACATTAATGTCCATACCAAAGACACCGATATTCGGATCATATCTCATTCCAGGGAAATCCGTGTGCTCTTCAATTCCGAATGCTACATTCCCATTTTTATCGAACTGGGAAGAGGATAACTTTTTATCTACTATTGAAAGAACAGTTTGAAGGAATTTCTCTGCATCAATACCACGAAGAGTGACCTTGCAACCTATTGGTTCACTTTTCTTGATACCGAATGCAGGAAGGGTTTTCTTTGCATATGTACGAACAACGGTCTGCCCGGTGATCTCTTTCATGATCCCTTCGGCATTCACAAGATGTTCACCACTTTCACCGACACCCATGTGAACAATGATCTTCTCGATCTTGGGAGCTTTCATTGGATTACTCAATGACCTCACCACCCAGTTTAATTTCTGGCTTATCCGTGCCGATCACGACTACGTAATCTTCTATGGTATGGAATTCCTCACCTTCGCCAGCAATCAGCACAGTGTTGGAATTGGAACTGCGCACTGTGTTGATATCTTTGATGGCACCTATTTTGCCAGTGTGCTTACCACCAATTATCAATGCGAGATTGCCTACTTCGTACTTGATATGTGTGAGTATCTTCTTATCAGGCACTGAAAGGATCACTGAGTCTTTGGCTTTGTAATCGTTGGAGCCAATAAGGTTAGAGCCGTCATTTAGATTGAGCTGCACTTTGCCGCCCTTGATAACGGTCTTTCCGAGGATCCTGCATAGCTTGCTTGATTCTGTACCTTCAAGTTTATGTAATTCTAATCTTCCCTTTCTATCGAGGAGCACCCTGTATGATTGTTCCATCTTAGGAATAGAAACTACATCCAGTAAACCTATAGGGAATCTTAGGTCCTTCCTGATAATGCCATCAACAAGAATGCTACCTTCTGAAAGCACTCTTTTTGCCTCAACCCTAGTGTCCACTACATGTAACATATCCCTGAGCACCACTCCAAGAGGAATGCTCAGTTGCCTGTTGTGAGGACCCGGCCTTGTCGATGTTATCCATTTATTGGATTTCTTGGATATCTGCCAGCTTTTTGGTACAGAAATCCTTTTTTGATGTTTTCCCACAAAACCACCTACTTTCTGCTCAATACTTCTGATCTGCGGTTATCTTTCATTTCTAGGGATGTGATCGTTACGTTGGAAGGATATATAGGCCTTGGTACTTCTGTACCATCTGCTTTGGACACTGCTACTCCCTCTACAACTATAGTCCCATGTTTAAGTGATACCGCTTCTACTTTACCTGTGGTGCCTACATGGTCTCCGCGCATCACTTTTACAGTGTCACCGATAATGACCTTTGCTGTCCTGCGACCATATTTTTCACGGAGCTCTTTAGAAAGGGGAGCACCCATATATTTTTGCCTTAAATGCAGTGGAGCATTATACCGCAGCTTCCTCTGTTTCCTTGGCTGATTAGTAACCATTGCATACACCTCACACAATTATTGAAGCCGTTGTACCTATCTTTGGATACCTTTCAGCAACCTCTCTTGCAATTGGTCCTTTAAGATCAGTACCCTTAGGCAGTCCATCCTCATCGGTGATAACAACGGCGTTGTCTTCAAAGGATACCCTCAGCCCATCAGGACGACGGAATTCCTTCTTCTGGCGGACAATAACAGCATGCATGATCTGCTTACGCATCTCTGGAGTACCTTTCTTCACAGATACCACGCACATATCGCCTATACCGGCGCATGGCTGTCTGTTCTTGGTACCTCTGTAACGCTTTACAGATATGATCTCAACGACCCTTGCACCTGTGTTGTCCACACAATCTATACGGGCACCACTGTTCAATGCACGAGGTATAGTGGAACGAATTCCTCTCATGCCTCTACCCCCGTTTTGATTACCACATAGGATTTGGTCTTACTTAGAGGACGGCATTCCGCAACTGTCACAATGTCTCCTACCTGTGCGTCAATACATGGAGGATTGTGAGCATGGATCTTAGATTGCCTTTTCTCATACCTCTGATACTTGCTTATAAGTACTTCATGTCTTCTCTGGATGACCACTGTCCTGTCCATCTTGTTGCTAACAACGGTTCCCACCAGTACTTGTCCCCTGACTGGCAGCTTTCCGTGAAATGGACAATTGATGTCAGTGCACTCCTCTTTAGGAGTTGGAACATCCAATCCGATATCTCTTGTCATGATTATTACCTCATGCGAATTTTCCTGATATTCTTTATACGATTCTCGGGTTGTGAGAGCAACAAATTCCCGTTCACCTTCACTTGCTCAGTAACACGTGTATTCCCTCTGAGAAGATGTATATGGAACAAGAATGTTGATCCTGATTTTGGAACCATCTTTTCATTTTTGTCATCTGTTTCCACGATCAACATATTCTTTGTTTCACCTACAACTTTGCCGCGAATCTCCTCTAAGGAGGGATTGTTTGAGTTTATCACTTTTGTGAACAGTCCGATAATTTCGTGAAATATCAGGTTATAAGCGGATATTTCCACTTAAATCTCCTTTAACTCTTTCTGGACGGTCTTAACACGCGCAATGGTCCTTCTAAGTAATCCAATTCTTCCTGGATTGTCTGGAGCACCACCTGCAGAAGTGAGCGCGCGCTCACGTATGAGCTCAGTCCCTAACTTGTCAAGCTCGTCCATCCTTTCATTTGGGCTCATGTCCCTTATTTCATTCATACGCAGAATAGCCATGATCAGCCCTCCCTGTGAATACGGGCCATCGGATGCCAGTAATCGTGTCCTTCATGCTTATGCTGCCAGACACCATCAGCCTCCCTGCGTTCTTCATTCTCCAGAACCTCTCCTGATTCTATTTCAGCGGTCGAGCTGGAAGGCTCTGTTTCAGATACTTCCGTTTCAACTGTTGTCACGTCAGACTTTTCTGGCTGTACTGGTTCCTCTTCAAGGGTCTCTTCAACCTCTGCAACCTCACCTGCAGTCTCTTCACTTACAAGCTCCTTGACACCTGATTTAGGCTCCGGGGACTTGGTAGCTTCAGATACTGCTTCTACAGGAACATCCTTAAGTTTAAAGGAATCCGGAAGAACCGCACCTGGTGGAATTATCCTTACCTTGCACCCAAGAGTACCAAGCTTCTTAACAGCTACAGCAAAACCCTCATCGACAATATCTTCTGCTGGTTTACCTGCATGCTTTATATAACCTTGAACGATCTTCTCGCTCCTTGACCTTGATCCTGTGAGCTTACCTGAGATCACGATCTCACAGCCAAGTGCGCCTGCATTCATGATAGCTCTCATGGCATTATGACCAGCTTTTCTGAAATACCATCCTCTTTCAATGGATGATGCCAGACGTGTTGCCATCATTTGTGCATTGAGTTCTGGTCTTCTGACCTCCTGAGCATCTATCTGAGGATTGTCCAGATCATACATCCTGTCGATGTCCCTTGTGAGCTTCCGGATAACCTTACCGGCCTTACCAATAACCATTCCAGGCTTCTCGGCATAAACCGTGATCTGAGTTCCCATGGGAGTCCTATTGACTTCCATACCGCCGTATCCAGCTCTGTTAAGCTGTTTAGCAAAGTATTCGTCCAGTGAGGCTTTAACGTAACCTTCATGCACGAACTTCTTCTCTATTGCCATTAGAGCACCTCATTCAGTATAATCTCGATGTTAACAGTATCCGTGTTGTGCGGACTGCCTCTTCCGCGTGCCCTTGCAATCATACCGGGAATGACACGCCCGCCCTTTGTTGCCACATGGGCTATATACATGCGTTCCGGGTCCAATCCTTTATATTCAGCATTGCTGCCTGCATTCTCCAAGATCTTGAGGAACGCTTTTGCAGCATCTACCGGATATCTCCCACCTGCCATTGGTCCTTTCCTATGGCCTGCTCCTTCGCAATGCCTCTTGAAGGGAACTGCCTGTTTCTTGGCAACAACACCTTCAAGATATCTCTTGGCGTTCTGGGTACGCATACCTTTGAGAGCCCTTCCGAGTTCCCTTGATTTCTTGGGAGAGATATGAAGCTCAGAACCCATTGCCTTAGAGGTGGTCTTTGGATCCATTTCTAAAGTATAATCAATCCTTGCCATACATAATCACCTCACTTCAATGGTACGAACCTGCTTGAACGGGTTGCTCCCACACCAGCACTACCATGAGAGACTTTTGGACGACTCTGTGAGAATTCACCGAACCTGTGCCCTATCATCTCAGGCTGTATTTCGAAGTCAAGGAAGCTCTTGCCATTGTACACTGCAACTGTCTTGCCTACCATATCAGGAAGTATGATGACGTTCCTGTAATGAGTACGCACGTTGTCTGCACCATCTTTTATCTGCTGCATCACATCCTTCTGATGCTCATTGAAGCCTCTCCTGATAGAGCGGCGCTCTCTTGCTGTAAGAAGTTCTGTGAATTCCTCCGGGCTCATCGCCTGAAGTTGCTCGATGGTATTGCCACGATATGTGAACTCACCTTTTCGTTTTGGTAATTTTGATCCTATTTTTCTTGCCATGGGATTACCTCCGGTTTAACGCTTTCCGGTCCTACGTGCTGCTATCTGTCCAACCTTACGTCCGGGCGGTGCATTCCTGCTAACTGTTGTTGGCCTTCCTGGATGCTGCCTGTTACCTCCACCGAATGGGTGGTCAACTACGTTCATGGCAACTCCCCTGACACGAGGATACTTTGCAGCTCTCGTCTTCATCTTGTGATATTTCTTACCTGCTTTCAGGAAGGGTCTGTCCAGCCTTCCACCGCCTGCAACGATACCAACAGTGGCACGGCATTTAGAGTTAAGCCACTTCATTTCACCCGATGGCATCTGTACAACGGTCTTTCCCTTATCATGAGAAACCACTGTTGCATAAACTCCAGATGAACGTGCGAATTGACCGCCATCATTGGGCTTTGACTCAACATTGCATACAGGGACACCTTCCGGGATATTTCTAAGTGGCAAGACGTTACCTGGTCTTACGGCAGCTTCGGTACCACATGAAATAATGGTACCAACAGCCATCCCCTCCGGAGCCACGATCATTTTTTCCTCGCCGTTAGCAAAAGATACTTTTGCCAATGGAGCAGAACGCGCTGGATCGTGTTCAAGACCTACTACAGTACCGATCAGCATTTCATTATCATTCACTTTAGGGTGCTTTAGAGAAGCCTTGTACTTATGAGAGGGAGCCCTGTAGGTAGGTGTACCGCGACCCCTGTTCTGTGAAATTAATCGTTTACCCATTGTTACTCACCTCACATCAGTCCTATCCTTGTAGCTATCTCATGAGCAGCATCAGTTTTACTAAACGTTACGATAGCCTTCTTCTGGCCATTCATAGTGCTCATTGTACATACTGATGTGACATTAAAACCATACATCTTCATGATGTCTGATTTTATCTGCCCCTTGTTTGCCTTGCTGTTAACAATGAACTGGAGCTTATTGTTTTCCAGTAACATCATAGCTTTTTCTGTGATGAATGGATAATTTATAGCTGTCATACGAACATACCCTCCAGAGCTGCGATAGCAGATTCCGTCCATATGGTAAGTCTGCCTGCATGAGTGCCGGGGGCCAGCAATTCAGTGCTTATGGAGCTAACTGAAACAACATCCACACCTGCCAGGTTCCTTGCGGAATTGAACAATGCACTACCCTCATCAGCAACTACCAGGAGACTTTTTCTGTTCTTGTATCTTCTTCCTCTAAGCTTTCCGCGACCTGCTCTGATATTCCTGCCTTCCTTTGCACGCACTATATCATCGAACACACCAGCTGCTTTAAGGAACTGCACAACATCCTTTGTTTTGGCCAGGTTCTGCAATGCATTCTCTGCTACCAACGGTAGCTGGACGCTCTCTTCGAACTTATGACCACGAGCCCGTACAAGTTGTACATTACCAGTTGCCGAAACTGCTGAGCGGATAGCAAGTCTTCTTTCCTTTTTGTTTACCTTTTCTGTCCTGTCCGCCTCTGGTTTTGGCGGATGTGCTGCCCTTCCGCCAACCGCTTGCGGAACCCTGGCTGCACGACTACCAGTTGCGATCCTCGGGATCTGTGCTACACCGCGCCCTGATCCCCAGGATACTGCAGAGGTCTCCATACCTGCATATAAACGAGGACCATAGGGCTGGTACCTCTTGGTCTGAGATGCAAGCACCGCCCTCTTTATAAGGTCCGGCCTGTATGATTCATTGAATATCTCAGGCAGGGCGATCTCACCTATCGTATTACCAGAAATCCCAATAACATTAGTTTTAGCCATTTAATTCACCCCTGCTTGCTCTGTGTGCTTATGTGAACTATCTGAGGTTCACCCATAGCGGATACTCTCGCCCTGGTAGGTTCACGCAGTCTGATAAGCCTCTTGGATGGACCTGGGACACTACCTTTGATAAGCACATAGTCGTTCCTTACAAGACCAAAATTGGTGAACCCACCAACAGGGTTGATCTCCTCAGGATTCGTGCCTATTTTGAAGATGCGCTTATTACATTCAGTCCTCTGGTGGAAACCAGTCTGACCCATCTGAGGTACCCTCCAGTTCACATGTGCTGGTCTGAAAGGACCAAGGGTACCTATCTGCCTTAGGCTTCCCTGACGGGAATGCTTACCTTTCTGAAGCATTATACCCCATCTTTTAACCGGACCCTGAGTACCTTTACCTATAGTGATAGCAGCTACATCCACTAAACTGCCGCCCTTGAAAACATCGCTTATTCTAACTTCTTTGCCGAGAATAGACTTTGCATATTCGTACTTGTCCTTAGAATTTGCACCGCTTATGCCAGTTTCCATTATGTCAGCATTCTTCTTGGGAACACCTGTAATGCTCTTTGGGAGAGTATAGGTCACTACTCTAATATCAGAAACCTTTCCCTCGTTCATTAGTTGTTCGATCTTCCCCAGAGCTGCATTAGTATCATGTTTTAATGGGACCTTGATTGTCTGTGCAAGACTTGTATCAAGTTCCTTGGTCCAAGCCTCTGCCAGAGCCCTCTCGCCGACAGTATCTTTTCCATAGGCCCTGATAGCAGCCACCCGAATAGCTGGTGTTTCGATCACAGTCACAGGTACTGTGATCTCAAGACCTTCTGTAAGGCTGTTCTTGGTATCATCGATGATCACGACATGAGTCATACCGACCTTGTAACCAGCGAAATCCTGAATTTTTATTCCAGCGTCTGATACCGGCCATGACCTGTAACGTGGTATGGGGCTCTGTGCTCTTTTGCGCGGACTGAACGCGAGTGATCCTCGCCTTGGTCTGTGTCCTTTTGCCATTGTAATTCTCCCGATCTATATTTTTTAGATTTGGCCGTTCAACTTTCTTGCTGATAGCATGGGTTATGCAAAAAGTCGAAGCGCCACTGGGATCAGAAAACACATGTTTATTGTGTGATCGACGGCTATACTGCCGCTGCTATACAACCGTAAAAAGCAGAATATTGCCCTATACCGGTAGGATCATAGCAGATATCCCTACTGTGGTCATCTCCAGAACGATTTAAACACCTTATGTCCCTGCAAACGTTTCCGCAAGCAGGAGGGCATTCTTGAAGAGGCCCCGAACATCACATGTTAAATCCGACTTTTTCATACGTAGTTAGTTTCATTGCGATATGCAAGGCGAACCTTACATACCCATCTCTATCGTTGGGCTTAGATAGATAAATACATATATAAAACCTTTGCATGGGAAAAGTGTCTGAAAGATAAATCGAAACAATAGCCGTATCTATCTTTCATGAAATAAGATTCAATGTTTTTACCAGATGCAACTGCATTATCATTCACTTATTCTTTAAAGCCATAGAGCCGAATAAGATACATGTAATTCAACATGGAAAGTAAATAAGAACATCATGCATGAAGTCTTCCAATACCAAATGCTTTGATGTTGATATCCATTGTCCTCTTTGGTACTGATGCCTTGACACAATCCAGCAATACATCTTTAGATAGTGGCAAGTATTTAGATACTGCCCCTATCATCACAGTATTCATGGATTGTACATGGCCAGCTTCTTTGGCAAGTTGCACTGCATTAAAAGCCTTTACAGTGAACCTCTGTTCCAGATAGTCAATTATCTCCCCCATATCAGGATATGAAGAAATACCCGAGGTCACTGTCACGGGTAATACTGGCTCTGTGTTGACAATAACTATACCTTCATCTGACAGATATTCAATATATCTCAAAGCCTCACTTGGCTCCAGAGCTATTAAAGCATCAGCGCTTTTCAAGGGAATTAGAGAACCTAACTCACAGCCAATCCTCAGATGATTTACCACTGAACCACCGCGCTGTGCCATACCATGAGTCTCAGCAGCCATTACTGGCAACCCTTCCTTTACTGCAGCCTTCCCAATTATATCTGAAGCAAGGATGGTACCCTGCCCTCCCACGCCTGCTATTACCAGATCGAAGAGAGATATCCCGGCTGAGCTCATCTCTTCACCTCCAATATTGCCCCAAACTTACATATCTGGGCACATACACCGCATCCCGTACACATGTTGTTGATCCTCGCACGTTTAAGTTCATTATCGAATTCTGTTGCAGGACAGCCAAACCTAACGCAGGACTTGCAGCCTGTACATTTCTCCTGATCCACTGAAAATGCTGGTTTTCTGGCTCCTGATCTTCTCAGATCGATCACACATGGCTGCCTTGCTATCACAACAGAGGTACCTTTGTAGTCCCTGGAGCGTCTGAACACATCCTCAGTAGACGCCAGATCATAGGGATCGACCACTTCCACGAATTCCGCTCCTAGAGAACGGCATATATCAGATATAGACACCGCTACCGTGGATTCGCCAACAGCCGTTTTGCCCATTCCGGGATTTGGCTGATGACCGGTCATGGCAGTGACCCTGTTATCCATAATAGTTACTGTGATATCCGCCTTATTATATACTGCATTGAGCAAGCCGTTCATGCCTGTGTGGAAGAACGTGGAATCACCGATGGAACAACATATAGGATGTTCCTCTCCTGCATGATATATTCCTGAAGATACAGTAATGCTTGCGCCCATACATAATGTAGTGTCTACAGCACCTGACTGTACTCCAAGAGTGTAGCAACCAATATCACTTGGATAAATTCCGTCTTTCCCAAAAACCTTCTTCATAACATGGAAAGCAGCTCTGTGGGCGCAACCGGGGCACAATACAGGAGGACGCGAAGGGAGTTGAAGGCCCACATCATTAACCTGCCGAGAAGGTTCAGGTAGCTCGAAAGCCTTTGAGATGGCATCCATACATATATCAACATTCAACTCCCCATGCCTGGGAACAAGACCCTCTAATTTCCCCAGAACCTTTACTCCGATACCATGCTTCTGTGCCATGATACGTATTTCATCTTCTAACACCGGCTCAAGTTCCTCTATCACAAGCACTGTGTCTGCATGCTCCAACATACCGGTAATCTTGTCCTCAGGAGCCGGATATGCACATATTTTTAGGAAAGATGCATCCAGACCTATTCTTTTTATGGCTTCCCTGGCATAGACAGAAGCTACGCCTGAAGATACAACACCTATTTTCGATCCTGTCTTGAGTTCAAGCTGGTTCCATGGGGAATTCTCAAGCTCTTTTCTGATGTCCTCGTACACCTGCAACACATAAGGATGTCTTAGCCTTGCATTCTTAGGCATCATTATCCATCTTTCAGGGATCTTTTCGAACTTTACCTGCGGCCTCTGTTCAGTTATATCCCCAAGTTCCACATCAGACTTGCCGTGAGAGATACGGGTAGTAGGTCTGAAAATAGCAGCCGTCTGGAACAAATTAGACAACCTGAAAGCATCCGGTATCATATCCTTTGCCTCCTGGGGATTTGAAGGATCAAAACAGGGCATCAGCGCGAACTGGGCATATTTACGAGTATCCTGTTCGTTTTGAGAGGAATGACATGAAGGATCATCCGCAGAGATTATTATCATTGAACCTTTAACACCCATATAAGAGAGGGTCATAAGTGGATCTGCAGCTACATTAAGACCCACGTGCTTCATGGTGACTACAGATCTTACACCTGCAATAGCAGCCCCTGCAGCCACTTCAAAGGCTACTTTTTCATTAACCGACCATTCCACATAGAAATCCCTGTTTTCCATTGCTGCCAGAGTATCTATGATCTCCGATGAAGGAGTGCCCGGATAACCAGCAATTACCTGGCCACCTCCTTCTACAATGCCCCGTGCTATAGCGACATTACCTAGCATGAATTCACGTGTGCTCATGTCAATCTCCTGCTACCCCTTACAGAGCAATTATTGATAAATATATCTAAAATTGGAAATGATGATCTAGTTAATTCATTATATACAGAGTTTTTATACGTGTCAGGCCATTATCGATAAGTATAAGACTTAAGAACTAATTGCAATATCAGTTAGTCTATAATCCGAAGAAAATGAGATATCCCTCTTTAAGGAACATGTTCAGGTGGTCCGATCCATGGTAACAGAGATAGAAGCAAAGGTGATCGAAGCTAAAAAAGCATCAATCACACTTGCAAGTGTGAGCACGGATATGAAGAACCGTGCACTTGAGGAGATGGCAAATGCGCTGGATATTAACAGGCAAGCCATACTTTCAGCTAATGTAAGAGACCTGGAAGCCGCTGAGAAAGCCCAGAGAAAAGGTGAACTTTCCCAGGCAATGGTAGACAGGCTTAAGGTCAGCGACAGTAAGATAGATGGTATGATGGCCGGCATCAGAGATGTGATACATCTCGAAGACCTCGTAGGAAGAACGATGAGTTCTCTTGAACTTGATAATGGTCTGGAGCTTTATCAGGTAAGCTGTCCGATCGGTCTGATCGGAGTTATATTTGAATCCAGACCGGATGTTGTTCCTCAGATAATGGCACTTTGTCTGAAAAGTGGTAATTCCACTGTGTTCAAAGGCGGAAGCGAGGCACTTAACTCGAACAGGACTATCTTCAATATATTGGTAGAAGCCATCGAGAAAGTCGAAGGCATACCAAAAGGAGCTTTCCAGCTCATGGAAACCAGGGAAGAGGTAATGGATATACTGGCCATGGACCCTTACATCGACCTGCTCATACCCAGAGGATCTAACTCCTTCGTAAAGTTTATCCAGGACAATACAAAAATACCAGTCCTTGGCCACGCCGATGGAATATGTCATGTATATGTGGATGATGAAGCTGACCTGGCAAAAGCCTATAATATCTGTTTCGATTCAAAAGTGCAGTATGCTGCCGTGTGCAATGCCATGGAAACTTTACTGGTACATGAAAAGATCGCAGAGAAATTTCTGCCTAAAATGGCTCAGATGCTGGAAGGTGCAAGTGTTGAATTGCGCTGCGACAATAGATCGTTTGAGATATTAGAACAGATAGACTTTATTAATAAACTAGTGCGTGCCATAGAAGAAGACTGGTCTACCGAGTATAATGACCTAATTCTGTCTATAAAAGTAGTCAACTCGATAGAAGAAGCTATTGAACATATCAATACTTATGGTTCCCACCACACTGATGCTATAGTTACCGAAAACAAGAAGAAAAAGAAAAAGTTCGCTGACTTTGTAGACTCCTCCAGCGTCATGATAAACGCATCTACAAGGTTTGCCGATGGTTTCAGATATGGTAAAGGAGCAGAAGTAGGTATAAGCACTAACAAGATACATGCCAGAGGACCTGTGGGCATGGAAGGTCTTATGATCTACAAATATGTGCTCATAGGAAACGGAGACAAAGTTGCCGACTATGTAGGACCAGCAGCAAAGGAATTCACTCACAAAGAGCTAAACAAAAAACTCTCCGATGTCATAACAGAAAATAAAGTGTGAAGAGGCAATGTTCTTGAGCAGCAGGAAAGAGCTTTTAGGCAACATAAACAAAATTGTGGTGAAAATAGGGACTACATCAATAAACCAGGATGATGGTAAAATTAGCCCGGCTTTCTTAGACTCTATAGCTTCCCAAGTTTCCAACCTGCATAATGCCGGCAAAAAAGTGATAATAGTAAGCTCTGGCTCTATTGGACTTGGCGTGGATGTACTGGACCTTGACTCAAGACCACGGGAAATACCTGTAAGACAAGCTGCAGCAGCTGTTGGACAGAGCATACTCATGCAGGAATGGAGTAAAGCCTTCAGCAAGTATGGACTGAAAGTAGCTCAGTTGCTCCTTACTTATGATTCCTTTTCTAACAGATTAACATACCTCAATCTCAGGAACAGTATGCACACCCTCCTTAGTTACGGAGTTATCCCCATCATAAATGAGAATGACCCAATATGCGTACATGAGATAGAAGCTACTTTTGGGGATAATGACAAGCTCTCTGCCATGGTTGCAAGTAAAACAGAAGCAGAGCTTCTGATAATCCTCTCGGATATTGACGGGCTCTATGACAAGAATCCACACAACAATCATGGTGCTAAACTGCTCCACCTTGTAGAAGAGATTACTCCTGAAGTGGAAAGCTATGGAGGAAATCCAACAAGCCTTAAGGGCGTGGGAGGCATGCGAACAAAGATAATGGCTGCCAAGATCTGCGGCCTTTCCGGATGCCACACGATGATCGCTAGCAGCAGAGAAAAAGATATCTTGCTCAGGTTGCTAGATGGTGAGGAAATAGGTACGCTATTCATGGCGAACAAGGAAGTCCACACAAACAGAATACGCTGGATCTTATTATCAAAATCCTGCGGTTCAGTGGAAGTTGACGAGGGTGCAAAAGAAGCCATTGAGAATAGTATGAGTCTCTTACCTTCCGGAATAACTAATGTTGAAGGTGATTTCAGAAGAGGGGATATCATCGAAATTAAATCCAGAGGAGAAGTCTTTGCGAAAGGTATCACTGATTACTCATCAACTGAGCTTGCAAAGATAAAAGGTCAACACACAAACCAGATAATAGATATCCTTGGATACAAGAATTACAACCATGTGATCAAAAAAGAGAACATTGGACTGTACTGAAGATCACTTCGCTTTCTCCGGATCTCTTCTATGGCTAAATAAAACAAAAAAATTTTATTTTTATTTTGGTAGCACTCCATAAATTATAACTTCAAGAACAACATAAGCAGCCTCATAGGGTAGAAAGTGGCTTTATGGAAAACGATTTACTTAAAGATTTGAAAGAAGCCGTTCTGGAAAGTATAAGTCCAAAAACTGAAGAAAGAGCTTATCTGAAAGAGATCGCAGAATTGCTTATAAAAAAAATTGATCGTATAGCCTGCTCAATGAACCTGAAGGATGTTTCTGCAAAACTGGTTGGTTCAGCTGCCAGAAATACCTGGATATCGGGTACACATGACCTGGACATATTTATTATGTTCCCTGGCGATGCCAGCCGGGCAGAGCTTGAAAAAAAAGGACTGATCATCGCAAGAATGATAGCTGAAGAATCCGAGAGTTTTGAAGAACGCTATGCAGAACATCCTTACATAAATATGAGATATAGAGGGTTCGATGTGGACATTGTTCCCTGTTTCAGAGTGGATTCGGCCTCTTGCATAAGGTCTGCTGTAGATAGAACACCTTTTCATAACGAATTTATAAAAGAGAATATTCAGGGACTTGAAAAAGAGGTACTGCTCTTAAAACAGTTCATGAAAGGAACAGGTGTATATGGTTCAGAACTTAGAACACAGGGTTTCTCAGGTTACCTCACAGAGCTGCTTGTGATAAAATATGGTTCTTTCGAAAATGTGATCAGATCTGCCTGCGACTGGCAGCCTGGAACATATATTGACCTTAATTCTCATGGAATTATGAAACATAAAGAACCACTTATTATGGTAGATCCCACTGATCCGAAACGTAATGTTGCTGCCGCCCTGTCGCTGGATAAATTCTGCATGTTCATTGATTCATGCAGGGAATTTGTATTGCACCCTTCATTGGATATCTTTTTCCCACGAGCAGTGATACAAATTGATGACATGAAACTTTTCCAGAAACTGAAATCACGTGGTACCGCTTTTATTGCCATAACATTCAAAACACCTGATGTAGTGGAAGATGTGCTGTATCCACAATTGTATAAGATGGAGCAGGCAGTTGTTGCATTGCTCGAAGAGCATGAATTCAAGGTTCTGAATAAAGGATCATGGGCAGGACAAAACACAGTGGTCTTACTGGAACTCATATCTGCCAACCTTCCAGCCTTGAGTAAGCACAGGGGCCCACCCGTATGGGTACATCAACATGCCGAAAGCTTCAAAAACAAATATATGGCTGCAGAAGACGTTTTTACATTCTATATCGAAAATGGTATCTATGTAGCAGAAGTTCCCCGGAAATACCCGGATGCATATTTACTTTTAAAAGAAAGACTTACTTCGTGTTCTATAGGCAAACAGGTCAGCTTTGCAGTAAAAGATGGATTTAAGGTGCTGAGAGGCAGTGAAATATGCAGTATTCAGGACCCGAGCTTGAAATTGTTCCTGATGAACTGGCCAGGGATCTAATATAGATGACTTTTTTTATATTTAAAGCAGTATTCATTATTACCAATTCAACTATTAAATAGTAGAAGATCATTTTTAGAAAAGGGTGATATTATGATATGGGTATTTTCTTCACTTACGGATGAACAGATAAAATCTATCAAAGAACTGGAAGGGAAAATGGGTGTAACATTGTTGGCTTTTTCGGGAATTAAAACCAAGTATGCTGACATTTCCGAAGAAGATCTTAAACTTCTCCTTCAAGCTGAAAAGGACATTGGGGTTTCATTGGTTGCAGTTAATGTGTAATGAAAAAGAAGGAAAATAGTTGCAATTTAAACCTTGCAACTTGCCTTTATTCAACAGTTTGATCATGCCTTTATGAGCCCCTCAAATCCATATTTAAGCAATTATTTAGCTTCAATTCAGGCATTCTATGATAGACGTCTATTTTTTATTGACGACACTGCAGTAAGTCTTAAGAAGAAAGCATGACCTGCTCCCAACATCTGATGCTTTAACATCTTAATAGAGATCAGAAAACAAACATATAAGAAAGTGTAGAAAATAATATAGCATAGTAATATACTTGTAATCTATAGAACCAAAGACTAAAGATCATGGACTGAAAAACAAAGAAAAATATGAATAATATATCTCTTAAAGGAGGATTTTTCATGGGGAGAAAAAACAATCTGTTCCACAGGGCATGTATTGTATTGATGCTACTTTTTGTATCATCGTTTGTTGCTTGCGGGGTATCAGTTGCAGCGGAAGATACAAACGACATGGTCAACAGTGATATAGACCTGCAGATCTCTGAACAGCCGAACAAGAATAATATGACAGAGGCTGAAGAGAAGTTGAGCACGGATCTGCTTGAACTTCTGAGAACAACAAGACCAGGATCATCAACCGGAGCTATTATTAACTCAGATGAACAGGACCTTGTACATGTATATGTTTACCTGTATAAAGGTAACAACACCGATGTTATAGCACCTATAGTACAGGAGATCACCAACTGGGACGAGGAAACTTCAGTAGCTGTTGCATGGGTAAGTGTAAACAGGCTGGAAGAGCTTGCCTTGCTTGAAGAAGTAAAAAACATAAGAACGGTAATTCCTCCTGTAGTGAATAATGGTTCTGCTACAAACGAAGATAACATAAGTACTGATGCTGAAAAGGGTAACTATCTTGAAGACGGGAACTGGATAAAAATAATAGGGGTACTCCTTTTTACTGCAATAGTATTTAAAAAGAGATCTGAATGACAGTGTTTTATGCTGCTCCCCTCAGCAGTGTTTTTCATCAGATCACCTTTCTTTTATCAAATCACTTTAACCCTTCAAGTCTTTTCTGATAGAACAGATATTGCTGTGCATAACCACAGTACTTGCCAAAGTACATTCTGCCCCACATACCGATCTTGGTCTTGCTCATACCACCCTTGAAGAAGTCCTGGTTGCCATAGTAGGTCCTGATCACCTTTTCAACATGTGTGTCCACTGGAAAAGCTTCCATTTTCTCAAAAGCGAAGAGAAGGATACAATCTGCCACTTTCTCGCCTACACCATCAAGCGTCATTAGCTTCTTTTTAGCAGCCTCGTAGTCAAGTTCAAAAAGCTCGGCAAGGTCGATATCCCCATTAACTACCTGTACCGCTGCCTTTCTTATACGATTTGTTCTAAAACCCAGTCTGCAATCGCACAGATCGGAATCACATGCTATCGCTAATGAGTCTGGTTTTGGAAAACTATAATAGCCATCAGCAATTTCCTCACCAAAAATTCTAGATAGCTTGAAAATGCCATTTTTTATATTGGGAATGCTCCAGGCAGTGGCAAGAAGATATGATATCAAACATTCCCATGGGTCCTGCCGGATAAGGCGCATTCCCCTGTAACCGCTGATAGCTTCAGCCATGTATTTATCTTTATTTACAGCTTCCATTATACTGTTAAGATCATCATCAAATCGGAAATAATTAAGGAAAAAATCCTTCGGCAATATGGAATCGATGTGTACAGCACCTGTTTGTATGTCCTGCCAGGTACGTACCACATCCCCCCGGACGACACCTGTCCATACATCACCAACCTTGTCCCATCTGAAAACCTGGCCACAATCCAGTGTATAGTCCAGATTGAAATCATCACACTGTAGAGTATGCATTGTTCTCACCTTACTTTTTCCGCAGTTCCAGCTCCCTGAGAAACATTGAAGCGGTTACAGTATCTCCAAGACCCACAGTGGAAACAGGATCATCAGTAAGCAGAGCAGGTATCATGCACACCTGATACTCATTATAAGTTCCTGCTGCACCACGACCTAACTGAACAGCTGCTGTTGCTTCAATGAATCGCTGCATCTGACCAAGACCAATTTCGCTTTCCTTCATATCTGAAGACATTGACCATAGTTTATTTCGATCATGAAGCTGGCCAGTAGATGCAAAAACTCCTGCACATGCCACACCGAAACCCATAGCTTCAAGCTGCTCTTCCGGCAAAATGTCTTTCTGGGAAGATATGCTTAAGATATATTCCCTGGTGTGAACTATCATTTTCCGAAGACCTGAAGCCACAATACTACGCCTTGCAGCTTCCATTAAGGAAAAAACTTCCATCCGCAATATTTTGGCTGCATCCACCTGATGTATGGAAGTTAACATGGCAAGCTCATCTTCATTCATACCTATAGAACTTACAAGAGGTGATATCCTGGAAAACACATCCTGGGCGAGAACCGGATTACTAAAATGACCAAATTCAGCATGTATTGACATGTCATTGTTCATGTGACCCCACACATTTAACTGTTCCATTACTTTGTTGAGTTTGTCCCTGAAAGTAGAACCATCGGGATAGGACTCAAGCATCATGTGGAAGCCCGATATAAGAAGACCATCCATTTCACCCGCATGCCTGATGGCATATTCTTCGAAGCAAGGATTGACCAGAAGAGACATGTTCATAATGTCATAAGTAGCTATGAAACGGTTCTCCCTTGGTACTGTAAAATGTACATTCCCCCATGCCACCTTATCCCCTTTTTTGAAATCGAACACAAAATGTATGGGCTCATCTTCTTCACACCTGGTTTCCTGAGAATATGTACCATCCCCGGGAATAAGAACAGCTTTTTTGGAAAAAAAAGAGAGCTGCCTTTTTGTGGGTTTCACAACGTTGGCAATTACGAGTTCTGCACCCATTTCCGAGAGTACATTTGCCATTATACCCATATTGCCACCCATCCTCAGTCGGGACCCATTGATGAACTTATCCTTAAGAAGTTTGAATGCTTCCGGTCTGTGGACAAGCCATTCTGCACCTGTGCCCTCTTTCATACAGATAAGAAGTCCAGCAAGAAGATCAGACATGGAGTTTATAACGCCTGTGGGAGTTGCTATTTTTTCCACCAGCTCTGCTGCATCTTCAGAAGCGAGCATATCAGACACTTCCGCTCCTGTGATGGAATATAAGGCGTCTATATTGGCATTGTATGCGCAGAGTATCTTCATCTCTACTCCTATCAGTTAGCTTCATTCTTTTTCTTGAGCATAGCAAGGATCGCTACAAAAGCACCTGCTGAAATGGTGTCCCCGATACCCACAGTAGCCACAGGGTCAGGTACCACTTTTGAGGGGATGACAATAAGGTCATGGGTAAGCGCACATACGCAACCATCCTCGAACTCGGTCCCGGTACAGACATCTCTTCTGACAAGATATTTTTCAAGTTGATCAAGATCATGATGTCCCTGGCTGGATATTGGGACACTGAGACCGATTTCCCCTTCCCGGAGACTACCAATGCCACCATGCAATGCCTGGGCTGCTGCAAGAGTAGACGAGAACATCAAAGCATCTCTGTGCTCTTCAACGCTAAGGGGGAAATCCCTGCAAGCCACACAGATATAGAACCCTAGGCAATGAATATGGACCCTTTCAAGTTTCAGTTCACATAAGAGCTTAACAGCACCCTCGTACAGGGCAGAGATACTATTCTCGCCTTTGCTGATAACAGCATATGCAAGCTCCTCATGGCCCAGTACATTAAGAGCGTTAGCCACCTCAACAGTATCCAGTCCTAAAGAAGACACATGCTTGTACACAATATCCTTAAGGATCGTTTTTCTTATGACCTTGTTCTGGATAGAAGTAAACTCCACATGTATGCGCATATCAGGGTTGCCTTCCTTAAGCCTTTTGATAACCTGCACAGCCTTTTTCACATAATCACGGTAAGTGGTCCCATCCTCATATTTCTCCTTTATCATCTGATAACCTGCGAGTATAGCACCATCGATAACTCCATTCATATGCGGAATCTGATCGTATAGCTGCTCGCTCATATCTATGCGCAGCCAGGATGGTCGTGAAGAAATGATCAAACGATTATCTCTGGGAACTTCAAAACTGTCTTCATAATATTCAACCTTAGTACCTTTTGAGAATTCAAGTATCCAGTTTACCTTAGGACGCTGGTCCGGATCATAGGCCTCTGAGGGATGTCTCAGTTTGAGCACACCATCCTCAATTACCGGATATTTGAGATTAGGAGAATCAACAAAATATTCTGCTTGTTCCCTGGACAACCATGGAACATAGGTTATAACATTTTTAATTCCAAGATTGGCAAGCAAGTTAGAAATGATGCCAGCCTGACCTCCCATACGGGCTTTATCGAATACCAGATTATCCATGAGCCACTGGTGGATATCAGTAGTATAGGTAGGCACTTCGGCAGCTTTGCCATCGCGCATGGCTATCACAAGCCTCGCCAGAAGGTCCACCGGATCCTGAACTTCACGTGGATATCCTGCTATCCTTTGCTGCACCGCCTTGGCACCCACTATGGAAATGAGCTTATGGATATCTTTTTCAGTGACATGCTTTATAGCATCTACATTACTGTTGTATGCTACAAAGATACCATTAATGTCACCAAGTACATCACTGATACTGGAAAAGGCCGTAGAATAACGCTTCTCCCATTCTTGTATGTCCATGCATTCACCCTTATTTGTAACCCCTTGATCTGAAAATAAAAACTGAGCTTATGTAGTGTACTCAGCATTTATGCGCACATAATCATAAGTAAGATCACAACCCCAGGCTGTAGCACTGCTTTCCCCCAATCCCAGGTCAACTATGATATACACTTTCGATCCGCCCATTATTTCCCCAAGCAAAGAGAGAGCTGACTCACTTGTCCCCTGGACCTTACCCCTGCTGACTAATTCGATCATGTTCTTGCCATCTGAGAAAGCCAGCGATAGCTTGTGCTGATCTACCTCTGCACCGGAATAACCCACTGCTGCTGTTACACGCCCCCAGTTAGGATCTTTACCAAATACTGCCGACTTCACAAGTGGTGAGCGTACAATGGCCTTTGCTGCTATACGAGCATCTTCATCAGATAGGGCACCTGTTACCTTTGCCTCTATGAGCCTTGTGGCCCCTTCGCCATCTGCAGCTATCATTTTTCCAAGCTCTGTCAACACATGGTCAAGCCCCTGCTGGAACGCAGCTGGCACTGGCTCAATACCAGACTTACCTGTTGCTGTTAAGAGCACCATATCATTGGTACTTGTGTCACCATCCACTACTACCATATTAAAACTTTTGTCCACAGTCCTGGTAAGGCATTCTTGCAATGAGGCTGAAGGCATTTTTGCATCCGTGTAAGCAAAACATAGCATTGTGCCCATGTTGGGCTCTATCATACCAGCACCTTTGGCAATGGCCCCGATACGGACACCGCTATCAAGTTCAATAGCTATCTCTTTCATTGTCGTATCAGTGGTCATTATGGACCTTGCTGCTGCACGGCTGCCTTCGTGATCTGCTTTTAATGAAGCTATGACATCCAGAAGGTTCGAAGCTATCCATTTTATGTCCAGCCGCCTGCCAATGACACCGGTAGAAGCTACTGCCACCTGTTCAGGATCCAGGGACAACGCATCCGCCAGCATGCTGGCCATTTCCCTTGCATCTTCAAGACCCTGTTCACCGGTAAAAGCATTTGCATTGCCGCTGTTGACTATTAAGGCACTGAGCTTGCCATGTTTTTGAAGATGCTCCTTTGTAACTACCAGAGGAGCAGCAATGACCTTGTTCCTGGTAAACACTCCAGCAGCATTGCCTTCTGCCACGATCACTCCAAGACCCATCTTACCGGGTTTGATACCCCAGGCTTTAACACCCTTTACAGCACAAATACCACCATCTATCGGTTTCATTGCTCCGTATTCCCTCCAAGCCCGTGTATGATATCACCACGAGTGATGATACCGACCAGAATATCATCCTCTACAACCGGGAGGCGGTTCACCTTGTGCTTCGTGATAAGCCTGACCGCATCCTGGATACTGTTTTCAGGGGATATCAAATGCACATTCTTTTGCATGATCTCGCTGACAGGCTTTGAACCAATGTCATCAAGCATGTGTTTAGTTTCCTCCCAGTTCAGAAGTTCACGTATGGGTATCTCTATTACCTCAAAGGGACTGGGCAGCCACAGACCTCCATGCTCAGGAACTTCCAGCAATTTGAGAAGGTCGCCTTCTGAGACTATGCCTACAACCCTTCCCTCTTCTACAACCGGAAGGCCACTAATGTTATGCTTTTTGAGCAGCTGAGAAGCCTCACTTATGGTTGTGTGAGGATCACATACGATCACATCGGTATTCATTATGTCTTTGACTTGCATAGATTACACCATCTTAATAAGCATTGAAACTTAAGGGGCTACACCTGACATCCACAAACCGGTAGTTTCACCTAAGCCACACATGATGTTCATATTCTGTATAGCCTGTCCTGAAGCTCCCTTTACCAGGTTGTCGATCGCGGAGATAACAACTACGCGATTATTACGGGTATCCACTTCAAAGCCTATATCGCAAAAATTGGAGCCTCTTACTGCACTAAGAGAGGGAATACCATCCACCACTCTGACAAAAGGCTTGTCCTGATACATTTCTGCGTACAGGTCCATGACATCATATTGTGTAAGCTTGCCTTTGGTAAAGATGTGAGCTGTAGTAAGTATGCCCCTCACGGAGGGAATAATATGAGGTGTGAAACTGATCCTGGTAAGAGAATTATCCAGACGCTGTAGCTCCTGAGTGAACTCGGCCAGATGCCTGTGAGTTGTCAGTTTGTACGGCTGAACATTCTCGGCCATGTTTGGATAGTGTGAAGCCTGACTCGGTTCAATACCAGCACCTGAAACACCGGTCTTCGAATCAAATACGACATTTTCGATCATAGAAACCTGCGCAAGGGGAGCGGCTGCAAGAGTGGCACCTGTTGGAAAACAACCAGGATTGGCTATGAACTTTTCGTGCTTCACTTCCGGATGCAACTCCGGCATTCCATAGACCACATGACGCGGATCCTGGTGTTTAATACCGTACACTTTCTCAAAGACATCTGGATTAAGACGATAATCAGCACTCAGATCAATTACCTTCACTTTGTCGTCGAGGAGCTTTGGTACGATCTCCATGGCAGTGCCATGAGGCACAGCTACAAAGACCACATCACACCTATCTTTTATTTCCTGTGAATCGGGGTTTTCAAACTCCAGGTCCACCATGTCCTTGAGATGCCTGTGAGTAGCAGATACTTTCTGGCCGATCAACTTACGGGATGTAGCAAGTTCGACCCTGGCCTGCGGGTGGTTAAACAGCAAGCGCATAAGCTCGCCGCCTGTGTAACCTGATGCACCGATGATTCCTATGTCAAGCATGATATTCACTTTTGTATTAGATGATAAAGATTAATTTGAGTATTGTTTAATGCTTGAACTAATAAAAGGGTTTGTCAAGAATAGAGCTTGATCAGGGGATGCAAGATACCAGATATCTGTTTTTCAGGATACTATTAAAAAATGATGCTTAAATCTAACAGAATGCAGCAATTTGGCAGCGCATCTTAAATGCTGTAAAATACGATATCCTGTACCTTAGTAGAATATTGCTAACAACTAGGAGAAGTTACAGGAAAAATTTACAGCGAAATGGATACGCTACATTTATAATTGAGGGAAGATTAGAAAACAAGAATATAATGAAATATAAATTCTCCCTTAAATACGAAATCTGTACTTGTAAGCGTTCAATGCAGGATTATTAAAGGAGATGTGAGAAAATATCGCTTCCTGTAAATGTCAAAGAGCTGATCAATGGCCACACAGTTGAATGGGAGCGTATCGAATTTAAAAATGGCTGGAACCCAGAATCAATTTTGCACAGCATCTGTGCATTTGCCAATGATTTTAATAACTGGGGTGGTGGCTATATTATTGTTGGGATAGGGGAAAAAGAAGGACTTCCTGTTTTCCCTCCTTCTGGGCTTGAAATTGAACAAATCGACAGGATACAGAAAGAACTACATGGCATGTGTAATAAACTGTATCTGGCATATTTTCCTGTTGTTGAACCTGTATACTTCCAGAAAAAGCATGTTTTGATCATCTGGGTACCTGGAGGACAAAATCGCCCTTATAAATCTCCTATTTCACTTGGTAAGAAAAATGACTATGCCTATTACATTAGGAGATTCTCAAAGACTGTAAAGGCAAAAGGCGATGAGGAAAGGGAACTGTTGTCTATGACTGCGTCACTACCATTTGATGATAGGATAAATCACAATGCAAGTATTGACGACCTGAACTTTACTCTTATCAAATCCCATCTTAAAGAGATAGGTAGCGATCTTCTCACAGAAGCTGATAGAATACCGTTCATAGACCTGTGCAGAAGGATGAACATTGTAGAAGGACCTGATGAATATGTTAAGCCAAAAAACGTGGGTCTTTTATTCTTTAACGATGAACCCCACAGGTACTTTAAGGGAGCACAGATAGATATTGTTGAGTTCAAGGATGAGGTAGGAGATAGCTTCACAGAGAGAATTTTCACAGGTCCTCTGAGGCAGCAGATAGTTTCTGTTCTAGCATACATAAAGAACAATATCCTTGTTGAGAATATAAGGAAAGTACCTGACAGGGCAGAAGCGATACGCTTTTTCAATTACCCATACCAAGCTTTCGAAGAAGCCCTTGTGAATGCGGTCTATCACAAAAGTTATGAGATAAATGAGCCCGTAGAGGTCAGGATATACTCTGACAAAATGGAGATACTCAGTTACCCGGGACCACTTCCTCCTCTTAATAAAGACAATCTGATGAATGAAAATATCTCTTCAAGACGATACAGAAACAGGATAATAGGAGATTTACTTAAAGAACTACATTTGACAGAAGGCAGAAATACTGGATTCCGGAAGATAAGAAAATCTCTTATGATGAACGGTTCCCCAGAACCTGTATTTAGGACAGATGACGAGAGGAGCTATTTCCTGACAGTTCTAAGGATACATCCTGAGGCCCAAGTCGAGGCCCAAGTCGAGGCCCAAGTCGAAAAGGTAATAGGATTGACTGATACTCAGGCAAAGATCCTATCTGAATGTGCTATAAAACCGATGTCTAAAAGAGAAATAGCTGAGATACTAGGCCATTCCAATGTGTCCGGGAACTTGAAAAAAGCTATAACAGAACTTCTAAGTAATGGGTTGCTCGATTATACGATACCTGAAAAACCAAGAAGCCGATTACAGCGGTATCAAACAACTGTTTCAGGCAGGAAACTCATTAAAAAAGACTGAATTCGTGGTAGCATTATTTGCAATCCTTTTCTTTACAGTGCCCATAGACTTCTTTCAGACATATCTTTTTAAGATTGTTATTTAAAAATAAACGGAATAGAGCGAAATAATATTCGCTCACATTCAAACTATTCAAGCTTTTGTCACGGTCAACTTCGGTCTTTGAGCTGCATTGGTCCACTCCGAGCTGTAAAAAGCAATGTAATTGCCGCTCTCGACCTTTGCTTTCAGGAAGAAGCCCGTGTTCTTGTATTTGACACTTACATATTCCTGTACAAGCTGTGTGACATCAAAATCATAGTACTTGTTGTCAGGAACTTTACTACCTGCAAATGTTAGTGAAGCATACGGTGTAGCACCCTGAGCAACATTATTCTTATCATACCAGCTTCCTCCAGCATTGCTCCATAAGACACCAGACATTCTTGAATTCCAAGTCACATATTGTGGATTCCATTCAAGAGGTCTATAGACTTCGACGATTGTATCAGAAGTGCGTGTCTTACCTGCAGGATAGTACCAATACAACGACAGAGTTGCCTTTGATATCATATCCGTTGTTTTATAACTGCTCAGATCGAATATCATCACATCTCTACAAACAGGTGTGCTCTTTCCTATGTCAAGATAAGTGGTCGTGGATAGAACACTAGATGGAGTATCTGAACGTAACCTGTTGTCAGAGGTTGGTGCATAAGATACTGTACTTGTTGGAGGTGGTGTACCACTTACAGTTACCTGCAATGTATCAGTAGATTTCTGGCCAATTGTGTCTGTAACAGTAAGTGTTACAGTGTAAGTCCTTGCGGTAGTATAGGTCTTTGTAGCACTAACAGTGCTTGCTTCTGAAGTTATGCCATTTGATGCATCGAAGTCCCACGAATAAGATACTATTCCCTTATCATCAATGGAAGCACTTCCGTCAAATGTCACTGCAGAACCTACAGTACCGGTTTTATCGGCGCCTGCATTTGCAACTGGCATTGGGTCCCCAGTACTTGCTCCCTTAGTCACAGTTAATTTTGGCCTCTGTGCTGCATTAGTCCACTCAGAGCTATAGAATGCAATGTAATTGCCGCTCTCGGTCTTTGCTTTCAGGAAGAAGCCCGTGTTCTTGTACTTCCCACTTACGTATTCCTGTACAAGCTGAGTAACATCGAAATCGTAGTATTTATTGTCAGGAACTTTGCTACCTGCAAATGTCAGAGAAGCATAAGGTGTCGCACCCTGAGCAACATTATTCTTATCAAACCAGCTTCCTCCAGCATTGCTCCATAAGACTCCAGACATTCTTGAATTCCATGTCACATACTGTGGATTCCATTCAAGAGGTCTGTATACCTCAACTATAGTGTCAGATGTGCGAGTAGCGCCTGCAGGATAGTACCAATAAAGTGACAGAGTCGCTTTGGAGATAGTATCCGTTGTCTTATAGCTGCTTAGATCGAACAGCATTACATCCCTGAAACTGGATGTACTTCTTCCAATGTCAACATACGTGCTAGTGGAAAGAAGTGTAGTTGGAGTAGCATCCCGCAATCTGTTGTCATAAGTAGGCGGATAAGAGACTGTACTTGTTGGAGGTGGTACAGCACTGACAACTACCTGCAATGTATCAGTAGACTTCTGGCCAATTGTGTCTGTAACAGTAAGTGTTACAGTGTAAGTCCTTGCGGTAGTATAGGTCTTTGTAGCACTAACAGTGCTTGCTTCTGAAGTTATGCCATTTGATGCATCGAAGTCCCACGAATAAGATACTATTCCCTTATCATCAATGGAAGCACTTCCGTCAAATGTCACTGCAGAACCTACAGTACCGGTTTTATCGGCGCCTGCATTTGCAACTGGCATTTGGTCCCCAGTACTTGTTCCCGAAATCACAGTTAACTTTGGCCTTTGAGCTGCATTGGTCCACTCCGAGCTATAGAATGCAATGTAATTGCCGCTCTCAGTCTTTGCTTTCAGGAAGAATCCAGTGTTCTTGTATTTGCCACTTACATATTCCTGTACAAGCTGAGTAACATCAAAATCATAGTATTTGTTGTCAGGCACTTTGCTGCCAGCGAATGTTAGTGAAGCATACGGTGTAGCACCCTGAGCAACATTATTCTTATCAAACCAATTACCTCCTGCTGTAGTCCATTTAGTGCTTGATGCACGGTTGGTCCAGCTTACATATCTTGGATCCCAGTCAGCTGCTGGTCTGTAGATCTGTACTACTGTATCAGAAGTACGTGTCTTACCTGCAGGATAATACCAGTACAGGGAGAGCGTAGCCTTTGAGATTACATCTGTTGTTTTGTAGTTACTCAGATCGAACATCATTAGATCCCTGCAACTAGCTGAATTCCTTCCAATATCAATATAGTTTATAGTGGGGAATGCACTTGTCGGGGATGAAGTCCTCAGTCCATTGTCATAGGTCGGAGAATATGAGGTCGATCCTGCTGGAGATGGTGTGGTAGTTGTTGAATCGCTGGTAGATGGAGCTGTATTCACATTGTTGCTCATTGTGAAACCTCCTCCATATGTGTCCCCATTCTTATTATTGTAAAAATTGTTGCTCTGAACTATGAACTTTGCATAGGATGGCTGTGTGTTCCATATACCCACTCCTGAGCCTGTAACCCCACTCATTCCATCATTGTTCATTATGACATTGTTCCTCACATAAGTGGTGAACTGTGCCTTTTGTTGTGCAACAGATACAAAAGCATCATGATTTGGATACCCAGACCATACATGCCATTTTATTGCAGCATTACCACCATCATCAAATACATTATTCTCGATGATAGTATTATCAAAATTCTGCATTGTGATCGCTGCATTGGTGTATCCGGTATTCAAAGGATCCTGTCCTACTTTTGTAAAAGTATTGTTATGTATATAGACATTCTTTGCCCTTATGACATTATCAGTATATGCTGCAACCATCAAGATTCCTGAACCTCTCATGGTACTTATCTTATTATTATATATTTCTATATTATTAAAGGACAAATTGCCTAAACTATTGGTTTTATCGATCTCTATTGCCGGCCCTGTTGATGTGCCGCCCCCGTCAGAATAGATTATATTATCATGAACAGTAAAATCAGAGGCACCGCCGAATAACCTGCACGCACTATTTGTCCGTGTGAAGACAGTGTTGTATGCAACTTCACCATTATTCGAGTAAAGTATGTGAAAAGCATCATGCCCAATCTTGTAAACATCATTATGAGTAAAAACGATGTTACTGCCTCCTCTTACCTGTACACCATCGTTACAACTCCATTCAAAACGCATGTTGGATACTTCTATGTTACTAGAATCTACAAAATTTATTAGATTATAATAGCTTCTTCCAAAAGGAACACCCTGAGTTTCGCTGTTTCCATCGATAATAAATCCGGTGATCATGATATTCTTTGCTCCGGTATCACCTCGGATCATTGGAACATTGCTGGACCAACCTGCCTTTGGAACAAGTTTTATTTCAGCAGTGGAGTCACCTGTGAGTTTTGTGTTTGAGCCGATGTAAAGAGTGCTATCTATCCAGTATGTGTTTGGACCTTTCAGGTATACAGTACCGCCACCAGTACTTTTTACGTATGCCAGTGCTTTATTTATTTCAACATGATCATTCGTTCCGTCACAAATGTAGTCGGCACTTCCACTCGCCGCAACATATGCATTTGCTGCAGATGATATACCGGATCCGATTATTGAAAAACACAGGAAACAAAATACTAATCCAAGGACAGAAAAAGATGTTTGTTTAAAGGTGGTGTTGTTTTTATTTTTAGCGAAATTGTATTTTGCAGAGAAAGTAGCTGATGTTGAGTAAAAAGAACTGCTCAACCATAAAACAAGTAAGAACACATAACGTGATTTAGCCCACCTATGGGCACTAAATCTTTTAAAAATCTTAAAACATATATTATCCATATATTTACACCCCACTTTGACATCACAAGTGATAAAAATATTATTAGCCTTGCAGTTGTTGACTAGATATGCAGCAAAAACTAGGAACATACGATATAATTCCTAACGACAATATATGCATTCCTATCGGAACCATTATGGCTGTAAACAAACTCTATGATGTTCTTGACTTTCCCACTATTATTGGTAAACACTAAAAGAATGGAATTGATATCAATGACCTGCTGAAAGCTCTTGTGAGCTACAAGCTTACAGACAATTTCAGCATAAGTAAGGGTGGGCAGCGTATCTATTTTGCTGTAAAATATGATAGCTCTGTACCTTAATAGAATATTGCGAACAACCAGGAGAAGGTACAGTGAAACGGGGACACTACCTAAAATCCCAAGCCATCTGTATATTCACATACCTTTAGCATATTATGCTGCCCATAATAATTTACATTCGGGTCTTGTTAAATATCATTGTGCTATAAGTGGTTTCAACCCAGTCATAAATTACTGGGGCTAAATCCATAGGGGATTAAAAATCCCACAAACTTCCCACGATGTCAGCAAAATTCTCATTCTCTCCATGCTGGCATCTCCCACTCTTCACAAAGATGTTGGTTAAAAGATTTGATATGCTATCCTGCTTTGTTGCTTTACCGGACTGCGTTCATGTTTGACAGCTTAATATAAAAAATATGCACCAGAAGCATGATCATCTCCTCCTGTTGATCGTACGGAATGCTGTTGCAAAGAATCCTGCGAACACTGCATCTGCCAGCCATGCCTTCGGCAGCCATTTTGTTTCTTTGATCCAGTATGTGCCATCTGCTAACCGGGTTACTGACCGTTGCCTGCGTTGCGTTAGCGATAGCCGTGCCATACACAGTATTGGTTAAAGGGTCGTACAATTCGTAGGTCCATTTATTCGTTACATTGTATAGCGGGAAGATCTATTCGGTTGCATTTGTGGAATTAGCTATGATGATCTGCACATTGCAGGTCATGCTATTGGTATTCCAGTCCTTCCACACGGTTGTGGGTGGGAAATAGCCAGGAACTTCAGTGATGGGAGTATGTCAGCTGCCTGCCTACAGACCTGCATTAACAATTAGTTGTTCATGATATTTTACAATAAAAGAGGAGAATATGAACTAAAACACAGGCATATCAAAGACACAGTTAAATTCGACATCAGAAAAGTAAGAGTGACGAGTAGAGAACTTTACTCCCTACTTAGTTTCGTAGCATATCAGTTTTTGATACTTACGGTACTATAAAATTGTTTTCAAGAAATAAATTCATTTGGGAGGTTCTTTCGACAAATATTGTCTAATTAGAATTGGGAATATTTGAAGCTAATTAGATGGTCTCAATGATAGAAAAGGTATGGCCAAATAACTTAGGTCTTCATAAAGAGGCCATCAAATTAGCTCCTTATATTTCTATTCTAATTTGATGTACTTTTTTAGAATAGCCTCCCAAACGAATTCCTGAGTTTAACTTTATTTTGCAATTCAGTAAGCACTAATAGTTGATAGGAAACGAAATTCAGCAGAGAGTAGAGAGCTCTGCTCTCTACTCTTATTCTTCTGACATCGAAGTTCATCGTATCTTTCATGTGGCCATGTACTTTTTCGCATTCTACTCTTTTCTTGTATAACTCCCAAAATAATTCATCGAGGATGTTTTGATTTCTTAGGTACATCCCAACTTGTTCTTGTCTTCCATTTTCATACAGAAACTTCAGCTTATTTTCTATTTTGGTATGAACTTCTCCACCAAGTTTCCACATTTTGTTCACCCAATGATCAATCCTCTCTACTTCACCTTCTTTGTGCAATACTGCATCACACGAGTAGGAAATAATTGGTTTTGCATTCAGATGATACCATATATCTGCATTGTTTTGGAATGAGTCATAAGCTCCATCCGCAGCATAAAATTCAATATTAGCTTCCATTTTCTTTAATGCGTGTATGTGTTTGATAAGTTCCGTAGAATCAGAACTAAGGCCATTAGTATATGTCATAAATACCGGATAAGTTCCAATCATTGTAATGTGAGCTTTGTCCATTTTACATTTATAATGCGGATTATAATCCGCATATTTGTCATATCGTGAAGCTTCAAGAGGTGTTGAATCT
Source organism: Methanomethylovorans hollandica DSM 15978 (assembly GCF_000328665.1). Taxonomy (NCBI): domain Archaea; kingdom Methanobacteriati; phylum Methanobacteriota; class Methanomicrobia; order Methanosarcinales; family Methanosarcinaceae; genus Methanomethylovorans; species Methanomethylovorans hollandica. Next base: position 2,033,790 of record NC_019977.1, read on the forward strand.
ATCTTGGCGTCTTTTAACTTTGAGCTTTTAAGAATCTTTTCGCCTACCATTATTATTAGTTCATTGATCCCATCTTCTCCAAGTCTATATTTTACAAAATGATGGAGGGTTCCAGCTGAAGGAAGTCTTATTTGCCCATTTTTATCACAGAACGATAGCATAATAGCTTCTTCTTCTGTTAAACTGGATACTGTTTTTTCATAAGAGAGATTCCTGAAGCACTTTACAATAAAGAGCTTTATCATTGAGGAAACGTTATATTTAAAATGCCAACGTTTGTTGGTATACACAGTACGTTCAACGTATTGTGAAATGTCTTCTATACAGAGAAAATGAAGAAATTGGCAAATAGAGGCAGTTTCTCTGTAAAGATAGTTTTCTATGGAGTCCTCGAAGAGGACTCCTCTATACTCGATAGATTTTTTATCCATAAAGAAGCAAAATTTTTTATATTTATAGCTACCACTGACCAAAAAAAAAGAGAATAGCAGTATCAACGAAAAAAGGAATAGGTTTTTAAATCAAAATCCTAATTTGAGATTCTCCATAAACATACAGGCAAAATAGGCTTATGGCAGTTGCCGCAAATAGAGAAGCAACATATACCGTAAATTACCCCAATAGTAAAAAAAGTAAACCTGAAACTGCAGCTCCGACAAAGGTAGCATAGAAATTCACACCACTGTTGGTCAGTATCCCCCTGTTCTGAAGTGTTGCACCAAGTAAGCTGTCAATGTTGGTGCCAATGAATCCTCCAAGAGTTGTCACTAAGAGCGCCAGGGGTATGTTTTCTACCCTGCCGAACAGAATAGCTAAAACAGCTATGACAAGAGAACCAAATATGCACGCAAGTTCACCAAGTATAGTAACAGCACCATCACGCCCTGGTTTTGCAGGCTTGAAATTCGTGATCATGCGTGGTTTTTCCTTTGAAGTTGTCCCGATCTCACTTGCAAGAGTATCCCCGGTAGCCGTTGCAACTGTACCCAGATATGAATACATTATGAGTTCACTGTGCTGTGGATATATACCATAGGCAACAGCAAGCACAAGAGCTGCCATACTATTGCTAAAGACATTCTCATAGCTCCTGACACCCCCTTTGGATTCAGCTATGCCAATGGAGGCCTTGTAAGCATACTTGTATTTGGTAAAACCACCACCCAGTATGAAAAAAGTTAGGAGTAACAGGAACCAGAAAATATCGGCAAAGACTATGATCAGTACACCCACAATGCTGGCACCCAAAAGAGCAGAGATATCTGCTATACGTGCTCTGTAAGCAAGATATCCTAGCAAAAGGGAAAAAAGAAGAGCAAAGAACATGTGTCCTGGAGGTACTGTGTACCCAAACGACGCAAAAAGCCACATTACCATGCATGACCCGAAAAGAATGGAAATATTATCATCCACTCTGGATGGAATGGACTTAAAAAGAGCACCAGTTACCGAACCTATAACAGCTATGAAAAAGATCATGTCGTAGGATACGGCAATTTCCTTCCAGTGAATGATCCATGCCCCTACCAGAAAAGCTGAAATGATACCAATGATCAGCATGACGAGACTTGAAGACAGATTGAACATATCGTTGTCTTCTCCCTTATATTTCTTTTCGGGATAATCCAGCCTTGCCAGACATTTTAGTTGAGCTCGTTTCCAATACCGGAATAAGTTAGCAGAGGCACTTCCAAATGTGCTGATTGCTACAGCTCCACCGATCACATATAAAGGGAAGGTTACCCCTTCCAGCCTAAAAGCATAGTTGAAAAGCAAAAGCAAAAGAATGGCAAAGACGATATTGTTTGCACTCCTGACCCCCTTATCGAAGGTCTTTTTCTGGTCGACATTTTCATTTGAGGAAAGGATCTCATATAGTTTTGACCTTTGTGAAGACCGCCTCAAAACCACAAGCATAAGGAACATGATCAATGCCAGTATACCTATAGGAAGAAAAGGATAGAGAAAGCAGGTAAGCCCAAGTGAAGCATGAAGCAGATATCTGATGTATACTGGATCCATCTTTTTGATAACCCTCTCTATATTATCCATGTTCACCCTTTCCGAAACTGTTGGACATATGTTTAAGAACATATATATTTGTGATGTGTCTCTCAATGTACAAAGCTGTCAATTACCCCTCCCTGCCACGCTAACGCGTGGCTAGGAAAGAACTTGCATATCAGTGATGAGAATATCAGATTATCTCATGCGTATGGGTGATTGACTGACACCCCTGAGATTCTAAGGTATACCTAAAATCTCGTGCTCTGTGCTCTATGTTGTTTGCAGCATTAAGATCAGCATTCATCTCATAACCACATATAACAATGGAATTTAAGGCTGTGTCGATTGTTCCTGCTAATAAATGCATTGCTACTGATATCCTTAATAAGAATGAATATGTTAAAATAATAGTAGATTTTAACTGAACTAGACTATCGTGATTGGTCCAATCAGACATGCAGTGAAGCGTCTATCTCCTTAAAGATTATTTTGATCTGTCAAAGCTCGACCAAACATGTGATATTCAAGGTAAGTGCAAGAAAAGGAAGGCTGAATATGCAGGAAAAGATAAAAGAAATAGCTATTCGTGTTAAGGAACTGCGCGAGATATCCAACATCTCGGCAGAGGAAATGGCCAGCCGGTTGAACATTGATACTGCCACATATCTAAGATACGAAGCAGGTGAGGCAGATATTCCTGCCAGCATCCTCTATGAGATAGCCACTGAGCTTAAGGTCGATATGGCTGTGTTGCTTAAAGGTGAAGACCCCAGAATGCATGTTTTTACAGTGACCCGTAAGGATAAAGGTATAGTCGTTGAAAGAAGAAAAGAGTACAAGTATCAGAGCATTGCTGCCAACTTCATTCACAAGAAAGCCGAGCCTTTTGTGGTCCAAGTGGAACCAAAACCTGAAGGCACACCGATCTCTATGAACGCACATCTTGGACAGGAATTTGATTTTGTTCTTGAGGGGACATTGAAAGTGGTTATACATAATAATGAGATCGTGCTTGAAGAAGGCGATTCTATATTCTTCGACTCCAATTATCCGCATGGTATGGCTGCTGTCGGTGGAAAGAGTGCCAGGTTCCTGGCAGTAATAATGTAATTGGGAGACGAGAAAACATGAATTCTTTGTTAAACTGTTTCGTTCCTGTTTCAGAATTTAAATCCTATGAGGATTTTAAGGAGAACTTCACGATCAATGTACCGGATAAATTTAATTTCGCCTACGATGTTGTAGATGTTTATGCTGCGCAGCAGCCACACAAAAAAGCCCTTGTCTGGTGTGATGACAATGGCAATGAAGCGGTCTTCGATTTCAAAGACCTGCAATACTACAGCAATAAAACAGCAAACATGTTCGTCAAATATGGCATTAAGAAAGGCGACAATGTGATGCTCATAATGAAAAGCAGATTTGAGTTCTGGTTCTGTCTGCTTGCCCTGCACAGAATAGGAGCTGTTGCGGTGCCTGCCACTCACATGCTTACCAAAAAGGACATAGTATATCGCGTGGAGCATGCAGACATAAAGGCAATAGTCTGTGCCATGGATGATTATGTACTTGGAGAAGTTGATGCAGCCTATAAGGAATGTGATTCTATCCTTAAGCAAAGGATGGTACTGGGTACAGATCGTGAAGGCTGGATCAACTTTAATACCGAACTGGAAGCAGCCTCCGAGAGCTTCAAGCGTCCTGTGGGTGAGGAGGCAACCAACAACAGTGACATATCAATCATATATTTCTCATCAGGTACCACAGGCTTGCCAAAAATGGTACAACACGACTTTGCATATCCTTTAGCACACATCATAACTGCGAAATACTGGCAGAACGTAGCTAATGAAGGGCTCCACTACACAGTGGCAGACTCAGGATGGGCTAAATGTATCTGGGGAAAGATATACGGTCAATGGATAGCAGGTAGCGCGGTCTTTGTCTATGATTATGAAAAATTTTCTGCAAATAAGATGCTGGAAAATACCGTAAAATATAATGTGACCACTTTCTGTGCTCCTCCCACTATATACCGTTTCCTTATCAGGGAGGATCTTAGCAAATACGAGTTCAGTAACCTGAAATATTGTGTGGTTGCAGGTGAACCCCTGAATCCGGAGGTTTACGAGCAGTTCCTTGAGCTTACCGGTCTGAAGCTCATGGAGGGCTTTGGACAGACTGAGACCGTGGTGAGCGTAGCTACATATCCCTGGATGGAGCCAAAACCCGGTTCCATGGGTAAGCCTTCCCCTATGTATGATATTGAACTCCTGAACGCACAGGGAAATGCCTGCGAGGTGGGTGAGGAAGGAGAGATATGCATAGATACAAGTTTTAGTAACCCTCCTGGGATATTTGCAGGTTACCGCTCAGAACCTGAGAGGACGGCAGATGTGTGGCATGATGGTTACTATCACACTGGAGACATGGCTTGGAAGGACGAAGATGGATACTTCTGGTTCGTGGGCAGAGCAGATGATATAATCAAGACCTCCGGATACAGGGTAGGTCCTTTTGAAGTTGAAAGCGCATTGATAGAACACCCGGCAGTACTCGAGTGTGCCATAACCGGTGTACCTGAACCCGTACGTGGGCAGGTCATTAAAGCCACTATAGTGCTTACAAAGAACTACAAGGCCAGTGATGAGCTGAAAAAGGAATTACAGGACCATGTGAAGAAGGTTACTGCTCCATATAAATATCCACGCATAGTAGAGTTCGTACCTGAACTGCCAAAGACGATCAGTGGTAAAATCAGGCGTGTGGAGATACGCGACAAGGACAAAGAAGAATGAATGCGTCCTGTGGTGAACTATTTATAAGATATGTATAGTAGCAAATGCCAAAATACAGAAAGCTACAAATATAAATGGCCTTTTCAATAAGGCCATTATTTTGTATGAACTGTTTTCTGAGATTTGTTGATCAATGCATCTTGAGTATTAGAGGCTTGAAATATGTCAGATTTCGTAGAAAAAAAGGATCCTTACCCGGTAATAAACATATTGGAGTGTAAAGCCTGTGGACGCTGCATAATCGATTGTCCGAAGGACGTGCTTCGGATGAGTGAATGTCTTAATGAGAGAGGATACCACTATGTGGAATATGTGGGTTCTGGATGTATAGGATGCGCTAACTGCTACTATACATGCCCTGAGCCTCTGGCAATAGAGATACACATTCCCCTCAAGGAATGAATTAACCTAGCGGAGTTTTCATCATGGTTACACAATTAGTGAAAGGCAACACTGCAGTTGTTATCGGGGCTTTGTATGCAGGATGTGACTGTTACTTTGGCTATCCAATAACCCCTGCCAGTGAGATATTGCATGAAGCATCCTCCTATTTCCCGATGCTTGGCAGGAAGTTCGTGCAGGCGGAATCAGAGGAGGCAGCCATAAATATGGTCTATGGCGGAGCATCCACCGGCCACAGGGTGATGACAGCCTCATCTGGCCCTGGGATCAGCCTGAAGCAGGAAGGCATTTCATACCTTGCAGGCGCAGAACTACCCTGTGTGGTAGTGGATATAATGAGAGCCGGACCTGGCCTTGGTAATATCGGTCCTGAACAGGCCGATTATAACCAGGTGGTCAAAGGAGGAGGCCATGGCAACTACAAGAACATAGTCCTTGCTCCTAATTCCGTACAGGAAATGTGCGACCTTACCATCAAGGCCTTCGAACTTTCTTTTAAATATCGTAATCCTGCATTTGTCCTGGCAGACGGAGTGCTGGGCCAGATGGTGGAGCCGCTGAAGTTCCCCACAATTGCGGTAGAGCCACAGATAGATACTTCCTGGGCTGTGAATGCTACCGCGCAGACAAGACAGAACCTGGTAACTTCCATCTTCCTGGACTTCAAAAAGCTTGAAGGATTCAACAATGAGCTGCAGGAGAAGTACAAGCTCATTCAAGAGCATGAAGTTGACTATGAAGAATATATGATGGAAGACGCCGACATCATCCTGGTGTCATATGGTATAAGCAGCCGCATTTGCCGGTCTGCTGTGGAACAGGCAAGGAAGAAAGGTATAAAGGCAGGTCTCTTCAGACCCATCACCCTTTTCCCCTTCCCTGAAAAAGAACTGCTCACATTGGCACAAGCAAGAGATTGCACATTCATCTGCGTGGAGATGAGCAATGGGCAGATGAAAGATGATGTACTGCTTGCAACAAAATGCCTGCGACCTGTTGAACTTGTGAACAGGCTTGGAGGGAATCTAGTAACTTTCGACCAGGTAATGCAAAAGATAGAGAGTATTGCAACAGGAGGCTCAATATGAAAGAGAAGGTAATAGGTAGACCTGCAGGTCTTTATGCCGAATTCCCCCGAAAAGGAGGAGCTGCTCCTACTGCAACTCACTACTGTCCGGGATGCGGCCATGGTATCCTACATAAGCTCATAGGTGAGGCTATGGGTGACCTGGAGATTCAGGACCGTACAGTGATGATCAGCCCAGTGGGCTGTGCAGTGTTCGCTTATTATTATTTTGATTGCGGGAACTTGCAGGTCGCACATGGCCGCGCTCCTGCAGTAGGTACCGGTGTTTCCAGAGCCCTTGATCATGCAGTTGTTATTTCCTATCAGGGTGATGGTGATCTGGCATCCATTGGTCTTAATGAGACCATCCAGGCGGCCAACCGGGGAGAGAAGATAGCTGTATTCTTCGTGAACAATACTGTGTACGGTATGACGGGAGGACAGATGGCACCAACCACCCTCATAGGCGAGAAAACAGTGACGTGCCCCACCGGGAGAGACCCAATGTATGCAGGTTATCCCCTACACATGTGCGAATTGCTGAGCAGTCTGCAGGCACCCGTTTTCATAGAAAGAGTGTCTGTTTCAGATATATCTCACATCCGCAAGGCTCGTAAAGCCGTAAGGAAAGCTCTGGAGATCCAGCGTGACGGTAAAGGCTATGCCTTTGTGGAAGTGCTCTCCAACTGCCCTACGAATCTGAAGCAGGATGCAGAAGCAAGCACAAAGTTCGTGAACGAACAGATGGAAAAGGAATTCCCTCTGGGTAATTTCAGGGACAAGTCAGATGAAGTGGATACGCTGTGTCGCAATGGAAGCAATTTCAGTAAGGAAGCTATCGATATAGCTTTTAGCCTTGAAACAGAAGCATCACCTGACGCTGTGGAAGATCAGGATTTCGGACAGGTTTTGGTAAAGGTCGCGGGCTTCGGCGGACAGGGAGTATTGAGCCTTGGTCTGATACTTGCAAAAGCAGGATGCAGAGCCCAGAGACATGTATCATGGTATCCTTCCTATGGCCCTGAACAAAGAGGGGGTACAGCCAACTGTTCTGTAGTGATCTCAGGTTCTGCCATTGGTTCACCCATAGTATATGAGTCAAACATATTGATCGCCATGAACCGTCCATCCCTGGAAAAGTTCGCCATGGACGTAAAACCCGGAGGTGTCATACTCTATGATTCGACCATAGGGGAATATGATATTCCTGAAGGAGTAAGAGGTATTGCGGTACCTGCCATGGAGATAGCCTGCAAGGCCAAGGCAGAGAAGGCCGCAAATACTGTAATGCTTGGCGTACTGAAGGAACTTGGTGTTACAAAACTTCCGGCAGATGCATTTACTGAGGCTCTGGCAGAGAACTTTGCAAGTAAACAGAAACTTATCGACATCAACAAGAAGGTACTGGAAGCAGGAGCGCAGTGGGTTAGAGATAACCTGTAAATATGTAAATAAGATCCCAGGCTCCTTGCCTCTTTTTTTTCTTTTTCTTTAAATGAAGAAGTGCCTGGAAGTGTATCTCCTCTATTCAATTGAGTGCCTGATTGAATCTAAAAAAGACGGGATCATTTTTCATCTTTAAATGAAAAATCAGGAGAAGATAGTATCTGAGCAGTACCGAATACGCTATCCAATGGTACAACAAATCCTATACCGCATCCTGGTTCATTGATACCTATTGAATCCTTTATTGCCCCGATGACCTTATCTGTGATTTCAGCTTCGACTATTGTCAGAATTATTTCTTTTTCAGGTTCTATCATCAGGCCAAGCAGGCTTTTGTTCTCATGTACCCCGGTACCTCGACCAAACAAGATCGTGCCACCTTTAGCTCCTGCTTTTCGTGAAGCTCGCACAACTTTGTCTCCCCAGCCCTTTTTTACAATCGTTACTATCAATGAAAATGAATTTTCTTGTGACATTGCCTCATCTCTTCTTATATTTCACATATACACCAAGCAGCATAATAAATATGATAGGTGCCAAAGCCACCAATGCAATAAGCCCAAAACCATCCACTATGGCATTTCTTTCACTATGTGAAGAAGCCACACCCACAAGCATTGACATAAGGAATGATACAGCCATAGGACCGGTGGCAACACCTCCTGCATCAAAGGCAATACCAATAAAGTCTTTATCAGATACCCATAGTAGCATCAAAGTTAACAGATATCCAGGAACAATGATGTATATAAAGGGTATTCCATATACTATTTTTACCATCCCGATAGCAACAAATACAGCAACACTAAATGATAAAATGTAAAGCATAAGCTTTGCTCGTAGATATCCACTTGAAGACTGCTCAACCTGGTAACAAAGTACCCGCACAGCAGGCTCGGCGAATGCTGTCAGAAAACCAAGAACAAAACCTATCGGTATCAAGATCCACATTTGTTCAATGTTCCCGAGGAATTCGCCGATCTGAAACCCTACTGGGTAAAATCCATTGTAAACCCCATAAAGGAACAATATCATCCCTACAGCTGTCATTAACATGCCTATTAAGATCTTGACGACCTCAAAGGAAGGAAGTTTCAAATATCTCAGCTGAAAAAAAATAAAAAATAGAATTATGGGAATAAGTGCCTGAAGGACCTCTATTGTGACATCTGTGATTCCTTCCATATATTCTCCTCAGTGTGATAGAATTCCTAAGATCATCAAGCTCAAAATTGGACCAAGAGATGCGAGTCCTATCAAGCCATAACTTTCTGAAAGTTCAGACTTGCCCCTAAGAACAGAAGATATACCTATTCCAAGAGCCAGTATCACAGGTACTGTCACCGGACCCGTAGTCACGCCACCTGAGTCGTAGGATATTGCAAGATACTCGGTTGGTGTTATGAAGGACAGCAAAACTACCATCAAATAACCGACAAATAACATATGATTCAAAGGAATACCATAGATTATCCTGAGCAGAGATGCGGCTACGAAGAAGCCAACACCCAGAGATATAGAGAGTATCATCGTAGTGCGTTGTATACTACTTTCAGAGACTGATTCGATTACAGTGCTTAACACCCTAACATCAGGCTCAGCTACAGTTGCCACAAAAGTGAGCAAGAAACCGACGATAAAAACAAATATCACTGAGCCGTGCTTTGGCAGATCAGCGCCGATGGCTTCTCCAATGGGCAGCATTCCTAGTTTCACACCCATCAGAAAAAGGCCCATGCCAAATATTACAAATAGAGCTCCTTTAAGAAAGGTAATCAAAAGACCGGTATCCGCACCCATGAACAGCAACATAATTAACAAGACTGCTAGTGTTAATGGCAATGTTGCCTGTAGTACTTCCTTATATGTCTCTTTGAAGTCTTGTATCATGATATATTCCTTAAAGATGTGGTTTCATATATTATTTTGATATTTTAAAAGTCTTTCTATAGAGTAGAGTAGAGTACACATATAGTTCTGTTCATATTGAATTTTGCTATAAACATAAAAGTATTAAAATGCTGTACAGGAATATAGATAATAAATTCAAATCAAAAAGTAAATAAAAAAAAATAAAGAAATAAAATTGGTCTGTTTATTGAGCTTTCTGGATTCAGGTATGCACCTGCTATTAAGAAAGTCCAACAGCAAAGTTTAACCCTTTATAATTATGGAATGACCAGTACCGGCTTTTTTGCATGCCTTACCACATTCTCTGCAACGCTTCCAAGGAGAATATGCGTGAGTCCTGTGAGTCCCAGTGTTCCCATCACTATGAGGTCTATATCGTTCTCTGTAGCAAAATCCATTATTCCATCGGCAGGGGCTTTACTATCAATGATCACGCATTCCACTTCAACCCCTTCTTTCTTGCCCATTTCCACCACATATGCAGTAGCTTTCTCACCTTCTTCCTTCAGGTGGCTCTCCAACGCCTTTGCCCACATCTCACCACGCATAGCAACAGCTACACCTGCAGGAGGCACAACATAAAGAGCCGTGATCTTGGCATCGTTTGCCTTTGCCAATCCTATACCCCAGTTAACTGCATTTTTTACATTTTCTGATCCATCAGTTGCTATCAGTATCGACCTTACATTTACAGTCATAATTAATACTCCCAATATAGAGTTAAGGTTTGTATATAATATACCTATTGGTTGAATCCGTATCTGTAGAACTGATAGATAAAGCTGACAAGGAGTATATACGACCATAAGAAAAAAGAAAGAAAAAATAGTACAGATTTGTGTACTAATATCCGACCATCTTTTCAATTTCGATACGTATATAGATTATTTTGCAGTAAGACAAATCTTATGCACCTTCATAAGAACAAACTCCGGAGGAAACAGTATCAGCATCTCCTCCCAGGAAATTTCTCAGCTGACATAGCCTTTCAGGTTTTCCGAGTACAATTAGCAGATCACCTGATAGGAGTTGCGTATCACCCACAGGGTTCTCAATGATTTGTTCACCTCTGCGAATGGCCAGTACTGTTGCACCATGAATGTTCCTTAGATCCGCATCTTTGAGGGTACTTCCGTGAATGAGACTGCCTTCCTTGATCTTAAAAGATGTTACATCCAGTCCCGGGAGATCATCTTTCAGGCTGAAGGTGTCCTTTTTAGTTCCAACGGAATGCTTTCTCAACATAGAGTAACCGTTTGCACGTATCTCCCTTGTGAATGAATAAATATCCTCTTCCGGTACAAGATATTTTTTAAGAAGACGACTGAATATTTCCACCGATGTTTCATACTCTTCGGGAATTACCTCATCGGCACCCAGCTGACTGAGGGTTTTGATCTCGCTCATATATCGTGTCCTTGCGATAATATAGATATCCGGATTCATCCTTCTTGCAACATCGGTTATTGCCCTCGTACCGATGAAATCAGATATGCCTACTACAAGTACTCTGGCGGACTTTATGTTAGCAGAATCAAGAACAACTTCATGAGTTGCATCCCCATAGTAGATCCTTTCTCCCTTTTTTCGTTCATTGCGCACGGTTTCAGGGTTTGTTTCTATGATGACATAAGGTATGCCTGCAGTCTTTGCAGCATTAGAAACTGTTTTTCCATTGAATCCATAACCTACGATAATAAGATGATCATCCAATTCCACATTTTCGTCTACAGGCATTGCATTAGTTGAGTATATACCCATGCTCTTTGCATACAGACCGTTGACCAATATAGGATTTTTAGTCTTGTTAGTTAGTTTGTGCGAGAAACTGTGTGAGAAAGTCATCACAAAGGGAGTAGCTGCCATAGTTACTATGGAAACAGCAAGGAAAGCCTGATAAAGACTTTCATCGAGCAGCCCGTAAGACTTTCCAAAGCTTGAGAGGACAAATGAGAACTCACCCACCTGGGCCAGCGTCATCCCGGTTATGATCGTGGTTCTCAGAGGATAGCCCAAAAGGAAGGTAACAAGCCCCGATGCCATAGATTTTACAAGTATTACCCCTGCAGCCAATGCCAGGAGGGTGAATATATTCTCCAGGAAAAAACCGACATCCATCAACATTCCTATGGATATAAAAAAGAAGCTTATAAAAACATCCTTAAAAGGCATCATGTTACCGACAGCCTGGTGACTGTACTCAGATTCAGATATGATCAGACCCGCCAGGAACGCTCCTAGAGCCAGTGATAATCCTGCTTTGGAAGTCAGCCACGCTGTACCGAACACCGTGAATATGATGGTCAAAAGGAAAAGTTCTCTGTTCTTGGTCTTAGCGATCCTGAAGAGCAGTGCAGGCATTATCCATCTAGCAGTGACAATCACAAACAGCATGATACCAAGCCCTTTCAGAAGAAAGGTGACAGGACTGTCTCCTGAAGTGGAGGGCACGCCTGCCAGTATGGGCGTGAGGAGTATCATGGGAACAATAACAATATCCTGGAATATGAGTATGCCAAGGGAGATCTTGCCGTAAGTGGTGTATGTCTCTCCTTTTTCCTGAAACAGTTTCAGTACTATAGCAGTACTGCTGAGAGATACCAGAAATCCAAGGAAAAGAGCAGTGCTGGGACTGTGGCCCATATAAAGTGAAATATAGTAGACAAGTGCTGTAGTGATACCCACCTGCAAACCACCGCCCACCAGCACGAATCTTTTGATGTCCCAGAGCTCTTTGATGGACATCTCAACCCCTATTGTGAACAATAACAGAATTATCCCTATCTCTGAAAGTACCTCTACCTGCTCCACTTCACGGATGATACCAAGGACATGAGGGCCTGCTACAATTCCCGTAACAAGAAAACCAAGAACTGGCGACAATTTAGCTTTATGAAAAACCAGCAAAATAAATATCGACAAACCAAAAATTATTTCAATATCAGTAAACAGTGTCAGATCCATATAGTAGCCAATCAGTCCTGATTGAGCCTAAACTATAAAGATGTGTTGACCTGCATAAAATCATATAACCAAAGTTTGGCAGTTTCATTTTTTGGCCTTATAGAATTTGACAGTGAACTGGTTTCAAAACTTATTCTCCACTCATTTCATCAAAATTCGGTTAAATGAAATAAAAACAGATTATGTTTAATAATTTATCGTTGTAGTTAAAAATGAAAATAGTAGAGGTTTTGAATTCGATGCATCACAATAATTAAATATCATTAAATAAATACCCATATATGGGTGAGTTGTTCTTAATGCTTACATTGAAAAATGTGGCAAACAAGAGTAGCTTGTAACTCGTTTTCTCAGTTTTTTGGTTATACAATAGTAGGCTAAATAATTTTTTACTGGGAAGTAAGTTTACGACAGAAATGTGTACTTGTGAAAGTACGTAGCTCTGATCGAAGTATGTAAATAAATGGGAATAAATGGGGGTATATATGATGACTAATGAGATGAAATCATTTAAAGGATACCTTTCTGGAAAAAGATTACGGTTAAGTGTTGTTGCGATCATCCTGGGAATACTGGTGCTCGCACCATTGGCTGCGGCAGCAAAAAATCCGAATCCTGGTGTTTTGCCGGTTGATTCACACGCCTATGGGATGACTTATGGAGAATGGAGTGCAGAATGGTGGAAGTGGGCTTTTTCCATGCCTGCAGGCCAAAATAATCCTATCCAAGATACAAATGGAGATTTCGCTGCTGAAGGACAATCTGGAAAAGTATGGTTCCTTGCTGGTACCACGTTTGACTTGTCAGGACAAACTGTAGAGCGCTCTTGTGAGATTCCCGCTGGCAAAGCTCTCTTTTTCCCAGTAATTAATAGTGCCTTTTCGGAATTAGAGCTCGGTTTAGATAGTAGCGTAGATAATGAAGAGACGTTGCGTGCTGCCGTCACTGAAGCAATGTATTACGTAACAGATATAGAGGCAAGCGTCGACGGTAAAGAAATAGAAGATCTGGAGAATTATAGAGTCCAATCCGATCTTTTTGACGTAGTGATAGATCCAGAGACCATTTTTTTTGAAGTGCCAGACGATTGTGTAGATTATGAGACTGTTGCAGTATCTGATGGTTACTGGATAATGTTAGCACCTCTTTCTGTCGGTGAGCACACAATTCATATTTACGGCAGAATGGATGGTGTGGATTCGGAGGATAAGCCTTGGGTTTTTGTTACAGACGTGATCTATCACCTTACTGTTGTGCCCGGAGGTTCAACTAAGTAAGTGATGGCAAACATCGAGAGTATGGAAATTATCTCAACAAAAGGGGGAGAAAAAATGTTGTATATGGAGATAATTACATGGGACCCAAAGGATGATATGGAAACTGCTAAGCGCTATGCTGAATAAGTTCATGGAGATTGCTGCAAAATTTGGGGAAATGTGACTACCTTCGTATATTCTTGACAATATACTCAGAAGTAACACTTTCCTTCACTTTTTTTATTTATAACATGGGTTCGCCATGACAAAAAACAATTAGGGAGTGGATGATATGAATCAAGATGTTAAGGTCCGAATGAATTGGCTGAAGGGGATGTATATTTATACCATCATTGGAGATATCATCGCAATTCCTTGTGCTTACATTTTTGCGAAAGAACAGTAGGTTCGTTTTTATTACTTTTTTCATTTTTTCTTTTTTTAGATAGGTTTTCCACAGAGCCGGTATTACTTTATCCTCTGAGCCATCTGTCCCATGACAAAAGAACCTTCCATCAACTTGTTCTTTAGTTCTTCAGCCATCTTCTGTGCTCTTTTGCGGTCAGATTGGCGTAGTACAATAGGTACTTCCCTGTAGCTGTCTGCATCATAACAATTCAACTTTGTCTTGATATTTCCAAGCTTTGCAATGAATACGCCTGCAGGACATAGAGTGGAGCAAAGACCACAATTAAAACAAAGATACCTGTCAAGCACAAGCTTGCCTTTATTCCTATGTATGGCATCCATGGGACAGTTTTCTTTGGCTTCACATGTTGTACATTGAATGCATGCAGATGGATCAAAACGAACATCAAGGTCCACATTCTGCCAGACATCCCCATAGCACGCCTGACCTATGGGCTTTCTGCGAGCAACATCCATTACAGGAAGAGGTATATCTTCATCTGTGGCCTTGATAGCATCCAGCACAGACTGACTTGTCACTGGTATGGGAATAGCCCAGGAAACAATGCATTCTGGTCCGGAACTGGTGGTAAAACCACCCATTAGCTGAGGGTCCATGCCATGCATATCCGCAAATCCTGTGAGGTTTGGTTTTGCTGCACTACTACGAGTACCATCGCCTATGACAAAACCCTCACTACCATTCATAAGGAAACGCGTACCAATGCCAATGGTTTCCAGCAGAGGGTCATTCTTAACAGGATTTATCTCTCCGCAGCCGGATACAGTAGCTCCTGAAAGTTCGGGACTGAAACCCATTGCATGAAAGATGGTGTGAACTGCCTCAGAAGAACAATTAACAAATGCAGAGTAGTTCTTGAAGCAGTGTCTGGTCCCGAACAGGCGGGCAAAAGGTACATGGTCCAGAGTAATGCCTGAGGTGAAAGTATCATGCTCATCAGTGATCACAGAAACCTCGATCTCTTTTTGCTGCACCATATCCCGGAAAAGATGACCAGCACCGTAGTCTGGCCTGAGGCCGGAATGAGAGGTCCCAAAGACCATAAGATCAAGTATGCCCAGCCTCTCATTAGGACAGGGGCCTGCAAAAGCAGGTACACCATTCAGGAATATCTTTTTCGCCCGTGTGAACTGCCGCGGAGCTTCAATGGGAAATGACATAACTGCATAAGTACCGCTCATTATTGCCCTTGTGGCTGTGGTAACCACATCCACATCTTCCATTCTTATATCCTTACCCTCTCTGACAAGCTGACAGATCTCGTGGGCGGTCATGACCACAGCTTCTTTCCTGCTGATCTTGGAACATATCTCTTCCACAGTACGTTGCATGGCCTTATTCCCCTTTATGATTCCAATATCCGATCTGATTCGGAATTAAGCACCCAGTATGTTGTTATTTAATGGTGAAACTATCAAACACAGAAACAAAATCCAGGATCCGGGTGTCTGTAAGGATCATTGGATGAAGAACATTAGCCCTCTTTTTATTCCACATTAAGTATGCTTGCCAGTTCAAGTCCTTCACTGCCAAGTTCCGCCAGCTTGTTAAAGAGCTCTTCTTTTGTTACGTACTTTTCTGTCCTTGTGCCATCAGTACGTTCAATCTTTATGGTTATCTCGTTCTTAACGAATCCTCTGTCAATGCATTCGCGAACAACATCACCATACCTTTCCATAATGATCTTGAAACAATCAAAGACTTCATTGTTATGGACTGCATCCCTGCCATCAAGCATGACTTTTTGAAGTTTCTGAGACATAATAGACATTTCTAAAAACTTTATAACATCAGTGCCTAGTGGTCCTATCCGGTCCATATCAATAGATTGGGATAGAGTTTTATCTGTAGTTATATCGCTGCTCCCTTGAAGGATCTGAATATCCTCGGAGTTAAAAATTATTTTGAACTGCTGGTCCTGCTTTTTGTTCTCAAAGGCCAGGTCAAGATGGGAAATACCATCAAAATCGATATTCGTGATCATGAACTCACTTACATAGACCATCTTTACTTTGTTTTCCTTATGTATTATCCCACTTTTTGCCCAGACAGGGAGCTGGATATTCCCATGAACTTCACGCATAAATAATGGCCCATTGCGATATAGAAGATCACTTTCGTATTCCACACCTGATATAAAAGCTTTGAGCTCTCCCCGCATAATGCCATTGTCAAGACGAACCGAATACTTCCGAGTAGCACCGTATATACCGTCCTCAAAAAGAGAATTGAGCATGGGAAGCATTTTTTGTTCCAGTTCGCTGATATGCACCTCATGTTCCCGCTTTTTTTGCTCGAGCTCTTTTTTGAGATTATGAAGACCAATACTGGCACTTTCATCACATGCATCGATGATGGCATTATGACAATCGAGGATCTCCACACTTTCTGCATTAAGAGAAATAGAGCTTACATATGTTTTTACATCTGTTGCAAATTTTTCCAGATCGACTATCCTGCTTTCCAGAGAGGAAATAGCCTTCAATTCAATTTCATTTGCATCGATAGCATCATTTTCCAAGGAGAGGACTTTCCCTGCTATTTCAATAAGATCATTTATATCCTGAATAAAATCACGCTGTACGGGCAGGTCTGTGGAATCCTGATAGGTATACCTCATTTGATCCTCCGCCTGAATAAATATTCAGACTATTTCTTGTATGTAACCACTTAAATATGTTGCGACTTTAAAAAGTTCAATTACCTTTCAGAACCTTTCTGACAGGCTCAAGTATCATGCTCATGTACTTTGCAGCACCTTTCTTGAGATCCATAGGATGCAGTTGTCCATCAGAAAAAACCTTAGTAAGCTCTTCGTAGCTTCTGCATACGAGGTTTCCACCGTATTTCTCCGGCCTTTCAAATATAATTTCCTGATATCTGGGACAGATGTGATACCTGAACAATTCCAGCATAGGATTCTCATTCACCTGACCGGCCGGACAAAAAGCTTTTCTCATCTTCTGATCAATTTCTTCTTCTGAATCATCCACAGAAATGAAATTCTCACTTGAAGAGGACATCTTTTTTCCGTCCAGACCCAGAAGTATGGGAGTATGTATGCAAAGAGGTGATCTGAAACCCAAAGCTGGCAGACCTTCCCTGGCAAGCATATGTATCTTGCGCTGGTCTATACCACCCACAGCTACATCCACACCAAGAAGAGCGATATCTATTGCCTGCATCATTGGATAGACCATCTGGGAAACCTTGGGATCTTCCATCTTTCTGCCAACCTCGTCCATACTTCTTCTTGCCCTGTTAAGAGATGCAGTAGTTGTAAGCTTGAGTACATTGAGCATGTAATCGGATGTTAGCTGGAAATCAGAACCATACACGAATTTAGTCTTGTCCGGATCAAGCCCAAGTGCAATGAAACAATCCCTGTTATAATCAGCAGTTTTACGTACCTCTTCGAGAGTGCCTTTCTGATTAAGGTATGCATGTACATCGGCAAGCAGGACTATTATCTGAAAACCGGCATTTTGCAGATCAAGGAGTTTATTGACAGTAAGCACATGGCCTAAATGGATCTTGCCACTTGGCTCATAACCCACATACGCAACAGGTTTATCCTTCTTTTTTAGAAGTTCTTCCAGTTCTACCTCTGTAACAATTTCCTGTACGTTCCTCTTTATAAGCTCCAGTTTGTCCATGTGTTCACCATTCGTAAATAATGGTTCATATAAAACCCCTTTCTGTTTATATGGTTAACTGTCGTCAATCAACGAATTAATGAGCGATCTGCCTTCTGGAGAAGTAAAGAGAGGTACATCCCAGTTCTGAACAACTCTTGAACGGATGCTGCTTGTATTTACCTGCATCAAAGGATCATATCCTTCAATAGAGTATTGCTCTTTATGGACAAGTATTCCTTTCCTCTGCCATGCAGGCACTTTAGAGATGTTGATACCATGCCTGAAAAGTAATTCATGGACATCTGATGACCTTTTCTTTTTAAGGGCAGCAGCTGCTTCCTTCTCACTGGACCCTTTTGAGACAAGAGTGTAAAAAGCATATGAGTTGATACAATTCCTCCATGCTTCCTTCTGCCTCCATTCCAAATATTCAACTATCTGCTCTCTGCACACAGGAACAATTCGGGAATCAAAGGCAAGTGGCTCCTGTACATTTAGACCTAAAGTAAGTGCACTACTTAAAAAACTGGGAACAATCGAATTCAGTTTTTCCACCCTCCCGTCAAATGGCGTGTCCTTGAACAGGAGGTTGATCTCATCAGAGAAAGTATATCCAAAAACAGGTGACAGACCACTTTTCTTTAATAGTGCCTCTACGATGTTACCCATAGAAACTGCAAACCTGCTATCAAAGGGCTTTTTTAAACCCATACGTAACAGTGAGGCTTTGAATGTTCTGCCATCTACACGAATAATAAAAGGAGGTGCACAGCGCAGATCACTGTAGATCTCTCGCTTCTTCATGTGCTTTTTACTCTTCTTCTTGTTCTTTTTCTTTCTTATTCTTAAACTTGCTAACGATACTTCTAATTATAACAATGTCCCCTGTGGTCACTACCCATCTGTAGGGAATAATGGCACCTCTTGTAGGTACATCAAATATATCCCTGTTGATGTCAGTTATGGCTATCCCTTTAACATTCCTTTCTTCCACGTTCAATACAAGGTCAGCCACTTTTCCAATGTATGTGCCAGCATCTGTGTAGACATTAAGCCCGAAAAGTGATGTTAGATCCGTACGCATGCTATCTCTCCTTTATTTAAGAGTACTTATATATGAATATTCGTATGTAAAAGCGCTATACTAGAAATGCTTTTTCATATAACCCCATATCTAGCTTTCCTATACCGTGCCGAACGGACTTTTCCGATTTTGAAAGCGCTACTATCTGTTCTTCTGAGAGTTGTATTTCAATGACCTTTTCAATGCCATTCTTTCCCAGCTTTGCAGGTACTCCCAGACATAGGTCACTGAACCCATACTCCCCTTCGAGATATACAGATACAGGCACCACTCTTCCTGAGTCGTTTATGATCGCGTCCACCATGGATACGATTGCCGCCGAGGGAGCGTAGAAAGCACTTCCTTCTTTTAGAAGGCTGACTATCTCAGCTCCCGCGTCTATGGTCCTTGCGACAAGCCTGTCAATAGTGTCCTTTGGCAGGAATTCGGATATGGGTATACCTGAAACTGTCGTATACTGTGGGAGAGGGACCATGCTATCTCCATGCCCGCCCAGGACCATAGCATCTACATCCTTTACAGAACAGCCTACCTCCATGGCTACAAAAGAGGCAAACCTGCTTGAATCCAATAGTCCGCTCATACCAAATACCCTCTTTTTCCCAAATCCTGTACATTTGTATACAGCATAAGTGATAATGTCAAGTGGATTGGTAACCGTGATAACTATGCTCTTTGGTGCATACTCCCTGATATTGCCGCATACTTCTCTTGTGATCTTGGCATTGATGTTCAGCAGATCGTCTCTTGTCATACCAGGCTTGCGTGCTATACCTGCAGTTATGATCACGATATCGGAACCCTCTATGTCTGCATAGTCATTGGTTCCCTTTATGTTCACATCATATCCCATCAAAGGCGCAGCCTGCATAAGATCAAGTGCTTTCCCCTGAGGAAGTCCAGGTACCACGTCCAGCATAACAATATCACCTAATTTGCTCTCTGCCAGCCTCTGCACAGTGGATGCACCCACATTGCCTGCACCTATTACTGAAAGTTTTTTCATGTCCATTCCTCTTATAAGGTGTTTTTTGACATTAATACACTAATATAAAAGCTATTCATATAATATAGTGGTTGTGATTCATCGTTAAGTATATCCTCATTATATACGCATAACGTCACGGTTATTAATCAATAGCCTATACTAAAGAACAGAGGCCGGTTGAATGCTAGAAAGCACTTATATCCACATGCCGACTATAGGCGCCACGATCGAGAAACGCATATGGAGCAGTGGTGTGAGAACATGGGAAGAATTCCTCTGTGAAAGGGACAGTGTGTACATTCCTGACAAGAAGAAAAGTCTCATTTGTGCAGGCATAGTTGATTCTCTGGACCGGCTTAAGGCAAAAGATCATGAATTCTTTGCCTGTTCCCTGCCTTCTTCAGAACATTGGAGGGCTTACAAGCATTTTTTGGATGATGTGGCATGTGTGGATATCGAAACCACGGGTCTTGCCCCCTGCCGCGACAATATTACCGTAGTGGGCATCTATAATGGAAAAGAAGCGAAAACATACGTCAAAGGTATTGACCTTGAAGATATCGTTGACGAATTGCCAAAATACAAAACACTTATTACTTTTAACGGTGCCCGCTTCGATCTGCCTTTTATCAAAAGAGAATTCCCTGAGATCGAATTTGACCAGTTGCACATCGATCTGATGTACCCTCTGCGCCGTATCGGTTTTTCGGGCGGATTGAAAAAGATAGAACAAATTCTTGGCATCTCCAGAAGTGAGGGAACTACAGGACTTTCCGGTTTTGACGCAGTGCGCCTCTGGCGGGAGTACGAACGCGGAAACAACAGATCCCTTGACCTTTTGCTCGAATACAACCGTGAGGATATAGTTAACCTTAAAACTATAATCGATATGGTATATGACCGGTTAGTGGAGAACAAGTTTGGGCAAGCTGGGACCTCTTGTGAAAAGTAAGTCCTGTGGACTTTAATCAGAAACTCATAGGACCCATTTCCAAAACTGAGCTTTTGGCCTAATTCAACAGATCTGCATAGTGATATGATTTTAACTTAAATATCCGAACCTATAGTCCAGGTGCTGATAATTTATAATATAATTACAATGTTATAAGAAGTGCATACGCTAAAAAATGAGGAATCAGAGAATAAAGCTGAGGAAATATTATATTGTACTGTAGAGATTCTAAACGCCAGATGTGGAAGGAAATATATCTATGATGATATATGGAAGTTTCAAAGGGGCTTGTGAAGTAAAAAGGGAGATTCAATGAATTCAGCCGTTGTGCTTAGTGTACTGGGAACTCTCCTGCGCTTTCAGGGAATTATAATGATAATTCCCCTGTTAGTAGCAGTATATTACAATGAATCCACAATGCCTTTCATTGTTGGCATTGTCCTGACCGAGATAGCAGGGACATTTCTCTGGTTACGCTATAAGTCTGATGCTGAATGGAAACACAGAGAAGCTTTTGCTACCGTAGCTTTCGGATGGTTGACAGTTACGATCTTTGGCACCATACCTTTTATTATAAGTGGCATATCCCCTATTAATGCTTTATTTGAATCCATGGCTGGATTCACAGCTACTGGCGCAACTATCCTTGATAATATCGAAAGTCATTCGAAAAGCATTCTATTCTGGCGCAGCATGATCCAATGGATAGGAGGCATGGGTATAATTGTGCTGTTCATTGCCATCCTTCCTAAATTAAACATTGGAAGTAGACACCTATTCCGTGCAGAAGTTCCCGGATTGAAAGAAGAAAAGATAAAGCCCAGGATAAGAGAAACAGCGAAGATCCTCTGGATGGTCTATTTATTGATATCATCTTTGCAGATCGCAATGTTATACTTGGCTGGCATGTCAATATACGATGCTATCGTTCATACGTTCACTACTATAGGCAGCGCAGGTTTCTCTCCTTATGGAGAAAGTATTGTCGCTTTTAACAGTCCTTTGATAGAGGCGATAATCACACTATTCATGTTCATAGCAGGAGTTAATTTTGTACTCTTGTACAGAACATTCTACATAGACCACACAAGTATTTTCAGGGATGAAGAATTCAAGTTCTACACTGCTATAATTTTAACAGCCACCGCTGTGCTTATCCTTACATTAAGATATGGCATAGCTGCTGATCCATTCACATGCTTACGCTATGCTTTATTCCAGGTCGTATCTATTATCACCACCACTGGTTTTGCGAGTGTGGATTTCAATCTGTGGCCTGATTCTTCCAGGATCGTCCTGGTGTTTATGATGTTCATAGGAGGATGTGCCGGATCCACCTCTGGTGGCCCAACAGTTGTAAGAGTGCTCTTACTTTTGAAATATGCAAACGGTGAATTATTCAAGTTTATTCATCCCAGAGCAGTAAAACCGATCAAATTCAATGGAAAAGTTGTCCCAGCTGAAATAATACACCAGGTAATATCATTTATGGTCATCTATTTCCTTATATTCGTTACCAGTACTTTCCTTATTTCCTTAATGAATGTTGATATAGTCACTGCTTTTACAGCATCTATTGCGACTCTGGGCAACGTTGGTCCTGGCTTGAATCTTGTTGGACCGATGTCAAGCTACAACTGTATGCCATCCATAGCTAAACTGATAATGATAATGAATATGTGGATAGGAAGACTTGAAGTATTCACAGTTATGGTATTGTTCACACCAGAATTCTGGAAAAAATAAAAGACTCACACTAATAGGTCATTGATTAATGTCATCCACAGCTTTACATATAATTTGGAGTTGCGATCAGCATGGATCTCACAAGAGTGAATTCATGCAGCTTCAGGCAGAAGATCATTTTACGGATCACAACGAGCATATATATATTTCCAGTTTACGCATAATTATATTTGGAGAATTGTTCCATGGCCATTGATCTATCTTCACTTCCGGATTTTTCGGGAGTGTACCTCATGAAGGATGATTCGGGAGAAGTGATATACGTGGGTAAGGCGCTTTCCCTGAGAAAAAGGGTACGCCAGTACTTCCAGTCCTCAAAGAACCTCACGCCAAAGACTAAAACTCTTGTTAGACACATAGAAGATCTGGAGTATATAATCACAGATACGGAAGTAGATGCTCTTGTTCTTGAAGCTAACCTTATCAAAAAATATAGGCCACGATACAATGTACGCTTGAAGGATGATAAGAGATACCCTTATGTCAAGGTCACAGTGAATTCCAGATATCCCAGGATCTTCCTTACACGCCGCAGACTCATGGACGGTGCTCTGTATTTCGGACCATATACCAATGCAGGTGCTGTCAGAAAAACATTGGATATCATTTCTCAGGTGTTCAGAATACGCAGGTGTAGGCAACCTCTTAATCAAAAGAAGGAAAGACCCTGTCTGGACTACCATATTAAAAGGTGCTTTGCACCCTGTGCTGGCAAGATAAGTGAAAAGGAATACATGGAAAATGTCCAGGAAGCTATAAAATTCCTCAAAGGAGAGACCTCTGAACTAGTGAAAGAGCTGGAAGAAAGGATGTATGACCTTGCATCAAAGCAGGAGTATGAAGCTGCTGCCCAGCTCAGAGATCAGCTGGAAGCTATAAAGGTGCTCTCACAACAACAGATAGCCACCTCCGGAACAGATGATAGGGACGTTATAGCAGCTGTTCAGAGCGGTGACACTGCTTCCATTCAGATATTCTATGTAAGACATGGCAATATGGTAGGAAGAGCTGACCTTGCTATGAGCTCTGCTGAAGGCACCACACTTCCTGAAACCATCTCACAATTCATAAAACAGTATTATCTGGATTCACCCATCCCTACGGAAATATTGGTACAGTACGACATACCTGACCATGACCTTATCACCTCATGGCTCAAACAGAGATCCGGAAGAGAAGTTCACATAAATGTACCACAGAGAGGGGATAAGAAGAAGATGCTTGAAATGGCTTTAAAGAATGCAGAAATGACCATGCGGATGAACCGGTTGAAGGTTACTGCAGCAAGCGAGTCACTGGGATCGCTCAAAGAACTGCAATCAGTACTTTCACTGCCCTCAGTGCCTCTATACATAGAAGGATTTGATATATCAAATATCTCAGGGACAGATGCAGTAGGCTCAATGGTAGTATTCGAGAATGGAAAGCCATCGAATAG
Source organism: Methanomethylovorans hollandica DSM 15978 (assembly GCF_000328665.1). Lineage (NCBI taxonomy): Archaea > Methanobacteriati > Methanobacteriota > Methanomicrobia > Methanosarcinales > Methanosarcinaceae > Methanomethylovorans > Methanomethylovorans hollandica. Next base: position 2,057,916 of record NC_019977.1, read on the forward strand.
CAAATACAGGCAACATAATATCAGAACTGTAAAGGGTATTGATGATTTCGCAATGATGGAAGAAGTAGTGGGAAGGCGCTATTCTCGCCTTAAAGACGAAAAAATGCCTTTCCCTGATCTTATCCTTATAGACGGAGGACCAGGACAGTTATCTGCAGCAAAAGCTTCACTTGATGAGTTGGGGATCGATATCCCTGTGATTGGCCTTGCCAAAAGGTTCGAGCACATAATCACTACTGAAAAAGGTCCTGGTGAAGTGATAATTCTGCCCCATAGCTCCCAGGCTTTGAAACTCCTTATGCATGTAAGAGATGAGGCACACAGATTTGCAGTGTCCTCTCACAGACGCAGAAGATCAGCAAGGCTTACGCATTCCATACTTGACGGTATAAACGGCATAGGAGAAGCAAAGAAAAGAGCGCTTATCAGTCATTTTAGTTCTGTGGAAAAGATTGGGCAGGCCACAATGGAAGAACTATGCAAGATTGAGGGTATAAACAAAAAACTGGCGCAGCGTATACTGGAAAAATTCCAGGAACATGGACCCTGGAATCAGAATGATAAAATGTGAAACCTATAAGGCTATATATATACAAATCAATAATAATAGTGTATTTACATAGAATGTAATATTGAACAGTAGACATTGATTATGTATTAAAATATATATTAAAGATACTGAGGGATGTAAAAATGGGGAAAGAACTTAATTTTTTTGGACATATTAAAACACCAGACATCAGGATGCTGCATGATATGGATGAGGTTCTTTATGATACTGAGTGGGCCAGGACCGCAGAGAACACAGAACTTTATTATATGTACAGGGATCTCTACAGAAACGAAGTAGAACATGAATCTATTAAGGCCCAGCAACTTAGATACGATATCACTGCCATTCCACCCCAAATGCTTGGAAGGGAATATGTTAAAACAGCAGGCCATTATCACCCTAATGTGCCTGGGGCTTCAGTATCCTATCCAGAGCTCTATCAAGTCCTTGAAGGTGAAGGTAATTACCTGTTGCAGAGAATGGAAAAAGAATCTATTGAGGACGTAGTGCTCGTCGAAGCAAAAGCTGGAGATATAATAATGGTTCCACCAGGATATGGCCATATTACCATAAATTCTTCAGATGAAGTCCTTAAGATGGCAAACTGGGTGTCCAGAGAGTTCGCGTCCATGTACGAACCCATCAAGGAGCATTCAGGAGCCGCATATTATCTTCTTGAGAAAGGATATATACCCAACCCGAAGTATACTAAAACACCACCTATCCGCTACCTTAAACCTGCTGATGCTTCAATGCTGGGGCTTGCAAAGGGAGAGGATATGTACAATCTTGTCAGTGACCTCAGCAAACTGGATTTCCTTAAAAATCCTCATTTATACAGTGCAATGTTCTCAAAGGTGCTTGAAAAATGAATGTGAAACTTCTCATATCTGCATCGATAGTGTATAATAGAATAAAGACAAATAGATTCTCTTGAGGTCTGTCGGTGCAGAAAAACTACTGTATCCAGTTCACATCAGCAAAGATAGAAGATCTGATGTTCAGAACAACTTTTGATCCGGTAACACGGGAAGGTAAAGTAATAGTCAATCTGTCCATTACCAATAAGAAAGATCTGGAAGATGTGATGGGGATATTTGAAATGGCCATCAATAGTGGCCTTTCAGTAAGTCCTTATATAAGAGTACTTCATGAAGGAGATAACATTGAGGGAATCACTGTGGGGCCAGATCAAGTTGGTTTTCTAACAGTGTGCAGCATTACCATAGATGGAGTCCTGCTCAAGAAAGGAGTGCTTGTAAATCCACGATTTGGCGGATTGGTGGAGATCAAGAATGGAATACCACTTAGGTTCACTAATGTGCTCACATACCATAGTACTACGATCGATCCTCTGGAAGTGCTCATGTCCCAGGAGGTCACATCGGTAACTGAAATGCTAAAAACAGGTTCCGGGAAAATACTGGCGAACCTCAGAGAAGCCCCCTTGGCTGCAAGGGATGATATCGACCGCATCCTTTCAGATATGATGGATGCCGGTATCACAGGTATCCTGGAAGTGGGAGAGCCAAATACACGCATTCTGGATGTGCCGGTAGAAAGGGATCATCTGGGAATTGTTGTGATTGGAGGCACTAATCCCATGGCCATTGTCCAGGAACACGGTATAGGTATAAAATTAAATGCAATGTCAAATGTTGTTGATATAAAGGAACTGCGACATATCAATGATTACACCTGACAAGTCATTTTTTCAATATCTGAGTACCGATAATTGAATCGAGCTTGCGGATGAACTCATCCTTAGTACTTTGAGGAATGGTTGCTCCGGCTGCTATGTCATGTCCGCCTCCAGCTCCTCCCACCTCTGCAGATACAAAGGCTAATGCTTCTGAGAGATTTAGCCCTTTTCTTACAAGGTCCTGAGTACCTCGAGCAGAGACTTTGACACCTTCTTCCGCATCTGCAAATGCGATAATAGGATAATTCCTGTCAGCAACAACTGATGTACTCATACCGGCAACAATTCCTATTATTGTTTCCTTTATATTTGAGCCAGCATCGAAATACTGTAAGTTACTGAGTTTTGTGATTCCATTTGTCTTTACGAATTTAAGTCCATTCACAAGGTTAGATCGATGTTCAGTAAGCAATCTGCTCGCTTTCTGATAGGCTTCCTCCCTGTCTCCCATACATACTTCCATCCCGATTTCAGCATTGTCATATCTTCCAGTTGCGTTCAACAATGTCGAATACTCAGTGGCATCCCGCATTTCAGTGCCTTCCCGTTCATTCAACAATATATAAACTTCCCCAATAAGCCTCTCCAGTTTGCAGGATTCCTGTCCCGAGGAAAGACCGTGTTGTAAAAGAGCAGAGACTATTCTTTGCTTTTCTCCCTGTTCCAGATCTATCCACCTTCTCCATCGGTCATCATCTCCAAAACGAAGCCCTATACGATGAAGGAAATCTATACAGGCATCTTCATCTCCTGTTAGACCTGGAAGATATGGATCCGAAGCATATTGCAAGAGTTTAAAAATGGGTCTTGTTTGCTTACCAAAAAGCATGACATCTTTTTCAAAGGATAATACCTTTTTAGAAACACCTTCCTCAAGGATCTCCCTATTGAGATTGATAAGATGGCCATTACGTCTGTTCTGCATATCACCGATGGCACCAACTATTGCGAGATCTGCAAGGTCATGATTATCTCCAAGTTCACTGGCCAGCAAATATGTTGTTCCTGAGCCACTTATGTCTGTAGAGCCATTGGCTCCAAAAAGATGAGGATTAAGATGGTTCTTTACAAGATTTTCCGGGTCGCCGCGCGGGCGATGATGATCAGAGATCACAACGTGCAACCCGGATGTTATGATAGATTCAAGCATTCCGCTTCCCAGGTCAGTGAATATGACAAGCTCAGGATTCTGATCCTTGAGCCTTGATATAGCGTTTTCATCAAGTTGCTTTACAAAATTAACAGAATTGTCAATGCCTGCACGATCAAGTGCTTTGCAAATAATGGCAGCGGATGTGATCCCATCTGCATCTATATGTGATACAACTTTTACTTCACTTATCTTCTGTATAGTTTCTGCACATTTTTTTGCACAATCCCTCATTTGCTGTAGACTACCTGACATTTCAACCACTTATCCGAGTACTCTTCCTGCTTTCCATTTTGCAGGATCTATAAGATACCTGTTTCCCTCTCTCTCTATCATGGAATACTCCTTTAAATCTGATATAGATAACTTAGTTTCTCCCTCGGTATTAAAAAGAGTATCCAGTTCTGTCCAAGGCACTATATATGCTTCACGGGCATAACCTACCCCCATCCTGAGTTCCACTGCCAGAAAACCTGCGCGCCCCGAAAGCCTGAGAAAATCAGAGATGCGTGATATCTGATGAGTGCCTTTTTTATCTACAGTAAAGTGCTGAGAAAAATACAGAGCTTTTGCTCCTTTATCCACAGAAATACTTTTGCATTCTATTCCCATATAAAAGTCAGGGTCAAGTGAATCCACAAGTACATCCAGAAACTGGGGAGTAAAACGGTGCTGTTTTACTCTGTGTGCTATACCTTTTATTCCATTCTCAGTGAAAAAGGAATTAAAAGATTGCACAAGCACTCTCTCAAATTCTGTCATATATCACCTATTAATTGGCATGTTTACTGACGATCCGGTGCGTTAAATTGATGTACATCATCCTCTAATTGAAGCACATGAATAAAAAGACCCTTGAAGTACTATTGTCCATCTTTTCAGTGCTAGTCCTGATCGCCCTTATTATTGTCACCCATTCTACATTTTCTTCTAATCCGGACCCATTGATGGAAAGTTATGGATTCATAGCCTCCTTGGTTATTTTTATACTTCTTATTTCCGGAATAGGTATTAAGCTGATGGATGTGGAGTGAAAGTATTCAGGCATTTTGACATTGATCTAAGTCTTCTTTGTAACTCAGCTACCAAAAATAATGTGAATTTTAATCTCTAGCCGCAGTACTGTGCTGGGTGAGTAATATACTGCGTGATACTTTACTGTGTGCGGGAGTGAGAAAGACAGATAAAAAAATGATACCGATCGTTTAGACCGGTCTGATATACATTGGAATTAATTGCTTTTGATAAGGAATGAAATGAAATCCGGACTGAGCCTGGTTTCCCTTACCATCTTGTCAGCTATATCGTCTTCCTGCATTCCATCCATACGATACTGCTTTATGCGATCATAAACATTCTGTGAGACCTCAGAATACTCGTTGATGTCCTTACGGTGCCCCCACACGTCTCCCTCGAGCAGTTCGATACCCTGCATTTTGAGATACATTTTTGCAGAGTTGGAAATAGTTCTCTTGTAAGAACTTGGAATGTGGAGTGCCTTAACCTGTGGACACTTCATGATAAGTGAGAAGATGTCCGTGTTGGATGGCCTGAATGCAAGATGCACTATCTCTTCATTTGGGCTCAATGTGTTGATTTCTTCTTTGGAACTGACAACTCTTATTTTCATATCTTATACCTCTGTGGATCGTAAAATATTGTTTTTTTACAAGTAAAATACTTTATAATCCTATTTTCTGTGTATCTACAACTTTCTATTTAAAGTTTATTAAACTAATTTTATACGGATCATATAATATGTAAAATTTATTAAGTTAATTTTACATTAATAGCCTTTGATATAAAGTAATCAATTAAGTTAAAAAATTTGAATATAAATCTAGCGCCGACATATTATAGAAAGATAAATAGTAATACACATATAAAATATTTCTTACTCATTTAATCTGTATTAATTATATGATATTTATTAAAGATAATTAGATATTATGATTCATATTCTTTGCATATATTAAATTTTAAGACAGATGAGATCGTCGTCAACTGTAATACACATATACAGAAAAACTTGATCTTTATATGGATATAGCATGCACCTAATTATATAATAAAAAAAGTTTGTCAACTACAGTAAAAATATGTTAATTTAGAGGTAACAAGACAAACATTGGAAAAATAATAAATATTGATAAATAGAATAGTATACACTTTTCAACAATACTGAGATCAATAACTTGATAAAGATGTCCAATGATAAATAGAGGGAGGAAAACTCCCGTCATTTAGTTCTGTTGATGAGGAAAGAAAGGATATCAAGACTTAAACCGGTCTCTGTTTTCATTTGTGTTAGTATATCCTCATCAGACATTCCCTTTTGTCTATATTCCCCGATACTGTCATAAACATGTTGTGAGATCTCAGAGTACTCTTCTATTGCTTCTCTGTGCCCCCACAAATCACCTTCAAGAATTTTTACACCCTGCATTTCTAGGAACATGAGGGATGACTTGGAAAGTGTTTTGTTATATGAGGTAGGCATATGGATAGCTTTGAGTTTAGGGCATTTTGCTATCATTGAAAAGATATCTGTATTTGAGGGCCTGAAAGCCAGATGTATCATTTCCTCACTCTGGTGCAGGGTTTCTATCTCTTCTTTTGAACTTACTACTCTTATTTTCAATTTGACCTCCAGCTTTGTATAAAGCTAGTTACTGTTATAAAATTTTTAACTGAAAGCGCGAAATCTATGTATATTATCATATATATAGTTAATGACAACTATGTTCACAAAACAATATACACTGACACAACAAGACAAAAAAGTTAAATTAATTTCAATAGCGAGTAATCAAAGTAATCCCTATTCTGAAAAAAGATTATATGAGATTTAATCAATGTTCTTATTATCGATGATGCAAAAATATACCTTTCTACCTGCACGGTATTTTTTCACATGTCTCATCCTCACAAGCTGATTGAGGTAGCCACTTTCGACAGCCCCCTCCTTAAGTGTAACCTGTGATATGTCTTCAGCAGTAGACTCCCCCAGTTCAAATAATACCGTTGCAGTGGTTCTCAAATGTTCCGGCAGAGAAAGCAATGTCATTACATCCAGACCAGTGGATGGACCCTCATTGTCATCTTCTATTGAAGTTTTTCTGGTCATAGAGACATCCCCCGGAACCAAACGGTCCATTCTCTGATCGATACTGATCAGTGTTTTAAGGATCTGCACCAGTATCTCTTTTTCTGACATGTTCTCTATCTGATCACTACTCATTATTGTCATGATCCATTACAGGCATTGGTAAAAAATGTATCTAAAACCACTTAGACATGTAGACCCCATCCAAAATATAACCCTGCTTACGATAATATTCCCTTACTCCAATACCACTTATAACAGAGATCTTTTTAAAGCCTGCACCCTTTGCCACTTCTTCCGCATGTGCAAGCAATTCTGCTCCATAGCCTCTGTGCTGCCAGGCATATTCTTTTGCATGTTCACCTACAGGAACCATAGATCCGTATACATGCAACTCCCTGACCAGAGCTGAATTCTGAAGCTCGGGTCGGTAAGGATCATGAGGGAACCTCAATCTCAAAAAACCTATCAAAATATCCGATTGTATATCTTCAAAAGATATGAAATGTTCCACACCACCACAACAATCATATTTTTCAACAACCAGCTTAATGTTGTCAGGATGAGGATACTTTCCATTAAGAATATTATGACCTACCTCGCGGCAGCGGATGCACTGACAGGAACCACCATGTTCTTCCAGCATACTTCTAGCAAGTTGTCTGATATTGCTTTTACGAGTACCTGCAAGTATCTGATAAGCAGGAATATCCCGCTGTATCCGTTGTAATCTTACCCATTTAGGCAGGAAGGATTTGATCTTAGCAAGCAGTTCCACAGCATTTTCATCTGTAAGGGCTTCATATTCCCCGTCCTTCCACATTCTCTGAAGTGCTGTCCCCTCTGTGACCAGTGTAGGATATATTTTCAGATAATCCGGCTTGAATCTGGTATCTATAAAAAGTTTTTTGAAATTGCGCACATCCCCTTCAATATCCATTCCCGGAAGATGAGGCATCATGTGAAAACCTACTTTCAGAGCGCTGTCCCTTAGAACCCTATTAGCCTCTGTGGCATCTGCAACAGTATGCCCACGGTTCATCCTGGAAAGGACAAAATCATAGGTGCTCTGCACTCCGATCTCAACTTTGGTGGCACCTAATTTTAACAGTACATCTACATGATCTTCTTTAGCCCAGTCTGGCCTGGTCTCAAATGTCATACCTACATTGCGGACCTTTGCTGTCTCATTGGCCTTCTGCACGTCCTCAAGAGTGAGGTAGGGGAAGGTCTTACCAATAGTAGGGACATGTTCACGCCATTGGGTATCAAAAAAATCGTTCATTGCTTCAAGACATCGTTTTACATACCATTCCTGATAGTCTAAAGTGCGGGCTGAATATGTTCCCCCCATTATGATCAATTCGGCTTTCCCTATATCATGCCCTATCTGTTTTAATTGCTCAAGACGGGCAGCGGTTATCCTGTATGGATCATACTCATATTGGATCGCGCGCATTGCAGAGGGTTCCTGCCCCATATAGCTTTGCGGCGAGTTAAAAGAAGAAGCTGGGCCTCCTGGGCAGGGAACACATGTGCCATGGGGGCAGGGGGCAGGCGATGTCATAGCTGCGATCACAGCTACACCTGAGATAGTACGAACCGGTTTTTTCCGAAGGAAATCCCTTACCAATAGTTGCTCTTCTTCGCTACCGGAAATCATAATGTCCGCATTTGTAGGCAGTGAAGGAAGTTTGTGATGTTTACTTACAAGTTTCTTTGCCTGAACCAATTGATCCGGATCCCGTATCTCGCCATTAAGCACCATTTCCAGAAGCTTGCGGCAAGCCAGTGTGAATTCACTATTTGCATCCATGATCACTATTATATGTTAGTTGCAAAAATCTGTCACAAGAGCTTCAAGCTGAATTCTGTCATTAGCAGCCTGTAGCATTTTAAAGTTGGCATCTGCGATCTTAATGTTCCATCTAGCGATCCTTTGCTCAGGTTCTCCAGACCCTGCAACAATTCTGTGAAGGCGTTCTAGTATCTCATTGCCTGTAAAACCGTAATCAACCAGCATACGGTCTATGAATTTCCTGGCCTCTATTATATTCCCGACAGTTGCAGCCTCATAGAGCAATCTTACATCTCCTACTTCTTCCCTGACAGCAGCCGTATATATGGCTTGGGCCCCTATTGGTTCACCATTTGAGAGAATAACTGCCACCTGTAATGTATTAAGTGAGGTTGCTACGTTACCTCTTGAATGATACAACAATGCCTGTACTCCATTTTCTGTGATCAGAAAGCCTTCGGTTTCCGCTATATGCTTTATGAAATCAGCCAGTTTTTCATCAGATACATGCCTGAAAAAAAGCTGTAGACCTCTGGAACGCAGAGGTGCTATCAATCTTGAGGGCTGAGTGGTAGAAAGAATGAACCTGCAGGTTGTTGTGTATTTTTCCATTATGCGCCTTAATGCATGCTGTGCATTCGTATCAAGAGTTTCGGAACTGTCTATGAATATGATCTTGTAGTCCGAGTCTATTGGCGCCATACTTGCATATTCGTTTATTATTTCCTTGAAAACAGAGATCACACTTTTCTGGATCTTCCGTGGGTCATCTGTGCCCAGTATACGCGTGAACCTCTTGTCCCGGACAAGATAACTTTTACCGTTATCAAAGAAATCGGATGCATTGAAGTAAGTGAAATTTCTCTCAGACCCTTCTCCGTAAATTTCATTTGCAAGGGCGAAGGCAGCGGTGGCTTTTCCGGAATTGGACGGCCCATACAATAACAGGTGCGGAACATTACGAGATAATGCGAGCCTGCGAAGGGTATTCACAGACTCTTCATTACCTACAAGCTCCTCAAGCCTTGAAGGTCTATATTTCACAGTCCAAATATCTTTTATGCTTGCTTGCATAATCAGATCTGACCCTCACTTTTATCTTTCAATACTTCATTTATCATCTTTCCATAAACTGGCCTTGCTATTACCACACCTATGAACACACCTATTATGGTGGTTATGGCAAATCCTTTGAGGGATCCGAAACCCATCAATACCAATGGACCCATGGCAATTACCGTTGTTGCTGCTGCACCCAATATTATAGTAAATGCCTTGGCTATCCTGGAAAGATACACCTTTGTAGGAGGTAATTTTCCTTCATACAATACTTCGTCAGTGATGATAACAAGGTGATCAATACCTGTACCAATGGCAGCAATAATACCTGCAATACTTGGCAGGTCAAGTTGCCATCCTATCGCAGAGGCGACACCTAATATCATTATTACCTCACTTACAGAAGTACCCACCATAGGGATAAGAATTTCCTTTTGGTGATATTTTCTGTACACCACAAAGGCCACTGCGAACAAAGCGATAAGACCTGAGATCACAGATTGTTTCTTGAATTGAGTTCCGAGTGCTGCATCCACGTGTCCTGCGCCTATGACCTCCACATTGACAGGGAGAGCTCCGGCCCTCAGATGAATCTGAAGCTGCTGTGCTTTTGACTTACCCTCATCATCAGAACCTGTAGAAGATTGCCATGAATAGATCGGACCTGTTTCCAATTGCTGAGCAGCAGAGTTACTTAAAGGAGCACTATATACCTCGTTGCCGTCAAGTAACATTATCAGATTATGCTCCATGGGATTACTTGTAGCCCCGGTCTCGATAGCTGCTTTTTGCAGGGCTAGTGCTCCCGCTTCGTTGAGAGTGAAGGGTGTAGACCACATTCCATCCTCCTCATTATAACCAACTATCCCGACACTCTCTATATTTTCCCCATATAGTACATGTTTTGTTTCATTGCCTGTTGTCTGGATGCGTATCTCGAATTTACCGGGTTTCTCTGCAATCTCCCTTGCTGTTGCCAGATCAATGCCTGCAAAGTCTATGAGGATATACTCATCACCTACAGTCTTTACAGGTATGTCCTTAAGTCCAAGAGAGTTCATCTTTTCACTAAGGATGGTTTTGGTAAGATCGCGGGTCTCTGCCCTTACCCTGTCTTGATACCGTGAACTGCCATCGGCATTTTTAACAATGGAACCGCCCACTGCGTTCATGAGGGCTTCTATCTGCTGCTCTGTTACAGCTGTCCTTATCTCATATTCCACTCCATCAGTAGTAACCATTGGAACGATCTCAGCTTTTAATGAATTACCCAGATAGGAATCAATAAGTGTCTCTTTAGAAGTGGTTAGTTTGACTTGTGTAAGCTCATTTTGCTTACTGATGGTGTATTCACCCAATCCAAGGAGATCCATCTGAGAATTTGTAATGGTACCAGGAGTTGTGAACGTGATGGTCTGGGTTTGGGCCTGTCCTTGTACATTCACAGTGGCTGTTGAACCTGTGATCTCGATAGTATTAGTTATCAACGGTTCTATAAGAGCCTTAAGCAGCATATTCATGTCTGCGTCTACCTGCACCAGTGCGCCCTGAAGCTTAACCTGTAACCATGAGCCACCTTCCAGGTCCAGCCCATATTTGAGATTTGTCGTAAATCCATCTTCAGAGTTATATCCGGGATGAATGAAAACTATCGATCCCAGAAGAGCAATTATGAAGATTATCACCCGTAGATCCCTGAATATACTTTTTGGCTCCTCATCTTCTCTCATGCTCTTCTCCTCCTTGCTCCTTTTGTTCCTTCTCTTTTAACATACCAGCGTAGAATTGAAACGTTAGTAAGCCATGTATTTATAATATCAGCCAAGAGCCCGAATATGAGTACAATAGAAATATCCGAAAGCAGATTGATCTGGGAAAAAGAAGGTATGATCAAATAAGAATATGTGGTCACTACATACAGCACTATCAGGGCTGCAAGAGTAGTGGTGGTCATTGTTATACCAGTACCCATAGCATTTGTTATGTTTTCTTCGACTTCTCCTCTTCTCTTAAGCACCCTGGTAGTGAGCAATATGTCGCTGTCTACAGAGTAACCTATAAGCATAAGCAGCGCTGCAACAGTACCAAGAGATAGCTCGATACCGGCTACATTCATAAAAGCTACTGCGATAACAATATCACAGAAAGCAGCTAAAACTATTGCCAATGATGGAATGAAGATCCTGAAGATTATGAACACAACAAGAGACATGCCTATGAATGAGAAAATAACTGCTTTAATTGCCTGTTTTTGCAGATCTGTCCCATAAACCGGACCTATCTGTCTAATCTCCACATTCTGATAAGTATCCGTAACATCCTGGGTAAGACTCAGCTGTTCTTCATTGGATAGTGGACCAAATTGTATGACTGTCCTTGAGCCTGTCTGCCGTACGTCAGTCAGAGGATAAGCCGAATACTTTTCCTTAAGAGCAGCTGCCGGCGTATCAGTTGTCAGAGAGATCATTGTACCACCTTTGAATTCCATGCCCAGTTTCACCGGTGCCCCGGTCGTAGCTAAGGTGAAGGCAATGATTAATATGGCTATAAGGAAGATAGCAACAGGCAAAACCAGCAATTGTCGGTCGTTGTGCTTCCTTACGAACGAATCCAGTTTTTCCGTAAGAGATAGACTCATCTTCTGATGCTCCAAGAGTGTAAGAGTGATGGAAATTGAGATTTATATTTTGTTTCCAACATACACTACAACTTATATATACTACTTGCTATTTTTATAAGTCGATGATAGAGAGGCCGGGATTAGACGAATATTTCCTCGAAATAGCTACCGTTGTAGCAAAAAGGTCAACATGCCTGAGAAACCAGGTGGGTGCTGTGATCGTCAAGGATAAAAGGATACTTTCCTCAGGCTATAATGGTGCCCCCAGGAACATGGCCCATTGTCTTGACATTGGCTGCATCAGACAGCAGAACAACATCGAATCGGGTACACGCCACGAGAAATGTCGGGCAGTGCACGCCGAGCAGAATGCCATCATCCAGGCAGCACTTTATGGGGTCAGCATAGACTCGGCAACCTTGTACTGCACACACCAGCCATGCATCCTGTGTGCCAAAATGATCATCAACTCAAATATCAAAAGAGTTGTGTTCCTGCAATCCTATCCGGATAGGGATTCCATTGAATTCTTTGATGAGGCCGGAGTAGAACTTGTTAACCTGCCCTCAAACCCGGCACCTTAGATATTTCAGGCTTTTTTTAATCAGATCTTCTTCATCCGACCTATACATTTCCTTTACGGATGCACTATCTTTGGACCTTAATTTCAGGCCACGTATTATCACTACAGGATATCCGCCGTTACCTTCACCCATAAGCAGGTTCGCAGCTCCTGCGACCTCATCAGCGACAGCTTCTTCTGTGATCTTAAGTTCTTTACCGAACAGATCTTTTTGTCCCTTCCAGTCTTTGAGAGGATGGATACGATAGACTCCTACAGCAACCCCTGTTTGACCACGCTTAAAGGCTCTCCCATTCGTATCGGTAATGATTACACTGATCTGCGTACCAGTGTAACTCTCGATCCCCTTTCCAATATATGCAGCGCTTGCATCAGAATCTGCCGGAAGCTCCAGAAGTATTTCCTCTTCAACATTAGATTCATCAATGCCTGCATTGATGCATATATGGCCATTTTTCATCTCCACAAGCAATACTGGTGAAGAAATCAGGCATTCCCGGCTCCTTTCAAGAACCGCCTGTATAAACTCGGGAGTGAAACGGATATGTTTGGAGAACTCTACTGCCTCTGCACCAGGAACTATATCCACCAGGGAAAAAGTCCTTCCTTCAGCTTTCCCCACAATGGTGGAAGCTATAACTATGACATCCCCATCAAGGATATCGGTTCTTTCACAAATGATCTGTGCGATATCATCCTCTTTTTTTATCAGTGGGATGTTTTCCACTACAAAAGCCTCGAATCTCAAAAATTACACCTGGTGTTAACAGGTCATTAGGCATAAATAAGCCTATCTACATATGAACAGATGCGGCGATGATGATAGTTACCCCGACTGAGCAAAATATGAAGAGGTTATTTCCCTGATGCCGTAAATATATAAATTACTGAAAAAAGCGATAGTACGTCCATCATATATGGACGTACCCTAGAAATTATCCACAACTCATTCGATAAGTATCTTCTGCTTTTCCTCTATCTCTGCCTTAGGTATTTTTATGGTCAGAACGCCATCCTCCAGTTTGGCTTTCGCTCCTTCTGTCACAACATTCGCAGGCAGGCTGAAGGTCCGGGCAAACCGTGAAAAAGCGCGTTCATGCACCACATATCCTTCCTTCTCTTCTTCCTTTTCGCGATGCGTGTTTGCATTGATGTAGAGCATATTATTCTTAATATCGATCTCCACATCTTTCTTGTCTACTCCGGGCATGTCGGCCTTTACAACTATTTCGTTATCCTTATCCTGCACGTCCATCATGGGTGAAAGCGTGTCTAAGGTCTTTATTTCACCCGAAAGTGACAGTTCACTGAACAGCTGTCTTAGAAGTCCCTGCATCCTGCCTACCTCTTCAAAGGGATCCCATTTAGATATACCCGAAGGTGTCCATCTTGTAAGACCTTGTTTCATGCAATCCACACCTTTGAGTATCGGGGTTTAGCCATTCCCCGCATAACTCCAATGAAATACATGAGAATTAATTATAAAATTTGACTATGGTTAAAAAAAAGAGATTGTGTTCTTATGTGTGGCGTTGTATCATGAGCTTTACCAGATCAGCAGCATACACAATTCCATAGGATCCCTCCCGCACATCAACTTCATTGAATGCTGTGGCATTGTCGGGATGTTTCTCATTGGTGGAGTAGATAGCAAAAGGTATGGGATCAGATGTATGCGTCCTCAGGTGCACAGGAGTCGGATGATCAGGCATTACCAGGATGGTCACATCTGCGGCCATGGAATTAGCACCCTGCAGTATGGTGCCAACAACCTTCTCATCAAAATCCTCGATGGCCTGGATCTTAGCCTTTGCATCTCCCATGTGCCCTGCCTCATCCGGTGCTTCCACATGTACGACAACGAAATCGTGATCCTTCAGAGCATCCAGTGCATACTCGGCCTTTCCTACGTAATTGGTATCCAGATAACCTGTTGCTCCGGGCACCTCGATTATATCGAAACCTGCGTATATTCCGATCCCCTTCACAAGATCTACTGCGGAGATGATAGCTCCGGTCTTACCGTACATATCCCTGAACAGAGGAAATGCAGGCGCACCTCCCTGTCCCCATAACCAGATCGAATTGCCTGGCTTCTTACCTGCTGCTATCCTGTTAAGGTTCACAGGATGCTTCGCAAGAATGGCCATGGAAGTATCGATCAATTCACAAAATATCGTACTGTCCTTGCCTTTTGGCATATGATCTTCTTTTTTTTCGCCTATCACGTCATGAGGAGGAGTGCACGCGGTTTCAGCACCAAAGTTGTTCTTTGTAACCATCAGATGTCTGTAGCTGATACCCGGATAGAAGCTGATCCCGTCCTTACCTAACTCTGCATCTACGGTTTGTATAAGTTCCCTGGCCTCTTCGCTTGAAATGTGTCCGGAACTGTAATCAGCGATCATTCCGTCCTCTATAGTTATGAGGTTACATCTGAAAGCCACATCATCAGCATCCAATTCAATGCCCATGCTTGCAGCTTCAAGAGGAGCCCGGCCTGAGTAATACTTTTTAGGATCATATCCTACAATAGACATGTTCGCAACATCGCTTCCCGGATGCATACCTTCCGGGACGGTCCGGGCCAGCCCCGCTTTTCCATGGGCAGCAATATAGTCCATGTTGGGCGTTCTTGCCTTCTGGAGTACAGTTCTTCCTCCCAGTTCAGCAATAGGTTCATCCGCCATACCATCTCCGATCAGTATTATATATTTCATGATATACACCAGGGATCCTAAAACCGACAGACTAATCAACTAATAGAAGAAACAAGCATGCAATCACATGTAATGTCCTTTAATTTGTATGATAGTGGTTCCTATGAGATATATACGTTTTGTGGTTGTCTGTGTAATGACATTGCTTATTCTGCTGTCTTCCCCAGTTTATTGTTCCCCTGAAGAAGGGGCAATGATATATTACTCTGAGGAAACTCTGAGTGCAGGCGATATTGTACAGTTAGAGCAAGGTTATTCTTTCAAGCTCATAGATTCCAGCAAAGACTCCGGAGACATATTATTAAAAGTGTACTATAAAGATGAAGAGATCGATATAAGGGATTCTTTCGGAGACGAAGATAAACCATTTGAGTACATAGTCACCATGGAAGAAACAAATGAAGACAAAAAGGAAGAGGAAATAGATTACGTTGTACTCAGGATCACACCCGTGGATTTTGATGAAAAAGATGATAGGATATATGTTGAAGTGGAGATCGAACAGTTCCTTGATCCTGAGCAGGAAGATGACGATTTCCTTATGCTGGATACCTCAAAGTCTGTTAAAGTTGGAGAAAGCCTTTCCCTTGAAGACGGTTACACTCTGGAAGCAAGTGATGTGGAAGATGATTCTGTGATCCTTGAACTGAGCAGGGATGGGAGATCGCTGAAGAAAGAAGAACTGGAAACTGGCGATATATTCATTTATTCCAAAAATGTGGATGGCAATTCACGGACCATTTTTATAGCAAGGATAAGTAAATTTTTTGAATCTTCGACCAGTTCCACTGTTATCCTTAAAGATGTGACGCAGAGACCTGATCTGGAAGAAAATAGCATAGGAAATGTAGTAAGAGATATATCAAAAAATGTATCTGAAAACAACAATAATGATACGAATCCTTTGATATCAATACCTGATAGCATTGACAAAAATAAGGGAGAACTTAATAGCTCTGCTACACAAAACATAATGAATCCTTCATCAACACCTGCCACTAACGGAAATGGGAATGTGACAGATCATGTGAATACTGATAGTTTTATGCCAATTCTATTCATAATTATCATAGCGATAGGAATTGTGATCTTTAAATTGAGCTAAAAGTAAAAAATACATTAATCTTACTTTAATGGGTTCATAATCTTTATATCACACAATCTTCTTTATAGTGCAATCCATAACCGCGGAAAGTGTGAAATTAATATGAGAATCGTAATGAAATTTGGTGGTACTTCGGTAGCAAATGGAGAAAAGATCCGCCATGTTGCTACACTCCTGAAAGGCTTCCATGAAAACGGTCACGAGCTTATTGCAGTTACATCAGCACTTGGTGGTACTACAGATGGGCTTTTGAGCACAGCAAAGGATGTTTCAAAGAACGGCAAAGTCTCGCTGGTCAAAGAGTTCATAGCGGACATCACCAAAACGCATTATGATGCCATACATGCTGCAATAGATGATGAGAATATTATCTCTGAAACCACAGAGGTAATTGATGTTAGATTAGATGAACTGGAAAAAGCCTTAATAGGAATATGTTATCTTGGAGAGCTTACGCCGCGTTCAATTGATTATATTTCTTCTTATGGGGAGAGGTTGGCTGCACCCATAGTAAGTGGCTCTATAAGGTCTTTAGGTATTGATTCCAAATGGCTGACCGGTGGAGAGTCCGGCATTATCACTGATGGCAATTATGGGAACGCACTGCCCCTTGAAAAAAGCTATGAACTTATCAAGGAAAAATTATCTCCTTTACTGAACTGTTCAATAGTAACAATTATCACTGGTTTTATTGCAGAGAACGAAGACGGAATCATCACCACCCTTGGCAGGAGCGGATCTGATTTTTCAGCTTCGATCATTGGCGCAGCTGTCCAGGCTGACGAGATTTGGTTATGGAAAGAAGTACATGGAATAATGACCTCTGATCCAAAAATAGTTCCTGAGGCAAAACCACTGGCTCAGGTTTCTTACATCGAGGCTATGGAACTGTCATATTTCGGCGCCAAGGTACTTCACCCCAGGACAATAGAACCAGCTATCAAACACAAGATACCTGTTAGAGTAAAAAATACTTTTGAACCTTCTTTTGAAGGCACTCTTATAGTGGCTGATCAGGTACCAAGCCAGAATGTAGTAAAAGCAGTGACCTTGATCAAGAAAGTGGCGCTTATAAACATCTGTGGAGCTGGCATGATGGGCACGATCGGTACAGCTGCACGGGTTTTCACAAGTCTTGCTAATGCAGGAGTAAACATAATTATGATAAGCCAGGGCTCTTCTGAAGCAAATATGTCTCTGGTGATCGATGAGGACCAACTGGAAACTGCTGTCGCTGCAGTGCGTTGCGAATTCAATAGAAATGTGGTGGGAGACGTTGTCTTTGACAGAGATATCTGCGTGGTCGCTGTTGTAGGTGCAGGTATGGATGGCACACCAGGTGTCTCGGGCAGAGTATTCAGTACGCTGGGAAGAGAAAAAATAAATGTGATAATGATCAGCCAGGGCTCATCACAGCACAATATATCCTTTGTTGTGAGCTCAAGGGACGCCATTAATGCAGTTAGGGTTTTACATCGCGAATTCTATAATTTATGAAAGGGGTAGTTCAATGAGTGAAAAGCATCTCACATATGCAGGATCGGGCGTGGATATAAGACAGGAAGAGAGCACTATCAAAGCCCTTACCAGTAAAATGACCTATATGCGTACAGGCCTGGGTGCTCCGCTAACAGATATAGGGCATTATGCAGGTCTTCTTGATTTTGGGGAATACGCCCTTGCAATGACAACAGATGGAGTTGGTTCAAAAGTCCTCATTGCAAACGCGCTTAA
The DNA here is from genome assembly GCF_000328665.1 of Methanomethylovorans hollandica DSM 15978. Classification (NCBI taxonomy): domain Archaea; kingdom Methanobacteriati; phylum Methanobacteriota; class Methanomicrobia; order Methanosarcinales; family Methanosarcinaceae; genus Methanomethylovorans; species Methanomethylovorans hollandica. The sequence continues at coordinate 2,076,046 of NC_019977.1, forward strand.
AAAATGGGATACAGTCGGAATAGATTGCGTTGCTATGAATGTAAATGACATACTGGCTATTGGCGCAGAGCCAGTGGCTTTTGTAGACTACCTGGCACTTGAATCCCATGATGAATCATTCGCAACTCAGATTGGAGAGGGATTAAGAAATGGTGCTGAGTTTTCCCGCATGTCAATAATAGGCGGTGAGACTGCTACCCTCCCGGACGTTATAAAAGGTTTTGATCTTGCAGGCACTTGCCTTGGTATGGTTAAAAAAGATAAGATCATCACTGGTGAAAATGTGCAAGTGGGTGATGTGCTTGTCGGCATACCCAGCAGTGGAGTACATAGCAACGGTTATTCCCTGGTACGCAAAATAGTCGAAGGGTCCGGACATTCTTATAAGGATCCATTCCCATACAACGATTCTACTACCATTGGTGAAGAGCTGCTCATTCCCACCAGGATATACATGGAAATACTTGATGTGATCGGGCAATGTGAAGTACACGGTTTGGCTCATATCACGGGAAGTGGCCTCTTAAAACTTCAGAGGGTCACCAAGCTCGGATTTGATATTTCCGATCCCATAGAACCCAACGATATTTTTAAGTTCTTGCAAAGAGAAGGTAATGTAGACGAACTTGAGATGTACAGGACGTTCAACATGGGAATGGGGTTTGTAATAATACTGCCCAAAAAAGACGCTTTAAAAGCAGCTGAGCTTACAGGCGGGAAGATCGTAGGCAGTATAGTAGAATCCGGTATAAGAGTAAAGGGACTCACAATAATTTGAGGCGGTTAACATGTCCAGATCATCATGCACAAAAGATATGCCTTATGAGGTATTGACTAGTGGGGTTACTCTTACACAAAGTGAAAAATACATAAAGGACAACTCTGAAAAGGTATTTCATGTACCCGGAGGTTATAGCATAAAGGGTATGAAACTTATTGGTTCAGATAAGATCCCTGTGGGTGTAAAAGGTAACGATCTGATCTTCCAGTTCATAAAGCCCTGTTTTGGATTATTCATACTAAAAATGACTGATGTTCAGGAAGAAATAGAAAAGCTGCAAAAAGAGTTTCCGTGAACTACTACCCTATTAATAGGGTGGCTTCCTACTTCATACCCCTGACCATTGCCAGTAAGTCCATAGGCTCTTTCCGTAGTCCCTACGGTGTTATATCCCGATTAGGTTTTGCTTATTAAGAGCAGACTTTTTGATATTAATAGCGGCATTAACATCCCTGTCATGATTGGTTTTACAATCAGGACATTGCCATTCTCTATCTGCAAGTGTTAAGTTCTTATTGTGATATCCACACACATTACAGATTTTAGTTGACGGTTCAAACTGTCCTATGCGTAAAATTGTTTTTCCAAACCATTCTGCCTTATATTCCAGTTTAGTTACAAAAGAACTCCAAGAAGCATCTGCTATGTGTAGTGCAAGGCAATGATTTTTCAACATACCGCTAACGTTCAAAGTTTCCAATGCTAACGCTTGATTCTCGCCTATCAGCTTAGAGGATAATTTATGTTGAAAATCATTTCTCTGGTTGCTTATTTTTTCATGGAGCTTTGATACTGCATTTCTGGCCTTTGCCCTGTTCTTTGAACCTTTTTGCTTTCGACTCATCCTTCTTTGTAATACATGAAGACGTTGTATAGAGGTTTTAAGGTATTTCGGATTATCTATTTTTTTACCATTGGAAAGTATAGCAAAGTCCTTGATTCCAATATCGATACCAACAGTTACCTTTTCATTGAACAGACTTTTAACAGGTGTTTCCTGTTCATCATCTACAAGAATACTAATGTAGTATTTTCCAGTTGGTGTTCTGGATAATGTAGCGGTCTTTTCAATACCCTTAAATTTACGATGTAGTTTTGTTTTTATCCATCCAATCTTAGGGAGCTTTACTTTATTGTTATCAAAGTCCACTTCGTAGAATTGTGGTACTGAAAAAGATTGTACTGGATTTTTCTTAGATTTAAAATTCGGAAATCCTTTTTTTTCTCTAAAAAATTTGGTAAACGCAGTTTCAAGATTAAGAGTAGCACCTTGTAATGATTGTGAGTTTACATCCTTTAACCATGTATGTTCCTCCTTCAATTCAGTTATCATTTTATTCAAGGTGAATCTTGATACGGATTTATCATTTTGCTCGTATGACTTGATTTTGTTCTCTAAAGCCCAATTATAGACAAACCTACATGCACCGAAATGTTGGAAGAACGATTCTTCCTGCTCCTTTGTAGGATATATTCTATACTTGTAGGCTTTTAACATACAAACAGTATATTGTTTTAACAATATATATATATATATTTAGTATTGAGTTGTGTGGAGAACTTCTTTTGTAGAATAGACGTAATTCATCCACCGTTTGAAAACGGTGGTCTTCTTACTCCAACATGATAAACTCAGATCTTGCAGCTTGAAGACATAGCCACTATAGTTTGCAGAAAATCTTGAGAAGGAAACTCATGTATGGAACAGGCTATGACCTTGCCCTTACCTACATCTTTTACGACCATCAGTGACCTGCCCTTTGGGTCCTTTAACACAACGTTTGCATCCGTGTCAAGGAAATACCCGTCATATTCCACTTCAGTTACATGCTTTTCGATGACACAGATATCTTCATGTGCTTCCATCCTCTGCACTGTGCAAGAACCCTGTTCCTGCACATATTTCAGTTTAAAGGGTAGCCAGTCATAATCATATTCCGGCACCATCGGCCCAAATATGACTACAGTACCTCCTTTTTTGAGGAAGTTTTCAATTTTATTTTTGTTCCTCACGATACCCTTGAGAGTGGAGGTATATACAGGGTTGGCAAAACCTGTGGGAAGAACAATACATCTGCACGGAGGCAGGAAAGGTGTGCCTATAGATTCAGCTTGCACTCGCTGGCATTTAATATTATACTCTACAAATAATTTCTCAAATAAAACGGGCGTGTCCCAGAGAAGCATTACATCTGTCATGGAAGCAGCATTAGTGCATTCTCATATTAATCTTTCTGAGTAACTGGTTATATTTAAATAGCATTAGATCAAACCTTCTTATAAGGAGTATATTAAAAAATGTCCCCTTGTATGTGAAAGGGTGGGGAGTAAATCCATCTGATTTACACCCGGTTAATTTTGACCGATTTGTGGAACATCAAAATGTCATGGTGATGATGCATGAAATGACCGGTTACAGAAGAATCCGGTGCATCGACCAAGCAGGCTTTGGTATCGAGGCTTTTAGAATGGTGATACCTGATGACTGGACGTGTTATGGCGGGATCACTTGGGTTAATGACATGCATATGCCTGTATACATTAATTTTGCAGTGGCCAGTCCCGATGGACTAATTGCATTTGAAGGTTTTCCCATCCTGAAGTTCACGTGGTCGAGCAAACCTATGGCAGTTATGAACCAGCAATTATGGCAGAGCCAGAGTACAAAAGTTGCTGCGCCCATGCAACCGGACGAAGTGCTCCTTAAATATATAATAGCTCCTTTCCGGCAAAAGATGCAGCCTTACAGGATAGTTCTTAGAGGTCCGGTGCATCCTGATGACCCAATGGTTGCAGATGCTTTTACTCCTCGTACCGAAGCCAATGTGAGATTTGGAAAAGTACGAATAGCCTATGAAATTGCAGAAAATCCTATTGAAGAGGAATTTTATGCCGGAGTCTTATACGAACAGGTTCCGGTGATAGGTGGAAACTTCATCCTCTGGCAGATGCAGACTGGATCTATCCGTGCCCCTGAGGGGCATCTTGAAGAGAATCTGCCCCTTTTCAGAACGATGAAGGCTTCTCTTCGGCCAAATGAGATATGGGTCCGGCAGCTAACAGACCTGATGATAGGATTGTATCAGCAGCAGATTGCAAATATCCAGAAGATAGGCGTTTTTTCAAGAAAATACAGCCAGATGCAGGATAGGTTAAGAGAGCAGAGAATACGCAGCTGGGAAGAGTCCAACAGGCAATTCGAGGCTGACAGAGCAGTAAATAATACACAGATCGATCGGGAAAGCCCTTCTGAAAGGTTCAGTCGCGAGGCCATTCTTGGCCTTGAAAGACGCTGGGACCCTTATGAAGAGAAGGAGATCGATGTTGAGAGCGGACATGTGGATGTTTGGATAAATGCTCTGGGAGACAGAATCCTCTCTGACAGCTACAATTACAACCCGGATGAACATCTTATGGGCAACTGGAAGAGAATGGAAACACTTTAGAATGGATTTGATCAAAAAATCAATTAAAAAAGAATGGAAACTGGTATGATCATACCAGTTTGAATATGGGGTGGTTCGGGTCCTTAACCTCAAGACCAAGTTCCTTTGCAGTTTCGGCCAGCATGATATCTACCATGGCTGTTGCAGGGAACACTTTGTCAGTGTTCTCAATTGGACCGAAAAGCTGGAAGTTTGAACCGAGCACCTGTGGCACAAGGTTTGTACCTATATCTGCCGGCATGTAGATTGCCTGCTTTTCTTCCTTTGTCTCGAACTTCTTCTTGTAGTTCTTCATCCAGTCCCATGCAGATGCCATGTTGTGGTATCCACCGCCCACAGGAAGACCAAGGTGCCCCTTGATCGCCAGGACTGCTCTCATGGATGCACCGGAACCAGCTCCCAATGGTGTTGCTGCCACATCGACCAATGGTTTTGTGATACCACATTCCTTGGCAATCTCAAGCATTCCCTTTGTCTGGCCTGTACCACCGGTCTCAAGGATCTCGAGCTTACCTTTTACACTTGGGTCAGTTGCATTGAATGCAAGGACAATAGAACAGTTGATGTCACTTTCCCTGACTGCTTCCATCTCGTCCGGGTGGATACTGGCATTGATAGAGTTGTAGATAGCCCTGTCAGCTACACCGATCTCTGTAACGTGCTTCGCGGCTGCTGCACGAACATCGCCTGCTGAAGAGTCGATAAGGAAGGGAGTCTTATCATCAAGCTCAACAAACCAGTCAATGTACTTTGTGATCGCTTCAGGAGTTTCTCCCACGATCTGGTTGACATATGGGTTACCTGTGGTTGCACCCATCTCCTGAATGTTATGCCACAGATTTTCTGCAGCTGCCTTGTCGAATATACCTTTATCTTCATCTGACACGATCTTGTGCCTTGCATAGAACATCGTACCTACAAGTACTGTTGGGTATTCTCCGGGCTGGCCACCGAACTTGACGCTGCCTACCTCGTATACCTCTTGCTTTTTATCAAATCTGAACATTTGTACACCTCTTTATCCAAATAACCATGGTTTTATTGACAGGTAAACAAGGAATATTAGTATTCCGGCAACGGCTCCATACAGTATTCCAATGTCCCTTCCAACCTTCCTACCTATCCTCTGTGCGACTTCACTGTGGACGAACTCTATTTTCTCGTCTATCTTGTTAAGTCTCTCCAGCACTTCAGCGAAATCCGCTGGGTCTGTGACCACGCTGGGTACTCTATCGCTTCTTTCGGTCATTAGTAAATCACCTGCCAGATGATCAATGGAAGAACTACTGCCATAAGAATGGCAAATATAAAACCAGCAGCAAAACCAATGAATCCTGTTGCACTTACACCGGAATCAAGCTTCTGGTTCCTTGCAATGAGCTGGGCGCGGGCCCTTATGTCCGCTACAACATTATCTATAGGTCCCATCTGAGGTGAGATGACCATAGGGACACCTTTATCATATTCCAACTGTTCAGCCATGTTAGTTACCTCCCAGCAGAAGACCCAGTATTGTCAGAGTAATACCCAGGCCGATCATTATACCTTCTACCTTACCGGCATGGACACCTGCATGGAACTTGTTGAGGTTACCGATACCCATCATCTCTTTGTTGACACTGAGTATACGGCTCCTTACAGTAGCCATCTCTGCAGCCATTGGCTTGAGGCCACCTGCTTCTTCCTTCTCTTCTTCTCCTCCCTCCCCTATCTTCAGGAGCATAGGCTCTGCATCATAGGCTCCGGGGTCCTTTGCAGCATACTCTTTGATCTTTGCTACAATTGCATTGGTATCTTCTGTTCCTATGAAGTTGACACATTCGACCTGTTGCTGGAACCTTTCTATGGCTTCTGCCGTAAGGTTCTCTATATAGGGAATAGCACCTACTGCACCAACTATCCTGTTATCTTTAACACCGTTCTGGTGCATCTTCAGGATTGCATCACCGGTAACGTGTCCTTTGACCTCTGAACCGGTTACAATGAGAAATCTTATGTTAGGATTGGAGATTATGTGTACAACTACCTTCTCTATACCCAGGTTCTCTGTCTTACAGGGCCCAGTGATGCAGGCTCCTGCATCAAGTTGAGGACCACCGGTAAGGTGTGAACCCAGGGTGATGACAGCAACACAGTTCTTTACATCTCCTACTTCATATTCACCTTTAAGTACAGGCCACTGTGGTGCTGGCTCTCTCTTATCTACCATCTCACATCACTCCCATAGTTTTTAGCACATACATCACGATGAGCAGCAGACCTGCAACTCCAAGACCTACAATTATTCCGTAGAAGGAATTTCCATATATACCGGCAATGTAGGATGTATTTTCACGACCGGGGAATGAGTTCATAAGTGGCCGGTCAGGTGCAAGGGAGTTCACCAGATCATCCGCTATCTTGTCCAGTTCATCAATCTTTGCAAGTATGGGATCCATTGAATACTGGATAATATCGGGACGTTCCTCTGCCAGTAAAGAGGTTAATGGATCAAGCACCAGGTGCGCTTCTGGTGCAACGTGTATCATGCTCATTCTAACTCCTCCTCAGATGGCAGTAACCCAGTTCCAACTACTTTGAAGGCATCTCTCTTGACACGTTCATAGAATCCCATGAACCCAATGTACCAGAGGAATATACCTATAATGATGGTTACCATACCAGCTGATGCATTCTGCACAGACAATGCTACTATACCTGCTATGATCATTGCTATAGCACTTTTTTCAAATGCAGTATACAGAGTACGGTCCTGCTTTTCATCCGGGCCGAGGTTTGCATTGAACGGGTGAAGCATAGCCATACCGCCTGCAATGAAGATCACTGCGATGTAACCTGTGGTGATGACCTCTGTAAGCACAACATCGAACGTGAATGTGCCTGTCATTGCAACAGCAAGACCAATGATCAATATGGTCCCTGATGCAGCTATCTCTGTCATTGACTGTTCCATTACAGGGATATTCATATTCAGGACCTTGTTAGCAAAGATACCAATAACTAAACCAATTATTGATGCCACTACAACAGCTACCACAGGACCGGCGATTTCAATACCCAATCCTTTACCTACTGCAAGGCCGAACATGGCTGCAACGACACCCATACCTAAGGCCAGCATGCCTATAGAAGGTACACCGGTACCAAGACCATAGCTTGCCACTCTTCTAACGGCTGCAGCGCCCCATATAGTAGCGCATATAGCACCAAGAGCACCCATGAATGATAAGACGCCGCCTGCTACATTTGACAGGAAATATGCTGCATATATTCCTACAAGGCCTCCGATTATACCGAAAGCTATTAGCTGATTCTGTGGGATAGCTGCATGAGCTTCCCCGCTTCCTCCTGCTGACATCTTACATACCTCCTATGGTGACCACTGCCAGAACAGCACAGAGAAGGGTAACGACTAAAGAAGTGATCGCTGCCTTTGGCCATTTCTTGAACTTCGGGTCATGGAAACCTTCTATGGTTCCTCCAATGTTGTATGATGGAATAACCGCGTTCATGAAGAATATACCTACTGCGAAAATACTGGCAAGGCCCACCAGTTGATGACCTGTTGCACTCATGATATCCTTAATGGTCAATCCTGCAGCAACTTCTCCCATCTTCAGCAGTGCATAATAAACAGTGCCTCCGCCAAGTCCTCCAAGCCCTGCTCCGATAACACCGCTCACAAATGAAACGGTTGGGATCGCATGGCCTTCAGTACCCTGGGATATGTAAAGGTCCTGCCTGTCCTTTGTTATAGGGTCGTATTTTACTTTTGCTGATGCTGCGGGACAACCCACACCATAGAAGTAGACCCATTGACCTACAATCATGGTAACAGCTATCATGATCATACCACCCACTGCACCTGAGGCAAGCACCAATCCAATATTATCAGTAACGCCCATCATTGAACCTGCTGTGACCAGGCCTGTAAGACCTGCTCCGGCAGCCAATTGCACGGTACCTGTTCCGATACCGGTTGCCTGGGCCATTGCAGCTGGCGCACCGCCTACTGGCACGAAGTGAACGCTAACAGATACAAGGACACCTCCGAGGGTGATAAGCAACATATACATTATGTTATCTGCAATTAATCCTACTATATCTATCATGCTGCTTCCTCTTTATCTTCTTTGTAGGGACCGAATGCTTTCCTTGCCTGGATTTCGATCTTTCTGTTATAGATGATCATAATGAAGACAATGAGAGCTCCTGCAATAACAGACTCCCATCCGGCCGTGGGGCCTTTTGACGGATCGAAAACAGTAGTTATCCATCCACTAAGGAAGACTGTCATACCAAAGGCAATACCCGTTACAGGTCCTCCGAACTTTGCACAGAACCAGGAATTATCCATACTGCTCCTGATCCCGGATTCTGCCTTTCTTACGATCTTACCGGAGTTTGCGGTGTTAAGACCGGAACCGAACTCCACATCCTGGAACTCACGCTCGGCACCATAGTGCACATCACCTGTGGATGAGCCGATAGCGCCAACGGTGATACCCCATATGAATGCCAGTAGCGGAAGCGGGAAGGGATGAGCAAAAACAGTCATCATTAAGTAAGATACTACAAGAATAGAGAATGTTGTTATGAATGAGTATCCCATTATTGCCGGCGTGTGAGAACGCAGCACATCAAGGTATACCATCTGTTTGAAACGTTTCTGGCTGGAGCATCTGCCCATGTATGAAGTTACTGCATATGTTCCGTGTACCATGGCTGCGACCAGTGATCCTATGGTCAGTGCAAGCACTGCGGAAAAGTTGGCGTTCAACATAACATAAGCTATAGTTCCACCGATAGCACACATAAGAGCGTTCGATGGTGGTTCTCCAGAAATGGCTTTATTATAGATCCTGTGTGGATACGACATCTGGGGCGCAAGTTGCACTTGAGAGTTAGGGTTACTCTGAGATCCGATATCGGATTCCAGATCTTCTGATGCACCTGCTATGGTAGCAGCAGCACCCATAAGTGCTAACGCGCCCATGCCTATGAGCGGGTCCATATATTTTCCTCCTACATCTTTGTCTTCTGATTGTGAATTAATTCTATTATATGGATAATATTTGTCCATCATATAGTAAGTAGTGTCAATGATGGTAATATATTACCATTCGCTGAAATTGAAGATACTGTCTCATTATAAACCTTTCGAAGAAAAACTCGCATTGCATAGAGCTATTTTTTATCTTAGTTATATTATAATTAGAGATATGTCAGAACATTACATATGACAGTAGAGTTTAAATACTACTATACGCTTTTGTCTAGGCCAACCGGATTTTTAAAATATTCAAATTCTAGAATATAGAAGTTTTTTCTGCGTGTGCCCTGTTAAATACAAAGCCTATGGTACATTTTGGCAGTCAACCACAAATATCTTATTACCAGGATATCACCTGATAGTATATGATAATTGGAGCATCTTCCTTTGCAGGTTCCCTCTCTGAGCTGTCAGATGAAGTAAGATCTGTGGAACTATACATACCCAAAATGCATGTATATAATGGTCCAAGGCTGGACCGTGATGTACTGTCAACGATCCTCGATGAGCTCTCTACTTTGAACCTCATGACCTCGATACATGCCCCCTACTCTGCCCAATCATCCACCTATCCTAAAGACCTGCAAGTAGACACTGCAAATATGGAACCAAAAGATTTCAGGCTCATGCGTGAATCCATTGAACTTGCAGCAAGCCTGGGCTCAAAAGCAGTTGTCCTTCATCCCGGCAGGATCACTGGTGATCGTGAACTTTCCTTTATGAACATGGTATCCAATCTGAAGCAGCTTGCAGTACAGGCAGCTGACTTCGGGGTGATGCTGGGACTTGAGAATAAGGAAGGTACAGACCCCACAAACCTCTGCTGCCAGGCAGAGGAACTTATGGCTGCAGTGGAAGCCGTGAATTCGGATAATCTGAATATCACACTGGATATCGGACACGCAAACCTTACATGCGATGGTGATCCTGAAGAATTGCGGACATTTGTCAGAACTGTAGCACCCCGTGTGATACACATGCACATGCATGATAACAATGGTAGGTGGACCAGTACGTACGACGGGGACGAGCACCTGGCCCCTGGCAAAGGTACTGTAGACTATACAGTATTAAAGGAGATACATAACTATAGAGGCATCTACAATCTTGAAGTGTTCTCCATGACGGAAGTTATCCAAGGTAAAACTACATTAATGAATTGTCTGGACATCATTTGAGTTGTCTTCGACCTGCGAAAATGTGTAATTAGGCGGTACCACCAATACTAGCTTTTCTGAAAGCTCCAGCACCTTAGCAGTGACAGAGCCCATTATTTTCTTTAGACCACTTTTACCCTGGTTACCCATGACTATAAGATCAACTTCATATCGATTAGCCACATCCACGATTTGTGCAGGTGCATTTCCTTCTTCTACGACCTTCTTTATCCTGGAACTGTCAAAACCTATCTCGATCAGTATATTTTCGATAGAAGAGAAAAGAACATCAGCTCCATCTTTCTGCCATGATTTCATACCCATGCCTTTATCTGCAAGTACATGAAGAATAATGAACTCATTATGCTCATTTCCTATCCTTTTAGTGACACGCGCAGCATTTTCTGAATATGTAGAGCCATCAGTGGGTAGTAAGATCTTCATCATTCCTTCATTAGAGTTAAATATATTAAAGCCCTTTGAATTGAAATTGTACTATAGTGGCTGCAATACAAATTTGGAATTTCAGGAGACAAGGCATGAAGTACCAGAAGTTCAGAAAAATGGATAGCAAAAAATACCTAGAGGTTACCCGATTCCTGAAAAGGACAACACACCTTACTGCAAGAGAGTGGGTGATAGCTCACCTTTGCGCAGATTTCAAAGATGCATCCAATAGATCTGAGATGACATGGATAGGCTCCAATCTTAAAGAACTTGTTCCTTTTATGGAAGAAGAGTATACTCGCCAGGAAGTTTCAAATGCAAGAGCAGTGTTCAAAAAAAAGGTTCAGCGCAGTGGCACTACCTTCTTTTATGCATATTATGCAGGCCTCATTACACAGGAAGAAATGATAGGCATGATACATAAGATGGTACAGGACATGAAAAAACTTATCGAAACTGAAGGTGGGGAGATTCCGGCAGAACATGCGACCGAAGTGCAGATGCTTGTAGCAGATGTGCTGAGAAAGATCAATGAATCAATGGAAGAAGATTTTTATTAAGATATTAAATCCTTTTTTCCATATACCCTTCGTAATAAGCAAGCATGTGCTTTTCAATGCGCCTCAGATGATGAGCCTGTACCCTTGAAATATAAAGCTTATTGGGTCCTATCTGCATAACGATATCCGAATCCTTCGGAGCTTTCATCTCAACTGGCACGATCACAGGCCCCCCACATGTAGTGCACAACCTGAAGTCTCCTTTACGTTCCGATATGAAAGCTCTGACCTCCGGATCAACATCAAAGATGCTCTGATTTTTTTCCATGCCAAACATGCATAAAACACCAACTATATGTATCTTGCTGAAACTTGCCCGAGAATATCTTAAATACAAGAGATAGAAATATTATAAAATATATATATGCATATATATATACCCAGAGTTATGGTATCATTGATATTGATAGCAGCCATCTGCCTTTGTGGTTATATCGAGAAAAAAGAGGAAGAAATTCCATTATATACTGACCCTGGATACCCGAATACTTATTTTGCCCATCCTGTCCTGGGCTGGCACCTGAACAAGACATCCCATGTGTATGAAGCTCAAGGACAGTCAGCGGCTTTCCTGTATTATACTTCCGACCCTTTGCTGAGCACCCGGGAAGGTGATCTTAAATTAAGGATCCACACAACTGAAAAGGATCCTAACGATCTTGAGACTTTGAGGGGACTTGGCACAGACATACTCACAGTTTCTGTTGATGGCACCACTATAGCATGTTATATCCCAATCGGTAGTCTGCAAGAGCTTGGAACCCTTGACTTCGTGAAAGATGTAAGTTCTGAGAAAAAGGAGTAAATCGTCAAAAAGGATCATCAGGGAATTTTAAATCACATGAAGTACTAACTAAAGGCCATGTTGATGCGTGATAGGAATAAACTGGTCATATGGCCAGCCTATATAGACAAGAACAGATCAAGAAGCCAGGGACGTATTATTTCAAGAAAATCCTCCGTTGGAGAACCAACTCTCACTGAGATAGAGAAAGCAGCATTGAAGCTCGGCCTTAATCCAGAAGTCGAAAAAGAGAAGTCCTACCCCAGATCATGGTGGGAAAAGAGCGGCAGAGTCCTTATTGATAATACGGCTCCGAAAACACAGCTTTCAAGAAAAATAGCTGCAGCTATAAAAGAGATACGTGCATAAATAACAGAAAGCCGATCTGGAAAAAAACAGAAAAAAAAACTGAATATAATAAGAATTATGGCCAGAGGCCATACATAGCATTGAGCATTATGATAGCAAAACCAATAACTACACCGAATACCAGCACAGATTTTGGATCGATGTGAATTGCCTTCTTATCCGCTTCATAATAACGCATCAGACCGGCTGAGGACATCAACCCGCTACCACTTGAACTTTTCTTAGACATATTTTCTCCTGCTGATAAATAGGCTATATTTATATTAGTGCTTTATGCTGAATTGCATTTAACCATTTAAAGCCTTATGGTCTAAGCGATCAAATGAAGAGTTCTTCCAGCAGAAATGGAGGATAATATACCCCCTTTTCTGTGATAAGAGCAGTGATATTTTCCATAGGGGTTGCATCGAATGCCGGATTATATACCTTTACATCTTTTGGAGCTATTGCTTTTCCATTACAGAAACGCAACTCATCCTCGTCCCTTAGTTCAATGGGTACAGTTTCCTCCCACCCTTCAAGATCAAAGGTAGATAGGGGTGCAGCTACATAGAAAGGTATCTCGTGCTCCTTTGCAAGCACAGAATGGGTATATGTCCCTATCTTGTTAAAAACCACGTCACCTGTTATCCTGTCAGCTCCCACTATAACCTTATCTATGAAACCGTTTCTCATCAGGTGTCCTGACATAGAATCCGCTATCAGAGTGACAGGGATATTATCCTGCATCAGTTCCCAGGCAGTGATCCTGCCCCCCTGGTTAAGCGGCCGGGTCTCGCATGCTACCACCTGTATTTGCTTACCATCTTCCACTGCCGAACGTATCACACCAAGTGCTGTACCCCAGTCCACACAGGCCATCCTGCCTGCATTGCAGTGAGTGAGCACCACGTCACCATCTTCCAGCAATCTGGCACCATGTTCCCCTATTTTCCTGTTCTTGGCTACATCTTCATCTGCCATCCTTTTTGCCTCCGATAGTGCCACAATTCTTATACCTTTCAGATCATACGTATCGTTGATGGCATGCAATATCCTGTCAACACCCCACGCAAGGTTGACAGCAGTGGGTCTTGTAGCCTTTATGGTCTTTGCCGCAATTTGCATGTCTTTTAACAATGCATCCATATCCTTGGCACTACTAAGCCTGGCTGCAAGAGCCATACCATACCCACCTGCGACCCCCAGAGCCGGAGCTCCGCGCACTCTGAGAGACATGATGGCCTCACACAAAGATGCGAGAGTCGTACATTCAATCACTTTGTATTCTGCCGGAAGCAGAGTCTGATCGGTCATTACTATTGAATTTGATTCATCATCCCAGTCTATTGTCCTCATGGTATCTGCTTTGTAAAGGTGCAAAGAAGGATAAAAATATGGAGGTTGGTACATGAGTCGGTAAGTCCGAAGATCGTGCCAGCAAGTCACGTGTGGAATTTGTTTATTGGAGCCGGACATTCTTCCTGGAAAACTTATTCCCTTTCATATTTTATGATAAATAATAAATATACTAAATTATATAATAAATGCTCAATCACTTGAGGAGAAAATATGCATCTTTCCAATTACATTGGTAAGTACTGGACCGGAGCAGAGGTTATCTATGCAGTGATCCTCGCAATGACCTTCACCAGTTTCCTTAGGACTTAAATTGCCATGCCAGTAGGATCATACTTCCCTATAATATATTCTGCACTTTTCTGCTGTATTGCATGAGGGATCGCTGATGGTGCATTCTATATATGGAAGAGAAATTATAATCTCGGGATAGAGAAATATAATAGAAATATGTAAGTCAGACCTGAAAGGAGAAGCTGCGATTTACCTGATCAGCGAAAAGCTTGAAAATACTATTATTAGCAACATTTCTGAAGAAAAGAGACTTGAATTATACAGAGATCTTATATTGCATCTTGCAGCAACCGGGGAAAAAGAAACAGTATCTACCCGGGAAGTGCTGGCTATAATCGTGGTCACATCCCTGATATCCACAGCTTCAGGAGTCACAGTTGTCCTGCCGTTCTTTCTGGCGGACAAGCTGATCCATGCACTTGCTTAGTCTAATCTGCTGGGAATATTGCTATTGTTTATCACCGGCTACTACAGAACATACGAAAAGAACCTTTACGGCAAGGTGAGATCAGGATTTGGCACTACGGTCATAGGCATGTCGATTGCAGCGATAACGATCGTATTGGGAGGTTAAGGGTATAAAGTGGCTGATAAGACCTGGTCAGGCATTTAAGATCGCATTTGCCTTTCCTTTATATATCCTCTTATCCTAATATAATCCAATGCAAAAACCCCTCATAATACATGATCCTGTGCACAAGACCATCATCCTTGATGAGTTCGAGCAGATGCTTCTGCACACACGTCAAGTCCAAAGGCTCAGGAACATACAACAACTTGGGTTAGTTGACCATGTCTATCCCGGTGCAAATCACACTCGTTTCGAACATAGCATCGGCACCATGCATATGGCATCTGTCATCGGCCAATCGCTTTCACTTGAAGAAGAGGAAATACGCAAAATAAGAATCGCTGGACTCTTACATGATATAGGCCACTCAGCATTTTCTCATGCAGTAGAGAGTGTCCTCAGGCGTAATCCCCATTTACAGCCAGTGGTCAAAGACAGGAAGTTCATAAAACACGAGGCCTTCTCAAAGGATATAATCAGGATGATGCCAGAGGATAATTTCATTGCAAGATACACGGAATCTGAATTTGGTACAGACCCTTTCTGTTTCTTTGATGAGATCGCAAATATTGCCACAGGTAACGCATATGCTATCTCAAAGCCATACCTCGCCCAGATAATATCAGGTGATATAGATGCCGACAGAATAGATTTCCTTCTAAGAGATTCTTATCATACAGGTGTATCCTTCGGACTCATCGATGTTGACCAGATAATCGACAGCCTCACCATCAAGGATGGGAATGTCGTGTTGGGAAGCCCGGATGACTCGGACTATGGCAATGAAATGGCACTCACGGCTGCAGAATCCATGTTAATATCCCGAGCTCACCATTATACTGCTATCATACACAACCCGAAGACTCAGGCCGCCAGGGTAATGCTGCTCTACGCACTTGAGGATGCACTTGAAATGTTCAGAAATGAGTATGGAATAGAAGCTGCAAAGAACGAGATAATTAGCTTTTTCACTGAATACAATGACAAGGACCTGCTTGGTTTCATCAGGTCACATGCATCTGAAGGACCTCTCCGGCTACTTAATGACCTCCTGGGTGATAGATTATATGTACCGATTGCAAGGTTCAGCCAGAAGATGCTCAGACCTTCCACAAGGATGGCACTTGCAACCATTGCCCGACACAGTGTGGCTAAAATGAAATTTGAATCAAGGCTTGCCCGGGAGCTGGGAGATGTGCTGGTAGACCTGGATGTAGCATCCGGTGTTCCAAAAAGTATGAGAGTATTGATAGGGAATGAAGAAAGCTTCTTCTATGATGAATCTGCCCTGGCCAACGGACTTGTCAGGTCCATTTCAAGGCAGCTTTCACTTACGACATTTGCACATCCCGATGCTGTCGCAGGGATGGATGGATCAGTGGTTTCCGATCAGATGCATAAAGTTGTGGATGAACTATCGCCCAGGCTTCTGGGCTTTATTCGTGCAGAACAGTATCTTCCCATAGAAAGCATAATACTGCTTTTCTATGCAATATACAATATCTTTAAGAAGGAAGAAACTGGTTTCATCTCAGTGCCACGGCTCAGGCATATTACCTGGTTGTACCGTACCATACATCAGTTAAGCAATCATGCTTCTCTGAAGAACCTTTTCGAGTATGACTTCCATGAAAGATATGGGTTCCCATATAGTGACAAAGCCTTCGAGGATATACAGGTGCTTGTTGCTATGGGCATAGTAGATGAGGATCTTAGATACTATGAAAAGCATGGGCGATACAGACAGAGATACGAGTACGTGCTCACACACGACGGCACTGAATATGCACATAAACTTGCCGGGTCCTATGCACATGAATTCAGGCAGATAGAGAATTATGTTCAGATAAATAAACATTCTATTCCCAAGGACATAGTGACCATGCCCCTGGTAAGATACACGCCCCAAAAACATATCTAGGAGATATTATGGAATATGGAGAAATGGTATTATTGAGAACGTTCTTTAAGGAAAAGCCAAGAGAATTCATAGTATGCGTTTCTGAGGATGCGTTCCACAGCGATTTTGGTATTATCGAGCTGGAAGAACTTACAAGATTATCGTCCGGAGATAAGATTTGTTCTCACAAGGGTCAGGAGTTCATTGTGCAGAAACCGCGTATGCCTGATATGTTCAGGCATGCACAGCGTTCTGGCGCCCCTATGATGCCCAAGGACATAGGCATGGTCATTGCATACACTGGAATTTGTAAAAACGATGTTGTGTTAGACGCAGGTACTGGCTCTGGCATTTTATCTATGTACCTTGGTTCCATAGCAAAAAAGGTAGTCACTTATGAGGTAAAAGAAAATTTTGCACAGCTTGCACGCAGCAATATTTCAAAAGCCGGTCTGGATAATGTGGAAGTGCGTTGTGGCAACATCGTTGAAGAGATCAGCAAAATAGAAGAAAAATTTGATGTTGTTACCCTTGACACTATCAATTCCCCTGAAGTTATTCCAATGGTGCGAAGAGTGCTTGTACCCGGCGGATTTGTAGTGACATATTCCCCATTCATAGAACAGACAATAGCAATACGCAAAGCTCTGGATGCTTCCGGACCATGGGATGTCACTACCATAGAATGCATAGAAAGACCTTTATCCGTATCAGAAAGAGGGACAAGGCCCGCGACAGGTGGAGTGGGCCATACAGGCTATATCACTATTGCCAGGGTATGACTTTCATTCAACCCCTTCAGAAGTTATTGTGAACTCACAGCTTATACCTTCCGGAAGGGAACGATGTTTCCTGAGAACTGCCCGCCTTTTTCCATCGCCAACGCGTTCTAACTGGATAATGGTCTTGGATATATGCTCGATGATATTCCCTCCAACGGGCCTCAGCGTGCCTGAGGTAATATCCGTGTATACCTGATTGGTGATGACTACAGATATGCCATATTTTCTTGCAAGGCTGTGCAGAAAACCTATCTGACTGCCAAGTTCGCGTCTTGCCCGCATAGCAGAATCGTCCTGCTCCAGTTCAAATCTGTAGAAGGCTGTAGCAGAGTCAACAATGATAAGACCAATGTTCTCCTTTATGACCTTTTCAAGTTCTCTTACTGCCGCATGCTGCTCTTCAAAGTTATGGGGTTCATAGATTATTATCTGCTGAGCTATTTCCTTTGCCCGGTCTCCTGCTATCTGCCGGAACCTACTGGGAGAAATACCTTCTGTATCAATGATAATGACCTTTTTTCCTTGCTCAACACATCTTATGGCAAGCTGAAGACACAGATTTGTTTTGCCGCTGCCAGCTTCTCCAAAAAACTGAGTAACAACTCCGGCTTCTAGCCCTCCTGCAAGGAGATCATCAACTGATTTGCAGCCAGACATTAAATGTGAATCTATGTAAACACCTCTTGAGATTACTTGCTATAGGAGGATAATTTATATCACTTTTTTGTACATTGGGTTGATGATCAAACCTGATCAGCGATATATTACCAGATATGATTATTAAACATGGAGGCGGATAAGGTTGTAGATCAAGTTTGTTACCGGAAAGGATTTTTGTGTATATAGATATGCTATGAAAAACCATTATTAAGCTATAGGTCATTTGTATAATTTACCTTCAAACGAGAGAGACGAGTTATTGAGAAGGGTTTTTTGCTTGTGGTTTTTAGATAGGTACAGGCAATGCTTGCTCATGACTAAATAATATACAATTAGAATAATAGATTAACGAATAAGGAAGAATGGACGCGAGAAAATGGCTGAAGTCACTATATATACAACAAAAACCTGTCCTAAATGTGAACTGCTCAAAAAGACCCTTAAAGAGAGTGGAGTGTCCTTCAAGACCACTGATATGTCCACACCGGAAGCTCTCACAGAACTGAGAGTCAATGGAGTTTTCACCCTTACAGCTCCTGTAATGCAGATAGATGAAGAGTTTCTCACTCATGATGAACTGTTCAATGGAATGGAAGTAAAAAGAGAAGTATTTAATAATTTACTTTGATCAGAAGGAGACCGGATAATGGATACATGCACCATAGAGACACAGGACAAGAAGGAAGAAGTACCTGAAAGGAGTGACAAAAGGCTTAAGTTCACGGGTACTGTTCAGGAGGACATGACACAACCGCAAAAACAGGCCGTACAAAGGACCCTTGATGGCCATTCCATATCTGTTATGCCAAAAGTGCGTACCACTGACGGACACATGGTGGACTGGGATCGTAATATAGTGGTCAACCAGCTGATGAAGGAAACAGGCCTTGCCACAAGGTTCTACAATAAGCCTGGCATAACCAGAAAAGAAGCTCAGGAAATTGCAAAAGATACAGAAAGACGTATAAGACAGATGGACCTCAAATTCCTTTCAGGCCCACTCATCAGGGAAATGGTAAACATGATCCTGCTGGAGCGAGGACATGTGGAATGGAGGAACGTTTCCACCAGAGTGGGTACTCCTGTATATGATGCCTGCGAGATCGACCTGGGATCAGGTTTTGAGGCGAAGGACAATGCAAATCTGCAGGAGAATGCCGAAACATCACACAAAAAGAAGGCAGACAAGATCTCCAAAGAGCAGTATTTGCTGCTGTTGCCACCCAGACTGGCAGACCTACACCTTAACGGCGATCTGCACATCCACGACCTGGAATACATGGGCACACGTGCCTTTTGTCAGGACTGGGACCTGAGGTATTTCTTCTACTATGGCCTTATGCCCGATGGGTCTGGTGCCAAGGCCAGTGTTGCGGGTCCTGCCATGAAGGCAGAAGTTGCCATCCTGCATGCAGTAAAAGCATTGGGTAGCGCCCAGACCAATTTCGCTGGAGGACAGGGATTCTACAATTTCCTGACATTCCTTGCACCTTACTTCGAAGGCAAGAGCTACAAGGACATCGAACAGCTTATGCAGATGTTCGTGTACGAGATGACACAGATGATGGTAGCCCGGGGAGGCCAGGTTGTCTTCTCCTCAGTGCAGTTATCCCCTGGTGTGCCAAAGCTCTGGAAAGATATTCCTGTAGTATACAAGGGCAAGGTGCATGATGGCACCAACGGCACTGTCAGGCGTACATACGAAGAGTTCGAACGGGAGGTAAGGCTGGGATTCGCAGCACTCATGAACGTTATGCTTCAGGGAGATAACTGGGGCAAGCCGTTTAACTTCCCAAAGCCAGAGATATCCATTGAACCGGATTTCATGCAGGAGGATGATTTATTCAACCGTGCCCATCCTGAGCTTCCCACCTATGATGGCCTGTACACCCTGGCATTCGAACTGGCTGCAAAGTTCGGCACACCTTACTTTGATAACCAGTTACCTGAGTATAGAGGATCAGGAGATGGGATCTCATGTTATCAGTGCTGTGCATACCAGTTCTCTGCAAATGCAGATGCAGATGACAGATTTGATGACAAACTCCATTTCAGGGATGGTATGCATTTCTCCATGGGCTCATGGCAGGTAGTGACACTCAACTGTCCAAGAGCAGCATACAGGGCAAATGGTGATGATATGGCGCTGTTTGCGGACCTCAAGAGTCTGATGGACCAGGCCATCAAGATCTTTGCAACCAAAAGACAGTGGATGGAGAGTATTATAGAGAATGAAAGGATGCCCTTTGCGACCCAGCGTCCAAAAGACCCGATGACCGGTAAGAAGGGCTCAATAGCAGTGGATATAGACTCACTGGTATATACCATAGGTGTTGTGGGAATAAACGAGATGGTGCATTACCACACAGGCAACCAGATATATGAGTCAAAGGCTGCCTTCAAGTTCGCTATAAGAGTTATGACAGAACTTGAAATGTATGCACGCGAGCTGGGCCAGAAGCATGGAATCGAGATAGCACTTGCAAGGACCCCTGCAGAGACCACAGGTCAGAGGTTTGCTGCATCCGACCTGTTGCATGAGGAATATGCAGATAGTGCAAAGCAGGTCGTGCAGGGAGATCTGGAAACAGCTCTGGCAAAGATAAAGGACACACATGACCTTCCTATCTATTACACCAATGGAACTCATGTGCCACCTGGAGCTGATATATCCCTTGCTGAGAGGATAAAGATAGAGCATGTGTTCTTCCCCATAGTGGATGGAGGAAATATCTGCCACATCTGGCTGGGAGAAGGTTCACCGGATCCAAAAGGTCTGAAGGAATTTGCTATGAACATTGCAAAGAACACACAAGTAGGATACTTTACCTTCACCAAGGACATGACTATCTGCCTGAACGATTTCCACATGATGTCCGGACTAAAGGATGCATGTGAGAACTGTGGTTCTTCCAATGTGGAACAGATGTCCAGGGTCACAGGATATATCCAATCTGTCAGCGGCTGGAATGCTGCAAAGAAGCAGGAACTGGCAGACAGGAAGAGATATAAAGTAGCTGGCATTGCTTGATTGTGGTATAATGAACGCCAATTACGGCTCATATATACCCATTTCGACTGTAGACTGGCATGGGAAAGCGGCTGTAGCCCTCTTTTTGAGAGGATGTCCTTTCCGCTGCCCCTACTGCCAGAACTATGAGATCCTGGAAGGATCCGACCTTCTTGAAGTGAAGGTCCTGAAGGATAAAATTGAAAATTCGATTCCTTTTGTAAGCAGCCTTGTAATTTCCGGCGGAGAACCCCTGATACAAAAAAATATTGTGAAGGAACTGGCAAGCTTTGCTAAGAAAAAGGGATTGCTGGTTGGCATACACACCAATGGTTTTTTTCCACAGGTTATTGACGAACTCTTGCAGGAATCATTAGTAGACGCTTTTTTCCTGGATATCAAAGCGCCTATGAACGACCCTATAGCTTACGGCAAGGCCATTGGCCGTGATGAATATAACCTTGATCTGGAACCTAAAATGGTTATAGAAAATATTACAAAGAGCCTGGACATCATTTCCGGAAGTGGTGCACAGCTGGAGTTGAGGACTACTGTTGTACCCGGCATTGTGGGCAGCAAGGAGGATATTGCTGCTATAGGTCAGTTATTATCCCCTTATGTCAAGGACAAAGACATACCCTATGTGATACAACAGGGACTACCTGAAAATGCCATGTCTGAGGGCTTAAGAGATACAAAGCCTTTCACAAGGGAAGAATTGCTTGAGATGGCTAAAGCTGCATACCCTTTTCTACATAATGTCTGGATAAGGACAAAAGAATCAGGCAATGAAGAAGTTAACTTCTAATTTGTTTGAAGTTAACATAATTTGTTTATATGTAAGACTTCATACATTATAAAAGTTGGAGTCAATCGAATGAAAATAAACTATCAACTACTGGTTGTAGTATTGCTCCTTATAGGAACAAGTGTTGCAGGCTGTATATCTCAAACGAGTACAGACTCATCATCTCAAGCCCCTCAAGTCACCGTATATCCTGCTTCTGAGAACAGTGCAGCATATGAATATACGAGTGATGAGACGTTCGCGGGAGCTGGCACTTCTGAAATTTACCTTTCTGAAAGAAAGACTATCACAAACGTGGATATATCGATGGAAGCAGACAATGCTTTCAGGACTGTGGATGAGATCACAGTAATGGCAACTGCTGCAGGTGGTTATGTTTCAGGTTCATCTGTTTATGATCCATACTACAGTGATACCTCCCGCCAGGAAGGTTATATCACTGTACGGATACCTGCTGAAAATTATACTGCTTTCGTGAGAGATGTTGAAAAACTGGGTGAAGTTAACTCTAAAAGCATAACAGGTACTGACGTTACAGAGGAATACATAGACATGGAAGCCAGGCTCAATAACCTGCTAAAGCAGGAAAAACGCCTGACAGAGATCCTCAATATATCCACTACCGTCGAAGAAGTGCTTAGTGTGGAAAAAGAACTAGAGAGGGTACGCGGAGAAATAGATAGCCTTACTGGAAGGTTGCAGTATCTGAACAACATAATAGATTTTGCCACGATCAATATCAGAGTAACAGAACCAACACCTATCACACATTCATGGGGTATGAGGGATGCTCTTTCCAGTTCAGTGCAGGGTTTTGTGTCAACTGTCAGAGCCATGGTAATTCTGGTCGGATATCTGCTCCCAATTCTAATAGTGCTTTCGACCCTTGTAGCTATCCTGTTGGTGATAAGGCGCAGGAAACAATAAATGAGTAATATTAGTAGCTTATATGGACAGTATATAGAAGGCGTAGAAGCCTTATATTGAATGAAGGTCTATGACACATGCGATCATATAAAAATGGTATGGCCTATGTAGAGACTTTTTCCAGATATTAAATGATGACTCATGAGATACACACCAGTTTCAAAAATTGGAGAAAGACCTCTGATATCCCTGATATCGAATATATTCCGTGAATTGCCTGATGGCATCATTTTAGGTGCCGGTCCCGATGACTGCGCAGTAATAGATATAAAAGAGAGTTCATATCTTGTAGTTACTACGGATATGCTGCATCGTATGACAGATTTTCCCTGGCAGATGAGCCCCTGGCAAATTGGATGGATGTCTGCTGCAGTTAACCTGAGTGATATTGCTGCTATGGGTGCCAGGCCACTAGGTGTACTGGCAGCTATAGGCCTTCCGATTGACACAGATGTCGCTTTTGCGGAAGAGATCGCCAGAGGCATGAGGGACTGTGCCAGAGAATATGACACTGCAATCATAGGCGGAGATATTGACACCCATGATGAACTTACTATTTGCGGTACAGCCCTTGGAACCGTGCCAAAGGAACAACTGCTTACAAGAAAAGGTGCGCATGTGGGCGACAAGGTATGTGTTACAGGATATGCAGGTGCTGCGGGTGCTGCCCTCTATGCTTTGGAAAACGATATTAACGCACCGGATAGTGTCCTTAAGGCTTTGCTCGAACCCACACCCCGAATAAATGAAGCAATGAAACTTGCATCCATGGGCCATGTGACAAGCATGATGGATACAAGTGATGGCATTGCAATGTCACTTTATGATCTTTCAAAATCCTCCGAAGTAGGATTCAGGCTTCAGGAAAAGATGCTACCCCTGCAGCCGGAGGTAGAAGAATTGATGTCTTTTAACAGGGAAAATCTATATTCTATGGCCCTTTATACAGGCGGTGATTTTGAACTGATCTTCACTGTGAGGCCAGAAGGCATTGAAGATGTGCTGAAACTGGGTAATATCAGTATGATCGGAGAGGTTGTACATCAGGAAAAATCGATCTCCATACAAAAGTCGGATGGTACTGTGTTGCAAGTGGAACGAAAAGGCTATGAACAGTTAAAGATAGCAGATAATACATAAAATGCAAGAAATAAAGTAAGTAGAAATATGGTAGGTTATATCATGAAAACGCGTTTAGGTTTTGCTATATATTTAGTATTGATACTGCTGGCAGGTGGGGCAATTGCGATCCCAAGCATTTCTGACCACTCTCCAGCCAGCGATCTGACTTCAACAGTTGGTGATAGCCAAGATTTCAGTGTTAACATAAATGAAACTGCTGATGTTACCTGGTTTTTGAATGGGACACTGGTCAACACAGATGAAGCAGTAACCACTTCTACATATTCAAATGACGATGCATCCGCTGGAGTATATAATGTTACAGCAGTAACACAGAATGCCAATGGAACTGACCAGTATATCTGGATTTGGACTGTAAATAGTACACCTTTGACTATAACAGGCTACAACCCCGATGACACTACCCCAGAAT
The DNA here is from genome assembly GCF_000328665.1 of Methanomethylovorans hollandica DSM 15978. NCBI lineage: Archaea > Methanobacteriati > Methanobacteriota > Methanomicrobia > Methanosarcinales > Methanosarcinaceae > Methanomethylovorans > Methanomethylovorans hollandica. The sequence continues at coordinate 2,100,488 of NC_019977.1, forward strand.
CCATAACAGGAGAATCAGTAAATTTTGATGTCACACTCAACCAGGAAGCTGAGATAAGATGGCTTATTAACGGAACAGAAGTGGATACAGCAACAGGTGCTTCAGACTCATATTCAAACAGCACAGCTCTTGCCGGAAGACATAATGTAACGGCTGTTGCATCGAACATGAACGGTACTGAACAGAGAACCTGGGATTGGACGGTCACAAACGCAACAAATGAAACACTGTCCATTACAGATTTCAGGCCTACTGATACCACCCCAGAATCGACCACCGGAACTCCAATAGAATTTAATATTACACTCAACCAGGAAGCTGAGATAAGATGGCTGATCAATGGAACCGTTGTGGATACAGCAACCGGCACTTCTGATTTATATACTAACAGTACGGCTGTTCCAGGAACATATAATGTAACGGCAGCTGCATCGAATGCAAATGGCTCTGCTCAACAAATATGGGGTTGGACGGTCACAAGCGCAACAAATGAAACATTATCCATTACAGATTTTACACCCACTGACACCACTCCAGAATCTATCACAGGAACTTCAATGGAATTTAATGTTACACTCAACCAAGAAGCTGAGATAAGATGGCTGATCAATGGAACTGTTGTGGATACAACAGCTGGAACTTCTGATTCATATTCTAACAGTACGGCTGTTCCAGGAACATATAATGTAACGGCAGCTGTATCAAATGCAAATGGCTCTGCTCAACAGATATGGGACTGGAAGGTTTCAAATGCTGAGATCGGATCTCCCGAGATCACAGGTTTCACTCCTGAAGAGGACCCTGCAAGTGTGGTGGGTGCTTATCAGAATTTTACAGTTGAAACTAATCAGGATGTCGATATCGAATGGTATATCGATGGAGATCTGGAGCAAACCAACGAATCTGTATCATTTGCAGCATTAAATGTTTCGGATAAGGCTACAGGTTCCTATAATGTAACAGCGATAGCATCAAATGAAAATGGAGATGCTCAGAAGAGATGGACATGGACAGTAGCTTCAAAAACATATCTGAGTGGTGACCGTATATGGGACGCTGATGCCAATCAGTCTCTTGATTATACATGGACGGCCCTGAGCTACTCCGGTTTTTACTATGACCTTGATACAGGAGAAGGATCAGAGACCATGACCGTGCATCTTGACAGCAGGTCTGACAGATCTATTGACAGAGAGGATCTGGAGTATGAAACCACACCTATAACTACTGATTTTGAGTATGGCAATTGGGGTAAGTATCAGGTCATAGGTTTCATGGCCGAGAAATATTTCGCAGGATATCTGGACACTACTCGGTTTACTGACGAGATAAGTGTCATGTCGGACGGCATACTCTCTAAAGTGCTCTTAGATGAAAGTGATAAAAAATCACTATATGCAGGCTCAAGCCTTACCCTGGAACAAGGTTATGCCCTGAACATAGTAGAAGTAGACGTGAACGGTAACAATGTGTATGTAACCCTTTCCAAGGATGGCTCACAAGTTGATGAGACCATAGTAAGAGATAATGGTACCTATGTCTATGAAGCCGAAATGGGAGACAGTAATGATGTCCCAATAATAGCGGTGCATTTCGGCAATGTATTCCTGGGTACTGAGGCCAGTGCAGTGTTCATAGATGCTATTTTCCAGATATCTGATGAATACATAAGCGTTGATTCCGGTGACAGCTATGGGGTCATGGAAGTTCAGACCGTGAGCAACGAGAAGATAACCATGCAGAATGATGATTCGATCTCCCTCAATAAGGGCAAGGTAACCAATATAATGGGTAAACTGGAATTCATCGTTGCTGATGACTCTACTCTGAGATTTGCTCCTTTTGTTGACATGTCAGAAACTGGAACCTATGAACTAAGAGGTACTGTTTCAGAGGAAGAGGCCTTTGAATGGACACCTCTGAACTTCGAGGGGTTTTACTACAACATTGATGAGGGGATAGGCACCGAAAAACTTGAGATAACTGAATTATCCGGCAGGACCATTGACGACGGGAATCTGGTATATACTTCAACTCCGGAGGATGTGAGTTTCGAGTACGATGACTGGGGAGATTTTGAAGTAATAGGATTCATGGCTGACAAATACTTTGCAGGTTATCCAAAAAATGATTTCACAAATGAGGTAAGCCTTGTTTCACAGGGTCAGCTCTCCAAAGTGCTTCTGGACAAAAGTGATAAAACATCGTTAGTCTCAGGTTCATCTTTAGTACTGGAAGAGGGTTATGCACTGAGCATTGTAGAGGTTGACGTGAACGGCGACACAGTGTATATACGGCTTACAAAGGATGGCGATCAGATAGATGATGACATTATTTCCTCAGACGCGACCTATGCCTATAAAATGAATGTAGGGGATGTTGATGATGTACCTGTCATAGCGGTTCACTTCCAGGATGTATTCCAGGGAACAGAAAGTAGTGCTGTTTTTGTAGATGGCATCTTCCAGATATCAGATGAGTATGTATCTGTAGAAAGTGGTGAAGCCTTTGGTGAGATGGAAGTGACCGGTATCTCGGAAACCGGCATTACAATGGAGAACGAAGATTCAATATCACTTTCAAGGGACAAAGAAGTCTCTGTTATGGGTGACATTAAGTTCAAGGTGGCTGATGACAGTACTGTACGGTTCTATCCCTTCGTGGAAGTGGAAACAGCTGCATCTGAAGCACTCATTATAGATAATAATGAGGTAGTAACCCAGGGCGTTCCAATGAATATAACGGTCACTTCCAGAGGTATGGCTGTAGGCAATGCCACGTTGAAATTAGATAGCGAAAATATTGGCTCCACTTCTAATGAAGGAACACTCCGATATACACCCGATCAAACTGGTAACTTCACCATCACTGCAGAAAAAGATGGATATGCCTCTGCAACCTCGAATTTAGAGGTAATATCTTCTCAGGATGAATCAAGAAAGATGACCATCGATATCATTCCAGAAGAAGTTTTTGAAGGAACTACTGTTGAATTCCGCGTACTTAAGGCAATCGGCGGAGAAGCCATTGAAGGAGCAGAAGTGGCTTTCGATGGTAGGCCTATAGGTAACACTTCAAGTAATGGTAACATTACCCATACGGTTACAGAAGTGGGCATACACAAGCTGACTGTTTCAAAGCCCGGATTATTGGACGCAGAACTTAACTTTGAGGTAAAGGAGCTTGCTGCCAGGTTCACCTTTACGAACCTGCAGATATCACCCCTTGAAGTGAGAGCCGGAGATGAGGCAACTTTCTCTGTGGATGTATCGAACACTGGCACAGCACCTGGGAACTATACTGTTGAACTGAAGATCAATGGTACTGTGGCAGACTCCCAAGCAGTGACACTTAACAACGGAAATTCCACAACACTAAAATTCGTCCATGTGGAAGAGGAGCCAGGTACATACATTGCTTCAGTGCGTGAACTGAACAGTACCTATGAAGTACTTGAGAAATCAGGTACTATATGGTATATCCTAGGGGGTATAATCCTGCTGGCTGCAGCAGGGGTTGGATACCTCTTTACAGCTGGCGGCTGGACAGTGGAAATGGCAAAGGCGAAAATAAATGAATTTATCGGTTCTATCCGATAAATTCAATTAACCTATTTTTTTTGACACTCTTTCTATTGCCTCTATCAGGCTGTTCTTTGGCATGATGGTAGCCACCGGAATCCTCAATATTTTTTCTACTGTTGAACTTACAATTGGTGCACATACCAGTGCACGAGCTCCTTCACGTTCTGCTTTAACTGCTGCAATTATGGCTTCCTCTATAGAGGTTGCAGAATATTCCCTGATAGTACAGAGGTTTCCCCCTATCTTTTTCTTTGTCTCTCTTATATTATCAAGCACAGGTCTTGCAGCAATTACCGCGATAAAACTTCCTTTTTCAGAATTTTGCAGTCTTTTTATGGTTCTGACTATCTGTCTCAATGTTTTCATGTTAGGCTCTCTTTTGCCTGACATTATCTTATACAAAGTACTTGCAGGCATATTTGCCTCCTGAGCAAATTCCACCGCATTCAAACCCAAATCTTCTTTCATTACCCTGGATAATGTTTTTTGGAACTCCTCATAAGAGGCCAGTATAGCATCTACTACTTCATCTGATGATTCCATGTTCTTTCCTTATATCTGATAAAATATCCGCATAAGGAAAATGTACCGACAATATTTATACTTTCAGGAAAATTCCTTTGTAGCTCACAGGAAACATTAAATATAGCTCAGTAGAACGAGTTCATTATTAAGATTCACCATTGAGAAAAAGAGGTGGAATTATGTACAGCAAACAAATTAACAAAATAATAGGGGCCATTTTAATCATCACTGCTATGATGGCTATTGCATTTATTTCAGGTTGCACTGAACCTCAACAGAAAAAGGAACTGACAGAGATAAAATTCGGATACCAGCCCAGTACTCATCAGATAGCGTATCTGACAGCAAAGGACAAAGGCATGTGGAACACGAGCCTGGCACCTTTGGGTATAGTGAAAACAAGTGATAATCTGTTCCCAAGTGGAGCCCCCGAAATGACAGCTATGCTTTCAGGAGACCTTGACGTGGCGTATGTGGGGGCCGCACCATTCATATCTGCTCTGAGTGAGGGGCTCGATGCCAAAATAGTGGCTGCTGTTCAGGTACAGGGCTCTGATCTCGTAGTACGCACAGGTGTACCTTATGAGAAGCCTGAAGATCTCAAAGGACTGAAGATAGCTACATTCCCGCCAGGGACTATTCAGGATACACTGCTTAGAAACTGGCTGAAAACAAATAACATTGACCCGGACAGAGATGTGACCATCCTGCCTATGACATCTGCAGACGCTGTAACAGCCATCTCAGCCGGCCAGGTGGATGCTGTGTTCCTGCCACATCCCTCACCAACTGAAATAAAGGAAAAGGGTTATGGAAGAACTGTAATCCAGTCCGGAGAGATCATGCCTAACCATGCATGTTGTGTCGTTGTGGTCAGTGGAGATCTCATCAAGAATCACCCTGAAGTAGTGAAGCAGATAGTTAAGACACATGTAGATGCTACAGAGTACAACAATGCGCATCCTGATGAAGCGGCCCAGATCTATGCGGCTGATCAGCAAATGAATATAACCATTGTCCAGCACTCAATTAATGAATGGGATGGCACATGGGTGTCAGATCCGCATCTGATCGTAAACTCAACAGTGGATTATGCAAATATACAGTATGAACTGGGATATATAAAGAAACCACTAACGGAAAAAGATATATTTGATATGTCTTTTTATGATTCCTTACAAAACTAAGAGCATTGACAGCAATTTACATGAAGTAGCAAGGAGTCCTGTAGGCAGACATGATAAAAAAAATAATACACGCAGTAAAGAGCAGAGCAGTGGAGACCATTTCCATAGTCTCTGCCCTTCTGCTGTGGCAAATGACAGCGGATCTTATAGTTCGCAATAAGTTCTTTCTGCCAAGTGTCCTTGATGTAATTTCTGCTGCATTAATGATAGTTCAGCGCCCATCGGTTTTAGAAATAGGGGCATTGGCCATAGAAATACCGGTGGTTTTAGTTGACCTCTTGCAAAGCCTGTTACATTTTTCCATAGGCATGGTAGCAGCCTTGTTCGTAGGAATACCCGTAGGCATGATCATGGGCTGGTTCACAACATTGAACAGAGTACTTGATCCGATCATTGAGATGTTAAGGCCTATACCCCCACTTGCCTGGATACCTTTTGCGATAATATGGCTGGGCCTCACTCCTGTATCAGCCGGTTTTCTGATCTTTATTGGAGCTGTGTTTCCCATTATTATTAACACTTTCACAGGCCTTAAGAACGTACCACGGATATATGTAGAAGCTGCCAAGGTACTTGGATGCAGGCAGGACCGTGATCTTATAAGATACGTTGCCCTTCCTTCTGCTCTACCGTCAATTGCAGCTGGTATAAGGATAGCTATGGGCGTGGGGTGGATGTGCCTGGTGGCTGCGGAGATGTTCGGTGTGAGCAAATACGGACTAGGTTTCAAGATATGGCATCATTACCACCTTCATCAGATGGACTTGGTGCTCGTATACATGATGGTCCTGGGCCTTCTGGGGCTTTTGATTGACAAGACCCTCAGATATGTTATCGATGAACACCTGCTCAAATGGCAGGCAGGAGTTGTCAGATAATGGGAAAAGTAGAAATAAACAATATTACCCGCGTGTTCAGAAAAGAAGGTGCACCTGAAACCCTTGCATTAGATAACGTGAGTCTTAACATAAATGATAAGGAGTTTGTATGTTTCGTTGGACCTTCTGGTTGCGGTAAGACCACTCTTCTGCGCATTATTGCCGGACTTGATACTCCAGATTCAGGAGAAATACTATTGGATGGAGCAAAAATATCCATACCGGACTCAAAAAGAGGCATGGTATTTCAGGAATATTCGCTGTTCCCCTGGAGAAACGTCACCGAAAACATCATCTTTGGCCCGGAAATGAAAGGCATTCCCAGAAAAAAAGCGAAAGAAGATACTGAAAAATACCTTGAGCTGGTGGGCCTTACCCAGTTCAGGAATAGTTTCCCTCATGAACTATCCGGAGGTATGCGACAAAGAGTTGCTATTGCCCGTGCACTTGCAAATGAACCGGAAGTATTGCTCATGGATGAACCTTTCGGTGCACTGGATGCTCAGACAAGGAACGCGTTACAGTATCAGTTGCTGGATATATGGGATAAGAAGCACATAACCATCCTATTCGTCACCCATAGTGTGGATGAAGCTGTATTTTTGGCCGACAGGATAGTAATTATGACAGCAAGGCCCGGAAAGATTAAAGAAGTAATAAATGTGGGTCTTCCACGTCCCAGAATACGAACAAGCCCTGAAGCAAACCAGCTGAGGACCACCGTATTAAAATTACTTTCCGAAGAAAGAAAGGAAAGAATTGATTAAGCTAAAATAGCTGGTTCAAAATAACTCATTCGGAACGTACTATCACTTTCGTTCCGGCCTCTATATCCTTTATGCTGACCTTGCCTACCAGTTCCAATAGTGTCTCAGCTTTTACAAAACCCACCGAACAGCCTGGTCGCACAAGCATCTGCCCACCACATGTAGCAGAACCTGCGATATCGACATCATCCATTAGTGTAAGGTCTTTGTCCACCTGTAAGCTACCCCTTATCTCACAGTGCGGACCAATGATCGCATTATGTGCCTGCACATCCCCTTTGACCAGAGAGTTCTTCCCAAGTTCCAGATTTCCTTCAACTCTCAGTTCCTGCCAGAAGTTACAGCTTGCGCCGACTATCAGATTGCCTTTGAGCAGAACACTATTCTCAAAGTATGCTTTTTTCTGGATGATGTAGGTATTAGAACCGGGATGGTATTTGATAAATTCTGTATTCATTTTATCACTGGTACAAGATGATGCAACTAAGAACGTGTATTATAGGCTGGCCTCTCATATATATTAGTTTCATAAGAGGCTATTTGAGAAAGCTGCTATAAATGCCATAATGCAAGCGTGATCAATGAAAGAGAACTTGCAACAATGCTATCTTCTCCTATACCCCAGAAACCTTCAGAGTTCTGTGCTTGCATAAGCCAGTCAATAGAAACTTTAAGCTCTTCCCTCAAACCTATCATTAAAAGTGACTGCATCACTATATTGCTGGTTGCTATGTTCTTCCATCCACCATCAGGTCCGCGTTTTTCAAGCAACCAGCGTGCTCTTCCATCTATAAGGTCACGATATTCATCCTGGGTAGCACCCTGTTTTACCAAAGCCATGATCACCAGCGCAGTGGTTCCAGGATGTTCCCATTCAGGCCCATAGTTATCAAATAACCATCTGCAACCTTCCGGATCATGAATACCCATATCTGCAAGGGCTATGAGGGAATATGTGGTATCGTACACGTTACGGTCCCAGGAGCCTTCTTTTTTTTGTGAAAGAAGCCATTGCCCCGCATCCGGGAAGATCAGACCCATATGAAAAAGAGAAGAGATCACTCTTGCAGTTTCTCTTACATTCCCTCCCCAGGGTGGATTGCCTTTGAGCCAGACAAGGCGAGCAGTATGCCGGCTGGGAAGTTTCCATGCGCCGCGAGCCCAGACCACGCGGGAGATCTCCTTGGTGGAATCAGGTTGTTGTATATCGATCCAATCAAGTGCCTTTGATATCCTGGGGTCCATGAAATATAATATACGGGTCTGTATTTAGTGTTTTTCTAGCAATGCATCCTATACCTGTGCCTCTTAGCATACTCTGCTTTTTTTCCGGGATTCCATTGGTTCACATGACTGTAATAGCCGGTTACCCTGGATACAGGATCAGTTACCGGACTTGAGCATAGCGGGTATATTTCACTTACACCTCTGGAAGTATACCCCTTATAACATATGGAAAAATGAGGGGAGAAACAGAAATAAACAAAACAATATAAAAATGTATTGTGCAGGGATCATAGACTTTTCCCCGCACAAAAAGTGTACGAAACTTACACCTGTTTTTTAAATCCAACAACAGAATCTACTATCTTTGTGAATTCCCTTGACCACTCAGTGGAATCGGCATCCAGAGTATGCACCTTTCCGCTATCCTCGATCTCAGCGAGCTTTGGATCCATGGGCAAAGCGCCAAGCACCGGCACATCAAAGTCCTTGGCTGCCTTTTCAACTCCACCTTTACTGAAAAGATCTATTCTCTCATCACAATGAGGGCAGATGATCACACTCATATTCTCCACTATGCCGATCACAGGAACCTTTAGCATATGGGCGAAGGTAATAGACTTGCGTACACTTACCAGTGCCATGTCCTGAGGTGTAGTGACGACCACAGCACCATCGATCTTTTCAATGAGCTGAGCAATGCTGAGGGGCTCATCACCGGTTCCCGGTGGCAGGTCAACGATCAGGTAATCAAGCTTTCCCCATGAAACATCTTCCAGGAACTGTTTGATAGCTGCCATCTTGGCCGGTCCTCTCCATATCACTGGAGAATCCTTGTCCTCAATTAGTAAGGCAATGGACATAACTTTGAGGTTATCTGTCACTGATACTGGAACAATGCCTTTCTCGTCCACTTCAGGTCTTTTGTCCTCTATCCCGAACATCTTGGGAATGCTTGGTCCGTGAATGTCACCGTCAAGGAGACCAACTTTGAATCCTTTTCGGGCAAGCTGGGCAGCAAGATTGGCTGCAACAGTACTTTTGCCGACCCCACCTTTTCCACTCATTACCATTATCTTGTTCTTAATAGCCCTCATATTGGCAACTAATTTTGATTCCTGTGGTTTCTGGAGCAGATCCTGCGTTTTCTGAACTTTCTTGTCCATATTGTTTCACCTGAATGATAATTCAAATTTTAAGAGATATCCGTGCATGTGGCTTATGCTGACCTTCTGCAACCTTTGTTTTCCTCTCCGACAGTGACATAATCCCCGCCTGAGATCTCGATAGCTTTCCCATTAGTGAGAGCAAAAGTAACTTTTCTTCTGGCACTTTGCAGATCTTCCCAGAAGGCTCTTCTTGATATCCCCATTTTAAGGGATGCCTCTTCCTGTGTAAGACCTTCAAGATCCACAAGACGCAAAGCCTCAAGTTCTTCTATTGCAATACAAACTACCTCCAGTTCACGTAGAGGCACTCCTCTTGGTTTAAAATAGATCACTTCCGGAGTAAGCTCCACACGTCGTGGGCACTTAGGACGTCCTCGCTCTTTCATAGCATTTTTTCACAATGGATATTAATTATATATAGTTTCCTACAGTCAAAAGTGACCCGATGTAGAAAGGGTCAAGATGCTTTATAATATCTTCCATTTTTGGATACGATACTTATTATATCGTCAGAGGAGATCAGTTTTTCCAGAATAGGAGTCAGTTGTGCACTTGAGATACCAAGGGATGCACATATTTGCTCGCAAGTGCAAGGCCTTCTAAGTATAAGGTCATAAACCTCTTCTCCCAAATTTTCGTGCTGCATGCTTGACCTTTCTCGTCTCAGGCCTTTGAGTACCAGTTTCACTCTATCCCTTCCAAGCTCTGCACCAAATCTGTGTGCTATCTCCTTTAATCTTATTTCTGCCACCGGAACAATGAACTTCTCCGCAGATGGCCTGCTGACAGTTAGTATCTCTATCTCGTCCGGATCAATGGTTTTAATGACCTCTATAAGCTTGGTAATCTCCTCATCCGTACTATTCACCAGATACCCATTGGTTGAATCAACAAGCATTACCTCAATCCCAAGTCTGGGACATTTTTCCAGATCTTTCATTGCCTGCAACCCTTTAATGATGTTATTAAGTCGTATACCTTCAACAGGCCTGTGTATGGCTCTGAACGTATCTTCATTGCCAGAAACAAGGGTTGCTATTACAAGATCTGCTTCAGCAAGATTGGAACGCACGTCATCCCTGTCCACAAGAGAAGAATTTGTTAGCACACAAACAGATTGATCTGTGATCTGTTTTACTCCTAGTATCATTGATCCAAGTGAAAGGTTAAGTGTGGGTTCGCATGTACCGGAAAAAGTAATATAATCAAGGTTTTCGATATTCCTGTGAAAAGATCTGATCCCCTCCACCACTTCTTTGGTGGTGACGGCTCCTGTAACATTTTCCGGTGCTTTTACCATATTATCTACATGTCCCAACTGACAATAGACACAATCAAAATTACAATTCTTCTTTGAATCCTTTCTTTTGATCACATCGATACCCAAGGACCTTCCAAGCCTTCTTGAAAGAATGGGACCATAGATAATTCTTGATTTCATTTATTCTACGACCTAAGTATTATTGATGTGTATTATTCAAAACTCCACAGAATATCCTGCAAAAACATCGACAAAAGCATCCGGATATTTCATCCTGATCTCTTCTTTATGAGCTGTACAATGACCCGCACCTATCAAATGCATGCCTTTGAATAGACCATATTCCTGGCTGTCGTGCAGACCACCCACGATACCAACTACATTACCATAAGAAGAAGCCGCATCCAATATTGCAGGAAGCCCAGGGTGGGCGCAACCAGTTATAACATACAGTCCTTTACTGGAATACAGTATCAAAGATTGTTCTTTTATTTCTTTTCCAAGCTCGCCAGTCGTGTAGATTCCTTTACATATCTCCTGAGGTTCTTTTATCTCATACAACCTCGGATTCATGGAAACATCCACCTCCGAAAAAGAGAGATAAGTACCCCCCTGTTTTCTCCTTGTAGAGATCTCTCTTTTCAGATTGGATGAAAAACTTGCCGGTATAAAGATGTCCACATCTGACTGCATATTGAGGAAAGTTGGCACACCGCCAATGTGATCCCAGTGCTGATGAGATAGCACCAGAATGTTAACATCTTCAGGAGAAAAACCAAGTTTTGCCATATTTGCCAGAAGAACATGGCCATCCCAACCAGTGTCAAAAAGAATATTATGCCCTGCAGTTTCAATTAAGCAAGAAAAACCCCACCCGCTATTCAAACCTTTCTTTGCTTCATTATCATAAATTACCGTAAGCTTCATATTGATACTCCGAACCGACAATAATCGCCTCTTATTGAACCATATTAAACACATGTGAGAATAAATATATATAACTATCTGAAAAGTCTTAAATATAAAATCTCCATATAGAGAATATAAGAAATGATAGGAGAATAATTTTTGCACTATGGTCTTGGTATTGATACCGGTGGAACGTACACCGATGCTGTCCTTTTAAGAGGATCAGACGGTATGATCGTAGATTCTAAAAAAGCGTTTACCACATATCCTGACCTCCAGATCGGCATAAGTTCGGTTCTGGATGCCCTTGACCAGGAACTGCTTAGCCAGGTCAACCTCGTGTCAGTCTCTACCACTCTTTCCACTAATTCGTTACTTGAAGGCACAGGAACCCCGGTGGGACTTATACTCATTGGGCAGCACCCTGTGGATAAGGAATTCCCCACTACGGATTTCATTGTGGTTCCTGGCGGCCATGGTCCAAGCGGTGAGGAGGAAGTGCCCTTAGATAGTGAAGTTATCAGGGAGTTTGGCATCGGGACAAAGGACAAAGTGTCAGCATATGCTATCTCAGCCTTCTTTGGTACAAGGAACCCCGACCATGAACTGCGGGCAAAATCCCTGATCCAGAAGATAACTGGTAAACCTGTCGTATGTGGTCACGAACTTTCCCAGGAACTAGGAGCCTATGAAAGGGCAGTGACTGCTGTGCTTAATGCTCAATTGATACCTGTTACGCATCATTTCGTCAGCGCTGTGATGGCAGATATCAGGAAAAGAGGTATAGATGCCAGGATGCTGATGCTGAAATGTGACGGTTCTGTGTACAATCTGGAGGATGCTCTGGAAAAGCCTATTGAGACCATTTTTTCCGGCCCTGCTGCAAGTCTTCTCGGAGCATCGTATCTTGCAAAACTGGACACATGTGCAGCTATAGATGTGGGAGGAACCAGTACCGATGTATCTGCCATATACCACGGAGTACCGGAAATAAGCGCTTCGGGTTCTATGGTGGGTGGGTGGAAAACAAGAGTAAGAGCTATGAAGATGGAAACTTCAGCCACTGGTGGAGACAGCCATGTATGGATAACTGATGGAAAAGTGAAGATAGGCCCCAGACGTGTTATTCCCCTGTGTGTTGCTGCTATTAAGTATCCAGGTCTGTTGCAGAAACTTAATCTTATGAGGCTGCTGCCCCGTAAGTCACTGGATGAGAACTATCAGCCCACCAAATTCTTTGTACGGACCGGCTATGCTAGCAATGGGCTGAATAATGAGGAAGCTGAAATGCTTCAGCATATCGGAAGCGACCCTATCAGCATACATGAACTCTATAAATATATGCATGCCATGCCTTCCGGAAAGATAATTGATTCACTTATAAAGAAAAGACTGGTGCAAGCTATTGGTTTCACTCCTACGGATGCTTTGCACGTGAGAGGAGAATACACTGCCTGGAACCTGGATGCTTCCCACATGGGTGCTGAGCTCCTTTCCCGCCACAACGGCAGTAAGAAATATGAATTTTGCACCCATGTGAAAGAACATGTGGCAAGGAATATGGCATACAGTCAGATGGCTTTTCTTTTGCCTGAAAGGTCCAGACCCCTTGTGGATGACCTGCTGAGTGGTCTGTATCCGGCAAAGTTCAGCCTGAAATTGCCTATTGTATTATTGGGAGGACCTGTAAAAGCATATTCAGAGGAAATGTCTGCACTTTTAGATGCTGAAATTATTGTCCCGGAACATGCAGATGTGGGGAATGCAGTGGGAGCTCTTGCCGGAAAAGGCGTCAAGAAAGTTGAAGTGCTGATCATGCCAGTGTCCATAGAAAAACCTGCAGAGGATTTCCTTATCTTCTATCCGGGTGGAAGGGAACATGTTGTAGATTACAGAGAAGCCTTTGAGAGAGCAAGGCAGATCGGACTGGACATGGTGCTTGAATATGAAAATAGATGCGGGGTAAGCAAAGAAGAGACCCAGACTAATATTTCAGTGAAGAACATTTCTCCTGAGAACTGGCCTTATCCACCTCTGGAAACCAGGATTACCGTTGTGGGCATAGGCAATCCCATGATGATAATAAAGAAATAAAAATATTAATTTTTACACTTACAGTAAACTAATCTTTTATTTATATAAGACAAGGTTGTATTAAATTTAGTATATTAAGTTTTCGAGGTATGTATTTATATTTTATCTCATATTAGAGTAAATAACAATAAAGAATAGACTTAAAAATACGTAATATAAACGGGCCATGAGCAAAATGAAGATATGCGTTACTACGAAGGACAATGGTCCTGAAGCGAAAACTGACCCACATTTTGGAAGATGTGCATATTTTATGTTCTTAGATACGGACACCATACAGCATGAATTTGTGAAGAATCCCTATGCTGCTGAATCCCAGGGTGCTGGCGTGCAGGCTGCACAGTATATTGCAGACCAGGGAGCAGACATGCTGATCTGCGGGAACCCTGGCCCAAATGCCGTATCAGTAATGGAAACTGCAGGCATAAGGATAGTGAAGTATCCCGAAATGAAAGCTACGGAAGCTGTACAAAAATTTCTTGAAACAAATGATATTTAAAAGGTGAAAATATGAAGATATGTGTACCATCTATGGGTGAAACTGGCCTGGAAGACCAGGTCGGACAGCATTTTGGAAAAGTTTTGAACTATATTATGTACGATACAGAAACCAGCGAAGTTTCAGTAATACCCAATACAAGTGAGCACAATGGCGGAGTAGGCCTGCCTCCTGAACTGATGTCCCAAAATGGAGTCAGTGTTATGCTTTGCGGAGGTCTTGGGACAAAAGCTGTTGCAATGTTTGAGCAATATGGAATAGAAGTATATGTGGGAGCGCAGGGCACTATCTGGGATGCTCTGAAAGCATGGGAAACAGGAAAATTACAAAAGGCAACCATGGACAACGCATGCACTTCTCATGAACACGACGACCACAATCATAGCCATGATCATCACAATCATCACAGTCATGATCACGGTCATCAGCACCACTAAAGTTCACATCCTCTGCAGAATGACAACAACATAAAAAGTAACAGAGGCTTCATGAGAATAGCAGTAGCAAGTGGCAAAGGAGGTACTGGTAAGACCACAGTGTCCCTTAACCTTGCATTATCCCTTGGAAATGTTCAGCTCCTCGACTGTGATGTAGAAGAGCCGAACTGCAATCTGTTCCTGGACCATAAACTTGAAAAAGTAGGAGATGTGGAGATCCAGGTACCTTTTATTTCAAAAGAAAAGTGTGATCTGTGTATGAAATGTGTAGATGTCTGCCGTTTCAACGCACTTGTTAAACTGCCTAAAAACCTCATGTTCTTTCCCAAATTATGCCATGGCTGTGGAGCATGTTCCATTATATGCCCACAGGGTGCTATATATGAGGAAGCAAGATCCATCGGGACCATTGAAAGGTCCGTTTCAAAAAATTGCGGCACAGAGCTATATCAAGGTCTATTGAATATCGGCGAGCCTATGGCCTCTCCTATAATCCATGCACTTAAAACACATATTGATGATACAAGGACCGTGATCATAGACTCTCCGCCAGGTACTGCATGCCCGGTCATTTCTGCCATAACCGGGGCAGATTACTGTGTGCTTGTCGCTGAGCCCACACCTTTTGGATTACATGACCTGTCACTCGCAGTGGAACTGGTAAAAGAAATGTGTATCCCATATGGAGTGGTGATCAACAGATGTGACATAGGCGATGAAAGAGTGGAAAGATATTGTTCTGAGAACAACATTCCGGTGCTTATGAAGATACCAAATGAAATGAAAATAGCTGAACTGTACTCTAAGGGTATTCCTTTCGTGCTGCAAATGCCACACTGGAAAGAAAAGTTCCTTTATATGTTCAGACAACTCCAAGCGCTGATAGGAAGGTGTTGAAATGCCACAAAAGATCACTGTTATCAGTGGCAAAGGTGGTACCGGCAAGACCACTCTTACAGCGGCTTTTGCTTCCCTCGCGAACAAAGTCCTGATAGCAGATTGTGACGTGGATGCTGCGGATATTCATCTGATACTGGATCCAGAATCGACCAGTAAAATGGATTTCTATGGCATGGAAGTAGCTTCAATCAACGAGGACAAATGTTCTGCCTGTGGCTTATGTGTGGAAAGATGCAGGTTTGGTGCTATCTCAAAAGAATTGGTGATCGATGCACATATCTGCGAAGGATGTGGCGTATGCTCGCTTATCTGTCCTGAAAATGCCATAACAATGAAGGAACATAAAGCTGGAGAAATATTCAGATCTGTAACAAGATTTGGTCCTTTAATTCATGCGAGGTTAGGAATAGGAGAAGAGACCGGCGGAAAACTGGTCTCGATGGTTAGAAAGATCTCCAGTGAAATGGCTGCAGAGAATGACATTGATATAATTATTATAGACGGACCTCCGGGAACAGGATGCTCTGTAATTGCTTCCATATCTGGCGTGGACCTTGTATTCATAGTTACAGAACCAAGTGTATCAGGGATACATGACCTTGAGAGGGTACTTGAGGTCACTGCTCATTTTGGGATAAAGGCAGTTGTCTGTATCAACAAATACAACATCAATGAAGAAAAAACAGCAAATATAGAAGAATTCTGTAAAATTAAAGGTATTGATGTAGTAGGCAAGCTCCCTCTGAGTGACATCCCCATTAAAGCAATGCTTGAAAGCCAAACAGTTATAGAATATGATGATAGCATATTTTCCGGAGCAGTTAGGGACATGTGGCGTAAGATAATGACATGCGATACGTTGAAAGAATAAAAGATGAGAGGTGGAATTTTTAAACTAGATGCACAATGAAAGGCATCTAAAAAGTAATTGCTAAAAAGTATTGTAATGAGAGACCAAGTTTACCTTAAAGCTTTCCTATGTGCGTTAAGTCATCAGTTGTCAGCTTAGTATTCTTATGTTCTGCCCTGCACATTGTTGGTTACTATCCATCCGAGCAAAGTATAATTTTTATGGGTATTCAGAAAAAATATTGATTTTTTACGTTTTTGTTGGAGGAGGTAATTCTGGATGGATGGTAACACAACTTAGATTGTATTAAGCTTTTATTAGATATAAATATTACTGTGTTACCAAACATTATTTGCACCTTTTATTGTAGCTTATTATTTGAAAAAATACACTCTGCATTTGTACACAAATATTTTAAATCAATTAAATTTAAGTTATAACATTCTATTTGAAATGGCTAATAACATATGGATTACTACTACAGGCATAGGGGTAGTATACCATCAGTTAAGGTAACATAAAAGATGCCACGATGTAATACATTAATAGAACATGTTTAAAGAAAAAACAACCATTCATCACCTTTTTATTGCATTATCACCTTTCTTTTAATAAGAATAGGAGAAACTTTTCATATACCTATTCACTAAAAAGAGGAGGAAGAAAAGATATGCAATCATTCATTGTTGAACACTATCTGCAAAAAAATGTAGATGTATATTGTGGTGGACCAGATACCTTCCAGGGAATAGTTGAAGCCTGTGCTGATGGAGTCCTTACTCTCAGGAAAGAGGACAAGTACACTCACATAGCTATTGACAAGATCATCGCTATCTGGGAGAAATAATTCATCCGAGAGTAGAAAGTTTTACTTTCTACTCCAATAGCTGCACATTTCGCAGTGTTCCGATGCTTCACAATGGCAAAAATAAACAGAGTAAGCTGCGGAAGATTTAAGAGACTGTATGCAAAAATAATTTTGCACTATACTTATTTGATTCAACCCATCATAACTAAAATAACCTTCTCTTTTGTTTATAAAGAGATATTTGCAGGCTTAACGGCCGTTTACATGTGGATTATTTTTGTTATGATGTCCCTTGACAATATAACAAACATTCATTATAATTATCAAAGTGCTTTTATTGGAGAAGCGAGATAAGATTAAGTATAGCAGGGGATAGATATGTCCAGCATCCTTAACAAAAAAGCTGGTGGATCTCACCCACTGGCAAATGCGACTCTGGATTATGCAGAGGTCCTTATTGCACTTCTTATCCTGATACTATTAGCGCTTTCAATAGACAGGGCAGTAGATTTTTTTAGCCTGATAAAAGCAGTTCTTTGTCCTGGCGGTTTCTCATACGGGCCATAAAATGCCTGAAACATAAATAAAAAAGAAAGAAAGAAAGAAAGAGGATTTTTCTTATTTCCTCTTTTCTACGAACAGAAGTGCAATGAATGCGAAAATAGCTGAAAACACTACAAATCCTGGGGTCGAAGGTACAGATACAGCACCCTTAGGTTGTTCTCCGAAATTAAGGGCTTCAATTGCATCGATATCTGAACCAGGGGACCTGCCAGAAATACTTGTTTCCCTATCTTCGATCTTCACATATCTTGCCCAATCGAGATCTGAATCACCAAGATCGAACTCAGCAGTTCCTATTCCCTCACCCAGGGATTCCCACGCATCCATATCCTGGCTGACAAAAACTTCATATGCTTCAGGGGTGTCCATACCATAGAAAATCTGGTCGGTCTCATATACTCTCAGGTCATCCCCTTCTTCATCAAGGATTACCTCATTCGCACCCATATCAACTACCACATATCCGCCGCCCAATGACATTGGTTCGATCTTTTTCAGATCTACGACGCCTATAATATAACTATCAAGATTGTTGATATTGGCCGTCCCCCCTAATTCCTTTTCAACAACAATGTTAGCATAGGCACGACTGTCAGTTCCCGGGTTTCTCTCATCTGCAAATGCAACGATCGAGAAAGAGAACATAAGAATCAACGATATGATCATATACGATATTCTTCTTTTTTGCATGCGACCACCCATAGTGAATTGTCATAATTGATACTTACTTATCTGTAGATAAAACTATCTGTATTTTCAGAGAATACTCTGCATCTAAAGCACAGCATATTGAAAAAAAGAATGCCTGCTGAGGTATTAGTTATTATTCCTTATTCTATCCGACCTCCCTGCAAAAGATGCCCATGGCAGTGTACAGAGTGGGCATTCCGGGCCAAAACCAGCAGCTGCATAACCTCGCATTCCACCTGCTACGTTGAAAACCTGATCAAAACCTTTTTGTTTCAGAATACTGGCAGCCATGCTTGATCGTTGCCCGCTTCCGCATATAAGAACTGTTTCTTCTGCAGGATCAAGTTCCACATACCTCTCCCTCAACTCAGCTACAGGAATATTGAGAGCATTCTGAATATGGGAAGTTTTGTATTCACTTAATGCCCGAACATCCACAAGGACAGCTCTCCTGCCTTGGTTCACCCGCTGATTCAATTCATGGGAAGATAGCTGTGGTACATGCGCTGTAGGATAACCGGCAGTGACCCATGCATACATACCACCGGCCAAATACCCATAAACTCTGTCAAGTCCCACCCTGTGCAACTGTCTGGAAGCCTCAACGGCCTGTCCATATCCTTCGCAGACCAGGAGTATGTCTTTATCCGGAGGAAGCAACCATCCTGCAAAGGTTGGAAAATTACCATTCATATCAATGCTGTACGCTCCTGGAACGTGTTGTCCTCCAAATGCTTCAAAGTTGCGTACATCCAGCACCAGAACATTGTTATCGGCTGTCAGAGAGGAAAACGCAGGGGGCTCAAGCTCTTCCAGAGAGGGCAAATCAATAACCTTTACAGGACCTTGTCGATTGATATCGGTACACCTGCTGAAATGATCAGGTGCATCGGGCATACCATGTGTCAGAGAGTCTATGAATTTCCTACGATCATTTATCTTCAGTGCATAGTTGAATTTCTTTTCGTACCCTATAGTGCTTGTTCTCTTTGCAGCCATTGCCCTGCCACAGAGAGAACCTGCACCGTGGGCAGGATACACTTCACAGGTATCGGGTAATCTCATAATTTTCTCATGGAGACTGTCATAAAGTTTGGAAGCAAGTTCCTCCGCTCTTCCTGGAAATAGATCAGGACGGCCCACATCCCCTACAAAAAGAGTATCTCCACAGAACAATGCCACCGGATCTTCTCCCCGGGACCTGTCAGTCACCACATAGGAAATGTGTTCAGGAGTGTGTCCTGGGGTTTCAAGCACCTTTATGGTCATATCTTCCATCTCAAAAGAATTGCCTTCTAGGAGAGGTACATGATCAAAATCGAAATTAGCAGACCTGGGGCCACATATAGCGGCTCCGGTCTTCTCTGCCAGATCCATGTGCCCGGATATGAAATCTGCATGCAGGTGAGTTTCAAGTATATACTTGATCCTGGTTCCCATCTCTCTTGCAACTTCAATATATATTTCAGGATCGCGGCGAGGATCTATTATAGCGCATTCCTTGTCCCCGCCCAAAAAATAGGAACTATGTGCTATCTTTTTGGTAAAAAACTGCTGTATTATCATTTAATTCACTCCCATTTTGTATATTGGTTATTTTGTTTATCTAGAAATAAATGACTTATAAATATATATGACCTTAAAGTCCCTCATATCTATAGCACTTATTTGAATAACAATCCAAATAACAATTTGGAATTTGATACAATATCAAAAAACTTAAATAAATCCTATTTGCTACAAGAATTCATGGAAGTGTTTACCGGACTGGAAGTATCCCCGCGAAAAGTTGATTACCTGAAGTTCCTTCTCAAAAAAGAAGAAACTGTGCGTACGACTGACATATCATCCGAACTCAAAGTGGACCCATCCACTACAACAAAGACCCTTGCAGATCTTGCCTCTCAGGGATATGTGGACCATGTACCCTACAGAGGAGTACGGCTGACAGAAAGGGGTAAAGAATATGCCCAGTTCCTTATCCACCGACATAACATTTTAAGCTTGCTTTTGACACATTATGGCCTCTCTGCCGAAGAATCCTGCCATGAGGTGTCCAGGTTCGAAGCGTATGTTTCAAGAGATGCTGTAGAGAAGATATGTGCTTCAATGGGTCATCCTGCTGTAAGCGCCTGTGGGAAAATCCCTCATGGATCATGCAGAATAGGGGATATTGCCTGATTAGAACGGTACTTTAATTATAGATGTTTGGTATGAGACCAAACTTTTTGGATATATGGAATAAAAATGAGAGTTCAATGAAAGGTGGAATATGAACAAACTAATAAAACCATTAGTTATCTGTGCGATCTGTGCTATATTGCTTTTTAGCGGTTGTACTGAGAAAGCACAGAATAAGAATACAGAAACTTCGGCTGATGAACTGGTAGTTGCCGTAAGCGTTCTTCCACAGGCAGAATTTGTGGAACAGATAGGAGGAGATAAAGTTCGCACCGTGGTAATGATCCCTTCCGGAGCAAGCGTGCATACATACGAACCCACTCCAAATCAACTGAAGGATCTCAGCAAAGCACAGATCTATGTAAAGGTAGGATCGAACCTGGATTTTGAACTTGTCTGGATGGATGACCTCCTGTCTGTTAACCCTGATATGTATGTAGTGAACTCATCTGAAGGTATCCAGTTCAGGAGCATAGAAGAACATGCTGAAGAAGAAGCCAACACTTCAGAAGAGCAAATGGAAGAAGAGGAACGTGAACATACAGGTCTTGATCCGCATGTCTGGACTTCACCTCAGAAAGCAAAGATAATTGTCAAGAACATATATGACGGACTTGTGGCCGTTGACCCTGAGAATGAAGAAACATACAAACAGAACTATGATGTTTACATCACCAAACTGGATGAAGCAGATGCCAAACTGAAAGCTGCACTTGCCGGAAAAGAAGGAAGCAGTTTCATTGTGTATCATCCTGCGTGGGGATATCTTGCAGATGATTACGGGTTACATGAGATCTCCATAGAAATAGAAGGCAAGGAGCCAAGCGCACAGGATATGCAAAAGCTGATCGACACTGCTAAAGAAAAAGGAATAAAGGTCATCTTCGTACAAAAAGGTTTCAGCACATCAAGCGCCCAGACCATTGCCAAGCAGATAGGCGGAGAAGTGGTGGAGATAGACCCACTTGCAAAGGATTATATAGATAACTTGGGTAGGGTTTCTAATGCATTTGCAAAAGGACTGGCATAAATGACAGAGGTCGTAGAGCTTCAGGACATATGGGTGAGTTATGGTGACGTCACAGTACTGGAGGCAGTTGACCTTACAGTACAGGATAAGGATTTCCTGGGAATCATTGGCCCAAACGGAGGAGGGAAAAGTACACTTCTTAAAGTAATCCTGGGCCTCATAACCCCTGACAAAGGGATTGTGAAGCTTCTGGGCGACAATCCCGTAAAGACGCGCAAACATGTGGGGTATGTACCCCAATATGCCTCCTTCAATCTAAATTTCCCTATCAGTGTCTTGGAAGTAGTCCTTATGGGACGCATGAACACGGTCGGACCTTTAAGGAGATACGGTAAAAAGGACCATGATGCTGCACAGGAAGCTCTGAAGAAGGTCAAGATGTTGGAATACAAGGACCGGCAGATCAGTGAGCTTTCCGGCGGACAGCGTCAGAGGGTGTTTATAGCCAGGTCACTTGTAACCGACCCAAAACTCCTGATACTTGATGAACCAGCAACAGGAGTAGACTTTGTCATGCAGAAAGAGTTCTACGAACTGTTACAGGAACTTAAACAACACATAGCTATTATCATGGTCTCTCATGATATCAGCGCTATTTCTGTCTACGTGGACAAGGTAGCATGTCTTAATAGAAATTTACACTATCACAATTCCAAGGAACTAAGTCCGGAGGATCTTGAAGCCTCCTATGTATGCCCGGTGGAAATGATTGCACACGGGATGCCACACAGAGTGCTTAAACTACATTGAGGTAGTAAAAACATGATAGAGATCCTTCAGTATGATTTTATGAGAAATGCCCTGTTCACTGCGATCCTTGTAAGCATAGCCTGTGGAATAATAGGCGTCTATGTTGTTGTCAAGAAGATCGTGTCCATTAGCGGAGGAATCTCCCATGCTTCTTTTGGTGGCGTTGGCCTTGGATATTTCCTTGGCATTAATCCCCTTTATGGCCTCATACCCTTCAGCCTCTTTTCCGCCCTGGCAATGGGGCTTGTGAGCAAACGTGCAAAGATGTCCGAAGATACTGCTACTGGTATACTCTGGTCGCTGGGCATGGCCATAGGGATCGTTTTTATCAACCTGACACCAGGCTATGCACCTGACCTGATGACCTATCTTTTCGGTAATATTCTCACGGTTTCAACATCTGACCTATATGTAATGCTTGCTCTGGACGCCCTCATAGTGGTGATCGTATATGTGTTCTATAAAGAGTTCATGGCAATGTGCTTCGATGAGGAATTTGCATCTGTTATAGGAGTTCCCGTAGAACGCATGTATCTACTCCTTTTATGCCTCATAGCCCTCACTATTGTGTTACTCATAAAAGTAGTTGGCATAATCCTTATCATCGCCCTGCTTACAATGCCTGCTTCACTGAGTGCACATTATACGCATAACCTGCGTAACATGATGTACCTATCCATGTTCTTTGGAGCATTTTTCAGCATTACAGGCCTTTCCCTGTCCTACCTTCTGGATATCCCATCGGGTGCGACCATCATCCTGGTGATGGCAGGAGTATACATCATCCATTTCATATACGACGGACTTACAAAGAAAGTACACGCCTAACAAGGAATGAAAATAAGGTGATCATTGTAGATAGCTGCTTAAATGCAATCCTACAACTCCTACTATAACCAGTACTATAGATATTATTTTTACAAGGGACATTGGTTCATGAAAACCCACGTATCCGATAATCGAGATCATTGCCACGCCAAGACCAGCCCATATAGCATAGGCAACACTTACATCTATCTTTTTCAGGGCGATGGTAAAAGACACAAAACTGATACCATAGAACACAAATATCAATATTGATGGCAACATTCGTGTGAACCCTTCGGACAGTTTCATACATGTGGTCCCGCATATCTCGAACAGTATGGCAGCAGCAAGGTATAGATAACTCATAATCCTCCTTTATGTTTTTTAGATCTTGTGAGAAAATTGAATTTAGTTAGCAGCAGTGTTTGACACCTAATTATAAACAATTTCCTCTGAGTCGAACATGTCTACAAGAGAGAAAACATAACATTATAGAAATGTAGCTTCCGGAAGGTAAAATCAGCTTTCTGTTGTTTCTCCAAAATAAAGATGACTTTAATTAAAAGGAGGCGAATGTTATTTACAATTATCAATACCTTGCCATAACGATAAGTGTATATACCAACACCCTCTTTTTTTAAATAGGGTGCGTGTTTCGTGTATAAGTTCTCCACAGGCAGAAGTGGCTGTTCAAGAACTATGGCTTTTGTTTCTGCAATAGCCCTTATTTTGTTATTACTTTTGCCAATTGCATCTGCCCGGGATTATTCTCTTGAAAGTGCAATTTTAAATGTCACAGTATCTCCTGAGGGCATAGTTCATGTTCAGGAGTTCCTCACATATCACTTTGATGGCACATTTTATGAGGTATACAGGCAAGTATACCCTCCACCTGGAGGTTCCATGGAGAATATACAGGGCTACTGCGAGGGAAGTTCGTGTGATTTTTACGTGAATGATATTTACGGAGGTTATGAACTCGTAGGCAGGCTCCCGTCTCCGACACCGGAAAATATCACCTTTGTCACTTCTTATGACTACTATGGCGGCCTCAAAGTATACAACGATGTCTCAGAGCTGCACTACAAATTCTGGGGAGATGAATGGGAAAAGCCTGTCCATAACCTTGCAGCAACCGTTACCATCGTTCCCTCCAAGGGCTCTGAGATAACCTACTGGCTACATCCGAACGACTATACCAAAACCGCGACCATAAATGATAATACGATCACAGTGCAGGCAACTGATATCCCTGCCAATAGCTGGTACGAGATACGGGCCATCTTTCCAAGGCTCACTTCACCGGACTCAAGATATGTGACCATGTATGATCAGAACGCTAAGTTCCAAATATTCCGTATAGAATCTCAGTACGCACTGAAGCAGAAGGCTCTGTATGTGGTTTTCATAGTATATGTGCTTCTGGCATTATCTCTTCTTATAGCTCCGTTCTATCTGTACTTCAAATATGGGAGGGAACCTGACATAGCATACGAGGGTATCTACGAGCGTGAACTGCCATATGATTCCAGCCCGGCTGTGGTCAATGCCATGATGAAAGGTGCAATCGGCCTACCTACAATAGAAGGTTTTGCTGCTACAGTAATGGATCTTATACACCGGGATTATCTGAGTATAGATGACAGCAACCCACAGGACATTGTGCTGCATATTAATGTCCCGGAAAGGAAAAAAGGAAATTCCTCTGGACTTCTGGATTTCGAGCAGGATGTGCTGGACCTTATCATAAGTCATTCGGATGCACGCCAGTTGCATTGGAAAGAGTTTCATTCCAGGCTCAAAAAAGGCACATCCTTCTATAATTTCATAAATTCGTGGAATAAAAAGGTGAAGGCTCATATAGATCTTGAAAAGCTCTTCATCGAAAAAGGTGCCACGAAAATGGACTATTTTGCGGGCATACTTTTCCTTGTATCCCTCCTTAGCCTTTTCGCTATTCCCTGGCTGGGAGACTCGTCTGCTTATCCGATAATTAAAAAATTGGGTTTCATGCCTATAATCATTGCATTCAGTTCACCTGTTGTGTTTGTCCTCAATGCCAGATACAGGACCGTTCTGGGCAGATGGACCCCGGAAGGTAAGCTTTTTGTAGATCGCTGGAAGAACTTCAAGAAATATCTCACAGACTTCTCTGCTCTGAAGGACCATGCTCCGGGGTCGGTGAAGATCTGGGACCATTATATGGTATATGCTATGGCGCTGGGTGTGGCGGAAGAAGCACTCAAAAACATGTCTTTAATAATTCCAAAAGAGGAGTTCAGGACAAGCCACTTCCGTAACAGGGTCTATGTTACAGGCTATACTTCAGATTTCAGCCATGCTTACCAGGTATCCGCCCCAAAGTCATCTTCAGGAGGAAGCAGCGGAGTAGGCGGTTCCGGAGGTGGTTTTGGTGGTGGCGGAGGCGGTGCGAGGTAAGTCAAGAAAAGAGGGAAAAAGATGATACAAGATGTATTATGGATAATAGGTGTAGTTCTTGTTATAGTGTTGCTTGTTGCAGTGTTTGTCTTTTCCATTTATAACAAACTAATAGTACTGCGCAACAGGGTGGAGAATGCATGGGCTCAGGTAGACGTCCAGCTTAAGCGCAGATTCGACCTGATACCCAATATAGTGGAAACAGTAAAAGGCTACGCAAAGCATGAGAAATCTGTGTTTGACGAGGTCACAAAAGCCAGATCTGCATGGATGTCGGCATCTACTGTAGGCGAGGCTGCACAAGCATCTAATATGCTTACCAATGCATTGAAGTCCTTATTTGCTGTTGCAGAGGCATATCCTGAACTTAAGGCCAATGAAAATTTCAAGCAATTGCAGCAGGAACTCTCACAGACCGAAGATAAGATCGCCTATAGCAGGCAGTTCTACAACGATACTGTTATGAAATACAATATTTCCATCCAGCAGATACCGAACAATATAGTTGCAGGTATGTTCCATTTTGAAAAGAAGGAATTGTTAGAGACCACAGAAGAGGAAAAGATCACTCCAAAGGTGAATTTTGAGTCATAATTCTTAAGCCGGTTGAACAGGCTATAGTTTTTTTCCTCCTTTTTTTCAGATCATGATCTTCAATAATCATTGCTGTTCAGGTCATAACTATGCTCTCACACTCCGTATTTATGCCATATGATCCTATAATAGGCTTCATTTTCTATACACGGAAGAATATTTTAAAGATCACTTTGAATTCAGAACATTTATTTTTTACCGGACAATTATAAAATCATGAGCTTCCAATAAATAGAAGTAGTTTAACATTATTCTGGAAATATATTTAGGACATGATGAGCAATGAGATTAAACCTTATCCAATTTCTGGCAAATTGTTCCCTTATGATGTCTGGTATCTTTATACCTGTTTTTGCGAGATCCCTTGGAGCTTCATACTTTGAAGTTGGCCTCATCAGTGCCTTTTTTGCAGCAGCTTCCTTTTTTTCTTCATTCATGTTTGGGAAAGCCGCGGATATAAATCGTCTGCGACCTATAATTCTCGCAGGCCTTGCAGTGTCTGCAGTGTCTTTCTTCATGCAAATATTCGCTCATAATGCCGCTTCACTTGCCGTGGTACGTGCAATGGTGGGTTTCAGCGTAGGAGTATATCCGGCTGCCCTTATTGTTAGCGTGTATTATGAAAAAGAAAGTATCGGCAAATTCAGCTCTTTTGGTTCCCTTGGCTGGATGGTGGGGTACCTAGTTGCCGGTTTCATAGGAAATATAGAGCATCTTTTCATTTTATCATCGCTTTTTTTCACCATCGCTTTTTTTGCAGCTTTTGGGCTTGCTGATGTACAGAAACCTTCTATTTCCGTGAGTTATTTTTCATTGGCTGCTTTCAGAAAGAACCTTGATGTCTATCTGTCAATGTTCCTGAGGCATATGGGTGCAATTGCTGTGTGGATCATTTTACCTCTGTACATGGCTTTCCTTGGTGCTTCTAATTTCTGGATAGGAGTTATATACGCCATCAACCCTTCCATACAATTCATAATTATGCGCAGGCTTGATAAGTTCAGCAACGAATGGCTCATCAAATGGGGAATTATCATTTCCGGGATATCTTTTGTAAGCTATTCTCTGGCACAAGATTTTTATTCCATTGTTCCTGGGATGGTATTGATAGCCTTTGGGTGGTCATTCTTATACGTAGGTGCAAATCAGCTGGTTGTAGAGCGAAGCATTGAAAAAGCAAGTTCTGTAGGTATTTTGAATTCCTCCATATCTGCAGC
Organism: Methanomethylovorans hollandica DSM 15978; assembly: GCF_000328665.1. Lineage (NCBI taxonomy): Archaea > Methanobacteriati > Methanobacteriota > Methanomicrobia > Methanosarcinales > Methanosarcinaceae > Methanomethylovorans > Methanomethylovorans hollandica. The sequence continues at coordinate 2,127,852 of NC_019977.1, forward strand.
GGACATTGCAGGATCGATAATAGGAGGAATTATCATGCAATACTTTGGTTTCAGGCAAACAATGCTGTTCGCTGCGATATGTTCAATACTGTCTATAATGGTTTTTAGCTGGATGAACAGATCTTCGCAAAAGGGTTCAATTTAAATCGATATAATTTAGTTGTCATTTGATATCAAAGCATGTGTGGTCAATGAACATGGTCATGAATTCAGATGATTGCAATGGAAAGCTCGTAAGAGATAAGATCCCTTACATTATCAGGCAGAGTAGCAGAAAACCTGTGTATCACCGGGCTTCCGAGGAAGAATATATTACAAAGCTGCTGGATAAACTTGTAGAGGAGACAAATGAGTTCAAGTCTTCTCCTTCTGAAGAAGAACTTGCAGATATATTAGAAGTGATCTTGGCTCTTTCAGACATTTTTGGATTTGGCCTTGATAATGTTGATGATATTCGCTCTTCAAAGCTCAAAGATAGAGGCGGTTTTAGGGAAAGATATATTCTGGAAACAGTAACTCATGAATGAATCAATACATAGCTCGTATTTTCCCCCATGAACACTTTTATAATCAAGTAAAGCATGTTTTCATTAGAATTTTCAGATATCATCTCAGATAATTGCCAGAGGGAATATTTCATGATGAAATATGTCAGCGGTTTTCAAAAATTGGTCATCAAGGCAATTATTTTGATGATGATTGTGGTCATTCTCAGCTCCACTCTGGAAATAGGATGGATAATCCTTAGTGACTTGGTCAACCCCCCGGTAATGTTCCTTAACGTAAAAGAAGTACTGGATATATTCGGCCTTTTCTTCCTAGTCCTTATCGGTATTGAATTATTGGAAACTATAAAGATGATCATCAATGAATCTACATTGAACGTTGATGTGATCATACTTGTAGGTATTACTGCAATTGTAAGAAAAGTAATGATTATCGATCTGAAAACCACTCCTCCAATGTTCCTGGTAGGGATGGGTATACTGGTGATCGCTCTGGCAGGAGCATATTATCTAATTAACAAATCAGGCAAAGAGTTCAGATGTGAACTTAAATGAATATACTGAAACCGGATGTTCACAATCATATATTTACAGATTTTTTACCCTTAAATGAGTTGTTGCCCATAAAAAAGAAGAACATTTCCTGATGCTCTGTCAGCTAACCAGTTCACCATATGCCCTTTTCAGTTCATTTTTTGGATTACTACCGTATTTGAACTTTAATTTCTGTGAAAGTGCCTGGATAGTGACTGTCCATTCTGATCTGCTGCCATTTTCACATACCTTTGAGTGTAGTTCATTCCACCAGCTATCTGGCTGCCCCATTTCCCTAAAAAGCCTTTCCTTTCATCTTCAGCTTGTTGTCTTGCATCCTCTACCACTTTCTTCACTATTTCGGATGTCAATTTGGCAAAAACACTATGATCCTTTGTGACGATGAGAGTAAAACTATTATATGCAAGGCCCATTATTTTCGGTTTATGGAGGGGGCCTATTATTGAAACTACATTTCCATTGTCAGACATATTCCCACCTCAATATTATATTTAGACTTATTTAGAAATTAAAGTATTTTAACCTATGGACCAGATGAAAAATACGATTGAAATATCGTTGTGACGGTTTTTTCATGGGAATGGCAATTAATTGTCTTTCCTTACAGGATCCCTTGCACTCACCATAAACGCAGAGATCAGCACCAGAACACAGCCTATGAATACGTTAATTCCAAGTTGAACGCCCAGTAATGTAACATCAAACAGGACACCACTCACAGGTTCTATCAATGAAAGCAGGGAGCCTGTTTGTGCTTCAACCTGAGAGAACCCTATTATAGTAAGGAAGGCCCCTATCCCTATGGATACGGCTCCAAATGATGCGAGCACATTGAGATTTTCTACGAATATGTTCCAGGGAGTACTGAATGCAAAAGGTGTCATAAGTAAGCAACTAATTCCCATTGACCAGAACGCTATCCCCATTTCCGGATATTCGTCTTTCATGAGCCGTATGTTCATGATCAGAGTAGCCGCAAGGATACCTGAAAATATGCCTGAGAGGATTCCTGACAGATAAACAGGATCTGTCTGAAGTCCTGAAAATCCACCTTCTGGTCTTATCACAAGTATTATACCTGTAATAGCTATGACCATTGAATAGATACTTCCTCTGGCTATCTTTTCTTTCAGTACGAAAGGCGAGGCTATCATGACATAGATGGGGGATGTATATTCAAGCAATATGGCGATCGAAAAACATGTGGTTTTGACACAATAGAAATAGAATAACATGTTCACTACAGTGATAATTCCCTGCAGTGCCAGTAATTTCTTTTTTTTCCGAAGCATGATCTGGGATAGATTTCCGGTAATAAGAATAACCAGAAGTATCAACAGAACACCGAAGAACAATCTATAGAAGATCATAGATGGAATGGCCATTGCATGTATATGAGCCAGGAATATGCCTGTTGTCCCATAGAAAACACACCCAAGAAGTATGGCCAGATGTCCTTTCTTGCCTTCTAACATAGGATACAGAAGTCTAAGGTTTCTTAAAAATATTGCGTGACATCAGATATCTCAGAAAAAGCTTGCCCCACATATACTAGAGTCCGTTTATGGCTGATGCTATATGGACAAAGATAATTATCACTAATTACAAAAGGCTGCAATTTACCAACGAGAAAAATAGTATTGAGAACTACTAAAAGAAGGTAAGTATATAACCCAGATTAAAATAATTTTTTTAATTAACTTACTAAGCATTCATGCTTATTATTGGTGTAACATGTAAAGCTTTTATTGCAGTTAGTACATCTGGATGCAGACTTATATTTTGCTCCGAAAGCAGCAGGATCCCCCTGTTTCAATGAGACGCATATTATCTGCTGTCCTAATGGTACCGTAGCAAAAATTTGAGTTTCACAACTTGGACATATTATGTTCTCTCTTGTCATTTATGTACTCCATTAACTTCATTAAAAAATTACATCACGTAATTTTATATTTTTAAGAAAACAATGAAAAAATCATATGGCAGAAATATTTTCATATATCTGCCTTTGAATTAAGTTATAGAATTAGATATCTGTTAGTACAGATCTAATATCTGGCTGGTCTATGCTTCTGGTAGCATTCTCTGCAGTACACTGGCCTGTCACCGGATGGGACGAAAGGTACTTCAGTTTCCTGTTTACAGTCTGCGCAAGTTGCTTTGTGCATTTCTCTTGGGCCACTTGGTCTGAAGCCACCGCTTCCACCGCTTCTACCGCTTCCGCCTCTACTATCGAATCTCATATATTTTACTTTCCTTTATTTAGGTAGTTCGCCTCAGCAAAAGCTGAGATCGAGAATTTTCGCATGACAGGTTTGATCTGATCTTGATCAGATCTCTACTTTATGCTACGATCAACTCTTTGTTGTGAAATCAATAAACTAAAAGAAGAACACAAGAATGATATAATCCTTTTATTAAATCGACAAACACTCGAACTCTAGTTATAGAAACACACACATACTATATAAGCATGTTGCACTCAATATACTCTTGACTTCTAAATATATATCTGGAATGAATATACATATAAAACAAAGTCAGTAATTACTTACTATTAACTCATTCCCCGGCAATCCTGTTGCCATAAATCTGATTGGTGTAAAATTCAATTTTATGAAAGAACATGCTTATATGATGGAAGATCTACTATTGTCATGAGCTCAGGCAATATAAGAGGGAATATTAAAACAGGTTTGAATGTGGGAATTGTTCTGAAAAAAGATCAATCTACCGGAAGGATAACACGTGGTGTTGTGAAGAGGATATTAACCAATTCTTCAACTCATCCACATGGAATCAAAGTGCAATTAGAAGACGGCTGTGTAGGAAGAGTTAAGGAAATCTATACCTCAGATACCGCTTAAGGTCCAGTTTTATCCTATGGAACCAAAATATGTATCAATTTATCCGATCCTCTATTAATGGGTGATATGATGCACAGAGAGATCGATGAAGAACTGCCGGGAACTGAAAGAATGCCTGTACTGTTCATAGGACATGGCTCGCCTTTGAATATAATTCTAAATAACAGCTATACAGACAGCCTAGTGCGTCTTGGAAAAAGCCTTCCAAAGCCCAGGGCCATACTGGTAGTTTCAGCACACTGGCTTACAAATGGAACATATGTCACATGCAATGAAAAACCAAGACTTATCTATGATTTCTACGGTTTTCCCCGCGAATTGTATGGGGTAAAGTACTCCAGCCCTGGATCACCTGACATCGCAAGGCTTACGTGCGCAACAGTACGCAAAGTGCAGGTCAAATGCAGTAATGATTGGGGGCTGGATCATGCTTCATGGGCTGTCTTAAAGCACATGTACCCAAAAGCCGACATCCCTGTTTTCGAAATGAGCCTGGATTACTCCTTTAATGAATGGCATCCCAAAATGATCCAGCATCATTACGATCTGGCATCAGAACTTGGAGAATTGCGCAAAAAGGGTGTTTTGATCATTGGAAGTGGTAATATAGTCCATAACTTGGGGATGCTCGATTTTCGTAACATCGATGCAAAACCTTTTGACTGGGCTGTGGAATTTGATGAAAAAGTAAAATACAATCTACTTTCAGGGAACCACAGGGACCTCATTGATTACCGGAATATGGGAAGAACTGCACATTTTGCAGTGCCTACTCTTGAACACTATTTGCCTATGATCTATGCTCTAGCCTTGCAGAAAAAAGATGATCATTTGGAGTTTGTGCATGAAGGGTTCCAGTATGGTTCAGTTTCCATGAGAAGTTTCCGTATAGGCTGATCCCATACAAGGAAGTGTTATTAACGTATTAACGTATGAATAAGTTACAGAAGGAAGTGTCAGGACAGGCCAGGGGCTGTCCTCATTTATGGATATCATCAGGGATTCCTGCCCATAATTCACTTTCAGTACATATTCTCTGTTTTAGTCTTCTTGTCGCAATTCTCTTAGTATGACAACAAGATCATTCTTTACTATTTCAGCATGATGAGGAAGTTTCAGATTTTCAAATGTTTCAAGTGCTTCACCATAGGATTTTGCTGCTTTTTCGAGATTATTGTTCATATCTTCAACATCTGCCATGCAAGTGTATGCCATCCCAAGGTTCTTCCAAGCCATTGCATATTGCAGGGAGAATTCTTTGAGGGTTCTTGCTTTGATGGCTTCCTCATAGGCTCCTATAGCTTTTTCCAGGTTTTTCTTCCTCTCGTCAACTGCTGCCAGGTCACTGTATGCAAGTCCCACATTGTTCCAGTTCATTGCATGGTCCATAGGGAATTCGTCCAGCGTGTACACTTTGAGCGCGTTCTCATGTGCTATGATGGCTTTTTCCAGGTTTGGTTTTCTTTCTTCCACCGCTGCCATATCCCTATATGCAAATCCCAGACTACTCTGGACCATTGCGTGATCGAGGGGAAATTCTTCCGGGGGTCTTAATCTCAGTGCTTGTTCATATGCTTTGACAGCGGCTTTCAAGAACTCGGCTTTTTGTACCCTGACGAGAGAATACGAGGAAGCTTCGTTGCCAATACCTGTAAGGACAGCGTAATTTAGCGAAAAGGTGTCTACCATCTCATTGAGGACCAAGAGTTTCGATGCTGTTTCATTGAGTTTAACTATCTTTTCCAGATATACTTCTTCAAAATGGATCTTGTTTTGATCACGTACAGAAACTAATTCACTGCCTTTAAGCGGACCAAGCACATGTTCCCACTCTAATTCAGCATCAGGGTGATCCTTTGTATAGACGGTTTCTATCAGTGCATAAGGGAACAGATGATTTCCCTCATATATGCCACACATATGCAGCTTCTTTATTATTCTTAATAGTTCTTTTTCCCTTTCCATAAGAGCATCATATCTTCTTCTCATTTCATGCAATTTCATGAAAACAGAACCAAGGGTCCCGTCAAAATCTATATATTCCCACTTGATATCTTCTCTTTCACCTATTCTCTGAGCTTCATCTTTGGAGATAAGACCAATGTCAATAATATTATTGCCAAAAATAGTTCCAATATCAACCTTTTTACTCACAAGTTCTAACTTCTCATCGCTCTGACAAGTTGCAACGATGAGAAAATGTTTAGCCTTGATCATATCCATTATCTTTCCAAAACTGCTCATTCCAACAAATCTGTCAAGATCGTCTAGGATAACAATTTCAATGTTCATCCCATAATTATCTGCAAACGGATAATCCCCTGAATCAAGATCTTCAGGGAGGGGAATGATCACATCGACCAGGGAACCCATGCTTTTCAGTACTTCAAAGGCAGTTCTGGTCTTGCCGGCAAGGGCATTTCCCCTGATCAACACGCTCTTATCTTCAAGCAACAGGTTTCTCAGGATCTCATCTTCTTCACGTGGACGATATTTGCAATAAGGCCTATCCCCCAGCATGTCATTTGGTTCAAGTCTTGCACCGGATATCCATTTTCGTGTTAAAGACTTTTTTTGCTTTTTTTTCCTTTCAGAATACTTATCGTACAGACCATATAAGAATTTCACACGAGAAAAAGGAACAGATTCTTTAGTATCACCACTCATTCGCAGCACCTTCAACACAAATGTTCCATCTTGCAGGATATATATTTTATGCACTGCTGCTTTAAAAAATCACATTTATGCTCAATAGGTCCTTGGATTTCTGACTGAAGCACCTTTTGCCTGAATATCCTTTACGGGGTCAATGATCATGGTATAACCTTCCTTTATGCCTTCAGGCAAAAGGAGAAGTATGCATCTATGAGAATTTATTCCCTCACTTTAATAACGGGGAAATGTGAAGAAGTCCCATCCTTCATGCTGTCCTGATCTGTAGGGTTTCTTTCAGTGATCACTTCCCAGGTTAAACCATCAGTTGTGACAGTTATGGTACCGTGGTGATCTGTTCTGTAAATCGTGGATACGTTCTGCAATCTTTCGAGGATCTCAGCATGAGGATAGCCATAGTCATTATCTGTGCCCACTGAGATAATACTTATGCCAGGACTTACCTCTTCAATAAAGCTTGCTCCGGAAGCATCAGTGCTAGCATGGTGACCCACCTTGAGGATATCGGAATCCACATAATAGCCTTCATATATGATGCTGTCTTCCGTTTCAAGGCCTGCATCTCCCATGAGCAGGAACGAGACATTATTATCTATGATCCTGAGAACTATTGAATTCTCATTGATCTCTTTGGAGTGCTGTTTCTGCGGGTTCAGTACCTGGACCTGTATGCCGGGAGCAAAGTCCAGAGCTTTCCCTCTTTCTGCTACCTGGAAAGAGATGCTTTTATTTTCAATGATACCAAGCATTTCTTCGTATATCTGTGTTGTATGAGGATAGCCCGAGTCCACGAAATTACCTACAGGATATTCATTAAGGATTGTGAGAAGGCCGCCTATGTTGTCCTCATGCGGATGGGTCGCTACCACATAATCAAGGCTGGATATTCTCAGCTCCCTGAGAAATACTGAAACACTCGCACCCTTATCCCTTCCACCGGCATCTATAAGCATTGTCGCATTGGCACATTCAACGAGAATGGAGTCACCCTGCCCAACATCTATAAAGTGGATTGTCAGGTTGTCTATTTGAGTGTCAGATGATACTTGTTCATGCAAAGCATCTTGATCTACAAAAGCGTTCTCATCAAGGCCAGTAGTAGTATTATTTGGGGGCTGAACCGCAGATCCGGGCGGGCGTTCCTTTGGCTCTCCTAGCAGGACACCTAGCATCACTAGCACAATGAAAGCTATTAGTATCCATTTCAATTCCTTTTTGATTATATCCCCTCTACACAGCAGATAAAATAAGCGTTGAGACCTAATGCAGATAAAGTTTTCTTGTGAGAGGTCATGGAATATATTTTAGTGAGAGTAGATTAGAAAAATTGAGGATATGGTACAATCAATTTATATATAATTATTTGATCCATATTCTACACCAGCAGCAATCCCCGCTGCCAGTCGTTCACAATGCGTATACCTACCCGTGTATCGTCTACCTCTCCTTTCTTTTTAAGGCAGTTTGCCTGCCGGCCAATGAGTTCGAGCACATCATAAGAGTCCTGGCTCTCGATGGTCACCTTGTAGAAGGCTTCCAGGGCAGTTCTGTTCTCAGCACACATTTTCTCTATGATCTTCAAAGCCACCCCTATGGGATCCTTCAGATGAGTAGCGTCCTTTATACCAAGCATCCCCTGAATGTATTCGTCATGCTCATCAAAAGGTATCACTCCCGGGGTATCGATGAACTTGATCCGGGAACCAGCATTCACGAGCTGTACCCCTTTTGTGTGGCCTGAGATGGAAGAAGTGCTGGTTCTGTGCCTTCCTACCACGCCATTGATTACGGAAGATTTCCCGGTATTGGGATATCCAAGGCTTCCGACAAGTATGTCCCGGTCCTTAATGTTGGCGAGTTCAAGGATCCTGTGCCTTAGCATTGTTGTGCCGAACCTCTCTTTGCTGGATATGAATACAACAGGAGCAATCTTAGACAGGAGGGATTTCTTTTTCTCAAGGGTTTCCTGAGATACAAGATCACATTTGCTCATGACTATGATAAAAGGTTTCTTTGCACGTACTATTTCAGCTTCCACCTCGCTGTTCCTTGTCTCATCCGGAAAACGGGCATCTACCACTTCAAGCAGGACATCAGCCTTTCTGATGACATCCTTTACCATTACCTTGTAGCTTGCCATGGTACACGTAATGCTCCATGAGCATATAAGGATGTCAGAATAGGCCCTCGATAGAAGTCCGGTCTACAATTATTTTTCATTCCCGGAGGCAGAAAAGGTGTCTATTCTTCTTGCAAGCCTATAGGAAATATCCGACAGATAAGCAGTACCCCATGCAGCCACAACAAGTGCACCAAGCAGATCAAAGAACATATCACGCATCGTATCATCAATCCCGTGCTGTGTTAAAAACGCATCCATCTCAAACTTAGCTACCATCTCATCTGTAAGGAATTCGAGGATCTCCCATATTACACCTGCTGCGAGGATGAAAAGAAGGATGAATACAAACATGAATTTGGGAGGTATGTATAACTCATCAGTGTAGATATCAATGGCCCTTATCACCACATATCCTGCAGCTGCAATTACACTTGCAGAAAGTGCATGGGTCAGGTTGTCCCATCTTGCTACTGTTTCATAGAATGACACAGTACCTAGCGTATGCAAGAAAACGGCAAGAGTGATCCACAATGCCAGGCTGGGATCGAGTGAGATATAGTATTTATGGGTAAGGACAATTGGCACAAAAGTAATGCCCAATGCTATAATTGCATTAAGTACTACATGGGTGTCCTTCAAATATATCCCAACGAACATCATTATCAACAGACATGCCTGCATGACCCTTGTTGCAAGCTCTAGTTTTTTTTTCGATATACCAAGCAATTTACGGATAGGTTCAGGTGGTCTAGCTGATGTGTATGCGGGAACGTCCCGTTCATCCTTTGAGGGAAATCTAACTATACTGGGAATAGATCCTCCTCTGGATCTAAAGTACCATCCAAAGATAAGACCTGCGACAATACCTGCAACTGTAGCATACATGAACTCATACATTACCGCAGTGTTGACAGCTTCCTTGGACCTGCCATCTAGAATGAAACTTGTTCCAATATTTGTGTCCAGTAACCATTGCATAAGGTACCATAGACCCGATATTGCAAGAGTGGTAATGAAAACGAAAAGAATTGCAAATTTGTGATTCATTTTCACAGAAGTGAACCAGTTGATCTCTGCAGCTAACAGCAGTGCAATAGTTGCTACTGAGATATAATGAAGTATACTGCTGGAAAAAAACTGATAATCTATTGCATTTCCAACTATTGGTAATGCAACTAACATTAAAAGATACCATGGTGGCATGATTGACAAATTCTTAAAGAACAATGCTGGAAGGAGTATTATACAGATAGCGAATGAACTAAGGATACCCCATGTATATCTGCCATCCATAAAATCCATGAAGGTCAGAAAAACCAGGCCCGATAGGATCATCCAGGATAAGATCGCATTTCTAGAGGTATTTAAAAGAAGTTTGCTAAGCTTATCTCTGTCCATATTACATCACTTAAATGTCAGGTCTAAACTTTATTGTGTAGTAGATAATGTTATAAGAATATATAAGTCTGTCAGAGTGCGGATTATCGAACTTCAGATCAATTATATTTCTCCGGTCTTTGTGCCGTGCACTTTTAACATCTTTTGAGATCAAGTTTTCTCACATATAATAGTAGACTCATTATATTAATTAATGGTTGATAATAGCAAATTATATATTCATTTAGTATTGTACTACTAACAGCATATCATGTCTGTAAAACAAATATTTGAGAAAATTGGGGAATTTGTAGAAAAATCACCCAAAAAAATACTTGCGACAGCCATTATCTTGATGCTATTGTCATTCATAGGTGCAGGCCTGATAGAACAGAGAAGCGGTACAGATACATTTGTTAAAAAGAATTCTGAGACATACCAGAACTATGACCATCTATACAAACAAAACTTTGGTAGTGAGGTCATAGTTGTACTTGTGGAATCTGATGATGTAAGAGAGTCCGAAGTGTTGGAGGCCATTAACAGCTTTGACAGGATAATTGAGCAAGACAAGGATGTAGAGAATGTAGTCAGTATGGCATCGCTCATCAAAAGTGCATCCTATTCTGCAACAGGCCGTTCAGAGATTCCTGATGATAACACCATCCTGACATTGATCGACCAATTGCCATCTGCTTACGTTGAGCAGTTCATGCCAGACACCACACATACGCTCATAATGATCCAGATGCCTGGCAGTATAAATGAAGATAACAAGAAAAGGGTCCTTGCTCAAGTAGAAAAAACAGTAGAGATAGTTGACTTTCCAGCAGGTACCACTGCTGTGGCCACTGGTGAGCCGGCATACATAATAGCGATGTCAGAAGAAATGACCTCCAGTCTTGGAAGCATGTTGTTCCTTGCTTTCGTTCTGATGATAATAGGGCTTAAGATAGTTTTCAGACATGTTAGATGGTCCTTGCTTCCAATACCGGTTATCCTTGTGGGCTTGATTTATACATTTGGAGCCATGGGTTTGCTGAGCATTCCCATGACTATGGCATCAATGGCAGTATTTCCAATCCTTATCGGACTGGGAGCAGATTATGCGATCCAGTTCCAGAGTAGGATCGAAGAGGAGCTCGCAAAGGGAGAGTCTGCCGAAGAGGCAATAATCGATACGATAAAACACACGGGGCCTGCAGTAGCTATTGCGGTCACGGCAACATCTTTAGGTTTTATAGCGCTGTTCATTTCTCCTGTTCCCATGATACAGGACTTTGGAAAGATGAGTCTTGTAGGAGTGATCCTGTGTTACCTTGTTGCAATGTTCGTGTTGGTCGCTCTACTATACAGGCTCGATAGAAGATCATTGGAAAAAGAAGCAGAAAAGAACTTGAAAAAAGAACTTAATGGAAATAAAACAACCGCAGAGCCAACAACAGAGCATAACTCACCTCTTGGGACATTCCTTGCAAGAGTTTCTCTGCTGACAACAAAACACTATATGATCGTCATCGTACTAGCATCTATTTTTGCAATTGCGGGACTATATGCAGATGAACATGTCGGAGTACAGACAGACACAAAGGACTTTGTGCCTCAGGACATGCAGGCACTTCAGGACCTTAACAAGCTTAACAGGGTCATGGGGGGTAGCGACCAACTAAGTATAATAATCAGGGCAGACGACATAATGGACCCGGACCTGCTACAATGGATGGTCGATTTCAGTGAACTGGAAGAGGAACGCCACAACCAGATAACAGGCTCTGGCAGCATTGGTTCATTAATATACTCTGGCTATGGCTCAATACCTTCTGATAAGGACACAGTAATTTCTATAACAGACAGTATGTCTTCTGTCATTACTGACCAGTACATTGAAGGCGGGAACCTTGGTGTTCTTAACCTTAAACTTGAGAGCAATCTGCAAACACAACAGGTATCTAATATCATTGAGGCAGTTGAAAATGATCTGCAGTGGTATGCTCCTCCGCCTGGGGTCACAGTCACTGTCACGGGCAATAAAGTAACAGAAACTTCCATTATAGGTGCCCTTACATCAGGCAGGACTGCCATGGGTTACCTGGGAATGGCTATTATCTTTATAGGCATGTTACTGATCTACAGGGACTGGATGAAATCCCTGGCAACAATACTGCCTATAGTGATGGTCACGGGATGGCTCGGCGGAGTGATGTACCTGTCGGGTATGGAATACAATCCGCTTACAGCCACACTCGGTGCTCTTGCAATAGGGATAGGGGCAGAGTTCACTATCCTTATGCTGGAACGTTATTTTGAAGAACGTGACAGGGGACTGGAGCCACTTGATGCCATGGAGACGGCTGCACTTAGAATAGGACCAGCGATCCTTGCATCAGGTTTTACTGTGATATTCGGTTTTTCAGCTCTTGTAGCATCATCATTCCCAATGCTGCGTGGTTTTGGGATCGTTACGGTGATAGCTGTAGCTTTTTCATTATTCAGCACCATTGTCGTCCTGCCACCTATTATGGTTAACCTAGACAGGTGGAGATCAGGACGCAAAGCATCAAAAAAATATATAGAAGATAATAAGGTGAATATATGATCACTCTTAAAAATTTAAAGTTTATTTCGATCGCAATTCTATTACTCAGTAGTATGCAGTTTGCATCTGCGGGTATAGACGAGAATGTTGTCGCTGAAATTGCAAGCGATTACTATGATGTGTACGGATCTCCTAATCTGATAGCAAACCTCGCTTGTGATGAAGTGTTTGAGAGAGGAGAAAAAGGCATCCTTTATGTGAATATACTGAACAATGGGCAGATCACAGGATTTGAAGCCAATGAGGATGAGATAGAAGATGATATAGATGAGTACGGTGAAACACTCACCCGCACTTATATGTCAAGCGAACTTCTGTCAGACCGGGCGATAACAACAGCAGATTCTATGACAGCAACACTTTCACTTGTTGACCCCGATGCTCCCATAAAGATAGAACAGGATACTTTACTCCTGGGTTCACTGAACGCCGGCAAATCCCTATCTACACCCGCCGAATTCCCTATAGAAATATACGACAATGCAAAAGCTGGCACTTACGATCTGCAGCTTTATATTGCATACAGGTCCCAGAAGGATTCTGCGGTAACACCTCCTTACGGTGATACCAACTACTGGTATGAGGATATGAACCAGACAATGATCCTTCAAGTAGTCGTTGAAGAAGAACCGTATTTCAGGATAGATAATGTTGAATCTGATCTGCGGGCTGGCGATGAAAAAACCATCAATGTAACATATACCAATACAGGAGAGCAGATAGCACGTGAATGTATTGCAAGGATAAGTGTTGTAGATCCTTTCACAACCACAGACGATCAGGCATATCTGGGAGACATGCATCCCGGCGAGTCAAGGACCGCAATATTCGATCTCAATGTGGCAAAAGATGCGACCGTAAAGGAGTATTCAATAAGCAGTGAGATAAAATATAAGGACGAACAAGATAAAAGCCAATATTCGGATAATCTTAAATTACCTGTGTATGTTGGTCCTGCAGAATCCCTTAATGCCTCTGTTGCAGTTGGACTTGTGCTTCTTGTAGGTATCATCGGTACTCCGGTATATATGATCTCCAGGAAGAGGAAGCAGAATAATTACAAGAAATATCTGGATAACAAAGAAACAAAGGCAAATGACAAATAAAAGTATCCTGTGAAAGTATTATTATGAACAACTTGATAGAATCACTTCAACAACTAGGTCTGACAACCTACGAAGCTAAAGTGCTCATAGCACTTACACGCTATGGTAGCGGAACTGTGGCGGATATCCATGCATTATCGGGTATCCCCCGCTCTGCCGTGTACGGGGTGATCACCAAACTTGACGATAAAGGAATTATCGAGACACAGCATACCAAACCCATGCGTTACAGAACACTATTTCCGAACCAGATCATTGACAGGCTGAAAGTGAATTATGAAAATGCTGTTGAAACATCTCTTGAGCAACTTGAGAAGATTTATCATGCACCTGATACCTTAGTAGAGGAAGATGGAGTATGGAACATCAGTGGTGTGAAGAACGTTACTGATAAGATAGTCCAGATGCTGGACTCGGCTAAAGAAGAAATAATACTTGCATTAACCTATCCTTCTTTGGACAAGGCCACCGAAACATATCCTGTCATGGAGATCATCACAACAAAACTTCAGGAAAAGATAGATAAGGGTCTTAAAGTAAAGATCACTATCAATGAACAGCAGGCAAGATGTGGTCAGCAGACAGGTAAAAATCCTATTTGTGGTGCAGAGGTAAGAGTCTATTCCACAGAAGACAGCGCTCATCCTTTGAAGGGGGGAATTATTGTGATCGATGATAAAGAACTTCTTATCGTCACAGTTAAAGATGATCCTACTCCCCCTAACCTTACTGCCACATGGTACAACGGAAAGGAACAGGTTTCAATTTTCAGGCATTTTATAGAGGTAGAATGGAATGCATCCAGACCTCTGGAACGCTGAGGAAATGCCATATTTTGAACATTCCTATCCCATTGAACTCACATTGTGTGCCTTCTTTCATCCCTTTAAATATCTATTCACTGAAAACATAAGGAGACCATTATATTAGACCGCAGATCTAATGAGGTTATTTGCTGTCCTCTTTGTATTGGATATATTTTTTGGAATCAGTACATTTATGAGCCTTCCCGCCGTCCCTACTATTAATGAAGGATAGTGAAAAGGAAATTATTTCCACTCTTAAGTATGTCTGCCACATGAAACATGAGTTCATGCTGTCGGAGATAAAGAATTACATTACAAGTGACATGTCCGTAGAACAGATCTATGATATTATTAAGCCATTTCTGTACGAGCTGGACATTGATGCCATTCCGGAAGGTGCTGATTTCAGAATGAGGCTGTCTCCTCCTGCAACAGTGATGCAACTTACCGAGGAAGAAGTAAAGAAAACTGAGATTTTCTTAAGGTCTGCAGTGGTGTCGGCAAAACTGCAAACAGTTATCGAGCAATACATCAGCAAAAAGACCGCAAAGCAGTGGGATGATCCGGTCGTTCTGGACAGGATCAGAAAAGCAGTCGTAGGTCAGAAGAACGCTTATTGGAGAGAAGGCAGTTCCAGGAAGATCTCTTATGAAAAAGGCTACAATGTGCTGGGATACCTTGCTTATCACTTCCCGGTGTATTTTGTGCAGTTCCAGCATATGTTATATGACATGGCTCAGGCCGGTATTCTCAAAACACGCATGAAGATCCTTGATGTGGGCACAGGTCCGGGCACAGTGCCTCTGGCTATTGCCGATTTCTACAAAAGGCTGGAAGGTCGCAAGGCCGACATCTACTGTGTGGAACTGTACGATGAGAATATCGAGGCTTTCAACTCCCTTGTTCCAAACTATGCTTCGGATTCCATAAATCTGCACGAGCCTGTAAGATCAGATATACGTAAAATAAAGCCAGAAAGTCTGCCTGAGAATATCGACCTTATGGTGTTCTCGAATGTGCTCAATGAGATAAAAGATATTACCATAGAGCAAAAAGCGGACATCGTGCTAAAAATGGCTCAAAGACTGGCATCTGATGGCAGTATACTTGTAATAGAGCCCGCAGACAGAGCAAACTCAGTGGAGCTACGCAGGCTGAGCATTGCGCTCAAGGAAGCTGGTCTTGGCATATATGCCCCATGTTCCTTCATATGGGGTGCAGGCTGCAGCCTTGAAGAATGCTGGAGCTTCGGGCAAAAGCAGGACATCAATCCAACACTCCTGATGCGCAAACTTGCAGAGTGTGATGAGCCGTACCGTTATATCAATACTGACATTAAGTACTCTTATTTTATAGTAAGAAAGGATGGCCTAACCAAAGAGTGCTACAGAGTCGCGCCCAAAGCAAAGTTTGCACGTTTCTCCAAAATGAGTACGCACAAAGATAAGCGTATCAATGTAGTATGTTCCCTAATGTCAGGTGATCTGGGTGATGAAAAGTACAGCCTTTACAAAATGTGCGACGGCACTTCCAGAAAAGCAGTCTATGCAGTAATTCCATGGCATAATGTGACTGAGGACAATAGTCTTATTAAACGGGCAGATTACGGAGAGATACTGGAGCTTTATGATGTACTCGTGAACTATAATAAGGAGAAGGATGCCTATAATCTTCTTCTTAGCAAAGGAAGTACAGTTTACCGGGCAGGTGATGAAAGAGACGATTAATGGTCTTTTTCTCTTATTTGATCTCACCGGGTGCTTTATTTACTAGCCGATAACTACGAATTGATTTGAAGTTTAAGAAGTTCTTTAATATGTGCACACCCATATTATGAATTGTCAGTTCAGGAGGGTGAAATTCATGAGCAGATCACAATTCATAATATACGCATCATTAACTGTGCTTTTTGTATATATGGCAGTAGCAACAGTATTTGCAGGCAACACGGCAGTTTCCGAGCCTTCGATGGCGATTACAGATAAGGTAATATCTTCTACGGTAGGTGGCGTGATCTCCAATACAGGGACGATCACTGAAATGGATACGATCAGCGTTGATCCCAGCTACTATAATACGATGTTGCAGCCCGGAACCAGTGAGAACTTCACCGTTACCGTGACCAACATGGAAGATGCTGCGATCACAGTTAATCCGACAATGGTTATCACACCATATACTTACAGTTTCATGGACGAGAGCTGGATCACAATAACTCCTGCACAGGAAGTTCTAGAGGCAGGAGAAAAGGCACAGTTCGGAATAAAGATATCTGTCCCTGAGGATGCTAAAGTAGGGAACTATGCTGCAACGCTGACCTTTATGGAAAATGTGCCTGAAGGAGATATACTGTACCAGGGATTCCCGGGCACTGTACAGTTAAACGTAGATGTCTGGATACCCCCTAAGGTGGAGATCCTCACAACGTACGTATACGACAGGGTTGAAGCAGGTAAAGTATACGACTATGAGATCATGCTCAGGAATACCGGTGATTCCGAAGTAACTATTGATCCGAAGCTTGTGGAGAACATGTACTACCCCTACCCCATGAGCGCAGAAGCACGCCCGATGGCAATGGATTCTGCAGTATCTATGCCATATTATGGCGGATATGAGCAGGCCTTTGGAAAAGATGCGATCACCATAACTGGTCCTTCAACCATAAAGCCTGGAGAAACAGTTGTTGTAAAGGTACAGGTTAAGGTACCTGCTGATGCAAAAGGAGATTTCTCCGGCAGCATAGATCTGAACATAGATGATCCGGGTATCCAGGATTATGAAGAGATGGTACACCTCAGCTTCCATGTGGCAGTGCAGCCTGAAAAGCCCTATGAGATCCCCTTTAAGGTAAATGACAATGGAACCGTCACTATTGAGCTAAGATCATATATATATGATGTGTATCCTTCAAACAGCATTGCAGATCCATCCTTTGAAGTAAAGCTCACAGATCCAGATGGCAAGGAGGGCAAAGCTGTGCAGAAAGCTGTGCAATATGCAGGTTCAGTCACAATGGGAAATGTTCCCTATCCGGTATTCAAGGTATCCGGGAATAATTCAGAATATCAGGAATACTCAAAGAGCTATGTGGAAACATATACATTAAAGGCATCTGCAGGCCAATGGACACTGTCAGTAATGCCACATAACACGGAGAACTTTGAGTACTCCATAAGTGCCGAACCTTCCCAATGAAACGAGGTGAAGTTGCCAGCCTGACGGGAACTAGAGGGGAAGCTGGCACCTCACACCTTTTTTACTTCTATTGATATGGATGTTATCAATTAACAATAGGCCAGAGGGTTTTTGATCTATATTAAAACCGACCAGAAAGCTTCCAGGCACTTATTTTTGATCTCCTGCTATCTTTAGCTGCATTACGGCATCAGAAATACCCCATAGATCATCACATCATGGAAGTATTACGTTTAAAATATTAGCACTTCATTTTTATTCTATTAATTACATTAAATTAACTTGTGGACATTCCAGTCCATTTCCAAATCCGGAAGGTCAAGTCAGATGAATATAAATACTTTGGTAGATCCCCAGAAGAAGTGTGCGCCAAAGCCCAAAAGTCTTGGGCCTGTATCCAGTCTTGAAGAACATGTGAACCCTGACTGGTGGAAGAAGATATTCAATTCCCTCTATCTGAAGACAGATGCTGATGTAGTAGGTGATTCCGAGATAACCAGGGAAGAGATCGATATGTTCCTATCCGTTCTGAACCTTGCGCAGGAGAGTAAGATCCTGGACCTGTGTTGCGGACAGGGACGCCACTCCATGGAAGTATCAAGAAGAGGGTTCAAGAACGTGGAAGGACTGGACAGATCTCATTACCTTATTCAGAAAGCAAAAAGCGTTGCTAAAAGAGAAGGCCTGAATGTTCGTTTCAGGGAAGGGGATGCACGTAAAACACCCTATTCGACTGATAATTTTGATGCTGTGTTCCTGCTGGGGAACAGTTTTGGTTACTTTGAGACATCCGAAGAGGATCTGAGGGTGCTGAATGAAGTAAAAAGAGTGCTTAAACCCTGGGGAAAAGTCCTGCTGGACGTGACTGATGGCTCTTACCTGAAATCAAATTATCAGCCCAGGTCCTGGGAATGGATTGATAAGCACAACTTCGTGTGCAGGGAACGTTCTCTATCTCTCGATGATCAGAAACTGATCTCCAGGGAGGTAATAGTCAATGATGAACAGGGTGTCATTGCCGATCAGTTCTATGCTGAAAGGCTGTACACACAAGAGTCACTTCAGGAGCTCCTCAAAAAGGCTGGTTTCAGTGATGTTGAGGTCGTAAACTCCATTGGATCTAACAGTAAGAGGAACCAGGACCTTGGCATGATGGAGAAGCGCATAATAATCACTGCTAACCTGCGCAAGGAATGGACAGAACCTAAAAAGAAGGTCCATGCAATACAAAAGGATGTAGTGGTAGTATTCGGTGATCCGTCCAAGAGAGATTCTCTGAAGCCATGCGGTGTTTTTGATGATGATGATCTGTATACCATTGACCAATTAAAAGGTGCTCTTAAGGAAAGAGGAGAATATTCTTTCAAGTTCCTGGATAACCATGACACCCTGATACAGGATCTGCAACGCCTTAAGGGAAAAGTGGATTTCATTTTCAACCTTTGTGATGAAGGTTATTCTAACGATCCACTGAAAGAACTGCATGTGCCGGCTTTGCTTGAGATTCTGGGTATACCTTATACCGGATCAGGTCCTCAATGTCTTGCTTTCTGTTATGATAAAGCTCTGGTAAGGGGTATTGCTAAGGATCTTGGCGTGCCTGTTTCCGAAGGTATAGTCATTAAGGCGGAGGATGTTCTGTTCGAAGTGCCTATGCAGTTCCCTGTAATAGTCAAACCCAACTTCGGGGATTCAAGTTTCGGACTCAATCAGCACAGTGTATGCCATAACCGTGATGAGGTTGTAAGGGCTATCTATGACATAAGAGAGGGTCTGGGCTATGATAAGCCCATCCTTGTTGAAGAGTTCCTCACAGGAAAGGATCTGAGCATAGGCATCATAGGAAATCCTCCGGAGAACTATACGGTTTTACCCATTATAGAGGAGGACTATTCTGAACTTCCTTCCGAATTACCCAGGATGTGCGGTTATGAGGCAAAATGGATCCCTGATTCCCCATACTGGAAGATCCATTCCATTGCAGCTGAAATTCCAAAGGATGTTGAAGAGTTCATACTGGAATGCAGCTTAAAGATGATAACAAGGCTCGAGTGCAGGGATTACACGCGTCTGGACTGGCGTATGGATGCAGCCGGCAACCCAAAGCTACTGGAAGTAAATCCCAATCCCGGATGGTGCTGGGACGGACACCTGGCTAAAATGGCGGCCTTGGCAGGCATCTCCTATCCGGAAATGATCGCCAGCATCCTCAAAAGCACAGATGAGAGGATAACCGGGGCAGAACCGGTCAAGAGTTCGGGACCAGTTCCTGAATTTAAATTTGAGCTCTGTTAGAAGCAGCGTAGGGAGTGAATTTTAGTATTGGCCCATGTCTTGATGATGTGGGCTTTGATTCTATTTTTGGTGATGTGCAGCATTCTATACATCAGATACTATTTCAGAATTATGATTCAGTGTATCGATTCCTAATTCTATGATAAGAACGGAACCCGAATATTCTGTAGACATTGACACGAAAGATGCTTATTAATTGCACAAATTGTACATAGAACAATTCCATCATTAAAAACAATTGAATCACTGCCTTAATCGTAATTGTAATTTTAATATAAATTTTTGTAGAAAGTGTTTCGATGTCAAAATACTATAGGATATCCTCCCTTACCATGTAACCAACGACAGATTCTTTCTCAATTAAAAAATTTAATACAACTAAAAGTTCTTGTTTCAATTTTACAGTTTTTCTTATATCTTCCCGATTCTTATAACTGTACTTCTTCACAATATTTTCTATATAATAAATGGTATTTGTCTCTAACTTCTCATTCCATAAATTCTGATTAGTAGTCAATATTTCAGAAATCCAAGATATGCCATTGTTAAGATAGTTACTTCCTATACCATTTAACAATTTTGAAATTGAATAAAGGGTAGAAGTACAAGGCCCTATCTTTTTTATTATATTTGCAAAGAATCGTCTATTAGCATCTGTTAGTGTTTGCCAATCTGTGTCTTTTTCGTTCCAGTAGGTTTGAGCGAAAAGATAACTTTGCACAATACTTTTTACATCCTTTTGTTTATCACCATCTTTACATAAATCAACTACTTTCTCATAAAACATATCCCATACTTTCCAGAAATTATTGTAGCTATTCAACCTATATTCTGCTACTATGAATTCTTCAAATAAGTCAGCTATAGCTTCTGAACTGCTGAAATTATCAATAAATGGCCTTAGATAAGTAGGAATATCTTGTTCAGAGGAACTCAACGTAAAATATGCTAGTTTTTTTAAAAAGGAGTGCCCAGTGTTATAATCAACTATTTTCTTGGTTCTGTTAGATAATAGTTCTTTTGCAAAAGTGGAAATAATAGACTGAGCAATTATTTTATGCTCGTTATTGTCGGTATTTAATGGGATTATCTTAAAAGCTGTTTTTAATATACGTGGATCTAATTGCTCGATATTTTTTAAATCATCAAATGATATCTTGTTCTCGATGACTTTTTTTATATCTTCTTCATTCTCTGTTAAGAACTTTTGATTCACTTCCGTATATAAGTCATGTGTATTTCTTACATATTTTCCATATCGAAGATCTTTTTTTAATGCTTCATATCTCGGTTTTAGGAGTAAATATCCGAAAAGTAAAGATTGAGCCTCTTTGAAATTTACTGACCATATACTATCGATTCCTATAATAGCGAATTCATTGAATTCTGTTCCTGCCATGCCAAAAGTTTCGTCTTTAAACATGGTTAATATCAAAATTATTTTTATTTTTATTTTATCTTCTGGAAATTTTTGAAGCAATAGAGGAAGAACAGAAAGTGTTGACTGTGTTCCATCTGATACTTGATATTTGTAATTTGGCTGTAAAGAATGACAAGCAACATTTAGAACGACCTCTTTACAAAAAATTCTATCATCTGCACTGATATCTCCAAAGTACTCTCTTAATAAAATAGAGCAAACCTCTGCAGGGATGGAATAATTAAAAAGATAGAACGTATCTTCAGGGGCTTGCTCTAAAGTATAAACTATTTCTTTAACTTCTTTCAATGCAAGCTGAGGATTATTTTCATATTGTGTATATTGTTGATGTCTTTGATCATTTTGTATTTTATATTTAGCCCATAATTTTAATCTGCCGTATTTCATTGGTTCCAAGTCATTTTCTACTGATCTGTCTATGTATTTTCTTAGTTCAGAATCGATCTCAGGGTTTAAATGAATAACAAAACCATCTTCTTTTTCTTCGATTGTAGGTTTAATTTTTCTTTTGTCCATCCTTGCTAGAAAGAGTCGCCATGTTTTATCATCTTCAGTTTCATCTTGCTTGTTTGGTAGTTTTTGATGATATTCGTCAAGAATATTCCATATAATTCTTTGTTTTCTATCTGCCTCATTTTCGCTAATATCTTTGCTCCTAAAAAGCTGATAGTTTAAAATTATATTCTCTATGGATAGCTTTCGGTGTTTATCATCACAAGCTTCTCTCCTCTCGTCTGCATATATTTCTTTTTTGTAGTCTATCCTAAATCCAGCTAAACCCAAAAGGGTATTATTATTGTATTGTTCAGAGAATAATCTTTGGGTGTCATAGAATAGTAATTGCTTAGTTTGGAATAGCGCCATTGCAACATTAAAAGTTTTATCGGGATATGCTAAAACAATGCTAGTTACTACTGCTGTAATAGAAGCTGATTTCGAGTTTTTTAGCAAAAACAATAGCAGCCTTTCTAAAGTCTGTTGATCTGTATATTTCCCAAAATCTAAGAGAAATTTCTCTAAAGCCATATGGATTGATTCAAGTAGATAAGTAGATCCTTTTGTACCTCTATAAGTGTTCCAAAGTCTATCATTAATGTATTGCTTATAAGTGCGATCATCAATTGTGACTTCTACTTCTTCAATTTTGTCTTCATATTTTGCAAAGTCCGACTTTGCATAACAGTCAACTACTTTGTTAGTAAATTTGATTATAAAAAGGATTGTTTTCTCGGGAGAACGTTTAAGTAACCAATAAATAGGTGTTTGAAATGCACTTGATGGATAGTAATTTTGATGATTTTCTTCTATACAAAAATACTTTTCAATTTCCATTATTGAATACGACTCAAATTTTTCTTTTTCAGGGATTTGGAACCAAAATAAATCTGCAAGTTTTAATATGCAATCGGGAAGTGTCTTAATAACTTCAATGTTTTCCATGCATTTAATCAAAATAGTATTTACCATATCATAATATGGATCTCCGTATCTTTTCCATTTATTATTTAATATGTTTTCAAAGATCTGATTTAATTCATATTTGATTTCGGATGCACCAGATAAAATAGTTTTGCAAAGATTTTCTTTGACATCACCATGAGAATAGTAGCTATCTTTTTGAACTAGCCATTGATAATACTTTAAAGCTATTAGACTAGATAATTTTGTGGTTTTTCCGTGCTTGAATTTGCCATTCCAATCGTATATTATGGGTAATAAAAAAGAAGTATTTTCCACTCCTATCTGATTCAAAAATTTATACGTAAATTCTATAAGACTATTCCACCCCTCACCCTTGGGTTTGGAAAATATATATTCTATTGGATACAAATTTAATTTTTTAATTCCTAATTGTGTAATGAATTCGTAATCAACTTCTTTGCAGGCAATTTTTAGTAAAAATGATATTCTTTTCAGTAGTTCTTGGTTATTCTCTAGCAATTTCTCTTCAAACAATTCAAAGAAAGTATCTGAATAATCAGAAAGTAAAATCGATATTAAAATCTCATCTTTCCAATATAATTGAATCTTTTCATCATCGATTGCTTCTTCAATGAATTGTTGAATTGATTCATCTTTTAATAATAACTTTTCTGAGACCCAATTTCTAAAACTTCTACGAATCGGAAGCTCTTCTCCAATTCGTTCAAAAAAATCTAAATTATTAGACCTTTTTAAATATGCATTTTGAATTATTCTCTCTAATGCCCATTCTTCATAAATATCTTGAGTAATGAAGTAACCTGCTGTATTATATTCTAATATTCCATCATGGTATAATTCTTCCAAAATATATGGATCACAATTTGGGGTCACAAAGAATTGAGATTCTTTAACTCTTTGCAAAGCAATATGTAAAAAGCATTGTTCCCTTGTTGACTTTGATTTTTTAATTTCTTTATTCCACAAATTGTTTCTAAAATTCAAATAACCAAGGTTTTCTTTTGTATAGTACTTTAGGTATTCTTTCAAATAGAACGAATTTTTGATAAGTTCTATTACTTTTTTATCCTCTGGAAGTATGAACCCATGCTTCTGGGATAGTTCAATTAATTTGCCTTCATCTAGAGTTTGTAGATCTATATTGTAAGGTATAATCTTATAAATTTCAATAAATTGGTAATTGAGATCTTCTAAATAGTTAGTTCTTGTAGTAAAAATAATCTTCCAATTGTTTTTTATCATGGCAGATAGACACTCTTTAAAAGGATCTGTATTTTGTAGATCCAATAATCTTTCTGCCGAATCAATGACAATAATCTTATTTTCTTCCTCTCTATGAGCTTCTATAAAATCTTGTAAATTAAAATTTGAAAATAGAACCTTTATGTTGCCTACGTTAAACTCATTAGACTTAAAAATATAGAATGGAATCTTCTTTTCTAATTCTTGGTAATATTTTTTAATGACAGCAGTTTTTCCTACTCCTCCAACTCCACTTAAGATTATTATCTGTCTTTCACTAATGTTATTTTTAATCTTTTGTAAAATGTTACTTCTGTCAATTTCTATTTTTTCAGTATCGAACTCTATATATGTTTGAATTTGAGATAGCAATGACTCTGTACTTTTTTCTTTTTCTTTTAAAAGGGTAATAATACTTCCATCTAACAAAAAGAAGTGAGATGCTATATTTTCATTGGTAGTTGTTACAAAAGGGGATTCAAAAAAGCTTGCTGTTCTCCAATCGATTTCAATACTTAAATCATTGGCTCTTTGTTCTATAGTTTTTTTTGTTTTTGGAGCATCTTGCCCTGTTCCTTTAGTCCAGTCCAGATTTGTATAAACAATAATTTTAGTAATATCGGGGTAATCTCTTTTGCTTTTGTTTAACATTTCAGTGAAATCATCGAGATGATCTTTCAAAGGAGTCTCATAAAATTTTGCTTGCCAACCGATTACCTCCCCTTCTTTATTAATAGGGTTTGTCTCAATCCCAGATTGGTTTTTGTATCGAAAAATGCCCGGAGTCTTGTCGTATTCTTGACAAAAAAGAGAATAGCATAACCACTCAAAATTTCTGTGAGGATTGTCACTAAACTTTGCTTTAAATATATTCCAATCTGGTTTAATCATGTATTTGAATTCATTCCAACATCTTATAAATAAATCGTTTTCATAGGTTCATAGTGAAAAAGTTCTAAATCGCTTTCAGAATGTAGAAATATGGCATAATATACAGATTTTTATTTAATCGGGTGATAAAGGAATCAATATGGTAAAAATAATTACTGTGTATCTAAAAGCCATGCACACAGCTTACAGATTCTGATTTCTTCTTGCTATAAGACGTTAATACATAGCTCCAATTATTATATTTGTATTTTAATCCCTCGGTGCTTCATCGTCTATAGATTTTCAATTCTTTCAACTTAGCATTCTTTGTGTCTATAATCCTCTATTTTCGGATCAGTTCTCAGAATAGAGAGGGTCTATTATCTCGCCTACCTAACCATTCTTACACGAAAAATGTATGTATCTCTCCGAGCATGTAATAACCAGATACGATGAGAGAATTTATAGAACAGCTAAGAAGCAATGGCAAGATCACGGATATCAGGCAGAGTGTTTCAAGGGAGTTCGAAGCACCCAGGATAGCGAAAAAGACACCTGGACCTGTGTTTTTCCATGATATCGAGGGAAAGAAAGCGATCATGAACCTGCTGGGTACGCGGGATGAGCTTGCAGTCATGCTCGGAGTGCCCCGGGATATGATCATTCAGAAACTTTCTGAAGTCCAGCCGAACGGGGAGGTAGTAATAGTTTCGGGGTCTCCTACAATGGAAGTTGTGGATGAGGAGGTTGACCTGTACAGCCTCCCCATTATGAAACATTTTGCAAAGGACGGAGGTCTTTACATCACTGCCGGTATCGTGGTCAGTGAGTACGAAGGCTCCATGAATGCATCCATACACCGCCTGATGGTGCTTGATAAGGATAAGCTGGCTGCAAGGCTTGTGCCTCCGAGGCATACCTATGTATTGCACAAAAAGGCTGCTTCAAAGGTAGACAAACTGCCGATAGCAATTGTCATAGGTGCCGATCCGGTAATAACGTTCGCCTCAACCACCCGTGTGCCCGTAGGAACAGAATTCCACTATGCAGCAGCTCTTAGAGGTGCTCCGGTGGAATTGTTCGCATGCAGCAATGGCGTGAAAGTTCCTCACGCTGAGATCGTACTGGAAGGTTACATCGACCCTGTGGAACGTGTGTCAGAAGGACCATTTGTTGATATCACCGGCACTTATGACGAGATACGTCCTGAACCTGTTATACACATTACAAAGATCATACACAGGAAAGATCCCATTTATCACGGCATCCTTCCGGCGGGACCGGAACACCTGCTTATGATGGGTGTGCCATACGAACCTAAAATATACAGAGCTGTGAGCGAGGTGACCACAGCGAAGAACGTGGTGCTCACAGAAGGCGGATGCTGTTATCTGCATGCAGTGGTGCAGATCGAAAAGCAGACCGAAGGTGATGGAAAGAACGCTATCATAGCAGCCTTTGCAAGCCACACAAGCCTTAAGCATGTGGTGGTAGTGGACGAGGACATCGATATCTTCGACCCGAAGGACGTGGAGTTCGCCATTGCGACCCGCGTAAAGGGCGACATGGATGTCATGATCATTACCAATGTCCGGGGAAGTTCCCTGGACCCGCGGGGCGCACCTGACGGCACAACTACAAAAATAGGTATAGATGCCACTAAAGTCCTGAAACAGGTGGAGATATTTGAAAGGGCGAAGATGCCCGAGTAGGTGGACCATGTATCTTACAACAGAAGAACAGGCAATGCTCGATGGCGAAGAAGGCGAAACACTTCGGAAGGCCATTGAGATACTGGTTTCCCTGGGCGATATTTACGGTGCTGACAGGCTAATTCCTGTCAAGAGCGCACAGATTGCCGGTGTTTCCTACAAGACCATAGGCGATGCAGGCCTGGAATGGATATCTGATCTGCATGGCAAAGTAAGGATCCCCTCCATACTCAATCCTGCGGGCATGGACCTGCAGGACTGGGAAAAAATGCGGATAGATCCGGAATTTGCACATAAACAACAGCTTATTATTGAAGCTTACGAAAAACTGGGTATCAGCTCCAAATGCACGTGTACTCCCTATTATCTGGAAGGATTCAATGCCATCTGCGCAGATCACCTTGCATGGAGCGAGTCATCCGCAGTCTCCTATGCAAATTCCGTCATCGGGGCAAGGACTAACCGTGAAGGTGGTCCATCAGCTCTCTCGGCAGCCCTTGTGGGCAAGACTGCCAACTATGGATACCATCTCGATGAGATGCGCAAACCCACAGTATCGGTTACAGTGGATTATGAACTGAAGGGCTCTGATTACGGTGCCCTTGGGTATATCGTAGGGAATATAGTGGGCAGCAGAGTG
The DNA here is from genome assembly GCF_000328665.1 of Methanomethylovorans hollandica DSM 15978. Taxonomy (NCBI): domain Archaea; kingdom Methanobacteriati; phylum Methanobacteriota; class Methanomicrobia; order Methanosarcinales; family Methanosarcinaceae; genus Methanomethylovorans; species Methanomethylovorans hollandica. The sequence continues at coordinate 2,155,301 of NC_019977.1, forward strand.
CCTTTGTTCATCCTGAAAGGCAAGCCTGACAATGAAGAGCTGAAGTCGCTGGGTGCTGCCATGGCCGCTTCCGGAGCTGTTGCCCTGTATCATGTGGAAGGCGTTACCCCTGAAGCAAGGAAGAACAAATTTGCAAGGCCCGATGAGAACATAGTCATCGAGGAAAGTCAGATAAGGGAAATATACGACAAGACAAAACCCGACATCAATGACCTGGATATCATAACAATAGGCTGTCCGCATTGTTCCCCGGCCGAACTTTCTCTGATAGCAGGATTGCTTGAAGGCACGACCGTTAGTAAGGAAGTGTGGATCTGCACTTCCAGGGAAGTTGCAAACAAGTATGCTGGAATTGTAAAGTCCATTGAGAAAAGCGGGGCAAAAGTGATCTGCGATACATGTATGGTCGTATCACCGGCAACTGAAAAATATAAGGCGATGATGGTGAATTCCGGCAAAGCCCTGGCATACGTACCCGGTATGTGTGGGGTTCCCACCCTCTTTGGTGATATCTATAAATGTATCAGGGAGGCGGTGAAGGAATGAAGGTCAAGTGCCGGACCATTTCCAGAGGCTGTGCAGAGGGGGAAGTGCTGATTACGAGTGATACCATCTCGTTTTTGGGTAACATAGATCCTAAGACCGGGAAAGTGGTGGATGGCAACCATGAACTTTTCGGGCAGTCGATCAAGGACAAGGTCTTGGTCTTCCCTCATGGGAAGGGCTCGACTGTGGGTTCATATGTAATATACCAGCTCTTCAAGAACGGCGTTGCCCCTGCAGCCATGATCAACCTGGAATCTGAGCCTATAGTTGCTGTAGGTGCTATTATTTCTGCCATACCGCTGGTTGACAGACTGGAGAAGGATCCAGGTTCCATCCTCAAGAATGGCATGTCCATAAAAGTAAATAGTAGTGAAGGGTATGTCGAAGTACCTGAAGGATAATGACCCTGAAAATGCAAAAAGTTACTGAAAAAGTGGGGTACTAATGGAAATTTGTCTGAGGTGGAAAAGAAAGAACGCTTTCAGCCTTGCTGCGCTTGCACCATTGCTGCCCAGTATACGCAGAGTTAAAACACCCACTGACGGTATAATGATCTATAGTCTGGTGACCAGGCAGGCAGCAAGCGTTTTCAGGGAAGTGCAGAATGCAACCACCAATTCAATTTTCATAGCTGGTGGCCCTCATCCATCTGGAGATCCTGAAGGCACTTTGCGATACTTTGATTATGTGGTGATAGGTGAAGGTGAAGCAACACTTCCAGAGCTTGTACAAACGTTGCTGCAAGGTGGAGATGTGAGCACTGTCAAAGGTATCGCCTACAGGGATACCGATGGAAAAATAATCTTCACTCCAAAAAGGGAGCCTATAGAACTGGATGATTTCCCCTGTTTCGATCCGCATCTTATCAAAGCTCCCATAGAGATCAGCCGGGGATGTCCCTGGAAGTGTAAATACTGCCAGATCCCACAGATGTTCGGCAGTAAAGTAAGGCACCGCAGTATAGATTCCATAGTGAAGTATGCTCAGCACTATAAGGACCTGAGGTTCGTTTCATCTAATTCGTTCGCCTATGGAGGCGATGGTATACATCCGAGGTTCGATAAGGTGGAAAAACTACTGGAAGCGTTGCATGCGATCGGGAACAAGGACATTTATTTTGGTACTTTTCCTTCGGAAGTGAGACCAGAGTTCGTGACAGACGAATCTCTGGAAATGGTGAACAAGTATTGTACCAATGACAGGATCAGTCTTGGTGCACAGTCCGGCAGTGAATGTGTTCTTAGAGAGATCCGCAGGGGTCACAGTGTAAGGGAAGTAGAAATAGCCGTTGAACGTTGTTTTGAACATGGGATCACACCTACTGTTGACTTTATCCTGGGTTTCCCTGATGAAACCGAAGAAGAGCAGGAGATGAGCCTTGAACTTATAAAGTGGATATGCATCAAAGGCGGTGAAGTGCGGGCACATTATCTTGAACCTTTGCCTGGAACACCTTATGCTCGTGTGTCTCCAAGCAAGGTAAGCGAAAAGGTTAACAGTGAACTTGGCAAGCTTGCTCTGAACGGCAAGATAACGGGTTCATGGGAGTGAATGTTCTGTGATGATCTGGGTATTGTAGCTTTCAAAGCAGGTGCTCTTCGAATTTCCCATTACAAAATACCATGACCCTCACTTTTTGACCTTTACTCAGCTTGCGCATCATGCGGTCATAGATGCTCTGGACATGTTTCAGGTGGTTTTTTTTAAAATGTGCACTGACCGTTTCCAGAAACCATATATGATGCTTAAGGTATGCTGTTTCGTATTCTTTTGTCAGGGACGCTATACTGGCGCATTCTTCATCGGTTATCTCTGAATGATAGCATCCATGTTCGTTCAGACCGCTGATCTGTCTCCAGTCCATTTTCCCGGACTCATCTGCTTCACGGTGCAGCATGTACGGATAAAGCCTGCAGATCAAGGGCCTGTCTTCGTAGATCCGACATCTTCCTCCTTCAAGGAACATGCATGACCCATCTTCTTTGGTACGCAGCGCGTAGCCGGAAACATAGAAAGCCCCGTTGTTATCGCAAAATTCAAAATATGGCGCAGGTTTCAAGGTATCAGATGCTATTTCCCTGATACGGCGTACTTCCGGATCAAGCAGGAAAATATGATCGTTGAACTCATGAGTACAGCATTTTGCGCACATATCACACTCAAAGCCTACCTCTTTGATGATCTCGCAGAGCTTTTCCACTGGGTATTCCTCCAGATCATGGAGCTCTATTTTTATGTCAAGTATCTGTTCTTCTATAGATGGTCTGGCTACAATGACCAACTCCATTGATGATGACCAACATTTGACCGGTACGTTATTAAGTCTATCTTCAATGTATTCTGAAGGCTTTCCGCAGCAAGGTCAAAAAAGAGCAATGTTCCCGTAAAGTTTAATTATGAGCATCGCCTCTAATGCTAAACTTACTTATGATTACATTATCGATATTCAAATATTACATGAGGATTCATAATGGGTAAAACAGGCAGCATAGTATGGGCAAAGGTCAAAGGAAGAAAAGGTAGGACCATAAAGGTAAAGAAAGCAGAGGAAGCTAAGGCACACCCCGGCCCTGCACAGAGGTATATGGCATCGGGTGCAAAGAGAAGATTCATAAGGCGCTCTCCGAAATCTATAGTCAAGTAAAGATTATTCTTTTTTCAATGGCAGAGTATTCATAGTGTTTTCGATATCACTCTGCGATTTTTCACTTTTTGTCTTTAAGTGGGTTTGACCAAACTCATGCGTAAAGGATATATAGAACTACAATCATTAAAAAACGTCTGATAAAACTAATCCCTTATTACACTATTAAGGAGGATAAATACAAATGGCAGGACAGATGGCTGGACAGCCGATTTTCATCTTAAGAGAAGGAAGCCAGAGAACAAAAGGCAGAGACGCTCAGAGCAACAACATTATGGCCGCAAAGGCAGTTGCAGAAGCAGTGAGGACTACCCTGGGACCAAAAGGCATGGACAAGATGCTGGTGGACAGTCTCGGAGATGTTGTTATCACCAATGATGGTGCAACCATTCTTAAAGAAATGGATATAGAGCACCCGGCTGCAAAAATGATCGTAGAGGTCTCCAAGACCCAGGACGATGAAGTGGGCGATGGTACCACCACAGCAGCAGTAATAGCAGGCGAACTGCTGAAAAAAGCAGAAGAGCTTATAGAGCAGGACGTTCACCCAACTATTATCGCTTCCGGGTACAGGCTTGCTTCAGAAAGGGCTGCAGATATCCTTCAAACCCTTTCAAAGAAAGTCACCATTAATGATGAGGCTATTCTCTTGAACATCGCCGGGACAGCAATGACCGGAAAAGGTGCAGAGGCTACCAAGGACGTGCTTTCCAGGATCGCAGTATCCGCTATTAAGAGCATTGTTGACACTACCGACGGTAAGAATAAGGTAGAGATGGACAACATCAATGTCGAAAAGAAGGTTGGAGCACGTATCGAGGAATCCGAGCTCATCACCGGTATGATCATCGATAAAGAGCGTGTGCACAGCAATATGCCCAAAAAGGTTGTAAATGCAAAGATAGCTCTTATCAATATAGCTATCGAGCTTAAGGAAACCGAAGTTGACGCAGAGATCTCAATAACATCCCCCGACCAGTTACAGTCCTTCCTTGACCAGGAAGAAAAGATGATAAGGAGCATCGTCGAGAAGATTGTGGCAAGCGGTGCAACTGTTGTATTCTGTCAGAAGGGTATCGATGATATGGCACAGCACTTCCTGTCCAAGAGCGGTATCTTCGCAGTGAGGCGTGTCAAGAAGAGCGATATGCAGAAGCTGGCCAGAGCAACAGGCGGCAGGCTCATTACCAACCTCGATGAGATCACAGCCGAGGACCTGGGCAAAGCACAACTTGTAGAAGAGAAGAAGGTCGGCGGCGACGAGATGACCTTTATCACTGGTTGCGAAAACCCCAAGGCAGTCTCAATTTTGCTGCGCGGCGGTACCGAGCATGTCATAGATAACATCGAAAGAGCACTGCACGATGCACTGAGAGTGGTCGGAGTTGCTATAGAGGATGAGACACTGGTCGCAGGCGGCGGTTCACCTGAGGTAGAACTCGCACTGAGACTCTATGAGTATGCAGCGACCCTCAGCGGCAGGGAACAGCTTGCAGTTAAGGCATTCTCAGAGGCACTTGAGATCATCCCAAGAACACTTGCAGAGAACGCAGGACTTGACCCCATAGACAAGCTCATGGAGCTGCGTGCTCACCACGAGAAGGGATCCAAGACTGCAGGTCTTAATGTGTACACTGGCGAGATCATTGATATGTGGGAAGCTGGCGTTGTGGAACCTCTCAGGGTCAAGACCCAGGCGATCAATGCAGCTGCAGAATCTGCTGTTATGATCCTCAGGATCGATGATATCATTGCTTCAACCCGTGCACCCGCAGGTCCATCTGGCGCAGACATGATGCCAAACATGCCACCAGGAATGGGCGGCATGGGCATGGAATAAACAAATTCCAATAGAACAGAGCGCAGTACATCTGCGCTTACATCTCTTTTTTATTTATTTGTTTATAAAAGAAAAAAATTACTTTTCAAGACAATGGAGTATGTCTGCCGGATTATATCGAGTTTTTATGATCCTGGTCCTTCCACGCATGCCCTTTCCAGAAAAATCTGCATCTATATACTGCAAAGCGTTAAGTTTCTGTACCAGCTCATAGAAGCGAGTGTATCCAAGTTGCGTGATTTCATGGAATTCCTTGTAAAGTTCCCCTGTTTGAGGGTCCTTGCCCTGAGCTATTAGACGTAGCAATGTTTTCTCATGTTCATTAAGGGAAACTATGCTCCTGCACAGGTGTAAAAGTCGGGAAGCTTCGTATGCTTTTTCCACATCTTCTATAGAAACTGTACGACTTGCTTTTCTCTCTGCGTTCAGGCCAGCTCTCTTGAGCAGATCTATCCCTATGCGCAGGTCACCTGTAAGGTCTGTGTACTCAACTATCTTTTCCTGTACCTCAGAGGGTACAACATGTGGAAAGAATGCGTGGTACACCCTATTATTGATAATGTCCTGCAACTCACCATACTCATACCTTGGAAAAGCGATCTCTTCCGGCAAAAAGACAGATCCGACCCTGGGATCGAACTTGTACATGGCACCAGTATCGCTCACAATAGCTATAACCCCGATACGTGCTCCTGTGTATTGTTCATGTGCTCTTAGGAGAGAGTACATAACCTCATCGGCATGACCTTCATGAAAAAGGTAGTTGATATCATCAAGGGCAACCACGAGTATCTTGTCAGAGGCTATAAGGTGGTTCACAACCTTCTGGAAAACTTTTCCGAAGGACACTCCCGAAGAAGGGGGAGAAACCTTTAGCAGATTTTCATATATCTTAGCCATAACGGCAAAGCGAGTGGAATCTATCTGACAGTTGACCTTCACAAAGACTACATTCTTGACATGTTCCTGCAGCTCAGCGAATACCTTTTTGATGGCTGTTGTCTTTCCGGTGCCCGGGGGACCGCTTATGAGACAGTTGAGAGGCCTCATGCCTCTTGCAGCAGGTCTGAGAGTAAATTTGAGTGACTGCAACTGGCTATCTCTGTGAGCAAAATATTCAGGAACATGATCTAGTTCAAGTATTTCGGGATTCCTGAAAATAGTTTCGTCCCACATTAACATGTCCTTGCTCAATCAGATGCCTCCTTGTTAATTAAGTAAATTACATTATATTAATATAAAATGTTGTTTCAATTAGTTATGAATAATCTATCTGAAAATACGGTTCCGTATATCAAAGGTATTTTCTCATCACAATAGCATCCGAATTAGCCATATCATTGAAAAATCCATGTATCCTTTTTGTTTCCCTGAAACCATCGCTCTCATATATCTTTTTTGCAGGCATCCACTGAACTGAAACTATCAGGATCATGCTTGAAATATTGTATTTTTCAGTAACCTTGCTGGACAGTTCTGAAAACAATAGTTTTCCATATCCTTTTCCACGATACTTTTTAAGGATACCTATTGAAGAGACATACAGCTCTGACCCTGTAGCGTCATGGACACTGGTGATGCTGTGGCCCAGATAGAACATATCTTCCCTTACATTTTCCGAGTAATTCCAGATCTCTGAAGATATATATCCGCAAACATGCCCTGCTACTTCCAGGACCAGGAACCCATCTGGAAAAGTTGTGATGCGATCTCTGAAAACCGTTATGTCCTCATGCACATTCTCACAAAAAGATTCGTGTTCTATGTCCATAATATGCGCGATATCGTTTACTGTAGCACTCCGGACCAGTATATCTTGCAACTAACCACCCATCCAACACTATGTGATAGTATTCTTGTTAATATACTTTTACGCAACAAGTGTAGCTATATCTGAAACAGTTTCTACAAGTGCCTCTACTTCTTCCATAGTGTTATAGAGGGCAAAGGATGCACGTACTGTGCCTTTAAGACCAACACTCTGTATTGCGGGCATGGCACAATGGTAACCACTGCGCACGCATATCTTACGTGTCTGGTCAAGTATAATGGCCACATCATGCGGATTCATTCCCCGCACATTGAAAGATACAACTCCTGCCCTGTTCTGAGGACCATATACCTGGACCTGAGGTATCTCGGCAAGCAGGGAAGCAGCTTTCTTTGCCAGTATTGTTTCATGCTTTTCTATATCCTCAATGCCTGTATCCCGTACATATTCCACAGCTCTGCCAAGACCAATGACTCCGGGAATATTGGGTGTACCTGCCTCAAAGCGTGCAGGGCTTGCCTCTATCTGGTAACTGTCTATTGATACAGAACTAACCATGCCTCCACCTAAGTACATTGGTTCAATTGAATCAGGATCCCTGAGACAGAGAACACCAGTTCCCTGCGGGCCCAGTAATCCTTTGTGCCCCGGAGTTACCAGAAAATCCATACCTAATTCTTTTATGTTCAGCGGCATGTGTCCCGCGGACTGGGAGGCGTCTATGAGCACCTGCGCACCATTTTTATGTCCGATTCTGGTAATCTTCCTGACATCCTGAATGGAGCCGAAAACATTGGTCACATGGTTGACAGCCACCAGACGCGTGTTATCTTTTAGTGCTAGATCGATCTGCTCAGGTGCTACAACTCCTTCTTCATTGGCCTGTACAACTGTTACCTCTACTCCATGGTCACGTAACCTCAACCAGGGCAACAGATTGGAGTGGTGTTCCACAATGGATACGATCACATGGTCGCCAGGATGCCACTGCAGGCCGTACGCCACCATATTTATACTTTCTGTGGCATTGCGGGTAAAAACAGTTCCAGTAACATCAGTATTAAGGAATGATGCAATTGTTTCTCTGGCATCTTCGTACTTATCGGTAGTCATCCGTGCAAGCCTGTGGGCTCCTCTGCCATGATTGGCGGCATATTTGTAAAAATATTCCTCCATGGCTTTTACTGCCGGCACAGGGGTCTGTGTTGTGGCAGCATTGTCCAGATATATAAATTCCTCAAGAAGAGGAAAATCCTTTCTTATTGCTGGGAGATCGTACATGCGACCTAATACGCCAGCCTGTAAAAAATAGTTTTGCAGGCTATTTTGCCTGAAGACCACCGACCATGAAACGGTACAGGTCCATATCTTCTGGATCAAGCCTGCCTTTTATGACCCCACCGACCACTGTATAGCAATCAGTGGATGAACGGCAGGAATCGTTTTTCCTACTTTTCTCTTGTGTTTTTGTATTCATATTACACCTCATCTCTCTTTTTAGACAGGACAAGCCTTCTGGCATTATTATACACATAATAAACATATTTATTTTTGTGGGGCTTGCTGAGCCTCACATTTGTTTTTTAATATATAAATATTTAACGCTTATTAAATATAAGAGATAAAATTGACGTCGAAAAACATATAATACATGCAGGAGAGTTTCGATACTAATGCCTGAGATTATCATAGACGAATCACTTACCTACATAGAGGGAACCCAGCGTGTGTTCACGGAAGAGGAAACCCTTCAAAGGGTGCAGCCCCTGCTCAAGGATATTGGAGTGACCCGTATTGCCAACATCACCGACCTCGACAAGATAGGCATACCCGTATTCTCCAGCATCAGGCCCAGCGCCGCTGAGGGTGCCATCTCAGTATACTCCGGAAAGGGAGCTAATGAGGTGCAAGCGCGTATATCTGCTATCATGGAAAGCTTTGAGAGGTGTCTTGCAGAACGCAGTGGTGTTAATAAAGATGTGCAGGAGAGCATAGCTTCCAAAGAGTTTATAGAAACACCGGAAATTGCCGGTAGTAGTTACACTCTTATAGAACCCCGCTCACTCCTGCTTTCCGAGAAACCGGCGTCTTCTTCCCGTGTTGAATGGACTACCGGATGGGACCTGCTGAAAAAAGAAGAGGTTCTCCTACCCTCTAATGCCGTATATCATCCGTACGATCCCCCTGGACTTTCTTTAAAACTTTTCCGTACCAATACAAATGGTCTGGCTGCAGGTAACACTATTGAAGAGGCTATTTTTCATGGACTGCTGGAAGTCTTGGAAAGGGATGCTCTAAGCATTGCAGAGTTCAATCGTTTTCCCGGAAAGGAAATTGTGCTCAGTGAAGATGACGGGGAGAACTACAGGCTTGCTCAGATGTGTAAAGAGAATGGTATAGATATCAAACTCTGGTTGCTCTTCCATGATACTGATGTTCCTACAGTGGTAGCTGCCTTGGATGATGTGCAGCTCAAGGACCCAGCATTGCTTGTAATGGGTGCGGGCTCGCATCTCGACCCTTCCATAGCTGTGAGGAGGGCCATTACTGAAGCCGCACAGTCAAGAGTGGTACAGATACATGGTGCCAGAGAGGATACCGAAAGGGAGAAGTTTGTAAGGGATATCGGCTATGAGCGCATCAAACGCATGAACAGCTACTGGTATGAGGAAGGAGAAAAAGTGAAGCTTGCCGACATCAAGGACCTGTCCAATGACCGTCCTTCTGCTAATATTGATCTGCTACTTCAAAAGATAGGCAATGTAGCACAACGTGCGGTGGTTGTCGACCTTTCCAGAAAGAGTATAGGTGTACCGGTAGTGCGGGTCACAGTGCCCACATTCGAGGTGTACACTATTGATCACGAACGCATGGGTAGCAGGATCAAGAAAGCTCCCCGCAGAAAACTGTCTGCAGATGAAAGGCCATGGAAGCGGAGAATGCACCATTGATGAACGACAGAAAGATCGTAGTGTTCACAGGCACCAGCATAAGTCACCAAGAAGCAAAGAGACTCTTGGATGCCACATACAAGCCCCCTATCTTCCGGGGGAATATAGATGAAGTTCTCCGCGAGGGTTATGGGACCATAGGCATTATTGATGGCACTTTCTTTAACAGGGCTGCTGTAGCACACAAGGAGATCATTAAAGCTCTTGAGTCCGGTGTAACGGTTATCGGAGGCAGCAGTATGGGGGCTTTGAGGGCCTCTGAACTTGATGTTCATGGCATGATCGGTGTTGGGAGGATATACGAATGGTACAGAGATGGTGTTATTGAGGACGATGATGAAGTCGCAGTGGCCACAAACCCCGATACTTTTGAACCGGTATCTTCTCCCATGGTAAACATACGTGAAACATTAAAAGCTGCATCAGAGAAAGGTATTATTGTCCCGTCTTTGTGTTCGGAACTGATTGACATAGCCAAGAAGACACAGTACGGGCAGAGAAGCTATTTCGGAGTGGTGCAGAAGGGAATAAAGGCCGGGTTATTTTCCGAAGAAATGGGAAAAAAACTTTTGGACTATTGCCGCAATCAGGAGACGGATGTTAAAAAACAGGATGCTATCATGGTACTGAATAAGATAAGAGAGATATCAAATGCTTAAGAGAGATTTTCGATAAGCCTCTTTTGTAATCTACCTACACAATTTTTTCTCGATGCTAAGGCGCAAAGAAGCAAGTAACAAGCTTTGCACCTTGCGACTTTGTGCTAAAAATAATTTGCAGTAAAAAAGTTATCCCATAGGTGCAAAAGCTGATACTTCAGATCACTGCTATCAATGGTAACATCACATGCAACACTAGATCCGCAGAGAAATGTGATATCATGGACGCTTCTAAACCTTTTTTCCAATAAAGCCATCCAAATATAATTCCGCCAACAGCATTCAGAACAATGGTACGGGCAATTACCAGCGGTGTGAGCGTTGTTATAGCCATTACTGCCGGTAAATGGCCAATGCCAAAAATAACAGCTGCTATAATGATAGCTAACCACATACCTGCATTTGTTGGCTTTCCTTCTTCTATTGATTTGATTTTGAAGATTATCCATGCAATGAGAGTCATTACGAATAATCTTAACAGTACCTCTTCATTTATCCCGCCATAAAACGATGCAAGAAGGCCCTGCCATGCAGGAGGAGTTATTGAAGCCTGAGTTAAACTGATCGGTACGCCGGCAAAGGAAAACAAAATATCAAGTCCGATTATAAGGATACCGCCCAGAATTCCAAGCCCTATCGATATTCCAAGTATGGATCTTAAATAACTTTTAACTTCCCTGCCTTCAAGCCATCCTTCAAGGATCGGAAGGCCAAGTCCAACTTTTTTGGCAAGATGAAGGCCAACAAAGATCGCAATACCAAACAATACTATAGATTGGATAAGCTGAGCAGCCAGGAGGACGTATAAAGGTACAGGTAAATTCTGAAGTAATTCTCCCTGAAGAGTAAGAGTATAAGGCAGTACAGCTATTGTCCCAAAGATACATGCAATTAGTAAAATCAGGAATAATTTTCTGTCTGCTCTCATATTAGATCTCCTTATTGCCTGTAAATCCTCTAATGATCAAAGTCAATTGCCCAAAGTAGATTGTTTACATCAACATCCGACAGTAGATCCAGAATAATTATCCACCTAGACCCTCACCCCGAAATTGAGGAGTTATACATACCCTCAATTCCATCGCTTTTTATCATTCAGCGTTCTTTCCCTATAGAGAAAGCTTTTCCAAGATCAGGTCCAATGCCGTAGTAGGTTCTGTTCCCTGGCCCATATATAATCGGTCGGATCTTTTCTATATCGGGATTTCCGTTTTCGTCAAGTACGGACTCTTCTGCCTTGATATCGACTATCTCTCCGACAAACATGGTGTGAAGCCCTATTTCAAATGAGTGGAGCAGTTTGCATTCGAGAACGAAAGGAAACTCTCCGACATAGGGAGCAGCTACAAGCTCACTCCTTACAGGGGTCAGACCGGTTGTCTTGAATTTATCTTCATCCCGGCCACTTGCAAGGCCAAAGTAATCGGCTTCTTTTACATGATCTTCGGAAGGAATGCTTACGGTAAATGCCTTATTTTCTATGATGCCGCCGTAGCTGTAGGTAGCCTTTCGTAAAGACACGCTGATACAGGGAGGGGCAGAACAGCAGATCCCGGCCCAGGCTACGGTCATGGCGTTTGGCTTTCCGTTCATATCATATGTACCGACAACCCATGTTGGTGTCGGGAACGCGAGTGTCTTTGCTCCAATTGATCGTTTCATGGTTTAATGTTCTTTCAGATGATATAAAATGGTTTTCGAGCCTAATCTAAATGTTCTTCTGCTAACCGAGGTATAAATGCTATCCTAAATCCACACCAGAATTAATTCTCGGCAGATCCTTTGAAGCCATATACATGGCAAACATTTCCAGTTCATCGAAAGGTATTTGAATCTCTTTTAAAGTATTCTTCATGTGAAATCCGGAAAGTTCTTCGGCATAAGACTCGATGGTGTTTTCCCATTGTGCTATAACCCTGGTCTTTTCTTCATCGGATATGCCTGCTTTTGAGATATTGGAGATCATCCACAATGCGAACTCCCTGATGATCAGAAAACCTACTGGACAGGGTTGTAAGCCTATGGAATTGCCTGAAGTGTTTACCTTAAACGGATACAGACCACACACAATGGGGCGCTCGTAATAAACACCGCATCTGTTATGTGGTTTTAAAAAAGAGCACGGCGTCTCTATTCTGTAAAGAGGACTTGCAGGCATCTCGCTCTGTATCCTCTTTGCCTTTTGTGGATCAATGAGAGAGAAAATTCTGTACTCTTCCTCGAATATGTGGATCTGGCCATGCTTGCAGCAATGAGCTTCACATTCCTCCGGGCATATGTAATATTGCAGTATGCCCTGTATGGCACCATAGTGAATGGCCTTTTTGACAGCTTCTCTCATATCCATAAATAATCGCACCGAATTTGAACTTTTTATGCTGTGACATCTGTAAAGTGTCTGATAAAATCAATAAATTGAATATATAGGTTTCCCAGAAAGAAATATTATTTTAGAGCTACTGCCTTCAATTAAGATGTTCCCGGATATTTTTTAAATGTTGTTTTGTTTTCATTTAATTGAGATCAATTGTTTCCTGTTATTGAAAAAGTTCCTGTAAGACAGGTAGCAAGCCACATAGGAAGAAATAGAAGTGGTCGAGAGCAGCATGAAAGTGACCATGATCTGATATTTTATTGCCTCAATGGGAGATATTCCGGCAAGTATCAATCCCGTCATCATTCCCGGAAGAGATACGATCCCTAATGTTCTTGCAGAGTCAATCGTTGGGATAACACCTGTTTTGATCGCATCCCTTATAATTGCGACAGAAGAAGGCAGGATATCTGCCCCTAACGATAGTTTAGTTTCTACTTCTTCACGCTTGATCTTAAAATCAGACAGCATCTGCCTATAACATAGTCCAAGTGCGATCATGGAATTGCTGATGATCATACCGGCCACAGGAATTATCTGGTAGGGCTCATATGCTATTGTCCCCGAGAATACAAGTACAGAAAGGGTCAGCACTGTGCCTGTTGCAATGGAGCAGAAAGATATGACCAGTATTTTATTAATGCCCTTCCCTCTTTTGGAAGCATTGTATGCAGCGCTGAAGGTCATAAAAAGAAGCAGAAGAGTTGTAAACAGAGGGCTTTCAAGACCGAATATGTATTCAAGGATGTATCCTACAATAACGAGTTGGATAATAGCTCTTACCACACTGACAAGTGTTTCCTTCTCAAGGCCCAGCTTTTGTGAGTATGACAGATATAGCGACACCAACACAAGGGATGAAGCAATGAGCAACGACGTATTATCGATAGCTACTGAACCATTCATTTTAAAGCCTCCAGTGACCTGATCTCACCAGCTTCCAGAGTAATGATCTTATTTGCATACTTCTGGCTTTGTTCAGGATCATGTGTGATCCACAGGACAGTAATACCACCCCTGTTCAGGGAAGAAATAGCATCCTCAACCATGCGTGTATTTTCCACATCAAGGGCAGATGTGACCTCGTCCAGCAGCAGAACTTCAGGAAGGAACAATAAAGCTCTTACCAGCGATATCCTTTGCTTCTCGCCCCCTGAAAGGTTTTGGACATCTGCATTGCGAAAAGTGAGGGATATATTGAACAATGAAAATAGTTCCTTTACCCTGCCTTCGTTAAAGTGCATATTTCTGACGGAGAAGGGAAAATCCAGGTTCTCCTTCACATTATTGCCAAAAAGGCAAGGTGATTGAGAGCAATAAGCAATGTTTTTTCTTAACTCCGTTGAAATGTGCTCGGTCATATTTATGCCTTTATAGAATATGTTTCCAGCTGTCGGACTTATCAAATGACTGCAAAGTTTTAGCAATGTGCTTTTACCACTGCCTGAAGGACCAACTATAGAGATAAAATCTCCAGCCTCAACAACAAAGGATACATTTCTGAGAATTGTCTTACCATCATTGACAAAAGATACGTCCTGAAGATCAAGCAATGGCAAATCCAATACCTCCTTCCTATCGGTGCTTTGGAAAGAACATGGACACCAACTCGATATTATCAAGCAGTTCCTCAAGAAGTGCTTTGAACTGCTCTCTTTTTAGAGGTTCCAGACCATCGAACAGGTTCCTGGCAAAGATATGGTCCTCTGTAATATGCTTTTCAACAGCCGACTTCCCATTTTCCGTGGCTACCAGCTCTATAGACCTTCGATCTTTGTTTGTTTTCAACCTTGCAATGAGTTTTTTATTTTCCAGCCTGTCAAGGATCCCCGTGAGCGTGGATGGAGGAATATTGTATTTTTGAGAAATGTCCTTTGAAAGTATGTTGTTGTGCAAGTATATCCTCTCAAGCACATACATCTCCTGAGGAGGGATCCTGGATGTCTGAAGCTGATATTCATTTTTGTACTGAATGATGTCGATGATCTTATGAAGTAAGACATTCTCATCCAAATCTCATTTCCCCCAAAAATAATTCGTCTATCGAATATTACGATATACGAAAGATATATCTCTTTTGGTTTCAATCCCTATTATTTTTTCATCAAGACGCATTTTATAAGATCAGGGTGTTTTCGATAACTGCTTCAAAGGAACTATGCAAAAAAATCCTCACTCCAGTCCACAGAACCAGGTTTGTATTTTGCCGCTACTTGTTCATCCCGGCCTTTGAGCAGTGCATCGAGGATCTCTTCAATATCTGCAATGGTCTCCCCAATGGTCTGGTCAGTGGTGTCTATTTCAAAGACCTTGTCGCACCACTCCACTGATTCGAACAGGATAACATCCAGAGCCTCAGCTTCCAGGTTTTCCTGGACCTTATTTTCAAAATAGTTCCTTTGCTGTAACCTTTCCCTCAGTTTGTCAGGAGATACCCTAAGCACGATGACAATATCAGCAATATGATGGGAAAGATGGCTGTCAAGTATAGTAACTGGGCTGAAAATGTCGACTTTTTCCATGACCCGCTGTTCCACAAGGTCCATGTCAGCCACAATACAGTCCCTTTCGGAATCCACCTCAGAGTAAAGCTTCTCTTCCCTGATCAGTTCATTGAGGTGGATCACCTGGTATCCGGGCTTTTCTTCCAGCCGGACTGTGACCGATGTTTTACCCGTTCCGGGTGTTCCTGTGATCCCTATAAGCATGATCCTCAATAAACCTGCAAAGGCTTAATCCTTATGCATGCCAGCTATTATTAGAAAGTTTTCGACGATTTTCATCCCGCTTTCAGTAAGCACGGATTCCGGATGGAACTGCACACCGTATATAGGATACTTCGTGTGTTCCACTGCCATGATAATGCCATCAGGTGTCCTTGCAGTCACCTCAAGTTCATCCGCCAGCTTTTCAATGGCAAGGGAATGGTATCTTCCTCCTTTGAAGGTGAGTGGTATACCAGCAAATAGACGTGAGCCATCATGGCTGATGTCAGATGTCTTGCCGTGGATCGGACCGCCTTTTGCATGTCCGACACTGCCTCCGAAAGCTGCATTGATGGCCTGGTGACCAAAACACACACCTAGCACAGGGATATGGGGACCAAGATCCCTTATGATACCAAGACAGTTGCCCACATCTCCAGCCTTGTGAGCTGTGCCCGGCCCAGGCGATATCACGATGGCATCCGGCTTTATCTTCCGTACTTCTTCTGAAGAGACGGTATTTGGAACGACCACTGTGTCCGGCTCGAATATGGATACATAGTCCACAAGGTTCCAGACAAAAGAATCCTTGTTATTGATGAACAATACCCTCATTATTTTCCCCCGATGGCTTTTATCATTGCGGCCATTTTCCGTTCGGTTTCCAGGTATTCGTATGTCGGATCTGAATCTGCCACAATACCTGCTCCGGCCTGCACATAGGCAGTATTGTTCCTGATCAGGACCGTCCTGATGACTATGGCAAAGTCGGCATCACCATTCCAGGAATAATAACCCACGCCACCACCGTATATGCCTCTTGCATTGGGCTCCAGGTCATCGATGATCTCCATTGCGCGTATCTTGGGTGCACCGGATAGCGTACCTGCCGGGAAGATGGCGCGTGTGGCATCGAACTGATCACATTCATCCCTCAGTTCTCCACTTACAGTACTCTCTATATGCTGAAGATGAGAATATTTTACCACGCTCATGAGGTCATCTACCTTGACTGTTCCGCCTTTTGAGACCATCCTCACATCATTGCGTCCTAAGTCTACGAGCATGATATGTTCTGCCCTTTCCTTCTCATCTTTAAGCATGTGAGAGGCAAGTTCTTTGTCCTCGCCCTCATCCTTGCCCCGGGGGCATGTCCCTGCAATAGGATTGGTGATGACCTTCCTGTCGTAGACCGTCATGAGGGTCTCAGGGCTTGCACCCACGATACCGATATCCTTGAAATTGAAAATATACATGTAAGGGCTTGGGTTTATGTCCCTGAGCCTTATGTACAGTTGCAGGGGGGTCTGGCTAATTTTGACAGTGTACCTGCGTGAAAGCACTACCTGGAAGATATCGCCGTCAATGATGTGCTGCTTTGCAGCCAGCACTGCTTTTTCAAAGGTTTCCTGATCAGTGCCTGGAACCGGTTCTTCTGACTTTACCTTTGCCAGGATATCGGAACTGATGCCTATCACTGAAGACATGTGCAGTGAGCGCTCCATGAGCTGCGCATCTGCTAAAGCGTGTTCGTATACTGCTTCAAGATCACTTTCCTTTGTAACGAACGGAGTGATGACCAGATATGTTTCATTGGTTATATGATCAAAGACAAAAGTCTTGGTCATTATGGCAAAATGCATCTCAGGTGTGTCAGCATCCGGCTTTTTCTCCCTGTCGATCCAGGAATCATAAACCAGTTCATAACCGTTGTAACCGATAGCCCCCCCAAGGAACGTTTGCCTGTCAAAACGTTTCTGATTAAGCATCTCAACATTGTTGCTTGTAGGGAACACCTCACGGAAGGCAGTAAAATCATCATCCTGTTCCTTTAACTGTACCCGGAACCTGCCTCCTATAAGCGATTCAGTAGTCCCCATTGCTTTTACTTTATCATAGATGAACTTTGAAAGCTCGGAATTCTTCTGGCAATCGATGGTAAGGTACCTGTCCTTTATACCTACCACGATCTCTGGTTCAGAACCCACAAAAGAGTATCTTGCATGCCTTTTTTCCTTTTCCACTGATTCAAGAAGATATGAATAATTTGCGTTCTGCAAGGTCGCATACAGTTGCAGGGGAGTGCATATGCTGTCCACCTTAGCCATTAGCTGTACGATGGCGGGTGTCTTTGAGCGTTCAACAAGAGCAATAAAATTATCTTTATTAAGATCGAACTCAACCATTTGCACACCTTATCTGTGAAATGAACCTGCGCACTTTATCAGGGTCCTTCTTTCCATTTTTCTCAACTCCGGATGCAACATCCACTGCATAGGGCCTTACTTCTTCCACTGCCTGGCGTACATTTTCTGGATCCAGGCCGCCTGCCAGCATCACTGGAGCTTCAAGCATTTCCACGATCTGCCTGCTTACGGACCAGTCATGCACAGCGCCGGTCCCACCCACGATACCGGCTTTGCTGGAGTCAAGCAGTACGCCATCTATAAGATCATTCTCGAATCTCTCTTCTATTGTAGCTATTGCAGGACCCATCTCTTCCAGAATGTTATGTGTGTCAACAGGTATGGCAAATGTTTTGATGATCTTCTGCCGGACATTATCTCTTACATATTCAAGATCTGAAAGTAAGAGGTCGCTATGCAGCTGGACGATGTCTGGCTTGCATATGTCAATAAGTTCCACAGCTTCCTCCCCGTTCTCCGGCATGATCACAAGCACAGAATCCACGAACAACGGCACCTGTTCTATAAGGGCAGATGCGGATGCAGCGTCGAGCCTTCTGGGACTAGGTACTGGCACTTCCGTTACAAACCCCACAGCATCAGCTCCAAACTTCACGGCCATTGCTATGTCTTCAGCACACCGCATACCGCAGATCTTCGCCCTTATAGGAAATTGCATATTCTATGCCCTCAAAGGTCTTGTCGCTGAACTGTCTGAGCTTTCCCATGGCCCTGCCTGAATCAATGACTTCCTCGACCATGGGTATAGCTTCCTTCAAAGAGTCCGCAGCACCTGCAACATAGAGTGTGGCTGCAGCATTTATGACAATAAGATCTCTTTTAGGTCCCTTTTCCCCTTTGAAAATGTAGATTATATCCTTTGCGTTCTCTGCAGGCGTGCCGCCTACGATATCTGTAGCCTTTGCTCTCTTGATGCCCAGGTCTTCAGGAGAGATCGTATATGTCCTGATCTTGCCATCTTTAAGCTCTGCAACCTTGGTCTCTGAGATATTGGAGATCTCGTCCATGCCGTCCCCATGTACGATCATAGCCCGCTTTGCACCCATTTTCTTAAGCACCTGTGCAAAGACCTCACAGAGGCCGGGGTCGTATACGCCTATGAGCTGTGCATCAGCACTTGCCGGATTTGTAAGAGGACCCAGGATATTGAAAATCGTCCTTACACCCATTTCCTTCCTTATGCCTGTAACTCTTTTCATTGCAGGATAGAATACAGGCGCAAGCATGAATCCGATGCCTATATTTTCAATCGATTCTTTCACATGTTCAGGATCTTTATCGATCTTTATCCCCAACTGCTCCAGTACATCCGCACTGCCGGAAAGAGAAGTGATAGCACGGTTGCCGTGCTTTGCCACATTCACTCCTGCAGCAGAAGCAATGATGGCAGCAGCAGTTGAAACGTTGATGGTCTTATGTCTGTCAGCGCCTGTTCCCACGACATCCACAAGTGTGCCTTTTACATCAGGGTGTATGCTCCTGGCAGCTTTTTTCATGCCGCATGCGAACCCTGCGATCTCATCAGCAGTCTCACCTTTCATTTTCAAAGCCATGAGCAATCCGGCTATCTGGGCATCTGTGGCCTGAGTGAATATCTCTGTGATTGCCTTCTCAGCCTCTTGCAATGTCAGGTTCTCACCTGCACTTACTTTTTGTATGTACGACTGCATGATAACACCATTATACACATCAATGTTTTAAATTGTACATTGATGTATAATTAGGTGATGACATATATACATTGCTGTTGAACAAGAGATGTCTAAAAATATTGAAGATCAAGTGAAATAACATGAATGAGATAGTCCTGAAGAATACATTATATCTATTGAAACCGAATATATTAATGAGGGAGTTCAATATGATATACATAGCCATAGATGGGGACGATATTCATCAAAAATTCGAGAAATGCTTGCTTGAAAGTGATGAAAAGAACATCGTCAGGACAAGTAAAGAGATAACAAATACTATTGACAGGATCATTGACCATTTGCAGCATGAAAGCCTGAGAATAGTATTCTCTGCAGGCGATTGCATCTTATGTAAATGCGATGCAGTTGATCTGATAGACCTGTCCAATTACTTGGATAAAATAGGTAATACAAATACTGTTTCTGTTGGGATCGGAGATACTTTGGAAAAGACGTATATCGCTTTCAAGTATGCCAGATCCATTGGAAAAAACAGTATCGTCAAATACACTTTGAATAATAAATTAGAGGTCTTTGATCTGAATACCGTAGTTCCGCATTCATCCTGCTTTGCAGAAGGCCTTACTCCGTGTCTGGTAGAATAAGGCTTTCTACTTTAATTTAACTTTCTGCTTTAATTTTAAGATCAACTTTCCTCGATCATCGCATAGATCTTGTCCATGTCCAGACAGCTGCGTACGATGTCGGCAAGTTCCTTATATGCTTCTTCTTCGGTGGTAGCCACCTCGGGGTGGAATTCCACACCCTTCTTTTCTGTTAGATAGATCATCAGCGCAGTTCTTACATTGCTGTTCTCAAACAGGCCATGGAGGTATGTACCTACGACAGTTCCACTCTGATCGATGCTGCCATCATCACCAAAGGCAGTCCTTGGAGTGTCTGTCTTACCCATGTGGATCTCATATCCCCACACTTCCTCACCCTTGATATGACGGAATATAGGTCCCTCGGCAACTACTTTCTTTTTCACCTGGGTAGTGGTCTTCTTATACTCACCGAAGGCTGTCTCCACCTCAAGCAGCCCCATCCCCTCATAATCCGCTTCAAGGCCGTTCTCTATGCCGGAGTCATGCAAGGTCTTACCAAGCATCTGATAACCGCCGCATATTCCAAAAATGGGCACCTTGCCATACATTTTCTGGATCTGCTTGTCCATACCTGTTGCTTTGAGGTCCAACAGATCGCTGATAGTGTTCTTGGTACCCGGAATGATTATACAATCCGGAGTGCCAAGGTCCTCATGCGGTTCCACATATCTGACTTTTGCCAGGCGCTCTAGAGGTTCAAAATCCGTAAAATTGGATATGCGTGGCAATCTTATTACTGCAATGTCCACATCGTTTAAGCATTCCGATGAAGTATTCCTGCTTTTTGAATAGATGGCCATGGAATCCTCGGATGGGATATTGAGTTTGTAATAGGGCAATACGCCCAACACGGGAATGCCTGTCATCTCCTCCAGTTGCCTTAACCCAGGCTCCAGGATGGCAGGATCACCTCTGAACTTATTGATAACGAAGCCCTTTATGTTGCCGCGTATGTCCTCGGGCAACAGTGCAACTGTGCCATACAGGCTTGCGAACACACCCCCGGATTCGATGTTGCCCACCAGAATAATGGGGGCCTGCGTAAGCCTTGCTGTGCCCACATTCACGATATCCCGATCATAGAGATTAATTTCCGCAGCTCCTCCGGCTCCTTCCATGACGATGAGCTCGTATTTCTCGCCAAGTCGGTCAAGAGCTCCCTTTACAACTTCCATTGTCTCTGATATGGAATCATAGTAGTTGCCTGCGGATTTATCAGCGTAAGGTTCACCCAGGATGATAACCTGTGAAGTCCTGTCACCTTTAGGTTTCAGGAGCACCGGATTCATATCCTCTGTAGGGTCAACTCCTGCCGCTTTGGCCTGCACAGCCTGTGCTATGCCTATTTCCTTGCCGTCCTTAGTGATCCAGGAGTTGAGGCTCATGTTCTGGGCCTTGAAAGGAGCTACTCTGTATTTCTCAGAAAGGATCTTACAAAGGCCTGTGACCATGATACTTTTGCCTACATCAGAAGCAGTCCCCAGTACCAGTAACATTTTAGTACTTTTATCAGTCATATCCAACAACCTTTTAATATGGAAAGCTTTTGTGTTAACGAATATTTCGCACAAGTTTTATGAGGAACAAGTTATATCTACTTAACTCCAGAACTCCAGTTTACTTAAATTAGGTGGAACATGTTTGATCTTTTACGTGTAAGCGGCGGACCAACAAAACCAGAAATAATCGCTATCGCCCTATCGAAGATGGGATTGAGGGACAGCGATCGGTTCTTTGATGTGGGATGTGGTACAGGTGCTGTATCAATTGAAGCAAGTTCACTTGTTAAGGACCTTCACATCACTGCTATAGATGCAAGGAAGGAAGCTATGGAAGTAGCAGAGAAAAATTTCGAAGCCTTTAAGATACCGAACGTGAATCTGGTTTTCGGTGAATCCTCTGAGGTCATTGCACAGGCGGAAAAGGTGGATTGTGCTTTTGTAGGCGGATCTAAGAACATTCTGGAGGTGCTGGATGCTCTTGCAGCAAAGAATGCCCGTAGTATAGTCGTGGACGCTGTGCGTATAGAGACCGTAGTAAGGGTTATACGGAGGATGCAGGAACTTGGCATATTCCGGGAGGTACTCCACGTAATGGTATCCCGTGGGGTCGATCTTATGGGTGAAACAATGTTCAAGCCTGAAAATCCGGTGTATATCGTTGTCGGAGGAACAGACAAAACGAATTAGAGGAGAATTATATAATGCTGATTGGAGTTGGACTTGGACCGGGATCCCCGGAACTTCTTACGTTGAAGGCTGTAGAGACCCTTAAGAAAAGCCACAAGGTGTACGTGCCTGGCAGAATGGCTGCAGAGCTTGTTGCTCCGTACGCTGAAGCGGAGATCCTTGATTTCCCTATGCTTACCGATTATACTGTCCTCAACGAGATATGGACAAAGAATGCAGAGCTTATAGCAGAAGAGTCCAGGCATAACCTCATATCTTTCGGACTTATAGGCGATCCAAATTTCTTTTCTACCTTCACGCATCTTAAAAGAGTGATGAACAGGCTGTACCCGGATATTGAAACTGCCACAATACCCGGTATAAGTTCCATTACATCCTTCGCCTCCAGAGCTGATGCGGAGGTCGATGCTTCATTTGAAGTAAGTGATGGGTCAGAGAAGACATACAAAATAGTTCTTAAAGCAACAAGACCTCTTGAGATCATTGACTCCATGAAAAAGGAGGGCTATAACAAATTCACTTTTGTACAGCGCCTGTTCATGGAAGATGAAATAATCATCAAGGAAGTGCAAAAGATCCCCGAAAAAGGTAATTACTTCAGCATAGTGTTCGGGCAAAAAGAATAACTGAGGAATAGATACAATGGCTCATAAGGTATTTTTTGTGGGTTCTGGCCCGGGTAACGCTAAATATATAACCGTCATGGGCAAGGAACTTCTGGAACAAGCGGACCTGGTGATATATGCCGGTTCTCTTGTGAACCCCGAGGTCCTTAACTATTCAAAGGGAGAAAAAGTAGATAGCTACGGACTCACCCTGGACGAGACAAACAAACTGATGGTGGATGCTCTGAACGCCGGCAAAAAGGTAGTGCGTCTACACAGTGGGGATCCGTCGCTCTATGGCTCTATAGTCGAACAGATAGAGGAATTGAAGAAGTTCGATGTTGAGGTGGAGATAGTTCCGGGAGTGTCCTCAGTGTTTGCAACCGCAGCAGCTCTCAAAACGCAGCTCACCCTGAACAACGTTACAGAAACCCTCATCATAACAAGACCCGCGGGAAAGACCTTGGAAGAAGACCAGATAAAGGAACTTTCCCGGCATAATGCCACAATGGCAGTCTTCCTGGGTACGCAGAAGATAGAAGAGATCATGAAAAAGGTGGAGTATAGTCCCGATACTCCGGTAGCTGTGGTGTACCATGCATCCTGGCCTGACCAGAAGATAGTAATCGGCACTGTGGCAGATATAGCTCAGAAGGTTAAAGATGAAGGCATAAAACGTTCAGCCATGATCCTCATTGGAGGAGTGGTGGACCCAAAGAACTATGGGAGGTCTTACCTATACGGAGTAGCACAAGAACCGCTGTCATAACCTTTGAAAGGAATCTGGAGATCGCTGAGCGTATAGCCAGCCATGTCGATGCAGATGTACTGCTATACGAAAAGGGGATATTCAGAAAGGCCTTTGAGGAATACGATGCAATAGTGGCGGTGTTCGCAACTGGTATAGTGGTGAGGGACATAGCACCACTTATTCAGGATAAATGGAAGGATCCGGCTGTAGTTGTGGTGGATTCTAACCTCAACTTTGCGATCTCCCTGCTAGGGGGGCATCATGGTGCCAACGAGCTGGTCCGCAGGATTTCAGAAATAGGAGCCATACCGGTCATCACCACAGCCACAGAAGTGCATAACCGCAACTCTGTGGAGGGTATTGCCAAGGCATTGGGATGCTACATCGTTAACAAGGACTCCACTCGGCAGGTCAACTGTTCCCTGCTGGAACAGGATGTGGAAGTGCTTGAGATAAAAGGTCCCAAGATAGTTGTAGTGGGCGATGATGTGTCTGTGCTTAAAAAGCAAAAGGCGGAAAACAGATGATCATAGGTATCGGGGCCAGGCGGGGAGTCAACAAAGAAGAGGTCATATCTGCCATTGAGGCTGCACTTGCAGAAGCGGGAATGAAGAGCGATGATATAGATATGTTCGCATCCTCAACGTTAAAGGAGAATGAAACTGGCCTGCTTGAAGCTGTTAATGTCCTGGGAAAGGAAATAAAGTTCCTTTCTGAGGAAGAAATCAATCTTTATGAAGCGCCATCGGGATCCCAGGCAAATCGGTTCGGTTTGACAGGAGTGGCAGAACCATCTGCATTGGCGCTTTCTAAAAAAAAGGAATTGATCTTAAGGAAGAAAGTATATGGAAGGATCACAATCGCAATCGCAGAATAACACCTCTGCTGGAAAAGGGAAGCTGTACATAATAGGCATAGGACCTGGTTCAGTGCCACAGATGACCATTGCTGCCAGAGATGTATTGATGAACTCTGACTATATAGTCGGGAACGGCACATATCTTGACCAGATCACAGAGCTGATCGATAAACAGGAGATCATCCGCAGTGCTATGGGCAAGGAAGTGGACAGGGCTGTAAAGGCAGTACAATTGGCCAAGGACAAGATAGTATCCATGATCAGCGGAGGAGATGCCAATATTTATGGGATGGCAGGACTTGTTTTAGAAGTAGCGGAACACGAGGGTCTTGATGTAGATATAGAAGTGCTTCCGGGAGTTACGGCTATCACTGCCGCAGCAAGCGTGCTGGGTGCTCCCATAGTAAATGATTTTGCAGTTATAAGTTTGAGCGACCTGCTCACACCTTGGGAAGTCATTGAAAAAAGACTGCATGCAGCAGCTTCTGCAGATTTTGTGATCTCACTCTACAATCCAAAAAGCCGGCAGCGCAAGTCTAATTTCTCACAGGCCATAGACATAATCAAAAAATATAAGAATGGTTCAGTACCTGTCGGCCTTGTAAAGAATGCATTAAGGACCGCAGATCAGGATTATGTTGTCACCACCCTGGATGAAGTTATGAACTACAACGACTGGGTAGATATGAGCACCACCATCCTGATAGCTAACAATGAGTCCAGGATCTGGAAGAGCAATAATAGAGAAAGAATCATTACTCCAAGGGGGTATCAGAGAAAGTATGACTACTAAGAGCAAAGAAAAGTCCGGTTCAATGGCAATTGAAGAACTTGTTGAGTTTACTACAAAAATAGACCCTGCACTTATTGACATCTGTACTGACCTCGGCGCCCAGACCGATGAGGCCAAGGCCATTTACATGACAAGCCGCAATCTTGCTAAACAGATAGTGGGAGACAAAACAATAGAAGATAGAATCAGACAGCGCTGTATGGTTGCTGTAGGCGATATCTCCATGGCCTACC
This sequence comes from Methanomethylovorans hollandica DSM 15978, assembly GCF_000328665.1. Taxonomy (NCBI): domain Archaea; kingdom Methanobacteriati; phylum Methanobacteriota; class Methanomicrobia; order Methanosarcinales; family Methanosarcinaceae; genus Methanomethylovorans; species Methanomethylovorans hollandica. Next base: position 2,180,730 of record NC_019977.1, read on the forward strand.
TCATGCACTTTAATAAAGATCCTATCCAGGCAGGCGTAGACGCTCTGAAAAAAGGTGCCCCAATATTTGTAGATATCAACATGGTGAAATATGGGATCACAAAGATGGGACATAAGTCCGATGTCATCTGCGTGATGGACGAGGATAAGGACTCCGCCATCGCTAAAAAGTTTGGAATCACAAGGACAGCAGCTGGTTTTCTTGCGTGCCGGGACAGGCTGGAAGGCTCTATAGTTGCCATAGGCAATGCCCCTTCAGCAGCACTTGCAGTGTGCCGTATGGTGGAACATGGTATAAGGCCCGCTCTTGTCATAGCAACCCCTGTAGGCTTTGTGAATGCTGCAGAGTCCAAGGAAGTCGTTAGGGATACAGACATACCTTCAATTACATGTGTCGGTACCAGGGGAGGAACTCCTATAGCTGTTGCATGTGTCAACGAACTTGTGGCGATAGCCAATGAAAAAGACGAATGCGAGGACTAGTTTTCCACGCATCCACTTTATTTATCTTGTTTTTTAGAACTGGAAAAGCGTAGTTATTTGACTGGTGTATGCCATCCATAACCCTGCAACAATCAGTAAAAAGCCTGCTATTTTTTTCATAAAAACATCATAGAGGGCTATGCTGCTCAATCTCTTGGAAGACACATTTGCAGAATATGCTATAATCAGCATGGGCACTGCAAAACCTATTGAATATATTAGCAGCAATGATGCTCCGTAGACCAGATTGCCCTGCACAGCCACCAGCAAAAGCACGCTTCCCAGTAAAGGACCAACGCATGGAATCCAGATGATCCCCAGGGATGAACCGAGAAGAATACCTCCTAGAAAACCCTGTTTTTCAACATGTACCTTACCAGTGAATGATAATATCCTGTTGAGAAACTGGAGATCAAATAACATGACAATGCCAAAAAGAATAATCATAATGGAAGCTGCGAGATGCAAATAAGGTATATAGTCTAGCAGAAAAGCTCCAAAGGCAGATGTGAGAACACCCATTGCAGTAAAGGAAAGGGCTAATCCGATAACCACTGCAACAGGCCTGTATTTCCCTTCCTTTGTAGAAAAGGCCAATATTGCAGGCAGTAATGGAAGTGTGCAGGGCGAAAGTACACTCACAATGCCAGCAAACAGCACAGCCAGAGGGTCAAGATCTGTAATGACCATATATTCTTTTGCCTGTCCTTTTTTACTTTTTACTGATTGTTCCTTGATGCAATAGCCATATCCAAAGTTTTGAGAAGGGTTTCTTTGTCAGTTACCCCGATAAACCTGGCAATGTCCCTGTTCCTGGTAATATTACCATCAGAGGCCATATAGAGATACCCTTCCGAATCATTGTTCAATATAACGAACATGTCAGGAACAGAATAGACATTGAAGCCTCTAGCCACCTGAGGACTCTCCCGCGTATCAATATACATAATTGTTGCTTTCCCTGTATACTCCTGTGAGATCTCTTCAATTGTGGGTTTCATGATCTTGCATGCAGGACACGAGGCAAAGCCCATAGATACAAATACAGGCCCTGAAACCAGAGCCTGGTCTATTTGCTGCATATCTTGAACATTCACTACGGTGCCGTTCTCTGAAGAAGGATCTGCATCAAGACAACCGGAAGCGCCTATCAATAAGGCTACAATACAAAGGAAAAGATATTTTTTCATAAACTCACCTGGCAACTACAGATCAGTATACTGTCTTGCCTGAATATAGGTTTTGTGCAGTTGATACACCGCGGTACAAAACCGTCTTGCATCCGTTATTGGAAATTGAGGACCTTCCATTTCAAAAGAATACCTTGCTCTATTTTCTCTGCTGAAATAAGTTCAAGAGGCAGAGTACTTGTATCCTTAAATCCTTCACCATCCACCAGAGTGGGCGCTACTTGACCTCCAATTATAACATTTCCCACAAAAGTGTATATCTCATCCACAAGCCCGCTTGAGAGCATGGCCCAGTTAAGTGTTGCTCCACCCTCAACCATTAAACGATTGATACCCAGCAGATACAACTGCTCCATAGCATCAGGAAGATCGACTCGGCTTTCACCGGCGATGATGACCATGGCTTTCCTCCTCAATGCTTTTACATTTTCAGAAGGAGCGGATGAACTAACTACAACTATTCTCCGGCCTTCACCCTTTTTGAAAATATCAGCATCAATAGGGGTTCTTGCTTGACTATCAATTATAACGCGGACAGGATTTTCATCAAATCCTTTCTCCTTACGTTCAATTTTTCTTTGCACAGATTTCACTGTGAGACTTGGATCATCCGCAAGTACAGTACCTATACCAACCATGATCGCATCCGATCCACAACGCAACCTGTCCACACGATCAAAATCTATAGCCCCTGAGATCCGCACCTGTTTTCTCTGCCATGTAGAGATCTTCCCATCAGCAGACATGGCAGAATTGATGAATATAAAAGGCCTATCCATTCTGAGCCACCATTGGTGTAGTGACCGGATGATAAAAGCATCCGGCAAAAAGGATCAAAGATCGACAATTGACTTCAGTAGATCACGATCCCTTAATAGTCCGAGGAACTTCTGGTTTGCATTGACTATTGGGACCTGGTCGATACGGTTACGTTTCATCTTAAGTGCACATTCACTTACACCAGATATATATGAGGCTTTTACAAGGCTAGTGACCATAATATCCTTGGCAAACACGTTTGGAACCTTGATCCTTGAAACACTGTAGTAGATGCTCATGGTATCACGCATGGATTCCCATGTCCAATGATCATCATCCGCACCATTTGACATGTTTGACATCTCTACTGAGTCTTCGATTATACTGGCACTGATAACATCCCGGTCCGAGATGATACCCACAAGCTCGAGTTCTGAGCTCAGGACGGGAACTGCTTTCACGTTCGCAAGTTCCATGACCCTTGCAACAACGTTAAGAGGGCATTCACTCCATACAGGTACTGATTTATTACTGCTGTACTGACCTACATGATCAGTGAGATTCAGATCTGCAAGAGCGCCAACAAGATCAGCGACCGTAAGTAACCCTTGCAGTTTCCCATCTTCGACTACAGGAAGCCTGCGAATATTATGTTGCAGTATCAGCCTGGCAGCATCTGTGATATCCTTATCCGCGCTTATACTGACAGGATCCCTGGTCATAAGCAATGCAAGTTGTTCTTCTTCCGGGTTCTGTAATAGATTTGACCTGCTGACAATACCAACAAGCTTTCCATCCTTTAATACAGGGACCCCGGATACTTTTTTTGCCTTCAGTATCTCAAGGACTTCATCTCTTGAGCCTGGGAGTGTTGCACAAGCAACATCTTTTACCATTATGTCTGAAACTTTAATGTTTTTAGGCATGTGGATCCTCTTCCGTGATCACTCTTTCTTGGAGGAGACACCCTTTACTACCAGGACAGGAACTGGGGAGTTGCGAGTCACTTTCTCTGCAACGCTTCCCAGAAGGAATCTGTCAAGACCACTCTTTCCAAGGGTGCCCATAACTATAACATCTATCCCGTTTTTCTGTGCGAAATCAATTATCTCATTGCTTGGATGACCTTCCAGTACAATTGTTTCTGCATCCACACCTGCTTGCTTCGCCAGCTGTTCAACATTTTTTACAGCATTGTTTGCTTCTGTTTCCAGAAGTTCATACATCATTTCCCATCCTGCATCCATAGGAATAGAGGCAAAAGCAGCAGTGTCCACAACGTAGCCGACAAATATTTTACCCCCGGCTATTTTTGCCAGTTCTATGCTATACTCTATAGCTCTTCTGTTCTGTTCAGAGCCGTCTGTCGCAATGAATATTTTCTTAAACTCGGCTGTCATTATCCAATCTCCACAACATATTAATTGATAATTGTAAGGATATCATCGGGTCTTGCCCTGCGAACAATACCTCTTAGAGGATCGGCAATACCTGCAAGGTTGTCAGAGTTTCCATTCATGAGCATGATCTTTGGACTCAGACCTTTTGCAATATATCCAGATTCATTGACATTCAGTATTGATGCACCGTTAAGCGTACACATCTTAAATACTTGTCTATCATCTACCCCGAATATTTTCACAAGTAGCTCCATCTCAGTGAACATATTGGGAGAATCAAGCATCACATTGTCAGTACCTACAGCTACATTGATACCAAGGTCTAGCATTTGCTCCACAGGTGGCATGCCTACGCCTGTAATGAAATTTGACCTTGGGCATACAACTATTGGTTTCTGCTGATCTGCAACTTGTCTGAGATCAGACATCTCTGCATGGGTCATATGTACTAGTACATCCGGTTCCAGGGAAAGTGCCGAACCAATATCGCTCCTGTCCCTCTCCCCGGAGTGAATGAAAAAGGGTTTCTTGCGCGAAGCTGCAACTTCCCTTAAAGTTTCCAGTACATTCCTGTCCAGATCTCTGGCACCACTTACACCCAAACCATGGGATTCCTGTAATAAGAGCTCAGCTTCATATTCAATGTCGGACTTATCACCTTCTGTCTGACTTATTCGGCCAAGGATCATACCTTCTATATCTTTACCTTCAAGCGCTTCCTTTAAAGCAAGTGTACCTGGCACTCCACCTTCTCTGAAATCTGCAAAAGCAGATGTTCCTGTAATTATCATATCAGAAATGGTTCTTTTCATTGCTTCGATAAGTTCGGACTGCGGAGTGGCCATTAATATACGATGTTTAAGGCCATCCGGAGGCTTGACAAGGGCATCCAGATCACGCTCTATCCGATTATCAACTGTCTTCCCAAGTACAGGATCTTTAAGTACAGAATCACCTACGTGAGTATGCGAATTGACCAGGCACGGGGAAATAATTACCTCGCTTGTGGTATTTTCCTCTCCGATATCAGTTATGACACCGTCTCTCAGACAGATATATCCTTTGATGATTTCTGGTTCCGGCCCCAGGATGATTTTCCCATAGATTACCTGTTCGCTGGACATTTGAAACTCGTTGCTGTGTAGTTAGTATTAATATATCCACAAAAACTGTGCTATTAACCGGGTAAATAGGTATAATCCTTAATAAGATTATGTGTATTGAAATCCGCTTGCAACATCAAAAGATAGATTTCTTGCGGATCGATGCGTAATGTTGATATAGATGCATTATAAACAATTGACTGCGCATTTATAGGTCCTTGCACAAGAATATGGCAGAGCCATTCAGTGAGTGTACAGTCAACCAAAATGCGCTACAAAAGATAATGCGAAATGTGCCTGTCACGAGGGAAACTGGGAGGGACTGCGGACATTCCAGAGGATGAACTCCCGGAGTTAGTGCGTCAGGCCACAGCATTATCGGCGACAAGCTTGCATTCTCATCACTTCTATATACGATTTGGAGATTTCTACATCCATGCCTTTCAAAGATGCATTAAGAGAGGTCAGTGATGGAATAGTGATAGACCTTGAAGTCACTCCGGGTTCTAAACGTGCATGTGTCCCGAGTGGCTATAATCCCTGGAGAAAGCGCATTGAAGTAAAGCTTTCCCAAGCTGCACAGAAAGGAAAGGCTAATGAACAACTGATAGAACATGTGGCAGCTTTATTCGGCGTGGCCGGCTCCTCTGTCAGCATCATCAGCGGGGCTAAGAACAGCCAGAAATCCATCCTTGTAAAAAAGGTGGATATGGACCTTGCAGTAGCTGTTCTTGGCAGGAATATAAAAGAGTGACCTGCTCCTGTGAATACTTTCACCTAGCTTGGGACCGGTTAATATATGCTCCTTCCATAGTGCATATGAGGTGAAAAGCATGGATATACTATTCGAAGGTTTGCTTGCACGGGCAAGGCATTATGAGCAGTTCGAACAATTCCAAAGGTCCGTACAAATGGTGGATTGTCGGGAAGCTGACACATGCCAAACCACAGAAGCATGAAATAATTATGAAAATACTTATCAAGGCAGGAACTAATAATTAAACAAAAAAATATGTCTCCATATGTCTAAGAACTTTAATACCCATAGGATCTCAGGCCAGGATATAATCCTCAAGGCACCAATGTTCGTATATAGAAAACGTCTTGAGCTTATGGAAGAGTTGCTTGAGGAACTCCTTTGTTTTTCTAGTGAAGGGAACATGATCCTTGTAGAGGGAAAAAGAGACAGGGCATCACTTGAAAAGCTTGGTATAAAGGGAAAAATAGAACTTGTTACCTACTACCCCTTAACAGATATCTGCGAAAAAATTGCTGCTACTGGAAAAGAAGTAGTAATATTGACAGACTGGGACCGAAGAGGTGCCATTCTTGAAAAGAAGATAGCGGGGCACTTGGAGCATTATGGAGTTAAAATAAAGCATCAACTAAGGGAAAGAGTACTGTCGCTTGTACAAAAGGATATAAAGGATGTGGAAAGCCTGTATACCCATATTCAAAGATTAAAACAAATAGCTGATCCTGGGTACAACTATAACAACACTGATGATAACGTTTTCATTTAGCCATAAGCCGATTGAGTACTGTCCTGAGACACAAACTTACGTTCAAATTCAGGATATAGCTCGGCTTTATCCACTAATTCTTCGTAGACTTTATGCCGTGGGCTCACAATTACAATGTGAGCAGGCGGGTGGATCTTACGAAGTTTACTGATAGCTGCTCCCGCATTATTGTCGAGTTCCACCAGCGCTGCAGAGTTGCATTTGGATTTTAGAGGTACTCCGACCACACTAACAAGCACATTATCAGCATACTGGGGTTCGATGCGCTTAGGCTTTGATAGAAAACGTAGATGACCATAGTGTTCGAGATCATGCAATGCTACATTAACCTTATCGGCATTGTCTGCCCTTATGACAGCAAACGACTTAATGTCAATCCCTCTGGTCAAACTACAATCCCCCTTTTTGATCTAAACATAGTTTATGATTCACGATATAAGAGTTTTGTTATTTTAAATTTCAAATGCTCAACATTTAATAAATTCTGTTTAAATATATAGTTTTCCATGAGATTTTATTCCCCAAGTTCCCGGGACCTTTTTGCAGAAGCAATGACCGCATTCATAAAGGCAGCACGTACACCCCTTTCCTCAAGTTCCTTTATGCCCCTGATAGTGGTTCCTGCAGGAGAAGTAACCATATCCTTGAGCTCACCCGGATGAGCATGGAACTCAAGCGCCATCTTTGCTGCACCAAGCACCGTCTGAGCTGCCAGCACAAGCGCACTATCCCGATCAAGACCTTCATATACTCCACCATCAGCCATAGCTTCGATAACAGGGAATATATATGCAGGTCCGCTTCCTGAAAGTCCTGTCACCGCATCCATCAGTTTTTCCTGGACTATTATAGCACTGCCTACAGAACTGAAAATCTCAAGTGCAAGTTCGGCATCTTCCATGGAAGCGGCTGCTCCCGGACAGACTGCAGAAGCAGCTGCTGAAACTGTTGCAGCGATGTTTGGCATCACACGTATGATCCTTGTTTCAGGAACAAGCTCTTTTGCTATCTCCTGCAGAGGAACACCTGCAGCTATCGATATCACAAGTTTCTCAGAAGTAACCTTGTCCCTTATCGATTTGAGCACACTCTTCAGGATCTGAGGTTTGACCGCAAGCAGGATTACATCGGAATTCACAACAGTAAAATTATTATCATTAGACACATTTATACCGATATCGGTACGCATTTTTTCCAGTCCTGGATCATACACATCACTTGCATACACATTGGAAGGGGCTATAATCCCTGAATCGCATATTCCTTTTATGAGGGCAGAACCCATCTTCCCAGTCCCGATAATCCCCAGCTTCTTATCCTTAAGGCTCATTGACTTACAACTCCTGTATACTTACTTACGCTTGATATTGACTATATCTCCAAGGGTCGTTCCTCTATGGAGCTTATCACCTTTCCAGTCATCATCACTAATCTTTTCAATTAGTTTGACCTCAAGGATACGTTCAAGCTTTTCCCTTACGCTGTCCTCAGGGACCAGCTCCCTGCGTTCAAATTTCCGGATGAGGGTTGCCTTTTCCTTTATTTGGGCAGCAAGTTGTTCAGGCGTCCAGCCACGCTTTTCCCTTGCTTCCCGAATAATCTGATCATAATTATCCATGATCTCTTCAGCAAGCTTTTCAAATCCAGTCCTCTGAGTTCTCCTAGGCCTGACAGATGTTGGTTGCACCGGAGAGACCTTTCTGGAGACGGGCACACGTTTGCTGGCAGGAGCACCATAGTGGGAGCATTTGGTACATACAGTCAGTTCACTACCATCGATAATGACCTTAAAAGGACTTTCACGAATATCTTCACCGCATATTTCGCATTGCATACACAAATCACTCTTAAAAGTCTACATAGCGTTTTTACGAAAGGGCTATATATCGTATGCACTTAAATAATGTTCGGAGCTGTATGAACGAGACCAGTGAAACAGATACCAAGAGGTTCGCACCTGCGGGGGCGGACAGGAACAACTATGAATATTCTGGTTCAGAAACTGACGAAGATTTTTCCAAATACCTGCTGGACCGCATGAAACAATTAGAATCCCGTAACACTCTTCTGAAAGAACAATGCGACCAGATGGAATCGGAAAAAAGATATGTAGAAAGCCAGAAGCTCAGATTTGAGCGAGAAGTCCGCAGGATGCAGGCTGAGATAGATAGATTAAAAACTGCACCTCTTGTAGTTGCAACAGTAATAGACCTTATAGGTACTGACAAAGTCCTTGTGAAAAGTAGTACTGGCCCCCAATTCCTGGTGGGCATTTCCCAGTTCATTGATGACGAGAGCCTGATGCCTGGTGCTACAGTGGCTTTAAATCAGCAGACGCTTGCTGTAGTGGATGTTATACCTTTCACTGAGGAGCCCATGGTTAATGCTATGGAAGTTGTCGATCCCCAGGATGTGGACTATGACCAGATAGGCGGTCTTGATGAGCAGGTACAGGAGATAGTAGAATCTGTGGAATTACCTCTTACTAAACCCGAGGCATTTGCCAGAATAGGTATATCACCCCCAAAAGGAGTATTGCTCTATGGAGAGCCGGGCACAGGAAAGACCCTGCTTGCAAAGGCAGTGGCTAACAGAACAGAAGCTACTTTTATCAGAGTAGTGGGTTCCGAACTGATACAAAAATATATAGGTGATGGCGCAAAGCTTGTGAGGGAGATCTTTGCCATGGCAAGGAAGAAGGCACCATCCATTATATTCATCGATGAGCTTGATGCCATTGCCTCAAGGCGCCTTAATGATACGAATGGTGCCGACCGTGAGGTCCAGCGAACGCTTATGCAGCTTCTTGCCGAGATGGATGGCTTTGACAACCGCGGAGAAGTGCGTATAATAGCCGCAACCAACCGCCTGGATGTACTTGACCCGGCCATACTGCGCCCCGGCAGATTTGACAGAATAGTTTATGTGCCCATGCCTGATGCCAATGCAAGAGAGATGATCCTTAGGATCCATACCCGGAATATGAAGATAGCAAAGGACATTGATTTCAAGAAACTTGCCTCTCTTGCTGAAGGAGTAAGCGGTGCAGACCTTAGTGCTATTGCCATGGAGGCTGGCATGCTTGCTGTCAGAGAGGATAAACAACAGGTAGAAATGGAACACTTCCTTGGATCAGTAAAGAAAGTAATGTCACCTATAAAGTATTCCGTTCAGGTCACTACCGATCAACCACAAACAATGTTTGGCTGATGTTCGTGGTTGACAATTGATTTTTTTGGGTAAGAGGACAATCTATTCTTGTGTACAGATCATTCCATGTAAAAAATGAGATAAGAGTACTTGCCATAGACGATTCTGCACTGATAAGTGACCAGATAATGATAGTTGGAGCCTTCTTCAGAGGAGGAGACTGGCTGGACGGGGTCATGAGATCCTATGTCAAAAAAGATGGTATGGATAGTACGGATGTTATTACAAATATGATAATGTCCAGTAAACATCGTGAGCAGATACGCATAATAATGCTGGATGGAGTGACTTATGCCGGTTTCAACCCAGTGGACATTAATTTGATATGGGAAAGAACAGGTCTTCCCATAATTGCGGTCATGCGATGCTACCCTGATCTCAGAAAGATAGAAGATGCCTTGATGCACCTGCCTGAACCAGAAAAAAGAATGGATACCATACTTCGGGCTGGCAGTATCACAGAAGTACGACCAAACCCAGGGTCAAATCCGATCTATATACAATGTGCAGGAATAGAAGCACAACATGCAGCAAAGATAGTAAAGCTGACAGCTACAAGGAGTAACATCCCTGAACCTCTGAGAGTCGCCCACCTCATTGCAACAGGAATAGTACTTGGAGAGTCAAGGGGAAAAGCATAAGGAAACCTTATGCATATTTTTCCACTATTTGAACCCCATTGTTCATAAGTTCCACAGCACGCTCATTTGTCCTTGACTCTGCAAATACGCGTACGATAGGTTCTGTACCTGAAGGCCTTATCAGCACCCACCCATCCGGATACCAGATCTTCACTCCATCAGTGGCATCAACTTCCATACCCCCGGTAGTTACCTCCAATTTCACTTTTTCCATGATGACTTTTGGATCGTGACACTCAACCTTTGTTTTAGAATTGAAATACACAGGTACACTCTTTGTCATTTCTGAAAGCTTCTTTCCGTCAGCCATGATCTCCAGCAGTTTTGCACAGGACATGGCACCATCCCTACAATACTGATGCTCCGGGAAAATAAGTCCTCCATTACCTTCGCCACCGAACACGGCTCCTACTTCCATCATCTTACGTGCAACGTTAATAGAACCTACGGCAGTCCATATAAGTTCCACACCAGCTTCTTTTGCAACATCCAGCATCCTCTGGGAAGAACTTACAGGCGTCACAATGACTCCTTTCTTCTGCTGCAGTACGTATTTTGCCATCATTGCGAGCAGAACCTCTTCATCGATGAACTCTCCATTCTCATCGAAGAACACAGCACGATCTGCATCACCATCATGTGCCACTCCCATCTGTGCCTTTTCCTTGATCACAAGTTCTGAGAGCGATGTAAGCACATCAGGAGTGGGTTCCGGATTACGCGATGGGAATGTACCGTCAGCCTGTGCATTGATAGTAATCACCTCACACCCCAGACGGCGCAGCAGGAAAGGCAAAGTAAGGGAACCTGCCCCACACCCTGTATCAGCCACTACTTTGAACCTCCTCTGCCTGACAACATCTGCATTTATAGCGTTGATGATACCTTTTATGTAAACATCGTTGGCATTTCCATCATGCCTGAGGTCTCCCGTGTATTCCCAGGCGGCTGGCTGGAACTCCCTCGAGAAATAGATCTTTTCGATCTTTTCTTCGTCTTGCCTGGACATCTCGGTGCCATCACCGGCTATTAACTTAATACCATTGTATTCCCTGGGATTGTGGGAAGCAGTGATGACTATTCCTGCATCGGCATGATCCCGGACATAGTATTGTACAGAAGGGGTCGGTCCAATGCCTATATCTGTTACCGTTAGCCCAGATGACAAAGCACCCGCAATTGCAGCGGATTTCAACATTTCACCGGATATACGGGTATCTCTGCCTATGGCAACGGTGCCTTTATTACCCATGAAAGTACCCAGGCTTCTCACAATATCCATTACCATTTGGGGCGTCATATAAGCATTAGCTATGCCCCTCACTCCATTAGTTCCGAAAAGTTTCATCATTTATCACCAGTAGCTGGAATTATTATGACACCGCAGTATATATTATCTTGTGGTCTGCGAGGTATAGATATACATCTTCCGAGATAGACATTACCAGATGTTCCTTGGCAAAATACAACAGATAAAGGAAGCACTTGCTTCAAAGAGAAGAGTATTGGTGGCATTTTCAGGTGGAGTGGACAGTTCCGTCCTTGCAGCCCTTGCCTTGGAAGCACTGGGAGATAATGCACTGGCAGTGACTATCAATATGCACTCTTTGCCGGCAGGGGAACTGCAAAGGGCAAAAGATGTTGCCAGAGAGATTGGAATAAAACACAAAGTAGTAGATTTTGATGAGTTCAATGTACCCGGTTTTGTAGAGAACTCACCTGACAGGTGTTACCACTGCAAGCAGTCCGTTCTTGAAACCCTTTTTAGGGTTGCCGACGAGGGAGGATATGAAGTTGTGATAGAAGGCACGAACATCACGGAAACACGAGGTCATCGTCCTGGCATGCAGGCCGTTGAAGAAATGGCTGATAGGATCATGTCACCTTTCCTGCAGTTCGCGGTGACCAAAGACGAGATCAGGCAAATGGCAGAATATAGGGGAATGTCTATTGCCTTCAAACCTTCTTCACCATGCCTTGCATCACGCATCCCCTATGGAAAGAAGATCACAGTTGAGATCATTGCAAGAGTAAGGTCTGCAGAAGAATACTTATCATCCATGGGTTTTACTCAATTCAGAGTCCGGTATCACGGAGATGTTGCAAGGATAGAAGTAAAGCCTTCTGATCTTCCTGCTGTGCTGCAAAGGAAAGATGATATTGTAAATGAGCTTAAAAGACTCGGGTTTCATTACGTAGCCCTTGATCTCGAAGGTTTCAGGAGTGGAAGCCTTGATGAAGTTATCAGCAGGTGATGTTGGCTTCCGGCCTGCCACAGAGCAGGATATGCAGGATATCAAATGCATTGCTTCCACATATTTTCTGGATACGGATGGACTGGAATACAGCGATTGTATTGTGGCAACGCTACAAAACAGGATAATTGGTATTGCCTGCTTCAAGTATACGGAGTGTCCTGAGCTGCATACCATTGCAGTCCACCCTAATTACAAAGGGAAAGGCATAGGTGCATTGCTTGCCAGGGAACTTGGGCTTACCCTATGCAAAGGTCAAAAGTGCATATATGTGCGGACCACCGTCCCGGGCTTTTTTGAAAAGGTGGGATTCGTAGCTCTGGAAAACAATATGAAAAAGGAATTGTGGGCCGATTGTGCAGGTTGCGATAGGTTTAACAACTGCAAACAAGCTGTTATGCGTCTGGAACTGCGGAGAGAAGAATATGCTGACAATGGGAATAATCAATACCTATGACAAAATCAAAGTACTTGATGCTCACTACCGTGCCATCGCCAGGGCAGCTCCCATTTGCCATGCGTTTGGATTTCGACTTGCACTGTATGATTTTCCTTTCAGTATGACTGCTGAAGAACTTGTGGAATATGTTACTGATAAGACCACCATAGGTGAATCGGGTAAATATCTCCGCCTGCTGCATGAGAAAGGCCATTTCTTTGTGTTCGATCTGCCTAAAAAGGGCTTTCAACCCCAGTTCGGGACAGCGGTCGTAACCACCTCTAAACCTGAAAAGAAACGTGCCATAAATCCAGAAGAAATAGCAAGCGGAATACTCAGGAAAAGCTCATACCTGCTGCTTGTCGGCCTTGGCAGGAAAGGCCTTCCAAAAGAGATGTTCGAACAGGCACCACTGCACCTTGATATCACCTCAGCCGGAATATCCCTGGAAACCTGCACAGCCATTGGGTGCATTCCTGCGTATATAATGGGCATGGTGCATACTAAGCAAGAGCCGAAATCTCAGTTTTGAGGGCGGATAAAAAAAAAACAAGGCTCTCAGAGCCTCGGAGAAGGTGTCTTGCGCAGCCAGTCGATATCGGACTGATATAGCTCACGCAGGTCCTTAAGTTCCAGCTTGAGCATTGCCAAGCGGCTTACTCCCAAACCCCAGGCAAGCACGGGGTAATTAATACCAAGAGGATGTGTAACTTCCTTCCTGAACACGCCTGCACCTCCAAGCTCTACCCAGCCAAGTCCTTCAACGTAGACCTCGGGTTCCACACTGGGTTCAGTATATGGGAAATAACCCGGCCTGAAGCGCACATCCTTGAAACCCATTCTGTGATAGAACTCCGAAAGCAAGCCTAGGAGATGGGCAAAGGTCATATCCTTGTCCATCACCACACCTTCCAGTTGCTCGAATTCCGGTGTGTGGGTAGGATCAATGGTTTCACGCCTGTATGCCCTGTCAATGGAGAATGCCTTGATAGGTGGCTTGGGATTATCTGCAAGGTATTTGATAGTCACAGCAGTGGTATGAGTTCTCAGAACATTCTTGCAGGCGATATCCTCGCTCCACTTGCCACCCCATCCCTTTGATGCAAGATCTCCTCCATGCTCATGCATGGCACATACCTTGTCTTTGTACTCCTCAGGAAGTTCTGAGGTTTCTTTAAGGTGGAAGGTATCCTGCATCTCCCTTGCAGGATGGTCCTGGGGCTGGAACAAAGCGTCAAAGTTCCAGAAAGAGCTCTGCACAATATCTCCTTTTATTTCAGTGAAGCCCATTTCCAGGAAGATCTGGCGCATCTGATCGATAAGGCGCTGGTAAGGATGTACCTTGGCAGCATAAACAGCACGAGGAGGCGTATGAATATTATAAGATCTGAAGTTTTTCTCTTTCCATTCTCCACTTTTGAGCATCTCGGAAGTGATCTGGGTGACCTCTTCCTCGATAGTTATGCCCTCAAGCACTAGTTCCTTACCTGCAGAAGTCAGAACGATGGACCTTAACTTCTCTTCATTTCTGACAACAAGTTTACGTTTAATGAGATCCTGAATAATAGTGTTGTCCACTCCCAACTGGTCAAGTGCAACTTTTCCACTTCTTAAACTGGCAAGAGCCTTTTCATCATTTCCCACCTCTGCCTTACCTGAAGGGATGACACTTCCCTGTTCTATATTTGCCCATCCTTTACGGCGGACCCAGCCAGTAGCAATGCCCACGATTTTAGGTGATACTTTCTCCTTGAGCTCTTCCAGAGAAGTAGGACCAGACATTGCTGAGATCATTTGTCTCTCAGGAAGACCACACCTCGCATACTCGTCACCCTCCGAGGTAAGGTTATAAGACTCTATGATCTGCTCGGAGACATCAGCAAGCCCTTTCTCCTGTAGCATAAAAGCAGACTGGGCAACAGTCTCTACCTTAAGTCCGGACATCTGCGCAAGTTCTGTAGGACTCAAATTACCTTGCTTCCCAAGATCGATCAGAACAATTTTCTCATTAGTAGTAAGATTATACTGGCGGTTCATTGTCACACCTTATGTAAATGATAGTTGAATTCATAAACAGTACTCATCAAGCCTTTCCCTTGCAAGTTCTCTTTTCTCCTGGTGTTCCTTCAGGAACTTCTCCATCCTTTCTGCAGCAAGGTTCTTACAACTGCCACAGGTCCTCTGGCCTGTGACACATGCTTCATGTATCTGTAAAAGTTCCTGGTCATCTTCTAGGAGGTGGAAAAGCAAAAGATCATATACAGAACATTTATCTGGCTCACCACCCAGTTTTTTTTGCTCTTCAAGGCTAATGCGCCCTCCTGTCTTTGCACGCTTTACTTTTTTTGCACCTTCTCTGGGATCGTCAAGAAGAGCTATATGGCTTTCAGGAATACTGCTTGACATCTTTCCGCCCTGTAGGCCGGACATGAAGCGATGGTAGGTGGATGCAGGCGGTACGAAAGCATATCCCCCATAACGCAGTTCAACATCCCTGACAGTCCTTAGCAATTCCTCAAAGTTATCAGCACCAAGAACATCCAGATGACCTTCGAAGAGCTTTGTGTTTCCGGGAATAGTATCATGCAGTTCCTCCAGTGCCCCCTGGGGAGCTGCTTTACTGCGTATACTAAAATAATGTTGCCCGTCTTTATTTTCTCTGCCCTCTATTTTGAACATGTTCATTTTATGGGCAAGTCCCCGGGTAAGACGCATATGAGGGTCCTGGTCAGCGCCTACAGGGATAACAGTTGGCTTTGGACCCCCATGATCCTCAAGTTGGGGATGAAGAATATCAGCACTTTGAGTTATTGCACTGACCATATGGGAAACGCTTGTTTCCCCTGTGAACCCATAGATGGCACTTAGTTCTGAAAAGTTTGCCTTTGAGCCAAGCTCAAAAGAAAGGTCTTTCACATTATCCGAAGACGACTGGAAATAAATGTGCCCATGAGGTTCAAAACCAAGAGCTATTAAGCTTACAATATACTCATTGATGCCCGTATCCCTGCATTTCTCCCACGATATACCCCTTACCGAATGAGCTTCACGATCAGCTATCCCTACAAAAGCGTCTGCACCTTTCTGCTGATGCCATATAATTTCCTCCATAACCATCTTATGACCAAGATGTATATGCCCGGAGGGCATGAATCCGCTCATTACAGCAAATGGTTCCTTATTCTGCATTGCATCAAGCACATACTCATAACTGCGATGGCCGAAGATCACTTTTCTGCGCATTAACCTGTGAGGATTGTCTATGCGAGGATATAGATCATCGAACGGCATTATACCAAATTCCTCAAATAATTTGGAATAATCTACGATGTTAGTTGAACTCCATGGATCTATTTTTACATTCATGAGGGATCTAGGTCCTGTGTATATTGATATATCATGTATGCCGCTGGCTACCTGGCAATAGTAGAAACACGTAGTTATATGTAAATGTTCTTATTGCAGATGGAGATCATCTGGGTTCTTTTTCCAGCAACCTGAAATCATATGGTGCAGACTCATCCTGCGGGATACCTCTCACCAGTTCAAGAAATGCAGGCTCATGCATTTTGCAGGTATAACGCTCTCCCCTGTAATATGGGCTTTTGCGTATCCTTTTCCATATAGTCTTCAGAGACTCTTCACTGACATTACCATAACTGAAAGGAATATAAGGACATGCTTTTACAGAACCTTCGACACATACATGTAGCCAGCGCTGTCCAGCCATGCATCCCAGCATACGTCCTTCAAAGTACGTATTTGCGAATATGCGCGGTCCACCCTTTGAGGAATTGATACGCCGATACATGTCTAGGATCTCTTTACGCTGCAGATCGGAAAGTATGGGATCTTCCGGTTTCTTGGGAATGCTTTCCCACAGAGAAAATTCATGTACGCCCAAAGATGTTGCCATTTCATACATCGCAGGCAGCTCATCAATATTCCCGGGAGAAACGTGTGTACACATTGTAACCAGCAATCCGGCCTCAAGTCCTATTTTCATAGCAGAGGTTGCCTTTTCAAATGCACCTTCAAGCCTGCGGACCTCATCATGTTTCCGTGGCTCAGTGGAATATATACTAATCAGAAGATTATACAGTCCTGCTTCTTTGAGCCTCCTTGCGGCCTCCGGAGTCATTTCAGTACCTGGAGTGTACATATTGACGATGGCACGCTCCTTATCAACATATTCTATAAGCTCGAATATGTCCTCGCGAAGCATGGGGTCTCCCTCCGTAAAAGTGATTATGAAAGCTCCCATGTCCAATGCTTCATCAATGACTTTTTTCACAGAGGAAGTGTCAAGTTCGCCCTCTCCACCACTTATCACACAATGCGCACACTGGCACTTACATTTGCGTGTGATCTCAAAGGATACAGTCTCTGGTACATACCTGCCAAGTGCGGTCTGGACCTCTGCAAGCAACAACCTGTTAAAAACTTTACCCGGAATAGGAGGAAGCCACGTGGAAGCCACGATATAGTCTTCCGTTACAAGAGCAGGCTTTTCGTCCTTAAGACGGGAGTTGATCATATTCAGAAAAGGAGTACATGCCCTTTTGAGGGGACCTTTTGCTTCAAGTTTGAGAAACACATCATTCTTATGTAATTTAATGGTGAGCCCGGATATAGATACAAGAGTGATATCATTTTCAGGACTGTTTATGGAATATTCAGCAGAATTCATCTATATGCTCCTTTTTTTGAGGAGTGCTGCGGAAAACATCTCCTTTCTGACCCCGGAGAGAGCCGCGAGGATCAATAACTATCCCTGCACCCGGCCCCCCGGCGAGCAGAATCACATCATCTTCGATAAAACCGCCTTTGATCAGTTCATCAAAACCAGGTATCCCTGTAGGCACTCTCATAAAAGAACCTTCAAGTAATATTGGATAGGGGATTATATATGATATATACAATCCAATATCCTTTATGCCTGTCTATTGCCTTTCAAACCCTTTCTGCAAAGGCAAGATTACCGCTGATTCTCTTGATCCTGGCTTTAACGGTTTGCCCTTTTGAGGTGTTAGGAACGAATATAGTGTACTTGGATAATTTAGCTATCCCATCACCTTTCGAACCGACGGAATCTATCATCAGTTCATATTCCTTTCCTTCTTCGAGCTCATTTTTCGGAGCCTGAGCTACTGCACGTCTCTTTTTAACTGGCCTGTGACCACCACATGCCGAACACCTGAGCATAAGTACCCTGTCGACTTTGACAAGCTGCGTATCCGGACGACCACATTCAGAACAGATGACATATTCTTCAACATAAGCATCTATGTTGGATTTTATCATCTCTTTAGTGAAACGGCCCTGAAATACAGCTCTATTTCCCTCTATTTTGCCTGCCGTACCGAGTTCCCGGGTCATGTACTTCATCAAGTGGTCCGGGTCCCTGTTGAATACATCCGCTATGTTGCCAAAATTATCCAGGAGGGTAGTTTTTCCTTCAACCATTAACCTGGGTTCGGGGACCACAAAACGTTCACCAGTGGTTTCCATGTCAGGCAGATCGGCCAACGCGCGGTCAAGCAACTTCTCATAGCTATCCATATTAATACCTCAGGAACACCGGGTATAAAGATTTACTGTACAAGTTCAAGTCCCTGGTCAATTACTATCCTCACCGGAGTGGGAAGTTTATGACCGGCACGTCTCAGTGCATCCTTAGCGATAGCATAATTCTCTTTGTTCACGGATATCGTAAAGATCTTCTGCCCGGCAGACATCCTGGCAGCAGTTCCTACATTTTTCCCGTAGGCACCCCTCATACCGCTTGATACACGGTCTGCACCTGCACCAGTTGCCTGCTTATTCTCTCTTAGAACTTCATGGGGATACACTCTGAGCTTCAAATGGAAACCTGTACGACCGGCTGCAGTCGTTATAGCCCTGTTGGCAGTGATACGTGCAGCTTCAAGAGCAGTATGCCTGATCTGGCATCTCTCTTTCACAATGAGAGAGATTTTTACGGGGAAATCTTCAGTTTTGCTACCCATATCGTAGTGAATGACCTGGCTTCCCGGAACACCACCCATGTATTTCCTGCGGGTGAATGAACGTTGTCTGACGTTCCTGTACATACTTGCTGGCTTTCTTACCATGAATAAAATCTCCTTTAATTTATGACTAAGTCCTCAGAATAGAATCTGGGTCCTTATAGATAATGTAGGTATTTGAATCTGTTGAGCCCTCTGGCAAATTACTTAGAGTAGAGGCTTTTCCTTTACTACCTTGTAGTTTATAAGCCTTATTGCCCAGTATCCATTGATCCTGCCGCGCATCGAGTGATTCATATAGATTATTCTTCAATAAACACTATTATGCAATCCTCAACACCACGATCCCACAAAATATCTATAAAAGAAAATATACGATTTGCGCTCATAACCGTTTCAACATCGAGGTTCGAAAAATATGGTCGTGCAAGATCGCCACAGGAGGCTGAAGACCTGTCCGGAGATCGGATGTACACCAAAGTCAAGGATAACGGGCATGAGGTTATATCGTATTCATTGGTTCCCGACGATACAGTATTTATCCGGGATCTGATCTCCCGTATGATAGACGAGGATGTAGACGTTATAGTGACCAGCGGTGGCACCGGATTAAGTCCTGACGATGTGACCATAGAAGCTATATCTCCTCTGTTCCACAAGGAAATACATGGTTTTGGAGAATACTTCAGATACCTCAGTATAGGACAGATCGGCAGTTCTGTGGTCCTCACAAGAGCTTGTGCTGGCATAGTGGGAAACAAAGTGATATTTTGTCTTCCGGGTTCACCAAACGCAGTGGATCTCGCGTTTTCTGAAGTAATCCTGCCTGAAGCAGGTCATATTTTGAAGCATGTTGGAAAGGTAGCGTGAAAGGAAGTTTTTATAATACCTGTTATATACCAGTAAAGATATTATTTATGACAACAATTTGACAGTTAGATAGATAATAAGGACAAATAATAAATAGGATCTTTCAGAAGGTTGTGCATGGCAGGATATTCATTAGGCATCAAAGAGCTAGATGAGATCCTTGGTGAAATCAGGGAGGGAACCAATATCATGATGATAGGTCCTCCTATGAGTTCTAAAGATGAGCTCCTTAACTTGATCGTTTATAGCGGCTTTATCAATGGTAATTCATCCATAATCGTATCCACCAGAGAAACAGGTGAGAGGTTCTTCGAGTGGTTCGATCGTAATGAAATAAATATATCAGAAGCTAATATAGGCATAGTTGATTGCGTTACCAAGACACTTGGAATGGGGGCTTCTGAAACAGAGAGGATAAAACGTGCTTCAAGCCCGGTGGATCTGACAGGCATTGGAGTTAAGATCAGCCAGTTCTTTGAGGACTTTGTGCTGAAAAAAAAAGTACCTCAGAACAGACTTTGTATAAACTCCCTTTCAACGATCCTCATGTATTCCAACCTGCAGACTGTGTTCAAATTTCTTCATGTGTTCACCGGAAGAATGAAAGCAGCAAATGGATTAGGAATATACGTAGTAGAGGATGGAATGCATGATCTTCAAGCCATAACTACCCTCCAGCAGCTTTTTGATGGCATGATAGAGATCCATGCAAGTGGCGAACATCACTGCTTGCGTGTAGTGGGATTGACACCAAAGCCAACTCCCTGGTTTGAGTATGAGATCGAAGGCAGCCACCTGAAACTAAAAGAATGCAAATAAAGGAAGGCTACCCACAAAAATATATTTCAATCTATTACTCATTTCTATCAATTGATATACAATTCACATTGTACCAATTGTATAGTACTACTCTTTTATATCACAGGATATTTGAACATTAAGATAATTGAGGATACCCATGGACAAAGACAAATTATACAAACTAAAAGTAGAAGCTTCACAACTGAAACCCATAATGAACATTGGTAAGAACGGAATTACTGATGCAGTGGTGGAAGAAATAAGGAAGCATCTTAAAGCCAACCGCCTGATCAAAATAAAAATGCTAAAAAGCTCCAGAGAAGAAAAAGATACAACAACAATAGCCGGAGAACTTGCACAGGTCACAGCCTCTCAAATAATAGAAATAAGAGGTAATAACGTAGTACTGTACAGGTGAATAAGGTTATTTATGAACCACTGAAGGAGGTATTACCTCCACTTCCTGCAGTATCATTAGCTCACGCGGAAGCATCTGGCGCAGTTTTGGGATTATTGACCGGATCTTATCCTCCGCATCAACTGCCTGCACTATTATGGGCAGGTCTGCACCAAGCCTTAGCACATTTGCCGTATGGATCACATGATCCACACCATAACCTGCTATACAATGATGTACAGTTACTCCCGCTATGCCTGCTTTTTTAAAGAATTCGATCACAGCATGATATGCAGCCTTTCCACGATACGAATCCTTTTCGCTCAGGTATATCCTAAGGATAACATGCTTCATTATATTTTATTATCTGACACTTATTAGATTAAGTTTACCAGCAACTGGCCTGCCTTCACGGATGCCAGGCATATGACCAGGTTGAGTCCTATATTGAGAACAAAATAACTTAGTTCGTTCTCCTCCAGCAGACGAAAACTCTCATACGAGAAAGTGGAGAATGTGGTGAAGGAGCCCAGTATGCCGATGTTCACTAAGTATAAGATCCCGCCATTGGCTCCTGAGAAGGTCAGACAGGAGAGTATGAAGCTCCCAACAACGTTCACCGTCAGAGTGCCTGCAGGGATCACAGATAGCCTCGGCATTGCTCCGGCTACAAGGTAGCGCAAAATTGCACCTATAGTGCCGCCGATGCCAACAAGCAATAAGGCGGAGTATGACGTGCTATCGCCTCCTTCCCAGATAGATAATACAGGCTCGCCCCAGGAGAACACCCAACAGGCCTGGCAGTATATTGGCACACATGAATATCAGAGAAGTTATAAAGCTCATCTGGAAAGCATACACTGCAAAACTTGAAAATGTCGTGAACGAGCCCAAAAAACCGATGCCAAGGAACAGGCGGGTGCGGGGAGGAACATAACCCAGATAATCACTGTGATACATAAGCAAGCCCAGGCAAAAGCTCCCCAGGACATTAACAGCCAGAGTTCCTTTAACAGATGTCAGGCTCTGATAGAACGCGAACCTGGCCACTGCACCCAGAAATCCACCGCAGCCAATTACAAGCAGATCCTTGAGATCCCAGTCTCTGGACATTCTTACTACTCAGTTACTATTCAGTTACTGCCCAACTACGAGTCTGTTACTACCCGGTCACTATTCGATCAGCACGACATCGACTTCGCTGTCTTTTTCATATCCTTCGACATGTTCCGTTATGATAACGAATCCCTGGGATTTGGCAATGGAACTAAGAATACCGGCGCCTGCAGTCATCAGAGGATGTGCAGTCCTGCCATCGAGTATCACTCTCGCGTAACTGAGATAACCTTCCCTCGAAGTGACCTTGGAGCTCAGCTGTGCCTTTACAATAACATCGGGCACATCCGGGGCATTTGCCACCTTTCTGAGTGCGGGTCTGCCAAAAACGAACAATGCCACAAGACCCGCAGCAGGATACCCTGGCATACACACAACAGGCTTACCATTGACCAGACCAAGAGCAGTGGGTTTCCCCGGACTCAGACCCACACCATGCACCAGCAGTTCTCCCCGGGAAGCTACAACTCCGGGCACGAAGTCCTTCTCTCCTACGGATGTGCCACCGGAAATTATCAGCATATCTGCATCTATGTTCTCTTTAATAGCCTGTTCGATCTGAGCAGTATCCTCAGGCACTATATTATGATACTTAGGTACTCCACCCCATTGTTCCACATACAGTCCTATCATGAGGCTGTTGCTTTCCAGGTTTTTGCCGGCAGAAGGCAGCTCGGTGTACGAGAGAGGTACAAGATCATCGCCAACCGGAATTATGGCAACCACTGGCTTACAGTACACTTTTACTTCCCGGATACCCAGGGAGGCCAGCACTCCGACATCACATGCCCTAAGCAGATGACCTTTGTTGAAAAGGATCTCATTCTTGCGTATATCCTCGCCAATGTCGCCCACATTCTTGCCCGGATGTAACTGTGCCCGTATTTCGATCATATCCCCCATGGATATAGTGTCTTCTATCATCATCACCGCATCAGCGCCTTCAGGCATATGCTGACCTGTGCCTATCCTCGTGCATGTGCCTTCTTCCACAACATCAGAAAGCTGTAACATCACAGGATTAAGAGGAGATGCTCCCAGAGTGTCCGCAGCCCTCATGGCATAACCGTCCATTGCGGATCGTCTGAAATGAGGCACATTCCTGGGAGCTATGGTGTGTGTGGCCAGCACCCTGCCGGGACAATCCCGGATACTGATATCTTCGGTCCTTGTAAGAGGAACAATAGATGCCAGGAATTTCTCTTTTGCCTGGCTGACGGGCATGCGCTCCTTGAATATCCTGTCCATCAAGATCACCCGCCGGATACCGGAGGCAATACGCCCAGCTCATCGTAATCACTGACCTTGGTGTCAAGACCATCAAGATGAGTGATATTGTCACCGTTGAGAAAAACATTCACATATCCGCATAATATGGGATCAGAAGCAGTTGTTTCAAATATCCTGTCCTTAAGGCCGGGAAATTGCCGCACAAGGGCTTCCAGCACTTCAAGCACCGTATCGCCCCCGAGCTTCAACTCAGAAGTCCCTGCTATCTCTTTAAGGTTTGCAAAGAGCCTTACCTTAACCTCTGTCATGGGCCTCTATTTATAAAGATATTAGATAAACCTTGTGTCGAAGCGGGAGTTTAGGAGGTGAAGAGTAGAGGGATGGGAAATGATTTGGGAGGT
Source organism: Methanomethylovorans hollandica DSM 15978 (assembly GCF_000328665.1). Classification (NCBI taxonomy): domain Archaea; kingdom Methanobacteriati; phylum Methanobacteriota; class Methanomicrobia; order Methanosarcinales; family Methanosarcinaceae; genus Methanomethylovorans; species Methanomethylovorans hollandica. The sequence continues at coordinate 2,204,555 of NC_019977.1, forward strand.
TGGTTGAGATGGAGTAAGTTCTCTACTTGCAGGCAACCATCCCGCAGGGCACTATAAGCGATTTATCATTTAATGATCCCATAACACATAACCCCTTATTTTTTATTTTTTAAGGCGATCCCAATAGTAATACTCATTACAGGAATCACTACGTACCTCAATCCTATCTGCGAAAAATAATCTCTCAGAGGCATACCAGACATCTGGACCAATATCAGTAAATCGAGTAGCACATTTATAGCAAACCACGTAAACCCAACAACAATCCCTTCTTTGTAGTATTCTGCATTTATGTTCTTAAAGTAGGAAATCAAAAGAAATGCAGCTGAGATGGAACCCACTACAATCATAATTGATTTGAACAAAAAGACATCAATTGTCAGTATCCCTTCTTTAGTGTAGAAAAACAATGATGCTACAAAAGGTATTAGCCATGCCAGAAAACCATAAACAATAACCTTAAGGTATTTATATATCATATTCTTAATTCCCAAAATTATGCTATTTAAAGACTTTTATCCATATATTCAAATAGATCCTATTTCGGAAAGCCCTGTAGAAAAACTATTTTGAATAACAAATAAGATCCTGAAACACCTGTTGCTTTCGTCCAGGCGAGCTGCTGGACCCATGTGAAGTGGAGATAAGTCATTTGCACTCAATAAGCACCCAGTAGAGAAACGAAAAGCAAGAAGTGAAATATGATAACTAGTTCAGTTAAAATAAACAAGCGGGATTACATAATACTGAACCAGGCAAATATATCTTAAACGATTGCTCTGTATCAAATCCTTTTTGTAATACCCCTTGATCTTGGCTCACTTGATGGGCATGCAGATATCAAGGATATGATGGTTTTCCGGATGTTCTCAGGGAGAGTTTAAATATATCTCATAACTTGCCCTGGACATATCAATTTCAAGGTTATTTTGTATCATCCACTCAACTACCTTTTCCCATGCAGGACCATATTCTTCTGCTCCTGTCAGTTCTGCACGCATTACTACATACTTTCCCCCGGGAAGCTTTTTCTTTTTTATTTCCCCTTCAACTTTAATATCATCTTCAATGGTCATACACACATCCAGCTTAAGTTCTTCCGGAGGTGTAACGCTTGGATCATCATGATAGGCAGACATCAAAATAGTATCTGGTCCCATCAATTGTTTCGGACCTGCCCAACCAAGAAGTTTAGTGAACAAGTCATTAAAGACGTTGGTGTTTCCCAGATAGTTGCCGACAAATGAAACATATGCTACATTCCTTTCTTCTATCTCTTTTATCTCGGGCTCGTTTAAAATTTCCAAACCTATCACCTGCTTTTATTGTCAAGAGATTTTCTGTAATATCTGCTATAAAAGCCCATAGTAAATTGAGTGAAAGTGTTAAACTGTCCGTGAGATGGAATCTCAAAGATTTCTGCAGTGCCAGCTCATGAATTTTGATAAAAACGAAGTATCAGAAATTGATGTATAATGTTAAAGCTACAAAATAATTTTCAATGAGCCAGTTTCAAAAAACACAAGTTTTTGCTTCACCACTGAACTAAAAAAAGGAATTAAAAATTGTACAACTAACTGGATTCTTAACTTTCTCCTAAGCCATTCTTCCTCTTTTAGATCTATAGGAACAAAAAATATTCAGCATCTAAGTGCAGATAAGAGATATTTAATGAGACTAGTGCAGTAGAGTGCAGAGGGGTCAATAAAAGGGATATATCTGCTTTGTATTAGGATGTGCCTGCACATCATTCAGCAAAAAACGATATCATATCTCATCAGCTCTCTTTGAGCTTTTGGTGTGTAAAGGTAATACAAAATAACGTGTAATTTAATAGCAGCCCAAATGATCTATAAATGCACAACAGAGTCTAACGATCAGAAAAGTTATTAAAAAAAGTTTGGTGGGATAGCGCGGATTTGAACCGCAGTCCAAGCGTCCCAAACGCTCGAGGATGGACCAGGCTACCCTACTATCCCAAAAGGGTAAGCACTGCAATAGACTTTATAGATTAAAAACCTTCCGTATGAAATCAGTCAAAGAATATAAACAGGGCAGAAAAAGATCAAAAAGTGAAGAAATGAAGGTCATAGAAAACAGAGACCTTATTTCCATCTTTTATATATGTCATTATCTATCCCTGCGAGGTCCAGGGCTCTTCCTGCAATGGAGTTTACAAGATCATCAATGTTCTTAGGCTTTGAGTAGAAGCCCGGGCATGCAGGCAGTATGATAGCTCCTGCCCTGGTGAGCTTTAACATGTTTTCAAGGTGTATCTCGTTCAATGGAGTTTCCCGCGGCACAATAACAAGCCTGCGTCTTTCCTTGAGGCATACATCAGCCGTTCTTTCTAGAAGGTTGTCAGACATGCCATTTGCAATGGAGCCAACTGTCTTCATACTGCATGGAGCAATGATCATACCGTGAAACCTGTGTGATCCACTGGCTATGGGTGCAGTGAACTCTTTTTCCTCATAGACATAGCTTGCTATATCCTCTACCTCGACAACTGAATAGTCAGTCTCTATCTCTATGATCTGCCTTGCAGATCTGGTTATAACAAGATGTGTGACTATGCCCATCTTAGAAAGTATCTCAAGCAGCCTTATGCCGTAAAGAGACCCTGATGCTCCGCTGATCCCTACTACAATTTCCATTTTTTCACCTTAGATTCTCAATAAGCTCATCTATCATTGCCTCTGAAGCCTTCAATATCTCCCGGATCTCATCAACCGTTATATTATCTACATGGATGCCGACCATAAAGACTATTGTGCTCTGTGTTACAGCACTGACCTTCCTTGCTGCGCGCAGAGCGATCTCATCTTCTCTGTGCCCCGGGGAACTGATCACGGAAGCTGAGGCACGGTGACTTTCCCGATCATAGATGCCCATGGCAACAGCACCTATATGCTCTCTGCCACCCGATAACACAAAGAATAGATCAGTTCCTGCAGACTCCCCTTTTAAAAGGAGCTGTATCCTTCCAACATCTTTTTTGATCTCGATCACGATCATAACTCCGTGAGTCTGAACTGCTTGGTGGTCTTTTTTACCTCAAAGAACTCCCTCGCAGCTTTTCCCACTTTTTCGCGGAACTCCTTTGGAGTGTAGACACCCATCTTCCAGTTATCCCAGTGAGCCTGCTCAAGCGTGGCAACAACATAAGAAGCTTCATCAAGTCTCACCATCCTGCCGTTGAGCTTCACAAGTGCTTTTAGCTCTGGAATCTCCGGAGAGCGAGGTATGTCTATGAGCACATCTGTGGGATCGATGCCAGCCATAGATGCGATCTCAGCTTCGATCCTGCGTATATTACCTCTGTGCCTCAAAACGCCCTCTGTGACCTCCTCAAATCCTACGTACAAAGCCCTTTTATAAAGCTTGCGTTCTTCAAGACGTCGGGCCAGATCACCGCTATGACCATCATCGTAACGCATGATGTGCAACATGTCTGAATCATCCATCTGCCGCAGTTCCGTGGGCTTGATCGCATTTTTCTGTATAAGTTCCTCAATAGCACGGATACACATCGTTTCTGCTATACGGGATACATGGTGATAATATACGGATGGGTGCATGAGAAACCTGGACACAAGCAAAGATTCTGCGGCCTTGACCCCTCCTGAACCTACTACCAGGTTGTTTTCATAGAACTGCATCTCATGTATGAGCCTTACATGGTCCACCAACCCGAATGCAACACCCGTATAATGAGAATCTCGTACCAGATAATCCATACGATCCACATCAATCTCACTGCTCAGGATCTTGCCAAGGTCTGTTTCTCCTTTGATGTGTTTCTGGATGGTCGTGGAACTTAGACCGTGTGCATCCAATATTTCTGCGATCTCACCTTTACGCAGCAAATGAAGCACATCCTCATGCTTCTGGCGTGTATATTGAGTTATAAAGCTCTCTGTTACATGTGAAAGAGGACCATGCCCTATATCATGGAGCAAAGCTGCAGCTCTCAGTTCATCCTTTTCCTGCTGGGACACTGAATCGATCTGCCTTGTCAATATGGTCGCAAGGTGCATGACACCCAGAGAATGCTCAAAACGTGTATGATTGGCACCGGGGTAGACCAGATTAGAAAGCCCGAGTTGCCTTATCCTGCGCAAACGCTGCATAGGAGGAGAATCTATAAGAGAAAGCATGAGCTCATCGAGTTCAATATAACCGTGAATGGGATCACGAACAACCTTCATATTGTTTAAATATCCCCTTATACTATAATGCTGTTCCTGTATCATAAATAATTTCTATCAAAAACTAAACGAGGACATACATGCTCATATTTTCCGGTGGGACAGGAACTCCCAAACTTATTGAAGGCCTCAGGAACATACTTCCTGAAGAAGAGATAACTATAGTTGTGAATACAGCAGAGGACATGTGGGTATCCGGAAATCTAGTAACACCGGATCTCGATACCTTGCTTTATCTTTTTTCTGGTAAACTTGATACTGCTAAGTGGTGGGGAATTAAGAATGACACTTTCATGACCTCTGATGCCCTCAGATCCCTGGGACATGACGAAATAATGAGGCTGGGTGACCAGGATCGTGCCACAAATATAATGCGTTCCGATCTTTTAAGAGCGGGCTATTCCCTTACGAAAGCAACAAAAAAGCTTGCTGGAGCTTTAGGTATCCGGTCAGCAATACTGCCCATGTCCGATGATCCGGTAAAGACGATGATAACAACATCCTCCGGAAAAGTGCATTTTCAGGAGTTCTGGGTGAAGGAACATGGCAAACCCGAGGTGCTGGAAGTTGTGCAGGAAGATATCGAAAAAGCATCCATTGCACCGGATGTTCTTGAAGCGTTGGAAAAAGAGGATCATGTGCTGATCGGACCCAGTAACCCTATCACGAGCATCGGACCCATACTGGCCTTGCAAGGGATGAAAGAACTGCTTAAGAAGAAAAAAGTTGTCGCGGTAAGTCCCATAATTGGAAAGGAACCTGTGAGCGGACCAGCCGGAAAGCTGATGGCTGCAAGAGGTTTAGAAGTCTCTTCTGCCGGTGTAGTCGATTGCTATGGGGACATCCTGGACATAATGATACTGGATGAGAGGGATGAGTATGGTATCTCTGCTTTGAAGAATGCAGCATGTAAGATACTTATCACTGATACCCTCATGAAGAATGCGGATAAAAGTACAGCTCTGGCCAGGTTTGTAGTAGAGGCTTTTACTTGATCATAAGATAGACTCTCTTTTATATGTGTATACATATATGTGGCAATCTAAACAAGGAGTATTTCAGATGCTAGAGATATTACGCGAGTCCTTTAAAGAGATCCCTATTGTGAAAAGGGGAGATTACTATTATTTTATCCATCCGGTCTCTGATGGGGTTCCTGCACTGGAACCGGAGCTTCTGGAAGAGATTGCAGAGTACATTGTGGAAAGAGCAGACCTGGATGTGGGCAGGATACTTACAATAGAGGCCATGGGCATCCCGCTGGCAACCACTGTTTCTTTGATGACCGATATACCTCTTGCCATTGTGCGCAAAAGGAAATATGAACTGGAAGGTGAAGTAACCCTTTCTCAGAGCACTGGCTATTCTAAAGGTGAATTATACATCAATGGCGTAAAAAAAGGTGACAGGGTGCTTATAATTGACGATGTGATCAGTACCGGTGGTACTTTGTTGGCACTGGTAAGGGCGCTGAAGAACATTGGAGCCACAATTGCAGGTATCTTTGTTGTCATAGAGCGCGGTGAAGGGGTTGCAAGCCTTAGAACAGAAGGCATAGAAGTGACAACACTGGTGCGTATAGATGTAGATGAACATGGCGTGCATATACTGGAGGACTAGGTTGGCAGACAGTGAAGCATTTGATTTTCAGATATCAAAGATCATTGATGTAATAAGAGACACAACTGCAAAAAGAGTGGGGTTACAGTTCCCTGAAGGCTTCAAGCGCAGAGCTGCAGGCATAGCCCTAGAGATCGAAGAAGCCACCGGTGCGCATGTGCTTATATCCGGCAATCCATGTTTTGGGGCATGTGACATAGACGTTGATCTGGCACGCAGAGTGGAGATACTCTTCCATTTCGGGCATGCAGTGCTTGATGACAGTAGCTATGCACAAAATGTGTATTTTATTGAGGTAAGGTCCAATGCCGATATTGGACAAGTTGTGAGCAAGTCCCTGAAAGCGCTTGAAGGTGAGAGGATAGGGGTCATCACCACAGTACAGCACGTGCATAAGCTACAGACAGCATGTGAAATATTACAGGCCCATGGCAAAGTTTGCGTGATAGGGAAAGGCGATGCAAAAATAGCATATCCCGGACAGATATTGGGATGTAACTTTTCCTCGGCAAGGGCCGAGTTGTGCGATGAATACCTGTACATAGGAAGTGGCTACTTCCACCCCATGGGAGTGGCATTGTCTACAGGAAGAAGAGTGCTCATAGCAGATCCTTTTGTAAATGAAGTCAGAGAGCTGGATATCTCAAAGGTGCTCAAACAGCGCAGTGCAGTGATAGGAAGATCACTTGATGCTGCCCTATTTGGAATAATCGTATGTTCAAAGCCCGGACAGGAACGCATGGCACTTGCACTGAGGTTACAGGACATGGTGCGCAGGCATGGTAAAGATGCCAGGATCATAATGATGGACCTTGTTACACCTGACCAGTTACTCCAGTTCAAAGTAGATGCCTTTGTGAATACAGCATGTCCGAGGCTTGCTATTGATGAGGTTGGCCGTTTCAATGCACCCATGCTTACTCCACCGGAACTGGAGATCGTACTGGGTGAGAAGAAATGGGAAGATATGGCATTCGATGAGATCACTGCCTGAAATGTGCTGGTAATAACATGAAGCAGAGAAAACTTGAAATCATGCTGGAAAAGGTAAAAGGGTTCGAAAGACCTGATGTAAACCTGGAACAATATGTCACACCTGCCCCAATAGCCGCTGAAGTGCTGCACTTTGCGTTCATGCATGGAAACCTGCAAGGAACGGTATACGACCTTGGATGTGGCACCGGTGTCCTTGCTATTGGTGCAAAGCTCCTGGGTGCAGAGAGAGTAATAGGTTTTGATCTGGATCCCAGTGCTCTTCAGATAGCAAGACAGAACGCATCTATGATGGGAGTTGATGTGGAATTCGTGCAATGTGACATCTCAGGTGTACCTGAACATGCAGATACAGTAATAATGAACCCGCCGTTTGGAGCACAATGCAAGGGTAATGACAGGCCCTTCCTCTCAACTGCCCTGAGAGTTGCAGATGTGACATATTCCGTACATAATTGCGGAAGTCACAGATTCATTAAGAGTTTTATAGAACCTGCGATCATTAGTGACTGGTATGAAACTGGTTTTCCTATAAAACGAACATTTAAATTTCATAAAAAGGATGTAGAACTGGTCAAGGTTGAGATCTACCGGATAGTCCGGCGAGATGGCAGCACGTAATCTGCTGATGTTTGCAACTGCTTTATATAGCGGGAAATATATGTCTTGCAAACCGGTGTTCAATCATATCGATCTAACTTCATTATGAGGGATTCTTATTCGGATAAGGAACAGAAAAAAGGTTTCACGCAGGATGATCAAAGGCTCTGGCGAGGGATCAGAAAGTGCACAGTCTTCTGAAGAAATAGAGCAGAAGATGACAAAGGGAACGAAAGTGGAGGCAGCTAAAGTGGCCAAAGTGCCTAAGAGAAGCATTACTAAGCCTCCAAAGAAAGTTATAGAGGAGGAGAACATGGATGAAGGGGAACTTGTCTTTGTGATGCCTGGAGACATCATTGGTACTACCGAAGAATTTATTCCCGGGATCGGAACTTTCCTAAATGTTGCTGATATCCATGCTGCTTCTACAGGTATTGTGAAAATAGACCGGAAAGCACGTATGATATCCGTTGTGCCCAGCACCAAGTATCCTCCATCTGTTAACGTAGGAGATATCGTAGTTGGCAGTATAACCAGCCTCAGAGAGAGCGTTGTACTTGTTGAAATTGCCGCTATAAAGGATGAAGGCGAACGTGAGTTCCAGAAAGTTGGCATTGCTGCCATACACGTGTCAAATGTAAAAGATTCCTACTGTAAAAGACTCGATGAGGAATTCTCTGTAGGAGATATAATCAAAGCAAAGGTTTTGAATACTGAGAATATGAGGCTTAGTACTGCAGAGCAGGAACTTGGTGTAATGAAAGCTCAGTGTTTCAACTGCCGCACCGTTATGGTCAAAGATAATAACAAACTGTTGTGCCCTGAATGCGGAAGAACAGAAAAACGTAAGCTCTCCCAAGATTATGGAACTGGCATTGTATAAATAAATCTAGCTTATATGGGTGAATTCCATGGAACTAAAGATCATAGACAAGACAGAAGATGAAATGCACCTTGAGATAAAAGGTGAGACACATACTCTTCTTAATATGCTTAAATCTGTGCTACTTGAAGATATAAGGATACACACTGCTTCCTACGATATGAAGCACGTATCCATAAGCGAACCGATCCTGTACATAAAAACAGACGGTACAGATCCTATAATAGTAATAAAAGAAGCTGCTGAAACTCTTGTTGCACAGTGTGAAGAGTTCATCAGCGTATTTGGAAAAGCTGTGGACGTATAATAATTTCCACTGCATTTTTTTTAATGTTTGATATTGGCATTCATTATTTATTATACAAAGTGGATACTTTGTAACCTGGAAGGAATTTATCAACTGGAGATGTAATACCGTGAAAGTAGTGGCATTTAATGGCAGTCCCAGAAAAGAAGGCAATACTGCAACGCTCATAAAGTATGTCTTTGAAGAACTGGAAAAAGAAGGAATAGAAACCGAGCTTGTACACATTGGAGGCAAAAAGACAATTGGATGCACCGCATGTATGAAATGTTATGAGAATAAGGATAGGAGATGTGTCTTCAATGATGACTTTGTGAATGAATGCATTGCGAAAATGATAGACGCAGATGGAATTATCCTGGCTTCCCCCACATACTTCACAGATATAACGACGGAAATGAAAGCTCTTATAGACAGAGCTGGCTTTGTGTCAAAAGCCAATGGTGACCTATTCAAACGTAAGGTAGGTGCATCTGTCGTAGCAGTGCGCAGAGCGGGTTCAATCCACGCTTTCACCACCATGAACAATTTCTTTACCATTAGTCAGATGATCATACCGGGTTCCATGTACTGGAACATAGGTGTGGGTGGCGCCCCGGGAGATGTGCAAAAAGACGAGGAAGGCATCCGTACAATGCTGACCCTGGGACAGAACATGGCATGGCTGATGAAAAAACTGTATCTTTGAACTATAGTAAAAACAGAGGAGATATAATGGCACTTGATGAGGCAGCACTGAAGAAGTTTGGATTCATCCCGCGCGAGACAAAAGATGCAATTAATATTGATCCCCTGCAGACCGCAGGCAAGTTAACAGAAGAGGCCAGGCGTGCTCTGCTGGAATGGGGAGATGGCTATTCCGTCTGCGACTTCTGTGGAGGTGTGCTGGACCTGATCAAGAAGCCACCCATTGAGGAATTTGTGCACGGGGCACTTCCCGAATTCCTAAATATAGATGCTGTGAGAATCACACATGGGGCAAGGGAAGCAAAGTTTGCAGTAATGCATTCTATTGCACAGGAAGGGGATTATGTGGTGATGGATGAAGTTGCACATTATTCCTCTGTTGTTGCTGCTCAGCGGGCCAGACTAAATATTAAAAAAGTGCCTCATAGCGGCAGCCCGGAATACATGACAGATGTAGAAGGATATGCTACTGCTATTGAAGAAGTTATAAAGGAAACAGGTAAAGCACCGGCATTGGCTCTGGTCACCTACCCGGATGGAAACTATGGGAACATCACCGACGTGCAGCGTATATCCAAGATATGCCATGATTATGATGTGCCTCTGCTGCTCAATGGCGCATATGCTGTGGGAAGGATGCCAGTGGATGCAAAAAAGCTGGGTGCTGACTTTGTAGCAGGTAGTGGCCATAAATCTATGGCTGCATCAGGTCCTATAGGACTTTTGGGTGTCAGAAAGGAATATGCCGACATCGTGTTCAGGAAGTCACCTACTAACAAGAACAAGGAAATAGAACTATTGGGATGTACATCCAGAGGCGCCACCATTATGACAATGATAGCCTCGTTCCCTCATGTGGTAGAGAGGGTGAATAACTGGGACCAGGAAGTGCAGAATGCACGCTGGTTCTCCGGTAAACTGGAGGAAATGGGGATCATACAGAAAGGACAAAAGCCACACAACCACGACCTTATGTTCTTTGAAGCACCTGTGTTCTATGAGATATCCCAGAAGGCAAAGAAGGGAAGGTATTTCCTGTACAGGGAACTTAAGGAACGTAATATCCATGGCATTAAATCGGGTCTTACTAAATACTTCAAACTGAGCACATTCCAGGTGGGCAGAGAAAATCTGCAATACGTTCTGGATTCATTCCAGAGTATCATTGAGAAGTATGAAAACGAGAAGTAAGAGAAAAACTTTACTTCTACTTCTTTTACCGCCGGATATTAGTCCCATATTATTATAAACAAAAGAGTATAATATAAGACGTAACAAGTGTATACCAATGGTTAGAGATTCAATTATCCGGCCTTCTAGGGAGAAGCTCAGTAAAATAAAGATGAGACTCACTCATGACCAGCTCAACAAAACCATATTACTCTTTATGATAGTGATATTACCCATCATAGCTATAGATCTGGCAGGACGACAGGAGATCATACCCATCCCTGAAACATTGATGAAGGTAATTCAAGGTATCATAGTGATCTTGGTCTCTTTTGGTGTGGCCACACTGTTCATAAGACTGACCATTAGCTTCATTGCAGGTAAATTTGAAGGTATCGGACAACCTGAAGAAAAGATCCTGCTTAGCAAGTTGTATGTCCTGCTGGTGTATGTGCTGGCTACAGTGGTTGTATTCCTCCAAATGGGTATTGGCATGCAGAATATAGCATTGTTTTTAGGTTTGACAGCCACCGGTTTTGCCTTTGCTATCCGTGATGTGGTACTTTCCTACATAATATGGTTCATGCTGCTGACAAAGAAACCATTCAAGATGGGTGATTACATAAATGTAGCTGGCGAGGAGGGACAGGTCAAGCACATCGGCATGTTCTATGTTTTAATAGATCCATCACCTGAAACGTATGCAGACTATACCAAGGTACCCAATAAGGTCTTCCTCGAAAAGCCCATCCGCAACTATGGGAGTTATAAATTCGCGTCAACGTTCGACCTCTACCTTAAAAATGTGCCAAAGGACATAATTGACAGACTTGAAAGGATAAGGGAAAAGGGCAGTACTCTCAAGGGTGCCGATGCTACTTTCTATCTTAACAGTGACAGCGATGGAGTTAAGATCACTGTGGAGTTCAAAACGGTCTATGGGGACAGGGATATCCTGAGAGACCGCCTTATGTCCATGATGCTGCAGGAATTGGACATCAGTGCCTGAAACAATGCCAGCTGCCTTACCACAAACTCTATAATCAAAGAAGTAATATAAATTATGCTTTTTCAGAATGCGGCTGTGGTTTAGTGGCTATGACCTGGGCTTCCCAAGCCTAGAACCCGGGTTCGAATCCCGGCAGTCGCATATCATATATCACCTGTGTATACTCTATAGATGAGAACATATGAGCAAAACTTCCCTTTTCAGTTCTGAAAAAAAAGATAATGATCGCACAATTATCCCCCTTAAAATAGGTTCTTGCAATAAAGGAGAAAAGATTTTTTTTACTGAAAATGTGTTGTGCCCTTTGTGCAATAAAACCGGACAGCATGTTAAAAGCATTACAGTTAAACATCTTATTAAACAAGAACTAATGGATAGACTAGGTGTTGAGGATTATTTTCTGTGCATGAACCCTGGATGTGATGCTGCATACTATAGCGCAACAGGAACGGTATTTGAAAAAAGTGATATCACAGTACCATTGTGGTTCAAGGATGATGCGGAGCCCAAGTATGCATGTTACTGTAGTGAGATAACTGAAGAACAGGTCATTAGAGCAATGATCGAACAGGGCATGACAGATATGGCTACGATCAAAAAGTTATATGATCCGGGAGCAAAATGCCAATGTCATCTCAAAAATCCTACTGGTAAGTGCTGTACTGAAGTATTTACTAAAGCTATCGACAAAGGGATAATATTGGAAACAACTAAAAAAATGTAATAGGGGAAATATATCCAATTCAACAACTCACTTTTTGCGGGAATTTCCCGGTATTTTTTTATCTGGCGTGACACCGTAGAATTTTGTCCTCGCTTTACCCCAGATACACCCGGTCTTGCCAAATATCTTAAGTTCCAGGTTCTGTATAGCCTTGCAGATACCGTTACCTGCTCTTGCCCCTTTACATACGATGCAATACTTTTCACAGAACACCGGTGGTTTTCCCTTATCTGCCATATTGTTACCTCCAATAAATAAGAATAAATATACATAGAAGTAGGAGAGATATGTTTATAAAAGATGTGTCTACATGAAAGATATGTTTATCCAGGAAATTATTGCCTGTAGAATTAAAATAAGCAATTATTCCATATCCTGCATGGAAACATTGCGAATCCTGGTGACGCCGCCGATCTCGTCTATAACCTCCGCCACAGCGGCCGGGACGAGCTGGCGCCAGTCTTCGCCTTCGATCATCTTTTTACGGACCTCTGTTCCAGAGTAGCCTTTCCTGTTGAACATAGGAGGCTGCCTTACATTCATATTCGCTTCCCTGAAAAGCTGGATCACAAGAGGATTATTAGAATAAACCACATCAAAGGGAGGGGACATGGAAATTATATGAGATACCCATACTGCGTTACGCTGCAGGTCTTCAATGGGTATTGCATAATGTTTCACATCTGCATCTTCCAAGGCATGGCGTATCATCATAACCCTTTCACCTGCAGTAAAGGGGTTCCAGGGATCATGACTTTTCTGGGCACTGCCTATCCCTATTACCAGCTCATCTACTTCCTTTGCAATGGCGCAAATGGTGGAATAATGCCCAAGATGGAATGGTTGGAAGCGTCCTATATAGAACGCTCTTCTCATGTGCATAAATGACAACCGTTAACGTATACCACATTCGTCAAATGAGAATTTCTCACAGACTTCAAGATAATGGCCTGAGTTGTTATCGTGTTTCATTTTTGCAAGTTTCTTTACAAGATCCAATCCAGGGGGTGCAGGATTCTCCATGATCTCCAGCGTATCCTTCACCATATCGAAGTATCTCTGCCCTTCATCTGTGCGTATAAGCACACAGTTCCAGCCATCCGGAGTACCTACTGAACCTACGGATATGTCTGCGAATACAGATGTATAATCACAGCAATTATGACAGGGATGCCTTGCATAAGGTGCAACTTCAGCGATCTTGACACTGTGCTCCTGACCATCCTTCGTGTAGTTCCAGAACTTACCTTTTCCGAAATCCATCTTCACAACGTCGTCGACGTTAAGTTTCATGATCTCAGGAACTATCTTCTCCCTCATAGTTTCATGATAGAAACTTTCCATGCACAAAAGACCCACTATAAGAACGATCTTATCATTAACGTTCTCTGATATAAGACGGGCTCCATGAGCTTGGCAGGGTACACCTACAACAGCTATGCGATTATATTTCTCGAAAGGCTCCTTAAGTGCCTCCAGGACCGAATCATAAGTATATTTGGTACCTGTGGTCTTATCCACGTCCTCAGGTTTTGTCATGAGAACAAGTTCTGTTTCCCACACATTATTCCGGGAAATACCAACAACACAGTCTATCTCGCCTTTCCTGAGAAGCTCTTTAAGTATATGGGAAGTCACACCTCCATCCTGACCGACAATAGTGCTCTTTGCACCAAAGAAGGACTTCACGTTGGCAAATTCGTCATCGTAATATCCATCGATCACTGGACAAACTCTTCCACATGTGAAACAGCCTTCACACACATAAGGAGCTGCCCCTTGCTCATATAACTCAAGATTGTCGGGATCGCGTACTTCTGCCCGCTTATTTATAACAATGGCACCGGCAGGACATGCAGATGCGCATGCCCCACAAGCAGTGCAGACGTCATGTTCAATGACCTCTAAGATCTTTGGATGAACCATCCTCCAGATCCTCCCAATTATCCGATTATTTCCTTACCAATGAGCTTTATTGCTTTCTCCTTGTCAGGACCTATCGGAGAGCCTGCAACGATCTGTGTAACGCCTATGTCCAGGAGTTCATTGATCCTTGCCTTACAGTCTTCAGGTGTACCGCTTATAGAGAACGCATCCATCATCTCGTTGGTTACCATACCGCCCATCAGGGAACCGAAGTCGCCTTTTGCAATTGCTCCTCCGATAGATGCCTTTGAGGCTATGTCAATGCCGTGACGCTCAAGGACCATGTCAGGGGAACCGGCAACTATGAAAGCAACAACTACCTTTGCGGCGTTCACTGCTTTTGCTGCATCTTTGTCAATGGAGAAACATGCATAAGCAGCAACATCAACATCCTTGGGGTCGCGTCCAGCCTTATTTGCGCCTGCTGCTATTTGCTTAACAGCCTCTTCGAAGTCCCTTGGGTGAGAAGCATTGATCAATACTCCATCAGCAACCTCTCCGGCAAGTTCCAGCATCTTAGGACCTTGTGCACCCATATAGATAGGTATATTACCTGCCTTGAATGCCATCTTTGCACCGCCGAACTTAACAATTTCACCGCTCATGGTCACTTTCTTGCCTTCGAAGAAAGAACGCAGTGCCTGAATGCTTTCTTTTGTTGTTGTCAGAGGTTTCTCCCACTCGATACCCATTGCATCGAATGTTGCTTTGTCTCCGGGACCGAGGCCGATGATAGCACGTCCGCCTGATATCTCGTTGATAGAGGCTATGCTTGATGCAGTTACTGCTATGTTCCTTGTGTAGGGGTTGGTGACACCCGTACCGAGCTTTATGCTGTTGGTGTTCATTGCCAGCACGGCAAGAGTAGAGTATACATCACGGTTGTTGTAGTGATCTGTGATCCATACGTTGTCAAATCCCTGCTCTTCAGCAAGCTTAGCATAGTGTGCGATCTTAAGGACCGGGTCGCTTGGTACGAATTCTATTCCAAATGTCATTTCAATCCTCCTCTTATAGAGTGTTGGTAATCAGGTAACTGTACCTATTTATATGTTTGTTGGTTTAGTCATTGGCCTTGGCACTTGCAGATAATACATTAACAGAAGATACATAACATCTGACATTATCAATTAATCTTTTTGAAATATATCTGCAACTGCATTCGACCAGTCAACTGAAATAGGCAGTGTGCAGGATAATTGAATATTATGTTTTCCTGAAGATTAACCAACACAGATATATCAATTGACATAAAGAATATTGTTCAATTCACCAGGGGGTGAGATGGGGAAAATCACTTTTCTGGGGAAATAATGCGATGATCCCAACAACTGGATGGATTAGCATACTTTTGTCTTTAACAAAAAAAAGAAAAGAAGGATACGCATGAAATGCTACGAATGTGCTAAAACTGGAAAAGAAACGGACACCGTTGCTGCTTGCATAATATGTGGAAGAGGGGTTTGCAAGGAACATCTTGTCCGGGAAGAGACACCTATATGGGAAGGAGAATACAGCATAAAACTGAGGTGCGGTATGGGGACTGAATGCAAACTTGATGATATAAACCGCTGGAAAAAAGTGCTCTGTATACCCTGCCACAAAGCTCTGAAGGAGAACTACTAGGTGATATTATGATGAAATGCTATGATTGCATGGAGAAAGGAAAGGATTCCAACGCAGTATGTATCTGCATCACTTGCGGCAAGGGTTTGTGTCTGGATCATACAAAGGAGCTGGAACTCCCGGTGACTGTAGGAACACCCCCTGATCTTAAGAGATTGCCAAATAGCCTGCCAAGACTTGTATGTAACTATTGCATCA
The DNA here is from genome assembly GCF_000328665.1 of Methanomethylovorans hollandica DSM 15978. NCBI lineage: Archaea > Methanobacteriati > Methanobacteriota > Methanomicrobia > Methanosarcinales > Methanosarcinaceae > Methanomethylovorans > Methanomethylovorans hollandica. The sequence continues at coordinate 2,220,506 of NC_019977.1, forward strand.
ACCAGATAATAGAAGATGGATTTGATTGATCGAAATAATCAGAGGAGGAGAAAAAAATGACCAGACATAACGATATGTTAGAGGATAAAGAACTTATAAGATCCATGTCAGAGAAACTGGGATTTACCCCGCAGATACTTGAGACTCTGGGTGAGCTGGAACCTGAGTTCCTGACTAAATACAACAGATGTAACCGCAGATTATTGCAAGATGGAGCACTGCCTGCGAAAGTCAAGATACTTATGGCACTTGCCGTAGTAGCATCCAAACAATGCGAAAAGTGTGTGGTAGCCCAGATGAAGAGTGCACTGGAGAATGGTGCGACCAAGGAAGAGATAATGGAAACAATGGATGTGATATCCATCACTTCCGGTGCACCTGCCGTTGCAGCATGCAGGGATGCATTGAGATTGCTGAAATGAACCTCCCCGGAAGGCCATCCCACAGATGGCTTTCCATTGGGATAAATTGACAGATCACCTTTATTAGAATCATATAGTATTGAGGGGGTACCCCGCATTAGAACCTTGAGAACTATATATCTGACAATATTGGTAATGATCGCACTGTACGCAATAACTTTCAATGCACTTGCAGTCACACCCACTGCATATGGTGAACTATCCTCTGACATGTTCGCTGATAGTGATAAATGTTCACAATGTCATGCAATTGCCCATGACCAGTGGAAAGGCACCATGCATTACAACGCTTATGAGGATCCTTTCTACCAGAAGGAAGTTCTAGCTGCAAGCAATGATACACAGGGTATAGTGGATGAATTCTGTTCCCGTTGCCATACTCCCATTGGAGTCGTATCAGGCGAGATACCTCCGGTCGGCGGAGCAAATCTCAGTGCTATTGCAAGAGAGGGAGTACAGTGTGATTTCTGCCATGTCATATCCGTCAGCAACGGCACAGGGAATGCACCTTTTGTTGTCAGCCCGGGGAATATCAAGTGGGGACCCTTTGATGATTCAAAGTCCGCATACCATGAATCAGAATATCTGGAATTGTACACCACCTCGGAATACTGTGGCATGTGCCATGACGTGACACATCCCCTCAATGGCCTTGTTGTCGATGACACGTACACTGTGTGGAAAGAAGGACCCTATGCTGAAGAAGGGGTTGAGTGTCAGGATTGTCATATGACCTCTGGTATAACCAAATTTGAGGCAAATCCCGGAAGAGCAGGTTCCGGTGCACAAAAAAGAGAACATATATCCACCCATGCAATAGTAGGTGGCAATGCTTTTATAACAGAGATCCTTGGAGAAGATAAATATAAAGAAATGGCTGTTGAGAGGCTTAAAAAGACTGCAACTCTTTCCATTGATGCACCACAGATAGGCCAGAGAGGCGACAACTTAAGTCTTAACATATCCATTACCAATTCCGGAGCCGGACACAAGATACCCACAGGAGTTTCTGAGATCAGGCAGATGTGGCTGACTGTAAGCGTAAAGGACGGCAGCGGTAAACAGGTATACAATACCGGAGATGTTTATGATAATGGAACTGTAGGGAATGCAAAGATATACAACACTGTTCTTGGTGATGCACAGGGACAGCCGACACTCAGTTTCTGGCTTGCCCAATCCATACTTGAAGACAACAGAATACCTCCCAGAGGAACAGTTTCAGAAAAGCACAGTTTCAGAATACCTGAAGATGTGACTTATCCGCTTGCAATAGAAGTAACTCTGCAGTACCGTTCAGCACCACAGGATATTATTGACCATCTCTTTGGAAAAGATGTGTATGAGGTACCTGTCATCAGCATGACGGAAATATCTACTAACATCTATGAGAATGAAGAGACAGCAGCTGCGGGTGCAGCAGATGCAGCAAAACCTTCAACCCCTGGAGTAGGCAGCCTGGGCTCTGTAACTATCCTGCTGTGTGCAGCATACTTTTACATGGGAAGAAGGGAAATATGAGTAGAATTCACACCAGGCTGTAAAGATCACAGCCTGGCGATATATAAAAAGGAGATAAGAAAAATGCCAGCAAAAGTAGATCCGAACATATGTGAAGGAATAGGAGCATGCAAGGAATCTTGCCCTGAGGATGTCTTTGAAATGAAAGATGACGGACAGGGACTAAAATCTGTGGTCGTCCATCCGGACAACTGTATAGAATGTGGATTATGCGTAGATGCGTGTCCTATGGGCGCAATAACCATCGAGTAAATCCCATATCTCATATCTAAAGAGAACAATGGAGTGTCTTGATGACGGGTGATACAACGATCAGATTGCTTGGCATCTCAGGAAGTCCAAGAAAGAAATCTACAGATCATGTAGTAAACGAGGCCCTGAAATATGCACAGGAGAAATTTGATGTTGAAATTGATTATTTCTCTGCGAGCGGAAAAGATCTTAAGTTCTGCATACACTGTGACTATTGCGTGCGCAAGCAGCAGGGATGCATCCACAAAGACGATATTGTGGCCCTCTATGACAAAATGCTATGGGCTGATGCCTGGATAATAGGCACTCCTGTGTACCAAGGCACGTTAAGTGCACAGACGAAGACTATAATGGATAGATGCAGGGCAGTTGTGGCACGTGATCCAAAAGCCTTCAAATACAAAGTTGGTGCTGCCACTGCAGTTGGAGGAGACAGGATAGGAGGACAGGAACCGGCTATCCAGACCATACTGAACTTCTATGTGATCAGTGAGATGCTACCCATTGCCGGAGGGTCCTTTGGTTCAAATCTCGGAGGAACTTTCTGGTCTCAGGACAGAGGAGCAGAGGGGGTTGCAGAGGATACCGAGGGCATACGAAGCCTGCACCGCACTGTGAATAAACTTATCAGGGCCGCCCAATTCATCAAAAAGGCTCAGCGGGAAGGAGATAGCCTGTGAAGTTTGAAGAAAAAACAACAGACATAATAAAAAGGATACATGATGTAAAAAGCTTCAGGTTCAGGCGGCCTGAAGGCTTTGAGTATAAACCCGGCCAATACATACTTGTAAGCCTCACTGTGGAAGGAAAAGTTGTCACAAAGGCATTTAGCCTTTCCAGCAGCCCCACCGAGAAAGGTCATATAGAGTTCACTAAAAAACTTACCGGTCATCCTTTCTCAAATGTGCTTGACAATATGAATATTGGAGATAGCGCTGTCATTAGCGGGCCATTCGGGAACATGACCTTCGAAGGCGAGTATGCAAAAGTGGCATTGCTGAGCGGCGGGATAGGTATCACTCCCATGGTAAGTATATGCAGATATTGTACAGACATGCACCTTGATGCTGACATTATGCTGATATATAGCAATAAGACCGAGAACGACCTTGCCTTCAGGGAAGAACTTGACGAGATGATGCACAACAATAGCAATTTAAAAGTAGTGTACACCCTGACCCGTGCATCAGAAAGCTGGACAGGTTGCCGGGAACGTATATGCGAGAACATGGTGGCCCGGGAGATACCAGATTACAGGGAAAGACATTTCCTGATATGCGGCCCACCTGAAATGGTCAGGTCCATGGAAGAAATGCTGATAGCAATGAAGATCCCAAAGGATATGGTCAAAAAAGAAGCATTGGCAGGATACTGATTAGTGGAGAGATGACATGAAAAGAATAGCATGGGGAATAACAGGTTCAGGAGACCTTATAAGAGAAACGTGTGACATAATGTTGGACATCAAAAAAAGAGCAGATATAGAGCTAATGACCTTCTTGTCCAAAGAGGGAGAGGTTGTCCTGAAATGGTATAAGATGTGGGATGACTTTAAGACAAACTTCCCGGATCTGAAGACCGAAGGAGGACCTAATTCACCATTCATTGCAGGACCCTTGCAACTTGGACATTATGATATGCTGATAATAGCACCTGCAACTGCCAACACCGTGGCAAAGATAGTGCATGGCATTGCAGACACACTTGTAACAAATGCTGTTTCTCAGACTGCAAAAGGTGATACCCCGATCTATATCCTGCCAGTGGACAGAAAGAAGGGAACTGTAACCACTTACTCGCCAAAGGGCAAGGAAATAATACTCAAAATGAGAGACATAGATATAGAGAACACAGAAAAGCTGTCCCGTATGGAAAATATCATAATACTTGACAGTCCTGAGGAACTATATAGAATAATAGGTGTTTCCAAAGAATGAGGTTTCACATAAAAGTGAAACCTTCATTTATATAAGGTTCATCAATCACTTTTCCCGGAACCAGCATGTGCAGAACACTGAATACAGAATACGCTGCTATGATGCTGTCCAGAGCATCACCGTCGGCGTTCTGCAAAGCCTTGTCCCGTATATCTTCGGGCAGATCCAATGCCTTTCTTTCAAGGTGGTCCAGAATATGTTCTCTAACTGCCTGCTTCTTTGCTCCTTTTCCTTTATAGGGAATATACAATCCTTCCTTTTTCAGAGCAGAGGCTGGGCATATTTCTATAATCCATGGGACATCGGCCCTAAGAGACTGCATAGGCAATATACTGGCAGCATCTGAGATCACAAGTGGTCTTATGATGTCCCGTATACCAAAATAGGTCTGCCTGTACAATCTGAGGTTATAAACACAAAAGGGAGCTTTTACATCTTTGTCCGTTGCTCTTTTGAGCTCTACATTCCCTGAAGTTCTGCGGTTTATATCTCTAAACTCATCTTCACTGGCATAAAGTTCTGGAAAATGCCTTATGAACTCATTCCAGCTGAGTCCCTGCATGAGCGGAAGCGGAATTCCAAAAGGAAAATCCATACCAAAAATAGAACTTTTACTGGAACATATAAGACCAAGCAGAGCACGAAGGCCATGGTCCCTGCCCAGTTTAGCTGGACTGACCTCACTGAGAGGATAACATTCCACAAGAACTAATCTTTCCCCGATCACTTGCCCGTGGCTGATCCATATCTTATTACAAGCAGCCTTTGCGCCGCTAAAATCCACACCGAAGATATCGTGCTGGCCGGATGAAGCCAGGGACATATGTTTAATAATCCCTGGTACCCTCAATGAATTCAAGGGTCATGTTGTAGGCCTCATCGTCAGTGAACTGTTTAGGAGGATGTTTCATGAAATATGCAGACGGAGAATAAAGTATACCGCCAATACCTCTGTCCAGGGCAAGCCTGCAGCACCTTATGGCATCAATGACTACACCGGCAGAATTGGGTGAGTCTTCCACTGACAGGCGCAACTCGATGTTCATAGGTACATCACCGAAAAGCTTGCCTTCCATCCTGAGGAAACATACTTTATTGTCATTCTGCCAGGGCACATAATCGCTTGGACCCACATGTATATTGTCATCATCCAGACGCTCTCCTACAACAGACTGCACAGCTTCGGTCTTGGACTCTTTCTTAGAAGCAAGCCTGCTTCGATTTAGCATGTTAAGGAAATCAGTGTTACCCCCGGTGTTCAGCTGATATGTTCTTTCAAGTTTGACACCCCTCTTGCGGAAAAGATCAACAAGGGTACGGTGTGTGATGGTAGCGCCAAGCTGGGCTTTGATATCATCCCCGATTATAGGAAGACCTTTTTCAGCAAAACGGGCAGCCCACTTAGGATTGCTTGCGATGAAAACCGGCATGTTGTTAACAAAAGCCATACCTGCCTCAAGAGCACATTCTGCATAGAACTGGGTGGCCAGTTCGGACCCCACTGGCATGTAATTCAAAAGGATCTCCGCCCCTGAATTTGTAAGTTCCTTGACAACCTGTTCTTTTTCTGATTCAGGTGCCTTTGAGACAATGAATTTACGGGAGTCAGCATAGTCTGCCATATGCTCTGAAACCCCATCCAGCACTTTTCCCATCTTCACAGTGACGCCTGTTTTTGGAACACTGCAACAGAACACAGCAGTGCAGTTGGGCAGGGCAAAGATCGCTTCTGATAAGTCCTTTCCAACCTTCCTCTCATCTATGTCAAAGGCAGCTACCACTTCTATATCAAAGGGCTTGTAACCACCCAGATCCCAGTGCATAAGCCCGATGGCATCCTTTGAAGATTTATCTTTATAGTACTCAATACCCTGAATGAGTGAACTGGCACAGTTACCAATTCCGGCAATAGCTATCTTTATTTTGCCCATTAGATTACCTCATGATCAAAAGAATTGAAGAATATGAACCCACATGATAAATTTAAACTTCATAATGGATAAGGGGTAATAAAAAGGTTTCTAAATACAAATATTCACTAGCTTGCCTTTCTATCGATGGAATGCCTGCCCAAAATGTTGTATATATGTTCGAAAGTTATATAATTTATATAGGTTATAGTCACAGAGTGTGGGGAATTGCAAATTGATCTTTAGCCATATATACATATCCGTATAATCCATATACATAAAAACAGATGGAGATGACGAATAATGAAAGATGTATTACAGGAAATTTCGGAGCAACTTGACAAATTGGATACATTGGAAGAAGCCATTGATGTAGCCATCAAACTTGAAGAAGACGGAAGGGAATACTATCTTGAAAAATCGGGATCAATGCCTAACCCGGCTGCCCGCGAGATGTATGCATTTCTTGCAGGGGAAGAGAAGAAACATGCTGATATGCTGAGAAAGTTCAAAAACGGAGACACGAGCGCTGCACATGTTGAACATCTTTTCCCGGACTTTACACCTTCTTTGACACAGGAATTCTCAGACAAGAAACTCGAAGAGATAGGCATACTGCTTGCTGCCCTGCGCTTTGAGTACAAGAGCGAGTATTTCTATATGGAACTTGGAAAAAGGGCAACAGAGCCTGAACAGAAAGAGTTTTTTGACAGGATAGCTGCAGCGGAAAGAGGGCATTACAGGCTTATAGATGAAATGCTGCAGGCTGCTACAGAGTTCAGGATGCAGACATGAAGGAGAGATGTGTACGTGGGAAATGAAATACAGACTGTACAAATATCCGAAGGTGTTTACTGGGTAGGTGTGGTAGACTGGAACCTGCGGGATTTCCATGGGTATGAAACACCTAAAGGTGGAACTTACAACTCATATCTGATAATAGACGAGAATATAACGCTTATCGATACTGTTAAAGCACCCTTCTTCGAAGAGATGCTGGGCAGAATCTCCCAGATAGTGGATCCTTCGAAGATAGACTACATTGTGTCCAACCATGTTGAAATGGACCATTCCAGTTCCTTACCGGCTATGATGGAAGTATGCCCCAATGCAAAGTTATTTTGCTCTGCAAAAGGCAAGAAGGGCCTGTTCGAACATTACCGTGAGATGGGATTCGAGAAATGGGATATACAGGTAGTTAATACCGGGGATGAGATAAGCATCGGAAAAAGGACCCTGCAGTTCATTGAAGTTGTGATGCTGCACTGGCCGGACAGTATGCATACATATCTCAAGGAAGACAGGTTACTCTTCTCTAACGATGCATTTGGACAGCATATAGCAACCTCGGAAAGGTTCGAGGACCAGGTAGAAGGCGTTATGGAGGACGCGCAGATATATTATGCCAACATCCTCATGCCTTTTGGCAAACAGGTCCTCGGTTACGCTGAGAAAATAAAGCAGATGGGGCTCAAGATCGACATGATAGCTCCTGCGCATGGAGTAATATGGAGAAAGGAACCTGAAAGGATAGTCGAATCCTATGTCAAATGGGCCAATGCTGAGGCAAAACCTGAGGTACTCATAGTGTATGACACAATGTGGAACAGCACTGAGATAATGGCAAAGGAGGTCCTTGAAGGTGTGCAATCCGCGGGAGTGGATGTGAAACTCAGGAACCTACGCAAGAATGACTGGAGCAAGATAACAAAGGAACTTATGGATGCATCGGTAATTGCCATAGGTTCCCCTACGCTGAACAATAATATGTTCTTCACCGTTGCAGGATTTCTTAGCTATATGAAAGGCCTCCGGCCAAAAGGCAAGAAGTTCTTTGTATTCGGCTCTTACGGTTGGGGCGGCGGTGCAGTGAAAGGAATTGAAAAAGAACTCACTGAATCAGGTTTTGAGATCGTGGAACCTGGGTTCCAGATCAACTTCAGGCCATTTGAAGAAGACCGTGCAAAATGCAGGGAAATCGGCAGCCGGCTTGCTTCCCTTGCAAAGGAATAAATCATAGTACATAAGAATAGTTTCTGAACAAAGGAGTGTTAACATGCAATTCAATAATCCACTTGAAGAAGAATTTTATGAGAAGTCTAAGAAAAATGCGGTCCAAACCGGATACAGGCTGAACCCTGACTATGATGTAGTAGTTATAGCAGTGAAGGGTATAACCAACAATAAGAAGGAATATGGTGAATGGTATTGCTTCTGTCAGAAGAGGACGGGAGATAAAGAAGCTGACAAGAAGATCATTTGTCCTTGTGCGGCCAGAAACCGTGACATAGAGATGCGCGGGTCCTGCAGATGTGGCCTGTACATTAAATAAGTACACTTAAAGTGCAACTTTATGATATCCCTTTGACATCAATTTTAAAGGGATATATGATCTTTTTTTGATCAATCTTTTGTATCACATTTTATCATGCATCTGATCTTAGGTGATGCATTCTGTGATCTGTAATTAACAACCGTCAGCAAATACTTAAATAATACATAGTTAAATCCTTTATTGCTCTTTCAAGGGATCCGCCAAATGATCTTGCTGTAGTTTCATTTACTATAGCACCCACAAATGACAAAAAAGGGAGAAACAAAGACAGTGGAAGAGAACTTTCATGCATTGTGGCCTCCGGGAAATGTTCTAAAGGATTATATTCGAAATGCATGGAAAATGTAGTGTATCTGACAATATGTGCTACACATTTGCTATATCGGGTAGGCAATAAAGTGAGAAGGGTATTTACCATAGACGAAAATTTCTGTGATATAACTTTTCGTGAAAATGTACCTGCTTCTGCAACCACCGGCGGTGCGATGCTCAATACTGCTGTTTCTCTTGCAAGATGCGGGATAGATGTAACACTGATAAGCGAGTTCTCTGCAGACCATTTAGGCAGCACTAGAAATGACTTCCTGATGTCCAATGCAGTGAATACCGAGAGCATATATAGATATGAAAGAAAAAATCCTCTTGCACTGGCTTTTCTGGATGAGATGAATGATGCAGAATATGCTCTTTATGAAGCATATCCCTATGAGAGGCTACAGATAGTGAACCCTGTTCTCAAGAAAGGTGGCATCATACTTTTTGGCTCGCTGATGGCAGTATCAGAGCAGGTTAGAAAGAAACTTTCGGACATATTGAAAAGTGCAGGAGAACATATCACTGGCACATGTGGTAAAGGATTTTTTATATGCATTTAACAGGAGAATGACATGAATACCGAGGAAGCCCTTTTGGAACTGGAAAGCTCCCCTGAGGGGCTATCGAACGAGGAAGCTAAGAAAAGGCTTGTAAGGTACGGACCTAACCAGCTTGAAGAAAAAAACAGAGTCACCCCTTTGAAGGTTTTTGTAAGGCAGTTGGCAAATGTAATAGTGTGGGTACTTGCTGCTGCTGCCATAATATCGCTGATGGCACACGAAGTAATCAATTTCTGGGCCATAATCGGTATCATCCTCTTTGTAATACTTATGGGGTTCCTGCAGGAATACAGGGCAGAAAAGGCCATGGAAGCCTTAAAGAAGTTCGTGCAGCCGCTCACACGAGTGCACAGGGAAGGGACACTGAAGGAGATACCTTCCAGTGAAGTTGTTCCCGGGGACATACTGATGCTTGAAAGCGGAGATATGATACCAGCAGATGCTCTTGTGATGGAGATGGTGGGGCTTCGGATAGAAGAGGCGGCACTGACCGGGGAGAGCATGCCTGTGAGCAAAGAAAAGAATGATATGATCTTTGCAGGTACCCAGATAGTGCATGGTAAATGCAGCGCTCTTGTGGTTGCCACGGGCATGGGAACAAAACTGGGAGAAATTGCCGGACTGGTACAGCAGGAGGAGGAAACAACCCCTCTGCAGCAGAAGATTGCGAAGCTTGCACGTACACTGGCCATCATTGCCCTGATAGCTTCGCTGATCACTTTAGTCACGGGCGTATCAAAGGGAGCTCCGGTTGCAGAGATGCTCTTGATAGCCATTGCGTTAGCTGTGGCTGCAGTGCCTGAAGGTTTACCACTTACCATGACCATCACTCTTGCCAGCGGGATGAGACACATGGCGAAGCATAATGCCATTATAAGAAAAATGCTGGGTGTGGAAACACTAGGTTCCACTACTGTGATCTGTACTGACAAGACAGGTACCCTTACCCGCAACGAAATGATCGTGAGGAGGATCATCCTTCCTGGAAGGGAACTGGATGTTACCGGGAAGGGATATGAGCCGATAGGAGAACTGCTTGATGATAAAACTCCGGTTGACGTTGAGAACGATAAAGGACTGGAACTGTTGCTCACAGCCGGGGCCCTGTGCAACAATGCTGCACTGGAAGAATCGGATAACGAATGGAAAGGTGTGGGAGACCCTACGGAAATTGCCCTGATAGTGACTGCAGCTAAAGCAGGGGTATGGAAGGGAAAGGTGGATAATGAACTGCCAAGGTTGCAAGAGGTCATATTCACATCTGAAAGGAAGATGATGAGCACACTGCACGATACACAGGAACATGAGATGGCCTTTACAAAAGGTGCTCCTGAAATGGTGCTTGACAGGTGCACGCGCATATATGGTCCTTACGGAATGAGGGACCTTACGGAGCAGGACAGAGAGGAGATGCTTGAGAAAAACCGTGAACTTGCGCAAAGAACATATCGTGTGCTTGCCCTGGCGTACAGGCCGCTTGACATTAGGAGCGAGGAGCTTGAGAAAGATATGATCTTCCTCGGACTCGTGGCTATGCTGGACCCGCCCCGGGAAGAGGCAAAAAGTGCCATTGAGACCTGCCATAAGGCGGGGATCAAGGTTGTCATGATCACAGGGGATAATCAGGAGACTGCAAAGGCCATTGCCAGAGAGATCGGCCTCTCTGATGGCACTGTGTGCCTGGATAATATCACTGATGAGAAGATAAGGAACATTGTGGCTGACGGAGCCATCACCGGTACTGAACTGGACGAGCTTGATGACGAAGAGTTCAAAAGCGTGGTAGAAGGGATAAATATCTACGCAAGAGCAAGGCCGGAACAGAAGCTCAGGATCATCAAAGCGCTGCAGGACAAGGGACAGGTAGTGGCTATGACAGGAGACGGGGTCAATGACGCTCCTGCCCTGCGTAAAGCCGACATAGGCATTTCCATGGGTGTCAAGGGTACCGATGTGGCGCGTGAAGCCAGTGTGATGGTCCTGCAGGACGATAATTTCGCCACAATTGTGGAAGCTGTGAAGATGGGCAGAGGTATCTACGCCAATATAGAGAAGTTCACCACGTACCTGGTATCCCGTAACTTCACTGAGATGATGCTCATCCTCATTGCAATAACCCTTCTGGGTTTCAACTACATACCCTTGCTGGCTCTTCAGATCCTGTTCATCAACATGTTCAATGAGGTTGTACCTGCTATATCTCTGGGTATGGACCCGGTGAGAGATAGTATCATGAACAAGAAACCCCGCGATCCGAAGGAAGAGATCCTGGGCAGGCGGAACCTGGTGCTTGTGATCAGTATTGCACTTACTATGAGCATTATATCCTTCCTGGTGTTCCTGATAGCGGATCCTTTTGCTGATGTGCAGAAGGCAAGGACACTCACGTTCGTGACCATAGTCAGCATGGCACTGTTCGTACCCAATGCCTTCAGATCCCTTGATGAACCTGCCATAAAAATGGGACTGTTCTCCAACAGATTGATGCTGGGAGGGATGCTCATCACCTTGCTGCTGATCCTGTCAGTAGTGTACATCCCGCTGTTCCAGATGGTATTTGAACTGACACCCTTAAGCCTTGAGGACTGGGTGCTGCCCATTGGAGCTGCTTTCCTTACACTGCTCATAGCCGAGGGTATCAAGTTAGTTGCCAGAGGGCCTAAAGAGGAGGCAGATATAATAAATGCCCAGTGCGGATCTTTAGAAATAACAGTGGATAAATAAAAAATGCACGCGGTCCGTGAGGACCTGTGCATCACGACAGGTGATACAACTGTGTAACTCTGTATATTGAGTTTTCTTTCCACATCAGCGGGAGCTATGCCGCTCTTCTGCTGAAAGTGTGGACCAGAATAAGATCCCTATAATAAATCTGTCACTAACTGCTCCTGATTTTTCAGAGGATGTATCAGCTGAGGAGAGTATCATCGGGAAGAGCTCTGCGATCCAAAAAGCACTAAGAAAGACCTTAATGCCAACCTATGGCTTGCGATGAACGCCGCATGTTTCCTGTGGAGGTTCATTAACTAACCTGCATGGATATTGTGCTCCTGCATCCAGATGACGGGACGGGCAGCTAAGTAGCCAGCATGCCGGATATATAATTGCAGTAATAACAAACAGTTAATTTATTTTTCAATGAAAAGTAAATAAACCTATATATATACGACCATAATATATTCAATGGGTGTTACCATAGGAAAGCAAACAAAATTGCTAGTAATGTTGATGATAATGTTTTTCCTGACAGTACCTGCAAGTGCAGCGCAGGAAAAGCAAGAGAAGGTCCCCGTTCTGATCAATTTCAAGGAAAAGACCGATACGGAACTTGTAAAAGCTCATGGTGGAAACGTGAAGCACGAATACACCATTATCCCTGCTGTGGCTGCAGAGCTGCCCCCACAGGCCATCGATGCCCTGTCGAAGAACCCGAAGATAGATTTCATTGAACCTGACGGCCAGGCTCAGATCCTTGCCGATGAGATCCCCTGGGGTATTGCCAGGATAGATGCGACCGCTGCCCAGTCCGCCGGTGTCACCGGAAATGGCATCAAAGTCGCTGTTCTGGACACTGGCATCGATTACAATCATCCTGACCTGAAGGCGAATTACCTGGGAGGGTATGATTTCGTGAATGCTGACAACGACCCCATGGACGATCACAGCCATGGCACCCATGTCGCCGGCACGGTTGCTGCCCTTAGCAATGACATCGGCGTACTGGGAGCAGCACCCCAGGCAGGGCTGTATGCCGTAAAGGTCGCCGACAGCTCAGGATCATGTTCATATAGCAATATCATAGCCGGCATTAACTGGGCGGTAAACAACAATGCCAATGTCATTACAATGAGCATTGGTGGTACAGCTTCCTCGTCCACGCTCCAGAACGCCTGTAACAATGCCTACAACAATGGCGTGGTACTGGTGGGAGCAGCCGGCAATTCCGGCGGTGCTGTGATATATCCCGCAGCTTACTATTCAGTAATAGCTGTGTCTGCAACGGATTCGACCAATACAAAGACCTCCTGGTCATGCTATGGTCCACAGGTGGAATTTGCAGCACCTGGCTCCAGTATAAAATCCACTATGCCTGACGGCCTGTATGGTTACAAGAGCGGTACTAGCATGGCAACACCACATGTAACAGGTGCTGTGGCGTTGCTGATGAGCACGGATATTGCAGGCACTGTCCATGATACCAACGGCAATGGCAAATGGGACCCTGCGGAGGTCCGCTTAAGGCTGCAGAGCACGGCAACCGACCTGGGTGCCAGCGGCAGGGACAATTACTACGGGTATGGCCTTGTGAACGCCTATGCAGCGGTCAGGGACCTGAGCAGTACACCAGTGGATGACCCTGTTGTCACACCTCCTGAGTCATCAACACCTGTTGTGATGTACGTGGGAGAGCTGAGCCTGGAGCAGCAGTCCAAAGTGAGCGGCAAGAACACCTTTGGCTGGGCTGTGGCCACCGTGCAGGTGGTGGATGCTGACGGCAAGACAATCCCCGGAGCAAGTGTCGCAGGAAGCTGGAGCGGCCTGACAGCAGCAGCTGTCTCAGGGACCACTGATGCAAATGGTGTTGTAGTGTTCACATCCGCACAGGTGAAAAAGCCCAAGGGCACGCTGACATTCACAGTTACGGGCATCACATGTGACGAATACGCATACGACCCAACGCAAAACGCCTACTCTGCAAAAAGCGTCACTTTCTAAGTGAAAGACACTTGATCAGGATCGTATCCTGTACTTCCAGGATACGATGATCTTTTTTTATGCCGGAAGAAAAAGGCTTCCTTGAATCTTGCCTTTAAGTGTTCTTATCTGCCTGGCATTTTCTGCAAACGCCATGTATGTCAAGTCCGAACACGTTCACGATAAAATCTGCATCATCGGATATCCTCGAAATTACCTCTGACAGGAGAGGGTCCTCCCAATCGGCAATGTCGTTGCATTTCACACAGATCAGGTGTGCATGAGGCTCCAGATTCGGATCGAATCTCGACTGGCCGTCAGGCAGGTTCAACTCCTGGATAAAACCAAATTCCTTCAGGACCTTAAGGGTGGCATAGATCGTTGCAAGACTGACGGTCGGATGCGTTCCCCTGATCTCCTGATAGATCCTCTTAGCTGTCGGATGCTCTTTATTATTGAGCACATATCTGGCGATGGCTATCCTCTGGGGAGTGACTTTTATATTTTTTTCCCTGAAGGCAGTAATTATTGTTTTATCAATATATTGTGAGTGAGTCATAATTATTATTAGTTAATAGTTTTTTTTGTATAAGGATTTACTCACATGTAAGATTAATATGAAGTAAAGCATTGCTTTATAAGTAGTATATTAGTTTACAAATATTACTGCTGCTTTTGAATGATACTTTCATTCATAATCTCAAATGTACCAGTGGAGTTAAAAAAGTGTATTTAGAAAAGAACTCTATAAGGGGTTAATAATGAAAAAGTGGAATAAACTCGTAATTTTGGTGTTGATATTTAAAGATTGATATATAATATGAACTCACATACTTCTGAATGAATTGCCCAAGATGTAATAGTTCCATTCACAGAAAGAATGGTATAGTCATGGACGTCAACGATACAAATGCCATGATTGTGACTATAACTATTCAGTAGAGATAAAATCGACTGCTTTCTCTTCTTTTGTTAAAAGACAGGCTTTACAGCTCTATCTTGAATGATTAGGATTTCGCTCAATAGGACGTATATTAGGAGTAAGTCATGTTTCTGTCCAGAAATGGATAAAGAAGTTTGGTCAGGAATTAGAGGATATGAAGAGTGAAAATGAGAGCGAAATCGTTGAACTCGATGAGATACACCCTACATCGGGAACAAAAAAATATTGCTGGACCTGGATTGCTGTTGATAGCTTCACACCCGACTCCTTGTTTTAAGGAATCGCCCGAACATATTTTAACCTTTCTAAATTGTTCTGCAGCAGACAGAGCTGACAGTGTTCTTACACCAATAATAGCGTAAAAAGATTATTAACATATCAGGACATCATTCAGTGATTATGAGTGGAAAAGAAAGACTGCTGGAGCCGGAACCTTATATTCTGCCTGATATGGTCATGCAGAAGGTCCATGAATCCATGCAGGAAAATGTGACAGGGCTGGTGGACCTGTTCAAGGTGCTTTCAGACCCCATCAGGATACATATTCTTAAAGCTCTGGAGGTGCAGGAGCTGTGCGTATGTGTGCTCGTGGAGATAACAGACTATAAGCACTCTGCACTGTCATACCATCTGAAGCTGCTCAAAGGAGCAGGCCTCGTGGAATCCACGAGGAACAAGAACTTTCAGATGTATTACCTGACAGATCTGGGAAGGTCCCTGCTCAAGAATATAGAAAGCACCTTCAATCAGTGACTTTCCGTAGGCTGGGCAGTGTTGAGCTTCACATACTTCACACCCTTAAGCGCCATCAGTTTCTCAGCTATTGTCTTTACCTCCTGACCCTCCCCATCCAGAATAACTACCTCCAGGCAATTATCATGGTCCAGGTGGATGTGTATCGAGGTCTTGATCAGAGCAGAGTGTTCATGCTGTATCTCCGTAAGGGAGCTGGTCAGTCCGCGTTTTGTATGGTCATAGATAAGAGTGATAGTGGCAACACGCCTGCCTTTCACATCGCTCATCCATTCGTAATGCGTGATGTAGCTTCTGATAGCATCCCGTATGCCCTCTGAACGTGATGAATATCCTCTTTGCTCGATAATGCCGTCGAATTTCGTAAGAAGGTTCTCAGGCAGCGAAACACCAATCCTCATTAATTCTTGTTCCATTGGATCACCCATGAATAAGAAACATATAGCAGCTCTGTAGAAATCATCATGAATATATCACATCAGCAACAACCGCAGAGAACACAAAGCCCATAGAGGACTTTTTATCACTTTCCATCCCCTTACATGCTCTTGTGGTTCAATTTAAATGCACGTTCTCTACAGAACCCATAATATACTAATGAAAGTAAAGAGTAATAACATTTTGTATGTCTTGACGATAGGTTTATTAAGATAAATAGTAATTATAGGGAAAATATATTAAAATAACATTGATATAGAGGGACATGATGAAAGGTGAACAATTATACTCAGGAAAAGCAAAGACGATATACAGGACCGAAGACCCTTCGAAGTACATATCCGAGTTCAGGGACAGTCTTACTGCTTTTGATGGCAAGAAGAAGAGCGAAGCCTCAAAGAAAGGATATTACAACGCCCAGATATCCAAAAAGCTCTTCGAGCTGCTGGAAAGTAAGGGTATAAGGACCCACTATGTCAGGATGCTATCAGACACTGAGATGCTTGTGGAAGCTGTGGACATCATCAAAATAGAAGTCATACCCCGTAACATCGCTGCAGGCTCCATCACGCGCAGATACCCTATAAAAGAAGGTACGGTATTCAAGAAGCCTGTCATGGTCATGGACTACAAAAGCGATGAGTACGGAGATCCCATGCTCAACGAAGACATTGCTGTAGCCCTGGGTGTCGCCACATACGAAGAAATAGCCACGATCCGCCAGATTGCCCTCAAGGTCAACGAGATCCTCATCAAATACCTTGATGAACGTGGCATAGCCCTGCCCGACTTCAAACTGGAGTTTGGGAGAAAGGACGGGCAGATCCTGGTAGCCGATGAGATATCCTGTGATACATGCCGCTTCTGGGACAAGGAAACAGGAAAGTCCATGGACAAGGACATCTTCCGCTTTGACAAAGGGGATCTGACAAAAGCATACGAAGATGTAGCAAAACGTATTGCCCCTGAAATATTCCAGTAAGCCTTCAAGGAGATTAGCATCATGCCGAAATATGATGTTATAGTCGTAGGCTCAGGAGTTACCGGGCTGCTCTCAGCCCTTGTGCTTTCCAAGCACGGAAAAAAGGTACTGATACTGGAAAAGAGCAAACATGTAGGAGGCAACTGCAATAGTTATGTAGTGGATGGTTATCAGGTGGACACTGGAGCACATGCCATCACACATCTCATCGAAGGTCCGTTGAAAAGGCTCATGGAGAGCTACTTTGACTACCTGCCAGTATTCGAGAATTACGGAGACTATTTCATCCGCACGGATAAACGCCTTATGAAAGTACCTTCCAATATCAAGGAATTCGTGACTTTCGATGTACTCCCCAAGATGGACAGACTGGTACTTAGCCAGGCAGTCACCAAAGCCCTTACCTACAGGACCTTCGGAATGGACTTGTCCAAACAATCCGTATATGAATTCCTTCCCAAGAACCTCTCACAGGATACTTACGACTTTGCCAATACTATATCTTATTTCCTTACAGGCAAGGACATGAAACATACATCAGCACAGAGGGTACTTGAAGGAAGTGCATTCGTGCGGGACAGCGTAACACCTGAACAGTTAGAGGAGATCCTTAAAATAGACGAAAAGAATGGTCATGAGGAGAAAGTTTTGCAGAACCTCATTCCATTGAACCTTCACACATCCCTGCAAACCCGGCTGAACAAAGTATCAAGCCCCCTTACGACCCTGGGCAGGCTTGCCACTAACAAGGTCAGCTATTCTCAGGGATATCCGCGTAAAGGTCTCAAATCACTCCTTAATGCTATACTTTATTCGCTGCCCAAGTCAGTGGAGATCATGACGGAGAATCCTGTGCATAAGATCCTGACAGAGGAAGGCGTGGTAAAAGGAGTTGTGGCAGATGACACATATCTTGCTGATATGGTCATACACACAGGTTTTGCAAAGGACCTGCCATATCTTGTGGAAGATCTGCCCCCTTCCTATGTAAAGGAACTTGAGGGCATAGTACAGACAAAGAGCCTTACTATCTGGCTTGGGCTGGACACTACCATGGAAGCTTTCAATTATATTGGTTCTGAGATCTGGTTCAAGGAAAAGGCCTACTGGGCAATGCCCATCAGCAATTATGACTCGTCCCTTGCGCCTGAAGGAAAACAACTGGTCGGCTTTAGTTTTATAATGGACCCGGAAAAAGATGAGAGCTACGAGATCAAAAAAGCCTATGAAACAATATACAATGCTGTGCCTGATATCAAGGAACATGTAGAGATGAGGCATGAACAAATCCTCATCCCTGAAAAAGCGTCAGTCACCATTGATGGGAACTTTGCAGACATCAGGACACCCATAAAGAATCTGTATGTTGCCGGTACCGACACTGACCGGCGCAGTATGGGCATCACCCGGGCAGCATATTCTGTGATAGAGATGCTGCGCATAGTGAACTCAGATGGTAACCTGCACATGAGAGGAGCTAAAAGCTCACCTCCTTAATACCATGGTCCGCAACCTGTCCGCAGCACTCTCGGTACGGTCAGCAATGCGGCCTATGTTTTTGGAAAGTTCCAGGAAGAAATAAACTCCTCCGCCACCAAGCAGTTCTTCCTTCTCAAATATCTGTTTCATAACTTGTTTTTCTATAACGTCCACCTGGTGCTCCATTTCTTCTACCTTGGAAACAAGCTCCAGGGTTTCGTGTACATCCTTCTTCCCAAAAGAAGACTCCAGAAGCTCGCTTAGCGTGTCCACTAGAAGTTCATACATCTCCACTGTTGCCAAGGTCCTGGACATCAGTTCACGGAACCCCTCTTCGAGTTCTTTTGGCACCTGACAATTTCGCAGGGTCAGCCAGTAAGCTGCGTCCTGGCACTCATCGGAAATAGAATCCTGTGGTTTGAGGAAATTAAGCAGATCATCCGCATGTACCGGCAGCATAATGGTAGATGTGAGTTCCGCCCTGATGGTCTGTTTTATTACATCTGCCTCATGCTCAAGGATATCGATCTCACTATTAAGCCTCAGCACGGTGGGCGTGTCACATTCAAAATAAGCAGAAAGCTCCTCGCTCAGCTTCCGAACAGCATCCCCCCCTTTCGTGGCATGCATATGCAGAGGCCTGAAAGGAGATTTTGCAAAGACGCTGAGCACAGAGCGTATATATTCTCTCTTTGTCAAATTCCTATCCCCATGAGTCCTGTGAATATTAAAGCTGATGTCAACGCTGCTACAGGCACTGTGATTATCCAGGATACTGCTATCTTTCCTATTACACTTAAATCAACCGCTGCAAGACCGCCCGCAAGACCAACACCTATGACAGATCCAACAAGTGTGTGGGTAGTTGAGATGGGAAGAGAACTATAACTGTGCATCACCACAACAGATGCAGTGGCAAACTCTGCACAGAAACCTCTTGTCGGAGTAAGTTCAGTGATCTTATTACCAATGGTCTGTATCACTTTGTAGCCCCATGTAGCAAGCCCGAGCACCATACCGAACCCACCGAGAACCATAATCCACGTAGGTACCTGCGCACTATCCATACCCAGCACATTAAGTCCTGCATACAAAGGACCTATTGAATTTGCAACATCATTGGAACCATGCGCGAATGCCATATAACATGCTGTCATGATCTGAAGAGGTACAAACTTCTTTTCAATAAGAAAAGGATTGTCTGTACGTTGGAGGATAAAATGGGATACCATTATAAAGAGGAGATATGCAATAAGAGCTCCCAGCAGGGGTGAAATCAGCCAGCTTGCTACGATCTTGGTGAGAACAGCCCAGTGTATATCACTGTAAGGGATAATTCCATGATATGCTGAAACTAAACCAAAACCAAGAACTGCACCGACTATTGAATGTGTGGTAGAAACTGGCAGATTGTAGAATGTGGTCAACGTGACCCAGAAACCTGCGGCCAGGATCGCCGCAAGCATACCGATAACAACAAGATGAGAATCAATCATTCTAATTTGGTCTAATGGAACTATGCCACTTGCAATAGTCGAAACAACTCGTTTACCGAAAAATGTAGCACCAAAGAATTCGAACACTGCTGCAACAAGGATCACTTGTTTAAGAGAGAGGGCCCCACTACCCACCGAAGTTCCCATAGCATTGGCAAGATCATTAGCCCCTATGTTCCAGGCCATGTATAATGCCGCAGCTATGAGGGCAATCACAAAGGGATTAAAAACATCCATTTTCCATTATCCTCCTATAAACTAAGTGGACAATTTAGTAAGATATAGATAAATGTAGTTACAATATTCTATATACCACTATATAGTCATATAGACCTATAAGAAAGAATCAAGAGTCCTCTGACACTTTAACTCGTTGACAAGACTTGCTTTTGGCCTCCATGCTCCAATAGGGGTTTGAAGCCTTGAGGACATATCCGCCAAAGCTGCATCTATGCTCTCGAACTTCTGTGGAGGATTCTGCAAAGCATTGCGCGCAGCTTCCCTTACAACCCATACACCCAGAGGTGCCCAGTAATCGGGCGTTATTTCCCTTATCATGAACACGGTTGCCTGTCTTCTGATACCGTTGAGGTACTCAAGTGCCCCAAGACGCGCAGCATAATAACCGCCTGCGAGACTGGAATATCCTTTTTTCCCACCCAGACCCTCACTGTCAGCACCTATCCATGTGGATTCACCCGACCATACAGCCCTGGGCATCCATATTTCTATTAGTTCATAGGAAAATACACGTGGAATTAAGAGTATTTCAAAATGGTTACCGAAAGCACCTCCGCTAAAGAGCATAATATCACTTACCTGGGGATGATCCCGCACCCTGCGCAACATATCCTTGCCCAGCATATCATCCACTGCTGTTATGGACCAGCGGGTGGGTACCAGCTTGCGCTCTTTACCGAGCAGACCAATGGAAAGAAGGCGTGTGATGTGATCCTGAGATATATTTGAAGAGATAAGCTCTGAAACAACGTCTTTTGCCAAGGCATCGTCATCATATACCAGATAATCGACCTTCTTTGGAACATTAGGATTCTCAGCGATATCGAGATCCTTTAGATCACCTGATGGCCCCATTGGAGTCATTACGCTATCGAACTTCAACCTGTTGGACAGAGGCTTATTGAACCAGGCTTCAGTATCCACAGGCTTTATAGAAAGGGCCAGTTCCTGGGATTTCAGAAGTAAAGGATCCCTGGGATCTGCAGCATCTTTAACGTTCATGCGCGCCCCTGCCCGCACAAGCCTGGAACGCGCTGCAATGATCTCACCAATGTTCATGCTGAGCAGCTGCTTTGGATCCTCCAGCATGGATGATTCATCTGCACCCATGTTAGGAGGCACCATGGGACCCGACATCACCGAAGGATAATCATGCCTGCCAATGAAAACTGCCGGAGGGGAGGCTCCAAATATGGAAGTTGCTCCTTTACTGGCTATTACAGACGACTCTATAGACTTGAACTTCTCAAGAATGGGACATACAGGACGCCCACAGAATCCTCTTCCCTTGCAGCTTACACATTGATTATGGCTCAACTTTGCTCTTTATCCCCACATAGGATGCATGATCCTGCTTCAGGTATGTTCTTATCGAACCAGCCCGGAGTGCTGCACGAACCTGCAGATATTGCACATACCTTCTACCTGGTCCTTTTGGTCCATGTCCTTAAGTAACCTGGCAGAGAACTTCCTCACCTCTGCACGGACCTCTTCTGGGAAATCAACTTCGGCTCCTCTTTTCTCACTCATGTACTGTGAAACAGCGGCCCTTGAAAGACAGAGAATATCAGCGATCTCCTGCTGAGTACATCTGTGTTCAGAGAACATCACACGTGCGATCTCTGCACGTATCGCCGGAAGAACTTTTTGTACCATGACCTCACACGTCGTTTTCAAAAGATGGACCTCCATCATCAGGTCTTTTGTTTTTTC
Source organism: Methanomethylovorans hollandica DSM 15978 (assembly GCF_000328665.1). Classification (NCBI taxonomy): domain Archaea; kingdom Methanobacteriati; phylum Methanobacteriota; class Methanomicrobia; order Methanosarcinales; family Methanosarcinaceae; genus Methanomethylovorans; species Methanomethylovorans hollandica. The sequence goes on from NC_019977.1 coordinate 2,242,497, forward strand.
TGATAATCTTCAATGGCCATCCTTAAAGTATCCGGAGCAAAGTTCGAACAATCCATCTTACCTGAAGGAAGACCACCCAGAGCCTCTGCCACTTCTTCCTTTGTTATAAGCCTGGCTTCTTCTATGGTCCTGCCTTTTGCCATTTGCGTCACCATACTTGAAGTGGCGATAGCGGCCGCACAACCAAAGGTTTTGAACTTTACATCCACAAGTACATCATCTTTTACCTTTATGTAGATAGTTATGACATCACCGTCTGCAGGATTTCCCAGTTGCCCCACACCATCTGCATCCTCAATGACACCTACGTTCTGAGGGTTAGTGAATTCTTCCAGAAGTCTTCTGCTGTACATAATTATTTCTCCTCCTCAAAAGGCGACATCTGGCGAAGTTTCATGACTGCCTCTTCCAGATGGTCTACTGCAATATCGATTTCTTCCATGGTGTTCTCCCTCCCCAGGGTGAACCTCAGCGAACCATGGATGTAATCGACACCTGGATCTATGGCTGTAAGTACATGAGAAGCTTTCTGGGACTTTGAGGAACATGCAGAGCCGGTGGAAACGGCAACACCTTTCATATCAAGAAGCATAAGCAATGATTCGCCTTCCACATGTCTGAAACTCATGTTGACATTATTTGGAAGACGCTTTTCTTCATGACCGTTAAGCCTGGCATACGGTATTCTGCTGCGGATGTTGCATATCATAGAATCCCGCAGATGTTGCATGTGCCTGGAATCCTCTTCCAGTTGTTCCCTGACAATGGTCATTGCCTTTGCAAAGCCCACAATGCCAGGAATATTCTCTGTACCCGGACGCAGCCCGCGTTCATGACCACCTCCCTGCACAAGAGGCAGGATATTGACACCACTACGCAAGTACAGGGCTCCCACACCTTTGGGACCATGGAGCTTGTGGGAAGAGATGGACAGCATATGCACACCCAGTTCATTCACATCAACGCGTATCTTACCCACGGACTGGACAGCATCTGTGTGAAGAACTATCCTCCGCCCTTCTATGAGCTCACTTATTTCCTTTATGGGCTGGATAGTTCCAATTTCATTATTGGCATGCATTATACTTATGAGAATGGTATCTTCTCTTATGGAATCCTCAAGCAACTGCATATTCAGTATGCCTTCATTATCCACTGGCACATATGTAACTTCGAAACCCTCTCTTTCAAGCTGCTCGCAGGTGCGTAATACTGCCGGATGTTCTATAATGGAAGTGATGATATGCCTGCCCCGGGAAGAACACATGTATGCAGCACCTTTTATTGCCATGTTATCAGATTCAGTGCCACCTGATGTAAAAATAATCTCCTGCGGCTCAGCACCCAGTGCTGCAGCTATCTGTTCCCGGGATGAGGAAAGTGCTTCTGCAGCTTCCAGGCCAAAAGAGTGCAAACTGGAAGCATTACCGAACTTTTCACTAAAATAAGGGAGCATGACATCGAGAACCCTGGCATCCACATGCGTGGTTGCACTGTGATCCAGATATATACGTTTCATACTGCACCTTATGAATAATTGATGGATCTACTCATTCCCACTAAATATAAGATTTACAGTTGATTGAGAGTGTTTAATCTTTTATCTGCTCTGGAGAAAAACCCCTTTCAATAAGAACGTCTTTCATGCGAGACAGGTGGTTGCCCTGCAACTCAACAGCATTATCCCTTACAGTTCCACCACAAGCAAACTTGGATTTAAGATAGGTAGATAGTTCATGAAGATCTATCTCGTGTGCATCAAAGCCTTCTACAACAGTTACTTCTTTACCATATCTTCTTCTGTTGACCTTCACGGTAATTCTTTGCTGCTCTTTTGCTACTTCTTCGCAGATGCACAATTCCATTGGCAATCCACACACAGGGCACATCTCTGAACTCATCTAGTGACATTTCCTCCAAGATCATTAAACATGTTGACCATAAACTATACTTAAACAGTCGTATAAACTAAACAGCAATGATATTAAAACCTAGTGGTAAATTAATCGCATCTGACATTGAATTTGCAGAAGGTTTAATAAGCCAGTCAAAGGGGCTCATGTTCCGAAAAGGCATTGCAGAAAGATATGCACTTGTTTTCATACTGTCCGCACCACGATCTGTTTCTGTACACATGCTTTTTGTTTTTTTTCCAATTGACATAATATTTCTGGACTCTGATAAGAAAATACTTGCATTAAAGACATTGAAACCTTGGATAGGACTGACAAGATCTCCCCAAAGAACAAAATATATTATCGAAATGCATTCTGGTTCTATAGAACGCCATAAGCTTTGTCCCGGAGACAGCATCAAGATCGATCGTTCCTGAACAGACAAATGGGACGTATTTATGTCAATTTTTGAAGGAATCTTTTTTAAACTTGAGTGCTTTTAAGCCTACAGAAATACAGAAATGAATAGGATTCTGAGGCACATAATGTTACCAGAGAACGATTTCAAGCTTATAACCGAAGAAATGGGAAGAGAACCCAATATTGTGGAACAGGGATGTTTCCTCAATTTGTGGAGCGAGCATTGTTCATATCGCTCCAGCGGACCTTTACTTAAGACTTTTACCACAACCGGAGAGAAAGTGATCATCGGACCGGGGGATGATGCAGCCATTGTGGACTTTGAAGACGGCTGGGTGCTTGCAATTGGCATGGAAAGTCATAACCACCCATCATATGTGGACCCGCATAACGGCGCTGCAACCGGAGTGGGAGGCATTGTAAGGGACATTATATCCATGGGTGCGAGACCCATAGCCCTTATGGACCCCCTATATTTCGGACCTCTGAACACTCCCAAAAACCTATACCTTTTTGAACATATTATAGAAGGTATCGCAAGCTATGGCAACTGCATAGGTGTGCCCGTAGTAAGAGGAGAAGCATTTTTTGATGAAACCTACAGTGGCAACCCCCTTGTCAACGTTGCATGCATTGGGCTTGCAAGGAAAGACAGCATAGTGACGGCAAAGGCCCAACAGGCTGGAAATAAGATGATCCTCATGGGATCCACCACTGGAAGGGACGGGCTGGGAGGTGCATCCTTCGCCTCCAGGGACCTATCCGAGAGTTCCGAAGCAGAGGACAGGCCCAGTATCCAGATAGGTGATCCATTCACAGAGAAACTGCTCATAGAAGCTACACTGGAAGTAGTCGGAGCAGGTTATGCTAAAGCTTGCAGAGACCTGGGAGCAGCAGGCCTTGCAGGAGCCAGTTCCGAGATGGCATCGAAAGGGGATCTGGGAATGCATATAATCGCTGATAATGTAATACTCAGAGAAAAAGGCATGATCCCTTACGAGATCCTCATTGCAGAATCCCAGGAGCGTATGCTCTTTGAGGTAGAACCGCAGAACGTGGAAGCTGTATTGGCCATAGCTAAGAAATATGACCTCAATGCCAGCATGATAGGAGAGCTTACTGAGAGACCATATTACACAGTGGATTTCAAGGGAGAGACTGTTGTCGACATTCCGATCAAACTGCTTGCTGAAGGTGCACCTACCTGTGAAATGCCTGCCAGTTCACCAGCCGAGAAAATATCATGGGAAAAACCAGAGATGCCAGCTGATCTGAAACGGTCCCTTGTGGAAGTGCTTTCCTCCCACAACGTTGCATCAAAGGAATGGATATACAGGCAATATGATCATGAAGTGCAGATAAGGACCACAGTAAAACCCGGTGATGATGCTTCCGTATTACGCATAGAAGGAGACAGAGGAATAATACTCTCCTGCGGCTGCAATCCCAGACATACCATGATAGATCCATATCAGGGAGGGAAAGGTACTGTTTATGAAAATGCCATGAACATTGCAGTCAAGGGTGGAAAAGGATTGGCTCTCGTGGACTGTCTGAATTTCGGGAACCCGGAAAGGCCCGAAATCTACTGGTACTTCAAACAAGCCATCCTCGGATTGGGTGATGGTTCAAGGGAACTTGGAATACCCGTTGTGGGGGGGAATGTATCCCTGTACAACGAAAGTGATGAGTTTGATACCGCGATCCTCCCCACTCCATCCATAGGGGTCGTGGGAACAACAAATAATGTTGCAGGTACCCCTCTATCCTTATTCGCCAATGAGGGCGATACAATAATACTTGTGGGAGAAACACAGGATGAGTTGGGTGGCTCTGAATATTACAGCCTGATGGGTAAGAAGATGGATGGCATTGCTCCAAAAGTGCCTGAGAATGGTACGAAGATAGTGGATTCCGTGATCAAAGCAGTGAGTACAGGAAAGGTAACATCCTCCCATGATGTTTCACTAGGCGGATTAGGAATTGCACTCTGTGAGATGTGCACATGCATGGGAGCAAATGTGGACCTTAGTAAGGTCTGCGAGGGACTAAGGGCAGATGATGCTCTGTTCTCAGAGTCTTATGTTAGGGCCATCCTGGCGACCTCTGAACCAAAAGCAATAGAAGAGGCACTGAGGGGAGTAACCTATACAATTATAGGTACTGTGGGCGGCGATAGTTTGAAGATTGGACTTGACGAGATCTCCATTGAACTCTCAGTTTCCGAGATAAATATTGCAAGAAGCAGTCTCACAAGACAGATGATGGAATAAAAAAGATATAAAATAATAAATGGTCAGGTCTTTGAAAGACTGACCATATTTATTTCTTGGTTGCATAATAGATTATATACAATGCGGACAGACCTACAAGGATGTAAACGATCCTTGCTATGATGCTGTAGCCGAATATAAGTGCCACCAGATTTAGATCCTGGGATATCCCGAAGAGCCCCCAATTCAGGCCTCCGATTACAACCAAGACTAATGCTATCCAGTCTAACGTACTTTTCTCTGCCAAAAACTCACCCCCATGGTTTTGGTTAATAGAAGTATGTATAGCGCCCAATATAAAAGATTTGACCACATCTGCCAGAGAGATTTTTGGCTGAGAGATAAATTAGTAAGATGCTTACAAATTACAGGTTCTACAGAAATACTCATGAATATACCAGCATCAACAATAACCACAGAGAACACGGAGTTCACAGAAAAACTACAGCAATTTTCCCCTATACTATCGAAAATTAAAAAAATATTTCTTGCTTTCAAGCAAGACCCCTTTTTCTGGGAATTATATGCGTATCTACGTTTTTGCCATAAGGACAAGCAAGATTACATATTGTACACTCCATAAATCCACGTTCTGTTATTCTGCGGATATGCTTCTCCCATTTATGATCTATATCCTTTTCAAGTTCATGTGCTACCACACATTTATCATATATCACTTTTTCACCTGGTGGAACTCCCTGGGACGGACCGGGAATAATTGCACCATAGGGACATGCTTTTACGCATAATGATTCCTTCTGACACAGTGGTTGTTCTGCACATAGGTTCCGAGAGAAGGGCTGGTTGGGAATTAGTTCAGCGGTAGTGAGCAAAGCTATCCAGCGTACCCTTGGACCATATTCTGGGGTTATCACCTGGGTATTATGGCCTATGAAACCAAGGCCTGCAAGATAAGCTGCCACTTTCACATGAACTGAATGGGTGGGAGCTGCCTTTATACTTTTATCATCCCATAGCCATTGAGCCAGTCTCCATGCACGTGTTTCCACTGTCTCGTAATATAGATTATAATACTCTGCTTCGCCCCCGCTAAAATCACCGGTCCCTGGAGTGCTTATTGCAGCATTCATGCCTTCGTCCCAGATCACCATACCCAGAACGATAAGTGATTTGGCATCCGGCATAAATTCAGAAGGCTTTACAAGCCCACGTCCGGGTGGAAACTCGACATCCTCCATTCTGTTTATGTCTGAAACACCGAAAAGCTGGAATCCCTTTTCCATAGCTTTACTTCGTATTTCCTCTTTCAGATCCAATGTTTGTCTCCTGCAGAAAATTGCGCCTGCATAGTAAACAGCAATATGGGAGTATATAAAAAAAAGCAAGTGTAATTTTCAATACCCATGATAATCTTCAAGAGGCATGATAATATTAAGATAATATATCTGGGCTATGGATCGCTTTCCTTTACAACTTCTACATACAGTTCTTTCAGGTTGGTAGAGATAGGGTTTGATCTCAACAATTGTGCGAAGTAGGTTAGATTGTATACCATATACCTGACCGTTCTGATAGTATACAGATGCCTATCACCACCTGCTGCAATGTAGCTCGGCCCCGGTCATGCCGGCCCCACCCAGTAGCTGTCCACATTTGGGGTACCGTGCAGCCCAGATGTGTAAGGTTGAGCAGAGTATTGGCAGCTACATCATGTGCTCCATCCTAATTGCCGGTAATAAGCACACCTGCAACCTTTCCGTAGAGAGGAAACTGACCAGTCTGCGGATCTGACTCCTAATAGGTCCCTTCCAGCCTCTCGATCACCATCTGTACCACAGAGGACCTGACACCGAACCAAATGGGAGAACACATCACAAGGATATCGCATGCCTTTATCTTTGCAAGTATCAGCGGCCATTAATCGCCTTGACCTTCATCTGAAGAAACACCAAATAGATTTTTATAGTCCACGATCCGTGTCACTCACTTTCCACCCCCATATCTGAAAAAAGCCCGACAGCCTTGTCTATCAATGTTTGTGTGTTAGAGATCTATGGTTATCTCTTCAAAGTACAGTTCAGAAATAAAACCTTTAACCCCATAACAATATAAGTAATAGAATCTGTTAAAAAGATTTACCCCTTACCTATCATATATTAGCAAGTGACCACAACATGCATTTTTATGCATTAGATAAAAATAAATACCTATAATCGGACTATATATGAGATTCAATTATAGGATGACATCATGGACGAAGTACAGATCAAGGTTGAAAAAGCACACCCGAACGATTTCGGACGCGGCATCATTCGTCTGGACCCAAGCACTCTTCTGAGCCTGCAGCTCTCCCCGGGAGACATAGTAGAAATAACCGGTAAGAGAAAAACATGCGCTAAAGTTTGGAGAGCAGACCGGCAGGATTGGGGACAGGGTATTATCAGGATAGATGGATTCATCCGTCAAAACGCAGGAGTTAGTATAGGAGAAAGAGTTACCGTCAAAAAAGCGGAATTTGAGACTGCCGCACACCTAATACTTGCTCCCCCGGAAGGCGTGGTGATGGAGTATGGAGACCATATTAGAGAGATCATAAAAAGAAACATACTTAAGAGGCCTTTTGTTGTGGGTGACGTGATACCCATCATAAGTTCCATGACGCAGCCAATGGCAAGCCAGCCCACTGGAGGACAGGCAATACCCCTTATAGCTGTTGAGGCCGAACCGCATGATTCAGTGCTTATCGTCACTGAGATCACAGATATAGAACTGCGCCAGAAGCCTGTCAGAGGCTATGAAAGCGCAGCCAGAGGCATCACCTACGATGATATAGGGGGACTCGGAGATGAGATACAGAGAGTAAGGGAAATGATAGAACTGCCCCTTAAACATCCTGAACTCTTCCAGCGTTTGAACATCGAGCCTCCGAAGGGAATCATATTATACGGCCCTCCCGGAACGGGAAAGACCCTTATAGCCAAGGCAGTGGCAAATGAATCCAAAGCAAATTTCCTCTACATCGCAGGTCCTGAGATCATGGGAAAGTACTATGGTGAAAGCGAAGAGCGTATCCGTAAAATCTTTGAAGAGGCTGAAGAAGATGCACCATCCATAGTATTCATTGATGAGATAGACTCCATTGCTCCAAAAAGGCAGAACGTCACCGGAGAAGTAGAACGCCGTGTGGTGGCCCAGTTACTTACGATGATGGATGGACTGGAAGAGCGTGGACAAGTAGTGGTGATCGGAGCCACGAACCGGCTGGATGCTATTGATCCTGCACTGCGCAGGCCGGGAAGGTTCGACAGAGAGATAGAGATCGGCGTCCCAGATGCCGAAGGACGGCTTGAAATCCTCCAGATCCATACAAGGGGCGTACCCTTGGGAAGCGATGCTGATGAGAAGTACCTTGAGGATATAGCAAAGAACACGCAGGCATTCGTAGGTGCCGATCTGCTGGCCCTTGTACAGGAAGCTGCTATGCGGGCATTAAGGAGAGTATTGCCTGACCTCAACCTTGAAGATGACCTGATCCCCCAGGAAAAACTGGAACAGATAATGCTGACCCGATCAGACTTTGAGAATGCTCTAAGAGAGATCGGACCTTCTGCAATGCGTGAAGTGTTGGTGGAGATACCATCTGTGAAATGGGCTGATGTGGGAGGACTGGACATTGTCAAACAAGAGATCATAGAAGCTGTGGAATGGCCCATCACAAAGCCCGAGAAGTTCGTAGAGATGGGTATAAAGCCTCCGAAAGGGATACTGCTGTTCGGACCACCAGGCACAGGTAAAACCCTTGTAGCCCAGGCCGTGGCCAATGAATCCAATGCCAATTTTATCAGTATCAAAGGACCTGAGATGCTGTCAAAATGGGTGGGAGAGTCTGAACGTGCTATCAGAGAGATCTTCAAGAAGGCAAGGCAGGTAGCTCCATGCGTGGTATTCTTCGATGAGATAGATTCCATTGCATCTGCAAGAAGTTCCATGTCCGAGGATGGAAAGGTCTCTGAAAGGGTCGTGAACCAGTTACTTACTGAACTTGACGGCCTCGAAGCTTTGAAGGAGATAGTGGTCATTGCTGCAACCAACAGGCCAGACATGATAGATCCTGCCTTGTTGCGCGCAGGAAGGTTTGACAGGCTTGTGCTTGTGGGGCAGTCCACAAGAGAAGGAAGGAGAAGCATCTTCCAGATACACACAAGAAACATACCTCTTGCAAGCAACGTATCTATTGATGAACTAGCGAACATCACGGAAGGATACGTGGGCGCAGATATTGAAGCTGTATGCAGGGAGGCTGTTATGCTGGCCCTGAGAGAGGACTTCGATATAGAGAACATAGACATGAAGTATTTCATGGAAGCACTGAATAAGGTAAGACCCACTCTTTCTGAGAACCTCATGGGCTACTACAAGAAGATACATGAGTTTTTCAAGGGCGGGATGCCGAAAGAAGAAACAAGTTCTTATATAGGATACAGATAAAGATATGAAAAGTTTAGAGTTATCGGGTGAACTACATGACGAAGGTATTTGCTAAGAACCTCTCCAGCAAACAAGTAATGGCTACGGATGGCACTGAACTGGGTGTGCTCTTCAATATAGTCATGGATGGAAAAACAGGAGACCTCATTGACCTTATAGTCAAGCCAGATATGAGCCTTGACACATCAAAATACAGGACAGATGATCAATATCTTCTCCTTCCATTTACTTCTGTAAGAGCAATTAAAGACTACATAGTAGTAGATAAAAATGCTGTATTAGGCAAATCTGTTGAATGAACAGCTTTTGCCTTTATGTTTTTTAGATGAGGCTGCGCCCGCGAAGATAGGCAATACCTTCGGCGGCTCCGGCCCCATAAGGCAATGTAGCAGTGTAATCGGCAACTGACCGTAATTCCGGATCCCTGTTGCCTACAGCTATGCCGAAACCTGCCACTTCAAGCATTTCCACATCATTCACAGAATCACCTATGGCGACAAAATCCTTCGGCTTAAGACCCATCAGCTCTGCAACTTTAATGAGGCCAGTACCTTTGTTCACTTCCCTGCTCTTGATATGAATGGCAAAATGTGTGTCAATGATCTCTACGTTAAAGCCATGATCATACAATATCTGCCTGGCAAGTTCCAGATCGAAGTTTCTCCTGAGCACTATCTCTGTCTTGCGATGTTCAGGGTCCAGTTTAGTTAGCTCAAACTTACCAGAGAGCAGATCAAAAGCCTGTTGACATTCTATCATATATTCGGATACTATTGGTACCGTATCAAAACCAGGAGAAACTATCCCTCCATTTTCGGCTATAACTATTCCACCCACCCCTATGAGCCTTGCAGCCGCATGTGCATAACAAAGAATATTGCCTGTGGAAAGCACCACAGGTACATCATGGGAGCGTAAACTATCAATTGCCACCAAATCAAGGCTTCTGTCCCTGAAAGTGATGGTACCGTCAATATCAACTGCAATGGCCTTGAATTTCATGACAGATTAATTAGAAAAAAAGTTTAAAAACCTGCTGTTCAGGGATCACGCAGGCCAGCGGTGGTAACCGAAATAACTGCTTCAGCATCCGGAAGGTTCGGAGCATCGACAAGCTTGACTATCCTTTTGTCGCCCTTGGATTTGCGCATATAGAGCCTGAATGTGGAAGTATGGCCGAGTATGTGCCCCCCTATGGGTTTTGTAGGATCGCCAAAGAAAGCATCCGGTTTTGACATGACCTGATTTGTCACCAGTACTACAGCATTGTTGAGATCACCGAATCGCTGGATGTCGTGGAGATGTTTATTGAGCTTTTGCTGCCTGTCGGCAAGGGTTCCCCTGCCGATATACTCTGCTCTGAAATGTGCGGTCAAGGAGTCAACTATGAGCAGTCTTACCGGTTTGTCAGAATCCTTGAGCTGGTTTGCAAGCTCAGATGCTGCATCCACGAGCAGGATCTGATGGTTCGAGTTGTACGCCCTTGCCACATGTATATGTTTGAGGAACTCCTCATAATCATAGTCCTCACCGTATAGCTCTGAAAGGCCATCTACCATCTGCTTGATCCTTTCTGGTCTGAAGGTGTTCTCAGTATCGATCATTATCACAGAGCCATTCAATCCGCCTTTTTCCTGCGGCAACTGCACATTGACGGCTAACTGATGACCAAGCTGGGTCTTGCCTGAACCGAACTCACCATAGACTTCAGTTATGGCCTGAGAATCTATCCCGCCTCCCATGATATCATTGAACTCCTTGCAGCCCGTAGAGAGCTTACCTACCAGTTTCCTGCGTTCCATTACCACATCACCTGTTTCAAAACCACCAATGTCAGCAGCTTTACGGGCTGCCAGGATGATCTTGGCTGCTGTAGACTCACCTATATCAGCTGCTGTTGCGAGTTCTGCAGGAGAAGATACAGCAATGGCTTCTACTGTTGAAAAACCTGCGTCTATGAGTTTTTGGGCTGTTGCGGGACCTACATGGTCCAGATCCTCAAGTAGTGTTTCTGACATTTTAATGACTCCTTTATGGTGCACATGTTAACTTCCGGTGCACAATTCGATGACTTATTGGTCTTTGGAATATATATACATGAAGAGAGCGGAGTGAAAGTAATAATGTCAATAATATATTGATCAATGTTACACTTGGAACAAACTGACATTTTCGGGCAAACATTTATTTTATAAAATATCCTTTGTACCACCAATGCCCAGGGTAGTAGTTGGTGGAACTTTCGAATGTCTTCATGATGGACATAGGGAGCTTCTAAAGAAAGCCTTTGAACTTGCAGGCAATGAAGAAGTCCATATCGGACTCACATCCAATGAAATGGCGAACATGCGCCCACGCAAGATACCTGATTACAGTATACGGAAAGAAAAGATCATCCGGTACATACACCAAATTACGGTGTGTCAGAAATACACGATCATAGAGCTGAATGATCCTTACGGAAAAACCCTTGAAGAAGATTATGACTACATTGTGGTCTCCCCGGAAACATATCCTGTTGCCCTTAAGATCAATAAGCTCAGGGCTGAGAAGAACCTGAAGGATATCAATATCGTGAAAATTGATTACGTTCTCGCCGATGACCAGATACGCATCTCCTCCACAAGGATAGTGCTCGGAGAAATAGACATCCACGGGCGTCTGAAATCTTGAGCTGGCACATAATTTTATAAACTACTTTTTACAACTAAAACCCATGAGCAGAGTATTCAGCGACATGGACAAACAGATATTTGACAAACTTGCACCTGAACTTGGCGGAAATACGACATCAGCAGGAGGACACAACTATCCTTTCATTTTAAGGCCTCTGTCCCATAAGATAGCACAATCTGCAGAGGATTTCAGGGAGAGAATAGAGCGCTTGAGCGTGGAAGAGCTGGATTATCTGGTGAAACTTGCACTGGAAAACAAAGAAGACATACGTTCCCTTGAATCTGAAGATATTGACACCATCATAGAACTGGTAGAGCAGAAGATCTCTCTGGAGCGCATGAAAGAACTCAAACAGCATCTGGGCATAGTCTGATGAAACATAAGGAATTGCTTTTTGGAACAGCCGGTGCCCCTTATTCTTCAGCTAAAGGCACCACTGTGAAAGGTATCCGTAGAGTAAAGGAACTGGGTCTTGGCTGCATGGAAATAGAGTTCGTGCGGGGAGTGAAGATGGGGGCGAATTCTGCAATGGATGTGCAGAGAACAGCCACATCTCAGAATGTAGCCCTTAGCGTGCATGCACCTTATTATATCAATCTGAATTCATCAGAACCCGAAAAGATAGATGCAAGTATCAAGAGGATATATGACTCTGCGTTCATTGGCTCCATTTGCGGAGCTCGCTCCATAGTATTTCATCCTGCCTACTACCAGAAAGATAAGCCTGAAGACGTTTTTTCAAGAGTTTTGGGAAAACTGCAGGAACTCACAACCAGAATAGCTGAAGAGAGTATTGATACGGTACTCAGGCCCGAGACCACAGGCAAGCCCACACAGTTCGGCAGCCTTGATGAAACCCTCAGCATGTGCAGCCAGCTGGAAAAAGTGCTTCCATGCATCGATTTTGCGCATCTGCACGCAAGAAGTAACGGGAAAGAGAATTCATACGAAGAATTCACTAATGTACTTGAAAAGGTCGAAAACATGCTTGGAAGGGAAGCTCTCGAAAACATGCATGTACATATTTCAGGCATTGAATATGGACCAAAGGGAGAAAAGAACCATCTGAAACTGGATGAATCAGATCTCAGGTACATGGAACTGCTGCAGGCTTTCAAGGACTTCCGGGCAAAGGGTCTTGTAATATCCGAAAGCCCGGATAATGAAGGAGATGCTCTACTCCTCAAAAGAACTTATGAGGGTATTTAGTGACCCTTCATACCCGGTGTTCTTCCGTAGATCGAGAGCATGATACCTGCCCGGTGCAGGCCGTTGCAAGAGAGGAGATATCCCCATTCTCATTTATGATATCAACATGTATGTTGATACCACTTTCTTCAATATAATGACTGATACGCTCAAAAGCATGGTAGATCATTCCGCCATGCGTGATTATAAGACACCTCTGTCCGCACAGGGCATTGAGTATAGAGCGGTCTATAACTCCGGAGGTAATGTCGAGGCGTATGTTGTCCCTCTCGGCTATGAGTTTGCTCCTTTTGCCCATGGCTCCGACTGTATCCACATCACCGTTGGCAATGAACAACTGCAGGAAATCAGTATCGTGATGATCGGTATCATAGATCATGATGGAGCCTGCGCGCACATAACGTCTGCTGAGTTCCACTATTGCCATGCAGTCCTCGTGTATATGCAGCACTTTCCCGTTGACTGCCTCCATAGGATAGTTCAATGCGAACTCACCGTGAAGCAGACCCAGATTAATATAATCTCCTGCTTTGACATCTGGAGACACTTTAACCCACATGAGTTCAGGCTCTTTCAGTATCCTTACCAGGCCGGGTATATCCTTGGGACAGCCATTAGTCTTGACGAGACTGCGCCTGCGCAGCTCCTCATACACCTCAAGTATCTGGGGCTTTCTCAGATATGCCCTCTGGAGCAGCTCCTCATTTCTGAAAATGTCCTCAGGTATCCCTTCACCGATCATCTGCTGATTGGTCATGATGAACACATAATCCGCCCACCTGTAAGCCAGGTCCACATCATGAGTAGAGATGATTATTGTTTTGCCGAAGTAGTTAAGTTCATTCAGTAGGTCCATTACCTCATCCGCACCCACCGGATCAAGATTTGACAGCGGCTCATCAAGGATGATAACCTCCGGTTCCATGGCAACGATACCTGCAATGGCAACTCTCTTCTTCTGGCCGCCGCTTAAGTGATGCGGAGGTTTTTTCTTGAGCGGGTTAAGTCCCACATAATCAAGAGTGCTCTGCACCACAGAGGTTACTTTTTCCTTTGAATAACCCAGGTTCGTTGGACCAAAGGCCACGTCCTGGTAAATGCTGGGTGCAAAAAGCTGATCATCCGAATTCTGGAATACAATGCCTACGTTCTTGCGCAGTTCGCGCAGGGACTTTGCATCATACTTCACAGGTTCACCATGGAAGAGCACATCCCCTGTCTTCGGGACCAGGGTGCCGTTAAGGGTCAGGAACAGCGTGGATTTCCCGGAACCATTGCGGCCTACAAAAGCTATTTTTTTACCCATATCTATCCTGACGCTTACATTATCAAGGGCAATTGTGCCGTCCGGATAACTGTATACAAGATCTCTGGTTTCCAGGATTGTCATGATCTACCTCAGATAAGAAGGATGTTCCTCGTGGAATAGAAAACTACGAGGACTAAGATAAAATATGCGGAGGTAAGTGCAACTTCGGACCTCTTTATCGGACGGTGCTCCTCCAGCAGCATGAACTTGCCATCATAACACCTTGAGTTCATGGAAACATAAAGCTTTTCTCCCTGTTCCCATGCCCTTATGAAAAGAGATGTAGCCAGCATTCCTATAGACCTGAGAGAAGTCCTGAAATCCTTGTAGCCCAACCTGACAGTTTGGGCATACTTTATGCCCATGGCCACCTCCATGAAGACAAAGATATAGCGATACATCATCATGGCTATCTCTATGAAGGAATCCGGGAAACGGGTTGCCTTCAGCACAGAGAAGAGCTCTATCATAGGAGTTGAAAGCGAAAGGAAAAAAAGACAGGACATACCGCTGATAGTACGTGCAAGCACCACTAAAGCCATGTTCAGACCCCCGGTACTGACCCCAAGCCTATGACCCCACAGATCAAAACCAAAGACCTCACTACCATTACCTGAAAAGAAAGCAATGATGACTACGCTGATCAGCACGAATCCTGCGGGCGCAGCCAGGATCTTTAAGTAGAAACTTGTAGGCACCTTACTGAAACGGATGGTTGCAATACCCATACATAGAGCTATTACAAAAGGTGTGACAGGAGAATTGGAAGAAACACCCATAACTATGCCGAAAGCCGTTATGGCTATCTTGAGCCAGTTGTTTTTTTCACGCAGGGGGCTGTTAAGGGCGTAATCGTCCAAGATAGATGTCATAATGTGTCCTGTATACCTTATTAAATCAACAAAATTTGTTTTTGTAAAAAAGCTCCTTTTCAAGCTGGATTGAAATTTATATTAGATAAGTTTTCCGTTTTGTAATAGCCACTTTGGGAAGTATAACAGAAAAGATAAAAAGGATTTTTTTGAAAAACATAACGGGTTGTAAAACCCATTATTGACCTGACTGGTTCTTTCCTCTGTAGTACCCAAAGAAGTAACCAATAACTAAGGAACCGATAGCTGCCTGGAGGGCAAAGAGCAGACTTTCAGTTTCCCCACCTGGTGGCTCGAACTTCGGGAAACCCGGGTCCCAGGCTTCATAATCAGGGTCAATATCTGAGATGAGATCCTCTGCTGCACCATCTGCGCCCCCGAATTCCGACCCAGGATTAGCTGCAAGTGCATATAAGAATTGGGCCACGAAGAGTATTACTATAGCTCCCACGATGTACTCTAATTTCATCCCACAGCCCCCTTAAGCTTATTCACGGCCTCTGATGTGAGAACCTTTAGGTTCACAAGCACATCACCCTTTACCTGCACCACATATTTCATTATAAGGGCCGTGAGCGCACCCTCCATAATGGCAAGTGGCACCTGAGTTGTGGCGAACACCGCTGCAAATGCGGTGAACGAAGACAGAAAACCCGAAACCGTAAGAACACCACCTGCGGGGAAAGCCAGTGCAAGTTGAGTGGATGTCACCACATAAGTTACCCAGTCGGCTATTGCAGTAGCCAGGAATATGTTGAGATAAAAGTTCACATTGACCTTTGCAGCTGCCTTGTAGAATGCATAAGCCACAAACGGACCCAATATACCCATGGATGCAACATTTGCTCCCAGTGTGCTTATTCCTCCATGACTGAGGAACAGGGCCTGATATATAAGGACAATTAGACCAAGAACAGATGTTATTGCCGGACCGAAAAGCACGGCTGCCATGCCAGTACCTGTAGGATGTGATGAACTGCCTGTGACCGAGGGAAGCTTAAGGGATGAAAGTACAAAGATGAAAGCTCCGGCCACTGCAAGCAGAGGCACTATCTCCCTGCGTTCACTCACGAGCCTGTTCAACCGATACATACCGAACAAGATTATGGGTATGGAGAATACAAACCATAACTGCCACCAGGGTGATGGCATGAACCCTTCGAATATATGCATAATCGTCACCTTCCTATCGTTTTCCAACTGGATAATCAAGTTAATTTGCTTTAAGTAAATGTGACTTACATGTTATTATACATAAAGGTAACGATTCTTGTTTCAAACGATTAAAGGTTTAGCAATAAAGGAGACAGATATACCTAATAACTTAATTAATATTGTATAAAGGATATGTGCATATAAAAAATGTAACACAGTAGTCAAATTGAACTTAGCGCTGCACCACTAGGAGACAGTACATGTCAGACTCCGCAAGAGGCGGATTTTGTACTGAACCAACCACTGCCCTTTCTTCAGGATAGCCGATGTTCTCATAAAGGCAGATCTTTGCCTCAACACCCATTTCCCGCAACAGATCAGCCACTTCCTTAGAACCGAAGTTCTCTGCGGGTAACAGGAATATGTTCTTTCCCAAACCGACCTCTCTTATGAGAGCTTCCCTGGCAGGCGATGGATCACGTCCGTGTGCAGTGATAATGGCAAGATGAGACATCTCTACATGAAAACGGGCGCATGAAGCCTGGATTGAGGAAACTCCTGTGATCACTTTGTCATTTTCATCGGCGAACTTTCCAAGTCCTGAGAACATGGGATCGCCCGTGGAAAGCACTACAGCATCAGCAGGCAACAGATGGAGTTCCCTGTAGTTCTTGATGATGTGAGCTTCACAGTTGATGAAGTCCTTCACAAGCTCGATGGACCTGCCTGAACCATATATCACAGGAGCACTACGGATAGCTGCAATGGCTTCCTGGGTCAGCATATTGGGACCAACGCCTACACCTACGATGATCATGCCTTTTCCCCGCTGTCCATGAGCACAGTGCCATCCCTGTCGACGACCACGACTCTTGCACCATGAGCTTTTTCCACTGCCATATCAAAAGCTTTTTTAAGCCTTTCGTTATCAGGGTCCAGTTCCAGCATCTCCACCACCGTGGCATACCCGCTGTCTGCGAGCATATTCGGGTCCCCCCACTTGAGCACAAGACCGGGTAGTCCGCAAATAATAACATCACCCTTTGCAGCCGCTACAGCATCGGATATGCGGCTGCCTGCAAGCACCACCGTATATCCAGGGAACAGCATGGTAGAATAGCGTATGCCTATTCTGCCGGTCGTGAGCACTACCTTGTCAGCGCTGCGTATAAGATCCTCTTTCATCTCGCCCAGATGATCATTCCAGGGTTCCACGAAACCCGTAGTGCCCAGGATGGATATTCCCCCTTCCACACCAATGCGGCTGTTCAGGGTCTGCTTGGCAACCTCAGCACCGCGAGGGAGAGATAAAGTTACCTCAGCACCCTGCAGGCCAAGCTCTTCAACGGCTTCAGCAATAGCTGCCTTTATCTGTTCCATGGGCCTGGGATTGATGGCAGGATACCCTTTCTTTGACTCCAGGCCGTTCCTTGTTACGATACCTATACCCTCGCCTGCCCGAATAACGATACCTTCAACCTCTCTGGCATCCGCCACGAATTCAAGCCCACGGGTGATATCGGATTCATGATCGTTATATACCTTTACAGCAACTGCATGACCATTTACAGCCTGCACATCCATCTCAGCCCTCAATCCCACCGGGGTGGGCACAGATAAATGAGAGACAGGTTTACGTAAAGAGAGCACTGCAGCTTTAGCTGCGAATGTTGCTGTTGTCCCGGTGGTATAACCCCTCCTGAGTACAGAGCCATCGCTTAAGAGAACAAGTCTTCCACTTTCAATGCCTTTTATGAGCTCGTCCCTGGGCACATTGGAACGCGCAACCCACTCTTCTGGGATCTTGGATTTATTCACCGGATCTATCATCGAAAACTCAATTGTGGTACAAAGTTATAAAAGTAGCGAATTCATCCTGTTCTTTTGAACATGCGGTCAAGTTCCTCCCTTGTAAAAGATAACATGGTCGGACGGCCATGAGGGCATGTGTATGGATTCTTGCATTTCTTAAGCTGGCGGATGAGATCAGCCATCTGCTCCTTATTGCACACAGCACCCGCCTTTATGGCAGCTCTGCACGCCATAGTACTAAAAACATGGTCATATATCTCGGTATCGTCCTTTATCCTGCCAACAGATAGCAGGTCAGATACTATGTCATGTACCACATCAGGGCTTTCCATCCTGCCAAATATCGTAGGCACAGTAGTAACTACATAGGTATCAGGACCAAACTCGGAGATGCTGAAACCCACCTCTTCCAGATACGGAATGAACTCCTCCAGAATGACACGCTCCTTCGGATTAAGTTCCAGTGTCACGGGGTTCAGAAGCTCCTGCCATCCCATATCCCTGGAATCCATCACACGTTCATACATGACACGCTCATGAGCAGCATGCTGGTCTATCAGCAGCAGTTTTTTCTCCACCTCTGCAATTACATACAGATCTCCAAACTGACCCATTACCTTCACGTCATCTGCAACGAAAGCACTTTCTTCTTCCCGGGAAGAGGATTCCAGCCTGGACTGGAGGCGTGCACTTGCTTTGAGCCTCCTTTCAGTGTCCTTTGGAGGAGGATGATAAGGAGTTGGCTCTTCAAGAACACGAGATCCCAAATACACCTTATCCTGAGCCTTATTTTGCAATTTAGTTTCTTCTTCACTTTTATGTTCGTACAAGACTTTCTGGACAGGAGAAGGCTTATACTTAACTTTGATCTCAGGAACAAGATGATTAGAACTTAGAGCGTTCTCCACAGCAGCAGTAACAGCTTCCATGATCTCTTTTTCATGGCTGAGCCTCACTTCGGTTTTACGCGGATGCACGTTCACATCCACTATTCGGGGGTCTATCTCAAGCTTCAGAAAAGCTGCCGGGTACCTGCCCTTGGGAAGAAGGGTGTAGTAACCAAGCCTTATGGCGTTACTTATAGCCTTTGAGGTGATGCTGCGCCCGTTGATATAGAAGGATTGCAGGTCCGAACCACTGCGACTGAGTTCAGGTTTGGAGATGTAGCCTGAGATCTTCACAAGGTCATTTTCCCACACAACAGACACCAGCAATCTGGCAACCTCTGCTCCGTGGATATGTACGATGTTGTCGAACATATTATTGGTAGCAGGAGAACGTAAAACAACCTTACCTTCGTTCAGGAGAGTGAAAGAGATATCAGGATGGGCTATAGCATAGTTAGTAACGAACTCAGTGATATGGGCAAGTTCAGTGCGACTGCTTTTGAGATACTTCCTCCGGGCAGGTGTGCTATGGAACAGATCGGCCACCTCCACAGTGGTACCTGTGGGAGCACCTACTTCGGATACGGACTCCACACCATTGCTGTCTACCATAACCTTTGTACCAGCTACATCCCAGCCCCTGCGGGTGATAAGGATAACTTTTGCAACTGCAGCCATTGAAGAAAGAGCCTCACCTCTGAACCCAAGTGTACGGACAAGTTCCAGATCATCGATGCTGGTAAGCTTACTGGTAGCATGTTTCTTGAAAGCCATGGATGCGTCCATGTGGCTCATACCGTGACCATTGTCCCTGACAGCGATCCTTTTGACACCAGAGCCTTCGATCTCAACTTTAATCTCGGTGGCTCCCGCATCAATGGAATTGTCAAGCAACTCTTTAACTGCCGAAGCAGGTCTTTCTATTACCTCACCCGCAGCGATCTTACTGATCGTATCATCGTCAAGCAGATGTATCCTGTTGCTGTCCACATCACATGCATCATCGACCATATCATTCCCCACTTTCGTCCAGTAATTTCTTAAGACTATTGATCATGTTCAAGGCATCCACAGGAGTCAGGATATTGACATCCAGGGACTTTAGCTCCTCCAGCACTGGATGCTTTACATCCGCCTTCGGCGAACTCCCGCCATCGAACAGCATGAGCTGGGTATATCTGGCAGTGCTCTTGCCCTTACCTTTCTTTGGCCTGCCCTCACGGTTGATGGCACTCTCACTTTCTATCTCCCTGAGTACTTCTTTTGCGCGGGAAGTAACAGCATGCGGCACACCTGCAAGCCTTGCCACATGAATACCGTAACTTCTGTCAGTGGCTCCAGGCACTATCTTACGCAGGAACACCAGATCGTCTCCTTCCTCTTTCACCGCAATATGCAGGTTCTTAACCCGCTTGAGAGTGCCTTCCAGCTCAGTAAGCTGATGATAGTGAGTGGCAAACATGGACCTCACGCCCACCTTACTTTTATTGTGTATGTATTCCACAACAGCCTTTGCGATACTGTACCCGTCGTAAGTGCTCGTACCCCGTCCGATCTCATCCAGCAGCAGCAGGCTCTTTGGAGTGGAATTGTTAAGGATGTTGGCAAGCTCCACCATCTCCACCATGAAAGTGCTTTGTCCGCTGGCAAGATCGTCAAAAGCTCCGACCCTTGTGAAGACCCTGTCCACTATGCCTATGGAGGCATGAGAAGCAGGTACGAAAGAGCCTACCTGCGCCATGATGACAATGAGCGCAGTCTGGCGCATGTATGTGGATTTTCCTGCCATGTTGGGACCTGTGATGAGCAGGAACTGGTTGTCCTCACAATCGATCTCAGTATCATTAGGCACGAAACCTCCCGGCACGGTACTTTCCACTACAGGGTGCCGCCCATCTCTGATGAGTATCCTGCAATCGCTGGTAACCGCCGGCCTGATAAAGTTATTATGTACAGCAACCTCAGCAAGGTTCACCAACACATCGAACTGCCCTATGAGAAAAGCAGCTCTCTGTAACTGCCTGGAATATGAAGCCACAGTAGCATTGACCTCGTTTAGCAGTTCATGTTCCAGAGCATGTGCCTTCTCATCTGCAGTAAGAATGGAAGTCTCCATCTCCTTAAGTTCAGGAGTGTAAAAACGTTCTGCATTGACCATAGTCTGCTTGCGGATGTAATCATCCGGCACCTGCGAGCTGTTGGAACTGGTGACCTCCAGGTAGTAGCCGAATACTCTATTGTATCCGACTTTCAGGGATTTGATGCCTGTCCGTTCACGCTCTTTCTGCTGGAAATCTGCCACCCACTTCTTGCCGTTGTGGGACAAGTCTTTGAGCTTGTCAAGTTCTGTATTGTAGCCGGGTCTGATCATGCCCCCTTCCCGTACACTTAATGGTGGCTCCTCAGCAATTGCCTTGCCTATGAGTTCCACGAGGGAGTTAAGTTCTTCAAAACCTTGTAATTCTTCAATAATGTCCCTGATAAGCCTGGAAGAAACATCATCTCCCACACACTGTATGAGCAAAGGTACTGCTTCCATAGACAATTTCAATGCAACCAGATCCCTTGCATTGGAATTGCCATACATTACCCTGCCTACAAGCCTCTCGATATCCTTCACGTAGGCAAGATGAGAGCGTACATCAAAACGGACCAAAGTCTTACCTGAGAGTTCTTCCACAGCATCCAGGCGTTCATTTATCTCACTCACAGAGATCAGAGGCTTTAGCAGCCATTTCTTCAACATCCTGCCACCCATGGGCGTGCTGGTCTGGTCCAGTATCTTAAGGAGAGATGTATCATTACCTTCTCCCCGGACATTGTGAACTATTTCAAGATTGCGCAGAGTGATGGAATCCAGGATCATGAACTCTGATTCGGAATATGTGGACAGGGATTGCACATGCCCCAGCTCCCTCATCTGAGTGGTGATGGCATAGTTAAGGGCAGCTCCTGCAGCAGCTATGGCCTGAGGGAGGGTATCGCAACCCATGCCTTCAAGGGTGGAAACACCGAAATGCTGTTTAAGATGCTCCCTTGCATTAGTTGTATCGAAGGCCATTTCATCGAATTCATGCACTATGACCTTTAGTTCCTCAAGACGCTGCATAAGGTGTTCGTTCCCGTAGAGATGCAGCGGAACTATACATTCCGCAGGCAGCATGCGGGCTACTTCGCTGGCTATCCTGTCGAAGGGCGATTCATCTGAAAACTGAGTCGCCATGAACTCGCCTGTGGACACATCCAGGAAGGACACACCGAAATCCCCATTCTTTCCTGAGAGGGCCATGAGATAATTGTTAGTGGCATCACTGAACATGGATGGGTCTATGGCTGTGCCGGGTGTGACCACGCGTACAACACCCCGTTTCACAACGCCTTTGGCTAACTTGGGATCTTCTAGCTGCTCACATATGGCAACCTTGTAGCCTTTCCTGATGAGGCGGGGCAGATATGTATCAATGGCATGGTACGGTATGCCCGCAAGAGGCATGTTCTTGCCATCCTCCCCTTTGCCCCGGGTAGTGAGAGTGATCTCCAGCTCCCGGGCAATGGTCTTCGCGTCCTCTCCGAAAGACTCGTAAAAATCCCCCATCCTGAAAAAGATCAGGGCATCGCTATACTCTTTCTTTGCCGTATAGTACTGGTGCATGGCGGGGGTCATCTTGCTCATGGTGCTGTGGTTTATCTGTGTGGTACTATTTTAGTGCTTTCATGGAGAGGAGAAAAGGCAATATGACCATTTGATTTATAGAGGATTCAGATTAACCCACTGTTTTTTACGTCACCATAAATTTCAAGTGACATTTATTCTCTCTACCTCTGTTTTTACTTCTTTCCTTTCATTTTTTCCTTGATTTTAAGATAGCTTCTGCTATCCTAAATAATTCCTTTATGTTTGAGTGTCTTCAACTGGCGTAAGTTAAAGCAAAAAGCCGTCATAAGCATTTTTACATTTACTCTTTCCACAGTTGTAACAAGAACTTTTCCTGCATTGAATACTTCTTTGACCACCGAATATACTCGGTCTCCTGGAACTCTTTGGATACTTATGCCTCGGTTCCTTAGGATAGCACTTATTTCTAATGGATGTCCCCTTACGGCTCTCTGCATTGTCGTCAAGTTCAGCACAATAAAGACTATTTTATTGCTGTAGAAGTTAAAACATCACAATAACATCAGCTTCAGGCCTACCGCCTGAAGCTGTTCTATTGTTATACATCGATTTGAGAATAGGAAGAAATGGTTTCCAGTCTATTAATGGTTCTATTTCAGCAAGTTTGTCACCAACAGATTGAAGACGTTTATATTTTTCATTAAGTGCAACACCAATTAAATATGGCATATTTATGAATTTACTTAGCTATTAGTTATATTTCTGTAGGATGTTATGATGGGGAGAGAGGCTTATCGAAATTCTTTAGAGTTAAATATTCTCTATGATTTCACCGGTTCTTTCATAGGTAAATATCCCATATGGGAGTGCTGTGGCAAAATTATGGGACCTCAGTGCTACAAGCAGTTTTCTTACCTGGGGTATATTCATTATTTCTTTATTGATAAGAAAATCAAAATCCTCTACAATAACAGGTATGAACTTGAGTCCCACTGTCTGTGCAAAGGGTCTGATACCGAATCCGACTTCTGCTTTTTTATTTAGTATTGTATCACAAACTGCTCTGTGCGTCCTTGAGCCTGAACTGTAACCAGGCATCATCTTTACAAGTTCTGTTTTTGTGGTGCCTTTTTTAACAGCAAGTTCTTCCAGCAGCTTATCGAGCAATGCTCTGGTCCCAGAACCCCTGTTACGGTTCACTATTTTTTTTCCAGGCAGGTCTTCCAAGCTTTTTATATTACTTTCCGGGCGCACTATAAGTCCCTGTTCCCGTCGATAGCCCTTTACAAGAACAGCATTACTTATGCCTGTGCTTCGGATAGCTTCAAGTTTGTCATCTCCTGATCCAGCCAGGTTGATGCCTGCAATATCAGCTATACCTGCAACCATAGCACTTAATCCACGGCTGGACCCCATATTTATCACTCTGAATTTCATTCCAGTCAGATCTTCCAGCAGGTCGATGCCGGGACATTGTCCTCCTACGATCATAAGGTCTACAGGAGCTATATTTCCAAAAAGTGTAACGTCTATAGTTTTTCCGGCTTCCAGATATTCTGTCTCCTCGCTGATCTCTATAATGCCATCAGCTTCAGCAAGGGTGGTAATGGCTCCTGATGTTTTGTCTGCAGGATATACTTTGCCCCTGATCAATCCCACAGGATAAAGTTCCCTTCTTCCTTCGGACCGTATGGACGTTCCCATTACTGCTTGTACCTTTGTTCTGAACGGCGGAATAGTTTCAAGTGAATCGTATATCATAGGAGCTATGAATTCGTTAAATATAGAGAGTGCAGAAGTGGGGTTACCCGGAAGTCCTATAAGGGGCACATCATCAACAATGCCTATAATTACTGGTTTTCCAGGCTTTATTGATATTCCGTGCAATAGTGTCTTTCCCTTTTCATCTATGATCTTATACATTACATCTCCCACGCCTGCAGAAGTACTGCCGGAAGTGAGCACCATGTTACATTCCTGTAATGCACTATCGATGGCATCTGACATCGCACGTTCGTCATCCTTCACAATTCCATATACTATGGGTTTTGCACCGCATTCTTCTACACTGGCGGCTATGGCATAAGAATTAGCATCATAAATCTTACCGGCATATAGTTCAGATCCGGGCTGCACAAGTTCATCACCAGTGGAAATTATTCCAACGTTCAGTTCTTTTACTGTTACTTGGCTGATACCTATGGAAGCAAGTACTCCGATCTCACGTGGGCCGATGCGTACGTTCCTGCGCAGCACACGTTCTCCTTTCATGATGTCAGCACCAGTACGCATGATATTCTCATTGATATGTACTGCCCGGCGTGCTAATATATTGCCATTTTCTGATATAGTGTGCTCCACCATCATTACAGCATCTGCACCTTCGGGTATTGGTGCCCCTGTGGCTATTTCGATGGCTTCGCCGGAATCAAGGGCTAGATCCGAAACGCAGCCCGCAGCGATAGATCCAATATTCTCTAGTGTCACAGGCTCTATTTCTGTTGCCGTGTATGTATCCTGTGCCTTCACAGCAAAGCCATCTTTTACCGATCTGTCAAAGGCAGGTACATCTATGTCTGAAAAGACATCTTCGGCCAGAATGCGGTTATTTGCGTGTCCCAAGGGCACTTTTTTTAGTGCTGGCTTTATTTTGATAGCATTTATTATGTTACGTGCTTCTTTTGAGGATGTGAGTTCTCTGAATTCTTTTTGCTCCCTTTCCAACAGCTTTCACTCCTTCAGGTGCTCTAAGATCATTTTGTTGAGCCTGAACACCCTTGAGGCTACGTACCACAGGCCAAATATATACACTGCCCAGGTTGCAATGGAAAGCCATTTAAGTGATTCTGTAGGATCAAGAGCCTCAAAAACTATGACCAGTGTCACAGGCATCAAAAGCAATATAGCAATGACAGAGTCGTTCAGGTACTTTAAGTTTTCTAAAATCATTTTTTCTTTGTCAGGCACAAATTCCATAGTAACACCTCACATAGTTATTACAAATTTATATTAACCGAGATATATTATAAACCTGGCAGTCAATAAATGCTTTGAAAAAAGAAATCTCTAAATATTAAAAATAAAGAGTTCTCACTCTTTATATATAGGTGTACCAGTGTTCTGGGTGATAACTTCGAAAGCCTTTATCATCTTCTTAGTGACGGGACCAGGTTTTCCGTTCCCGATCGCTCGTCCGTCGACCTTGACCAGAGGAGCAGCTTCTGCTGCCGTACCTGTAACAAAGATCTCATCAGCTGTGTAGAGGTCAAACATACCCAGATTTTCCACAGAGATCGGTATATTCATCTCTTCCAGCAGTTCAATGGCTGTAGCCCTGGTGATACCTTTGAGGTTGTTGATGGTGGGTGGGGTGTAAACCTTACCGTTCTTTATAATGAAAATGTTATCTCCTGAACCTTCGGAGAGATAGCCATTGCTGTCAAAAAATATGGCTTCATCGCCTCCCTTTGCATTTGCCTCTATTTTCGCAAGGATATTGTTCAGGTAGTTGAGGGATTTGATGTTAGGCGATAGTGCATCGGCTGCATTGCGGCGAACTGAAACTGTGACTCCTGTAAGGCCAGTCTCATATAGGTCCCCATACATGGCGCCCCAGTACTGTGCGATGATGAACACACCGGGTTTCGGACATTTACGGGGGTCAAGGCCAAGGTCGCCGACCCCTCTGGTAACCAGCGGTCTTATATATGCATCCCTAAGGTCGTTCTTGCGCAGGGTTTCTAAAACGGCTTCAGACATTTCTTCTTTTGACATCGGAATATCCAGGGCGATAGCTTTTGCAGAATCATAAAGCCTGTCCAGGTGTTCCTTTAACTTGAAAACACGTCCATTGTAGGCTCTGATACCTTCAAAGACCCCATCCCCATACAGGAAACCGTGGTCAAATACAGAAACACTAGCCTTAGATTTGTGAACGTACTCACCGTTGCAATAGATTAACAGCTCGCTCATTTTATTACCTCATTAAACAGATGTAGTGATTGATGTCAATATACCCTATATTTGCATTTCGATTCTCTGAATGGAATGGAGGAAACCATCAACTTATCGGCTTGAATTTTATTCAACCCCATAAAAATAGTGATAAATGTTTTTTAATCTATTTGCACCATTTTATTATCAACGCAAAAGTGCTGAGGTGCCAGGAACTGAATAACAATCTTTACGTCCTCGCGCTTTTGTGCCGGTGCGTTAAAAGTAAATTACATTAAGAAAGAGATAAATAAATAGATAAATAGATAAATAAGACAATTTTTAAATAAAAACTTTTTTTGCAATCCTCTTATCTATGTCCGCTAGAACCATGCATTTGAGTTTTAGATAAACTTTGATAATTGGATCGTGAATCTCCTATCTCTTTTTCTCCAGTTTCCTTCTTTTTTTGCATGTGTGCTCAAGTATTTCTCGCATTGTTTAAGATTTTAAAAAATTTGTATTAAAAATACATATCTATTTATTGATACAGTCTCATAATTTCTACATACCTATTAATTATAGGGGGTAGTGAATCAATGACACAAAGAATGACACCGTCTGAACGTATGATGGCCGTTATGAGCGGACAAAAGCCTGATCGTGTGCCTGTGGTCCCTTTCGTATTAGGTTATTCTTCAAAGATAACTGGCATATCACTTGGTGACTTCTATGCCGATGGAGATAAGTGTTTCGAAGCTCAGTTCGCTTCAATGCGCCTGCATGGTTACGAGCAGACCCCGATGTATGGATATGCATCACTAGGCGCATTAGAATTTGGTGGGGAGATAGAGTATCCCTATGGTAAAGGCCAAGGTGCACCCTTTGTAAAAAAACATCCTGTGAAAAACATAGAAGACATAGAGAAACTAGAAGTACCTGATTTTAAAAGAGAATTACCTGGCGCATATAAGGAAGCAGATAAATTGGCTGCAAGATGCCATGCAATGGGAATGCCCATTAGTGTGCAGACAGGCAGTACCTTTACTGCAGCGTCTGTAGTTGCGGATACATCTGAGTTTCTGAGCTGGCTTATCATGGAGCCAAAGGCTGCACACTCACTACTCGATAAAGTATGTGATATGTTCATCAATGCTATAGATTATTTTGCAGAGAAATATGGTGCTGAAAACATGCTCCCATTTGACGGAGGGCCTTCTGAATCCAATACCATGATCTCGCCGGACACGTTTGCTGAATTCGCATATCCATACATGAAAAGGATTCATGTTCACTTGAAAGAACTGGGAGTACATGCTGTACTTATGCATCCATGTTCTAATCAGAACAAGAATATAGAACATTATGTCAAATTAAGGAATGAGCTGAATTGGTCTGGAAAATATGTCTGGCTGTTCGGCCCGGAAACTCCTGTCAAGGATCAGATAAAAGCTTTTGGTGATCACGATGTCATCTGTGGCAATATCAATCCCCCGCTTTTCCTTACCAAGTCATATGAAGAATTAATGGATATCTGTAAGCAGACAATACTCGAAGGTATGAACTCACCATCAGGTTTTATTCTTGCTCCCGGGTGTGAATTTCCTGTTAATGCAGCCCCCCTCAAGTTAATGGCCATGCTGGACGCTGCAGAAACGTATGGCAGATATGAATGAATCAAGCATTAATTGCTTGATCTTTTATTTTATATGCCAAAACCTAATTTGATGATCTTTTTATCTCATCGTACAAAAGGCTTTTATGTTAAAACATCTATCACATACCCCTACAGGTCCCGTGGCTTAGCCAGGATATAGCATCGGGCTTCTAACCCGAGGGTCGGGGGTTCGAATCCCTCCGGGATCGTTTTTTATTTTTCAGTGTTGACCTATATACACGTGTGATGCCTTTTTTCTGTAAAACAAGCCATTCTCCCAGCACATGCACACCATTCCACATCATAGCAAGGGATGGAATAGCTGGTAATGTCATACAGTGGAAAATGCAGAAAAGTCTGTTAAAAGCACCAGTAACAGTACTATCTATTTTAATTCATCAGACTTGTGCATCTTAGTCCTTCTGTTTTTAAGTACCTTCTGAAAGGTATAATGCAGGAAAAAGACCTTCGCAAAGTTCTTCCTCAATCATTTCCAATTGTACTCAGATACTTATCTTCCGGAAAAGGTACGCACCGAAGACCACCATGAATATTGTAAATCCGCTAAGCACAAAAAAACTCAATACCGGGTCGATCTGGGAGGTTCCAAGCAGTCCGTATCTTATCCCTTCTACCCCGTATGTCAGCGGATCCAGCATGGTCAGGGCCCTTATCCAGGGGGGCAGGCTGTCAATGGGAAATAACGCTCCTGAAAGTCCGAAGATGGGGAATACAACAAAGTTCATTATGAGCTGGAATCCATGCATATCCTCCATTCTGGATGCACAGGCAATGCCAAATGCAGTGAAGGAAAGCCCGATCAAGATCATGAATATGATCGCCAGAGCGAATCCCGGAATACTGGTGATCTTCAGGCCCATGAATAACGAGATCACAAGAATTATGATTCCCTGTATAAGAGCAGTAGTAGCTCCTCCCACGGTTTGTCCCAGCATGATCTCAATTCTGGATACCGGTGCAACCAGGGTTTCTTTTAAGAACCCGAATTGCTTGTCCCAGATGATCTGTATGCCTGAGAATATGGACGTGAACAAAACGCTCATGGAAATAATGCCCGGAATGATAAATCCTATGTATCCGTGGCTCATTCCCGGAAGACTGACCACGGAATTAAGGCCGAAGCCGAGTACAAGTAATAAGAACATAGGCATGCCTAAGCTGCCCAAGATCCTGCTTTTGGAGCGAAGATAACGTTTTACATTTCTCAACCAGATAGTATATACAATATCCATTTTCATCTCCTCTGCGACCTTTGCATCCGCATGCGATCTTTACTGCTGGCCTCTTCTTCTCTCATGGTCCTGCCTGTGTAATGCAAAAAGACATCTTCAAGAGTGGGTTTATGGATAGAAATAGATTCTATGTCTATCCCAGCTTCAGATGCAAGATTTACGATCTCAACAATACGTTTTTCTGCTTTGTGGAGTTTTATCGTGACAGAGTCATCGCGAATGCCTGCATGTTTGACCCATGAACACTTTATGATCGTTGAATGGAGCCTCTCCTTGTCCGAAGATACAATCTCGATCATATCTCCTCCTATGCTCTCTTTGAGCCTCTCCGAGGTATCCAATGCGATGATCTTCCCTTTATCAATTATTGCCACTCTGTCACAAAGCTTGTCTGCTTCTTCCATATAATGCGTAGTGAGGACTATTGTGATCCCTTTTTCTTTATTCAGCCTGTCAATATAGTTCCAGAGATGGTTCCTTGTTTGAGGGTCAAGGCCAAGGGTAGGTTCATCCAGGAACAGCACTCTGGGTTCGTGCAGGAGACCTCTCGCAATCTCCAGACGTCTTCTCATTCCCCCAGAATATGTTTTTACAAGATTGTCCTTTTTCTCTTCCAGCTCCACAAGCTTCAGGAGTTCTCTTATCTTTTTCTCTCTAATGTCCTTTGGAATGCGATACAATCTGGCATGAAAGTCCATATTCTCATAGGCCGTGAGTTCTTCATCAAGGCTCTGGTCCTGAAACACAATGCCAATGGATTTTCTTACATTGTCTTGTTCTTTCAATATATCAAAATTGTTCACGGAAGCCCTGCCGGAAGTTGGTTTCAACATGGTTGAAAGCATGGACATTGTGGTCGTCTTACCTGCCCCATTGGGGCCAAGCAAGCCAAAAGCTTCTCCTTTTTTTATACTGAAAGAAATATGGTCTACAGCAACAAATCTATTAAATTCCTTAGTCAGGTTCTCAACCTCTATAGCCGCCATTACGATCTATCTCCTATGCCTTCGAACAACAGGTCGATCTTTACAGATATGTTTCTTGAAAAAGAGAGTTCGTTCTCTGACTTCAGCCACACCATTAAAGTGTGAAAATACATAGCGTTCAGGATTTCAGCTGCCATTATCGTATCGATACTTTCTTTTACTTCTCTTTTTTTGATACCCTCTTGCAGCAAGTCCAGAAGCACTTTGATAAGACGATAATGTGGATTTCTCTCCTTATCAGGAGTATTTCTTGAATCCTCTATGTATCTTCTATATTCAAAGAACAGCAATTTTGTGAGCTCCTTGTCATTCTCGTAACTTTCAGCCAATGCTACAAGGAACTTCTTTATCCTTTCTTTTGTATGAAGATGCTTTATAGTTTCGTTCTCTGTCAAGCCGTAGACCAGCTCAGCCTTTTGTTCAGCGAAGTAAAAAACAAGTGACTCTTTTGTCGGGAAATAATTAAAAAAAGTACCTTTTGCAATTCCGGCTTCCTTTGTTATTTCGTCGATCGTGGTACTTTCAAAGCCTTTTTCTTTGAACAGCTTCCCGGATACTTCAAAGATCCTGTTCTTTGTTTCTATCTTCCTTTTTTGGCGAAGTGACATGTTATCCATTTCATTCTATATGGGCTTAATAAATATGACTGGGGTCATTAATGACTCGGGTCATATTTATACCTTTGTCCCATGTGTTTGCATAAAAACTTTTTGTGGCATCTATTCCACAAAAAGCGTGAATTTGAGAAACCCTTATGTGCTTTTACCTCATTCTTTTCCTATAGGTGGATGTTTCAAATGGGAGAAATACAAGTCTTCATAAATAAACTGGATAGCAGAAGCTTCAGGTCTTCAGACGTTGAGTTGCTTGTCAAGCAACTTGTTCAGGATGCCAGGCTGGGCAAGGCAAAAGTAGAAAAGGACGATATTCAGTGGTTGCACACATATCAGTTCGCACTACAGCAGCTTGAACTTCATCTCAGGCAGGCTCCCCCCTCAGTTCACCAGGGGGAATGGAGGGATGTTGCCGAAGATCTTTCCAAAGTTAAGCAGATGGTGGATGATATGGAACAAAAAAGTATCGTCTCTGATGTGGCATGGAATGCAGGAGGCTTAGCCATATTCAGTATCCCTGACCCCGTCTGCTATAAGGAACATGTTTACTGTGCTATCACAAACTACATCAAAAAATTATATGTTTAGGCAAGCCTCCCATCTTAAATGGGATTATTATTTTTTGCTGTTAATGTGAGCTCAGAGCTTTTATTGAGCATCGTTGGTTATCTTTATATAGAACTGCCTGCATTTAGATTCAATCATCGAGTGCTAAATATCTTTGATAAAAGCACTTCAAGGTTCAAATTGATTGTTCAATTATCCAACACTATATGAGGAGGTTAATGATTTGGCAGCACGAATGGCTGGACAACCAGCATACTATTCAGGTAACAGAAATCAGAGGACCAGGGGTCACGATGCTCAGAGCATCAATATCCTTGCAGGAAAGGCTGTGGCAAATGCAGTAAGAAGCACACTGGGTCCCAAAGGTATGGACAAGATGCTTGTGGACTCATTGGGTGATATAGTCATCACCAATGATGGAGCCACTATTCTGAAGGAAATGGATATTGAGCACCCGGCTGCAAAGATGGTAGTGGAAGTGTCCAAGACCCAGGATGATGAAGTGGGAGACGGAACTACCACAGCAGCAGTACTTACAGGGGAATTGCTCACCAAGGCAGAGGAATTGATTAACAAAGGTGTCCACCCAACTATAATCACAAGTGGATACAGGCAAGCAGCTGCGAAATGTGAAGAAGTCCTGGGGACTATTACCATTGATATTTCACCTGAAGACAGAACAGCTCTCAAGAAGGTAGCTTCAACTGCACTTACAGGCAAGGGCGAAGGAGAGTTACAAATGGACCTTCTTTCTGAGATAGCTATCGATGCAGTCCTTTCTGTGGCAGAGAAGACCGATTCAGGTTACAAGGTCGATATAGAGGACATCACTATTGAGAAGCATGAAGGCGGTAGTATCAAGGACACGGAACTGGTCAAGGGGCTTGTAATAGATAAGGATCGTGTCAGACCCAATATGCCTCAGAGGGTCGACAATGCTAAAATTATGCTAACAAGCTTTGCTATCGAGTTCAACAAGATCGAGAAGGATGCCGAGATAAAGATCACATCCCCTGAACAGATGCAGCTGTTCGTGGACCAGGAAGAGCGCATGATCAAGGCAAAGGTCGACAACATTATCCAGACAGGTGCAAATGTTGTGTTCTGTCAGAAGGGTATTGATGATCTTGCCCAGTACTATCTGGAGAAGGCCGGCATATATGCTTGTAGAAGGGTCAAGAAGAGCGATATGGAAAAGCTCGCCAGGTCTACTGGAGCTACGATTGTGCAGGATGACACAGAGATTCTTATCGAAGACCTTGGTTATGCAGAATCTGTGGAAGAAAGAGATCTCAAAGGCACCAAGATGACCTTTGTGATGGGCTGTAAGGACGCAAAGGCCGTATCTCTGATCCTTCATGGGGGAACTACTCATATAGTGGATAGCCTGAAACGTGCACTCAATGATGCACTACGGGTTGTAGGTGTTTGCCTGGAGGATGGCAAGGTAGTGGTAGGCGGAGGTGCAACTGAAGTAGAACTCGCAATGAGGCTCAGACAGTACGCTTCAACTCTCAAAGGCAGAGAACAGCTTGCAGTAAACGGATTTGCAGATGCTTTGGAGGTCATTCCGCAAACCCTTGCAGAGAATGGTGGAATTGACCCGATAGACATACTTGTTGAGATGCGTTCCCAGCATGAGAAAGGTAATAAAAGAGCAGGTGTGAACGTATACACGGGCAAGGTAGTTGACATGTGGGACGAGAATGTCATTGAACCACTAAGGGTAAAGACACAGGCCATTAATTCAGCTACGGAAGCTGCCGTTATGATCCTGCGGATCGACGATGTGGTTGCATCTTCCGGCAAGTCAAGTGCTGGAGGCATGCCAGGCTCTGATGTAGAACTGGGTGAATGATCCAGTTCTTTTTTATGAACCATCAACTATTGCCGAACTTATTTCGGCTTTCTTTTTTTATTTCTCTTTTATGTTTAGATAATAATCTTTAAATTTAATGTAAACCAGTTATGTATTTATGGTTTACAATAATCAGTCTTACAAAGACAAATCTCATACTGACCTGAAGAGGATGGTCTTTGCAGCCCTCTTCGCATCCCTCACAGCTGTAGGCGCATATGTGAAAATCCCTTTGCCCTTTACACCTGTTCCGGTTACGATGCAGGTATTCTTTGTATTGCTTGCAGGTTCCATGTTAGGTAGCCGATGGGGGACAATTAGCATGGTCGTGTACTTGTTGTTGGGTTTAGCAGGCTTTCCTGTATTTGCAGGGGGGTCTTCTGGCATGGGAGTGCTTTTTGGTCCTACTGGGGGCTATCTTGCAGGATTTATTTTTGCAGCATTTGGGATAGGTAAACTCTCTGAAATCCTTTCCCAGCATGGCCTATTGAAAAATATTCTATGCATGACCCTAGGACTATGTATCATTTATTTATTAGGGGCCTTCAGATTGATGTCTGTAGCAGATCTGACATTCCAGCAAACAATAGTTGCAGGAGTACTGCCGTTCATTATAGGAGATTTAGCCTCATTGCTGCTTGCTGCGCTCATAGCTACACGATACGAGGTATGAATACTTGATCTCTATTAAGGCTCTTTCATACACCTACCCCGATGGAACACATGCACTTGATTCCATCGACCTTGAACTACGAAGAGGCGAGTTCGTTGTCTTAGTGGGTCCTAATGGCAGTGGTAAGTCAACTCTGTCAAGGCATCTGAATGGCCTGTTAAAGCCCACTAAGGGTTCCTTGAAAGTAATGGGTATGGATACCAAAGATCCGTCCAACCTCCGCAAAATAAGGCAGCTTGTTGGCATGGTCTTTCAGGACCCTAATGTGCAGTTCTTTGGGAGTACACTGGAAGAGGATATTGCCTTTGGTTTGGAGAATCTGGCTCTGCCAGCTTCGCAGATAAGAGATCTGGTCTCCGAAGCATTAGCAGTTACTGGTATGGAAAATTACAGATATGCCTCTCCAGGTTCCTTGAGCGGAGGGCAGAAGCAGAAAGCAGCTATAGCAGGGTCACTTGCAATGGGTTCCGGATTTCTGGTGCTTGACGAAGTGACTTCTATGCTGGACCCAAAGTCATCTACGGAAGTACTCAATATGCTGCTTTCTCTCAAAAAACAAGGTATTGGACTGCTTTACATCACTCACAGGCCGGAAGAAATACTAGCAGCAGATCGTATTCTGGTGATGGATAGTGGCAAGATCATAGCAGATGGCTTGCCACTTGCCGTTATCCAGGAACTGGGGCCGGACAATGGTCTTTTTGAGCTTCCTCCTTTACTGCACCTGGCACTAAAACTTGAAGATGCTGGAGTTCTTCAACCGAAGGATCATTCATTATCTGCAAAAGCTCTGGCGGAGGAAATATGCCGATCATTGTAGAGGATGTCAGTTTTTGCTATGCAATTAACACTCAGTCAGAGTCAATGGTGCTTGACAGGGTGAGTTTGCAAATAGAAGACGGAGAATTTCTGGTCATCATGGGTGAAATCGGTTCAGGAAAATCCACTCTTATAAAACACTTTAACGGTCTTTTACAGCCTTTTTCCGGAAAAGTGAGAGTAGATGGGCACAATGCCGCTTCGGTCCAGTCCAGGAAACTTATTGGTATGCTTTTCCAATTCCCACAGCAGCAGCTTTTCGGAAGGACCGTGTTTGAAGATATTGCTTTTGGCCCCTCTAACTTTGGGACATCCGGCCAAGAACTGAGCTTACAGGTAAGCAGGTCCTTGAAACTGGTAGGTCTGGACGAGAATATGGCTTCAAGGTCCCCTTTCAGTTTAAGTAACGGGCACATGCGATTAGTGGCCATTGCCGGTATCCTTGCTGCCAGTCCTAAATACATCGTTCTCGATGAACCCTTTACAGGGCTAGATCCAAAAAGCAGAAATGAAATGTTAAAGGTACTTGAGCAGGCACATGCCACTGGGGTCACTGTAGTGATAGTGACCCATAATTTAGATCATGTGCTACCCATAGCCACGAATTTGATCTTTATGGAAAAGGGTAAAGTGATCTTTGAAGGTACCCCTGAAGCATATTTCTCATCATCGCCTTCGAAACTCCCGGATATTCCACAGTTGATGAAGGAGTTGCGCAAATGTGGGATAGGAGTAGGTGAAGGCATATTCAGTGTAGAAGCAGCTTTTGAGGAAATAATGCGTATCAAAAGGATTGAGACAGCATATGAATAAAATGTTCTTTTCCTACATCCCGGGAGAATCGTTTCTTCACAGGCTCGATCCCCGCACAAAAATTATATCAGTTATGCTGCTTAGCATTGTTATACTACGGGCATCCGATTTTCAGGACATCTTTGTGCTATCAGTTGTCTTTCTGGTGTTCTCTTTGCCTGCAAAGCTGGGTATCAGGCATCACCTTCAATCTCTTCGCCCTATGTTGTTCTTTTTCCTTTTCCTTTTCATAGTGCAGTCAATCTTCTCAGGAGGTGAGAGCATATTCTCCATGGGAATGCTAGGTATAAGTTATGAGGGACTCTGGAAAGCTGTGCTTGTTACTTCCCGATTTATCCTTCTTGTCCTCTTTGCATCATTACTTATTTCTACCACAAGCCCTGCACTTCTCACTCTGGGTATTGAAAAGATGCTGCGCCCACTACCTCTCTCCCTGGTAGGCGTATCATCACATGATCTTGCAATTATGATGTCCATTTCCATGCGTTTTGTACCTCTACTTCATATGAATCTGGAGCAAATATTACAGGCACAGGCCTCCAGGGGTATGGATCTGCGCCGCAATCTTCCCAAGGGCGTGTCTTCCCTGGCTGTACCCATGGTCTATAGCACATTGCGTATGGCCGAGGACATGTCACTGGCCATGGAAAGCCGATGTTACCAGGGATTATATAGGACGTCCATGTTCGAGCTGAAGATGCATAAAGAGGACATATCATCTCTTTTCATGGTAGTGGCTATTGTAATTTCGTTCTTCTTTCTTCATATGTAAGGTTAATTATATGAAATATTGATCATATGTTCATGTAAATACCACGCACAAATATTGATGAAACAGCCATCAAAGGCATGATGGAAAAGATATATTCTGAACAGGTGATCAAACGCATCTGTCAGATATTTGGCGCACTGCAATGCACGACTCGCCTGCAAATTCTGTTACTCTTACAGCAGTGTCAGTATACGTAACGGATACCGGGAATGTCCTGGGATCCAGGCAGCTGCAATTGTGGGAACCGGGCGGACATTGTACTGTCTTATGTACAGCTTACATTTGGACCTGTGTTGCTTCCTCTTATGGTCTTCGGCCTACTTAGAAAAAAGTGTAACTGAACTTATATAGAGAAAAAGACGATATGAGTCCTAATTTATCACTCTCTGGTCACTGCTTTTTTGCCAATGAGCACTTCTGTGGATTTGATGACTGCAAAGACCTCATCTCCTTCCTTTAGGTCTAATTTCTCCACTGCCTCGCTGGTAATAAGTGAACTGAGCACTGCAGCTTCTATGGATACTTTTATCCGGGAGGCTACATCTCCTTTTTCTACTTCTATGACCTTTGCTGGTATCCTGTTACGTGCGGATAAGTGTAAGCCAAGGTCTTCCCTTAAAGTCTCATCATGCATGGTTTCATTGAGCAGCTGTTTGCTCATATCGTATTCCTTTATTAGTCTGCGGCCGGCATCAGTGAGAAAGGTGCCCTGTGCTTTTCCTCCTCTAACTGTCACTACTACATCTTTTCCCAGGCGTTCGCTCATTTTATTGAGCACAAGCCATGCATGCTTATAGGAAACACCTACTTTGCTGCAGGCTTTGCGCAGAGATCCTTCTTCATCTATAGCTTTGAGGAGCGCAACTTTGCCTTCCCCCATTACGGGTTTTCCGTCTTCTGTGATCCATACTTTTGTTCTTGTTTCCATATCTCTCATTTCAAAGGTCAGTATCATCGAATATAAAAAGCTCGTCTATAGAGGGGTTCAGATATTTTGCTATCCTGTATGTAAGTTTCAGGGACGGGGTGTATTTACCTTTTTCCAGAAAACCTATTGTTTCTCTGCCCACACCTACTTTTTTTTCCAGATCTTCCTGGGTAAGATCATATCGTGCTCTGAACTCTTTGATCTTTGTCTGCATGCAACACCTCCGCATAAAAGTGGCGAAAGTCAGACGAAGATCAGTATGTCTTTGGATGCAAATGAAAATATGCAGCTGCATCCCTGGCAAAGGTTAAGTTCTTCATACACTTTGTTAGATACTTCAGAGATCAGTATCCTTCTTTCGTTTTTAGGTCCCACTGCTATGAGCTTGCTAGCACCTTTATTGACGATGCTTATAACTTTCCCGCTGAAGCGGTTTTCATAGATGTCTGTATTGTCCTTCTCAGGATTCGCAAGGGCGATATTTTCGGGACGAATGCCCCATGATACTCTTTCATCAAGTTCAAGATCCACGTGTCTGGTAATTAAATCCAGTTCCCCTGCCTTGAACAAGGCTCTATCATGGTCTATATGGTCTGTAAATACAGCATCATCGAATATATTGGTCACACCGGCAAGCTCTGCCACATGCCTGTTGTTCGGATAGTAAAATACCTCTTCCGGAGTTCCTGTCTGCTGCACTGTCCCTTCATGGTACACTACAACCATGTCAGCAAGGGTGAAAGCCTCTATAGGGTTATGGGTGATGAAAAGCACGGGTATGTTCAGTTCTTTCTGGATCAGTTTTATCTTTTCCCGCAATTTCATACGCACTATCATATCCAGTGCAGAAAAAGGCTCGTCCAATAGCAATAGATCCGGTCCGGGAGCCAGAGCACGGGCTAAAGCTACACGTTGTTTCTGTCCGCCTGAAAGCTGTGAAGGATAGTGATCCTCCAGTCCTTCTATATGTAAAAGCTGGAGCATTTCCCTCATTCTCCTTTCCTTTTCCTGGTCTGTCCTGCCCTTGAGTCCGTATGTGATATTTTTCTTTACATCCATGTGAGGGAAAAGAGCGTAGTTCTGGAACACATAACCAAGGCTACGTTGTTGTGGAGGCAGGTCTATTCTCTTATGGCAGTCGAAGTACACTTTTCCGTTCACAGTGATCTTTCCCCCAGTGGGTTTTTCCAGACCTGCGATACATCGTAAGGTTGTGGTCTTTCCAGAACCTGACTGGCCAAAAAGGACTACCAGTTCGTTACCTGCTTCAAAGTTGATATCTACAGTGAAAGAAGGTTCCTTTCCTTTCTTCCTGTTATTATCCTTGCAAAATCGTTTTCTGAAGTCAACTTTGATCCCCATGTATGCACACCTCAGATCTTCCAGCTATTTACCAGTTTTGTAGTGATGGCTATGGATATCAGGGACATCAGCACGAGTATTATCACCAGCGTGTTCGCAAGTTCACTGTTCCCGCCCTGGAAGGCACTGTAAATGGAGATGGCCATGGTGTTGGTCCTGCCAGGGATATTTCCCGCAACCATAAGTGTTGCACCGAATTCCCCAACTGCTCTTGCAAAGCTCAGCACGATACCGGCAAGTATGCCTTTCTTGGCGAGAGGTAGTGTAATAAAAAATGCAGTTTCAAGCTCGCTCCTTCCCAGTGTATATGCCACATATTCCAGCTCCCTGTCCACAGCCTCTATGGCTGCAGTAGTGGTCTTGACCATAAGGGGCAGGGATACTACAAAAGCAGCGATGACTGCTGCCTGCCAGGTGAAGAGCAATGTGATACCTGTCAGATCGAACAAGGTATTTCCAAGGATCCCGTTCTTTCCCAGAAGCACGACCAACATGTAACCTGTTACCGTGGGTGGAAGTACCATGGGAAGTGTGACTAAAACATCTACAAGCCATTTACCCATGAATTCCCTTCTGGCAAGGATATAAGATATCACGGCCCCCAGTATTGCCACTATGAGCGAGGATACGAGTGATATCTTAAGGGTTATAGATAAGGGGAACCATATCTGGTCAAGCATTTCAGTTCATCCAGTCTGAGGAATTAGGAAGCCATATTGTCCCAGTATGGATTTACCTTTTTCTCCAGTGACGAAATCAATGAACAGCTGTGATTCTTTCGGGTGCTGGGTGGCTGAAACTACAGCTATGGGGTAAATAATGGGTGTACTTACAGGGACTGAAGAGGCCACTTCAATTGTGCCCGGCTGTGCTGATGATACATCGGTCATGAATACAAATCCAGCATCAGCTTCTCCTCTCTCCACATAGAAGAGTGAATTCTTTACCGTGTCGCCTGTCAACAGCTTATCCTGCACACTGTTCCATAGTCCTTCTTCTATAAGTGATTGTTTTGCATATCTGCCTACAGTTGAAGCCTCTGTATCACTAAGTGCTATCTTCTTCACTTCAGGCCTAGCCAGGTCTTTCATGTCTGTAATATTAAGTACGTTTCCTTTTGGGACTATTATCACAAGGGAACTACCTGCAAATTCTTTTCGTGAGTCGTTGTAAACTAATCCCTTTGATGCCAACATGTCCATTTGATTCACATCTCCTGGAGCGAACACATCTATAGGTGCACCTCCTTCTATCTGCATCCTTAGAGAACCTGCATTACCGAAGTTCATTATCAGGTCTATTCCCGAATTGTCAGCCTCAAACTCTTTTTCCATATCTGTGAAAGCTTCTGTAAGTACTGCAGAGCCAGATACGGTAATCGCTGTCTTTTGTGCCGTTTGTCGCTGGTCTTGTTGCTTTTCACCATTCGAGCCCATGAACATAGCCGCAAGGACTGTGATAATAACGATAGCTATGGCAACTGTAAGTAACGTCTGGTTCTTTTTATCCATGCAGAACACCACCTTATCTTCAGATCAGAACGATCTTGGGATTGAGCTGCCGGCAGGTTTTGGTCAGGCAGTCTTATTTTCTTAAGTGCTGCCAGCAGCGTTATGTCGGAGTAGACATATCGAATATTCAACCCTTATTATGCTATAAATAGGTTTCTGTATGGAACTTAAGTCTGCATTAAAATTGGTATTATGTCCACATTATAACTGCTTAGTGACAGCTTGCTGGAAGTGGCAGATCAGCTTGCAAAAAAATTGTGTCCTATTCTTATCGTACAAGACGTTGGGCAGAGAAGGAATAGCAAGATAATGAAGCATTTTTTCTGTGTATGCACTTCCGCCTATAATCTTCATCCAGGCAAATACATCTTTATATATATACATTAAAAATTACACTTGTGTTTAAGTATCACTTCATCTCATATTTTGTCTTAAGGGGACTAAAGCTATTCAGAGTTCCCTAAAGTTCGTAGAGTGGTGATATGAATGCAAATCAAATCAGGAGTATTGATCGGAGAGATCTTGTTCTTTCTGATAATGACCATAGGAATAGTCTCAGCTGCTCTGGTAGGCATTTATGATACTGATTCTATTGCAAATGATGTTGCTGTGGTAGGCAGTTATGCATACATAGCTGACGGTGATGGTCTTGTGATCCTGGATATCACTGATCCTTCATCGCCGACATTTGTGAGCAGTTATGATACCAGCAGTGATGCTTTTGGCATCGTTGTCTCAGGTGATTATGCCTACATAGCCGCTAATACAAGTCTTGTTATCGTGGACATCAGCAACCCTTCATCGCCAGTATTTGCCGGTAGTTATGATGTTGATACTGGGATGGCGATAGATGTTGCTGTCGAAGAAGACTATGCCTGCCTGGCAGCCGGTGAACTTGTAATCGTGGATATCAGCGATCCTTCATCGCCAACTTTTGTGAGCAGTTATGATACTGGTCATTCTGCAGTTGGTGTTGCTGTAGCAGACCATTATGCGTATGTGGCGGATGGATATGGTCTTGCAATCATAGATATTATCGTTCCCACATCACCTGTTATGGAGGGCACTTATGATACCGCTGGTTATGCATTTGATGTTGCTGTAGCCAACTATTATGCCTACGTGACCAGTAATCTTGAAGATGAGGGGGTCGGTTATCTTGAAATTGTAGATGTATTTGATCCTGCCTTGCCACTCTTTGCAGACAGTTATGAGATCAATGGTTCTTCACGGTTTGTTGCTGCACAAGGTAATTATCTCGGTGTTACCGATAATGAAGGCTTTGCTATCATTGATATCAGTGACCCGCTATCATCAGTGATCCTAGCAGAGTATTATATGAGTAACCCACAGAAAGTTGCTGTTTCAGGTAACCTTTTGTACGTAGCTAATGCTGCAAACGGTCTTTTCATTTTCGATCTGGATGCTGATAAGATTGGCGTTTACGACAATGCAGGTACCTGGGCACTCTGGAACCCAGATAACAATTCTGCTGAAATTGTGGGATTCGGCTGGGCAGGTACAGAGCCGGTAGCAGGTGACTGGGATGGCGATGGTGTTACTGAGGTAGGAATCTATAATAGAGGGGGTAATAACTTCCTTATCCAGAATGGTTCGGGTTTTGATGTGATCGGCCTTGGCTGGCCTGGAGTGACACCAGTAGTTATTGACTGGAACGGAGACGGTGCTGATGAGGTAGGCGTATATGACAATGCAGGTACCTGGGCTCTGTGGAACACTGACACTAACTCTGCAGATATCGTGGGATTCGGCTGGGCAGGTACAGAGCCGGTAGCAGGTGACTGGAATGGCGATGGTGTTACTGAAGTGGGCATATACAATAGAGGAGGTAATAATTTCCTTATCCAGAATGGTTCAGAGTTCGATTTGATCGGTCTTGGCTGGCCGGGCGTTACCCCAGTAGTTGGTGACTGGGACGGAGACGGTGCTGATGATGTTGGTGTATACAACAATGAAGGTACCTGGGCTCTGTGGAACTCCTATACCAACTCTGCCGACATCGTGGGATTTGGCTGGGCCAGTACCGAGCCGGTAGTAGGTGACTGGGATGGAGATCTGACTACAGAAGTAGGTATTTACAATACTGGGGGTAATAATTTTCTGATACAGACAGATCCTGGCTTTGATATTATAGGCCTTGGATGGGAAGGTGTGACTCCGGTTGTGGGCAACTGGGGTTAATCTTCTCTTTTTTTTATTTATTATGTGATAGGAATACGCACTGGATCTGATCGTTAATGCACATGCTTGAAACAACTTAGATTATGTAATCCAATGTAAGATTCCGTCAGTAGACTATCAGCTGTAACTTCTTGGCTCAATGATCTTCTCCAGCAGTTCCAGTCTTCCAATTTTTTCAAGTTGCCTGTAAATGAGTTCCCATGCACAGTCCTTTTCCGGAGCAGCCTCGCATTTTCCAGACATTGAACCTCCGCATGGACCGTTGAGCAAGCCTTTCGGGCAGTTGGCTTTGGGACAGATACCGCCGAATTTTTGGATATTGCATGCACCGCACATCTCGCATAGCTGGGGAAGGACCTGGTCTGCAGATCGTCCTCCCAGAGAATCAGTATTATTGGATGGGTAGACCGGTACATCTACGAGCCTGGACACCATTGAAGTACCGCTGCCACATGCCATGACAAGAATAGCATCAGCTTTCTGTATATCCGGACCTTTCTCCACGAGTGCTTCATAGGACCGGATGCTACAGGCTGCAGTGGGCAGAACCCAGCCGACAACATCTTTCCCGGCTGTTTTCAGTTTCTCACACATATCAAGCACTTCAGGCTCCCCTCCCACGTGCAGCTTTGCAGCACATACATTGCAGCCGATCACAAAAATTTTGTCAATGTTCTCCAGCTCAGAAAGTATCTCATTAAACGGCTTAGAAGAAGAGATGATCATAGCTCCCTCAAATAACGGTACTCCACATTATCATCAAGTTGCAGCGTATCCTGGATTATCCTGGAAATAACTGGCAGGTCACGGGCCTGGCATTCCAGTTTTTTCGCAAGCTTCTCAAGCTGCAATATCGTTCCCATGATCAGGATGTCAGTACCCTCTGTCTCATGGGACACTGCATCACGTTCAAGGGCTGCATCGCCTCCCCTTGCCAATATCTCCTGCTTAATAATAAGGGCTTCTGTGGTGGTTATATTTGATATCTTCAGCACCCGGGAAATGGACTTTTTCTTCATGATCTGGGCTCCCGTTCCGGTGACACCCATCTCCTTCATGCTGCGAACAGCATCTTCAGGATTTTTAATATCCAGCACAGAGACCTCAAAACCATTCTCTTTTACCACAGGCTGCCTGCTGCGCATGGCTGCTGCAACTTGTACCACATCCATTGTCTGGGGTACATCATGCGTCCTTATGATATGTGCTCCCTTGTGTACCACGATAGCAGTGGCAGCCAGGGTCCCATATAATCTTTCATCTGCCGGCCTGTGCAGCACCGCATCGATACAGGATTTGCGCGATATCGCTGCAAGGAGTGGTTTTTGAAACACTTTCAGCCTTTCAAACTGGTCCATGGTCTCAAAATCATATATAGGGCCTTTTTCCGGCATCCAT
This sequence comes from Methanomethylovorans hollandica DSM 15978, assembly GCF_000328665.1. Taxonomy (NCBI): domain Archaea; kingdom Methanobacteriati; phylum Methanobacteriota; class Methanomicrobia; order Methanosarcinales; family Methanosarcinaceae; genus Methanomethylovorans; species Methanomethylovorans hollandica. The sequence continues at coordinate 2,286,416 of NC_019977.1, forward strand.
CTACCGATGGCAGGGTCCAGTACGAGCTTGCTGGTGTCCATACCTTTTTCATGTGCCTGCCTGATGATACCAGACAGGGAGTCCATTATAGCGTTCATACCTATTGGGTCTCCGGGGATCCTCTCAGTGGCCATGACTACTGCAGGACAGCCGCTTTCCACCAGGACATCCAGCATTCTCTCATCGGCTTTGAAACCGGAAACATCATTGATCATGTCGGCTCCCAGTTCAAGGGCCTTTTCAGCGATGTCAGCAAACATCGTATCTACAGAAATAAGTGCATCAACGTTATCTTTCAGAATAGCAAGCGCAGGGACGAGCCTTTGCAGTTCTTCTTCCCTGCTTATTACAGGCTTTGCAAGCAGCCACGTGGACCGTGCTCCTATGTCCAGGATAGTGGCACCGCTGTCTACCATTGCTTGTGCCTTCTCCAGTATGGAGTCTATGTTCACCACAGATGATCTGTAAAAAGACTCCTGGCTGAGGTTTAGAACTCCCATTATCCTTACAGGATGTTCATCACCAACTTTCAAGCCGCAGATATCTGCATCAACGAACATTTTTTACCTTTTAGGCTTTACATGTGCCTTTAGCTGCCATTAGCACATGCTGCATGAGTATGGAGATCGTCATAGGCCCCACACCTCCGGGTACGGGGGTTATAAGGGCGGCTTTCTTGATAACGTTCTCAAAGTCCACATCACCGTACACTTTTCCATCTTCCTCAGTGATCCCTACATCAAAAACAACAACTCCCTCTTTGACCATCTCGGCCTTGATGAGGTGTTTGACACCAGTACCAACTACGAGTATGTCAGCATCAAGTGTGTACTGTTTCAGATCCTGGGTGAACACGTGACATACTGAAACTGTGGCATTGCGATTGATCAGCATTGCAGCCATCGGTTTTCCTACAACATTGCTATGCCCGACAACAACGGCATGCTTGCCCTGTATCTGGATACCATGCTCTTCCATTGCCCGGATAACTCCTTTGGGAGTGCAGGGCACAAAGCCCTCATTACCTATCAGGAGATTTCCCATGTTGTACGGATGAAAACCATCTGCATCCTTTCCCGGGTCTATGGCCAGCATGGCTTCCTTGTCGTTAAGATGTCGTGGAAGAGGTAGTTGCAGTAGTATCCCGTGAATATCTTTCCTCAGGTTGAGCTGCTGAATGTGGGCTATAAGCTCCTCCTGGGAGATAGAAGCCGGAAGGTTATGGTCTTCTGCATGTATCCCTGTCCTTTCACATGCTTTGTGCTTAAGGCGTACATACATCTTTGAAGCAGGATCTTCTCCTACCAGAATGGTGGCAAGGCCAGGAGTTATACCCCTTTCCGCTTTAAGTGCCTCCACACCTTTCTTTACTTCTTCCTCAACCTTCTTTGCAAGGCTACGCCCATCGATCACCCTTGAACTATATTCCTCTTCCACCACTCCTTTCACCTCTTTACTTATATATAGGGAACCTGCTGCAGAGCTGTTCCACATCAGAGCTGATCTCCATTAGTGCCTTATCGTTGCCAATATTGAGGATCACGTTCTCTATGAATCCTGCAATGTCCACCATTTCCATTTCTTTCATGCCTCTGGTGGTTGCAGCGGGGGTACCTATCCTTATTCCACTGGTAATGAAAGGACTTCTAGTCTCAAAAGGTATAGTGTTCTTGTTGAGGATGATGCCTGCCTTGCTCATGGCTGCTTCCGCATCTTTTCCAGTTATATTGAACTTATTGAGGTTCAGGAGCATTACGTGGTTATCCGTTCCTCCCGAAACGATATTGAAATCCCTCTCAATAAGGCTCTCAGCAAGCATCTTCGCGTTCCTGACTGTCTGTTCCTGGTCCTGCTTGAACTCTTTGCTCTGTGCTTCCTTGAAGGCTACAGCCTTTGCAGCTATCACATGCATAAGGGGGCCACCCTGTATTCCCGGAAATATGGCCTTATCAACGGCTTTTGCATATTCTTCCCTGCACATGACCATTCCACCTCTTGGCCCACGCAGGGTCTTATGAGTGGTGGTTGTCACGAAATCAGCATAAGGGACAGGACTTGGATGAGCGCCGGCTGCCACAAGTCCGGCAATGTGGGCGATATCGGCCAGCAGATATGCGCCAGCTTCATCAGCTATCTCTCTGAAGCTCTTGAAGTCAAGGGTGCGGGAATAAGCAGAAGCTCCGCACACGATCATTTTTGGTTTTGTCTGCTTTGCCATCGCCAGAAGTTCATCGTAATCTAATGCCTCTGTTTCCCTGGATACTCCATAGGGTACTATGTTGTAAAGCTGGCCGGCGAAATTGACAGGGCTTCCGTGTGACAGATGGCCTCCGTGTGAAAGGTCCATGGACATTATGGTATCCCCGGGTTTAAGTACGGAGAAGTATACGCCCATATTGGCACCTGAACCGGAGTGAGGTTGCACGTTCACGTGTTCTGCACCGAATATGGCCTTTGCTCTCTCCCTTGCGAGGTCCTCGGCAATGTCTACAAATTCACAACCACCATAGTATCTCTTACCCGGATAACCTTCAGCATATTTGTTAGTCATTATCGAGCCCTGTGCTTCCATAACCGCACGGCTCGTATAGTTCTCAGATGCTATCAGGTTGAGTTTGTAGTCCTGGCGGTTCGCTTCAAGCTTTAGCGCTTCGGCGATCTCGGGGTCTATCTCTGAAATATAGGACATGCTATCATCCACTTATAAGCTTTTTTAAGGTTAGTTCTCTCTGCGTAGTACAATCCTGCCATCCACTTTAAGTTTACCCTCAGTGAACAGTTTTATTGCTTCAGGGAATATCCTGTGTTCCTGCTCCAGTATCCGGGAGGCAAGCGTGCTTTCTGTGTCATTGTCTTTTACAGATACACAGCTCTGAAGGATTATAGGTCCGCTATCCACTCCTTCGTCTACGAAATGTACAGTGCAGCCAGCGACCTTGACACCATATTCAAGTGCCTGTCTGGGACCATGCAGACCTTTAAAGGAAGGGAGCAGTGCAGGATGTATGTTCATGATCCTATCTCTGTATGCCCGGATAACTTCACTCCCTAAGATCCTCATGTATCCTGCCAGAAGCACCAGATCCACATTATAATCCTTCAATGTTGCAATTATCTTTTCTTCGAATCCCATCTTACTTTCATAAGCGTGCGGATCTATAAAAACAGCATTTATACCATACATCTTTGCACGCTCGAGAGCGAAAGCGTCTTTCACATCACTGATGACCACGCTGAGCTTTATGTCTTTTAAATAGCCGCTTTCCACATGGTCAATAATAGACTGAAGGTTAGAACCTCTGCCTGATACTAAAACTCCTATATTGGTGGTCATTATAGGCTCTTAAAGTATCTCTATATTATTAGATTTTTGGATTTGGTTCACAACTGAAATAAAAAACATCAATGTTTTTTATATTTTGTTTTCTCGTCAATGAGGCTTACAAACTCCTCTGGTCCGGCCATTCTATCCAGTTCTTTTTCTTCGATGAGAACTGTGTTCTCTACAGTTTCTGACTTGGTCGGACCTTTTATTATAAACACGGACCTTGTCTGCGTTACACAGGAGATGCTGCTCATCAGATCAGCTCGTTTTATCATCGCACTGCTGTACGTGCTGACCCCTGTAAGCATTGTATCGTGATTATCTTTGGATATTGCTTTGAAAGGCGCCTGAGATGTCGAAACTACCTGGTATCCCAGGGAATGCAGCATATCAAGAACATTATCCTCTTGAGGGTATTTCTTTTCCTCAATTGGCATTGGCGGTTCCTTGAGTTTCTTCTCAAAAGCCTGCAATATATCTATGGATTTTGCAAGTGCAACATCCAGCAACTCCTCAAGATGTAACACTACATCTATGGACGCATCCATCCCACCTTCTTCATATTTGCTGATGGTCCTTCTGGAAACTCCCAGCTCAGTAGCAAGGGTTCCGAGGGACATTGCCTGCTTTGTACGTGCTTCTTTCAGTACGTCCCCATCTATTGACACATACAACCCTCCGGGTGCTGCAGCCACAAGTGGAGGTACGTTTTCCACAAAGTAATCATAAAGGGTCTGCACATTAACAGCAGGTATGTCATATCGCATGTACACTACACTATCTTCAAGCATCTGGTCCCGGGTTTTGGCACCCACAAGAATGGCTGAACCGCCCAGATATCGCGCAAGTGCTTTCATCTCATGGGCTGTTTCTTCGTTCAGCCCATCTATATTGTACAATACTTTGCAGAAAAGCAGGATGTTATCTTTCCTTGCAGCAAGATCAAAACTCCTCGGCCTGATGTTACAGCGTTTTGAAACGATGAAGTTCGCCTGTTTCAGTACATCTACTATCTGATGTATGAGGATGTCTTTTGTCATGACTAATTGAAGGTTGTTTGCGCATCTATATGTATTTATCCTATTCTGTTGTCCTTAACTCATTTATCCTGCAGAAAACTTAATTGCATGCAACTCATCAATAACCAAAATTATCAAGGTCAACACCATGATCATAGGCATAGATGATACGGATTCAAGGGAAGGTATGTGTACAACATATCTGGGAGCCCTGCTCATGGAAGAACTGCAACATTACGGCAGCATGCAGGAGCTTCCTATTCTTGTCCGCCTCAACCCCACTATCCCTTACAAGACCAGAGGCAACGCATGTGTAGGCATTAATATAGCAACCTCTTGTCCGGATAAAGTTATGGAACACGTTATTTCCAGGGTCTCTGAAATGTCAGCGATGGAATGCGAAATGACAAATCCGGGGGTTGTCTTTGTACAGGATGATGAAGCTAACAGGGTCAAGGATACACTGGGTACTTTTTTCCTGCGCGCTGTAAGAACAGTCCTTTCCATCGAAGAGGCAAAATCCATAATTGCTGAAACCGGCCTGCAGGCCCGAGGGTTCAAGAATGGTCGAGGTCTCATTGGCGCGCTGGCTGCCTGTGGTGCCATGCTGAACCCCGGATGGGACCACACATTTGAGTATCTTGCCTATAGGCAAAGGGGCAAATGGGGTACCCCCAGAAACGTGGATAAAGACAGCTTCTTTGTTGCTGATGATGCAACTTATCCAGCTACATGGGACACCGTGGATGTGTCAAATGGACTTGTAGTGTGCGTACCTCATTCTCCGGACCCGGTGCTATATGGTATTAGGGGAAGGGATCCGGATGTGGTGAAAAGGACAGCGGGAATGATCATCTCAGAACCCCTGGAAAGATCGTGCATATACTGCACTAACCAGGGAACTGATATGCATTTGATACCCATTGACAGTATATCCGGAATCAAAGAGATGCAATCATATATTGTTTCAGGGTCTGTTTCATGTGACCCATTTACGATACCCGGAGGGCATACCATCTTCTCTATATCTGATAATAGCGGATCTTCTGTAGAATGTGCGGCTTTTGAACCAACCAAGGATTTCAGATCACTGGTGCGCAAACTCATCCAGGGAGATGCTATAAAGGTTTATGGCAGCTTTATGAATAAATCTCTTAACATCGAAAAGATAGAGATTGTTTCCCTTGCACCGTTGGTGTTTACTCATAATCCCGAATGTGCTTCCTGCGGAAAAAGGATGGAATCAGCAGGCAGAGGACAGGGGTACAGATGCAGAAAATGTGGCACAAGATCATCTTCTTTGGTGCAGATACAACAAAAAAGAGACATTGAGCCCGGTATGTATGAGGTGCCTCCTTGTGCCCGCAGGCATCTGGCAAAACCACTTGTCAGGATGCAAACCCCACAATCAAAAATATTTCCCTTCAGATGATCTCTCATCTCAAATGTTCAAGATCTGCTATAGGGGGCGTTCTCAGCTTGTGGGCATTCATTTTGATCCTGCGCATCACTGAATCGGCCTGCTCCCCTGTAATGCCCACAGTGTTCCGTACGACCTCAGTTGCCGTTCCTTCAAGCAGCAGTGAAAGGAAACGATCCACTTCTTTATATGTGATACCCAGTTCTTTTTCATCGGTCTGGCCACTCCAGAGACCAGCAGAAGGTGCCTTATTGATGATGGATTCAGGAACTCCCATCAAGGCCGCAAGCTCCCACACGTCAGTCTTATACAGGTCCCCAAGAGGCAGCATGTCTGCTCCTCCATCGCCATACTTTGTGAAATAACCCAGCAACAGTTCTGTTTTATTACCTGTGCCTATGACTATCCTGTTGAGCATGTTGGCATGGTAATACAGCACTGACATCCGGATGCGGGCCTTAAGGTTCCCTTTTGCATGGGTAGTGGCCTTATCTCCTTCCGGAATGTTCTCAAGGTAAGCTGTGAGCATATCTGAGATACCTATGGCACTGAACTCTATGCCTAATCTATGTGCCACCTCGGTCGCATCAAGGACATCCTCCGCAGGTGTGAAGTTGAGTTCCGGAAGGTGTATACCCAGTACTTTATCCTTGCCCAGAGCTTCAGCAGCTAAATATGCTGCCAGTGCAGAATCGATACCCCCACTTATACCAAGGACAACTCCCTCTGCATTTGCTTCATGTACCTTTTCTCTGATGAACTCTACGATTACTTCCCTTGCTTTCTCTGTGTCCATGTTCCCGTCCTCTATATTTTCCACAAATATGATCCTCTATTGTGTTTCTTTTCTTATTGCTGCATCTTAATTAAAATAAAGTTTCCCGCTCAAAGGTTTAATCTATCTGGAAGTTCTAATGCAGCTGCATGCCTATTTATATAGCCGACTCTGCTGTCTTCATAATGGGAAAACCAGTTGATGCCATCTATACCATTACTGTTCCTTCAGTAGTGGATGAGCTCAAAAGCAGTGAGTCAAGGCTGCGCTTTGACCTTGCCAGGGAACAGGGTCTGGGAGTAGAAATACCCTCCAAGGAAGCGCTTGAAAGGGTTGCAGAGGTTTCTGGTGTATCTAAGGATCATGAGGAGTTATCCCTCACTGACATTGAAGTGCTTGCCAAGGCTTATGATCTCAAGGAAGAAGCGGTGCTCCTCACCGACGATTACGCAGTGCAGAATGTTGCCAGTATGCTGGGCATAAAAGTCGAGCCTGTTGTTCAGAAGAAGATAAAGGACGTGCTCATATGGCAGAAGGTCTGTATTGGATGTAAGAGGAAGTTCGATTCAGGAGATATATGTCCCGTATGTGGCTCTCCTATGAGAAAAGGACGCAAAAGAAAATTATAACAATACTTGTATATGTATTAATGACATCTTTATAGACTACATTTCAGAATACCTTTAAAAATATCACAGGCAGGGATCATATGAAGAATATAGATAATCTGATTCAGAAAGCAGTGGAGTTACAGTCCAACGGGCTTACCTCAAGGCAAATAGCAGATGAGCTTAACGTTTCCAGGGACACTGTGACCTGGCTTCTCACCCGTGCAAAGAAAGATCTTAGCACACCTGCACCCAAGGACATTTCTGTGAACTGGGCAAACATAGGCAAGAACGCTTACAGGCTGCGTAACATTTCAAAAGTGCTCTGTGATTTGGTATTGGAGACCCTGGACCAGACAGAAGATGATGTTGACCTTATTGTAGGTATCGGGCTTAGCGGTGTGCCGTTAGCGAGCCTTATGGCAGAAGAGCTAGGTACAGACCTTGCAATATTCCATGCACATTATGATCCGGCTGATGACAGGAGCCTGAAAGGCGATTTCAGCGGGAATTTCAGTACTGTAGGGGGTAAGAAATGTGTTATTGTGGATGATGTGATCACTAGTGGATCCACCATGACAGGGGTGGTCAAACGCATCCATGAAGAAGGCGGCAAACCCGTTGCAATAGCCGTCCTGGTGGATAAGAAAGGCGCTGAGGTCATTTCAGACGTGCCTGTAAGGCCATTGGTACGCATAGTCCGTGTAGACTGATGGATAAGTAAATATAATTAGAAATGAGTGCAGTTGGAAGTGATATTTATTCTACTTCCACTGCTCCTATCTTTTCTGCAAGTTTTGCCAATACCTGGGTACGCATCCCTTCTACGAACTTTATGCTGCCCACCACCAGGTGCCCTCCTCCGTTGACACCACCGCCTTCTATCTCGTCATGCAGTTCTCTGACCATTTTTGGTATGTTCATCTTGACATACTTGGATCTGATCACAGCAAAGTCAGGACCATATCCCAGAGTGACTACTGGCTGACCTTCGTATTTTTTACAAAGTCTGTCATGCACCTCACCGGATGTTTTTCCGGGTGGCGGGAATGTGAATTTGTGGGCATGGTTCTCTACATCCAGCACGTTCAGTATGGCACCATTGGGAAGCTTCTGGGCCTTAACATGTGCCATGCATGCTTCAAGCTGCTCGTTGATCATGCCGTTGGCCTGCTCGCAGAACAGGCTGACAAGTTTCCTATGTGTGTTATGATCTTTCAAATCCAGTATATCGTCAACTATGCCTCTGCCACTGCTGAATTTGAGCCAGTAGGCTGCATAGTCAAGTGCAAGTGCCATATCCTTCAGGTCCTGCAATGAATACCTGTCGGATACCAGCTTAATATAATCTCTTGCCTCCTCTGAATCTGCACGGTCACCCACACCGGCAACAGCAGGCAGGTGCAGTATCTCTTTTTCAATATCCGGATTTATCATACGGGCAACTTCAGTACAAAGCATGCCTGCAGTTATACTGTAATCTCCCCCCACATGTGCAGGATTGACATGAGCTTTAAGGAACTGATCAACTTCCTTGTCAGGATGGTGATGGTCAACGACAACCATCTCAATATCGTATACCTGAGCTATTCTGAAAGAAGGCAGATCTTCAAGGGTAGAACCATTGTCCACACTTACGACCAGGGGCATTTTCTGCCCGTGCCTGACGGTATCTTCCAAAGCAAAAGAAACATCACGGGTAACGTCTGTCAGTTCATAGAAAGGAGCCTTTGAGGGAGCTCTTTTGTAGAAATAATATTCACCATCAGTACCGTTAACTTCTTTTATAAGTGGGAGTATGGCTTTTTCGATGGCAACCGCCGCGGTCATACCGTCGGCATCGGCATGATGTCTCAGGAGAATGGGCTTTGACTTGATGACAGCTTTGCGTATTTCTTTTGCTACCTCTTTCATAGCCGGCCTGAGCTTCTCCAGCACATCGCTCTTAACCAGGAACTCGATATAATGAGGCTCAGCCCTTCTGTCTATTGCATCTTCTATACGTGTCCTTATTATTTTTTCCTTGTCGCCCGTCAACCTTCTCATGCTGCGGACCTCAAGCTGGACATTCTCTCCTCTCAGCTGGACTTCTCCTGTAACAGATACTATCATATCAGCATCTATGTGCGGATATGCTCTCTCTCCAGCACTTTCAAACGCCGCAGCAGATATTTGACCTGTCTCATCATCGATGGTAAATATGGTCGGGCCCGCCGTTTGCTTTACCTGGATCACCTCTCCATGGACTCTGACCGTCTTGCCCACGTTTTCGGAGAGCTTGGAGGAGTTAAACTCAGGAAGCTCTTTCTCAAGATCCACTGTCTGGTAGGTGCTGATGTTTCTGGGAATGAGGTCCAATTTGTTATTGTTCCTTATCTCCTTCACACTCACCACAAGGCTGTCCCCGATCCGGGGTATTTCTTTAATGTTGCTCGAATGGATAAGCCCTCTCATTTTTGAGTTGATATCAACGAAGGTCCCAAAGGCAACATTGCTATTCACTACGCAATGGTACAATTTTCCCATCTCTATCTCGTCAATTGTACAGGAGTCATCGAGGTTGTATACTATCTGCTTCTTACTGCAGCCTTCACATACTTCTTCTCCGTCCACAAGTTTATCTATGGCTGTGCCGCATGTGATACAAGAGTACATAACGCCTTTTCCTTTGCATTTACTGCAAGCATCTTTTTCTTCTATTTCTCCGGTCCCTCCGCATTTTGGGCATCCTGGACCACTGCTGAGGAAATTTGTAACATCTTTCTCGGAGAGTTTCATAAAATCTATTGATTTTGACTTCCCGCTGCCTTTGCACTCCGGGCATTTCTTCGAGGAGGTAACAATGTATCCCTTTCCCTCGCACTCTTGACATCTTTCGCTCATTTTATCATGCTTTAAATGTAATATGTGGGATTTATTTCTTTGGTCTCCAAGTTGTAAATTATATGTAAAAATCTATAGCAAGCCATACCTGGCATTATTTGTGCGAGTTTGCAATTTCACACAACAAAATCAATCAGATTAATAAATCATGAAACCATCTTATTATTTGTTGGGTCTGAAATCCAGAAAAATGTTTGCTTTCATACTTTCGTGTACATCCCCCTCAAACAAGTGCTTCGGACCCAAGCTCCTTTTTGTACTATCTTAATTATTATAATATAATCTTTTTATCATGAGCGATCACCATTAACTTTTTAACATGTACTAACCCTTTACTTATAAACGAACATTATCAAGCAAGCAACTATTCTAGCGCTTGAATGGGAGATATTATGGTTCTATCTGACATTATTTTACCAATATTGATTCTAGTGATTTTCATCTTGTCAAAAGCTATCAAGATCGTAAATGAATATGAACGTGTTGTTATCTTTCGTTTAGGGAGGCTGAGCGGGATCAAAGGTCCTGGTCTGTTCCTCATAATACCTATCATAGATACGGTGGTCAAGATCGACCTGCGTGTGGTCACCATCGATGTGCCCAAGCAGAACGTGATAACCAAGGATAATGTGACAGTGGATGTGGATGCAGTGGTCTATTATAAGGTCGTGGAACCTTCTTCTGCTGTCAATGAGGTGGAAAATTACAAGTATGCTACTTCCACTTTGTCTCAGACTACATTACGTGATGCTATAGGTCAGATCGAACTCGATGAACTCCTTTCCAAAAGGGAGGAGATCAATAGAAACATCCAGGAAATGCTCGATGTATCCACCGATCCCTGGGGTATAAAGGTCACAGGCGTTACTCTAAGGGATGTGAAAATAGATGATACTATGCTGCGTGCTATTGCAAAGCAGGCTGAGGCAGAGCGTGAGAAACGTGCACGTATCATCCTTGCAGAAGGTGAGTACATAGCTGCTGAGAAGATGCAACAAGCTGCAAAGTTATACCAGGATATGCCCGCTGGACTTAAACTTCGTGAATTGCAAACTATAGCCGAGGTTGCAAGAGAGAAGAACCTTATTGTGATTTCCAATTCAATGGAAATTGGCGGAATGGCGGCTATGTCGAAAGCATTTAGTGAAAAGAACAAGGGTTAATGGAAAGGTAAGGATGAGATCAAGGCTGGGAATCTTTTTTTTACTTTTTTTATTTTTGTTGTGCTCTACATCACAAGCAAGTGCTGCAGAAAAGGTGCTGGTGATGGATATAGGAGCTACCATAACTCCGTCATCAGATGATATTCTGGCAGATGCCATAGCTTTCGCCGAAGATGGTGATTATCAGGCTCTGGTCATTACACTTAACACACCCGGAGGAGTTGTGGATGCAACCCTTAATATGATGGAACAAATATCTGCGACGGATGTGCCTGTGATAGGCTACGTCTATCCGGAAGGTACCAAGGCCTGGTCTGCAGGCACTCTTCTGCTTATTAGTATGGATGTAGCGGCTATGTCGCCTTACACTGTTATAGGTTCAGCCCAGCCGGTGACGGTAACAGCCTCAGGTTCAGAGCCTGTGAACGACTCCAAGATAGTGAACGCTCTGGTCGCCACTGCACAGGAAAATGCCCGCAAGCACGGGCGCAATGATACTACTGCAGCCCAATTCATTACTGAGAACCTTAATTTAAACCCTGAGAAGGCCTTAGAATACGGAGTAATAGAATACATAGCTTCAGATCTCAATGACCTGCTGGAGCAGGTGGACGGACTTGAGGTCAAAGGTCAGGAACTTAAGACCAGCGGGGCAGATCTGGTGTTCTATGAACCACCTCTCAGGCTTTCTTTCCTGAACATAATCTCAGATCCTATCATATCCTCCTTATTGTTACTGCTGGGTGTATATGCTATCATATTGGGCTTGTCTAACCCGGGTTTCGGAGCCGAGCTCTTTGGTATAGTGGCGATAGCTCTGGGACTTATAGGCACTGGTTTCGATGTGAACATAGCATCTATATTCCTTATACTGGTAGGTGTGGCGTTAGTAATCGTAGAGTTCCAGTCGCCGGGTTTTGGAGTTTTCGGGATCTCAGGACTTGTATGTATCGTTGCGGGAAGTATATTGCTTGCACCCACGGATTTCCCCCGGAACTACACTCCAGCCGAATTCCAGCAGACGATCATACTTTCAGTGGTATCCCCAACTATAGTTATTGGTATCTTCCTGCTCTTTGTCCTTTACAAGATTGCGGTGGTGCGCCATTCTACACCGAAGTTCGGCGAGCTCGTGGGAGATTTTGCTGTTGCGGATGATCCCTTTGGTCCAGGAGAATTCGGATATGTGAGGCATAAAAGCGAGATATGGAAGGCACGCTCTGAGGAAACTATCGAAAAAGGGGATAGGGTGGAAATATTGGAAAAGGACGGGATAGTCCTTATTGTAAAGAAGATAGATGCAAGCTCCAGCCTTTCAGAAAAATGATCTGCTGAAATTATTCAAGCAGATCCCTTCTTTATCGTTTCCACTATTCTGCGCTTTTTCTCAATGGCATTCGCTGCTGCCAGATCGATCGCATGTTTCATTTCAAAGAAATCCCGGGGCTCTTCTTCTCCTATCATTTTCTTGATAGGCGTGTATGCAGATTCCCTGAACCGGGGTGTGAAGTCCCTTATTTCACCGTTAATTATTACTTCTGCACCGGACCCTTTCTCCACTCGGCCTATGATGTCTATGGCAACACCCGCTTCTTTTATCACGCGCATGATCTCTCCGGCATACTCCTGCGGGGCTATGATGAGCAGGGCATCAAGAGATACTCCCAGGTAATCGATCTTGAGAGTTTCGAGCATATCAAGCACTACAGGATTGACCAGTGCTCTCATATTCTCTTCCATGAAGACCAATTTCACGCCTGCGGTCTTTGATATTTCTTTCGCATCTCCACGGATGCCGCCGTTCGTGACATCGGTCATGGCATGGATATATGGCAGCAGGCCGGAAATAATGAGGGCTTCACATGCTTCCAGGAACTTTATGTTCATAGTCTCCTGCACTACATGGTGCATGTTGTAGTACAGGGCTGTAGTGGAAACAGTGCCTCCGCCAGCACCTTCAGTCATGAGGATCACATCCCCTACTCGCGTCTGGTTGCGGGCTGTCAGGTCGGATGTCGTTCCCACTGCACCCACACCGCCTGTCATGCGTTCTCCGATGACCATATCTCCTCCTATGCGCAGTGTACTGCCTGTGATAAGGGGGATGCCCGTAAGTTCGGATACTGCGGTGATGCCTGCTATGTGATCGAATATCTTTGCTATATCACCATCATCCGCTACATGGATATCTGAGAGCAGAGCTATGGGTCTGGCACCCATTACATACACGTCCCTGAGAGAGGCCCTTGCCACATGGAAACCGGCAAGGAAAGGAAAATCACTGAGCCTTGAGTGTATGCCGTCTATGGTGACTATGATATATTTATCGGTGCCATTACCCAGTACCGCACCAGAATCATCAAGCTGCGCACTATCAACTACGGCATCTGTCTTGCCTATGACCTCTGCTATCTTCTCATGTGTATAAAAGTCGCCAGTACCTCTGGAACCTACACCGAACTCACCCATGGTAACTCCAGATATGGTAGGTTCAAGGATATCACCTTTCACATTTAATGTATTCCTGGCCTCCACGATGGTTGCCTGGGCAAGCCTGCGGGCGTACTGGGGCGTAGTCTTCTTTATTTCCAGGATCCTGGCTGTGAGCTTATCCTCAAGTTCAGGGTCATTGGCACGTAGGCCACGTTTTGCATATCCTTCTATATCCATATTCTTACCTCAACACATCCTTACAAAGTTGTGCAGCATCTTCAGGCCGACATTTCCGCTTTTTTCAGGGTGGAACTGTGTACCTATGACGTTCCCGGTATCATTGATCACTGCGGCTGCAAACGTTCTTCCGTATCCGCATGCTGCAAGTATGTTCTTCTGTGTGGTATCCACAAAGTAAGAATGTACGAAATAAACGTAGGACCCGTCGGGAATACCTTCGAACAGAGGATGTTCCTGTGTGATCTGTATGGAGTTCCATCCCATATGGGGTACCTTGAGCTCGGAGTGAGGGAACCTGACAACATTGCCCTTTATAAGTCCCAGGCCGTCAGTCAGTTTTCCCTCTTCGGACCGGTCCATAAGTATCTGCTCACCCAGACAAATGCCCAGCATAGGCTTGCCGGAGCCCACATATTCCTTAATGGCTCCCTTGAGACCTTCGATGTTCTTCATGGCATCCATGAAGGCTCCCACGCCGGGCAGGATGACCCCATCTGCTGCAAGCATTGTTCCAGGGTCACTGGAGATGGAAACAGAGGCACCTGCGTGTTCAAGTCCTTTGTACACACTGCGCAGGTTACCCAGTCCATAATCTATGATCACTATATTTTTCATCGGAAATTAGAGCATGTTCTTTATACATCAATTTTGCGAATCTATATTGTTTTGGGAATTCAACTTTTTAATAATATAGTATAACTTATATACTTTGTATTCTTTTTTAATGTGGATGCAGTCCGGTGACAAGTATGAAAAACATAAAGAATAACACAAAGGACACTATAATTTTGTTCCGCAACGATGATGCTATGGAACTGCCTATAAACATTGTTGTAATGCTGGTCGTGGGCATGGTGGCACTTGCAGCTCTTGTTGCCATTATTCCCCCACCTACCAAGAATATGTCCGTATATATTGATAGTGCAGGTGCATCGGCAAATACCGCCATAACCATGACCGATGGCAATGCGGTAATAGTGGATTCAGCTACTGCACAGAACCCTTTCTACGTGAGGGTGACCCTCTCAGCTACGGACACTGATGGTAATCCTGTAAGAGATGCCAGCGTGGTGCTAAGGGGCTTAGGAGGGGTTGCTACTTCCACCACGGGCAGTGATGGCATGGCTGTGCTTATCACCGACCCGGCAATGGTAGCAATGGGTCCTAACCAGAACGAAGGCACAATGGATCTTACCATCTCAGCTAACGGGTTCTACGACTATGAGAAGGAAGATGCAGTGATGATTGTCAGGACTGCCTGACCATCACTTTGATCACTTTATTTTGTAATACCATGAAGCACAGATTTTTATTCAGGGACGAGGGGGCTGCGCTGGGCCTCCCCATCAGAATGGTGGTGTTGACCATCGTGGGTCTGGCAGGCATGACCGTGATGCTGGCTGCCCTCGCAGGCGTACAGACCACACCTGGTGCGCTGTATGTGATGTCCAACACCACTTCTTTTACCATGAATGACAGTACCGGCGATTCTCCGTACATCCAGTTAACTGTGGTAGATTCAGAGGATGAAACAGTGCCAGGGGCAAGTGTGGTGGTCTGGGGACCTGATCACAGGACAGCTAAGGCAGGCACCACCGATGTCTTTGGTCAATTTGTTTTCCGGCTGGAGAATATGTCCCTGCCCACGGGAAAAAGTGAGGGTTATATTGCTGTCAAAGTGATGCAGGAAGGGTATCTGGACCTGGACGAACAGTATCTCATCAAGGTCAGGTCCATCTGATCACTTCATTAGATTCCTTCTTTATTTTTATGCTATCTTTGGCTCCTTATTTGCCATGTAGAACCTTATCAGTGCAGCTGCTGCCAGTACCAGTGCAATGGAGAATGAGAAATAGGGGGATCTGATTATATCCCACCTGTTCCCCATGATAAGGAGGCCTGTGAAAAAAATGAGGGCCGCCGCCACAACTCCTGACAATTCTACAGGCACTTTCACAGAACCGATGGTGATCCTGTTCCGATCTTCTGTTCTTTTAAGCCGCTTTTCCATGTCCTCAAGCTGGTCCTTCATGGTTTGAGTGAGTGTCAACATATGGTCGTCGGTCTTATTGTTCAGAAGCTCGTGCTTTGTCTGCTTCTGCCCTTCGCTCAGAGTATGGAGTTGCTCTTGCAGTTCTTCCATCTGCTGCTTCAGAGAGTTGATGTCGGTCTCCCCGGGGTAAGAGGCTTTTCCGTCAAGAAAGCGCATCTTCCCCCGCAATTCTGCGAATTCCGTGCGCATTTGATGGAGGAGATCGGCCTGCAGGTGTACAGGATCGTCCATGAGGTCCTGAGGAGGCACTTCCATGGAAAGCCGGCGTTCCACTGCTCTGAGCCTGCGCTCTAGGCTTCTCAGGTTCTGGTCAAAAGAATTGATCCTGCCATGCAGGTCGTCCCGTGTTTTTTCTTCGCTCATCATGCTCAATTCACCAGCAGAGCCCTTCGTACTCGATCTTCACAGACAGTTCCTCTGGATCAATGAGGTGTCTGCCGTCAATGACCAGCGGCCTTTTCATAGCGGCGAATTCCTTGTCCAGCCTGCGGAACTGGTTCCACTCCGTCATGAGCAGGCAGGCATCGGCATCCCGGAGGGCTTCAGCCGCGCTGTCGCAGTAGGTGATGCCGGGGAATACCTTCTTCATGTGCTCTGTTGCCATGGGGTCGTATGCGCTCACCTGGGCTTCCTCACGCAGCAGTTCTGCAATGACAGGTATGGAGCGGGATTCCCGGATGTCGTCGGTGCCGTTCTTGAAGGCCAGGCCAAGCACTGTGATGCGCTTGCCCTGCAGCTCTCCGGCCTTTTCCCGAAGCAGTTTGATCATGCCCATGGGCTGCTCTTCATTGACATCGATAACTGAGCGCAGCAGCCTGGGCGTATAGCCGAGTTCTTCCGCCTTGCCTATGATAGCCCGCACATCCTTGGGGAAGCAGGAGCCTCCGAAGCCTGCTCCGCAGTTGAGGAAATCAGGTGCTATCCTGTAGTCCTTACCCACTTCCTCCATGACGGCATACGTGTCTATGCCAAGCATCTTGCAGATGTTGCCCATCTCGTTGGCAAAGGAGATCTTGGTGGCCAGCAGGGCGTTGTTGGCGTATTTGATCATCTCTGCGGTGGTGGGCTGGGTGTGGGTGACTTCGCAGTCAAGCCCGCGGTACAGCTCGGACACCATGAAGAACGTCCTTTCATCGATGGCTCCCACCACGATCTTATCCGGGTGCATGAAATCGTACACTGCCTTGCCTTCCCTGAGGAACTCGGGGTTCATGGCAACACCGAAATCCTTGCCAGCCTTCTTCCCGCAATAGCTCTCAAGCACAGGCAGGACGAACTTCTCCGTAGTTTCCGGCACTACGGTGCTTTTCACAACGACCACATGGTAATGGTCCTTCTTCGCCATGGCCTCTCCCAGGCTCACAGCTGCGGATTCCACTATGGACAGGTCGATGTTGCCCTTCTCGTCGGAAGGCGTGCCCACGCAGATGAAGGACACGTCCGACCTCTGCACCGCATAATCATAGTCCGATGTGGCTATGATGCGTTTCTCGGCATGCTTTGTCAACAGCTCGTCCAGCCCTTCCTCCCAGATAGGGGCTTTGCCGGCATTGATCATGCTCACCTTCTTCTCATCCACGTCCACACAGATAACTTCATGACCCAGTTCCGCAAAACACGCTGCAGTGACCGAGCCAACATAACCGGTACCAATAACTGAAATTCTCATAATGAACTCTCCTACAGTAATAAATTGTTATAAAATATATATTAGTATTGTGAGGTGAAAGGTGTTATAATGATTTTTATGAATATTTGAGTGATCAGTACTTTTAAGTAAATTCTCGAATCAATTAACATGGTCGCAAATTTTTATAAAAGATAAAGTCTACAAAAAAAGTAAGATTCTTTATGTTTCATGGACTGTTATTCTTCATCAAGTCCACTATTATATATCAAAAGAAATTTTCTATTTCACATTCCAAATTCATCCATATTTTTACCTTTTTATTTTCTCCTCCAATCGATCATCATATACAATGTCTTTTTATACTCCCATTACCATCATGTGACAAGCTTTAAAGTCACAATTGCAGCAAAAGTATAATTTATATTTTACAATTATTCTAATGGCAGGTCCGAATGAGTATACAAGAGGAGATCGCGCAGGTCGAGGAAGAGTTAAAGAACACCGTCTATAACAAGGCCACATCTCATCACATAGGCAAGCTGAAGGCCAAGCTTGCCCGTCTGCGGGACGAGGTGGTAAAGAGAGCTGCAAGCAAGTCCTCAGGTGAAGGTTATTCCGTAAAGAAATCGGGTGATGCCACCGTTACTCTGGTGGGCTTCCCATCGGTGGGTAAGTCCACGCTGCTCAACAAGCTCACTGATGCCAATTCAGAGGTGGGGGCCTATGAGTTCACCACACTGGATGTCATTCCGGGTGCCATGGAATATAAGAACGCCACCATCCAGATCCTGGACGTGCCCGGACTGGTCAAGGGTGCAGCAAGCGGCAGAGGCAGGGGCAAAGAGGTCATAGCGGTGGTCAGGAACACCAATCTGGTTCTGTTCATGCTGGATGTGTTCCAGCTGCAGCACTATGATATCCTTAAAGAGGAATTATATCAGGCTGGCATAAGGCTCGACCAGAGAGCTCCGGATGTAGTTATCAAGAGGCAGGACAGGGGAGGAGTCATCGTCAGCTCTACAAAGGAGCTGGAGATGGATGAGGACCTTATCAAGGACATACTAAATGAGTACAAGATCCATAATGCCCACGTGCTCATCAGGGATAACATAAACATTGACCAGCTCATAGATGCCGTGATGGGCAACAGGGTGTACATCCCGTCCATCATCGCAGTGAACAAGGTCGACCTGGCCGATCCCATGTCCCTGGAAGCAGCAAAAAGGAAATTCCCGGATGCAGCGTTCATCTCCGCCGACCGGGATGTGGACCTCCACATTGTGCAAGACAACATCTATGATGCTCTGGATTTCATCAGGATCTATCTTAAACCGCAGGGAGGACCTGCGGACCTCGAAGAGCCTATGATAGTGCAGAACGGAACCACCGTGGGCGATGTCTGTGACAAGCTGCACAGGGATTTCCGCAGGAAGTTCAGGTATTCCCAGATATGGGGCAGGTCTGCCAAGCACCCCGGCCAGAGGGCAGGTCTTGACCACGTGCTCAAGGATGAAGACCTAGTAACACTTATCATCAATATGTGACAATCGATAACCATAAGAACCAGCAGGTCTATATCGACCCTGCATCGGTCCGACAGTAATAATACAGCATAGTCCTGTAGGGTAGTGGTCAATCCTTTCGGCCTTTGGAGCCGAAGACGGTGGTTCGAATCCGCCCAGGACTATAAACACATTTTTGGTAGTTCTAAGATGTTACTGCATTCTACTCCCTTTTTTAGGCAACTGATGTTTTGCGACTTTGAGTTAAAAACAATGTACAGTAAAATATCAATGGATCAAAACAACAACTTCGGGATCTCTATAGATTAAAGAGTATTTGATTGACCCTTTTTTCTAGCCAATATAAGCCATGAGCTGCACACACCTCTAAATTCCATAATTGATTTTTCTGATCTTCTCCCAAATGACCATACTTGATATCTCAAAAAAAGAAGCTGGGAAAATGTAATTGTCATGTGAAAGCATATCTTATTGTGATCTCCTACGCACTCAAAAGGGCTGCAGATCGGACAAGATATGTCACTAAAGCATATTACAGGTTTAAAAATCACTTTCACACTGCATAGTTTAAATTCTTGAATCAGTAAAAGCTATATCTATTTGTACGCCGAGTTTCAGGGCGTACTATAAACACACCATCGGGAGCATCCGTACAATATGCTCCCGTTATTTTTATCAGGTTTCTTTAGGATGGAACGACATCTCATAGATTCTTTGTTAGTGGACAATGGCATAATTCTCTAAAGATTCATGTTTCTGGACCTCTACAGAGAAAGGTTCTGTATATATATGATCCTCTTTATGCTTCGCCAGAGCAAAGCCCACAAAAGACAATCCGATTCCTAGGTAAGGATGTTCAACGATGATAAGGCCAACAGCGGCTGTAAGGAATAATGACCAGTATTTTTCAAGCATGCTATCTAAAACAGACTCTTTATATATAAACGAAATTTTAATAAACAATCGTGAGGATATTTTATAATGATTTATAATTAAGGTATCCTGTGTGCATTTAACTTTTGTTTATCATTTATAAAATATTGACAAAATGAAACTTAATATACTTTAATTTATATATTAAAATTTAAAGGTTTGTAACTTAACAAGATCAGCCTAGCCTATAAACTCAGATTTAGTTAAGCTATTGAAATGCTGTTTCGTGGAATGGACGGAGGTGAGATTAATGGAAATTATAGTTAAACACCGATGGTTTGTAACTTATGAATGCTAAAATCGCATTCAATAGATGGTGATGTTAATACCATAAGTTTCAAACAAATGGTTAATAACTATAAAGAACAGAAGAAAGCTGGAACCAAGAAGGCTTCCAAGGAAGAGTATCACATCTATCCTTCTAGAGGATCTGAGAGTAGAAAGTAATTAGTATAGATACTTTGGTCAGAACTATGTTCACGGGAGGGAAACCTCCTGCCGTTTTCTTATTCTGTTCCCCTGCTTAATATTATATATGGAGTAGCGTTCTTTCTTATGGAACCGTATTTTTTTTAAAGAATGTCAGCATGGAGGAAAGGTGTTAAGGATCATCACGCTGACATTCATCAAGTTATGAGGGATTTATCCCTTTGCATAAGATCCCACTCCCCCTACAGGGTTGCATATGTTCATTGGATCATATTGTATATAGGAGCATCCGGATATTATGTTCATAGTACATGTGACTCTCATCCGCTATAGGAATAATATCATATGTTATGGATTTTGCATTTGCATGTGAATAGTCTTATACCTCATGACTTTTCCATATGTATGAACAGAATTCTCTGCGTATGAGCAGACATGAAGCAGATGTAAAGGTGGCACTAAAGGACACGTTAGTCATTTCTGAATGGATCTGACCATATTTTTACTTTTAAATGTTATATTGTGTATCTCTCACAGGTCATTTGCCTTTGTTTACTACCCTGCAGGATCTTGTTTTTCTTTGGAGTTGTCATGAATGTGGTGTAAATGCGTTCATATTTCTGTCTCATCATTATGAGACTCACTATATTCAAGACTATAGAAATATTCATATATGTTCTTGATGAGGTATGTACTATATCAATAGCTAAGTGATGACACCAATCCGATCTCTGGGAATTTCCCGGATCGTTCACAGAAAAAACTATGATCTGGTGTTCATGACCCAAAAAACCAAAAAAAGGAGAAATCTAATATGGAATTCGTAACTGTAACCTGTCAGAACTGTGGTAGTAAGATGTATGTCCTGAGCAAGTGCGTCCGCAATGTGATGTATTGTACTATCCACTGTCTTGAATCAGGTGCCTCATCAAAGATATGAGTGCTCGTGCTGAGCACTCACGCCTTAGCTTCTTAGCAGCTTTGCGTTGATCAAGAAGTATATAAATAGACTAAAAAAGAGGTTTATCAACTTTTTCATAAAAAGTGTAACATTAAAGAAACCTCTATGTTCAGTTTTTGTTCTTGAGCTTTTCAAGCAAAGAGGAAACTCTTTCTTTGGCCTGTTCTGTTTCCTGCATGTCCTTTGTAATATATATGTTCAAAATATCTCCCTCCTTACTTCCTTCCGGCAATAAAGAAAGAAGAATACTCACCTCAGTAGTTTCTTCTGGCCTGATAAGCAATACAGCGATCTGGTCTTCTATCCTGTCCAGCGTGGCTTTGATTATCATCTTCATCCCCTCAGTGAGTCTGCAAGGCTTCCTTCATTATAATAGAGGGAAGCAGTATCAACATCATTGTTCCATAAAGGATCTCCACTTATTCCATTTGATTCCAGTTCGAACGAGGAGGAAGTAGATGTGTGCTTGTCATCCTCGTCTTTGATCTGCCAACCCATGAGATCCACAGAAGAAAAAACCGGATCCCTTATCTTTACAAACTCTTCTTTAAGGCTCAGACTAATGATTTTTATTCCCTCATCTATGGTGCTTGTTTCAACAGGCGAGACCACTGCACCTTTTGAGGCAGATCTAGTTGTTGTATCTGTAGTGGTTACTGTACTTGTGATGCTGTTTTTGCCACCAGCTATCTTTTCTGTGGTCACAGTGTATGTAGAACCGTCTGTTGTAATGCTTATTGTACCATGATGATCTGTTCTGTAAACTGTGGATACGCTCTGAAGCCGCTGCAATATCTCAGTGTGTGGGTGTCCATAATCATTATCTGCGCCTACTTCTATGATGCTTATCTCTGGACTAACAGATGAAATGAATTCATGTCCTGAACCGGAAGTACTCGCATGATGACCTACTTTGAGGATATCTGCGTCCACATTATAGCCTGCACCCACAATGTTTTCCTCAGCTTCGAGGCCGGCATCTCCCATAAGCAGAAAAGATACATCTCCATGTGTGATCTTAATAACCACCGAGTTCTCGTTGAGCTCTTCAGATTGTTCTTTTTTAGGATTAAGTACCAGGATCTCCGTTCCAGGAGCAAGATCGATGGTTTCCCCTCTTTCTGCCACATGGAAAGGAATGTTCTTTGTATCAATTGCCATCAACATGTTTTCATATGTCTTTGAAGTGTGTGGGTATCCCGAGTCTATGAACTGACCTACAGGATAATTATTAAGTATTGTGAGCATTCCTCCGATATGATCTGCGTGTGGATGGGTTGCAACCACATAGTCCAAGGAGGAAATCTTTCGTTCCTTGAGGAATGCTGAGACTGTGTAACCCATTTGATTTTCACCGGCATCTACCAGCATGGTCTTTCCAGCATATTCGATGAAAATAGAGTCTCCCTGGCCAACATCTATAAAGTGAACAGTCAGGTTCTCTCTTTGAGAAGATGCAGATGGTGTTTGTTCAGGTATGGAATATTGTATTTCAGATGTTGCTTCGTTTACAGGATCATTCTCGATTGTTTCTTTCACAGGCTCATAAGTTTGTTGTGCATTATTGTCTGCAATCTCTTGCTGTTGAGCAGCAGGCTTGTTTTGTTGATAAGCCATTTGTCCCAAGATCCCAAGAAACACAAACACAGCAATAATTATCAGTATCCATTTTAATATTTTGTTCATATTTTTCCATCCAATAGAGAGAATAAAAGTGAATGTGCATCTGACATATACTTGTCGAACAGTTTCTTGTTTATTTAAAAGGTGTATTTCTAGTGGAGTTTTTAGGTCCGGAAAAAATGGTTGAGATGAAGATGCATGCCAGCTATGGCACACACACCTTGATCGTGTACCTAAGTAAAAAATAGTTCTGCACCATTACACTCGCAGCAGCAGGCTATATTTTTGATAGTTAAGTGTTAATAAGAATATAGCATTTTCTAACAAAGCATGGTGCTATTTGTTGGCGCAAATAGCTTTATCATGATCACTCATTCTCAAGATATCGACGATCAGGACAGTTTGCTCCGATCATGGACATGCTCTTTAACTCTTTTTCTGAGAACTTACACCTCATATTTCTGATATCATTCCATTTGTCATGTTAATTCTCTTGTTCCGGATAACATCAATATATAATGAAGTATGATCATTTTCTATGCAGCTTATAACCCTTACCACTGATTTTGGCTCTGTCTATCCCGCTGCCATGAAGGGGGTCATTCTGGGCATCAATCCTCAGGCTACTATAGTCGATATATCCCATACTATCCCACATGCTGATATAAGGGCCGGAGCCTTTGCCCTTTACTCTGTAGTACCTTATTTTCCAGCGGACACTGTGCATGTGGCCGTAGTGGATCCGGGAGTGGGCACTGCAAGAAATCCAATAGTGATTTCTGCAGGAGGTCATTTTTTTGTTGGTCCTGATAACGGTCTCATGGTTCCCGCAGCTTCAAGTCTGGGCTATATGCAGATCTTCAAAATAACTAACTTCGGTCTGTTGGGTGATGTATCTGCCACTTTTCATGGAAGAGACGTGTTTGCCCGCATTGGTGCCTACCTCTCGGACGGTATGCCTCTGGAAAAAATTGGTGAAACTACAATAGGTCATATACATCTGGATTTTGGAACAGTTGAAGTTGAAGCTGACTTCATTTCAGGCGAAGTCATCTATGTAGATGATTTTGGTAACATAATTACCAATATAAAGGCTTCAGACATGCTCAAAAAGTTCAACTTTAAAGAACAGGTAAGAGTATTCCGTAATACAATGCCTTTTCTTGCAACCTATGGATTGGCAAGACAAGGAGAATTGTTGGCCCTTATTGGTAGCCATGGTTTCCTCGAAATAGCTGTTAATCGAGGTAGTGCTGCAAAAATGCTGAAGGTAGAATGCATGGATAAGGTCAGGATTGAATAATAGTGGCCTGCGGCTTCTTTCACATCCACTTATAGTGTCTCATGACTTCAAGGTTCATATCATACAATAGACTGTTCTCTACATATCCAAAGAACAGGCACCCGTGGCAAGTATGAGCTATTTGCTTCCTTTTTTCCCGGCTGTTTTCCCATACTTTTTCCAGTCCTTCTTTTACATTTCCGAGAGCTTCATTTTGTACCCTGCAATGTTCTATGGTGCCATCAGCAGTTACATTAAGTATGAGTTCCCCTGCATGGCATCTGAAATCAGTGTTCATGTCCCTTACCATCTTTAGATAGGTGTAAGAATTAATAATGGGGTAACCTTCTTTTTTCATTTCGGTTATCATGTCCACTGTCCTGCGATATTTATCAACATCTCTTACACCAATGTTCTGCCATACGTCATCTGCTATATCTGAGAATTCGTACATTGGTTCGAAAGCTACAGTCACATCCAGTTCTGCAGCAAGTCGTATGAGCTCTTCAATATCATCGAGGTTCCTTCCACTTAGTACACAGTTCATGAGTATGGGATTTTTTATGTACCTTTTCGCTTTTATGATACCAGGCAAAATTTTGGTTTTAAAATCTACTCCTCTTATCTCTCTATAACTGTTAATACCATCAACGGATACAGAAAGGTAATCCAGATCCTTCAGTTCCTCTGCTCTTTTTTCCAACAGCAGTCCGTTGGTTATGAGAAAAGTCACTATGCCCAGTTCTTTGGCATGCAGGAGGATATGTGGAAGATCATCTCTCAGTAAAGGTTCCACAGTCCATGCATTATATATCATTATACCAAAATCCTTTGCCTCGTCCAGCAGTCTCATTATTTCCTTTAATGTCATTTCAGCATCATTCTGTTTCCAGTATTCGCAGAAATCACATTTCATATTGCAACGGGAGTTGATGGCATGGGAGAGCACAAGAGGACGTTTTCTGATCCTTGTTTGCCAGAATGCTCTTGTTGCTGTGAGGGATAATACGGACATGATTCACTATCTACATTAGTTGATGATTTAAATATTCTGTTCCAAAATACAGCAAAAGCTATACAGAATTATATTGTTAAAAAAGATATGCCCGTAGAACACGGGCATTTACAGATATTTACAAATTGGCAGGAGTACTTTTACCCGAAGAGTGCACCGAGACCGGCCATTCCGCTCTCTTCTGCCTCTTCCTTGGTATCTTCTTCCTTCTGTGCCTCTGCTGCTGGAGCTTCGGCTGCTGCTGCCGGGGCTGCTGCTGCTGGAGCTGCTGCCACTGCTGCAGTTGCCATTGCTTCCTCTATGTCCACGTCTTCAAGGGCTGCAATGAGTGCCTTTACACGTGATTCATTGACTTCGGTACTAGCTGCCTGAAGAACGGCAGTTATTGTATCTTCTGTAATCTCTTTACCAGCTTTGTGCAGTAAAAGTGCTGCGTATATGTATTCCATGTGAAATCACCTTTTATCAATGTAAGTTTTAGTCTGTCTTATCCGAAGAGTGCTCCAAGGCCGGCCATTCCGTCCTCTTCAGAACTCTCTTCTTCCTTCTCTTCTTTCGCTTCGACGGTTTCTGCCTTGGCCTCAGTTGTTGCGCTCACTGCTGCAGCAGCTGCGGCTCCAAGAGTCTGCTTAAGCTCATCATCTACTGCTTCCTCATTTTTAGCTGAGGCTGCAGCAGCCACAGCAATCATCTGTGACTGAGCCTTGCCCATCAATGCTCCCATCAGTTCCGGCTCGAACACAACAGCATAAATACCGAGGTTCCTGGATTCTGTTGAAGCTTTTGCGATAAGCGTGGTTATGTTGTCTGCATTTGGATATGCTGCATATACTGACAGATTGAATGCCTGCTTTGCAGCCAGAGCTATGTCGTTGAAGTACTGCGTTTCATCCACAGCCAAGACATCTGGGCGGAATATGGATCCCTCTTCCAGAACTGCTCTTAAATCCAGTCCAACAACCATTGGATAGATCTCAAGCCTGTTAAGCATGGATGCAAGCAGCTGGGGAGCCTTCTCTCCCTCTTTCAATACGGTCTTGGTCTCCTTTACGACGACCTTGCCCCCATCAATAGCCGCTGGAATTCCAGCTCTCTGCAGATCTCCAAGAATGGGCCCGGGTGGAAAACTTGTTGGCCTTGCTTCCACTACAATATCTTTAGGAGCTACGGCACCTGCCTTGATTGGTGAAGGTGTTTTGCTTTTTTCGAGGAGTTTGAATAGTTTAAAAGGATTCTGATCAGAAAATATTAATGCCGTCTGGACATCAATAAATTCGGACATATCCTTTACATCCTGATCCATTTCCTCTAATGCCCTTTTTATAAGAGTGTTCCTGGCCACTTTGATATATGCAGTTCCATTAAGGTCTCTCCTCATTTTCTGGAGCTGCTTTGCAGGAATGCCTTCAATGCCTACTATACCAAAGAGGTGGTAGGTTTTTATGAGCTCTTTTATCTCCTCGACTTCCTTAGCCTTCCATTTTGGTATATGTGACGAATGGTGATCAATTTCCATATTACATCACCTTCACGGACTTACCCATTGTGGTCGTTAAATAGATCGACTTGATGTTCTGGCTGCCTTTCTCAAGGGAATGTTCAAGTCTGGTGATCACCGTTTCTATATTATCAGCCAGCTTTTCGACCGGCATATCTTTGCGCCCGACTGCAACATGGAAGGTCAGTTTATCTTTTGACCTTATACGCACGGAACTCCTGGAGGAGTTGATCACATCAGCTACATTCTTTCCAGGCTGGAGCGGTATTGGCATCTTTCCTCTGGGACCCAGGACAACACCGAGGCTCTTACCAATGAGTGGCATGTACTGTACTTCGGCTATGAAGAAGTCACATTCATTGGCAATTGCCCTTGAGCGTGCTTTATCCTCTTTCAGGTCGTTGATGTCTTCCTCAGTGAATACATAGGTAGCACCCGCCTCTTTTGCCTGAAGACCAACCTCACCTTTTGCAAAAACAGCGATCTTCAAGTCCTTACCAAGGCCATGCGGAAGTATTATTTCTTCATCAACACGGTTCTTGGGCTGACTCATGTCGAGGTGTTTCAGGTTGATAGCCACATCAACGCTTTCCATGAACTTGCGCTGCGGCGATTCCTCTAACAATTTATTGACAGCTTCTACTGTTATTTTATTTACCATTCTATTCCTCCCGTAGTGCTGAACTGCCGTCCATCGGCCACTTCGGCCTACTACGGTTGATTATAGGAAGGAGTATATCCCCGTCCCATTATTTTTATCGTGCTCTCAACGTGGAGCATAGTTCTTATATCTATCGGTTATGTGTTCTGGATTAAGCTTCTGTCATTAGCACATCATCGAATTTCCCCTCGTCGATGGCTTTTTGACATTCTCTTGGATCCATCCCCTCTGCAGTAACACCCAGAGTTACGCATGCTCCTAGCACTTCCTTTACTGCGGCCTTCATGGTATATGCTAGCATTACGTCCCTCTTCATGCGCGCTATCCTCATAGCCTGGTCTATCTTCAGGTCTCCTACCTTGTTTGTCTTTGGTTCTCCGGAGCCCTTTTCTATACCCAGTTCTTTCTTGATCAGCGCAGCAGTTGGTGGTGTACCAACTTCTATCTCAAAGCTCTTGTCATCGGCAACTATCACTTTGACAGGTACTTGCATGCCGTTATAATCTTTTGTCTTCTCGTTGATCTTATCGATGACTGCTTTTATATTGATCCCTAAAGGTCCAAGGGCCGGGCCAAGAGGCGGTCCGGGATTGGCTTTACCTCCGGAGACCAGTGCTTCTACAACATTTGCCATGTGAGTATCACCAGTTATATTTGTTATCTTATAAATATAAATATTCAGGACTCTTCCTCTTTCCTGAGGACCCTTACAGTGTCACCACGTATAGTTATAGGTATCGGTACCACAGCATCGAACAGTTCAACTGTGATCTCTTCATGCCCCTCATCCACCCGCTTAACACGTGCTCTTTCTCCTTTAAAGGGTCCGGATGTGATCTCTATTATTGCACCTTCAGTTATACCTGTTACAGTGGGCTTAGGTGTAAGGAAGTGTGCGATCTCTTCTATGCTGGACTGGCCCTTAATAACTGCACGTGCGTGAGGAACCGTCTGGATAGCCTGTTCCACTATACCAGGTGACGTGCTCTCCACCAGTACATATCCTTTCAGTTCGTCAGGGGCCAGGATGGCACGAATGTCCAGGTGTTCTTTCCTTGCCACCATTGCCATCATATTCGCTACAGAACGTTCCTGGTTAGCAGTTGTTTTCACCACGAATACAGTAGAAGGTTCAGTCATTCATTCACACCCACTTTGGTATTTCCACCATCACTATATAGATCAAGAATCCCATAATGCCAATGGCAAGGATTCCAAGACCAGCTACCTTAGCAATTGTGAGGAACTCTTCTCTAGAAGGTTTCTTTGTTAGTTTCAGAACCCTTATGTGCGCTCTTATAATAGATCCTATAGAGTCCACTGTGGTATTTAACTTGCTTGAATCTATATTATTCCCTGCCAATATCTTCACAACCGATTAAACCTTATGTTCTCTAAATTTTTTATGTATGACCGAATGACGAGCAGTCCGATTTTAATAATGATATAAAATAGTACCGCCTATCTACAACTTCTTCTGTAAAATACTTTTCGATTATTTTAGCAGGCAGAAAAAGCTGCCTGCACAATCTAATTTATTTTACAAAATCAATGCCATACTTGCGTGTAATATTTCGTGTGCCTCCATGGCCATATATCTGAGGTGATTTGACACCCGTAACTACCAGCATCGTCCTTACAGTATTTTCCAGTTCCTCATCTACCTGCGCACCCCAGATAATCCTTGCATCGGGATCGATACGGCTGTATACTTCCTGAACTACACTTTCAGCTTCAGCTATGGTCATGTCAGGACCACCCACTACATTCACAAGGGCGGAGGTAGCACCAGAAATATCCACATCTAACAATGGACTTCTTAATGCCTTTTGCACAGCCTCAACAGCTTTCATTTCACCCTCAGCTTCACCAAGGCCGATCATTGCAACACCACCGTTCTGCATGACGGTCCTGACGTCGGCAAAGTCAAGGTTAACAAGTCCTGGCTTTGTGATAAGTTCAGTAATTCCCTTCACTGCCCTCATCAGCACCTCGTCTGATACTTTAAATGCTGCCTGCAACGGGAGCCTTGGGACGACTTCCAGAAGTTTATCGTTTGGTACAACTATCACAGTATCGGCAACTTCTCTTAGCCTCTCCAGGCCAGCTTCAGCGTTCATACGCCTCACATGCCCTTCAACCCCAAATGGAAGTGTTACCACGGCAATGGTCAAAGCACCCGCATCCCTTGCAGCTTCAGCAACTACCGGGGCAGAACCGGTCCCAGTCCCCCCTCCAAGGCCAGCGGTGATGAACACCATGTCACTCCCTTCAACAAAAGCTCGAATCTCATCCACGCTTTCCAGAGCAGCCTCCTCGCCCACTTGGGGAAGGCTACCTGCGCCAAGACCTCTTGTCTTCTTTTTTCCTATCAATATCTTCTTATCGGCATTGACTCGCAGAAGGTGCTGAGCATCAGTATTTATAGCTACTAATTCCGCTCCTTTGATTCCCTCGTTGGCCATCCTCTGCGCACTGTTGGATCCTCCTCCACCACAGCCAACGACCTTGATCACAGTTCTCAGGTCACGGAGCATCTCCTCTAGCTCTGCATTGATATCATTCGGTTCTGGCACACGTGTATGGAGGCGTCCTTCTTCTTCGGACCTTGCAAGTGCCTCTTCTACTATGGATCTCATTCTTCTTCTCCCTTGAGTGGAAATCGTGTTATTTGTTTAAGAGTAATGTATTTCCTAATGTAATCCTTCTTATGGTTTTTGTATAAACCATCAATGGTTCTACAGTTCTGCTATTGGCAGTTACAGAGTTACCTTTTTTCAACTCTGCGAACAGGGGACCTGGAGGGACACCCAGTTCCCGGGCAACTTCAGGGTCAAACCTATCCTCTGTAATATATAATGTCATCTCTTCTGGGATGTATTTTATTTCATAATGCTCTTTTAGTATTTTAATGCATTCATCTATAAGCATATCAGCTGAAGCTTTTTCTTTGCCCCGCTCACATATCAGTATACCTGGCAATGTTCCATTATCTCTTTCAATATAAACTACATCAGACCTGTCAAGTAAGTTTGTGAGTTTTTTCTTATCAGCAGACACAGCTTCAATAAAGATCTCTTCATCCATCCTAAATATTTGAATATCATCCGTGCTTATATTTTCTGCATTGTTGATCATCAGCCTGAATCCATCTGTTATCCTCAGGCGGCTCCCAGGACAAAACCTATCTGCAAGTATAAGCAGATGGGAATATATATGCCAGGGTAAATCATGTATATCCAGGATATCACTTTCCCGAAGCAATTGCAGACCAAGTTCTTTGACGATCTCAGTGATCTTTTCTTTATGCGCCGATGACATTGCCCTGCGGTCAAAATATACAAAGTCAGCATTTGACTTCTCTGTAGCCTGCCGCACAAGTTCCAGATCCAGGTTATCAAGCTGATGGTTTGGAAAATTATGTCCGAATGTTATATTGTTCTCAAGTAATATTTTGGACTGCCTCTTTGCATAGTGCCCGCCCCCAAAACCAATAGCAATTGGCATTTTATCTTCTTTCATCTCCAGTATTGCCCTGGCAGCTATCTCTCCTGCTATCGGGTCTTCCCACTGTTCTTCTGCACTGCCGATCTCAGCATAGACCATGGGCAAACGAACATCTGTTGGTCCATGATGTGTGGACTCCATGGCAACTTCATAACCACTATTAATAGCCATTTTTTGCATGTTGAGCAAGATGGACCTCAAGGCAAAAGGTGCAGGGTAGGAAAATTCCCTGCTGTGTCCTCCGAATTTTGCATTGCCACTGTTCCCGGTATAATGGGCTGTAAGAACTCTGTTATCATCCTTACCCTTATGTTTTGAGGCAACTACAATGAGCCTGGTTTTCAATCCGCACGCTGCAAGTTTACGGTCGATGCCATCCTGGTATATATGATGTGCATCGATCTCCACAAGCCAGAATCCTTCGGATGAATAAGCGCATACAAGTTCCCCCCAGTCGTGACATGCCACTTTCACGGGAACCCATTCTCTCATTTTGAGAATATGTTCCTTGATGTTCTGGCTCGCCCTGTCCTTTGTGGAACATAGAATGGTTATTCTCGATTCGTTTCCTTTGCTGTTCATCTGTTTTCATCCCTGTTTTAGATCATCTTGATCATATCGAAAACCCATCTGCTCACACCAGGAGCCACATTGCCGCACCTGCGACAGTTCAGGACTTTCAATCCCTTTTTTTATAATCTCCTATGAGGCCTTCTATTTGATGTTGTTTCTTGAAAGTATAGAAATGCATCATACCTTCAGGCCTGATCACATCTGCTAGAATGTCGAGGAATTGGTCCATACCATAAGGTGTGGGGATTATGGCTCTGTGGAATTTATATTTCAGTGTCTAAGGAATGTCTATAGTATCAGCACATATAACTGAAAGGTTTTGCATGACCTTGTTCCGTGATGTATTTTTTTGGAGCATGGAAATAGCTGCGTTATTTTTTTCAAATGCTACAATATCAGCACCCTTTGCACCCACATGCACAACAAACGGCCCTACGCTACAAAAAGGTATAATCACTTTTTCACCATTTTGCACCATACTGGTTATCCTGGCTATTTCGTGCGATAATCTGTTATTAAAGAAAACTTCTTGAAGTTCCTTGATCAGATATCACAGAAATTATTGTTCAGCTTTTCCGTGAGCTTCATATTTTCCGAATAATCCACTCTAACGTCCATGAGCCACACTCCACCTGCTTTTAGTGCATTTTCAAGCTGTGGACTGAAGTCTTCTGCTTTTTCTATACGTATTCCATGTGCTCCAAAGCTCTCTGCAAGTTTGACAAAGTCCGGGTTCAGGAAGTCGATACCGAAGCTGGCATCGAACTTTTTCTTTTCGTGCCACTCTATAAGTCCGAATTTAGCGTCATCGAATATCACTATAACTATGTCACATCCGAGACGTACTGCGGTCTCCAGTTCCTGAACATTCATAAGAAACCCGCCGTCTCCGGCTATAGTCACCACCTTACGTTCCGGCCTCAGTAACTTTGCTGCAATAGCTCCGGGAAGTGCAAATCCCATAGATGCCAGGCCGTTTGATATCTGTACCGTATTGGGTTCATATGCTGGGTAAAGGCGTCCTATCCAGAGCTTGTGAGCGCCCACGTCGCTGATGATAATATCTTCCCTGTCCAATGCCTGTCTTATGTCGTATATAATCTTCTGGGGTTTC
Organism: Methanomethylovorans hollandica DSM 15978; assembly: GCF_000328665.1. NCBI lineage: Archaea > Methanobacteriati > Methanobacteriota > Methanomicrobia > Methanosarcinales > Methanosarcinaceae > Methanomethylovorans > Methanomethylovorans hollandica. The sequence continues at coordinate 2,319,084 of NC_019977.1, forward strand.
ATGGGAAAGGATGTGTCATCCTTGAACTCAAGGAGTTCCTTCTCCATGTTCTTCCGTACCTTTGAGAAGTATTCCGGCATTTCCCTTCTCTTGCAGAATGGTAGAAGGTGTTTCAGAGAGATGCGGATATTCCCTACAAGTGACAGGTCGGGAATATATTTTTCATCCACTTCGTGCTGGTCAGAGTGGATGTGTATTATATTTTTGGACCCATCCGGGTTCCAGAACCTGGGACTATATTCTACGTGATCGAATCCGATGCATATGACCAGATCCGCTCTCGCAAAACCGCACATTATATGGTCCCTGTCCTTGACACCCATGGACCCCATGTAATGTTCATCGTCAGCCGGAAATGCACCTTTACCCATGAAAGTTGTAACTACCGGGATCCCCGTGCTTCTCACGAATTTACGCAATTCTTCCGATGCATCTTCCCTTATTACTCCATTGCCAGCCAGGATAACAGGCATCTCAGCAGCCTCTATCAGCTTAGCTGAACGCTGCAGTTCATCTTCATCAGGCATACGTATGCGAGAAGATGGTTTCTTCACAAGAGGTACTTTGTTAGTTTGTTCTGCAGCAATGTCCTCAGGCAGCTCGATATGTGTTGCTCCGGGCCTGTCCCTGGCGATCTCAAAAGCTTTGCTCACTATCTCAGGAATGAAATCTGCCCGGGTCACACTGGAGTTCCATTTAGTAAATTGACGGAAAGCTTCCACTATGTTCAGGTATTGATGAGCCTCCTTGTGGGTCTTTTCAAGTCCTGCCTGTCCGGTAATAGCTACTAAAGGTGCTCTGTCCAGATGCGCATCCGCCACACCTGTAATAAGATTGGTTGCCCCCGGACCCAGGGTTGAAAGACACACTCCAGGCCGATGGGTCAGCCTGCCATATACATCGGCCATGAAGGCTGCGGATTGTTCATGCCGTGTTACTATGAACTTTATTTTGGATCTGGAAAGGGAATCGGTCAGGTCCAGGGTCTCCTCACCCGGTATCCCAAAAATGTAGTCCACACCCTCATTCTCCAGACATTGTACCAGGAGGTCACTAGCTTTCATTTTCAGAACACCTTCATCGATTTTGCTCCTAAGAATTCATACATGCCTATCCTGTGCAATTCCCTGCCAAACCCGCTTTTCTTGAAGCCTCCAAGTGGCAGACGGGAATCTGAGGATACGCCATTGTTAATGGCTATGAGCCCAGCTTCGATTTCCCTTGAAAACCTTATGGCTCTTTCACGGTCCTTGCTCCATATACTTGCGCCCAGGCCGAATTCCGTGCTATTGGCTATCTTTATAGCATCATCTTCGTTCCTGAATGTTACTATGGGTGCAACAGGTCCGAAAGTCTCCTCGGTAAGTACAGGTGCACCTTCGGTTATGTTACCAAGCACCACCGGGTAGAAGAAACTGCCTTTTCCTTCCTGCTTTCCACCATCAAGCAGTATATCTGCTCCGGCTTTAATTGTCCTGTTAATCTGATCCTGCACAAAGTCCGCCTGTTCGGAGTTAACAAGGGGTCCCATATCGTTGTTTGGGTCAAGAGGGTCACCTATCTTCAAGTCTTGGACATGCTCCAGGAACCTTGAAGTAAAGTCTTCAGCAATAGTTGCATCTACAATGAACCTCTTGGCTGCGGTACATCTCTGTCCGGCATTCTGGAATCTGCTCAAAACTCCTACCTTTGCAGCTTTTTCAATATCTGCATCCTCCAGTACAATGAACGGATCACTGCCACCCAGCTCCAATATGCACTTCTTGATACTGCCACCTGCAGCCGCAGCCACCTTCTCCCCTGCCTGTCGACCTCCTGTAAAGGACACGGCATTGATCTCATTTCTGGGTATAAGGGACAATGCAGTGGGTCCATCTACCAACAGGGTCTGGTAGACACCTTCAGGTAACTCTGCTTCCTTGAATATACTTTCTATTGCAAGGGCACATTTTGGAACATAACTTGCATGTTTGAGCAATATCACATTGCCACCTGCCAGTGCAGGAGCAGCAAAACGTAATGCCTGCCAGAACGGTGCATTCCATGGCATGATACTTAGGATAGTTCCCAGAGGTTCGAGCACGATACCAGATGCATCTGCCTCGGTTTCCACAAATTCCGGCGTGAGAAATGTCTCGGCCTGCTCTGAAAAGTAATCAAAGACCTTTGCGCATTTTTCGATCTCATCCAGGGATTCTCTGATGGGTTTGCCCATTTCAATAGTGATGGTCTGTGCAAGTTCCTGTGCCCTTTCCCGGAGTACTCCTGCTGCATTGTCAAGGTAGTATTCACGGTTAAAAATCTCAGTGTCCTTCCATCCTTTAAAGGCTATCCTTGATCTTTTTAAGGAATCTTCTACCATTTGCGGTGAATACAGTTCATATTCCCCATTTAGTTCCCCTGTAGCAGGATTTACAGATCTCATCACTTTCATTATTTATCTCTCTCCTATAGATATATTCATCCGTTTTTAAAATTGGGTCTACTACATATTAAACCAATGCTATTTCTGGCACATGTTAGGAAATACTCAGTTTGGATATTTCAATCCCATATTCAATATATCTTTACTGCCTTCAGGTGCATGAACTCATAGAACCCGTGTTTTGCCATTTCTCTGCCCATTCCACTCTTTTTTATGCCTCCAAAAGGCATACATGCCTCTGGGCGGAAGAAAGCGTTAACAGCCACCATTCCCGTTTCAAGCTGTCTGGCAAGCAAAGCTCCTTTTTCCCTATCCTTTGTCCAGATGCTTGCACCCAGGCCGAACTGAGTACTGTTGGCAATACGGATGGCCTCCTGTTCGTTCCTGACGGTGATTATCGGTGCTACAGGCCCAAAGGTCTCTTCTGCCATCACTTTCATATCAAGGTTTACATTATCAAGTACCGTAGGGGAGTAGAAGAAGCCCTCTCTTTCCATCTTTCCTCCGGGAAGAAGTGGTCTTGCCCCTTTTGCGATAGCATCTTCCACCTGCTGTCCAAGGATAGATATTTGTTCTTCCCGCACCAGCGGCCCAATGTCTGTGTTCTTGTCCATTGGGTCTCCCAGTTTGAGCTGCTCTGTAAGCTCCACGAACTTACCGGTGAACTCTTCTGCTACTTCCTGTGCCACTATGAACCTCTTGGCTGCTATGCATGTTTGCCCTGTGTTGATGCACCGGCTGGGTACAGCCACAGTTGTCGCTTTTTCCACATCGGCATCAGCAAGCACTATGAATGGGTCACTGCCTCCAAGTTCCAGTACGAACTTCTTCATATTGCGGGCTGCAAGCTCTGCAACCTTTTTTCCGGCAATATCCCCACCTGTAAAGGAAACTGCTTTGATCTCATCCCTTGAGATGAGCGAGGAAGCTGTAGAACCATCTGTCAGCAGTGTCTGAAAAACACCGTCTGGAAATCCTGCTTCCAGGAAAAGTTCTTCCATCTTCAGGGCGCACATGGGCACATAGCTGGAATGCTTGAGCAGCACTACGTTGCCTGCCGCCAGTATATGAGAGGCTGCACTGAGCACCTGCCAGAAAGGGAAGTTCCAGGGCTTTATGGCCAGTACCGGCCCCATGGGTTCGTATGACACCATGGACTCAGAAGCATCCGTTTCTGCCTCTTCCGGCTGCATAAACTCCTCCGCATGCGCTGCAAAATAGTCGAACGTATCTGCACACTTAACAACCTCGGACACAGACTGTTTTATGACCTTACCCATCTCCAGTGTGATAAGTTCTCCAAGCTCCTGTTTTCTGCTGCGCAGCAGTTGCGAGAGATCACTTAAAAGTTTGCTGCGTGCGGACACGTCGAAATCTTTCCACTCATGAAAAACCGTATCAGCTTTCTTAAGAGCTGCATTTATTTGTTCATTTGAGTAAGGTTGAAATTGTCTGATAATTTTTCCTGTGGTTGGATTGATGGATGAGATGAGGGTCATGGTGAAACTCCTGTCAGATGATTGTTTCTTATGATAGAAAATGGTAATAGGTGGGGTATAAATGTAGTTGGGAATGTGAAGTTCTTATGTCCAATGAAAGAGAATATTTTATCCCATCACTATCTGCACCACAGTCGGATATTTTTTCATGATCGTGTATGCAATGGACCTGCCAACCCATAACCTGCCCTGCTGCATGGTGCGCAGGCGGCTAATTTCTTCCAGAGTCTGTAATGCCTGCAATGCATGTGCATCGTTGAGATAGCAACTATCTGGTACATGGTTATCAAAAAAGAACAGTATAGGCAGTTTCAGTTTATCGTGCAGATTTTTAGGTAGCTTTTCGCTGAGGTTCCTGAGCGTTGCTGTGTCAAAAAGGTGATCTTTACCCCCTTTTGTTCTTGCTGTGGGCTTTTCTTCCAGCAGAAGCTGAGCAAGGCTTTTTCTTTCGGATACGATGCCATCGTTCAGCTTATTCATCTCTGTTCTCATCCACCTCATGAGAACCGAATCATCAACTATTGGACTTTTGCTCAGCATCATACCTCTTTTCTTTTTTATACAATAGTTGTTTAGATCAATTTGTACTTACTGTTTTTGTAGCATCGTATTGTTTCTGGGGGGACAATGGTTTAAACAATGTGTGAGCCTTGTTACTACTAAGTAGATCCACATGTCCACACTATCCCCTCTTTATGACGAAAAGCTTCAGCAGATCAAGGCCATCTTGCTGGAAACATTTGCAGGAGAGGATGTCAGAATAATTCGTATTGACCTTGATAAGCGAGGATATTCTCATAATTCAACTGAGATCGCCATAGGGATACTTTCACGGTCCCAGGGCGACAGGAAAAAGCTGATCGATTCTATGGAAAAAATAGGGAAAATAAATTTTCCATACACTATGGATCTCATAGACCTTTCGAGAGTTTCTGAAAGCCTCAGGGCTCAATTGCTGGAAGACGGTGAAGTCTGGAAAGACTGGAAATGATCACTAAGAAGTTATATTAAATTGCAGTCCTTCCTCTGGATTATGAAATATCAAGGTCAAGAGTATGAAGCGAAAACATTCAAGGACATTGATCTTACAGGCACTTCTTTCAAAAGTTCAAAGTTCATTGACTGCACTTTTGAGAATTGCAACTTATAAAATGTGGATCTGAATGACACAAAGTTCAAGGATGACAGATTCAAGAAATGCAAAATACTGGGATTGGATTTTTCAAAATGCAACAAATTCATGCTCATTATCGGGTTTGAAGACTCTTTTATTTCCTATTCTGTTTTTTCCAACATGAATTTGGAAAATACGGATTTCATTAACTGTCAGATACATGATTGCGATTTTGTCAATACTAACCTTAAAAATGCGAATTTTGAAGGGTCTAATCTTAAGAATAGCATCTTTCAAAATACTAACCTTAGCTTCACATCTTTCAGGAATGCAAGGAACTACAATATAGATCCAAATCATAATTTTCTGAAAAGAACGAAATTCTCTACCCCAGAGGTTATCTCCCTTTTAAACATCTACGATATCGATATTGAATGAAAGGGCGATAGACCAAAGAAAGCAATGATCCGGCTTCCATCAAGATCTTCATTATCGACACTACTCAGCTTTACGGACCATTGTCCTCCGGATGTGTCAAAAACTAGATATGTAGGTAATGAGAAATATGAACCAATTTATATTGGCCCTTGGAAGGGTAGAGGACGGGCCGTGTTATGTGATCCCCACTTAGTGCCAACACAACCCACTATAAGTGTTCAGCACCTGCAACATTCACGCACGACCCATCGCTCTCTTTGTCCTTTGGGTCTAAATCCATTTATTCCCGGGTGGGTCCATAACAGTGCCATTCAAGCTTACGATGTTTCCCTGAGAAGGTAACATCAAAATGTAGTAAGCTCATGGACTGTATTATTTTCCCACAATATCATATATGTCTTCAAAGTTTATCAATCATTTGTTTTGTAGACAGTGGTTGCATCTGCCCCTCGTTGAGATCGTACCATGAAGATCTCTACAGGCCCTAATTTCCAATAGTTATAAATTCATTAACCACAACCTCTTTACCATGTACGACCTGATGGATACCGCAGAAAAGATCCGCACCATGGAGATACGGGGAGCCGGCAGGATAGCAGTCGCGGCTTCAGCAGCCCTTAGGGATCACGCACGGACGCTAAGTTCACTATCCGCTGAGGAGTTTGAGAAAAGCATCAACGAGGTTGCAAGGATACTTGTGGAGACCAGGCCTACAGCCGTATCCCTGCCCAATGCTGTGGCCCTCACAAAAAAGCATTCTTCAAGGAATGCCACCGAAGCAATTGCTGAAATAGTTGCCAATTCTGAAAGGTTCATAAAAAATGCCAATGAAGCACTGGATAAGATCGGCAGGGTAGGTGCCAGGCGTATCCGTGATGGGGATGTCATTATGACCCATTGTAATTCCCATGCAGCTATTGCCATCATCAAGACAGCCTTTAAGCAGGGCAAGAAGATATCTGTCATCGCCACCGAATCAAGACCCCGCAGACAAGGTTTCATCACTATCAGAGAACTGAACGATGCAGGTATTCCTACCACGCTCATCGTGGACTCGGCTGTGAGGCTAGTCATGAAAGACGTGGACCTGGTGATCGTTGGCGCTGATTCCATTGCCGTTAACGGTGCATTGGTCAATAAGATAGGTACTTCCCAGCTTGCACTGGCGGCCAGAGAAGCTCGCAAGAACGTCCTGGTTGCAGCCGAGACCTATAAATTCAGTCCTAATACCATTCTGGGTCAGATGGTGGAAATAGAGGACCGCTCAAGTAATGAGGTTATAGACCCTGATATGCTCAAAGAGATGCCCAACGTAAAAGTGCGCAATCCGGCATTTGATATCACACCACCAGAATACATTGACCTTATAATCACAGATGCTGGTGCTTTCCCGCCGGCAATGGCATACATGGTTATTAAAGAATACCTGGGGCTGGACCTGGTAGATCTGAAATAGTTTTGTTTTCCTTATATGTGGTGAATACAGGAATTATTTGTAATCCTTCCAGCTCCACCATTTAAGCAGTTGTGGGTCATGCTCTTCGTTCGATGCATAATACACTGCACATCTGAATACATAGAGCATGCATCTGTCTATTTTCATCCCGGTATTATCACATAGTTTCAGGTAGAGTTCTTCAGGGTCTTTTCCCTTCATACCTACCACGGAACGAATACCCAATTCCCAAAGATCCTCTGCGGTTTTTTTGCCGACTCCAGGAATAACCTGTAATTCCTTAAGGGTTCGGGTTTTGTTCTCATCCTTCATTTTTTCCTACGGTAGCTACATAGATCACGAACTCATGCTCGCCGTCGAGGTCCAGCAGTTCGTTCATGTCATCATCCAGGAAGGCCGCTATGGCACAAACACCGCAGTCAATAGCTTCCGCGCTCAGGTACAGATTCTGGCACACATGACCTGCATCCAGGTGCAGATAACGATATCCTCTTTCTCCGTAGCGCCATTTCATTCTGGCTGCAACAGCTGTCCAAATGAAAGTCACTGCGCTCTTCTTTACAAAATCCTGTCCCAGACAGGCTTCAGTGATCTCCTTCGCCATATTTGTCTCAATGTCCAGTTGCAGTAGTTTATGCCCTATGGCAAGGAATCTATACAGTCCTGGCTCAAGCCCCTCCACATTATTGATCAGCAGATATGTTTCTAGCGAGTGTCTTGCGCCTGCTGATGGCACGGTCCTGAACGTGACAACATCCTCAATGATCTCTTTCACTCCCTGCGTGCACCATAAAAGATAAGAGAGTTCATTAAGTGTAAGGGGCTTATCTGAATAGCTGCGCACGCTTGTACGATGTTCGATGGCACGTCTTAAGGGCATGTCTCTCACATGAATATGATCAGGGTCTGGCAGTTCTATTATCTTAATACCATCATCTGACTCCTTTTGCAAAGGCGGCTGAGGATATCCGTTAGTTTGAGGTGCTTTTCCAAGGTACTGGAACTTAGTCAATTTCATGAAGTCTTTGCCTATCTCTTGCATTGTATACTCCCCGTTTACATATTCACTGCTGAGTTCAAATCCTTTATCATATCTTTATCATATATTGGTTTTTGAATACTTATCCACTGCCATGTCCTTACTTATCAGCCCTGATGACTACAAATCCCCCATCTCCTGATCCGCCTCTGACAGGTTCTATATCTGGGATCATTTCCAGTGGCCTGAAAAGGGTCTGAACTATGGTAATGTCCCTGAAACCAGCTTCATGGATATATGCTTTTATTTCGTCCACTGAATGGAGTTTGACAGGTGAGTATGATCCTTTTTCATGCTGTCTTTTCTCATATTTTTTCTCATATACATCCCCTAGTCTGCTGTTCCTGTCTATCATTCCAAGAACCATTCTGCCATCTGTTTTTAGTATCCTGCGAACCTCAGCGAACGCTTGCTGCATGTCAGTCATAAAAGGATCTATAGTAACCATCAGAGCAAGATCAAGACTCTTATCCTTGAGTGGTAAGTCTTCTACCACTGCTTGTATACAAATTATATTTCGTTCTCTGGCTAATTCCAGCATTCTCCTGGAAGGGTCTGCGCCATAAGTGATATGCAGGGCTTGTGCAAATCTCCCAGTCCCCACTCCTATCTCTATGGATCTTTGTTCCTGGTATACGTTTCCCAACACCTTCTTTATAGCAGCCAGTTCTGAATAGAACACTTTAATGTGCTGGTCATACCAGGCATCATATCCCTGTTCCTTTGCATCTGTATTACGTGATGATTTCATTCGAGACATTTAAGATTTCAATTGATTCTATCTAAATACCTTTCCATTTATTAATAAAGATGATTGAAAACTATCAATTAATGTAATATTCTATCGTACTGGTAAATCTATCATGCGAGTAAGATGCGAATGGGCTTCTTTCAGTGAACTTGCTCTCCAATATCATGATAATGAGTGAGGTGTGCCGCTACACGATGACAGGTCGCTTTTCGAATTCCTTGTGCTGGAAGGGGCACAGGCGGGTTTAAGCTGGGAAACGATCCTCAGGAAAAGGAATAATTACAGAAAGGCTTTTGACAATTTCGATCACGAGAAGATTGCAGCCTATGATTATGTGAACTACCCCTCCCTGCTTTCTGATGAAAGCGAGGAAGGGGCTTCTTGTTTCATTCTTCGAACCACTGTTCGCAAGTCCACAAGCTCATCCCCTGCGTTCCACAGGTGTCAGATTATTATAAGATTTTGCTCTTGAATAGAGAATTTCTTGATATTGATTGCAGCATTTATATCTCTGTCATGCTTTGTTTTGCAATCTGGACACGTCCAGTCCCTATCCGCAAGTGTTAGCTTTCCGTTATAATAGCCACACACATTACAGATTCTTGTACTTGGCTCAAACTGTCCAATACGGAGTATGGTTTTTCCAAACCATTCAGCTTTGTATTCCAGTTTAGTTACAAAACTACACCATCCAGCATCGGAAATTGATTGAGCAAGACAATGATTTTTTAACATACCTTTAACATTCAGAGTTTCCAGAGCTATTGCTTGGTTCTCGCTAATCAGTCTAAAAGAGAGTTTATTCTGGAAATCGTTTCTTTGATTTGCTATTTTGTCATGGAGTGATGCAAGTCTTTGTTTAGCCTTTGCTCTGTTCTGTGAGCCTTTCTGTTTCCTTGATACTCTTTTCTGTAATACCTTCAATCGCTGTAAGGAGTTCTTCAGATACTTTGGATTTTCAACTTTTTCTCCGTTTGAGAGAACAGCAAAGTCTTTGATACCTATATCTATTCCAATTGTAGTTGATTCTGAAAAGTTCTGCTTATTTGGAATTTGTTTTCCATCTTCGACAAGAATACTGATATAATATTTTTCCGTACATGTCCTTGAAATGGTTGCGGTTTTAAGCTTACCTTCAAACCTTCTATGAAGTATGGTTTTGACTTCTCCTATTTTTGGGATCTTAATTATTTGCTTCTCGAAATCTACAGAGTAATGTTGTGGCATCTGATAAGACTGGACTGGGTTTTTTTTAGATTTGAATTTGGGAAATCCAGTTTTCTCTCTGAAGAATTTTGTAAATGCTGATTCTACATTTACTAAAGAGGCAAGCAGAGCCTGTGAATTAGCTTCTTTCAACCATTCATTAGAATGTTTCACTTCGTGAACTAAAATCCGTTGCAAATCAAACCTTGATATTGATTCCTTAGTTTGTTCATAAGTTTTTATTTTTTGTTCTAAAGCCCAATTATATACAAATCTACACGCACCAAAATGAACTTTTATTATTTCCTCTTGTTTTTTGGTTGGGTAGATTCGGAATTTATAGGCTTTTAACATATTATACAATATGGTTTATAGATAAATATATGTTTCTCTAAACATGTTGTGTTATGACATGTACGCATTCATCTCCCACCTGCCAGCTTACGGCTGGCGAGGAAGGAGATTTCTGCTGTAGAAGTTAAAAACGAAGGTATCGTTCGCAACAGGCTTAAGGTCAGATCTGCAATTAATAATGCCAAGGCTTTCAAAAAGGTTCGGGAGGAGTTTGGTTCATTCGACAAGTACATCTGGAACTTTGTGGACCATACATCTGTGCAGAATTCCTGGAAGTCGCTGGCAGATATCCCTGCAAAGACCGAGATTGCAGAAAATATCAGCAAAGATCTGAAAAAAATAATGGTGAGATCTTGTTATGCCTCATGACAAATACCCGTATGGTCTCTCCTCATAACGCTTTAATAATTCTTCAACGGATGCATTCGAAGTTCCGGATTCGGAACCGAATAACAGGCTTGAAAGCGAAGGCTTGTTCATATATACTACAGTAGGTTCTCCTTCTATGCCAGCCAGTTCCGTAGCAATGTCTATAGCATCATAGAAGTTGCCAAGTTCGTCCACAAGGCCCAGTTCCTTTGCCTTTTTACCGGTATATATCCTGCCATCTGCAATATCCTTGACTTCGCTTACGGACATATTGCGCCCTTCTGCAACATTTGTCACGAATGTATCGTAAACTTCCATTATTATGCTGTCGGCGTATTCCTTTTCCTCATCAGAGAGACCTCTCCATGAGCCGCCCATATCCTTGAACTCTCCGGATTTAGCCACATGGAATTCTATTCCTTCCTGGTCATAGTAAGCAGACATGTTCTCAAAGGTCCATATCACGCCTATACTACCGGTCATCGTAGAAGGATTTGCCACGATTACGTCAGCAGGCACTGATATATGATATGCTGCACTGGCAGCTACGTTACCCATGGATACAACTATAGGCATACCTTCATCATGGGCTCTTTTCACTTCTTCATATATCTCCTCACCAGCTGTTGAAGATCCACCGGGGCTATCAACCCTCAATAAGATCGCTTTTACGCTTTGATCTTGCACAGCCTTGCGTATATTCTCATTTATTCCATCAGGGGTTGCATATCCCAATCCATTGTATATGCTGCCGGAAACAATTTCGCCTTCAACGTAGATAACTGCAATCTTGTCACCGCTGGCATACAGATTGCCATCAAAATTACCCATAATGGCTGCAAGGCTTGCACCAATAAGAACGATAAGGAATCCGGCTAATAACAGGTACATTTTCCATCTGCTTTTGCCGGGCGCTATAGCTGCAGATGTGTTTCTGTTATAGGCAGAAGGTACGCTTGGCGGGATCTCCCTTTCCGCCTTCCCTGATATATAGGGATCATTCTCCATAGATGGTTTTTCCTCTCCATGGTCTGCATTGCGGCTATTTGCCACATCTTCAGGATTCATCTGGATTATTCCTTCCTGGCAAGAGAATGTGCATGAAGATTGAAATAGTTATCTTGACTAATTTAAGCGCATGTTTTGTAGAATTTAGAGATGTCTGAAAAGGTTATTATACACTATCAGGATCGTCCCATAAAAGCTTCTCAGGTGACAGAGGTACTCATTGACCTTGATAAATACATTAGAGAAGTAAATGAATGGGGATAAACGTCTGGTATAAGCAAAAAAAGAAAAGTATGAGTTATTGAATTAACTCATAAAAAAACTATTTTTTTTAAAATTTATCTTTTCCTTCCAAGGAAATAATAAGCAATAGCTCCAAGGATACCAAATATAAGTGCTGCAAGTATCCAAACAATTTTCATTAAAGTACTCAGACTCTTGTTCTGGGTTAATACATCATATAAAACCCAGATAACAGAAATCAATACAATAAAGCCCCATATTGTTTCTATCATCTTTGAATCGCCTCTCCATATTATATTAATCCAATATTCTTATATAAGGGTTGCTTAATCTGGCATTGGTAAGTAAACATGGTTATATGTTATGAGGACTTATAGTTCTGTATGAACTGTCCCAGGTGTAAAAGCCCTAATCATAAAAAGAACGGAAAAATAAGTGAACGCCAACGATACCAATGTCATGATTGTGGATATAATTATTCAGTAGAGCTCAAATCAACTGCAAGCTCTGCTTTTGTTAAACGGCAGGCTTTGCAACTCTATCTGGAGGGATTAGGATTTCGTTCAATAGGACGTATATTAGGTGTCAGCCATGTTTCTGTACAAAATTGGATAAAGAAATATGGTAAAGATCTAGAGGACTTGAAGAGTGAAAATGAGATATCTGTCGTTGAATTGAATGAGATGCACACTTACATCGGAAACAAAAAAAATATTGCTGGACCTGGATTGCTGTTGATAGAGTTGGGAAAAAATTCATCGACTGCTCTTTTGGTAGCAGAGGAACAGAAACCGGACAAAAACTCTGGGAATACTTAAAGAGGAAAAAGATTGAAAAAGTGATGACTGATCACTGGAAGGCATATGCAGAGTTTCTTCCGGAGACTATCCATACTCAATCCAAAGCTGAAACATGTACCGTTGAAGGATATAACAGCATATTGAGACACTTCCTGGCAAGATTGAGAAAAAAGACAAAGTGTTATACTAAGAGTCTTGAAATGCTGAAGTACTCTGTTCTTCTATTAATGAAATACAGAAATAAGGAGTTAACTATCTTTAATTAACAATACCCTCAATTTTTATACATGATTGTCCTATCAAGCAGTTCTCACTTTGTCACGAATTCCCTCTAACTAGTATGTACACCCAATCTCCTTATCTGTGAATTCTGTATTGTATGTGAGTATTGTTGATATTGACGTGTTGATGCAGATGTATTCATGATCATCTATACAGCACCCAAGCGAAATATATTTTATAACAGCACTCTATCCTCACAAGTAAATCCATTCTATATAGGATATATTCCATATAGGATCTAATATACTGCTCATATCATTTCGGAGATCATACATGTCAAAACTACCTGAAGATAAACCTGTACTTGTTACATGCGGCCTTCCTTATGCTAACGGCAAAGCTCATATAGGCCATCTGCGAACGTACATTCCTGCGGACATTTATGTGAGATCCCTGAAAAAACGTGGCAAAGAAGTAACTTTTATTTGCGGCTCAGATACGCATGGGACGCCTGTAGTTGTGAACGCAGAAGAATTGAAGATGACCCCAAAAGAGCTGGTGGGAATCTACCATAAGCATTTCTATGAGATATTCAGATCAGTGGGTGTCACGTTCGATGCTTTTGGAACAACAGATGATCCGGAAAATCACAACCGTACGCTGGATATCGTTAATCGGCTTATAGATAAAGGATATGTTTATCCAAAGGTCATCGAGATAGCATATTGTCCTGCATGTGACCGTTTCCTTCCTGACAGATATGTAGCAGGCGTCTGTCCTCACTGCGGCCAGAATGCAAGAGGGGACGAATGTGACCAGGGTTGTGGTAAACACCTTGAACCCGGGGAGCTGAAGGATCCTGCTTGTACCATTTGCCGTGGTCCAGCACAATATAAGGAACAGGAACATTTCTTCTTCAAACTTTCCGGATTCAAGGACTTTCTGCTGGAACACCTGGAACATCTCGAAGGCACTTCCAATGCCAGAAACTATGCTCTTGGATGGGTCAAACAGGAGCTTACCGACTGGTGTATCACAAGGACACTGGAATGGGGTGTGAAATTCCCGGGCCATGATGATCTTGTTGTGTACGTGTGGGTGGATGCGCCTATTGGCTATATTGCTTTTACAGAGCAATGGGCCAAGGCTAATAATGAAAGCTGGGAAAAGTTCTGGAAGGGCGATTGTCCCATTGTCCATTTCATCGGCGGGGATATAATCTACCACCATTGTATTTTCTGGCCTGCCATGCTCAAAGGTGCTGATTACAGCCAGCCATGGGCTGTTGTGTCATCAGGCATGGTGAAGATCGAGGACAAGAAATTCTCCAAGAGTCGGGGATATGTTGTATGGGTACAGGAGGATTACCTGGACCATGGTTTCCATGCCGATCTGCTCAGATATTACCTGATAAGTTACACATCCCACACCAAGGAAGTAAATTTCTCATGGAAGGTCTTCCAGGAAAGGATCAATACTGAGCTTGTGGCAGTATTAGGTAATTTCCTTTATCGTAGCCTTCTGTTTGATTTCAAGAATTTTGGAGAGATACCGGCAGGCAAGATCTCACCTGAGGTCATGGAAAAGATAAAAAGTATCATTGATGAGGTCACAGTTGCAATGGAGGAGTTCGAGTTCAAGAAGGCCATTGATACCGCCATGTCACTGGCTTCCTTCGGTAACTCCTATTTCCAGTCCAATGAACCCTGGAAACTCATCAAAGAGAACCGGGAAGCATGTGCTGAGGTGCTGGCAAACTGCATGCAGATCGCAAAGGCACTAATCCTGCTTTTCGAACCCACTCTTCCAGAAAAGATGGAGGTAGCCTGGAAGCAGATCGGTATGAATTCAGATGTGCATACAGCCGGATATGAAGAAGCCCTTGTGCCAGTAAATGCAGGTACAACACTTTCTAATCCCAGCATTCTTTTTGACAAGATAGAGGATGCCAAGATAGAAGAGATGACCGCTATATCCAATGAGAGAATACGCAAGGCTTTTGCAAAGGAAGCAGGCATATCTGAAGAGGAGCCTGCAGTGGTGCCTCTGAAAGACCAGATAACCTACGAGGACTTCTCAAAGGTGGACATACGCGTCGGTAAGATCCTCACTGCTGAGAAGATAAAGAAATCCAAGAAACTGCTCAAGCTGATGGTAGATGTGGGTGAACCAAAACCCAGGCAGATAGTTGCAGGTCTTGCAGACTATTATCAGCCGGAAGAACTTGTTGGTAAGGTCGTCAATGTGCTTGTCAATCTCCAGCCTGCTAAACTGTGCGGCGTGGAATCCCAGGGCATGCTCTTGGCAGCCGATGCAGGCGAACGTGTGTCTCTGCTGACCCCTGACAAGGAAATGAAGCCAGGATCTATTGTGAGATAAAATACTAAAAAAGTTAAGTATGGCCCCGAAAAGCGAATAAATTTACAGTTGCGATCTCATTACACCTGTAATTAATTCGTTTCTTTCTCTTTTTCCAGCACCATCTCAAGGTAAGAGGTTCTGATGGAATCTTCCTTCTGTATACCCAATTTTTCAAGGAAAGCAAATATTTCATCAGAGTGTTCTTCAATATTACAGTCGGCCTGTTTTTCAACCTCTATGAATTCTCCAAGTCCCTCCACATAGTCAAGAGCAATGGTCATATTCTGGTAACTGAAGACTTCTCTTTTCTTGCGGACGACACCGGACTCAAAGAAACCCAGTGCTATGAGGATACTTCGAGCACTGTCACCATCTACTTCGGTCTCGAACTCCGGACGTGTCTTGGAAACGGAGTCAAGTTTCTTTCCTTTATATGTGAGCACTGATTTTCCATTCACGGAGCGTATTCTCAACGCCTCGTCCGTGGTAGAAAAATCCCTCGCAGGAGAGTTATAGTAGGTATCCAGATGTTCCTGGATACCTTCTGGTTTTGCTCCCATTGCTGCAAGTCTCTCACGGAGGAATCTGTGGCTTGCCCGGGCTTTTACTTCTATCTCTATCATGTTATTCGGGGACGAATTTGGTACCGTAGTATATCATACCTTTCTCACCGCTTTCACCAAGTTTCCTGAACACAGGCCTTACCTTCATACCTATCTTCATGGCTCCGGGGTCAGCTACTATCTGGCTGGTAAGGCTTGGCCCTTCGTCCAGTTTCACGATACCAAGCACATAAGGGGTCTGTTTCTCAAAGCCTTCTGCAGCAGTGTGGATCACAGTATATGTGAGCACTTCTCCCTTTCCGCTGAACTTGAAGTTCTCAAGTTTTCCGTCACGGCGGCATTTAGGGCACATGTTACGGGGTGGATAGTAATAAGTTTCACAGTTAGTGCAATGAGTGCCTATCAGATTATACCTAGCTACCTGTTTTCTCCAGAATCTCGGTACTGACATCGTGATCACCTGTCCCTTGATAATATATGTACTACAGCAGTGGCACCTGAACCTCCGACATTGTGTGTCATGCCGATCTCTGCACCATCAACCTGACGTTTTCCTGCATCCCCACGCAGCTGTTCGACTATTTCCACAGCCTGTTTGATGCCAGTAGCACCTACCGGATGGCCACATGCTTTGAGTCCGCCGGACGTGTTCACCGGTATCTTGCCGCCTATGGCCGTATTTCCTTCTTCGGTGAATTTGCCTCCTTCTCCTTTCTTAACAAAGCCGAGGTCTTCTATAGCGCATATCTCTGCAATGGTAAAGCAGTCGTGAACTTCCACTAAGTCTATATCCTTAGGTGTGAGTTTTGCCATTTTAAAAGCCCTTTTACCTGCTTCCACTGATGCTGCGAGGGTCGTGATATCCTTGCGGTCATGAAGAGCGAGGGTATCACTGGCCTGGCTTGTGGCCTTTACATAAATGGGGGTGTCCGTGTATTTGTGGGCAATGTCAGCAGGTGCCAGTATTACCGCTGCTGCACCATCTGTGATGGGTGAACAATCGAATATGTGCAGCGGATCTGCCACCATAATTGATCTGAGCACATCTTCCACACTGATCTTGTTGCGATACTGTGCTATCGGATTATGGGCACCATTAGCATGGTTCTTTACTGCCACCTGAGCCAGCTGCTCGCTGGTGGTGCCGTATTTATGCATGTGCAGCTTTGCTATCATAGCATAGAGCCCGGGGAAAGTTGCGCCCATTATGCCTTCCCACTCCCTGTCTGCGGCTGCTGCAAGGGCAGTGGATGCGCTTGTAGAGGAGATGTCTGTCATCTTTTCCACGCCAGCAGCCACTACTATGTCCTCAAGTCCGGATGCTACTGCATGGATGCCCTGTCTCAGTGCCAATCCACCGGAAGCACAGGCTGCCTCCACTCGGGTAGCTGGCACATGAAGTTCCTTTGCTAGTCCTGCATAGTCCGCTATCAGGGCACCTATATGTTCCTGCTCAATGAACTGGCCTCCGCTCATGTTACCTACTATGATGGCATCTATCTCTTCTCCGGTGACCCTCGCGTCTTCCAGGGCACCGACACCGGCTTCTGTTATTATATCTCTCAGAGACACATCCCAGTTCTCTCCAAATTTGGTGGTCTTAACACCAATGATCGCTACATCTCTCATTTTTTCACCTCATGCCAGTCTGATCTTACCTTTGTGTTTGGCATATGTTGCATAATCCACATATATCGGATCTGCCAGCAGTTCCATCACAGTAGGTGCTTTATTACGTATCTCTTCGATCTTATCCGTGACAGCAAAACTGAATGCGTCCCCGCCGGCACCTGATCCAAAAGCAGTGGCGAATATCCTGTCTCCTGGTTTTGCCTGGTCCAGCGTCGCTGCGATGCCCATCATACATGATCCTGAGTAGGTATTTCCAAGCTTTGGCACGACAAGGCCGGGCCGGATCTGTTCTTTAGTGAAGCCCAGGATGGATGCTGCCCGAGATGGGAATTTACCATTTGGCTGATGGAAGACTGCATAATCATAATCTTCTGGTTTAGTCCCTATCTTAGCCATAAGTCCTTTTGCCGCATGTGTTACATGCTTGAAGTATCCGGGCTCGCCGGTAAAACGCCCTCCATGTTCAGGATATGGCATGCCTTCCCTTCTCCAAAAATCAGGTGTATCAGTTGTAAAGGAATATGTGTCCTCGATGACCGCTACAAATTCTGATTCTTTGCTGCCTATTATGAAAGCTACGCCTCCTGCAGCTGCAGTGTATTCCAGTGCATCGCCCGGTGCGCCCTGCGCAACGTCAGCTCCTATGGCTATTCCCAGATCTATCATTCCTGATTGTACCAATCCCATGCAAGTCTGTATTGCGGCAGTTCCGGCCTTGCAGGCAAATTCAAAATCTGCAGCTGTCAGAACGGGGGTAGCTTCCACTGCCTCTGCGACTATGGTACTTGTAGGTTTGACAGCATAGGGGTGGCTCTCTGATCCGGTATAAACTGCGCCTACTCGCTGGGCGTTTATACCTGATCTTTTAACAGCATATCTTGCAGCTTCTACTGCAATTGTGGCTGTGTCCTCATCAAAATCAGGTACTGATTTTTCATATACCATGAGACCCGATTTTAGGCTGTTAGCATCGTCGCCCCATACCCGGGCGATCTCTTCCACTTTGATCCTATATCTAGGAACATAGGCTCCGTATGAGACTATCCCTGCACTCATTTCTTTTCACCGATTATTTTTATGTAAGTGTTATTCCATTACGTGATACTGGCTGTATTTTTTCAGATTACCTATCAACTGATCAATGTCCATAGTAGTGGCTAAAAGGGGCAACCTATCTATTTCTGCCATCTTCTTTGCCATGGGGTCAACCTCATTGCCCCTTAGCCCGTGTATCACTACAGCACCGGGCTTGAGGTTAGTCACTCTTATGGCTACAAGGGGAGATTTTCCGGTGGTTACCTTTGTAAAGATCATGGCTCTCTCGGTACTCCATCCATAAAGTTTCTGGAACTCATGGGAAGAAAGTTCGAGAATAGCTTTCTTGCTATCGACTACAGTGAAACCGTATAGAGGTTTTTCTATACCCCTGTTGACAAAATCAGCTTCTATAAGGCTTGCAAGCTTTGCAAGCTGCATGGGGAACGTGTATTCATAAGTTGCGTAGACAGCTCTTGATGTGTTGTCTGAGAAAAGCATGCTTTCATAAGAATGTATCTTCTGTCCGCCATTCTGTGAGTCTATTTCCAGAAGCGCCTCTACAATCCTACTTACTATGAGGGTACCTGGAGATTTCCTCCTTCCACTTTCGTAGTCGCTTATAACGGAGGGGGACACTCCCAGATAGCCCGATAGGTCTGTTTGGGGTATCTCAAAGTTAAGCCTCCATTTTTTCAGAGTTTCTCCGGGTTTCTCTGAAAGTGTTATTTCGCCTGCCATCTTTTCGGCAAGACGCTGGCGTATATTCTCACGAGAAGCATTGTCAGCCATTTCATATTCTAAATGAGACTTAATTATATATATCTAACGAATGCCCAATCGTTGATTGACGAATAAACTTTATAAGGCAGTAATAACATATTTAGGTATTTATATTAAAACGGCTTTATATTATAAATGTATGTCTCTAAAAAATGTTGAACAAAATATGAATGTTTCTGACATAACATTGTATCTCAAATGCCCAAGAAAAGTGTACTATTCAAAGCGTTCTCAAAAAAAACGGTCTAATGATAATGTTTCTTATGTTGAGCATCTTCTTCTTAAAGAATTTGGGTTAAGGTACCCGCAGTTGCTGGAGCATTTTTCGTCAAAAGCCGATGATATGAAAGATATAATTCAAAGTGAATTCAATGAGATATGTGTTGAATTAAGCATTATATATGCCTCTGAACTTGAGGGTGTTTCAGAGTCCACAATTATGGATGCCATTAATAATATTCAAGTTTGCATTGAAGATGTATCCTGCAATATTAAGGGAATGCTGGCCGATACACATAATATGTTACTTGTAAAAGCACTGTGCGGTATGGAACTGGAACCTGTGTTGTATGGATCTAAAATGAAAGTTTCCGGTATACCTGCAGGCATGATCAATCTCGATGGTTCGCATGTTCCGGTGATCATTAAGACAGGCAAGTGCCCTGAATATGGGATATGGGCAGATGACAGGCTTCATATGGCTGCATTTTCGATGCTTGCGCAGGAAGTTCATAACAAGCCCATAGATGATGGCATAGTTATATATTCCAGATCAGGCTGCATAAGGCCTTCAAAGATCAGGGCAAATGACAAAAGGCAGGTACTTGGAATATGCAGCCACATCAGGAAGATCAAAGAAGGCTTTCTGCCTGAAAGAAAGCAGACACCTTTATGCGAAGATTGTGAATTCCTTGAAAGCTGCGAGATAAAGTATTCTCTTGCATCTAAATTCTTCTGATCTTTCACCAGAAGTTTTCTTTTTTTAAGTTATATGTCCTATTATCTCTAATCTGCACTATCCATAGCCTTTTAAATAGAGATTGCGTTTTTTGATTAGGACATGAAATTCATTGACAAGCTTTTCGGCAAGAAAAAAAATGAAGATATTTCTTTCAAGATAAAAATAAATGACCTCCTCCAGTTCATCTCAGATGAATCTGAAAAAGAGTTCAATGAAATTAAGCCTTTTATCCGCAGAAAATATGGAGAGATCAATCTCACTCTCCATGAGATACCTGAGGTCATAGAAAGCCTCCTTTCTGCCGAGGTTATTCAAAATACTAATAAGAGAGTGGAAAAGGTAGGAGATGCTAACAGGGACAATATTGCCAATAACCTGCAATTGGTCATTGAGAAAGTGGCCACTCCTAATGAGATTTCTCCACTGAGTTCCTTCCAGTTCTGCATTAATGCTAAATCCATACTAAAAACTGTGCGGGATAACACACACAGAAGCCAGCTTTATATCAAAGCTATATATCCGGAGGAATCACAAAAGATCATAGCTGCATTATCAAGTCTTGAGGACCTGATAGATGAGTTATTCCGGGTTATTCAAGATAAGAAAGAGAGAATTGATTCTTTAGACAAGTTCTCCGGGGAGATCGGAAACTATGACCTAATGCAGAAGAAGATAGTGGAAACCCAAAGTAGTATAAGAGATCTTGAATCCAGAATCAATTCAATGCAAAACGAGATTCTGGATGCTAAAAACGGGCTCATTGAACTTGAACAGAGCCCGGATTTTGAAAGGGCAAAACAACTTGAAAGCGAGGTTGCCTTCCTGAAAGAAAAGATCTCAGATATTGATCACAATATCCAGAGATTATTCTCTCCTTTGTCTAAAGTATTCTCCAGAATGGAAAAGCAGGATAAGAGCGAGATATGTGTGCTATCTCCTGAGCACAGGCAAATTCTTGAAAAGATCACTCATGATCCGGCTTCTGCTCTTGAGCATGATCTCGATTCCTTTTTTGCCGGAGTCAGACCCAGGATAGAGGCCGGAAGTCTTGGTCTTAAGGGCCAGATGTGCGAGAAAGTCATGCAGCAGCTTGACAAGCTGCATAGTTCCAAAGACTTGTCGTCTTTAAGGGAAAAGAGAAATGAATATTCAATGCAGCTTGAAAGCGTCACAAATGAGCTGAACAGCCTGAGCGTTTACAGAGACAAAGAACAACTTGTGCAGCAGATCTCCCGCGATGAGCACATGCTAAAAACCACAGAGGATGACCTCAATACGGAAAAGAAGCATTTTGAGACTTTCACAGAAGAATCGGAACTTATGGAATCAGGCCTGAGCATGGAGATCAAGGGGCTTTTTGAGAAGGATATTGAGATAGAGTATTGATGTGTGGGAAGCTAGTTTTTTAGCATGGTTACAGAAAGCCGATAGATCACACATTCAGTCAGCAGAATAAATGCAGCGTCATATTTATTGTGATATAAAAAACAGAGGGTTAATCAGGATCCTCTGAACTTTTTGTCAAAACAAATTCACATAATAGTTTTATGAATTCACTCCAGAACATTATAATAATATTCCCCTTTGGATCTTTGTTCGCGGTCAAGACGGGAGTCAGGTTTGTTCACCCTGGGCCTGCGCGTATCCTCATCACGGCGGAACGTGATATTCAGATTAGAAAGGAATTTGTTCATGCCATCATGCATACTTAAAGGTGCGTGGGCCTTACCATATACAGCCGGTTCACCCTCGAAAACTATTAGCCTTTCACTCAGCATATCGATCATATATATATCATGGTCCACCACCATGGCAGTTTTACCGTTGTTCTCAGCAAAACGCTTTATCACTTTCGTGACCATTGACCGCTGTTCCACATCAAGGTGGGCGCTTGGTTCGTCCAGAAGATACATATCCGCATCGCGGCACAGACATGCAGTTATGGCCACCCTCTGCAATTCACCACCGCTAAGTTCCGGAATAGACCGCTCATACAGCTTCTCAAGACCTAAAGGTTTTACTACTTCTGTCTGGAAGTAGCTGCTGTCGAACTTCCGAGATATACCCCGCAGGAAGAATTGGACCTGCATGTGAATATCAGCCTTGATGTACTGGGGTTTGTAAGAAATACTGATATTCATATCAAGCTTGCCTTCATCGGGTTCTACTTCCCCTGCAAGCACTTTCATGAAAGTGGATTTACCTATACCATTTGGTCCTACTATACCCAGCACTTCACCCTGTTTAATAGATCCGGAATCTGTTTCCAGAGCGAATCCTTCCTTGTATTTTTTGGAAAAACTACTATAATCCACCAGGGTATCGATCTCAGTTTCATTCCTCGGAGGATGTACCTCGAAGGATATAGCTTCGGGACGGACACGCACATTCTCCTCGGGCAGATAACCTTTGAGATATTGGTTAATGGCTATGCGCACCCCTTTGGGAAGCGTCATGACACCATAACCACCGGGTTCACCATACGCCACATGTACAATATCGGCCAACATGTCCAGAATGGCAAGATCATGTTCCACTACAAGCACAGCTTTTTCCTGAGCAATCTCCTGTATTAACTTGGCACAGTTGATACGCTGGTATATGTCCAGATAGGGGCTTATCTCATCGAAAAAATAGAAATCTGCATCTTTTGCAGCGCATGCAGCAATAGCTACCCTCTGGAGCTCGCCACCACTGAGTTCCGTGATATTGCGGTCAACGATGTGAGAAAGGTCCAGGCGCTCCACCAGCTCATCCATTATTCCCCTATCATCAGTCCTGGCAAGCAGGGCCGATGTCTTATCTTTGAAAGCTTTCGGAATAAGATCAATATACTGAGGTTTCTGGGAAACCTTAAGACTGTCATTAGCTACAGCTTTGAAGTAATCATAAAGTGCAGTACCTGCATAGTGTTCCAGTACCCTGTCCCATGTACCCCCCTCCTCTCCAAAGTTGGGCACCAGCCTTCCTGAGAGGATCTGTACTGCAGTACTTTTACCAATACCGTTCGGACCAAGAATACCAGTAACTCTGCCTTTTTGGGGAACTGGTAAACCGTAAAGCGCAAAGCCATTCGGACCATAACGGTGTGTTGGGAATTTAAGGGCTTCAGGAAGACCAATGATCATAATAGCATCAAAAGGACACCTGTTTATACAGATACCACAGCCAACACACAACTCTTCCGATATGAACGGCTTGCCGTCTTCTGCAAAGATAATAGTCTCGTCACCTGTTCTCACTCTCGGGCAGTACTTCTCGCATTCATGACTGCACCTTCGAGGCTGGCATCTGTCCTTGTTAAGTATGGCTATTCGCATTTTTATCACTGGTTAGGAAAAGATAAAGATAGGAAAGTGTATCAGTTCAGGAGAAGTGTCCACGTGACCAGGCAGAAGTCCACCACAAGGAACTCCACATAGAACCAGTCCTTAAAACCAAACTCTTTGATATTGATCTTTATAGCTGGATAGATGAGCCTCTGGGCATAATATGCCAAAATGGCAACGATAGTGACCACAGCATACCATTTAGTTTCAGTGCCCATACCATATTGCATATTTGCCAAGATACCGGCAATTATGCCTAGAATAGAGGCAACTGCTGTCTTGATGATACCCTGGACATGTGCTTTTCTTTTTTCCTCGGGAGTCCTTGGCTTCACCGCAAGGATTACTTTTCCAGTATTCTCCTGCTGCACCTCGGATGCATCCTGGGAACTTGGTTTTGTGTTTTTAGCGGATGACTGCCTGGCTGGTTTTTTCAATGGCTATATCTCCTGAAAAGATCAATGGGATGAATACTATAGAAGGATAGTACGTATATAAAGCTTTATATGCGCCAACTAACGAACTCAACTAAATAAAGTCGTTGCTCAGAACATTACGTATCTTGTCAATGGAAATGGCATCAAGACCCAGACAATTAAGATGAGCCGCAAACTTGCCTGGCCTGTGCCCACCTGGGTGATAGACCACTGTAAACTGCGGGTCGATCCGGCGAACCATGTCCGTAAGTCCTCTCACATCCAGATGATCACTGATCTGAATAGAAGGGTACCTGAAATCAGACCTGCCGCTCAGGACATATTTTAATGTATGCCACGGCAACCTGCCCAGGTCCCATGGAGGAACAACACATAAAGTATTACCTCCGGCCTCCCCTAAACCCACAACATCACCGGGATTATCCAGCATGCAACGAGTCAGTTCCAGAGACTGGGCTTCCATCTCGATCGCATCACCATAACCAAGCAATCGAACCAATTCAACTACCCTCTGGGCTTTCCCGAATGCATAGGCACCAAGAGCTGCACAGGAGTTATCCTTCACCAATTGCCGCAGGCTCTCTATATCATCTTCAAAATAGCAAGAAGTGTCCCCCGGATCTCCATAGTTGGCCTCGGTTATCAGCACATCGCATTTGGGAAGCATGGAATAATCCTTCACATCCCCCGTTACAAGGATGCGTGTACCAACCTCATTTTCCCAGTAGAATGCCGTTGAACCGGGGGTGTGGCCTGTGGGAAAAGTCCTTACCGTGACGCCGGAAAACTCAAAGGCATCACATACCCCCATGCTCATCCCCTTGTACTCTTTACCGTAACGTATCTCAAGAGCTTGCGCGGTCTTGGAAGAACATAGAGCACGCTCAGAGAGCATTGCAGATTTCCCATTGTGATCGGAATGGGCATGAGTGATAAGATATGCATCTGGCTGAATACATTTGTTGGGGGTGCGGGTGGTGTCAATAGAAAAAATTACAGGTCTGCCTTCATCCGACATGAACCTGAGAGAAAGATGGGGTTTGAAACCCCCGCGTGAGTTTGTCTGACGAAAAGCCAATACACCCATGTCAATAAGCTGCTGTGGCATACAAATCATGAATTTACTGGCTTGAAATCGATAATTACGGAATGTGGAGCGTCAGACGGTTCGCAGAGCTTTTTGCAATTCAGAGCTTAAAACATCTGCAGATGTCACACCTGTGAAACGCTTCAGCACCTGATCATCTTTTTCGATCACAAGAGTAGGAACTGCCTGTATTGAATATTTCTTTGCCAGATCTCTGTTCTGGTCTACATCTATTATCTTGAACTCTACCTGGTCCTTGAACTTTTTCTCAACTTCATCAAGAATAGGTTTTTGCATTTTGCAGGGTCCGCACCATGTAGCACTAAAATCCATTAATATTGGTTTGCTCACTTAATCACCTTCTGATATACAGCAAATCATAAGCTTTTTTGATCATACTCAGTGGACAAAAACTGCCCGTCTGAGAGGAGTCCACTGGCCGATATAAGAGCAGCCTTCAACGGTATTGTAAAACCCCTGCAAAACCATTGTTTGCTTTCCATAAATACCTTTCGCAGCTTAGTTCTGCCGTTGTATTAAGAAGGCAAAACATCATGCCCGATATACCCTTGCCGTCAGATCAAGAGGAGGAGCATAATATGGTGCGGATATCACAATAATATCTACCAGAGAGGCATAATCAGCAATGTTCTGAACTGAAATACCACCCACAGCGATCATGACGCCAGGGTTCCTCTCTTTGATAACAGGAACTATCCTTTGAATGTCTGCAGGAGATAAATGGTCCAGTAGCAGCATATCTGCGGTTTTCGCATACTTTAATGCTTCTTCCTCATCCCTGGGCTCGATCTCTATCCTGCGCACAGCTTGCATTTCAGTAAGGTCCCCGACCACACCCAGATGGTTCTGGGTGATCAGGATAGAATCACTTAAGGAATTGCGGTGATGATCCCCACCCCCTGCCCGGACTGCCTGAAGTTCAAACCGGCGCATACCCGGATGAGTCTTTCTGCTGGTTGCGATGATCACGTTCTTATTGACCTTCCGGGCAGTTTCCACGTACAGACGCGTAGTGGCAGCAATGGCGCAGACCATGGAAAGGAAGGTCTGTGAAATACGCCACAGCTTGAAAAGCTGGCGCAGATCACCTTTTGCTTCAAAGACCACGTCATGCGGATTGAACTCCCCGCCTTCGCGCACATAGGCAGTAACCTCAAGACCTTTTTTCCGATAGAAAGCTGCAAGCTCTTCCATACAAGCCGCTACGCCGTGTTCCCGTGACATGATACGCAATCTGCCGTTGCCTTCTATGCCAAGAAGATCGGTCGTTTCGTCGCCATATGGACAATCTTCATCCAGATAAAGGTCGAACAGGTCCATAAAGTAATTTCCTATTGTCTTATATTGATAACGTTTTTATACTTATATTGAAGGATGATTGCATCCGTGGGATATTAAAATAACCCTTAAGATGCAGAACAATCTGGAAATCTGAGCTGGATCATATCAGTAACAAAAACAAAGTGACAGGAATGGTCATGTAATACCTGTCAATCAAATGACCAGTAGTATATAACTTACTTGTCAAGCCTTGACAACCAATATATAAACACAAAAACTAAGCAGCCTTCCGACAACGCTACAGCCTTATTTAACCAGACTTCCCCTCCACAATAGCGATCTCTTCATCTGTCAGTCCGCATAGCTCATACACAAGCCTGTCGATCTCAGCATCCTTTGCATTGATACGGCGCTGTATCATCTCTTTTTCACTGCCAAGCTTTGCGATGTCGAGATTTTTATGCAGCTCAAGCATCTGTTCGACAAGAGATACCATCTTGTCATGTCTGACTACATCTTCGGGATCTGAGGGGTCTATGGTGCGGATCGGTATTTTAGACACATACATTGGTTTGTATTCAAAGTATCCTCCCTGCTTTGTGGAAGAGATGTTGAATATAACGAAATCTGCAACCTTAGAATTCAAAACTCCTATGAGGTACAAATCATTTGTTGGAATAATCGAAGTTTTATCATTAGAATAGCAGCCTGTTTCGTCAAAACAATAATTTGCAGATTGAACGATGGCAGGGATTATTATCTTGGGTTTTTCAAATTCCTGAAAATAGTCTATGGAATCCTGAATTTCATACCATTGGTATGGACCCGGTTTTCTTCCGGTCCATTCTCCTTTCCAATCTTTGGGTTTTGGCATCAATTCTTGTTTGAACTGCTGAAGATAAGACAGTATAACAGGATATTTCTTAATATCAATACCCCGCCTTGTAAATATAAAATAATTTTTTGTTATTGGTTGTTTGTATCTCTTAATCTCCCGACCTGCCAAAAATGGCTTTATCACTTCAGCACTCTTTGAATCTTCAGCAATCAATCTGTCCTTTGTAGCTTCATCAATAACGAATGCTTTGTTCAGACCGGTCAAAACCCCACGATAGATTTTTCCTTCAACATATTCTCCAAGAGGCTTCCCGGATTGCATGAGCTTGTCAAGCAGGGCTTGGTTCTTTTCGTCTACAAGTGACCAGCCATCATCACTTAGAGAGTTACTGTAAATCAAATGTCCACTTTCTTTTACATATTCTGAGAGATCAGAAAAATCTAACGTGTCTACAGGTATGGCCTTAAAAGAGTCATTAGGTTCGCCTCTTGCAACTCTCAGGATACATGGGTATGTCGTTGCCTGCTTGAAGACAGGCAGATCACCGAAATCAATGATCTCTTCTATCTTTTTACTTTTCAGCCAGCTGCGCAGAGGCTTGCCATAGTTGGCACGCATCCATTTATTGGCAACAATGTATGAGAACTGGCCATCACTGTTTAGAAGAGATATCCCCTTCTCTATAAAATAAGCATACAGGTCAGCGAGTCCGTGATATACTTCATAATGGCCATTGAAGTATTCTTTTTGACCTTTCAGTAGTTCCTGCCGGACATAAGGCGGATTCCCGATAACTGCATCAAAGCCACCCTGTTCAAAGACATAAGGGAATTCCTGATCCCAGTCGAATGCATTGATCCTGTAGAACTCATCATCGTTTTCGAAGTTCATCTGCACTGAAGCATAGATGCCAGAGCCGATAAGCGAATTACCGCACTTTATGTTCTCATGCAGGGACGGAAGCACCCGCTCCTGGGTGATGGTAAGCTGTTTTGAGATACGCTCGCCCTTTTCACCTTCCAGCACCTTGAGAAGAAGGGAAAGTTTCGTGACCTCCACTGCCTGCTGGTCAATGTCCACTCCATAAATGTTATTGAGAAGGATACGTTTCTTCTCATCCGAAGTGAGCCGCCAGTTATCTTCGCTCATCTGATAGATCGGGAACTCATAATCACTTCCCACAGACCGTGCCTTCTTTTTTCCCCTCTTACTAGACACTGATTTTGCAGGCAGAAACTTTTGCACCTCTTTGTCAGTGGCAGCTTTACCCTCTTTCATCAATGGCACAAGATGGGTTATGTACCAATCAATATGCCAGTTGAGCAGGTAATGATAGGTACCGATCAGAAAGGAACCGGAACCACATGCAGGATCAACGATCTTCAAGTCTGACACTTCTGAGGGAGTCTTGTTCTCAACAAGCTTTCCAATAGTGTTCTTAACAATATATTCCACGATATAGGTAGGAGTATAGTACACACCACCGGCTTTCTTGACCTCAGGCTTCTCTTCTATCTTCGCCTGATGAGAAGCTGTGAGCCTGATCACTTTTCCCAGGAATTGCTCATATACCTGTCCCAGAATGTCAGCGGGGATCACAGAGAACTCATACGGAGATTCAGGATAATACAACCTGCCAATAATATGCTTCAATGTCTTATCATCGATCTCAAGAGAAGTCGTCAGGATATCCGGCTTTTCCATGCCATCCTCGCTTCTGAAATGGAAAAGTCCTGAATTGTATTTATCATCGGCATGCAGGAAAAGCTCGATCATATCTTTGTAAACATCCTTACCTTCAGCTTTTGCTTTAAGCTGACCGTATTCCTCAATACCCCTGTCCTCACAGATACGCAAGAACACGATCCTGTCAATGATCTTCTGCACTGCAAGGTTCAATTCCCGCACTGAAAGACTGGCATTTCTAAGAGCGAGGTTCTTAGCAAGTTCCTCCCTCCACCCTTCGATCTCCGCCAGGAAGGCATCATCTATGCCTGTGGTGCCCTTTCCGCCTTTCTTCTGCACCAGGCTATCGGCAAGATCATCAAATTTGCCTGTAAAGACAGCCTTTTTTGAATATTTCGATGCTATCTCATCCCATTTTGGGATATAATCCTTATACGTGTAGTATTCAATGCGCCCAAGAGAAGAACTGTCATTGTGTGATGGTTTTCGTGTACAGTCAAAGACAATGAACTCCTCAAAGTCCGTAAGGATGCTTACAGGCAACTTTGCACTCCATGCGTAACGGCGAAGCTGATATGTGGGCTCCGGGTTCTCTTTAAGATTTACCGCCGGTTTCTTTGCTTCGACAAAGAACTTCCTTACCCCACCGATCCTGAAAGAATAATCCGGTGCTTTGGTCTTGCCACCCACTTTAACAGCATCCTCATGGATGACCTCTTTATACCTCTCATCGTATGCCTGAGTATTATCCACATCCCAGCCTAGTGCCTTGAAAAACGGATCAATGAACTCTCTTCTCACTTGTGTTTCATTATACGAGTTAGACTTGTATTTGGCATTATACTGATCAAAACGTTCTACAAGTTCTATTATTTCTGGAGGGGCTGGGATATTATCAATTACTATTGGAGATACTTGCATTTAAATAAAGTGGAAACTGTCGCCATCATAAGTAGTTTATCCATGAAAGCTTATTTTGAAGAGAGGAGAGGAACATAGTGTGGACTAAAAGAGAGATGATCCTGAACATATTGGTTATCGTAGTAGCCGGAAAGCTAAAGCTTGGAATAAAAGCGATCCTGCTCATCATGAACATGAAAGACACGTTGAAGCAACTCAGGTATTTGATAGATTTTGCGAAGAAATTGAAGCGATGAATGTGCCTTCCCACCCTTTTTGTAAAGATCCGCTTCAAAGTACTTTGATCGGAACCTCTTTGATCGGAAAATTGTAGTTACTTCGGTATGATTTGTGGGTGAAAACATCCATTTTTCCCTATTGTG
Organism: Methanomethylovorans hollandica DSM 15978; assembly: GCF_000328665.1. Classification (NCBI taxonomy): domain Archaea; kingdom Methanobacteriati; phylum Methanobacteriota; class Methanomicrobia; order Methanosarcinales; family Methanosarcinaceae; genus Methanomethylovorans; species Methanomethylovorans hollandica. Next base: position 2,349,305 of record NC_019977.1, read on the forward strand.
AAAAAAAGGAGTATGGTTCACTCCTCAAGCGTGGAAACGTCTCCGGGATCCATGCCCAGCTCCTTGGCCCGAAGCACGCGCCTCATGATCTTACCACTGCGGGTCTTCGGTAGAGAATCCACGAACTCGATCTCTGAAGGCATAGCTATCGGACCAAGGCTCATCCTTACATGGTAGATCAGTTCCGATTTCAATTTAGCACTGGGAGAATGACCTTTTCTCAGGATGACAAAGGCTTTTATTATTTCGCCTTTCAGATAATCTGGCTTGCCGATGACAGCAGCTTCTGCCACAGCCTCATTGGACACAAGAGCACTTTCCAGTTCAGCGCTTCCGATGTTATGGCCTGCAACTATGAGCACATCATCAGACCGACCCAGGATCATGATATATCCATCATCGTCCTTTACTGCCAGGTCCCCTGCTGTATAGTATTTGCCTATGGTGTTCCAGTACTGGCAGTAACGCTCATCGTTGTTGTGTACAGTCCTCATCATGGAAGGCCAGGGCTCTTTGATAACGAGGAAACCCCCCTTCTCGGGAGGAACAGGATCTCCATTCTTATCCACCACGTCGGCGACTACCCCTGGCAGAGGACGGCCTACAAAACCTGGTTTCATTGGCTGTCCGGGTAGAGTGGTGATCATGTGCATACCTGTTTCTGTTTGCCACCAGGTATCCACTACAGGACAGCGCTCCTTACCTATTACACGGTAATACCACTCAAATGCTTCCGGATTGAGAGGCTCGCCTACAGATCCCAGTATCCGAAGTGAGCTCAGATCATATTTCTGAGGCCATTCCTCACCCATACGCATGAACATCCTGATAGCTGTGGGTGCCGTATAGAATATGGTAACATCAAAATCATCGATGATATTCCACCAGACCCCAGGGTCCGGATGATCCGGAGTGGATTCCGTTATCAAGATAGTGCCACCTGCCAGCAGCGGACCATATATGATGTAACTGTGCCCGGTGATCCATCCAGGATCAGCCGTACACCAGAATACATCGTTATCCCTGAGATCGAACACGTTCTGGGTAGTATAGTATGCACCTACCATGTAACCTGCACACGTATGTACAATACCCTTTGCAGGACCTGTAGTACCGCTGGTATATAGAATGAACAGCGGATCTTCTGCATCCATTACCTCAGCTTCGCACTCTGATACGTCCTTAAGCACGTCATTATAGTCTACCTCAATTTCGGAATACAGCTCCATAGGTGGCTTCATCCTGCGCAGCACTACAATTTTTTCCACACTTGGAGCATTCACCACAGCCTCATCTACGATGGCTTTTAGTTCCACGCGCTTTCCGCGCCTGATAGTTGCGTCAGCAGTGACAACGATCTTTGCATTGGAATCCCTTATACGGGAATTGAGGGCTTGTGTTCCGAATCCTGCGAACACGATGCTATGGATAGCGCCTATGCGGGCACATGCCAGAGCCACGATTATCTGTTCTGGCACCAGAGGCATATAGATACATACAGCATCACCTTTTTTCACACCCAGAGACTTCAGCCCATTGGCAAATCGCATAACCTCGCGGTACAATTGTCGATAGGTGAGAACTTTTTCCTCTCCGTCATCTCCCACCCATATAATAGCTACCTTGTTCTTTTTACCGTTGTGCACATGACGGTCAAGACAGTTCTGGGTGATGTTAAGCTTTGAATTTACGAACCAGCGTGCATAGGGGTGCTCCCACTCGCATACCTTATCCCACTTGCTGATCCACGTAAATTCTTCAGCTACCTTTCCCCAGTAAGCTTCCGGATCTCTCATGAACTCATTATAGGCCAGTTCATAATCTCCCATCCTCACATTTTCCTTGAGAGATGGATCAGGCAAAAAGATTTTACCCTCCAGTTTGACATCGAATTTTTCCGTCATGAATTCACCTGGTTCAATGTGTCTAATCTATTCATTGCAACCGCAAGCATGGATACCATGCCATTTTGTACTAAACTCCATATATATCTGACATGATGTGAAGTTTTGAGGACAAGCTGGCAGGAAGAGCGTGCCCCGCATCTATAACAATTAATCATGAATAAACTAAAGAATAGTATAAATCTGTTGTGGTTGTGTAAAAATAGATCAACTGATATAATAAAACTAAGTAATAGAAAGAAGTTAAAAAAATGGAGAAAATTGTATCCTAACTGGATTCTGAAAAGATCAGGAAGACAGGGCCAGGATAGCTTCTGCGAGGTCGCCATTAGCCTTTTCTAATGCCTTCCTTGCCTCTGATTCAGAAACCCCTGTCTGCTCGGCTACAAGCCTTACATCATCATCCGGGATCTCCAGCTTGCGTGGTACTTTTTCCGGTGTGCCCACAACCTGATAGGTATCAGCTCCCTGGGCATTCATAACTGTAACATTAGCATCATTGAAAACTATGTCTACTTCAGGAGTTCTGATAATCACCTGCTCTACATCGGAGATCTCATCGATACTAATTCCCATCTGCTTCATCATCTGTTTCATTTTGGCAGGGTTCATCCCCCTACCGCCTACTCCCGGAAACATGTGACCACCTCAATAAACCTAATCAGAACAAAAAGAGATTATTGGCATCCGCCGCCACAAGGGCCACAGCCGCCAGATGTCTTTGGATTATCAATTATGAAACCGTTACCATTTGGACCATCAACGAAATCTATAGTTGCACCAGACAGGCCCTCTTCATCGTTCTTGTTCAGAACTATTTTGATACCCTGACTGTCTACAGTAATATCATCCTCGCCAAATTCATTGTCAAGAGACATACCATATTGTACACCGCAACAGCTCATGCCTGCAACGAACACTCTCAAAGCATGATCTGTCTTGTTCTCGGATTCAAGTAGTGACTTGATCTCGGATGCTGCTTTTTCTGTTATATCTACCATGCATATCACTCTTCATTATTCTAATTGCTATCAGTATCTACGGACTAAACAGTTATACCTTTATATGTAGTTTTGGTATAAAAACTTATTCGTACGATTACGAACATGTATGATTACATAAACTCCACATCATCATCTACCGGATGAGTTAGCACTTCACCAGTATGCGCATTCAATTCTACGGAATTGCGTGGGCCTTTGACCTCCCATATAGGCACATAGACAAGATCTATTTGCAAACTGATATCTTCGACAGCAGGTTTGAACCTTTTATGCTCAGATATAATAGCTTCACCTTTGGTATCATCAAAACGAAGGTCTTTTGTATGCTCATCTATAAGCATATTGAGAATTGAATCTTTGGCCAGAGTATGAGTCATTACCTGGGTCTTGAGCTCATATTCATCATCAGGAAGTTCCAGTACATCACTCACTTCACTAACCGCAATGTTACTGATGTTTCCGTTCAATGCATTGAGATATCCTACGCCCTCACCAGAAATATCGATGATCTTAGATTTATATGTTTTTTCTACATTAAGAGAATAAGAATATCTCCAGAAAGGAACGAGTTTAAGAGCAACAGCCTGCACAGTTTGCACATGAGGCTTACCCACTACAGCTGCACGGTCCCTGGTAAGTTTAAGAGGAGCGGCCTGAAGTTCCAGATGTACAGGATCAGCAGCGTGTTCAATTTGAGCCATGGAAGATGGAAATATTTCTGTACGATAAGAAGGAGTGACACTTTCCCTGGCTGACATAGCCGTACCCCTGAAAACGTCAGACAACGGACGGGTTTCAGAGGTTCCACTTAAACAAGAATTAACATTAGAGTATGTCGAAGGTACCCTCACAAGCTCAAGCCCACTTGCAGTTCCTTCAATATCTGCAAGCACAGCCCTGCCAATGTGCATAGCTACTTCATCTCTTTCCCATATTATAAGCCCAAGGTCTTCCCCATAGAGTTTGACATCCGGATGTACATCCGTGGTGGAAACATAAAGGCCGACACCTTCCAGCACCTGGCCAGCAAATAATTTAAGATCAGACATATCCGGATCTGAGCCAAATTTGATCACAGTTTTATAACCGTCTTTCTCAGCAGCGAGATCATATATGGATGACTCATTAACTTTGTAACCCGCTGATCTGAAAACGTCCCTCAAGATACGCAAAAGCTCTTGCTTCATAATTTATCACGGGAATAAGGACAGATGAACTGAAATATGTTTCTATAGGCACTACATATTACAGTACCCTTGTTGTCGTTTCAAGTTCCACACCTTTATTGGTGATAACATAAGAAATTGTCCTGTTGGGTACGATCATGCCTTTCATTTTTCTAAGGAGGATAGAGTGCTCTACCTCACTTCCACGCTCCTTCATCCTGAACTCTATTACACCATCGCATATGTGCTTCATGTTGTTCTCAACGATAGATTCATGCATACCACTGGTCATTAAAAGAAGATGAACAGCACCGGTTGCCTTACCCATAGATGATATGATCTCAATGACATTCAAAACATTATTAAGCTCATAAGAACGCAGGAAATAAGATATAGAATCAACTACACCCCTGTATTTCGTAGTACGGGCCTCGGTAGCTGTACCCTTGAGCAGGTTGAGTGAATCGGTCCCCCTTTTGAGAAAATCCTTTGCCGATACACCAGAGACCAGCTGTTTTGGGAGGACGTTGTAAAAACGAGGAGAATAAGCATCAATGAAATCAAATTTACCCTTTTCCAGATGTTTTCTGACATCCCAGTTGAAATAATCCATACCTGAAAGTACTTCAGATATCGGATGCTCAGATGAAAAATAGAAGACATCCTCATGATTTAAGAGTCCTCCATATGCAAACTGATGAGCAAAGACCTCCATGCCTGCCCCGGGTTCTGCAAGGAGTAAAATGGTTGTCCCTGGGGGAACACCACCACCTAACTGTACATCAAGGCCTACTACACCAGTGGGAACGCGATACCCTCCGGAACCATCAAAGCTGTAATCCATTAACTTTCACCAATGAGCGATAGATGCAAATATATTAGTGCAAACTGAGATATTATTTGAATATACAAAGTATAGTGATGTATTAATATAAAAATATGGTGGAAAAAATGCTCGACCTAAATAACCTGAAATATGAGAATGACCTAGTCCAGGCGATTGCACAGGATGCTGAAACTAAAGAAGTACTCATGTGTGCTTATATGAATAAAGAAGCTCTACAAAAGACTATTGAAACCGGATATGCACACTACTGGAGCCGCAGCCGTCAGAAACTGTGGAAGAAAGGAGAAAGCTCAAACCACCTGCAAAAAGTATTGGAAATACGCATTGATTGTGACATGGATGCTATCCTGATGTTTATAGTACAAGAGGGAGGAGCATGCCACACAGGATATAGATCATGTTTCTACCGTACAATAGAAGGTGAAGTAGTAGGAGAAAAAGTGTTTGAACCTGATGAAGTGTACTAGCCGGCCTGCAATTGAATTATATAGAGAAGATAAGTAATATAGTCGTATGAAGAGAGAGGGTCAAAGCATAACCCGTATTGCCAGTGATACGAGTGCTATAATTGATGGTGCTATATCTTCACGGATAAAGAGTGGCGATTATGCAGGAGTCCAGGTAATAATTTCTGAAGCGGTGGTTGCTGAGCTTGAAGCTCAGGCTAACCGTGGCCTTGAAATTGGTTTTAAAGGATTGGAAGAGCTGCAAGAATTGCGCAGACTTGCGACTCAGGGAATTATAGAACTCGTTTTTGCCGGCAGGCGGCCAAATCTGGATGAAGTGAAACTTGCTGGCGGCGGGGAGATAGATGCACTAATTAGAGAAGCAGCTCAGGAAAATAATGCTTTGTTCGTGACTGCTGACAGAGTACAGTCACAAGTTGCAATAGCAAAGGGATTAGAAGTTGATTTTATTGCTCCCCACTTTATTGAGCATCGTCCTCTTAAAATAGAACAGTTCTTCACAGAAGATACGATGTCAGTACACCTAAAAAATGGTGTCAGCCCAATGGCTAAGAGAGGAAGCATAGCTGCAGTGGAATTTGTAAAGATAAGGGAAGAAACATGCACTTATGGAGAACTTAAATTCATTTCAAGGGAACTCATTGAGCGGGTGCGCAGTGATCCTGCCTCCTTCATGGAACTGGATTTCAATGGGGCATCGGTGCTTCAGATAGGCAACATGCGCATAGCTATTGCCAATCCGCCATTCTCGGATGAGATAGAGATCACGGCTGTTAGGCCAGTGGCAAAAGTATCTCTTGACCAATACCGCCTGAGTACAGTACTTAAGGAGCGTATAAAAGAACAGCGCGGAATTCTTATAGCCGGACCTCCGGGTGCTGGGAAGTCCACATTTGCTGCAGGTGTAGCCATATACCTGCATGAGATGGGGTACGTGGTAAAGACCATGGAAGCTCCGCGGGATCTGCAGGTACCCAAAGAGATCACACAATATGCTCCTCTGGATGGTAGCATGGAAAAAACGGCGGACATCCTCCTGCTGGTCAGACCTGACTATACAATATATGATGAGGTAAGAAAGACCAATGATTTCCATGTCTTTGCAGACATGCGGTTGGCGGGCGTGGGCATGATAGGTGTCGTACATGCCAACAGAGCCGTGGACGCAATACAAAGACTTATTGGGCGGGTGGAGCTGGGAGTCATACCCCAGGTAGTGGACACAGTGATCTTTGTCAACAAAGGCGAGATATCTAAAGTGCAGATACTGGAATTCACTGTGAAGGTCCCATCTGGAATGACAGAGGCTGACCTGGCAAGGCCTGTGATCATAGTAACTGATCTGGAAAGTGGCAGAACCGAGTATGAGATCTACACCTATGGAGACCAGGTAGTAGTGATGCCTGTTGGCCTTGAAGTTAAGAGACCTTCCTGGAAGCTCGCAGAAGGAGAAGTGAAAGAAGTAATAGAACGATATGCTACCGGACCTGTTCAGGTAGAAATGATCTCAGACCATAAAGCCTTCGTACATGTACTTGAAAATGACATGCCCAGAGTCATTGGAAAAGGTGGGAATGTTATCGATAATATCGAAAAAATACTAGGCATCCACATAGACGTGCGCAAGTTCGAATCTGGAGAGGTGAAAGAAAAAACATATCAGAAAGAAAAAACTCTTCAAAAGGAGTTCCGTCCCATCATCGAGAAAACAAAAAAGCATCTAATATTGAACATCTCTGGACTTGCGGCCCATGATGTCGAAGTCTACGCAGGAGATGAGTTCCTATTCAGTGCTACAGTAGGTCGTCATGGAGATATAAAAGTAAGAGAGGATTCAGCAGTTGCAGACAGTATCCTTTCAGCAATAGAGGACGGAGAACTGGTCACAGTCAGGCCACTATAATAATTTTTTAAGAGGGGCCTACTTATGGCCTCTTAACTAGATTATTTTTGCCAGAAAGTACTATCTAATAAGATAATAAACGATAACAAAAATTAGAGTTGCAATAGCTACCAAAAACTTATTCAAGCTTTGTTCATGCCTTTCTCCTTCTGCGGCAGGATCATTATTGGTTTTTGCAAAGCCTACGCCGAGAACTAAACCAAGAACGATACCAATGACAATGTTGTCCAGCATATCCCCTATGACCATACCTATAAGCAGACCTATTAAATAGAGAACGTTCTTTGCAACGTTACCATACTTTTTTGTCGCACCATCATCCCCAGTGTTTTTACAGAATATTAGATAGAATTTGATTTGATGGCATAAAAACAGATTGATGATGATAAACAACAAGGATTTCTTTTCGATGAATTTAAAAGTAAAAGCCGCGTATAGGTGCTCGATGGCAGTCACTTTTAGAGAGAAGCTCCAATCACATAGATTCATTGTCACCACAGAGGTCACACCTCCAAAAGGTGTTGAAACTTCGTATTTCCTATCAGACGCAGAACAATTAAAGCAGTATGTGGATGCTTTCAACGTGACAGATAATCAAAAAGCTGTCATGCGCATGAGTCCTCTGGCCGTTGGGAAGTTGTTAAAGGATGCAGGGCATGAGACCATCTTACAGATTACGTGCAGGGACCGCAATAGACTGGCCCTGCAATCTGATCTGCTTGGGGCCTGGGCTTTGGGAATACGGAACATATGTGTTATGACAGGGGACCATACCACCAAAGGTGATCACCCTGATACAAAACCAGTATATGACCTTGATTCAGTGCAACTACTGGACACAATTAGAAAACTGAAACTGGGATATGATCTTTCTGGGAACAGCTTGGAAAGATCTCCTGATTTTGTAGTGGGGGCCGTCTCAAATACAGATCCCACACAACCCATGCAGCATATCAAACTTCGAAAGAAGGTGAGTATGGGTGTGGATTTTATTCAGACCCAGGCAGTGTACGATACCAAAGAATTTGCATGTTTTCTGGAAAAGGTAAAGGACATCGATGTGCCTATAATAGCCGGTATCATACCTCTCAGATCTGCAAAGATGGCAAGGTTCATGAACGAAAACATTCCGGGAATAAGGGTGCCAGATGAACTCATCACCAGAATGGAATATGCCAAAGAACCTGTACAGGAAGGACTCGAGATAGCTGTGCAGTCGATCCGTGAACTCAAAAACATGTGCAGAGGCATACATTTGATGCCTGTGGGACAACATACCCATAGCAAAGAAATATTAAAGATGGCAGGATTGGCAGAAGGAAGAACACAAAATGAGCAATAGCGAACATGAGTATTCATGCGACAACACACTAATGCAGTTGCTAGGCATCAGGACACCCATCATAAGGCAGGGTGATGATTTGGTCCAGATACTTCTGGAATCCCTTGAAAAACAGGGAACAAAACTGCAGAATGGTGATATTATAGTGCTGGCAGAATCTGCTGTAGCTACCTCTGAAGGAAGAGTTGTAAGGTTAGCTGACATTGAACCCACTGAAGAAGCCTGCGAACTTGCCCTGAATTACCAGCTCGATCCAAGAGAAATGCAGCTGATAATAGAGGAATGTGATGAGATATTCGGAGGAGTTCCCGGAGCAGCATTGACCATTACCAGAGGAACACTTTCACCGAATGCCGGGATAGATAGCTCGAATGCCCCGGATGGTTGTGTAGTACTCCTGCCGGAAGACCCACAGAAAAGTGCGGCTTTCATCCGAAAAGGGCTTGAAAAAGCATTTTCATGCCACATAGGCGTCATCGTTGGCGACAGCCGCACCCAGCCATTAAGGCTTGGATGCGTAGGCATAGCTCTTGGAACTTCAGGCATAGAACCCGTGGAAGATGCAAGAGGGTCACTTGATATATTTGGCAAGGAACTGAAGATAACTCGCAAAGCAGTGGCCGATAATATAGTATCTGCTGCACAGCTGGTGATGGGAGAAGCAGGAGAGAGTATACCTGCGGTAATTATAAAGGGGGCGCCTGTGAAGATGATAGAAGGTTCTGTAGAGATGCCATTGTTCTCAAGGGAAGAATGCATGTATTACAGCAATATAAACAAAAACAGAAAATGAGTTCCAGTAATGTGGACAGTGAGTTTTGAAAAATAGACATATATAGACACATAACTCGTACATAGGAATGAATTGCCCAAAATGTAAGAGTTTCAGTCAAAGACAGAATGGTATATTCAATAGAAGTCAACGATACAAATGAGATATCTGTCTTTGAACTGCATAAGATACACACTTACATTGGTAACAAAAAAAATATTGCTGGATCTGGATTACTGTTGATAGATTTGGGAAAAATTCATCGACTGCTCTTCCGGTAGCAGAGAAACTGAAATCGGACAAAAACTCTGGGAATACTTAGAGGGAAAATAATTGAAAAAGTGATGACTGATCATTGGATGGCATATACAGAGTTCCTCCCGGAGACTATTCATACACAATCCAAAGCTGAAACGTATGCTGTTGAAGGATATAACAGCATATTGAGGCACTTCCTGGCAAGGTTGAGAAGAAAGGCAATGTTATACTTTAACAATACCAAAAAAATAAACGTATGATTTGCCAGATGTTTGTTAGTGGAAAGGATCAATGATCGAATTTAAGAAATGAACATTTTCTTTCATTCCAGGCTTAAAGCCTTAAGAATCATATGATACTCATTCACGGGCATCCTTGAATAAAAGGCCCTTTTGATTACCTCGCTCAGTGAAGGGTGGATATCCATTGAGTACATGATAGGAGCAGCGCTCTGGTCCGGAGTATACATGACAGGAATGATCTCATGGATGAGCACCGAAGCATGAGGACCTATGATATGGGCCCCTAGTATCTTATCCGTTTTCTTTTCCAGAATGACTTTCACAAATTCATCCTCCAAATCCATGGCAAGCCCTTTACCTGTATCCTGGAAACGATAAAAGCCGATTATGATATTGTCTTCTCCGTATTGTTCTACAGCTTCTATTTCTGACATACCGACAGTGGCAATCTCGGGCTCTGAGAACACAGCGCCTGGAACTGCATGGAAATCCACGGTGGCCTTCCGTCCGAGAACGGCATTGTAGTAGACGATTGTTGATTCATGATTTGCCACATGTTTAAAGAGGTGTTTGCCTATAGCGTCGCCTATAACCCAAATATTCTTCTGAGAACTTTCAAGATGTTCATCAACTTTGATCCAACCCATGTTATCTACCTCAATATCACCCTTTTCAGGCTTAAGAAGATCGGAATTGGATTCTCTGCCTGTGGCAACAAGAATATCAGATGCTACGATCTGTTTCTCTTTACCGGTTCCCCTGTCTTTCAGAAGAAGCTGTTTACCTTCCGGAACTTGTTTTACTTCCAATACGTCATGATTTGTAATAATTTCCATGCGCTCTGACATCATACGTTTTGCAAGCACCGAGATCTCGGGTTCTGCCTGAGGAAGGAAATATGAATTACGCCCAATGATAGTGACCTTAGAGCCCATTGCTGAAAAGAAATGACCATATTCTGCCGCGATATAACCGCCACCGATGATCGCCAGATTTTCGGGTAGTTCTGAGATCTTAAGTACATCATCACTTGTGAGATGATCTACTTCTTTAAGCCCTTTAACAGAGGGAATAGATGGCCTTGAACCTGTGCACAGGAAGATCATCTTTCCTTTGAGAATTATGTCTCCTGCCTTCAAAGTATATGGTTCAATGAACTCTGCAGTAGCTTTGTAATAATCAATTCGGGGATTAGCACGTAGGCCTTCTTCAATGGACCGCATATCGGAAGAGATCTTGCTACGCATACGCTCCATTATCTTGGTGAAATTGATGCTTTTGACCTGAACGTTGATACCAAAATGCTGAGCTTTATAGATCTCAGTTACCAGTTCAGCAGGATATAGAAGGATCTTAGAGGGTATGCAGCCTCTTGTAAGACAGATACCACCTGGCTCATCCTTATCTATAACAGCTACTTTCATTTCCGGGTCTGCATCCATCATGGAGCCAATATAGTTCATTCCGGAACCTGTGCCAACAATAATAAGATCGTATTCTTTCACTCTGCCACCCCTATGCAAAACAGGATTACTAATTGTTTGGATAGTAGTTGTCTTTATAAGTAATGGTCAGAAGACACAAAAAGAAGAGTTAAGATTAATTGCTCCATATCCAAGAATATCAAAATCAGAAACTGTACTAAAAAGTACGACAGCAAAAATGCATTTGTTTAGAAATTAGAAGAAATAGTGTTTAAATCATAGAGTGAGCATAGCAGCGATCCGTAGTTCCCAAAGGCTCGCGCACTTAAGTACAGTGCGGAACGTGGACAGGCTTATCTTCTGTGTTCGGAATGGGTACAGGAGTTGCCCTGCCGCTATGGCCGCTATACTCTTACTCTGATGAAGGGAATGAGCCAAGGTCCGGATTCGAACCGGAATGGTATCGCTCTGCAGGCGATTGCGTAGCCGCTCCGCCACCTTGGCAACTAGCGGAGTTCAAATGATGAGATTACATATAAAACCTTTCATTTAGATCACATACTATCAGTACACATATCAGATATCGTCTGGAATTAGCAGGGCAGACAGGCACGAGTGGTTAGTAGCCGCGGACTGAACATCTCGTTGCCTTGATGCTTACATCCCGACCCTATCAAACCGGTCTTTTACCGGAACTCTTAAAGCAGTCTCTTTTTAGGTTAGATTTCGAGCTTAGATGCTTTCAGCTCTTATTCCTTAGCGCGTAGCTGCTCGGCAATGCCTTGTCAGACAACCGATCGACCAGTGGCGCCGTTGCTCGGTTCCTCTCGTACTAAAAGCAACTTACCCTCAGACTGCATACACCTCTAGTAGATAGTAACCGACCTGTCTCACGACGGTCTAAACCCAGCTCACGATCTCCTTTAATAGGCGAACAACCTCACCCTTGGCCGCTGCTGCACGGCCAGGATGGAAAGAACCGACATCGAAGTAGCAAGCTGCCGGGTCGATATGTGCTCTTGCCGGCAACAACTCAATTATCCCCGAGGTAACTTTTCTGTCATTTTTGGCCCGCACCAAGCGGGAATCACAAAAGTTCGCTAGAACCGACTTTCGTCTCGTCATCCACTACTGTGCTGAATAACGTCAGGCTGACTTATGCTCTTACACTCTTCAGTAGGTTTCCGACCCACTTGAGTCAACCTTTGTGCGCCCTTGATATCTTTTCAAGGGCGTCCCGCCCCAGGCAAACTGCCCACCTATCGATGTCCTCCGTTGGAGTTAGGATCGTAATTTCAGAAGGGTAGTGTCCCAATGGCGACTCCACCAATGCTGGCGCACCGGCTTCGACGTCTCCTACCTACACTGTACATCCAAAACCACAAGCCAACGACAGGCTGCAGTAAAGCTCTACGGGGTCTTCACTTCCCCCTAGAGGTCTCTAGACTGTGCACTAGACTGTAAAGTTCACCGGACTCTGGCTAGGGACAGTAGAACTCTCATTAATCCATTCATGCAAGTCGCCAATTAAGCGACAAGGTACTACGCTACCTTAAGAGGGTCATAGTTACCCCCGCCGTTTACAGGCCCTTCTTCCCGTTGAACCGGGGGTTCAGGTACCTGCACTGGGCAGGATTCAGAAATCGTACTAGCCTTTACAGGTTTGCGATTTCCTATGTTGATATTAGACAGTTAGAGCTCTCTGGTCACTGCGACCTGCTGTCTACACAGCAGGCACTCCTTATCCCGAAGTTACGGAGCCAATTTGCCGAATTCCCTTAGCCAGTTTACTCCGACACACCTTAGCCTTTTCAGCTAGGGGCACCTGTGTCAGTTCTCGGTACGGATATCCAACTCCCTTTTCACGGGTTCCCGGGTGCAACTGACTTACGCCATTACACATTCATCCACTTCTCGCCATTACGGCTCTCCATGGATTTCGGTGCTTAGACAGCGCGACGGCGCTGCTCAGCCTGCCCAAAAACGTCAGTTTTATTGTTGGATAGTACAGGAATATTAACCTGTTTCCCTTTTGACGTACTCGAATTACGGTACGTCTTAGGACCGACTAACCCTCGGCTGACGAACATTGCCGAGGAAACCTGGCCCCTTCGGTGGTCAGGATTCTCACCTGACTTTGCTGTTACTATTGCCAGGATTTTCGTTTCCGCACGGTCCACAGGACTTCACAGCCCTGCTTCTACCCGAGCGCAACGCCTTCCTACTAGATCACCTTGCGGTGCTCCGTGGTATCGGTAGTCGACTTGAGCCCCGTCCATTTTCGGGGCCCCAAACCTCGACTGGTGGGCTGTTACGCACTCTTTAAAGGATAGCTGCTTCTAAGCTAACCTTCCAGCTGTCTGGGGCTTGGGACACCCTTTAGTATTAACACTTAGTCGACATTTGGGGACCTTAACCACGGGCTGGGTTGTCTCCCTTACGGACTACAAGCTTACCCCAGTAGCCCGGACTCCGATCTTCTACGACGACGGTGGGTTTGGAGTTTGACAGGTGAGCGAAGGATTTCTCCCCCGGGATCGCCAATCAGTGCTCTACTCCACCGACTATCTCAGATCAGGTCATGCTACGACATGTTTAGGAAGGAACCAGCTGTTGCCGGGTTAGATTAGCCTTTCACTCCGAGACGCAGGTCACGCGAATGATTTGCAGATCAATACCGCTTGCGGTCCTCCACGTAGCTTTCGCCACGCTTCAACCTGCCCACGCCTAGATCACCCGGCTTCGGGTCATACCCCAGTGACTCCACGCACTTGTATACGTCGCGCCTGGCCCGAAGGTTGCGCGCATGTTGCTTTCGCTCCGGCTTCCCACGTAAAAGGTTAGCCATCGCCACTTGGATATACTCCCTGGCCCGTTCTTCAAAACGTAAGTTATGACGTCGGCAATGATACTCGTACAACAGCCTCGCGACTGCTTCCTTCGTATCAAAGATCCTTTCACGCCATAACGCTCTATCACCATCAGATTTCAGGCGCTTTTTACCTCCCTTCTTGGGGTACTTTTCAGCTTTCGGTCACCCTACTACTTCGCTATCGGTCTCAAGTCGTATTTAGTTTTGGAAGTTGGTGCCTCCCAAATTCGCGCGAGAATTCCAACCCACGCTACTCAGGACTTAACCCAGATCCGTTAACCTTTACCTACGTGACTATCACACTCTATGGTCTCACGTTCCAGAGAAGTTCGATTTCAGTTAACTAGGACCTTTAGGAAAAGCCTATAACACCACATCTCCCACTCATTTCTGGTGGGATTCAGTTTGAACTTTGCCGTGTTCACTCGCCGTTACTAGCGGCATCTCTTCGATTTCTTTTCCTGCTCCTACTAAGATGCTTCAATTCGGAGCGTTCCCGATCATTACTGATCAATGCGTAAAACGCATTAAGAGGCCTCATTAGGACATCCTCGGTTCATTGGATCCATGCTCCTACCCGAGGCTTATCGCAGCTTGGCACGTCCCTCATCAGCGCTTGAGCCGAGCCATCCACCTGACGGTATAATTACCAGAGTCCACCTTACTAATTCCAGTAAACGTCTGATATGCACACTTGTACATGATCTCATCATGATCGATTCGATGTATCGAACACTTCATCCTTCCCAAGCAACATTACTCGCTTGGTGCACTAACATGGACTTGCTGGGATTCGAACCCAGGGCCTCTGCCTTGCAAAGGCAGCGATCTTCCAACTGATCTACAAGCCCTTTTCTCTTCACCAGCTTATCCTTTTTTTGGATTTGACAGTTTTTCGATTTCTGGTCGGTTGTGCTGACCTGCGTTTGCAGGTCGCTTAGGAGGTGATCCAGCCGCAGATTCCCCTACGGCTACCTTGTTACGACTTAACCCCCCTTGCAAAATTTAGGTTCGAACACAGCACAATGTCTATGCCCTCACCCATACCTCACTCGGGTGGTTTGACGGGCGGTGTGTGCAAGGAGCAGGGACGTATTCACCGCGCTATGTTGAAACGCGATTACTACGGATTCCAGCTTCACGAGGGCGGGTTACAGCCCTCGATCCGAACTAAGGCTGGGTTTATGAGATTACCATCCCCTTTCGGGGTAGGAGCCCATTGTCCCAGTCATTGTAGCCCGCGTGTAGCCCGGGAGATTCGGGGCATACTGACCTACCGTAGCCCGCACCTTCCTCCGATTTAGCATCGGCGGTCCCCACAGAGTACCCATCATCCCGAAGGACATGCTGGCAACAGTGGGCACGGGTCTCGCTCGTTGCCTGACTTAACAGGATGCTTCACAGTACGAACTGACGACGGCCATGCACCTCCTCTCAGCGATTCTGGTAAAGTCTTTAGCTTGACCTACATATTGCTGTCGCCCCCGGTGAGTTTTCCGGCGTTGAGTCCAATTAAACCGCAGGCTCCACCCGTTGTAGTGCTCCCCCGCCAATTCCTTTAAGTTTCAGCCTTGCGACCGTACTTCCCAGGTGGCTCGCTTCACGGCTTCCCTACGGCACCAGAAACGGTCGCACCGTCCCTGACACCTAGCGAGCATAGTTTACGGCTGGGACTACCCGGGTATCTAATCCGGTTCGTGCCCCCAGCTTTCGTCCCTCACCGTCGGACCCGTTCTGGTAAGACGCCTTCGCCACTGGTGGTCCCACAGGGATTACAAGATTTCACTCCTACCCCCGTAGTACCTCTTACCTCTCCCGGTCCCAAGCCTGGCAGTATCCCCCGAAAGCCTAACGGTTAAGCCGTCAGATTTCCCGGAAGACTGACCAAACCGGCTACGGACCCTTTAGACCCAATAATAGTGGCCACCACTCGGGCCGCCGGTGTTACCGCGGCGGCTGGCACCGGTCTTGCCCGGCCCTTGCTAACACATGTTATTTATACATATGGACAGCCAACATAGGATGCTGGCACTCGGTGTCCCCTTATCGCGGTTTCCCGCATTGTAAAGTTTTCGCGCCTGCTGCGCCCCGTAGGGCCTGGATTCATGTCTCAGAATCCATCTCCGGGCTCTTGCTCCCACAACCCGTATCCGTCGTAGGCTAGTAGGTACGTTACACCCACTACAACCTGATAGACCGCAGACCCATCCTTAGGCACAAAAGCTTTCGACCACGGTGCATTCCAGCATCCATGATCTATCCGGAATTATCCCCAGTTTCCCGGGGTTATGCCAGACCTAAGGGCAGGTTATCCACGTGTTACTGAGCAGTACGCCATGTTCACGAAGAACATTTGACTCGCATGGCTTAGTCGAACACCGATAGCAGTGACCTCTGGCAGGATCAACCAGAATTGTTGATCACACACATTGGTTCAAAATTTGGAAGTCTATATCGGAATTGTTCAGGAAATTCACTGAGAATTTCTTGCACGCATAAATTCGTTAATTCCTTTCGATAATGAAACACTACCGACCAGAATTAATCGAACTGCCAAATCCAACGTCAGACAAGAAATAACTCCTGTCTCCACTTACGATAAAGCGGTGATTGTCACGCACAACAGTTGTTGTGCGGGAATCACCATAATGCACGTCTTGCTATATATACCTTCCGATTTCGCAAGGCAAGTAACAAAACGAACATTTATCGACAATAACTTAACGAAATAATCTCTCAAGCAAGCTGCATTGCGTTTCCGCACTGCAAGGCCCCTTGCGAGTACCCCTAAAAACACAGTATATTATAAATACGTTGTGGTTAGAGGGATTTCATGTGTGAAAAAATAGCTGAGTACACATACATGAAGAGAAAGTTATAAATACTATAACTTGAAAAAGCTTTATGATTACTATGAGCGCAGAAGTACAACTGAGGGATCGTTTTTTATAACACAGAACCGCTGTTGAATAAGAAGATAACTATTTTCGATACCACACTGCGCGATGGTGAACAGACACCCGGTGTTTCCCTGACAAATGACCAGAAGCTGAAGATCGCAAGGCAACTGGACAAGCTGGGGATAGACGTTCTTGAAGCCGGATTTCCTATTTCTTCTGAAGGAGATAAACAGTCTGTAAAAGCTATCGCTAACGAAGGTCTTAGACTGGACGTATGTGGTCTTGCAAGAGTACTAACAAAAGACCTGGATACATGCCTCGACACAGGTGTGGACATGATACATACATTCGTATCCACATCTGACATACAGAGGATACACACAATAAAGAAGAGCAAAGAAGAAGTGCTCACAATGGCTGTGGACGCAGTCCAGTATATCAAGGACCATGGAGTAAAATGCATGTTCTCAGCCATGGATGCCACCCGTACCGACCTTGATTATCTCACACAGATATATAAGGCAGTAGAGGGAGCAGGGTGTGATATTATCAACGTGCCTGATACCGTGGGAATAATGTCTCCTTCCCGTATGTACCATCTGGTAGGTGCAGTCAGTAAGGAAATAAGGATTCCCATAGATGTCCACTGCCACAACGACTTTGGAATAGCAGTGGCTAACAGCCTCATGGCTGCCGAGGCTGGAGCAAGCCAGATCCAGGTAACTGTAAATGGTATTGGAGAAAGGGCCGGTAACGCCAATCTTGCTGAAGTGGTCATGTGCCTGCAATCGATCTATGGTGCAAAGACGAACATTAATACAGAATATCTGCTTGAAACGTCTAAAATGGTCGAGAAATATACAGGCATACACATGCCCCCGAACACGCCTATTGTTGGCGAGAATGCCTTTGCTCACGAGTCTGGCATCCACACCCACGGAGTGCTCACCAAGGCAGACACGTTCGAGCCCGGCATCATGACGCCAGAGATGGTAGGCCACAAAAGACGTATCGTACTGGGTAAACATGCGGGTAAGCACGCTGTCCAGAAATCATTGGAAGATGCCGGCATCCAGACCACTGATGAGCAACTGGACGAAATAGTCAGGAGAATAAAGGCTATAGCTGACAAAGGAAAAAGGATCTGTGATGCTGATCTGCATGCCGTTGCAGCAGATGTACTGGGAAGGAACCTTGGCAGCGAGACCATAAAGCTCAAAGAGCTGTCAGTAATGACAAGCAACCTCACAACACCAACTGCAGTGGTCAGAGCCATTGTTGGTGATGAGGAAGCAGTTGCATCCAACATTGGTACCGGACCTGTGGATGCAGCCGTTAAGGCAGTACAGCAAATGATCGCCGGATACACAAAGGTCAAGATACGTGACTTCCGCATTGAAGCGATCACCGGAGGTGCCGATGCTCTTGCCGAGGTCACTATAGGCGTAGAGGACGAAGATGGACGTGTGGTAACAGCCCATGCTGCAAGCACCGACATTGTGACAGCATCCGTAGACGCACTTATAACAGCCATAAACATCCTGCTCGACAAGAAGAAACTATGGAATATGCAGTGAAACCTATTGTGTATTTAATTACCAGGCAACAGTGCCTGGAGTTCTTTTTTTAATCTGTGGTTAACTGTATTGAATGTAGATCTTCTGCATCGTTCCCTTTATGATTTCAGCAACCAATTGAAGTAACTATGTGTTTAAAAGTTATAGATTCACACTGCCATCTTGATTTTCCAAAATTCAATAAAGATAGAGAGGCAACCATACAACGTGCCCTTGATGCTGGCGTAGACCAGATGATCAATTCCGGAGTTGATCCAAAGACCAATATCTCAACCCTTGAACTTGCACAGAAATATGACCATATTCACGCAACTCTGGGGTTCAGCCCCCATTTGTCACCGGAAGCTACTGATGAACAAGTAAAGTGCATGTTGAGTTTTATAGAAGATCACGTCACAGACATAGTTGGAATAGGGGAAGCAGGGCTTGATTATCATTACTTCACCTCAAACGCTGAAAGAAATAGACAGATAGAAGTTTTCAAAAAGATCATAGAACTTGCAGACAGATACAACAAGCCACTTGTGATACACGGCAGAGAAGCAGAAGATATTGCACTGGGATTGTCAGGACAACTTGACAAAGTTATATTTCACTGCTATGGAGGGAGTCTTGAAACCATGAGAAATATAGTAGATGCCGGACATTTTATATCAGTTCCCACTTTGGTCTGTTTCTCGGAACATCACCAGGAAATAGCAAAGGAAGTGCCATTGGAGCACATGCTTCTGGAAACGGATAGTCCATATCTTTCCCCCCGCAAAGGAAGGAATGAACCTGCATTCGTTCTTGATTCCCTTCCGTGGATTGAAAAAATCAAAGGAATAGAAAAAATAGATATAATGGATACTACCAGGAGAAATACTATAAAGGTATTCGGCCTCTAAGGACCATATATAGGGAAAAGGGATAAAGAACATGAATGTAAAAAAATTCCACAAAGGATACTATGATGCGAATTCGTATCTTATCAATGGCAAAGTGCTGATAGACACAGGCATCAACACAGATGCCTTGATAGCAGAAATCGAAAAAAGCATCTATATCAACGATCTTGAACTCATCGTTCTTACCCATTGCCACTATGACCATACTGCAGCTGCAGAGGCCATTGCCAAAAAAAGCGGGGCGCGTATAGCTATCCACAAGGACGATGTAGAATTGTTACATCACGATGAAGCCAGTGCCTCTGAAGCCTTTGACAGCAGAGCACCTTCCTTTGAACCAGATATCCTGCTGGATGACGGAGAAAGCATACCCATCGGGAATGGAGAGTATCTGGAAATTATACATACACCCGGGCACACACCTGGCTGCATATGCCTTTATGAACCAATATCAAAATCGTTGTTCTCAGGAGATACAGTATTTCCCCAGGGTAGTATCGGACGTACTGATTTTATAGGTGGCAACTCCGCAAATATAAGTGAATCCATTCAAAAACTCACACAACTGGATGTAAGGACAATGTATCCAGGACATGGAGAAACTACTTCTGATAACGTGAAACGCCAGATAGAACTATCATACCGCATGGCTAAAAGTATATTCAAGATCATCTGATTATGACATTAAAAAAGAAAGAACAAACTTCATTTGTTTCGCAGTTCCTCCCAATGGGCCTTAAAGAGGCACAACAAAAAGGATGGGAAGAACTTGATGTGATCATTGTTACCGGGGATGCCTACGTAGATCATCCGGGGTTTGGAACAGCCATTATCAGCAGGGTCCTTGCAGATGCCGGACACCGAGTAGGCATTATTGCACAACCTAAATGGGACAGTATTGAAGACTTTAAGAAATTAGGAAAGCCACGCCTGTTCTTCGCCGTTAGTGGAGGTAATACAGACTCAATGGTGAGCAACTATACGCCTTCCCAGAGGTTGCGCCATGAAGATGCATATTCCCCTGGAAATAGACCTGGAATGAGACCGAACAGAGCAACTATTGTCTATTCCAACAGGCTGCGCGAAGCATATCCTGATGTGCCTCTGGTGATAGGTGGCATAGAAGCTTCTTTGCGCCGTTTTGCTCAATACGACTATTGGTCGGACAAAGTGCGCCAGTCTATTCTGGCGGACACACCAGCCGACCTGCTGGTCTATGGCATGGGTGAACTGCAACTGCTCCAGATAGCAGAAAGACTGGATAAAGGCGTACCAGTAAAAGAAATAACTGACATCGACGGTACTGTCTGGAAAATGGAAGTAAAAGCATGGAAGGAAAAAAGAGATGCAATGCTCAGGAACAATATCGAAATACCTTCCTACACCGAAGTGTCACAGGATAAAGTACTCTATTCCAAAGCGTTCAAACTTACATTAGACGAGCAGGACCCTGTAAGGGGAAGAGGGATAGTACAGGCCCATCCGAAAACAGTGATCATACAGAACAAGCCCATGCGTCATCTTAATGAAAAAGAGCTTGACCATGTGTATGAGCTGCCCTATACAAGGAGTGCACACCCATCATACAAAGAACCCATACCTGCCCTTGACATGGCCAGGTTCTCCATCACCACCCACAGAGGATGTTTTGGTTCTTGCTCTTTCTGTGCTATAGTCCTGCATCAGGGAAGAACTATCTCAAGCCGCAGCATTGAATCAATACTTAGGGAAGCTGAAGGACTGAAAAAGATCAAGGGCTTCAAAGGTATTATCAATGGGCTTGGCGGCCCTTCTGCGAATATGTATGGGATGAAATGTGAAAAATGGGAAAAAAAAGGGACATGTACGGACAAATTGTGTATTTATCCTGAAGCCTGTCCCTCACTTAATACAAGCCATAAGAAACTGATAGAACTGATGAGAAGGCTGCGGGAAATACCGGGTATATCAAAGGTTTTCGTTGGTTATGGCGTACGTTACGATCTGGCACTCCTTGATGAACAGTATATGGAGGAGCTGTGTGCTCATCACGTCAGCGGACAGCTCAAGGTAGCACCCGAGCATTACTGCAATGCAGTCACCGATGCCATGAAAAAACCCCGCAGGGAAGTATTTGAAAAATTCGAGCGGAAATACAAGGAGATCAACAGGAAAGTGGGCAAAGACCAGTACCTTGTGGCATTCTTGATGTCCGGCCATCCCGGATGCACCCTTAACAACATGATCGAAACTGCAGAATACATCAGGGATACGGGAAGATACACAGAGCAGGTGCAGGATTTCACACCCACGCCCATGACTGCTGCCACATGCATGTTCCACACTGGAATTGATCCTTTCACAGGCAAGAACATCTATGTTGCAACTTCCAGAAAAGATAAAATGATACAGAGAGCTTTTTTACGGTATAAGGACCCTCAGAATCAAATGCTTGTCTACGAAGGGCTCAAACGTGCGAACAGACTGGACCTAGTAGGCAATAGCTGGAACTGCCTTATCAGAAGGCCACCGAGGGGAAAAGAAAGGTAACAAGGTTTTAAACATGATTTATTAAGCCTAATGGTAAACAAATGAAAGAAAGAGAAAAGGTTATTCCTTAACCTCTTCAAAACTCTTTATTTCCGGTTCATACCCTTTTTCAATTGAATCCAGCAATTCTTTCTGCTCCACATACTCATATTCCCTTACAGCCAGTCCATCATCGGTTAAAGTGAATTTGCCTAAATAATATCCACTTACAAGATAGTGCTTTGGGCCGATTTTATTAAATAAGGGATATGTATCCTCCCGAAGGTATAGTAAAACTTTTTCACCTTCTTTAAAAGAGGGTTCATAATCGACAGCTATACCTACAACTTCATCTTCTCCTCCTTCAATACGAACTCTGACCTCCTTTTGGTCAAGTGGGTTCTTAAGATACTTGTCCACAGTTATGATGATATCAGTATATATAGTAGCATTTCCACCAATATTATCAATTGAATCGTTTTGCCTTTTTCCATCTGGGGTGTTCCATTTTGAAGGTAGGATCTCCTTTACTGTGCCAATAACAATAGATTCAGATCGCTGGTTTAGCTCAGTAAAATTGAGGTATGCTAGCGATGCACTTATTGGAATTATTATTCTTGGGGAGTTTACTTCTTCATTGTTGCCTTCCACATGTTGCTCCAGATTGTCATCACTTACTTGAACAGATACTTGTTGCACGTTTTTTTCTGAAGAGCCATTTTGCAAATGTTGTGTTGGATACCCTGATAAGACTATACCTGCAATTAACACTGATAGCAATCCAATACTCAGTAATCCATATTTTGTTGTTCTATTTACCATTATACCACCTTATGTCCCGTATATTGCAATAATCCCGTTTTTGTCATCTTGTTCAAGGCTTCTTTTGTCTACAGTGCCTGAATTAATACTTTCAAACATGGTGGCAGTCGTACTGGTTGAATGACCCAAACCAACGCCATGTCCAAACTCATGAGCCAATACACTTTGAACATCATATTTGCCTGAAGGACATGTGCTCGAAGTAGACCAACTAGAACTGTAATCACTGTTCAACTTAATTAGTATTTTAGATAATCTTGTTGTTCCAGTATAATAAGTCGGAGTGCAGGTCCCCAAAGCATTTGAACCTGATCCAAAAGAGGAATACTGTACCTTATTGTTCGAGTTTACAGACCAATAATAACTAAAGTATGCACCAGCGTTTGTCCAACTGTTAGCAGATGCCTTTACAGAATTCGTATATCCGCTTGGAATCGAACTATCAATTGTATAACCCACTGAGTGTGCATTCCAGTAATAGTTTGTAGTATATGCTGATGCTGGACATATTAAACACAACAGCATCAGACAAAACACAATTAGTCGATTTGATATTTTTGTCATATATTTACCTCATTATTTTTGAGGCAAGAACACGATAGATTTAAGTTTAGTAAAACTAACATAGTCTTGCCTCAGGGCGTTTGGGGTTCAAATTTACTTTGCAGGTTTCGTTTGAACCCCATTCCGCATTATCGGTTGTGGCGTAACTCAATTAAATTTGTTTAGATAAAAATTTTACTGTTATGCCATCAAACTGAGAATTTGTTTGCTACCTTAATACATAAAGAAGATAAATTGCATTAATATTGAATACTTTTGCAAGACTGTAGCAATATGTAATGGTATGAATGCTTTTATGGCTATGAACTAGGATGTTGAACAGAGAAATACTATTGAATTTGAATCGCAGAGGTACCGCATTAAAAGAGAAAAGAGTTTTTAAGTAAAAGCCCTCTAAACTATTTCATTGCCATTTCCAGCAGATCAAGGACATCAATAACTTCGACTTTTGGTCCTCCACGCTTAAGATTTGTCCTGCACAGAGGACAGGACGTGACTAGATAATCCACACCTTCGGGTATCTCTTCCAGGCGTTTCTTTGAAAGGGCCATAGACAGGTCAGGATAACCTTTCAGCACTCCACCACCCGCACCACAGCAGCGGGATTGCTCGTGATGGGATCTCATTTCCTTGAGTTCACAGATCGATGTGATGATCTTCCGGGGTGCATCAAAGATGCCATTGCATCTTCCCAGATGACAGGGATCATGATAGGTCACTGTGATGTCCAGATGTTTGAGGTCCATCTCTTGAAGACGCTCTGCCAGGAACTCTGAAACATGCATCACTTTCAGATCACTGTGATAATCGTTCTTAAGAGTGGTATAACATCCTGCGCAGCCTGTGATGATGGTATGCGCACCGATCCTTCTTATCTGTTCCAGATTCTTAGATACAAGGGCATCCGGGTCCAAACCTGTACGGAACAGGGGTGAACCGCAGCAAACCTCCTCAGGGATCAGGGTGACATCGAACTTCTTAAGCAGATCAAATGTCCTGCGTGTAAGCTCAGGATACCTGTAAGAACCTAGACATCCCACAAAAAAAACGTAAGGAGCATGCTCTTTGATGTCGGCGGCATCTTCAAGCCAGGCATGACGATACTGTGTTTCTCCAAGAGGATTGCCCGCTAATGAAGCGGCATCACGCAATGCTGCCTGAGCATCCGTCATTCTGCCCTTAAGCACAAGCTGGTGGCGGGCATCCTGGACAACCTGAACGGGAGAGGCGCCTGAAGGGCACATCTGTTCGCACAGCCCGCAGGTCGTGCATGTATTGAGGCTGTTCAGCACGTCCTGATCTGCCTCAAGACCTTGAGAAACACCATGAGCAACAAGCATACGACCTCTGGAGCTTGCTGATTCCCAGCCTACCTGCTCAAAAACAGGACATACTGACCTGCATGTACCACAACGTACACATTTAAGGATGGATCTCAGATCAAGATTGGACATATCACACCCCCATCTTGCCGGGATTCAGTATCCCTTTAGGATCAAGGGCCTTCTTGATAGTGATCATGACATCCAATGCATTTCCCAGTTCCAGGCGCATGTATTCAGATCTCGCACTTCCCACGCCGTGCTCTGCAGTGACCGTGCCACCGATCTCAATGGCTGTACGGTGGATCTTATCAGCTGCAGCGTTCAGCTTTTTCCAGGCCTCGTCGCTGAGCATGTCTATACACATGCCTGTATGCAGGTTGCCATCTCCAATGTGACCATAGGTCATGATAGGCAGCTTGAACTCTCTGGAGATCTCATCCACCTTACGCAGCATTCTTGGGATCTCTTTTATGGGGACGCCAACATCCTCTCCAACATAGACCCTGGTACGCATGGGGTCCAGACGCGAGATTGCTGCACCCACCAGCCTGCGGGCAGCCCATATCTCATCCCTTTCTTTCTTATCCGAAGCTGTCCTGATATCTGAAGACAAGCCTTCACATGTTTTTACTATGAGACCGATACCTTCCTTTACTTCAGCTTCAGTACCATCAACTTCAAAAAGAAGAATGGCACCGGCAAGCGGAAGGCCTAATTTAGGATCATACGTATTTATTGCCCGGATAATATTCGCATCCAGTATCTCGCATGCAGAAGGAATTATCCCTGATGAGAGAACTCTCACAACAGCTTTACCTGCAATTTCAGGGCTATCGAATGAAGCAAATAGGACAGAGCTTTCTTTGGGAATGGCACGCACCTTGATTATTGCCTGGGTGATGATACCAAGAGTACCCTCCGAACCGACCATGAGATCAGTGAGAGAATAACCTACAACTGTTTTCATTGTTTTTGAGCCTGTTCTTATTATTTTCCCATCTGCCATCACTACCTCAAGACCAAGCACATAACTGCGAGTAGTACCATATTTCACGGAGCGCATTCCACTGCCATTATTGGCAATGAGACCTCCCAGAGTGCACATTGCAGAACTTCCTGGGTCCGGAGGGAAGAAAAAGCCGTATGGTTCCAGGGCCTTATTGAGCTTTTCCTGAACTATCCCCGGTTCCACTACCACCTGGAGATTATCAAAATCCATTTCCACTATCCTGTTCATTCCAGACATATCAAGGACAATTCCACCTTCCAAAGGAACACAGCCACCCGACAAACCTGTGCCGGCTCCCCTGGTAGTCACCGGAATACCATGCTCATAAGCGATCCTGACAATATCTGAAACCTGAACAGTAGTCAGTGGTTTAATGACAAGTTCCGGCATACCTCTTATCTGAGAAGCATCAGAGGAATAACAATAGAGCTCACAGGTAGCAGCAGATAGATTGTCCTTACCTACGATCTTTCCTATTTTTTCGATTAGGTCAACATTGAGCATAGCTTTGATTTTAGAGAAGTGGTCATTATTTAAAGATATCGGTGATATCACAGAAATTTATAGCAAACATTTACATCTAACTATGTAGTATCCTACAAAGAATGACACGATATTTCGAGGTATACCAGAGAGATGGTGCAGCAAGAAAGGGAAGGCTGCTCCTTTCCAGAACTATTGAGACCCCATACGTCCTGAAAACCGAGACTCTGAAAGATAATACTGGACCAATCGTAGATGCTGGCTCCTTGTGGGAAATAGGGAATGTAGAAAAAGCTGAACATAGGCTGGAACAGCTTAGAAGAGAAATCGGGGACAATAGGCTGATCATATTACCTCATATGTGTCTTGTACCTGATGCTCCTGACTGCATACCGGAATCCTTGGAAATGCTTGTATCAAATACTGGAGCTACCGGAAGGGTATACCGTGAAGGAAGAGCTCAGAAAGCTGCCGATCTTTACATACTTGAGGGAGCAGCTGTCTTTGAGAACAACGCAAGGGCATTACTGGAAAAAGTACTTGATATGAAAGATAATATGCCAGATGATACAGCATTATACCTCCCTGGTATCTGCCTTCCAGAAAACCTTGCAATGCTTGTGTACATCGGAGCCGATGTGCTGGATACCACTAAGGCCACTGTCGCAGCATATAAGGATATGTATCTAACCCATGCAGGCAGTTTCCGTCTGGCATCACTTTCTGAACTGCCTTGCAGATGTTCTACCTGTGCATCTATCACTGCAGATGAACTGAAAAATATGGACAAAACTTCCAGATCACAAATGCTCGAAAAGCATAATATAAATGCAATGGAAGCTGAGCTTGCCCTGGTAAGAGAAAAGATATCTTCAGGCAATCTTCGGGAATACGTGGATGGGCAATGCCGTACCAGACCCTGGCTTACTGCACTGTTGAGACTGCTGGACAGAGAATATCAACATATTGAGAGGGGAACTCCGATCACACGCAATGTGGAGATGCTTGCTAATTCAGGAGATTCTCTCACAAGACCGGAGGTTGTGAGGTTTGCACGTAGGATACAGGAAAGATACACTCCTCCTGAACTGGATGTACTTCTGCTCTTGCCATGCTCCGCAAAGAAACCCTATTCCATTTCACAATCCCACCAGAAGTTCGGTCTGGCTCTGGGCAAGTACCGCAAATTTGTACATGAGGTAATAATTACATCACCTCTTGGGATAGTTCCCAGAGAACTTGAGCTGACATATCCGGCAGCTCATTATGATGTTGCTGTAACAGGTCACTGGGATGCCGAAGAAATGAAGTGGGTTTCAGAATGTCTTGAAGACTATCTTTCAAAGCACAGGTATGCTGCAATAGTGGCACATGTAGATGGAGCTTACAAGCAGATATGCGAGATGGTAGCCGATAAGCTTGGCCTGGAGATACACTTCACGAACACCGGCAGTGTCACTTCTCATGAGTCCCTCAGGAACCTTAGTAAGATGATGGAAGGACTGTGCACAGGGCGGACTATGAATGAAACAAAAAGGAAAGCCTCTATGTTGCGGGCCATTGCGGACTACCAGTTTGGAAAGGGGGCAGGAGAAATAGTAGTTCCGGATAATTCGGAAATTAAGGGACCTTTTCCCAGATATCAATCATTTTATGAAAAAACCCAGCTTACAACCCTGATACCCCAGTATGGAACACTGGCAGTTACTATTGAAGGAGCGGAAATGATGATCCCACGCAATTCCTGCATTGTCCGGATAGACGACTTCATGCCAAGAGGTTCTATTCTCGCCCCGGGGATCCTGGAAGCCGACCATGCCATTCGAGAAGGGGACGAAGTGTTTGTGGTAGGAGAAAAAGCAATTGGTGTTGGCCGGGCACGTATGAACGGGAAGGAGATGAGCATGTCTACAAGAGGCCAGGCAATAGACCTGCGCCATGTAAAACCTAAATGACATGGTCCGGTAGCATGAATATAAGGATTCGGAACTTCAAAACTGACGACTTTGAAGATGTGCTGTACATAGAATCGGAGTCGTTTACAGAACACAATCCTTTTGCTTACATGCACTTTTATGAAATGCATGGGGATATGTTCCTGGTTGCTGAATACCTGGACTTTATAGTTGGTTTCATAATGGGATACAGGTTGAACGAAACTGAGGGAAGAGTGTTTTCTCTTGCTGTGAGAGAGGAATTCCAGGGAAGAGGCATAGGAGCGATGCTTCTGGACTCGTTGTTCAAAGTTTTCTATTCGAACCTTTTGAAATATGCAACTCTGGAAGTGAGGACAAGTAACTTAAAGGCCAGAAACCTTTATCGCAAGATGGGGTTCATTCCATGCTGGATAGAAAAAGAATACTATTCAGATGGAGAAGATGGGATAATAATGAAACTTAAATTATCTTCATATAGGTTCCATGACCTGGACCTCTTTGCAAAAAAAATAGAGAGCATATCCATGAGGGATAGTGAACGGTTTGATAAATGATCGTTTTCTGAATGGCAGGAGTTCAGAAATTTTCATGCATGATACTATGCTGCATACGTGTGGCAAGCTCTTTCATTCTTTCAGACGTTTTGCCAAAACCTGATAAGTCATCCTTGGACATTACGGATGCAAGAGTGTTACCCAGTACAAAGATAGCGAGCTTATGTTCAGCCTTGCTTCTATGCACATGTACCGGACTTATTGCCAGAGAGTCATATGCTGAAAATGCATTTGTAAAACCTTTTTCCTCCAGGATGCTTTTCATTTGTGCCATTAAAGTGTGCAACTGAATCAATTCGTCTTTGTGCATACCAACCAACATACCCTTTTTTAGTTGTACATTGTGCTATTGTGCACTGATGAAATTAATGTACGAGCATAGATCGATTGATTTCAATAAAAGCCTATTCTCGGAAATATGTATCCGCTTATATAATATATAAATACAACTTAAAAAAGAAAATAAAAACTTAAAAAAAATTATGGATTGACCATTTAGACCTAAAGGTCTCTAACGGTCAATATTTTCACGGAGGCTGGTCTTTTAGTGATGCTTCCGATCTTGGCACCAACAAGATTTTCGATACCTTTATTCTCAGCAATGTCAAGGATCCTCTGAGTTATAACGCCATCAAAGACAACACTTTTGACGTCCCCATCGTAATTCTTAAGGTTATTTACAAGGTCACGCACAGCAGTTTCACCAATCACATTATTACCAGAATCCAGGAAACGTGCACCAAAAGTACCCATGAGTTCTTCAGCATGGGACTTGAACTTCCTGGAAGCTGGTGAAAGCTTGACAGTCTGCTCTACAACCTCCGGCTCTTCCTCTGAAGGCACCTTGACCACTACAGGTTCCTGAGAGAATTCACGTTGCTTGATCGGCCTTTTCTTTAACTTGGATGGAGCAGCAACTCTCGGGATCTCAACTGCCCTTCTTTCTTTAGGCTTTGGTACCCTCTGCACAACCGGAGCCTTAAGGGAATCTGAATCCTTCAAAGAATACTTATCCATTACCTGCTCTACTGGTATCTTTTGCCTTAGTGCCCTCACTATTTCCTTCTGTACAAGATCTTCTACGCTCTTGCCATCAGGGGCGCGGGCAATATAATCAATATTAGCCACCTGAAGAAGCTCCTTTATGATCAGCTCTCCTCCGCGGTCACCATCAGTAAAAGCAGTTACAGTTTCCTTTTTCTTAGTTAGATCTGCAACCTCTGGAGGTACATTGGTACCTCCTACACAGATAGTGTTCTTGATACCATACCTCAGCAAGTTCAACACATCTGCACGGCCTTCAACTACTACTATAGCATCTGAATCAAAAACTGCAGGACCACAAGGTATCTTGTTTTTCCCAAAATACTGCATTTCTTCCACACGAACAGATTGACGAACCTCTTCAGCTATTTCCTGGGATTCCGGCACATTGACATCGAACATATCAGTGAGAATAAATTTCGCACGTTCTATGATCTGCTTCCTCTTTGTAGCCCGCACATCTTCGATATTTGTTATTTCGATCTTGGCACTGCATGGTCCGACCCTGTCAATGGTCTCCAGGGATGCGGCCAGAATAGATGTTTCCACTTTGTCCAGGCTGGAAGGCACCAGAATAGTACCCTTTGATTTACCACCCTTTGCACTTACAAGGACTTCTATTCTCCCGATACGCCCTGTTTTCTGAAGGTCTCGCAGGTCCAGGTCCGATCCTAGCAGACCTTCGGTCTGCCCGAAGATCGCACCCACTATATCCGGGCGTTCAATAATACCATCTGCGCTGATCTTTGAATGAATGATATACTTGGTAGTATCTGCATTTTGCATATATGAATCTCCATATTATTTATGCTATTTTTTATGCTATTATCTATGGCACATAGCTTGTTCATCTTGCAAAAACAGTCTAACAAGTAACTTACAACCCCCAGGTGCAAAGAACCTGAGACCGTTTTTAGGTCACTTCAACAGTAGCATTCTGCTGAACCCAATCTCAAATATATTCGTTTTTTCCGACGTGCCACACGTAATTCAGCATTAGATATGCCTATGTTTTGAACACACGTCTACAGCACTGGAGGGTAACTACCGTTCAATTGGTAGATCCAATATGATCAGTACATTGTATACCCTTACAGCCATTCCCTTTGGCAATCCATATCAAATGGGATGTTTGATGCTAATTATCAAACGTGAATTCCAACTTATTACCTGATTATCGTAAATTTGGTTATGATAAACTATTTTTGCGTGATCAGAATACCCATGTCCCATGGGTATCCTCAATGATTCTTGATAAATTTCAAGTTGATGTAGCCATATAAGTAATGATTACAATAGGTAATATCCGTATGATATATAATAAACTTGTGGGTTTACAAAGATGCTCACCCCCTTTGAAAAGAGAAACAGGCTAACGAATGAACTAAATATAGAGAGAACAGAGTTCTAATATATGATAAAAAGAGGAGAAACATCAGGTAAAAAACTCTTGATCATTGGAGGAGGTGCAGTTGGCATGGCGGTGTCCACCGGAGCCACAAGACACACCAATTATGATGTAACGGTGATATCCGCTGATAAACACGCATCTTACAGTCAATGTGGCATACCTTACGTTTTTTCAGGTGATGTGCCTACCTTCGAACAATTAATAGTTAAAGGCCCCGAATTCTTCAAAGAAATGGGTATCAAAGTAAGGCTCGATACCCGGGTGGACTCTATTGACATTGAAAACAGGTCGATAAGGATCGGGAAGGAACAACTAGACTTTGACAAGCTTGTAATAGCTACAGGCAGCACACCATCCATACCTAAACAAATAGAAAAGAGCATATCCCTGAAGAATGTGTTCACACTACGTACACTATCTGATGGCATGCAGATAGGTGAAGCCTTGGAAAATGCAAAAGATGTTGTCATAATAGGTGCTGGTTCCATCGGTTCCGAGGTTGCAATAGCTACTGCACGTCGAGGAATAAGAACCTCATTATTGAATAGGAGCAATACGATCTTTTCATCCAGTCTTGACCCAGATATGGCAGAAACGGTAATATCATACCTAGAAAAGGAAGGAGTCCAGGTATTGACAGGATATACCCCTACATCCATCAATGGTGAAGAGAGTGTCACATCAGTAACAGTGAATGAAATAGAGATACCTGCAGATGTAGTATTGATCTCAGTTGGCGTTACCCCTGATTCAGCCCTTGCGGCAGAGGCTGGAATAGACATAGGAACCACAGGAGGCATAGTCACAAACGACAGACTGCAAATCATGAGACGTGGAGAGGTCATTGAAGATGTTTTCTCCGGAGGAGAATGCACCCAGATATATAATTTTGTGACCGGTAAACCCATGCTTAGCCATCTGGCAAGCACAGCACGCAGAATGGCAGGAATTGTAACCGACAATCTGGCAGGCAAAGTAACAAGTTTTGGGCCGGTGGTAAATCCATGGGTAGCATTGGTTGGTGACCTACAAATAGGATCAGTAGGAATTACCACCGCAGAAGCGGAAAAATATGGAATTGGAGTTGTAAGTGGCATAGCTACGGGCTCTACACGTGCAGAGTATTTCCCCGGAGCTGGTAAGATATTCATTAAGCTCTTGTTCCATGACAGATACCTGATCGGTGCTCAGATCATTTCAACAGCCGGTACTAAAGAACGCATTGACGGACTTGCCCTCGCAATAAAGAGAAAACAGACTGTAGATGAAATGCTTGAGATGGAAACCTGCTACTCCCCAGTTGTTTCCACACTTCTGGACCCTTTACTATTTGCAGTAAAAGGCGCATACAAGAAAATGCCAAAAAAAGGTGCACGATGATAGTGATCGATGGGTCTTACGGAGAAGGCGGAGGACAGATACTAAGAACAGCAATTGCATTGGCAAGCATCACAGCAACTGATGTGAGGATATTCAATATCAGATCTCATAGGCCTCAACCAGGCCTTAAGGCCCAGCATATGAGATCCATAGATGCTGCTGCAAAGCTATGTGATGCTGAAGTCACGGGACTGTATATTGGTTCTCAGGATATCACCTATTCTCCAATGGAAATAAAGGGGGTAACATATACAGTAGACATTGGAACTGCCGGGAGCATCTCCCTGCTGCTTCAGTGCATAATGCCTATGACTGTATATTCCAGGGGGAGGATATCACTTGAAATTACTGGTGGAACCGATGTGGCCTGGTCCCCAACGATCGATTATCTCAATAACGTGACCTGTAAAGCGCTTGGACAAATGGGATATAATTGTAAAATAGAAGTTCTGAAGAGAGGATACTATCCTGAAGGAGGGGGAAAAGTAAGAGCTTCTTTTGAACCTGCAAAACTGCATGGGTTCGAGTTTGAAAAAAAAGAAGAGATAATTAAGGGGATATCACACTCATCAAAACTTCCTGAACATATAGCACAGCGTCAGGCCCGGGCAGCTAAAATACTGCTGGAGAACAGAGGAATAGAATGCGATATAACTGTATGTATTGAAAATGAACTTTCAACAGGAAGTGGGATCACATTGTGGAGTGAGTACAGTGGAGCCAGTTATCTTGGAAAGAAAAGCCTTCCTGCTGAAAAGGTTGGGGAGATGGCTGCGGCGCAGATGATCCGACAACTAGATTCCGGTACTTCGGTAGACCCTTATCTGGCAGACCAGCTTATCACCTATATGGGTCTTGCAGGAGGTGGGTCTTTCACTACCTGCAAAGTCTCAAAACACACACTAACTAATATTCATATAACTGAAATGCTAATGGGCATGGAATTTGATATACAAAAAAAGGATGAATTCACCAGAATCTCGGTGAAGTGAAAGAACTGAATTGAGTCATTCCTCATTCTCAACTATGCTCAAGTACTCAGCCGGAATAGATCTTGCAAGAGCTATGTCCTGATTGGCAGTAATGACCAGTATTCCGTCGTTTTGGGCGGAATCCGCGTCTATCTCAAGTATTACAGGATTATCCGTATGTACAAGTGCAGCTTCTACAGATCTTTCATAAGATGTGCTAAGATGCACATAGGTTTGCCTGATAGGCTTGATGCCACTTTCCAGCAGCATGTCAACCTCTTCCTGGCTGACACCATAATAAAGTGATGGAAGCTTATTTTCCGGATAATCTGACTCAAGTTCCACGTCTACAGAGTGACCGTATTTTGCCCTTATGTGCTTGCCATCTATCTCATACCTGTGTTTTCTGTCAGATGTGACAAGGGCAATGAGCCTTTCCTTGCTGCCCCATCTATAGCGCTCGGTTAGAACATCCAGAAGATGCCCCAAGCTAACCCAGCCATGGTGATCCATTTTCAGGCCCACATCTTCAGGAAAATGCCTCAGTGCTCCGGAAACAAATTTCCCCAAACGCTCTTCGCGGTCATCGTCAAGGACGTACCGGCCTTCCACACCGCATGCCGGGCATGTCTCACCTCTGAAATATCCATGCTCATTGCATTTACGGATCATGATGTATCGGTTTTGAGATGTAATTAATCGTTAATATATGTTATCGAAACAAAAGAAAGCTATGATAATAGTTTCGTCACATTTAATACACACTCATACTATCAGATTACACAAATCCGAGAGATTAAACAAGGGACAAAAGTTCCAAATAATACATGCACAGGAAATTATTATGAGCGGAATAGACGAAATCTACTCTAAACTTAGCAAATCCATAAGCAAGGAAGAATTTGTTGAAAAGGTAAATGAAAAAGTGGAACAGATGGGTGGCCTGTGTGATGAGAAGACAGCAGCCATGCTGGTGGCACATGACTTGGGGCTGAACGAAACCGGAAGTTCTTCACAGAAGATAGTGGATATAAAAAGCGACAGTGGGAACGTTAATTTAATTGCGAAAGTACTATCTGTATTTCCCATAAGGGAATTCACACGCGGTGATGGCACTTTTGGGAAGGTTGGAAATCTTTTGGTTGCAGATGAAACCGGAAGTATAAGGATAACACTATGGGATGATAAAGCAGATCTGATCAATCAGGGCTTCATTGAAATAAGCCAGAACCTGCAGATAAGCGGTTATGTGAAAGAAGGATATTCAGGTGTTGAAGTTAACGTTGGTAACAACGGGATGATAGCCCATACTGATGAGGACATACAGGTTAAAAATTCTTCAGTGAAGATATCAGAAATTAAAGATGGGATGGGGAATATTAATGTTATTGGAAGATTACTTGACATTTCTGATACCCGCACCTTTAACAAGAAAGACGGATCTAAAGGCCGTGTAGGCAATATAACCATTGGTGATGATACAGGTAAGATCAGAATAACACTTTGGGACGACAAGACTGACAAAATGACTGAACTACATCCCGGGGACGCTGTAGAGGTGATCAACGGTTATGCACGAGAGAATAACTTCAATCAGCAGGTAGAGATACAAATCGGTAACCATGGCATAGTTAAGAAGACAGAGACATCTGTGAAATATCAGGAAAATTTCACACCTATCTCAGACATCGTACCTGGAGAATCTTATTCCATACAGGGTTCTGTATCAGGATTGGGAGAAATAAGGGAATTCAACAGGGATGATGGCACGGTGAACATGGTATCCAATATATACGTTTCTGATGACACGGGTAGAATAAGAGTAGCTATGTGGGCAGATCATGCATTGCTGGTGGATGAACTGGATATCGACACACCTATACAGATCATAGATGCCTATGCAAAATCAGGTTTTAATGAAGATATTGAACTCAGCGCAGGAAACCGGACACGGATAATCATCAACCCCTGATGAACTTTAAAAATGTAATAAACATTCCTGCCACTATTCTTTTAGTATATATTCTACGAACACCTATATATACAATAAATAATAAGAGTTATTTGTGGGCAATCACTTTCCTTAAAAATAACTGGAGCGTGTTATGCAATGGTTTTGGGTGCACAATGGGACCTCGAGACTGACGCCTCTATTGATGAGATTCGTAAGGAGATGTCAGTTCATGAAGTAATGACCAGCAAATTGGTCGTTGCAAACATTAATTCTAGTGTTCTTGAAATTGCCCGGGAGATGATCAGCCAGAACGTAGGCAGTGTGATCATCACAGATGATATCGGTCCTGTTGGGATAATCACAGAGACGGATATTATCAGCAAGGTGGTGATCAATAACATGATGCCTGGTACGGTTATGGCAGGCCAGATCATGTCTTCTCCCATCATAGCAACAAAACCATCAACTAACGTCATAGAAGCTGCAGAACAGATGACCAGATGCAACATCCGCAGGCTTGCAGTGATAGATGGTGATAGGATAGTAGGTATCATCACAGACAGGGATATACTTATAGTATCACCTGGTCTCAACACTATTCTTGAAAGCCTGATAGAACTGCACCGGGATGAGAATAATTTTGTCGAAGAGTCGGGGATAGAGAGAGGGATATGCCAGAGATGCGGTGCGTATACGGACCTTACCCAGATGAATGGACTTATGATCTGTGAAGACTGCAAAGAGGAAGAAGGCTATTACGACTAGCCGCATATCATTGACCTGTCCATCCTAAATGGAGGATATCTATGACCGTAGAGAGGATAATGTCAAAGAATCCCTTATATGTAAAAGAGACTGACCTTATGACCCACGCACGTCAAGTTATGCGTGACCATTTTTTGAGAGGTGTACCTGTAGTTGACAATTCCATGAGAGTTAGTGGAATACTTACAGATGCAGATATACTTGAAATAAGAGACACCAAGTCCAATATTACAGTGAAAGGGTATGTGAGGACAGTCCCTATGATCACACCTGAAACAGAAATATTGAAAGCTGCCCGTTTAATGCTGGAGGCTGCTCATCATAGGGTTCCTGTGGTATCGGGCCTTGACAGACAGTTAGTGGGTATCATAAGCGACGTAGATATACTGGCCGCTGTCAAACCAACAAAGAAGTCTCCACTATTTATAGAGGAGATCATGATGACAGATATGATAACCTGCTATCCGGATGACAGCATAACCAAGGTCTGGCATCAAATGCTTGAACACGACTATACCGGAATACCTGTAGTATCACACTCCAATGAAACTATTGGAATGGTGACCAGAAGAGATATCATAAAAGCAGGTTATGCAAGAGTTGCGGAAATTGACGGGCGGGGCGCAAAAACCGGTGAAGCACCGAAAGTGGAGAAAGTCATGTCCACTCCTATGTACACTTTACCCCCGGAAGCTTCGCTGAAAGAAGCTATTGATAAGATCCTGCAATATGACATTGGCAGGATAGCCGTAGCCAGTAATGAGAAGTTATTGGGCATAGTAAGCAGATCTGCATTATTATCTGCCTGCCTTATAGGTACTGGCCTCTGAAACTGGTGAGGCTATAATACAAAGATGAGGACCTTTTCTTTTTGGTCTCTGAAAGCATTTATACAGAAGAACATTTTATTGTGCCGGTGGTTGAATTGACAAAAAAGATAACAGATATGGTCACAACAGACAGATCGAAATTCCAGAACAATAAAGAATACCCGGGTAACCACAAAAAAGATCCTAGTATGCTTAGCACTACAAGTACTATGGATATAGCACCTGTTGAGTTCAAATCCAAGGCTGCAGAAAACAAGGGTGATATGAGTATTGTGGCCAAGAAAGATGTGATAACCCTCCCTCCCACGACAACTATCATGGGTGCGATAAAAACGATGACAAATAAAGGTTTTAGAAGAGTGCCTATTGCAGATGCAGGTACAAAACGACTTGAGGGGATAATTACCTCAATGGACATAGTGAACTTCCTCGGAGGTGGTTCAAAGAACCTGCTTGTAGAAAAGTACTATAAAGGAAACCTGCTGGCAGCTATCAATGCTGATGTGAGCGAGATAATGGAGCGAGATGTGGCTTTCGTTGCCTCAAAAGCGAGTATTTCCGATGCTGTGGAAATAATGATCAAGAGAAATACAGGAGGTTTGCCTGTAGTTGACGAAGATAGCAGAGTATGCGCCATATTCACTGAAAGGGATTTTCTGGATCTTATGGCAGATACCATTGACTATGATTCTATCAAGAACTACATGAGTACAAAAGTAAAAACTGTACCGTTCGATACTACTATAGAGGATGCAGCAAAAATAATGGTCAGTAGGGGCTTTAGACGATTGCCTATTGCAAAAGATGGCATATTGATAGGCATTGTTACAGCATCGAATATCATGAATTTCCTAGGTAGTGGAAAGGCCTTCGAAAAGATCATAACAGGTAATTCCCACGAGGCTTTCAGTGAACCAATAACCTCACTTATAAACAAAGATGTCGTGTGGGCATCACCTGAAATGGACCTGGGAGATGCTGCAAGACTGATGATAGAGAAGAGAGTAGGTTCTCTCCCAGTAATAGATAATGATGTGCTCTGCGGTATAATTACTGAAAGAGATTTCCTGAGAGCCGTATATTAAAAGGATGAATAGCAGCTATCGATTAATATAATGATTGTTGGAGGAAGTAAATGAACGTTTCAGATATAATGAGCTCTCCGGTGTTCATAATGGGACCGGATGAGCCTGTGTCACATGCAAGGAATCTGATGCTAAAGCACAAAATAAGCACTATTGTTGTAGTGGATGATGAAAAAATGATGGGCATCCTCTCACAAGCAGACCTTAGCAGAAAACTTGCCCAGACAGAACCTGTCTGGAGAAGGCGTCCTATAGATAAGATCCCTGTTAGCATGGTGATGACAGAAGACCCGATAACTATCTACCCGGAAGCTTCGATATCCCAGGCCGGAAACCTGATGCTGGAGAACAACATTAACTACCTTGCAGTGATGAAAAAGGGACTTGTAGGCATAGTGACAGGTACAGATATTGTAAGATATGTTTCAAAACAGGACGAACAAAAATTCGAGAAGAAAGTACATGAGATCATATCTGATGAGCCTGTTCGCATACATAGACACCATACCATTAACCATGCAATTGAGGAGATGGAAAAAAATAACGTGGAAGAGGTTCTAGTTGTCGACGATGCTGAAAAGGTAGTAGGGCTGATATCCGTAAATAACGTTGCCCTCAATATAGTACCTGATGCCGATGGAAAACTCCCCACAAAGAATGTAAAAATGAGTAGGCGCCCAACATCCGGCGCGCAGAGGGCATACAGATACATAAAAGAGTTACCTCTGGTTGCTGAAGATATCATGTCAGATATCGGTACAATCGTAAAATGGGATGATTCAGCAGTTGACGCTGCAAAGCTCATTGTGGAGGAGAACTCAAAAGTTCTGCCTGTAGAAAAGGATAGCCAGATCGTTGGAGTTATCCGGAGGAAGGACTTGATAAGAATAGCGCAGTGAAGGAACAAAAGCTAATCAAACCGAAGGTGAAAAAGATGGAAGTAAAGGACATAATGACAGAACCACCAACTATCAGTAAATCAGATACACTTTCCCACGCACTTGACATTATGGAAAAGAAAGAAATGCGTCGGATCCTTGTGAAAAATGAAGACAAGGTAGTTGGGATCCTTACTATGAGAAACCTCACAAGAGAACTCGGTACCAGAAAGAAGGGAAGTATGCCTGCATCTTCACTGCACGTGGCAACAGCTATCTCCGATAATTTTGTTAAGGTTTTTCCGGATGTAAAGGTGAAGGATGTTGTCACCCTCATTGATAAAAACCAGGGAGTTATCATTGTCTGCAAGGATGAAAATGTTATGGGTTGGGTGACACCTGCAGAACTCCTGAAAACTAACAACTTCAATGGCTTTGCCGCGGAGTTCATGCAGAGAGAACCTCTGATAGGAAGCCCTGGTGACCGTGTAAGCCATATCAGGCATCTGATGCTTGACAAGAACGTAGGAAGGATTCCGATCATAGAGGATGGTAAACTGGTAGGAATTGTCACCGAAAAAGATGTGGTAAAGGCTATGAGAGCTTTCAGGGACATCGTTTCGGGCAATCAGCAAGAAGCCAGGATAAAGAACCTGATAGTTGCAGATATCATGAAGAGAAGTGTAAAAACAGTTAATACCAACACACCTCTTTCAGATGTGGCAAAGATGATGCTTGAAGAGAACATTGGTGGTCTCCCAGTGATGAACCTTGAAGGCGAGTTCGTCGGATTAATAACCAGAAGGAATTTGGTACACTCAATGGCACAGTGAACATGGAGTACTATCCGCAAACGGAGCTGGACGTTGAAAATGCTGCATCTTTCCTGGGCATTTCTGTGCAAAGGATGCAGGAATTGATGGAGAGAAGAGTGTTGGTACCTAACTGGAACGAGTACCAACACCTATTCCGTTTTGAACATAAGGCTTTGCACATTGATATTGGAAGTGTCCTTGTACAAAAGGATAATGGATTCAGTCTTATTTTAGGATTCCCAAAGATCAAAAGAGCAATGCTTCTTGGGCCTGCCATTAAAAGCAATTTCGGGGAGATACCCAGGGTGGCAGTAGAAGAAAAAATGAATGGATATAATGTAAGAGTGATCTTGCTGGACGGCAAACTTGTGGCAATTACACGCAGTGGCCATGTGTGTCCTTATTCATCAGAGAAGGTTAATAGCTTGTTGGATCACAATTTTTTTACTGAGAATCCCCAACTTGTGGTATACGGAGAAATGGTAGGCCCTGATAACCCTTACGTGCCCAAGGAAATTTATCGAATTGAATCTCTGGAATTCTTTATTTTTGATATAAGACATAAGAACACGGGTTTACCCTTGCCGTTATATGAACGCAGGAGCCTTGCTGAAAAATACGGCTTCCGACAGGTTAGACTTTTCGGAGAATTCGATATCCAGGAAGCTTCTGATATGATCCAGCATATAATCAAGGATATCGGAAGAAGAGGCCATGAAGGCGTTGTGATCAAGGATCCTAAAATGGTATTGCAACCAATTAAATACACTGCTTCTCAAAGTAATTGTTCTGATCTGCAGCATTCAATGAAAGTGTTTAATGAAAGTGGAAGAGACTTCATATTCTCCAGAATAGTAAGAGAGGGGTTCCAGTCAGTGGAATGGGAAGAAAGTGAGGAGGAATTCAAAAAACGTTGCCTCCGACTGGGTGAAAGTATCCTGCGGCCTATGAAGGAATCCATAATAAAAGTTAGGGATGGGGATAGGGTTGCAGAAGAGTTCACTATAAGAGTGAAAGACAGGGCAACCATATCAAAGTTCGAGGAGTACATGAGAAGGCTTGGAATGGATATAAAGTTCAGCGAACCTAAGATCGTGGGCAAGGAATACGTTGTACATATGATAAAGATCAACAAGAGCACTAGTGATAAGACATTGGCTATGTGGGAAGGTCAATTGTGGTCATGAAAAAAGATATATTTGTATGATAGCATTCGTAAGCTCATAAAGACAGGTGCAAACATGACAAAGATCACTATAATAGGTAGCCAGCAAAGTGGAAAAACAACGCTTGCTGCAAAAATGGGAAAGAAAGGCAACGTATCGGACTTCACAATGTATGATTTTGCCAAAGGCGATAAGATAATGACTATCATAGACCCCACGGGATACCCCGATTCTGTTAAACCATTGATAGCCTCGCTTACTCTTTCCGACATCGCCATCCTATGCGTGCCTCCCACAGGTCTGGATGCCTATGCAGGGGAATGTATTGTCTGCCTGGAGTGCATGGGATACAAGCATGGCCTTGTGCTGCTGACAAAATCTGATACCACTTACCCTCAGGCAACAGATGAATTGAAGACAAAGTTGCAGAACATCACAAAAGGTACGGCGCTTGAGCATTGGGAGTATATGACAGTTTCCACTAAAACCTTTGAAGGTATGGAAGAGCTCAAGGAAAAGATCTTCACTATGGGTGAAACTATCGATGAGGAGAATAAGAAAAAGGCCACTTTGCCAACAAGGGTGATAATAGACCAAACATTCAATGTCACTGGAATCGGGTGTGTTGTACTTGGTGTTGTAATGCAGGGCACTGTCAATGCAAAAGACAAAATGACAGCTTATCCCACCAGTAAACCGCTGGAGATTAGATCGATACAAATGCATGATGTGGATGTTAGAACTGCGCCATCCGGAGCTAGAGTAGGCCTTGCTCTTAAAGGGATACAGTCAAAAGATATCGATAGAGGTCATGTTCTTTCCCTTGATGAAATTATCAGTGAGAATTTGAAAATAAAATGCAGACTCTCACCTTTTTCAAAAGGTTTCAATACTGGAAGTGTGTTGCATGTATTCGTTGGACTGCAATCGTCCCCTATGCGTGTAAGCAGCATAGAGAAAAAAGGGAATATAGTAGAAAAAGCATCTGCTGGAGATGAATATGTTCTTGAACTGACGGGTATGAAGGAGATCTCGTATTCACAACAGGATAGGTTCATACTCACAGATCTGGACGAAAAACAAAGGTTCATAGGGTATGGTTCCCTTTGAACGGAATCATTTTTTAGGGGAGAGGTTTTTAAACCCGTCCAGCATGGAAGGCCTTTCAACTGCTTTTGTAAGGGAAGTATTCTCAGGCAGGTCTGTCAATTGCGGCCTTTCTAAAGGAACCGGAGAACCTGCCTGAAAAAGATCCCTCTTTTTGAAAGATCTGCTTTCCACTGTGGTAGAAGATTGTTTAGTGTATATTTAGATAATGTTTTTCCAATTTCTTCATAAACTTGCTTTCGTTCAGCAAGTGTCCGATTATATACTTGCCTACATAATTCCAAGCTCCGCTGTATCTGTCGAATTTGAGATTTGGTTGGATAGATACGAAACATTCCACGACCAAAGATCGTGGGCTTTCTGGCTGCTTATTTCGTAATCCTGATGCTGATCTTGCTCTTGTTGGCTGCATACATAGAGACGAACATCACACCAACGGTGGCCAGACAGGCAGCAGATCTTCTGTCATATCTGCTATTCTGAGATCCACATTATATATTAGCGATCTGTATTCCTGTCGCTACATTTTGCAATAGCTGGAAAGCGATCTTTTGAGAGGGCCAGGATCCCAGACCACAATCAGGACCTACATACCTTATTCTTTCACCAAAGATCGAATAGGCCTTTTCAAGCCTTTTACTGATAACATCCGGAGTTTCAAGTTCCGTAACTATCTCCTGAAGACGTGATGCGTCCTTCCAGACATTAGTACCATATTTGTCATTGAGTACTGAAACAAGATTTGAAATATCAGTTCTTGCAATGCCCACCCTCAGAAAAGAATCTGATTCATCTAGCACTTTTGCATCAATGAGATCAAGATATGAAGGATTACCTGCTGATTCGACCCCTATAACATTGATTTGGGAAGTGTCACAGGCTATTTTATAGTGCAGGGGCGAATGCAGATGTATCTGTACATCAATACCTTTACGGTGAGCTGA
The DNA here is from genome assembly GCF_000328665.1 of Methanomethylovorans hollandica DSM 15978. Taxonomy (NCBI): domain Archaea; kingdom Methanobacteriati; phylum Methanobacteriota; class Methanomicrobia; order Methanosarcinales; family Methanosarcinaceae; genus Methanomethylovorans; species Methanomethylovorans hollandica. Next base: position 2,392,422 of record NC_019977.1, read on the forward strand.
ACGAGTGGCTATCCTAAGAGCTTCTATGAGTTCATCATCATCGAACATGACCTGGGGATTTATACCAATGCTTGGCTCATCTATGGAAACCGCACTTACGTTCAGATATCCTGAATTCTCTATGGAGTTTTTCAGAAAACGGTCAACACTTTCTGCAAAAAGATAGAGTATGTCGGTATATTCCGTTCCCCCGAACTCTTTTAAGTACATTTCCAGAGGACCTGTTACGCATACCCTGGTATTTTGCTTCTCGCCATGAGATTGCATATACATTTGAGCTGCTGGCTGTATAGCTTCCAGTTCTACTATCCTGGCAGCATTCTCTTTGACCTTAAAAGGCTCTTCTGTATTTTCCGGATCCTTTATTATAGAAAGGAACTGTTCGTTCATATCCTGATATTGGGGATATGTGGGAGACTCAACTCCTGCATCTATCTTCTGCTGAAATGAATCATTAATTAACTGGAACAGTTTTTCACGGTCTGAGTGCTTTGAAAATGCCTTTTGCATCCATTCCTTGGTCATACTTTCAGGAAGAGGGTAACTACCTATGTCATCAAAGATCAGATTATTCATGCATTAGAATTGAAACATCAACGAAATATAGGTTTTGGGACAAAAAAGTATAGATACTGGGTTTTACAATAGCTGCAATGAATTTAGTCCCGCCGCAATTTTCCCTTCTTTGCAACGTGTTCAACGTAATAGTCGACACATTTCTGTGAGTAATCAATGGAGACCTTGGACATGTGAGCAACTATCTCACTTAAAGGTCTTTCAACTTGTATGGTACGCCTGAATATACCGTATTTTTCATAATGCTTTGTTACAGTCTCAAGCATAATGTCCTGTAATTGCAAGACATTCAACTTTTCCGAGGGAGAAAGTTTTTCGAAATCTTTCATTAGCTTCCTTATATGGTCCCTATTCTTTTCATCTACCTCTAATTCGGAAATAGGGTGCTTAATGTGATCCTCCACTCTATCACCATTACAGTGTGTACTTCATTAGTTAAAAAATCTAAATATAAATTTAGGGGGTATATAAAAATGGGTACTTAACAAAAAAGATTAAGAAAGGGTGAGCAATACACCCATTTCTTTTAATGTCGCTGAAACTTCATTAAATGCTACAAACATTTCCTTACGATGCAAATCAATGTCTTTAACCCGAGGTTCAGATTCAAACCAGATCTCTTTCTCAGTCTGCCCGCGAGTAATAGTAATGCATGCGAGCATATCAGATTTTGTCAACCTGTATACTGAATCAACACCTGTAGGGGTAACCCATTCATGATATTTCCCCGTGATATCCTTAACAAATTTGTTCCAGTTGACCGTAGCAGAAGCTTCCAGAATAAGATACAGATGAGCACGATCTCCTGTTATTTCTTCTGTCATAACCTTTAACATCTTCTTGTACTGGGGATCTGCCTCATCCACAAAGATCTTTTTCTCCAGATCTTTTGCAGCTTCTTTGAAGAAAGGAGCAAGATTAACTGTTTCCGATGGTTTTGTAGCCAATGAAACACCAAAGAAAGCTATGCCACTGAGGGCCATACCAGCTATGACACCATGATTAGAGAGCACTGGGTGTATAGAATCCAGATATGCGGGAGCAAAGGCTGGAGTATTAGCAAGATCAACAATAGTAAGGGCTACCTGTGCAACAAAGCCCACTATCAGGCCTGCAAGAGCACCTTCTTTTGTAGCTCTCTTCCAGTAAAGACCACCCATTAGCGGGAAGAAGTAGGCAGCACTGGCGATAAAAGTAGCGATGTGAATGGCAGCAAGAATACCATCAATGTAGAAGGAGCCGATGGTCGCACCTGCGACTATTATTAGTACGCTCAGCCTGTTGACAGCGAGCATCTCCTTCATAGTAGCGTCAGGCTTTATGTACCTCTGATAAATATCGCGGGATAGACAGGAACCTCCGGAAGTCGCAAAAGTATCTGTTGAAGACATTGCAGCCGCTGCCAGGCCTATACCTGACAGACCTATAAGGAGAGGAGAGAAATGTTCAAAGATGTAAACGAGCAGTGCAGGTTCTGCCTGGGCCATTGCACCCATACCTATCTCTGCAAATGATGCTGAAATATCGGGATACACATGGTTTAGCCCAATAGCAATGATAGTACAGGCCACACCGAATACGAGAAAGATAAAGAATGAACCCAGGATCATACCGTTCCTTGCTGACTTTTCATCCTTTGCAGCCCATACCCTTTGCCACGGATCCTGTTCTGTGACCCAGCCAGGAATGATAGCAAAGATGAATATCATTACTGCAAGTATACCAATGCTGAACGGGTTCCACCATCCTTCCGGTACATCCGAGAGAAGTTCTGAAACGGTCATGACCGAGGATGTATCAACGGAAGTAGCGGAACCTGTAATAGCAACAACCATGGCGAAAGCGAAACCGGCAAGGAAAATGAACTGTATCACATCGGTCCATATAACAGCAGAAAGCCCTCCAAGTGTCACATATACAGAAACAGCCAATGCAACGATAGCTACTGCGTATACCGAAGGAAGCCCAAAGAAGATTTCAAGGACCATGGCAAAACCTTTGATATCTGCCACTGCAAAAAGTATCATAACAACAGCGATAATGAGAGCTACAGGGCCTCTTATAGAACTGCTGTACCTCTGCTCAAGCAGCTCTGGTTGGGTGATGGCCGGCAGATGCTTGATCTTACCTACTAACAATGCTATCAATAACAGGGCAAGGATGTTAGGTGCCACAAAACCCCAGATGGAACCCATACCCAACAGCATGTAAAGACCAATAACCGCGAGAATGCCGCCGGCGGTCATCCAGGATGCTGCCGCTGAGCAGCCAATTGCCACGAAATTGATTCTGCGTCCTGCAAGCCAGAAATCAGTGACCGATTTCTGCCTCTTATTGAAATACCAGCCTATAGACACTAATATTAGGATATAGGCTGCAAGCAATACTATAAATAAACCATATGAGTTCATAATTACTACCTCTTCTTAATCTGTTATAGTTGATTTACCTTAATGATTTTTCTAAAATACAATGATTTTTTAATTGAGTAATAAGTTGATTGTAGACATCTTCTCTGGGGTTGTATTTAAATCTTTCAAAAAAATCCTCTTTGCAATAAATCAAGTTTAGTTGATTTAGCATGGCACTGTCTTTTAAATTTTGTAATATAGAGATAAAGCTCTGGAACTATCATGACCCAATATATATCTCTCATCAGTGTCAATAATGCTGCATGACCCTTGAACCGGTCCATATAAAAGCCATATCCGAACTTGCAGATCGGATTGACAGATGCCTCAAACCGGATGAGCTGGAAAAAGATGAAACTGGCAGCATAGAAGATATATTCGAAAGGCTCAAGGAGTTGAAACACGATGGACAAGTAGTGCTCAAGGCCATCGGAAGGCTCAAAAGAGGTAGAGTAAGCATAGAGAAGATTTCTCAGAGCCAGGATCCTTTCCCTGTAACCTATTCATGTGACAGCGGTAGTACAACCACAAGATCATTTGATAACGGTCTTTATGTGGATTTCTGTCATTGCGCTATGGCATCCACACCTACTGACCTGGAACTCCACAACAGAAGGACTATAGTTGCTGCCACCTATTCACGTGGTTACAGCGTGCATATAGATACCACAGATGAGTGGGAAACAGTTGACAGAGGAGCAAGTCGTTGCAAGATAATCCGCATCCCTCCAGACCTGCTGAACAAAAGGATAGACAGGATAGTTCATGATATAGCCCTTTACCTTTCAGAATCCGAGCACATTCTATGGTTGAAAGATGAACTTGACCCCCGAAGCTTTTTCATTATGGACGGACCGATCTATCCCAAGCACCTCATGTACTGGATGGTGGTTGGATCAGAGGAGGTGCAATTGCTTTATGATCCTCATACAGAGAAGATCCTGCAAAACTACATAGATATCGTGGACCATCACATTGACAGGAAACGTCCATTTATTGGTTTTGTTAAAAACCCTGAGGATATGCAGATAATGCAGACCCTGAGAAAAGAAGGTATGAAAGACCTGCCCTGGGTGATGGATGCCCAGTTCTTCAAAAATCTGCTTTCTTCATCACGGCATGGAGAAGAAAAAAGCACGCACAATCGCTGTATAACTTACACTAACTGGTTCATGCAACCCAATCAGTTCTATGAAAGAATGCTCGGCACCACATCACCTCTGGTCAAGGAAAAGCTCAGGGCAAAGTATCCACATGAATACTATTCACTGACATTTTTCGTGGTGTACGTTCCTTCAAAGAACCTGCTCTTTAAGATAGAAGCTCCATACGGGCTTACCAAGGAAGAAGAGATAAGGGATATCATTACAAGGAAGGTATTGCATGATGTCGCATTAAACGAGATACCTGCCACACTGAAAAAGGCAGATTCCATTGCAAAGATACAGGTATCTGAAAGGAAACAAATAATCGACAGGTTCAGGTACTCCCGGGTGGATACCAGCTATAACGAGATCAGATGGGGTGAACACGACGAGGATGGATAAAGATATACTTGCCTATGTGTCTGCAGCAAGCAAAGACGTCAGGATTGCTGTGGGAACCGAGGAAACAACTATTGAAGAGAAGTTCAACTTCGAAGAGTATGAGGTGCCTGCAGAAAGGCACCCTGATACACAAAGCAATACAGATGAAGCATTTGGTATCATCACCACTGGCATAGAACCCCTGGAAATAACTGAATCTGGAGCAACTATCACAGGATACATTAACACTGAGAAAAGAAGGGATGTGCGGCTGGGAACGTATGTGATCGTACCCTACGGAGAAGAAGACCTGTTTGCACGCATATGGAAAATGCAGTACAAACAGGAGTTTGCAGTGGATGATGCTACTGAGATACACTCTCGCAGGATGTTAAGGTCCAATACCACAGATGAAGTAGATTACAAGTTCCTGGCTTACCTTGATCCTATCTGTATCCTTTATTCCAAAGGCAACGGATCATTGGCCAGGCGTATGAGCGATAGAATACCGCGACCCAACACACCTATAATGCCTGTTAAAGATAAAATGAAGATCCAGACCGGACTTAACATTCCCAGAGAAGGTATCTTCCTGGGGCATTTGAGCGTGGGAGGTGAAATGGTTAAGACCCATGCAGTCCCTCCTACTGTACCATACTACATGCGCAACGATTATTCTATGGGCGATCCTCTGGTGTTCAGGCACATGCTGGTATGTGGCAGTACCGGAACAGGTAAAACTTTCCTTACAAAGAATATCCTGAGACAACTCATGGCACAGGAGAACCGCTATAATGTGAGGGGTACTAATGCCAGAAAAAACCCCTGCCTTGTTGTGCTAGATCCGCAGGATGAGTATTCCCAGATGTTAGAGGATAATCCTGAACTTACAGCTGATGATGAGTTCAGCTTCAGGTCCGAGAAAGTGGACTTTGGAGGATGTGCCAATACACTTACCTTTGTGGCCAGGGTGGATGGACAGTCATACAATGGCCGCTCTAGGGCACAGCAACTGGAATTTACCATACCTTTCGAGATGGTAAGGAATAATTCCTGGCTCATGGCGCCTGTGGGTATGACGGAACTCCAAAATCAGGGAGTGGAATTGCTTCTTGAAGATTTCTTCAAAATGGCTGGGGATCACACTTATGACCGCTTTTTGGACTATATAAGCGACGATCTGACAAGAGAGAATTATGTAGAAAGTGGTAAGATACACGAGGCTTCCTATGATGGTATAGCCCGCAGAGTAAGGGATAAAGCTCTTAGAAGGGTGTTCGACCAGCCTGCAAGACCCATAGACAAGATGCTGGAAGAGATTATAAGACCCGGGCAGGTGAGCGTGTTCCCCACTGAATACATTAGTAACACGCGCATAAGGGATCTGATAACTCTCAGTTTGATGACGATTATAGTGGATAATAAGTTAAGTACTAAACTTAACACACCTGGAGAAACTGCCGTTAAGGAGACTCCTATTATCCTGGCACTGGACGAAGCCCATAGGTATCTTGCCAGCACTTCAGGCGAGCACAGCAGGAGGATAGTGTCCAAATTTGCAGATGCTGCACGCCAGGGCAGGAAAGAAGGATTAGGATTGTGCCTCATAACCCAGGACCCTCAGGACATTGATGATACAGTGTTCAAACAGATCAACACACGCATCATCCTTAACCTGACAAATGATGCTGCCATCGGAGCACTGAAGGTCAAAAAAGAATATGAGAAGCGTATTCCATATCTGAAGAAAGGACAGATGATCGTGCACAGTCCCGATAATAGCGACATGGTTGAGATCATGGGTCTGCAAAGCTGCGTGGTAAAACATATATAAATATATTAATATATGAAAGGCTCATGCCTAACAATTGTTTTTGTACCAATATTATAGACGAGATTCATACCGAAACGTATATATTGAGCAAATACGTATGGAGGCATCACTTCAGTAAATAAGATGGGCCGGTAGCTTAGCCAGGCAGAGCGACGGACTCTTAATCCGTAGGCCAGGGGTTCAACTCCCTTCCGGCTCGCCAATCTCTTTTACTATTTATATTTCTTGTTCTGTTCACTTTTTATGACTTCTGAGTGACAACTTTGAAACACATAAATCCTATGAACTTTCTTCATTTAAAAGGTGAGCCTAATGCCAAAAGTAAGCGTGGAGATCCCCCAGGAGTTGCTTGACGATCTGAACAAGCATGTAGGGGACGACAAGAAATTCGTCAACCAGTCAGACGCTATCAGGACAGCTATCCGCAAGATGCTGGACATGATGGATGAGATAGACAAAAGACATGGAAGGGTTAAAGAATAAGAAAAATAAAGAGTATTGTCATTCAAAGGCTCTGAATATATGCAATACACTCTTCACCTTCTTGAAGTGTTGCCATTTCAGTTACAAGCCTTCCATTGTATCCCTTAAGGCTTTCCATTACCTTTTTCCACTGCACGGTTCCCCGCCCCAGAGGCAGGTGTTCATCTGATATTCCATGATTGTCATGGATATGCATGTGCAGGATATGTTCTTTGCACTTTTCCAGGAACTCATCTACAACCCCTGCAGTGTTAGCATGGCCTACATCCAGGGTCATGCCCAGATTGTCTCTGTCCACTTCTTCAAGGGTCCTGAGCATCTCATCGGGATATTTGCCGAATATAGAGGGCATTTCCGGCATGTTCTCCACAGCTATCGTAATACCGTACTTTTCAGCTGTATCGCATACATGACGGATGGACTCTATATGGGTACGCCATGCCCTTTCAGGCACCTGTGAACCATAAGGAGATAAATAACCCGGATGCACCACTGCAAGTTCCACGATCTCATTTCCAAGCTCAAGGCAGCGGTACATCTGCCTTAATGCTTCATTACGTATCCCATCGTTAAGACCTGCAAGATTCATATCTGAAAAAGGCAGATGCATTGTGATCTTCAGATCAGTTGTATCACGGACCTCCCGGACCTTAGCCAGGTTCCCGTTGTGCAGTGTCTGTAGACCCTCCTGCACGATCTCCCAGCCGGTATATCCCATGTCCTCAAGCTGATAGACCCATATGAAAGAGTGGCCGGTCTCCACTCTGGAAGAAAAGCTAAGATTCTTTAACTTCATGTAATTTCCACGTCCTCTATATCTGTTTCAAAAAGAATCTTGCCTTTTTCGGTAGGGGGAGCAAGCCATTCTATAAGCCTTTGGAGCTCAAAAGACGAATTTGCACTCATTGTTATATGTATCGAGCCTAATGGTTCTTCACCCGCAGGAAAATTCAGGCGACCTACAAAGGCCACAAATTTGCTGATCCTGAAAGATGTGAAAGGTGCATCCCTGCTCATACCTACCTCAAACTGAGTACGCGCAGTATCTATAATTTCTTCTTCACGCAGCAGATGATGAAGATGAAGAAGGCCTCCAAGATCACTAATTCCTTCCACATTTCCATAAAGCCCTGTATCATCTGTTGCATTGTAAATTAGATCCACCGTGGGAAAAATACTTTGAACCGCTGTCCTGACTTTTTCCTCAGTTTCGGTAGGGTTCACTCTGGCTGAAATTCTAACCTCGATCATGTCTGACCCACCATATTAAGAACCTTTTTTCTGAAACCATCGAGAGTTCCTGTATTCTCTATAACAAGATCAGCAGCAGCTATAGCTTCACCCATACCCCAGCCCAGCTCACGGTGATCCCTGACTCGCAACTCATCGATGTCTTTCATGTCATCACTTCTGTTCCTGACTTTAACCCTTGAAAACCTTATTTCAAGTGGAGCATCTATGGCAACTAAAGTAAAATCTGAACCAAATACTTGCTTGAAACAATTGACCTCTGCAAGGCTACGCACACCATCAATAACAAGGAAATCAGAGTCTACAGACCTTATATTTGGTATACAGCGTTTAGCCACAGTATCTTTACCCTCTTTGTTACGTAAATCTGTCCCGACACCACCTACATTTATATCCGTAGGCTCAAGCCCTCTGAGTACAACCTCTTCACGTATCACATCACCCATATTGACGACCTTGATACCTGATTCTCCCAGGATCGATGCTGCCACTGATTTGCCCGAAGCCGGCATCCCTACAAAAGCTAAGATTTTCGTCATACCTAACCTGCTGTTGTTTATTGACCTTTATGAAATGTGAATCACACTTCATTGATGTTATAAATAATATACATTCTAAATAAAATGTCTTTGGGAGATTACCGATATGTAATCGTCTGTAACGATACATTTTGCATGCAGAGATGTATCAAGCTATCTGCGGTTATGCCACCGATAAAATCCAATACTTTTAGATATTTGAAAAAAGGCTATGAGGGAGACTTATCACCTGTTGAGAGAGTAAATATGTTTTGCATTTTTCTTTCTCTGAACATTCTTTTTTATATTATACCAGGCATAGCGGATTAAAAGACTCTTTTTCGGAGCAGCCTGTAAAATGAAGATAGGAAATGTAAAGATAAATGGGCATTTGTTCCTGGCACCAATGGCAGATGTAACCAACCCAGCTTTTAGGATGCTCTGTAAAAAGCACGGTGCTGCACTGACATACTCTGAGATGATCAGTGCCGATGCTGTACTTCACGGCAACATAAGAACAGCAAACCGTGGTCTTAGTTCAGAGGAAGAGAAACCTTTTGCAATTCAGCTCTTTGGGAACTCTGCGGCTACGATTGTCAATGCATCAAGTATTATAGAGGAAAGATTTTGTCCTGATATTATCGACCTAAATTTTGGATGCCCTGCTAAGGTGCTTGTAAAAGATGGATCTGGTTCAGCACTACTGGATTTTCCTGAAAAGATACGAGAGATAGTATCTGCTGTATCTGGAAAAGTAGACGCGCCTGTAACAGCTAAAATAAGAGTGCTGCATGACATGGAAAAAACGCTTGATATTGCCAGGGTGATAGAAGAAGCCGGAGCTGGTGCCATCACTGTTCATGGAAGAACACAAGCTCAGCAATATGCGGGAAAAGCTGAGCACGAATATGCCAGGAAAATCAAAAACGAGCTTTCAATTCCTGTGATCGCAAATGGTGATATCTCTAATGGGCATTCTGCAAAGCATGTCCTTGAATATACAGGATGTGATGCCTTGATGGTAGGTAGAGCTTCCATGGGCAATCCACATATTTTTACGGAGATCTCTCACTTTCTGCGTACCGGAGAACAACTACCTACTGATGAATGTACTCAGAGACTTGCGGATTTCAAAGAGTACGTGAGATTGCTGGAGTTGTATGGCCTTGAAGAATATGTAGATATAAGAATGCATGCCCGATGGTTCACACGGGGAATAAAAGGTGGGCGGCATGTGCGTCAGGGCATCTCCGGCACACGGGAAAAAAAATCGATAATCCGGCTTATGGAAAGCCTGTGTGCACAATTGCCAAGCAAGGCTACAAATAATGATTTCCATGGTAAATGATACAGTTTTTTATTCGGTTCAAACCGAAAGGCTTTATAACTATCAGACGGTTCATATCCTACACAATTAAACATTGCATTTATACGCAATTGTGAATAAATGCAGGTTATAACTATCCATTATTCGGCCAGGATATTCAAAAAACAAACAGCAAGAAACAAAGTTGTGCCGATAGTATATTGTTCTAATATTGTGGAGAATCCAGATGAAAGAGATACGAATACACGGCCGGGGAGGCCAGGGTTCGGTCACTGCTGCCGAGCTTTTAGCCGTTGCAGCTTTTGCTGATGGGAAATTCAGCCAGGCGTTCCCAGCTTTTGGAGTGGAAAGAAGAGGAGCACCTGTACAGGCGTTCACAAGAATGGATGACACGCCTATAAGACTCAGAAGCCAGGTATACGAACCTGACTACGTCATCGTGCAGGACCCTACCCTTATAGAGGTAGTAGATGTTGCAAGTGGCCTGAAGGAAGATGGAATAATTATCATAAACAGTGAATTTGACCCCTCGACTTTCAAACTCAACACTAAGGCCAAAGTTGTAACCGTTAATGCCACAAAGATCGCACTTGAGATCATTGGCAGACCAATAGTCAATACAGTGCTACTCGGAGCCTTTGCGGGGGCTACCGGTAATATAAGGCCTGAGTCTATCAAGGAAGCGGTTAAAGAGAGATTCCCGGGCAAAGTAGGAGAGAGAAATGCTGAAGCCATCCAACAGGCATACGACATGATGAAGGAGGCCAATGTATGAAGATAACTATCGGAGGAGTCTGTGAACCCGCCACCACATTGGCCAACAAGACTGGTGGCTGGAGAACTTTCAAGCCTGTGTACGACTATGACAAATGTATCAAATGCAAGCTGTGCGAGCTGTTGTGCCCGGACATGGCCGTGTTGCCCCGAGAGGACGGATATTTCCAGTTCGACTATGATTATTGCAAAGGATGCGGTGTATGCGCCAACGAATGTCCTAAGACGGCTATAACCATGGTACTGGAGGAGAAGTAATGACAACCAAAGGAAAACTTGAAAAGGAAAAAATGGTCGTCGTAGAGGGGTCTTATGCTGTGGCACATGCTGTAAAAATATGCAGGCCCAATGTTATATCTGCTTACCCGATAACTCCGCAAACCCATATTGTGGAAGGATTATCTAAGTTCATGGCTGACGGAGAGATCCAAAACTGTGAGTACATAAATGTGGAGTCCGAGTTCTCAGCGCTTTCTGCACTTGTGGGCTCCTCAGCCGTGGGAGCAAGGTGCTACTCTGCCACAACGTCCCAGGGTCTTGAGTTGATGCATGAAGTGCTGTTCAACGTGTCTGGTATGAGACTACCCATAGTCATGACCGTAGTGAACAGAGCTGTGAGCGCACCCATCAACATCTGGAACGATCATCAGGACGCAATATCTCAGAGAGATACCGGCTGGATACAATTGTACGCAGAGGATCTGCAGGAAGCAGCTGATATGACCGCACAGGCATTCAAAATTGCAGAGGACAAGGAAGTGCTTATGCCTGTTATGGCGTGTATGGATGGTTTCATCCTGTCCCATGTATACGAGCCTGTGATATTGCTGGAACAGGAACTTACTGATGAATATTTACCAACATATGAACCTCTTAACACACTGGACCCAAAGAAACCCATGAGCTTTGGTACTCTGGCTGATCCGAATTGCTATACTGAGTTCAGATATCTCCAACAGAAGGCTATGGAAAATGCTCTGAAGAAGATAGAGGATGCGGCAAATGAGTTTTATGATGTGTTCGGCAGATACTATGGCGGACTCATTGATGAATACCAAACTGAGGATGCTGATATAATTCTCATGGCAATGGGTTCCATCGTGGGTACCATTAAGGATACCATTGATAAGCTGAGACAGAAGGGTGTGAAGGTAGGTTTGCTGAAGGTCAGGTCTTTCAGGCCATTCCCGGCAGAGGCGATCAGGGAAGCAATCAAGGATGCAAAGGTCGTTGCTGTCCTAGATAAGAACATCTCACTGGGACTTAACGAAGGTGCTCTGTTCACAGAAACCAAATCCTGCCTGTACAACACCAAGAACCGTGTACCTGTCGTGGGTTACATGATAGGCCATGGAGGCCGTGACATACGCATGAGCACTATAGAGAATATCATATCTGAGGCTCAGGAAGTAATGAAGACTGGTATTAAGCTCGAAAGCCAGTTCACTGATGTGAGGGAGGAACTACTATGAAACACCTTTTAGTCTCAGGACATAGGGGATGTGCAGGCTGCTGTGATGCAATGGCGACAAAGTTTACCCTTATGGGGGCAGGCGAGGATTGTATAGTAGTCAGTCCTACCGGCTGTCTTGAAGTCATGACAACTCCTTTCCCTGAAACTTCATGGAATGTGCCCTGGATACACTCGCTATTTGAAAATGCCGCTGCAGTGGCATCTGGTATTGAGGCAGCACTGAAAGCTCTGGGAAAGAAGGGTAACACCAGGATTGTTGCCATTGGTGGTGACGGTGCAACTATGGATATTGGTCTGCAGGCTATTTCCGGAGCTTTTGAAAGAGGGCACGACTTCACCTATGTCTGTATAGACAATGAAGCTTACATGAACACCGGAGTGCAGAGAAGTAGTGGAACCCCGTTTAATGCTTCAACTACTACAAGTCCTGCCGGAAAGGTTTCTTTTGGCAACCAGCGGCCTAAAAAGAACATGCCTGCCATCATCGCAGCACACGGTTCCCCGTATGTGGCCACCACATCCCTTGCATATGGCAAGGACATGATAGCAAAGGTGAAGAAAGCCACTGAAACACCGGGTCCCACATATATACACTGCCACGCCCCCTGTACAACGGGCTGGGGATTCGATACTTCCAAGACAGTGGAAGTTGCCCGGATGGCTGTAAAGACCGGTCTGTGGCCCCTGTTCGAAATGGAAAATGGGGAGATCACAAAGGTCAGAAAGATAGGTACACCATCACCGGTTGAGGATTATCTCAAGATGCAGAGCCGCTTCAAGCACCTGTTCAACAAGGAAGGCGGTGCTGAAGAGATAGCCAAGATACAAGCCATCGCTGACAAGAACATCGAGCACTACGGGCTTTAAAGGCCTGTAGACATTATTTTTTTTGTGTTTTTTTCCTCTTGATTTTTTCTTTTCTAAAAAAGTGATAAGAACTATCAGTTACTATCTACCTGCATGCATGCTGAGGAAAATATCCCTGACAACACCGACAACTTTGAAGGTATCTTCTCACTTCTGCGGGAGGTGTATCCTGATGCTGCCCCCGCCCTGTATTTTAGTTCTCCTCTGGAACTTCTGGTGGCTACCATTCTCTCAGCCCAGTGCACGGACCGCCAGGTGAACCAGGTCACCCAATCCCTGTTCAAGAGATATCGCACTCTGGAAGATTATGCCGCTGCCGATGTATCAGCATTTGGAAAGGAAATATATTCCACGGGCTTCTATCACCAGAAAGCGAAACACATCATCGAAAGCGCTCGGATCATGCTTACAGATTTTGGAGGCAAGGTACCCGACACCATGGAAGACTTACTGCAGCTTCCCGGTGTCGGCAGGAAAACTGCAAATATAGTTCTGTCCAGAGCCTTTGGGAAAATAGAGGGTATTGCAGTGGACACCCATGTGAAAAGATTATCAAATCGTCTCGGCTTCACCCAACACGAAGACCCGGAAAAGATAGAGAAGGACCTCATGAGGATCGCAAAAAGAGAGGATCTGGAAACACTTTCGATGACTCTCATCCTGCACGGGCGCAATGTATGTATGGCGCGCAATCCGAAATGTGTGGAATGTGTTGTAAAGGAGTTGTGTCCATCGAGCAGAGCATAATAGAATAAAAACAAACCTATTTTACTTCTTTCATGTTTATCTGGAATGTTATGTAAGTTTGATGTTTCAAACAAACCCTAATCTCAGGAAGCATCTCATATCTTCCATTTTTATCTCTAATAGATTTTCATTATAGATAAATTATAAATATATGGTCATTGCTCTACTGCCCTTGATGAACAATTAATGCCGCGTGTCGAGCAAGATAACATGGATGTAAAAACCGGAATTTCTGGGTATTTTAAGGAATCGTTTTTAAGTGACCTCAAAGCAGGTTTTATTACAGCTATCGTGGCACTGCCACTTGCTATTGCTTTTGCCATCGCATCCGGCGTTGAGCCGGTGATGGGTCTTTATACGGCAGTGATAGCAGGAATGCTAGTTTCTGCCACTGGCGGTTCCAAGTATTCTATAACAGGACCTACCGGTGCTATGACCGTCATCATCCTGTCCACACTGCACAGCTATGGATTAGAAGGACTCCTCCTTGCAGGCTTTCTTGCAGGTATCTTCCAGATACTCTTTGGTCTGTTCAAGCTGGGTAAAGTAGTCAAATACATACCATTGCCTGTAATATCCGGATTCACAAGTGGTATTGGTGCTATTATATTGATAGGACAGGTACCAAATGCTCTGGGCATGGTGATCCCTGCTAAAGAATACGCATGGGAAACTGTTGTTGCAATTATAGAAAATATCAGTGCTGCAAACACGACTGCACTATTGATCTGCATAGCTACTATCGTACTCTTGCTCTATCTGCCAGGGATACTTACCAAAGTAAAGTATCTGAACAGCCTTCCTGCCTCTATAGTAGCACTGATACTATCTGTATTGGCAATATATTATATGAAGATCGATATCCCCCTGGTGGGCAGCATCCCCACTGGCCTCCCGAGCATACAGATGATCAATCTCAATCCGCAGCTGGTGCTAACTGTCCTCCCGGCTGCGCTTACCATCGCACTTCTCGGAACTATTGAAGCTTTGCTCTGTGCAGTGGTCTGCGATGGTATGACAAATACAAAACATGACAGCAACAGAGAACTCATGGGACAGGGACTGGGAAATATCATTTTACCTTTCTTCTCAGGCATCCCCTGTACAGCCGCCATCGCAAGGAGTGCTGTGAACATAAGGGAAGGAGCAAAGACCCAAGTGTCCGGGATAATCCATGCCCTCATATTATTTACAATACTTCTCTTCTTCGGCCCTATAGCTGCATTCATTCCGAAAGCCTACCTTGCAGGGGTGTTGATCCTGGTTTCCCTCAGGATGATCAACATCACCGAGTTCAAGACCATCATGCATATCAGTAAAATGGATACCACTGTCCTAATCGCCACATTTATTCTTACGGTGTTCACAGACCTGGTATTTGCAGTGCAGATGGGTATGTTCCTTGCAATAATCCTGCTGTTCATCAGACTCACTAACGTCATCGATATCCAGACAATGGAAAACTACGACAAATCAACAGGCATTAACGCTACTATCTTTGCAGACCCGTATCTGGAAAAGAATGTTTCTGTATACACTCTCAACGGACCATTCTTCTTCGGGGCCATGAACGTTTTCGAAAGCAAGATCAACGAGCACATTAACATCAGCAGGCCTCATATAATACTGCGCATGCGCTATGTACCATTCATAGATAGTACAGGCCTTGAGAGGCTTAGAAGCTTCATAAATATGAGCAAGAAAAAGAATCAGAAAGTCTACCTCACATCAATACAACCTGAAGTGATGAAAAGAATGAAGAGTGACGAACATCTGATGGAACTTATGGAGAAACAGCATGTGCTTACATTCGAGCATACACAGGAAGCTCTGGAATACGTCAAGAAGCAATCCAGAAGTGAGAAAGTAGCGTGATATAAAAAGTGATGATTGAACTTGACCTCAAAGCTCAACCATTATCCCATACCCAAACTTATCCGTAGGCCTCTTGAAAAAGCCAAATTTTTCATAAAAGGCTTCTTTTCCTTTTGCAGACATCAGGGTCATGTACGAATAATCCTGCACATTCTATTGCAGATAAGACATTATCTTTTTCATCAATGCAGTGTCGAGACCTTGATTCTGGCATTTGGATAAAACAATAACATCTGCAACGAAATAGATGAAACTATGATCTTCTACCAAACGGGACATGCTAATATGATCATTTTTCACCGCACAAACACAGTAAATGGAATTATTGAGGCTTTTCTTCAAGGCAATAATCTATAGTATCCATTTCATCAAGTAATATATAGTGTGATCATAAATCCCTCAGAAGCTATCACTTGCGAACAGCTGCTTAGCAAACTCTATCCTCTTCTCCATATCCGGCCCTTCAAACTCTTCCACAACCTTCTCAAGTAGTTGCGGTATTGGAAGGTGTTGTGGGCAGGCATTAAGACATTGATCGCATTGCACACATTGGGATGCTAAATTTTTTTCGGCTCCCCTTAAAATGCCTCCGAGCTTTGCGGCATACATCACCATCAACCTATCTTTCCCATCGAACATATACAAATTGTTGTACATTTCAAAACAGGCAGGAATGTCCACTCTTTGAGGACAGGGCATACAGTATCTGCATCCTGTACAGTTTATTTTCATCAGTTCTCTGTACTTATCCGCAACCATTTTAATAAGCTCAAGCTCTTTAGGGTTCAAAGAATCAGCAAGACCTTCCTCTGCAAATTTTAGGTTCTCTTCTACCTGATAATGTTCATTCATACCTGAGAGCACTACAGTGACAGCAGGATGGCTCCAGACCCAGCGCAATGCCCACTCCACAGGACCGCGCTTGACATCAGCTTTGTTCCAGATATCCATTACCTCAGCGGGGACCGGGGATGCCAGATTGCCACCCCTTAATGGCTCCATGATCACAACTCCAAGGTCACGGGAAGCAGCATATTCAAGTCCCTTTCTTCCTGCCTGTATATTTTCATCCAGGAAATTATACTGTATCTGGCAGAAATCCCAGTCATAGCCATCCACAATATCCTTAAAATCCTCGGCATTACCATGATAGGAAAATCCTGCGTTGATGATGCGGCTATCAGCCTTGGCCCTGTCAAGAAAATCAGTGACACCCAAGTCCCGGATATTCTCCCAGCTACTCCCTACAAGACTGTGTATAAGATAATAGTCAATGTGATCTGTATTCAATTTCTCAAGTTGTTTTTTAAGGAACATATCCATGTCCTTCGGGCTTTTTACCATCCATTGGGGCTGTTTTGTGGCAAGTTTAACCTTTTCCCTGTACCCTTCTGCAAGAGCTCTCCCGAGGAATGGCTCGCTTTCTCCCATATGATAAGGCCATGCAGTATCTACATAATTGACACCGTTATCTATTGCATGGCGGATCATCTGAGTGGCTTTTTCCTCATCAATGCTGCCGTCCTGTTTGACGGGAAGGCGCATGGCCCCAAAACCAAGTATAGAAAGCTTATCTCCATTCTTTGGCATTTTCCTGTATAACATAATACTCCTCTTTGATCCAAAATTAATAACAAATAATTATGTAAAGATCATTTTTTAGATATTCCTTGCCGTATCAACTGAAATGATATTTCTCTCAGGATATCCAGCTGATCACCTCAAATTATCCCATTGGGGACAAAACCAGTCTTACAACAGTCTTTTCCTGATCACATAATAGTAGCCATTAGTAATTCTTACTGTGCTTCCTGTACCAAGAAGTTTGTGTTCATGCCTTAAGCTTTTGATTTGTATATGTTTTTACCCATATTATTTACTTTATTTTGCAAATGGCTTAACTCTCGAGATTTATATAAATCAACAATGTGCATATAGGTGCATTTTATTATGTTCATAGCTGTTATATCAATGACCAGATAGTTTTGAACTTACGGTGAAAAGCCATGAGTATGAAAAACGTAATTATCTGGTCTCTTTTTATATTGTTGACCATCGTTCCTCTTGCAGGATGTGATGTAAACAGTTCTGTTATGTTTGTTGACACAAATGAAACTGAATACTATGAGTTTAATGCAACAAAAGATGAAAATCAAGTTGAAATGATAGATTTTAATGTAAATGATACAGAAAATTATAACTGGAGTATTATAAGTGCTGAAATTCAAATAAATCAGACTTTTGATGCTGCAGCAATTTCAGTTTCCTTAAAAACACCGGTTGTCTACGTTGATACAGATGGAACCGGAAATTACAACTGTGATGGAGCAAACGATCACATTCAAATAAATCAGGCCTTATCATATATAAATGGACGTGGAGGCGGTACTGTTTACCTAAGGGGTCCAAATACATACTGGATCGATAGTACTCTGAATATAGGTGCTGACACTGTCCTTACAGGTGACCCGACAGCTGAGATCAAATTGGTTGCAAATGCCGGTTGGGCATCACAGGTTCCGCTAATAAGGGGTAACATCGGAGCCGACAATATTGTGATCACCGGATTTACTATCGACGGTAACAGCGAATCACAATCCGGGATAACCAAAGGTCAAGGATATTATAATCTGATATTGTTCCAGAACTCAAATAATGTCGAAGTATCCCGTATGCGTCTGGAATGGGGTACAGGCGATGGAATGAAAGTTTACAGTGGTAGCGAAATTAAATTCCTTCACAATGATGTGTACAAGCTCGGTCATGATGCATGTTATATTCTGTATTCGAACAACGGGGAATGCGCATACAATACCGTGATGATGCGAACGAATAGTGCGTGCCGCATTACATGTGGATCAAATATCACTGTTCATGATAATGTTTTCTACTCTGATCTATCAGGAGGCGAATCCACAGGCCCGGCTATAGAGATCGATAAAACAAATACAGGCAGTACTGCAGTATTTGATGATATAGAGATCTACAATAATAAGATATATTCAATTAATGGAGCAGGTATCTGGATGTTTGCAGGATATCCGGATAATGTGATCCGAGCAAAGAACGTTAATATACACCATAATACTTTTAGTAAAGTCGGACAGTATACTGCAAATACAGGATACAGTAATGCAGCGATCGTGATCCAAAACTTTGACAACACTATCATCGAGAACAATGTATTTGATGATGGTGGCCATGCAGCAATTAAATGGTATGTGTGGTCCGGGCACATCACACAGCAAAAAGCAGAGTTCACCACCTATGTGAGGAACAATATCATAATGAATAATGACGGAGTAAGCGGAGTTACTGGCTCAGGCGTGGGTATATGGAACACACAACCATCCTACGCGAAGTTCATTGTCCAGAATAATAACATCTACAACAATGAGAATGGACAAACCTATGGCTCAGGTTTCACAATGAGCAATAACCTGAATGTTGATCCACATTGTGTTGATCAAACCAATTCAAAACTCAGCTCACGTGACTACCATCTTAAGAGCAAGGTAGGCCGTTATTCAAGTGGCAAGTGGGTAACAGACTCAATATCGAGTCCACTGATAGATGCGGGTAATTCCAAATGTGCTTGCAGCAGCGAACCCTCTCCGAATGGCGGAGTAATAAACATTGGACGATATGGTAACACTGCCGAAGCTTCCAAGAGTGGGTCATCTGTTCCGATAGCAGATAATTCACCTGTGTCAAACGCCGGAAACAACAAAGCTGCTACAGCTGGTTCTGCGGTAATTTTCGATGCCAGTGCATCAACAGATGATAAAGGCATAGCCTCTTACTCATGGGATTTCGATGCTTCGAACGGTATAACATCCGAAGCCATAGGTAAGACAGCCACCAAGACATATGCAGCTGCGGGAAACTATACGGTCACACTTACTGTCACTGATACAAGTGGACAGAGATCAACAGATACATTAGACGTAGTTGTCACTACTGCGATTTCAAATCAGATAGATGATTCACTAACTGTTTATGACAACAGATTACGTGAAGCAGCCCCGAGTACTGTTTATTCCGATTCCAATTATATTGATATCGGACAGGCAGGAACTCGTTACAGGGATCTGATGTGGTTCGATCTTAGTGAGTACAAGACAACAGATACCATATCTAAGGCGACACTTTCATTGTACTGGTATTATCCAGCTGGTGCTACTCGCGCTTCCGATACTGTAGTGGAGATCTACAGACCACTTGAATGGGATCCAAAGTATGTAAGCTGGAACTCCAGAACCTCCACTTCTACATGGAGCACAGCCGGAGGAAACTGGTATGATAAGAACGGTGTTGCTCAGGGCAGTACACCGTACACATCCCTTAAATTCCCGGCCAGGACAGTGCCTGGTAACAAATACTATGATTTCGATGTCACTCAGCTGGTGCAGGAATATGTGAGTGGTAAGAATAAGAACAATGGATTCTTCCTCAAGGCCAGGACAGAGAATGGTAATTATATTGCATTCTACAGCTCACAATGGACAAATGCAGCTCAGAGACCGAAATTAACAGTGGTTGCTACAGCAGCTTCTGTAGATGATTCACCTGTGGCAAACGCTGGAGACAACAAAGCTGCTACAGCTGGTTCTGCGGTAATTTTCGATGCCAGTGCATCAACAGATGATAAAGGCATAGCCTCTTACTCATGGGATTTCGATGCTTCGAACGGTATAACATCCGAAGCCATAGGCAAGACAGCTACCAGGACATACGCAGCTGCAGGAAACTATACGGTCACACTTACTGTCACTGATACGAACGGACAGAAGTCAATCGATACTGTAAACGTAATTGTCAGCAGCACACCAGTCACAAATACTGTATCTGTTCTTTATGACAATAGATTGGTTGAGTCATCTAAAACTATGGTCTATTCCACTTCAAATTACCTTGATATCGGAAAAAGCTCAACTCGTTGCAGGGATATAATGATGTTTGATCTTAGCAAATATAAAACAACAGATAAAGTATCTAAGGCCACCCTCTCACTATACTGGTATTATCCTACAACTGCCACACGCACTTCTGATACTGTAGTAGAGATATACAGACCAGTGGAATGGGACCCGAAATATGTGACCTGGAACAACCGTGCTTCGGGCACTTCATGGAGCACAGCCGGAGGAAGCTGGTACGATAAGAATGGGGTTGCACAGGGTAATACACCATATACATCCCTTACATTCCCGGCCAGGACATTGCCAGGCAACAAATACTATGATTTCGATGTCACTCAGCTTGTACAGGAATATGTGAGTGGTAAGAGCAAGAACACAGGTTTCTTCCTAAAGGCCAGGACAGAGAATGGTAATTACATTGCCTTCTACAGTTCAGAGTGGTCTAATGCAGCTCAGAGACCAATATTAAAGGTGACTGCTGCAACGACTTGAAGTGAAAGAATAGTAAGAGTAAATTTGAGGATTGAGTGTGAGCCTAAAATAATTGCGCTCCACTTAATTTTGATATTTATGTTTATAGATGATTTTCACAATCAAGTTCTAGTATCGGATTAGTATTTATATAAATACAATTAAAATGAATAAAAACATGGTATTCTTAACAAATTTAAGGGGCTAATATAGAAATAAAACTATATGTTGATAATAAACTGTTTATGAAAACCAGATAAGTAAGATTAATGTTGGTGTTTTAAAATGGCCCTGATCAACAAAATGCAAGCAGAACCAAAAGTGTGTGATCTCTTCACTAAAAAAGAAGAATATAACCCACCTTTTTTAGATCAGTACACACTAAATTTTTTTTACCTTTGGTCTTTCAAGAGCTATAAAATAGCGTAGACAGAGATCTATGTGTGTTGAGACTATTTGGATGAACATGCATGTGAGCAAGAATAAACTTATATATGCATATATAGTATTAATGTAGAAAAATAGTATAAATAATAATTCCTAAATGCAAAGTGCTGATCACGTGATGGATAAATATTACATATAAAAGAACTGCTTAAGATTTATTTGTTCACATATAGTAATAGATATATACTATAAATATCTTGTTTGTAGTATATTAAGGTGATAATCAGCTGTTGCGTTTTTAGCTCTACACTTTTTTAGGGAATGTGCTATATAATTATGATACCAAAGCTATTGGTAATACAACTTTCATTTAAAGATTAAAGGGTTTCATCAGGTGGGTGCAAAATGGTTTCAGAAATGGTTTCTGATAGGGACAAGATTTGTTTTGGAGAAATAGCCGAGCATTATAATGAGAATAAACTCATATTTGGGATAAAATATTTCTGGAAATGGCTTTTAGAAAGGCTCGCATCAACCTGCCCAATTCCGTCCTGGAGAGCCAAATTCCATAAAATGAGAGGAGTCAATATTGGGAAAAATGTTTATATCGGTTATGATGTGATTTTTGATCGGATCCACCCGGAAATGATCACGATCGAAGATTTTGTTGAAATTGGCGATCGTTGTATACTATCTGCTCATTCAAGAGGCAGTCTTACAACAAGAAATGCATATCCACGAACCATAGAGCCAATTGTCATCAGATATGGTGTTTCTGTAAACCCGGGGTGTATAATAACTCAGGGAGTAGAGATTGGAGAAAATTCCATAATAGGAATCGGATCTGTAGTCAGCCGCAATATTTCTCCAAATAGTCTTGCTTTAGGCTTCCCGGCCAAAGTTGTAAAAAAGCTGGATGTAGGGAACGAAGAAAAATCAGAAGCTTGTTGATTTGCATAATACGTTTTAAATAAATAAAACAGAATTAAAATGTGCTATATCTGTACAATATTTTCAGAAATAGTACAACACATCTTATTTTTTGGAACTTCTGATACTGGATTTCTTTGGATCGATTTTGCCAGTTATTACTTCTTTCCTCTGGTCACTATTCTTACAAGTAATGATTTTTTTATCTCTACAGCATGACTTGGACAAAGTTCACGACAACAATAGCATTGGATGCACTTTTCTTCTTTAATCTTAAGAGAGCCAGCTTTTTCCTCAATAGCATCTACAGAACAATTCAAAACACACGCCTTGCAAAGTGTACAGATAGAAGTGTTGATGAAGGGCTTCACTGTAAACTGCTTTCTAAGTGTCCTTCGAAAGAAACGAGGCATAAGAGCAAGAGTTCCACCTGTTGGCTTTTTGAAATTGATCTTGACTTTCTCCAATGGCGTGCCCACAACTTCAGGATGCCCACTACCAAATCCTCTGGAAAGTGCAGCTTTATTAGTCGGTATCTGCAATGGATCAAATCCTATAAGTTCCGACGCTACCACATCCAATGCCACACAATCATAACTAGCCATAATAACTCCTGCAGATATGGGAGTACCAGCTGATGGACCGTCTCCTTCCATCCCTATTATGCCATCCATGACTGCAAGATGGGGTTTGATGAAAGAATAGATATCAACAACAGCATCTCCAAAAAGATCACGATCTTCCAGATAATGGGCAGCTTTTCTGTCTTTTCTAGGTATAGCACCGAAAAAATTTTTGACAGCTCCCGTATAAAGAGTGAGTTCATGGGTCTTAAGCTTGGGCAATGAAATGATCACATCTGCTTCAGTTACTTCTTTTGCTATGTGTAAGCGTGGAAAGTGTTTTGCTCCGGGAACATCAACTTCAACAAAACCAGAAGTTTCAAAATTGATCAGTTCTGCACCACAATTTGAAGCAGCTTCTTCTATGCCAGATGTTCTAAGAGCTTTTGCAGTGGCAGTTGAATCGGAACTTGTGATTCCGGAACCATCCCCTACAATCGGAATACCACCTGCCTCTTTAACAAGTTCACACATTGCCGAAACAATTGCAGGATGAGTGGTAACTGCAGCCTCCGGCTTTTTAATAGCAAGCACATTAGGTTTCAACAATACCCGGTTGCCTGGAGCTATGATACCCTCAAGACCACCAATAAGATCGATTGCTTCCTTGATGGCATCCCTTGCTTTTGAATAATCATCACACTGTACAATGGAGACTTTTATTTTCATAAATCTACCTCAATCAAAATATAGAACATATATAACTGCTGTTGATTAATATTAGAAAAAGAACATAATATTATATTTCTGGCTTGAAAAAGAGTGGACTGGATATTATGATCATATGGTTTGACAGCCATCAACTGCAATAACCGATCCGCTAACATAACTTGCAAGGTCCGAACTTAAGAATAATGCAACTTTTGCTATATCCTCCGGAGCACCTATCCTTCCAAGGGAAATATGGGATAGCATTTTATCCCTTATGTCAGGTTTTAGATCTTTGATAAGGTCGGTCTCTATAAAACCAGGAGCAACAGCATTAACTGTTATTCCATACCTGCCAAGTTCTTTTGCAGCAGATCGTGTGAATCCAACAACAGCTGCCTTACTTGCAGAATATATTGTCTGTCCTTCATTACCCTGCAGACCAACAATTGAAGATATATTAATGATCCTTCCTGATCTTTGCTTTCTCATCATATTTGACGCATACCTGGTGCACAGAAAAGTTCCCTTTAGATTGACATCGATAGTATGATCAAAAAGTTCTGTACCGGTAAGTGCCAGAAGACTATTTCTCATGATCCCGGCATTGTTAACCAGCACATCAAGCCTTGAATACTTGTCTTTTATTGAACTGAACATATCCCTTACTTCATCTTCTGATGAAACATCAGCTTTGATCATGTAAGCAGAAAGACCTTTTTTATGTATCAGATCCACAAGTTCAGCTGCACTATTTTCATTCTTATTGTAGTTGACTATCACATGTGCATGGTTCTCTGCAGCAAGCAAAGCTATAGCTTTACCTATACCACGGCTTGCTCCAGTTACCAGTACAACTTTACCATCTAGCATTTATCTCACATTTCATCTGTTAATAAAACAGGTGGATGGAGCTGCCCTTATATATTCTGTACTTGTTTTGACTCTTTCGATATGTTTCAGGGCATTCTGTACAGTCTCTCCGGGCAGACCTGTGTTCTTTTCGATCACATCAAGAGACATTTTATGGTCTTGACCGTAAAGCAACTGGTCCATGACCTGAATAGGCATGCGCCAGTAAAAATCCTGATCAGACGTATAATGACTCCATGTGTCAGCACTTGGCGGCCTTTTGATGATCTCTTCATTAACATTGAGGTATTTTGCCAGGGCATAGACCTGGGTCTTATAACAATCAGCCAGAGGCTCAATGTCCACACCACCATCTCCATATTTCACGAACTGTCCAAGAGCCAGTTCTGTCTTATTGGTCGTTCCACAAACTATGTAGTTCATTTTTTCAGCATACATATACTGAACGATCATCCTGGAGCGCTGCTTGACACCCTGTAATCCGATTATTTCAAGATAATCACTTGCTTTCAATCTATGCTGTGCAGCAACCTCGCCATCTTTGAAAAGTTTCAGATATGGGACGTTCACAGCTCCGGTACTCAAAAAATCAGGCAGCACAAGCGCTGTCTCGTGTATCTTGGGATCATATTCAGGGCAGGTTCTCTTTATTACCTGATCCTTCTTATTGTAAATATCAAGTGCTTCCAGTATTGGAGAGATAGGAACTTCTTCATATTTCACTCCAAGACTTTCACAAATTTCTGCGCCAAGGGTATTGCTTGAAGGAGCTGATTCTTTTTCAGGTAGGAGCAAACCAAACACATTTTTAGCTCCAAGCTCCTGTACACAAAGAGCAAGGATCACAGCTGAATCAACACCACCTGAAACTCCTATGACAGCACCTTTCTTTTTGAAACCGACAATCTTTTCCTTTATAAAGTGCCTGAGAATCAGAGCAATTTCATCGATATCTCTAGTAAGTTCGTCCATTATCTGCATGGCAGTTCTCTCCTTCAATATTATTAAATTATTAATGACCTTGTATAATGCAAGGGATATTTCCTTGGGGCAATGGAAACGATCAAATTAGATCATGGTTTCTTAAGGGGATCACGTTAACTTTCAATTCCTTGGAAACTTCATCTATCAATGTCTGTGAGAGTTCCTGACGAAGTTTTTCTATTCCAACTTCCCTGGACATATCTCCATTCCTGACGATCCCTGCTATATCAAACGCATAAGGATGTATCCCGTATTTTTCCAGATGATTATGGCAGGCTAAGGAATTCAATTTACAGTTGGTTGAATTACTGTCATTGAGTTTTGGAGGTTTCCATCCAACCTTGATTATAGTTTCCACTACTTTGTCCTCGTTATAATCCCACATGCATAGTGGATGGATGATCATGGGCGGATTATCTTTGTCCATTTTTTCAATGACTGACTTTTTCATCATGAAACTTTCATCTTTGTCATCAATACCTATTTTCTCAAGCTGCTTTTCAAAAAGGTTTCTTGACAACTTGATGAAATTATAGTTTAACTTGATGATAGGATTAGGAGCCTGTCCAGCTGTAAAAGCAAATATTATTACCGGTGCGTTTCTGGCAATGGCATATTCTATCAGTTTCTGTTTGATGATACTGATGCAGGTGTTGCAGATATCACTTGCTCTGTATTTAGCAAATTTAGGGAATGCATCTACAGAATCTGCAGCTTTTTTCCAGGCACTGCATAGTTGCTGCCTATCCATGGTGATTTCATAATAGTCAGATCCTGTGATCTCGCACATCTTCTTGGCATTTTCAATTGCGTTTTCAGATATGAAACCATTATTGAAGAGGACAGCCAAGACTTTAAGGAACGGGTAATCCTTTTTGAGCTTATAGAGCGTGTATGATGAATCTTTTCCACCGGACAGTGCGTATATAACATCATATTCGCCCCTGCCTCTGATCCTATCAAAGATATCTTCCATATCTGCCAGATATTTTTCCTTATCAGATTCAGTAAGAGGTTTAAATGTTTCACAGAAATGACAGAGGCCTGTGTCCTCATTGATAGTTATACCTGGCATTTCAGAATCCAGAATACATTTTTTACATACAATTTTTGACATTTTGGTATTCCTCTATGATCAATCGATTGGAGATCTTACCATTCTCAGTTAAGGGAAGATGGTCAATAAATAGAATCTCTTTTGGGTATAAGTGTGCTGGAAGATTCTTACGACAAAACTTGAACAAGGTATCTACATCTGTTTCTGTTTCAGGTATGACCATGAGACTTATCGCTGTTCCCATGAGTTCATGAGCTACTGGTACAACAAAGACCGCTGAGACCTTATTACTGTTCTCAATAGTTTTTTCAATTTCTCTCGGATTCACCAGATGATCACCTATTTTGATAAGGTCATCCTTGCGTCCCATCAGTTTAAAGTACCCATTGGGCAGTTTCTGTGCAAGATCCCCGGTATACATCCATCCGTCTATGATCTTCCTTTTAGTAGCAATTTCATCATCAAGATAGCCCAGCAATATGTTATCGCCTTTGGCAACCAATTCAGCTGTGACGTTTGGTTCAACTGACTGTCCTTTAGAATCAAATACATCCAAAGTTACACCGGGAATTGGTTTACCTATCGTTTCAATGAACTCTTCTACATCTTCTTTGGGTACATAGGCAAGCCTTGCTGTAGCTTCAGTTTGACCATACATTGGCAGCATTTCAATGTTAGGTACAAGTTCCTTGATAGTTCTGACTATTTGCTTGGTCATTCCACCGCCTGCTGACGCAGCGATCTTGACATTGGAGAATGCCTTTTTGAAACGGTCCGGATAGCGCAGTAGTATACGATACGTACTGGGCACTCCATAAAATACGGTCACTCCGGATTCAATCAAACTGAATACTGAACCTATGAATTTCATGTTTCCCATTACAATGCATCCGCCTGACATCAAATGGGAGTTTATTATCGAATTTCCGAAAGCATGGTGGGGGGATATTACCTGTGCTGCTTTATCATCAGGTGTCAGACCAAGTATCTCTATAATAGATGCTGCATTTGTTGTAAGATTTTTGTCACTTAACATGACACCTTTAGGAGTACCGGTCGTACCAGAAGTATACAATACCAGTTTAAGTTCCGGGTGGTTTGACTCTATTGAGATGTCCTTGCGTATGTATCTGACCGGCTTACCGTCCGAAACGATGATAACAGTCCTAAAACGCTCAAAAAAGCTATCCCCGAATTTAGAATATTGTGCCTCTGTAGTAATTATATTCCTGACATGAGAGTTATCGAGAATCTTTTCTAAACTGACCATAGGCATTTCGATCGGCATAGGGATAGCAATATTATCCGACCTATACACGGCCATGAGCATTTTTACGTACTTAATTCCCATCTCTTCTAATATTGCAAACCTACAATGCCTGAATTCCTTCATTGATGAAGCAATATCATTGACACTAGCTTCAAGAGCCTCGTATGAGATAGAATTATTTCCCTCTTCCAGGGCAATGCGAGAAGGTGTTTTTCTGGCATGTTCTGCAAGATATGCATCTATCTTCATTATCTCACTTTGTAAGATTGGTTATCATATTAGTTAGTCCCTGCAATGAATCCAGATTTTCCGGGATCAACATATCTTCAGGGATTTCAATAGAATATTTTTCACTTATATGGTCCAACAATTCAAGTAAACCTATCGAATCTATAATTCCATTCTGAGTGAGAGAATCAGCATCTCCCAACTCGGTGTTCTTGTCCATAAAAGAATTGTCTTTCAGGTAATTGACTATACTGGTTTTTATGTTTTCCATCACCATACCTCAATTTTTTTTTTGGAAATCAATGACCAATGTTAACCCATTTTAAAGTTTGTTAACTATGCATTAGTATAAATATCTTCTCAACAAAATATTAGCCAACATATGGATGCCTATTTCCTTCTAATATTATATATAATTATGTGCGGAAGTTATCTTGTCTTGTTCTGATTGCCCTTAGATCCCTAAAGTCTTTACTAAATAAATAATATGCTCTTTTAATTGATGGTTACAATTTTTCGTTTAAACATACCATCTATCTCCAAAACGATTATATTTACCAAAATCAATTCTTATTAGGGTAAACATACAAACTGCTTTAGCAAGAAAAACTACTATCTTTGTATTCTTTTTTTAATATATAATTAAATTAATTTTAGGGGAAAAAGACATGGCAAGAATAAGACCTTTCATACCCAGCGACAACAATGTATTACTTAATATTGAAAAATTGAGTCCGCATGGTAATGACAAACTAGCGATGGTAGCTAATCTTTCTCCAGATATCACCGTAAGATATGAGCTTTATGACAACTGGAAAATAATGGTAGCAGAAGAACAGGAACAAATAGCAGGTTATGTAGGCTGGACTGTCAAAGATGGACCCCTGGGACCTTACATATATCTGACTGAAGTTACCGTTGATCCTGGTTTTCGTAGAAAAGGTATAGCAACCCAGCTGATCAGAGAGATGGAAAAACATGCAGAAGAAATCAAGTCTTCACATATATATTGTCACATTTATGGACCTAACGAACCCTACAGAAAACTTGTAGAAAAAATGGGCTACATAAGAGAAAAAGAAATTATAATTTGTGAGATGTCGACCGCCAAAAAATCGAGAACTGAGAATAAGTACTCACTTGATCGCGTCGACAAATCAGATCTACCTGCAGCTGTCGAACTAATCAACCAGTACTATGCGGGAAGAACACATTTCATACCCTTTACACCGGTAACTTTCAGAGAGTATGCAAACAGGATACTGGGGTATGGAATTGAGAACTTGATTATTGCCAAACATAATGGCAGCATAGTGGCTTGTGGAGGATTCTGGGATACAGCAGTACTTGCAGAAATGGCATATACCCGGGAACCACTGCTCTGGAAACTCGCGGCAAGCATGAAGGGAAGTCTGCACCATTTCATACACATACCCCTTATACCTAAAGAAGGAGAATATTTCAAGTTCCGAAACATCGTGGACCATGCATTCAAGCCAGGATATGCAGATGCCATGCAAGAGATATTCGAACACTGCAGTTCCATAATGTACGAGACAAAATGTGATTTCTTTGGCACGTTCCTAGACCCTACTGATCCATTGTTTGAACTTCTGAAGGATTTCAGACCCCACCTTGAAGCAGAGTACATATATGCAAAACCCATTTCACAAAAACTTCCTGACTTCAGTAAATTTTATGTGGATTGCAGGGATACAATACTTTAAGAGACGGGTTAATCATAAAAACTACCCCGCCCTTTTTTCTATTAATGGAACGTGTGATAATACATGTGGATATGGACTATTTCTACGCCGCCATCGAAGAGCGTGAAGATCCTTCTCTCAAAGATAAAGCAGTAGTCGTGTGCATGTACTCGAACCGGGGTGAAGAAGGGGGAGCAGTAAGCACATCCAACTATATAGCGAGAAAAGCAGGCATACGCTCAGCAATGCCCTGCAGACAGGCCCGATCTCTGAAACCTGATGCTATTTTTCTTCCTGTGCGCAAACAGTTCTATGAAGACATCTCAGCGCGGGTCATGGACATACTAAGCTCACATGCAGATAGTGATGAATCTTTTGAAAAAATAAGTATTGATGAGGCTTTTTTGGAAATATCCCAGAATTGTGCTGGCAATTTTGAAAAGGCAATAGATATTGGTCTGCTTATAAAGAATGATGTTCTGGAACATGAAAAGCTCACATGCTCCGTGGGCATTGGACCTAACAAACTCATAGCCAAGATGGCTTCTTCTTTCAAAAAACCTGATGGTATGACACTCGTGAAACCGGAGGATGTTACAGATTTCTTAAGTCCAATGCCTGTAAAAAAGCTCTGGGGCATTGGCAAGGTGACTGAAGAGAAACTCCAACAAATGAGCATTGAAACTATCGGCCAGCTTGCAGCCTATGATGCTCAGGAACTCATTGCGGTGTTTGGTAAGAACAGAGGCACATGGCTCAAAAAAGCTGCATCTGGTATAGATGAAACGCCTGTCACCGAGAAAACTGCCACGGATCAGATAGGCAGAATGGCTTCCCTGAAAGAGGATACCAGAGATAATGGTGAGATATTCTCCCTTATGAATGAACTTGTGGATGACGTTATCAAAAAAGCCGTTTCAAGAAAAGTGAGTTTCAGGTCGGTTACTATAACCGTCATCTTCTCAAACTTCAGAATGGCGACTAAAAGCCGAACTCTCAACCATGCTGTCTCTGACAAAGGTATCCTGCATGAAACTGCAAGAGAGATAATGTTGCAATTCCTTCGTGAAAGCAGCATGGACTTTCGGCGGATAGGTGTGAGGGTGGGTAATCTGCAGCAAAATATTGGACAAAAAAGCTTGTTCGAGTATTTCTGAAAGGTGAAACAATGGTCACTTTATTAAGGGAAAAAGAGAACAGACCGGCAGGCCCTGAATGGAGAAAATGGCTGTATAATGTGATCTTTGAAGCTGATACAAAAGCTGGAAAAAATTTTGCCTACTGCGGGGGCTGTACTTATGTCCCTCAGTACAATCATAGTAGCCATCAATAAAAAATTGCTATCAATCGACTGAAAAGATTATTATAATCAGTAATTTTATTAACGGTAATTGCTTTTATTGCTTTTGCATACTCGAAGATTATATGTACTGCAACTTTATTCTACTAAGAGATACTTTTAGTATCTGTTTCCTGTTACCAGGAACCATCATCTGGATATTAACCGGATAGATATTTCAGAAATTTCAAAAGGGATCACTATGGAAATCAACGGAGTCGAAATAGAGGACACTTTTGCAGAGGCCTTTCCTATCAAGATAGGTAGAGTATTGATCACAGCAGCAACAAAACGCTGGGCAGAAATTGCGGCTACTGAAGCAACAGGCTTTGGTACTTCCGTTATCATGTGCCCTGCAGAGGCAGGTATCGAAAGGTTTGCCACATGCGACGAGACACCTGATGGCAGACCCGGTGTGTACATCCAGATCTGCACCTTTAAATTCGATATTCTTGAGCACCAGTTATTGGAAAGGCTTGGGCAGTGCGTCCTGACAGCCCCCACTACTGCAGTGTTCAATGGTATGCCTGAAGCTGAGAAACAGTTCAATGTAGGCTTCAAGCTCAAGTTCTTCGGTGATGGTATGGAGTCTCAGAAAGAGATCGACGGCCGCAAGATGCACAGCATACCCCTCATGGAAGGAGACTTCCTTGTGGAAGAGAACATTGGTGCGGTATCCGGTATTGCCGGTGGTAACTTCTTCATCCTGGGAGACAGTCAGATGAGTGCTCTGACAGCTGCGGAGGTTGCTGTTGACGCTATTAAGGAACTCGAAGGTACTATTACTCCTTTCCCCGGAGGTATTGTTGCAAGCGGCTCCAAGGCAGGTTCCAATAACTATGCCAAGTTCATGAAGGCTACAGCTAATGAGAAGTTCTGTCCCTCCATCAGGGACAAGGTACCTGACACTGAAATCCCGGCAGATGTGAAATCAGTATACGAGATTGTGATCAATGGTGTCAGTGAAGAAGCCATCAAGAAGGCAATGGCCGTTGGTATCAA
This sequence comes from Methanomethylovorans hollandica DSM 15978, assembly GCF_000328665.1. Taxonomy (NCBI): domain Archaea; kingdom Methanobacteriati; phylum Methanobacteriota; class Methanomicrobia; order Methanosarcinales; family Methanosarcinaceae; genus Methanomethylovorans; species Methanomethylovorans hollandica. Next base: position 2,424,525 of record NC_019977.1, read on the forward strand.
GGCAGCTGTGACAGTTCCTGGTGTCAAGAAGATCACTGCTGGTAACTACGGTGGAAAACTCGGAAAATACCAGTTCAGACTTCACGACCTTTTCTGAGGTCGAAGCTGAACTTTTTTTTTTTTTCTTTTTTATATTTAAAGATTAGAGACCTAGTACTGCAAGTCCCGCACGCAATGCGGACTCAAGGAAATCCTTAGCTTCGATTCCCAGTATCTGGAGTATCACATAAGCGCCCACGATACTACCTACCATCGCTCCCAGATTGGCTAAAGATGTCACAAGAAGGACACGGAAGAAATTATTCTTCATCATATCTTTCATTGATTCAGCTTCCACGAGATTTTTCAGATCCCTTGTGGTAGGATTGCGATATTTCGCTTCTCTGAGCCCCGCATACCATCCTGCAGCCACAGCTGGATTAAGAGTGGTCATCCAGGCCACTAAAAAGGATGTTAGTATCGAATAAGGATGGCCTCGTGCCAACGCAGTTCCCAGGGCACTTAAACCTCCGGTGATGAGAAACCACCAGATGAACACTATTCCAAGGGTTTTCAGAGATACACCTGAAATGAGCAATAGTGCAAAAGCTCCAAGTGGAATAGCTAGCATTATAAGGCCAAAGATTTTAAAAAAACTAAACCTTTTCTTCGGGATCGCCTCTACTGATTCCGGACGTGGAAGAGTTTCAGGGTGTATTAAATAATTCTGTATTCCGGCCCGATGACCTGCACCTACTACAGCAATGATCTTTTTTCCGCCACCAGATGCAAGCCTTATAAGATTAGAGGCCATATAGGCATCTCTTTCATCTATGAGCACCTTTACGGCATTGGGAGATGTGCCACGGAACTCTTCCACCAGCATTGTGACTATATCCTGGTTTGTGATCGTGTCCATATCGATGTCCTTGGTGCCACCGATACCCAGAACTGCTGCTACCAGACCTGCAAGCATCTTTAATTTCTCTATGAAGCCCATTTTGTTCCAGAATCTCTGCAAAGTGACCTGCACGTCTCTGTCAATAAGCGCTATTCGTGCCCCATGTTCTTCAGCAGCGTCTATTGCCTTGATCATCTCGGCACCAGGCTGCACACCCATCTCATCAGCAAACTTTTTCTGCACATGGGCCAGCAGCATATGTATCATGTACTGATAAATCTTGCCGCCTTTGAGGATCTCCTTGATAGGAACATCAGTGTCAGTTGTTTTGCCTTTGAGACTATCGTAGCGGGGTTTGCACAGCTCTACAGCAACAATGTCAGGCTTTTCCCTTTCTATTGCTTCATTGACCTCTGCAACACTTTTTTCAGATACATGAGCTGTGCCTATTATGATGATCCTGGAAGGTTCTATTATGTGATGTTCTCCTGAAGAAGGAGAGAACTTGCCATAACAATCCTGTTGGTTTTCAGGGGGACATGTGTCGGTTATGACGGTTCCTGAATTACCGGAAGAGTCCGAATTATAAATGAAAAGATCTCTGGAAGAAGTGGTAATGTTGTCTGGGTTTGGAGCAGAAATATTTAGATTGTCTTCATTATATGAGCGTGTCACAGTGCATGCCTCCACAAACCATTGGCTGTAGCAATGGCTATTGATCTTTCAAACATTTTTAGGCTCATTCTGTTTTCCTTCATAATGCGATTATAAATGTTCATTAGCAAGCATCATTGCTCTCATTAGATCTGTCCTGGAGAGAATACCTACTACAGAACCATTGGAATCAACAACCAGTACTCTTCCAATATTATTTGACATCATCAATTTAAAAGCGTCTGCAGCATTGGCATCCTCGGTCAATGAAACGACACGTGTAGTCATGATATCTCTTACTTGCAAAACAGCTCTTTCAAGAGGAGGTACTTTATGTACATCACTTAAAGTAACAATGCCTTTTAAATAATTACTTTCCATAACAGGATAACCCATGTGTTTATGCTCGAACATAAAATCCAACATATCTTCAATGGTCATATATGGAGACACTGAAGTAACTTCCTTACTCATAACATCAGAAACCGAATATTTTTCGAGGGTTACTGTAACCGTTGTAGACCTGTCTTCTTCAGAAGCGCCTATGTAAACAAAAAATGCTATTAGTATCAGCCAGGCATTGGAAAAAAGTCCAACTATACCCATGAGAAAAGCAAAGACCTTGCCCACTGATGCAGCATAGTGTGTAGCTTGTATGTAGTTCATCCTTCCAGCAAACCATGCTCTGAGAACACGACCACCGTCCATTGGAAAAGCCGGTAGGAGATTAAAAAGACCCAAAACTATGTTAATAGAGCCCAGAATACTGAACATCATGTAAATAGGTGTTGCTGCATAGGGAATTATCACGGAAGCTACAAGGAAATTCACTAAGAAAATGGTCAAACCAATAACAAGGCTCACAAGGGGACCAGCAAAAGCCATTTTAAGCTCTTGAGATGGATTTCTGGGTATCTCTTCCATCGACGAGACACCACCAATAAGCATCAGTGTTATATCTTTTATTTCCACACCGTATCTTTGGGCCACATAGGAGTGACCTAATTCATGCAGAAGTACACATAAAAACAGAAGGATAGTAGTAATCAAGGATAAAAGATAGTTCATCGTTGGAGTGGCCTGATCCTGAAAGCCAAAAGGAGCAGGATTTGTAGCAAATACCAAGGCGAATACTGGCAGTATGAACAAAAAAGTAATATGTAATTTAATGGGTATGCCAAGAATTTTCCCTATTTGAAACGATGTTTTCATGGTTAACCTTGTGTGATATATTCATATTTATGTTTATCTTATTAGCATATTGCTAGTTTAATACTTTCACCCAGCTTGGTCTTCTTTTATATCTCCGGAAGGATTACTAATAATTATGTAAAGGATTAATGTAAACACGCCTTACAAGCTTCAAGGCCAGGTACCATTAATTCCCAAAATACGTCCATCCCCTCAATATGTAACCGGAACATATCTTGGATATTTAGAATGCATTTGAGAGCGCATTAAAATCCGTTAGTTTCTCAAGATATGTTACCGGTCCCGTCAAAAATGATAACTTTTCGAAATGTAATCTTTTAAAAGCATATCATTCTTGCATGTTAATTTCAGAAGATTGTAATTGTTGAATGACAGTTTTTAAGTCCCTGACAAATGCCAAAATATTTTCTTCTGTCATATGAGGCATAACAACAAGCCTTATAGAAGATGGTTGTTTTGTTACGGAAACTTGCCAGCCAAATTGAGTGGCTAATTCTGTACGGATCTTCTTCGGCTCTTCAACAGATAACGCTACAATGTTCATTACAGGATCAATAACAGGCTTTACTCCGATGTTCTTTGTTTCGTCTAGAAGTAAATTAGTCAGCTTCATGCATTTATTAACGACTTGTTGATAACCTTCTTTTCCTAAATGCTTCATTACAGCATATGTACTTGCGACTGAGGCTCCACTGCGAGTACCAGTAAGAGTACACTGACTACTTATAGTCAAATAAGGCGTATCTACTTTAAGCAGTTCCATCATTTTTTCTTCTCTGAAGAGCAAAGCTCCTGAAGGAATCGTACTCAAACCCATTTTATGAGGATCTATAGCTATAGAAGTCACACCAGGAAGAGAAAAATCAAATGGTACATGATTAGGAAGAAAAGGAAGAAGAAAGCCTCCAAAAGCTGCATCTATATGAAGAGGTAGATCATTATCGATTGCAATTTTTGATAATTCTGAGATAGGGTCTACCTGACCGAACTCAGTAGAACCGGCAATACCAACAAGCCCTACAGTATTTTTATCTATCAGAGAAAGAACATCCTCAGTATCCACAACAAGATCGGGAAGAATGCGCGCTTTGCGTACATTGATCTTAAGTATATCAGCTATTTTGTCGAAAGAAAAATGAGCTGATCCAGATACGATTATATTTGGATCTTTAATAGATGTGCAGGCGTTGCGCATAGCCCGTACGGCCTGTATATTTGACTCAGTTCCTCCTGTTGTAAGATAACCATAAGGATGAGAATTATGTAATAGATCACCCAGCATTGTTAAAACACTTTTTTCAAGTTCATATGTTCCCATGAAAAGACCATAGTCTCCCATATTAGATTCAATAAAAATCCGGTGTGCTTCAACTGCAACAGGATGAGGATAAGTACACATAGAACTTAGTACTTTTTCATAAGAAATATCTTTTGATTTTGCCTGTTGCAAAGCAGATTCAATATCTTCCCAATTTTGTCCATATTCCTGCATTTGCTGTTAAAATAACCGTAATGTTTAAATTTATTTTGTTTATTATTGTAAAACAGATTGGTTATAGATGGTCCTAAAAAAATTTAAAGCTTTGAAAAATGAACTTTTTACATCATGTGCAAAGGAACCCCATGGTTTCTAC